>NZ_JAERPO010000001.1 GCF_016734905.1 Sphingopyxis jiangsuensis
GCAGATGCTGATCATTGGTGCCATGTCGCGATTGAACTGGATGGGACGCAAGGCGATCCCGGAAAGCTCATGGCTGGCGCGCATGATGGCCCGTAAGCCGCGCATGTTGGTCGCCATCGCACTAGCCAACAAGATGGCGCGCCAGATTTGGGCCATGTTGACAAAGAACGAAGACTACAAGAATCCGATGCCGGTCATGGCAGCCTGATAAGGCTATCCCAGAGCGGCTGGATGGAAGGGGTGTGAGAAGGCGACGACCCGAATGGGCAGAATGATCGAACAGATCTGGATCAGGAAAACCAGTTCAGGACTCGGAGCAAATCGAGCTCGCCAATGAGATTTGGACCTGATCCGCGGATCACCATACCGGCCAGCGGCCCCTGAAAGCGCCGCAATCTAGGCCTGACAGAAGACCGCACTCGATCACCAGTTCAAAAGGTCAGAAACCCTCTTGCATCACGGGCGGCAACCACAGAAGTCCTGACCCTAGACTGGCTGGAACGACGCGGCGGCTCAACGGCCGACTATCTGTTTTCAAGCCGGATTGATTCCGCTGGACACATATAGCTGGCGCGCAGAGCGTTGCCGCACCGCAGGGGCAGCGCCCCTCGCGCGGGTCAGTCATGATTTCCTCCATCGTTCGAAGTGGCCGACACAGGCCCCGTTCCTGGCTTCAGCCGCACCAGCGCATCGCCGAGGTTCGAGACGTAGACAGTCCCGTCCGGCGCAAGGATCACGCCCGTCACAAGCCCGGGAAGCGGCCCCCACATTGCAGGCGTGAGAAGCGAGAGCACCGGTTCGCCTGCCTCCAGCCGGCGCGCGGTTTCAGCGATGATCTGCGCGTTGGTGTCGGGGGTGGGGCTGAAGATCGTCTGGCGATCCCCGGTGCCGGGATCGACCCTGTAGACTGCATTGGCAAATGGGCTTGCGACCCAGAGCATGCCGTCAGCGCCGAGTTCGATATTGTCGGGCGTCGGCAGGGTCACAAGAATGCGCCGATCGCCGAGCGCGCCTGTATCGGGATCGACCGCAAAGCTGAGGATCCGGCTTTGCATGATTTCGGCTACATACAGCTTCTGGCGCGTTGCATCGAAGGCGATACCATTGGCAAAATCGAGGCTTGAAACCATTTCGACCGCGACCGGTTTGGCCCGGTCCAGCTCTTCGGGGGCTATCCGCCAGACCGATCCATCGCCGAGCGGCTTGTCTGCGGCTGCAAACATGCGTGCCTCGGATCCTTCGCCGGCTTTGTTCCGGGTCGACTGGGTGAACCAGATCGCCCCTGACGTATCTCGAACGACGGAGTTTACCCCGAAGGGATGGTCGTAGATCAGCGTGACCTGCTCGGTTTGCGTGTCGACGCGGTAGATGTGCCCGCCAGTGATGTCGGCAACGAGGACATGCCGGCCGTCGGGCTCGAAAGACACACCGTTGGGGCTGTTCCACAGCGGCTCGGCTTTGGTCCGGAAGCCGGCGGCGACGAAATTGCCAAAGGGGCGCCTGGTCCCATCGGGTGCCAGCGTCACCAACCCATGATCCCAGTCGCCAACCAGCAGGCGGCCATCGGGAAGCACCACACCGTCCTCGGCATGCGTCAGCGAGCCGTCGGAGGGGAAAAGCGAATACTCGGTCGTAAGACCCTTTGCGGTTTCGGCCGCTCCGATTGCGACTGGATCGCTCGTTTCCGCAGCGTCGTAGCTCACCAGCGGGGCGCACATGCCGCCAACGATCTTCCAGCCATCGTCGGTTGCCTGCCAGGTGTGGACGAATTTCTCGCGCTTTGATGCCGGGCCCCCACCGGCTTCGGTCCAGGTGGTGACTGCCGAGAGATAGGTGACTGCAAAACCGTTCTTGACGATTACCGCCTCTGCGGTCGGTACAGTCCGCTGCCCGCGCGCGGTCATACCTTCAAACCAAGCTTCAGCAAACTCGGCCAGCCCCGAAAGGTCGGCCGGGCCAGCCGCGCCGCAGGGCCAGCCGGTAAAGTCAGGATGCCAGAGGTCTAGATACCCTTCGAGATCGCGCGAATTTACCCGATCCCAGTAATCGACCTCGCCCTGCCAGACTGCGGCTTGCTCGGTGCTTAGCTCCACCGCGCGCTGTTCGGCAGTTTGGCTTTCGGCGTGTGCCGGGCAAGCGCTCGCGATAGCCGCAGCTGCGAGGAGTGTGAGATTGCGGATCACTTTGTCGGCCCTCTTGTTTCGGTTTTTTGGTCAGAAGCGGGTGTCGGATCGCCCGCGGCATGCCGTCCTTTTTCCAACCACCGCGCCAGGTCTTCCGGCACAGAAGCTTCGATCGCGGCGCGATAGTCGGCGAGGTCCTGTTCGGTGAGGACAGCTTTCCAGCGATCATTGGTGCCCTTGTGAAGAAACGTGTCCGTGCCGCCCTTGAAGGCGACGTTGATAATGCCAAGCATCTTGGCACCGTCGCGCTTCATGCTCGAAAAGCCGGCCGCCTCGACGATTTGCGCCATCAGCGGCTCGGGCGTTTTGATCCCGCAGAAATCGCCGATCCGGCGTATCTCGCCTTCGAGGTCGGCTTTCAGATCGTTGTAATGGACAAGCAGGACGTTCGGGCGGTGCCGCTCGTCCCAGAAACTGCGTTCGAGCTCCAGGAATTCGGCGATGGTGAAATCATCGAAAGGCGCATAGGCAGGATCGCGAAGCCAGCGGCGGAAGAAAGCGCGCGCATCCGCCCGTGCCCTTGGATAGGGGCGGGCGATCTGCGGGTCGTCGAGACCGCTCTGGTCCAGCGTCTCTTCGAACTCCGCCGTATAATGCGTCGCGTGATTGTGAAATGACATCGCCGCATCGCGCGGATCGCGTGCGACATTGATGTAAAGAACGTTGTCGTGGAGCGGCAATGCAGTCAGCGGCGAATGGCTCTTGAGCGAACGCACTCCGGGCGCCTGTGACAGGGCTTCGGCAATCTCTGCCTGTGGCGTGAAGCGCGCGTCCAGCCACGGTTGCTCATCGATGAAGGGGCGGGGCTCTGCCGATTGATGAAGCAACATGCTGACGATGCGCTGCGTCCAGGTGGTCCCCGTCTTCGGCGGCGTACAGATCAGTATGTCGCCTGCACGGAATTCGAAATCGTCCCAGACCCGCGTATCGGTGTGCCAGGTGCGGATGGTTTGTTGCGGCTTCTGGATGAGCAAGGCTCTTCTCCCGGGCGTTTATCGCAAGGTGAAAAACGCAGCCGTCAGACCGAGCATGACGATGATGGCTGCAAGATTGAGGGCCTGGATCCGCCGCGACGGGCGCGCCTCGGCAGGCATGGTGGGCCCGGTCACCGAAAGGTGATTGAGGATGGCGATCACCGGCGCTGCTATGAACGCAAGGCTGGTTGCAAGGTCCATCAAGGTGGTGAAATCGGACAGCAGGGTGAACAGAACGAGGATATCGAGCCCCACGATGACAGGGACGACTACCCGGTAGATCGCGCCGAAGAAGGCTGGCTCGGTGCGGTCCGTCGCCTGCTGCACTGTAGATGCCACGATCCGGCAGCCGATATCGACGCCGCCCAGCAGCGTGGTCAGCATCACGCTGAGCGCGGCAACCGAAGCCAGGAGCGCAGCGCCATCGCCGAGGACGGAGCGGTAAAGATCAATCACTTGCGCCGCGAATGCCGGCGCGCTGCTTTCAGGCGTTACCGCGCCTGAATGCATGACTCCGGCGCCCATGATGCAGAAGCAGATCGCCAGGATCGCGGTCAACGCATAGCCGGATGCAAATGCCAACCGCGCATCTTCGAGCCGGCTGCCCCCACCGCTTCCCGAATTCTCGCCGCGAAGGTCGCTCTCCACTCTCGCTGTCCAGAGAGATTGAGAGACCGACACTTCGAGCGGGTTGGGCATGAAGCCGGCCAGCGCGATCACGAACAGCACGGCAACCGGATCCATCATCCATGTGAAGTCGGTGAGCGTGGGCCACGCAACCCGCGGCAATACCAGCGCGGTTGCCAGCACGGTCGAGATGACGAGGAAGGACAGCAGGACGCGGTTGATCTTGTCGAGCCAGTCATATCCTCCGGCAAGGAGCACGCCGCCCACGCTCAGCAGCAGGATTGCCCCGACGACCGGCGTCGTTGCATCGATACCGGTGACCGCTATGAAGACGCCCGAAGTAGCGGCCGCGACCGCGCCGTGAATGATGGGAGTGATTGGCAAGATCGCCAGCGCGAACAGCAGCACCGCCCAGCGGCCCAAGTGCCGGTAACCGGCAAGGATCGATTGCCCGGTCGTATGCCCATAATCTACCCCGAAGCGAAATGCCGGATATTTGAGGAGGTTGGCGAGCACGATGACGCCCACCAGACCCAGACCATATACTGCCCCTGCGCGGGTCGACTGGACGAGATGCGAGGTTCCGATCGCCACGCCGGAAAACAGCAGCGCGGGGCCGATCAATCGCCATACGGCTTGCTTGCGACCGACAGCGTCGGCCGGTTTTATGGGTTGCGGATGGGCGCTGGCGACATTCATGCCGGGCTGGCGTCGAATACGGTCGATTGCCTGACGGCTACCTTCCAGCCGTCAGGCTTGAGCTGCCAGAGATCGGTGAAGCGCCGGCGCACCGTGTGCCCGGCATTTGGAGCGCCGCCGATTGGTTCGAACACTTCGCCGCCCATCAGGATGACTTCGTCGTCGCCCCGCGGCGCTGCGTAGTCGATGGTCCGGTGAAAGTAGGAATAAGCGAGTTTGCCGCCCGCGAAAAAGCGCGCGCTGTCGGCGATGCGACTGATCGCATTCATCGGGTTGTTGGTGACCGATTCCTCGTCGAACGCGGCCAGAAACCCGTCCTTGTCGCCAGCTACGATCGCAGCATCGAGCGCGCTCATCGCCTCGATTGCGGCGGCAACACGCGGATGTTCCAGCGCCTTGGCTACCGCCGCGTCGGCGGCTTCCCATTTGCTCATCTTATCCATCCACCATCTCCATGAGTTCGCCCCTGATCGGCGAGACCGGACCGTTCGCATCGATTCTGAGCAGGTCGGCCTCGGCCATTCCGCCGCGCAATTTCGCGAGCCATTCGTCGGGGTCGAATTCGACGCCGACAGGGTTTTCACCGAATTTTTCGCCCTTGAAGTAGCGTGTGCACTCTGCCTTGCTGGCGAAGCAGTCGACGCTGAATTCCATCTGGTTGCCGTCGGGATCGGCGTAATAGAGCGAGGCGCTCATCCCGTGATTGACGCACCAATAGGGTTCGACGCCCTGCGCCTTGAGATCGGCATAGGCCTCGAGCAGTTCCGCCATAGACGGGCAGTCATAGGCGATATGATCGACCCCGATCGGCCCGCGATGATCGAGCCCGTCGCCCGGTGCAATCACGTCGAGATCGGCAAAGGCAAAGCGGTGATGTTCCTCGTCATGCGTGAGGAATGCGAGTGCCGGGTTCTGATGAACGATCTCGGCCCCGAAGACCTTTGCATACCAGTCGAGCATCTCGGAAAGACGCCTCGTGCGATAGACGACATGGGCCGGTTTGGGCGCGGGGATGGGCATTGGGCTTCCTCCTTCAAAAGACCGAATATCCGCCGTCCACCGGCAAGGTGACGCCGGTGACAAAACGGGCTGCGTCGCTGGCGAGGAAAACGGCGGCGCCGGCGCATTCTTCGGGCTCGCCCCAGCGCCCCATCGGTGTCCGGGCCAGCAGCATCGTCTGGAAATCCGCCCAGTCGGGGTCGTCGCGGGCGACCTGCGTCATCTCGGTGGTAATCCAGCCTGGAGCGATGGCATTGACCTGGATGCCGTGCGGAGCCAGTTCGACCGCCATCGCCTTGGTAAGCTGGACGATCCCGCCCTTGGCCGCGCCGTAACTCGGCAAGGCTGCGGCTCCGAAGATCGAGTACATGCTTGCAAGGTTGATGATCTTGCCCGACCCCCGTTCGATCATCGAGGTCGCCGCCAGCTTCGACAGAAGCATCGTGGCGGTGAGATGGGTTGCGATGGCATTGTCCCAGCCGTCTTCCGACTGGTGCAGCACGCCGCCGCTGATATCGGTGTTCCCGGCATTGTTGACGAGAATGTCGAGCGGACCGAGCGCCTCTTCCACCTGCGCTAAGCCAGGGGCAAGCGCGGCGCGATCTGTGACGTCAAGCCCGCAGGCATGGGACGCAACGCCGAGCGCCTCGATCTCGCGTCTGACGTAAGCGCTGCGCTCGCCATCACGCGCCATGATCGCCACCGAGGCACCCGCTTGCGCGAAGCCTAGCGCGATGGCCCGCCCGATGCCGCGATTGCCTCCGGTGACGCAAGCAACTTGTCCGGAAAGGCCGAAGGATGGTCCCTGCGTGGTCATGGTGATCAATTCGCCGCCCCGGCAGGATTCAATGCAGCCAGGATCTCGAACAGGAAATTTGGATTGTTCATGCCATTATCCCCCCGGATTGGCCGCTTCCCCCAATATCGAGCGACCTGCGCCATTCATGGTCGAGCACCGCCGCCCACGTCCTGATGCTAAGGTTCGTTTGGTCTTAGGTTTTCCTTATGCGCTGAAATCGCGTAATTATTTTACGAACCTGGATGCAATAAAAATGCAGTTCGTACATCCGCGCGTACTGGTTTAAGACGTGAGCGGGGCATTGCAGGGGGTGCGAGACAGGATGGATGCCAATTCAGGGCCGATGATCGCAGGCGGCCAATTCGTTGTCGCCGGCGTGACGGCTGACCCATCTGCGCTGACGCTGACAAGCGAGCTCGGCGTTTCGACGATCGAACCCAAGATGATGGCGTTGCTGGTGGTCTTCTCGCAACGACCCCGCCAGCTATGGACGCGCGGGGAGCTTTGCGATGCGCTATGGTCATCGGGTCATGGAAGCGACGAGGGTCTAAGCAGGCTCGTGTCGCTCCTGCGCAAGACGCTGGCGAACGATCATGGCGCGGAAGATGTTATCACTACCGTCCCGACGCTTGGATACCGGCTGGACGCCGATGTGCTCACGGACAAGACATCATACAGCGCCGCTTTGCCTGCCACGAAAGGCGCGCCGGCAACGGGCGGATGGCGGAAAACCGCAGCGATCGTGGTCCTGTTCGCCGCCATCGTCGCGGCGATATGGTTCAGCATGGCCGACGATACAGGAGAGGCGGTTGCCAGGGACGAGCCGGAAACCAGCCTTGCCATCCTGCCTTTTGAAAATCTGACCGGGACCAGCCAGCAGGCCTTTCTCGCTGAGGGCATGACACGTGACCTCACTTCGTTGTTGTCGAGGGTGCCTCGGCTGAGAGTTGCGCCGTACAGTTCCGCCCGAATCTTTGCAGATGACAGTCGGCGTGCTGCGGCGGCCGAAGCGCTGGGCGTGCGCTACATCGTGTCCGGGTCCCTTACGACACAGGGCGACCAACTGGTTCTGAGGGTGGATTTGAGCGATGCAGCGAGCAACCAGCAAGTCTGGTCGAAGCGATTTGTCGAACCGCTCACGGGCTTCTTCGATCTTCAGCAGGACGTGATCCAGGCTATCTCGACTTCGGTATCGTCGGAGATCCAGGCGTTCGAGATGAGGGCGGTCCAGGATAAGGGCCGGTTCAATCTGTCAGTCTATGAACTGGTGCAAAGAGCGCGGTCGCGTCGCTACGCCTATGGCCGCGAAGCTGCGATGATGACGATTGAAGATGTGCAGCGCGCGCTCGAAATCGATCCGGATAATTACTCGGCCCAGGCGATCCTGGCTACACAGCTCGCACAAAATGTCATCAGCGGATATTCGGACGACCCGGCCCGCGACATTCCAAGGGTGCTCCAGATGCTGGAGCAAATGCGCGCACGGTCGCCGCGTGATCCCGAAGTTCTGACCGCCACAGCCCTTGTCCGCCTCTATGTCCAGGGCGACGAAAAGGCCGCGATCAGGTTGCTGGAGGAATCGCTGGCGATCGACCCGAATGAACCGCACGCATCCGCAGTGCTGGGTTTGCAGAAATGCTATCAGGGCGAACATGCCGAGGGGATGCGACTGATCGTTGATGCTGAGGCACGGGCGCCCAATCATCCGCGCTACGCGATCTGGCCGTGGTTCAGGGCCGGATGTCACGGCGCACAGGGGGAAAACCGATTGGCGCGCGATGCTGCGCAGGATGCAATCGATCGGAACCCCAATTACTCGGGACCATATTATTCTTACGCTCATTACGCATGTCTTTTGGGCGATCGTGAAGACGCACGAGAGACGGCGGCAAGAGCGAGAAGCATCGACCCCAGGTTCAACCTGAGAAGGTTCGAACGCCTGATGGCGACGGTCAATTATCCTGGCCCTCCTGACCACACACGCGAGGAGGCGGACGCACGTGTTCGCGCCTGCCTTGGGTGAAGCCAATTCCAAGGTCGTAGTTGCTTGGTGCTGCAATAGGTCTCACCCAATCCGGTCAATCGACCGTTGACTTGCATCGGATCATCTGCGGAAGGCCCACTTTTCAGGAGATCAAGCAGAGTGCAGACTGTCCGCCACCGGCCATCATTTGAACGTCCGTTATATCGACCGGCCCCCGCCATTGACTGAAGTGACGCTATTGTGGGAAGAATTCGACGTGGGTCTCAGCGGTGCGACCATAATAGACTATGCGGCGCCCGAGGAAGGAGACGAGATAGCCCGCACAGCCGGCTGCCTTCGCTTCCCGGCTGAAGGCAGCGTAGCTGACGCCGCGCATGCACCAATGGCTCGGCCAGGCACTGAAAGAAAACAGCGACCTTATAGAAACCGAACACGCGCGCGTGCTCGACCGTCTCCGCCGCGATCAGGACGACATCCGTGAACGCATGAAGAAGGCCTACCTCGACCACGTCGATGGCAAGCTCGACGAAAGTCTCTTCGCCCGAATCTCCGAAGACTATCGCGAAGACCTGAAGGGGTTGTCGCGGGAGTTCGATCGTCTGTCAGAGGCCGATCATGCCTATATCGACGACGGCATCGCGCTGCTGGGCATCGCCAAGGACGCACGCCGGATGTTCGGGGAAGCCGATTTTGCGGGTAAGAGAAACATTCTCCACCACCTACTATCGAACTGTTCCTACAAGGACGGAGAGGTGTCAGTGACCTTCCGTAAACCCTTTGATATCATTGTGGAAAGTCTGCCGAAGGCCAAGGCTTCGGAGGGTGCTTCAAGCGCCAAAATCGGCAAAAATCGGAAATGGCTCCCCGGGTAGGATTCGAACCTACGACCGATCGATTAACAGTCGATTGCTCTACCGCTGAGCTACCGAGGAACAAACCGCCGTGGCGGGCAAGGCGGTCCCTTTGCCGCCAACCGATGTTTTTATCAAGGGGGTATTCGGAAAAAATTCTCGCGTCAGCGATCGGTCGGCCGCTTTGCGGTCAGACGATGAATTGTTCCATCGCGATGCGTTCGTCGAGGCCTTGGTCGGGGTCGAACAACAGGGTGAGCGGGCGGCTGCGATCGGTGGTGACGCGCACGGTCTTTACGTCGCGAATCTCGCGCTGGTCGGCGACCGCAGAAACGGGGCGTTTGGCGGCCTCGCGAACATTGAAGCGGATGCTGGTCGATTCGGGAACGAGCGCACCGCGCCAGCGCCGCGGACGAAAGGGGCTGATCGGTGTGATCGCCAGCATTTCCGATTCCAGCGGCAGGATCGGACCGTTGGCGCTGAGGTTATAGGCGGTCGAACCCGCCGGCGTCGCGACGAGCACCCCGTCACACGCGAGTTCTTCCAGCATCGTGCGCTCGTTGATCAGAACCTCGAGCTTTGCCGCCTGGCGCGTTTCGCGGAGCAGCGAAATCTCGTTGATCGCGGGCAGGATGTGGCGTTCGCCGCTGATCGTCGTGATGTCGCCAGACAGCGGGTGGATCAGGAAGGGCCGCGCCGACGCGATACGTTCGAGCAAGCCTTCGACGCGAAATTCGTTCATCAGGAAGCCAACGGTGCCACGGTTCATTCCGAACACGGGCATGTTGCGCCGCTGGTCGAGCAACTGGTGCAGCATGTGGAGAAGAAATCCGTCGCCGCCGAGCGCGATGAGCAAGTCGGCCTCGGCAATGTCGACAAAGTCGTAAAGCGGCCGCAGTTCGGCCTCCGCCTCCAGTGCCGACGGCGCGTTCGACGCGACGAGCGCGATCTTGCGTTGCATTCTGTATCCCCCTCCGGACGGGGTCCTACCCGCCCGTTGCACTCATGTGACGCGCGACCGCCGGCTCAGACTTTCGTTCGATAAGAAAGTCATGCGCGCGGGGTTTGCCAGCCAATGCCGCGTCAATCAACCCGTCGACATGGCCCATGTCGCCGGTGCGCAGTGCGGCGCGCAGGTCGACGTGATCGTCCTGGCCGAGGCACATATAGATGCGCCCCTCGACCGTCAGGCGGATGCGGTTGCAGGTGGCGCAGAAATTGTCGCTGAGCGGCGTGATCAGCCCCAGCGTCACCGGGCTGCCTTCGACCGCGAAATAGCGCGCCGGGCCACCCGTGCGCTGCGCGGTGGGAAAGATCGCGCACTTGTCGCGCAGCGGCGCAATGAACTGGTGGAGGGGGATATAATGGTCGCTCCGGTCGCTTTCGACCTCGCCGAGCGGCATCGTTTCGATAAGGGTAAGGTCGCATCCGGTGGCGGCGCACCAGTCGAGCATCGGCAACAACTGGTCTTCGTTGATGTCCTTCAACGCGACCATGTTGATCTTGACCGAGAGGCCCGCCTTGCGCGCTGCGGTGACACCGTCCAGCGCCACCGAGAGATTACCGACACGGGTGATATGGCGGAAGGCTTGCGGGTCGAGCGTGTCGAGGCTGACGTTGACGCGCCGGACGCCCGCTGCCGCCAGCATCGGCGCATGTTCGGCAAGCCTCATCGCATTGGTGGTCAGCGTCAGCTCGTCGAGGCCATTCCCGATCAGTGCGCCGAGACGCTTTGCGAGCGTGTCGATGCCGCGGCGCACGAGCGGTTCGCCGCCGGTCAGCCGGATGCGACGGATGCCGCGCGCAACAAACCGTTCGGCGAGGTCGCCCATTTCCTCTATGCTGAGCACCGCCGATTTGGGGAGGAAGGTCATATCCTCCGCCATGCAATAGCGGCAGCGCAGGTCGCAGCGGTCGGTGACCGACAGGCGCAAATAACTGATCCGGCGACCATGGGCGTCGGTGAGTTGGGCGCTGTAGGGCGAATTCGCGTCCATCGGCACAATGTGATGCAAAAGGGAAGGGAATGGCAAGAAAAGCCTGCTAGGGGGGCGCCAATGAATCATAGGGACGATACGAACGCTGCGAGCGTCCGCCACTTGCAGGCGCTGCAAGCGCAACACGAGACTGACGTTGGCGTCATCCTGGTGCAGGTCGACCAGCTTGCGCGCATTAATCACAGCGCGGGCCCCGAGGCAGGAGACGCGCTGCTCGAAGAGGTCGCGCGACGGCTTGAAACTTTTGCCAGCGACGAATTGGGCCCTGGTTCGCATGTCGCACGGCTCGGCGGTCCGCGTTTCCTGATCGCGCCGGCAACGCCGCTTTCGCTCGGCGCGCTTCATGCGCAGGAGCGCGCGCTGCACCTCGTCCTTGCCGAGCCGATGGTCGGCGACCCCGCCGGCCGGCTTGCAATCCGTATTGCCGCCGCGGTAATCACGCGCGACGAACCAATCGACGAACAACTGCGTGCCGCCGCCGATCAACTGGCGCGCCCGGCATCGGCGCGCGACGGTGCGATGGTCAAATCGGCGCTGGCGCATAATGAAGTCGCCATATTCTATCAGCCGCAGTTCGACGTCGCCTCGGGAGCGATGGTGGGTGTCGAAGCTCTGCTGCGCTGGCAGCATCCCGAACTTGGTTTGCTCGGCGCGGGGCCGCTCGTCACTGCCGCGCGCGCCGCGCGGCTCGAATGCGAGCTGACCGAACATGCGCATCGCGTCGCGCTGACCGAGATTGCCACGTGGCCGGCAGCGCTTGCAAAGCTTCATGTTGCGCTCAACATCACCGCCGCCGATCTGGGCGACCCAGAATTTGCCGACCGTTTTGCAGCGATGGTGCGTGCCAGCGATGTTGCGCCGGACCGCTTGACGCTCGAGCTCACGGAGCAGGCGATGCTCAGCGATCCGGCGAGCGCCGCGGCGCAGCTTTCGCAGCTGCGTGCGCTCGGCTGCGCAATCGCAATCGACGATTTTGGGACGGGCTATTCCAGCCTGTCGCTGCTCGCGCGGTTGCCGATCGATTATTTGAAGATCGACAGCGGCTTTACCCGCACAATCGATGGCAGCGATCGCGATCGAATCGTCGTGCGCGCGATCGTTGACTTGGCGCGCGCTCTGGGGCTGCGTGTGGTCGCCGAGGGGGTCGAAAAGGAGACGCAGCTCGCGCGGCTCGCTGAACTGGGCGTCGCGAGCTGGCAGGGGTTCCTGAAATCGGGGCCGGTTCCGGGAGATCAACTGTCGGAGTTGATAGAATAATCATCGCCCGCGCGCAGGCAGGTGCCGTCGGCAACTTTGAGCCGCGTTGCTGGGTAAACCGATAGCGGCCCCCGCTTGCGCGGGGGCAACGGCTACCCCGCCTGCTTCGCCAGCTTGCCTAATCCCTTTGACAATTGCAGCGCGCCGTTGAGCCGTGCGCCCGCGCTGGCCCACTCGCCGCTCACCGACAGCTTGTTGTCGGGGCGGATGCGCGCGCGGCCCTTCAGCCGCTCGACATAGGCGATCAGGCCGGGGACGTTCGCAAATTCGTCGTCGTGGAAGCTGACGAGGGCGCCCTTCGTTCCGACGTCGAGCTTTGCGATGCCTGCGGCCTTCGCGTTCGCCTTGATTTCCATAAGCTGGATCAGATTTCCAGTTTCTGGCGGCAGTGGACCGAACCGGTCGATCATCTCGGCAGCGAAGCCGTCGAGCGCGGCGCGGTCCTCGGCTTCGTTGAGGCGGCGGTAGAGCGCCATGCGCAGCGGGAGGTCGGGAACATAATCCTCGGGAATCAGGATCGGCGCATCGACGGTGATCACCGGCGACAAGGCTTCGCGCGGCGGTGCGACGCCGGCGCCCTCGGCCTTGGCGACAAGGATCGCTTCTTCCAGCATCGACTGGTACAGCTCGAACCCGACCTCGCGGATATGCCCCGACTGCTCGTCGCCGACGAGATTGCCTGCGCCGCGAATGTCGAGATCGTGGCTCGCGAGCTGAAAACCTGCGCCAAGCGTGTCGAGATCGCCGAGCAGTTTCAGCCGCTTTTCCGCCGTGTCGGTGATGGCGCCGGTTTCGGGCGTCGTGAGATAGGCGTAGGCGCGCGTTTTCGACCGCCCTACGCGCCCGCGAAGTTGGTAGAGCTGCGCGAGCCCGAAGCGGTCGGCGCGGTGGACGATCAGCGTGTTGGCGCTCGGGATATCGAGCCCGCTTTCGACGATGGTGGTCGAGACGAGCACGTCATATTTGCGGTCGTAAAAGGCGCTCATTCGTTCTTCGACCTCGCCCGGTGCCATCTGGCCGTGCGCGACGACATATTTGATTTCCGGTACGCGGTTGCGCAGGAACTCCTCGATATCGGGCAGATCCTTGATGCGCGGGGTGACAAAGAAGCTCTGCCCCCCTCGATCATGTTCGCGCAGCAGCGCCTCGCGGATGACGACCGGGTCCCACGGCGCGACATAGGTGCGCACCGCGAGCCGGTCGACGGGCGGTGTCTGAATGACGCTGAGTTCGCGCAGCCCCGACATCGCCATCTGGAGCGTGCGCGGGATCGGCGTCGCGGTCAGCGTCAGCACATGGACGTCGGCCTTGAGCTGCTTGAGCCGTTCCTTGTGAACGACGCCGAAACGCTGTTCCTCGTCGACGATGACGAGGCCGAGATTCTTGAACTCGACCGATTTCGCGATCACTGCATGGGTGCCGACGACGATGTCGATCTGGCCGCTCGCAAGGCCTTCGCGCGTCTTTTGCGCCTCGGCAGCAGGGACGAGGCGCGACAGGCGGCCGATATTGACCGGAAAGCCTTTGAAGCGTTCGACGAAATTGGTGAAATGCTGGCGTGCGAGCAAGGTGGTGGGCACGACCACCGCGACCTGCACCCCCGCCATCGCCGCGACGAAGGCGGCGCGCAGCGCGACCTCGGTCTTGCCGAAGCCGACGTCGCCGCACACTAGTCGATCCATCGGGCGGCCCGACGCCATATCCTCGAGCACGTCGCCGATCGCGCGATCTTGGTCGTCGGTTTCCTGATAAGGGAAGCGGTCGGCAAAGGCGGGATAGGCGGCGTCCTGCGCCAGCACGTCGCCGGGGCGCAGCGCTCGCTGGGCCGCTGTGCTCAGCAGTTCGCCCGCAATCTCGCGGATGCGTTCCTTCATCCGCGCCTTACGCCGCTGCCACGCCTCGCCGCCGAGCTTGTCGAGCGCGACGCCTTCGCTCTCGCCGCCGTAGCGCGAAAGGACGTCGAGATTCTCGACCGGAACGTAGAGCTTGTCGCCGCCCGCATAGGTGAGCGCGACGCAATCGTGCGGACTGCTTCCCACCGGGATCGAGGTCAGCCCTTCATAGCGGCCGATGCCGTGATCGAGGTGGACGACAAGGTCGCCGACACTGAGTGTCGCGAGCTCGGCAAGGAAAGCATCGGCGCTTTTGCGCTTTTTGTTGCGGCGAACAAGCCGCTCGCCGAGGATATCCTGTTCGGTGAGCAGGCTGAGCGCGCCCGAGGCGAAACCGTGGTCGAGCGGGAGGACGATGAGGGCGACGGTGCCCGTTCCAAGTGACCCTTTTTCGGAACTCAAGCCCAACGCCGCCTGCCATGTCTCGGCGAGCGCGAGCCCCGTTACCCCATGCTCCTTCAGCAGTCCTGCAAGCCGGTCGCGCGCACCGCTCGAATAGCTGGCGATGATCGTGCGTCTTCCCTTGCGACGCTCGTCGGCCAGATGGTCGGCGACCTTGTCATAGACGTTGAGGTCGGCGGCGCGTTCGGGGGTGAAATCGCGCGCGGCAACGGTTTCGAGGTCGAGCACGCCTGCTGCTTCGGGCACGTCGAACGGCGTGGCGATATGGATTGGCCGCGCCGCCTCGGCATCGCGCCATTCGCCTTCGGTCAGATAGAGTGCATCGGGTGCCAGCGGACGGTAACTGCCCGCTTGCTCTTGCTCGGCGGCGACGCGGTTGGCGTGATAGTCGCGGATTGCCTCGAAGCGCGTGTCCGCGGTCGCGTCGGTGCGGTGGCCGCGCAGCACGGGGGTTTCCGCCGCAATATGGTCGAACAGGATCGAGAGTCGCTCCTCGAACAGCGGCAGCCAATGGTCCATCCCCGCCTGTCGCCGGCCCTCGCTCACTGCTTGATAGAGCGGATCGCCCGTCGCTTGCGCGCCGAACAGCTCACGATAGCGGGTACGAAAGCGCTTGACCGTCGCTTCGTCGAGCAATGTTTCGGCGGCGGGGAGCAGTTGCAGCGCCTTGGCGGGCCCCAGGCTGCGTTGGTCGGCGGGATCGAAGCGACGGATGCTCTCGATCTCGTCACCAAAGAAGTCGACGCGCAGGCCCGTTTCTTCGCCTGCGGGGAAAAGGTCGACGAGGCTGCCGCGCACCGCGAACTCGCCCTGGTCGGCAACGGTGTCGACGCGGCTGAAGCCGTTGGCGACGAGCAATTCGGCGAGCGCATCGCGGTCGATCCGCTGCCCGGACGCCAGCGTCGTTGCGAGCTGGCGGATGCGAAAAGGCGTCAGCGTGCGCTGGGTAATCGCCGCGACAGTCGTCAAGATCAGTTCGCCGCGACGAGCCGGCGCCTGCAGCGCCGAAAGCGTGGCAAGCCGGTCGGCGCTGACGCGCATCGATGGCCCCGCGCGGTCATAGGGAAGGCAATCCCAGGCCGGGAAACGATGGACGACGAGGTCGGGTGCGAAGAAAGGCGCGGCGTCGGCGATCGCCTGCATCGCGGCATCGTCGGTCGCGATATAGAGCAGCCGGTGCTCGCTCGCACGCGCCAGATCGGCGAGCAGCAGCGGCAGGAAGCCGTCGGCCGCGCGCGCGAGCGTCAGCGGCGCAGACGCCTGCCCGATGGCGGCAAAAATATCGGCGGCGGGTCGCGTCATGGCAGCGGGATATAATCCAGACGCCGCATCGCAGCGATGAGTTCCGGGCGGTCGAGATGCGCCGGCGGCGCGCCGGTGCCGAGCGCCCAGCCCATGATGTCGACATCATCCTCGTCGCAGACCGCCTCGAACCAGTCGATCTCCGCCGCACCCCATTCGGGCGAATAGCGATCGAAAAAGCCGCCGATCATATAATCGGCTTCGCGCGTGCCGCGATGCCAGGCGCGAAATTTCAGGCGTTTCAGGCGGTCTTGCATGGCGGGCCTTTTAGAGCGGTGGCGCTAGGTATCAAGTGACGACCCTTCGCTCGCTTTCGTCATCCCGGCGAAGTCCGGGATGACGAAAGATGATGTTCGAGAGGGTGATGCAACTTCGCAAAGCTCACGCTACACAGCAACGACCGATGCGACCCGATATCCTCAACCCGCTCTTCGCCGCGCTCACCGACCTCAAGGGCGTCGGGCCGCAACTTGCGAAGCCGCTCGCGCGGCTCGGGCTCGAGCGGGTGGTCGATGTGCTTTTCCACCTGCCGACGGGGCTGATTTCGCGCGTGCCCGTCGAGCGGCTCGACGATGCGCAGCCGGGACAGACGATCATCGTCGAGGTGGCCGCGCAGGACTATCGCCCCGGCCGCAGCCCGCGCGCGCCCTTCGGGGTCGAGGCGTTCGACAGTGCGGGCGACCATGTGCGGCTTGTCTATTTCGGCCGCACTTCGGGCCTCGCGCGCAAGCTCTTCCCGCTCGGCGAGAAACGCCGCGTGTCGGGGCGGCTCGATCTTTATGGCGACATGCGCCAGATCGTCCACCCGGATCATGTCGCCGAGCCGGGCGACGAGGGCGGCATCGCTGTACACGAGCCCGTCTATCCGCTGACCGAGGGGCTGACCAACGCGCGGCTGTCGCAGCTGGCGGCGGTGGCGCTCGAACGGCGGCCCGAATTGGCCGAATGGATCGACGCGCCCCTGCTCGCGAGCCGGGGCTGGCCTGCGTGGCGCGACGCGCTCGAACGCGCGCATGCCAGCCCGCGCGACGAGGCGGCGCGCGACCGGCTCGCCTATGACGAAATCTTTGCGAGCCAGGTTGCGTTGATGCTGATCCGCGAAGGATTGCGGACGCGCAAGGGCAGGGCGATCGTCGGCGACGGGCGGCTGACCGGTGCGCTGCAGCTGCCTTTCGGCCTGACGGGCGCGCAAGAGCGCGTCGGGCGCGAGATTGCGGGCGACATGGCGCAGGATACGCCGATGCTGCGGATGCTGCAGGGCGATGTCGGATCGGGCAAGACGCTCGTCGCGCTGCGCGCGATGCTGGCGGCGGTCGAAGCGGGGACGCAGGCGGCGCTGCTCGCGCCGACCGAAATCCTCGCGCGCCAGCATTATGCGACGTTGCAGCAAATGCTCGCGGGCCTGCCGGTCAATCTCGCGATTCTCACCGGGCGCGACAAGGGCCGCGCGCGCGAATCGACACTGATGGGGCTCGCCGACGGCAGCATCGACATCCTCGTCGGTACGCATGCGATCTTCCAGCAGGCGGTGACCTATCGCGACCTCGCGCTCGTTGTCGTCGACGAACAGCATCGTTTCGGCGTCGCGCAGCGGTTAATGCTCACGGACAAGGGCGCGCGGCCCCCGCATCTGCTCGTGATGACCGCGACGCCGATCCCGCGGACGCTTCTGCTCGCCAATCATGGCGAGATGGACGTGTCGCGCCTCGACGAAATGCCGCCGGGCCGCACGCCGGTCGACACGCGCGTCGTATCGATCGAACGACTCGACGAGGTCGTCGCGGGGCTCGAGCGGCAACTCGATGGTGGCGCGCAGGCCTATTGGGTGTGTCCGCTTGTCGCCGAGAGCGAAACGAGCGAGCTGGCGGCAGCCGAGGAGCGCGCGGCGCTGCTCCGTGCGCGGCTGGGGGGCGAGCGGGTCGGGCTTGTCCACGGGCAGATGAAGGGCGCGGACAAGGATGACGTCATGGCGCGGTTCGCGGCGGGCGAGATTGGCGTGCTCGTCGCGACCACGGTGATAGAGGTCGGGGTCGATGTTCCTGCGGCTAGCCTGATGATCGTCGAACATGCCGAGAATTTCGGTCTCGCGCAGCTGCACCAGCTTCGCGGTCGCGTCGGACGCGGTGCGGCAAAATCGGTGTGCTTGCTGTTGCGTTCGCCGAACCTGTCGGAGACGGCGCGTGAACGGCTGGCGCTGATGCGCGAGACAAACGACGGATTCGTCATTGCCGAAAAGGATCTCGAACTGCGTGGCGGGGGCGAATTGCTTGGGCTCAAGCAATCGGGCGACGCCGATTATCGCGTCGCGAGCGCCGAACAGCTCGTGCGGCTTCTCCCCGCAGCGCACGACGACGCGCGGCTCTTCGTCGAGCGCGACGGCGGCATAACGGGGAAACGGGGGGAGGCGGTGCGTCTGTGCCTTTATCTCTTCGAGCGCGATGCGGCGGTGCCGCTGCTCCGAAGCGGTTAGTTGACGTCGCCGCGCGCACCCATCGCGCGGATCATCGGCAGATAGTCTTCGACCGAGATCGACTTGTCGAACTGCACACCCGTCTTGCCGCCGAGCGACCAGATGACCTTTGCCGCGGTGCGGCCGATGATCGGCATGCGGAAGACGACGAGGTCGCCGGGCTCGAGCCCGCGTTCATAACGCATCAGCAGGCCGTCGGCGCTGATGTTGACGCAGGTGCACATTTCCTGCCGCCCGTCAGGCAACACGAAAGGCAAGCGGCAATAGACGTCGCTACGCGGCGCGATCCGCTGGTCGAGGCCAACGTAATGGGCCTTGCTGGTGTCAATCTTGCGCATTCGAACTGAACCCTTGTTATGTGCGTACAAGGATCGGCAGAATTACTGAAGAATCAGTAAATCCGGCTTTGGCTTTAGCGCGTGACGAGACCGTGCTTTTTCGACCCCAGGCTGAGCGGAACGGGGTCGTCGGCAGGCAGGATTTTGTGGTGCGGATCGCGGACCGCGACCCCGTCCACCTTGACCGCACCTTCGTCGAGTTTGCGCCGCCCTTCCTTGTTCGAGGCGGTGAAGCCCAGCTCACGAAGCGCGGTCAAAATGTCGATCCCCCCGGCGGGCGCTGTGACCTGCGGCAGGTCGCCACCTATCTGACCCTTTTCAAAGGTTTGCGTGGCGGTTTCGGCGGAGATTCTTGCTGCTTCCGGGCCGCGGCACATCGCGGTCGCCGCGTTCGCCAGCACCTTCTTCGCTTCGTTGATTTCGGCGCCGTCGAGCGCCTCGAGCCGCGCGATCTCGTCGAGCGGAAGATCGGTGAACAGCTTCAGGAATCGCCCGACGTCGCGGTCGTCGCAATTGCGCCAATATTGCCAATAGTCGTAATCACTGAGCTGTCCCGAATTGAGCCACACCGCGCCCGCTGCAGTTTTGCCCATTTTGGCGCCCGCAGCCGTCGTGAGCAGCGGAGTCGTCAAGCCGAACAGTTCGGCGCCGTCCATCCGGCGGCCGAGTTCCATGCCATTGACGATATTGCCCCACTGGTCCGACCCGCCCATTTGCAGCCGTACGCCCATTGCTTTCGACAGGTGGCGGAAATCGTAACCCTGCAGGATCATGTAGTTGAATTCGAGGAAGGTCATCGGTTGTTCGCGGTCGAGCCGCAGCTTGACCGAATCGAAGGTCAGCATTCGGTTGATGGTGAAGTGCGTGCCGACTTCCTGAAGCAGTTCGATATAGCCGAGCTGTCCCAACCAGTCGTGATTGTTCACCATCACCGCGTCGGTCGGGCCGTCGCCGAAGGTCAGGAAGCGTTCGAAAATGGTGCGGATCGACGCGATATTCGCCTCGATCGTTGCGTCATCGAGCATCTTGCGGCTTTCGTCGCGACCGGTCGGGTCGCCGATCCGCGTCGTTCCGCCGCCCATCAGCACGATCGGCTTGTGCCCCGCCTGTTGCAGGCGGCGCAGCATCATGATCTGGACGAGGCTGCCGACGTGCAGCGACGGCGCGGTCGCGTCGAAGCCGATATATCCCGGAACGACCTGTTTCGCGGCGAGCGCATCGAGCCCTTCCGCGTCGGTCATCTGATGGATATAGCCCCGTTCATCGAGCAGGCGCAGCAGGTCGGATTGATAGGTCGTCATAACAGCCTCTTGGAAAGCCGGGGGCGCTTAGCATGGGGTTTCGGATTTGGGTAGCATGCGCGCGGAATTGATATGTCATCCGCAGACCCCGGCGAAAGCTGTGCGATCGGTTGCGGTCGAGGTGACGCTGTCGTTCGACGATGGTTTTGCTCTGGAGTTCGTCGTCGCGGGCGATATCGCCGCGGTCATCCTCCCCGAAGGGCAGGGCGAACTCGTCATCGCTGACAGCGCGACCGACGGACTGTGGCAAAGCAGCTGTTTCGAAGCCTTTCTGACCGACGAGGGCGGAACAGACTATACAGAATTCAATTATGCGCCGGACGGTCGCTGGGCCTGTTACCAGTTTGACGATTATCGCGTATTGCAGCGGCCGGACGAGCTGGCGCCCTGGGCGATGCAGGCCGCGCGCGAGGCGACGCGCTACGCGCTGCGAATAGAGCCGGGGATATTGCCCGAAGCGACGACGAAACTCGGCCTGTCGGCCGTGATCGAGGAGGTGGATGGGACCAAGAGCTTTTGGGCGCTCGCGCATCCGCCGGGCAGACCCGATTTTCATCATCCCGATTGCTTCGCGCTCACGCTTGGGGCACCCGACGCGTCATGACCGTGAAATTTGGCATCGACCGCCTGCTCGCCGACCCCCTCCTTCGCCAACCGCTGGAGGGCAAGCGCGTGGCTCTGCTCGCCCACCCGGCATCGGTGACGGCCGACCTCGTCCACAGCCTCGACGCGCTCGTCGCGGCGGGGGTGAATGTGACCGCGGTGTTCGGTCCCCAGCATGGCGTGCGCGGAGATTTGCAGGACAATATGATGGAATCGCCCGATTTCACCGACCCGGTGTACGGCGTTCCCTGTTTCAGCCTCTATGGCGAGGTGCGCCGCCCGACCGGTCAGTCGATGCACAGCTTCGATGTGCTGCTGGTGGATCTGCAGGATCTGGGCTGCCGCATCTACACCTATGTGACGACGCTCCTTTATGTGCTTGAGGCCGCCGCCAAACACCGCAAGGCGGTGTGGGTGCTCGACCGTCCGAACCCCGCCGGACGACCGGTCGAAGGCACATTGCTGCGCGAAGGCTGGGAGAGTTTTGTGGGCGCGGGGCCGATGGCGATGCGCCACGGCCTGACGATGGGCGAGATGGGGCGCTGGTTCATCCGCCATTTCGATCTCGACGTCGATTATCGGGTGATCGAGATGGAGGGGTGGGAGCCACAAGGCGCGGGCTTCGGCTGGCCCGCCGACCGCGTCTGGATTAACCCCAGCCCCAATGCCGCAAACCTCAACATGGCGCGCGCCTATGCCGGAACGGTGATGGTCGAAGGCGCGACCTTGAGCGAAGGGCGCGGAACCACGCGCCCGCTGGAACTGTTCGGCGCGCCCGACATCGACGCGCGCGCGGTAATTGCCGAGATGCAACGGATCGCGCCCGAGTGGCTTGCCGGGTGCAAGCTGCGCGACCTGTGGTTCGAGCCGACCTTCCACAAGCATGTCGGCCGCCTCAACAGCGGCGTCCATATCCATGCCGAGGGGCCGTGGTACGATCATAACGCCTTTCGTCCCTGGCGTGTCCAGGCGCTCGGCTTCAAGGCGATCCGCAGCCTTTATCCCGACTACCCGATCTGGCGCGGGCTCGATTTCAAATATGAATATACTGACGACGTGCTCGCGATCGACGTGATCAACGGCTCGCCGCTGCTGCGCGAGTGGGTCGACGATGCAGGCGCCGCGCCGGGCGACCTCGACGCGCTCGCGCTGCCCGATGAAGCGGCGTGGCGGGACGAGATTTCACAGCTTCTTCTTTACAGCTGAAAGGCACGGCGATGATGCGGCGACGAAAGTTTCTTGGCACCGCAGCGGTCGGCGCCTTTGCGGTGGGCCTGCCTCCGTCGGTTCTCGCCGCCGACGCGGCCGACCTTGCCAACCTTGCGGCAAAGGCGGCTCCCATCGGCAAGGCCGAACGCATGACGCGCATCGCCAAGGCAAAGGCGTTGATGGCCGCGAATGATATCGGCGCGCTTTTGATCGAGCCGGGATCGAGCCTCATCTACTTCACCGGTGTGCAGTGGTGGCGGAGCGAGCGGCTGACCGCTGCCATTCTCACGCGTGAGGGCGAGGTTGCGGTCGTCACGCCCTTTTTCGAGGAACCGTCGGTGCGCGAAAGCCTCGGCATAGAGGCCGAGATTTTGACGTGGAACGAGGATGAAAATCCACTTGCAAAGGTCGCGGCATGGCTCGGCAAACGCGGCCTTGCGCAGGGGCGGATCGGCGTTGAGGAAACGGTGCGTTATTTCGCGGTCGATGCGCTCGAAAAGGCGATGCCGCAAGCGCCGGTCGTGAACGGCGCGCCGGTCGTGCGCGGGTGCCGAATGATCAAATCGCCCGCCGAACTCGCGCTAATGCAGGTCGCGAACGACATCACCATCGCCGCCTATCGCCACACGGCGCCGCGTATCGAGGAAGGGATGACTCCCGCCGACATCGGCATGATTATGCGTGCGGCGACGGTCGCGATGGGCGCGCGCAGCGAGTTCGAGCTGATCCTGCTCGGCGAGGCGAGCGCCTATCCGCACGGCAGCGGCAAGCCGCAGCGCGTCGCAAAGGGCGAGGTCGTGTTGATGGACTGCGGCGCGTCAGTGCATGGCTATCAGTCCGACATCTCGCGCAGCTTTGTCTTTGGCGAGGCGACGGCGCGCCAGCGCAAGGTGTGGGAGCAGATGCGTCAGGGGCAGGAGGTTGCCTTCGCCGCAGCCCAGGTCGGCGCACCCGCGGGATCGGTCGACGACGCGGTGCGTGCCTATTACGAAAGCCTTGGCTGGGGGCCGGGATACAAGCTGCCCGGAACCTCGCACCGTACCGGGCACGGCATTGGCCTCGACGGGCACGAGCCGGTGAACCTCGTGCGCGGCGAGACGACCCCGCTCGCGCCCGGCATGTGCTTTTCGAACGAGCCCGGGATCTATATTCCCGGCGAATTCGGCATCCGGCTGGAGGATTGCTTCTATATGGCCGCCGACGGCCCGCGCTGGTTTTCCGAACCGCCTCCCTCGATCGACGCGCCCTTCGGCTGAGCGAGCCCGCTCGGGCGCTGGACGATGCTGACGAGCACGAAGGAGATGATCATCAGCAGATACCAGCTCCCGAGCTTTTCGATCCCGACCATTTCCCATCCGTTCGCCTGGTTCGGATAGCTCCACGCGCGGGCGAAGGTGCCGATATTCTCGGCAAACCAGATGAAGAGCGCGACAAGGCCCCAGCCGACGAGCAACGGCATGCGCCGGTGGACGTGGAGCGGCCGGAACCACACCTGGCAGCGCCAGAAGAGGAGGGCGGTGGCCGCAAAGAGGAACCAGCGAATGTCGTAGGTCCAATGGTGCGCGAAGAAATTGATATAGATCGCGGCGGCGAGTGCGAAGCTCGTCCAGAGCGGGGGATAGCCGGTGTAGCGAAAGTCGAAGATGCGCCAGACGCGCGCGATATAGCTGCCGACCGCCGCATACATGAAGCCCGAGAAGAGCGGCACCGCGCCGATATGGAAAAGGCTCGGCTCGGGATATTGCCACGATCCCGCCGCAGTCTTGAACAACTCCATCACCGTGCCGACGACGTGGAAGATCAGGATAACCAGCGCTTCCTTCGGCGTCTCCAGCCGGAACGCCAGCATGCCGAGCTGGATCAGCACCGCGCCGATGGTGATCGCGTCATAACGGTGGACCGGCGCATCGTCGGGCCAGAACAGATGCGTGCCGAGCAAAAGCGCGAGCATCAGGGCGCCGAACAGGCACGCCCAGCCCTGTTTGAAGCCGAAGACGAGAAATTCGAGGAACCAGCCGCGCGGCCCCGGCGCGACCGCCATCGCCTCGAGCCGTGAGCGAACCGCGTGGAAGCGCGAATGACGCCTGTCGGGATCAGTCATCACCGACGTCGGGCATCGCCGTGGGATGGAAAGCGCCAGTGTCCCGGTCGCGCAGAAAGGCGCTGCCGACCGGCGCATCGATCAGGTGCAGCCAGCTGTCGTCGCCGTTCAGCACCTTGCCGAGCGCGATGTAGCTGAAGCTCGGATTGTCATATTCGGCGTCGGTCAGACCGCGTGTGTCGCACCGAAAGCGCCAGCCGCTGTCGGGGTATTTGTCGCCTTCGCGCGGTGGATCGGGCTCCTCACGATATAGAAACTCCACCTTGAGCCGGCCATCGAGAATTTGGTCATCGACGAAGCAGCGGTCCCAATATTCCCGCCGTTCGGGCGCGGTCGGGGGAGGGGCGGCGCGATCCTCGCTCCAGTCGATGTCGATGATATGTGCACGGTCGAACGTCACAGCATCACCGGCCTTGAGCTGGGGCATGTCGAGTGGATCGTTGTCGAGCGTACCGGTCAGTCGTGCTCCCTCTGCCGCCGTCACGATGACCCACATGCGTTCGGCGTCCCATTCGCCGCTATCGGGAATCGACCGGAAAATCAGTTTGACGAGGTCGCCGGGCGATACCGCCAACAGCTCATTTTCTGAGGGTAGATAGAAGGTATAGGGTGCCTTGGCGGCGGTCGGCCGCGGGTCTTCTATCGCATATCGTCCGAACCAGCCGCGCAGCCTGTCCCTGAACCTACCCACGCCGCGCTCAATGCTTGCGCGTCAATTCGCGCATGGCATCGTCCAGCCCGGCGAGGCTGAGCGGATACATGCGGTCGTTCATCAGTTGTTTGATCAGCTTCACCGACTGGGTATAGCCCCAATGCGCCTGGGGCACCGGGTTCAGCCACACCGCGGCGGGATAGACTTTGGTGATCCGGCCCAGCCAGACCGCGCCCGATTCCTCGTTGAAATGTTCGACGCTGCCGCCCGGATGGGTGATTTCATAGGCGCTCATCGACGCATCGCCGACAAAGATCACCTTATAATCATGGCCATATTTGTGGAGGATGTCCCACATCTGGTGGCGTTCGGACCAGCGGCGCTTGTTGTCCTTCCACACGCCTTCATACGGGCAATTGTGGAAATAGAAGAATTCGAGATTCTTGAATTCGGTGGTCGCGGCGCTGAACAATTCCTCGCACAGCTTGATGAACGGGTCCATCGAGCCGCCAACGTCGAGGAAAAGGAGCAGCTTGACCGCGTTGCGGCGCTCGGGGCGCATCTGGATGTCGAGCCAGCCCTGCCGCGCGGTGCCGTCGATCGTACCCGGAATGTCGAGTTCGTCGGCCGCGCCCTCACGCGCGAATTTGCGCAGGCGGCGCAGCGCGATCTTGATGTTGCGGGTGCCGAGTTCCTTGGTGTTGTCGAGGTTCTGGAACTCGCGCTTCTCCCAGACCTTCAGCGCGCGCTTGTGCTTGCTTTCGCCGCCGATCCGCACGCCTTCGGGGTTATAGCCTGAGTTGCCATAGGGACTCGTCCCGCCGGTGCCGATCCACTTGTTGCCGCCCTGGTGGCGCTTCTGCTGTTCCTCGAGACGCTTTTTCAGCGTCTCCATGATCTCGTCCCAGTCGCCGAGCGATTTGATCGCCTCCATCTCCTCGGGCGTCAGATATTTTTCGGCGACCGCCTTCAGCCACTCCTCGGGTACATCGACCGGGTTCTGGCCATAGTCGGTAAGAATCCCCTTGAAGACCTTGTTGAACACCTGATCGAACCGGTCGAGCAGGCCCTCGTCCTTCACATAGATGGCGCGCGACAGATAATAGAATTGCTCGGGGCTGCGGTCGATCACCTCGCGGTAGAGCGCCTCAAGCAACATCAGATGCTCTTTGAGGCTGGCAGGGATCCCCGCAGCGCGCAGTTCGTCGAGAAAGCCGAGAAGCATGGCCTAGGGGTAGCCCGTCGAGATTGCCCGCGCAATCACTTTACGTTTACGGAAAGTGGATAGGTAAGGCCCGCGGGCGTGCGGCATCGCGCCAGACTCCACCCGTTGACGCCGCATTAACCAATGTTCGGCATAGCTGCGCGATGGCACAGGGACGTGGGTAAGCCGATGAAATTCGAACCGATCAACGCCAATACGGCGGTTCTCGACCAGTCCGTCGCAAGCGATTGCGGCGAGCTTGCTGTCGGGTGCAGTGATGCGGCGGGCCGCATCAAGCTTGCGACCGATCAGATGGAACGGCAGATTTCCGAGCTTGGGCGGCTCGAAGAATTTGTCGTCAGCCTTGAGGCGGATCAGCGCCAGATCGCCGATTCGACCGACGAAGCCAAGCTTCTGTCGGCGCGCGCTTGCGAACAGCTCGACGCCGGGGCCGAGCGCGTCAACAGCGCCGTCACCGAATTCCGCTCGGTCATCGACCTTGTCGCGCGCCTCGGAACGCATGTCACCAATTTCGCTGCCGTGATGGAGCAGGTGCAGCAGGTCAGCCAGTCAATCGAGCAGATTGCCAAGACGACCAACATGCTTGCGCTCAACGCCGCAATCGAGGCCGAGCGTGCGGGCGACGCGGGCCGGACCTTTGCGGTCGTTGCCGCTGAAGTGAAGAAACTTGCGCAGAATACGCGCGGCGCGACCGACGAAATCCGCCGCAGCATCGGCAGCCTCGCAACAGAGGCGAGCGGGCTCGTTGCGGAAATTCAGTCGGGGGTCGAACAGTCGAGCCGCGCCGAGGCGCAGTTCGAGACGATTACCGACGCGCTGCACGATGCGACGCACCTTGTTGCCCTGCTCGACGACCAGAGCGACCGCATCGCGCAGTCGAGCGCGATGGTACACGCCAATGGCGCCAAGGTGCGCGAGGCGATGGACAGCGTCGTTGCCTCGGTGCGTGATAACAGCGCCACGCTCGCCGGCACGCGCGATTCGATCCTGTCGATGGAATATGTATCGAACAGGATGTTCAACGCCGTGATCTCTGCGGGCGTCTCGCCGCAGGATTCGGCTATCGTCCAGCTCGCCTCGCGTGTGCGCGACCGTTTCGTGGCGATTGCCGAAGATGCCGTGGCGCAGGGCGCGCTGACGATGGAGCAACTGTTCGACACCAACTATGTCCGCGTGCCGAACTCGAACCCCGAACGGTTTCGGACCAGCCTGTGCGATTGGGCCGATGCGCATTGGCGACCGCTGTTCGACGAGATCGTCCGCGAGCATCCCGAAGTGTTGATGTCGTCCGCCGGCGACATGAACGGATTTCTGCCGACTCATATCACCGATTGCTCGCGCGCGCCGACGGGCGATATCGAGCATGACACCCAGCATTGCCGCAACGGGCGTATCCTGTTCGATGCGACCGATGCCGCGGCAAAGCGCAGCACGGCACCCTTTTTCATGGCGGTTTATCGTCAGGAGGGCGACGGGACGAACTTTATCACCGTCCGCAATGTCTATATGCCCGCGACGATCAACGGCCGTCGCTGGGGCGACGTCGAGGTTGCGTACCAGCTCTAACGCGGTGCCCCCGGCGGGGGCGGTTGCGCCGGATATTGCTCCATCGCCGGATCGATCGTCGCTCCAGCAGGGGCATCGTCGGTCCAGATCGCGATCGTCGGTTTAAGCCCATGATCGTCGAGGAGGCCAAGCCGGACCGCGCGCATGTGCGGCCCCGCCGAGGACGCAGCAAAAAGCTGAGTCCCGCAAGCCGGGCAAAAGGACCAGGCGAGTTCGCGGCCGCTCGCCGCCATGCGGCGGTTCGACGCGATCTCGCCGGTCACTTCGATGTCGGCGGTCAGGAAGATGGCGTTGTGCGTCGGCCCGCCGGCGGCAAGCTTCTGGCACTGCGCGCACCAGCATTGCCGCACGACCAGCGGTTCGCCGTCGATGCGAATGGCAACTGCCCCGCAGGCGCAGTGGCCGCTATAGGCCATTGTGTCAGCCGCCCTGCCGCCGTGCCATGAACGCGAGCTTTTCGAACAGCATCACGTCCTGTTCGTTCTTGAGCAGCGCCCCGTGCAGCGGCGGAATCGCCTTGCCGACATCGCGGTTTTGCAGAACCTCCAGCGGCATGTCCTCGGCCAGCAGCAGCTTCAGCCAGTCGATGAGTTCGCTCGTCGAAGGCTTTTTCTTGAGCCCCGGAACGTCGCGCACTTCATAGAAAATATCCATGGCGCGACTGACCAGCGTTTTCTGGATGCCGGGGAAGTGAACCTCGACAATCTCGGCCATCGTGTCGCGGTCCGGAAATTTGATATAGTGAAAGAAACAGCGACGCAGGAAGGCGTCGGGCAGTTCCTTTTCGTTGTTCGAGGTGATGACGACGATCGGTCTTTCCTTCGCGGTAATCGTCTCATCGGTCTCGTACACATGGAAGGCCATGCGATCGAGTTCCTGGAGCAGATCGTTCGGAAACTCGATGTCGGCCTTGTCGATCTCGTCGATCAGCAGGACGGGGAGCTCGGGGCTGGTGAAGGCCTCCCACAGCTTGCCCTTCTTGATATAGTTGCGGATGTCGTGGACGCGCTCTTCGCCGAGCTGGCCATCGCGCAGGCGCGCAACGGCATCATATTCGTAGAGACCCTGCTGTGCCTTTGTAGTCGATTTGATGTTCCAGGTGATGAGCGGCGCGTCGAACGCCTTGGCAACCTCTTCGGCCAGCACCGTTTTGCCGGTTCCGGGCTCGCCCTTCACGAGG
Organism: Sphingopyxis jiangsuensis; assembly: GCF_016734905.1. GTDB lineage: Bacteria > Pseudomonadota > Alphaproteobacteria > Sphingomonadales > Sphingomonadaceae > Sphingopyxis > Sphingopyxis jiangsuensis. Next base: position 28,612 of record NZ_JAERPO010000001.1, read on the forward strand.
AGGGGGCGGCGAAGCATCGTCGCCGCGTTGACCGCGACCTTCAGGTCCTCGGTGGCGATATAGGCGCTGGTGCCTTCGAAGCGCATGGGCGGAATGCCTTTCCCTTAACGTGAACGTCAACCGGGGATGGCATAGCTGCGCGCGCTTGACGGCGCAACCTCACATGCTTTGCAGATTTGGGCGCGCGGGCGCGGGGTCAGGGATGCGCGCGGCTGGCGGCGCGGGCCGAAAGCAGATCCCACAGCCCGCTGTGCTGGGCAATCAACTGCTGTGCGCCGAACATCATCGCGCGCTCGGCTGCGGGAGTTCCGCCGATGGCACCGGCGAGCCGCGCCGTGTCGCGGAGGTCGGGCAGCGTGCACCGCGGAACGGCCATTTCGAGCTTCTGCGCGCTGATGTCGAGCAGCACGCGGACCGTGCGCCAGTCGAGCGTCAGCGCGATGGCGGCACCGAGAGCGCATCCGTGGCGATCCGATTCCGCAAGCATTTCGATGGCCTTGCGCTGCGCGGCAACGGCGGCTTCGCATTGCGCCTGACCTTGCGTGCTTGGCACCGGGCCGGCCGCGGCGGCAATTTTCGAGAGGAAGGCGCGCTCGAGCGCGAAGGCGTTGGCGGCTTCGTCCATCCAGCGGCGCGAGGCGGCGTCGACCGCCTTGCGCGCGGCATTGTCGATGACGCCCGGATAGCGGCCGTGCAAAAGGCACAGGAAATGGACGGCATCGGCCAGGTTGCGCATCGCGTCGGGGCCGGTCGACAGCGCTCCGGCCTTGATGTGGGGATGCGCGCCCGCGCCTTCGCTGGCGACGAGCGAATCAAGCAGTTCGGCGACGCCGCGTGCCGGTTGCTTCGGCTGGATCGATGGGCTCAATGCGAAATCCTTGGCCTGGGGCGACGAGCTTCAGCCGCGCCGATGAACTGTTGCCGTCAGCCATAAAGCAACGTCGTAAACGTCGCGTTTATGGGCGGCTGTGCTTTTCGTCAGATTCTGTTCCGACGCGGGACAGCAGACATTTCGGAGCGGACGAAATGACCCGGCAGGCCGGGGAGCCTACCGGGTCTGGTCGCTTTGGCGGGGGGCGCCATCGAGGCGGGGACGGGCGGACCAGGGGAGAGGGGATAGGCCGCCCGCGCCCTCTCAAGCAGCGAGTGCGAGTTCCTCGGCCTTGTCGGCGGTCGGCGCGGTGCCCCCGACTTCGGAGAGCACCGGCTGTTCGGCGGCGCCCGCCTTGGCAGGGAAGAGCAGGCGCGAAGCGAGCACGATCGCGCCGAGGCCGAAATAGGCCGCAAAGGTCTGCACCGGAAAGAAGAAGAGCGGCGCAATGAACGCCAGACGCAGCCACAGGGGATTAAAGCCGAAATCCTGGCCCACGGCCTCGCAAATACCGAAAAAGGTGTCGCGACGGCGGAAGAGGTTGGTGGTTTCCTGTACCATTTTTGTCTTTCCTATTCTCGTAGCGGGCACCGCCCCGCGTTCGTGCCCAATGCTTCGCAAAGGGCGTGCCAATTTTTCTGAACGGCTGAATTCCCGGCCTTCTGGCGGATCGGACAGCGCTTCCGCTGGTCACCGATAGGGAAAATATCCCAATGGTCGGGAAGTGACGCCATCAGATCGTTGTTATTGTCATGGCTCAAACTCGAGGAAAGGTGGGGGAGAGCGCCGCCGTTCCGACGGACGCGCCCGACATAATGCGTCGGCCAACCGAAATGGGCGCCCGGTTAGACCGGACGCCCAAAAAATTCGACGAATGTCGCCCGAAGGTTACTGGTCGAGAAAGCTACGCATTTTGCGACTGCGCGACGGGTGCTTGAGTTTCCGCAGCGCCTTCGCCTCGATCTGGCGGATACGTTCGCGCGTCACGCTGAACTGCTGCCCGACTTCTTCGAGCGTATGGTCAGTGTTCATCCCGATACCGAAGCGCATGCGCAGAACGCGCTCCTCGCGCGGGGTCAGCGAGGCGAGGACGCGCGTAACCGTCTCTTTCAGGTTCGACTGCACGGCGGCGTCGACCGGAATGACGGCGTTCTTGTCCTCGATGAAGTCGCCGAGGTGGCTGTCTTCCTCGTCACCGATCGGCGTTTCGAGGCTGATCGGCTCCTTGGCGATCTTCATCACCTTGCGGACCTTTTCGAGCGGCATCGACAGACGCTCGGCCATTTCCTCTGGGGTAGGCTCGCGGCCGCTTTCGTGGAGGAACTGGCGGCTGCAACGCACGAGCTTGTTGATCGTCTCGATCATATGGACCGGGATACGGATCGTGCGCGCCTGGTCGGCGATCGAGCGGGTGATCGCCTGCCGGATCCACCAGGTCGCATAGGTGCTGAACTTGTAGCCGCGGCGATACTCGAATTTGTCGACCGCCTTCATCAGGCCGATATTGCCTTCCTGGATGAGGTCGAGGAACTGCAGCCCGCGGTTGGTATATTTCTTGGCGATCGAGATCACGAGGCGCAGATTCGCCTCGACCATTTCCTTCTTGGCGATGCGCGCCTCGCGTTCGCCCTTCTGGACCATGTTCACGACGCGGCGGAATTCGACGAGGCTCATGCCCGCGGCCTGTGCAATCTCGGAGATTTCGACGCGGATGCGGTCGACCGCGCCTGCTTCATTCTCGGCGAAGGCGGCCCATTTCTTGTCGATGCCGCCGACTTCGTCGAGCCAGTTTTCCTCGAGCTCGCGTCCGATATAATTGTCGAGGAAGGCCTTGCGCGGCACCTTGTGGCGTTCGGCAAGCCGCAGCATCTGGCCTCCGAGCGCGGTCAAGCGGCGGTTGTAACTATAGAGCTGGTCGACCAGATATTCGATCTTGGTGCCGTGGAACTGGACGCTTTCGACCTGAGCGGTCAGCTCTTCGCGCAGCTTGTGATATTTCTTCTCTGACGCGGCAGGGAATTCCTCGCCGCCCGACAAGGCCTCGAGCCGCGCGTCCTGCAGCTTCGAAAATGCCTTGAAGCTCTTGGTAATCGCGGCGAATTTCTCTAGAGCGTCGGGTTTGAGCAATTCTTCCATCGCGGCGAGGCTCAGCGTATTGTCTTCGTCATCGTCGTCGAAGCGCTCGCGCTTGCCCGACGTGCCTTCGCCATCTTCATCCTCGCCGTCGGCCGAGGGCTCCTCCTCGACCTCATCCTCGTCCTTGAACGAGACGCCGGCGGTCTTTTCGCTGATCTCGCCGTCGTCCTCGGCGCCCTCTTCCTCAAGATTCTCGGGCGCGGGATCTTTCGACAGCATCGCTTCGAGATCGACGATCTCGCGCAGCTGCATGTCGCCATTGTTGAGCGCGTTCGACCATTCGATGATCGCGTTGAAGGTCAGCGGGCTTTCGCACAGCCCCAGGATCATCGTGTCGCGGCCCGCCTCGATGCGCTTGGCGATCGCGATCTCGCCCTCGCGGCTCAGCAGCTCGACCGCCCCCATTTCGCGCAGGTACATGCGAACGGGATCGTCGGTGCGATCGACCGTTTCCTTCTTCTTTTCGATAGCGGGATTCGAAACCGACCCGGTGCCTGCACTGACATCGACTTCGTCGTCGGGCTCGGCGTCGGTTTCTTCCTGCACATCCTCATCGCTTTCGACGATGTTGATGCCCATGTCGGAGATCGCCGACATGATGTCCTCGATCTGTTCCGACGACATTTCGTCCTGCGGCAGCGCCGCATTCAGCTCGTCATAGGTGAGGTAGCCGCGCTTCTTGCCGCGCGCGATCAGCTTTTTGACATCGGCTTCGTTGAGGTCGATCAGCGGAGCGTCGGTGTCGGCTTCGTTCTTGGTGGCCATTCTGTTTCCTTGCCTTGGGGCAATTAATTCATAGTCGAGCCGTGGCTGCTGTCGGACAGCGCGGCCAAACGGCGGGTCAAATCCTCATCCAAAGCGCGCAGCTTTTGCTGCCGCGCCAGGCCTTCGTCGTCCATCGTGCGCTGGAAATCCGCAGTCGCCTCGGCCAGCCGGGCACGGATTTCAGGCTGCGTCACCAGCACGCCGATATATTCGTCAAGGTCGCGAAGCGCGGATTCGCGCGCCGCCGCGGCCCCTTCGCCCTCTTCAAGCCGTCGATTGAACGAGAAGTGCATTCCATCGGCTCTGAGCAATGTCATCGCCCTATTATACACCTTCATGGGCTCCAATATGGCAAGCAACCCCTCGCAATCAAGCCCTTCCTCGGCATTTGCGATGTCAAGCATCGCGGCGAGCAATTCTGCGTCGCCAGGGTCGGGGATTGCGAGCCGCACCAGAGCCTCCTCGTTACGGCGAATCGCCTGCGGATGGCGCAACAAGCCCCCGATCAGCGCCGCGGCATAGGGCGCGGCGATTCCTGCCTGCCCGATCGAACGCGTTTCCTCGGCCGGAGGTTGCAACCGTGGGTCGGGGGCGAAGCGCCGGCCGCCGCCGCGCGCGCCCTGCGGCGCCCAGGGGACGCGCGGCCCGCGGTCGGGGCGTCGACGCGCGAAGAGCGCATCGAGCTTTTCGCGAAACGCCTCGCGATAATGGTGGCGCACATCGGTATCCTCGATCGCGTCGGCGTGAGCAAGCAGGCGCGATTTGAGCGCGGCGCGCTCCTCGGGCGTCGCGAGCGGTCCGGCGGCGACCTCGTGCGCCCATAGTCGCTCGACGAGCGGCTGCGCGCTCTCGAGGATCGCCTCGAACGCGTCGGCGCCCTTGGCGCGTACCAGATCGTCGGGGTCCTGCCCGGCGGGAAGCGTCGCGAAGGCAAGGCTGAAACCGGGGCGCAGCAGCGGCAGCGCACGCGTCGCGGCGCGCATCGCCGCCTTTTGACCCGCCGCATCGCCGTCGAAGCAGAGGAGCGGCACGGGCACCATCCGCCAAAGCAGCCCCAGCTGATTTTCGGTGAGCGCGGTGCCGAGGGGCGCGACGGCGTCGTCGATCCCCGCTTCGGCAAGCGCGACCACGTCCATATAGCCCTCGACGACGATGATGCGGTTCGTCCGGCGGGTGACGGGGCTTGCCTTGTCGAGGTTGAAGAGCGTGCGCCCCTTGTCGAACAGCGGCGTGTCGGGCGAGTTCAGATATTTGGGCTCGCCGTCACCGAGGATGCGGCCGCCAAAGGCGATCACGCGCCCGCGCGCGTCGCAGATCGGGATCATCAGGCGGCCGCGAAAGCGGTCGTAAGGCTCTTTGTCATCGACCGCGATCAGCATCCCCGCCTCGACAAGCATCGCGGTCGGAAATTTCTTGAGCGCCTCTTTCAGCGCGCTGCGGCTATCGGGGGCAAGGCCGAAGCCAAACGCCTTGCGCGTCGCCTCCGAAATGCCGCGTCGCGCCAGATAATCGCGCGCCGGGGCGCCGTTGCTGCTCTCGAGCTGCTGCGCGAACCAGTCGGCGGCGGCCTGCACGACATCGCGCAGGCTCGCTTGAGCCTCGGCCTTTTTCGCGGCGCGCGGGTCGGGAGCGGGGACGTCCATCCCGGCCTCGGCGGCAAGCTCCTTTACCGCGTCCATGAAACCGAGCCCCCGCTGCTCGGTCATCCAGCGAATCGCATCGCCATGCGCGCCGCAGCCGAAGCAGTGATAGAAGCCCTTTTCGTCGTTGATCGTGAAGCTGGGCGTCTTCTCGTTATGGAAGGGGCAGCACGCCTTATACTCGCGACCGGCGCGCGTGATCTTCACCGTGCGGCCGATGAGGGTCGACAAGGTGATGCGCGCGCGCAATTCGTCCAGCCATTGGGGGGTGAGGGTCACGGTACTCCCCTCCCGCTTGCGGGAGGAGTCGGGGGAGGGCATGTGGCTAGCACGCGCTCGATCTCGCGCACGACCCCATCGATCCGTTCTAGCACATCATTGTTCCAGAACCGGATCACTCGATATCCCCGTGCTTGCAAATAGGAGTGCGCGCTTTGTCGCTGGCTACATCAAGCGCGTGCTGGCCGCCATCGACTTCAATCACAAGTTTGGCGCTGCGCGATACGAAGTCGCAGATGAACGGGCCGATCGGGAATTGGCGATTGAAGCGGACACCCCGGACTTTACGGGCGCTTAACTGTGCCCATAGCTTCCGTTCGGCGTCGGTCGCGTTGAGTCTCAACTCGCGGGAATTTGCGGTCGCTCGTTTGTAGCCCTTGTCCAAACAGGCCCTCCCCCGACCCCTCCCGCAAGCGGGAGGGGAGAAATATGCGCTCGCGGCCCAGCCAATCCCTCTCCTGCGGGCGGGGGGCTAGGGCAGGGCATGTCCCCTTTAGGCGGAAAGCGCCCCCTTCACCCACCCACTCGCCTTGCTCATGTCGAGTTCGCTGCCGTGGCGTTCCTTGACCGTCGCCATCACGCGGCCCATGTCCTTGAGGCCGCTTGCGCCCAGTTCGGCGATGATGGCGCGGATCGCAGCGGTCGCTTCTTCTTCGCTCAGTTGTGCGGGCAGGAATTCCTCGATCACGACAACTTCCGCCGCCTCGATGTCGGCGAGTTCCTGGCGGCCGCCCTGTTCGTACATCGCAATCGATTCGCGGCGTTGCTTGACCATTTTCTGAAGGACGTCGGTGACGAGCACATCGTCGTCTGCGGGTGCGGTACCGGTGCGAAGCTCGATGTCGCGGTCCTTGATCTTGGCCAGCATCAGGCGGATGGTGCCGAGCCGCGCCTTGTCGCCGGCCTTCATTGCGGCGACCTGCGCAGCCTTAAGAGCATCACGAATCATTGCGTGTCCCCAGCTTTTCTCATTTCGGAAAGGAGCACCTTTAGCGGCAAGATTCCAAATCCGATAGCTTGTGAATCACTTTTTTGCCGCCTAATTGGTCGGCCGTTTAGCCCCCCGACCGGAGCATGTTAAATGGCACCAGCCAATCCCTCTGCCGCGCCCAAAAGCCAGCCTTCCGGCGCCACCGGCGTTCTTGTCCTTGCCAATGGCACGATCCTGTGGGGCGTGGGTTATGGCGCTGTGGGTGCCGGTGTGGGCGAAATCTGCTTCAACACGTCGATGACCGGCTATCAGGAAATCCTGACCGACCCGAGCTATGCCGGGCAGATCATCACCTTTACCTTTCCGCACATCGGCAATGTCGGCGCGAACCCCGAGGATATGGAACGCGGCGTGCACGGCGCACTTGGCTGCATCACGCGCGAGCTGCCGACGGCGCCCAGCAATTTCCGCAGCTTCCAGACGCTGCCCGATTGGATGGCCGAACAGGGCGTAATCGGGCTTGCGGGTATCGACACGCGCGCTCTGACGCGCCGCATCCGCGAAGCGGGCGCGCCCAACGGCGTGATCGCGCACAGCCCCGAGGGCAAGTTCGACATCGACGAGCTGTTGGCGATGGCGCGCGGCTGGGCCGGGCTGGAGGGCATGGACCTGGCGAAAGGCGTCAGCCGCACCGACACCGGCGAATGGACCGGCGGCGTTTGGGCTCTCGGCAAGGGTTACCAAATCCCGTTCGCATCGAGCGAAGTCGAGATGCCCATCGACGGCGCACGACCTCACGGTGTCTCGACTTCGCTCGACACGAACGGAAATGGGGCGACGGCTCAAGTCCGCCCCCATGTCGTCGCGATCGACTATGGCGCGAAGGACAATATCTTCCGCAATCTCGTGAAGGCTGGCGCGCGCGTCACCGTGGTGCCCGCGACCGCGACCCTCGACGAAGTGCTGGCGCTGGAGCCCGCGGGCGTGTTCCTGTCGAACGGCCCCGGCGATCCAGCGGCGACGGGCGATTATGCGGTGCCGGTGATCAAGGGGCTGCTCGAACGCAACGTCCCGATCTTCGGCATCTGTCTGGGCCACCAGCTGCTCGCGCTCGCGGCGGGGGCAAGGACGGTGAAGATGCATCAGGGCCACCGCGGCGCGAACCATCCGGTGCAGCGCGTCGGCGGCGATTTTGCGGACGGCGTGGTCGAGATCACGAGCATGAACCACGGCTTCGCGGTCGACGCCGCGACGCTGCCCGCGGGCGTGGTCGAAACGCACAAGAGCCTGTTCGACGGATCGAACTGCGGCATCGCGATTACGGGCAAGAACGCGTTCAGCGTGCAATATCACCCCGAGGCGAGCCCGGGGCCGCAGGACAGCTTTTACCTGTTCGAGAAGTTTGTTGGTGGGTTAAAGTGAGTTCGCAGATTCCTTCTCCTGATCAGTGGGATGAGGTTTGGGCAGCAGATCTCGATGTTCTGCGCAATTTGCGCGAGAATGGTGATCTGCCGGACGTCCCGCGCGAGGTCGATGTTTCCTTTCGCGGTCCGATGGACGCGCTCCGGCGGCTCCAAGCGGCGTGTGAGAATTTCGGCTTTACCGTGCAGGAGTTCATCGAGGCCGACGAGGAGGGCGAGCCTTGGTTGTTTTTGGTCCGAACGCAAACGACCGACGATGATGCGATGCGTGACCTGACGATGACCTATTTGCAGATTGAAGACAGTTTCGGCGTCGAGTGCGACGGTTGGGGCTGCGTGGCACAAACGGAAAAAAAATAATGCCCAAAAGAACCGACATCCAATCCATCCTCGTCATCGGCGCCGGCCCGATCGTTATCGGTCAGGCGTGCGAGTTCGACTATTCGGGGACGCAGGCGATCAAGGCGCTCAAGGAGGAGGGCTATCGCATCGTCCTCGTCAACTCCAACCCGGCGACGATCATGACCGATCCCGAGCTCGCCGACGCGACCTATGTCGAGCCGATCACGCCCGAGATCGTCGCCAAGATCATCGAAAAGGAACGCCCCGACGCCGTGCTGCCGACGATGGGCGGGCAAACCGCGCTCAACACCGCGCTCGCCTTGTTCAACGACGGGACGCTGGAAAAATATGGCGTCGAGATGATCGGCGCCGATGCCGAGGCGATCGACAAGGCCGAAGACCGGATCAAGTTCCGCGACGCGATGGACAAGATCGGCCTCGAAAGCGCGCGCTCGGGCATTGCGCATACGCTCGACGAGGCGTTCGCGGTGCTCGAACGCACCGGCCTGCCGTCGATCATCCGCCCCAGCTTTACCATGGGCGGCACCGGCGGCGGCATCGCGTATAACCGCGAGGAGTTCGAACATATCGTCCGCGGCGGCCTGATCGCGTCGCCGACCACCGAAGTCCTGATCGAGGAATCGCTCCTCGGCTGGAAAGAATATGAGATGGAGGTGGTGCGCGACCGCAAGGACAATTGCATCATCATCTGTTCGATCGAAAATGTCGATCCGATGGGCGTGCATACCGGCGACAGCATCACCGTCGCCCCCGCGCTGACGCTGACCGACAAGGAATATCAGATCATGCGCAACGCGAGCATCGCGGTGCTGCGTGAAATTGGCGTCGAAACCGGCGGGTCGAACGTCCAGTTCGCGGTCAATCCCAAGGACGGCCGCCTGATTGTGATCGAGATGAACCCGCGCGTGTCGCGTTCGTCGGCGCTCGCGTCGAAGGCGACCGGTTTCCCCATCGCCAAGGTCGCGGCGAAGCTTGCCGTCGGCTATACGCTCGACGAGATCATGAACGACATCACCGGCGTCACCCCGGCGTCGTTCGAGCCGACGATCGACTATGTCGTCACCAAGATCCCGCGTTTTGCCTTTGAAAAGTTCAAGGGGTCGGAACCGTTGCTGTCGACCGCGATGAAGTCGGTGGGCGAGGTGATGGCCATCGGTCGCACCATTCATGAATCGATGCAGAAGGCGCTGCGCGGGCTGGAGACCGGCCTGTCGGGCTTCAATTTCGTCGACCGGCTGAAGGGCGCGAGCCACGAGCAGCTTCGTAACGAACTGGCGCGCCGCACCCCCGACCGGCTGCTCATCGCCGCGCAGGCGATCCGCGAGGGGCTGCCGCTTGAGGAGATCAACCGCGTCGCAGGCTATGACATGTGGTTCCTGCAGCGGATCGAGGAAATCGTCGCGGCCGAGAGCGACGTGTGCCGCAACGGCCTGCCGCGCGATGCCGCGGGACTGCGGAAGCTGAAGGCGATGGGCTTTTCGGACAAGCGCCTTGCCTATCTGGCGCTCCAGTCGGCGAACCTCCAGCCGGGCACGCGCCGCTCGACTGCGCGCGGCACCGGGCTGATCCACGAGGCGGTCAAGGCGATGACGGGCGGCGTCACTGAAAAGGAAGTGCGCGCGCTGCGTCACAAGCTCGGCGTGCGGCCGGTGTTCAAGACGATCGACACCTGCGCCGCCGAATTTGCGGCGCAGACGCCCTATCTTTACTCGACCTATGAAGCGCCGACCTTTGGCGAGCCCGAGTGCGAGGCGAGCCCCAGCGAGCGCAAGAAGGTCGTCATCCTCGGCGGCGGACCGAACCGTATCGGGCAGGGGATCGAGTTCGACTATTGTTGCTGCCACGCCTGTTTCGCGCTCGAGGACGCCGGGTTCGAGACGATCATGGTCAACTGCAACCCCGAAACGGTATCGACCGACTATGACACGTCGGACCGCCTCTATTTCGAGCCGCTGACGGCAGAGGATGTGCTCGAAATCCTGCACGTCGAAATGTCGAAGGGGACGCTGGCGGGCGTGATCGTCCAGTTCGGCGGCCAGACGCCATTGAAGCTTGCGCAGGCGCTGTCGGACGCGGGCATCCCGATCCTCGGCACCTCGCCCGACGCGATCGACCTCGCCGAAGACCGCGAGCGGTTCGCCGCGCTCGTCCACAAGCTCGGCCTCAAGCAGCCCGACAACGGCATCGCACGCAGCCGCGAAGAGGCGGTCGCGGTCGCGTCGCGGATCGGATATCCGGTGCTGACCCGTCCCAGCTATGTCCTTGGCGGGCGCGCAATGGAGATCGTTGACGACCAGGCGCAGCTCGAAAATTATATCGAGACGGCAGTGCAGGTGTCGGGGGACTCTCCCGTCCTGATCGACCAATATCTGCGCGACGCGATCGAGGTCGACGTCGACGCGATCTGTGACGGGACCGATGTCGTGGTCGCGGGCGTGCTCCAGCATATCGAGGAAGCCGGGGTCCATTCGGGCGACAGCGCCTGCTCGATCCCGCCGTATAGCCTGTCGCCCACGATCATTGCCGAAATCGAGCGCCAGACCGAATTGCTCGCACGCGCGCTCGAGGTGCGCGGGCTGATGAACATCCAGTTCGCGATCAAGGACGACGAAGTCTTCCTGATCGAGGTCAACCCGCGCGCGAGCCGCACCGTGCCGTTCGTCGCAAAGGCGGTAGGTTCGCCGATCGCCAAGATCGCGGCGCGCGTGATGGCGGGCGAAAAGCTCGCCGACCTGCCAAAGATCAATCGCGATATCGACCACGTCGCGGTCAAGGAGGCGGTCTTCCCCTTCGCGCGCTTCCCTGGCACCGATCCCGTCTTGTCGCCCGAGATGAAGTCCACCGGCGAAGTCATGGGAATCGATAGCGATTTCAATACCGCCTTCGCCAAGGCACAGCTCGGCGCGGGCGACCGCCTGCCGACCGAGGGACGCCTGTTCGTGTCGGTGAAGGACAGCGACAAGCCGCGCATCGTCGCGCCCGTCCGCCAGCTCGCCGAATGGGGGTGGCAGGTGATCGCGACCGGCGGCACCGCCGATTATCTTGCCGAACAGGGGGTCGCCGTCGAGCGGGTGAACAAGGTTGCCGAAGGGCGGCCGCACATTGTCGACCGCATCAAGGATGGCGATGTGCAGCTGATCTTCAACACCACCGAGGGGTGGCAGAGCTTGCAGGATTCGCAGTCGATCCGCGCTTCGGCGCTCGGCGCCGACATCGCCTATTACACGACCGCCGCGGCAAGCCATGCGGCGACCGAGGCGATCGGGGCGCTGCGTGCACGCTCTCTTGAAGTAAAGCCGCTTCAAGACTATTATTGAGGAACCGCTTCACCCCCCGACATCGACGGATACAGCGGCTCAGCCGCCCGGCGCTTCGCCGCCGGGACGGGATATTTGACGAAGGACGAGATGATAATGGCAAGCGTTGAAAAGGTGCCGATGCTGGCGGAAGGCTATGAGAAACTGAGCGCGCAACTCGCCGCCCTCAAAGCCGAGCGACCGCTGATCGTCGACGCGATCGAAGAAGCGCGCGCGCACGGCGATCTTTCGGAAAATGCCGAATATCATGCCGCGAAGGAGCGCCAGGGTCAGGTCGAAGCCACGATCGGCGACCTCGAGGACAAGCTGTCGCGCGCGCAGGTCATCGATCCCTCGACGCTATCGGGCGACCGCATCGTGTTCGGAGCGACCGTCACCCTGTCGGACGAAGACGACAAGCCGGTCAAATACCAGATCGTCGGACAGGCCGAGGCCGACGCCAAAGTTGGCAAGATCAGCTATAATTCGCCGCTCGGCCGCGCGCTGATCGGCCGCCGCGTCGACGACGAGATCGAAGTTACGGTCCCGTCGGGCGACAAATATTATCTGGTGACCAAGATCGAATTCCTCTGATCGGCCGCGCGGGATGAGGCCGCAGGATACGCCGCTGGTCACGGGCTATGCGCTCGCCTGCACGGTGCTGTTCATCCTGCTGTCGATTACCGGCCTGCAGATCGAGGCCATCGTCCGCGCGGGATTCGTTCCCGCGCGGTCGGGCAGCGAACTGATCCTGCCGCCGGGGACGATGGTACCCTTTGCGTTGACGCCGCTCACATCGGCCTTCCTGCACGGCGGGGTGCTGCATCTCGTCTTCAATATGGTCGTATTGCTGTTCGTCGGCCGCCAGCTCGAGGCGCCGCTGGGGAGCAAGGCGATGGCTGTGCTGATCCTCGTCGGCGCCTATGCGGGTGCGGCAGCGCAATGGTTGTCGGAGCCCGCTTCGGCGGTGCCGATGATTGGTGCAAGCGGCGCAATCTCTGCGCTGATCGCGGTGTTCGCACTGCTGTTCAGCCGCAGCCAGGCGCCCGCGATAGGGCCGATTCCCAGCCATTGGGTGCGCGCATTGTGGCTCGCTGCGGCGTGGATCGGGCTGCAATTGCTGCTGGGCTTTGCAGGCAGCAGTGGATTCGGCGCGGTGGCGATCTGGGCGCATGTCGGTGGATTTCTCGCAGGTCTTCTGCTGGCACGACCGCTGCTGCGCTGGCGTTTCGGCGGACGGTAGGCCATCACGTCGCTGCCAACGGCGGTTTGAGGTGAAAGCAGTCATCTGCTTATTCGCGGGGATGACGATCAAATAAGGCACGACCTTCGGTCGAAGAGAGTCATCAAGCCAGTAACCCTCCCGCAAGCAACATCGCGACGCGCACGTCGATGCCGCAGCCTTCGGCGCGTTTTGCCGCGACAAAGTCGGCGATGCCGCTCAGAGGGACTCGGTGGACGATGATATCCTCGCTATCGACTCCGCCGCCTTCGCCAACCCTCGTGAGGCCGCGCGCGACAAGCAACGTGAAACTCTCGCTCACCATGCCGGGCGAGGAATAGAATTCGCCGACGGTCTGCCATTCGGCGGCGCGGTAGCCGGTCTCCTCTTCCAACTCGCGCGCAGCTGCGGTCTCGGGCGCCTCGCCTGCGGTATCGTCGCCAACGAGCCCGGCGGGCAGTTCGAGGCAATATCGGCCGAGCGGGACGCGATATTGTTCGACGAGCAGGACGTGGCGCCCGTCGTCCGCATCGTCGATGGCAAGGATGACCGCCGCATGGATGCCGCGCGCGCGTGCCACATACTCCCAATTGCCCTGCTGCCTGACGGTGATGAAGCGGCCCTCCCACCGCGCCTCGACGGGGGTGCCGGGGGCAGGGCGGGTCATTGGGTCAAATCTCGATCAGCCGGTCGCAAAGCTCGTTGGGGTTGTTGTCGCTCTTGGGAAAATGTTCAGCGAGGACGACGCCCATCTGCCTGACCGCTTCGGCCATGCCTTCGCCCGGCTGGCCGGCGCGGATACGCTCGATCAGCGCGGCCATGGCCTCTCCCCACACCTCGGGCGCGACCTTGGCCGCAATCGCTTCGTCGGCGACAATGTCGGCGCGATGCTCCTTCAGGCTGACGTAGAGCACGACGCCCGTGCGCCCGACGGTCTTCGCCTCGGTCCCGACCTTGAACAGGTCGATCGCGCGCGCGCGGGCGCGCCCCGCCTTGATCGCGTGCGGCGTGAGCGCAAGGCGCAGCGGCCGCCACAGCAGTATGATCCAGATGCCGATCCATTTGAGCGCGCCAAAGGCCAGCACGATGCCGAGCCACTGGTTTGCGGTCGGCTCGGCGCCCCAGCCTCCGGTCAGCGTCTGGTACAATCCCTGATAACAAGCCGGAAACAACGCCACGAGCGACATGGCAACAAAGGCGCCGACGCTTGCCCAGACGAGCGCCACATCGTCATAACCGTCCGACTGCGCGGCAATGATCGTGACGATCTCGCCGTCAGTGCCGCGCTCGGCGTCGGCGACCGCGTCGGTAACAATACGGTGGTCGGCCTCGCTGACGTGGCTGATTTTTCTGAGTGCCATTGGCTCGCCCTCCTACCAGCCGCCCGACGCGCCGCCGCCGCCGAAGCTCCCGCCACCGCCCGAAAATCCACCGAAGCCGCCGCCACCGCCGCCCCAGCTCGATCCGCCACCGCCCCATGACGAACCGCCACCGCTGCCCCAGTCGCTGCCCCAGATGATGATGGGCGCGCCGCCCCACGGGCGATTCCGGCGATGCCGCCTGCCGCGTCGCCCAAAGGCGCCCACCATAGGCAGGATGAAGAAAAATATGACGATGAAGGCAACGAAGAACAGCCCGCCGATATTGCCGTCGTCGGCGCGGTCGCGTTCCTGCGCCTCAACCTCGGCGATGCGCGCCGCGGCCTCCTCGGGCGGAAGCTGGATCTGCTCGGCGATTGCGTCGACCCCCGCCTGAATTCCGCCAGGATAATCGTCGGCCTTGAAGCGTGGCGTCACGACGTCACGAATGATGCGCCCCGACAGCGCGTCGGTCAGGACCGGTTCGAGCCCATAGCCAACCGCGATGTGCATACGCCGCTCGTTCGGCGCGATCAGAAAGACGACGCCGTCGTCTTTCTCGGCATCGCCGATCCCCCATTCGCGGCCGAGCCGATAGCCATAGTCGGCGACATCATGGCCCTCGAGGTCGTTGACCGTGGCGACGACGAGCTGGCGACCGGTCGTTTCGAACAATTGCGTGAGCTGGGCGTTGAGGGCGGCTTCCTTGTCAGCCGGGATGATATCCGCCTGATCCACCACGGGTTCGGTCGCGCGTTGGGGAAAGGTCTGGGCAGTGGCGGGAGCCGAGACAATAACGCCAAATGTGACAATCCCCGACAGGAGTTGCCAGATTTTACTCCGAAAAATGCCGCTCGCGCTGAGCCTGTCGAAGCACCGTTCTTCGCTCTTCTCGCTTGGAGGCTCGGAACGGCCCTTCGACAAGCTCAGGGCGAACGTAAAATGGGGCATATCCTGTTGCCCTAGCTTCCGAAATCGACCTTGGGGGCCTGTTCGGCGTTCGGATTCACGGCCTTGTAAGGCGTCATCGGGTCGGCGCCGTGAACGATCTTGGCGCCGATGATGTCGGGGAAGGTGCGGATCGTGGTGTTATAATCCTGAACGGCCGCATTATAGTCCTGGATCGAGATATTGATCCGGTTCTCGGTGCCTTCGAGCTGCGTCATCAGATCGGCGAAGCGTTGCTGGCTCTTGAGGTCGGGATAACGCTCGACTGTGACGAGCAGGCGGCCGAGCGCACTCGACACATTGCCCTGCGCCTGTTGGAACGCCTGCACCTTCGCCGGATCTTCGAGGTCGTTGGTGCTGAGCTTGACCTGCGTTGCCGATGCGCGCGCCTGGATGACGCCTTCCAGTGTTGATTGCTCGATCTGCGCCGCACCCTTGGCGGTTTCGACAAGATTGGTGATCAGGTCGGCGCGCCGCTGATAGGCGGCCTCGACATTCGCCCACTTCGCCTTCGCGGCTTCTTCCTTGGTTGGCACGCTGTTGATGCCGCAGGCCGACAGGCTCATCGCGGCGGCGGGCAGGATCAGCCAGCGGGCGGAACGAATGGTCATGGTCGTAAATCTCCCTCCGGCGGCGTTTTGCCGCAACAATACAGATAATAGGAAGCCGCTTGCCTTTGTGCAATCGCCGCGCCACGCTCAACGCTGCGAAACATGGAAAAGGGGAATGCCAACATGTTGTCGGAATTCAAGGAATTCATTGCCAAGGGCAATGTCATGGACCTTGCGGTCGGTGTCATCATCGGCGGCGCCTTTGCGACCATCACCACCTCGCTGACCGAGGATGTCATCATGCCGGCCGTCGGCGCAATATTCGGCGGGGTCGATTTCTCGAGCAAATTCATCCTGCTCGGCAGCGTGCCCGATGGCGTAGCGGCGGACGACTATGCCGCGCTGAAAGAGGCGGGCGTGGCGATGGTCGGCTATGGCGCTTTTATCACCGCGGTGATCAACTTCCTGATCCTCGCGTTCATCATTTTTCTGCTCGTGCGCTGGGTGAACCGGGTGATGCGCAGGCAGGAAGAAGAAGCGCCCGCGCCGGCGGGACCGAGTGAGGTCGACCTGCTGACCGAGATTCGCGACGAATTGCGAAAAAAATAAATTAATATCAGATATTTG
This sequence comes from Sphingopyxis jiangsuensis, assembly GCF_016734905.1. Lineage (GTDB taxonomy): Bacteria > Pseudomonadota > Alphaproteobacteria > Sphingomonadales > Sphingomonadaceae > Sphingopyxis > Sphingopyxis jiangsuensis. The sequence goes on from NZ_JAERPO010000001.1 coordinate 45,020, forward strand.
TGTGATGAAGCCGCCCGCGCCCTTTCCAAGCGCCGGCGGCTTTCCTATATTGGTCGGTGCCGGCTTAGGTCGGCTATGAGGATAAATGGTGTCGTGGAATAGACACAGCGGACCCGGGGGCAGTACCCGGCGGCTCCACCACAAACCCGCGCTGCCGCATGGCGAGCGGGCTTCTGACGGGGCCGAACCAGGATCGACGTGTGTTCAAAGGCGATGTTTTCTTCCGGGCTGAGTAACCCGTTAAAGGCTCAAACCTATAAGTGCTAACGATAACGAAGCACTCGCTCTTGCTGCCTAACCGATAAGCCTCACGGCCTAAGGTTAGACAAATAGAACGCGGTTCGGACCGAACCGGGCAACAGAATCGGATACCAGCGGCTGGGGACGAGCCGGGCAACAGAATCGTCCCACCTATTTCCCATCGTGTTCCACAAGATCGAGCAGCAGCCGCATCGCCGCGCGCGCCGATCTTGCGCGCACCGCGTCGCGGCCGATCGTTCCCCAGTGATGTTCGCCAATTTCCATCCGCGCGCCGCAGCGGGCGGCGACATAGACCAGTCCCTCCTCGTCACCTGGCCCCGCAGGCCCGGCGAAACCCGTTATGGCCAGAGCGAGTTCCGCACGCGAGCGCTGCTGCGCCCCGCGCGCCATCGCTTCGGCCACTTTGGCCGACACCGCGCCGCGTTCGTCGATCAGCTGCTGCTCAATCCCGAGCATGTCGGTCTTGGCCTCGTCGCTATAGGTCACGAAACCACGCTCGAACACATGGCCGAGCCCCTCAATGTCGGTGAGCAGCGACGCGACAAGCCCGCCCGTGCAGCTTTCGGCGGTTGCGATGCGCCATTCGCGGTCCTTTGCGGTCTGAAGCAGCCGTGCGGCCAGCGATTCAAGACTTTGCGCGTTGGTCATCACTCACTCCCGCTGGGACCGTGCGTCAAACGCACGCAGAGGGAGGGGGTTCACAATCGCAGCGTCCGACTCATTCGCCATACCCGTTCTGGAAGCTCGCCCCCCACGCGCGCATGCTCAACAGCACCGGTTCCAGCGAGCGTCCGAGAGCGGTGAGTTCATATTCCACCCGCGGCGGCACCTCGGGATAGACGGTCCGCGCAATGATGCCATCGGCTTCGAGTTCGCGCAGCTGCAACGTGATCATGCGCTGCGTCGCATTGGGGGTCAGCCTGCAGATCGCATTGAAGCGCAATTTCCCGTCGAGCAGGTGAAAGAGAATCACCGGTTTCCACACGCCGCCGATCACCGACAGCGTTGCCTCCACGGCGCATCCCGTCTTTTGCGCACGTTTCCGGCCCGTGAGTACGGGTGGTTTCGCTCCATTTTCCGCAATAGTTACGTTCATGATAGTATAGGCCCAAATTGTGCGTACTTACGCAATTCTTTCTACCAGCCTATGCCTTCTTCGGCAACGGGCTTGAGCCCCTCGCGGCAGACCCCGCGAGCGACAGGAAAGAGATTATGGCGGAAGAGACGATGATGGCGGCATGGTACGAACGGACCGGGACCGCAGCCGACGTGCTGGTGGTCGGCGAGCAGCCGATGCCGGTGCCAAAGGATGGCGAATTGTTGATCCGCGTCCGCGCGTCGGGGGTGAACCCGTCAGACACCAAGGGCCGCAGCGGCGCGCGCGGCCGCACCTCCATGCCCTACCCGTGCATTATTCCGCACCAGGACGGTGCCGGAGAAGTGGTGGGAGCCGGGTCGGCCGAGCTTGCTGAATGGGTAGGGCGCCGCGTCTGGTTCTACGAAGCGCAGCTTGGCCGTCCGTTTGGCGCCGCCGCCGAATATGTGGCTCTCCCTGCCGTCAAGGTCGTCGCGCTGCCCGATGGGGTCTCGTTCGAGGAAGGCGCGTGCCTGGGCGTTCCGGCGATGACCGCGCATCGCTGCGTGTTCGCCGATGGCCCGGTCACCGGCAAGACCGTGTTCGTTTCGGGCGGCGCGGGCGCCGTGGGACGTTATGCCATCCAGTTCGCCAAATCGGGTGGGGCGCGCGTGATTGCGAGCGTCCGCCGAGCCGAGCAGGAACAATCCGCGCTGGCTGCGGGGGCCGACCTGGTCGTCTATCGCTCCGGGGACGATCTGATCGAGCGCGTTCGCGCGTTCACTGGGACCGAGCGCGGCGTCGACCGCTTTGTGGAGGTGGCCTTCGGCGCCAACCTCGACATGATCACGGCGCTGCTGGCGCCGCGCGGCGCGGTCGCCGCCTATTCGTCCGATGCGGTCCCCGAACCCCTTCTGCCCTTCTGGTCGCTCGTCATGCTCGATGCGACGATCCGGTTCGTGCTGGTCTATGTGATGGACAAGGCTGCACACGCGGCGGCGGCCGCTGCGATCAACGAGGAACTCGTGGCAGGGCGGCTGACGCATGCGATCGGCGCGCGCTACCCGCTCAGCGACATTGCAGCGGCCCATCAGGCGCTCGAGGATGGCAAGACGATCGGCAAGATCATCGTTACGAGTTGACCCCGGCGGGGCGCCGATCGTTCAATGCTGGCTTTCGCATTGCGAATGGTCGGCGAGCGCCTCGATGACGCGACAATCGCCCGCCAGTCCGCCGCGGCAGCGGCCGACGATGCGCTTCAGTTCGTCGCGGAGCAGCGAAAGCTGGGCGATCTTGTCTTCTACCTGCGCCAGATGCGCGCTCGCGATGCGGTCGGCCTCGGTGCAGTCGCGCGTCGGGTCATCGGACAGGTCGAGGAGCGAGCGGATTTCCTCGATGGTGAAGCCAAGCTCGCGCGAGTGGCGCACAAAGACGAGCCGCGCACGATGGTCGGGACCATAGCTGCGATAATTGGCCGCCGACCTCGCGGGCTCGGGAAGCAGACCGATGCGCTCATAATAGCGGATCGTTTCGACATTGGTGCCGGTGGCACGCGATAGCTCGCCGATTTTCATGGCTTGACCCTGTAGTTGCTACAGGGTGCATATAGGTGGCCGACTCGAAACACCAAGGAGGCTTCGGCGATGGCCGATCAATGTTGCGCCAGCAAGAGCGGGACCACCGCACTCAACGATCCGCGCTGGCGGCGCATCCTGTGGATCGCGCTGATCGTCAATGCGATGATGTTCGGCGTGGAAATTGCGGCGGGTGTGGCGGCGGATTCGCGCGCGCTTCAGGCCGACGCGCTCGATTTCCTTGGCGATGCGGCCAATTATGCGATCAGCCTGGGTGTAGCAGGCATGGCGCTGGCGTGGCGCGCGCGCGCCGCGCTGGTCAAGGCGGCGACGATGCTTGCCTTCGGCCTGTGGGTGATCGGTTCGACCGCCTGGGCGTTCGTGAACGGAAGCGCGCCGCATGCCGAAACGATGGGGATCGTCGGTGCGCTGGCGCTGGCGGCAAATGTCGTCGTTGCGCTCCTGCTGTTCCGCTATCGCACCGGCGACGCCAATATGCGGTCGGTGTGGATATGTTCGCGCAACGACGCGATCGGCAATCTGGCGGTGCTTGCTGCCGCGCTCGGCGTGTTCGGGACGGGGCAGGGCTGGCCCGATCTGGTCGTCGCAGCAATCATGGCGGTGCTCGCGCTGTGGGGCAGCGTTGAGGTGTTCCGGCAGGCGCGGATCGAGCTGGCGACGGTTCGCGCGCAGTGAATTGACGTCGTGGCGCGCGGCTGGCAGGTCGCGCATATGTCCATTGCTTCGGTCCGCGCGGCGTTGCTCGCGCTCACCCTTTCCGGTCTGTCGCTGCCCGCCTTCGCCGAAGAGGCGCGATCAATCCTGTTCGTCGGCAACAGCTTTACCCAAGGCGCCAATTCGGCGGTGCTGCGCTATCGCCCGCAATCGGTCGAGGGACGCGTCGAGGCCGATGTCGGCGGCATTCCCGCGCTGTTCGCACGTTTCGCCGAGCAGACGGGGCAGATTTGGCGCGTCGTCCATGTGACGCGCGGCGGCGCTACCCTGGCGGACCATATCCGCGAGCGGCTGCCGTTGATGGCGGGTCGGTGGGACGTGGCGGTGCTGCAGGAATATAGCACGCTCGACCCTCAGCGACCGGGCAATGCCGAAATCACGGCCAAAACCGCTCCCGAACTCGCGCGCCATATCGAGAAGGCCAACCCCGGTGCCGCCATCTATCTGATGGCAACCTGGTCGCGCGCCGACCAGATCTATACGCCCGCCGGCCATTGGTACGGCCGACCGGTCGCCAGCATGGCAGAGGATGTACAGCGGGCGCTGGACAGGATCGACGCCGCATCGGATGCCATCGACGGCGTCATCCCGGTGGGCGCGGCGTGGAACCGCGCGATGGCGGCGGGGATCGCCGATCCCAATCCCTATGACGGGACCAGCTTCGGGCAGGTCGATCTGTGGAGTTACGACCAATATCACGCGAGCGCCGCAGGATCTTACCTGGAGGCGCTCGTCGTCTTCGGGCGCGTAACCGGCGTCGATCCGCGCACCTTGGGCGCAGGCGACAAGGCGGCGCACGAAATTGGCCTCGATCCGCGCGTGACCGCGGTCTTGCAGCGCGTTGCCGCCGAACAGCTCCGGCTGCCCGGCGGCGTAGAGCGTTAGTTCAGCGGCGCGTCAACAGCCGGGCCGTCGTTGTCGCCATATTGGCGGCGGAGTGCGACGAGGCGCTTTTTCATTTGCGCGATCTGTCGCTGCAGTTTCGAATCGTCGATCCGGTTGTGCATCTCCGACGGATCGGTCTTCAGGTCATAGAATTCCCAATTGTTGATGTCCTTGCTGTAAAAGCGGACGAGCTTGTAGCGGTCGCTTCGCACGCCATAATGCGCCCGCACCGCGTGAAAGCCGGGATATTCATAATAGTGATAATAGACGTCTTTGCGCCAGTCGGCGGGGGTGCGTCCGGCAAACAGTGCGCGGAGCGAGCGGCCCTGCAGCGTGTCGGGACCTTTGACGCCGGCAAGCTCGAGGAAGGTCGGGGCATAGTCGACATTCTGGATCGGTGCAGCGACCCGCGTGCCGGGGCGGATATGCCCCGGATATTGGATCAGGAAGGGCGTGCGCATCGATTCTTCATAGATGAAGCGCTTGTCGAACCAACCATGCTCGCCAAGGTAAAAGCCCTGGTCGGAGGTGTAGACGACAACCGTATTCTTATCGAGGCCGCTTTCCTCCAGATAATCGAGCACCGCGCCGACGCCTTCGTCGACCGAGGCGATGGTGCCCAGATATTGCTGCATGTAGCGCTGGTATTTCCAGACCGCCAATTCGCGTTCCGTCAGCTTCGCTGCGTTCATCCGGTCGTTGTGGGCTTGCATCAGCCGGTCCCATTCGGCCTGCTGCGCATGGGTCATGCGGTCGAAGCCGCCCGGCCAGCGATTGTAGCGCAATTGCGCGGTGCCCTCCGCAACCGTCATCTTGAGGTCGTGCCCCTCATACATGTCGCGGTAGATATTCATTTCCTGCGCCGCCGCCGCCGGACGTCCGGCGTAATCGTCGAAATAATTGGTCGGGACGGGAAATGTCACGCCCTGATATTTCTGCAGATGACGCAGCGCGGGCATGAAATTGCGGTGCGGCGCCTTGTGGTGGATCAGGATCGCAAAGGGCTTCGACTTGTCGCGCCCGCTCTTGAGCCATTCGAGGCTGTATTGCGTCGTCAGGTCGGTCGCATAGCCTTCGACGATGCTCCGCCCCTTGGGCGTGATGATGTCGGGGTTATAATATTCCCCCTGGTCGTCGAGCACCTTCCAATCGTCGAAGCCGATGCCTTCGGGCGAATAGTTGAGGTGCCACTTGCCGAACAGCGCGGTGGCATAGCCCGCCTGCGACAGCGCGCGTGGCCACACCCAGATGCTGTTGTCGAACTTGTTGCCATTCTGCTTGAAGCCGTGGGCGTTGCTTTGCCGGCCGGTCAGCAGCGTCGCGCGGCTAGGCCCGCAGAGCGAGTTGCCGACGAAACTGTTGGTGAAGATCGCGCCATTGCGGGCGATGCGGTCGATATTGGGCGTGGGCGCGAGCTTCGACACCTCCGATCTATAGGCGGAGATCGCCTGATAAGCGTGATCGTCCGACATGATGTAGACGATGTTCGGACGCTGCGGGGTCGTGCCCTTCTGGTCCTTCGCCTGCGCCGCGCCCGCCAGCATCAGCGGGACGGCGAGCGCGGCGATCGAGAGATGGTATCGCACGGACAATCTCCTTACTGCGTCAGCTCGAACTCGGTCTCCGACCCCTCGGCCGACGAGGGGCCGATCCACAGCTTGTATTTGCCGGGTTCGCTGCCCCAACTCATGTCCTGCCGTGTGAAGGCAAGGTCGGCGTCGGTCAGCGTGAATCGCAGCGTACGCTTTTCGCCCTTCCTGAGCATGACCTTCTGAAAGCCCTTCAGTTCTTTTACCGGACGCGTCACTGACCCGACGAGATCGCGGACATAAAGCTGCACGACTTCTTCGCCGTCGCGCTTGCCGCTGTTCGTCACGGTCACGGTCGCCGTCAGCGGTTCGCCCGGACGGATGCTCGCTTTGCTGAGCGTCACCGGCGAATAGGTGAAGCTTGTGTAGCTGAGGCCATAGCCGAATGGATAGAGCGGGCTGTTCGGCGTGTTGAGATAGCGCGAGACATATTTCGCGCCCGGCGCGCCGAGTTCGATCGGTCGGCCTGTGTTCTTCATGTCGTAATGGATCGGCACCTGCCCGACATTGCGCGGAAAGGTGACGGGCAATTTGCCCGATGGGTTGTAATCGCCGAACAGCACATCGGCGATGGCGTGACCGCCTTGTGTTCCCGGATACCAAGCGTGCAGGATCGCATCGACATTCTCCTCGGCCCAGCCGATGCTGTTCGGACGGCCGCTCATCAACACGAGGACGATCGGCTTGCCGACCTTCTTGAGCTCTTCGAGCAGCGCCTGCTGGTTGCCGGGAAGGTCGAGCGAGGTGCGGCTTGCTGCTTCGCCGGTCATGTTCCAATGCTCGCCCATTGCGGCGATGATGACGTCGGATTTCTCCGCGAGAGCAAGGGCTTCGGCGAAGCCCTCGGCCTTGCCCGCATCGTCAAAATTATAACCCGCGCCTTTGGTATAGGCGACGCTGACGCCCTTTGGCGCACGCGCCTGCAATCCTTCGAGGACCGTTACCGGGCGTGTGCGGCGATCGCCGCCGGCGGCCCAGCTTCCGATCATGTCCTCTTTGCTGTTTCCGAGCGGCCCGATGACTGCAATCGACTTGGCCGAAGCGGCGAGGGGAAGGGTATTGTCCTTGTTCTTGAGCAGCACCATCGACCGGCGCGCAACGTCGCGCGCAGCCTCTAGGAATTCGGGCTTGTAGAGCGTCGCCTTCTCGCGCGCCTCATCGGCGTAGCGATAGGGATCGTCGAACAGACCGAGGCGATATTTCATCTCGAGAATTGCCTTCACCGCGGCGTCGATGCGTGCGACGTCGACCTTGCCATCGGCGACCGATTTGGCAAGGTTTTCCATATAGACCGCGCCCTGCATGTCCATATCGACCCCGGCATTGATTGCCTGCTCGCCCGCCTGTTTGAGGTCGGCCGAATAGCCGTGCGGGACCATTTCGTTGATCGACGTGTAATCGGTTACGACAAAACCCTTGAACCCCCATTTATGACGCAGCACGTCGGTGAGGAGGTAGCGGCTGCCCGAGGCGGGGACGCCGTCGACCTCGTTGAACGAGGTCATGAACGTCGCCGCTCCGGCATCGACCGCAGCCTTGAACGGCGGCAGATAGACGTCGCGCAGCGTGCGTTCGCTGATGTCGACGGTGTGATAGTCGCGGCCCGCCTGCGCAGCGCCATAGGCGGCGAAATGCTTGGCGGTCGCAAGGATCGTGTCGGGGCGCGACAGGTCGCTGCCCTGATAACCGCGCACGCGCGCCTTGGCGATCAGGCTGCCGAGATAGACGTCTTCGCCCGACCCTTCGGAAATGCGGCCCCAACGCGGGTCGCGCGCAATGTCGACCATCGGCGCGAAGGTCCAGTGAATGCCCTCTGCCGATGCTTCGAGCGCCGAAATTCGCGCTGCTTTTTCAATGGCCTGAAGGTCCCAGCTCGCCGCTTCGCCGAGCGAGATCGGGAAGATGGTGCGATGGCCGTGGATCACGTCATAACCGAAGAGCAGCGGGATTTTGAGGCGCGTTTCTTCGACCGCGAGGCGCTGCAACTCGGTCGTATATTTGGCGGTATAGGCGTTAAAGATCGCGCCGACGCGGCCCTTTCGAATGTCCTCCTTATAAGAATCGCGCATCGTTGGGCCGGTTGACTCCCAGTTGCTGGTGAGCAGGGTCAACTGGCCGATCTTCTCGTCGAGCGTCATCTTCGCCATGAGGTTGGCGACAAAGCGATCCATCTTGGGGTCAGCGCGCGTCCAGGCAGTCGAGTCCACCAGTTCGCCAGCAGTCGCGTTGGGTGCGAACTTGGCGAGTGCGGGCGTCGGCACCAGCGGTGCTGCGACCAGCAGCGACACCAGCGTCAAACGGGTGAGGTTGCGCGAAATCGGCGACATGATTCGTCCTTCCCAAACAGATCTATTACAATGCCTTTGTGCCTTGGGCCGCAGAAAATGGCGACTTTTGGCGCGACGGACAAATATCGTCCGTCGATTGCACTTCCCCCTATACAGTCATCATGAAACCGGTTACAAATCAAAAAAGCAGCAACGGGATTTCCTGCGATTCGTCGCCGCGACGGTTCAAAAGCCGCGCGGGTTCGAAAGGCGAAGGCGGGGGTCCGGGGACACCGTAAGGGAGGATGCCGTGAAGTCATTTCGTCAGAGTCAGGTTCATTCTGCGCGCCCGTCGCGCGCTCGTGCGCTCGCCGCCGCATTGGCGTGGAGCAGCGCCGCTGGTGCGCTCGCCGTCGGATTTTCGGCGCCGGCCTTTGCGCAGCAGGTCAACGCATCGCTTCGTGGTACCGTCGCTGCCGAAGGTGGCGTGACGCAGGTCACGGCTGTCAATGTGAATACCGGACTGTCGCGTACCTCGACAGTCACGGCTGGTGGCGCCTATACCTTTGCCTCGCTGCCGCCGGGGACGTATCGTCTTGAACTGACGACGCCGGGCGGTGTTCGCCGTACCGACGAATTCACCTTGCTGGTCGCGCAGGATGCGGTGCTCGATTTCGATTTGTCGGCGCCCGAAATTGCGACCGGTGATGACAATGCGATCATCGTGACCGGCAGCCGCATCCGCACGATGGAAGGCGGCGAAGTCGGTCTCAATATCACGCAGCGCGAGATCGAGACGCTGCCGCAGTCGAACCGCAACTTCCTGGCGTTCGCGGATCTGGCGCCGGGCGTCCAGTTCGTGACCAATGCGGCCGGGCAATCGCGTCTGCAGGGCGGCGCGCAGGACAGCCGCACCACAAACATCTTTATCGATGGCGTCGGGCAGAAGGATTACGTCCTCAAGAACGGCATCACCGGCCAGGATTCGAGCGTCGGCAACCCTTTCCCGCAGTCGGCCATCGGCGAATATCGCGTGCTCACGTCAAACTATAAGGCAGAGTTCGATCAGGTGAGTTCGGTAGCGGTCACTGCCGTAACCCGTTCGGGTACCAATGAATTCCACGGCGACGCTTTCTTCGAGTATGCTGACGAGCATCTTCGTTCGCGGCGTCCCGACGAGAAATTCAGCGGTTCACCCAATGTGCCTACAGAAATCGATGTGCCGAAGACGCCGATGCGCGACATGCAGTTCGGCGTCTCGCTGGGCGGGCCGATCATCGAGGACAAGCTGTTCTTCTTTGGCGCCTACGAAGGCAAGCGGATTGACCAGCCGCTCGACATCCAGCCGGGAAGTGCAAACAATGTCGCGAATATCCCCGCCGCATTTGCGGGTGAATTTGGCGGTTTCAGCAAGCGCTTCAACGAAGATCTGATCTTCGGCAAGCTCGACTTCACGCCCAATTCGTCGGACCTGTTCCAGGCGTCGCTCAAATATCGCCGCGAAACCGGCGACGGCATCAACTCGGGCTCGAACCTTCGTTCGACAACCATCGATCAGAATGTTACCGAATATCGCGGCCTGTTGCGCTGGGAGCATACGGCAGACAATTGGATCAACGACCTCAAGCTGACCTATGAGAATGTTAGCTGGGCGCCGACGCCGCGTACGTTCGAGAATGCGTTCCGCTACCAGGACGCCACGGGCGGCCAGATTTTCCAGACCGGCGGCGGCTCCAACTATCAGGACAAGGGGCAAAAAGGTTTTTCGTTCCAGAATGATTTCACCTGGACCGGGACCGAGCGCCACACGATCAAGGCGGGCGTGAAGGCGAAGTGGGTCAAGCTCAATTCGCTGCAGCTCAACCTCTTCAATCCGGTGTTCACCTATAACACGATGTACAATGGGGCGACGTGGAACGACACGATCCCCTATCAGGTTCAGTTCGGTTTCGATTCAGGCCTCGGCGGCAACCCGGTGGTCAAATCGAAAAACTTCCAGCTCGGCCTCTATGTCCAGGACGATTGGGAAGTGACCGATCGGCTTACGCTGAACGTGGGCTTGCGTTGGGACTATGACCGCACGCCCGCATTCGTGAATTTCGTACATTCGGCGCAGGCGTTGGCCGCTGTTTCGGCGGCCAATTATCCTAACCTCGTCAACGCCGATTATGACATCAACGACTTCATATCGACTGGCAGCGAACGCAAGACCTTCACGGGCGCCTTCCAGCCGCGTATCGGCTTCACTTATGAAATCGATCCCGAAAGCCAGTTCGTTCTGTTCGGCGGTTTCGGACGCTCGTACGACCGCAACCAGTTCGACTTCATCCAGCAGGAAACGAGCGTCGGCGGGTTTACGACGCGCACCTTCCGCTTCCAGGTGCCGGGCGATACGCGCAACAACTGCACACCGTCGCCGACTTGCGTACCCTGGGATCCGATTTATTTGACCGAGGCTGGCCGCCAGCAGCTGGTGGCGTCGGTCGGTTCGCAAGGCGGTGCCGAACTTCGCTTCATCGATAATGATCTGAAGGTCCCCTATTCGGACCAGTTCAGCCTCGGCCTGCGCCGTCAGTTCGGCCTCCTCAACGCGGAAATCGGCTATACGCACATCGAAAGCCATGATGGCTTTGCGTGGCTCCTCGGCAACCGTCGTCCCGACGGCAGCTTCTTTGCGCCGGCACCGACGCCGCAGAGTTCGCCGTTCGGCAATGCGCCTCCGGGACGCGGAAGCATCATCATCGGTACGAACGGAATCGAGACAAGCGCCGACTCGGCCTATATCAAGCTGGTGAAGCGCTATACGCAAAGCTCGCCGTGGAACATCACGGCGACCTATACCTTCACCGAGGCCGAAGAAAATCGCGCGTTCGGCGAAACCTTCTCGCTCGATTTTCCGTCGATCGAAGATTATCCGGTGCTCCGTTCGTCGGGCGTTTCCCGCCACCGTTTCGTAACGGCGGGCGCGGTCGATCTTCCATTGGGCTTCACCCTGTCGAGCAAACTCACGCTTGCGTCGCCGCCCTATCTGAAGGGCTTCACCAACGACCCTGTCACCGGCGAGCGCCGGATCGTCGGGACGTTCGGCAATAACAAAAAGCCGTTCATCGTCGGCGACATCTGGGCGATCCGTCAGCTAGACCTCGCGTTGACCAAATATGTGGGCCTGCCGTTCCTGAGCCAGGATTCGCGCATTCGCCTCCGCGTCGACGTGTTCAACGTGCTCAACGAGAAGAATTACGTGAATTACAACGGCAACGCGAACGACAATAATCCCAACGACGTCAACGGATCTTTCGGCGATATCTCGAATTTCGGTACAGGCGGTTACCCGCCGCGGACGTTCAAATTCTCGGTCGGCTTCTCGTTCTAACCGATCTAACATCGGCGCCGGTCACATTCCTCCCGTGACCGGCGCCTTTTCTTTTGGAGTTACAGATGGTCTCTCGGCTCGGGTCGTTCGCCTTGCCCCTTCTGGCGCTTACTGCAGCCTGTTCAACCACGCCGCCGCCAGCGGTTTTGCCCGATACAGCGTCGGACACGCTCCCACCGATCAGCGAGGCGGCTTTTTCGGAAGAATTGACCGAACGCACCTTCCGCTATTTCTGGGATACGACCGACACCCAGCGCTGCCTCGCGCCCGATCGCTGGCCGAGCAATCCCTTTTCGAGCATCGCGGCGACCGGCTTTGCGCTCACCGCCTATGGCATCGGCGCCGAGCGTGGTTACGTCAGCCGCGACGAAGCCGCAGCGCGCACGCGCGACTGCCTGCGCTTTTACTGGCAAGCTCCGCAGGGGCCCGCCGTTTCCGGCGTGACCGGCCACAAGGGCTTTTTCTATCATTTCCTCAACAGCGAAGACGGGACGCGGCGCGGCAAGACCGAGCTGTCGACGGTCGATACATCGCTGCTCCTCGGCGGCGTGCTTTTTGCGCAAAGCTATTTCGACCGCGCCACGCCGGTCGAGACCGAGATCCGCGACCTGGCCGAGAAAATTTACGGCCGCGTCGACTGGACCTTCGTCCAGCGCGGTAACAGCAGCATCGCCTCGCGCAACGGCGGCGGTCCCAAGTCGATTGCGATGGGCTGGTATCCCGAGCGGGGCGAGGGCGGCGACTTCGGCACGCACGACTGGGTCGGCTATAACGAAGGGATGCTCGTCTATATTCTCGCGCTCGGGTCGCCGACGCACCCCGTCGACACGGATGCGTGGGACAAGGGATGGGCGGCCAATCTCGAAAAGGATTGGGGCCCCTATTACGGCTACGAACATCTGCAGTTCGAACCGCTGTTCGGGCATCAGTACAGCCATGTCTGGGTCGATTTCCGCGGCATTCGCGACGGGTTCATGCGCAAGAAGGGCATCGACTATTTCGAGAACAGCCGCCGCGCGACGCTGTCGCAGCGCGCTTATGGCGCCGACAATCCCAACAAGTGGAAGGACTATAGCGCCGATATCTGGGGCTGGACCGCGTCGGACGGGCCCGGCTATTCCGAGGACCAGTTCAGCGTCAACGGAACGCCGCGCAGCTTCAACGGCTATATGGCGCGCGGCGTGAGCGAGCATCGCGTCGTTGACGACGGGACGATTGTTCCCACCGCGGCGGGCGGGTCGATCCCCTTCGCGCCCGAAGTGACGATACCCGCTCTGATGGCCATGCGTTCCAAATATGGCGCGCGGCTCTATACCCGCTATGGGTTCAAGGACGCGATCAATCCCAGCTTCACCTTCACTGAATTCCCCTCGCGCTCTGGCGAGGTCGACGTGCAAAAGGGATGGGTCGCGGGCGATTACATCGGCATCGACCAGGGACCGATCCTCGCGATGATGGAAAACCATCGCAGCGGTCTCGTGTGGAAAGTGATGCGCAAGAACCCGCATATCCAGCGCGGGTTGAAGCGCATCGGCTTCACCGGCGGATGGCTCGACGACGCCAAATAGTCCGCAAAATTTGTCACTCTCCTCCTGCCGCCCGCGTCGCTGCCTGACGCGGGCGGTTCTTTTCAGGGGGCGGCGGTCAGCGTCCATTCGACGCGGTCCTCGACCTTGCCGTCTATAAAGGTCGCGCTGGCGGTCGCGACATTGCTACCGGATGCAAGCGTGACGCCTTCGAGCGTGCAAATGCGGTCGACGCACGGAACCTCGCCGAGCGGCGCGCCGTTGAGCGTCAGCGTGACGCGGTCGGCATTGCTATAGACCTTGATCTTCGTCTTCGGCTCGGTGCGCTCGGTCCAGCGGCGGCTTGTGATGTGGACGACCGGCTCCGGCGACCATTGGGCTTTGTAATAGAAGAAGACGTCCTTCTTTACCTTGCGATCGAAGGTCACGAGGCCCTTGTCGTTGATGTCGGTCGCGTCGCCCTCCTGCCGAATTTTCGACGAAAAATCGAACATGTTCCAGATCCAGTTCGCCCACAAATAGGGGCGGTCGCGTAGTTGCGGCCAGCTTTGCTCGTGAATCCAGGATTCAAACTCTTCGGGGTGCGGACGGCCCGCGGTCTTGATCTTGAACGTTTCAGGGCTTTCGACATGCTGCGAGGTGGCGCCGCCCGCGCCATATTCGCTGACTGACAGCGGGACGCGCGGATAACGCGCGTGGAGGGCGTCGAGATGCGGTCCAAGGTCGGCTGGTCTACCGTAATACCAGCCGAAATAGCGGTTATAGCCCATCAGGTCGGCTTCCCCGGTGAGCGGCGGCAGATAGGGCGCCTTATCGCCCGGCGTCGCCTCGCAGCAATCGGCGATAACCGTCGGGCGCGTCGGGTCTTCGGCGTGGGTCAGCGCGTTGAGTTCGCGCAGCAGCGGGCGCGCGTCGGCCTTGGGACCGAGGCGGTTGAAAGCGAGGTCGATGTCGACCTCGTTCCCGATACCCCAGGTGATGACCGAGGGATGGTTGTAATTCTGGCGTATCAGCTCGAGCATCTGCTGCCGCGCATTGGCCACGAGTTCGGGCGAAGCCGGGGCGTCGGTGAAGGCGACGGCATTGACGAACGGCAGCTCGGCCCAAACGGTCATCCCGTACCTATCGGCGAGTTCGAACCACAGCGGCGCGTGCTGATAGTGCGCGAAACGCACGGTGTTCGCGCCCATTTCGGCGATCAACTCCATGTCGCGCTCATGATCCTCGGGATCGAGTGCCCAGCCCTTGCCGAGATAATCCTGATGGCGTGATACGCCGTGGAGCGCGACGTGGCGGCCGTTCAGAAAGAAGCCCTTGTCGGGATCGATGCGGAACTCGCGAAAGCCGACGGGGACAGTCACGCTGTCGACAGCGCCGCTGCGTTCGACGAGTTGCGCTTCGAGGCGGTAGAGATAGGGATCGGGGCGGCCGTTCCAGCGGCGGGGCGCCGCGACGGATAGCGTTTGCTGCGCTTCCGTCTGTCCGGCGGAGAGCGGGGTCGTCGCTTCGGCAACCGTGGCGCCGTCGGCGTTGCGGAGAATGGTGACGAGGCTCTGCGCCGACGTCGTTCCCGCCAGACGTGCGCGGACCGACAGTGTGGCGCTGCCATCGGCAGCGAAGCGGGGGGTCGCATAGACGCCGGGGCCGCCATAATCGTCGAGCGCGAAATGGCTCGGTGCGACATGAAGCAGGCGCGCCGGGCGATAGATGCCGCCGTGGATGAAGAAGTCGCCGTTGAGCGGATTGACATGCTCGGTGCTGCTGCCCGGCTTTGGCGCATTATTGTCGGCCCGCAGAACGAGCGTGTTGACGCCGCTCGGATCGAGCAGGTCGGTGAGGTCGAGGCGGAAGCGCGAAAAGGCGCCCGCGTGACGTCCGGCATGGCGGCCATTGACCCAGAAGTCGGCGATGTTGCCCACCGCGTCGAACTCGATAACATGGCGCTTTCCGGCGGGAAGCGCCGCGCCGTCGATGTTGAGCCGGTACCAGCCGAGCCCTTGGCGATTGTCGGTCGCCTCGGTCCTCCCGATGCGATATTCGCCGAGGCGGTTCCATGTGTGGGGGAGCTGGACGGCTTCCCACGCAGTGTCGGGCAGGGCGAACGCAGCGTCGGGGGTTAGCGCGTTGTCGAAACGGAACTGCCAGGCGGCCGACAGCTCGGTCGCGGTGCGCGTTTCGGCGGGCGGGCGCGGCAGGCTGGTGGGCGGCGCGGCGGTGCAGGCGGCGAGCGCTGTCGCGATTGCGGGGGCGAGAAAGCGTTTCATCTCAGCAATCCTTGCCGATGCACAGGTCGGCGAGCACGGGGTAATGGTCGGATGGCAGCTTGCCGCCGGTCTGGTCGGTGAGCGTCGCGTGGCGGAGCACTTCGATGCCGCCACCGACGAAAATATGGTCGATGGGATGGTCGGTGAGGCGGGTGATCTGGAAGTTGGTGAAGGTGCCGCGTGGGCCGTAGTGGGGGGTGCGGCTGAGGGGGAGGGTGTCGCGGAGCGTGGCGCCTGCGATGAGCGCAGTATAGGGCGGGCTGCCGGTCGGGCTGTTGAAGTCGCCGAGCAGGACAACCGCGTCGCCGTCGCGGCGGAAATTGTCGATCCACTGCACGAGCTGCCGCGCGCTTTCGAGTTTGGCGACCGCACCGACATGATCGAAATGGGTGTTCACGACAAGAAACTGCCGCCTTGTCCGCCGGCTTTCGAGGCGCGCCCAGGTTGCGATGCGCGGGTAGGCGGCGTCCCAGGCCTTGCCGGGAACATCGGGGGTCGGCGAAAGCCAGAAGGTCCCCGATGCGCGCAGCGCATAGCGGTCGCGCCGAAAGCCGAGCGGCGAATATTCGCCCTTGTCGTGGCCATCGTCGCGCGCGACGCCGACCCAGGCATAGGCGGGAAGATCGGCCTCGACCTCGCGCTTCTGCCCCGGCAGCACTTCCTGCATCCCGACAAAATCGGGGGCGTGATAGGCGACGAGCGCGGTGACGGCATGGCGCCGGTGGACCCACGCGTTGTCGCCATCGGACGCAATGTCGAGACGGATGTTGAAGGTCATCGCGCTGAAGCGCTCGGCGCGCTCCTTCGCCACCGCGGGCAGCGCGAGCAATGCCGCCAGCAGGAAAGCGAGCCAGCGCATCAGCCGAGGTTCGCGCCGTTGCTCGCGATCACCTCGCTGTAGAAGCGCGCGCTGCGCTTTGGCGTGCGGACCTGCGTTTCATAATCGACATGGACGATACCGAAACGCTTCGAATAGCCGAGCGACCATTCGAGATTGTCCATGAGCGACCACGCCATATAGCCGCGCACATCGACGCCACGGCGGATCGCCTCGCCGATCGCGGCGATGTGCGTGCGCAGATAGTCGGCGCGCAGCGGATCGTCGATGCCGTCGGGCCCCGCGACCGGCGGGTCATAGAAGGCGGCGCCATTTTCGGTGATGTAGAGCGGTATGTTGCCGTAAATGTCGCGGAACCAGACGAGCATGTCGGTGAGCGCGGGAGGATGGACTTCCCAGTCGGTCGTCGTGTGCGTCGCCACCTGTTTGACCGGCGAGGCACGCAGCGGCCACTGGTTCGGATCGTGGCGCACGACGTTGCGCGTGTAATAGTTGATCCCGATGAAATCGACCGGCTGACAGATCAGCTTGAAATCGTCGGCCGGCCATTCGGGCCAGGCTTCGCCGAAGATTTCAGCCATTTCCTTCGGATAACGCCCCTTGAGCGCCGGATCGAGATATTGGCGGTTCATATAGGCTTCGGCGCGTGCGGTCGCGGCGCGATCCTCGGCGCTGTCGCTTGCCGGATATTTGGGTTCGATGTTGACGACGAGCCCGATTTCGTGCGCGCCCTCGGCCCGGTAGGCGGCAACCGCGGCGCCGTGGGCGCGCATCAGATTGTGGCTGGCGATCGGCGCCTCGAACATGTTGCGGTGCCCCGGCGCGAGTGCGCCGTGGAGATAGCCGCCGTCGGTGATGACCCAGGGTTCGTTGAGCGTCACCCATTTCTTCACGCGCCCGTCGAGCGCGCGGTACATGGTGGCGGCATATTCGGCGAACCAGTCGGCGCTGTCGCGGTTGAGCCAGCCGCCGCGATCGTCGAGCGCGACGGGAAGATCCCAATGGTGGAGCGTCAACAGCGGCTCGATGCCCTGTTCGAGCAGCGCATCGACGAGGCGCTTGTAGAAATCGAGCCCCGGGTCGTTCACGCGTCCGACGCCCTCGGGCAGCACGCGGCCCCAATTGACGCTGAAGCGATAGGCCTGAAGCCCCAGTTCCTTCATCAGCGCGACGTCGGATTCCATGCGATTATAATGATCGCACGCGACGTCGCCCGTATCGCCGGGCGAGGCCATCAGGCGCGGATCGTGGCTGAAACGTTGCCAGATGCTCGCGCCAGCGCCGTCGGCGAGGGGCGATCCTTCGATCTGATAGGCCGCGGTCGCGGCGCCCCAGAGGAAATTGTCGGGGAAAGGAGAAGAAGTCATTTTTTGTCCTTGGTCTGCAGAAGACGGTGCGAGAGGAGCCACAGGTAGAGCGAGGGATCGTCATAGGCGGGGTCCCACGCATTGTGGCCGAGGTCGGGGTAGATGGTCAGGCGAGCGGTCAGCCCGCCGCACGCACGGATTGCGCGCTGCATCGCGAAGCTGCCTTCGGGCTTCACCACGTCGTCGCGGTCGCCGTGGAAGGCCCACACGGGCTTGTCCTTGAGCGCGCAGGCAGTCGATGTGTCGCCATAGCCCGCGACCGGCGCGACCGCAGCGAAACGGCCGGGATCGGCCATCGCCCAGCGCCAGCTTGCGTGACCGCCGCGGCTGAGGCCGGTCAGATAGATGCGGCCGCGGTCGATGCGCAGCGTCTTCGTCACATGGTCGAGCAGCGCATCGAGCCTGGCGACATCCCAATCCTGATCGGCGCCGAGCAGCGGCGAAACGGTGACGAAGGGAAAATCGGGATTGCGGTCGGCGATCTTGGGCGGGCCGTGAACCTTGACCTTGGCGACATCGTCGCCGCGCTCGCCCGAGCCGTGGAGGAAAATCAGCAGCGGCCATTTCGCCGCCTTGTCCGCCGAATAGCCGCGCGGGAGAAAGAGCTGATAGGGATAATTGCCCTCTGCAATCGCGGGCTGGGGATGCTGGCCGTCGGCGGCCGGCTGCGCGATTGCAGGCGACGCCGCCGCCAGCGCCAGCACACCGAGGACGAGAGCGAGGGGCGTTCGGAAAAGGGAAGTTGGTCGGGTCATAATCATCCTTTGACACTCCCGGTCAGGAGGCCGCTGAGGTAGAAGCGCTGGAGCGCGAGGAAGAGGATGAGCACAGGCAGGGTCGTGACGACCGAACCCGCCATCATCAATTCATTGTCCTGCACATGCTCGCGGCTCATCGCGGCGAGCGCGACAGGGAGCGTGTAGAGATCCTGGTCCGACAGGATGATCAGCGGCCACATGAAGTCGTTCCAGCTGCCGAGAAAGACGAACAGCGCGAGCGTGATGACGATCGGCGTGAGGATCGGCAGGACGATGCGGCGCAGTATCTGCGCCTCGCTCGCGCCGTCGATACGCGCGGCTTCGAGCATTTCGTCGGGGATCGACAGGCAATATTGGCGGACGAGGAAAATGCCGAATATCCCCGCGAGCCACGGAATGAGCGCGCCGGCATAGCTGTTGACGAGCCCGATCGCCTTGAGTTCGAGAAAGAGCGGCAGCATCCCGATCTGTCCCGGCACGACAAGCGCCGCGACGAGCAGGCGGAAGATCGCGTCGCGCCCGCGGAAGCGCAGCTTTGCAAAGGCATAGCCCGCAGGGATGGTGAAAAGCAGCGCGAGCAGCGTCGCGAGCGTCGAGACGAGCAGGCTGTTCGCGAGGAAACGGCCGACGCCGAAGCTGTCGAAGAGCATCCGGTAATTGTCGAGGCCGGGCGCCGCAGGGAGCAGGGGCGGAGGAAACTGCGCCGCCTCTCCGCGTGCCATGAAACTGACCGACAGCATCCACAGCAAGGGCGCGATCGTCAGCAGCGCGACGAGCGCGGCGGCCAGCGTGACGGCGGTGCGGCGCACGTTCATATAGCCCCTCCGCGCTTGGCGAAGTGGAGCTGGACGAAGGTCACTGCGAGGATGCAGAGAAAGAGGATGAAGGCGACCGCGGCGCCGGAGCCGAGGTTCCACCATTTGAAGCCCTCTTCATACATGAAATAGAGGACGGTGACGGTCGACTGGGCAGGCCCGCCCTGCGTGATCACATAGGGTTCGGCGAAAAGCTGGAACATCGCCGCGACGGTCAGCACCGATACGAGCAGCACCGTTGGCGCAATGGCGGGAAGGGTGACGTGGCGCAGCCGCATGAACCATCCCGCGCCGTCGAGCCGTGCCGCCTCGTCAAGCTCGCGCGGCACCGTCTGCAGCGCGGCGAGGAAGATGATCATGCTGTAGCCGAAGGTTTTCCACCCGACGAACAGCAGGATCGCGGGGAGCGATGCGGTCGGGCTGCCGAGCCAGTCGATCGGCCCGACGCCGAACAAGGACAGCAGGTAATTGACGAGCCCGTATCGCGTGTGGAGCAGGTATCGCCATACGACCGCGGTCGCGACGAGCGTCGTGACATAGGGCGCGAACAGCGCGACGCGCCAAAGGGGACGCCATTTCAGCCAGTGCGAATTGACGAGGATCGCCGCCAGCAGCGACAGCGCGACAACGAAAGGGGTGCCGACGACGACGAAGAGCAGGCTGTTCGTCATCGCTTTCCAGAAAAGCGGATTTTCGACGAGCCGCTCGTAATTCTGCAAGCCGACGAAGCGCAGGTTCGAAATGTCGGCGAGCGCGTAAATGTCGAAATCGGTGAAGCTGAGCACGAGCGACGCCGCCGCCGGCAGGAAAAAGAAAAGCGCGATCGCGGCGAGCGCGGGCGCGCTCATCATGCGCCCCGCGCGCGCCTCGCGAGCGGTTCCCGCGACCCTCATGCCGCGCGCGCCTTGTCCAGCATCCAGCGCCGCTTTTCGAGCAGCCGGTCGGCGCGCGCGTCGATCTCGCGCGCCGCCTGATCGACGCTGAACTGGCCGCGCACCATGCGTTCGGCGACGACCTGCATCTCGGTGACGATACGTTCCCATTCGGGAACCTTGGGCACGGCGGTCGCGCGGTCGAGCTGCGCGGCAAAAGGCGCGACGATCGGATCGCGCGCGAGACCTGCTTGCTGCCACACCGAGCGGCGCGCCGGAAGGTTGCCGGTGAGCCGGTGGAAGCGCAGCTGCGTTTCGGGGGCAAGAAGCCGCCCGACAAGATCCCATGCCATCGAACTGTTGCCGTTCCCGGCGAAGACGACGAGGCTGGACCCGCCCGGCGCCGCCGATCCGATGCCGTCGGGGCCGGGGTTGGGGGCGGTCGCCCATTTGTCCTGCATCGCGGGCGCAAGGCGGCTGCGCAGATCGCCGATCGTCCACGGGCCCGAGGTGAAAATGCTGAACCAGCCGCGCGCGAACTCATTCCAGATGTTCGATACCTGCGCCGCGGTGACGACGGGCGCGAGTCCCTCGTCGAACAGCGATTTGTAGAAGGCGAGCGCCGCCTTGAACTCGGGGTCGGAAAAGGCGCCGCGCGTGCCTTCGTCGCGGAGCAGCCGCGCGCCCGATGACAGCGCGATGGTGAGCAATTGCTCGAATTCGTTGAGCGGGAGCAGCAGCGCATAATTGCCGTCGCCCGCGACGCGCTTGACGTCGTGCAACGCCCGCTTCCACGCGTCCCATTCGAGCGGCGGCGCGGCATGGCCGGCGCGGGCGAACATGTCCTTGCGATAGAATTGCAGCCGCGTGTCGACATACCAGGGGATCGCCCACGCCTGTCCGTCGATGCGGTTGGTGTCGACCACGGCGGCGAACTGGTCGGCGAGCAGCGGTTCGGCGGCGGCGGGAACGGTGGCGATGGCGCCGATTGCCGCCATCTCGGCGATCCAGCTGTTGCCGACCTGGCCGACAGCGGGAAGCGAGCCGCCCGCAAAGCCGGTGAGCAGCTTGGCATGCGCGGCGCTCCACGGCAGCGCCTGGACGCGGATCGGCGGGGCGCCCGCCGGCCAGTCGAGCGCGGCGACCAGATCGGGAAGGCTCGCCGCTTCATTTCCCATCGCCCAGACGGTGAGCGCGTCGTCGCCGCGCGCGCCGCAGCCGGCGAGCGCGCCCGTCAGAGGCAGCGCCGCGAGCGCGCCCGTCATCTGGCGCCGCGTCACCTGCATGGGAGCGAGGGCGCGGAGACAATCATGGCTGAACCGCGCTCCCGGCCAGCGCCGACGCGAGGCGCGCTGTCGTGCCGCGTGTGATCAACGCCGGAGTCAGCACCGTCGAACTCGACGCACCGAGCGTCTCGCCGCGCAGCATGCGGAGAAGCATCATCATGCCCGTCGAGCCGAGCTGGTCGATATGCACCTGCATCGTCGTGAGCGTCGGGCTGACATGGCGGGCGAGCGGGATGTCGTCGAAGCCCGCGACGAGGATGTCGGCGGGCACCTTTTTGCCCGTTTCGCCGAGCTGCATGATGCAGCCGACCGCCATCAGGTCGTTCGCGGCAAAGACGGCGTCGACGGGCATCTGCCCCTGCGCGAGCAGGCGCGCCGCCTCCATCCCGGCCTCTTCGGAAAAGTCGCCGGGCAGGATCACCGGACTGCGCTCGCCGGCGATCCTTGCCATCGCGTCGACGAAACCGCGCTGGCGGTCGCGTGCGTCGCGATTGTGCTTGGGACCGGCGATATGGACGACGTGGCGCGCGCCCTGTGCGAGCAGCGCCTCGGTCATCGCATAGGCGCCGCGGTAATTGTCGACGGCGACATAGGGAATGTCGAGCGAGCTCGCCTCATAGTTGAGCAAAACGGTCGGCAGTGCGGGGTCGAGATGGCCGGCGAGCGTTTCGGGCTTGAGTTCGGGCGGCATCACGAGCAGCCCGTCGACGCGGCCGCGCATCGATGCAATCGCCGCGGCGGTTTCGTGCGCGCTGCCGTGCATGTTGCCGAGCAACAGGTGCATCCCCGATTCATGCGCGACAAGGTCGATGCCGCGGATGATTTCGGAGAAGAATTCGCCGAACAGGTCGGGCAGAATGACGCCGACGGTGTCGGTCTTGCGCCGTGTCAGGCTGCGCGCGCCGCTGTGGGGAACGAAATTGAGCTTCTTGACCGCCGCCATCACCGCGGCGCGGGTCGGCGCCGTGACATTGCCCAAGCCGTTGATTGCGCGCGATGCGGTCGCGACAGATACGCCCGCTTCGCGCGCGACATCCCTTAACGTTGCCATGACGACGGCCCCCTCTTCCCCGATCGGCGCCGGACCGCGATTGCGACTCCCGTTTTCGAATGGGGTCCGGGCGCGAAAAGTCGCTCATGGTAACCGGTTACAGGGGGGTGTGGCAAGGTCATTCCGCGCGCCCTCGCACACAGGAATTGCCTTGCACATCAAAGAGGTGGAGGCGGTCGGCGGGAAGCCGGGCCATGAGGGCCTGACCTTCGGCGAGATTGCCGTCGTCGCGGAGCTGGCATGCGAGCGGTTCGAGCCCGTCGCGGCGCAGATGGACGGTAGCGAGGCCGCCGAGGCGCTCGACGAATGCGATGGTGAAAGCGAGCGCGTCGGGCGCCTCGCCAACGTCGATGTCCTCGGGCCGGATGCCGACCGAGAGCGGCGTTCCGGCAGCAGGCGGTGCGGCGAGCGTGGGGAGCGCGATGCGCTGGCCGTCGGCGAGCGTCGCCGCGCCGTCGCCGGTCGCGGTGGCGGCGAGGATGTTCATCCGCGGCGAACCAAGGAATTGCGCGACGAAGAGATTGGCAGGCCGCTCGTAAAGCTGGCGCGGCGGGCCGACCTGCTCGATCCGGCCGTCGCGCAGCACGATGATGCGGTCGGCGAGCGTCATCGCCTCGACCTGGTCGTGCGTGACATAGAGCGTCGTCGTACCGAGCGCGCGGTGCAACTCGGCGAACTCGTATCGCATCCGCACGCGCAGGTCGGCGTCGAGGTTCGACAGCGGCTCGTCGAACAGGAAGAGTTGCGGTGCGCGGACGATGGCGCGGCCGATGGCAACGCGCTGGCGCTGTCCGCCCGAAAGCGCGGCGGGCTTGCGGTCGAGCAATTCTTCGATGTTGAGGATCGCGGCGGCGCGGCGCACCGCTTCGTCGATCGCGCGCTTGTCGGTCTTTGCGATGCGGAGCGCGAACGCCATATTTTCGCGCACGGTGAGGTGCGGGTAGAGCGCATAGGATTGGAAGACCATCGCGATCCCGCGTTCGGACGGGGCGAGGGCGGTGACGTCGCGCTCGCCGATGGAGATGCTGCCTCCGTCGATGTCCTCGAGCCCAGCAACGGCGCGCAGCAGCGTCGATTTGCCGCAGCCCGAAGGGCCGACGATCACCGCAAACTCGCCGTCGGCGACGTCGATGGAGACGCCCTTCAGGACTTCGGTGTCGCCGAAGCTCTTGCGCGCATCGCGGATCGACAGTCCGGCCATTTCAGCTTCCCCCTCTCACGCCGCCCGGCGGCTCGCGGTCAATGGACCGTGATCGCGGCCGCCGCACCCTGCACGCGCGCGCGGCCCGCCGCGAGGGCGAATCCGCACAGCACCGCATAGCAGAGGGCCGGGAGGATGAAGGCCGTCGCATAGCCGAGCGCGTCGGAGAGATTGCCGACGAGGAAGGGGATGGCCGCGCCGCCGACGATCGCGGTGCAGAGCAGCCCTGACGTCGCCTCGGCGCGAGCGGTCGAGCGTTCGAGCGTGAGGGTGAAGATCACGGGGAACATGATCGAGTTGAACAGGCCGATGCCCAGCGCGACGAAGCCCGCGCCGACACCGCCGACGAGCACGACATAGAGGCACATCAGGACGGCCGCGGCGGTGAAGACGACGAGAAGTTTCGCGGCCGAGACGCGCGCGAGCAGCACCGACCCGATCGCGCGACCGACCATCGCGCCGCCCCAGTAAAAGGCGACGGCCTTGCCCGCTTCCTGCAGCGACACGCCCGCGACGCCGTCGCTGCCCATCGCAAAGCCGAGCAGCGGCACGCCGAAAGCTGCATCGGACTGGCCCCAGACTGTATCGCTGTTGAGGAACAGCGCCATCTGCGTGCCGATCGCGACCTCGGCGCCGACATAAAGGAAGATGGCGAGCGCGCCGAGCAGCGCCCAACGCGACGACAGCGCCTCGCGGATCAGTTCGCCCATGCCGGCGCGCGCGGCCACGGGGGCAGGGGGCACGGCTTCGTTGACGATCCGACGGGCAACCCAGAAGAAAAGGATGAGCGCGATGATGAGGCCGCAGATCCAGAAATAGGCCGAATCGATGCCCGCAAGCGCCTGGTCGCGCACCGCGTCGCTGATCGCGACGCCGTCCTTGACCTCGACCCCTTCGAGGAAGAGGTGCGCGCCGATCAGCGGGCCGAGGAAGGTGCCGAACGAATTGAAAGTCTGGCTGAAGGTCAGGCGGAAATGGCTGCGCGCGGGATCGCCGAGCGCCGCGGCGAGCGGGTTGGCGGCGACCTGGAGGATGGTGATGCCGCTCGCGAGCATGAAGAGCCCCGCGAGGACGAGCGGATAGACCGCAAGATTGGCCGCCGCGAGCATGACGAGGCAGCCCGCGACCATCGTTACCAGCGCGGTGAGGATCGACGGGACCGAATGAAAACGCGCGATCAGCGCCGCTGCGGGAAAGGACATCAGGCCATAGGCGATGAAAAAGGCCGATGCCGACAGCTGCGCCTCGGCATCGCTGAGCGTGAAAATGCCTTTGACCGCGGCGACCAGCGGGTCGATCAACGAGGTGATGAAGCCCCAGGCAAAGAAGAGCACGGTAACAGCGGCAAAAGCCGCGACGGCGGTCGAGCGGCCCGTTGCGGGCGCCGATGCCTGATGGGGCTCGTTCATGGAAAATCCTCTTCCCGGACAATTGTTATGACGACGATGTAACCGCCGCCGCTGAACTATGCAACCGGTTACATCCGAGCTGCGACGCAAGGTCGTACTCCTGCCCAGGCAGCGCGTAAAATAAAGAATCATGCCCCACTGGCGCGCATGGCCGCGACTGGTTACATGGGCCGCCACCGAACGAATCGCGTGTGCCGTTCCGCCGCATCCGGGACAGGCGCCGCCCGCACCAGAAAGTGGCCCCTATGGAAATCTCGACCGGTCTGACATTCGACGACGTGTTGCTGGTGCCCGGCCCGTCGGACATGCTGCCGTCGGACGCCAACCTGTCCACCCGGCTGACGAGCGAGATCAGCCTGAATATCCCGATCCTGTCGTCGGCAATGGACACGGTGACCGAGGCCGACATGGCGATCCTGATGGCGCAGATCGGCGGCCTCGGCGTGCTCCACCGCAACATGACGGTCGAGGAGCAGGCGGCGGCGGTGCGGCAGGTGAAGCGCTTTGAAAGCGGGATGATCGTAAACCCGATCACGATTACACCCGACGCGCCGCTGTCCTATGCAACCGCGCTGATGGACCAACACAAGATTTCGGGCATCCCGGTCGTCGAACCGGGCGGCAAGCTGGTCGGCATATTGACCCACCGCGACGTCCGCTTTGCCGACAATCCGGGCCAGCCGGTGCGCGAGTTGATGACCGCCGACAATCTGGCGACGGTACGCCCGGGCGTCGGACAGGACGAGGCGCGCAAGCTGCTTCACCAGCGGCGCATCGAGAAGCTGCTCGTCGTCGACGACGATTATCATTGTATCGGCCTTATCACCGTCAAGGACATGGAAAAGGCGGTCAATTTCCCCGACGCGACCAAGGATGCGAGCGCGCGCCTGCGCGTCGCGGCGGCGACGAACA
This sequence comes from Sphingopyxis jiangsuensis, assembly GCF_016734905.1. Taxonomy (GTDB): domain Bacteria; phylum Pseudomonadota; class Alphaproteobacteria; order Sphingomonadales; family Sphingomonadaceae; genus Sphingopyxis; species Sphingopyxis jiangsuensis. The sequence goes on from NZ_JAERPO010000001.1 coordinate 71,078, forward strand.
CGGGCGACACGGGCATCGAACGCGCCGAGGCGCTGCTCGACGCCGAGTGCGACCTGATTGTCGTCGATACCGCGCACGGCCACAGCAAGATGGTCGGCGAGACCGTCGAGCGGATCAAGAAATTGTCGAACCGCGTGCAGGTGATGGCGGGCAATGTGGCGACGGGCGATGCGACGCGCGCGCTGATCGACCGCGGTGCCGACGGCATCAAGGTCGGTATCGGGCCGGGGTCGATCTGCACCACGCGGGTCGTCGCGGGCGTCGGCGTGCCGCAGCTTACCGCAATCCTCGACAGCGTCGATGTCGCGGCGAAACAGGGCGTTCCGGTCGTTGCCGACGGCGGGCTGCGCACTTCGGGCGATATTGCCAAGGCGCTGGCGGCTGGCGCGTCGAGCGTGATGGTCGGCTCGCTGCTCGCGGGCACCGCCGAGGCGCCGGGCGAAACCTTCCTGTTCCAGGGGCGCACCTATAAAAGCTATCGCGGCATGGGCAGCGTCGGCGCGATGGCGCGGGGGTCGGCCGACCGCTATTTCCAGCAGGACATCAAGGACCAGATGAAGCTCGTCCCCGAAGGGATCGAGGGGCAGGTGCCGTTCAAGGGTGCTGCAAAGGATGTGATCCACCAGCTCGTCGGCGGGGTGAAGGCGGCGATGGGCTATACCGGCAGCCGCACACTCGCCGATTTTCGCGAGCGGGCGAAATTCGTGCGCATCACCAACGCCGGACTGCGCGAAAGCCATGTCCACGATGTTGCGATCACGCGCGAGGCGCCGAATTATCCGGCGGGTTGAGCGACGCTGGATACGCAATCGACGGTCGTCATTGCGAGCGCAGCGAAGCAATCTCCCGCTGGCCATCGTGCAGCCTCGATAGCTGGAGATTGCGTCGTCGCTGCGCTCCTCGCAATGACGGAGTAGGAAGGATGCCATGACCCCCGCCGCGCGCGTCCAGACGGCCATCGAAATCCTCGACGCCATTGCCGTCGCCGCGCGCGAGGGCGGGGCGCCGGCCGATGCGATTTTCGCGGAGGCCATGCGCGCGCGCCGCTATGCCGGGTCGAAGGACCGCCGCGCGATCCGCGCGCATGTCTATGACGCGATCCGTGCCGTGCGGTCGGCCCCGCCATCGGGTCGCGCCGCGATGCTCGCGCTTGCCGACGGCGATCCTCCGCTCGCGGCGCTTTTCGACGGGTCGCCCTATGGGCCTGCGCCGATCCGCCCCGACGAGGAGCGCGCGGAAACGGGGCTGGCGCCGCCGGCGCTGGCGGGTCTGTTCGACCCGCTTGCGGGTGAAGACGAGCAGGCGGCAATGCTGGCGCGCGCGCCGCTCGACCTGCGCGCCAACCGGATCAAGGGTTCGCGTGACGCGCTCGCCGCGCACTTTCCCGAGGGCGCCGCGATCGAAGGGTTGGCCGACGGTTGGCGGTTGCTACCCGAAACCGCCGCAGCGCAGCACCCGGCCTACGCCGAAGGGCTGTTCGAGGTGCAGGATGCCGCGAGCCAATATGCGTCGGCAGCGCTTGGCGCCGCGGCGGGCGAGGCGATTGTCGACCTGTGCGCGGGCGGCGGCGGGAAGACGCTTGCCATCGCCTCGCTGACCGCGAACGACGCCGAAATCCTGGCATGCGACACCAATCGCGCGCGGCTCCAGCAGCTCGCGCCGCGCGCCGAGCGCGCCGGGGCGACGCGGATCGAGACGCGGCTGCTCGATCCCGGCAAGGAGGCGGCGATGTTCGCCGACTGGCAGGCGCGCGCATCGCGGGTCTTTGTCGATGCGCCCTGTTCGGGGAGCGGGACATGGCGGCGCAGCCCCGAATTGCGCTGGCGGCTCTCACCCGCGCGGCTCGATCGGCATATCGCCGACCAGGCGCGGCTGATGGACATCGGTGCCGCATTGGTGGCGCCGGGGGGCAAGCTGCTCTATGCTGTCTGCTCGATCATCGCGCGAGAGGGGCGGGATCAGGTGGACCAATTTCTGCAGCGCAATCGCGGTTGGAGCGCCGACGCCGACCTGCTCCCGGGCGGCATCGGGCGCCCGGCAGGCGCAGGATTCCTGCTGACTCCCGGGCATGACGCATGCGACGGATTTTTTCTCGCACGGTTGACGGCGCCATGTTAGGCTCGTCACGAATGAAACGATGGGAGAATGCCATGCGCGTCAGTTTTCTGGCCCTCGGAGCCGGCCTTGTCCTTGCCAGCATGCCCGTCGCCTCCGATGCCCAACGCGCAGACAATGACATCCTGCCGCAATCGATCGCGCTCCAGGCCGAAGGGCAAAAGGCGCAGGAGGCGGGCGATCTCAACCTCGCTGTCGACTATTATGAGTCGGCGCTTGCCGCGGACCCGCGCAACCGGTCCGCGATTATCGCGCTCGCGCAGGTGGCGCGCGCGCAGGGGCTTCCCGGCAAGGCGATCGGCCTCTATCGCGAGGCCCTGTTGCTCGAACCCAATGACATTATCGCGTTGACCGGGCAGGGCGAAGCGCTCGCCGACAAAGGCGCGCTTGAGCTCGCGCGCGAGAAGCTGGCGACGGCGCAGCGCCTTTGCGCGCAAAAATGCCCGCAGGTCGCTGCGCTCGAACGCAGCATCAACGCCAGCGCCGAAAAGCGCGTCGTGGCGGCCGAGGCCATTGCGCCCAAGGTCGTCGTGAGTTCAGCCCAGAAGAATTAACGCGCCAGAGCGCGCGCCAGCTCCACCCATTCGCCGACGCTGACCGTCTCGGCGCGGCGCGTCGGGTCGATGCCGAGCGCTTCGAGCGCGGCGACCGCTCCCTCGACCGATTTCAGGCTTTGGCGCAGCATCTTGCGCCGCTGGCCGAAGCCCTTTTCGGTGAGGCGTGACAGCAGCGCGGGATCGACGCCCTCGGGCTGCGCCGTCGGCAGGATCTGGACGATCGCCGACATCACCTTGGGCGGCGGGGTAAAGGCCGAGCGGTGGACTTTCATCGCGATGCGCGCGCTCGACCGCCACTGCGCGAGCACGCTGAGCCGACCATAGGCGTTGCTCCCCACGGGCGCGACGATGCGCTCGGCGACCTCGAGCTGGAACATCAGCGTCAGCGAGCGCCATTGCGGCGGCCATGCCCTGGGCTCGAGCCAGCGCGTGAACAGCGCGGTGCCGACGTTGTAGGGGAGGTTGGCGACGATGTGATAGGGCGCGCCGCCGGTGAGCGCATCGACGTCGACCGCCATCGCATCGTCGGCGACAATCGTGAGCCGCCCGTCGAACGCTTGCGACAGTTCGGCGAGGAGGGGCAGGCAGCGGTCGTCGCGTTCGACCGCGATCACGCGCGCCCCGGCGCGGAGCAGCGCGCGGGTGAGGCCGCCGGGACCGGGGCCAACCTCGAACACCGTCGCGCCGTCAAGATCGCCGGGGATCGCGGCTATGCGGTCGAGCAATTGTTCGTCGAAGAGGAAATTCTGGCCGAGCGCCTTGCTTGCCGACAGCCCGTGCGCCTTGACCGTTTCGCGCAGCGGCGGAAGGTCGCGCGTCACTTGGCGGGCGCGACGCTGTGCTCGCGATTGGTCGCGAGTTTGCCAGCAAGCTGAATCGCAGCAATCGTCGGCCCGGGATCGGCGCGGCCGCTTCCCGCAATGTTGAACGCGGTGCCGTGATCGGGCGAGGTGCGGATAATCGGCAGGCCGAGCGTCAGATTGACCCCGTCGTGGAAATGGAGTGCCTTGAACGGCGCGAGCGCCTGATCGTGATAGCCGCACAGCAGCGCGTCATAATGTTTGCGCACGTCGGGCGCGAACAGGCTGTCGGCGGCGAGCGGGCCGTCGATGATGATGCCCTCTGCCGCGATCTGGGCGATGGCGGGTGCCATAATCTCGGCCTCCTCGCTGCCCAGCTGGCCGTTTTCGCCTGCATGGGGATTGAGGCCGGCAATCGCGAGGCGCGGCGAGGCGATCCCGAAATCGCGGCGCAGTCCGCGCGCGACGATCCGCGCCTTGGCGACGATGATCTCGGCCGTCAGTTGCTCGGGCACCGCGGCGAGCGGGATGTGGACGGTGAGCGGGACGACCCGAAGACCGGGGGCTGCAAGCATCATGACCGCGTTGGTCGCGGTGACGCCGCAGCGTTCGGCAATGAACTCGGTCTGGCCGGGGTGGGTGTAGCCAATGCCGTGCAGCGCGTGCTTCGACACCGGCCCGGTCACCAGCGCCGATGTCGCCTGTGTGCGCGTAAGGCCGATCCCCGTCTCGAGCGCGTGGAGCGCGCAGGTCGCGCCCGCCGGCGTCGGTTGACCGAGTGTAAGCGGGCCGCTCTCTTCGAGATGGAGGACGGGCAGCGCATTGTGGAAAATCTCCGCGACGCCGTCCATATCGCTCACCCGTCGGACCGGTCCTTCCCACTGCGATTCGATTGCAGCGGCATCGCCGATCGCGACGAAGGGCGGAAGATCATGCTCGCGCCGCAGCGCCCAGGCATGGGCTGCGACTTCGGGGCCGACGCCCGCCGGGTCGCCCATAGTAACCGCAAGTGGGCGGCGTGGGGACAGACCCGACATCAGCTATATTCGATGACGGCATCCCGGCGGAGGTCGCGGAGGTAGCGTTGGGCGCGCTTGTTGACCTTTTCGTCGAGAAGACGCTGCTCGATCTGGTCGGCATCGGGAGCGTTTGCCGATGGCGGCAGGTCGCGACCGCACAGGACGAGCACGCTGATGCCGTCGTTGGCCGAGCCGAAGGGCTGGGTCGTCTGTCCGACCTGCAGCGTCGCCAACGTCGCCTGCAGCGGCGGCGGCAACTGGCGCATCGCGATATTGTCGCGCGAAACAACGCTGGCGCCGAGCCGTTCGGCAACCGCGTCCGCGGCGCCGCAACCCGCGATCGTCCGCGTTGCCGTAGCAAATTGCGCCGCGAGTTCGGTCGCGCGCTCCTGCGTCGTGCCAGCGGGAAATTCGAGCGAAAGCTGCTTGAGGCTGAGCAGCGCATCGCGCGGATCGGCGGTAAGCACCTGGCGCCGGTCGACCATCATCATGATCGACACGCCGCCCGGCACCTCGATCGGCCCGACAAGCTGGCCCGGCTGCATCGACATTGCGGCTTCAGCCATCGTCGCCGGAAGCTGCGCCGCGCGCACCCAGCCGAGATCGCCGCCGACGACCGCCGTCGAGGCTTCGGAAAACTGGCGCGCATAGGCGGGAAAGCTGCCGCCTGCCTGAAGCGCCTCGATGATCTTGCGGGCATTTTCGACGACCGCTGCCGCATTTTCCGGCGTTGCGGAGAGGTAAATCTCGCCGAGGTGGAATTCATCCTGCCCCTTGGCGTCGTTCATCTGCTTCATCACGAGTTCGACCTCTTCGGTCGAAACATTGGTGGTCGACTGGATGTTGCGCGACAACAGGCGGTCCCATGCGAATTCGCCGCGGATCTGCTGCTTCACAGCGGCAGCCGACGATCCTTTCGATGCCAGATATTCGGTGAATTGTTCGGGCGTCTGGCGAAAACGCGTCGCGAGCCGCTCGAACTGCTGGTTGATCAGATTCTCGTCGATCGTGATGTCGGCGGCGCGTGCCTCCTGGATCTGCAGCTTTTCGTCGATGAGGTTGCTGAACACCTGCTGGCGCAGCCGCTCGATCTCTTCGGGGGGAAGTTCAAGATTGTTGTTCGCAATGCGGATCAGCGCCATGCGCTGTTCGATGTCGGTCGCGGTGATGATCTCGCCGTTCACCGTCGCCGACGGGCGATAGACATTGGGCTTGCCGTCGCCAAAGATCTGGACATTGCCGGGGATGTTGAGGCTGGTCGTCGGGACGTCGTCACTGCCGGCAACGGTCTGCGCCAGCACGGGCGATACGCCCACGGCCGCCACGGCGATCAGGCCAATCATGGTCGAAATCTTGGTCATTTTCACCCTATTCGAGAAATGCTGGGACGCTCCGTATCAGCGGAAATGCCCGATGGTCCAGCGCAATCCGCCAACGGACCCCTTTGGGCCGCGAATAGCCCCCCTTCGCTGAACACAGGCTGAGCGAGAGGGTATCAGAAGCCAAGGTTGCGGAAGGCGATGCGGAAGGAAAAGCTGTTGCCGCGCCGCGCGTCGCCCGTGTCGATATAGTCGCGCCGCCAGGTCAAAGCGATCGAAAGGCAATCATCGTCATAGGCGATGCCGAGCCGGTGACGGATCGGTTCGAAACCGTCAGCCATGCTGAGCGGATCGTCGTTGCGGCTGGTCAGGTCGACGATCGCCGAACCGAAAATCGACCAGTTGCGCGCAACCGCGACGCGCCCGCCTGCGCGAATTTCCTCGCGATCCTGCAAATCTTCGCCGAGCAACAGAATGTCGCGGTTGAGCCGCGAATATCCCAGCACGGCATAGGTCGACCGACCCCCGATCGTTGCGTCAAATTCGTTGCGGCGGACCGCCAGACTGTCCTTGTCGAGCCGGAAGCGGTGCGTGAGGCGCAGGAAGTTGCGGTAGGAAACCGTGGTGCGCCCGACGATGTCCGAAGTGCGGTCGGTCAGTCCGGTGCCGTCGGGAAACAGGCTGGGCTTGTCCGACAGGCGGTAGCTTTGCCCGACGACGCTGTTGACGTTGAAGCCGGGGCGGCTGAAGTTCCATTCGACGCCATAGGTGATGCGCGCGCCGTCCTCGAACCGGTCGTAGCCCGAAAAGCGGTTGATCGCGAAGAGATTGCTGTCCTCGAGATCGAAAGCGCGCGAATCCTCGTTCGGAATGTCGAGATTCTTGATCGAGGGGGTCGCGACGATCTGGACGCGCGGGGTTAGCGTCTGCGTCCCGCCGAACAGTTCGCCGATGAACGGCCAGCGCATGTCCGCGGCGACCGCAGCGATTCCGCGCCCCTGCCATCCCGATTCGCCGCGATAGCCGGGAATGGCGGTGAGAAGATTCTCGTCGCTGTGATAGACGTCGCCGCGCACGAGCGCAGTCAGCGTCACTTCCTGCCCGAGGCCGGTCAGCCGGCGCAGATCCCAGCGCGCGCCCGCAAATGCACGCTGCGTATCCTGTCCCGCCGTCCGTCCGATCGCCAGCGTGTTGAGCTGGAATTCGATCTGACCGCCGAGCAGAGGGTCGGCAAGCCGCTGGCGATAGTCGATGATCGGCAGCGCAATCGGCTGTTGGCCCTGTTCGTCGTTCACGCGCAGCGTCTGCGTCGCCCAGCCCGCGATCGACAGATAGCTTTGCCCGCCGATGCGCTCGAGCTCGAAGGTCGAGCGCAGCCGGTCGTCGCGGCTGATGTCATAGCGGCGCATGAAGGTGCGGTCGGTTGCAATACGTCCCGAATAGGTGAAGCTCCACCGCGGCGAGAACTGGAACTTGCCGGCGCTTTCCAGATAGCCACGGAACTGGCGGTTGCGGTCGATCACCGGCCCCGACACGGGGACGACCGAGCTGTGCGTCGCATAGCCGTTGATACGGAACGAACCGATGTCGGTGAGCGCGCGAAACTCGCCTTCGATCATCGGTGCGGCGCTGGTGTAGATATGCGGCGTGATCGTGAGGTCGCGATCGGGCGCCAGCCGCAGGTAATAGGGAACGGCAATCTCGAAACCGTTGGTGCGGTCGAGGCGCACTTCGGGAACGAGGAGGCCGCTGCCCGCTTCCTGGTTCGCGGGATGCGAAAGGCCGGGGAGGGGAATGAGCGGCAGGCCGAAGATTTCGACGCGCGCGCCCTTGTAGCGCACCTTGTTCTTCGCGCGGTCATAGGTGACGCGCACAGCCCGAATCTGCCAGCTCGGGTCTTTGGCGCAGCCGGCCGCGTCCTCGACGGGGCAAGGCGTGTAGGCGGCGTTTTCGAGTTCGATATTGCCATTGTCGAAGCGCGTGCCGCGCACCGCCGCGAGCCGTGCGCCATTTTCAAGCACGACGAGCAGATTGTCGACCACCCCGTCGCGCAGGCTGTCGGTCAGTTCGATACGGTCGCCATAGGCGATGTCGCCTTCGGGATTGGTGATCGCGACGTCGTCCTCGGCGACGACCTGGCCCGTCGCACGGTTCCACGTCACGCGGCCCGCGCGCATCGAAATGCCGTCGCGGTTCATCTGGACATTGCCTTCGGCGACGACGACGTCGGATTCGCTGTCGTAATTCAGATTGTCCGCGGCAAATGCGATCTCGTCGGGACTGTCGGTCGCCGGTACGTCGGAGGCGGTGGGATCGATTGCAGATGGCCGCAGGTCAGGTTCGTCCGGCGCCGCGGTCGGCGGGTCCGCCTGACCCGCTTCCTGTGCAAAGGCGGGGCAGGCGACAAGCGCGACGCTGCCCGCGGTCGCCAGCCAGGCTTGTCGCGACGCGGGTTGATGGAACAATGCCCAGCTCATTTAATTTCTGTGTCCCACACCTTATCTTGCGTCCGCCCGGGCTTGGACCGGCTGCTTTGTTTTTGCAACTCGCAGGCGAAACCCCTATCGGTCCGGCACGTTCCAATCAATCACCGCATAAGAAAGTTAAGGCATGGACATCCAGTTTGTCGCGCAAATCGATGCGTCTGCCGACGTCGTCGCATTCCCCGTTCGCAAGGGCGAGGCCGCATCGCTCGAGGCGCTGCTCGGCGCTGCCGCTGCGCAGGCGCGCTTTGAAGGCGCGGCGGGGTCGGTCGCCGAGACAGCGGCCATCGACGGCGGCAAGGCGCGGCGCCTGTTGCTCGTTGGCATCGGCGACGGCACGATCCATGACCTCGAGCGCGGCGGCGCGGCGCTGACCGCGCGCCTCCAGACGAGCGGCGTGACGACCGCTCACGTCGACTTTGCAAGCGCCGGCGATTGCGACGAAGACGATGTGCTCGCATTTGCGATGGGCGCTCGGCTGCGCAACTGGCGGCTCGACCGTTATCGCACGCGGCTTCCCGACAATGCGAAGCCGACTCTGACGAACCTGGTGATTGCTTCGCCTGCGGGCGACCTGTCGGCGCGTTGGGGCAGCTATTCGGCGGTGGCCGATGGCGTCGCGCTCACGCAGACGCTCGTCGCCGAGCCGCCGAACATCCTCTATCCCGAAAGCTTCGTCGAACGCTGCCAGCATCTGTCGGACCTGGGCGTCGAAATCGAAGTGCTCGACGAGCGGCAGATGAAGGCGCTCGGCATGGGCGCGCTGCTCGGCGTCGCGCAGGGCTCGACGCGCCCGCCGCGCCTGCTCGCGATGCGCTGGAACGGCGGCAAGGAAGGCGAGGCGCCGGTGGTTTTCGTCGGCAAGGGCGTGACCTTCGACACCGGCGGCATCAGCATCAAGCCTGCCGTCGGCATGGACATGATGAAGTGGGACATGGGCGGCGCGGGCGCCGTCGCGGGCGCGATGAAGGCGATTGCAGGGCGCAAGGCAAAGGCCAATGTCGTCGGTGTCGTCGGCCTTGTCGAGAACATGCCCGACGGCAATGCGATGCGTCCCGGCGACATCGTCACCACCATGTCGGGCCAGACGGTCGAGGTGCTCAACACCGACGCCGAGGGGCGGCTGGTTCTGTGCGACGCGATCAGCTGGGTGCAGAAAAGCTATGATCCCAAGGTCATCGTCGATCTCGCGACGCTCACCGGCGCAATGGTGATCTCGCTCGGCCACGAATATGCGGGCATGTTCGCGAACGACGACGAACTGGCCGACCAGTTGCAGGCGGCAGGCGAGGCGAGCGGCAACAAGCTGTGGCGCTTCCCGCTCTCGCCGGCATATGACAAGCTGATCGACAGCCCGATCGCCGACATGAAGAATGTCGGCCCGCGCGAGGGCGGGTCGATCACCGCCGCGCAGTTTTTGAAGCGCTATGTCGGCGAAGGCGTGGCGTGGGCGCACCTCGACATCGCGGGCATGGCTTGGTCCGACAAGGACGGTCCGGTGTGGGCGAAGGGCGCAACGGGCTATGGCGTGCGCCTGCTCGACCGCTTTATCGCCGACAATTTCGAGGGGTGATGGCGTTACCGGCAACCTCGCCTATCGTCGCCGCCCCCGCGCAGGCGGGGGCGGTGTAAACCGACCATGCCGCGCGTCGATTTCTACCGCCTGACCCGCGATCCGGTCGAGCATGTGCTCCCCGCGATCGCGGCGCGCGTTCTCGCGGGCGGCGAGCGGTTGCTCGTCGTGGCCGCCTCGGCGATGCAGCGGCAGGCGATCGACACGGCGCTGTGGACACAGCAGCCCGCAAGCTTCCTGCCGCACGGTGCGGCGGGGACGCCCGACGAGGCGATCGAACCGATCCTGATCGCGGGAACGCTCGATGCGTCCGCTGTGAACGGCGCAACACATTTGGCGCTCGCCGACGGCGAATGGCGCGACGAAGCGCTGGGCTTTGCGCGTACGTTCCTGCTGTTCGACAACAGCCGCATCGACGACGCGCGCGCGACATGGCGTAAACTCGGTGCGACCGAGGGCACCGAAATCCATTTCTGGAAACAGGACGAGCGCGGGCGCTGGGCCGAGGGCCCTTAGGCGTCCTCATCTTTCCTTGCGGCGCAGCAAAAGCGCGGCTAGAGGCGCGCGCATTACAGAATATATCAACGCAGGAGCTTTCCCATGGCGGTCACCCGCACCTTTTCGATTATCAAGCCCGACGCGACCCGCCGCAACCTGACCGGCGCGGTCACCAAGATGCTGGAAGACGCCGGCCTGCGCGTCGTCGCGTCGAAGCGCATCCATATGACCAAGGAGCAGGCCGAAGGCTTTTACGCGGTCCACAAGGAGCGCCCCTTCTTCGGCGAACTGTGTGAATTCATGACCTCGGGTCCGGTCGTTGTGCAGGTGCTCGAAGGCGAAGATGCGGTGAAGCGCAACCGTGACATCATGGGCGCGACGAACCCTGCCGACGCTGCCGAAGGCACGATCCGCAAGACTTTTGCCGAAGGCATCGAGGCAAACTCGGTCCATGGTTCGGACAGCGACGAAAATGCGGCGATCGAGATCGCCTATTTCTTCAAGCCCGAAGAAATCGTCGGATAATATTTGCCGAACCGGAAATGAAAGAGGCCGCCGGGACGTCCCGGCGGCCTTTTACTGTTCAGCTGCGCGGCGGGAAAATTCCCACAAGGGCCACGCAGTATCGCATCGCCAATGTCGGGGTCGTTCGAACGCTGGGCGCATCGGGACCGGGGCTGGCGGCTGGCAGATTCCCGCTTTTGACACCGGGCCGCGGATAGGCTCCGACAAAATGGACGGGCGCCCGGCCACGCAAATCGGGGAGTGCGAAGGTCGTGCGGCCATCGCCACCGTAGGTCGTGCCGAGAAGAGCGAATAGCGCCTGATATTGGCCGATCTGCAACAGCTGGCCGTTGGCTTCGGCCCAGTTTCGCGGGCAATAGCTGTTCGCGGTCAGCATGACCTCGCCGATAAACGGGTCGGTCCCTGCATAGGCCGGCGCGGTCGCGGTCAATGTCGCGGCCGCCGACAGACCCATCAGAATCTTCCTGAAAATCATGTTCCTCTCCCCCTGTTGAACCGCCCATCGTAGGGGGAAGGCGACGCATGTCTAGGCTGGCGTGCGCCCGAGCGTCGCGACACCGATCAGAATTCCTCTGCGATTCCAATCAATCCGGTCAGCTTCTTTGGCGCAATCGCGAGCCAGCTCTTGCGCAGCCATTCGCCAACCGCGTCCCAGTCGGTGTCGCCGAGGTCGAGACGGATGCCGATCCACGTGTCGCCGAAATAGGCGGGGCGGTAATAGCGGTCCTCGTCGAGTTCGATAAGCTGCGCCTGCTCGTCGGCGCCGCTGATCTTGACGAGCAGCGCGATCTTGCCGTCGCCGTGATGATCCTCGGTGAAATAGGCGAATTTCTTGCCCTTCACGATGCCGAAGCAGGGCATTCCATGCGAGACGACCTCGTCGGTTTCGGGCAGCGCGAGCGCGAGTTCGCGGACGCGGGCGCGCAGATAATCGGGCGAGCGTTCGCGCGCGACATAGGCCGCGAGCGTGGCGGGATAAAGCTGATGCTCGGCAAATCGGACGCGCGCGGCGAGCGTTTCGGGCGTGTCGCCGGGAACGATCGCGACCGGCGTTAGCGCGAGCACGGGGCCGTCGTCGAGCGCGGGGGTGACGATATGGACGCTGCACCCGCCGTGGCTGTCACCGTTTTCGATCGCCTGCGCGTGGGTGTTCAGCCCCTTGTATCTGGGAAGCAGGCTCGGGTGGATGTTGAGCATCCGTCCCTCCCAGCGCGCGACGAAATCGTCCGACAGGATACGCATATAGCCCGCGAGCGCGACATATTCGGCGCCTGCGGCGCGGAGCTGTTCGTCGACCAGCGTGTCGAAGACGGCGCGGTCCAACCCCTTGTGCGACTGCGCCCAGGTCGCGATACCCTCGGCCTCCGCAATCGCAAGGCCCGGCGCGGCGGGGTCGTTGCTCGCGACGAGGACCAGCTCATAAGGGCATGTTTCTGCCTTCGCGGCGTAAAGGAGCGCCGCCATATTGGTGCCGGCGCCGGAGATCAGGACGGCGACGCGCGCCTTAGCCATTATGCGTCGCGCTCCACCCCGCGCGCGCGCTCCAGCTTTCGGCGCTGCCCTTTACCGTGCAGCCCTTTTCGCCCGCGGCGATATGGCCGATGCGGTGGACGGTCTCGCCAGCGGCTTCGAGCGCCGCCGTCACGTCGTCAACGTCCGTCCCGGCGACGACCACCGCCATGCCGATGCCGCAGTTGAAGGTGCGCGCCATCTCTTCGGGCTCGATATTGCCCTGCGCCTGCAGGAAGGCCATCAGCCGCGGCTGCTCCCACGCGTCGGCGTCGATGTGGGCGTGGAGCGTTTTGGGCAGTACGCGCGGGATATTTTCGAGGAGGCCGCCGCCGGTGATATGCGCGAGCGCGTGGATCTTTCCCGTTTTCACGAGCGGGAGCAGGCTTTTCACATAGATGCGCGTCGGTGCCATCAGCGCGTCGATCAGCAGGGTGGTCTGGTCGAACAGCGCCGGACGGTCGAGCTTCCACCCCTTGTCGGCGGCAAGCCGCCGGACGAGCGAGAAGCCGTTCGAATGGACGCCCGACGAAGCAAGGCCGAGGATGACGTCGCCCGCGGCGACCTTGTCGGCGGTGAGTACCTGGTCGCGCTCGACCGCGCCGACGCAGAAGCCCGCGAGGTCATAGTCGCCCTCGGCATACATGCCCGGCATTTCGGCGGTTTCGCCGCCGATCAGCGCGCAGCCCGCCTGCTTGCATCCCTCGGCGATACTCGCGACGACGGCAGTCGCTTGCCTATTGTCGAGCTTTCCGGTCGCATAATAATCGAGGAAGAAGAGCGGCTCGGCGCCCTGCACGATCAGGTCGTTCGCGCACATCGCGACCAGGTCGACACCGACGCCGTCATGCTTGCCCGATTCGATTGCGAGCTTGAGCTTGGTTCCGACGCCGTCGTTTGCGGCGACGAGCAGCGGGTCGTTGAAACCCGCCGCCTTCAGGTCGAAAAAGCCGCCGAATCCGCCAAGGTCGGCGTCGGCGCCGGACCGCCGTGTCGCGCGGGCGAGCGGGGCGATGGCACGGACCAGCGCATTGCCGGCGTCGATCGATACGCCGGCCCCGGCATAGGTGTAGGAGGCAGGTTGGTCCGCCGTTTGTCCGTCTGACGTGTTGTGCTTGGAATCCATGGCTCGCGCGACTAACGACTCCCGGCGACAAATGCCATGATTTCCTTGCCCGCGCACTTGCCTTTCGGGCGGGTTCGGGGGCAAAGCAAAGAGAAGATATGAATTCGGCCGTCTTTCCCCGCTCTGCCAGCCCGATATTCCGCGAGGCGATGGCCCGTCATGGCGCGCGCTGGACCGCGCTGGCTGCGCTGCTTTTCGCCATTCTGCTCGTCGGTGTCGTCGAAGGACAGATCGCCCGCGGCGACCGCGGGATCACCCCGATCAACAGCAGCGGCGATTATCTGGCGAGCGGGATCAGGATCGACGTCACCGGCGACAATGCCGACGACGCGCGCGAAAAGGGCTGGCGCGAGGCGCAGCGCAAGGGGTGGGCGCAGCTCTATCGCCGCGTTCACGGCTCCGACGGTCCGGCGCTGTCCGATTCGGTGCTCGACGGGATCGTCACCGCAATCGTTACCGAGCATGAGCAGATCGGGCCGCGACGCTATGTCGCGACGCTCGGCGTCCAGTTCGACCGCGTGCGCGCCGGACAGATTTTGGGGGTCAGCGGGCGCACGCTGCGTTCGCCGCCGCTGCTCGTCATCCCCGTCTATTCGATCGACGGCATTCCGCAGGTGTTCGAACAGCGCAGCGAATGGCAGCGCGCCTGGGCCGAATATAATACGGGGCAAAGCGCGATCGATTATGTTCGCACAGCGGGAACGGGCGCCGACACATTGCTCCTCAACGCCGGGCAGACCGGTCGGCGCGGGCGCGTGTGGTGGCGCGTGATCCTCGATCAATATGGCGCCGCCGACGTGCTGATGCCCGTCGCGCGCATCGAATATGCCTATCCGGGCGGACCGATCACCGGCCGCTTCAGCGCGCGATTCGGGCCCGACAACAAGCTGATTTCGAGCTTCACGATGACCGGCCCGAGCCCCGCCGCGCTGCCCGACATGATGGAAAAGGCCGTCGCGCGGATGGACGCCATCTATACCGACGCGCTGACCGCGGGCATCCTCAAGACCGACGCCTATCTGGTGCTCGAAAAGCCCGTCGAGGTTGAGGATCTGCCCGAGGAGGTGAACGGCGATGGCGACGAATTGCCCGTCGAGACCGACGCGAGCGTTCCCGTCGCGCCGGCCAACGGCGTGCAGAGCTTCACCGTCCAATATAGCTCGCCCGACGTCGAGTCGGTGACCGCGACGGAGCGGGCCGTCGCGGGTGTCGCGGGCGTGCAGTCGGCGTCGACGACGAGCCTTGCGCTCGGCGGGACGTCGGTGATGCGCGTCACCTTCCGCGGCGACATCAACGCGTTGCGCGCCGCGCTCGCGGCGCGGGGCTTCACCGTGCAGGAAGGCGGCGGGCAACTGCGGATCAGCCGCTGATGGCGCGCGCGCCGACCAGCCAGATCGCCTTGCCGCTCGATTGGAGCGCAGGCGGTTCGAACGACGCGCCGCTTGTCGTCGGGACGAGCAACGCCGACGCCGTGCGATATTTGCGCCACGTGTCGACCTGGCCGGTGCGGACCGCAGTGCTAACGGGGCCGCGCGGGTCGGGGCGCAGCCTGATCGGTCGCCTGTTCGCGCGCGACACCGGCGGACGCGTCATCGACGGGCACGACAGCGTCAGCGAAGAGGAAATGTTCCATGCCTGGAACAGCGCGCAGGCGTCGGGCTCACCGCTGCTGATCATCGCCGATGCGCCGCCGTCCGAATGGCATGTCGAGCTGCCCGATCTCGCGTCGCGGCTGCGCGCGGTGCCGGTGTTGGCGATAGCCGAACCCGACGATTGCCTAGCACGCGACCTCATCGAGGCGCTGTTCGCGCAGCGCGGGATGGCGCTGGCGCCCGAGGTTGCAGCCTATATAGTGCCGCGCATGGAACGCAGCTATTCCATGATCCACCGGATCGTCGCGGCGCTCGACGCGGCATCGCTCGAGCAGGGGCGCCGCGTGGGCATTCGACTTACGCGTGAAACATTATTGTCACAGGGGCTGATCGATCCCGATCTCCTCGAAAGGCAGGATGTGCCCCCATGTCGTTGACCCGCCCCTCGATACTCGCCGATTTCGACGCCGACACCGCGGCGCCGTCCTTCGGTCCCGACCGCTTTTTCAACCGCGAGCTGAGCTGGCTGGCGTTCAACCGGCGGGTGATGGAGGAAGCGCGAAACCCGGCGCATCCGTTGCTCGAACGGTTGCGGTTCCTGTCGATTTCGGGAAGCAATCTCGACGAATTCTTCATGGTGCGCGTCGCGGGGCTCAAGGGGCAGCAGCTCCAGGGAATCGACGATCCGTCCGCCGACGGGCGCTCGCCGGGGCAACAGCTTGCCGAAATCGAGGCCGAGGTGAACCGGCTCGTCGACCAGCAGCAGAGCGAATGGCAACGGCTGCACAAACAGCTCGCCGAGCAGGGCATCGTCGTCCACGGCGCAGGTTCGGACGCGGCCAGGTTGCGCGCCGCGCTGAGCCAATATTTCAACGAACAGATTTTCCCGATCCTGACGCCGCAGGTGCTCGACCCCGCGCACCCGTTCCCCTTCATCCCCAACCGCGGGCTCGGGGTGATTTTCGACCTCCAGCGCAAGTCGAACGGCGAGACGGTGCGCGAGCTGGTGATGATTCCGGCGTCGCTGCCGCGCTTCGTTCCGGTTCCGGGCGAAGCGACGGCGTTTGTCCCCATCGAATATCTGATCGAGATTTTCGGCGATCAGTTGTTTCCGGGATTTGTGAGCCGCTCGCTCGGCGTATTCCGCATCATCCGCGACAGCGATATCGAGCTGGAGGAAGAGGCCGAGGATCTGGTGCGATTGTTCCGTACCGCGATCCGCCGCCGCCGCCGCGGGCGCGTTATCCTGCTCGAGCTCGAGGCCGATATGTCGGCCGAAATCGCCGAAGTGCTGAATGCCGATATTCAGGGCCATGAAGCGATCGTCGCCAAGATCGGCGGGTTCGTGGGGCTTGCCGCGCTGTCCTCGCTCGTTGACGTCGACCGGCCCGACCTGAAATTCCCTGCCTATTCGCCGCGCTTTCCCGAGCGCATCCGCGAGCATGGCGGCGACTGTTTCGCGGCGATCCGCAGCAAGGACATCCTTGTCCACCATCCTTATGAGAGCTTCGACGTCGTCCTCTCCTTCCTGCGCCAAGCGGCGGCGGACCCCGATGTCGTGGCGATCAAGCAGACGCTCTATCGCGCGGGCAACCAGTCGCCGGTCATTCGCGCGCTGATCGAGGCAGCCGAGGCGGGCAAGTCGGTGACCGCGGTCGTCGAGCTGAAGGCGCGTTTTGACGAAGAACAGAATCTCCTGTGGGCAAACCAGCTCGAACGCGCGGGCGTGCAGGTCGTTTACGGCTTTATCGAGTGGAAGACGCACGCAAAGATTTCGATGGTCGTGCGTCGCGAAGGGCAGGGGTATCGCACCTATTGTCACTTCGGCACGGGCAATTACCACCCGGTCACCGCGCGCATTTACACCGACCTCAGCTTTTTCACCGCCGACCCGCGCGCAGGGCGCGATGCGGCGCAATTGTTCAACTATATCACCGGCTATGTCGAGCCCGAGCGGCTGGAGCTTATCACCATGTCGCCGCTCAATATGCGGCATCATCTGTCCGAGCTGATCGACGCCGAAATCGCTGCCGCCAGGGCGGGCAAGCCGTCGGGGGTGTGGGCGAAGATGAACAGCCTCGTCGACCCCGACATCATCGACAAATTATACGAGGCGAGCCGTGTCGGCGTGCCGATCGAATTGATCGTGCGCGGCATCTGTTGCCTGCGCCCCGGAGTTCCCGGCCTGTCGGAGACGATCCGCGTAAAGTCGGTCGTCGGCCGCTTTCTGGAGCACAGCCGCGTGTGGGTTTTCGCCAATGGCGCGCCGCTGCCGCATCAGCGCGCCAAAGTCTATATTTCGAGCGCCGACTGGATGCCGCGCAATTTCGACCGCCGCGTCGAATATATGATCCCGATCGAGAATCCGACGGTGCACGACCAGATTCTCGACCAGGTGCTCGTCGCCAATCTGATCGACAATGAACAAAGCTGGGTGCTGCAGCCCGATGGCACTTTCGTGCGGCTGACGCCGGGCGACAAGCCGTTCAACCTGCACCATTATTTCATGAACAACCCATCGCTGTCGGGCCGCGGAACGGCGCTGCACAAGCGGCAGGATGTTCCGACGCTTGCCTTTACCAATCGCGAGGGGTGATTTTTTGCCAGGGGGGCGTTCATCACGGCAGGCGGTGCGCCGATCGGCGGTCATCGACATCGGTTCGAACTCGGTTCGCCTTGTCGTCTATGAAGGGCCCGCGCGCGCGCCCGCGGTGATCTTCAACGAAAAGGTCGCGGCAGGGCTTGGCCGCGGGCTGTCGATCGACGGCCGCATCGCCGATGCCGATGCCGAGCGCGGACTGGTCGCGCTGCGCCGATATGCGCTGCTCGCGCGCAACATGGAGGTCACCGATCTGCAATGCGTCGCGACCGCAGCGGTGCGCGACGCGACCAACGGTCCCGATTTCGTGGCGGGCGCCGCGGCGGCGGGCCTCGCCATCCGCCTGCTGTCGGGTGCAGAAGAGGCCGAGGCAGCGGGCTGCGGCGTGCTGTCGGCGATTCCCGACGCGCACGGTATTGCGGTCGACCTTGGTGGCGGAAGCCTCGAACTCGCCGAAGTGTCGAACGGCAAGGTGGGCCGCTGCGCATCGTTTCCGCTTGGCGTCCTTCGCTTGCCGCCGCTCCGCAAGAACGGACAGCCCGAATTCGAACGCGCGGTGCGCAAGATGCTGAAAGCCGAGGGTTGGCCGGGCGGCCTGACCGGCGTTCCGCTGTATCTCGTCGGCGGATCATGGCGCGCGCTCGCACGCCTCGACCTCGAACTGACGCGCGACCCGCTTCCCGTGCTCGACCAGCATCGCTTGCCGCGCGGGGCGCTGCGCCGGCTCGTGCGCGCGACCAAGCGGCTGAGCTATGAGGAATTGAAAGCGATTCCGGGCATGGCGTCGAACCGCGCCGCGACCTTGCCCGACGCGGCGGCGCTGCTCGCCGCGCTCGCCAACATCATCGACGTGCCCGAAATGACGGTGTCGTCGTCGGGGCTGCGCGAGGGGCTGCTTTACCAGGCGCTCGACGACGACATGCGCGCGCAGGATCCGCTGATCGTGGCCGCCGAGTTCGAGGGGAAACGGCTCGCGCGCTTTGCTCCGCATGGACGCGCGATCGCAAACTGGATCGCGCCGCTGTTCGCCGACGAGGACGTCGCCGACAGCCGCATCCGGCTCGCGGCGAGCCTGCTGAGCGACGTCGCATGGTCGGCGAACCCCGATTTCCGCGCCGAGCGCGGGACCGAAATCGGTCTGCACGGCAACTGGCGCAGCATCGACATTCCGGGCCGCATATTGCTCGCGCGCGCGCTCCATGCCGGGTTTGGCGGGGCCGATTCCGATTTTCCGATGATGGACAGTCTCGTGAGCGCCGAACGGCTGGCGCGGGCGCGGCAATGGGGGCTCGCGATCCGCCTCGCGCAGCGGCTGACCGGCGGGATCGAGGCGCCGCTCAAGGCCAGCGCGGTCGCGATCGAGGACGGCAATCTGACGCTCCGCCTCAATCCCGGCTGGCACCATCTGGCGGGCGAATCGGTCGAACGGCGCCTGCGTTCGCTAGCGCAGGCGCTCGACATGAAAGGCGAGCTGAAACTGCTCTAGGGTCAGGGCCCTAGGTCGGGTCGGCGGCGACCGAGGGCTCGATCTCGCTCATTACCATCTTGCCATGCTTGACGGCAAAGCCGACGCGCCCTTCGACAAGGTCGAGCGCGGCGTGGCCGAACACGTCATAGCGCCAGCCTTGCATCATCGCGATCCCGTCGCGGCGTCCCGCCGCAAGCGCTTCGAGGTCGTCGCTGCGCGCGATGAGGCGCGCGGCGACATTGAGTTCGCGCGAACGTATCTTGAGGAGCAACTTGAGCAGGTCGGCGACGAGCGCGCCCTCCTTGCCGAGGCCGGGACCGCGTGGCGCGCGGTCGGGCATATCCTCCTTGGAAAGCGGCTGCGCGCCGGTGAGCGCTTCGATCAGCCGCGCGCCGATGTCGTTCGATTTCCAGGTCGCCGACAATCCGCGCACGCGGCCAAGCCCGTCCTGGTCCTTCGGGGGATGCGCAGCGAGGTCGGCGAGCGTTTCGTCCTTGACGATGCGGCCGCGCGGCAGATTCTTGTTGCGCGCCTCGCGCTCGCGCCATGCGGCAAGCGCCTTCAAACGTCCCAGAACGTCGGGCTTGCGCGAGGGTATCTTGATGCGCTGCCACGCCCTGTCGGGATCGAGATTGTAATTGGCGGGATCGGCGAGTTTCTCCATTTCCTCGTCGAGCCAGTGGCCGCGACCCGTCTTGACGAGCTTTTTGAGCATCATCGGGAAAATCTGGGCGAGGTGGGTGACGTCGCCGATCGCATAGTCGATCTGGCGCTTGTCGAGCGGTCGCCGGCTCCAATCGGTAAAACGCGCGCCCTTGTCGAGCGCGATGCCGAGCCACGCCTCGACAAGGTTCGAATAGCCGACCTGCTCAGCCTGGCCGAGCGCCATCTGGCCGATCTGCGTGTCGAAGATGGGGTGGGGCGTCTTGCCGGTCAGATTATAGATGATTTCGACATCCTGACCGCCGGCATGGAAGACCTTCAATACCTCTTCATTGTCGACAAGCAGGTCGAGCAGCGGCTTCAGTTCGATCCCCGGCGCCATCGGGTCAATTGCGGCGGCATGGTCGCTGTTCGCCACCTGGATCAGACACAGCTCGGGCCAGAAGGTGTTTTCGCGCATGAATTCGGTGTCGACGGCGATGAAATCGCTGTCTTTTATCAAAGCTACGAATTGCTGGAGCGCCGCACTGGACTCGATCAACGGATGGACTTGCATAACGCGCCTATACAGCTAGTTGGCGAAGACAGGCACGAAAAAATACCACTCTCTCTTCGGGTCGCGAACCGGATCAACCGGACTGGGTAACATGAGGGGGTAACATGATGATGTGGATGGGCTGGGGGCTGTGCGCCCTGCTGCTGTTCGCGCTGTACGGCCAGTATCTGACCGGACAGGCCGACATTTTCGTCTCGATCGCCAACCCGCGCCCGCTCGACGAGGAACGGATGGTCGTAACCCTGAAGGGCTGGGGTTTCGCAAGCGCGGCGCGGCTGCCCTTCGTCACGCCCGAAGCCGACCACGGGCTCTGCGATCTGCGCGTCTTTGCGACGCGGCGGCAAATGCTCGTCGCCATCGCGACGTTGGGGTATCTTCGGCCTGTGACCGTCGCGTGGCGCGCGCATGCCGGGGTCCAGCCGCTCGGGGTCGCCTGATGCCGATCGTGCAACTGGGGCGCGAAGGGCGCTGGACCAACTATCACGGCACCGGCACCTGCGAGGCGGCGACGCGCTTTGCCTTGCGGAGCGGCGATGCCGAGCGCGGGCGCGACGAACTGGCCGCTGCCGCTCGTGAAGTGCGCGAGTGGCTGGCGGCGGCGCAGGCGGCGGGACGGCATGTCCGGCCATTGGGGGCAGGATGGTCGCCATCGAACATCAATATCGCGTCGCATTGCTGGCTGCTGCACACGCGGCGCTTCAACCGGTGTTTCCGGATTGCCGGGGACGATGTGCGTCCCGGCGTCGATGCCGCGTCGCTGATGCTCGTCGAGGCGGGCGCGCTCGTCGACGAGGTGTCGGACAAGCTGGAGGCGCAGGGGCGGTCCTTGTGGACGAGCGGAGCGGGAAACGGCCAGACCTTTGCCGGAGCCGCCGCCACCGGCACCCATGGTTCGATGGTCGCGCACGGCGGTATCCAGGACCATATCCGCGCGATCCAGATCGTCACACCGGCAGGCGCGCAATGGGTCGAGCCGACAGCGGGCGTGATGAGCGATGAATTCATTGCGGCCACCGGATCGCAAGCGGTCCGCGACGATGCGCTTTTCGCGGCGGCGCAACTGCCGGTCGGCGCGCTCGGGGTCGTCACCGCGCTCGTCGTATCGAGCGTGCCGCGGTTCCTCGTCCGCCCGATCCAGAACTTGCGCCGGGTCGACCGGCGCGCGCTGAACTGGCTTTCCGCGGGAGAGTTTCGCCGCTTTTCGGCGGCCTATGCGCTCGACCGCGACCCCGATTTCGTCCAGATGATCGTCAACCCCTACAAGCCGTTCAAGCGGCCGGCGATGCTGCGCTTCCTCTATCGCGAGCCATGGCGCGACGATTGCCCGCGAGCGACGCCCGGCGAGCTAGGCGCCGGATATGACGCGCTGAGCCTGCTCGGGCGGCTGCTCGACGATTATCCGTGGGCGCGCGGCTGGCTGCTGCAATTCGCAATGAAGCTCGGCTATGCGGGCGGTCCCGATGTTCAAGACCCGCCGGTGTACGGAAGCTGGGGCGAGGGACTCGACACGCATCGCCCGCTCGCCGACCTGTTCAACGCTTCGGTGACGATCGACCGCGCCGATCTTGCCTATGTGTTCGAACAGATTTGCGGCGTGTATGCGCGCCACGGCGGCTCCACCGTTGTTACCTTGCGCTTCATGGAGCGCGCGCAAGGACTGCTCGCCCCTGCGCGTTTTGCGCACAATGCGGTGATAGATTTCGACGGTCCGCGCAGCCAGCGCACCGCTGATGCCTATGCGCGCGTCGTCGAACGGCTCGATGCCGAAGGGATCGCCTTCACGCGCCACTGGGCCAAGAGCTGCAATCTCGACGCCGCGCGGGTCGAGATCGATTATGGCGAGGATTTCCGCCGCTGGTGTGCGGCGCGCGACCGGCTGATCCCCGATCCGGCCCACCGTCGCCTGTTTGCGAGCGACGTGCTCGACGGACTCGGCCTGACTTGCTGAAATGCGCCTCTGCCCTTGACAAATGGCGCGCCGCCCTGCCTTAGGCGCGGCCATAAATCACATATCGCGTGATTTCCCCCAACCACTGAAAGACCATCGAAATGCACGCCTATCGCACCCATCATTGCGGCCAGCTTCGCAGCCAGGATGTCGGACAGACGGTCCGCGTGTCGGGCTGGGTGCATCGCAAGCGCGATCATGGCGGGCTGCTCTTCGTCGACCTGCGCGACCATTATGGGCTGACGCAGATTGTGGCGGACTCGAGCGATGCCGCGTTCGCGACGCTCGACGGCCTGCGCGCCGAGAGCGTGGTGACGATCACCGGCGAGGTCGTCGCGCGTTCGGCCGAGACGGTCAATGCGAACCTTCCGACCGGCGAGATCGAGGTGCGCGCGCGCGAGGTTTCGGTGCAGTCGGCGGCGGCCGAACTGCCGCTGCCGGTCGCGGGCGAACAGGAGTATCCCGAGGATATCCGCCTGAAATACCGCTTCCTCGACCTGCGCCGCGAGCGACTCCACCGCAATATCCTGCTGCGCTCGAACGTCATCGCGTCCTTGCGCCGCCGCATGGTCGAACAGGGCTTCACCGAATATCAAACGCCGATCCTGACCGCCTCGTCGCCCGAGGGCGCGCGCGACTATCTGGTGCCCAGCCGCGTCCATCCCGGCAAATTCTATGCGCTGCCGCAGGCGCCGCAGATGTTCAAGCAGCTGCTGATGGTCGCGGGTTTCGACCGTTATTTCCAGATCGCGCCCTGCTTCCGCGATGAAGACGCGCGCGCCGATCGTTCGCCCGGCGAATTCTATCAGCTCGATTTCGAGATGAGTTTCGTTACGCAGGATGACGTCTTCAACGCCATCGAACCGGTGCTCGCGGGCGTGTTCGAGGAATTTGCGAACGGCAAGTCGGTGACGCCTGCCGGCAGCTTTCCGCGCATTCCGTACCGCGAATCGATGCTGAAATATGGCAACGACAAGCCCGACCTTCGCAACCCGCTGATCATCAGCGACGTGTCGGCGCATTTCGAAGGGTCGGGCTTCGGCCGCTTCGCCGACATCGTCGCGGCAGGCGACGTCGTGCGCGCGGTTCCCGCGCCGGGTACTGCCGAAAAGAGCCGCAAATTCTTCGACGACATGAATAGCTGGGCGCAAGGCGAAGGCTTTGCGGGCCTCGGCTATGCGACGCGCAAGGGCGGCGAGTGGGGCGGCCCGATCGCCAAGAACCACGGCCCGGAGAAGATGGACGCGCTTGCCGCCGAACTCGGTCTCGGCCCCGATGACGGGCTGTTCTTTGCCGCGGGCAAGGAAGCGGTCGCGGCGAAGCTGGCGGGTCTGGCGCGCACGCGCGTTGCCGAACAGCTTGAGCTGATCGACGAAAACAAGTTCGAAATGTGCTGGATCGTCGACTTCCCGATGTTCGAGGCCGACGAGGACACCGGCAAGATCGATTTCAGCCACAACCCCTTCTCGATGCCGCAGGGCGAACTCGAAGCGCTCGAGACGAAGGACCCGCTCGACATCCTCGCGTGGCAATATGACATCGTCTGTAACGGCGTCGAACTGTCGTCGGGCGCGATCCGGAACCATCGCCCCGATATCATGTACAAGGCGTTCGAGATTGCGGGCTATTCGCAGGCCGAGGTCGATGCGAATTTCAGCGGCATGATCAACGCGTTCAAGTTCGGCGCGCCGCCGCACGGCGGATCGGCACCGGGCGTCGATCGCATCGTGATGCTGCTCGCCGACGAGCCCAATATTCGCGAGGTCGTGGTCTTCCCGATGAACCAGAAGGCCGAAGACCTGATGATGGGCGCGCCGGCGCCGGTCAGCGACAAGCAGCTGAAAGAACTCGGCATCCGGATCGTTGACGGCCCCAAGAGCTGATCGCGCGCGCGATTCCGTTCCCAAACGGGACAGCTTCGCCCCCTTTGCCGCTTCGCCTCGCGGGCGCCGCTGTGGTAGCAGCGGCGTTCACGCGAGGGGTTTTGCGATGACGATCGATCTCGCCGACTATGAGTCCGGCGCGAAACTTGACGGCAATTACGGCGAAGCACTGAAGACGCTGCAGGAGCGGCTCGAACGCGTGCAGGCCGCGCATATCACCCATGCACAGCGCAGCGTCATCATGCTCGAAGGCTGGGACGCCGCGGGGAAGGGTGGGATCATCAAGCGGATGACCGCGCTGCTCGACCCGCGGTATTTCGAAGTATGGCCGATCGGTGCGCCGAGCGACGAGGAAAAGGCACGCCATTTTCTGTGGCGCTTCTGGAAGCGGCTGCCCGGCAACCGCGAAATATCGATCTTTGATCGCAGCTGGTACGGCCGCGTCCTCGTCGAACGCGTCGAGGGGTTCGCCAGCGAGGCCGAGTGGCGCAAGGGCTATGACGAGATCAACGAGTTCGAGGCGCAGCTGACCGGGAGCAACACCAACCTCGTCAAGCTGTTCGTTCATGTCACGCAGGACGAACAGGACAAGCGCTTTGCCGACCGGCTCGACAAGCCGTGGAAGCGCTGGAAGACGGGAACCGAGGATTTTCGCAACAGGGCGAAGCGCAAGGCCTATCTGACCGCGCTCGCGGATATGTTCGAGCAGACGGATACGCGCTGGGCGCCGTGGAAGGTGATCGACGGCAACAACAAGAAGGCGGCGCGGATCGCTGCGCTCACCCATGTGGCCGAAGTGCTCGAGGCCGCGGTGCCGATGACGCCGCTCGAACGCGACCCCGCAGTGGTGAAACTGGCCGAAAAGGCGTTCGGCTACGCGCCCAAGGCCTAGGCACGGCTAGCAATCTGCGGCGCCACTCGCTACATCGACGCGATGAGCCGTGCGAAGAGATCCGACGACTGGGGCTTTCCCCGCTGGCGCGCCTATGGCGCGTCGCGTGAGGCGCAGCGCGTGCGTCTCTGCGACCGGCACGGCTGCGAGGCGCCGGGGAAATGTCCCGCGCCCAAATCGCCAAACAGTCCCGAACGCTGGTATTTTTGCGAAGCGCATGCCGCCGAGTATAACCGCGGTTGGGATTATTTTGCGGGACTGTCGGCCGAAGACGCCGCCGAACGCGCTGCCGAGGAAGCACGCGGTGCGCGCAGCTATGCCCGCGCACAGCATTATAGCTGGGGCGGCGCGGGTGACGGCAGCCGCAGCGCCGACGAAATGCGCGCGCTCGAAGTGCTGGGGCTCGACCCCGACGCCGATTTCGACGCGACCAAAAAGGCGTGGCGCGCCTATGCCAAGGAATGCCACCCCGACGTCAAACCCGGCGACGAGGAGGCGGCGAAACGCTTCGCGACGGGACAGGCGGCGTTCGAGGTGCTCAAACAGGCCGAAGAACGCAAAAGCTGGAAGCCGGCGTAAGGAAGGCTTCGCGCTTCCGCGATTGAAACGGTTCGAATGGCAATCGCGGCGCCCCACAGGGTGCCGGATTGGCCAGATCCTGTCCGGCGGACATCGGTTCGTCGCGTTTTGCTAGCAAATTTAGAAACTTCGGCGATAGATCCAATTCAGTCGGGGGATCATGCCCGGCGGGCTTTGCTGGCGGGGGCGATGGAGCGGCGTGCCGAACCGGATTGGGACGAGATTTTCATGCAGGCTGCATTGCAGCCCGAGACATGGCTTGACGCGCTCGACGCGCTGGCGCGGCATACCGGATCGAGCCACGGCCAGTTGATCGGCGTCGGCGGCGCCCGTGAAATTCCGTTCAACCTCGTGACAAATTTCGCACCCGGGCTGGTCGAACATTTTGCCGAGCAAGGCTGGGGCGCGGAAACGCAAAATTTCCGCGTTGCCGCTTCGAACCGGCATGTCGAACGCGGCTATTATGACCCGGTGCTGCACGAGGATCATTACGACGCCGTGATGCCCGGCCTCGCGTCGCTCGAATATGTCGAATGGTGCGAGGAAATCGGCATCCCGTTCGGGTGCCAGACGAATCTGGTCATCGACAAATTCGGCGTCATCGGTCTCGCGACCCTGCGCAACCGCAAGGACGGCCGCACGACCGCGGACCAGCGCAAGCGGTTCGCGTCGGGCGCCACAGCAGCGCGCCGCGCCGTTCGCCTGCAGGAAAAGATCGAGGGTGAGCAGGCAAAGCTGATGGCCGGGGCGTTCGATGCGATCAATGTCAGCGCGTTTATCGTCGATGCGCGCGGGCACCTGCTTGCCCATACGTCGGGGGCGGAAGCTCTATTGAAATCGGGCGACGTCCGGCTCGCCGGGGCGTCGATCGATGCCGCGGGAGCACCGTTGACGCTTGGCCAGGCGGTGCAGGCGCTCATCGTCGATGACGGGTTCGATCATGTGCGGACGAGCTTGCCGGTCCGGCGCAACCGTCCCGCCGTCATTATCGAAGGATTCCGCTTGCCGCGGCGCGACTGGTCGCTCGGCAAATTGCCCCACGCCATTCTCGTCGCGAGCGGCCCCAAGCGCGATCGGTCGGGCGTCGCGCTCTATCTGTCCGCAATCTATCGGCTCAGTCCCGCGGAAGCCGACATTGCCGTGCGCCTGTTCGAGGGAAAGCCGCGCACGCAAATCGCGGACGAGCGGGGAGTGACGCCCGAAACGCTGCGTGGGCAGATCAAGCAGATTTACCTCAAATGTGCGGTCGACGGCGAGGCCGAGTTGATGCGGCTTCTCGCTCCTGTGCTCGGCTGACCATCCCCCTTGAGGGGGATGAACGGCCCGCGCAATCCAAATAAGCATCGGCTTGCCAAGGGTTAAGGCTCTCGCAGTCTCGCCCGCCAACAAGGATGAGCGTGGGGGCACCATCCGATTCCTGCCGCTCGCCGCGACCCCGAGCGACAGGGCAAGGGTCCTCGACAGCGTTGTGCTGTGTGCGGCCTGGAAGAGCTCCGCCAGCGATGGCGGGGCTCTTTTCGCAAATATGAGGTCCGGGAGCATGCAGCGCCGAAGTTCGGAAGGGCGTGGCCGGCGGGCGATCGCCGAACAATCTGTTCGGGCCGCTTGCCGATCCGCCCCAGCCTGCTACGCAATGCAAAAGGGACGATATGGCAAATCCTTGGGCGACGGACCGACGACAGCCATTCTATCCGGGGATCGGACTCGCGGGACTCGTGGTCATCGCCTTGGGTTTCGGCGTCACTTATGGGTTGCCGATGGCGCGGGGGACCTTTGCGGCGCCGTGGTTCGTGCATCTCCACGGCGCTTCGGCGCTAACTTGGGTGCTTCTCTATATCGCGCAATCTGTGCTGGTGAGCACCGGTCGAACGTCGATTCATCGCCGCCTGGGGTTAAGTGCCCTCCCGGTGGCGGCCGCCATCTGGGCCAGCGGCATCGCAACCGCGATCTGGGCTGCCCGGAGGGACCTGCCCGAAATGGGAACGATCGCCACGTCGAGCGTGGCGGGGACGTTGACGGGACTCAGCCTCTTTTTGATCATTGTGTTGGCGGCGCTCGCCCTGCGGCGTCGACCCGATTGGCATAAGCGGCTCGTCACACTGGCGACCATTCACTTGTTGTGGCCCGCTTTCTTCCGCCTGCGGCATTTGTTCCCGATGATTCCAAACCCCGAGATTACCCTGGCGCTTGTGGCGGCTTATGCGCCGATTTTGATCGCGGTGTTTCGCGACTATCGGCGTTTCGGGGCAATTCACCCGGTATGGCTCTTTGTGGCGCCCGCGCTCTTCATCGAGCAGAGCCTAGAAGTGGCGTTTTTCGACCAGGGGCCGCATCGCTCATTTGGCGCAGCCCTGTTCAAGTTGCTGACCTAGGGATCGACGCGTTCGCGCTAGGGTCCGCACCCTAGTGGCGCGGTCGCGCGCCAATCACCGCTTCGATCGGCAGGTCGCCGTAGATGTGCGGAAACAGATCGCCGTCGCGCGCCGCTTCCCAGCGTATCGTGTCGGCGACCTTGGTCAGGTCGACCTCGGCAATGATCAGTCGCTTCTGGCCCGCAAAATGCTTGGCAAGCGTGCCATTGAGCTGTTCGGCGGTCGAAAGGTGGATATAGCCGTCGGCGATGTCCACCGGCGCGCCGCGAAAGACGCGGTCGCGCTCGAACACCGCCCACTGCTCGGCGGTCAGGATCTTGAACGCGGTGGTGGCGGTCATTCGGGCGCGGCTTCGGCCGAAGCTTCCGCGTCGGTGCCTTCCGCTTCCTCTTCGCTATCCTCGATCAGCGCCGCCGACACGACATGTTCACCCTCGGCGACGTCGAACAACCGCACGCCCGCCGAACCGCGGCCAATGACGCGCAGACTGTCGAGCCCCATACGGATCAGCTTTGCCTGGTCGGTGACGAGCATGAGTTGGTGCGCCTGCGTCGCGGGGAAGCTCGCGACGACGGGGCCGTTGCGGCCAATATTGTCGATGTTGGTAATGCCCTGGCCGCCGCGGCCGGTGCGGCGATATTCGAATGCCGACGACAGCTTGCCATAGCCATTGGCGCATACCGTGAGGATGAACTGTTCGCGTTCGGCGAGGAAGGCGTGACGTTCGTCGTTCATCTTGCGCGGCTGGCGGTCGGGATCTTCGCCCTTCCACGGCGCATGGCGCAGATAATCCTCGCGTTCCTCCTGATCGGCGATGCCGACCTTGTGGAGGATCGACAGCGAAATCACCTCGTCACCCTTTGCCAGCTTCATGCCCCGGACGCCGGTCGAATTGCGGCTCTGGAACTCGCGCACATCGTCGCCGGCAAAGCGGATTGCCTTGCCCTGCCGCGTCGCGAGCAGCACGTCGTCGCTCTCGTCGAGCAATGCGACGCCGATCAGCCGGTCGTCCTCGTCATCGCCCTCGAACTTCATCGCGATCTTGCCGTTCGAGGGGACGTTGGTGAAGGCGTCCATGCTGTTGCGGCGCACGCTGCCCTTCGCGGTCGCGAACATGACGTGGAGCTTGCCCCATTCTTCCTCATCCTCGGGCAGCGGGAGAACGGTCGAAATCGTCTCACCCTGCGCGAGCGGGAGCAGGTTGACCATCGGACGGCCGCGCGTTGCGGGGCCGCCTTCGGGCAGGCGCCACACTTTCATGCGATAGACCTTGCCGGCGGTCGAGAAGAAGAGGACCGGCGTGTGCGTCGAGGTGACGAACAACTCGGTGACGACATCCTCGTCCTTGGTCGCCATGCCCGCGCGGCCCTTGCCACCGCGGCGCTGGGCGCGGAAAGTGTCGAGCGGGGTCCGCTTGATATAGCCGTCGAGGGTAACGGTCACGACCATCTCCTCGCGCTCGATCAGATCCTCGTCCTCGATCCCGTCGGCGGCAGGAGCCATCAGCGTCCGGCGCGGTGTCGCGAATTCGTCGCGCACCGCAACGAGTTCCTCGCGGATCACCGCATAAAGTTTCGCGCGGTCGGCGAGGATCGACAAAAGTTCCTCGATCTCGGTCGCGAGCGCCTTGAGTTCGTTGCCGATGTCGTCGCGGCCAAGTGCGGTCAGTCGGTGGAGGCGAAGGTCAAGGATCGCCTTTACCTGCGCTTCGGAAAGGCTGTAGCTCGCTGCCTCTTCCATCTCGCCCTCGATCGCTTCGACCAGACGGATGTAGGGGGCGATTTCGCCCATCGGCCATTCGCGGGCGATCAGTGCCTCGCGTGCGGCAGCGGGGTTGGGGGCGCCGCGGATAATGCGGACGACTTCGTCGAGGTTCGAGACCGCGACGACAAGGCCGAGCAAGATGTGCGCCCGATCACGCGCCTTGGCGAGTTCGAACTTGCAGCGGCGGGTAATCACCTCTTCGCGGAACGCGATGAAGGCGGTCAGAATGTCCTTGAGCCCCATCATCTCCGGGCGACCGCCGCGGATTGCGAGCATGTTCGCGGGGAAGCTCGACTGCGCCGGCGTGTGGCGCCAGAGCTGGTTGAGCACGACGTCGGGTGTCGCGTCGCGTTTCAGGTCGATGACCACGCGCACGCCCTCGCGATTGGTTTCGTCGCGGATATCGGCGACGCCCTCGATCCGCTTGTCGCGCGCGGCCTCGGCAATCTTTTCGACAAGGCCCGATTTGCCGACCTGATAGGGGATGGAGGTGAGGACGATCGAACGGCGATCGCCGCGTCCTTCTTCAATCTCATGCGTGGCGCGCATCATGATCGAGCCGCGGCCGGTGGCATAGGCATTGCGCGCGCCGCCTTGGCCAAGAATCATCGCGCCGGTCGGAAAATCGGGACCGGGGACAATCGCCATCAACTCTTCGAGCGTGATGGCAGGATTGTCGATCGTCGCGAGCGTCGCGTTGATGACCTCGCCAAGATTGTGCGGCGGGATGTTCGTCGCCATACCGACCGCGATACCGCCGGCGCCATTGACGAGCAGGTTCGGAAAGCGCGCGGGAAGCACGGTCGGTTCGCTTTCCGAGCCGTCATAATTGGGCTGGAAGTCGACCGTTTCCTTGTCGAGGTCGTCGAGCAGCGTGATCGCGACCTTGGCGAGGCGCGATTCAGTGTAACGCATCGCTGCCGGCGGATCGGGGTCCATCGACCCGAAATTGCCCTGACCGTCGATCAGCGGGACGCTCATCGACCAATCCTGCGTCATGCGCGCCAGGGCGTCGTAGATCGAGCTGTCACCGTGCGGGTGATATTTACCCATGACATCGCCGACGATGCGCGCCGACTTGCGATAGGGCTTGCTGGCGACATAGCCGCTTTCATAGGCCGAATAGAGAATTCGGCGATGCACCGGCTTGAGGCCGTCGCGCACGTCGGGGAGTGCGCGGCTGATGATCACGCTCATCGCGTAATCAAGATAGGACGTCTTCATTTCATCGACGATGTTGATCGACGAAATCCCATCGTCCGACGGCGGCATAGGCGAATTTTCTTCGGTCAAGACCCGGCCTTTTTCTTCTTTTCGGGAGATGCTTTTTGCCTAGCCGATGGGCGCTGCGAAGGCCAGCGATTCGGACGGTTTTCGACGATTTTTTTGCGCCCGGATACGCGGTTGAAGCGCGCGCTTTGGCATCGCGGGCGGCAACATTCCGGCGCAACATCGCGGCTTGCCAATTGTGCCTTCGGCCCTAAAGCTTTTGGGCGATGTTTTTTTGCCATTTTCGGGGGGACAAGTGGCCCTGATCGCGCTGGTCGGAGCGACTGAGACGCTGCCCGACGGCGGACTCCGCGCGCTGGTAACGGTGGCCGGCGAAACGCTGATCGAACGACAGGCGGCGCGCCTCGCCGACGTCGGCGTGACGCAGATCGCCGTCGCGGTCGGTGCGGTGCCGTCCGAGTTGCTCGCGACCTGCGATCGCATCCGGCGTCGCGGGTTGACCGTCACGCCGGTACGGAGTGCGGCCGACCTGCTCGCCATGGTGCGCGCCGACGACCGCCTCCTGCTCGTCGCGGACGGATTGCGTGCGGGTCCGACGCATTATGCGGCCATTGCGCGTCCCGGTTCGCCCGCAATTCTCGTCACCGGCGACACGGTGCTCACGCAGGGGTTCGAGCGTATCGACGCGGCGCGGCGCTGGGGCGGGCTTGCAAACATATCGCAGCCGATGGTCGCCGAACTCGCGGCAATGCCGGGCGAGTGGGATATGATGCTGACCTTGCTGCGCGTCGCGGTGCAGGCGGGATCGCGGCGGCTCTATTGCGAGCCGGCGTTGTTCGAGCAGGGTGAGATCGCGATTGTCGCCGACCGCCCGACAGCGGCGGCGATCGAGCAGTCGAGCCTCCAGCAGGTCGAATATGGCGGCATGGGGTTCGGCCGGTCGGCGTTCCTGATGCCGCTGGTGCGCTTGGCGGGGCCGCTGGTCGTCCGCTCGCCGCTGACCGCACGCTATCTTCCGGTCGTCACGGGGCTGCTGTGGATTGCGGCGGCCGCGCTGGCGGGCAGCGGCCTGGCGGCGGCGGGGGCCCTTGTCGCCGTGACCGGTGGGCTGGGGCTCGCCGCCATGCGCTTCCTGTCCGCCTTTCGCGCCGAAAGCGCCGCGCACGACC
Organism: Sphingopyxis jiangsuensis; assembly: GCF_016734905.1. Classification (GTDB taxonomy): domain Bacteria; phylum Pseudomonadota; class Alphaproteobacteria; order Sphingomonadales; family Sphingomonadaceae; genus Sphingopyxis; species Sphingopyxis jiangsuensis. The sequence continues at coordinate 103,317 of NZ_JAERPO010000001.1, forward strand.
GCGCTCGCGCCACAATTCGTGCGTTCGGTTTGATACTGCTCGCCTTTTTCCCGTGGCTGGTGTCGCTCGGCGGACCCACGCCCGCCGCGCCAAGCTATTCCGAAGCGGCGCTCGCACCCTGCCTTGCCGCCGCCATCCTGCTGGCGCGCGCCCTTTATGAGGATGTGGGCGAAAAGCGGCGGTTTCATTGGCTTTTGCCCGATGCCGAGCAGGCATGGATCATGCTCGCACCCGCGCTGCTGTTCGGAATCGCGACGTTGATGTTCGCAATCCTGCCGCTATTGGCGCTGCTCCAGATCCTCGTCTGGCTCCGCTTCGCTCGTCGCCCGCAAGTGCAGTAAAACAGCGGCGTTCAAGGTTTAGCGCGTATTAACGCTAAGCTGATATTGGCCATCGTGCATGATTGAACCCTTTCCCTCGTCCGGCATCGATCTGCCGTCGCCGACGCTGTCGGCGCGCCTGCGCGAGCTGGGCGACTATCTGGCGGCGCCGTCCGTGGGGAGGCTGACCGAGGAACAGCGCGCGCTGGCGCTGGGCATTGCTCGGCGTCTGATCGCCGACATAGCCGCGCAGCTCGACGTCGGGATCGATGCCGCGGCGCTGTGGAGCGACTGGCTGCGCGGCGGCATTCCGTCGGCACAGCGCATCGCCGTCGCCTGTTTTGCGCGCGCCGAAGAGCATCGCTGGCGCGGGCAGATCGCCCAGTTGGGTAGGGAAACGCCGACAGCCGACGATGCTGGCGCCGAGATCGCAGAGGACGCGGCCGAGGCCATATCGAGCGACGTCGACCGCACCGCGCTCGCGCTGCGGATTGCCGATCGCCGTCGCTTCGACGGGCAGGGCAACCCCTGTATCGCGCTTGTCGACCTCGACGCCGATGTCCGTCGCGCCTTGCTCCTCGACGTGGCGGCGTGGCAACTCGCCCGGTCCAGTGCAGACGTGGACGGTGCTGCGCTGTTGGGCGAGGCCGTGAGGTCCGCCATCGAGGCCGCGCCGAACGATCATGGCATCGATCATGCGGCTGCGGCTTATCGTGCCGCGCTCGGCCCGGACATCGGCAGAGCGTCCGCGATCGCGATCGCACGCCATGACTGGCCGTCGCTGATTGCGCTGGCTGCGGTCGAAACGCAGCGAAGCTATGGCGCGATGGCGATCGCGCTGCTGACGGCCGAGATTGCGTCGCTGCCAGCGTTGCTCGCGCCGTTGGGACTCGACCGACGCACGATTGCGCCTCTTGAAGTATCGCTGACCATGCTTCCTGCGCGCGCGGTGTCGGGCGCCAATGCCGGGGATGAACCGGCCGCGCGGCTCGCCGCATTCTCTTCCGTCGACGGTCTGCCGGGGGACGGCGCATGACGACGGAGCGGATCGTCCGCGCCCGGATCGACCAGTCGGGCACGCTCGTGAGTGCGGACACGCCGTTGCTCCGCCTTCAGCAGCGCGCGGGCGGCGGCCTCGACCGGCCGCTCGCGCTGCCGCAGCTGGCGCGGCTCGTCGCACTGGCGCAGCGGCTCGGGCGCGAAGTCACCCGGCCGCTTTATGCAGCCGACGATCATAGCGACATCCATGCGATCGTTCGCATCCTTCCCGATGACGACGGCGCAAACCTGGAAATCAGCGATTGGCGGACGCGGCCCATCGTCGATCCGCAGCGCTCGCTGGCGGCCGGCGCCATTTCCGACCCGCGCGGATGGACCTGGGAATGCGACCAGCAACTGCGTCTAGTGGCCTTGCGTTCGGGATCGGACGCGCCCCCGGTTCCCGCGGGGTGGGAGGGTCGATCGCTGTCCGAAGTGTTCGAATTGCAACCCGACGACGACGGGAATTTCCCCGTTCTGCGCGCTTTGGCACGGCAAGCGCATTTTGAGGGGCAGCGGGTCCGCATCGCGACGCCCGACGCGCGCGTCGGCATGGCGCTGTCGGGCGATCCGGTTTTCGACGGCACGCGACGCTTCACGGGCTTTCGCGGCAGCGTTGCGCCCTTCGAGGCGAGTGACGAGGCCGTGGTGGCGCCTGCAACCGACCCGGCGTTCGGATCGCTCCCGCTGTCCGACCCGCAATTCGGGCGGCGTATCGACGGCGCGCTGCGCGGTCCGCTGAGCCGTATCATCGCGACAGCCGAGACAATTTCGGGACAGTTCGACGGTCCAATTCGTGCCGATTATGCGCGCTACGCCGGCGATATTGCCCATGCCGGGCGTCACCTGCTGGGGCTGGTCGACGATCTTGCCGACCTTCAGAACATCGAGCGTCCGGGGTTCAAGGCGGCGCGCGACGAAATCGACCTTGGCGACCTTGCGCGTCGCGCGGTCGGGTTGCTGGCGATGAAGGCAGAGGAAAAGAACATCCGCATCGATGCGCCGCGCAAGGACGATCTGATGCCGGCAACGGGCGAGTTTCGCCGGGTGCTGCAGATTCTGCTCAATCTGATCGGCAATGCGATCCGCTATTCGCCCGACCATTCGCAGATATGGATTCGCCTCGATCGTGAAGGCGACCGGGCGACAGTGACCGTTGCTGACCAAGGGCAGGGGATGTCGGCGGAAGACCAAACTGTCGTGTTCAACAAGTTCGAGCGATTGGGGCGCACCGACGGCGGCGGATCGGGGCTTGGTCTCTACATCGCGCGCCGCCTCGCGCTCGCGATGGACGGCGACCTTGCGGTCGACAGCGCCCCCGGGCAGGGCGCGCGCTTCACACTGAGCCTTCCCGCGCGCGACGGATAAAAAAGGGCGGCGCCGTTGCCGGCACCGCCCTCGCAAATCGTTGGTTTGTCGTGGCTTAGCGCTTGTCCACCGGAACATAAGGTCGCTGCGTCGGGCCGGTGTAGAGCTGGCGCGGGCGACCGATCTTCTGCGCGGGGTCCGAGATCATCTCGTTCCACTGCGCGACCCAGCCGACGGTGCGTGCGAGCGCGAAGAGCGCGGTGAACATCGTCGTCGGGAAACCGATCGCCGACAGGATGACGCCCGAATAGAAATCGACGTTCGGAAAGAGCTTCTTTTCGGCGAAGTAATCGTCGCTGAGCGCCATTTCTTCGAGTTGCAGCGCAACCTCGAAGACCGGATCGTTGACCTTGAGTGCCGCGAACACCTCGCGCACCGTCTTCTGCATCACGGTCGCGCGCGGGTCGTAATTCTTGTAGACGCGGTGGCCGAAGCCCATCAGGCGAAACGGATCGTCCTTGTCCTTCGCGCGCGCGATATATTCGGGGATGCGCTCCGGACGGCCGATTTCGCGCAGCATGTTGAGCGCCGCCTCGTTGGCGCCGCCATGCGCGGGCCCCCACAGGCAGGCGATGCCCGCCGCGATGCACGCAAAGGGATTGGCGCCCGACGAGCCCGCGAGGCGGACGGTCGAGGTCGAGGCATTCTGCTCATGATCGGCGTGCAGGATGAAGATGCGGTCGAGCGCGCGTTCGACGGCGGGGTGAATTTCGTAATCTTCGGCCGGAACGGCAAATGTCATGTTCAGGAAATTGCCGGTGTAGCTCAGATCGTTGCGCGGATAGATGAAGGGCTGACCCACCGAATATTTGTATGCCATCGCCGCGATCGTCGGCATTTTGGCGATCAAGCGGTGGCTCGCGATCATGCGCTGATGCGGGTCCTGGATGTCGGTCGAGTCGTGGTAGAAGGCCGACAATGCGCCGACGACGCCGCACATGATCGCCATCGGGTGGGCGTCGCGGCGGAAACCGCGATAGAAGGTCGCGAGCTGTTCGTGCAGCATCGTGTGACGGGTGATCGTATTGTCGAAATGCGCCAGCGCGTCGGCCGAGGGGAGTTCCCCGTTGAGGAGGAGGTAGGCGACCTCCATGAAGCTTGAATGCTCGGCAAGTTCGCCAATCGGATAGCCGCGGTGGAGCAGCACGCCTTCGTCGCCGTCGATATAGGTCAGCTTCGATTCGCAGCTGGCGGTCGACGTAAAGCCCGGATCATAGGTGAAAGCGCCGGTCTGGCCGTAGAATTTGCGGATGTCGACGACGTCGGGGCCGACGCTGCCCTTGAGAACCGGGCTATCGACGCTGGTGTCCCCCAGGGTGATCGTGGCGGTCTGGTCGGTCATTCTTGTCCCCTGTTATGACGGCGAGAGAGAGATTGGCTACGCCCCTGCCGGATAATGTTGCGCTGCGTCAAGTCGCGCGAGGCTGGTATCGCGCCCGAGCAGGAGCAGCACGTCGAAAATTCCCGGGGAAACCGTTCGGCCAGTCAGCGCAGCGCGCAAGGGTTGCGCCAGCTTGCCGAGCCCCAGTTCGGCAGCTTCGGCTTCGGCGCGCACCGCCGCTTCCAGCTCTTCTGTTGTCCAATCGTCAATTTCGCACAGACGCTTCGCCGTGGCGGCGAGCAGTCCTTGCGGCGCTGCCTTTAGCACCTCGACCGCCTTCTCGTCCATCTTCAACGGGTCGGGAAGGAACAGGAAGACGGCGCCTTCGGCGATCTCGTCGAGCGTCCTGGCGCGCGGTTTGAGAGCATCCATCGCCCGCGCGAGCAAATCGCGGTCGGCGCCGTCGAGCGGGCGGTCCACGCGTTTTGCGACTCGCGGCGCGACAAGATCGGCAAGGCGGTCATTATCGGCTTCGCGCAGATAGTGGCCGTTGAGATTTTCCAGCTTTTTGAAGTCGAAGCGCGACGGCGACCGCCCGACATGGTCGAGATCGAACCATTCGACCGCCTGTTCGCGGCTGATGATTTCGGCATCGCCATGCCCCCAGCCGAGGCGGAGGAGATAATTGTTCACCGCTTCGGGCAGATAGCCCATGTCGTCGCGATAGGCGTCGACGCCGAGCGCCCCGTGCCGTTTCGACAGTTTCGCGCCGTCGGCGCCGTGAATCAGCGGCACATGCGCATAGACGGGCTCGCGCCACTCCATCGCGCGGATCAGCGCGAGCTGGCGAAACGCGTTGTTGAGGTGATCGTCGCCACGGATGACGTGGGTGACCCCCATGTCGTTATCGTCGACGACGACGCTGAGCATATAGGTCGGGGTGCCGTCGCTCCGCAGCAGGATGAAATCGTCGAGTTCGGCGTTCTGGACGGTGACGTCGCCCTGGACGCGGTCCGGTATCGTCACCGCGCCGTCCTGCGGCGCGCGGAGGCGAAGGACGTGCGGCGCGGCGGGATCGCCGTCGTCGCGGTCGCGCCACGGGCTGCGCACGCGGAAAGGCATGCGTTTTTCCTGCGCCTCGGCGCGCATGGCGGCGAGTTCGTCCTGGGTCAGGTAGCAGCGATAGGCCGCCCCTTTGGCGAGCAGTTCGTGCGCGACTGCCGCGTGGCGATCGGCGCGCGCGAACTGGAACACCGTTTCGCCGTCCCAGTCGAGATCGAGCCAGCGCATCCCGTCGAGAATCGCCTCGATCGCCGGCTCGGTCGAGCGCGCGCGGTCGGTGTCCTCGATCCGCAGCAGGAACTTACCGCCGTGATGGCGCGCGAACAGCCAGTTGAACAGCGCGGTGCGTGCGCCGCCGATGTGCAGAAAACCGGTGGGCGAGGGCGCAAAGCGCGTCACGACGTCGGCGCCGGTCGCTTCTGCCAGATCGGTTGGATTTTCGGTTGCCACGCTGGTTTCTTTCACTCAGTTTGCCGCGCGCGCCGATTGGGCGGAACGGGGATCGGGGGCTGCCCCTAGCATGGCGACAAGGCAGCTTCAAACCTCCTTTGGCCCGCTTCGATTTCCCGCTTTTTTTCGTCTGTTCGATGCGATCGAGGCACGGCTGGAAGCCGAACGCGAGCGCGTCGCGCTATGGCTTCCGGTCGCACTCGGCGGCGGCATCGCGGCATGGTTTGCGCTGCCGGGCGAAATGCACTGGACCGGCGCACTCTTGATCCTCTGTGCGGTGGCGCTGAGCGGCTATGCAATTGGATGGCATCGGCGTGCGGGGCGGGCGGTGACGATCGCGGCGGCGACTGCTGCGCTGGGGCTGCTGCTGATCTGGACGCGCGCCTGGTGGGTCGCGGCGCCGGTCCTCGCGCAGCCGGTAGCCACCGAATTTTCGGCGGAGATCGAACGCGTCGAGCCACTGCCGGCGCGCGGACAGATGCGCCTTGTCGTGCGCCCGCACGCGCGCACCGATTTGCCCCCGCGCGTGCGGCTGACGCTGCGTACCGAGCAGGGCGCCGGCCTGGTTGCGGGCGAGCATATCGGCGTGCGGGCGCGGCTGATGCCGCCGCCGGTTGCAGCGCTGCCCGGGGGGTATGATTTTGCCCAGCGTGCGTGGTTCGACCGGATCGGGGCGGTGGGCACCGTGCTCGGTCCCGTGGCGCGCGCGCCGGATGCGGGCGCCCGATGCGCTCCGCTGCGTGCGCGGCTGAGCGCGCATGTGCAAAGCCGGGTTCCGGGGTCGGCGGGTGGGATTGCGGCGGCGCTGGTGAGCGGCGATCGCGGCGCGATCAGCGACGCCGATGCCGAAGCCATGCGACGCAGCGGGCTTGCCCACCTGCTGTCGATCAGCGGGCTGCACGTCACCGCGGTCGTCGGCTTTACGATGCTGTTGCTGATGCGGCTACTGGCGCTCAGCGAGCGGTTGGCGCTTCGCGGGGTGGTGATGGTCGCGTCGGCGGCGGGCGCGGCGCTGGCGGGGGTGGGGTACACCTGGCTGACGGGCGCCGAAGTGCCGACGATCCGCTCGTGCATCGCCGCGTTGCTCGTCCTCGGGGCGTTTCTGCTGGGGCGGGAGGCGATTACCTTGCGGCTCGTCGCGGCGGGGGCGCTGCTCGTGTTGCTGTGGCGGCCCGAGGCGCTCGCGGGGCCCAGCTTTCAGCTGAGTTTCGCTGCGGTGACGGCGATCATCGCGCTCCACGAGAACCGCCGCGTACAGGCGTTCCTTGCACGTCGCGAAGAACCATGGGTTTCGCGCTTCGGTCGCGGCGTGGTGGGGCTGCTGCTGACGGGGCTGATCGTCGAGGCGACGCTCGCACCGATCGCGCTTTTTCATTTCCACAAGGCGGGCCTGTATGGCGCGCTCGCCAATGTTATCGCGATCCCGTTGACGACCTTTGTCATCATGCCCGCCGAGGCGCTCGCCTTGCTGTTCGACAGTGTCGGGGCGGGAGCGCCCTTCTGGTGGGTCGCCGACCATGCGCTGCGGGGGCTGATCGCGCTGGCTCACGCCGTCGCCGACGCACCGGGCGCGGTCGCAACCTTGCCGGTGTTTCCGCCGTGGGGGTTCGGCGTCACCATCGTCGGCGGGCTATGGGTGCTCCTGTGGCGCACGGGTTGGCGCTGGGCGGGCGTCCCCGTCGCATTGACCGGGATGGCTGTCTTGCTGATGCAGCCGCGGCCCGATCTCCTCGTCACCGGCGACGGGCGGCACATAGCGGCGGCGATGCCGAACGGCGGTTATGCGCTGCTGCGCGACCGTGCGGGCGAGTATGTCCGCGACAGCCTGTCGGAGGCGGCGGGCTATGACCTGCCCTTTGCCGCAATCGCCGACAATGACGCTGCGACGTGCAACCGCGACTTCTGCCGTTGGGAGCAGGGCGGCGAGGGCGCGGGGCGGCGTACGATCCTCGCCTCGCGCGGGCGCGACCGAATCGAGGGAGCAGAGATGGCGGCGGCGTGCGCGGTCGCCGATGTCGTGATCAGCGAGCGCTGGTTGCCGCGCGAGTGCGTCGCGCGCTGGCTGACGATCGACCGCGACAGTCTGGAGACGAGCGGCGGCCTCGCAATCTACCTCGGCGCCGAGCCGCGCGTCGCGACGGCGCTACGCCCCGGCGACCGCCACCCTTGGCGCATCCCGCATCAGCTCAGTGGTAACGACGAAGCAGTCCCGACAGACGGCCCTGCACGATGACGCGCTCGGCGGGATAGCGCTGCGGCTCATAGGCGCTGTTCGCGGGGTCGAGCCGGATCATCGTGCCTTCGCGGCGGAAATATTTGAGCGTCGCGTCCTGCCCGTCGACCAGCGCGACGACGATGTCGCCCTCGCGCGCGGTGCTGGCCTTCTGGATCAGCGCATAGTCGCCGTCGAAAATCCCCGCCTCGACCATCGAATCGCCCGACACCTCGAGCGCATAATGTTCTCCCGCGCCGAGCAGCGCGGCGGGAACGGCGAGATTGTTGTGATCCTCGAACGCCTCGATCGGGACGCCGGCGGCGATCTTGCCGTGCAGCGGCACTTCGATGATGTCGTTCGCGGCAATCGGCTTGAGGGCAGGTGCAGGTTTGCGCAGCGGAACGACATTGTCGCGTGCCGGCGCGGCCTTCGCGCCTTCGGGCAGTTTCAGCACCTCCAGCGCGCGGGCGCGGTTGGGGAGGCGACGAAGAAAACCCCTTTCTTCCAACGCGCTTATCAGCCGGTGGATTCCCGATTTCGACTTGAGGCCCAGCGCTTCCTTCATCTCCTCGAACGACGGCGAAATGCCGCTCGCGTCGAGGCGCTCCTGGATGAAGTGGAGCAGTTCATGCTGCTTCGCGGTCAACATCGGTCGTTCTCCAAATGGCCATTACCGGACATAAGGGGAACGATAGTGGAACAGAGCGGAACTTGTCAAGCGATCGCGATATAGGCGGCGGGGGCACCCACCTCGGCCGCAGCTGCATCGATCTCGCGAACGAGCAGGGCATCGGCGTTGGCGAGCGGCATCGTCTGTCCGCTGTCCTGACTGTCGAGCGGCACAATCGCACCGCCGACGCGCCGCGCGCGCAGATAGTCGCGCCGCGCGCCACCGGGGCCGAGCGGCGCGCCGAGCGGCGCATACTCAATGCGCGGCAGCGGATCGCCGGCGCCCGCGAGGTGGCGGAGGAGCGGCAGCAGGAATAGCGTCGCGGTCACGAAGGCCGACGATGGGTTGCCGGGCAGGCCGAGGAGTACTGCGTCGCCGACCGTCCCGGCGATCAGCGGCTTGCCGGGGCGCATCGCGATCTTCCAGAAGTCGAGTCGTCCGTCCGCGTCGGCAAGCGCGCCGCGCACATGGTCATGGTCGCCGACCGAGGCGCCCCCGACGGTCACGATGACGTCGTGACGTCGCGCCAAATCCTTGATTAGCTGTGACATTGAGGCGCGATCGTCGCCGATATGGCAAATATCTCCGAGCCGGGCGGGCTGGTGCGCGAGCATCGCGGCGAGCATCGCGCCATTGCTGTCGGGGATCTGCCCCGGTGCTGGCGGTGCGCCCGGTGCGACAAGCTCGTCGCCGGTGGTGAGGATGGCGACGCGTGGCAGCGAGCCGACCGCAACCCGCGCCGCGCCGCCCATAATCGCCGCCGCAATCGCGCCGGGGGTGAGCAGCGACCCTGCTTCTAGGAGGAGGTCGCCCGTGCTGAAGTCTCCCCCGGCTGCGCGGATATGGCGCCCGCGCGCCCCGGGGCCTTCGCCGGTGAGTGTCAGGGTCGAGCCATCGACCGCAACATCCTCCTGCACGACGACGGTGTCGGCGCCCGCTGGCACCATCGCGCCGGTAAAGATGCGGAAGGCCTCGCCCGCGGCGAGAGCGCGCGGCGGCACCGAACCTGCCGCCACCTCGCCGACGATGCGCCACGGACCGGGCAAGTCGTTAAAGCGGATTGCATAGCCGTCCATCGCCGACAAGGGCGCTGCGGGCTGGCTGCGTTTCGCTATCACGTCTTGTGAAAGATAGCGTCCAAATAGCTCGAATATAGATATTTCTTCGTACGGACGTGGCGCCTGCAGCGCGAAAAGCCGGGCTTGGGCGGTTTCGACGGCGAGCAGCGCGTTCATTCGGCGCGCCAGTCGCCCGAACGGCCGCCGCTCTTTTCGAGAAGGCGGATATCGCTGACCACCATCGCCCGGTCGAGCGCCTTCGCCATGTCGTAAAGCGTGAGGAGTGCGACCGAAGCGGCGGTGAGCGCTTCCATCTCGACCCCGGTCGGTCCGCTGGTCGTTGCGGTCGCGCGCACCGAAAGGCCGTCTGCCTCCCAATCGAAATCGATGCTGACGCTGCTGAGCGCAAGCGGGTGGCAGAGCGGAATGAGGTCGGCGGTGCGCTTTGCAGCCATGATCCCTGCGATCCGCGCTGTCGAGAGGACGTCGCCCTTGGGCGCGTTGCCGTTGCGGATCGCTTCGAGCGCCGCGGGCGCCATGGCGATGCGCCCCCCGGCCACCGCGCGACGCTGCGTTACGGGTTTGGCACCGACATCGACCATATGCGCGGCGCCGCTGTCGTCGAGGTGAGTCGGGCGGTTTGTCATCTGTGCAACCGAAGCAACGCCGGGCGCGAAAGGCAAGCGATCAGCACCGCTTTTTCCGGGTCGGGGGGCGGTTGCAACGACGGCTCTCGATCTCAACACCCCCGTCCGCAGATGCAAAAGGGCCGGGCGGTTTCCCGCCCGGCCCCTTTTTGCCAGCTGATTCAGCGCCAGCGGAAGTGGTTGTGATAGACGCGGACGACCTTGCCGTTGCGGACGTTCACCAGCAGCAGGTCGTTGTAATGCCGGACATAGACCAGGTTGCGTCCGGCCTGCGGAACGCCCCAGCGGCGGTCGTAGCCGATCCGATAGGCGGGGGCGTAATAGCTCGGCCGCAGCGTCGCGCCGACGCGGAACTGCTGATATCGGAAGGGCGCACGATAGTTCTGATAGCGATGGTCGCGGCGCCAGTCGCGCTTGCTTTCGCGCAGGTCGCGGCGCGCGTCGTTATATTCGCGGCGTTCCTCGCGAATGTCATGGCGGTCGCCGTGGCGCAGCGCCTGATTATATTCGCGCCGCTCCTCGCGGACTTCGCGGCGGTCTTCGCGGATTTCGCGGGTCTGGGCCTGCGCGACGGCGGGCACCATCATCGCGGCGATCAGGCCGGCGGCGAGAAAATTGGTCTTCTTCATTTGCCATTCCTTTCATTCCGTCAGGGGGGAGGGGATCTGCCCGATGACAGCGAAAGGATTAGGCGCGGCGATTTGAACGGATTCGGAACGCTGCGTTTATTTTGAAGACATTAGTGTCGCAAATTGTCGCGGCGACGACACATTCATTGGCGCGCGATCATTCGGCGCTGCAACGTCATCCCGGCCTTCGCCGGGATGACAAGACAGGGAAGTCGGTGGTTCGGTCTAGCCCGGTTCCGCCTTATACCAGCTCGACCGCAACCGCGGTCGCTTCGCCGCCGCCGATGCACAGGCTCGCGATGCCGCGCTTTTTGCCGTGGCGCTGGAGCGCGGCGATCAGCGTCGTGATGATGCGCGTGCCGCTCGCGCCGATCGGATGGCCGAGCGCGGTTGCGCCGCCGTGGACATTGATCTTTTCGTGCGGGATGCCGAGGTCGTGCATCGCGAACATCGCGACGCAGGCAAAGGCCTCGTTGACCTCGAACAGGTCGACATCACCGATGCTCCAGCCGGTCTTGGCGAGCAGCTTGTTGATCGCGCCGACGGGGGCGACGGTGAAATCCTTGGGCTCCTGCGCGTGCGCGGCATGCGCGACGAGGCGCGCGACGGGCTTCGCGCCCTTGGCCTCGGCGACCGACTGGCGCGTCAGCACGACTGCGGCGGCACCGTCCGAAATCGACGAGCTGGTCGCGGCCGTGATCGTGCCGTCCTTGGCAAAGGCCGGGCGCAGCGTCGGGATCTTGTCGGGCATCGCCTTGCCCGGTGCCTCGTCGGTGTCGACGATCACGTCGCCCTTGCGACCCGAAATCGTCACCGGCGCAATTTCGGCGGCGAAGGCGCCGTCGGCGATCGCACCCTTGGCGCGGCTCAGCGATTCGAGCGTGTAATCGTCCTGCGCCTGACGCGAGAGCTGATAGGCGTCGGCGGTGTCCTGCGCGAAAGTGCCCATCGCGCGGCCTGCGTCATAGGCGTCCTCGAGCCCGTCGAGGAACATATGGTCATAGGCCGTGTCATGACCGATGCGCGCGCCCGAACGGTGCTTCTTGAGCAGATAGGGCGCGTTCGTCATCGATTCCATGCCGCCCGCGACGATCAGGTCGACGCTGCCCGCGGCGAGCGCTTCGGCGCCCATGATGACGGTCTGCATGCCCGATCCGCAGACCTTGTTGACCGTGGTCGCCTGCACCGACTTGGGCAGGCCGGCCTTGATCGCCGCCTGACGCGCGGGCGCCTGACCCAGCCCGGCGGGCAGGACGCAGCCCATATAGATGCGTTCGACATCGTCGCCCGACACGCCCGCGCGCTCGACCGCCGCCTTGACCGCGGTCGCGCCGAGATCGGTCGCGCTGGCGTCGGAAAGCGAACCCTGCATCGCGCCCATCGGGGTGCGCGCATAGGACAGAAAAACGACGGGATCGGTGGCGGTCATGACTGGAGACTCCGTGACGTAGAAATGATCGGTCGCCCGATTAGCGGAATTGCTGCACTTGCGAAAGGGGCATAGGATTTCAGCGAACACCCATGCCGCTTCGTGACAGCCCAGATGGGGAAGCGGGTTTCAACTTGCAACCGGCCCGCCAGCATGGTCAAACGGAATGAAAGACGGGAGAAGGGCAATGGCGAGCGTGGCAATCGACATCGATGGCGAAACCGAACGGATGCACCGCATCCTCGCGGTCCAGCGCCGGAGCTTTACCGCCGCGATGCCCGAAAGCCTCGCCGTGCGCACCGATCGCATCGACCGTGCGATCGCGATGCTCGTCGACCGTGCCGAGGATTTTGCCAAGGCGGTGAGCGAGGATTTCGGACACCGCAGCCGCGAACAGACGCTGATGACCGACATCATGCCGTCGGTGAGCGCGCTCAAACATGCGAAAAAGCACTTGGCGAGCTGGGCGAAGGGGGAGAAGCGCAAGCCGACCTTTCCGCTCGGCCTGCTCGGCGCAAAGGCCGAGGTCGTCTATCAACCCAAGGGCGTCGTCGGCGTCGTCGCGCCGTGGAATTTCCCCGTCGGCATGGTGTTCGTGCCGATGGCCGGGATCCTTGCGGCGGGCAACCGTGCGATGATCAAGCCGAGCGAGTTCACCGAAAATGTCTCTGCGCTGATGGCGCGGCTCGTCCCCGATTATTTCGACGAAAGCGAAATGGCGGTGTTCACTGGCGATGCCGAGGTCGGGATCGCATTTTCGAAGCTCGCCTTCGACCATCTGATCTTCACCGGCGCGACGAGCGTCGGGCGCCACATCATGCGCGCCGCCGCCGATAATCTGGTGCCGGTGACGCTCGAGCTTGGCGGCAAGTCGCCGACTTTCATCGGGCGCAGCGCGAACAAGGAACAGGTGGGTCAGCGCGTCGCGCTCGGCAAGATGATGAACGCGGGGCAGATATGCCTCGCCCCCGACTATCTGCTCGTCCCGGACGATCAGGAAGGCGAGGTGATCGATGGCGTGACGAAGGGCGCGGCGGCGCTTTACCCGACATTGCTCGCGAACGACGATTATACCTCGGTGGTCAACGGGCGCAATTACGACCGGCTGCAATCCTACCTCGCCGACGCGCGCGACAAGGGGGCCGAGGTGATCGAGATCAACCCGGCGAAGGAGGATTTCGCGAGCGCCAACGGCCACAAGATGCCGCTCCACATCGTCCGCAACGTCACTGACGAGATGAAGGTGATGCAGGAGGAAATCTTCGGGCCGATCCTGCCGGTGAAGACCTACAGGACGATCGACGAGGCGATCGACTATGTGAACGAACGCGACCGCCCGCTCGGCCTTTATTATTTCGGGCAGGACAAGAGCGAGGAGGAGCGCGTACTGACGCGCACCATCTCGGGCGGCGTCACGGTCAACGACGTGCTGTTCCACAATGCGATGGAGGATCTGCCCTTTGGCGGCGTCGGCCCGTCGGGGATGGGCAATTATCACGGCGTCGACGGCTTTCGAACGTTCAGCCACGCGCGCGCCGTCTATCGCCAGCCCAAGCTCGACGTAGCGGGGCTCGCAGGTTTCAAGCCGCCCTATGGCAAGGCGACCGCCAAGACGCTGGCGAAAGAGCTGAAGAAATAGCTTGGCAAGCGGCGGCGCTTCGCCTTAGGGAGTGCGCCGCACCGCGACCCGCGTGCATGCCCCTGTGGTGAAATTGGTAGACGCGCTCGACTCAAAATCGAGTTCCGCAAGGAGTGCTGGTTCGAGTCCGGCCAGGGGCACCACTTCCATTCCGACCCTCGCTTGATGTCCTCTGCCGCGTTCAGCATCGCGTTCGCGCGCGCCCCAAACGCCCTTCGCAATAGCCGCTCGCTTGGTCCAACAGGTCAATGCTGCAAATATGGCACCGTTAATTGGCGCTTACGGAGAAATTTGTTCATACTCAGGTTGCATAGTCGACATTGATGGAGGCCATGGACCAGCTTTCTGTTAACTAAAACAAAATGTTGCTTTGAGCATTTACCGAAACCTCGATATGTTGACGTGGCATTTTTGGGCGGAACTGTATAGACCATGAGCTATTCCCACATACCCGGAGCGCAACCAAAAGAGGACAGCGTGAAAAAACCGCTCCCTCCGCTTCGTATGAATGAGCCGATCTCGGGCTCGGATACCGACCGGCGCGGTGCCGATCGTTATCGAACTGTCTGGCGCATCGCCAAGGTTGTGCGCGATGGCGATTCGGGCCTTTGGCGCGTTCGCAACATGTCCGACCGCGGGATGATGCTCGCAGCAGATGTGCCTGTGGCGGTCGGCGAAAAGCTCGAAGTGGCGCTTTCAGACACCGTTGTCGTGAACGGCCGCGTCGTTTGGGCCGACGAGGGGCGCTGCGGCGTCGAGTTCGACGAGGAGGTCGATGTCGCCGACGTGCTCAAGCGCCTTGCGGCGGAGCAGCGCGCGAGCGGCTATCGCCAGCCGCGCCTCCCGGTCCACACCAAGGCGCAGGTCATCACCGAAAATGTGACGAGCGACATCGAGCTGGTCGACCTGTCGCAGAGCGGTGCGGGCTTCGTCCACACCGGACATCTGGAGGTCGGCAAGGAAATCGAGCTGGTGCTTGCCGGCGGCCTTCGCCGCAAGGCAATCGTCCGCTGGTCGCGTGGCACGCGCGGCGGCGTCTGGCTCACGCAGCCGCTCGAACGCGCCGACCTCGAAAGCATCCGGCGCTTTGAAGGCTAGGGATGCGGAGGACGGGGCGGTGCCAGTGGTCCCCGAATAGTGCCTCCAGCCTTACGGCAGCGGGGATGCGCGCCGCTCGTACGTAAAACTGGGCGTTGGCGCGTCGAACAATATGGTAGGACGCGGCGCGGCGCGGGCCCGTGCTTTCGACGTGGTCGATGCCGTCGTATGGGCGTCGCCGATGCGCAGGCCCGCGCCTATCGCCTTGGCGCTGTACATGAGGTCATCGGCCTGTCTGACAAGGTCGTCGAGCGAGGCTCTCCCCGGTGGGATGATGAGCGCTCCGACACTGGAACGAAGATCGCGCTGCGCAGGGGACGGGACCGAGTTCATGACGCGGTGCAAGCGCTCGGCGACTGCGGGCCCGGTCGCCTTGCCCTTCACTGACATGAAAATCACGAATTCGTCACCGCCCATCCGGGCGAAAATGTCGGCCTTGCGGATCGAAGCCCGGATGGAGCGCGCAAAATCCTTGAGGCATTGGTCGCCGACCGCGTGGCCTTCGCCATCGTTGATCGCCTTGAATCCGTCGAGGTCGGCAAACAGCATCACGCGCCAGCTGCCGACGTCGCACATGAGTTCGCCGAATTCGAAAAATGCCTGCCGGTTGAGCGCGCCGGTCATCGAATCGATACGTGCCAGCCACCATTCGCGCATATAGGCGCCGCGCACGGCCGCAATCGCCGACAGGATGATCGACATCGCCACGAAACGCATCACCAGGTCGAGCGAAAAGGCCGAGGTCGCATAGGGGTATAGCGAGGCCCCGTTGATGATGAAGGTCAGGATCATGCAGAATATGCCGACCCCATGTCCGACAGCCCAGCCGAGAAGCCAAGTCGCGACGCACAACACAAAGAGGTAAACCGGCCCGAACCAGATATCCTTGCCCGAGACGAGGTCGCCGACAGCCGCGAAGGCCGTGAGCAAGGCGACCAGTGCCCACGCCTGCAGCCTGCTGATGCGGAGGGTCGAATAGGCTAGTCGCGAAATGCCCTTGAAGACAGTGATCGAGCGAGGCGCAAACATTGTCAGAGAATGGGGCAACAAGGTTAAAGGCCGATTACCGCGGAGCCGATGAAGGTGGCCTGTTTCGCGCTTCGCCGTCAGATATCTTCGACCAGCCGTCCGTAAAGCAGCGGCCTTCGGTCGCGGAAAAAGCCCATGCCGGCGCGATGTTTCGCCGCCCGGTCGAGGTCAATCGTTTCGACGAGCACGCCGGTTTCGCTTGCGCCGAACGCCTGCGCCAAATCTCCCCATTCATCGCTGATGAAGCTGTGGCCATAGAAATTGGCGTCGCCCTCTGGTCCAATCCGATTGGCGGCGATGACCGGCATGCAGTTCGACACCGAATGCCCCTGCATCGCGCGGCGCCACATGCGGCTCGTGTCGAGGTCGGCGTCATAGGGTTCGGACCCGATCGCGGTCGGATAGAACAGCAGCTCGGCACCCATCAACGCCATCGCGCGCGCGCATTCGGGATACCATTGATCCCAGCAAACGCCGACGCCGATGCGCGTGCCGAAGACGTCCCACACCTTGAAGCCCGTGTTGCCGGGGCGGAAATAATATTTTTCCTCATATCCGGGGCCGTCGGGAATATGGCTCTTGCGATACGTCCCCATGATCGCGCCGTCGGGGCCGATCATCGCGAGCGTGTTATAATAGTGCGGCCCGTCTTTCTCGAAATAGCTCGTCGGGATCGCGATCTTCAGCTTCGCGGCGAGCGCCTGCATCGCGACGACGCTGGGGTGATCGGCGGTCGGACGCGCGTTCGCGAACAGCGCCTCGTCCTCGACCTGGCAGAAATAGGGGCCTTCAAAGAGTTCGGGCGGCAGAACGATCTGCGCGCCCTTGGCCGCCGCTTCCTCGACGAGTGCCGTCACGGCCTCGATATTGGGCGCGACGGGGCCGGGTAGGGGCAACTGGAGCGCGGCGACGGTGATGGTGCGGGTCATGGGGCAGGGCTTACAATCTGATGCCGAACTTGGCGGCGAGGGGAATGGTCAGAAGATAGAGTGCGACGGTCAGCGCGCAACCCGCAGCCAGCGCGACCCAGAAACTGACCCCGCTGCGCAGCAACAGCGGCGTGACGAGGAACATCGGCAGGCTGGGCAGCACATACCAGAAGGTCGCCTGCATATGGTCGGCGAGGCGGATCCGGTCGCCCGTGTCGTGCCAGAGCCAGATGATGCCGAGCAATGAGACCAGCGGCAGCGAGGCGACGAGCGCGGCAGCCGCGGCATTGCGCCGGCCGATCCACGCGATCGCCGCGATGATCAGTCCCGACAGCAGCGCGCGCGCGATGAAGCTGGCGGTCAGCATGGCAGCTGCTGGCTCGAACAGTGAAAGCTGCCGCCGCCCGCGATGATGCCGCGCGCGGGAACACCCACCGCGCGGCGATCGGGGAAGAGCGCGGCGAGTGCGTCGATGGCCGCGATATCGTTCGGGACGCCATAGGTCGGCACGACGACGACGCTGTTGCCGATGTAGAAGTTCAAATAGCTCGCCGCGGCCAGCTCGCCATCGACCTCGACACGGCCGGGCGAGGGGAGATCGACGATTGTGATCCCGCCAAAGGCTTCGGCGCGCACGCGTGCGTCGGCATAGATGGCGGAATTGGGGTCGTCATCGCCTGCGGGGACGGGCAGCGCGAGCCGGCCCTCGCCGACGAAGCGCGCGAGATTGTCGACATGCCCGTCGGTGTGATCACCGATCAGGCCGTTGCCCAGCCACAATGTCCGGTCGATGCCGAGGGCTTCGCGCAGCCGTGCCTCGATATCGGCGCGCGAAAGCGCCGGATTGCGATTGGGGTTGAGCAGACACTCCTCCGTCGTCACGCACAGCCCCGTGCCGTCGACGTCGATACCTCCACCCTCGAGCACCCAGTCGCGCACGTCGACCGGAAGCCCGCTCGAAGCCGCGAGCGCCGCGCCGACCTCGCGGTCGCCGGGCATCACGAATTTCTCGCCCCACCAGTTGAAGCGGAAGTCCTGTGCGCGCCGCGCCGCGCCGGAGCCCGCGACGATGGGCCCCGTATCGCGCAGCCAGATGTCACCGAGCGGCTGGACGAGCAATTCGACCCCGGGATCGACGAGCGCGGCGGCAAGGTCGCGCTGCGCCATATCATTGACGACGAGCCGCACCGTCTCGCCGCGGCCGCCGTCGTGGACGGTATTGGCAAAGGCGGCGACGTCGCGCCGCGCCGCGTCGATATGCCCGCTCCATTCGTCGTCGAGGTGCGGAAAGCCGATCCACACGGCTTCGTGCGGCGCCCATTCGGCGGGCATGCGGAGCGACATGGCGATCTTCCCTCGGCGTTTGGCATCGCCGGCAATGTGCCGGCGCTTCGGCGCCGCGCATGCGACAATCCGACGCGGGGAGCAACCCCGGTCAGCGCCTGAAGGGTTGCACCCGCCAATAGGTCAGCGTGCGCCACAGCCACTCGAACGGGCCGAAACGGAAGCGCGCGAGCCACAGCGGACTCCAGATCAGTTCGGCGGCCCAGATTGCCGCGACAATCATGTAAAGCTCGATACGCTCGAACCGGCCGAAAAGCCCGAAGCCGAAGCCATAGAAAAGCGCCACGCAGATGATCGTCTGCGCCAGATAATTGCTGAGCGCCATCTGCCCGGTTGCGGCGAGTACGCGCATCGGCGCGCGCAACAGGCCCGTCCTGACGACCAGCAGTACCAGGCCCAGATGACCCGTGACCATCGCGAGGCGGCTGATCTGATAGGTCATGTTGGCCTTGGCGACCGCAACGGGGCTGAAACCGCCGTCGAACAACAGCCCCGTTTCATAGATGCCGAGCGGGATGCCGATGCCGTAACCGAGCGCGATCATCGCGGCATAGGTCCGCGCTGGCAGCGCCGCGGGCAGCACGCCGAGCTTGAGCAGCGCCATTCCGATCAACATGAAGGGGATCATGTCGGTGAAATACCAATAGGGTGCGTCGGTCCATTGGAATGTGTAGGAAAAATCGAACTGGCTCGTCACGGCATTCCACCACGACCCGCTGTGCGTTGCGCGCACATGGTCGGCCATTTCGTCGTTTGGTATCACGTGACCGAGTTGCTCCTGCCAAGCTTCGATCGCGCGCTCCTGTTCGCCGGTCAGGCTGGCACCGGCCGCCTTTGCGGTTTCGGCTTCGCTTGCCGCCGCCTGCTGCGCCATCGTGCTGTGATAGGTTTGGTACTGGTCGAACGATGCGAAGAGGAGCAGCGGCGCCGCGATCAGCAACAGCCAGCGCGGCGCAAGCTTGCGGAACGAGAATAGCACGAGGCCGCACATCGCATATCCGAACAATATCTCGCCGAACCACAGCATCAGCGTCCAGTGGATGATGCCGAACAGCAGCAGCCACAGCGTGCGCCGGAAATAGATTTCGGCGGTTGCAAGACCTGCTCCCGCGCGTTCCATGCGTTCGGTGAGCAGGACGATGCTCGCGCCGAACAGGATCGAGAAAATGCCGCGCATCGTGCCTTCGAACCCGACGGTCATCGCGACGAAAACGTCGCGGTTGGGACCGGTCGCGCCGCCGTCGGCGAACGGATTGCCATAGGCTTGCGGCAAAAGCGCAAAGCCCACGATGTTCATCAGCAGGATGCCGAGGACGGCGATCCCCCTCAGGATGTCGAGCGAGTCGATACGGTCGGTCTGGGCGACCGGCCGCAGCGGGCCGGTCGATTCAATTTGGTCTGACATTGCGCTTCCCCCTCTCGGCGGCTCGCCTGCTGGCGATGCGCGCCGACCCGCGCCCGGCGGGAAGCTATGTCAGAAAAGGGGCGGGCGCAATGCTCGGCGAAGCGGCTGGCGCGGGTCGGCCGCTGCGGGATTTCTTCTGCGTCAGGAGGCGCTGCGCGACTTGTCGCGGGCGGCGCGGAATTCGTCGCCCTCGTTCCAGTTCGGCCAGGCGCTCGTCATCGCCAGCATCCGTCCGACGGCATAATAGAGGCGCAGGTCGGCCATCATGCCGTCCCAGTTGGTGATCGCCTCAAATTCGTCGCCTGGCGCATGATAGCGCTTTTCGACATAGTCCTCGGCGGCCTTCTTGCCCGCTTCGACCCCGCCATCGACTAGATCCTCGCCGCTTTCGAAGTAGATCATCGGGACGCCGCGCTTGGCAAAGCTGAAATGATCGGAACGATAATAGAAGCCCTTTTCGGGCGTCGGCTCGTCGACGACGGTCCGCTCGTCGGTGAGCGCGGCCTTTTCGAGATAGGCGTCGAGCTGCGACTTGCCGCGGCCGACAACGACGATGTCGCGCGTCGGGCCGACGGGGTTGAGTGCGTCCATATTGACGCCCGCAACGGTCTGGCCGAGCGGGAAAACGGGGTTGTCGGCATAAAATTTCGACCCGAGCAGTCCCGATTCCTCCGCAGTGACGGCAAGGAAGACCAGGCTGCGGTCGGGCGCACCCGCCGCCTTGAACGCCTGTGCGAGCGTCACGAGCGCCGCGGTGCCGGTCGCATTGTCGACCGCGCCGTTGCAGATGTCGTCGCCGTCGACGGGCGTGCAGCGACCGAGGTGATCCCAGTGCGCGGTGTAGAGCACATATTCGTCGGGCCGTTTCGCACCCGGAAGCACGCCGATGACGTTGCGCGACATTTTCTTGGCGATGCGGTTGTCGAAGCCGAACGACGCCTTGACGCCGGACAGCGGCACCGCCTTGAAGCCCTTTTTCTTTGCGGCTTCGCGCAGCGCGTCGAAATCCTTGCTCGCGCCCGCAAAGAGCTGCTTCGCCTTTTCGAGCTGGATCCAGCCGTTCGCCGCGGTCTGGTCGGCGCCGCCATTGGTGCTGTCGGCCAGATATTGCGTGCCCGTCCAGCTCGATTCGACGACGTTCCAGCCATAGGCGGCGGGCTCGGTGTCGTGGACGATCAGCGCCGCCGCCGCGCCCTGCCGCGCCGCTTCTTCATATTTGTAGGTCCATCGACCATAATAGGTCATCGCGCGGCCGTTGAATTCGCCTTGCGCCTCGGGCGTCTGCCAGTCGGGATCGTTGACGAGGATGACGACCGTCTTTCCTTTTACATCGATACCGGCATAGTCGTTCCAGCCCTTTTCGGGGGCGTTGATGCCATAGCCGACAAAAACGACGTCGCTGTCCTTGACCGAAATGCTGGGTTGGACGCGATAGCTGCCCGCGACATAGTCGGCGCCATATTGCAGCGTCATCGGCGCGGCGCCGCCGGAAAAGGTGAGGGGGGTCGGATTGACCGCGGTTATCTCGACAAGCGGAACGTCCTGCGTCCAGCTGCCATTGTTTCCGGGCTGAAGCCCCGCCTCCTTGAACTTCTCGATCAGCAGCGCGACGGTCTTTTCCTCGCCCGCGGTACCGGGTGAACGGCCTTCGAATTCGTCGGACGATAGCTGCCGGGTGACGTCCTGCAACGTCGAAAGCGACAGTTCGGGGACATCGACGTCGGGGATGGCGGTGTTCGGATCGTCGCTTTCGGGGCTGCATGCGGCAAGCGACAACAGCGCGGCGAACGCGGTTGGGGCGGAAAAAAATCGGGGCATTATTTGTCCTACTATCGTCCGGGGATGCACTGTTGTGCCAGCCAGCATCCATGCAGGCAAGGGTCGCATCCAGCGTGGCAGCTTTGCATATTGCGTGTGCGATTGACGCGATTATGGTGCAGCGCATGGGCGCGCGTCAACGCGACGACGGCCTTTTTTCATGAAGTTAGGCACGTTTTGAGCGGCGCCTTTCGGGGGGGTAGTGATGCAGATTTCAAAACGCATGTTGCTGGCGTCGGCAGTTCTATTGGCGGCAGTGCCTGCGCGGGCCGACGATCAGGTCGCGGCGCTGTTCGGCGCGCGCGAACAAGTGCGCCAAGTGGCAATTTCACCCGACGGCGAGCGGCTGCTGGCGGTGCAGGCCATAAAGGGATCGGGTACGGTGGCGAGCGTCATCACCATATCGACGGGCGACACAAAGCCGGTACTGGTATCAAAGGGTGGCGACGAGCAGTTGCGCTACTGCGAATGGGCGCTCAACGACCGTCTTGTTTGTACCGTGTCGGTCATCAACCGCGGGACGACCGACCTGCACGGCTTTTCGCGCATGTTGGCGCTCGACGCCGACGGCCAGAACATGCAGATGCTGACCAGCCAGATGCGCTCGCGTGCTTTCGGGCAGAGCCAGTATGGCGGCGAAATTGTCGACTGGAATGATGGCGAAGGCGGCGACCGCGTGCTGATGACGCGCGTCGCGACGGGCGAATATCAGGCGGGGTCGATCCTCTCCCGGTCGGAATCGGGACTTGGCGTCGATGCGGTCGACACGCGTACGCTCAAACGTAAACTTGTCGAGCCGCCGCGGGATGGTGTCGTCGACTATATTTCCGATGGGCGCGGCACGGTCCGCATGATGGTCACCCAGCGCGAAACCAAGGATGGCTACGCCGCCGACACGCTCGACATCCTTTATCGCAAGCCGGGGAGCCGCAGCTGGGACAGGTTCGGCACCTATGTCAACGAGGCGGGGCGTGGGCGCGGCTTTTACCCGGTGGCGGTCGATCCCAATCTGAACGTCGCCTATGGCTTTGACGATCACAACGGCCGCCAGGCGCTTTTCTCGGTTTCGCTCGACGGGAACATGACACGCAAATTGATCGCCGCGCATGATCAGGTTGACGTCGACGGCCTGATGCGGATCGGGCGCGACAACCGGGTCATCGGGACGAGCTACGCGACCGACAAGCGCTATAGCGAATTTTTCGATCCCGAACTCGGCGCGCTACGCACCGCATTGGGCAAAGCGCTGCCCGGGAATCCGTCGGTCAGCTTTGTCGATACGAGCGCTGACGAAAGCAAGATCGTCATGTGGGTAGGCAGCGACGTCGATCCCGGCGGTTATTATCTGTATGACAAGAAGACGAAACAGCTCGCCGAAATCCTGAAAAAACGCCCGCAGCTCGATCCGGGTCAACTCGCGCGGGTCAAGGCCGTAAGCTACAAGTCGCGCGACGGCGTCGACATCCCGGCTTATCTGACCCTTCCCGCAGGATCGGATGGAAAAGATCTACCCGCCATCGTCATGCCGCACGGCGGCCCGGGTTCGCGCGACGAATGGGGTTTCGACTGGCTTCCGCAATATTATGCGATGCGGGGCTATGCCGTCCTGCAGCCCAATTTCCGTGGCTCGACCGGCTATGGTTCGCAATGGTTCCAAAAAAACGGCTTTCAGTCGTGGCCCGTCGCCATCGGCGACGTCAACGATGGTGCCAAATGGCTGGTGTCGAGCGGTATCGCGGCGCCGGGCAAAGTCGCCGGCGTCGGTTGGTCCTATGGAGGCTATGCCGTGCTGCAATCAGGCGTGACCGAGCCGGGCCTTTTCAAGGCCATCGTGGCCATCGCCCCGGTCACCGACTTGGAGTTGCTACGCGAAGAATCGCGTAACTTTTCCAACTTCCGGCTGACCGACGCTTTCATTGGCCGCGGTGATCATGTCGTGTCGGGTTCGCCCGCGCGCAATGTCGAAAAGATTTCGGTACCCGTCATGCTCGTTCACGGCGACTATGACCAGAATGTCAGCGTCGAACAGTCGCGGCGTATGGAAGGCCGTCTGCGCGGAGCTGGGAAGAAGGTCGAGTATCTGGAGTTCAAGGGTCTCGATCACCAGCTCGACGACGATGTCGCGCGTACGCGAATGTTGGCCGACTCGGACAAGCTTCTGCGCGCCGCTCTCGGCCTTTGATACGATGCACGAAACGAAAAGGGCGGCCCGTCGCCGGACCGCCCTCTTGTCTCTTCGCGATCGAACCGATCAGCGCGAATAGAATTCGACGACCAGGTTCGGTTCCATCTTCACCGGATAGGGAACTTCATCGAGCGAGGGAACGCGCACGAAGGTCGCCTTGGTGCCGTCGACCGCGACATATTCGGGAAGGTCGCGCTCGGGAAGGCTCTGCGCTTCGGCGACGAGCGCCATTTCCTGCGCCTTCTTGCCGAGGGTGACTTCGTCGCCCGGCTTCACGAGTCGGCTCGCGATGTTGCACTTCACGCCGTTGACATAGACGTGGCCGTGGCTGACGAGCTGGCGCGCCGAGAAGATCGTCGGGGCGAACTTTGAACGATAGACAACCGCGTCGAGGCGGCGTTCGAGCAGACCGATCAGATTCTGGCCGGTGTCGCCCTTCATCCGCGATGCTTCGAAATAATTCTTCTTGAACTGCTTTTCGGTGATGTCGCCGTAATAGCCCTTCAGCTTCTGCTTTGCGCGCAGCTGGATGCCGAAGTCCGACATCTTGCCCTTGCGGCGCTGGCCGTGCTGGCCGGGGCCATATTCGCGGCGGTTGACCGGACTCTTCGGGCGACCCCAGATGTTTTCGCCCATCCGGCGGTCGAGTTTATACTTGGCGCTCTGGCGCTTCGACATAATCGTCTCCAATTTGCTATGTGCCGAAGGATTTCGGCGGTTCCCGGGTCGCACCGCAGGAGCCGGGTCCTGCGCGACCACCGCTTCACCGGGGTGCGGGGTCAATTTGCGAAGGCGCGCGGTTAGACGGCGGCGGAGCCAAAGTCAAGTAGGGCGCCGCACGCTCGACAGCCGCGAAAAAGCCGCTAAAGGCAGCGCGCATGAGCGTCAAACCCCCCGAAGCCTGCGAAACCATGACCGACGTGCGCGCGGGCGTCGATGCCGTCGACCGCGAACTGGTCGCGATTCTCGTCCGCCGCTTCGGCTATATGGATGCCGCCGCGCGCATCAAGGCCGACCGCGTTGCCGTTCGCGACGAAGCGCGCAAGGCCGAGGTGCTGGCCAACGTCGCGCGCGAAGCCGCGGCTGCGGGGCTCGACCCCGACCGGCTGCGCGCGGTGTGGAACGAGTTGGTCGAACAGTCGATCGCCCATGAATTCGAACGCTGGGACCGCGAGCGCGCCTAGTCCGGACCGTTACTCGCTCGCCGAACGTTCGGCCGATTTGCGTGCCCGGGCCAAAGTCGTGACGATGCCGTGCATCATCCGGATGTCGTTGTGGGACCAGCCGGTCTTGGTGAGCGCGGTACGCAAGGTTCGCAGCGTCGCGTCGGTCCGTTCGGGCGGGAAGAAATAGCCCGCGGCGTCGAGGTCGCGCACGAAATGCTGGACCAGCTCTTCCATCTCGCCATGCGGCGCGGGCGGGTCGAGGTCGACCGCCGGCGGCTGCGACAGCGCGGCGCCCTTTGACCATTCATAGGCGAGCAGGATCACCGCCTGCGCAAGGTTGAGCGAGCCGAATTCGGGGTTGATCGGCACGGTGACGATGCTGTGCGCGAGCGCGACGTCGTCGGTTTCGAGCCCAGAGCGTTCGGGCCCGAAGATATAGGCCGAGCGTCCTGCGGTGCCGCGCACCTGCTGCGCGGCGGCCTCGGGCGTCAATACGGGCTTGCTCACGCCGCGCTTGCGCACTGTCGTGGCATAGATGTGGGTGCAGTCGGCGACCGCTTCGGCGAGGCTGTCGAACAGCTGCGCGCCCGCGAGGACGATGTCGGCACCCGACGCCGCCGGTCCCGCGTCGGGATTCGGCCAGCCGTCGCGCGGCGCAACGAGGCGCATTTCGGTAAGCCCGAAGTTGAGCATCGCGCGCGCCGCCTTGCCGATATTCTCACCGAGTTGCGGACGGACGAGGACGATGACGGGGGGAGGGGTTTCGGGAGCGGTCAATTCTTGTGCGCCGCTTCGGTTACGCTCGATGCAAATTCCTCGAAATCCTTGGCCTCGGTGAATTCGCGATAGACGCTGGCGAAGCGGATATAGGCGACGCTGTCGAAACCTTTCAGCGCCTCCATCACCATCGCCCCGATCTGTGCGGCCCTTACCTCATTCTCGCCCGAGGTTTCGAGCTGGCGCTGGATGCCCGACACCAGCCGCTCGATCCGCGCGCCGTCGATCGGGCGCTTGCGGCATGCGATCTGGACGCTGCGCATCAGCTTTTCGCGGTCGAAGGGTTCGCGCCGCCCGTCGGCCTTGAGCACGCCGACTTCGCGCAGCTGGATGCGCTCGAAGGTGGTGAAGCGCGCGCCGCAGTCCTCGCACTGGCGGCGGCGGCGGATCGCAGCGCCGTCCTCGGTGGGACGGCTGTCCTTCACCTGGCTGTCTTCATGACCGCAATAGGGACAGCGCATCGTTTAGCGCTTCACCCGCGTGTAAAGCGCAACCGCGGCTCCGGCGAGCAATCCGACGGGCCACGAAATGACGGGGAGGACGAGTCCCGCAGCAGCCCCGATGACGCCGCCGGTCAGTACCGTGGGGGTCGAGGGGTGTTTCATCCCCTGCTTGCCCATGGCCTTGACCTCTTCGATCGTCAGTTCGACGAGCGTCGGTTCCTCGGGGCTTTGCCGCGCCATGATCCTATCCCTGATAGATGGGGAAGCGTTCGCAGAGCGCGCGCACGCGGCCGCGGACGTCGGCCTCGACATCGGCGTCGCCATGCTCGCCCTTGTCGCGCAGCGCCTCCAGCACGTCGGCGACCATATCGCCGATCGCTTCGAACTCGGCGATGCCGAAGCCGCGCGTCGTGCCCGCAGGCGATCCGACGCGGATGCCGCTGGTCTTGACCGGCGGCAGCGGATCGAAGGGGACGCCATTCTTGTTGCACGTGATCGCGCTGCGTTCGAGCGCCTCGTCGGCGTCGCGCCCGGTCACGCCGAGCGGGCGCAGGTCGATCAGCGCGAGGTGCGTGTCGGTGCCGCCCGCGACGACATCGGCGCCGCGTGCCTTGAGCCGGTTCGCGAGCGCCTGCGCATTGGCGATCGTTGCCTTCGCATAATCCTTGAACTCGGGGCGCAGCGCCTCGCCAAAGGCGATCGCCTTCGCCGCGATGACGTGCATCAGCGGGCCGCCCTGCAGGCCGGGGAAGACCGCCGAATTGATGCGCTTGGCGATCGCTTCGTCATTGGTCAGGATCATGCCGCCGCGCGGACCGCGCAGCGTCTTGTGCGTCGTCGTGGTCACGACATGCGCGTGCGGCAGCGGCGACGGGTGCGCCCCGCCCGCGACGAGCCCCGCGAAATGCGCCATGTCGACCATCAGCAGCGCGCCGACATCGTCGGCAATCGCGCGGAAGCGCGCGAAATCGAGCGTGCGCGGATAGGCCGAGCCGCCCGCGATGATCAGCGAGGGGCGATGTTCCTTGGCCAGCGCCTCGACCTGGTCGAAATCGACGAGATGGTCGTCGGCGCGCACGCCATATTGAACGGCGTTGAACCATTTGCCCGACATCGCCGGCGGCGCGCCGTGCGTCAGGTGTCCGCCCGCGTCGAGGCTCATGCCGAGAATCGTCGCGCCCGGCTTGGACAGCGCGAGCATCACCGCGCCGTTCGCCTGCGCGCCAGAGTGCGGCTGGACATTGGCATAGCCGCAATCGAAAAGCTGCTTCGCGCGGTCGATCGCGAGCCGTTCGACCTCGTCCGACGGCGCGCAGCCCTGATAGTACCGGCGCCCCGGATAGCCTTCGGCATATTTGTTGGTGAAGACGCTGCCCTGCGCTTCGAGCACCGCCTTCGACACTATGTTTTCCGAAGCGATCAGCTCGATCTGATATTGCTCGCGCTCCAGCTCATGCTTCATCGCCGCCGCAACCGCGGGGTCGGTCGTGCCGACGCCGTCGGTGAAATAACCGGCCGATTTGATGGGCTTGTCGAGTGTTTCTGTGGTCATCGGCTGGTCTCCAGATGGGGAGGATTGAAGGAGGGATTGGACAATTTATCGACGCGGCGCGCGTGGCGGTCGCCCGCGAATTCGGTGGTCAGAAAAGCCGTCAGACAAGCCTTCGCCATGTCGATGCCGGTCAGCCGCGCGCCCATCGCGATGACGTTCGCATCATTATGCTCGCGCGCGAGCTTGGCCGACAGCGGTTCGCCGACGAGCGCGCAGCGGCACGCGGGGTTGCGATTGACCGAGATCGAGATGCCGATGCCCGAACCGCACAGCGCAACGCCGCGCTCGGCGCTGCCGTCGGCGACGGCTTCGGCAAGGCGATAGCCATAATCGGGATAGTCGACGCTGTCGGGGCCATCGGTGCCGAGGTCGGCGACCTCGTGCCCCTCGCCGCGCAGCCAGTCGGCAAGGGCGGCTTTCAGCTCCCATGCGGCGTGGTCAGAGGCAATGGCGATGCGCATCGGCGCGGCTCCCGCTGTTCGTCAAGGAATCGATGTCGGCCCTTTAGGCGAAGCGCCGCGAATTGGCCATAAGCCGCGCGCGCTTTTCGACGCGATTATGTCACAAAGCCGATTTGACCGCCACAGGTGCGCGCCCTAGAGCGCGCGATATGGGTGACCTTTTGCTCTCGATCGTGATGCTCGGCGGAATCGCATTGCTCGGCGGGGCGGTGTTCGTATTCCGGTCGGGCGACCGGCGCCGCGCGCTGCTGATGCTGGTTGCCGCGCTGGTGATGTTCGCCAACGTCGCGATCTGGCTGGTGCCGGTGAAATAGCACTTCGTCATTGCGAGCGCAGCGAAGCAATCTCCAGCCATCGGCGTGAACTGCCGCATGCTGGAGATCGCTTCGTCGCTTCGCTCCTCGCGATGACGGGTTTAGCGGATCGGCGAATCGGGCGCGAGCCGCATATCCAGATAATTGTCGAGCGACTTCATCAACTGCTCGAGCTCATGTTCGAAGAAATGGTTCGCGCGCGGGATTTCGTCGTGGTGGATCGTGATGCCCTTTTGCGTGCGCAGCTTGTCGACCAGCTTTTGCACAGCGGCCGGCGGCACGATCTCGTCCTGCCCGCCCGCGACGATGATGCCCGACGAGGGGCAGGGGGCGAGGAAGCTGAAATCATACATGTTCGCCGGCGGCGCGACCGACAGGAAGCCGCGAATTTCGGGGCGGCGCATCAGCAGCTGCATCCCGATCCACGCGCCGAAGCTGAAGCCCGCGACCCACGTCGTCTGCGCCTCGGGATGGATCGACTGCACCCAGTCGAGCGCCGAGGCGGCGTCGGACAGTTCGCCGATGCCATTGTCGAAGGTGCCCTGGCTGCGTCCGACTCCGCGAAAATTGAAGCGCAGCACGGCAAAGCCGCGCGCGACAAAGCTCTTGTACATCGCCTGCGTGATACGGTCGTTCATCGTGCCGCCGCCCTGCGGGTGCGGATGCAGGATCAGGGCGACAGGTGCGCGCGGACGCGGCGGCGGAGAGAAACGGCCTTCGATGCGGCCCTCGGGGCCGGGAAAAATGACGTCGGGCATTGGGGCACCTTCATGATCTGAGGCTTGTCACCGATTCGCCGAGGCGGCGGGGTGGCGGAGCGAAGATGGCGCCTATATAGAAAATAGGTCTCAACATGCAACTTTTGCGAATCGTTCGCAAAAAGGGGCCGGGAGAGCCGTTTGACTCTTTCGTCACCCCGGACTCGATCCGGGGTCCATTCTTCCAGCGCTGCGTGAATGGACCCCGGATCGAGTCCGCGGTGACGGGGAGGGGAAGCGGCTCGACACTGGCGGGATTAGCAGGCAGATGCGCCCTATGATCTACCTCGACTATCAAGCCACTACGCCGCTCGCCCCCGAGGCGCGCGAAGCGATGCTGCGCTGGCTCGATGGGCCGGGCGAAGGCGACGGCTTTGCCAATCCGTCGAGCACGCACAAGGCGGGGCGTGCCGCCGCGGCGGCGGTCGAGGTGGCGCGCGACCAGGTCGCGGCGCTGCTGCCCAGGGGCGGGCGCGTCTATTTCACTTCGGGCGCGACCGAGGCGCTCAACTGGGCGCTGTTTCGCGGGGCTGATGCGAAGCCGGGCGGGATTGCGGGGCTCAGCATCGAACATGCGGCATCGTTGCAATGCCTGGAGCGGTTGAACGCGACGATCCTTCCGGTCGATGGCGAAGGTCTCGCCCTGCCGCCCGACGAGGCACTGATTCCAGAGGGCGGCATCGTCGCGGCGATGCTCGTGAACAACGAGGTCGGGACGATCCAGCCGGTCGCCGATTTCGTCGCCGCTGCCCATGCGAAGAACAGTCTTTTGCTCTGCGACGCGGTGCAGGGCTTTGGGCGCATCGCGATCCCCGACGGCCCCGATTTGATCGCCGTGTCGGCGCACAAGATCCACGGCCCAAAAGGAATCGGCGCATTATGGGTGCGCGACGGCGTCGACCTGGAACCGCTGATGGTCGGCGGCGCGCAGGAACAGGGGATGCGCTCGGGCACCGTGTCGCCCGCGCTTTGTGCGGGGTTCGGCGCGGCAGCGGCGCTCGCGGCCGAGCGCATGGATAGCGACGTCGCGCATGTCGAACGGCTCTGGTCGCTCGCGATGGACATGCTTCCTGAATGGTCGCTCAACGGCGATGCGTCGCGGCGCTATCACGGCAATCTCAACGTGCGGCGCGAGGGCGTGAACGGCCTGCGCCTGATGTCCGACGCGCGCGAAGTCGCCTTTTCGCTCGGCAGCGCCTGCGGCAGCGGGTCGGGCAAGGTCAGCCATGTGCTGCGCGCGATGGGCGTGAGCGAGGGCGATGCACGCGCCTCGATCCGCCTCGGCTGGGGACGCTATACCAGCGAGGCCGAATTGCGCGAAGGGCTGGAAGCGATCAAGACGGCCGCGCGGCTGCAGGGAGTGAATTGATGCGCGTCACCTTCATCCACGCCGACGGCAAGGGCCGCACCGAGGCCGAGGCGGCGCCCGGCGACGTGCTGCTCGACGTCGCGCAGGCGCATCTGATGCCGCTCGAAGGGACGTGCGAGGGGCAGATGGCCTGCTCGACCTGCCACGTCATCGTCGCGAAAGAGGATTTCGACCGCCTCCCGCCCGCGAGCGAGGAGGAAGAGGATATGCTCGACCTCGCCGCCGGGGTGCGGCGCACGAGCCGCCTGTCGTGCCAGATCGTGCTCACCGAGGAAATGGACGGGCTGACGGTGCATATTCCGGATGAAAGCCGGAATATGCAGGGCGCCGGTTGAGCGGTAGCGGGCGAAAGCAGCCCCTCATTCATCGTCATCCCGGACTTGATCCGGGATCTATTCTTCCGACGCTGGGCGAATGGATCCCGGATCAAGTCCGGGATGACGAAGGTCTGTAAGCGATCGATTGCGGGCATAAAGCCCCTCCCCTTCAGGGGAGGGGTTGGGGTGGGGTCCATCGGCCTTGCGCAAGGGCGATGGACCCCACCCGCTGCAACTAGGCAGCAAGCTGCCAAGTTTCGCTGCCCTCCCCTGAAGGGGAGGGCATGATACTATCCCAACGTCCACTCCCCACCCCAAAGCCGACTTAATGGCCGACCTTGCATTTCCCTTCATCCCCCGCCATATGCGCCGCGGGAGTCGGGCGGACGCAGTCTTCGCCAACCCGGTCAGGTCCGGAAGGAAGCAGCCGCAACGAATTCGCTGCGGGTCGTTCCGGCTCCCACCCATTTCCCCCTTCGACAAGACCGCGGCGCGCCCCTAAGACGGGGCCATGAGCGATTCCGCCGACGACGAACCCCCGATGCTGGGCATGGACCTGCCCGAGACTGCGCCGCAGGCGTCGTCGGGCCCGTACCGCGTTCTCGCGCGCAAATACCGCCCGCAGACCTTTGCCGAGCTGATCGGGCAGGATGCGATGGTCAAGACGCTGGGCAATGCGATCGCGCGCGATCGGCTGGCCCATGCCTTCCTGATGACCGGGGTGCGCGGTGTCGGCAAAACCTCGACTGCGCGCCTGATCGCCAAGGCGCTGAACTGCGTCGGCCCCGACGGGCAGGGCGGACCGACGATCGATCCGTGCGGCGTGTGCGAACCGTGCCGCGCGATCACCGAAGGCCGCCATATCGACGTCATCGAGATGGACGCCGCATCGAACACCGGCGTCGACGATGTGCGCGAGATTATCGAGGCCGTTCGCTATGCCGCCGTGTCGGCGCGCTACAAAATCTATATCATCGACGAAGTCCACATGTTGTCGCGTAACGCCTTCAATGCGCTGCTCAAAACGCTCGAAGAGCCGCCCGCGCACGTCAAATTCCTCTTCGCGACGACCGAGGTCAACAAGGTCCCGGTTACGGTGCTGTCGCGGTGCCAGCGTTTCGACCTGCGCCGCATTACCCCCGACATGCTGTTCGCGCATTTCAGCTCCATCCTGCAAAAGGAAGGCGTCGAGGCGGAAGCGCCGGCAATCTGGTTGATTGCCAGTGCTGCCGAAGGATCGGTGCGCGACGGGCTGTCGATCCTCGACCAGGCGATTGCCCACGCGGACCTCGATGGCGGCGGCAAGATCAGCGCCGAGCAGGTCCGCGCGATGCTGGGGCTTTCGGACCGGTCGGCGATCGCGCAGTTGATGACGACGATCCTCGAAGGCGAGGCAGGCGGCGCGATCGATTTGGCGCGCGCGCAATATGCGCTGGGGATCGAGCCGATTGCGATGGTGCGCGGGCTGATGGAGCTGACGCATGCGGTGACGCTTGCGAAAGTGTCGCGCCATGACGACCCGGCGCTCGCCGCGGCGGATCGCGAGCGTATCGCCGAATGGGCGCAAAAAATGGGTTTCGCGCCGCTCAACCGCCTTTGGCAGCTGCTCCTCAAAGGGCATGACGAGGTGCTGCGCGCGAACAATCCGCTCGAACATCTCGAAATGCTCTTGCTGCGCGTCATCTATGCCGCGTCGATGCCCGATCCGGGCGAACTGGCAAAGCTGCTCGAATCGGGCGGTGTCCGCACAGCGGCGCCCGGCGCGCCGGCGGCGTCAACGGCACCGGACCAAGCGGCGGTCGACGCGACCTCTGGTGCACCGGAAGGCTCCGCTTGCGAACCGCCTTCGCTGACCGCCGCACAGCTTCACCACCTTCTCGAAACGGCGGGACATCACAGGCTTGCGGGCCTTGTTTACGATCACCTCAACATTATCGCGCTCGATCCCGGGGTGCTGGCCTATGCGCCCGCCCCGGCGCTGGGCGACGGCTTTGCACGCGACATCTCCGAAGCCTTGTTCGCCGCTACCGGCAGCCGCTGGCAGGTGCGGACCGACGAGGGCGAGGGGCGCCCCAGTCTCGGCCAGATGCGGGCGGCCAAGCTGGCGGACAACGAGGCGCGGATTCGCGAGTTGCCGGTCGTAAAGGCCGCTCTGGCGGCTTTTCCAGACGCAAAACTTGAAGCCTCGCCCGACAATCGGCATAGGACGGGATCATGAAATCGATCGAAGAAATGATGAAGGCGGCGCAGGAAGCCGCGGCGACCGTGCAGGCGCAGATGCAGGAAGCGCAGGCGAAACTCGATGCTGTCGAGGTCGAAGGCGTTTCAGGCGGCGGCCTCGTCAAGATTCGCGCGAGCGCCAAGGGGCGGATCAAGGCGATCGACATCGACGACAGCCTGATCGTTCCCGGCGAAAAGCAGATGCTCGAAGATCTGCTAGCCGCAGCGTTCAACGATGCGCGTGAGAAAGCCGATCACGCAAGCCAGGAAGAAATGGGCAAGATGACAAGCGGCCTGCCGCTTCCACCGGGTTTCAAGCTGCCGTTCTGACCGGGCGTTTCCATGCTCCGTTCGCTCCGAGGAGGGGCTGAGCCTGTCGAAGCCCCGTCTCGAAGGG
Organism: Sphingopyxis jiangsuensis; assembly: GCF_016734905.1. Classification (GTDB taxonomy): domain Bacteria; phylum Pseudomonadota; class Alphaproteobacteria; order Sphingomonadales; family Sphingomonadaceae; genus Sphingopyxis; species Sphingopyxis jiangsuensis. The sequence continues at coordinate 136,745 of NZ_JAERPO010000001.1, forward strand.
CCGAGTGCCCTGTCCCGCGTCCTTCGAGACGCCATTTCGACAAGCTCAATGGCTCCTCGGGACGAACGGCAAGGGGTTCCACGTCCGTCCGTTCAGCACTCCGACATTGAATGCGTGCGAAGTTACGCCATATTAGCGATCAACAGCCTATAAGAAGGGCGGAGCGTCCATATTGGACGGTCGCCCAGGAGTCCCGATGACGCAATCTTTTCCCCTGTTGCCGCTGCGCGACATTGTTGTTTTTCCCCATATGATCGTTCCGCTGTTCGTCGGCCGCGACCGCTCGGTCGCCGCGCTCGAAGCCGCGATGGAAAGCGACAAGGAAATCTTCCTCGTCGCGCAGCTCGATCCCGGCGAGGACGATCCGCAGCGCGACGACCTGTATGACGTCGGTGTCGTCGCCACCGTCTTGCAATTGCTCAAACTTCCCGACGGCACGGTCCGCGTGCTCGTCGAGGGCAAGCAGCGCGCGAAGCTCGCGGCGCTCGAAACCGAGGGGCAGGCGGTGATGGCGACGGTCAAGCCGATCGCCGACGCCGTCGACGAGAGCGTCGATACCGCCGCGCTGATGCGCTCGGTGGTCGACCAGTTCGAAAACTATGCGAAGCTCAACAAGAAGATGCCGGCCGAAACCGCGGTGCAGCTGTCGCAGATCGACGACGCCTCGCGGCTTGCCGACTCGGTTGCGGGCAATCTCAACATCAAGGTGTCCGACAAGCAGGCATTGCTCGTCGAGGATGCGCCCGCGAAGCGGCTCGAAATGGTCTTTGCCTTCATGGAGGGCGAACTTGGCGTGCTGCAGGTCGAAAAGAAGATCCGCGGCCGCGTGAAGCGCCAGATGGAGAAGAGCCAGCGCGAATATTATCTGAACGAGCAGCTGAAGGCGATCCAGCGCGAGCTCGGCAACGATAATGGCGAAGGAGGCGACGACCTCGCCGAACTCCAGCTCAAGATCGACAGCCTGAAAATGTCAAAGGAAGCCAAGGCGAAAGCGCAGGCGGAGCTCAAGAAGCTGCGTGCAATGGCGCCGATGTCCGCTGAGGCGACCGTTGTCCGCAATTATCTCGACACGCTGATCGGCCTGCCGTGGGGCAAGAAGTCAAAGCTGAAAAAGGATATCGCCAAGGCGCAGGCCGTCCTCGACGACGATCATTATGCGCTCGAAAAGGTCAAGGACCGGATCGTCGAATATCTGGCGGTGCAGGCGCGTACCAACAAGCTGAAGGGGCCGATCCTGTGCCTCGTCGGCCCGCCGGGCGTGGGCAAGACCTCGCTCGGGCGCAGCATCGCCAAGGCGACGGGGCGCGAGTTCGTGCGCCAGTCGCTCGGCGGCGTGCGCGACGAGGCCGAGATCCGCGGCCATCGGCGTACCTATATCGGCTCACTGCCGGGCAAGATCGTCACCAACCTGAAAAAGGCGGGGGCGATGAACCCGCTGTTCCTGCTCGACGAAATCGACAAGCTGGGCCAGGATTTCCGCGGCGATCCGGCGTCGGCGCTGCTCGAGGTGCTCGACCCCGAACAGAATGCGAAGTTCCAGGATCATTATCTGGAAATCGACGTCGACCTTAGCGACATCATGTTCGTGACGACGGCGAATTCGCTCAACCTGCCGCAGCCGCTGCTCGACCGCATGGAGATCATCCGGCTCGAAGGCTATACCGAGGACGAGAAGGTCGAGATCGCGAAGCGCCACCTGATCGCGAAACAGGTTGAGGCGCATGGCCTGAAGGACGGCGAGTTCGAGCTGACCGAAGAGGGCCTCCGCGACCTCATCCGCTATTACACCCGCGAGGCGGGCGTCCGCACGCTCGAGCGCGAGATTGCGCGGCTCGCGCGCAAGGCGCTGCGCAAGATCCTCGAGGGCAAGGCCGAGAGCGTCACCATCACCCCCGACAACCTGTCCGAATTTTCTGGCGTGCGAAAATTCCGCCACGGTGTCGGCGACCAAGAGGACCAGGTCGGCGCGGTCACGGGGCTCGCCTGGACCGAGGTCGGCGGCGAATTGTTGACGATCGAGGCCGTCACGGCGTCGGGCAAGGGACAAGTCCGGACGACGGGCAAGCTCGGCGAGGTTATGACCGAGTCGGTACAGGCCGCGCTGTCGTTCGTGAAGGCGCGCGCGCCGGCCTATGGCATCCGTCCCAGCCTGTTCGCGCGCAAGGACATTCATATCCACTTGCCCGAAGGCGCCGTTCCCAAGGACGGGCCGTCTGCCGGTGTCGGGATGGTAACCGCAATGATCTCGACGCTTACGGGAATCGCGGTGCGCAGGGACGTTGCCATGACCGGCGAGGTGACGCTGCGCGGACGCGTGCTTGCGATCGGCGGCCTCAAGGAAAAGCTGCTCGCGGCGCTCCGCGGCGGGATCACGACGGTCCTGATTCCCGAGGAAAATGAAAAGGATCTGGTCGAGATTCCGGCAAACATCACCGACAAGCTGAAGATCGTCCCGGTGAGCCACGTCGACCAGGTTCTGGCCGAGGCGCTGGCAGGCCCCGTCGAGCCGATCGAATGGACCGAAGCGGACGAACTCGCCGCCTCGCCGCCGATTGCGCCGGGCGCGGACCCCGAGAACCCGATTCGTCACTGACCTGACGTAAATCTGCGCTTGTCGAGCCGTCTTTTCGTCGCATAAACGTCATTTAGGCGCGTTTTTAGCCATTTTTTGCTTTGACAAGGCGGGGCGAAACAGCGTTAGTGGCGCGCCATGGCTTCGGGCCATGAATCAGTTATCCAACCATATTGCAGGGGTTCCTTAGGCATGAACAAACAAGACCTGATCGCCGCCGTCGCAGATTCGAGCGGCCTCACCAAGGGCGATGCCAGCAAGGCCGTCGAAGGCGTGTTTGACGCGATCACCGGCACGCTGAAGAAGGGCGGCGAAGTCCGCCTCGTCGGCTTCGGTACCTTCGCTGTCAGCAAGCGCAAGGCTTCGACGGGTCGCAACCCGCGCACCGGCGAAACGATGACCATCGCGGCATCGAACCAGCCGAAGTTCAAGGCCGGCAAGGCCCTGAAGGACGCCGTCAACTGATCGGCAGTCTTATTTGACGAATGACAGTCGGGCCGTAGCGCAAGCTGCGGCCCGAATTGTATCGAAGGCCCCGGCGGTTCAAATCGCCGTTGCAATCCCGGTACGAGCGGCTATGGACGTCCGGCTTTCGGACGCCGCGATCAGCGGCAGGCACCGGAACGGGCGCGTAGCTCAGCGGTAGAGCACACCCTTCACACGGGTGGGGTCACAGGTTCAATCCCTGTCGCGCCCACCATTGCCTCCGGGCAATGCGGTCACGCTCACAATAGAAGCGCGGCGAATCCTAATCCTTCTTGACTGCGCCATTCATCGGCTATTCAAAGCGGGCGCACTAGGAAGGCTCCATGATCCGAACTTTGACCCTTGCCCTGACTATTGCGCTGCTCGCTGCCGCAGGAACGCCCGCGCTCGCGCGCGGCGACCGCGACCAGAATAATCTGCGCGAAGCGGCCGCGCAGGGGCAGGTGATCCCGCTCAACCGGCTCGTCGCCGAAGTGCAGTCGCGCGCGCCATATAGCGACATGACCTATCTGGGCGGGCCGCAGTTCGATGCGGGGCGGATGATCTATGCGCTCAAATTCATGGACGGGTCGCAGGTCGTGATCGTCTATGTCGATGCCCGCACCGGCCGGATCGTCGGCCGCAAGCCCTGAGCCCCCGGAAATTCGACGGCTTCCCCAAACGACATTTTGCGATGATCGCCGGGAGTTGATAAACAGTCGGCAACGTGCGACCGGCGTATGCCGGTACGCAAAGGAAAGGCGCCTGAATGCGGATTTTGATTGTCGAGGACGAACCCACGCTGGGCCCGCAGCTCAAGGCGACGCTCGAAGGGGCGGGCTATGCCGTCGATCTCGCCACCGACGGCGAGGATGGCCATTTCCTCGGCTCGACCGAAAGCTATGATGCGGCGATCCTCGACCTTGGCCTGCCCGAGATTGACGGGCTGACCGTGCTCGACCGCTGGCGGCGCGAAAAGCGCAATTTTCCGGTGCTCGTGCTCACTGCGCGCGACAGCTGGTCGGACAAGGTGGCGGGGCTCGATGCGGGCGCCGACGATTATCTGGCCAAGCCGTTCCAGACCGAAGAACTGATCGCACGCCTGCGCGCACTGATCCGCCGTGCCTCGGGCAATGCGTCGAGCGAACTGACCGCTGGCCCCGTACGCCTCGACACGCGCTCGGGCCGCGTAACGCTCTCGGGCGAGCCGGTGAAGCTGACCGCGCAGGAATATAAGCTTTTGTCCTACCTGCTCCACCACAAGGGCAAGGTCGTGTCGCGCACCGAGCTGATCGAGCACATTTATGATCAGGATTTCGACCGCGATTCGAACACGATCGAGGTTTTCGTGACGCGCATCCGCAAGAAGCTCGGCGCCGATATCATCACGACGATCCGCGGACTCGGCTACCAGCTCGACGACCCGCAAGCCTAGGCTGGGCGTGGCGATGGCCGACGCCGAAGCCGCCCCGACGGTCGCGCCAGACCCCGACGCGGCGGACCGGCCGGCGGCGCTGACCAGCCGCATCACGGGTTCGCTCGCGCGGCGCATGATTGCGATAGCCGCGCTGTGGATCACGCTGCTGCTGTTCGGTGGCGGCTTTGCGCTCGACCGCGTGCTCACGAGTGCAATCACCCGCAATTTCGATTCGAACCTCGAATTTGTGCTGATGTCGATGATCCGCTCGTCGGAAATCGGCCCCGATGGCGAGGTGCGGATGATCGAGCCGCTGGGCGATCCGCGCTTCCTCGAGCCCTATAGCGGGCTCTACTGGCAGATCAGCGGCGGACGGCAGGAGCCCTATTCGTCGCGGTCGCTGTGGGAACGCCGCCTTGTGACGTCGCAGGCGCACGACGACGAGGCGCTGCACACCTATGACAGTCAGCAGTTTCCCGAAGAGGAACTGCGCGTGCTCGAACGCGACATATTGCTGCCGGGCAGCGACACGCGCTGGCGTTTCCAGATCGCCCAGTCGCGCGAGACGCTCGATACCCAGATCCGCGCGGTGCGGCAGACGTTGATCCCCAGCCTTGTCCTGCTCGGCGTCGGCCTCATCATATTGGCCGCGCTCCAGACATTCTACGGTCTCTGGCCGCTACGCCATATTCGCCGCGCGATCGCGGCGATGCGCGGCGGCGAGAACCGGCGGGTCGATGCGCCGCTGCCGCTCGAAGTCCAGCCGATGGTCGAAGAGCTCAATGCGCTGCTCGCGCATAACGAAAAGCAGGCAGAGGAGGCGCGGTTGCACGCGGGCAACCTCGCGCACGCGCTGAAGACGCCGCTGACGGTCCTGCTCAACACCGCCGCGGGCGACACGACGCCGCTCGCCCACACGATCCGGCGCGAGGCGGCGACGATGCAGCGGCAGGTCGAACATCACCTTGCCCGCGCGCGCGCCGTCGGCCGCCGCGGCGCCACGCAGGCGCGGGCCAACGTCCATGACAGCGTCGAGAGCGTGTCGCGCGCCGTTGCGCTCCTCTATCCCGACGCGCGGCTCGATCTGGCGGGCGACAAGGAGCTGGTCGCGCGCGTCGAGCGGCAGGACCTTGACGAACTGGTCGGAAACCTCCTCGAAAATGCCGCAAAATATGGCGGCGGCAGCGTCTTCGTCACGATTCAGCGCGACGGTTCCTCCGCCGAAATGCTCGTCGAGGACGACGGCCCCGGTATCTCGCCCGCCGACCGCTCGCGCATCTTCGACCGCGGCGTCCGCCTCGACAGCGGCAAGCCGGGCACCGGTCTGGGTCTTGCGATCGTGCGCGACGTGGCGGAAATCTACGGCGGGACGATCGTGCTCGAGGAAAGCGAGGATCTGGGCGGATTGCTCGTCCGGCTGCGGTTGCCGGCGGGATAGTTTGGCGGCTTTGGGGTGGGAAAGCGACAGACAGCTTCCGGTGCGGTAAATGTGGAAAGCCGCCATTCACTGTGTCAAACCGGCGATATGACCAATATTCCTGTATGGCCTGCGAAAATGACGCGGGAACAGCAAAGAGCATCAAAGAACCGCAGCAGCGATTTCGACGCTGCACTGAAACGCGATGCTCGTGCAGCAGGTTGGCGCTATGCTCGGGGCACAATCTTCCGTCAGTCCGGCGATTGGTTCATCAGCATCCTGCCATCGTTGCTCTGGGAGCGCGGCGCTGTCGTCCGTATGATGGTCAAACCAATGGCGGTCGACCCGCTTTTCTGGGACATTGTTGGGTTAAGTGAAAACCGCACTATGCCCCTTTCCTTTCGGGCAACTGGGGCATGGGTTTTGAGACCCCCTTTGACTGAGAGTTATATCGGGCTGGATACGATTGACGTCGAACTGCTTGCCAAAGACGTTTTTGACTGGGGCCATAGGCAGATGGGTCAGATACTCCCGAGCATCTCCATTGAGTCGATGCTGGCCGCCCTGCCGGGGAGTCATGAAGTCCGTGCTTACCGCGCGTTGGCAATCTGCCTCCTCATCTTGGCAAAGGACATGGATCGCGCTTTCGAACTTTGTGGGTTGGACAATCCCGATACCCACCCATTGATGGCAGATAACGGGGGCTTCACCACGCACAATCGCGATGGATCAGTTTCGACTTTTCTTGATCAAGCGCGCGACTGGATAGCTCGCCAGCGCCGAGAAGAACTGATTGTCCTTTGACGCGGGCAATCTTCGGCTTCGTCAGCTTTCGGGTAGCGCTGGCTAGTCAATCTTTGACCGACATTGGTCGTTACCAGACCTTCGTCATCCCGGACTTGATCCGGGATCCATGACGTCGGCACACCGGTGGGATCCCGGCCTCCGCCGGGATGACGGCGGCTTAATTGTCCGCGACCGACCGGCAATCGGCGTCAGGCCGCCGTCACCACCAGCCCGCGCTGCACCCCCGGTCTTGCCAGCCCCGCATCGAGCCAGCGCCTGACATTGCCGAACCGTGCGAACCCGACGATCTCCGCGGCCTCGTAAAATCCGATCAGATTGCGCACCCAGCCGAGCAGCGAAATATCGGCGATGCTGTAATCATCGCCCATCACCCACGCCCGCGTCGCCAGCCGTTCGTCGAGCACGCCAAGCAGCCGCGCGGATTCGGCGGCGTAGCGGTCGCGCGGGCGCTTGTCCTCAAAGTCGCGGCCCGCGAACTTGTGGAAAAAGCCGAGCTGGCCGAACATCGGCCCGACGCCGCCCATCTGCCACATCACCCACTGGATCGTCGCATACCGTGCATTGGGATCGGCGGCGATGAACCGGCCGCATTTGTCGGCGAGGTAGAGCAGGATCGCGCCCGATTCGAACAGCGCCAGCGGCGAACCGTTCGGCCCGTCGGGGTCGTAGATCGCCGGAATCTTGCCGTTGGGGTTGAGCGCCAGGAAGGCGGGGTCGTGGCTTTCGTTCGCGCCGATGTCGATGCGGTGCGGTTCATAGGGGAGCCCGCATTCCTCCAGCATGATGCCGACCTTCACGCCATTCGGCGTCGGCGCCGAAAAAAGCTGCAGGCGATCGGGATGCTCTGCGGGCCAGCGCGCGAAGATCGGGTGATCGAGCGTCAAGCACCCGCCTCGCGCTTCAGATGTTCGTGATGGCGGATCACCTCGTCGATGATGAAGCGCAGGAACTTCTCGCTGAATTCGGGGTCGAGGTCGGCCTCGCGCGCCAGGGAGCGCAGCCGGTCGATCTGGCGCGCCTCGCGGTCGGGGTCGGCAGGGGGCAGGTCGATGCGCGCCTTGAGTTCGCCCACCGCCTTGGTCACCTTGAACCGCTCGGCGAGCATATAGACGAGCGCGGCGTCGATATTGTCGATGCTCTGTCGATAGCGGCTCAACTCGTCGTTCATGCGCCTTCCTCCCTCTGGCCGGGCACGCTTGGCACCGCGAAGGGGGCGCTGGCAAGCCGAAAGTCGTTGCAAATTCGCCGGTGCACGGCCAAGGCAGCGCACGTCATGACAGCCGATATCCACCAGCTTCACGGAGAGAAGCCGCCTTCGCTCGATCCGATGATGGCGCTTGTCGCCGCCGACATGAACGAGGTCAACGCGGTCATCCTCGATCGGATGCAGTCCGAAGTGCCGCTGATCCCCGAGCTTGCGGGGCATCTGATCGCCGGCGGCGGGAAACGGATGCGGCCGATGCTGACGCTCGCCTGCGGGCGATTGCTCGACTATCCGGGCCGACGCCACTGCAAGCTCGCCGCGGCGGTCGAATTCATCCACACCGCGACCCTGCTCCACGATGATGTCGTCGACGGGTCGGACCTGCGCCGCGGGCGCAAGACCGCGAACCTCATCTGGGGCAACAGCGCGTCGGTGCTCGTCGGCGATTTCCTGTTCAGCCGCGCCTTCGAGGTGATGGTCGAGGACGGCTCGCTCAAGGTGCTCAAGATATTGAGCCGTGCCTCCGCAGTGATCGCCGAGGGAGAGGTCAACCAGCTCTCCGCCCAGCGGCGGATCGAGACGAGCGAGGACCAGTATCTCGCGATCATCAACGCCAAGACCGCCGAGCTGTTCGCCGCGGCGTGCAAGATCGCCGCGGTCGTCGCCGAGCGCGACGAGGCGACCGAAGCGGCGCTCGACGCCTATGGCCGCAACCTTGGCATCGCCTTCCAGCTCGTCGACGATGCGATCGACTATGTTTCGGACGCGGAGACGATGGGGAAGGGCGTCGGCGACGACTTTCGCGACGGCAAGGTGACGCTGCCCGTCATCCTCGCCTACGCGCGTGGCACGCCCGAGGAACGCGACTTCTGGAAACAGGCGATCGTCGGCCACCGCGCATCGGACGAGGATCTCGCCCATGCGACCACGCTGCTCCACAAGCATGACGCGATCGCCGACACACTCGCGCGCGCGCGCCACTATGGCCAGCGCGCAGTCGATGCGATCGGCGGCTTCCGCCCGAGCCAGGCGAAGGCCGCGCTGACCGAAGCGGTCGCCTTTGCGGTCGCGCGCGCTTATTAGATTACCCGCAATCCCTCCCCCGAAGGGGAGGGGCTTTTGGGGGGAACGGATGATGCCAATGATGGGGCCAGCGGTCGAAAGCCCCGACGCCTATATCGCGGCGCTTTCCGGCTGGCAGTTTGAACGCTGCGAAATGATGCGCGCGGCGATCATGGCGGCCGCGCCCTTCGACGAAACAATCAAATGGACCAATCTGGTGTTCATGGCGAACGGACCGTGCATCCTGATCCGCGCCGAGGAACATCGTGTGCTGCTGGGTTTCTGGCGCGGTAAAAGGCTGCGCGAGTTCGACCCCCGGATCAAGGTGAGCGGGAAATATGAACTCGGCAATCTGGTGATGACCGAAGGGACCGAGGTGACGGCCGAAGCCGTCGCGCGGCTCGCGGCCGAGGCCTATCGTCTGAACCTTGAACTGGGCAATCCTGCAAGGCGGACATGACGCGAACCCTGCTTCCCATCGACGCGGTACTGCCCGACATTCTCGCGGCGCTGCTGCTCAAGCCCAATGTCGTCGTTGTCGCGCCGCCGGGCGCGGGCAAGACGACGCGCGTCGCCCCCGCGCTGCTCGACCAGCCGTGGTGCAAGGGGCAGGTGTGGCTGCTGTCGCCGCGCCGGCTTGCCGCGCGCGCTGCCGCCGAACGCATCGCCGAGGAGATGGGCGAGCCGGTCGGCGGCAGGATCGGCTATGCGACGCGGCTCGACAGCAAGCAGTCGGCGGCGACGCGGCTGCTCGTGATGACGCCGGGGCTGTTCCGCAACCGCATCCTCGCCGATCCCGAGCTTGCGGGCGTGTCGGCGGTGCTGTTCGACGAGGTTCACGAACGCAGCCTCGACAGCGATTTCGCGCTCGCGCTGGCGGTGGATACGCAGCAGGGCTTGCGCGACGAGATCCGCCTGCTCGCCATGTCGGCGACGCTCGACGGCGCACGCTTCGGCGCGCTGCTTGGCGACGCGCCGGTGGTGAAGAGCGAGGGGCGAAGCTGGCCGCTCGATCTGCGCCACATCGGCCGCCGCGCCGAAGACCGGCTCGAAGCGTCGGTTCTGGCGGCAGTACGGCAAGCGATGGCGGAGGAAGACGAGGGCGACATGCTCGCCTTTCTTCCCGGCGTCGCGGACATCGAGCGCGCCGCCGCAGCGGTCGAGGCGTCGGGACTGCCGCTTGTCGTTCACCGGTTGCACGGCCAGATCGACCCCGCGCTTCAGCGCAAGGCGCTCGTGCGCGATCCTGCGCGCCACCGCAAGCTGATCCTCGCGACGAGCATCGCCGAAACCAGCCTGACGATCGACGGCGTGCGCATCGTCATCGACGCCGGCCTGTCGCGCCGCCCGCGTTTCGACAAGGCGGCGGGGATTTCGCGGCTGGTGACCGAGCGCGCGAGCCAGGCGTCGGCGACGCAGCGCGCCGGGCGCGCGGCGCGGCAGGGACCGGGCGTCGCCTATCGTTTGTGGGAGGCCGCGGCGACCGCGGGGATGCCGCCCTTCGACCCGCCCGAGATTCACGAGAGCGACCTGATGCCCGTCGTGCTCGACTGTGCGAGCTGGGGGATTATCGATCCGCGCCAGCTCGGCTGGCTCGATCCGCCGTCGCCCGCATCCGTGGCCGACGCCAAGACGCGGTTGCAGGCGATCGGGGCGCTCGGCGGCGACGGGCGGATCACCGCGCACGGCCAGGCGCTTGCCGCGATCCCGCTTCCCGTCCCGCTCGCGCATATGCTGATCGAAGCGGCGTGCGCCGGGGAAGGGGAGTTGGCCGGCCGGCTCGCGGTGTTGCTGACCGAGCCGGGGCTTGGCGGACGCAACGTCGATGTCGAAGCGCGGCTCGGACGGTGGCGAGCGACGCGCGGCGAGCGCGCCGAGGGCGCCGCACGTCTTGCCAAACGCCTAGCCGCGCTGGCGACCCGGCAGGCTCCCCGCGACGCCGTCGCCGAACCGCGCACGCTCGGCGGCTGGATCGCGACCGCCTGGCCCGATCGCGTCGCGCGGCAACGCGCGGGACAGCGCGGCGAATATCTCAGCGTCGGCGGCCGCGCCTATCGCATCGACCCCGCCGAACAGCTCGCGGGCAGCGAATGGCTCGCGATTGCCGATGCGCAGGGCCATGCCGCGGGCGTGCGCATCCTCGCCGCCGCGCCGGTCGACGCGGCCGAGGTCGAGGCCTTGTTCGCGGGCCAGATCGTCCAGCACGCCGCGAGCAGCTATGATGCCGCCGCCGACCGTGTCGATCATCGGCGCGAGCGGCGGCTTGGTGCGATTGCGCTCGCGAGCGGCAAGGCTCCGCGCGAAAGCGCCGCCGCCGACGATATTGGGGTGCGGCTCGCGGCGGTGCGCGACAGGGGGCTGGGGCTGATCGGCTGGGGACCGGCGTCGCAGGCGCTGCGCCAACGCGCCTCTTTCGCAGGGATCGACACGCTATCGGCCCCCGCGCTCGCCGACAGCCTCGACCTCTGGCTCGCGCCGCTGCTCGAAAGATGCCGCGGGCTGCGCGACATCGGCGACGGCAGGCTGGTCGACGCGCTGATGGGACTGCTCGACTGGTCGGCGCGCCAGCGGCTCGAAAAGCTCGCGCCCGCCGACTATGCGACCCCCGCGGGCAGCCGCCATGCCATCGACTATGGCGCCGAGGCGGGGCCGACGGTCAGTGTGCGCGTGCAGGAAATGTTCGGGCTGACGCGGCACCCGACGATCGGCGAGCCGCCGGTGCCGCTCGTCCTCGCGCTCACCTCGCCCGCGCACCGCCCGATCCAGACGAGCCGCGACCTGCCGTCCTTCTGGGCGGGGAGCTGGCACGAGGTCGCGAAAGAGATGCGCGGTCGCTATCCGAAGCACCCCTGGCCCGACGACCCCGCAAGCGCGCGCCCGACCCTGATGACCAAGGCGGCGCAGGCGCGGCGCGATGCGCAATAGCCGCCATATCTGACAGGCGCGTGACCGGTATCCTACCCATCGCCAAAAGGCTGTTCCCCGGCGAAAGCCGGGGTCCAGCGCGGGATAGCGCTGCGCCGCTTGGGCGCCGGCTTTCGCCGGGGAGCACCTTTCTCGTGCGAGGGAGCAGTCGCCGCCTTGATCCAGCGTGGCGAGGATGAAGGGTGGCGCCTTTCCTCTTTTCGCGCACTGCGCTTGGCGCTAAGGCGGCGCCATCGGTAGCCAGTTCAGGATGGACCCAATGAAAGCGCGGATATTCCAGAAGCCCAAGAATGCGATGCAGTCGGGGCGTGCCGGGACCGACCGCTGGATGCTCGAATTTGCGCCCGCCGAGGCGCGCAAGGCCGACCCGCTGATGGGCTGGGCCGGAAGCGGCGACACGCGCCGCCAGATTCGCCTGACTTTCGCGACGCGCGACGAGGCGGTGGCCTATGCCGTGCGCTATGGGATCGATGCCGAGGTCATCCCGACGCCCGAGCGCAAGCTGAAGATCCAGGCCTACGCCGACAATTTCCGCTGACTGATCGTCACCCCCGCGAAGGCGGGGGCTGCAATCGGCCTTGCGCTTCGCTGTGCTGGCGCCGCCGCCTTCGCGGGGGGCGACGCGGCTACGTCGCCTGACCGCTCCTATTCCGCGTCGGGCTGCAACAGCTTGTGCAGGTGGACGACGACATATTTCATTTCGGCGTCGTCGACGGTGCGCTGGGCGGCGCTGCGCCAGGCCTTTTCGGCCGACTTATAGTCGGGGAACAGACCGACGACGTCGAGCTTTTCGAGGTCGACGAAATCGAGGCCCTGCGGGTCGCTGACGCGGCCGCCGAAAACCAGGTGCAATTTGCTCATCGATGCAATCCTTGCCGTGTAGCGCGGGGAGGGGAGGTGGCGCCCCCTATCAGCGGCGCGCCGTAACGGCAAGTATCGTGGGAAACTAGTCGCGCCGCTTCGGGATCAGCGAGCCGAGGAGCGCGCCGATCGCCGCAGCACCGGCCAGCAGCGTCAGAGGTTGGTCTTCGGCAATATCCTTGAGCTTGCTGTTGGCGCGCTTGGCCTGCGCCTTGCCCTTTTCGAGCGCTTCGCCGGCGGCCTCGCGCGCGGCATCGGCCTGCTCGCGTCCTTTCGCGGCCAACTCGCTCGTCGCGGTGCGCGCGCGGTCGTATCCGTCCTGCAGCCGCACGCGCGCCGTTTCGGCGGTCGCCTTGGCATTATCGGCGGCTTTCTGCGCAACTTCACTCATCTTCGCGGTGGTTTCACGGGCGGTTTCACTCAGCGGTTTCATCGTCATTCTCCAATATCTCGTCATCGGTCGGCCCCGCGTCGCCGGGGCGAAATTTGTCGACGGCACCATCGACCAGGTCGCGCAGGCGCGACGCAGCACGCGGCGCATATTCCCTGATCGGCTCGCGCAGCAGCCACGCGACCCCCGCGATTGCCGCAAGCGTGATCGGCAGGCGGTTGGCGCGAAATTCGTCGCGTGCGACTTTGGCCGTGTCGTTGATGGCCGTGCTCAGCCGATATTTGCCGCGATCGACGAGTGCGGCGGGTTTGAACGCATCGCGGGCGGTCCCGATCTTGCGTTGCAACTCGGCGCGCTGGATCATCGACCGGCGGACGGCGTTGATCAGGCGCGCGCGTGTTCCCGGCATTATTCGTCCCCCGTTTCGTGCATCAGGTCGCTGCGAAAGGCGGTGCGAACGTCCGCCGCGCTGCGTTTCGCGCGCCACGCGGCGATGGCGGCGAGGCCAAGCAGCGCCAGCACGACGATCAGCGTCGCGGCGAGCGGGCCGACGCGCGGCGCCAGCACAAGGATCGCACCAAAGGCGACCGCCAGCATCGCGACGAGCAGCGCGCACGCCGCGACAAAGCCCCACGCCGACGCCCATTTGATGCCGTGCCCCGCCAGCGCGCCGCGCGCTTCAAGCAGCGCCAGTTCCGCCTTGGCGGTCGCCGACAGATCATCGACGACATCGCGCACAATGTCTTTCAGCGGCACCGGCGGCGGAGTTTGCGGGCGTCCTTTCGGCGCATAGCCGTGGCTGACGTCGCCAAAGGTCGGCGCGTCCGGTTCAGGGGGCGGGACGTTGGGTTCGGATGACAATGTCGGATCAGTCGTTATTCGATCCACCCTTGAGCATCCGGGCAAGCACAAAGCCGATCACCGTGGCGGCGCCGACGGCAATGGCCGGGTTCTTCTTGACCATGTCGCGGGTCGAAGCGGCAAGCTCGTCGAGATCCTTCTTGTCGAGCGTCGAGGCGAGGCCCGCGACGGTCGCGGCGGCCGACCGGGCATAGTCGCCATATTGCTTGCCGAATTTGCTGTCGACGGTGCCCGCGCTGTCTTCGAGCAGCTTGGCGAGGCTGCCGACCGCTTCGGCGGCCTTGTCCTTGCCCTTGGCCGCGGCGTCGCGCGCCTTGGCCGAGGCCTGATTCTTCAACGTCGTCGCCTCGCCCTTCAGCGAAGCGGCCTTTTTCGAGGCTTCGGACTTGATCGTGTCGCGCGTCGCGGCGAGCTGGTCGCGGATCGGATGCGCTGTCGCGGCCTTGGCTTTCACGGGCTTGCGCGCGGGCGCGGCCTTGGTCGCGCCGGCCTTTGCAGGGGCTCTGGGGCGCGGTGCGGCTTTCTTTGTCGCGGGAGTAGCGGCTTTGGCCATCGACTTGTCCTCTTTCTTATCGTTCGGGCGTCACGCCAGCGGGTCGGTGCGGGCCATGTCCATCCCTTTTTGGTCCTACATCAATATATAGCAAGGCGCGCCTTTTGGTTCCATAGCGCAGCAAAATTCCTATGCATATTGCCACAGGGGCGGGGCGCCGATAAGGGGCGGGCGCTCATCAATCCCGGCCGCCGCTGGCGGCGCAGCAGGACATTGCCCATGACCGCCATCATCGACATCCACGGCCGCGAAATTCTCGACAGCCGGGGCAATCCGACGGTCGAGGTCGATGTCCTCCTCGAAGACGGCAGTTTTGGCCGCGCCGCCGTGCCCTCGGGCGCGTCGACCGGCGCGCACGAGGCGGTCGAACTGCGCGACGGCGACAAGGCGCGTTATCTTGGCAAGGGCGTCACGAAGGCGGTCGCCGCAGTGAATGGCGAGATCGCCGAGACGCTGATCGGCCTCGAGGCCGAGGATCAGCGCGAACTCGATATGGCGATGATCGACCTCGACGGCACCCCCAACAAGGGTCGCCTCGGCGCCAACGCAATCCTCGGCGTCAGCCTTGCGGCTGCAAAGGCGGCAGCCGACGCGCGCGGCCTGCCGCTCTACCGCTATGTCGGCGGCGTTTCGGCGCGCACCCTGCCGGTGCCGATGATGAACATCATCAACGGCGGCGAACATGCCGACAATCCGATCGACGTGCAGGAATTCATGATCATGCCCGTCGGCGCGGGCAGCATTGCCGAGGCCGTGCGCTGGGGCAGCGAGATTTTCCACACGCTGAAGAAAGGTCTCGCGCAAAAGGGCCTCGCGACCGCGGTCGGCGACGAGGGCGGTTTTGCCCCGAACCTCGCCTCGACGCGCGACGCGCTCGATTTCATCGCGGCCTCGGTCGATCAGGCGGGTTTCAAGCTCGGCAGCGACGTCGTGCTCGCGCTCGACTGCGCCGCGACCGAGTTTTTCAGGAACGGCAAATATGAAATCAGCGGCGAGAGCCTGTCGCTGACCCCCGAGAAAATGGCCGAATATCTGGCGGCGCTCGTCAACGACTATCCGATCAAGTCGATCGAGGACGGGATGAGCGAAGACGACTTCACCGGCTGGAAGGCGCTCACCGACCTCGTCGGCGACAAGTGCCAGCTCGTCGGCGATGACCTGTTCGTCACCAACCCGCTGCGGCTGGAGCAGGGGATCAAGGACGGCCTCGCCAACTCGCTGCTCGTCAAGGTCAACCAGATCGGTACGCTGTCCGAAACGCTCGACGCGGTCGATATGGCGCACCGTGCGCGCTACACCGCGGTGATGTCGCACCGTTCGGGCGAGACCGAGGATTCGACGATCGCCGACCTTGCGGTCGCGACCAACTGCGGCCAGATCAAGACCGGCAGCCTCGCGCGTTCGGACCGGCTCGCGAAGTATAACCAGCTGATCCGTATCGAGGAAGAGCTGGGCGAGATGGCGCGTTATCCGGGCGCGTCGATTTTCGGCTGAGCCAAGCGCCCAATTCGTCATCTTGGCGACGGCCGGGATCTCCCCGGTGCGTCAACCCGACGGGATGGGGCCCCGGCCTTCGCCGGGATGACGAGAATAGGGTATTGATGCCTTGACGCCACGAATCAACTCTGATTCAAGGGCCGGGATGACGCAGCGCCACAAGTTTCGCAAATCGATGAGCCGGGCATTCGGTCCCGCGATTGCGCTGATCGCGGTGCTGGCGATGATCGGCTATATCATCCTCGGCCCGACCGGGCTCTACGCCTGGGGTGACTACAGCCAGTCGGTCGAGAAAAAGCGCGTCATCCTGTCCGAGCTGACCAAGAAGCAGAACGAGCTTCAGAACCGGGTCAATCTGCTTGACCGGCGCCGCGTCGACCCCGACCTTGCCGACGAATATGTGCGCGGCAAATTGGGGGTCATGCACCCCGACGAAATCGCGATCCCGATGGAGCCCGAGGCGGAGTAGCCTCGCCGTTCGGCGCTGCATCATGCTGCATACGTAAGACAGCGCAATTCTGCTGTCCGGGCCGTTGCCAAAAGCGATGCGCCGGTCCTATAGGGACCCATGCCGTAACGGCTAATCGCAAAGGAAACCGCCTTGGCCAAAGCACCCGCGCGCAAGACTGCCGCGCCAAAAAAAGTCGCTGCAACCCCCGCTCCCGCATCCAACCGCGACAAGCCGCGCGATCCCGCGCCCTATGACGCGACGCCCGAGGAGCTGGAGACCTTCTATCGCGAAATGCTGCTCATCCGCCGCTTCGAGGAAAAGGCGGGGCAGCTTTACGGCCTCGGCCTGATCGGCGGGTTCTGCCACCTTTATATCGGCCAGGAAGCGGTCGCGGTCGGCCTTCAGTCGGCGCTCGACGGCGACAAGGACAGCGTGATTACCGGCTATCGCGACCACGGCCACATGCTCGCCTATGGCATCGATCCAAAGGTCATCATGGCCGAACTGACGGGGCGCCAGGCCGGCATCTCGAAGGGCAAGGGCGGCTCGATGCACATGTTCAGCGTCGAGCATAAATTCTATGGCGGCCACGGCATCGTCGGCGCGCAGGTCTCGCTCGGCACCGGCCTTGCCTTCGCGCACAAATATCGCGGCGACGGCGGGGTGGCGATGGCCTATTTCGGCGACGGCGCGGCGAACCAGGGCCAGGTCTATGAAAGCTTCAACATGGCCGAGCTGTGGAAGCTGCCGATCATCTTCGTGATCGAGAACAACCAATATGCGATGGGCACTTCGGTCAACCGCAGCAGCGCCGAGGACCAGCTCTATCGCCGCGGCGAAAGCTTCCGCATCCCCGGCATGCAGGTCGACGGCATGGACGTGCTCGCGGTGCGCGGCGCGGCCGAAGCGGCGCTCGAATGGGTGCGCGCGGGCAAGGGCCCGGTGCTGATGGAACTCAAGACCTATCGTTATCGCGGCCACTCGATGTCCGACCCCGCCAAATATCGCAGCCGCGAAGAGGTGCAGGCGGTGCGCGACAAGAGCGATTCGATCGAAGGCCTCAAGAAACTGATGGTCGAAGCCGGAATTTCCGAAGACCGGATCAAGGAAATCGACAAGGAAATCCGCCAGGTCGTCGCCGAAGCTGCCGATTTTGCCGAAAGCGCGCCCGAACCCGAACTTTCCGAACTCTATACCGACGTGCTGGTGGAGCAATATTGAGATGGCGATCGAACTGAAGATGCCGGCACTGTCGCCGACGATGGAAGAAGGCACGCTCGCCAAGTGGCTCGTCAAGGAAGGCGACGAGGTCAAATCGGGCGACATTCTGGCCGAGATCGAGACCGACAAGGCGACGATGGAATTCGAAGCAATTGACGAAGGCACGATCGGCCAGATCCTGGTCGCCGAAGGGACTGACAATGTGAAGGTCGGCACCGTGATCGCGACGATCACCGGCGACGGGGAAGAAGCGGCGGCACCTGTGGCGGCTCCGGCGCCCGCACCGGCCGAGGAATCCAAGGCCGCCGAACCCGTACCGGCTGCGGCCCCCGCGGCCGAAAAGCCCGTAGCGGCCGAACGCGCGTCCGACCCCGCAATCCCCGCCGGGACCGCGATGGTGAAGCTCACCGTCCGCGAGGCGCTGCGCGACGCGATGGCCGAAGAAATGCGCGCCGACGACCGCGTCTTCGTGATGGGCGAGGAAGTCGCCGAATATCAGGGCGCGTACAAGGTCACGCAGGGTCTGCTCCAGGAATTCGGCGACAAGCGCGTCGTCGACACGCCGATCACCGAATATGGCTTCGCCGGCCTAGGGGCAGGCGCCGCGATGGGCGGCCTGCGTCCGATCATCGAGTTCATGACGTTCAACTTCGCGATGCAGGCGATCGACCACATCATCAACTCGGCGGCGAAGACCAACTATATGTCGGGCGGCCAGATGCGCTGTCCGATCGTCTTTCGCGGCCCCAACGGCGCGGCGAGCCGCGTCGCGGCGCAGCACAGCCAGAATTATGCGCCCTGGTATGCCAGCGTCCCCGGGCTGATCGTGATCGCGCCCTATGATGCCGCCGACGCCAAGGGGCTGATGAAGGCCGCAATCCGCAGCGAAGACCCGGTCGTCTTCCTCGAAAACGAGCTGCTCTATGGCCGCAGCTTCGAAGTTCCGGACATCGCCGACTATGTGCTGCCGATCGGCAAGGCGCGCATCATGCGCGAAGGCAGCGATGTCACGATCGTCAGCTATTCGATCGGCGTCGGGCTCGCGCTCGAGGCCGCCGACACGCTGGCGGGCGAGGGGATCGACGCCGAGGTGATCGACCTGCGCACCTTGCGCCCGCTCGACACCGCGACGGTGCTCGAAAGCCTGAAAAAGACCAACCGCCTCGTCATCGTAGAGGAAGGCTGGCCGGTCTGCTCGATCGCCAGCGAACTCGCGATGGTCGCGATGGAGCAGGGCTTCGACGACCTCGACGCGCCGGTGACGCGCGTGTGCAACGAGGATGTGCCGCTGCCCTACGCCGCCAATCTCGAAAAGGCGGCGCTCGTCGACACGCCGCGCGTGATCGCGGCGGTGAAGGCGGTCTGCAATCGCGGCTGATCTCCTTCGTCATTGCGAGGAGCGAAGCGACGACGCAATCTCCAGCCGCCGGTATGGCAAGCCGCACGCTGGAGATTGCTTCCCCCGGCTTTCGCCGGGGTCGCAATGACGGCCTGGGCATATAGGCTGACCGGCGTATGGTCGATCTGAGCGAACATCACTACCCCGACATCCGCGACCCGCGCGTGATGGTCGCCGTGCCGCGCGAGCGGCGCGCGGCGATGGCGGCGCTGTGGGCGCTGGCCGAACGGCTGACCAAACTCCTCGCCGACGCAACCGAACCCCTCATCGGGCAGATCAAGCTCGCGTGGTGGCGCGACATGACGGGGTTGCTCGCTGCCGATCCCGCCGCCTTGCCGAAGGGCGAGCCGCTGCTTGCCGAATTGCAGGCGACATGGGGAGGGCAGGGCGATCTTGCTCCGCTGGTCGATGCCGCCGAAGCATTGTTGCTCGCAGAGGATGAGGCGACGCGTGCCGAGGCGGCGCGCGCATTCGGCGAGGCGCTTTTCGCGCTCTCCGGCGGTGCGGGCGGTGCGCGATGGGGACTGCTCTGGGCCGCGGTGCAGCAAAGCGACGCCGCCGCCGCGCGCCTTCTCTTTGCCGAAGCGCGCGGCCCCGCGCCGCGCCGCGCCGAATTCCACGGCGCGCGTGCGCTGCTGATGCTCGACCGATGGGCGGCGGCGATTGCCGCACGCGACGGCGAACGGCGCTGGCGCAACGAGGGATTGTTGCTCTTTCGCGTCGGATTGTTCGGTCGTTGACGAATAAAATGCGGTGGGGGTGGAAAAGCCCGGCGCGAACATCTATCTTGATCGGTACAGAAATAGGGTCGCAGGGGACAATGCGATGTTCAAAGGGCTGATCGCCTATCTGGATTCGATCAAGCGGCGCGATCCGGCGCCGCGGTCGCGCTGGGAAATCCTGCTCTATCCGGGCTTGCTGGCGGTGGGGATGCATCGCATCGCGCACTGGCTGTTCGAGGCCGACCTGTTTTTCCTCGCACGCTTCGTCAATCACCTGGCGCGCTGGCTGACCGGAATCGATATCCATCCGGGTGCCAGGATCGGGCGTCACCTGTTCATCGACCACGGTTTTACGGTGATCGGCGAGACGGCAGAGATCGGCGATAATGTCACCATCTATCAGTGCGTGACGCTCGGCGGCACCGATCCCGCGAACGGAATCGCGGGCAAGCGGCACCCGACGCTGTCCGACGATGTCATCGTCGGGTCGGGCGCGCAGATTCTCGGCCCCGTCACGGTCCATCCGCGCGCGCGCATCGGGGCGAATGCGGTGGTGACGAAGGATGTGCCCGAAGGCGCGGTGATGGTCGGCATTCCGGCCCGCTCGACGCTCGTCGACGCGACCGAATATGCGCGCGAATTCGTTCCCTACGGCACTTGCCACGAAACCTTCGATCCCGCGACGCAGAAGCTGGAATTGCTGCAATGCCAGCTCGAACAATTGCAGAAGCAACTTGCCGCGCTGATGGCCGAAAAGGGCGGGGATAGAGCCGCCACGCGCACCGACGCGCCGCGGCGCAAGGGAGGCGGGACCGCCGACTGATGGGAATTGTCACGCCCTGGCCGGCCAACGGCCGGGCCATCCCGCAGCAAACGGGCTTTGATCGTCACGAACTCACGCGCATCCTCGACCTTTACGGCCGCATGGTCGCGGCGGGGCGGTGGCGCGACTATGCGATGGATTTCCACCGTGACGTCGCGATCTTTTCCGCCTTTCGCCGCGCGGCGGAGCGCCCCGAATACCGCATAGAAAAACGCCCCGCCTTGCGGAGCCGCCAGGGCATGTGGGCGCTGGTCTCCGAAGCCGGGGCGATTTTGAAGCGCGGGGACGAGCTGTCGAACATACTCGCCCCCGTCGAACGCAAGCTTATGAAGCTGGTCGAGGACTGACCGTCGCGGGAAGCTGGTTGGCGACGTTCGCGGGCAACAGCGACACCACCGCCGCGCGCGCATTCTGCCAAAAGGCCGACAGCAGCAGCAGCGCCGATCCGATGACAAAGGCGGTCAGCGCGACGTTGAGCTCGACCGCACCGAATTCGCGGAACAATTGCGTCATCGCGACGAGCACATAGGCGAGCGCCGAAACGAGCAGCGCGCGGCGGTCGATCGCCAGCGCGGCGATCCCGAAGAGCACATAAATGCCGACCACGAGGATCGCGGCGGCGCTCGTGATATCGTCGCCCTCGGTGACGCCCAGCATGTGAAAGATCGGATGCGCGATCATCGGCGCGGCGAGCAGGTGGAGCCAGAATGCGACGTCGCTCCGCCGCGTCTGACGCAGGCGGTCGCTGCGGTCCCACCACATGGCGAGCGTGAAGACGCCAAGGCCCGCGACGAGCACGAGCGCCATCAGCAGCTCGACATTGGGTTCGCCCGCCCCACCAACCACGGCGAGAATCAGCGCTATCGCTGTCGCGGCAAGCGCGGCGCTTCCTGCCGCAACGGTGATCGGAACCATGAAGCGCCGCCAGTGGACCCAGGTCGCTCCAGCAGTGATCAACGCCATCGTGGCGGCAAGCAGGGCAATCGTCGCGTCGGCGGGCTGGCGGCCGAAAATATCCTCGCCATGCTTGACGAGGAAGCCGATCATCGATCCGAGCACGCCGCCCGCAAAGGCAATGACA
Source organism: Sphingopyxis jiangsuensis (assembly GCF_016734905.1). Lineage (GTDB taxonomy): Bacteria > Pseudomonadota > Alphaproteobacteria > Sphingomonadales > Sphingomonadaceae > Sphingopyxis > Sphingopyxis jiangsuensis. Next base: position 158,474 of record NZ_JAERPO010000001.1, read on the forward strand.
AGCACGATGCTGGGAAGCGCCATGCGGCGTTGACGCGTGAAATATTCGGCAAGGCCCCACGCGGTGGCCGCAACACCGAGCCCGGCCAGCGTCGGATGAATCGATTCGCCGATCCAGCCCACCGCGACGAGCAGGATGACCGCCGCGATGCTGACGAATATATCGTTGAATCCGGTGAGCAGGCGAAAGGATTCCTCGTCCGCTCCGGGGGCTGCGCGCACCGTTGCGATATGCGACCGGAACGCCGCAGCGGCCTCCGGCGTCAACACATTCGCTTCGACCGCGGCTTGCAGGTCGCTTTCACTATACATCGGGGTCGTCCTTCTTAGACCGATCCCCTTGCCCCGCACGGACTATGCGCCAACTGTGTTGCCGTGTCAATACAGTGAAGCGCGCGCTATCCTCCCTGTCGCGAAGCGATGGGGAGGGGGACCGCTCGCGCAGCGAGTGGTGGAGGGGCAAGCGACGTCTGCGCCATTGCCCCTCCGTCAGCGGCTCCGCCGCTGCCACCTCCCCATGCCTGCGGCACAGGAAGGATCGAAATGCCTCAACCCAGCGCCTGCAACGCCTTCATCACCGCCATCGATTGCTCGCTGCCCGATTGCGGGACGGTTTCGCCGTTGCGATCGATGATCCTGTCCCATGCCGCGGCGACGCCCTCTGGCGTGCGTTCGTCCTCGGGGAGCGCGACGCCGGGGGTCATGGTGACATAGGCGGCGTGGAAGGCGCCGGCGCCCGCTCCGACGATCATGTTCGTCGGCGCATTTTCGCTCACCAGATAGAGCGCGGCGGGAACGACATTTTCGGGGGTGAATTTGTCGAACAGTTCGGGCGGGAAAATATCCTCGGTCATCCGCGTGCCCGCGACCGGCGCGATCGTGTTGCAGCGGATATTATATTTCGCCCCCTCCAGATGGAGCGTCTTGGTCAGCCCGGCGAGCCCCAGCTTGGCGGCGCCATAATTGGCCTGCCCGAAATTGCCGTAGAGCCCGGTCGACGATGCGGTCATCAGGATGCGGCCATAGGCCTGCTCGCGCATCAGATCCCAGCAGGCCTTGGTGACATTGGCGCTGCCGAGCAGATGGACCTTCACGACCAGGTCGAAATCGGCGGGCTCCATCTTGGCGAAGCTCTTGTCGCGCAGGATGCCCGCGTTGTTGATGAGGATGTGGATGCCGCCCCATTCTTCCTTGGCCTTGGCGACCATCTCTTCCATCTGGTCATATTCGGTGACGCTGCCGCCGTTCGACATGGCGGTGCCGCCCGCGGCGCGGATTTCCTCGACGACCTGCAGCGCGGCGTCCGAATGGCCGGTGCCGTCGCGCGCGCCGCCCAGATCGTTGACGACGACCTTTGCGCCGCGGCGCGCCAGTTCGAGCGCATAAGCGCGACCGAGCCCGCCGCCGGCGCCGGTGACAATGGCCACGCGTCCGTCAAATCTGATCGTCATGAGTGTCTCCCGATTGGTTGCGCAGAAAAACTGGCCTGTCCTTAACCGTTCGTCCTGACGGTGCAAGCGGACAGCGAAAAACGCCGATGCAACAAAAATGTCATGCAAATGACGCGACATTGTAATTTTGGCGTCATAGTGGCGCCGCGAGACTGTCATCTAATCGCAATGGAGCTTTCCCGACATGCGTGCATATCTGACCGCCGCCCTGCTGGGCACGACGATGCTGGCTGCGCCGACGACCGCGCATGCACAGGCGCTGAGCGCCGAGGAAGCGGCCGAATTGCGCGCCGAACTCGCGGCGCTGAAGGCAAAGGTCGACACGCTCGAAGCGCGGCTCGACGGCGCGATCGCCAGCCCGGTTCCGGCACCGGCGCCCGTCGCACCCGCTCCGACGGTCACCGCCAAACCGGCCACGGAAATCGGCTGGAAGGGCGCACCCGAACTCAAGACCGCCGACGGATGGAGCTTCAAGCCGCGCGGGCGCATCCTCGTCGACGCGGGCCATGTCAGCGCCCCCTCCGCGATCAGCGACCGCGCGCTCGGCTTTTCGAACGAACTGCGCCGCGTCCGTCTCGGTGTCGAGGGCACGATCCCCGGCGGGTTCGGCTACAAGCTCGAGGCCGATTTCGCCGGGGGTGACGCAGAGCTGACCGACGCGCACCTCACCTACAAGGACGGGCCGCTCAAGGTCACGGTGGGACAGCACAACAATTTCCAGGGGCTCGAGGAATTGTCGAGCAGCAACGACACGAGCTTCATCGAACGCGCGGCCTTCACCGACGCATTCGGGTTCGAGCGCCGCGTCGGAGTGTCGGGCGAGGTCGCGACGGGCGATGTCATCGTCCAGGGCGGCGTGTTCACCGACAATTTCGGCGACCTGTCCGACAGCGGCAATTCGTCGGTCAGCCTCGACGGACGCCTCGTGTTCGCGCCGAAGCTGGGCGACACACAGCTGCACTTCGGCGCGTCGGCGCACTGGCGCGATCTGGGCGATACCGTGACGTCGGTTCGCTATCGCCAGCGCCCGCTCGTCCACACCGCCGATATTCGCTTTATCTCGACACCCAGCATCGGCGCGAAGTCCGAAACCGGCTATGGCGCCGAGGCCGCCTTCATCAGCGGACGTTTCCACGGCGCGGCAGAGGCGTTCTGGCAAAAGGTCGGGCGCACCGGCGCGGCCGATCCCACCTTCTTCGGCGGCGCGGTCGAGGCGGGCGTCTTCCTGACCGACGATACGCGCGGCTATCGCAGCGGCGTGTTCCGCGGAGTGAAGGTCAAGAACCCGGTGGGCAGCGGCGGTCTGGGGGCGTGGCAGCTGAACCTGCGCTACGACCATCTCGACCTCAACGACGCGGGCATCGATGGCGGCAAGCAGCATGGCTATATGGCCTCGCTGATCTGGACGCCGATCGACTATGTGCGCTTCATGGTCAATTACGCGCGGCTCGAATATCGCGACGCGGTGATCGCGGCGGGCACCGACCGCGACTATGGCGTCGACACCTTCGGCATGCGCGCGCAGATCGTCTTCTGACCTGTTCGGCTTGGGGATGGGGAGCGGACGTTCCCCATAACCCTCGCCTCCGCGCAGGCGGGGGCGACGGCTAGCTTCGGTCGCAGCGTCCGTTCGTCGCGCCAAACCCAGCCGGCGACTATACCCTCGGACGAGCAACAGGTGATCCCCGGCGAAAGCCGGGGGCCACGCGGTGCGGCGCTGCCCGAACTGGCCCCCGGCTTTCGCCGGGGATCACCTGACTGGCGAAACGGGATAATTGCCGATCAAGCTCGGCGTGACGAACGCCCCCGAGCGGTCAGATGCTCTTCCCGGAATCCAACGCATAGCCCGCCGACCGCACCGTGCGGATGATGTCGCTCGTGCCGGGCAGGTTGATCGCCTTGCGCAGCCGCCGGATATGGACGTCGACCGTGCGCAGTTCGATGTCGCTGTCCTGCCCCCACACGCTGTCGAGCAACTGCCCGCGCGAAAAGACGCGGCCCGGATGTTCCATGAAGTGCCGCAGCAGGCGGAACTCGGTCGGCCCCATATTCACCACCTGCCCGCCGCGCACCACCTTGTGCGCGACCGAATCGAGTTCGATGTCGGCATAGGCGAGTAATTCGCCCGCAAGCGCCGGACGCAGGCGCCGCAGGACGGCCGAGACGCGCGCGACCAGCTCGCGCGGGCTGAACGGCTTGGTGACATAATCGTCGGCGCCGGTTTCGAGGCCGCGGATGCGGTCCTCTTCCTCGCCGCGCGCGGTGAGCATGATGATCGGGACGTTCGCCGATTTGGGGTTGCGGCGCAGGCGCCGGCAGACCTCGATCCCCGGCAGGCTTTCGATCATCCAGTCGAGCAGGACGATGTCGGGAACGCGCTCCTCGACCAGCATCAGCGCCTGTTCGCCGTCGGGGGTCTGCCGGACCGAGAAACCTTCGCGCGCGAAATGCCAGACGATGAGTTCGGCAATCGCCTCGTCATCCTCGATCAGCAGCAGGTCGGGCTGCGGCATCAGTCCTTCTCCTGCTCCGCCGCCGCGCTCTCCTCGGGTGTCTCGCCGCGCTCGCGTTCCTCCATATGTTCGCCCGTGACCACATAATAGACCATCTCGGCGATGTTGGTCGCATGGTCGCCCATGCGCTCGAGGTTCTTGGCGACGAACAGCAGGTGCGCGCTTTCGGTGATGTGCTTCGGATTTTCCATCATGAAGGTCACGAGCGTGCGAAAGATGCTGTTGTAGAAATCGTCGACATTCTTGTCGCGCACCGTGACACGCACCGCGAGTTCGGCGTCGCGCGCCGCAAAGCTGTTGAGCGCGTCGTGGACCAGCTCGGCGACCGCCGCCGACATCGACATCAGCACCGGGATCGCCTCGATCGAGCGCGTCTGGTCCATCAGCGCGACGCGCTTGGCGATATTCTTGGCATAGTCGCCGATGCGTTCGACCACCGACACGATCTTCAGCGCCGCGATCATTTCGCGCAGATCGTCGGCCATCGGCGCGCGCAGCGCGATCGTCTGGACGGCGAGCTGTTCGACTTCGGCTTCCAGCGTGTCGATCTTCTTGTCGTCGCGCACGACCCGGTCTGCAAGCTCGAGGTCGCCCTTGCTCAGCGCGGTCATCGCCTGGAGCAGCGCCTGTTCGGCGCGCCCACCCATCTCGCTGATCAGTCCGCGCAGGCGGTTGAGATCCTCGTCGAAAGCCTTGACCGTGTGTTCGTTGACTACTGCCATCTGCTCCGTCCTTCTTCGGTCACGCGTCAGCCGTAGCGGCCGGTGATATAATCCTTGGTGCGTTCCTGCTTCGGGTTCGTGAAAATGTCGGTCGTCTTGCCATATTCGACCAACGTCCCGAGGTGGAAAAAGGCGGTGCGCTGCGATACGCGCGCCGCCTGCTGCATATTGTGCGTGACGATCACGATCGCATATTTGCCGCGCAGCTCGTGGATCAGCTCCTCGATCTTTGCGGTCGCGATCGGGTCGAGCGCCGAGCAGGGTTCGTCCATCAAGATGACCTCGGGGTCGACCGCGATCGCGCGCGCGATGCACAGGCGCTGCTGCTGCCCGCCCGACAAGGCGGTGCCGCTCTCGTTCAGGCGGTCCTTGACCTCGTCCCACAGTCCCGCGCGGACCAGCGCGCGCTCGACGATGACGTCAAGGTCGGCCTTGGTCGGCGCGAGGCCGTGGATGCGCGGGCCATAGCCGACATTGTCGTAAATCGACTTGGGGAAAGGGTTCGGCTTCTGAAACACCATGCCGACGCGCGCGCGAAGCTGCACCACGTCCATCGACGGGTCGTAAATATCCTCGCCCTCCAGCGTGATCTTGCCGGTGACGCGGGCGCTGGCGATCGTGTCGTTCATGCGGTTGAGCGACCGCAGAAAGGTCGACTTGCCGCACCCCGACGGGCCGATGAAGGCCGTCACCAGGTCGGTGCCGACGTCGATGGTGACGTCGTTGATCGCCTGCTTCTCGCCATAGAAGACATTGACGTTTTGCGCCGTCATCTTGGGATCGGCGATGGAAAGGTCTTCCTGGGTCATGGTCACCAACGTTTTTCAAACTTGTTGCGAAGATAGATTGCGAGGGCGTTCATCGACAGCAGCACGAACAGCAGCACGATGATCGCGGCCGAGGTTTTCTCGACAAAGCCGCGGTCGACTTCGTCCGACCAGAGGAAGATCTGCATCGGCAGCACGGTCGAGGGCGAACAGATGCCGCCCGGAACATCGCCGATGAAGGCGCGCATGCCGACGAGGAGCAGCGGCGCGGTTTCGCCCAGCGCGCGCGCCATGCCGATGATCGTGCCGGTCAATATGCCGGGCAGCGCGAGCGGCAGGACGTGGTGGAACACGACCTGCACCGGGCTCGCCCCGACGCCGAGCGCAGCGTCGCGGATCGACGGGGGAACCGCCTTGATCGCGTTGCGGCTGGCGATGACGATCACGGGCATCGTCATCAGCGCGAGCGTCAGCCCGCCGACGAGCGGGCTCGCCTGGCAGATGCCGAACCAGTTGATGAACACCGCGAGCGCGAGCAGGCCAAAGATGATCGACGGAACCGCGGCGAGGTTGTTGATCGACACCTCGATCATGTCGGTCCAGCGGTTCTTGGGGGCATATTCCTCGAGGTAGAGCGCCGCGAGCACGCCGGTCGGAAAGGCGATGCAAAAGGCGATGAAGATCGTCAGCACCGATCCCTTGAGCGCGCCCCAGATACCCGCGACCGCGGGATCGGTCGCATCGGCGTTGCGGAAGAAGGGCCAGTGGATTCCGGTCGACAGGCGGCCGTCGCGGCGGAGTTCCGCGATCCGCGCGCCGAGTGCGCCGCTCGCGCCCGCCTTTGCCGCCATGTCGATCTCGCTCGACGCGGGGAGGTCAAAGACGTGGCGTCCCGTCATCAGCTCGGGATCGTCCTTGATCGCGCTGCGCACTTCCTTCCACGCATTTTCGCTGATCAGCTCGTCGCCGTCGTCGCCCAGCGCCTCTTCGGCGGCAAAGGCGACGATGTCGGCGAGCCCCGCGTTGGCGATCAGCTGGTCGGCGTCGGGGTCGTTCAGCCGCGCCGCGTCGACGGTGAGCGGGGTCGATGCGAAGTCGATCGGCACCGCGACATTCGTATAGGTAAAGCCGCGCGCGCCGTTGCCGACCATCACGAACAGCAGGAACGCCAGGAACGCGCCCGACAGCAGCACCGCGCCCAGCCCGATCAGGCGGAAGCGCCGCTCGGCCGCATAGCGCCGCGCGATGCGCGTCTGCATCGACGCGCCTTTCCAGTCGGTGGGGGAGGTGTCCCTATTCATAAGCTTCGCGATACTTTTTGACGATGCGCAGCGCGACGATGTTGAGCAGCAAGGTCACGACGAACAGCACGAGGCCGAGCGCGAAGGCGGCGAGCGTCTTGGCGCTGTCGAACTCCTGGTCGCCGGTGAGCAGCTTGACGATCTGCGCGGTCACGGTGGTGACGCTGGCAAAGGGGTTGGCGGTGAGGTTGGCGGACAGGCCCGCCGCCATCACGACGATCATCGTCTCGCCGATCGCGCGGCTGACCGCGAGCAATATGCCGCCCATCACGCCGGGAAGCGCGGCGGGGATCAGCACCTGGCGGATCGTCTCGTTCGGCGTCGCGCCCAGCGCGAGGCTGCCGTCGCGCATCGCTTGCGGCACCGCGTTGATGCTGTCGTCGGCCATCGACGAGACGAAGGGGATGATCATCACCCCCATCACGATGCCCGCGGCGAGCGCGCTTTCGGTCGAGGCGTTGGGGATGCCGATCATCACCGCGAAATTGCGCAGCGCGGGCGCGACGGTGAGCGCGGCGAAATAGCCGTACACGACGGTCGGCACGCCCGCGAGGATCTCGAGGATCGGCTTGACCCAGCGGCGCACCGCGGGCGCGGCATATTGGGTCAGGTACACCGCGGTCATCATCCCGATCGGGATCGCGACGATCATCGCGATGATCGCGCCGATCAGCACCGTTCCCCAGAACAGCGGGATGCCGCCGAACGTACCCTCGACCGCCGCGCCGCTCTGCGGGTTCCAATAGGTGCCGAAGAGCAGCTCGGCGGGCGACACGAGCTGGAAGAAGCGGATCGATTCGAACAGCAGCGACAGCACGATGCCGAAGGTCGTCAGAATTGCGACGAGCGACGCGAGCAGCAGCAGCCCCATCACGATCCGCTCGACGCGGCTGCGCGCGCGGAAATCGGGACGGATGCGCGTGAAGGCGAAAAGTCCGCCGGCGAGCGCGAGCGCGAGCATCGCGGCGATGCCGATCATCCCGTATTTCTGCGTCGCGGCGCGATAGGGTTCGACGAGCGGCCCCGCGCCCTCGATCCGCACGCTCGGCTGGTCGCCCTGCGCGACGCCGCGCGCGTCCGAAAGGATCGCGCTGCGCTCGAAGCCGAAGGCGGGCAGCCGCTGCGCCGCCTCGCTAGCGAGCACGTCGTTGGTGATCATCGCGGGCGCCACGCTCGACCAGACGGCAAGGAAGATCGCGGCGGGCGCGAACAGCCACAGCGCGACGTACCAGCCATGATATTGCGGGCGCGAATGCAGCTTGGTGCCGGCGCGGCCCGCGACCATCGCCGAGCGCGCGCGACCGGCCAGCCAGCCGATCAGGCCCAGCCCGACGATCAGCAGCAATAATGCGGCGGGGTTGAAACTCACATCATCCTCGTCATTGCGGCCGTCCAAAGCGGGTCAGCGTGGCAGTTTGATGACTCAGCGTCATAATTCAACATCCGTCATTGCGAGCCCGGCGGCAGCCGGGCGAAGCAATCTCCAGCAGTCGGCCTTGCGCAAGGCGTCGGGGCTGTGGATTGCCGCGTCCCCCGGCGTTCGCCGGGCTCCGCGCAATGACGCACGAAAAAAACAAGGCGGCCGGGCAGGGGCATGTCCCCGCACCCGGCCGCCCGTCAATGCTTACTTCAGTTCGCCACCGTTCAGCGGCGTCATGTTCTGCGCGTTCGCGGTCGCGGTGTCGGCGACGCTCTTGGGCGAGACGATCAGCCCCTTGGCGCCCAGATACCCGCCTTCGCCCGCGCCCTTCAGGAACTCGGCGACATATTCGGCGAGGCCGGGGATCACGCCGACATGCGCTTTCTTCACATAGATGAACAGCGGGCGCGAGCCGGGGTAGCTGCCGTCGGCGATCGCGTCATAGGTCGGCAGGACGCCCTTGATCGGCACCGCCTTGATCTTGTCCTTGTTCGCGTCGAGATAGCTGAAGCCGAAAATGCCCAGGCTGGTCGGGTTCTTGTCGAGCTTCGAGATGATGAGGTTATCATTCTCGCCCTGCTCGACATAGAAGGGCGCGCCGCGCAGGCCGGTGCACACGCTTTCATGCTTGTCCTTGTCGCTGTCCTTCAGCGCCTTCATCTCGGGGTTGGCGTCGCAACCCTTGGCGAGGATCAACTCCTTGAACGCGTCGTAAGTGCCGCTCGTCGACGGCGGGCCAAAGACCGAGATCGCGACCGCGGGAAGCGCCGGATTGACGTCCTTCCACGTCTTTGCCGTGTTGGGCTTGCCATAGGGGTTGGCGGCGAGCGCCTTGTACACATCTTCGTCGGTCAGCTTGAAGCCGGGGCCGCGCTGCGCCTCGCCCAGCGCGATGCCGTCGATGCCGATCTGCACCTCGACGATGTCCTTGACGCCGTTCGCCTGGCAGGTTTCGAACTCCTTCGCCTTCATGCGGCGCGAGGCGTTGGCGATGTCGGGGGTGTCGCCGCCGACGCCCGAACAGAAGCGTTCAAAGCCGCCGCCGGTGCCGGTCGAATCGATCTTGGGCGTCTTGCCCCCCGTCGCTTCGGCGAATTTTTCGCCGACCGCGGTGGCAAAGGGATAGACGGTGGAGGAGCCGACCGCGCTGATATAATCGCGCGCGGCGCCGCCCTGCGACGCCTGGTCCTGGCAGGCAGAGAGCGTGAGCGCGACAACGGTGGCGCTCGCGACGCCAAGCAGGCGGGGGGCGAATGTCTTGACCATGAAACTATCCTGTCGGGGGTCGTTACCGAACCAAGCCGCCACCCCCGCGGCGACTCGCTGAGCGCCATTTGGGCGTTTTGTGTGACGGGTTTGTGACAGCGACTGTCATGGAAGTGTCATGGTGTGACGATTTCGGCACTGCGCAAATGTCCGACGCGTGACTAAGCGATTACTGTCGAGTATTAATCCCGCCCTCGTTTCCATGAAGGAGAATGTAAATGCCGGAATCGCTACTATTTGAATGGAATCTGGAAAATTTGTCGGAATCCATGCATCTCCCTGAACAGGACGTAGTAGCTTATTTCAAAGATGGCCGGCGAATATCGTTCATTCTAGAACGTCGAATTCGAGATGCTTTGGAATGGAAGCTGGCCCCTTCGGAAGGCTCGGGCTTCGATCTCATTGACCAAGATGGCGGGAATTGGGAGGCACGGTCTGTAAGCTCCGGGATATATTTCTGTCCTTCATACATGGTCGGCAGCGGTCGGTCGTTCCAAGAAGATGGCTTTATCGAGAAGCTTGATCGGATTTCAGGCTATGTATGCTCTGACATCATGCGGTTTCCAAAAGTGCCCGTGTGGTTGGTGCCGAGCGATCTAGTTAGGGAGCTATACTGGACTGGGGAGCTTGGAGCTGGAACCCGTATCAGTAGCGCCCGCTTTTACTCGACGGTAGTCCCTAGGCTCGATCCGCCAACGCCTGTTGCAGATTAGCGTTTCTTAAGAACGACGATTCGATTGCTGTTCGTCCCGCCAACGTTATTCTTCACCCCCCAGCAGTTAGCGGTTTTGGTGAATTCTTGCTGATTCACCAAAACAGCTATGCGTTCAAACGGTAATCCTTCGGCTGCCTGCCATACGAGACGCTCTAGTTGAATTTTTCCACCGCGAACCTCGCCCACTTCAAAAGCGACGTGGCCGCCTGTGCGTAGGAGACGAGCTTGTTCTCGAAGGACGTCATGCACCATCGACGTCCATGCCGCTTCAGATCGATGCATGGCAATGGAAACTGACGAAACATCGATTCCGGAAAACCAACATCGCAGCCAATTGTCGTCAGCATATTGGACGATATCCAAAAATGGAGGCGACGTTACAACTAAACTGACAGAACCACTTTCTATTTCTGGGCTATGATCCGCACTGCCACAAAGCAGGGATGCATTTGCTTCAGGCGGTACGCCATCTTTTAGCAAAGAGCGTGATTTCTTGAGAATGAGCGATCGAATATCACGAACGGGGGGGATCTGATTCCTTTTCTCGTTAATCTTTCGCTGCGCTGATACGCTAACAGCTTGATTGGGGGGAAGAGTATAAACTGAAAAAAAGCCGGATGAATGACCAGTAAGCCTATTTATCGCTACCATTCTAACCCAGTCCGCTATTGGGTCGGGTTGAGGATCGTCCAGAGGTGCCAGTTCCAGAAGGCGATTTCGCAATAGGGTCAAGTGTCGCAGCGTCTCCGGATGATAAAAGACGAGCAGTTCGTCGTCGACGTCAACCGAGGCTGACCAATCAACAGATGACAGGAAACGACTGACCTCGTGCAAAGGCGGCGGAGCCAAACGGGGGCGTGTCAATAGCTTGGACAATGGGTTAATATCTGTCGCGCTCGCTCTTCGTCCCATAAGAGCCGCCTGAATTGGGGTCGTTCCGCGTCCCATGAAGGGATCATGGACCACGTCGCCAGGCTTTGTGAGCCTATCGATGAAGAATGCCGGAAGCTGCGGCTTGAAGCATGCGCGATAACTCACTTCGTGAATTGCGTGCGCTTTACGCTGACCAGATGTCCAGTATTCGTTGATAAAGTATGGAATTCCGTCGAGGAACTGCTCGAGAGTTCTGGAGCCGAAATCATCGAACTCCCGAATCTGGTCGACAAAATCTTGGGGCCTGTGCGAGCTCAGCGGCTCGACAGGGAACAGATCGTCAAAGTATGCCAAGGCTTTCAACGAAATGGGGTGCTCCATAATTCTCTCCATCTAGCGCAGGCACTTGAACATCGAGAGAACGAAATATCAACAGGATCGAACGTATTTCGATCCAAACTGGATGTTGATAGCTCGCATCTTATCTTGATGCTACCCATGTGATCGGAACATTCTCCTCGTCCCCGTCCACGTCATCCTCACCCCCGAACATCGCGATCCCGGATCAAGTCCGGGATGACGGACCGCGCTCGGCGTCGCTGACGGGCGCTTGGACGCAATTGGCTCACGCAAAGGCGCAAAGGCGCGAAGAGGGGGGCTTTGCGACGCGCGTGGCGCGCGCCGATCAACGGCTTTCGGAAAGTCGCCGGACCTTGTCCGGCGTCGGTCAAATCGGGGCCGTTGCCGGGCAACCCGTCGCTCGCCCCGAAACGCCGACATCTTCGTGTCTTTGTGTCTTTGTGTGAGCCATTGCCACCGCCTGCAGGACCAGGGCGGCGCAAGCGTCCGACCACAAACGCCTTCGCGCCTTCGCGCCTTTGCGTGAGACAAAGGGGACCGGACCTCGCGGTCAAGCGGGACCCCGGATCAAGCCCGGGGTGACGAATGGGGGAAGCGCCGCCCTTGCTCCCCTCCCGCAGGCGGGAGGGGTCGGGGGTGGGCCAGCGGCGTTGCAACTGCCCACCCCGCTGCGACTAGCGAACGACGTTCGCAAGTCTCGCTGCCCCTCCCGCCTGCGGGAGGGGGGGAAGGTTATTTCGCCAGCATCGGCGCCAGATATTGTCCGGTAAAGCTGCGCGGGTTTCTGGCGACCTGTTCGGGCGTTCCCGCCGCGACGATTTCGCCGCCCTTCACCCCGCCTTCGGGGCCAAGGTCGAGGATATAATCGGCGGTCTTGATGACATCCAGATTATGCTCGATCACCACGACGCTGTTGCCCTGTTCGACCAGCGCCTGCAGCACCTCCAGCAGCTTGCGCACATCCTCGAAATGCAGCCCCGTCGTCGGCTCGTCGAGGATATAGAGCGTCTGCCCGGTCGAGCGGCGCGAGAGTTCCTTCGCCAGCTTGACGCGCTGCGCCTCGCCCCCCGACAGCGTCGTCGCCTGTTGCCCGACCTTGATATAGCCCAGGCCGACGCGGCACAGCATCGCCATCTTGTCGCGGATCGACGGCACCGCCTTGAAAAACTCCGCCGCATCCTCGACCGTCATGTCGAGCACGTCGGCGATGCTCATCCCCTTGAACTTCACCTCCAGCGTTTCGCGGTTGTAGCGTTTGCCGTGGCACGTCTCGCACGTCACATAGACGTCGGGCAGGAAGTGCATCTCGATCTTGATCAGCCCGTCGCCGGTGCACGTCTCGCACCGCCCGCCCTTGACGTTGAAGCTGAAACGGCCGGGCTTGTACCCGCGCGCCTGGCTTTCGGGCAGGCCCGCGAACCAGTCGCGGATGATCGTGAAGGCGCCGGTGTATGTCGCGGGGTTGCTGCGCGGGGTGCGGCCGATCGGCGACTGGTCGATGTCGATCACCTTGTCGCAATGTTCCAGCCCCTTCAGGCTGTCGTGCGGCCCCGCGACCAGCCGCGCGCCGTTGAGCACGCGCGCCGCGCTGGCATAGAGCGTGTCGATGATCAGGCTCGACTTGCCCGATCCCGACAGGCCGGTGACGCAGGTAAAGGTGCCGAGCGGGATTTTCGCGGTGACATTGTTCAGATTGTTCGCGCGCGCGCCGGTCAGCACGAGGTCGAAGCCGTTGCCGGGGCGGCGGCGCGCCGGCACCTCGATCTTCTTCGCGCCGGTCAGATAGGCGGCGGTCAGGCTCCTCGGGCTTGCCAGCACCTCGTCCAGCGTGCCCTGCGCGACGATCTCGCCGCCGTGGACGCCCGCGCCGGGGCCCATGTCGACGACATGGTCGGCGTGGCGGATCGCGTCCTCGTCATGCTCGACGACGATCACCGTATTGCCGAGGTCGCGCAGCCGCTGGAGCGTCGCGAGCAGCCGGTCGTTGTCGCGCTGGTGGAGGCCGATGCTCGGTTCGTCGAGGACATAGAGCACGCCCGACAGCCCGCTTCCGATCTGGCTCGCGAGGCGGATACGCTGGCTCTCGCCGCCGCTCAAGGTGCCGCTGGTGCGGTTGAGGTTCAGATAGTCGAGCCCGACATTGTTGAGGAAGCCGAGCCGTTCGTTGATCTCTTTCAGGATCGCTTTCGCAATCTGCCGCTGCTGCTCGTTCAGCTTCTCCTCGAGCGTGCCGAACCAGTGGAGCGCGTCGGCGACGCTGCGGCGCGCCGACTGGCTGATGTCCTCGCCCGCGATCCTGACCGCGAGCGGTTCGGGGCGCAGCCGCGCGCCGTGGCACGTCTCGCACGGCTGCGCGGTCTGGTACTTGCCCAGCTCCTCGCGCATCCACGCGCTTTCGGTCTGCAACATCCGGCGATTGAGGTTGCCGATCACCCCTTCGAACGCCTTGTGCGTCGTATAGGTGCGCCGGCCGTCCTTGAAGGTCAGTTCGACGGGCATTCCGCCGCTGCCAAAGAGGATGATCTGCTGCACCCCGCCGGGCAGGTCCTGCCACGGCGTGTCGAGGCTGAAATCATACGCTTTTGCAAGGCTTTCGAGTACCTGCATATAATAAGGCGAGGGCGGGTTCGATTTCGCCCACGGCACCACCGCGCCCTTTTTCAACGATAGCGCGTGGTTGGGGACGACCAGTTCGGGGTCGAATTCCAGCCGCTCGCCCAGCCCGTCGCACGCGGGGCACGCGCCCTGCGGCGCGTTGAAGCTGAACAGCCGCGGCTCGATCTCGGCGATCGTGAAGCCGCTGACGGGGCAGGAGAATTTCTCACTGAAAATCAAGCGGTTGGACGGTATTCCGGCGCCCTTCAACTTCTGGTCGGCGGCCCCGCCATCCTCTGCGCGCCCCGGAACCGGTCCGTCTGCCATGTCGACATACGCGACACCTTCGGCAACTTTCAGCGCCGTCTCGAAACTGTCGGCGAGCCGCGTCTCGATCTCCTCGCGCACCACGATCCGATCGACGACAACCTCGATGTCATGCTTGTACTTCTTGTCGAGCGCCGGAGCGTCCTCGATCTCGTAAAATTCCCCGTCGATCCGAACCCGCGTAAAACCGTCCTTCTGCCACTGCGCGAGCTCCTTCTTATACTCGCCCTTGCGCCCGCGAACGACGGGGGCGAGCAGATAGGCGCGCGTCCCCTCGGGCAGCTCCATCACGCGGTCGACCATCTGGCTCACCGTCTGCGCGCTGATCGGCTCGCCCGTCGCGGGCGAATAGGGAACGCCGACGCGCGCCCACAAGAGGCGCATATAGTCATAGATTTCGGTCACGGTCGCCACGGTCGAGCGCGGGTTGCGGCTCGTCGTCTTCTGCTCGATGCTGATCGCGGGCGACAGGCCGTCGATATGCTCGACATCGGGCTTTTGCATCATCTCCAGGAACTGGCGGGCGTAGGCCGACAGGCTCTCGACATAGCGGCGCTGCCCCTCGGCATAGATGGTATCGAACGCCAGGCTCGACTTGCCGCTGCCCGACAGGCCGGTGATGACGATCAGGCTGTCGCGCGGCAGGTCGACGTCGACGCCCTTCAGATTATGCTCGCGCGCGCCGCGCACCGAAATATGGGTGAGACTCATGGGAGGGGCTTGTTCCAGATTTGTTCTATGGGCGCAAGGGGTGCGCGGGAGGGGGCAGCGGGGACAAGATAGGGTGCGCCGCTGGGCGTCGCAACGGGCGCGGGATCATTCGTCCCCGCGCCGTGACCGCCAAGCCATCAGTAGCAGTGAGAGCGCCGCACCGAGGATCACGAACAATGCCGGGAAGCCGCCGAGCACCGACATCATGCGGATGCCGTCGAGGCCGGAGGACGCGACGAGGATGATGGCGACGAGGCCAACCGTTACGCCCCAGACGATCTTGACTGCGAGCGGCGCCTCGGGCTCGTCGGGTGAGATGCCGCGCGTCGACAGCGCGCTCATCGCGGATACATTGCTGTCGGCGGCGGTGACGTAGGAAATGAAAATCGCGGCGATGAGGAGGGCCAGGATAAACGGTCCGCCGCCAATCTCGCTGAACAGGCGGTACAGCAGCGGATCGGGTCCCGATGCGACCAGGAGGCCGTACAACGCCCCGCCGGACTGTCGGTCGACCGCAATCGTGGTGCCGGCAAGGATGATCATCCACAGCGCGCCGAATGCGGCTGGAAGCAACAGATTGAAGGCGATGAACGCGCGCACCGTGTAGCCAACCGCCAACCGTCCGAGAAACAACGCTGTGACAGGTGCCCAGGCGAACCAGTTTGCCCAGTTGAAAATCGTCCACTGGCGATGCCAGTCTGTATCGACGTCGAGGCCGAGACTGCGCGGCAGGAAGCTGCGCAGATACTCCGCCGCGCCCTGCAACCCCATCCGGGGTAGGAGTTCCGCTGGCCCGGCCGCCACGACAAACAGCAGAATGGCCACGAAGAACCAGAAGTTGACGAGCGACAGGCGCGTGATCCCGCGCTGAAGGCCGAGCGCCGCCGACAGGACGAAGACAGCGACGATCGCCCCGACTATGCCCCACCGCAGGACGATTCCGCCCGAAAATCTGCCGAGGCCTTCAATCCCGCCCGCCAGCGCGAGCACCCCGGCGCCAAGCGACGCTGCCATTCCAGCGACGAGCGCGAACAGACAGACGATATCGATGGCGGTGCCGATGCGTCCGTGCGCGCGCGGGCCGATCAACGGGACGAACAGCGACGACAGGCTGAAGGGTTCGCCGCGGTTATAATAAAGGAGCGCGAAGGCCAGCCCGGCGACGGTATAGATGGCATAGGGTGTCAGCGTCCAATGGAGGAACATGGTCGACATCGCGAAGGTCGCGGCGCCTTCGCTTCCCGGTTCGAGGCCCAGCATTGCGGGCGGATCGTTGAGGTGGAATAGTGGTTCGGCGACGCCCCAGAAAAGAATGCCGGTCGCAATGGTCGTGCAAAGCGTAACGGCAAACCAGCGCCACCGCCCGAGCAGCGGCGCCGCGCCGGCTCCGCCGATCGTCATCGCGCCGAGCGGCGAGGCGGCGATTCCCGCCAACAAAAGCAGAAATGCCACGCCGGCGATCGCAAATACGGGGCCGAAATGGCGTAGCACCCAGTCGTTTGCGGCCGTCTCGGCTGCAACAAAGGCGCTTCCCTGCCACAGGCTGAGAACGAGCGCTCCCGAAAGGACGGCCAACGGCGCATAAAAAACGGGACGGTTGATCGGATGGCGTTCTGGTGCTGACAATCGCTCGGCCGGTAGGAGACAGGATGGCCGCAGCATGGTGGCAACACGCACCGAGGTCAAACCTTGCGTGGGAACGGCGACAGTGACTGCGCGTTTGTTACGCATTAACGAAGTTGGAGGAGCTTTTGATGACCAATAGCATGATGGCAGCCGTAGCTGCGATGGCATTGGCGCTGACCGGCACGGTTCCCGTTCCGGCCCTCGCCGTTCAGGCGGCCTCCGACACGCCGGCCGACAGCACAAAGAAGCTTCCCGACGGCACGACGCCAGCCGAGCGAGCAAATACGGCGCGGCTCAACTCGGAACAGGCCGCCAAGGCAAAGGCCGACAATATCACCTATCAGCAGGAAGTGTCGGCAGCTGCGCAGCAAGTCGCGCACGACCAGGCGGAATTCGTCGAAGATACGGCAGCCTATGAAATCGAAAAAGCGCGCATCGCGGCGCTGTCGACCGAAGAACGCCTAAAATATGAAGCCGCCGTCGCGGCGTGGAAAGCCGATGTGGCTGCCTGCAAGGCCGGTGAGACGCATCGCTGCGCCAAGCCCAAACCCACCTTGCCTCCGCAGGATCCGCAGGATTAGTCGACGGGCAAGCGCTCGGGCAGGGTAGTCCTGCGGTCTGCCCGTGGCTCGGGCAAATTACTCTTGGAGGTAGCCGGGCGGGTAGGGTGTTCCCCGCCCGGTTGGTCCATTGGCGCAGGCGGCGCAGCGACATTGACCGGTCGCGGCCGGACTGCCGGCAATACGCGGTCCTCGACCGCGCGGGACGGATCGGGAAATCGACCGCCGTACCGATAATCGTCGTCGGGTTCCGGAACAGGCTGATCGATCTCGACCGAACCAAGGTCGCGAAACGCGTGCGACATGCGCTCGGCGCGTCGCGCGCGTAGCCGCGCCGCGGCGGCGTAGCTGTTCGCGCAATCGATGCAGGGCGGGGCGGAGAGGCTGTCGGGGGTCAGCGCATCGGGGTTCGCGCTCAATTCGGCGAAGCTGCCGCTGACGACCGTGTCGGGGACAAGCCGCCCTCCGACCGAGAAGTCGCCCAATACCAGGCCGCCGATCATGCCGACCGACGCCAGCAGCATCCACCTGACCGCCTTGGTCAGCCCCGAGTTGCGACTCGCCGCGCTGTCGCTTCGCTTCGCCATTGTGGAAACATGCCCGCGCGCGCAATGTGGTTGCAACCCCCCGCTGCCATTTTGACCACTGGTCGGCCGCCTGGGGCCGTTCGTCCTTCAATCGACGCGCAATCAGGTCCGGTCGAACGGGCCATGCGCCGGTCGCGCGGCGGTGGCATTCAGAGGGTGCGGGATGCGGAGGCGGTGGTCTCCCCGGTCCTCGGCTCCGTATCCCGCATCCGTGACCCCGAGAGAGGACTCCCCCATGTCTAAACTTGCTATCACCCTTCTGGCAGCTCCGTTGGCGCTTGCCGGAGCCGTTGCCCCGGCATTTGCCGAGGACGATGTTCGCAGCGTTGTCGTTCGCTACGACGACCTCAACCTGACAAGCGCGAGCGGTCGCGACCGCCTGACCCAGCGCGTCAAAAATGCGGTGGAAATTGTTTGCGACAGTCGCCCGCACTATCGTCCGACGCTTGCCGACCGCGCGCGGGCCGCAAAATGCGAAGCAATCACGATGCGCGACGCCGATGTTCAACTGGCGGCAGTGTTCGACGGCAGCGGCGCCCAATATGCCGACAAGGGCGGCATGACCGTCTCCGCGCGCTGATGACACGCCAAGATGGCGACCCGGAAAAGGCGATCATGCCCCGTGCATGATCGCCTTTACGTCGTGTAGATAGGTGCGGCCGATACGGTGGACGCCGCCGTCACCCAGATCGACACTCCACGCGCCGTCGCCATGATGCTTGAGCCCCACGATGCCGTCACGGCGTACCATTTTCGAGCGATGGATGCGCAGGAATTGCGATGGATCCATTCGCTCTTCGAGCGACTTGATCGTCTGGTGAATCAGCCAGCTTCGTGCGCCGACGTGGAGCCGCATATAGTCGCGTTCCGCTTCGATCAGGTCGACCTGCCCGGCATCAACCCGTAACATTTCGCCGCGATTCTGCACCCAGAATTCGGTAATCCATCGGCTCTTTTGTCCGCTCGTGCGTCCGGCCGAGCGCCATTCGCGCACGCGCGTCAGCGCGCGGCCCAGGCGGTCAGGCGACACGGGCTTCAGCAGATAATCGACTGCGGCAACGTCGAACGCGGCGACGGCATATTGGTCGAACGCGGTAACAAAGATGACCGCCGGGGGGTTGTCGAGCTTGTCGATTGCCGCCGCGACATCGAGGCCGTTGAGGTCGGGCATGGCGATGTCGCACAGCACAAGGTCGGGCGCAAGCGCTTCGACCATGCGAAGCGCCGAAGCGCCATCGCTCGCCGTGCCGACCAGCGAAACGCCATCCTGCTGCCCAGCCAATATCTGCAAACGCTCGATTGCCAGCGGCTCGTCGTCGACGATCAGGGTTCGTAACGTCTGCAGCATGTCAGCACCTTTCGCGTCCAAGGGGCAGCCAGAGCGAGACGAAGAAACCGCCCGCGTCGGATCGGCCCCACTCGCACCCTGCCGACGGACCATAGCGCGTCAACAGTCTTTCGCGAACATTGCCGAGGCCAAGGCCGGTGCCGGGCGCTGGAGCCGGCGCATCGGGGTCGATATCATTTTCGACCCTGATGACCAGCAAGCCATATTCGCTCCGTGCATCGAGCCGCACCGCAATCGCCCCCTTCGAAGGGGCAACGCCGTATTTGATCGCGTTTTCGATAATCGGTTGCAGTATGAGGACCGGAACGCACGCGGAATTGAGATCCTCTGCCATCGTCACTTCGACGTGCAGCCGGTCGGGAAAACGCGCTTGTTCGATGTCGAGATAAAGCCGCTGGAGCGCGATTTCCTCTTCGAGGCTGACCAGCTGTTCGGGATCGACCGCAAGGCTCGATCGCAGGAAGGACGACAAATTCATGATCATCGTCTCTGCCTCGCTCTTCGAGCCGCGCAGGACGAGCGTTGAGAGCGAGTTGAGCGTGTTGAAGAGGAAGTGCGGATTGACCTGATAGTGAAGTGCGCGGAGCTGCGCGTTTTGCGCTTCGATCCGGAAATGGTTCGCGCGGCGCTCGACCGCCCGCATTTCATTGGCATAGCCAAAGGCGACGTAGAGCGCTGCCCAGACGGCGAAAAAGAAATACCAGCGGATCGAGCTATCGAGGATCAGCACCGTTTCCCAGGCGACGGGGAACTTATGCTGCACTTCGCCGATGATCTTGGCCGTATCGGGCGATGGAAACCAGTAAAAGAAAACGAGGAGGTTGATACAGGCATAGACGACCACGAGCGGGACGGCTGCGCCCATCGCAACGCCCAGTCTCGCCCCGAAACCGCGCGGCTGTACGCGCTGGACGAGTTGGTAGAGCACGAAGGTGCAGAGGATGCCTGCAACGACCACGATCGCGCGGCGCCCGATATAATTTAGTTGTTCGTGCGCGCCGGCGAGCATGGCGAGGCCGGTGGTGATCAGGAAATAGATCACCCACATCGCGAGAATCGAGCCGATCGCGACGCGCGGATTGACGCGCGCGTCGGATGCACGCCAGTCGGGCGCGGCAGCAAGCATCTTTGCGCGTTGATCGCGCAAGGCGCCCTTGGAAAGCGGAGTCTTCATTCCGGCCGCTTTAGCGCCAAAACCTCACCACAATCTAGGCGCTGGTGCGCCGCCAGTCGAAGCGGCGGCCGCTTTGGTCGAAAGCGGAGCAATTGTTGCGCTCGAAACCAGTCGCGCGGCTATCCGATCCGCGCGAGCGCCGACGACAGCCTTTCGGCTTCGGCCGCCTTTGCCTCATGGTCAGCGCGGGCCTTGTCGACGGCTTCGGGCTTGGCGCGTTCGACGAAGGCGGGGTTGTTAAGGCGACCGGCAAGGCTGTCGCGCTCCTTGGTCGCCGCGGCGAGCGCTTTGGTCAGCCGTTCGCGTTCGGCGGCGATGTCGATCACGCCTTCAAGCGGGACGGTGATCGTCTCGCCCTCGACGACAAGCTGCGCCGACGCGCCGGCGGGTGCGGGGTCGAAGCTGACGGTTTCGAGGCGGGCGAGACGGTCGAGCTGTGCCGAGAGCCTTTCGGCGCGTGCTTTCAGCGGCGCCGGGAAGTGTGCGGTCAGCCGCGCGCCGGGCGGCAGGCCAAGTTCGGCCTTGGCGCCGCGGATTTCGCTCACCAGCTTGATCAGCCAGTCGATGTCGTCGCTTGCATCGGCGTCGCGCTCAGCGGCGGGTTCGGGCCATTTGGCGGTAATCAGCGGATAATCGGCGCGCTCGCCCATCACCGTCCACAGCTCTTCGGTGATAAAGGGCATGAAGGGGTGAAGCATGACGAGGATCTGGTCGAGCACCCAGCCGGCGACGGCCTTGGTCTCATCGTCGATCGCCCCTTTGATCAGCTCCAGATACCAATCGCAGAAAAGGTCCCAGGCAAAGCTGTAGATCGCATTGGCCGCATCGTCGAAGCGATAGGCGGCGAATGCCCTGTCCATCGCCGCAACGGTGTCGGCGACCTCGCCGATGATCCAGCGGTTGACGGGGAGCGTCGCGATCGGCGCTTCGAGACTCGTCGATGCCGAAATGCCATTGGCTTCGCAGAAGCGCGCGGCGTTCCACAGCTTGGTCGCGAAATTGCGATAGCCCGCGAGGCGCGCGTCATCCATCTTGATGTCGCGGCCCTGGCTTTCCATCGCGCTCATAAAGAAGCGCAGCGCGTCTGCGCCATATTGGTCGATCAGGCCGAGCGGATCGACGACATTGCCCTTCGACTTCGACATCTTCGCGCCGTCGGGAGCGCGGACGAGGCCGTGAAGATAGAGCGTCTTCCACGGCACCTCGTCCATGAAGTGCATCCCCTGCATCGCCATGCGGGCATCCCAGAAGAAGAGGATGTCGAAACCCGAGATGAGGACATCGTTGGGGTAGTGGCGCTTGAGGAGGTCGGTGCCCTCGGGCCAGCCGAGCGTCGCGAAGGGCCAGAGCGCCGAAGAGAACCAGGTGTCGAGGACGTCGGGGTCGCGTTCGAGCTGGACGCCTTCGCCTGCTTCCGCCTGCGCCTCTTCTTCGGTCTCGGCGACGAAGATGCGGCCGTCCTCGGCGTACCACGCCGGAATCCGGTGCCCCCACCAGAGCTGGCGCGATACGCACCACGGCTGGATATTCTCCATCCAGTTGAAGAAGGTCTTTTCCCATGTTTTGGGAACGATGTTGATCCGGCCATCGCGCACCGCCTGCATCGGTGGCTGCGCGAGCGTGGCGGCGTCGACATACCATTGGTCCGTCAGCATCGGCTCGATCACCACGCCGCCGCGGTCGCCGAACGGCTGCATGATCATCTTGTCCTCGACCTTGATCATCAGCCCTTCAGCGTCGATGTCGGCGACGACGCGTTTGCGCGCTGCATAGCGGTCGAGGCCGCGATATTCGTCGGGAACGAGGTTCATCGCGTCGATTTCGGCCGAGGTAGCGGATGCGCCCTTCGCGATTTCGACCGCGCGGGCCGCGGTCTCGGCATAGGGTGCGCCGTCGGCCCGCATCGCGGCGACTTCGTCCATCAGCCGGTACATCGGGATGCCGTTCCGCTGCGCGACGCCATAGTCGTTCTCGTCGTGCGCACCGGTGATCTTGACCGCGCCCGAGCCAAAATCGGGATCGGGATAATCATCGGTGATGATCGGGATCAGGCGCCGATGCTCTTTCGGCCCGACCGGGATCTCGCAATATTTGCCGACGATCGGCCGATAGCGTTCGTCGCCGGGGTGCACCGCGACCGCGCCGTCGCCCAGCATCGTCTCGGGTCGCGTCGTCGCGATCGAGATATAGTCGCGCTCTTCCTCGAACAGCACAGTCCCGTCGGCGTCGCGCTCGACATAGGTATAGGTCTCGCCGCCCGCGAGCGGATATTTGAAATGCCACATATGGCCGGGCACTTCGTGCGATTCGACCTCGAGGTCCGAGATAGCGGTCTTGAGTGCGGGATCCCAGTTCACGAGGCGCTTGTCGCGGTAGATCAGCCCCTGCTTGTGGAGTTCGACGAACACCTTGACCACCGCCTTGGTGAAATGCGGGTCCATGGTGAACTGTTCGCGGTCCCAGTCCATCGAACAGCCGAGACGGCGGAGCTGGCGGGTGATCTGGCCGCCGCTTTCGCCTTTCCATTCCCAGACCTTGTCGACGAATTGCTCGCGGGTAAAATCGGTGCGCTTTTGCTGGCGTTCATTGAGCTGGCGCTCGACGACCATCTGCGTTGCGATCCCGGCATGATCCATCCCGACGACCCACAGCGCATCCTTGCCGCGCAGCCGTTCGTAGCGGACGAGCACGTCCTGCAACGTGTTGTCGAGCGCATGGCCGATGTGCAGCGCGCCGGTGACGTTCGGCGGCGGGTTGACGATCGTAAAGGGTTGCGCGTCGGGACGCGCGGGACGGTACAGCCCGCGGCTTTCCCATTCGCGGGACCATTTCGCCTCGATAGCGGCGGGATCGAATGTCTTTTCCATCGGCATAGCGCGGGCGCTTTGCCAGCCATGCTGCGGCGCGGCAAGGGGGAATGGTCCCCAATTTCCGTTCGTATCGAGCGAAGTCGAGATGCCGACCCGCAACATGTGCCTTCCGCGTGTCTCGACTTCGCTCGACACGAACGAGCTTGGTTTGCCTATTTCTTCAAATGCCGCCCCAGCCAATCGAATACCGTGCGATACCATTGCACGCTGTTCTGCCCCTTGAGCACCCAATGGTTCTCGTCCGGGAAAATCAGCAATTCGCCCTCGATCCCCTGCCGTTGCAGTGTGTGGAAGGCGGCAAGGCTCTGGCTGTAGGGTATGCGGAAATCCTTCTCGCCGTGGATCACGAGCATCGGTGTCTTCCACTTGGCGACATGGTTCACCGGATTCCATTTTTCGGCGTCGGGGCGCGTCCACCAGGGGCCGCCATGGTCCCATTCGTCGAACCATAGCTCCTCGGTCTCGAACGCCATCGCGCGCAAGTCGAAAACACCCGCATGATTGATGAGGCATTTGAAGCCGTCGGGCCAGTTCCCGGCAATCCAGTTCATCATATAGCCGCCGTACGAGCCGCCGAGCGCGCAGGCGTTGGCGGTGTCGAGTTGCGCGTCTTGCGCTCCCGCCGCCGCGAGGCCGAGTTTCAGATCTTCGAGCGGCTTGCCGCCCCAATCCTGATTGATGCTGTCGGTAAACGACTGCCCATAGCCGACCGAGCCATGGAAATCGATCGTCACCGCGGCATAGCCGGGCGCCGAAAAGAGGCGTGGGTTCCAACGCGTTGACCAGCTGTTGCCGAAACTCGACTGCGGGCCGCCGTGGACGAGGAAGGCGACGGGGAGCTTTCCCTCGGCCTTTGCGGGCTTGACGATCTGACCCCAGACGGCGTCGCCGTTCGCGCCCTTGAACTGCAGACGTTCGACCGACACAGGGTCGAGTTCGACCAACCGGTCCCCATTGACATCGGTGAGGCGCGTGACGCGTCCCTTCGCGTCGCGGACCCACAGGTCGGTGGGAACCGCAATATTGTTGCGCGTATAGAGGAGCGCGCCGCCGGGCAGCGGGGTGACGTCGCTGATATTGCCGTCCCATTTTTCGGTCGTAACCTTCAGTCTCTCTATCTTTCCGGTCGCGACGTCGACGCGGAAGACGGGGTGGTCGAGCACATCCTGCGCGGTGACATAGAGTGACTTGCCGTCCGGTGCCCAGACAATCGAGCCGACCGAACGGTCCCACGCATCGGTCAATTTGCGCACCTCGCCGCTCTCGAGGTCGCGCAGCATCAATATCTGCCGGTCGGCCTCATAGCCCGGCCGCGCCATCGCGGCATAAGCAAGCCATTTGCCGTCGGGCGAGGGGGCGGGGAGGGTATCGGTCGCTTCATTCGCTTCGGTCAGGTTGACAGGCGGCATCCGCGCATCGACGAGCACACGATAGATATCGAGGTTGGTCGAACGCGGCTCATCCTTGTCGGCCTTGCGCAGCGTGAAATAGACGGTGCGGCTATCAGGGCCCCAGGCGATTTCCTCGCTGCCGCCGAACGGCTTTGACGGCGCATCGCCGATCAAACCCGCGTCGAGCGGTCGCGCGACGATCGCCTTGCCGTCTTCGAGGTTGAAGACGAAGGGGCGGCTATAGGTGCCGGGGGTTTCCCAGCTGTCCCAGTGCCGTACGAAACCGGCGTTATTCTTGTAATGGCGCCCCGTGCCGGGGCCGGGCAGTTCGCCCTTGTCCTTCGCGTCGCAGCCGAAATCCGTGCATTCTCGGGCGATGTCGCCCAAAGCGAGCAATCGCTTGCCGTCGGGCGAGATTTTGAAGCCCGCAACATCGGCCTTGGTGTCAGTGACCCGCGTCGGCTCGCCGCCCTTCGCGGGCTCGACACGCCATATTTGCGATTTGCCGCTGGCGTTCGAGAGGAAATAGAGGCTCCCGTCGGGATGAAAGGTCGGGGCGCTTTCATTCTTGTCGGCGATATCGGCGACACGCACCGGTGCCGCGCCCTTCATTTTGCGGTCGACGAGCCAGAGGCCGGTCGAGCGCTTGAAACTGTCCGCGGCGGTCTCGGTCATCTGAAAAGCGACCCAGCGGCCGTCGGGCGATGCCGTCGGCGCCGCGACGCGGTTGAGCGTCGCCAGATCGACTTCGGTCATCGGTCGGGCATTGGCGGGAAGGGACAGAGCGGCGGCGAGCGCAAGCGCGCTCGGAAGGAGATAGTATTTCATAAAACTGGTTTAGCGGGCAGCGTGCCTGGTGCAACCCCCTTCAGCGAACGAGCTTGCCGCCCTTCATCACATGGTCGATCGCCTCGAGCGCGCCGATATCGGCGAGCGGATCGGCCTTGACCGCCACCATATCGGCGTAGCGGCCGGGAACGATCGCGCCCACGTCGCTGCGCCCCATTTCCTCGGCCGCGCGGCCGGTCGCCGACCGGATCGCCTGCATCGGCGTCATCCCGTGGCGCACCATATATTTGAACTGCCGCGCGTTGAGGCCGTAGGGATAGACGCCGGCATCGGTCGCGTAACCGATGTTGACGCCCAGCTCGACCGCCCGGCGGAACACCGCGCGCTGCGCCTCGGTCGTT
The DNA here is from genome assembly GCF_016734905.1 of Sphingopyxis jiangsuensis. Classification (GTDB taxonomy): domain Bacteria; phylum Pseudomonadota; class Alphaproteobacteria; order Sphingomonadales; family Sphingomonadaceae; genus Sphingopyxis; species Sphingopyxis jiangsuensis. The sequence continues at coordinate 184,240 of NZ_JAERPO010000001.1, forward strand.
TCGCGATTCTTGCGCAAATATTCCTCGGGCCAGCCTTCCTTTGTACCCTCGGCATCGATGAAGTCGCCGTTGTAAATGTCCATCGCCAGCCAGGTGCCGTGCTTTTTCGCCATCTGGAGCGCTTCTTCGTCTGCGAGGCTCGCATGCTCGATGCTGTCGACCCCGGCGCGGATCGCATTCTTCATTCCTTCGGCGCCGTGCGCGTGTGCGGTGACTTTTTTCCCGCGCGCATGGGCGACCTTCACCACCGCACGCAGCTGATCTTCGGTGAGTTCGGGCGCCCCCGGCTCGGTGCCGATCGCCAGCACCGCGCCGGTGGCGATCGTCTTGATGAAGTCGGCGCCATGATCGAGCAGAAAGGCGGCTTTGGCGGCAGCCTCTTCGGGAGTCGAGGCGACGCCGAGGCGCAGGTCGGGCGGAAGCTGGTCGTTGGGCATCACGCCGTTGAGTTCGCCGCCGCCGCCGGGGACCGTGATATAGGCGCCCGCAACCCACATGCGCGGCCCCGGCACGTCGCCGCGCTCGATCGCGTTACGCAGCACGACATCGGTGAGGCCGCGATAGGTGCCGACGTCGCGGACGCTGGTGAAACCGGCGTCGAGCGTGACGCGTGCATTGCGCGCGCCGACGAGCGCGGTTTCGGCGGGCGAGGACTTGATCGGAGCGGCGAGATCGGCACTTTGGCCAAGGTCGGCAAGGTGGGTGTGGAGATCGATAAGCCCCGGCAGCACGGTGAACCCCGACCAGTCGAGCCGGGTCGCGCCTTCGGGCGTCGCGCCGCAGGGAGCGACGGCGACGATCCGTTCATATTCGACCGTGATGCACTGGCCCGTGCGGACATTGTCGGACTGGCCGTCGATCAGGCGGCCGGCCTCGATGTAAAGCGTTTGCGCGTTCGTCGCCGATGTGGCGAAAGCCGCGACCAGTGCCCCTGCTAAAGCGCAGCGTTGAAGGTTTCGCATTGTTGTGGATCGCCCGTCTGGAGGCCGCGGCGCAGCCAGGTCATGCGCTGCTCGCTCGTGCCGTGGGTAAAGCTTTCGGGAACGGGTCGCTGCCCCGCCGAGCGCATCAGCGTATCGTCGCCGATGGCGTTGGCGGCGCGCATCGCTTCCTCCATATCGCCCGGTTCCATCACCGGCTGACCTGCGCTGTTGCGCGCGCGCGCTGCCCAGACGCCGGCGTAGCAGTCGGCCTGGAGTTCCATGCGGACCTGCAGCGCATTGCCCTCTGCCTGCGAGCTGCGCGCCTGCGCACGCCGCACCTGCTCTGACGTTCCGGTGATTGTCTGGATATGGTGCCCGACCTCATGCGCGACGACATAGGCCTGCGCCGCGTCGCCCGCGGCGCCGAACCGGCCTTCGAGTTCACGGAAAAAGCTGGTGTCGAGATAGACGCCCTGATCTGCGGGGCAATAAAATGGTCCCATCGCCGCCTGTGCTGCGCCGCACGCCGAGCGGTTCTGGTCGGTAAAGAAGTTGAGCGTCGGTCGTCTGTAACCGCCGACGAGGTCGCCCCACACCTGATGCGTCGATCCGAAGACATTGCAGGCAAAACGTTCAGCCGCCGTGTCGCAGGCGACCGCCTGGCCGCCGCGACTGTCGGCCATCGGATCGGCGGTCCCGCCCCCCATGCTCAACATGTTAGCGCCGCGACCGAGCAGGAAAAACGCTGCCGCGCCTAGGATCAGGATCGTCCCGCACCCCATTTTGCGCCCAAGCAGCATCGGAAGGAAGGCGAACAGCAGATTGCCGAGCCCACCGCCACCGCCGCCGCCGAATCCGCCGCCGCCGCGCCCAAGGTCGCGGATGTCGTCGCCGGGGTCATAATCGTCGAGGCGCATCGCCTATCTCCAGCTTTCTACCCACTTGTTCCGATTGTTACAGCCGAAACCGGCAATTGGAAGGGTTTTGCACCTTCGCCCGCTTGCAATCGTGCGTGCTGCGGTGCAACAATTGCCAATGCCCCGCCGCGCCGTCCATGCTGCCCTGCCGCTTCCCGATCTTGTCGTGCTCGTCTTGCAGGGCGGCGGCGCACTGGGCGCCTATCAGGCCGGCGTTTACGAGGCACTGATCGATCTGGGCATCGAGCTCGACTGGGTCGCGGGGATTTCGATCGGCGCGATCAACGCTGCGATCATTGCGGGCAACCCGCGCGACGAAGCGGTCGGAAAGATGCGCAACTTCTGGGACGGCGTGTCGTCGGCGCTCCCCGCGTTGCCGGTAGTCGACAACGACCTTGCCCGCGAATGGATGCATCTTGCCGCCGCCGGACAAGTCGCGGCTTTCGGCGTTCCCGGTTTCTTCGCACCGCGCTGGCCGCCGCCAGGCTTTGCCGAACCGCAGACGCCCGCAGCCGTCAGCCTTTATGACACGGCGCCCCTAGCGGCGACGCTCGACCGGCTCGTCGACTGGGATCGGGTGAACGGCGGCAGCGTGCGCCTGTCGGTCGGGGCGGTTGCGGTCGAAACCGGCAACTTTCGCTATTTCGACACGCGCACCGACCGCATCGACGCGCGGCATATCCTCGCGTCGGGAGCGCTTCCGCCGGGGTTGCCGCCGGTCGAGATCGACGGCGTCTGGTATTGGGACGGCGGACTCGTGTCGAACACCCCGCTCGAACATGTCGTCCAGTCGGCGAAGCAGGATATGCTGGTGTTTCAGGTCGACCTCTTCCCCGCGCGCGGGGAGCGGCCGCACGATTTGGAGGAAGCCTGGTCGCGCGAGAAGGATATCCGCTATTCGAGCCGCACGCGGCGCATCTCCGACGGGCTCGTCCGACGCCGCAAGGAGCATCAACTCGTCGACCGCATGTTGAGCAAGCTCCCCGACGAATTGCTCGATCTTCCCGAGGTCAAGGCGGTGCGGCGCATGGTTGATTGCCATGCGCTCAATGTGGTTCAGCTGATACACCAGCCGCCGACCTGGCAGACCGGCGCGCGCGATTTCGAATTTTCGCGGTCGACGATGGAGACCAATTGGGCTCTCGGCCGCGCGGCGGTTGAAGCGGCGATGAAGGACGGACATTTGCTAGCGCAAAGTATCGTCGAGGGGCGTTCGGAGGCCTTTGCCGTCCAATCGAACGCCTTGCGACCCAAGGTTGTGCCCGACGCTCCAGATGAAACTCCCCCACAGAAAGGAAGCTGACCCATGCATCTCAAAGGCAAGACCGCACTCGTCACCGGATCGACATCGGGCATCGGGCTCGGGATTGCGAAGGCGCTTGCGGCCGAAGGCGCGTCGCTGATCATCAACGGGTTCGGCGACGCGGGCGCAATCGAGGCCGAGCGGGCCGGGCTCGAAGCGTTGAGCGGAGCAAAGGCCGCCTATGACGACGCTGACCTGACCAAGCCCGAAGCCATCGCGGACATGTTCGCGCGCGCCGACACCGAGATGGGCGGCGTCGACATCCTCGTCAACAATGCGGGAACGCAGTTCGTGTCGCCGGTCGAGGAGTTCCCGGTCGAGAAATGGGACCTTATCCTCGCGCTCAACCTGAGCTCGGCCTTTCATACGATGCGTCTCGCGATTCCGGGGATGCGCAAGAAGGGATGGGGACGGATCATCGGCACCGCGTCGGCGCACTCGCTCGTCGCCTCGCCGTTCAAATCGGCCTATGTTGCGGCCAAGCACGGACTCGCCGGGTTGACCAAGGCGGTCGCGCTCGAGGTGGCGGATGCTGGTATCACGGTTAATTGCGTCAGCCCTGGCTATGTTTGGACGCCGCTCGTCGAAAACCAGATTCCCGACACAATGAAGGCGCGAGGGATGACGCGCGAACAGGTGATCAACGACGTGCTGCTCGCCGGTCAGCCGACCAAGCAGTTCGTGACCGTAGAGCAGGTGGCGGCGTTCGTTCTGTTCCTGACGCGCGACGAAGCGGCGAATGTCACCGGGGCCAATCTGAGCGTCGATGGCGGGTGGACCGCGCAATAGACCCGACATTCGGTTGAGCATTCTCCTTCGCTCTCTTATGGTTAAGCGATAACCGGTCAGGAGAGGCGGAGAATGAAGGGTCGCGCTATATTAGTTTCATTGCTTGTCGCAGGAGTAGCGCTCGGCGGGTGCCGTCCGGTGCCCGCCAGTCCGGTGTCCGCTGCCGACCTCCCGCCGCCGGAGGCCGACGGCAGTTGGCGTGCGACGGCGACAGATCAGGGCCGCGAGCGTATCCGCAACTGGTATGCAAGCTGGACCGCCGCGCTCGCCGACGCGCGCGCAAAGGGGCAGGGGGCGGCCATCGAACGCGAGGGCGCGTTGCTTGCACCATTGGCGGCGCTTCCCAATCCGCATTTGCCCGCCGGCGATTACCGGTGCCGAACCGTCAAGGTCGGGGCGAAGGGGCGCGGGACGCTAGGATTCATTGCCTATGGCTGGTTCCGGTGCCGCATCGCCGCCGAGCAGGGGCTTTACAGCCTGACCAAGACTTCGGGATCGCAGCGCCCGGTCGGATTGATCTTTCCCGACAATCTGAAGCGCCAGATATTTCTCGGCACTCTGGTTCTCGGCGACGAGAAAATGCCCGTCAGTTACGGGATCGACCGGATGCGCGATATGGCGGGCCTTGTCGAACGGATCGGCGAGAATCGCTGGCGCGTGGTTCTGCCTGCGCCGGCCTATGAATCGCTGCTCGACGTGATCGAACTGGTACCGGAAAGCTAAAGCGGGGGAATGGACATGAATATGAAGCTGACGGCCGTCGCGGCCCTTGCGATCATCTTGCCGATGCCGGTCGCGGCGCAGGATATCGCCGCCGAAGTCGGCAAGCAGATGCCGTCGTTGATGAAGATCTATGACGATTTTCACGCCAATCCCGAACTGAGTTTCATGGAAGTGCGCTCGGCCGGCATTCTTGCGGCCGAAGCGCGCGGGTTGGGATTCAGCGTTGCCGAGAAGGTCGGCGGAACGGGTATCGTCGCGGTGATGGAAAACGGCCCCGGTCCGGTCGTGCTCGTCCGCGCCGATATGGACGCGCTTCCGGTCACCGAGCAGACGGGCCTCCCCGGCGCCTCCAAGGTGCGGGTGACAACCAAGGAGGGCGTCGAAACGGGCGTGATGCACGCCTGCGGTCACGACACCCATATGACCGCGTGGGTCGGTGTTGCGCGTCTGATGGCGGCACACAAGGATCGATGGTCGGGCACGCTGGTCATGATCGGTCAGCCTGCAGAGGAACGCGGCGCGGGTGCCCGAATGATGCTGGAGGACGGCCTCTATACGCGCTTTCCGAAGCCCGATTACGCGCTGGCCTTTCACGACGCCGCGCAGTTTCCCGCGGGAATGATCGGCTACACGCCGGGCTATGCGCTCGCCAATGTCGACAGCGTCGATATATTGGTGAAGGGCGTCGGCGGGCACGGCGCCTATCCGCAAACCACCAAAGACCCGATCGTCCTGGCAAGCCGGATCGTCACGGCCTTGCAGACGCTCGTCGCGCGTGAGGTAAGCCCGCTCGACAGTGCCGTGGTGACCGTCGGAAGCTTTCACGCGGGCGCCAAGCACAACATCATACCCGACGAGGCACGGCTGCAACTGACCGTTCGCAGCTATACCGATGAGGTGCGCACCCATTTGCTCGACGGCATCGCACGAATTGCCAAGGGCGAAGCGATCGCTGCGGGGCTTCCCGACGACAAGATGCCCGAGGTGACAGTCGACCGGAACGAGTTCACGCCATCGACCTACAACACGCCCGAACTGACGCGCGACATGGCCGAATTTTTGACGGGCCGGTTCGGGGCGGCGCGCGTTCATCAATTGCCGCCGGTCATGGGCGGTGAGGACTTCGGTCGCTTTTCGCGCGACGACAAGGATATTCAAAGCCTGATCTTCTGGGTCGGCGGCGTCCCGCAGGCCGAGTTCGATGCGGCGAAGAAGGAGGGTCGAACCCTGCCGAGCCTTCACTCGCCTTTCTGGGCGCCCGACGCGCATGCGGTTGTTTCGACCGCGACCGAGGCGCTCACGGCAATGGCGATGAAATTGATGCCGAAGGGATGATCGAGGCGGCGAGCGGGCTCTTGCACCGGGCATCCCGGCGCCCTAAATAGCCGCTATGCGGGCCGGGCCCCTCTGGCGTCGGCGGGTTTATCCCGCCACGTGATGTCGGACCGCATCGGGTGACACCGATGCTCTGGCCCTTCCTCCCCCCTGATCAGGGTAAGGCATCGGCGTCACCTGTTTTGAGTACGCTCAATCAGGAGGCCATATGTCTTTGAATCCCCATATTTATCACCTGTCCGCGTTGCACCGCCGTCTGGACGAGGCAGTCCGCCGGGAAGCGCGGCGACGCGGCGGCGATCCGTTCCGGCTGTTGCGGCTCAAGAAGCTGAAGCTCGCTGTGCGCGACCGCCTTTCGGCGATTATGCGCCGGCGGGCGCTCGGCTGATACCGACCATCTGGATAGTATCGGGCGCGCCTCCTCCGGCTGGCGCGCCCTTTCATTCGTTAGGGAAAATCATGGATTTCATTTCCGCTGACTGGTTGGGTACACCGGTCTGGTTCTGGCTTGTCTTTCTGACGCTGGTCACCGCGCTCACCGCCTTTGACCTTGGCGTCTTGAACAAGAAAAACAAGGAGATGGGGATTGGAGAGAGCCTGAAGCTCTCTGTCCTCTATATCGGCGTTGCGCTCGCCTTCGGTCTCTGGATCTGGGCCGAGAAGGGCGGCGATGCAGGCCTGCAATATTATACAGGCTTTTTCATCGAAAAGGCGTTGTCCATCGACAATATCTTCGTGATTTCGTTGATTTTTACAGCCTTCGCCATTCCGTCGCGCTTTCAGTATCGCGCCTTGCTATGGGGCATTGTCGCAGTGATCGTGCTGCGCGGCTTGATGATCGCGGGCGGGGTTGCGCTCATCAGCGAGTATGACTGGCTGCTCTATATTTTTGCCGGCTTCCTCATCCTTACCGGAATCAAGATGATGTTCGCGGACGAAAAGCCTATGGATGTCGCCGGCAATCCGGTCGTCAAATGGCTGTCGCGTCAGGTGCCGATCACCCATGAACTTCATGGCGAAAAATTCTTCGTTCGCGTGCCCGACGGCCGGACGGGAAAACTCGCTCTCGCTGCCACGCCCTTGTTTCTTGCCCTCGTCGTCATCAATCTGGCCGATCTGGTGTTCGCGGTCGACAGCGTGCCGGCAATCCTCGCAATCACTACCGATAGCTTCATCGTCTATACGTCGAATATCATGGCAATCTTGGGGTTGCGCGCGCTCTATTTTGCGTTGGCCGCGATGGTCCATCGCTTCCATTATCTGAAATATGCATTGGCCCTGGTTCTGGTGTTCATCGGATCGAAGATATTCGTCGCTGATTTCCTGCTCGACGGAGGCAAATTTCCGCCGTGGATCAGTCTGGCGATTACCTTCGGCCTGATCGCAGGCGGCGTCCTCTGGTCGTTGATCAAGACCCGTGGTCAGGACGTCGCAGCTTCGGCCTGAACCGGCGCGCGGGCGGCCGGATCCGCCCGCGACGTCAGACGGCGAGCAGAAGCGTGTCGTCGGCGCGTGGCGGCGCGGCTTCAAACAAGGGAAGCGGCTCGAAACTTTCTTCGCCGATCTCGGGCGCGCCGAGGCCGTCGAGCTTGAAGTGGCCGAGGCGGCGCTCGTCATCCGAACGCCATGTCTTGCCGAGGTTCAGCGCGCTGACGAACAGATCGCCGTGGCGTTCGAACATTTGGTGCGGGGCAAGCGTCATGCGCGCGCCGTTGTAATTTGCGGTAATCGTGCGTCGGCGCGCAATCGCTTCCATCATGGTCAGCCGGGTATCGGTCATAAGTCTCTTGCTCTGGGGAGAGTGTTGTGCGTTGCAACATAATGCCCGCGCTTGATGTCGCAGACAAGGGGAAACGGTGTCAGGGTCTGGTACAGGACTGCGCGGCAAGAAAAAATGTCCGCCGAAAGCCCGAGGGCTCTCGACGGACAGGCTTTCCTCCCCAGGAAAGATGGGTAGGCGCGGGGCGGGTCGCAGGCCCCGCGCCAAGCTGGATGCGCCGTATCAGGCGGCGAACTGGTTCATCGTATTGTCTTTGCCCGCCGCTTTGAGCGCGGCTTCGCCGGCGAAATATTCCTTGTGGTCGTCGCCGATGTCGCTGCCGCTCATATTCTGATGCTTCACGCAGGCGATGCCCTGACGGATTTCGGCGCGCTGGACGTTCTTGACATATCCGAGCATCGCTTCGTCGCCGAAATATTCCTTCGCCAGATTGTCGGTCGACAGCGCTGCGGTATGATAGGTCGGCAGGGTGATCAGGTGGTGGAAGATGCCGGCGCGCTTCGCCGCGTCGCGCTGGAAGCTGCGTATGCGGTTGTCGGCCTCGACCGCGAGTTCGGTGCCGTCATAATCGACGCTCATCAGCTTGGCGCGGTCATAGGCACTGACATCCTTGCCTTCCTTCTCCCAGGCGTCGAATACCTGCTGGCGGAAATTGAGCGTCCAGTTGAAGCTCGGCGAATTATTATAGGCGAGTTTCGCATTGGGGACGACCTCGCGGATGCGGTCGACCATGCCGGCAATCTGTTCGATGTGGGGCTTTTCGGTCTCGATCCAGATGAGGTCGGCGCCGTTCTGCAGCGAGGTGATGCAGTCGAGCACGCAGCGATCCTCGCCCGTTCCGGGACGGAACTGGTAAAGGTTCGAAGGCAACCGCTTCGGGCGCATCAGCTTGCCGTCGCGGTTGAGGAGGACGTCTCCGGGATTGCCCGCGCCGCTCACATCTTCGCAGTCGAGGAAGCTGTTATACTGGTCACCGAGGTCGCCCGGCCGGGTCGTGACGGCGATCTGCTTGGTCAGGCCTGCGCCCAGGCTGTCGGTACGCGCAACGACGACGCCGTCCTCGACGCCCATTTCCATGAAGGCATAGCGGAGCGCGCGGATTTTCTGCAGGAAATCCTCGTGCGGCACGGTGACCTTGCCGTCCTGGTGTCCGCACTGCTTTTCGTCCGAAACCTGGTTTTCGATCTGCAGCGCGCAGGCGCCCGCCTCGATCATCTTCTTGGCGAGCAGATAGGTCGCCTCGGCATTGCCGAAGCCCGCGTCGATGTCGGCGATGATCGGCACGACGTGGGTTTCATGATTGTCGATCGCGGCTTGGACCTGCTTGGCCTTGAGCTCGTCGCCCGCAGCGCGCGCGGCGTCGAGTTCGCGGAACAGCCCGCCGAGTTCGCGGGCGTCGGCCTGGCGCAGGAAGGTGTAGATTTCCTCGATCAGCGCGGGGACGCTGGTTTTTTCGTGCATCGACTGATCGGGAAGCGGGCCGAATTCGCTGCGCAGGGCGGCGATCATCCAGCCGGAGAGATAGATGTAGCGGCGCTTGGTGGTGCCGAAATGCTTTTTGATCGCGATCATCTTTTGCTGCGCGATGAAGCCGTGCCAGCAACCGAGCGACTGGGTGTAGTTCGCCGGATCGGCGTCGTAGGCGGCCATGTCGGCGCGCATGATGCGCGCGGTGTAGCGCGCGATGTCGAGGCCGGTCTTGAACTTGTTCTGGGCGCGCATGCGAGCGACATTCTCGGCGCTGATGGCGTCCCAGCGTCCGTCCTGGTCGCGGATGAGGCGGCCTGCCTGCGCCATGTCTTCGGTGTAGCCCATGTCCTGTTCCTTCGTCTGGAGGAGATGAGCCGATGTTGCCGAAGGTGCCGCGCAAAGTGAAAAGCTTTGTCAATAAAACTTGTAAATATCGGCTTTAATGTGCAATGTGCAGTGTAAAATAGTAAAGAAAGTTACACACCATGGCAGAGCGGCGGTTGTTTGCGGGACCGGCGGTACGGCGGCTGCGGCGCGACGCGGCGATGACGCAGGCGGCGATGGCCGAAGCGCTCGACATTTCGCCCAGCTATCTCAATTTGATCGAGAATGGCCAGCGCCCGTTGACCGCGACGGTGATGGTCAAGCTGGCCGAACGGTTCGATTTCGACGTCGCGTCGCTCGGCGGCGAGGAGGTGCCCGGCGGGCAGGCGGGGTTGCGGCGGCGCCTGGCCGACCCGCGCTTCGCCGACCTTGGCATCGGCGCGCGAGAGGTCGAGGAATGGTTGCAGGCGGCGCCGACGACGGCCGCTGCCTTTGCCCGCCTGTTCGACGCGGCGCCCGAGCAGACGTCCGAAACACAAGCCGAGCCAGCCGAAGTTGCCGCGGTGCGCCGCGCGATCGAACAGTGGCGCAACCATTTCGCCGATCTCGACGCCCGCGCCGAGGAACTGGCCGACGAGCTGCGGCTTGCGGGCGGCGACCTGTATGGCACGATCGCCGAACGCCTGCGCACGCGGCACCAGCTGGGAATCCGCGTGCTTCCGAGCGACGTCATGCCCGACCGGCTGCGCTGGCTCGACTGGCACGCGCGGCAGTTGATGCTGAACGAATTGCTGCGCCCCGCTTCGCGCACCTTCCAGGCGGCGGCGACGCTGGGGCAGATGGAGGCAAAGGACCAGATCGACGCGCTGGTCGCCGGCGCCGAGTTCGCCGAGACGGCGGCGGCCAAATTGTTCGAGCGCCACCTGATCCAATATTTCGCGGCGGCGCTGATGATGCCCTATGGCCGCTTCCTGCGCGCGTGCGATGCGACGGGATATGATCTGTTGCTGCTCCAGCGCCGCTTCGGCGCGGGGTTCGAGCAGGTGGCACACCGCCTGACGACGCTGCAGCGCGTCGGCGCGCGCGGGCTGCCCTTTTTCATGCTGCGCATCGACCGCGCGGGGCAGGTGAGCAAACGCTATGCCGGGGCGAGCCAGTCGCCGCTGGTCGACGGCGACGGCCGCTGCCCGTTGTGGGCGATCCACGAGGCCTTTTCGCGTCCGGGCGAAGTTGTCGCCGACCTTGTCGAACTGGAGGACGGAACGCGCTGGTTCACCCAGAGCCGCACCGTCGCGGCGCCGGGATCGACCGGAACGAACACCCCCGCGCGCTTTGCGGTGTGCGTCGGCGTCGACGCGAAAGTGGCCGCCCCGCTCGTCGCCGCGCGCGGCATCGACCTGATGCGCCAACCGGCGACGCCGATCGGCCTCGGCTGCCGTCGATGCACGCGCAGCGGCTGCGTCCAGCGGTCGATGCCGCCGATCGGCCGCGCGCTGCGCTTTCGCGAAGGCGAGCGCGGCGTGAGCGCGTTCGATTTCGCCGGAGATTGAGGCGCGGGCAGCCCCGCGACGCCGCGATTTAATATTCGCCCCGCCGCGCCGTAAGTCATTGACAGGCAGTCGATGCTGTCTGCGCGGGACCCTGTTTGAATGTTGCTTCGTATCAAACCCGAAGACGTCGAAATCGGCATGTATATTCACGCGTTCGAAGGACGGTGGATCGACCACCCGTTCTGGCGCAATCGCTTTCTGGTCGAAACGCCGGAACAACTCGCGCTCGTTCGTGGCGCCGAAGTCCCGCATCTGTTCGTCGATCGCGCGCGCAGCCGCCGCGCGACGATGGCCAACGCGGCCCATGGCGCAGGGCGAAGCAAATATCGCGCGTCCGACGAAAAAGACGGCCCGGTGTCGTCTGGCCTTCCCCCTGCCGATCCGCTGCCGACGCCCGACCGGATCAAGCCGCAGAAGCGCAGCAGCTACGCCCGCGAAAGGCGCCGTGCGGCGGCGCTTGTCGACAAGTCGAAACATGCGGTGTTCGACATGTTCGAGGAGGCGCGGCTGGGCCGCGCGGTCGAAGTCGCGCCGCTCGTCCCGCTGGCGCAATCGATCGGTCAATCGATCGAGCGCGATTCAAAGGCGCTCATCAACCTCGTCCGGTTGAAGGAGAAGGACGAATATACCTATCTTCATTCGGTGGCCGTATGCGCGCTGATGATGAATTTCGCGCGCCAGCTCGATCTGGGCGAATCCGAAGTGCGCGATCTGGGGGTCGCGGGGCTGCTCCACGATCTGGGCAAGATTGCCATCGCCGATGCGATATTGATGAAGCCGGGCGCGCTCGAACGGCACGAGCGCACCGTCGTCGAAAATCATCCGATGGCGGGGTTCGACCTGCTTGCCGCGTCGGCCGACATTCCCGAAGCCGCACTCGACGTTTGCCGCCACCACCATGAAAAGGTCGACGGCACCGGCTACCCCGACCGGCTGCGCGGCGACCAATTGTCGCTCTACGCCCGGATGGGGGCCATCTGCGACGTGTATGACGCCGTGACGTCGAACCGTCCCTACAAGCAAGCGTGGACGCCGTGCGAGGCGCTGACCGCGATGCAAAGCTGGGAAGGGCATTTCGATCGCCAGTTGCTCGAACGCTTTGCCGACAGCCTGGGGATTTTCCCGGTCGGCACGCTCGTCCGCCTGTCGACGGGGTTGCTCGGCATCGTCATCGGCAGCGACGGCGAGTGCGCCGAAGATGTTGTCGTGCGGGCGTTTTTCGACTGCGACGCGCTCGACGAATTCCCGCCGTTCGACCAGTCGATCGCGCCATCGGCCGAACACCCGCGCATCGTCGGACGCGACAGCCCGACCTTCTGGCGCTTCGACAATTGGGATGCGACGCGCCACCGGATCCTGGGGTCCTGACCCTAGCAATATCTCGGCGATCCGAAAACGGGCCAATAGCCCGCAACTTGCACCCCAAGGCCTTTCTGGGCAGGTTGGGTATAGCGAGTCCCGGACAGGAGGCACTTGATGGCAAATCCCGTAATGGTGGCGACCGACCTTAGCGCGCGTGACGACCGGGCGGTGGACCGCGCGCTGATGCTGGCGCGGCAATGGGGCACGCGCACGGGTGTCATCCATGTTCCGCAATCGGGTGTCGGCAACGATACGCCGGTCGACTGGAGCGCCAAGGTTCGCGCCGTGCTTCCCGACCCGCAGGCCGACGTCGATATTATCCTGCCCGAAGGTTCGGCGCCGACCGCCATCGTCGCCGCCGCGCGCGAACGGGATGGCGCGGTCATCGTCACGGGAATCGCGCGGATGAACGATTTCTGCGACTATTTTCTGGGAACGACGGTGGACCATGTTTTGCGCCACACCGATTTGCCGGTGCTGGTCGTCAAGCAACGTCCACATGCCGATTATGCGCGCATCATGGTTGCGACCGATTTTTCGCAGGGTTCGCGCGTCGCGCTGACGAAGGCTGCCGACCTTTTTCCAAACATTCCCATCGACCTGGTCCACGCATTTCATGTTCCGTATGAATCGCGTTTCACGTCGGACGATGTCCGTGCCGATGTGACCGCCGAGGAAAGCGAGGATATGGACAGCTTTGTCGCTCAGGAGGCGATAAGCGACGCGCTTCGCAAACGCATCGCGACGCATGTGATCGAAGGCGACACCAATGTCGCCATTGCCCGGGCCATCGAACGACTGCGACCCGACCTTTTCGTCGTCGGAACGCACGGCAAAAGCGGGTTTCGCCGCGCCACGATCGGCAGCAAGGCCGAAGCGCTGATCAAATGGGTTCCCGTCGATACGTTCGCGGTACGCAGCGGGGGCTAGTTTCCGGACACAGGGCTTCGGTCGCGCGCCTTTGCGGCTTCGCGGACGTCCTGCGCGCGCGCGAGGGGGAGCACGAGGATATCGTCGCCGTCGACGATCACCGCGACATCCTCCATGCCCACGACCGACACGCGTTTTCCGTCGGCGCGCACCAAATTTCCGCTGCTGTCATGGAAAAAGGCGTCGCCATCGGCGACATTGCCCTTGCCGTCGCGGTCGGGCGCAAGCGCATGGACCGCCTGCCAACTGCCGAGATCGGACCAGCCCATCGCCACCGGCACAACCGCGACGCGATCATGCTTTTCCATCACGGCATAATCGATCGAATCCGAAGGCGCGCGGGCAAAGGCGATTTCATCGGCATAGAGCGCATCGCCATCGTGCATCCCCGCCGCCAGCGCCTCGACCGCGGCATCGAATATCGGGCGGCAATGGGTGAGCAACGCATCGCGCATCGCATCGGCGCGAAACAGGAAAATCCCCGCATTCCAGCTGAACCCTCCCGTCGCGAGCATCTGTTCGGCGGCATCCAACGGTGGCTTTTCGACGAAACGGTCGACGGCAAAGCCTTCTCCGTCCAATGGCGCGCCGCTCGCGATATAGCCATATCCGGTTTCGGGCCGGTCGGGCGCGATCCCGAAGGTGACAAGCCATCCCTGTTGCGCCAGCAGGCTCGCCCTGGCAATCGCGGCGTGGAAGGCCGGAGCATCGGCGATCAGATGGTCGCTGGGCATGACGAGCAGCAGGTCGCCGGCATCGGCCCCCGCCGCCGCGAGCGCGATGGCGCCCGCCGTGTTGCGCGCGACCGGTTCGACAAGGAGCCGCGCCTCGCGCCCGTCCAACTGTTCGCGGACGAGCGCCACATGCGCCGCGCCGCACAATATCACCGGCGGCAGGAAATGCTGTCCGGCGGGCGTGCGCGCAAGCGTCTGGCGAAACAGGCTGTCGGGGCCGGCGAGCGGAAGAAACTGCTTGGCGCGCTCGCCCCGCGACGCGGGCCAAAGCCGGGTTCCGGCACCGCCGCACAGAATTACGGGCTGAATCATTGCGGTCATCCGGCAGGTCTATCGCACCGGGCGGAAAAGGCCATCGGCAATGCGGCCGGTTCAAAAATCGTGAGTGTAAAATTAACCGACACTTCACGCGTCGGCCGTAAAACCGCCCGCACGAAAGGGCGTCGCATTTCGCATGATCCGGCTGTTCAAACATTATGTCCCGCATGCGGTCGTCTGGCTCGCGCTGCTCGAATTTGTCGCGCTGCTCGCGTCGGCCGATTTCGCCTGGCGCATCTATGCGCATCAGGGCGGATTCGATGCCGGAAGTTTCGCATCGCGCTGGCTGCCGCTGCTGACCTTTGCCGTCGCCAATTCGCTCGCGATGATGGCGACGGGAATGTACGGGACCGAGGCGCTGCGTTCGATGAAATTCGCGACCGCGCGGCTGTTCGCGGCGATCTCGCTCGGCGTCATCTTTCTCTCGGTGCTCGGCTTTATCGTGCCGGCCGCGACGTTGTGGCGCGTCAACAGCTTTTACGCGATGGCGCTGGCGATCGTCGCGCTGCTGTTCATCCGGCTGATCCTGACGCAGACCGCCGGGGCCGACGCGTTTCGCCGCCGTGTCCTGGTGCTCGGCGCCGGGCCGCGCGCCGCGCGGTTGCAGGCGCTTGCCGATGCGCCGGGGAGCGGGCTGGTCGCCGCGGGATTCGTCGCGATGTCGGCGTCGGAATCGGCGGTCGATGGCGCGGTGCCGCGCGCCGATATCGCCAACCTCGCCGACCATGCCGTCGCGCTGGGCGTGGGCGAGGTGGTGCTGGCGATGGAAGAACGGCGCAACGCGCTGCCGCTTGGCGATCTGCTCCGCGTCAAGACGACGGGAATCCACGTCAACGACATTGCGAGCTTCATCGAGCGCGAAACGGGCCGCGTCGACCTTGCGACGACCAACCCCAGCGGCCTCATTTTTTCGGACGGCTTTTCGGCGGGGCAGCGGATTTCCAAGGTGGGGAAGCGAATATTCGACATCGCCGCGAGCCTGATGGTGCTCGTCCTCGGCCTGCCGCTCGTGCTGATCGCCGCGATTGCGGTGAAGTGCGACAGCCGCGGGCCGATCTTTTATCGCCAGCCGCGCGTCGGCCTGTTCGGCGAACCCTATGATATCGTCAAGATCCGCTCGATGCGGACCGATGCCGAGGCGGCAGGCAAGGCGGTGTGGGCCAGCGAGAACGATCCGCGCGTCACCCGCGTCGGGCGCATCATCCGCAAGCTTCGCATCGACGAGCTGCCGCAGCTCTGGTGCGTGCTGAAGGGCGAGATGAGCTTTGTCGGGCCGCGGCCCGAGCGGCCGAGCTTTGTCGGCGATCTCGAACAGCAGCTGCCCTATTATGCCGAACGGCACATGGTGAAGCCCGGGCTGACCGGGTGGGCGCAGATCAACTATCCCTATGGCGCGTCGATCGAGGACGCGCGCGTGAAGCTGGAATATGACCTCTATTACGCCAAGAATTATTCGCCCTTCCTCGACCTGTTGATCCTGTTGCAGACCGTGCGCGTCGTGCTGTGGCCTGAGGGGGTGCGCTGACCATGTCGCTGCTCGCGCAATTTTCGGAGATCTTGTCGGCCCTGGCGGCGGTCGGATTCATCGGCGCGACCTTGTGGCTGCTGTCGCGGCCGCGCCAGCGCCTCGCGGTGCTGATGCCGTCGCCGCGCTGGCTGATCCTGGCGGCGGCAGGGACGGCGGCGTGGTGTACGGCGCTCGCGACATGGCAGCCGGGGGCATCGCAGGTGCTGGTGATCCAGGCGCTTCGCGACCTCAGCTGGCTCGGCTGGCTCGCCGCGACATTCTGGTCGCCGCAAGCCCCGATGTCGCAACCGCTGCGGATGATCCTGCGCCTGCTCGTCACGATCGGCGCGATTGCGCTTGTGCTTGGCGGGGCGGCGCATCTGCGCAGCGGGGATGTCGCGGGCTGGATCGGGCCTTCGCTGGCGGTCGGCGCGATGATCGTCGCGATCGGGGGGCTGCTTATCACCGACGGCGGCGTCCGCCGCGCGGGGAGCGGGCTGCGCATGCCGGTGATGACGGTCGCGGGCGGTTTCGCGATGATCTGGGCCTATGAGCTCAACGTGCAGCTGATCGGCGCGCTGACGGGAAAGCCGGCGTCGACGTTGATCCTGTTGCTGCCGGCGGTGGCGCTGCTCGTCCTGCCGACCTTTGTCGTCGCCGCGATGGATGTCGGGCGCGAGCGCATTCGCCTGTCGCGCGCCGCGGCGATGCGCGCGATCCTGCTCGTCGGCGGCGCGGCCTATCTGACGCTGATCGGGCTCGCGGGGGCAGTCGCGCGCTTTGGCGGGGGCGATTATGGCGAGCTGGCGCAGGGCCTGTTCCTGATCGTCGCGCTCGGGCTGGGCGCGTTGCTGTTCCTTTCGGCGCGCGCGCGCGCGTGGCTGTCGGTGACGATCTCCAAGCATGTCTTTGAACATCGGTACGACTATCGCGCCGAGTGGATGCGCTTCACCGCGACGCTCGCGCAGAGCGACGACGACAGCGAGGACGGGCGTGATCTGCATCGCCGCGTCGCGAAGGGGCTGGCCGAACTGACGGGGAGCCCCGGCGCGCTGCTGATGCTGCCCGACGCGGTCGGCGGATTCCGCATCGCCGATGCGTGGCGCTGGCCGGGCGGTCCCGACGCCGAGGTCGCGCCGCTGCCGCTGCGTTCGGCGTTCATGCTGCAGGAAACGCAGCATATCGTCGAACTCGACGCACAGCGCCGCGAAGGGGGCGAGGGGGACAGCGAGCTCGCGATGCCCGACTGGCTGCTCGCCGACCCGCGCGCGTGGGTGGTCGTCCCGGTGCTGCATTTCCAGCGAATGATCGCGGTGGTCGTGCTGCACCGCCCGCCCGTGTCGCGCGCACTCGACTGGGAAGACCTCGACGTGCTGCGGATCGCGGGGCGGCAGGCGGCGAGCTATCTTGCCGAGGCGCAAGGGCAGCAAGCGCTATCGGAGGCGAAACGGTTCGACGAGTTCAACCGGCGCTTTGCCTTCATCATGCACGACATCAAGAATCTGGCGAGCCAATTGGCGCTGCTCGCGCGCAATGCCGAGCGCCACGCCGAAAAGCCCGAGTTTCGCGCGGACATGATCGCGACGCTCAAAGGATCGGCGAGCCGCCTGAGCGACCTGCTCGCCCGCCTGTCGCCCCGCGAGCGCGGAAAGGCGGCCGAGCCGGCGCGCGTCGTGGTCGAGCCGCTGATCAACGCCATCGTCGCCGCCGCCAGGGCGCGGCGGACGCTTTTTGCCGGATGCCAGGCAGGGCTGGCGGCGTGGGGCGATGCGGCGTCGATCCGTCAGATACTGCAACATCTGGTCGACAATGCAATCGACGCATCCGAACCCGAAGCGCCGGTGCAACTGGTCGCCGTCGCCGAAAGCGGCCGCGTACGGATCGACGTCATCGACCAGGGCAAGGGCATGACCCGCGCCTTCGTCCGCAACGAGCTGTTCAAGCCCTTTGTATCGACCAAGGACGGCGGCTTCGGGCTTGGCGCGTTCGAGGCGCTGCAACTCGCGCAATCAATGGGCGGCACGATCGATGTCGTCAGCGAGCCGGGCGCGGGAAGCAATTTTACGCTGTGGTTGCCGCTTGCGGAGAGCGAGCGCGGGCATGGCGCCGACGACTATCAGAGGAAGGCTGCGAACCAATGAGTGCCACCCCGCCCGAAGCGCGCAAATTGCTGGTCGTGGAGGACGACAGCGGTCTGCAGGCGCAGCTCAAATGGGCTTATGACGATTATCAGGTGCTGATCGCGGGCGACCACGACAGCGCCGTCGACCTGCTGCGCGCCGAGGAACCCGACGTCGTGACGCTCGATCTGGGGCTGCCGCCCGAACCCGACGGGACGCGCGAGGGATTTCGCGTCCTGAAGGCCATTTTGGATGCCAAGCCCGACACCAAGGTCATTGTCGTGTCGGGGCATGGCGAACGCGCAAGCGCGCTCGCCGCAATCGCGAGCGGGGCGTGGGATTTCTATCAGAAGCCGATCGATATCGAGGAACTGGGACTGATCGTCCGGCGTGCTTTTCACGTCCGCGATCTCGAGGTCGAGAACAGCCGCCTTTCCGAGCAGGGAGCGACCGACAACCGCGTGCTCGGGGGAATGATCACCGGCGCGCCGGAAATGGTGAAGGTCGCGCGCACCATCGAGCGCGTCGCCGATCTTGACGTGTCGGTGATGCTGCTCGGCGCGAGCGGTACCGGCAAGGAATTGCTGGCGCGCGGACTGCACGAGGCGAGCGCGCGGCGCGACGGTGCGTTCGTCGCGATCAATTGCGCCGCCATTCCCGAGAACCTGCTCGAAAGCGAGCTTTTCGGACATGAAAAGGGCGCGTTCACCGGCGCGGTCAAGACGACCGAGGGCAAGATCGAACTCGCCCACGGCGGCACCTTGTTCCTCGACGAAGTCGGCGACATTCCGCTGCCGCTGCAGGTCAAATTGCTGCGCTTCCTTCAGGAGCGGACGATCGAACGCATCGGCGGACGCAAGGCGATCGCGGTCGATACGCGCATCGTGTGCGCGACGCACCGCGATCTCGACGCGATGATCGCCGACGGAAGCTTTCGCGACGATCTTTATTACCGGCTTGCCGAGATGGTGGTGAAGATTCCGACGCTCGCCGGGCGGCCCGGCGATGCGGTGCTTCTCGCGCGGCATTTCCTGCACCAATATGCCCCGACGATGAACCCGGCGGTGCGCGGTTTCGCGCCCGACGCGCTGCACGCAATCGACGAGGCGCGCTGGCCCGGAAATGTCCGCGAGCTTGAAAACCGGATCAAGCGCGCGGTCATCATGGCCGACGGCAAGCTGGTGACGAAAGGCGACCTCGACCTTGCCCGCGCCGCCAACGAGAACGAGGGCGACGAGGCGGCATGGCTGAACCTGCGCAGCGCGCGCGAGGCCGCCGACCGCGTCGCAATCCGCCGCGCGATGACGCAGAGCGAGGGCAATATCTCGTCGGCGGCAAAGCTGCTCGGCATCAGCCGCCCGACGCTGTACGACCTGCTCAAGCAGTATCGGATGCAAGCCTGACATGGGGCGACGCCGCGTCTGGTTGACCGCGCTGACAGCAGCAGCGGTTCTGGCCGGGTGTGGCGACAGCGCGCCGCATAATGCGCGTTCCGAATGGGAAGCGCGCCGCGCCGAACTGCAACGGGCGATCGCGCGCGACGCCGGTGCGATAGCGGAGCGCGTCGAGTTGGCGCGCGTCGCGACGAAGCTCGGCGACGGCGTCGCCGCCGAAGCCGCGATCAGGGGCGCGATCGACGCGGGCGGCAATCCCGCCGCGCTGCGTCCGATCCTGGCGCGTGCGCTTGCAATGCAGGGGAAAGGCGACGCGGCGCTGGCCATCCTGTCCGAGGGGCCGGTCATCGCCGCGATGGAAGGCGAGGCGGCATGGGTCGCGGGCGACATCCATCGCGACCGGGGCGAGCTGGGGGATGCGCGCGACGCCTATGACCACGCGGTGCGGGCATTGCCGCGCAATGCCATGCTTTGGGTCGATATTGCGCGCTTCCGCGCGGCGAATGCCGACCTGCTCGGCGCCCGCGACGCTGTCGATTATGCGATCGAGCTTGACGAAACCAATGGCGCGGCGCTTGCCCTGAAGGCCGGCCTGGTCCGGAAGTCCGAGGGACTGACGGCGGCGCTGCCCTGGTATGACGCGGCGCTCGACGTCGATCCCGGCAATGGCGATGCGTTGATCGCGCAGGCCGCGACGCTGGGCGATCTGGGCCAGTACAAGGCCATGCTCGCGGCACTGCGGCGCGCCGCAACGGTCGTGCCCGGCGATCCGCGTCTTTACTATCTGCAGGCGGTCGTCGCGGCGCGCGCGGGCAATTTCCCGCTCGCGCGCAGCCTGCTCCAACGCACGCGCGGGGCGATGGACGATGTGCCGGGCTTCATGCTGCTCAGCGCGATCGTCGAACTCGAACTGGGCGGCGAGGCGGTTGCCGCGACCTGGGCCGAGCGATTGGTGTCCGGCCAGCCGCACAATTTTACCGCACGGCGGATTCTGGCCGCGGCGAGCTGGGCCGATGGCGACAGCGCCGCGGCGGCCAAGGCGCTGGCCCCGATCGTCGCACGCGACGATGCCGATAGCTGGTCGTTGCTGCTCGCGGCGCGGATCGCCGCCGAGGGCGGGGCGGCGGAGCGGAGCGCAGCCTATGCAGCGCGCGCCGCAGCGCTGACGCGCGGCGACGCCGAACCTTTCGCCTTTGGCCAGAGCATCCTGCTGCGCAGCGCCGGCGACGCCGCACCGCTGAATCCCGCGCGCGCGATCCCGGCGATGGCGGCCGATCTGGCGCATGGCGACGCGGCGCGTGCAATCGAGCGGGCAGCGGCGCTGCGCGACGCAAATCCGGGGGTTGCCGAAGCGCATATCCTGCTGGGCGATGCTGCCTTTGCGGCGGGACGTTTCGGCCTTGCGGTCCAATCCTATCGCGCGGCGCGCAACCTCGACGCGAGCGAGCGGGCAGCGCTGCGGCTCGCCAATGCGCTCTATCGCGGGGGCGATGTTGCCGGAGCGCGCGCCGCCATCGGCGCGCTCGGCCGTAGCGATCCCGCCAGCATCGCGGCCGACCGCATCGCCGGGCACCTCGCGATCGACGGCGGCGAGTGGGACACGGCGATATGGCATTTTCAGCGCGTCCGCGGGCGAATCGGCGACCGCGACGCGGTGGTGCTGCGCGAACTGGCGCGCGCCTATGCCGCAAAGGGCGACCGCGCACGCGCGCGGGCGTTCATCGACCGGGCCTATCGGCTCCAGCCGCTCAACACGGCGATCATGGAGTTTTACGCCGACCTGCTCGAACGGGAGGGCGCCGCGCAGGCGGCGAGCGACCTGCGCGACAAGGCGGCGCAGATCTGGCGGTAATCGCGGCGGTGGAGGTCAGGCGTCGCTGAGGTCGAGAAGGGTGCGGGCGTCGAGGCCGATTCGCCGCATCTGCTCGGCGACGGGGGGCCAGACGTTGGTCAGGAAATCCTCGCGCATCAGCGCGCGCAGCCGGTCGGTTGCCCCTTCGGCCACGAACATGCCGACGCCGCGCTTCACCGTCACCAGTCCTTCGTCCTGGAAGGTCTGATAGGCCTTTGCCACGGTCAGCGGGTTCGCGCCCTCTTCGGCTGCGAGCGTGCGGACCGAGGGCAGCATGTCACCGTCGCGGTAGCGTCCGTCGAGAATGGCGCTGGCGATAACGTCGCGGAGACGCTGATAGACGGGCTTGGACTGATCGAGCATGCCGCCTTAATGCCATAAGACAGCAGCACAGTCAAACGACGCCGATTACGCGGTGGCGCGTCCTCGCGTAATTAAATGTCCCAGCTGCGGACAATCTCGTCATATTCGGGGCGCGGCCGCTCGTCGAGCGGGCGTCCGGCGGTGCCGATGAAGAAATATCCGACGATCGCATCGCCCTCGCGCGCGCCGAACGCAGCCGCGACCGCGGGGCTATAGGCCGCCCAGCCGGTAAGCCAGCTGCCGACGAAGCCGTGGGCATGCGCGGCGTGGAGCAGGTTCATGCCGACCGCGCCCGCCGACATCTGTTGTTCCCAGAGCGGGATTTTCGCGCTGCGGTCGGGGGTGGAGAGGAGCACGAGCAGCGTCGGGGCCTGGTGCGCGAACTGGTCGAGCGCCGACAGGTCCATGCCCGCCGCGCCGGGGTTGTCGGCGACCCACGCCTCCTTGAGAAGCGCGGCGAATCCGTCGCGCTGGTCGTCGGCCACCGTGACGATCCGCCACGGCGCGAGCTTGCCGTGATCGGGCGTGCGCAGCGCGAGCGCGACGATGTCGCGAAGCTGCGCGGCGTCGGGACCGGGGGCGATCATGTCGCGCGCCTTGCCCGAGCGGCGCGTCGCGAGGTGGCTTTTGAGCGTGGAGCTGTCGTTGAACATAGCGGGGCATCTGGCGACTTCGCGCCGTCCACGCAACCCCGCGCGCCGACGCGGGTTGGTTTCGAACGCAATTAGATTCTTCCCATACGCAATTTTCGCGCTAGGTTGCCGCTTTCGCGCGGCCATGTGCCGCGCAATGAATTAAGGGACAAGGGGACGCAACGGCATGAAAGATATGGCTCTTTGGAACGAGGGGGATTGGATCGCGGTCATCGCGCTCGTGGTTCTCGGCGTGTTCCTGAGTATCGGCGCACTGATCGCGGGCAGCAAGAAACCCGAGTTCGCCGGCCACCCCAAGGGCCTCTACATGCTCTTCTTTGCCGAGATGTGGGAGCGTTTCTCCTACTACGGCATGCGCGCGTTGCTGATTTTCTATCTGACGCAGCACTGGCTGTTCTCGGACGGCAAGTCGAACCTGATCTATGGCGCCTATACCAGCCTGGTGTACATCACGCCGGTGCTCGGCGGCTATCTGGCCGACCGGTATCTTGGACAGCGCAAGGCGGTGCTGTTCGGCGGCATATTGCTGGCGTTCGGCCACCTGTTCATGGCGTTCGAGGGCGTCGGGGGGCAGGAAGACGCGACGATCAACGTCTTCTGGCTCGCGCTGGCGCTCATCATCGTCGGCTCGGGCTTCTTGAAGGCCAATATTTCGGTGATGGTCGGCCAGCTCTATCGCCTGACCGACATGCGCCGCGACGCCGCCTATACGATCTTCTACATGGGGATTAACGTCGGCGCGGCGCTCGGCACCATCCTCGTCGGCTATCTCGGCCAGCGCATCGGCTGGGCCTATGGCTTCGGCCTCGCCGGCATCGGCATGATCGCCGGGCTGATCGTGTTCGTTCTGGGCAAGAAGGTCCTGCTCGGCGCCGGCGAAGCGCCCGCGCCGCTTTCGCGGAACACCGAGATGGCGGTCTATGGCTCGGGTCTTGCCGCCGTTGCGGTGATGTGGGGCCTCGTCCAGTATCAGGATGTCATCCAGACGCTGCTCATCATCTCGGGCTTTTCGCTGCTCGGCTGGGTGCTCTATCAGGCGCTCAAGCTCGACAAGGAGCCGCGCGAGCGCATCTTTGCCATCCTTTTCCTGATCGCGCTCAACCCGCTCTTCTGGGGCCTGTTCGAGCAGGCCGGGGGCAGCTTCAACCTTTATACCGACCGCTATGTCGACATTGGCGGCGTTCCGGCGTCGGTGTTCCAGTCGATCAACCCGATCTATATCATCCTGTTCGCGCCCTTTTTCGCGATGCTGTGGCAATGGCTCGGCAAGCGCGGGCTCGAACCCTCGGCGCCCGCGAAGTTCGCGCTGGCGCTCGCGCAGGTCGGCCTCGGCTTCCTCGTCTTTGTCTGGGGCGCCAAAAGCGTCGGGATGGAAGCGATGACGCCGGTGATCTTCGTCTTCCTGCTCTATCTGCTCCACACGACCGGCGAGCTCTGCCTGTCGCCGGTGGGCCTGTCGGCGATGAACCGGCTCGCGCCGTCGTTCATGGCGTCGCTGATCATGGGCGCCTGGTTCTACATGACCGCGGTGGGCAACTTCGTCGCGGGCAAGATCGGCGAGGCGACCGGCGGGCATGACGGGGTGATGACCAAGGACGCGACGCTCGCCATCTATGACCAGATCGGCTGGATCACGCTGGGCGTCAGCGTCGTCGTGCTCGCGCTGTCGCCGATCGTGAAGCGGTGGATGCACCTCGACACGCTGCGCGACGCCGATCACATCGCGGGCGAAGGCGAACTTGGCGAGCCGCAGGCCGCAGGGACGCATCCCGAATCCAAGGGAGCCTGAGCGATGCGCACCAGGTTGAAGGCCAGCTTGCTGGCGGCGGTTTCGCTCGGCTTTGCGGGATGCGCGGCGACGGGCGGCGAGGCGAAGTCGGCGGGGGACAAGCCCGCGGCTTCGGCCGAGAAATCGGCGAAATTCGACAAGAACCCCTATCCGTCGACCTATCGGCCCTATCCGTCGCAGACGACCGTCGTACGCGGCGTCACCATCTTTGACGGCGAGGGCGGGCGGATCGACGACGGCGTCATCGTGATGGCAGACGGCAAGGTCGAAGCGGTCGGCGGCGCGGACCTTGCGGTGCCCGCCGGAGCGGCAGCGATCGACGGGCGCGGCAAATATCTGACCCCCGGCGTCATCGACATCCACAGCCACCTCGGCGATTATCCTTCGCCAAGCGTCGATGCCCATTCGGACGGCAATGAGGCGACCTCGCCGACGACGCCCGAAGTCTGGTCCGAACATAGCGTCTGGCCGCAGGATCCCGGTTTCAGCCGCGCGCTCGCCAATGGCGGCGTGACGAGCCTGCAGATCCTGCCGGGAAGCGCGAACCTGATGGGCGGGCGTTCGATCACGCTGAAGAATGTGCCCGCGCGCACGGTGCAGGGAATGAAATTCCCCGGCGCGCCCTATGGCCTCAAAATGGCGTGCGGCGAAAATCCGAAGCGCGTCTATGGCGGCAAGGGGCGCATGCCCTCGACGCGCATGGGCAATTTCGCGGTCAATCGCCAGACCTGGGCGAAGGCCGCCGCGCACAAGAAAAAGATGGACGAGGGCAAGGCCGACCGCGACCTCGCGATGGAAACGCTCGTCGGCGTGCTCGCGGGCGAAATCCTGGTCCACAACCATTGCTACCGCGCCGACGAAATGGCGCTGGTGATCGATATGGCGAAGGAGTTCGGCTATAAGGTGTCGACATTCCACCACGCCGTCGAAAGCTACAAGATCGCCGACCTGCTCGCGAAAGAGGGCATTTGTTCGGCGATGTGGGCCGACTGGTGGGGTTTCAAGATGGAATCCTATGACGGCGTGAACGAGAATGTGCCGCTCGTCGAGCGCGCCGGCGCGTGCGCGATCATCCATTCGGACGATGCGAACCAGATCCAGCGGCTCAACCAGGAAGCGGCAAAGGCGCTGAAGGCCGGACGCCGGATGGGCATCGACATCAGCGACGCGCAGGCGTGGACATGGGTGTCGTACAATCCCGCCAAGGCGCTGGGCATTGCCGACCGGACGGGCAGCCTGAAGCCCGGCAAGATGGCCGACGTCGTGCTGTGGAACGGCAACCCGTTCAGCGCCTATACGCGCCCCGAAAAGGTGTGGATCGACGGCGCGCTGATGTATGATGCGAACGATCCGAAACGGCGACCGGTGAGCGATTTCGAGCTGGGCCAGCCCGGCGAGGGAGACGTGAAATGAACGCTCTTTTCACGAAATCCCTTGTCCGTTCGCATCGCGCGAAGTCGAGATGCCTGTCGTTCGTGCGTGCCTTCGGGGTTTCTCGACTTCGCTCGACACGAGCGGGCTTGGGGGGCGCCTTGGTGGCGTTGATGGCCGCCGCTGCCCCCGCCGCGGCGCAAGACATCGCCATCACCAATGCACGGCTGGTCATCGGCGACGGCAGCGCGCCGGTCGAGGGCGGCACCGTCGTCGTGCGCGGCGGCAAGGTCGTCGCGGCGGGGGCGGGCGTTGCCGTTCCCGCAGGGGTCGAGCGCGTCGATGCCGAAGGGCGCTGGGTGACGCCGGGGCTGGTCGCGGCGTTCAGCCGCGTCGGGCTGGTCGAGGTCGACGCGGTGAGCGGGACCAACGACCGTTCGGCGACGCGCTCGCGCTTTTCGGCGGGGCTCGACATCGCGCCCGCGCTCAATCCGATGGGCTCGCCCGTTGCGGTGAACCGCGCCGGCGGCGTGACGCGCGCGATCGTCGCGCCGGGGTCGAGCAGCAGTCTTTTTGCCGGGCAGGGTGCGGTCGTCGACCTGGGCGACGACAACGACATGGTGACGCGCGCGCGCGCGTTGCAGTTCGTCGCGTTCGGCGAGGCGGGATCGAGCAAGGCGGGCGGCAGCCGCGCCGCGACCTTCCTGTTGTTCCGCGAACAATTGCTCGCCGCGCGCAGCTATGCCCGCAATCCGGCGGCGCTCGCCGAATGGGGCAATGATGCGCTGCTCCAGCGCGCCGATGCCGAGGCGCTGGTGCGCGTGATCGACGGCACGACGCCGCTGTTCGTGCGCGTCGACCGCGCGTCGGACATTTTGAACGTGCTCAAGCTGAAAGGCGAGTTTTCGGCGATCAAGCTGGTGCTCGTCGGCGCGACCGACGGCTGGCTCGTCGCGCCCGATATTGCCGCAGCGAAAGTGCCGGTGATCCTGTCGCCGCTGAGCGACCTGCCCGACAGTTTCGAGCGGCTCGCGGCGACGCAATCGAACGCCGGACGCCTGAAGGATGCCGGGGTCGATGTATCGGTCGGCGTATTCGACGACGACGACGCGCACAAAATGGGTTATGCTACGCAATATGCTGGAAATCTCGTGGGGTTGGCGCGCGTTCCGGGCGCGAGCGGTCTGAGCTGGGACGAAGCCTTTGCGTCGATCTCCAGCGCGCCCGCACGCGCCGTCGGGATGGAAGCGAGCATCGGGTCGCTGCGTCCCGGCCGCGCTGGCGATGTCGTGATATGGAACGACGACCCGCTCGAGTTGGGGAGCCGCCCGGTTGCGGTGTGGATCGACGGCAAGGCGCAGTCGCTGACGACGCGGCAGGATCGCCTCCGCGACCGCTACGCCAACCCGCAGGAAGGCGCATTGCCCAAGGCCTATGATCGTTAAGCGCCGCGACTGACCAGCGCGGCACCGGGGAAAGGGAGAGGAGGAGACTTCCGTGCAACCGATGTCGCTGCTGATCACGACCTGCGTGCTGTTCGTCGGCTCGCACCTGGTGCTTTCGCACCCGCTGCGCGCGCCGCTCGCCGACCGGCTGGGCGAGCGGGGGTTCCAGATCGTCTATTCGGTCGTCGCGCTTGCGACCTTCATCATGCTGGTCCAGGCGTGGCGCGGGATGCCCGCCGAACCGCCGCTGTGGGCGGTGGGCGATCCGCTGTGGGCGTTCGCGACGCTGATCGTGCTGTTCGCGAGCATCCTTTTCGCGGGGTCGCTCGTCGGCAATCCCGCGCTGCCGAGTCCCGCCGCCGCGCTGACCGCGCAGGGCGCGCCGCGCGGCGTCTATGCGGTGACGCGGCACCCGATGATGTGGAGCTTCGCGCTGTGGGCCCTGGCGCATGTGCTCGTCGTGCCGACCGCGGCGCAGATCGTGCTGTCGGCGACGATCGCCTTCCTCGCGCTCGTCGGGTCGGCGGGGCAGGACGTCAAGAAGGCGCGGCTGATGGGCGACGCGTGGCGCCACTGGGCGGCGCGGACGAGCTTCGTTCCCTTCGCGCGGCAGGTGAGCGGGCAGACGCCGTGGGGCGACACGATCCCGCGCGACCGCGCGCTGTTCGGCGGCATCGCGCTGTGGCTGGTCGCGACATGGGGGCACGGCGCGCTGGGCTATATGACTGCGGGGATTTGGCGCTGGTTGGGGTGAAGGCGGGCGCCCTCTGTTGGGTATGGTTGGGGGCGCGGAGCCGCCGTTTGATTGGCTAGTTTGCGACGATCCACGAAGTGCGGCGGCGGCAAAAAAGGAGGAGGCGTGGTGGGCGAAATAAAGCGAAGGCTAATTGGAGGGTTACACCTGACAATCTTGATGACCGTCATCACCGGGCTAATAACAGGGGCCGTACTTCTCATTCGTTTCTTCGTGGAAGCCGGGACAGGGGACACTGCGGATGGCTGGTGGATAATCCCTGTGGGCCTCGCTTATTTATACAGCATGGGTGTAGTGAATGACTTTGCTAGCGGCAGGGGCTGGCGGCAGCCGGACATGGAATAGCGCCCGCCTCCAACTGTCTGCAACCGCTCGCTAACCCACCATCGCCATTCGGAACGCTACAACCGCACCATCCGCATGCCCTGTTCGCCGTAGCGCGGGCCGCTCGTTGCGCCCCTGGGAGCGGCGGCGTCGATGGCGGCGAGATCATCGGCGGAAAGGGTGAGGTCGGCGGCGCCGACGCTGTCTTCCATCGTCGCGCGGCGCTTGGTGCCGGGGATGGGGACGATGTCGTCACCCTGCGCGAGCAGCCAGGCGAGCGCGACCTGTGCCTTCGATACGCCGTGGCGGTCGGCGACCGCGCCGATCGCGTCGACGATGCGCAGGTTGGCGGGCAGATTCTCGTCCGAATAGCGCGGGTCGTTGCGGCGCCAGTCGTGCTCGGGAAGCTCGTCGCGGCTGCGCACCGCGCCCGCGAGGAAGCCGCGGCCGAGCGGCGAATAGGGGACGAAGCCGATGCCGAATTCGCGGCAGACGGGGAGGATCTCGTCCTCCACGTCGCGCTCCCAGATCGAATATTCGCTTTGCAGCGCGGCAATCGGC
The DNA here is from genome assembly GCF_016734905.1 of Sphingopyxis jiangsuensis. GTDB lineage: Bacteria > Pseudomonadota > Alphaproteobacteria > Sphingomonadales > Sphingomonadaceae > Sphingopyxis > Sphingopyxis jiangsuensis. The sequence continues at coordinate 212,831 of NZ_JAERPO010000001.1, forward strand.
GCGGCCTTGGCAGCGCGGCGGAGCGTTTCGGGACCGGCCTCGGACAGCGCGATGTGGCGGACCTTGCCTTCCTCGACGAGCCGCATCATGCCGCCGACGACGTCTTCGATCGGGATCGATGGGTCGACGCGGTGCTGGTAGAAGAGGTCGATCGTGTCGATACCGAGCCGCTGGAGCGAGCCTTCGCAGCTCTGGCGCGCATTTTCGGGCGAACCGTCGACGCCGGTGATCTGCTTGCCGTCGAACTTGAAGCCGAATTTGGTCGCGATGACCAGCCCGTCGCGCTTGCCGCGGATCGCTTGCCCAAGCAGTTCCTCGTTGCTGAACGGGCCATAGATTTGCGCGGTGTCGAAGAATGTCACCCCCATCTCGATCGCGCGGTGGATGGTGCGCGTCGATTCGTCCAGATCGGCGGCTTCGCCATAGAGGATGTTGCCGCCCTTGATCATCGGCATGCAGCCGATGCCGATCGCGGAGACTTTGAGGCCCTGGCCGAGTTCGCGATATTTCATGGCGTCGCATCCTTTTCGTTGATGCCGCGGCTGACCGCCTTGGTGACCGCGACGTCCATCGTGACGTTGCCGACCGTGCGCCAGATGTCGGGCAGTTGCTCGACCGCGACGAGGATCGCGAGCGGCGCGATCGGGACGCCCATCGCCGCGGCAATCGGCGCGATGGCAGTGATGAAGCTGATTGTACCGGGCAGGCTGACCGAGGCAAGCGTCGTCGTCGCGGCGACGGCGACACCGACCGCGAGCACCGGCAGCGTCAGTTCGATGCCGAACAGATGCGCGACATAGATGGCGACCGCGAGGTTCATCGCGGGGCCGGTGAAACGGAAGAGCGCGACCGCGAGCGGCAGGGTGACGTCGGCGCGCTCGGCGGGGACGCCGATAGCCTCTGCCGATTTGAGCATTGCGGGAAGCGACGCGAGCGAGCTTTGCGTCGAAACGGCGACGGCCTGCGACGGCAGGATCGCGCGGACGAAGCCGGTCGGCGCCCCGCGCGCGAGCCAGATGCCGAACAACAGCGCGACGATGGTTTCGATCACGCCGATCGCCGACACGGTCGCGACATAATGGGCAAGCCCGCCGAGCGCGGCGAAACCCGTCTCGACCGCCACGGCATAGCCAAGCGCGAAGACCCCGATGGGCGCGAGCAGCAGCACCCAGCCGATCACAACCAGCATCGCATCGCCGAGGCTGGCGAAAAAGGCGTTGAGCGGCGCGCGGCGCTCTTCGGAAAGCCGCGTGTTGGCGAAGGCAAAAACGGTGGTGAAGATGATGAGCGGCAGGATCGCGTCATTCGCCGCCGCCGCGACCGGGTTGGTGGGAATGAGCGACGCGAGGAAATCGGCGAAGCCGGGCACTTCGCCGGGTATGGCTTGCTCACCCGCCGCCGCGCGCAGCGCTGCTGCGGCGGCCTCTGGCACCGGAAAGGCTTCGAGCAGCAGTGGCATTGCGAAGGCCGCAAAAATGGCGGAGCACCAGAGGATGACGATGAAGGTAAGGACCGATCGCGCGGCGACGCGCCCGGCGCGCGCCGCGCTGGATGCCGCGTTGATTCCGGTAAAGAGCAGCGCGACGATCAGCGGGATGATCGTCATCTGGAGCGCCGACAGCCAGAGGCCGCCGATCGGCTTTAATATTCCGGCGGAACCCGTTGCAAATCCCGGCGCGAATCCTCCCGCCAGCGCTCCCAGAATGATTCCGGCGAGCAACGCGCCGACGATAAAGAGAGCCGATCTCATGCGCCGTCGGCCTTGCCAATCGAGGATGGCAATCCTAGTCGGGGACAGGGCGGGCGATGGCGACGATCATATGTTCGGTTCATTTTCGAGGGCGTAAGGAGCGGTCGCGCAATGCGCAAGTTTTTCGGAACCGACGGGATTCGCGGGCTGACGAATCAGGTCCCGATGACCGCCGAGGTCGCGATGCGCGTCGGGATGGCGGCGGGGGCGCACTTCCTGCGCGGCGATCACAAGCACCGCGTCGTGATCGGCAAGGACACGCGGCTTTCGGGCTATATGCTCGAAAACGCGCTCGTCGCCGGTTTCACCAGCGTTGGCATGGACGTGGTGCAGGTCGGCCCGATGCCGACCCCGGCGGTCGCGATGCTCACCCATTCGATGCGCGCCGATCTGGGCGTGATGATTTCGGCAAGTCACAATCCCTATCAGGACAATGGCATCAAGCTGTTCGGCCCCGACGGATACAAGCTGTCGGACGAGGACGAGATGCAGATCGAGCGGCTGCTCGACGGTGAACCGCCGCGCGCCGACCCGGCGCATATCGGGCGCGCCAAGCGGATCGAGGATGCGCGCGGACGCTATATCCATGCGGTCAAGCAGAGCCTGCCGCAATCGGTGCGGCTCGACGGGCTGAAGATCGTGCTCGATTGCGCCAATGGCGCGGCATACAACAGCGCACCGACGGTGTTCTGGGAGCTTGGCGCCGATGTGGTCGCGATCGGGATCGAGCCCAATGGCACCAATATCAACGACCGTTGCGGATCGACCGCACCCGCCTTGTTGCAGGAAACGGTCGTCGCGAGCGGCGCCGACATCGGCATCGCGCTCGACGGCGATGCCGACCGGCTGATCGTCGTCGATGAAAAGGGAAAAATCGTCGACGGCGACCAGATCATGGCGCTTATCGGCGCGAGCTGGGCGCGGCAGGAGCGGCTGAAGGGCGGCGGGGTCGTCGCGACGGTGATGTCGAACCTGGGGCTCGAACGCTTCCTCGAAAGCGAGGGGCTGCGGCTCGAGCGCACGAAGGTCGGCGACCGCTATGTGCTCGAACGGATGAAGATCGGCGGTTTCAACGTCGGCGGCGAGCAGTCGGGGCATATGATCCTGTCGGACCATGCGACGACGGGCGACGGCACGCTCGCGGCGTTGCAGGTGCTCGCCGAACTGGTCCGCGCCGACAAGCCCGCGAGCGATCTGTTGCACCTCTTTGACCCCGTGCCGCAATTGCTCAAGAATGTGCGCTTCGGCGGCGGCAAGCCGCTCGACCACGCCAATGTGAAGGCGGCGATCGCCGACGGCGAAGCATCGCTTGACGGCCGCGGCCGCCTCGTTATCCGCGCCTCGGGCACCGAGCCGGTGATCCGCGTGATGGCCGAGGGCGACGACGCGGGGCAGGTCGAACAGATTGTCGATATGATTTGCGACGCGGTGCGCGTCGCGGCAGGAGATTGAATATGCTGGAAATGCGACCCGATTGCGAACGCTGCGGACGCGACTTGCCCGCCAACATCCACGGCGCGTTTATCTGTTCGTTCGAGTGCACCTTTTGCGCCGATTGCGCCGACAAGCTCGACGAACGCTGCCCCAATTGCGGCGGCGACCTGCTCGACCGGCCGCTGCGCGAGGGGCCGGCGCTCGCCAAGTTTCCCGCATCGACCGAACGGCGGCATCCGGGGGCGCGGGGTTAGGCCGTGCAATCGAACATGACCGTCGCCTCCGCGCAGGCGGGGGCCGCGGTCGGCCAAAGATCGCGTTCGACCGACAGCGCCCTCCGCCCGCGCGAGGGCGACGGAGGGTTTCGGTGACCGCGCGCGTCCTGATCATCGCGGGGTCGGACAGCGGCGGCGGCGCGGGCATCCAGGCCGACATCAAGACCGTCACGATGCTTGGCGGCCATGCGATGACCGCCGTTACCGCAATCACCGCACAGAACACGCAGGGCGTCCAGGCGGTCCATGCGGTGCCGACCGACATGGTGCTCGCGCAGATCGACAGCGTCGCGGACGACATCGGCGTCGATGCGGTGAAGATCGGGATGATCGGCAGCGCTGCAACGGCCTCTGCCGTCGCCGAGCGGCTTGCGCGCGCCGATCTCGCCGATGTCGCGGTCGTCTTCGATCCGGTCATGGTCGCGACGAGCGGGTCGGTGCTCGCCGATGCCGATACCATCGCGGCGTTCGAGGCGCTGATGCGGCGCGCGCGCGTCGTCACGCCCAACCTGCCCGAACTCGCCGCGCTCGGTGGCGAGGCGGCGGTGCTCGCGCAGGGCTGCGCGCTGCTCGTCAAGGGCGGGCATGGCGAGGGCGAGACCGTCACCGACCGGCTGCTCGACGCAGAAGAGGGTGAGGTCGCGCGGTGGGAGGCGCCGCGGATCGACACGCCGCATACGCACGGCACCGGCTGCACGCTCGCGAGCGCGATCGCGACCGGGCTGGCGCAGGGCATGCCGCTCGAACCGGCCGTGGCGCGCGCGCGCGATTTCGTGCGGCTGGCGTTGCTTGACGCGCCGGGGCTGGGTGCGGGGCATGGGCCGATGGGGCAGCAGACGGTGCGCAACGACGGGCTGTTCACCGGCCCCGCGCTCAACCAGATCACCTTGCCCGCGCGCGATTATGCGGCGTCGGTCGCCTTCTACAAGCAGTTGGGGCTGACGCAGATCGTCGACAGCCCGGACAATGGTTACGCCCGGTTCGAGGCGGCGAACGGGGTGACGCTGTCGGTGCATGTCGGCGATGGCGAAGCGGGCGATGCTGCGACCTATCTGGAAAGCGGGGCGCTCGATGCGTGGGTCGCCTATCTCGCGCGGCGCGGGGTGCGTTTCGACCAGATGCCGCGCGACGAGGATTGGGGCTGGCGCGAGGCGCGGCTGACCGATCCCGCAGGCAACCGCCTGTGCCTGTATCAGGCGAGCGAATATCGGAGGTTTCCGCCGTGGCGGGTGTGAGCTCCCGTCCCGCTTGCCGGAGGGGGCGGGCGCGGTTGCCGCAGTTTCTGACGCCCTCAATTGTCCACTCCACTGCGATTGGCGCGCAAGCGCGCAAGGCTGGCTGCCACTCCCTTGAAGGGGAGGGGAGAATATGATCGTCGGCGTCGACGAGGCGGGGCGGGGGCCGCTTGCGGGTCCGGTCGTCGCGGCAGCGGTGATATTGTGCGAGGAGGGGATCGTCGGGCTCGACGACAGCAAGAAATTGACGCCGCGCCGCCGCGCCGAGCTGGAGGCGCTGATCAAGGCGCATTGCCGCTGGGCGGTCGGAGTGGCGAGCGTCGAGGAGATCGACGCGGTCAATATCTTGCAGGCGACCTTCCTCGCGATGACACGCGCGGTCGAGGCGCTCGCGTGCGACCCGCACGAGATACTCGTCGATGGCAACCGGCTGCCGCGCTGGCGCTACCGCGCGCGTGCGGTCGTCGGCGGCGACGCGCTCCATCCGTGCATTTCGGCGGCGAGTATCGTTGCCAAGGAACATCGCGACCGAATGATGGTCGCGGCGGCGCGCGACTATCCCGCTTTTGGCTGGGAGCGCAACATGGGCTATGGCACGGCGGAGCATCTCGCGGCGCTGCGCCAATATGGGCCGACGCCGCTTCATCGGACCAGCTTTGCCCCGGTCGCACAAATGCAACTGGTCTGACTGTCGGGAGAGGGCGATGCGCGACGGATTCACGGCCGACGATGTCGGCACGCAGACCGGACGGCGCTTTGTCGTTACCGGCGCAAACGCGGGATTGGGTTTCGAAACGGCAAAGATATTGGCGGCGCGCGGCGGCGACGTGGTGCTTGCCTGCCGCGACGAAAGCCGCGCGCGCGACGCGATGGCGCGGATTGCCGTCGACGTCCCCAAGGCGTCGCTTTCCTTCCTGCGGCTCGACCTTGCCGACCTTGATCAGATGCGGGAAGCGGCGGCCGAAGTGCGCGCGGGTCCGCGCGTCGACGTGCTGGTCAACAATGCCGGCGTGATGGTTCCGCCGCGCACGCTGACGCGGCAGGGCTATGAGCTGCAGTTCGGGGTCAATCACCTCGGCACCTTTGCCTTCACCGGGTTGGTGCACCCCCATGTCGACGACCGCATCGTCATAACCGCGAGCCTCGCGCATCGCAGCGGCGAGCTTGATTTCAGCGACCTTGCCGCGACGCGCAGCTACCACATCTGGTCGCGTTACCAGATGAGCAAGCTCGCGAACCTCGTCCATATGTTCGAGCTCGACCGAAGGCTGAGCGCGGCAGGGCGCGCGACGCAGGCGATCGGGTGCCATCCCGGCGTCGCGCTGACCGAACTGACCCGGCACATGCCGTTGCCGCTGCGTTTCCTGAGCCCGCTCGCGGCGCCTTTTTTCAACAGTCCGGCGCAGGGCGCGTGGCCGACCTTGCAGGCGGCGACGGGCGCGAATGTGCAGGGCGGCGATTATCTGGGGCCGCAGGGGATTGGCGAGGTTACGGGCCGTTCGGGTCCGGCGCGCGCGACGCGCGCGGCGCGCGATCCGGCGCTGGGGCGCGAGCTGTGGGAGCGGTCGGTCGAGCTGACGGGCGTCGATCCGGGGATTTAGCCGCCATTCCTTTCCCGCAGGGGAAAGAGGGATTTTTTTTGACGGGTGAGTCTTCGCGGCCACACCACCAGTGGTTGAGTCCGCGCGTCGCTCGCGACTCCATATGTCGTGGCAGACTCCTTTCGTTCTCGTCCCGTTAACCATTTCGAGAGGCTTGAATCCTAGAATCCCGAGCTTGACGGCGGACTCTGCCGGACTCATCAAGGCCTTCTTTCGAACGAGAACGGGGTGCAGATATGGGTGTGATGGAACGGGTGAAGACGCCCGCGGCGAAGCAGCGCGCGGCAAAAACGACGCCCGTAGAGCTCCCGCTCGACAGCATCCTCAAGGGCGATTGCATCGAGATGATGCGCTCGCTCCCGGCGGCGAGCGTCGACATGATTTTCGCCGATCCGCCCTATAATCTCCAGCTCGGCGGCGACCTTCACCGGCCCGACGGCAGCCAGGTCGATGCGGTCGACGACGATTGGGACAAGTTCGACAGCCTCGCGACCTACGACCGTTTCACGCGTGCATGGCTTGCCGAGGCAAAGCGCATCCTGAAACCCAATGGCAGCATCTGGGTGATCGGCAGCTATCACAATATCTTCCGCGTCGGCACCGCGCTGCAGGACCAGGGCTATTGGATCCTCAACGACATTGTGTGGCGCAAGGCGAACCCGATGCCCAATTTCAAGGGCACGCGCTTTACCAACGCGCATGAGACTTTGATCTGGGCGTCGATGGGCGAAAAGTCGCGCTATACCTTCAATTATCGCGCGATGAAGACGCTGAACGACGAGCTTCAGATGCGCTCCGACTGGCTGATCCCGATCTGCGGCGGGCAGGAGCGATTGAAGAAGGGCGGCAGCAAGGTTCACCCGACGCAAAAGCCCGAAGCGCTGCTTTATCGCGTGCTGCTTGCCTGTTCGAACCCCGGCGACGTCATCCTCGACCCCTTTTTCGGGACGGGAACGACGGGCGCGGTGGCGAAGCGGCTTGGCCGCCACTTTATCGGTATCGAGCGCGAGGACGGCTATATCGCCGCCGCCGAAGAGCGGATCGCGATGGCCCTGCCGCTCGACGAAAGCACGGTCAAGACGATGATGGCGCCGAAGGCGGCGACGCGCGTCGCGTTCGGCACGCTCGTCGAATGCGGGATGATCGCACCGGGTTCGGTGCTCAGCGATGCAAAGCGGCGCTGGAAGGCGGTGGTGCGCGTCGACGGCAGCCTCGATTGCGACGGCCAGCCGGCGGGCTCGATCCACAAGGTCGGCGCAGGTGTGCAGGGCGCGCCGAGCTGCAACGGCTGGACATTCTGGCACGTCGACGACGGCAAGGAGCTGCGGGTAATCGACGCGGTGCGGCAGGACTGGCTGCTCGCGAACGAGGCGTGACACCGCGCGGGATTTGATCGTCGCCCCCGCGAATGTGGGAGGCGGCATCGGCCTAGAGCAAGGTTGCCAGCGGCGACGAAGTGAGGACGAGCCATGTTCCAGCCTTTGACCAAGCCCGGCCTCGGCTCTTCGTCGGATGACGCCCGGCTCTATCTGCGCCCGACCTGCTTCGTCGACCGGCCGCACGAACTGGACGACGCCTGTCTTCGGATCGCCGACACGATGGTCTGGTTCGCCGCCTGGCATGTCAGCCTGCGCGACGGCGAAGGTGTGAAATCGGCGGTTGTCGCGGTTCCCGAGCTGGACGACTGGATCGCGGCGATGCCCGTGTCACTCGCCGATGCGGCGCAGGCGCAACGCGCCGCCGTCGGCCGTCCGCGCGGCACGCTTCAGCTTGGCGAACGGACGGTCCGGCTGAACGAACCGCAGATCATGAGTATCCTCAATGCGACGCCCGACAGCTTTTCGGACGGCGGCAAGCATGTCGACGCTGCGGCCGCCACCGACGCGGGCTTTGCGATGGCCACCGCGGGCGCCGCGATCGTCGACGTCGGCGGTGAATCGACGCGCCCCGGCGCGCCGCTGGTGTGGGAGGGCGACGAGATCGCGCGCGTCGAGGGCGTCGTTGCGGCGCTCGCCAAGGGCGGAGTCGCGGTGTCGATCGACACGCGCAAGGCGGCGGTGATGGAAGCGGCGCTCGCGGCGGGCGCACACATCGTCAACGATATTTCGGCGCTGCGCTATGACGAGCGCGCGATCGAGGTGGTTGCAAAATCCGGCTGCGCGGTCGTGCTGATGCACGCGCCGAGCGCGAAGAGCGACCCGCACGAGGGCGGCGGCGCTTATGGTCACCCGCTGTTCGACGTGTACGACATGCTCGCCGACCGCGTCGCGGCCTGTGTCGCCGCGGGGATCGACCGCGCGAAAATCATCGTCGATCCGGGCATCGGTTTCGGCAAGGGCGTCGCCGACAATCTGGCGCTGACGAACGGACTTGCGCTTTTCCACACGCTCGGTTGCCCGGTCCTTTTTGGCGCAAGCCGCAAACGGCTGATCGGCGCGCTCGACAATGAGGCGCCTGCCGACGCCCGGCTCGGCGGCTCGGTTGCGCTCCACTATCAGGCGGTGGCGCACGGCGCGCAGATCGTCCGCGTCCACGATGTACCGGAAACGCGGCAAGCGCTGCGATTGTGGCGCGGGATGCGCGATGCCGCGTTGACGGTCTGAAACCCCGACGGCGGTTCGTGCGTCTTTGAAGGGGAGGGCGCCATTGCGGTGCCCGGCTTTCGAGGAGAATTTCATGCACCTGCCCCACGGCACCCACGTCGCCGTCGCCGACGGCAACCGTTTCGTCATGTTCCGCAACGACGGCGATGCCCTGCTGATCAACCTGGTCGATCCGGCGACGCCCGACATATCGACGAGCAACCGCGGCGGCGCCAATCCCGAGGTTCGCGACCTCGACGAACGGGGCCATGCCGCCGGGGTTGCCGAACTGCTCAACAGCCGTGTTCTGGCCAACGAGATCGACAAGCTGCTGGTGATCGCCGACCCGCTGACGCTCGGCGTGATGCGCGAGCATTATCATGGCGAGCTGGAAAAGCGCCTGGTGGGCGAGATCGCCAAGACGATGACCAACGTCGATACCCGGAAGATCGAACAGGCGATCGCCGCCGCCTGACCCGCTAGAGCGAATAGCCTCCGTCGGCGGTCAGCACGGCGCCGGTAATGCTCGCGGCATCGTCCGACAGCAGAAAGGCGATCTGGCGCGCCGTTTCGTCGGCGCTCGCCCAGCGGCCGAGCGGCGTGGCTTCGCGCGCCATCGCCGCGAGCGCGGCGTCGCGGCTCCCCAGCTCTCTCACCATATCGGCGAAGAAGTCTGCGCCGTCCCACATCGGCGTGTCGACGCCGCCGGGCGCGATCGCGTTGACGCGGATGCCGTGCGGTGCGCCTTCCTTGGCGGCGATGCGGGCGAGCTGGATCACGCCAGCCTTGGAGGCGCCATAGGCGGCGGTCCCCGCCTCGGCCTTGATCCCCGAGATGGACGCCGTAACCACAATCGCCCCGCCGCGCCCGTGCGCGATCATCGCGCGCATCGCTGCGCGCATCGTCAGCATCGCGCCGTCGAGGTTGACGCTCAGCGTCCGGCGCCAGTCGGCAAGGTCGATATCGACAATTGGCGTGCCGCTCGAAACGCCCGCGTTGACGATAGCGAAATCGATGTCGGCAAGCTGCGGCGCCAACGCGTCCCACATCGCGGGATCGGTCACGTCGCGGCCTTCGGCGCGATCGACGCCGGTGATGCGTGCGCCCTCTGCGGCGAGCAATTTTGCGGTTGCCGCGCCGATGCCCGAGGCATGGCCCGTTACGAGCGCGTGGCGGCCGGAGAATCGGTTGCTCATTGCGGCGGTTTAAGCGGAGGGCGCGGCCAAGTCGACGCTGCTTCGGATCAGGCGGCGGTGTCGATTCCGAGGTCGCTCAACTTGCGGTAAAGCGTCGAACGGCCGATGCCGAGGCGGCGGGCGACTTCGCTCATGCGGCCGCGATAATGGCCGATGGCAAGACGGATGACATCGGCCTCGATCTCCTCGAGCGGACGCAGATTGCCGTCGGGGAGGTAGAGCGTCACGCCGATCGCTTCGCCGTTGATCGCGATATTGCCTTCGCTCGCAGGGACGGTGCCGCCGCTGAGTGCCGCGTCGATGGCGCCGAAGTCGGCGCTGGTCAGCACATCGGTCTTGCTGGCGACCGCTGCGCGAAACAGCACATCCTGCAACTGGCGGACATTGCCCGGCCAGGCGTAGGAGGCGAGGAGGCGCAGCGCGTCGTCGGTGACGCCGATTGATCCCATTCCCGGCAAGCCGCCGATGCGATCGATCAGGTGCCGCGCCAGCGGGCCGACGTCGCCGCGGCGTTCGCTGAGCGAGGGCAGGGTGAACTGCGCCGCGGTGAGCGCATAATAAAGATCTTCGCGGAAATGCCCCGCCTCGATCAGCTTGTCGAGCGGGCTGGCACTCGTCGAGATGATGCGAACATCGACGGTCTGGCGGATGGTGCCGCCGATCATCTGCACCTCGCCGCTGTTCAGAAATTCGACGAGCTTGGCCTGCGTTTCGAGCGGGATGCATTCGACATGGTCGATGATGATGCTGCCGCCGTCGGCCTGGACGAGCCGCCCGATCTGGCGGTCGAAGGCGCCCGGAAAGGCGCCGCGCTCATGCCCGAACAGCCCCGATCCGATAAGGCCGGGGGAGACTGCGGAACAATCGACCATCACGAGCGCGCCGCGCGACCGCGGGCTTGCCGCGTGGATCGCGCGTGCGAACACTTCCTTGCCGGTGCCGGGCTTGCCCTTGATCATCACCGGAACGCGCGCGCGCGCCGCCTTGGCGGCGATGGCGAGCGCGCTGCGGAAATTGGGGCTCGACCCGATGATCTCTTCGAACCCCAGCGGAGCGCGGAGCTTTTCGGTAAGCGGACGAAGTTCGCCCTGCGGACCGCTGCTGTTCACGATCCGGTCGAGCGCGCCGAGCAGGCGGTCGGGGGCGATAGGTTTCTGGACAAAGTCGGTCGCACCGGCGCGCATGGCCGCAACCGCAACCTCGACCCCGTTGCGCATCGTGATCACGACGAGCGGCAGCGCGGGGCGCCAGCTCCGCAGTTGCGAGACGAATTCGGCGATCTCGACGCCGGGTGTGCCCTGATCGACGAGCACGGCGTCGAGCCCCATGCCTTCCTGCGTGCCGAGCTTGGCCAGCGCGGTGTCGGTGTCGCCGGCAACGATGCTGCGCCAGCCGCCGCGCGACACGAGCGCGGACAGAAAGCGCTGTTGTGCCGGCTCGCTGTCGACAATCATTACCGTTCGCGTGTCGCGCGTGCTCGCCATCGTTCCCGTTCTGCCCTCTCGTCGGCCTGGTCCTGCCGGAATTGCGCTATGGCCGCCGACCATAGGACCGATGGGTAAAGGGGCGATTAAGGGCGAAGCGCTTTTGACTGCAGCGAAATCCGGCGGGGGCGCAACTTTGTTGCCAGCCAAGCCAATCGCGCTATTGAGCGCGCGGGTTTGCATGGCTAAGACCGGCGCGAAACGCGATTCTGGGGCGCGCGCATCGCGACCCGGTCGACAGCCGAAGGGGATGAAGGCAATGGCGGAACAGGAAATGAAGGCAGCGAACGAAACCTATTCGGGTTTCATCAGCCTGCTGAAAGTCGGCTCGATCATCACGATCGTCACGACGGTGGTCGTCGTCCTGCTCATCGCTTCCTGAGCGGCCGGCGATATGCGCATTGCCGTTCTGAAAGAACTCGCCGCCGGCGAGACGCGCGTTGCTGCGACTCCCGAAACCGTCAAGAAATTCATCGGCCTGGGCGCCGAACTTGCCGTCGAAACGGGGGCGGGCGTGCAGGCGTCGATTTCCGATTCCGACTATAGCGCAGCCGGGGCAAAGGTCGGCAGTCGCGCCGATGTCCTGAAAGGCGCGAATATCATCCTCGGCATCCAGGGACCCGACCCGAAGGATCTGAGCGGCTTTGCCGACGGCGCTTGGCTCGCCGCCGGTCTCAACCCCTTTGGCGAACGTGCGCGCGTTGACGAATATGCCAGGCTCGGGATCGAGGCGCTCGCAATGGAGTTCATGCCGCGCATCACGCGTGCGCAATCGATGGATATATTGTCGAGCCAGGCCAATCTTGCGGGTTACAAGGCGGTGCTTCTGGCAGCCAACGCCTATGGCCGTGCTTTCCCGATGATGATGACCGCAGCGGGCACCGTCAGTGCAGCGAGGGCGTTCATCATGGGCGTCGGCGTCGCCGGGCTTCAGGCCATCGCGACCGCGCGCCGCCTCGGCGCTCAGGTTAGCGCGACCGACGTGCGCTCTGCGACCAAGGAACAGATCATCAGCCTCGGCGCCAAGCCGATCTTTGTGGAAAGCGTCGCGGGGATCGAAGGCGAGGGCGCCGGTGGCTATGCCACGGAAATGTCCGAAGAATACCAGAAAGCACAGGCTGAACTGGTATCCGCGCACATCGCCAAGCAAGATATCGTCATCACGACCGCATTGATCCCGGGACGACCCGCGCCGCGGCTGATCTCGGACGCGCAGCTGGCGACGATGCGCACCGGTAGCGTCATCGTCGACATGGCTGCCGAAAGCGGCGGGAACGTCGAAGGATCGGTGTCCGGGGAGACGAAGCGGATCCACGGCGTGACGGTAATCGGCGCGAAAAATATCGCGGCGTTGATGCCCGCCGACACGAGCGCGCTGTTCAGCCGCAACCTGTTCAACTTCCTTTCCGCCTTTTGGGACAAGGAAGCGGGCAGGCCGATTCTCGATGAGGAAATCGGGAACGCTGTGCGGCTCACCCAGGGTGGAAAAGTGGTCCACGACCGCTTGGTTGGACAGAATTAATCGAAAAAATGGCCGATTTCGGCCTTTTCATGCGCGGTTCATCGGTTATGATGTAGGTGGGGTCTGAATACCCATCCTATCAATTACCGGAGAATGTTTGATGTTGCGTGCGAAGTTTTTCGCTGTTCCCCTGATTGCCTTTTCGATGGCTGCCACACCATCCGCGGCGCTCGCCAGCTCGGCTGCAGCTGATGCCGAGTCCACTGTAGCCGAAGCCGAAGCTGCGGCGGAAGCCATGGTGGAGAGCTGGAATATCGTCCAGAACGCAACCAAGTCGCCCGAACATAACACGCTCGCCAAAGCCATCGTCGCTGCGGGCCTGACCCAGACGCTGAGCGCGCCCGGACCCTTCACTCTGTTCGCCCCCACCGACCAGGCCTTTGCCGCGGTGCCGCCGATGACGAACTATCTGATGAACCCGGTCAACAAGCCTGCGCTCGCACAGGTGCTTACCTATCACGTCGTGCCCGGCAAGATTACGGCCGAAGATCTTTATGCCAAGATCGAAGCCGGCGGTGGCAAGGCGACGCTGACCACCGTCGAAGGTCAGACGCTGACCTTCACCGAGGTGCAGGGGAATATCAAGGTCGACGGCACGCAGGGCAGCACGGGCTATGTCACGCAGCCCGACGTCGACCAGTCGAACGGCGTCATTCATGTGGTGAACGGCCTCCTGCTTCCCGAGCTGAAGCCTGTGAAGCCGGAACCCGTTGCGGCGGCGCCGGCAGAGGCCGCTGCGCCCGCCACCGAGGCGGCTCCGGCTTCGGCCGATGCGCCGGCCGCCGCGTCCTGATTTCGCGGGGCGTCCAAATGACGAATTGCAATATGCTGGTCGCCCTTGCGGCGGCCAGCATTTGTCTTGCCGGTTGTTCGGACAAACCGGCCTCCGGCGAATCCGATCCCGTGACGTCCGAAAGCCTGAACGTCGGGGTCGATAAATCTGTTGTCGATTCCGGCAAGATGGCGGCTTCAAACTCGATTGCCGAAAATATCGCGGGATCGCCCAACCACAAGATGTTGCACGGGACGCTGCAAGCCGCGGGGCTTGTCGAGCGGCTGGGCGGCGACGGCGAATATACGGTGTTCGCGCCGACCGACGCAGCCTTTGTGCAAATTCCGCCCGTTACGCGCGAGGGGTGGATGCTGCCGGCCCAAAAGCAAGTGTTGCACGCGATACTGAACCATCACGTCGTGCGCGGAAGGATCGATTCTGCGGAACTGGAGCGGCTGGTCGACGCCGGCGACGGGGCGGCAAAACTGAAAACGCTGGACGGGCGCGACCTTTGGATTCGCCGTTCGGGCGCCAGCTATATTCTGACAAGCGGTAGCGGGAACAAGGCCGCCATTACCGAGGCTGACCTCGCGCAGAAAAATGGTGTTGTCCACATAGTCGACGCCGTGCTCATTCCGGCTACATGAGCCGCCCGGTCGACTCCGCGAAATAAAATTACACGAACGGCCCGCATTTTTCGCCTTGAGAAATGCGGGTCGCTACGTTTTCGACCGCTTAGGAGTCGACAGGTCGCGCCGAGCGCGGCAATAGGTTCGCCAAAGCGGAATCAACAGGGGAGCGCCGCGTGGATTTCATCGCCATTTTCTCGATTTTCGTGCTGGCATGTTTTGTCGGCTATTTCGTCGTCTGGTCGGTCACCCCGGCGCTGCACACGCCGCTGATGAGCGTGACCAATGCGATTTCGTCGGTGATTATCGTCGGCGCGCTGATTGCCAGCGCAGCCGCGGGATCGCCGGTGTCGAAATGGCTCGGCCTTGCCGCGGTCGTCATGGCCAGCGTCAACATCTTCGGCGGCTTCGCCGTGACCGAGCGCATGCTGGCGATGTACAAAAAGAAAGAGCGCTAAAATTCTGAAATCAATCGTCACCCCGGCGCAGGCCGGGGTCTCAACTTCGCGGCTCGACGCAGCGGTGAGATCCCGGCCTTCGCCCGGATGACGTCAGGGGGAATAATTTTCACCATGCACGAACTTGCACCGATCAATCCGTGGGTAGCGCTGGCCTATCTGGTCGCGGGGATCTGCTTCATTCTTGCGCTGCGCGGCCTGTCGTCGCCGGCCTCGTCGCGCCGCGGCAACCGTTTCGGCATGGCGGGCATGGCGATTGCCGTCGTCACGACGCTGCTGACGCACGAACTAGCCAACCCGGTCGAGGTTCTGGGCGCAATCGCGGTCGGCGGCGTCATCGGGCTCGTCATGGCACGGCGCATTGCGATGACCGCTATGCCGCAGCTCGTCGCGGCCTTCCACAGCCTCGTGGGTCTTGCCGCGGTCGCGGTTGCGGCGGCGGCGTATTTGAATCCGCTCGCGTTCGGCATCGCTGATCCGTCGGGGCAGATTTTCACCGTCAGCCGGATCGAAATGGGGCTTGGCATTGCGATCGGTGCGATCACCTTTTCGGGGTCGGTCATCGCCTTCCTGAAACTCAACGGCAATATGTCGGGTGCGCCGATCATCCTGCCGCTGCGCCACCTGATCAACCTGGGTACGCTGGCAGCAATTCTTGGATTGATTGCCTATTTCACGCTCGACCAGTCGCCGTGGGTGTTCTGGACGGTTACGGCGCTCAGCTTTACCATCGGCTTCCTGCTGATCATTCCCATCGGCGGCGCCGACATGCCGGTCGTCGTGTCGATGCTCAACAGCTATTCGGGATGGGCCGCTGCGGCGATGGGCTTCACGCTCGGCAACACCGCGATGATCATCACCGGCGCACTCGTCGGGGCATCGGGCGCCATTCTGTCGTACATCATGTGTCGCGCGATGAATCGCAGCTTCGTCAGCGTGATTGCGGGCGGCTTTGGTGCCGATACCTCGGCGGCCGCCGGCGGCGCCAAGGAACAGCGCCCGTGGAAACCCGGCAGCGCCGACGACGCGGCTTTCCTGATGAGCCAGGCCGATACGGTCATTATCGTTCCCGGCTACGGGATGGCCGTCGCCCAGGCGCAGCATGCGCTTCGCGAAATGGGCGACCTGCTGAAAGCCGAAGGTGTGACGGTCAAATATGCGATTCATCCGGTCGCGGGGCGTATGCCTGGCCATATGAACGTCCTGCTTGCCGAGGCCAGCGTTCCTTATGACGAAGTGTTCGAGCTTGAAGATATCAACAACGAGTTCGCACAATGCGACGTCGCCTTTGTCATCGGTGCCAACGACGTGACCAACCCGGCGGCAAAGACCGACAAGACCTCGCCAATCTATGGCATGCCGGTGCTCGACGTCGAAAAGGCCAAAACGGTCCTGTTCGTGAAGCGTTCGATGGGCGGCGTCGGCTACGCCGGGGTCGACAATGATGTCTTCTACATGGATCAGACGATGATGCTGCTGGGCGATGCCAAGAAGATGACCGACGACATCGTCAAGGCGCTGGGCAGCGGCGGGCACTAGACAAGAATCGTCGCCCCTGCGAAGGCAGGGGCCGCTGACAAGCGTTTGCCCCTGCGGTCGCGTCCAGAGTCACTGGCCTCTGAACGCCCTTCGCGGGGGCGACGTGTTTTCGGATCAAGGGGCCTATGCGGAAAATCGGTTTGATCGGGGGAATAAGCTGGGCTTCGACCGAGCTTTATTACCGGCATCTCAACAAGGGGGTGCAGAAGCGGCTCGGCACCGCCTGCTCGGCGCCGATCCTGATGGAGAGCCTGAACTATTGCGACCTGTCGCGGCTGTCGTCGCCGGAGCAATGGGCGCATGCGAAGGAAGTGATGGTCGAAACGGCGAAGCGCCTGGAAGGCGGCGGCGCCACCGCGCTGATGATCGCCGCCAATTCGATGCACAAGGTCGCGGACGAGGTGTCCGCGGCGATTTCGATCCCGCTGATTCACATCGTCGACGAAACGGGCAAGGCAATGAAGGCCGACCGCGTCAAGGCGGCGGCGGTCATCGGCACGCACAATGTGATGACCGAATCCTGGTTCCGCCAGCGCCTCGTCCGCCACGGGCTGATGCTCGCCCCCTATGACGCATCACGGGCGACGGCGATCGACCGCATCATCTATGACGAGTTGATGCAGGGCAAGGTCAGCGAAGCATCGCGGCGCGAGATGCGCACCTTCATCACCGACATCGCCAAACAGGATATTCAGGCAATCATCCTCGCCTCGACCGAATTGGTGATGCTCGTCGATCCCGATGCCAACATCCTGCCGATCTATGACACAACGCGCATCCATGTCGCGGCGGGTATCGACTGGATTCTCGGCGACGCCCCCTGACCCGATCCCGATTTAACTACAGTGATGTCAGCAAGACTTGGCAAGCGCCATGTCTTGCCGCATGCTGCTGAAAAATTGGGGAGAGAGACATGCGAGTCCGCCACGCTGCATATATTGCGCTGCCTGTCGCTGCCATATTGCTGGGGCTCAGCCCCGCCGCCGCCAAGACGATCCGCGTTGAGCCCGACGGCGTCGATGCCAACGAGAAATTGCAGGAAGCGCTCATCCTTGCCGAGCCCGGCGATGTCGTCGAACTCGCCCCCGGCCGCTGGACGCTTACCGACGGGCTGTCTCTCGATGTTGCGAACGTCACGCTGCGCGGTGCGGGAATCGACGACCAGAATGGCTCGATCCTCGATTTTTCAGGACAGCAGGGGGCGGGCGAGGGGCTGCTCGTCACCTCGGACGATGTGTTCCTGACCGATTTTGCCGTGCTCAACACCAAGGGCGACGGCATCAAGTCGAAGGGCGCCGACCGCATCGTCTATCACCAGCTGCGCGTCGAATGGACCGCTGGACCCAAGGAAACCAACGGCGCCTATGGCATCTATCCCGTCGAAAGCACCGATGTACTGGTCAACCGCGTTGTCGTGCGCGGGGCGTCGGATGCGGGAATCTATGTCGGCCAGTCGAAGAATATCGTCGTGCGCGATTCGATCGCGACCGAGAATGTCGCGGGGATCGAGATAGAGAACAGCTACGACGCCGACGTGCACGACAATATCGCGACGAAGAATACCGGCGGCATCCTGGTGTTCGACCTGCCGAGCCTGCCGATGCAGGGCGGGCATAATGTTCGCGTCTTCGACAATATCGTCAGCGACAACAATACGCCCAATTTCGCGCCCAAGGGCAATATCGTGGCGAGCGTGCCGGCAGGGACCGGCGTTCTGGTGATGGCGAACCGCAATGTCGAAATTTCGGGCAATATCTTTGACGAGAATGGCACCGCCAATGTGATGATCGTCGGCTATCGCTACGAGCATAAGGACCCGAAGTATCAACCGCTGCCCAAGGCCATCGTCGTCGCCGACAATCTTCACGGCCGCGCGGGCTATGCCCCCGCCTTTCCGGGCGGCGCCGAGGTTGCGGCGGCGCTGGGCGGATCGATCCCGCCGGTGCTGTGGGACGGCGCGGGCGATGCGGTGGTCAACGATGCGGTCGGCGTGCTGTCGCTGAACCTGCCCGACGTATCGATGCCGCAAAGCGATGCGAAGCCGTCGCCCGCCGACCTGAGCGGCGACGCGCCCGCCGCGCTCCCCGGCGTGCGCCTGCCCGAAAGCATGGAAGCGCGCATCCGATGAAGCTCGGCGCCGCAGCCATTGCCGCGGCGCTCGTCTGTGCGGGCGGGGCGATGGCGCTGCCGCCGCCGTCGCCGAACCAGACGGTGATCGAGGAAGCGGCGATGCCGCGCAAATTGTCCGAATTCGGCTTGTTCCGCGCCGGCGGCGCAGAACTGTCCGATGGGGTGCTGCCCTATGACCTCCATACCCCGCTGTTCAGCGACTATGCCGACAAGGCGCGCGGGATATGGATGCCGCCCGGCGCAAAGGCGACGGTCGATGCCGACGGCAATGTCCAGTTTCCGGTGGGAACGGTGCTGATCAAAAGCTTTGGCTGGGCCGATGCCAATGACGGCAAGCCGGTCGAGACGCGGCTGCTGATCCATCGCAGCGACGGCTGGACCGCGCTCCCTTATGTCTGGGACGCGGACGGGCGCGATGCGACGCTGGCGATCGGCGGACGGCGTATCCCGGTGAGCTTTGACGAACCCGACGGGACGACGCGCAGCATCAGCTATGCGGTGCCGAACAAGAATCAGTGCAAGGAATGTCACGCGCTGGACGGCGCGATTGCGCCGATCGGGCCGAAGCTGCGGAACATCCGGTTCGGCGCGGCCTATCGCACCAATGCCGCGGGGCGGATCGAGGGGCTGTCGCGCCAAGTGGCGGCGCTTCCCGCGTGGGACAATCCCGCGAGCGGCAGCGTTGCCGAGCGGGCGCGCGCCTATCTCGACGTCAATTGCGCGCATTGCCACAATCCAAAGGGGAGCGCGTCGAACAGCGGACTGTTCCTGCGCTGGACCGACGACCCTGACGGCGTGAATTACGGGATCGAGAAGCGACCGACCGCGGCGGGACGCGGGAGCGGCGGCATGGATTTCGCGGTTGCGCCGGGGCACCCCGAGGCAAGCTTCCTCATCTATCGTCTCGAAAGCCTCGATCCCGGAATCGCGATGCCCGAGGTCGGACGCGCGACGGTGCACAAGGAGGGCGCGGCGCTGCTGCGGCAGTGGATCGCGGGGATGGAGACGCGAAGCGCGCATTGACCATCGCCGGGGTTGAACGATTGCCGACACCTCCATATGCGTGATCCCGGCGAAGGCCGGGATATCATCGCCGCGACCTGATGCACCGTCGAGATCCCGGCGTTCGCCGGGATGACGCTGAAAGGCAGTTCCAATGACGTCGCTCGTCCTCCACGATTATTTCCGTTCCTCGGCGAGCTATCGCGTCCGCATCGCGCTCAACCTCAAGGGGCTTGCCTATGAGCGCGTCGAGGTCAGCCTGATCGCGGGGGAGCAGAAGAGCGACGCCTATCTCGAGCAGAACGCCCAAGGCTTCGTGCCGATGCTCGTCGCCGATGGCGAGCCGATCATCCAGAGCCTGGCGATCATCGACTGGCTCGACCGCGCCCATCCCGAACCGCGGCTGATCCCCGACGAACCGATGCCGCGCGCCGTCGCGCTCGCGCAGGCCTATGTCGTCGCGTGCGACATCCACCCGCTCAACAATCTGCGCATCCTCAAATATCTGACCAAGGACCTTGGCCTCAACGAGCAGACCAAGGACCGCTGGATCCACGAATGGATCCTGCAGGGGTTCGACGCGCTCGAGGCGATGGCGGGCGAGGGGACCTATCTGGGCGGCGATGCGCCGGGGATCGCCGACGCATGCCTTGTCCCGCAAATGTACAATGCGCGGCGCTTCGACGTGCCGCTCGACGCCTATCCGGGGCTCGTCGCGATCGACGCGGCGTGCATGGAACTGGAGCCGTTCCAGAAGGCGCACCCCGACGCGGTCAAGTCGGCGTGATCCGCTGGCTGACGGGCGCCGCGCTGCTGGCGCTGCCGGCAGCGGCGATGGCGCAGCCACCGCTTCAGGAGGGGGCGGTCGAAGAGCAGATCATTTTCTGGCACGTTCGCCGCCCCGCGCAGGAAATTGTCGTTACAGGGTCGGGATCGCTTACGCCATCGAACGGGGATGCCGCCCAATCCATCGCTGTGCTCCAGAATGTCGAACGCGGGCTTGGCGCGCGGATCGAGAACCGGCTGCGCGATGAGGCGGGGATCGTCCAGTTTCGGCGTTCGGACGGGCGAAGCGCGCATCCGACGAGCCAGGGGGTGACGCTGCGCGGGCTGGGGGGCAATGCCTCCAGCCGCGCGCTCGTGACATTGGATGGCGTGCCGCAGGCGGACCCTTTCGGCGGGTGGGTTGCGTGGAGCGCCTATGACGCGATCAACCTCGGGGGAATCATCGTCGCGCGCGGCGGTGGCAGCGGCGCCGATGGCCCCGGAGCGCTCGCCGGGACGATCGGGCTCCATTCGACGATGGCGGACGGCGTGAGCGGCAGCGCCGCCTATGGCAGCCGCGACGGCTGGGATGCGTCGCTCTCGGCGGGCGGCCCGATCGGTGCGGGCGAGGTGGCTTTCGATGCGCGCTACAGCCGCGGCGACGGGTTCGTGCCGGTCGTCGCGGGGCAGCGCGGCGCTGCCGACCGGGCGGCGCCCTATGAACAGGGCGGCGCGGGCCTCCGGCTGCGCTTCGATGCGGGCGACGACAGCCGCGTCGAGGCGAGCGTGCGCGGTTTTGCCGACCGCCGCGACCGCGGCGTCGATTTCAGCGCGAGCCGGATCGACGGCGTCGATGCGAGCGTGCGTGTCCTGCACGAGCCGGCGGACGCGGCGCAATGGTCGGCGCTCGCCTATGTCCAACTGCGCGATTTCGAGACGGGTTTTGCGAGCGTTTCCGCCGGCCGAAACAGCGTCGCCCCCGCGCTGATGCAGCGGATTCCCGCGACGGGTATCGGCGCGCGCGTCGAGTTGCGTCCGCTGGTTGCCGACAATCACCCGCTGCGGATCGGGGCCGACTGGCGCCGGACGGTCGGACGCACCGAGGAAGATTATTTCTTCACCGGCCTCGTCCCCGGGCGGCACCGCAGCGCGGGCGGGAGCAGCGATGTCGTCGGCGCCTTTGCCGAATGGACTTCGGGCAGCGCGGGCGAGGGCGTGCTGCTGACCGCGAGCGGTCGCGTCGACCGCTGGTCGATCGGCGAGGGTTTCCGCCGCGAAACCAATATCGGCGGCGCGCCGATCAGCGACGCGCGCTTTGCGCCGCGCAGCGGTTGGGAAGCGAGCGGGCGGATCGGGCTGCGCTGGACGTCGGAAGCCGTATCGCTGCGCGCGGCGGGCTATCGTGGATGGCGCCTGCCGACGCTCAACGAGCTGTACCGCCCCTTTCGCGTCGGTCCCGATGCGACCGCCGCGAACGAGGCGCTGAAGCCCGAGCGGCTTTGGGGCGGCGAAATTGGCGCGGATTGGCAGAGCGGCGGAACGAAGCTGTCGGCCACACTCTTCGCAAACCGGCTGGACAATGCCATCGCCAACGTCACGCTGGGCTTCGGCCCGGGCAATTTTCCGGGGGTCGGCTTTGTCGCACCGGGCGCAAGCTATAGCCAGCGGCAGAATCTCGACGCAATCGACGCGAAGGGCGTCGAAGTCGCGGCCGAGCAGCGGGTCGGACCGGTTATCGCGCGCGCGACCTTGGGCTATACCGATGCAAAGGTCGACGCGTCGGGCGTCGCCGCGGCGCTCGACGGCCAGCGGCCCGCGCAAATCGCGAAACATGGCGCGAGCCTGTCGCTGCGCAGCGACGACGCGGGGCCGGTGGGCGGCTTTGCGACGCTGCGCTATATCGGCAAGCAGAATGAGGACGATCTGGGGTTGCTCGTTCTGCGCGACGCGCTGACGCTCGATGCCGGTCTGTCGTTCGCGCTGAGCGATGCATTCCGCGTCGAGGCGCGCGGCGAGAATCTGTTCGACGAACTGGTGCCTGCAAGCATCTCGTCGGCGGGCGTCATCGAGCGGGCGACGCCGCGAACGCTATGGATCGGGGCGCGGTTCGACTTCTGAGGCTTCACACGCCCGAATCAGGCGATAGGATGTCAGCGCCGGGGATGGCGACAGGGGGACTGAAGACGGATGGCCGCGAAGAAACTGAATCTCGATAATTTCCTGCCCTATCGCCTGTCGATTGCGTCCAACGCGCTGTCCGAACGCATCGCCACCGAATATCAGAACCGCTTTGGCCTGAAGATACCCGAATGGCGGCTGATGGCGGTGCTTGGCGAAGGGCAGCCCAAGACGCAGCGCGAGCTGGTCGAAGCGACACGGATGGACAAGGTGACGGTCAATCGCGCCGCCAAGGCGCTCGCCGACCGCAAGCTGATTGCGCGGCAGGCGCATGAAACCGACGCACGCTCGCATCATCTTGATCTGACCGAGACGGGACGGTCGCTCTATGACGCGATCGTGCCCGCCGCGCTGGCGAGCGAGACGCAGCTCGAATCGAACATCACCGCCGACGAGCGCGCGGCCCTGATGGCGATTTTGCAGAAGCTGACCGCTGCCGCCGAAGATTATGGCTGATCCCTTGTATCGCGCGGCGCCGCCTGCTGCGCTGCGCGTCGAGCCACTGGGCGAATTGACGCTGATTTTCGACCGCCGCTCGATGCAGACGCATGTCGTCGCGCCGCCGATCCCACAGATATTGGATGCGATGGGCGACGACATTTGCAGTGCGGCAGCGATTGCCGAGCGCCTGTCGGTCGCTTTCGACATCGGGCGAGCGGGCGACGCCGCGTCGATCATCGCCGAGCGGCTCGACGAACTCGCCGCGCTCGGCCTGGTCGCCGCCGCATGAGATATGCGACGCGGATCGCCGTCGGCCCGGTCCAGTTCCGCATCGGCAGCGACTGGCGCGCGCCGATTGCCGCGATCGAGCGGCTTTATGCGGGCTATCCGCGCGACGATGCGCGCCCCGCAGATGCGGCGGTGCGGTTGTTTGCGGCGCGGCCGTGGCGGCGCTGGCTGCGGCCCTCGGTCCATATCGGCGGCGACTTCACCGTTCCCGACGCGCTGCCGCTGCCGCTTTCGATGGGGTTGCTCGCCGCCGAAATGGGGATGAATTTGCAGGTCGCGCTGGGGTGGCGGCGGCATTTGCTGCTCCACGCGAGCGCGGTCGCGCGCGATGGCCGTGCGCTCGTCATGTCGGGCGAGTCGGGGTCGGGTAAATCGACGCTCGCCGCGCTGCTCGGCGAGGAGGGATGGCGGCTGATGGGCGACGAGTTCACGCTCGTCGATCCGGTAAGCGGCGACGCGCTCGCCTTTCCGCGCGCGGTCAGCCTGAAGAATGCGGCGATCGGCGAAGTGGCGGAGCGCGTCGCGCCCGAACGGCTCGGCCCGCTGCTGGCGCGTACGCCAAAGGGCGATATCCGCCACCTGATCCCGCGCGCCGAAGCGATTGCGGCGATGCACGAACCTGCGCGCCCCGCGCTGATCCTTTTCCCGCGCTTTGGCGGTGCGGCGGCGGTCGAGCCGATGGGCGAGGGCGAGGCGTTTGTCCGGTTGACCGAGGCGTCGACCAACTATGTCGCATTGGGCGAAGCGGGCTTCGCCACGCTTGCGCGGCTGGTGCGCGAGACGCCGGCCTTTGCCGTCAGCTATCCCGACAGCGCGTCGGGCCGTGCGCTTGTCGAGGGGCTTTGGGCGGAGGCGGTTCGATGAGTGCGGCGCATACGCTCGTCGACCTGCTCGCCGGGCGCCGCGATGCAGCGACGCTGGGGCGCGGCGAATGGGACGGCGTCATCAGCGCCGCGCGCGCCGAAGCGATGCTTGCGACGCTCGCGCATCGGCTGGCCGATGCGACGGTGCCGCCTGCGGTCGCCGCGCTGTTTGCCGACCAGCGCGCCGCCGCCGCGACCGCGCAGCAACAGGCGCTGTGGGAGGCCGAAATGGCACGGCGCGCGCTCGCGCCGCGGGGGATCGAATTCGTGCTGCTGAAGGGCACGGCCTATGCCGCGGCGGGGCTGTCGTGCAGCGAAGGGCGACAGATCGGCGACCTCGACATCCTCGTCATCGCGCCCGACGTGCGGCGCGCCGAAAATGCCCTTCTGAACGCGGGTTGGGAATGGGTGAAGTCCGACCCCTATGACGATCATTATTACCGCGAATATATGCACGAACTGCCGCCGCTCATCCACAAGACGCGTGACCGGATGATCGACGTGCACCACACGATCCTGCCGCGCACCCACCGGACTACGCCCGATGCGCTCGCGATGGTAAGCGATGCGGTGCGGAGCCATGATGGCTTTGCGGTGCTGAGCCCCGCCGATATGGCGTGCCACTGCGCCGCGCACCTGATCGCCGACGGCGACCTGCAAGGCGGCCTCCGCAATCTTTGGGACTTTCATTGCCTGACGCGCGATTTCGCGGCGGCGGACGCGCATTTCTGGGGCAAGCTCGATGGCCGCGCCGAACTGCACGGGCTGCGCGCGACCGTCGACCGCGCGGCGCGGCTCGCGCGCGACATTTACGGAGCGGAGCTGCCACCGGGCTGGGACCGGCACGTTACCGGCGACGGATGGTTCCGTCGCCGCCTGCTCGCGCGCGACGATTGGGGGCGGTCGCGCAACTGGCTGCTCCAGCAGGCCTTTTATCTCCGCTCGCACTGGCTGCGGATGCCGCCCGCAATGCTCGCGCGGCATTTGTGGACCAAGTGGCGGAAGCGTTAGAGGCGAGCAAGAAGCGGGACGAGTTCGTCGAAATGGCCGATGATATGGTCCGCCCCCAGATCCTCGACCGGTTGATGGAGAAAGCCGAAGGACACCGCGACGCTGGTCGCCCCGGCAGCGCGCGCCGCCATGACGTCATAGATGGAATCGCCGACAAATGCTGCCCGTCCGCCACCGCTGCGCTCGATCATCGCACGGATCGGTTCGGGCGACGGCTTGGCAAGGCCGGGGAGCGTGTCGCCGCCGACGATCGCCGCCATACGGTCGGCCAGCCCGAGCGCTTCGAGCAGGCGACGGGCGAGATGTTCGAGCTTGTTGGTCATCACTGCGGTGCGGACTCCGAGTGCGTCGAGCCGGTCGAGCGCAGCGACCAGACCGGGGAAGGGGCGACTGTGCACCGCGATATGCGCCTCATAATAAGCGAGCAGTTCGTCATAGAGATGACGGGCGCCGCCGTCGGGAATGCCGCCGGTTGCGACCAGCCCCTGTTCGAGCAGATGCGCGGTGCCGAGGCCGATCATCGGCCGAACCTGCGCCTCGGCAAGCGGCTCGCGCCCGGCGAGGGCGAGCGCGTGGTTGAGCGCGGCGGTGATGTCGCCCGCTGTGTCGACGACCGTGCCGTCGAGATCGAAGCCGACGATGCGAAAGGGAAAATCGTGCATGGCGCTCCGCATGGCGCGCGGCTCTGGAAACCGCAATGATTTGCTGGCATGGCAGCGCGCATGACTACGCCGATCGCCGCCATCATCCTTGCCGCGGGCAAGGGCACCCGCATGAAGTCCGACCTGCACAAGGTGCTGCACCCGATCGCGGGGCGGCCGATGCTGATGCACCTGATGGACAGCGTCGACGCGCTCGCCCCCGCGAAGAAGGTCGTCATCGTCGGAGACAGGGCCGAGCAGCTCGAGGCGGCGCTGGCGGGGAGCGCGGAACTTGCGGTGCAGGAGCCGCAGCTCGGCACCGGCCATGCGGTGCAGCAGGCCGAGGCGGCGCTCGCCGGGTTCGACGGCAATGTGCTGATTCTCTATGGCGACGTGCCCTTCGTGCGAACCGCGACGATGCGCGCGATGGTCGAACGGCTCGACGCCGACGATGCGCCCGCCGCGGTGGTGCTGGCGTTCGAGCCCGACGATCCGCTGCAATATGGGCGTGTGATCGCTGACGGCGACCGCGTCGTCAAAATGGTCGAGCACAAGGATGCGAGCGAAGCCGAGCGCGCGGTGCGGCTGTGCAATTCGGGGCTGATGGCGGCGAAGGCGCGCGACCTGTTCGCGCTGCTCGCGCGCGTCACCGACGACAATGCCGCCAAGGAATTCTACCTCGTCGACATCGTCAATATCGCGAACGCCGACGGGCGCCACTGTGCGGTGACGCACGCCGAACCGGCCGAGGTGGGCGGGATCAACAGCCGCGCCGAACTCGCCGCCGCCGACGCGCAGTGGCAGGCGTTCAAGCGCGAAGAGGCGATGGCCGACGGCGCGACGCTGAAGGCGCCGGAAACGGTGTGGTTTTCGTGGGACACGCAGCTCGGCCGCGATGTAACGGTCGAGCCCAATGTCGTCTTCGGCCCCGGCGTCACCGTCGCCGACGGCGCGACGATTCGCGCGTTCAGCCATATCGAGGGGGCAAGCATCGGCCCCGGCTGCGAGGTCGGCCCCTTCGCGCGGCTGCGCCCCGGCGCGGTGCTCGAAGAGAAGGCGAAGGTCGGCAATTTCGTCGAGGTGAAAAAGGCCGTGCTCGGCAAGGGCGCCAAGGCGAACCACCTCAGCTACATTGGTGACGCGAGCGTCGGCGCGGGCGCGAACATCGGCGCGGGCACGATCACCTGCAATTATGACGGCTATTTCAAATATCGCACCGAGATTGGCGAAAATGCCTTCATCGGATCGAACAGCGCGCTCGTCGCGCCGGTGAAGATCGGGCGCGATGCGATTGTCGCGGCGGGCAGCGCGGTGACGATCGACGTGGCCGATGGCGAGCTACGGCTGGTGCGCGGCGAACAGCTTGTCAAACCGGGCTGGGCGGACCGCTTCCACGACGCGATGCGCAAGAAAAAGGCCGGGAAATAGGGCGATGACAGCGCCGACGCTGACCACCGGGCGGTTGCGATTGCGCCAGCTCGTCGCCGACGACGCGCCCGCGCTGCACGGCGCGCTGTCCGATTCCCGGGTGATGCAATGGTGGTCGAGTGGCCCGCACGGCTCGCTGGCCGAATCCGAGGAATATCTTCGATGGAACAGCGCCATCGACAACGGGCATCGTTGCTGGGCTATCACGCTGGACGGTGACGCGGCGCTCGGCTGGGTCATCCTGCGCGAACGGCGGGCCGGGGTGGCCGAGATCGGCTATATCCTCGGTCGCGAGCAGTGGGGCCGGGGCATCGCACGCGAGGCACTGGCGCGGGTGATCGACTACGGGTTCGACGCGGCGAACCTCCGCCGGATATTCGCCGATACCGACCCCGACAATGGCGCGTCGATCGGCCTGCTCGAACGACTGGGCTTTGTCTGCGAAGGTCGGCTGCGCGCGGAGTGGGAAACGCATATTGGTATTCGCGATTCGCTCATCTACGGACTGCTGCGAGAGGAATGGCGCGCGAGCGAGGGGAGGCCGCAATGAGCGATCGATATGACGACAAGCCGTTCCTGCGGTTCGTCGACGCCTATGTGCTGAAAGCCATCGGCCACCTCGACCGCGCGACCGAGGACTATTGCGTCGCAATGGTCCCGCATCTCGAGCAGAGCTTTGGTTTGCACGGGAGCTGGGTGGATATCGTGGCGCAGCGACTGGGACTGGGGCCCGAGCTTCCCGCCCAGATCGCGCAAATCTGGACCGAAGGCCGCGAGCGGTTCGAAGCCGCCAACGGCTATCCTGCCGATCCGGTCCAGTTCGCCTATCTGTATGTCGACCGCAATTTCGGGACCGGTGGATGACGGCCACGGCGCGCCTGCTGCACGGGGTCGCGGCGGCCGTGACATGGGGCGCACTTGCGCTCCAATTCCTGCTGCTCGCCGACCAATTTGCCGCCGACGGCGCGAATTGGGCCTCCGCCCTGTGGCGGTTCCTTGGCTATTTCACGATCCTGACTAACGGATTTGTTGCGGTAACCGCGACGGCGTCCGCGCTGGCGCCCCGGCACTGGCTCGCGGGACCGCGCATGCGCCTTGCAGCGGTAACGGCGATCCTGATCGTCGGGCTCGTCTATTCGCTGGCGCTGCGGCATGTGTGGGACCCGCACGGGTGGCAGGCGGTTGCCGACCATGCGCTGCACGACGCGACGCCCCTGCTGTTCCTGCTCGCCTGGTGGTTCGGGCCGCACGGCCAGCTCGACTGGCGCGACACCTTATGGGCTCTGCCCTTTGGCTTCGCCTACCTGGTTTACGCAATGGCGCGCGGCGCGGTCGAAGGCTGGTATGCTTATTATTTCCTCGATCCGTCGCAGCAGACGGTCGGCGAATTGCTGGGCGTCACGGCGGCGATCGTCGCGGCGCTGACGGCGATTGCGTTGCTCGTCGTTGCGACCGACAAATTGCTCGCGCGCAGGGACGGCGGGCCGGCTATGCCGGCGACAAGCTGACCAGAATTATCCTTCCCCTTTTGCGCTGAAAAAGGCTCTCTCATTTATGTGCGGAATCATCGGAATTGTCGGCAAGGACCAGGTTGCGGATCGCCTTGTCGATGGCCTCAGACGCATGGAATATCGCGGTTATGACTCGGCGGGCGTGTGCACGGTCGAGGGCGGGCAGCTGATCCGCCGCCGCGCCGAGGGGAAGCTCGGCAACCTCGTCAAGGAACTGGGCGGCAACCCCGCGCCGGGCACGCTCGGCATCGCGCATACGCGCTGGGCAACGCACGGCGCGCCGACGACGAGCAACGCGCACCCGCACGCGACGCGCGAGGTCGCGCTCGTCCACAACGGGATCATCGAGAATTTCAAGCCGCTTCGCGAGGCGCTCGCGGCGCGCGGGCGCACCTTCGAGAGCGAGACCGACACCGAAGTCGTCGCGCACCTCGTCAGCGAACAGGTCGAAGCGGGCAAGTCGCCGCAGGAGGCGGTGCAGGCGGTGCTGCCGCAGCTGCGCGGCGCGTTCGCGCTCGCGATTGCGTTTCGCAGCCACCCCGATCTGCTGATCGGCACGCGGCTCGGCTCGCCCTTGGTCGTCGGCTATGGCGACGGCGAGACCTATCTCGGTTCCGACGCGCTCGCGCTCGCGCCGTTGACGCAGCAGATCGCCTATCTGGAAGAAGGCGACTGGGTCATCATCACCCGCGAGGGCGCGCAGATTTACGACGCCGACAACAAGGCCGTGACGCGCGAGATCACAACCTCGGGCGTCACTGCCGCCGCGGTCGAGAAGGGCAATTACCGCCACTATATGCAGAAGGAGATTTTCGAGCAGCCGACGGTGGTTGCGCAGACGCTCTCCTCCTACATCCGCCCGCTCGAACAGACGGTCGCGCTGCCGCAGATGGATTTCGACCTCGCGGGAATCGACCGCATCACCATCGTCGCGTGCGGGACGAGCTTCTATGCCGGGATGGTCGCCAAATATTGGTTCGAAACCTTTGCGCGCGTGCCCGTCGACATCGATGTCGCGTCGGAGTTTCGCTACCGCGACCCGGTGCTCCAGCCCGGCGGACTCGCGCTCTTCATCTCGCAGTCGGGCGAGACCGCCGACACCCTCGCGGCGCTGCGCCATTGCAAGGCGAACGGCCAGACGATCGCGGTCGTCGTCAACGTCCCGACGAGCAGCATGGCGCGCGAGGCCGATCTGCTGCTGCCGACGCACGCGGGGCCGGAGATCGGCGTCGCCTCGACCAAGGCCTTCACCTGCCAGCTTGCGGTGCTGGCGGCGCTCGCCGCGCACCTCGCGCTCAAGAAGGGCAGGCTCAGCGCCGAGGAGGAGCGCGACATCGTCCGGCATCTGATCGAGGCGCCCGCCGCGCTCAACGCCGCGCTGAACCACGACGACGACATCGCTGCGATGGCGCACCTCGTCGCACCGGCGCGCGACGTCCTCTATCTCGGGCGTGGCCCCGACTATCCGCTGGCGCTGGAGGGGGCGCTAAAGCTCAAGGAAATCAGTTATATCCACGCCGAAGGCTATGCGAGCGGAGAGATGAAGCACGGCCCCATCGCGCTGATCGACGAGGCGGTGCCGGTCATCGTCCTCGCGCCCAGCGGGCCGCTCTTTGAAAAGACCGTAAGCAACATGCAGGAAGTCATGGCGCGCGGCGGCAAGATCGTCCTGATCAGCGACGCCGAGGGCCTTGCCGAAGCTGGCGACGGCTGCATGGCGACCATCGAAATGCCCAAGGTCCACCCGCTGATCGCGCCGCTGGTCTATGCGGTGCCGGTGCAATTGCTGGCCTATCATGTCGCGGTGGCGAAGGGCACCGATGTCGACCAGCCGCGCAATCTCGCGAAGTCGGTGACTGTGGAGTGACCTGGAACACCACCTGCCACTGCGGCGCGGTCTCGGTGCGGCTCGCCAAGGCACCCGACGAAGTCGCCGAGTGCAATTGCTCGCTCTGTTTCTCGCACGGCATCCTCTGGGCCTATTATTCACCGAAGGATGTTGCGATCGACGGGGCGACGCGGACTTATAACCGCGCCGATCGCGCGAATCCCAATTCGGACCTGCATTTCTGCGCGACTTGTGGCTGCGCGACGCACTGGTCGGCGACCGCTGGGCTGACCGAACGGATGGGCGGTGAGGTCGATATGATGGGCGTCAACATGCGCCTGTTCGCGCCGGAGCGGCTCAGCGGACTCAGGCTCGTTTTTCCCGACGGGCGCGGCTGGTCGGGCGAGGGCGCTTGGGATTATGCGCGCGATGCCGAGGTCATGCGCTGATGGGCCGACGTGCGTGGGCGGGTCATGCGGCCGCATTCGCCTGCGCCAGAATCGACGCCGCGATGTCGTCGATTTCGCCCGCTACCAGCAACGGCGTGCTGCCGACCATGCCGACTTGCGTCTGGCCGTTCTCGGCCGCGCGGAGCCAGGCGACATTTTCGGCAACGACCAGATAATTGCCGCCGCGCGAACTCAAGGAAATGAATTTCATTATGTGTCTCCTGATCCCTCAAGGCTCTAGGCGCCAAATATGAAGAACATGCGATTCTCATGACCCCCACCGCCATCATCTTCGATTTCGACGGCGTCATCGCCGACAGCGAGGTGCGCGCGAACCTGTCGCTGTCGGAAAGCCTGACCGCGATCGGTATGCCCGCGACCTATGAGGAGTGCCTGCGCGACTATTACGGCCATAATTGGCAGGAGACGCAGCGGCGGATCGAGGCGCGGTTCGGGCGGCCGCTGCCGGCCGATTTTCGCGAGCGGCATCGGACGCACGCGCGCGCCAAATATATGCAGGGGTTCGATCCGGTGGCGGGGGTTGCCGCGTTCCTCGACGCGCTGGGGCCGATGCCGCGCGCGATCGCCTCGTCGAGCCGCGCCGAATATATCGACTGGGCGCTCGGTCTGTTCGAACTCGGGCACCATTTCGAAGGGCAGGTCTATAGCGCCGATGGATGGGCGCGCGGCAAGCCGCATCCCGACATCTATCTTGCCGCCGCAAAGGGGCTGGGCGTCGAGCCTGCGCTTTGCCTTGCAGTCGAGGATTCGCCCACCGGCGCACAGGCGGCGCTTGCGGCGGGGATGACCGTCGTCGGCTTTTGCGGTGCGAGCCACATCACCGACCGCGCCGCGCATGGCGCGATGTTGCGCGCGGTCGGGGTGCATCATGTCGCCGAGCGCTTCGACGCGCTCGCGGCGCTCAGCGGGCTTCAGCGCGCGGCATAACTTGCATAGACGCGCGTCCCTGCGGGGCCGAAGGTCATGACCTTAAAGGCATCGCGGCGGTCGCCGAACTCCATGCCCGGCGATCCGGTCGGCATCCCCGCGACCGCCAGTCCCTTCACCCCTTTGGGCTTTTCGCGGAGCAGGCGCGCAATTTCGCGCGCGGGCACATGGCCCTCGATCACATAGCCGCCGACGATCGCGGTGTGGCAGCCGCGCAGGGCGCCCGGGACGCCGTGGCGATCCTTGATCGTCTCCATGTCGGCGGCGTTGACGACGCGCACCGGCGATCCGACCGCCGCCTTCACCCGTTCGAGCCATTGGAGGCAGCACCCGCATCCGGCGTCGCGGAACATCGTCGGGTTGGCGGCGTGCGCGATCCCGGCGGTGGCGCCAAAGGCGGCGAGGGCGAGGAGCGCGCGGCGAACGAGGGTCATGAATTGTCCTTCGGATAGGGGGCAACGCGATTATAGGCGCTGTCGCTGCGGGGGCAATGTGCGGCTTCGTCGTGCGCGCTCAGCCCATCGGATAGAGTATGTCGCGCGTCACCTGGTGGAGCGCGGTCATGATATCGTCGCCGAGCACCAGCTCGCGCGCATCGAGGATCGGCGCAAGCTGCTCGAACCTGCTCACCCCGACGATGGTCGAGGCGACGAAGTCATGCTGTTTCGACCAGGCGGTCGCCATCGTCACCGGGTGCAGCCCGGCGTCTGCGGCGATTCCCAGATAGCGTTCGGTGGCGGCGAGGCTCTTTTCGTTGACGAAGCGGCGACCCATCGCCGCCTGCCGTCCCTCCATCGCCAGATAGCGCGAAAAGCGCGCGCCTTCGGGCGCTGCGCCGTCCTGATATTTGCCCGACAAGACCCCGCCCGCGAGCGGCGAATAGGGGATCAGGCTGACGCCCTCCTTGCGGCACACCTGCTTCAGCTCATCCTCGAAGCGGCGGTTGTTCAGGCTGAAATTATTCTGGATCGTCTGATAGCGCGCGACGCCGAGCCGTTCGGACGCCGCAAGCGCCTTCATCAGCCCCCAGCTCGTTTCGTTCGAGCAGC
The DNA here is from genome assembly GCF_016734905.1 of Sphingopyxis jiangsuensis. Lineage (GTDB taxonomy): Bacteria > Pseudomonadota > Alphaproteobacteria > Sphingomonadales > Sphingomonadaceae > Sphingopyxis > Sphingopyxis jiangsuensis. Next base: position 245,840 of record NZ_JAERPO010000001.1, read on the forward strand.
CGAGGATGCGGACCTTGCCGACGCGGACGAGCTCGTCGAGCGCGTCCATCATCTCGTCATAGGGCGCGTCATGGTCGGGCCAGTGCGTCTGGTAGAGGTCGACATAGTCGGTCTGGAGCCGCGCGAGGCTGTCGTCGATGGCCTGAAAAATATTCTTGCGGTCGAGCGCGGTCATGCCGTGGCGGCACGGCGACTTGAACCAGACGTGGCTCGGCCCCGAAACCTTCGTCGCCATGATGATGGCATCGCGCGGCTTGGTCTTCATCCAGCGCCCGACAATCTCTTCGGTGCGGCCGACCCATTTGGCGTCGGGCGGCACGGGATAGCCTTCGGCGGTGTCGTAGAAATTGATTCCCGCGTCGAGACAGGCGTCGAGGATGCGGTGAGCTTCGGCTTCGTCGGTCTGACTGCCGAAGGTCATCGTCCCCATGCAGATGTCGGACACATGGATGGCGCTCTGGCCGAGGCGGCGGCTTTGCATGGCTTGCGTCTCCGGTCGGGGGGAGGGGAGACGCAGCCATAGGTTGCAGGCCGCAACCTTGCAAATCAGATGATCAAGGCGAGCGATCCGACGAGCAGCGTCGCCATCGTCCAGTTGAAAACGCGCAACCGCACCGGGTTCGACAGCCAGCCGCGCAACGCGGTGCCCATCACGGCCCACAGGCTGGTCGAGGGCAGGTTGATGACGCCAAAGATCGCGGCGACGAACAGCACCGCCGCCAGATTGCGCTCGGGCGCGTAGAGCGCGATCGCGGTCAGCGCCATCGACCAGCACTTTGGATTGACCCACTGAAAGAGCATCGCCTGAACGAAGGTCATCGGCTTGCCACGCGCACTGCCTTCGCCGTCGGGGGCGGCGGCATTGGCGATCTTCCACGCGAGCCAGAGCAGATAGGCGACGCTCACCACCTTGAGCGCCGTGTTGAGCACGGGGAAGGCGTCGAACAGGCCCATCAGGCCGAGGCCCACCAGGACGATCATCAAGGTGAAGCCGGCGCCGACACCGAGCGCGTGCGGCACGGTGCGACGGAGGCCGAAATTGGCCCCCGACGCCATCAGCATCATATTGTTCGGCCCCGGCGTGACCGAGGAGACGAGCGCGAAGGCGGCGAGCGCGGCGAAAGTGGCCTGTTCCATGTGGCGCAATATACTGCACCTCGCGCTGTGAAAGGTTGCGAATATGCCCGCGATTATGGCATAGTTTGCAATCCATGAGCAAAATTGACCATATCGACCGCAGAATATTGCAGGAACTGCGAAGCGACGGGCGCATCGCCAATGTCGAACTCGCCGACCGAGTCGGCCTTTCGCCTTCGGCGTGCCTGCGGCGGGTGCAGGAACTGGAGCGCAGCGGGGTGATCAACGGGTATCGCGCGGTGATCGATCCGGCGAAGGTCGGCCTGACCTTCATCGCCTATGTCGCCGTCGGCCTGTCGTCGCACACCAAGAAGTCGCAGAGCGATTTCGAGGCCGCCGTCGCCGACGCGCCCGAAGTGCGCGAATGCCACAATATCACCGGCACGATCGAATATCTGCTGCGCGTCGAGACCGCCGACCTTGCGGCGTACAAGCATTTCCACACCGAGGTGCTGGGGGTGCTGCCGCAGGTGCATTCGATCACGACCTATGTGCTGATGGACTCGCCGAAGGACGAGCGGGGGTAGGGCCGCTGGGCCTTCGCGGGGGCGACGATGCGTCCTTGAACCGTCGCCCCGCGCACCGCATATCCGGTTTCATGCCGAAACTTTCCTTCCTCGACCTCGTCCCCGTCACCGACCGCGGGACGATCGCCCAGTCGCTCGCCCACGTCGCGGACCTTGCGCGCCACGCCGAAGCGCTCGGCTTTCACCGTTACTGGGTCGCCGAACATCATGGCATGGCGGGGATCGCGAGCGCGGCCACCGCGGTCGTGCTCGCGCATATCGGGCAGGCGACGCGGACGATCCGCATTGGCGCGGGCGGGATCATGCTGCCCAATCATGCGCCGATGGTGATCGCCGAACAGTTCGGAACGCTGGAGGCGCTGTTTCCGGGGCGGGTCGACCTGGGGCTCGGGCGTGCGCCGGGGTCGGACGGCATTGTCGCGCGCGCCTTGCGCCGCAACCTCGCGAGCGACGAGCGGCAGTTCCCGCAGGACGTCGTCGAGCTGCAGGCGTTCCTCGCGGGCGACGACCGCCTCGGCATCCGCGCGGTGCCGGGCGAGGGGACGAAGGTGCCGCTATGGATTTTGGGGTCGAGCCTGTTCGGCGCGCAGCTCGCTGCGGCGCTCGGCCTGCCCTATGCCTTTGCCAGCCATTTCGCGCCCGATGCGCTCGACGAGGCGCTCGATCTCTATCGCCGCCAGTTCAAGCCGTCCGAGCAGCTTGCCGAGCCTTATTCCGCCGCGGCATTCAACGTCTTCGCCGCCGACACGCGCGAGGAGGCCGAGCTGATCGCCACGTCGCAGCAACAGGCGTTCGTCGCGCTGCGCACCGGCAATCCCGGGCGGATGAAGCCGCCGGTTGCCGGCTACAAGGACAGCCTGCCACCCAATGCCCGCGCGATTCTCGATCATGTGCTGCAATGTTCGACGATTGGCACGGTCGACGATGTCGCCGCCGGGATCGACGCCTTTGCCCGGCGCACCGGCGTCGACGAAGTGATCGTCGCCTCGTCCGTCTATGACCATGACGCGCGCAAACATTCGCTGGCGCTGACGGCGGAAGCGGCGCAGGTGTCCGCGCGCGTTGGTTGACGCGGCTTCAGCAGCGGCAGTATAGGGGCGCTTCTGTTGAGGGCGGCCAGCTTGCGGTCGCCTTTTGCTTTTTTTGTTTGGAAAGGTGCTGCCCATGTCGATCACGCCGCTGATGCCCGTTTACCCCCGGTGCGCTGTGCGTCCGGTGCGCGGCGAGGGGGCCTATCTGATCGGCGAGCGAGGCGAGCGCTATCTGGACTTTGCGAGCGGCATCGCGGTCAACCTGCTCGGCCACGGCCATCCGCACCTGACCAAGGCGATCCAGGATCAGGCCGCGACGCTGATGCATGTGTCGAACCTCTATGGGAGCCCGCAGGGCGAGGCACTGGCGGCGCGGCTGGTCGACCATACTTTTGCCGACACCGTCTTTTTCACCAATTCGGGCGCCGAGGCGGTCGAGTGCGCGATCAAGACGGCGCGCGCCTATCATTCGAGCGCGGGCAACGAACAGAAGCACAATCTGATCACGTTCAACAACGCCTTCCACGGGCGCACGCTCGGCACGATTTCGGCAACCAATCAGGAAAAGCTGCGCAAGGGGTTCGACCCGCTGCTGCCCGGCTTTGCCTATGCGCCGTTCGACGATCTCAACGCCGCGCTCGATCTGGTCGACGACAACACGGCGGGTTTCCTCGTCGAGCCGGTGCAGGGCGAAGGCGGCATCCGTCCCGCGTCGCAGCCCTTCCTTCAGGGGCTGCGCGATATCTGCAACAAGCGCGACCTGATGCTGATTTTCGACGAGGTGCAGTGCGGCGTCGCGCGGACGGGCACGCTCTATGCCTATGAACAATATGGGCTGGCGCCCGACATCATGGCGACCGCCAAGGGCATCGGCGGCGGTTTCCCGCTTGGTGCGTGCCTTGCCACCGAAAAAGCGGCGCGCGGCATGGTGATCGGGACGCACGGTTCGACCTATGGCGGCAATCCGCTCGCGATGGCGGCGGGGCAGGCGGTGCTCGACGTGATCCTCGAGGACGGCTTCCTCGATCAGGTCAAGACGACGGGCGAGCGGCTGCGCGGCGCGCTCGAACAGCTCATCCCGAACCACGACCATCTGTTCGAAAGCGTGCGCGGCATGGGGTTGATGCTCGGCATCAAGATGACGTCCGAAAGCCGTTCGTTCGTCGCGCATCTGCGCGACAATCACGGACTGCTGACCGTCGCGGCCGGCGACAATGTCGTACGCATCCTGCCGCCGCTCAATATCGAACAGAGCCATATCGACGAATGCATCGAGAAATTGTCGGCGGGTGCGGCGAGCTATACGCCGCCCGAAGGCTGATGCGGCATTTCCTGAACCTGTCGGACGCCGGCGGCGATGCCGTTGCGGCGATGATTGCCGACGCGATCGACCGGAAGACTGCGCGCCAGGGCTGGCCGAAGGGCAAGCCGGACGCCGATGCGCCGCTTGCGGATCATGTGCTCGCGATGGTGTTCGAAAAGAATTCGACGCGCACGCGCGCTTCGTTCGACATCGCCATCCGTCAGCTCGGCGGCAGCGCGATGGTGATGGATGCGGGGTCGATGCAGCTCGGCCGCGGCGAGACGGTCGCCGATACCGCGCGTGTCCTGTCGCGCTATGTCGACGCAATCATGATCCGTACCGACGACCATGCGAAGATCGAGGAACTCGCACAGCATGCGACGGTGCCCGTAATCAACGGACTGACCGACCTGTCGCACCCCTGCCAGATCGTCGCCGACCTGCTCACGATCGTCGAGAGCGGCAAGGCGCTTCCGGGGCTTGAGATCGCTTGGCTCGGCGACGGCAACAATGTCCTCACCTCGATCATCGAGGCAGCGGGGCTGTTCGGTTTCAACGTCCGCGCGGGCTGTCCGCAGGGTTATGAACCCGATCCCGCCTTTGTCGAGGCGGCGCGCGCGAAGGGCGCCCGTATCGACGTCGTTGGCGACGCGCGCGAGGCGGCGGCGGGCGCAGATATTGTCGTCACCGACACCTGGGTGTCGATGGGGCAGGATCATGCGCACAACAAGCTCGCCGCCATGGCGCCCTTTCAGGTCGATGAACGACTGATGGGGGTTGCGAAAGGCGATGCGGTTTTCCTCCATTGCCTCCCTGCGCATCGCGGCGAAGAGGTGGTCGATGCGGTGATCGACGGGCCGCAGTCGCGCGCGTGGGACGAGGCGGAGAACCGCGTCCATGCGCAAAAATCGGTCCTGTTGTGGGCATTGGGCAAGCTGTGAGCGAAACGATCGAAACCTGGTTCGACCAGCCTCTGGTCTTCACCATCGCGGCGCGGCACGTGCGCGGGCGCCTTGTGCGCCTCGGGCCGGTACTCAACACGATCATGGCAGCGCACAGCTATCCGCCGGTCGCCGAAAAGCTGCTCGCCGAAGCCTTGGTGCTCACCGTGCTGCTCGGCTCGACGCTGAAGGACGAAGGCGGGCAACTGACGCTTCAGGCGCAGACGGGCGGCGGGCCGGTCGAATTGCTGGTGTGCGATTACAAGGGCGGCGAGCTGCGCGGCTATTTGAAGTTCGATGCGGAAAAGCTGGCTGAAATCGGTCCCGATCCGACGTTGTTTGCCCTTTTTGGCGAAGGCTTCCTGGCGATCACCTTTGATCAGGCGACCACCGGCGAACGCTATCAGGGCATTGTTCCGCTCGAGGGATCGTCGATCGGCGACGCTGCCGAACATTATTTCGAGCAGTCCGAGCAAATCCCGAGCCTGATCAAGCTCGCCGCGCGTCACGATGCAGAGGCGGGATGCGTTGCGGGCGGGCTGTTGGTTCAACATCTCCCCGAAGGCGAAGTCGGACGCGACCGCCTGCATGTCCGACACGACCATCCCGAATGGGAACATGCGCGCACGATTGCGGCGACGCTGAAGGATGAAGAGCTGACCGATCCGGCAACTTCGCTTGAAACGCTGGCGTGGCGGCTCTTTCACGAAGACGAGGTGCGGGTCGAAGCAGGCGTCACAGTGTCGCGCGGGTGCCGGTGCAGCGTCGATTATTTCGCGGGCGTTCTGGCGCAATTTCCCGACGGCGAGCGCCGCGACATGGCCGATGGCGACGGGAAAATCGTCGTCGATTGTGCCTTTTGCTCGCGCATTTTCCCGATCCCCCTCGACGAGATATCCGGCCAGAATTGACGCGGCGCATGTGCCGAAATGGGCGACCAGTCGAGCGTTTCCGACGCCAGGCGGTTGAAACGCCGCGAACGAATTGCTAAATCCGGTCGCGGGCAGGGTCGCTTTTCGTCCGCCGCTGTGCGGCCAGAGGATCAATTGTAATGGCGATCTTTTCTCCCATGTTTCGGTGCCTTCTGACGGCGTGCGCGATGGCCGGGGCGACGGCTGTGCCCGCGCAGGCCCCTTCGCTCGCGATGCTCGACCGGCTGGAAAAGGGAAGCTGGCAGTTGCGCGAGCGCGGCCAGCAGAACGCGGTTTTGCAGACCTTCTGCCTCGGCGACGCGCGCAGGCTTATCCAGATCCAGCACCCGCGCTCGAACTGCTCGCGCTATGTCATCGAGGACAAGCCCGATTCGGTCACCGTCCATTATACCTGCCCCGGTGCGGGGCATGGGCGGACGACAATCCGCAGCGAAACCAACCGCCTGACACAGATCGATACGCAGGGAATTGCCGACGGCCGCCCCTTCTCAATGGCGATCGAGGCGCGGCGCACCGGCGGTTGCTGACCTGCGCGGCGGGTAATGCCAAATTAACCAAAGGCGGTCTATTCGGATTGCAGGCGCACCGATGTGTGCCCTTCTCCCAAGGGTCAGGACCCATTAATTACGCGTTCGAGGTTTGAAGCGATTTTGTTCAGTGCGAGGAGGCAAGGCGACGGAATATGTCGATATTTCGAGGCTTGCCGACGAAGCAATGGACAAAATCGGTCAAATCCCGGAGGGACGCCGAAATGGCTTCGATCTCGCGCCCGCGCGGCCTTGCGGGTAGCGATGCTACCCGCTGCACCCGCCCGGACCCGATATCTTCGCCATTTCGACGCCTCGAACGCGTAATTAATGGGTCCTGACCCTAACGGCATATGCCGAACTGGGCCGTGCGGATGAAACTGCGCGGCCCGTTTCTTTTGCGCCGCCCTTGCACAGCGCTTCGCGCGGTCGTATCGGGCGCCGATGCAGGATCTGGCTGGAAAAACGCTGATCGTCCTCCTGTCGGGAGGGCTCGACTCGATGGTGTGCGCGGGGCTTGCGCGCGAAGCCGGCGCGCGCATCGTCGCGCTGACGATCGATTATAATCAGCGCCACAGGGTCGAACTCGAATCCGCCGCGCGAATTGCCGAGGCGGTCGGTGCGGCCGAACATATCATCCTTCCGCTCGACTTGCGCCGCTTTGGCGGATCGGCGTTGACCGCCGACATCGACGTGCCGAAGTCCGGAGTCGGAAACGATATTCCAGTGACCTATGTTCCGGCGCGCAACCTTATCTTCCTTTCGCTGACGTTGGGGCTCGCCGAGGCACGGCACGCCGCGGACATCGTGATCGGCGTGAATGCACTCGATTATTCGGGCTATCCCGATTGCCGTCCGGAATTCATCGCCGGTTTTCAGGATCTGGCGCGGCTGGCGACGCGCGATGGCGACCAGGGCGTCGCCTTTCATATCCACGCGCCGCTGCAACATATGACCAAGGCCGACATCGCCGCGGAGTCGGTGCGGCTAGGCATGGATGCGGGTCTGAGCTGGTCCTGCTATGATCCAGCGCCGAACGGCTTGCACTGCGGACTGTGCGATAGCTGCCGCTTGCGCCGCAAGGGCTTCGCCGATGCCGGGCTTTCCGATCCGACCCGTTACGCCGCAGAGGTCTGAACGATGGGCTATGCGGTCAAAGAGATATTCCTGACGCTGCAGGGCGAAGGCGTGCAATCGGGACGGCGCGCCGTCTTTTGCCGCTTTGCCGGGTGCAATTTATGGACCGGGCGCGAGCAGGACCGTGCGAATGCCATCTGCAAATTTTGCGACACCGACTTTGTCGGAACCGACGGGACGCTGGGCGGGAAATATGCCGATGCGGCGGCGTTGGCCGATGTCATCGCTGCCTGTTGGGGCGATGACCGGGGCGACCGCTATGTCGTGCTGACTGGCGGCGAACCGATGTTGCAGGTCGACGATGAACTGATTGCCGCCTTGCACGATCGCGGCTTCGCCATTGCGATAGAGAGCAATGGGACGATGGCGGTTCCGCGGAGCATCGACTGGATCTGCATCAGCCCGAAGGCGGGCAGCGCGCTCGTCCAGACGAGCGGCGACGAACTCAAGCTTGTCTGGCCGCAGCCCGGAAGCGATGTCGATGCGCTCGCGACGCTCGATTTCGCCAATTTCCTCATCCAGCCGCTCGATGACGCCGAAGCCGCCGCCAATGTGGAGGCCTGCATCGCGCTGGTCATGCGCGACCCGCGCTGGCGGCTTTCGCTGCAGACGCACAAGAGCCTGGGGCTGCGCTAGGCCTAGTTTTTGGCGGGCTCGGGCGCGGCTTTTTTGGCGACCGACCCCGAAATGGTTTCGCCTTCCGTTTCGGATGTGACGTCGCCTTCGCCTTCGGTGTCTGCTTCGCCGGATTCTTCGGTAGCCGACGCGTTGCTGTCCGTCTTTGCGCTTGCCTCGGGATCGCTGTTGTCGATGGCGGTGCCGTCGCTGCGCGCATCGTCGAGCAGGATCATCGAATCGCTGATCGTGCCGGGCTGAACCTCTATGGCATCGAGCTTGGTCGCGGTCTTGTTATCCGCATCGCCGCCGCATCCGGCGAGCGCAAGCGCAAGGGTCGAAATGATGAAGGAGCGGGTCATGCGCGGTTCCTAATCACTCGCCGGCAACTTGTCGAGGAAGCCCGAAAAATGCGCAGACAGCGCGGCATCGACGGCCGCAAAGCTCGCGTCCTTGCCCAGCGCGGCAAGGCTGGTCACGGGGAATTCGGCGAGACCGCAAGGGACAATCCCCCCAAAATGCAACAAATCCGGCGCGACGTTGAGCGAAAAACCGTGGAGCGTAACCCAGCGCCGGACGCGAACACCGATGGCGCCGATCTTTGCCTCGCGGCCCTGTGCATCGTCGGTCCAGATGCCGATCCGGCCGTCGGCGCGGCGCGCCTCCACGCCCAAGTCGGCAAGCGCATCGATGACCCATCCTTCGAGCGCCGCTACAAAGGCGCGCACGTCGCGCCCGCGCCGTGCAAGGTCGAGCTGGACATAGCCGACGCGTTGCCCCGGGCCGTGATAGGTATAGCGCCCCCCGCGCCCCGCATCGTAAACCGGAAACCGGCGGTCCAGCAGCTCGGCGGGGTCGGCGCTCGTCCCCGCGGTATAGAGCGGCGGGTGCTCGAGTAGCCAGACGCGTTCGCGTGCGCCGTCGGTGCGGATTGCGGCGGCGCGGTCCTCCATATCGGCGAGCGCCGTCCCATAATCGGTCAGCCCTTCGGTAACGGTCCATTCGGGGGAAGAAAGCGCGTTCATGGCGCCGGTTTCCTGCCGTGTTGGCGCGCGCGGCGCAAGGGGGGATGGGAGCGGTTGCAAACGGGGGTGGACAGATGGCCAATTGCCCGTCACCTTCGCGCAAAATCAGGGGATTAGGATGAAGGGGTATCGATGCCGAAATTCGACATGGGCGCGGCGTGGGACGACAGTCTGAATCTCATGAAATCGCACAGCGCGCTGACTGGTACGATCGCAGCCTTTTTCCTGTTCCTGCCGACGCTGGCAGTGGCCTGGTTCGGGCCACTCGCGACCGAACCTGCAACAGGCGCCGACTTTGCCCAGATCATGGAGGTGTTCCAGAGCAATTTTCGCGCCTTTCTGCCGTATCAATTGGCGATCACGCTGTTCACCATTGTCGGCACCGTCGCTATCCTGCGGCTCTGGCTCGCCCGCACCGGGACCAGCGTCGGCGAGGCCTTGACCTTTGCGTTGATGCTGTTCCCGACGATGGTCGCCATTCAGATATTGTCAGGGATAATGCTGGGCATCGGGTTCCTTTTGCTGCTCATCCCCGGCCTGTATCTGCTCGGTCGGCTGGCGCTGGTGGCACCGGCGGTCGCCGACCGCGGGCTTTATAATCCGCTGACGGCAATTGGCGAAAGCTGGCGCCTGACCGAGAATAACGGTTGGGCCATCTTCTTCTTTCTCTTCCTCGTCGGGGTCGTGATCCTGATCGCGGCGCTGATCGTCGGCGGCGTGGTCGGCATCGCAACGAGCGGCGGCAGCGACTTGGCGCGGATCGTGGAAGGCCTGGTTGAGGCTATTTTCGCGGCGGCGGGCAGTTTCGTATCGATCGCAATTTCAGCGGCCGCCTATCGCCAGCTCGCGGCTAGCAACCTGCCGAATGTTTTCGATTAAGGCGCTGCCAACACGACGACCGCGCACCAAGCATAAGGGGTAAATAACGAAGAAGATCGGTAATTTAACCAAAGGGGGAATGTCATGCACAAGATGAGTATCGGAGCGGCTTTCTCAGAGACATTTGCGTTTCTGAAGGCCAACTGGACGCAAATGCTGATCTATATCGGGGGGGCGTTGGTGTTGCTCGGGATTCTGGGTTACCTGATGCTGGGGGCGACCTTTGCCGCGATGGCCTCGCCGACCGCCGATCCCTCGGTGGCCTTTGGTGCCGTGGGCAGTATTGTCCTCTTTGCATTGCTGGCCGCAATCATTCTCTATGCGGCCTGCATGCTTGTGTGGCGGGGTGGCCTGCATCCCGGTGAGGCACCAAATTTCGGCTGGGCGCTGCAAGCGGGGCCGGCATTTGCGTTTGGCATGTTCGTCGTGATGATCGCTGCCTATGTTGTGATCCTGGTAATCTCGTTCGTCCTGATGCTGATCTTTGGCGCGGCGTTCGGGCTCGGCGGCGGGCTGTCGCCCGATGCGCTGCAATCGGGAGCGGTCGGCGGCGGAGCGATCGTCCTGCTCGTCCTTTTCTATATTGCCATCCTGTTGTTCATGCTGTGGGTGCAGGCACGCTTTTCGGTGGCCGGTCCGGTCATGGCCGACCGGCTGACGCGCAACCCGGTGACGGGGCTGTCCGAATCGTGGCGGCTGACGGGGACGTCGCAGTGGGTGATCGTAGGCTTCTATGTCCTGTTCACGCTTATGACGGTGGCTTATATGTTCGTCGTCGGGCTGGTGCTTGGCGGCATCATGGGAGCGATGATGGGCGGTTCGGGCTTTGGCAGCATCGTGGCACTGATAATCTCGGCCATCGTCATCTATCTGCCGCTCCTGCTCATATCCTTTTCGATACCGGTCGGCATTTATCGCGCTCTTTCGCCGAAGGCGGCGAGCGACGTTTTCGCCTGATCCGATCATAACGAAGCATAGGAAGGGCGTCCCTGCGGAGGGACGCCCTTTTCTTTTACCGCCATTTCGCTTGCGGCGGCAGGCTCATCAAGATCGCCTCGATATTGCCGCCGGTCTTGAGCCCGAACAGCGTTCCGCGATCGTAGACAAGGTTGAATTCGGCATAGCGCCCGCGCCAGATGAGCTGCTCTTCGCGCTCCTCGTCGGTGAAGGGCGTGTCCATCCGACGCCGAACGATCTGCGGAAAAATATCGAGGAACGCCTCGCCGACCGCCTGCGTCAGCTGAAAATTGCGGTCAAACTCGGCATCGTCGCCGCATTCGAGGTGGTCGTAGAAAATGCCGCCGACGCCGCGGTGAACCCCGCGATGCGGGATGTAGAAATAGTCGTCGGCCCATTTGGCGTAGCGTTCGTACACGTCGGGACCGAATGGCGCGCAAGCCGCGCGCAGCCGCGCGTGAAAGGCGTCGGTGTCTTGATTGTAAGGAATCGGCGGGTTGAGGTCGGCGCCGCCGCCGAACCAGCGCCGCGTCGTTACAAGGAAGCGCGTGTTCATATGGACCGCGGGGACGTGCGGGTTCGCCATATGCGCGACAAGGCTGATTCCGGTCGCAAAGAAGCTGGGGTCTTCGCCCGCGCCATGGATCGATTGCGCGAATTCGGGAGAGAAATGGCCGCCGACGGTCGACACATTGACCCCGACTTTCTCGAAAACCTTGCCCGTCATTACACCGCGCACACCGCCGCCACCTTCGCCGGGTTCGATTCCCTCGGCCTCGCGGTCCCACGGCGTATAGGTAAAGCGCGCGTCGCTTCCCGCTTCTGCCTCGATCGCTTCGAACGCCGCGCAGATCCGGTCGCGCAGCGATTCGAACCAGTCGCGGGTTGCCTGTTGCTGGGGGTCGAGCGAAATCATGCTTCAAAGCCTTTCGTCTGCCTGAGAGCCTCGGCGAGCGCGATGCCAGCGGCGACGGCGACATTCAAGGACCGAAAGCCGGGACGCATCGGAATGACGACGCGCGCCTCGGCCGCTGAATGAACCGCTGCGGGCACTCCCGCGGATTCGCTGCCCAGCAGCAGGACGTCCCTGGGGGTGAAAGCGAAGTCGGTCAGCATTGTTGCCCCGCGCGTGGTCATCAACACAAGCCGCGCACCTTCGTCCCGCCGCCATTGTTCAAACATCGACCAGTCGGCATGGCGTTGCACATTGGCGCGTTCGGCATAGTCCATACCGGCGCGTTTGAGTGCGGCGTCGGAAAAGGGAAAGCCGCAGGGCTCCACGATATGCGCAGGCGCGCCAAGGCAGGCGGCGGTCCGCAAGATTGTCCCGACATTGCCGGCGATCTCGGGCTGATAGAGGGCGATTTCCATTGGCGTGCCATAGCCGCGGCGGCGAGCGGAATCGAGGGGAGGGGCATTGGTCCAAGGACGTCGCCAAAGAAGCGGAAATTGCCTGTTGGCAAGCCCCGGATGTGCGGCTATCAGGCCCGCAATTCCCGGAGGGGCCGCCGGGCCGCGACGCTTTGCGTGCGCGAACGGGGGCCGGAAATCCGAGAGATCTTTATCGTTCACCCATACAAGGGCAATCGAATGGCCAGTGAATCCGAAGCCACCGCCACAATCGAGGACGGCGTTCGCCGCCGCGATTTCATCAACATTGCGGCGGTGAGTTTTGCCGGCGTCGGTGCCGGTGCGGTCGTTTTGCCGTTGGTCGCGCAGATGAACCCCTCGGCCGACGTGCTTGCGCTGTCGTCGACCGAAATCGACATTTCGGCAATCGCGTCGGGGCAGGCGATCAAGACGAGCTGGCGCAAGCAGCCGGTGTTCGTCCGCAACCTGACCCCTGCAGAAATCGAGGAAGCGAACCGCGTTCCGATGGGCGACCTGCGCGACGCCGAAACGCTCGCTGACCGCACCAAGCCGGGCAAGGAAAACTGGCTGATCACGCTGGGCGTTTGCACCCACCTCGGCTGCGTGCCGCTCGGTGCGGCAGAGGGCGAGAACCGCGGCGATTTCGGCGGCTATTTCTGCCCGTGCCACGGGTCGCACTATGACACGGCGGCCCGTATCCGTAAGGGCCCCGCGCCGACGAACCTTGTCGTGCCGCCCTATGATTTCACCAGCGATACCGTCGTGACGATCGGCTGAGGAGCGAGATAAGATGAGCTTTCCCTGGGCCAAGAACTACGAACCGCAGCAGCCGCTGATGAAGTGGCTCGACGAGAAGTTGCCGCTTCCGCGCCTCGTCTATAATGCGATCGGCGCCGGATATCCGGTCCCGCGCAACCTCAATTATTTCTGGAACTTCGGCGTCCTCGCGGGCGCTGCGCTGGTCATCCAGATCATCACCGGCGTCATCCTCGCGATGCACTATGCCGCCAATGCCGGCGTCGCTTTCAATTCGGTCGAGCACATCATGCGCGACGTGAATTCGGGCTGGTTCATCCGCTACGCGCATATGAACGGCGCGAGCATGTTCTTCATCGTCGTCTATCTGCACATCTTCCGCGGCCTTTATTACGGATCGTACAAAGCGCCGCGCGAGATGGTGTGGCTGCTCGGCGTCGTGATCTTCCTGCTGATGATGGCGACCGCCTTCATGGGCTATGTCCTGCCGTGGGGCCAGATGAGCTTCTGGGGCGCGCAGGTCATCACCGGCTTTTTCTCGGCGATACCGGTCGTCGGCGAGCCGATCCGCGTCTGGCTGCTCGGTGGTTTTGCGCCGGATAACGCCGCACTCAACCGCTTCTTCTCGCTGCACTATCTGCTGCCGTTCGTGATCGCAGGCGTCATCATCCTGCACATCTGGGCGCTGCACATCCCGGGATCGAACAACCCGACGGGCATCGAGGTCAAGGACGAGCAGGATACGGTTCCGTTCCACCCCTATTACACGGCAAAGGACGGTTTCGGGCTGGGCATCTTCCTGATCGTATTTGCTGCGCTGACCTTCTTCACGCCGAACCTGCTTGGCCACGCCGACAATTATATTCCGGCGAATCCGCTTTCGACACCCGCGCACATCGTGCCTGAATGGTATTTCTGGCCCTTCTATGCGATCCTGCGCGCCTTCACCTTCAACTTCCTGTGGATCGACGCAAAGCTGTGGGGCGTCATCGCGATGTTCGCGGCGATCGCGCTGCTCTTCTTCCTTCCGTGGCTCGATAGTTCGCCGGTGAAGTCGTCGACCTATCGTCCGCTGTACAAGAAGTTCTTCTGGGTGTTGGTTGCCGACGTGCTTCTGCTCGGCCTGTGTGGCATGAAGCCCGCCGAACAGCCGTGGGTGATCCTGAGCCAGATCGGGTCGATCTATTACTTCGCCCATTTCCTGATCATTCTGCCGATCGTCTCGCGGATCGAACGTCCGCTGCCGATGCCGAATTCGATCACGGAAGCGGTCCTCGCAAAGCATGCCGACGACAAGTCGGCGGCCACGGCCTGAGCGCCGGACTTTAATAGGAGCTGATACAGCCATGGTTCGTCCGCTCGGTTTTCTCGTCGGCCTGGGCTTCATTGCCGCGCTGGTGCTCGCGATCTTCACGACGCCGCTCAAGAATGAGCCCAATGTCGCCTATTCCTTCGTCAAGCATCCCAAGCATCTCAAGCTGGCGAGCGATGGCGTCGCCCCGCATTGGGACGTCGCCCAGCTCCAGCGCGGGATGCAGGTGTATCGCGAAGTCTGTTCGGCGTGCCACAGCCTGAACCTCGTTGCGTTCCGCAACATCGAGGATCTCGGCTACACCGAAGGTCAGGTGAAGACATTTGCCAAAAGCTTCCAGGTGCCGTCGGTCAACCCCGACACGGGCGAACCGGCGACGCGCGACGGGCTGCCCTCGGACTATTTCCCGGCGCCTTATGCGAACGAAGTTGCCGCGCGCGCAGCGAACAATAACGCGGTTCCACCCGACCTGTCGCTGATCACCAAGGCGCGCGAAGGCGGCAAGGACTATATCTATTCGCTGCTGACCGGTTACCAGAACCCGCCGGCGAACCTGCCGAAGGAGCTGCAGCCGGGCGCGGGTCTGCACTTCAACCCCTATTTCCCGAACCTCAATCTCGCGATGGCAAAGCCTCTTGCGGACGGTCAGGTGACCTATGCCGACGGGACCACTGCGTCGGTCGACCAGATGGCAAAGGACGTGACCGCGTTCCTCGTCTGGACCGCCGAGCCCAAGCTGGTGACGCGCGTGTGGGCGGGGTGGGCCGTGCTGGGCTTCCTCGTGATCTTCAGCATCCTGACCTATTTGTCGTACCGCAACATCTGGGCCGACAAGAAGCATTGAGCGGAGCGGGAAGGGCGACCGACACGATGATCGCCCTTCCTCCGCAACCCGACCTCGACCTTGCGGCGCTGGTCCGCACGATCCCCAACTTTCCGAAACCGGGCATCCAGTTTCGCGACATTACCACGCTGATCGGTCATGCGGCGGGCTTTGCCGAAAGCGTGCGTCGCCTGAGCGCGCGCGCCGAAACCTATCGTCCGGATTTCATCGTCGCGGTCGAGGCGCGCGGGTTCCTCTTTGGCGCTGCAATGGCGAGTGCGATGGGGCTCGGCGTGGTGCCGGTGCGCAAGGCGGGCAAGTTGCCCGGCGTGACTATCGGCGTCGATTATGAACTCGAATATGGGGTCGACCGGCTCGAACTGCACGAAGGCGCCGTCGAAGCCGGGCATCGCGTGGTCCTCGTCGATGATCTGCTCGCAACGGGAGGAACGATCCTCGCGACGGCCGAACTGATGCGTGCTGCAGGGGCAGAGGTCGCTGCGGCGCTGTTCGTCATCGACCTGCCCGATCTGGGGGGCGCACGGCGGCTGAACGAGGCGGGGCTGCCTTGCGAGACGTTGATCGCGTTTGATGGCGATTAGTCGCGCGTCAGCTTTAGAGCGGCGAGCGTACCAAGGCTGATCTCGTCATTTCCCCGAATATGGGAACGACGAAGCGTGGACCGAAATGGTCGACATCGCTCGTATCCCTTCCTTAGACGCGCGCAAAGAAAAAGCCCGGGCCGAAACCCGGGCTGTCGCCCCGCTGGCCAACGCGTCAAAGGTTAAAAGGGTATCCAGTTCTGCTTCTTGCGGATCTTCATATAGCCGACATTGGCGCCGAGCCGCGCGCCGACCCCGACGCGGATCGGGATAAGCACCACATCGCCGCGGCGCAGGTAGCTCGCGTTGAAGCCGCCGACCAGATAGGCCGCGCCTTCGCCGGCGGGGAAGCGCTTGTAGATGTCTTCGGTGTCGAACAGATTATAGACGAGGACGAAGGTATTGCCCGCGTTGGCGCCCGCATCGAAACCGATCGAGGGGCCGGTCCAATAAGCGGGCTTTTCGCCCTCGATCTTGTGGTGGAGTGTGCCCGAGCCATAGCGCAGCCCGATACCGAGCGCACCGCCCGCCTCGCGGCCGACGATATAGGCGTTGGGTTCGCCCTGCTTGCGCAGAATATCCTCGATCAGACCCGCGAGACCCTGCGCGCCCTTGCCGAAGACACCTTCGGCCGCGCCGATCAGGTCGTCCTCCTTATAGGTCGACCCGTCATTCGCGGCCGTCGTCGTGGCGGGCGCGGTTGCCTCCGGCGTTGAAGGCGACAGATCATATTGCTCGTCGCCCGTCGCAAGGGCGCTGTCGAGTGCACGATCATATTCGGGCGCGCTTGTCGTGGGGGGAGGGGGCGACGGATTGTCGAGATCGGCATCGATCGCGACATTGGGATCGACCTCGGTCATTTGCGCTGCCGCAGACAGCGGCGACAGTGCAAGGCCGACGGCGCCGATGGCGGCGACGGCGAATTTCGATAGCGTCTTACGCATTTGATCCCCCAGGATAGTCAGCATGCGGGCCCAAGCCCGGCCTCGGCGTCAATCATGACTCGCTTTGCGCGCCGGGCAATGAACGGGCGATGACCCGAGTCGATTTTGCGCCGGGTTGAATCGATTTGACGACGAAATGACGGGAAAAAGACGAAAAGCACCCGATGTTAGGCGTTGCGGCGCATGCCAAGCGTGGTTATAGCGGCCCGCCTGAGGCCAGCCTGCCGTTAGCGCGGCAGACCATGCGGAGACGTGGGTGAGTGGCTGAAACCAACGGTTTGCTAAACCGTCGTACTGGTAAATCCGGTACCGAGGGTTCGAATCCCTCCGTCTCCGCCACTTCTTTTTTCGCACCGATCAAGCCTGATCCGCCCCCCCCAGAAGCCCGGGGTTTGTTGGCGAGGCCATTCGACGAAATTCGCGGGACGTTGCGTCTTGGCTGTCCAGGCCGGATTACAGGCCAGCGCCAGAAAATAGCGGGCAAGCGCGGTTATCGGCGGCGTTCGAGCCACCAGTGCTGGCGCCAGCCATATTGGCTCGCAATCGGTGTGCCCGCGGAATTTGTCGCAGGTTTGAACCGGAATCGCTCCTCAATCAGTCGGCAGGTCGTCGCGTCGAGTTGCGCATCGCCACTCGATTTCGAGACGCGGCATCCCGAAACCCGCCCGGACGGTTCTATCGTAAATCGGACTTCGACTTCGCCGCCGATACGGGCGCGGCTTGCTGCCTTGGGATAGTCGCTGTCGCGGATCGTCCCGCTGCGCCACGCCGCCTTCGTTCCGCCGCCGGTTCCGCTCCCCGAACCGCCCGCGCCGGTCCCGTCGCCGCGACCGCCAGCGCCAGACCCCGGACCGGCAACGGGCGTGGCTCCGGCCGACGCCTGGCTTCCTGCCCCGGCCACCGGCGCCGCAGCGACCGGGGGCGGCTCGATGGGCGGCAGCTTGGGCTTCGGCGCGACGACCTGCGCGGCCTTGGCCGTCTTGTTCGGTGCGGCGGCGCGGCCGCTTGCTTTCTCGCTTGGTTCGTCGGACGGCGTGACCGTTTCGCGCGGCGGCGGAGGGGCAGGAATAGCGATTGCGGTGATCGCTTCGCTGGCCTTGCGGACGACGTCGAGGTCGAGGCCCGTTATAAGACCCACGCCGACCGCGGCGGCGACCGCAATGGTGGCGCCGCCTGCAATGCTGCGCTGCCGCCTGGTTATCCGTCCGCTATAGGTCATCCGATCCCGTCCGCACGATTGTCGTAGGGGAAAGAGCGTTACAGAAAATCGTCTAACGTGGCGATGAACCGGTCGAATTGGTCATGGTGCAGCCAGTGGCCGGCATCGTCGAATTCGATCACCTTGGCGGTCGAAAAATGCTCGATGCGTCCGTCGCGCTCGGGGTTCGATGCCCAGCTTTTTGCCCCATAGAGAAGCAGCGTGGGGCAGGAGATCGCGTGCCACAGCGATTCGACGCTGTCCTGCGGCGCATCGAACGGCGGCCAGACGTTGAGGTAATTGTCGAACTTCCAGCTCCAAGTACTATCCTCGTTCCGGCTGATGCCGTGGATCGTCAGGTGGCGCGCCTGTTCTTCGGTCAAATAGCTGTTCTCGCCCATCATCCGCGCGAGTGCATCGTCGAGCGTCGCATAGCGGCGCGGGGTGCGACCGGCCGCCTGCCGCTTTTCGTCGATCCACTTGCGAAAGCGGTCGGCATAGGGCTTGCTGTTGCGCTCGGCGAGCATCTTGGGCGACGGGCCGAGTCCCTCGATCGCGACCAGCTTGCTTACATTGTCGGGATAAAGTCCCGTGTAGCGCAGCGCGATATTTCCTCCCATCGAATGCGCGACGATCGACACCGGGCCAAGGTCGAGCTGATGGATCAGCTGCGCGAGGTCATAGACAAAGGCCGGCATGTCGTAATTGCCGTCGGGTGCCCAGGCGCTGTCGCCGTGGCCGCGCAGATCGGGCGCTAAGATATGAAAGCGATCGCGCAGCTTGGCCGCCGTCCAGTCCCAGTTGCGGCAATGATCGCGCCCACCATGAACGAGGATCAGCGGAGGCGCGCCGCGGTTGCCCCAGTCGACATAATGAAGCTTCAAACGCTGCGAAATGAAACTGTTCGACGTGGGGCCGCTTGCCATCAATCCATCCTTGCTGTCTTGTCGGGTTTCAAAAGGCGACTGAATCATGGTCCGTCAACCCCGCAGATGGTCGGGGCGGACGATAAGGGTGAGGGAAGGCTGACGGCATGGACACGTTTCGCGACAATCTGTTGGCAGGAAAGACGGCGTTCGTGGCCGGCGGCACCAGCGGCATCAACCTCGGTATCGCGAAGCGCCTTGCCGCGCTGGGCGCAAAGGTGGCGGTTGCCGGTCGCGATCCCGACAAGGCAGCGCGTGCCGCGGCCGAGATCGGCCCTGACGCACTGGGGCTGTCAGGCGACGTGCGCGACTTTTCCGCGATTCGCGGGGTGATGGAAACGGTGGCGGCGAAACTCGGCGCGATGGACATTGTCGTTTCGGGTGCTGCGGGGAACTTCCTTGCGCCCGCGCTCGGCATGTCAGCCAATGCGTTCCGCACGGTGGTCGACATTGATCTCAACGGGACGTTCAATGTCTTTCGCGGGTGTCACGACCTGCTGAACCGGCCGGGCGCCTCGCTGATCGCGATTACCGCGGGGCAAGCCGTCAATGCATCGGCGTTGCAGGCGCATGCTTGCGCTGCGAAGGCGGGGATCAACCAGCTGATTCGTGTGCTTGCGCTCGAATGGGGTCCCGATGTCCGGGTGAATGGTATTTCGCCCGGCCCGATCGCGGGGACCGAAGGGATGAAGCGGCTCGCGCCCGATGCCGAAACGCGGCAGGCGCATTACGACCGGATCGCGATGAAACGCTGGGGAACGGTCGAAGAGGTCGCCGATGCGGCGGTGTTCCTGTGCTCGCCCGCGGCTTCCTATGTAACAGGAACGATCCTCGACTGCGATGGCGGCAGCCAGGTCGGCGACGCCTCGCGCGGCGATATGGCGCGCGGCATGGCGTGACGCCCGACGGTCGCTAAAGTGGAGGAAATGGTGGGCGTGGCAAGGATTGAACTTGCGACCCCTGCGATGTCAACACAGTGCTCTACCACTGAGCTACACGCCCACACGTTCTGGGGTGACGCGCCCCTTAAAGGCGATGATGCTGGCTGGCAAGCCCTTCGCGCGTCGAAGACGCATTATTGTTGGTGCGACTGCCCCGTATCGGCGAAGAGACTGTCGACCTCGCGCACCAGATCCTTGAGGTGAAAGGGCTTGGACAGCAGCTTTGCCTGCGGGACATTTTCCTCGGCGCGCAGCGAGACCGCGGCGAATCCGGTAATGAACATGACCTGCGTATGCGGTGCGACCCTGGCAGTGTGCTGCGCCAGTTCGATCCCGTCCATCTCGGGCATCACAATGTCCGAAAGCAAAAGGTCGAACGTCCCCGAATCGATATAGGGGACCGCCGCCGTACCGCGATCGACCGACGTGACATGATAGCCGGCGCCCGTCAGCGCGCGCGCGAGATATTCGCGCATTACGTCGTCATCCTCGGCCAGCAGAATGCGTATCATCTGGTAGTCTGTTCCCGGTCCCTCGCGGCCGTGTTCCCGGCAGCCGCCTTTCTGTTGCGCATGCCCTTCATAGCGCGAGAGTTTTAACAAATCCCGGTACATCTGGATTTATCTGTCGTTTTTTGGCACGATTTGCCGCGATGGCGCTCTCCTCGCCCCCTGATTCCGCGATTGCAGTCCACCGGCCCGAGACTATCGGTCCGGTCGTCGTTTCGGTGCCGCATGCCGGACGCATCTATCCGCCCGAGATATTGCGCGCCGCGCGTGTCGACCGTTCCGCGCTCGAACGGCTCGAGGATCGCTGGTGCGACCGAATCGCCGCGCGGACCGTGGCGTCGGGCGCGACGATGGTGGAGGCGCTATGGGCGCGCGCGGTTGCCGACTGCAATCGGGGCGAGGGCCAGATGGCGCCCGGCGAAGTTGCTCCTGCCCTACGTCCGCAATTTTCGGCGCCCGGGCGCAAGGAGCGCGCGGGACTGGGAGTCGTGCCGACGCGGCTGGCACAGAGCGGCGTCTTGTGGAGCCGGCCGATCGACCGCGCCTCGTTCGAATGGCGGCTCGACAGCTTTCATCGCCCCTATCATCGGGCGCTCACCGATACGCTCGACGCGGCACGGCAACGTTTCGGTCACGCGGTGCTGATCGATCTGCACAGCATGCCGACCATTCCCGCGCTGCAGCCTGGGCATGGAGCGCAGATTGTCGTCGGCGATCGCTTTGGCGCTTCCTGCGGCGATTGGCTGGCTGAACTGGTCGTCGGCTGGGCCGAGCGCCTGGGCGTCGAAGTGACGCGCAACCTCCCCTATGCGGGAGGGCATATCGTGCGCACGCACGGTGAGCCTGCGCGTGGCATCCACGCAGTGCAGATCGAAATCGATCGCAGCCTCTATCTGGACGGCGACAATGCGCTCGATGCGGCGCGATTGGAGCGCCTGGCCGACTGGTTTGGCGCGCTCGTGGTGGCCGCAAGCGGTGTTGCGCCGGGCGCCGAAAACTGGCCGCTCGCTGCCGAATAAAAAACCACCTCGTACCGGAGTACGAGGTGGCCAGGGTCCAGGGAGGACGCGCCCGCGCCAAAAGGACGGGACGCTAGCCGCGACGGAAAGGGGGAAAACCGTGGCGACGTAAAATTAATCTAGAGATTTGTACGCCGCGTTACAAGAAGCGACGGTGCAGATTCTGCAATATGCGACGAATTGGTCGGGGAGAGAGGATTCGAACCTCCGGCCCCTGCCTCCCGAAGACAGTGCTCTACCAGGCTGAGCTACTCCCCGACCGTTCGCCGGCGCCGGCGGACCGGCGCGAGGGCAGGGCGGTCCTCTAGACGCGCCTTTAGCGACTTTCAAGCTGCAATTGCATACAGCGAACAAATGCTCAATTCTAAAGCAGTCGGGCGCGCCGAAAGCTGAAATGACCGCTCGCGACGAGGATCTGGTGATCGACCAGCATGATATCCAGCAGCCCGAGCGTCGCTGCAATTTGCCGCGTCGCGGCAAGGTCGGCTTCGCTCGGCCAAGCAGCGCCGGAGGGATGGTTGTGCGCGATCCGGACGGTGGCCCCGCGGCATGCCGACAGGCGGCGCCAGATGGATGCCGGTACCGCACACTGCGCGCGATGCCTGCTTTTGATCCGCTCGGCAAAGCACAGCCGCTCGAAGGCATCGAAAGCGAGGATCACCAGATTCTCGCGGTCGCTAGAGAAGAACGGGCGTAGAAGGCCGGTCGTAATTTCGTCCTCGCATGACAGCGCAACGAATCCTTCACGCGCGGCTGGGCCGGGCAGCCGGCCGAGGGGGTCGTGGAGCAGCATGGTCGGGGCGTGCGCGCCGCATGGCCGAACGCCAAGCGGCAATTGCGCCGTATCGGAGCCTTCGAGCCAGTCGACTTCAGCGCCCTTGTGGCATCGTCCTGCGAAGCTTAGCAAAGGAGAAGAAAGCCGGGAGCGAGTCTTGTCCGAATCCATCCATTATGAACTGCAATATCTCGACCTGATGCGGCGGATATGGGTCGAAGGCGACGAGCGCGTCGACCGGACCGGCGTCGGAACACGGTCGCTGTTTGGCGAAACGATGCGATTCTCGCTGAAGGACGACGCAATCCCGTTACTGACGACCAAGCGCGTTTACTGGAAAACCGCACTGCGCGAACTGCTGTGGTTCCTGACCGGCGACACGAACATCCGGCCGCTGATCGCGCAAGGAGTACGAATCTGGACCGACTGGCCGCTCGACCGCTATCGGCGTGCAACGGGCGAAGACATTGCGGCCGAAGAATTCGAAGCGCGCATCCTCGCGGACGCAGGGTTTGCCGCGCAATGGGGCGACCTCGGCCCCGTCTATGGCCATCAGTGGGTGAACTGGCCGCGGTACGAACCCGCCGGCGGCGGGTTGTTCCGGCGCGCCGAAGCGGGTCACAACCAGATTGCGGCGCTGATCGAATCGCTGCGTAGCAATCCTGGCTCGCGCCGCCACATTTTCACCGGCTGGAATGTCGCCGATCTCGACCGGATGGCGCTTCCTCCATGCCATATGACCTATCAATTTCATGTGCGGAGCGACGGCGGTCTGTCGTGCCTGCTGTTCCAGAGGTCGTGCGATTTGGGGCTGGGTTTTGCCTTCAACATATTCGAGGCGGCGCTTCTGACGCGGATGATCGCGCAGCAATGCGACCTGACGGCGCACGAACTCGTATGGACCGGTGGCGACGTCCACCTCTATCTCAACCATGCCGACCTCGTCGAACAGCAGATTCGACGGGTGCCGGATGGCGCACCGAAGCTGCGCATCCTGCGCCGTCCGGCCAGCATTTTCGACTATCGGTTCGAGGATTTTGCGGTCGAATACTATGCGCCTCAAGCGCATATCGCGGCCCCGGTTGCGGTCTGACACGCGGCGTTGCATTCCTATGCGGGCGGTAATAAAATGTCGCCGACTTGAAATATAACTAGACGGGGAAGTGATTCGCCCCGGAAGGGAAGAGGATATGCCTGAAACGCCCCGGCGTTCGGCGAGCAATCTGCCGCCGCTGTCGCTTCACATCCCCGAACCGCGCTATCGCCCCGGCGATACGCCCGATTTCGGCGACATCGAAGTCCCTGCGATCGATGCAACGCCGCGCCCGGGCGAGGCGAGCAAGCCCGATGCGATGCGCGAGCTGTGCTACGGTCTGGTACGCGTCCTCGATTTCGACGGCCAGGCGAAGGGGCCCTGGGACCCGAAGCTTGCGCCGGAATTGTTGCGTTCGATGCTGCGTATGATGCTGCTCGTCCGCGCGTTCGACGACCGCATGTTCCGCGCGCAGCGGCAGGGCAAGACCAGCTTTTACATGAAATGCACGGGTGAAGAGGCGACGTCGGTCGCCTCGACGATGGCGCTCGACCGTGCCGATATGGTGTTTCCGAGCTATCGTCAGCAAGGCATTTTGATCACGCGCGAATATCCGCTGATCCAGATGATGAACCAGATTTATTCGAACCGCGGCGACCATCTCCTCGGCCGGCAGCTTCCGATCATGTACTCGGCGCCCGAACATGGCTTTTTCAGCGTATCGGGCAATCTCGCGACCCAGTATCCGCAGGCGGTCGGCTGGGCGATGGCGTCAGCTTCAAAGGGCGACAGCCGCATTGCGACGGTGTGGTGCGGCGAGGGGTCATCGGCCGAAGGCGACTTCCATTCAGCGCTTACCTTTGCCGCGGTGTACAACGCACCTGTCATTTTTAATGTCGTGAATAATCAATGGGCTATATCAAGTTTTTCAGGTTTTGCCGGAGGTGAGCGCACGACGTTCGCCGCGCGTGCCGTCGGCTATGGTATCGCGGGGTTGCGTGTCGACGGCAACGACCCGCTCGCAGTCTATTCAGCGACGCAGTGGGCTGCCGATCGGGCGCGGACCAACAATGGGCCGACATTGATCGAACATTTCACATATCGCGCCGAAGGTCACAGCACGTCTGACGACCCGAGTGCCTATCGCGCGGCGCAGGAATATGCGGCCTGGCCCTTCGGCGACCCGGTCCTTCGTCTGAGGGAGCATCTCGTCAAGCTGGGCGAGTGGGACGATGCACGCCATCAGGCGCTGCAAAAGGAACTCGACGATCTCGTAAAGACGACGCAGAAACAGTCTGAAAAACTTGGTGTTTTGGGTCACGGTATGCACCAGCCGTTCGAGACGATGTTCGAGGATGTGTTCGAGGAAATGCCGTGGCACCTCAAGGAACAATGTGCACAGATGCTCGCCGAACAGGAAGCGAAGTTCGGCCCCGACTGGAAGCCCGAATGATGAGCGCCCCGACCAAAACTATGAACATGATCGAGGCGATCAACAGCGCGATGGACGTCATGCTCGCGCGCGACTCCAATGTCGTCGTGATGGGCGAGGATGTCGGCTATTTCGGCGGGGTGTTCCGCGCGACCGCCGGCCTTCAGAAAAAGCACGGCAAGACGAGGGTGTTCGATACGCCGATCAACGAATGCGGCATCATCGGCGTCGCGGTCGGCATGGGGGCCTATGGGCTGCGCCCTGTACCCGAGATCCAGTTTGCGGATTATATCTATCCGGGGCTGGACCAACTGGTCAGCGAAGCCGCGCGCATCCGTTATCGTTCGGCGAACGACTTCGTGTGCCCGATGACCGTGCGCACGCCCTTTGGAGGCGGGATTTTCGGCGGGCAGACGCACAGCCAGTCGCCCGAAAGCATCATGACGCATATCTGCGGGGTGAAAACGGTGATTCCGTCGAACCCCTATGACGCCAAGGGGCTTCTGATCGCCGCGATCGAGGACAATGATCCCGTGGTCTTCCTCGAGCCCAAGCGCATCTATAACGGTCCGTTCAGCGGCTATTACGACCGTCCGGTCGAACCCTGGTCGAAACACGCCGCCAGCGCGGTTCCGGAGGACTATTATCGCATCGAGCTCGGCAAGGCGGCGACTGTCCGCGAAGGCGAGGCCGTAACCGTACTTGCCTATGGCACGATGGTTCATGTTGCGAAGACTGTCATAGAAGAATTGAATATCGATGCGGAAATTATTGATTTAAGAACACTTTTGCCGCTTGATATCGAGGCGATCGAGGCATCGGTGAAGAAGACCGGTCGCTGCCTGATCATCCACGAAGCGACGCGAACATCGGGATTTGGCGCCGAACTCGCGGCGCTCGTGCAGGAACGCTGCTTCTACCATCTCGAGGCCCCCGTCGAACGCGTGACGGGCTTCGACACGCCTTATCCGCACAGCCTCGAGTGGGCCTATTTCCCCGGGCCGGTGCGCATCGCGACCGCGCTGACCAAGATTCTGAAGGATTGACCGCCATGGCTCGCTTTTCATTCCGCTTGCCCGACATCGGCGAAGGTATCGCCGAGGCTGAGATCGTCGCGTGGCACGTCAAGATCGGCGATCGTATCGAAGAAGACGCGCAGCTTGCCGACATGATGACCGACAAGGCGACGGTCGAGATGGAATCGCCCGTTTCGGGCGTGGTGGTCGAGCTGGCGGGCGAAGTCGGCGACCTCATCCCGATCGGTTCGACACTCGCGGTGATCGAAACCGAGGGCGAAGGTGAAGGCGACGTAGAAGCCCCGTCCGTCGATACGCCGGTCGAGGAAGAAAACGCCGCGGATACGCCTGGCGCTGAAGAAATGCCGGTTGCAGACGTGGCGCTGCCTCCTCAACCCGTTGGCACTGAGCCTGTCGAAGGGGCGACCGCCGAAACCAAGGACGGAGCTTCGACAAGCTCGGCGCGAACGGAGCAGGGGAAGACCGTTCTGGCGTCTCCCGCGGTTCGTGCGCGCGCCAAGGATCTTGGCGTCGATCTGGGACAGGTGCAGGCTGAAGGCGACCGGATTCGTCATGCCGACCTCGATGCCTATCTGCGCTACAGCGCAGGGCAGGGCTATCTTGCCCCGGGTGCGCCGCGCGCGCGCGCCGACGAGCCGGTCAAGGTTATCGGTATGCGCCGCAAGATTGCGGAGAATATGGCCGCGTCTAAGCGCGCGATCCCGCATTTCACCTATGTCGAGGAAATGGACGTCACCGCGCTCGAAGAGATGCGAGCCGATCTCAACGCCAACCGCGGTCAGCGACCGAAGTTGACGATGTTACCATTCCTGATCGTCGCGATTTGCAGGACGATTCCGCAGTTCCCGATGATCAACGCACGCTATGACGACGAGGCAGGCGTCGTAACCCGCCACGGTGCCGTGCATCTGGGCATGGCAACGCAGACCGATGCGGGGCTGATGGTTCCGGTCATCCGCGATGCGCAGGATAAGAATGTCTGGCAACTTGCCAGCGAAATCGGCCGCTTGGCCGAGGCCGCCCGTACCGGAAAGGCCAAGGTCGAGGAATTGACCGGTGGCACGCTGACCGTAACCTCGCTCGGTCCGCTCGGTGGTATTGCGACGACGCCGGTAATCAACCGGCCTGAGGTTGCGATCATCGGGCCGAACAAGATTGTCGAACGCCCGGTCTTTGACGGCGACGATATTCGCCGTGCCAAGCTTATGAACTTGTCGATCAGTTGCGACCACCGCGTCGTCGATGGTTGGGATGCGGCAAGCTATGTTCAGGCGCTCAAAAAGCTGATCGAGACGCCGGTGCTATTGTTCGCCGACTGACAAGCGTGTCGCGCGCGTCCGTTGCGCGATCTTTGCGCTTTGGTCCCGCGTGCAGGACGACGCGGCCATGCCCCGTGACCGCGGAAATTTCCGATCATCTGCGCTGTATCGGGAGGCGTGGCGGAGGTAACACGGAACGACGCGTAAGAGTTGACGGTGGCAACATCGGATTCTCTCGTCGCCTCGCTGCACAAGCGGACTGTGCGATGCTTGGCCGATGTGGTCTCGCAGATCGAACGCGTTTCGACTCGCGGCACATGGGGCGGCGACCAGTTTCGCGGTCCTAGAGCCCATGCGCCGCAATGTGAATGGCGTTAACTCTGAATTCGCTTGGCGCGCATTTGTCATTAGCGCGCCGCCGGACGCGATGTCTCGTTCCTGTGATGGCCCTGTTACCGTGACAACCGCGCGGCCCAATCCTTCTCGGGGGCAGCGCTAGTGACCCCGTTTCGTGCGCAACCGCGGTCGCCGGAGCTTTATGGGGAGTTTAAGGGCCGCCTCCGGAATGGATGAGCAAAAGCAATCGAACGGGGAAGCGTGACCGCTCGGGCAATGATTGCATCGTTAACATTGTGCCTGTTCGCCCTGCGGCGACGAAAATCCGCCGACTGGCGTGCCAGCGAAAGCTCGCGTAAGAGGTCGAGATTAACCAGGAGAATTTGCGCGTGGCGGAGGACAGGGGGCAGAAAGGGACACGGAGTCCGCGTTCCAATCCGCTGCATCAGATCGAAATCGACGATTTTCGCCGCGACCGCTTGCTTGCGGCCCTGACTTTGATCCTGGGGGCGGCGTTTTGCCTCGGTCTTCCTTTCGCATTGCAGGCGGGTGCGGAATTTTTCCTGCCGCTGACCGCCGCCATCGTCATCGCAATCGCACTTGTGCCCTTGCTCGAATGGCTCGAAAGGCGCCGCGTGCCGTCAGCGCTTGCAGCCTTTCTTGCGCTGGCGGCTTTCCTGATGATCGTGAATGCCGCGCTCGCGATTATCGTGCTGCCGGCGACGGGATGGTTCGCGCGGCTTCCCGAATCGATCCCGCGCATCCAGAACAACCTTGCGCCGCTCATCGATTTTTACTCGACCTTGCAGGCGTTCGTCGATCGCACCCTGACCTCGGTCGCGACGGGGACCGAAGCAACGGCGCAAGCGGTTGCGGCGACGGCGCCGTCGTCGGTCGTCGACTATTTCATCTCGTCGGCACCGTCGGCGGCGATCCAGCTCTTTTTCGCCGTGCTCGTGATCTTCTTTTTCCTCGCCGGCTGGACGCGGCTCCGCAAGGGCACGATTCGCCGCCGCGGCAGTTTCGACGGCGCGATGCAGACGGCGCGCGTGATTCAGAATGTCGTCGATGCCACCGCCGACTATCTCGCGACGATCACGATGATCAACGCCGTGCTCGGCCTTGTCGTCGCGCTGCTCCTTTGGGCGATCGGCATGCCGTCGCCTTTCATGTGGGGCGGGATCGTCAGTATCTGCAACTTCGTCCCTTATCTGGGACCGATCGTCGCGGCTGTCCTCCTCGGGCTTGGTGGATTGATGACGTTTGACGCAGTCGGGTTCGCGCTGCTTCCCGCGCTGATCTTTATCGGTATCCACACGGTCGAAGCGAATCTGATTACTCCGCTCGTCCTCGGGCGGCGTTTGACGATCAACCCGTTGCTTATCCTCGTGTCGCTCAGCTTCTGGGGGTGGGTATGGGGGACGCCGGGAGCGCTGCTCGCAGTTCCGTTGCTCCTGATCCTGCAAACGATTCTTCATTCGACGGGGACCCCCGATTTGGCGGGATTCCTGTTCGAACGCGGCACGCTGACAATGGTCGACGAAATGCGCGACCGGTTAAATCGCGGCGAACACAAAAGCGACGGTTGACAGGCAGGAGCGCGGCGCATATTGGCGCCTCTCCCAAGCACACGCGGGTGTAGCTCAGTTGGTTAGAGTGCCGGCCTGTCACGCCGGAGGTCGCGGGTTCGAGCCCCGTCACTCGCGCCATTCCTTGATCCCTCGGGACGGAATGGCCACCGCAGCTTGGGAAGCTTTTCAGCAAACAGAATGTGGATGGGCGCGGCTTTTCAGCCGCGCCACCGCCCCAGTTCCATCCAGCGCAAGAGTGGTTTAAGCGGCAGGATCCAGACGACCCCCGCGATCACATAGAATACCGCCTGCACCAGCACGGGCCATTCGCCGACCCACGGCGACAGGCTGGCAACGAGTCCCGCCCAGACGATGATGAGCAGGATGATCAGCAGGATGCCGGCGGGCTTGCGCCAACTGGGCTGCGGGTCGGTCACAATCTCTCTCCGGTCACGATAAATTCCTGTTCGGTCAACACAGCGTCGAGCGGCATGTCGGTGGCCTCCAGCGGCATGGCATCGACCTCCTGCACTGACCAGCCGATTCCGATGCGCAGTGCGTGCGGATGCGCGGCGAACCAGCGATCATAGTGGCCGCCGCCTTGGCCGATGCGCCCCCCGTGGCGGTCAAACCCGACGAGCGGGCAGAGAATCAGATCGGGAACTGCTGACGCGCTGTCGTCGCTGGGCTGCTGTACTCCCCACGGGCCGTCGAAAAGCGAGTCGTCTGCCGTCCACCGACGAAATGTCATTTCATCCAAGCGCGAGGCGTGATGTGGAAGCGCGAGCGCGGCAAGGTCGGCAGTCATCGGTACAATATCGGGTTCGGCGCCCATTGCGACATAGGCGCCGACAAGCGAATTGGGGTCAAGCAGCGCGGCAATCGGGGCGGGGAGCGTGCGAAAGGCGCTCATGCGTGTGATCATATCGAGATTGGCCGCAAAATGCCGCCGCCGGAATCGCAGCTTTTCGCGCAACCTCTGCTTTTGTTCCGCCACGTCGGAGGGCGCGTCGGGCATTGTCGATCAGGCCCCTTCAGGGGTGGCAGTTGGCGGGACCGCCGTGGTCGTTTGCCGGAAGATCCTCTGACGCCAGTAACGTCAGGTGGGGGCCATGTACGTCGGACCAGGGTCCGGGCAGGGACAGCTCCCTTGGATGATGTATCGCCTCAGGGATATTCACAGCGGCTCGTACCGGGCAGTGCCCGCCGCTGCCTATGTAGGGAGGCCGACGCCCGGTCTCAAGCCATTTGCTCGATCGACGTGGCGAGCGCTTCGATACGATCTGCAATCTGCATCAACGCCCGGTCGTGCGAAGGACGTCCCGTGGCGGCCGTCGGCGCCTTTTTCAGCGCTTCCAGTTCGGCTTTCGTTGCCTTCAACTCGTCGCGTGCCTGCGACTCGCGGCTCTCGGCAAGCGCGACCGCTGCGCGCAGCGTGTCGGATTGCGGTTCGGCCTTGTTCATCTTCTCGCGGATTTCCTGCGCTTCGTCGGCCAGCATCAATGCGGCGAAAAGCAGTTGCCGGACTTCGGTGCCGCCTTGGATATTGCGCGCCTTTTCATCGACGAGCGCGGCGAGCTGGCGCAATTGGTCTTCTTCGCCGTCGGCGCAGTGAACATCGTAGGGGCGCCCGGCCACAGTGAGTTTGACGTCAGCCACGACCCGCCTCCGCAATCAACCGGTCGAGTTCGCCGATCACCGCCGCCACTTCGGCTTTCAACGCCGTCTGGTCGGTGCCATCAGCGGGTGCCGTAGAGCGATTCGCGCGTTCGGCGAGCGCCTTTTCAATGCGGCTTAGCGCACGCTCGATGCGACCAATTGCCAGGCTGGATTCGTCGAGATCGAGTTCCATGTCGAAGGATTAGCAGTGCGATGTAACCGGTGCAATTGCCTCTTGGAGCCGAAATGCACGTCAATATTTACCGCGGGCGGTTGACTTCGGCCCCTACGGCCGCAAAGGGCTTTGCGCATCGCCATTCCAGCCATTTTCCGGGGACATGATGACTCTGCCCGAACGCCAACTCGCCAACGCCATCCGCGCTCTTGCCATGGACGCCGTCCAGGCCGCGAACAGCGGGCATCCGGGAATGCCGATGGGCATGGCCGACGTCGCGACGGTACTTTATTCGGACTATCTGAAGTTCGATCCCGCCGACCCGAAATGGGCCGACCGCGACCGATTCGTACTGTCGGCGGGGCATGGGTCGATGCTTGTCTATGCGACGCTGCATCTGAGTGGTTATGCGCGACCGACGATCGACGATATCCGCAATTTCCGCCAGTTGCACAGCCCGTGCGCCGGACACCCCGAGAATTTCGAGCTCGAAGGCGTCGAAACGACGACCGGGCCGCTGGGGCAGGGACTTGCCACCTCGGTCGGGATGGCGATCGCCGAGCGCCACCTGAACGCCATCTATGGCGACGAATTGGTCGATCACCGCACTTGGGTCATCGCCGGCGACGGCTGCCTGATGGAAGGCATCAACCACGAGGCGATCGGCCTTGCGGGGCATTTGCAACTCGGCCGCCTGATCGTCCTGTGGGATGATAACAAGATCACCATCGACGGGTCGACCGACCTGTCGACGAGCGAAGACGTCAAGGCGCGCTATGCGGCGACGGGCTGGCATGTCGAAAGCTGCGACGGGCACGATCCTGCCGATATTCGCCGAGCAATCGACGCGGCGCTCGCCGATAATCGGCCGTCGCTGATCGCCTGCCGGACGATCATCGGTTTCGGTGCGCCGAACAAGCAGGGCACCTCGGCAACCCACGGCTCGCCGCTGGGCGGGGACGAGGTCGCGGCGGCGCGCGCCGAACTCGATTGGCCTCATGAGCCGTTCGTCGTTCCAAGCGACGTTGCTTTGGATTGGGCTGCGTTCGGAGAAAAAGGCAAAAAACTTCATGCGGAATGGAGTGGTCGCCTTGCAAATCACGAAAAGAAAAAGGAATTTGAAGATCGTGTGAGCAGCGCCATTGCGCCGGGCGATGCGTTCAAGGCCTATCTGGACGGGCTGGTTGCCGATCCGCCGAAGGTCGCGACGCGCAAGGCGTCGGAGAATGCTCTGACCGCGCTCACCGCCGACATTGCCGCGCTCGTCGGCGGGAGCGCCGACCTCACCGGTTCGAATAATACCAAAACATCGTCAACCAAGCCGCTGACAAAAGACGATTATTCAGGCCGATATGTCTATTACGGCATCCGCGAATTCGGCATGGCTGCGGCAATGAATGGCATGGCCCTGCACGGCGGCGTCGTGCCCTATGGCGGGACTTTCCTTGTCTTTGCCGACTATTGCCGCGCCGCGATTCGTCTGTCGGCGCTTCAGAAGCAGCGCGTCGTCTATGTAATGACGCACGACAGCATCGGTCTCGGCGAAGATGGGCCGACGCACCAGCCGATCGAGCATCTCCAATCGCTGCGGGCGATGCCCAATCTGCTCGTCATGCGCCCCGCCGACGCGGTCGAGACCGCAGAATGCTGGGCAATTGCACTGGCGCAAAAGGAGCGGCCGTCGCTGCTCGCGCTCACGCGCCAGAATCTGCCGCCGGTGCGTCATGACGTCACGGAAAATCTTTGCGCGAAAGGCGCTTACCGCCTGCGCGCGGCGAATGCGTCGCGCCGCGTGGTGCTCGTCGCGACGGGGTCGGAAGTGTCGCTGGCGCTGGCCGTCGCCGACCAGCTCGAAGCCGCAGGGCAGGGCGCCGACGTCGTATCAATGGTGTCGACCGAGCTTTTCGACGAACAGGATGCCGGTTATCGCGCCGACATTCTGCCCGACGATGCGCTACTCGTTTCCATCGAAGCCGGCACAACCTTTGGCTGGGAACGCTATACCGGACGCGATGGAATGCGCTTCGGCATTGACAGTTTCGGCGCCTCGGCACCGATTGAAGACCTATTCAAGCATTTTGGCCTCACCGCCGATGCTATCGCCCCCCAGATACTGGCCCGGCTCGGCTCCTGAGCCGTCGGACTACTCCGCAGAAAGGACGCTTTGATATGGCAGTGAAAGTCGCAATCAACGGTTTCGGACGCATCGGTCGCCTCGTCGCGCGCGCCATCCTCGAGCGCCCCGATTGCGGGCTCGAGCTTGTCGCGATCAACGACCTGGCCGATGCAAAGGCCAATGCACTGCTGTTCAAGCGCGACAGCGTCCACGGTCCGTTCCCGGGCGACGTGTCGGCCGAAGGCGATCAGATGATCGTCAATGGCAAGGCAATCAAGGTAACAGCCGAGCGCGACCCGGCCAACCTGCCGCACGGCGAGCTTGGCGTCGACATCGCGCTGGAATGCACCGGTTTCTTCACCGATGCCGATAGCGCGGGCAAGCATCTCGCCGCCGGAGCGAAGCGCGTGCTGATCTCGGCGCCGGCCAAGGGCGTCGATCTGACCGTTGTTTACGGTGTCAACCACGACAAGCTGACCGCCGATCACAAGATCGTCTCGAACGCGAGCTGCACGACCAACTGCCTCGCGCCGGTCGCCAAGGTGCTCAACGACACGCTCGGCATCGAGCGCGGGCTGATGACCACCGTTCACGCCTATACCAACGACCAGAAGATTCTCGACCAGATCCACGGCGACATGCGCCGCGCGCGTGCCGCCGGCATGTCGATCATCCCGACGACGACGGGTGCGGCGCGCGCGGTCGGCGAAGTGCTGCCCGAACTCAAGGGCAAGCTTGACGGTTCGGCGATCCGCGTTCCGACGCCCAACGTCAGCCTCGTCGACCTGACCTTCACGCCAAAGCGCGACACGACGAAGGATGAGGTCAATGCGATCCTCAAGGAAGCGGCCGAAGGCGCGCTCAAGGGCGTTCTCGCTTTCTCGGACGAACCGCTCGTCTCGATCGACTATAACCATTGCCCCGCCAGCTCGACGGTCGACAGCCTTGAAACGGCAGTTCTCGAAGGCAAGCTCGTCCGCGTTGTGAGTTGGTACGACAATGAATGGGGTTTCTCGAACCGCATGGTCGATACCGCGACCGTGATTGCGGGCTTGCTTTAACTCCCCGCGCCCTTGCGAAGGCAGGGGCTCATCTCCAGCCGGATCGAGATGAAGCGGACGGCGGCGGAAACGGACAGAATAGGAGATGGGCCCCTGCCTTCGCAGAGGCACACTCCGGGTACGGAGTGAAGCGAATGACCGCATTCAACACCCTCGACGACATCGGCGATGTCACCGGAAAGCGCGTCCTCGTGCGCGTCGACCTCAACGTCCCGATGATCGGCGGCGCGGTGAGCGACGCCACGCGGCTTCAGGCGGCGGTGCCGACAATCCGCGAACTGTCCGACAAGGGCGCAATCGTCCTGCTGCTCGCGCATTTCGGCCGTCCCAAGGGCGCGAAGAACCCGACGCAATCGCTGAGCCTCGTCATGGGCGGACTCGAGGACGTGTTGGGCCACAGCGTGATGTTCATTCCCGACTGCATCGGTGAAGGGGCGAAGGCCGGCATTTCGGTGCTCGCACCCGGTGACGTCGCCGTGCTCGAAAATACGCGCTTTTATGCGGGTGAAGAAAAGAACGATCCGGTTTTTGCCGATGCGCTCGCCGAGGTTGGCGACTTTTATGTCAACGACGCCTTTTCGGCCGCGCACCGTGCGCACGGGTCGACCGAAGGCATCGCTCACCGCTTGCCTGCCTTTGCCGGACGGGCGATGGAAGCTGAACTGACTGCCCTTGACGCCGCACTTGGCAACCCGGCACATCCGGTCGCTGCAGTTGTCGGCGGCGCCAAGGTGTCGACCAAGATCGACGTGCTGCGCAACCTGGTGGGCAAGGTCGATCATCTCATCATCGGCGGCGGCATGGCGAACACCTTTCTCGCGGCACGCGGCGTCGATGTCGGCAAGTCGCTCTGCGAGCACGATCTCGTCGATACCGCCAACGCGATTTTCGAGGCAGCCGACAGTGCAGGATGCACGATCCATCTGCCCTATGACGTCGTGGTGGCAAAGCAGTTCGCGCCCAACCCGCCGACGCGCACGATCAACGTCCACGAGGTCGCGGCGGATGAAATGATCCTCGACGTCGGCCCCGCAGCAGTCGAGGCGCTGGCGGACGTGCTGAAAACCTGCCGCACGCTCGTCTGGAACGGCCCGCTCGGTGCGTTCGAGACGCCTCCATTCGATACGGCGACCGTCGCGCTTGCCCAGACAGCGGCTGCGTTGACGCGCGAAGGTTCGCTTATTTCGGTTGCGGGTGGCGGCGACACGGTGGCCGCCCTCAATCATGCCGGGGCTGCCGCCGACTTCACTTTCGTTTCAACCGCCGGCGGCGCCTTCCTCGAATGGATGGAAGGTAAACCGTTGCCGGGAGTCGACGCCCTCAAATCCTGAATTTCGGCGCATTGCATCCCGTGAGCGGGGAGGCTATGCGCGCCGCGACATACGTATGCAAACAGCCGGAGTTCCCATGACAACCGCCAACGCCGCCATGCTTGAAAAGATCAATTCGGGGCAGGGTTTCATCGCTGCGCTCGACCAGAGCGGCGGTTCGACGCCCAAGGCGCTCAAAGGCTATGGCATCGGAGATGATGCTTTTTCCAGCGACGAGGAAATGTTCGCGCTGATCCACGCAATGCGCAGCCGTATCGTTACTTCGCCTTGTTTCGATGGCGCCAAGGTAATCGGTGCGATTCTGTTCGAGCGCACAATGGACGGTGAAGCGGGCGGGAAGCCGGTGCCCGAACTGCTGTGGGAGCGGGGCGTGGTGCCCTTTCTGAAGGTCGACAAGGGGCTGGAGGCCGAGGCCGATGGCGTCCAACTGATGAAGCCCAACCCCGACCTTGACGCACTTTGTGAACGTGCGTTGGCGAAAGGCATTTTCGGCACCAAGATGCGCAGCGTCGTCAACCTCGCCAATGCCGCCGGAATCAAGGCGATCGTCGAACAACAATTTGCCGAAGCCAAGCGCATTGCAGCGCATGGCTTGGTCCCGATCATCGAGCCCGAGGTCAACATCAAGAGCGCAGAGCGCGACGCCGCCGACCGTCTGTTGCTGAAAGAAATCACCGCGGCGCTTGAGAGCTGGGATGGCGCACCGGTCATGCTCAAGCTGTCGATCCCGGCAGAGGCGAATCTGTTTGCGCCGCTCGTCGCGCACGCAAAGGTGCTGCGCGTTGTCGCGCTGTCGGGCGGTTTTTCGCGCGCCGACGCGTGCGCAGAACTGGCGAGGAACCCAGGCATGATCGCAAGCTTCAGCCGCGCACTGCTCGAGGACCTGCGCGCCTCGATGAGTGACGATGAATTCGATGCATCGTTGCGTGGCGCAATCGAAGAGATTCACGCTGCGTCGGTGGCCTGACCGGCACAACGGATAGTGCCTCACAACCCGCCGTCGAAGCGTAGCGAAAAGCGATAATCCTCGCGTCGAATCGGTTCGCCTGCCCGCTTTTCCGGGCGTACGGATTCGAACAAGATCGAGCCGTCGGCAATCGGTGTTCGCTCGCCCAGCGTCGCTTCAAACGGCATTTGCTCGCCATTACCGCGAATCCACACCATCTTGACCCGTACCTGGCCGGCCCAGACGCATTGGAAGTCAACGGGGCAGCGACTGTCTTCCAATATGGCGACGGGCATGACGATCGGGCCGTCGACATAGGCGCGCTCCCCCAGCGCTACATCGCGCGCATCGGCGAGCGGCGGGGGAATCTGGCTGGTCGCGCATGCCGCCACCGACAGCGGCGCTGCAAGGATGGCAAGGTGCAAGGTTGCTTTCTGCATTTGCGGGACTTTGGCGCCGTCGCTATGAACCCGCCATGACCGCACCCTCTTGCCAGCTCTATCTCGTTTCCCCGCTCGATGTCGGCGACGATTTTCCCGCGCACTTGGAAGAAGCGTTGGCCGCAGCGCCCGTCGCGGCCTTCCAGTTTCGGGTGAAGAATGTCGACCAGCACGCCGCGGCCCGGCTTGCTGCACCACTTCAGGAGATTTGCACGGCGCACGGTGTCGCCTTCATCGTCAATGACGATATGGCGCTCGCCAAGCGGCTGCACGCCGACGGCGTCCATCTCGGGCAGGGCGACGGCGATCCGCGCGAGGCGCGCCGCCTGCTCGGCCCCAATGCGCAGATCGGCGTTACATGCCATGCGAGTCGCCATTTTGCGATGGAAGCGGGCGAGGCAGGCGCGGACTATGTGGCCTTCGGCGCCTTTTTTCCGACGACGACCAAGGCAGTCGAGCATCGTGCCGAGCCGGAGATACTGACCTGGTGGCAGGGATTGTTCGAGCTTCCGTGCGTGGCGATTGGCGGAATTACGCCTGAGAATGCCCGCACACTGGTCGATGCGGGGGCCGACTTCCTGGCTGTATCGGGCGCAGTCTGGGCGAATCGCGACGGTCCTGCCGCCGCGGCGCGGGCCTTTGCGGCCGTTCTCGACGCTCAGCCGGCCGATTAACGGTCCTCAACGCCCGGCGTGTTGTCGGCTCTGGGCGCGGGCGAAGCGCCGTCCATATCCTTGCGCCAGCCAAACAGACCCGCACACGGCGCCGGCCGCCGTTTGGCGGGTGCCGCAGCATGCCGCGGCGGCATGGTGTCGGGGAGTTCGATGCTCGTCATGCGTGTCTCTATGCCAGTGTCGAGGGGGCGCATATTGGATCGATGCGTCAAATCCAATTCACTTTACCGCACTTGCTTCCGATTTGGCGCCTTGGTCCAATCGGCTTGCCCTCGCTCGCCTTCGGGGCTAAGGGCGCGCTCCTGTGACCGGCGCATCGGATGCGTCGGCGGCTCTTTCCATCCTTGTCCAGCGAGTGTGCGCGATGAAAATCACCGGCGTTGAAATCCGTCCCGGCAATATTATCGAATATGAAGGCGGTATCTGGAAGGTCACCAAGATCCAGCACACCCAGCCCGGCAAGGGCGGTGCCTATATGCAGGTCGAGGCCAAGAACCTGATTGACGGGCGCAAGCTCAACAACCGCTTCCGCAGCGCGGACACGGTCGAAAAGGTCCGGCTCGACACCAAGGATTTCCAGTATCTCTATGCCGAGGGCGACGACCTCGTCTTCATGGACAAGGACAGCTACGAGCAGATTACGATCGGCAAGGATGTCGTCGGCGATGCGAACGAGTTCTTGCAGGACGGCATGGATGTCGTCCTCGAGCTCTGGGAAGAGCGCCCGATCTCGGTCGAGTTACCGGAACAGATCGAGGCAACGATCGTCGAAGCCGACGCCGTGGTAAAGGGGCAGACGGCATCGTCCTCGTACAAGCCTGCTATCCTCGACAATGGTGTGCGCGTCATGGTGCCGCCGCACATTACCAGCGGGACGCGGATCGTGGTCAATGTCTATGACCGCGAATATGTCCGCCGCGCCGACTAATGCCGACTGTCGTTACTGACGCGGCGGCCTTCACCGCCGACCGTGCGTGGGGCGCGCGCGACCTCGCCGAGATCGAGGGCGCGACCGTCCGTCTGCACTGGACCGACCAGCCGTATAAATGGCACGTCAATGACGGTGCCGAGCTTTTCTGCGTTATCGCAGGGACGGTCGACATGCATTATCGCGAGGCGGGCGAGGTCCATATCGCGCGACTGGGCGCAGGCGATATGTTCGTCGCGGACGTCGGCGACGAGCATGTCGCACATCCGGTCGGCGAAGCCCGCATCCTCGTCGTCGAACGCAAGGGATCGATCTGATGGCGCTGTCCGGCATCATCACGGTCATGGAACGTGCCGCGCGCAAGGCGGGAACCAAGCTGCGCCGCGATTTCGGTGAAATTGAGCATCTGCAAGTCTCTCAAAAAGGACCGGCCGATTTCGTGTCGAAGGCCGATCAGGCTGCCGAGCGCACGCTCTATGACGAATTGACCTACGCGCGTCCCGGTTGGGGTTTCCTGATGGAAGAGGCCGGCGAAATCGAGGGGGAGCCCGGCAAGCCGCGCTTCATCATCGATCCGCTCGACGGCACTTCGAACTTCCTCCACGCCATCCCGCAGTTCGCGATTTCGATCGCGGTGCAGGAGCCGAAACTCGGCGGCGGCTGGGGCGATGTCACCGCTGCGCTGATCTATCAACCCGTCACCGACGAAAGCTATTGGGCCGAGCGTGGTCGTGGCGCTTGGCTGCACGACCGGCGCTTGCGCGTCGCGTCGCGTCGTAGCCTCAACGAGTGTCTGATCGCGACGGGCATCCCCTATATGGGGCACGGCGACTTTGCTCAGTGGAGCCGGATTTTCGGCGCGGTAGCGCCCGAAGTTGCGGGCATCCGGCGTTTCGGCGCGGCGAGTCTCGACCTTGCGTGGGTCGCGGCGGGCCGCTTCGACGGCTTTTGGGAAAGCGACCTTCAAATTTGGGACATTGCGGCGGGCATGCTGCTCGTGCGCGAGGCGGGCGGCTTCGTCAGCGATTTCCGCGGCGGCGACCGTGCGATCGAACGCAGCGAGTTCATCGCGGGTAGCGGCGCGGTCCATTCGAAGCTGCAAAAGCTGGTCGCGGGCGCGCTCCGCAACGCCTGAGGCCGGTTATTCGACCTCGGCGGGCGCGGAGGGTGGCTCGGCAGACGCTTCCGTCTGCGTTTCGACGACGAAATTGTCGAACGTGGCGAATATCTCGATCCACAGGTCGATCATGTCTTCGAACAATTCCGCTGGCCTCCCGCCCGCCGCCATGTTGACGCGCATTTCGATCGACGGGTCATTCTCCCTGTCGAGGTAGGATCGTCCGCAGCGGCGCCCTGGCCCCGTGTCTATTCGGAAAAAACGAACTCGCGAAAAGCGTCCATCAGCGACGACCAGGTGTTGAGCGTCTCGCCGATATTTTCGCGGGGAATTCCCGCGAAATCGAGGTCGATATCCATTTCGAGGACCGGATCGCCTTCCTCGTCGCGATAGGCGCGCGCAAAGCGCTTGTCGCGATTCCAACTGTTGAGCCGTTCGAGCGACAGGTCCTTCGCATCGCTGAAGCCCATATAATATTGCAAAGTCTTGCAATTTTTCCCGTCGTCGCAGTTCATGAACAGAATCAGGAACTTCACGCCGTCGCGATTGCTCTCGATATAGGGATCGGCGCCGGCTTTGCTGACGAGCTTTGCAGGCCAACCGCGCGATTCGACGATGGCCTGGATCGCCGCGGGGTCCTTGGCGCTGACGAGCTCGGCGTGCGCCGGAGCCGCCGAAAATGTTGCGGACGCCAGTAAAGCGCACGCCGCGGAAACCGAAAATTTCCCCATGATCGTCCCCAAGCTGATCGCGGGCGGTGCTGCCCGAAACATGACCCCGACGCCGGGCGTAACATGATGATCGCGCCCTTCGCCAGCATCCTTTCGGCTTTTGAAGGGATAGAGGCGATTTTCCTGTCCGCAGCGCTTGCGAGGCGCGGCGCGCTGGCCTAAAGCGCCCGCACAAACGGGTGGCAAACGCCCGAAAACATGACTGCGAGCTCCCATGGTCGATCTGACGCAATATCTACCGATCCTGATTTTCCTGGTCATTGCGCTGGGATTGTCGACGGCGTTCGTCTTCCTTCCGATGGGCGTCGCGCGGCTGACAGGCGCACACAAGCCCGACCCGGCTAAGCTCACCGAATATGAATGCGGCTTTCCCGCGTTTGAAGATGCGCGGAGCCAGTTCGACGTGCGATTCTATCTCGTCGCCATCCTCTTCATCATTTTCGATCTCGAAGCGGCGTTTCTCTTTCCCTGGGCGGTCAGCCTCGAGGAAATCGGCTGGGCCGGTTGGGCGACGATGATGGTGTTCCTTGCCGAGCTTGCGGTCGGCCTGATTTACGCATGGAAGAAAGGGGCGCTGGACTGGGAATGAGCAATACTGGCCTCATCACACCCGGCGCGATGCCGGTGCCTGCGGGGGCGAACCCCGACCAGGCATATTTCGACGATCTGAATTCCGAACTGGGCGACAAGGGCTTCCTTGTCACCTCGACCGAGGACCTGTTCAACTGGGCACGCACGGGCTCGCTGTGGTGGATGACCTTCGGCCTTGCGTGCTGCGCGGTCGAGATGATCCACGTCAACATGCCGCGCTATGACATGGAGCGTTTCGGCGTCGCGCCGCGCGCCAGCCCGCGCCAGTCGGACGTGATGATCGTCGCGGGCACCTTGTGCAACAAGATGGCCCCCGCGCTGCGCCGCGTTTACGACCAGATGTCGAATCCGAAATATGTGATCTCGATGGGCAGCTGCGCCAATGGCGGCGGCTATTATCACTACAGCTATTCGGTGGTGCGCGGCTGCGACCGCATCGTGCCCGTCGATATCTATGTCCCCGGCTGTCCGCCGACCGCCGAGGCGCTCCTATACGGCGTGATGCAGCTGCAGCGGAAGATCCGCCGCACGGGGACGATCGAACGCTGATGGCCCATCCCGCTCCCCTTGTTGCCCGCCGCGACGGTTTGGGCGAAGCGCTCGCAAATCTGCTGGGTGATGATCTGGTGGTGCATGTTCACGCTGCCGACGAGGACAGCATCACCGTGCGCCGCGAAGCGATTGCGTCGGTGATGGTGCAGCTGCGCGACCAACTCGACTATCAGCAGCTCATGGAAATCGCCGGGGTCGACTATCCCGACCGCGCCGAACGGTTCGAGGTTGTCTATCACCTGCTGAGCGTCACGAAAAACCACCGCCTGCGCATCCGCGTCTCGACCGACGAGGCGACGCCGGTACCGAGCATCGTTCCTGTGTGGCCCGTTGCCGGCTGGCTCGAGCGCGAAGTGTTCGACATGTACGGTGTGCTGTTTTCGGGCAATCCCGACCTGCGCCGCATCCTGACTGATTATGGTTTCCAGGGACATCCGCAGCGCAAAGACTTCCCGCTGACGGGCTATACCGAACTGCGCTACTCCGAAGAAGACAAGCGCGTCGTCTATGAACCCGTGCGGCTCGCGCAGGATTTCCGCAATTTCGACTTCATGTCGCCGTGGGAAGGCGCCGATTATGTGCTGCCCGGCGATGAGAAGGCCGGCGGTACGCACGAGGCACCCGGCAAGGGGGCGCCGACGCCGATGACCGCGAAGGAAGTCGACAAGGCCGACGAAAAGGCGGGCGGTCTCGCCAAGGCGCCTCCGCCGCCGACTCCCAAGACCACCGAAAGCCCGGCGCAGACCGGCGCGGGCGCCAAGGCCGACAAGGCCGCCGCCAAGCCGAGCAAGGACGGGGCAAAGGCGAAACCGGCGTCCAGGAGTGCCAAAACGCCGGCGACCAAGAAGGCTGAAAAGGCCGACACCAAACCGCGTGCGCCGCGCAAGCCCAAGGCGCCCAAAGGAGGTGACGCATGACCGACGCTCCAGAGGTCAAGCATCACGGCAGCGACATGTTCGAAGGCTATCCGGTCGATACCGCCGATACGCCGGGCGATCAGGTCGTCACCAACTATACGATCAACTTCGGCCCGCAGCACCCCGCAGCGCACGGCGTGCTGCGCATGATCATGGAGCTCGACGGCGAGATTATCGAGCGCGTCGACCCGCATGTCGGGCTGCTCCATCGCGGCACTGAAAAGCTGATCGAGTATAAGACCTATCTGCAGGCTTTGCCCTATTTCGACCGGCTCGACTATTGCTCGCCGCTGGGCATGGAGCACAGCTATGTGCTCGCGATCGAGAAGCTGCTCGACCTCGAAGTGCCAGAGCGCGCCCAGTATCTGCGCGTGCTGTTCGCCGAGCTGACGCGCATCTGCAACCATATGCTCAACATCGGCGCGCATGTCATGGACGTGGGCGCAATGACGCCGAACCTCTGGGTGTTCGAGCTGCGCGAGGATTGCCTGAACTTCTTTGAGCGCGCGTCGGGCGCGCGCATGCACTCGGCCTATTTCCGCCCCGGCGGCGTTCATCAGGACGTCCCCGAAAAGCTGCTCGTCGACATCGGCGAATGGATCGACGGCCGTCTGCCCGAACTGTTCGGCGATGCAATGAGCCTCGTCATCGACAACCGCATCTTCAAACAGCGCAACGTCGACATTGCGACGGTAAGCAAGGAAGACGCGCTCGCGTGGGGCTTCTCCGGCCCGATGATCCGCGGCAGCGGCATCGCGTGGGATTTGCGCAAGTCGCAGCCCTATGACGCCTATGCCAAGATGGAATTCGACATTCCTGTCGGCACGCGCGGCGACTGCTACGACCGTTTCATGGTGCGCGTGCAGGAAGTCTATCAGTCGGCGCGCATCATCAAGCAGTGCCTGCGCGACATGCCGAGCGGTCCGATCGCCAGCCTCGACCGCAAGGTCGTCCCGCCGAAACGCGGCGAGATGAAGCAGTCGATGGAATCGCTGATCCATCACTTCAAACTCTACACCGAGGGCTTCCACGTTCCGGCGGGCGAAGTCTATGTCGCGACCGAAAGCCCGAAGGGCGAATTCGGCGTCTATCTGGTCAGCGACGGCACCAACAAGCCGTACCGCTGCAAGATTCGCCCGACGGCGTTCAGCCACCTTCAGGCGATGGATTTCATGTGCAAGGGCCACATGCTCGCCGACACCACCGCGATCATCGGCGCGATCGACGTCGTGTTCGGGGAGTGCGACCGGTGATGCTGCGCGAATTTGCCATTCTCGTCCTGGTGCTCGCAGGTTCTGCATCTGCGGTGGCTGCCTATCTCGCGGCCTTTCATGGCGAGATAACGATAAAGGAAGTCGTCTCGACCACATTTGCCGCGACGCTCGGCATGTATGTCGGACGATATATTGAACGAGGTCTGGCCCGTGGCTGACGCACCCCAAATCCCCGACGAAGCCGAAGTCCGCGCGCGCTGGGGCGCTTTTGCGTGGACGGCGGAAAATGCCGAAACGGCCAAGGCGATCATCGCGCGCTATCCTGCGGGGCGTCAGCGCTCGGCGGTGATGCCGCTGCTCGACCTTGCGCAGCG
Organism: Sphingopyxis jiangsuensis; assembly: GCF_016734905.1. Lineage (GTDB taxonomy): Bacteria > Pseudomonadota > Alphaproteobacteria > Sphingomonadales > Sphingomonadaceae > Sphingopyxis > Sphingopyxis jiangsuensis. The sequence goes on from NZ_JAERPO010000001.1 coordinate 289,521, forward strand.
CCAGGTCGGTGCCGAGACGCAGACGCAGGGCTGGCTGCCCGTGCCGGTGATCGAATATGTCGCGGCTGAGCTCGATATGCCCTTTATCCGCGCCTATGAGGTCGCGACCTTCTATACCATGTACAATCTCGCGCCAGTAGGCCGCTATCATGTGCAGGTTTGCGGCACGACGCCGTGCCTGTTGCGCGGGTCGGACGATGTGATTGCGGCGTGCAAGAACCGCGGGATGGCCAAGGGCAAGACGACGCCCGACGGGCTGTTCACGCTGACCGAGGTCGAGTGCATGGGCAATTGCGCCAATGCGCCGATGGTCCAGATCAACGACGATAATTACGAAGACCTCGATTACGACAGCATGACGCACATTCTCGACGAGCTGGCTGCGGGCAAGCAGCCCAAGACGGGGACGCAGAACCCTCAGCGCCACACGAGCGAGCCCGAAGGTGGCCCGACGACGCTGAAGGAAATGGTGTCGGCGAACCATGATTATCGGAAGGAGTGGGGGGCATGAACCACCTTCTAACCCTTCGTCATGCCGGACTTGATCCGGCATCCATGACCACGACCGTTGCCTGGACCCCGGATCACGTCCGGGGTGACGATGTAGGGGAAGGCGCATGAGCCTCGCCGACAAGGATCGCATCTTCACCAACGTCTATGGGTTCCAGCCATGGAATCTGAAGGCTGCGCAGGCGCGCGGCGATTGGGACGACACCAAGGACCTGATGAAGCGCGGCCAGGACGCGATCATCGAGGAGATCAAGGCGTCGGGCCTGCGCGGCCGCGGCGGCGCGGGTTTTCCGACAGGGCTCAAGTGGAGCTTCATGCCGAAGGAGCCGCGCGCCGACCGCCCGAGCTTCCTCGTCATCAACGCCGACGAATCCGAGCCCGGAAGCTGCAAAGACCGCGAGATCATCCGCCACGATCCGCACAAGCTGATCGAAGGTGCTTTGATCGCGGGTTTCGCGATGCGCGCCCGCGCCGCATACATCTATATCCGCGGCGAGTTCATCCGCGAGGCGGAGACATTGTTCGCGGCGGTGCAGGAGGCGTATGACGCCGGGCTGCTCGGCAAGAATGCGGCGAAGTCGGGGTATGATTTCGACGTCTTCGTCCACCGCGGCGCCGGCGCTTACATCTGCGGCGAAGAAACCGCGATGATCGAGAGCCTCGAGGGCAAAAAGGGCCAGCCGCGGCTGAAACCGCCGTTCCCGGCGGGCGCGGGACTCTATGGCTGCCCGACCACGGTGAACAATGTCGAAAGCATTGCGGTCGTCCCGACGATTTTGCGGCGCAGCGCGGCGTGGTTCGCGAGCTTCGGGCGCGAGAATAACAAGGGCACCAAGCTCTTCCAGATTTCGGGCCATGTGAACAAGCCGTGCGTCGTCGAAGAGGAAATGAGCATTCCCTTCCGCGAGCTGATCGACAAGCATTGCGGCGGCATTCGCGGCGGCTGGGACAATCTGCTCGCTGTCATCCCCGGCGGATCGTCGGTCCCGCTGGTTCCCGCAGCTGAGATCATGGACTGCCCGATGGACTTCGACGGGCTGAAGGCCGTCGGATCGGGCCTCGGCACCGCGGCCGCGATCGTGATGGACAAGTCGACGGACGTCGTTCAGGCGATCAGCCGCATCAGCTATTTCTACAAGCATGAAAGCTGCGGCCAGTGCACGCCGTGCCGCGAGGGCACTGGCTGGATGTGGCGCGTGATGGAGCGGCTGCGCACCGGCGACGCCGCCATCGAGGAAATCGACACGTTGTTCGACGTGACGAAGCAGGTCGAAGGCCACACCATCTGCGCGCTCGGCGACGCCGCGGCGTGGCCGATCCAGGGCCTGATCAAGCATTTCCGCCCTGAAATCGAACGCCGCATCCGCGAGAATGGCGGCGCGCTGGAGGCGGCGGAATGATTAAGGCAATTGAAAAAGATCACGTTTGCGTCACTCGCGACGGGAAACGTATTCCGGTCCGCCTCGCAGCCTACAAGAAGAAAGGCGCGTACAAGGTCTCCAAAGGGCCAAACGTCGTCTCGGCCGAAATCTCCTGCGCCACTTTAGATGAAGTCATGCAGTACGTCGGCAAGGGTTACATGGTCCGTATGCAAAGCGAGATTATGGACCTTGACGGAAAGCGGAGGCGCATCAACGGCCTCTATAGCCACGACAAAATTGAGGCGATCCGCTAATGCCTAAAGTTACCGTAGATGGCGTAGAACTCGACGTTCCGCAGGGCGCGACCGTGCTGCAGGCGTGCGAGATGGCGGGGAAGGAAATTCCGCGCTTTTGCTATCATGAACGCCTCAGCATCGCCGGCAATTGCCGCATGTGCCTCGTCGAAGTGTCGCCCGGACCGCCGAAGCCGCAGGCGTCATGTGCGCTGCCGACCGCCGAGGGGCAGGTGATCAAGACCGACAGCCCGATGGTGAAGAAGGCGCGCGAAGGGGTGATGGAGTTCCTGCTCATCAACCACCCGCTCGACTGCCCGATCTGCGATCAGGGCGGCGAGTGCGATTTGCAGGACCAGAGCATCGCCTATGGCCGCGGCGCGACGCGTTATGAAGAAAACAAGCGCGCGGTCACCGAGAAATATATGGGGCCGATCGTCAAGACGGTGATGACGCGCTGCATCCAGTGCACGCGGTGCGTCCGTTTTGCCGAGGAAGTCGCGGGGGTCGAGGATATCGGCGCGATCGGACGCGGCGAGAATATGCAGATCACCACCTACCTCGAACATGCGATCCAGAGCGAACTCAGCGGCAATGTCGTCGACCTCTGCCCGGTCGGCGCGCTGACCAGCAAGCCCTATGCGTTCGAGGCGCGGCCGTGGGAGCTGACGAAGACGCTCGGTATCGACATGATGGACGCGGTTGGCACCAATGTCCGCATCGACAGCCGCGGGCGGCAGGTGCTGCGGGTGCTGCCGCGCATCAACGACGATGTGAACGAGGAATGGGCGAGCGACAAGACGCGCCACCACGTCGACGGGCTGGTGCGCCGCCGTCTCGACCGCCCTTATGTGCGCAAAGGCGGCAAGCTGGTCGAGGCGACCTGGACCGAAGCGTTCGATGCGATCAAGGCGGTGAAGGCCGGATCGTCGGTCGCGGCGATCGCCGGCGACCTCGTCGATTGCGAGACGATGTTTGCCGCCAAGGCGCTGGTGAACGCACTCGGCGGCAATCTGCTCGAAGGGCGTCAGACGGGGCTCGATTATGACGTCAGCAGCCTGTCGGCGGTCAATTTCAACACGACGATTGCCGAGGCCGAAAACGCCGACGTGATCCTGCTTGTCGGTACGAATTTGCGTTGGGAAGCGCCGCTGATCAACACGCGTATCCGCAAGGCAGTGTACAAGAAGGGCGCGAAGGTCTTTGCCATCGGCGGCGAATGCGATCTGACTTATCGCGCTGAATGGCTCGGCAATGACGCGGCGCTCGTCGCGAAGTTGCCGGCGCATGTGACCGAGGCGCTGAAGGGCGCCGAGCGGCCGATGCTGGTGTTCGGCGGCGGCGCGCTGTCGGTGCCGGGCGTCCACGGCGCGGGCCTCGCGCTTGCCAAGGCGGTGAATGCGGTCAAGGACGGCTGGAACGGCTTCAACGTCGTCCACTTCTCGGCCGCGCGGATGGGATCGTTGATGCTCGGCTACGGCCTGGCCGGCGGGATCAAGGATGTGATCGCGGCCAAACCCAAGCTTGCCTTCTTCCTTGGCGCCGACGAGGTCGATTTTGCGGCCTTTGACAAGACGTTCAAAGTCTATGTCGGCCATCATGGCGACAAGGGCGCGCACGCCGCCGATGTCATCCTGCCCGCTGCGGCATGGACTGAAAAGGATTTCACCACGGTCAGCACCGAGGGCCGCGTCCAGCGCAGCGAGAAAGCGGTGTTCGCGCCGGGCGACGCGCGCGAGGACTGGAGCATTTTCCGCGCGCTTGCCGATACATTCGGCGTCAGCGTCGGGTTCGACAGCTTCGACGAATGCCGCGCGGCGATGATCGCGGCGGTGCCCGCGCTCGGCGTCGAGGGCCTTGCCGACTATGGTTGGACGGTGCCCAAGCTGCCCGCGAAGCCCGAGGCACGCGCGATCCCGTCGCCGATCAAGGATTTCTACCTCACCAACGCCATCTGCCGCGCGTCGCCGACGATGCAACGCTGCTCGGAAGAGATTTTGCACGGTGCGGATTTTGCGGAGGCGGCGGAATGAGCCGCGCATTCAATAGCTTCGTCACCCCGGACTTGATCCGGGGTCCATGGATGCCGGATCAAGTCCGGCATGACGACAAGGGGTGGGTGCTGTGACCGAAACCTTCATCTCGTGGGGCATGGACCCCAACTGGGCGTGGGGCGTCGCGACCGTCGCGGGCATCTTGCTCATCGCGCTGCCGCTGATGCTCGCCGTGGCGATGATTATCTATGCCGACCGCAAGATCTGGGCGGCAATCGCCCTGCGCCGCGGGCCGAACGTCGTCGGTCCCTTCGGTCTGCTGCAGAGTTTCGCCGACGGGCTCAAGGTATTCCTGCAGGAAACGATCATTCCGTCGGGCGCCAACCGCGGGCTGTTCCTGATCGCACCGATCATCACTTTCACCGTCGCGCTCCTCGCGTGGGCGGTGATCCCGTTCAATTCGGGCGCGGTGCTCGCCGACATCAATGTCGGGCTGCTCTACATCCTCGCGATCTCGTCGCTCGGCGTCTATGGTGTGATCCTGTCGGGCTGGGCGTCGAACTCGAAATATCCTTTCTTTTCCGCACTGCGCGCCTCGGCGCAGATGATCAGCTATGAAGTGTCGATCGGCTTCATCCTGATTGGCGTCGTGCTCTATGCCGACAGCTTCAACCTGAACGAGATCATCAAGGCGCAGCAGGGCCACGGGCTCGGCATCGTCAACGCCTTCGGTTTCAACCTGCTGATGTTCCCGCTCGCGGTGATGTTCCTCATCTCGGCGCTCGCCGAAACCGCGCGCGCGCCGTTCGACCTGACCGAGGCCGAGAGCGAACTCGTCGCGGGCTATCAGACCGAATATTCGTCGATGAGCTTCGCGCTCTTCTGGCTCGGCGAATATGCCAATGTGCTGTTGATGGCGACGCTCAACGCCATCCTGTTCTGGGGCGGCTGGCTGCCGCCGATCGACTGGGCACCGCTCTACTCCGTTCCGGGCATCGTCTGGCTGTTCGCGAAGATCCTGTTCTTCTTCTTCGTCTTCAGCTGGGTCAAGGCGACCGTTCCGCGCTACCGTTATGACCAGCTGATGCGGCTGGGCTGGAAAATCTTCCTGCCGATTTCGCTGATCTGGGTGTTCCTGATTTCCGGCTGGCTGATGCTGACGAGGTATTCATGAGTTACGTAGGTCATCTCGTTAAAAGCTTCACCTTGTGGGAGTTTGTGAAGGCGCACGCGCTCACGCTCAAATATTTCTTCAAGCCGAAGGCGACGATCAACTATCCGTTCGAGAAGAACCCGCTGAGCCCGCGGTTCCGCGGCGAACATGCGCTGCGTCGCTATCCGAACGGCGAGGAACGCTGCATTGCGTGCAAGCTGTGCGAGGCGGTGTGCCCTGCGCAGGCGATCACGATCGAGGCCGAGCCGCGCGACGATGGTTCGCGCCGTACCACGCGTTACGACATCGACATGACCAAGTGCATCTATTGCGGCTTCTGCCAGGAAGCGTGCCCGGTCGATGCGATCGTCGAGGGGCCGAACTTCGAATTCGCGACCGAAACGCGCGAAGAGCTGCTCTATGACAAGGCCAAGCTGCTCGCAAATGGCGACAAATGGGAACGCGCGATCGCGGCGAATCTTGCCGCCGACGCGCCCTATCGGTAAGGGCGCGCGCACATGATCCAGCTTATCGCCTTCTATCTCTTCGCAACCATCGTCATTGCGTCCGCCGCAATGGTGATTTTCGCGCGCAACCCCGTCCACAGCGTGATGTGGCTGATCCTCGCCTTCTTCAACGCGGCGGGGCTGATGCTGCTCGCGGGCGCCGAGTTCATCGCGATGCTGCTCGTCATCGTCTATGTCGGTGCGGTCGCGGTGTTGTTCCTGTTCGTCGTGATGATGCTCGACATCGATTTCGCCGAACTGCGCGCGGGTTTTGTCCGCTATCTTCCGCTCGGGACGCTTGTCGCCATCATCCTCGCGGCCGAGCTGGTCTTCGCGGTCGGCGCGTGGAGCGCGGGCGGGGTCGACCTTGCCGCGCGGACTGCGCCGGTCGTGTCCGACACCAGCAATATCCAGCAGATCGGCGAATTGCTCTACACGCGCTACATCTTCCTGTTCGAGGCGGCGGGTATCGTCCTGCTCGTCGCGATGATCGGCGCTATCGTGCTGACGCATCGCCAGCGCGGCGGGGTGCGCGCACAGAATGTCGCGCAGCAGGTGCGCCGTCGTCCCGAGGACGCAACGCGCCTCGTCGATCCGGGCACCGGGCAGGGGGTTGAACTGTGATTTCGTCGCATATCCCTAACCCGTTTGCATCGAGCGCAGTCGAGATGCCCATCGTTCGTGCGCGCCTTCACGGTGTCTCGACTTCGCTCGACACGAACGGAAATGGAGTTCAGGCATGATTTCGGTCGGCCACTATCTCGCCGTTTCGGCGGTGCTGTTCACGCTCGGCGTGCTCGGCATCTTCATCAACCGCAAGAATATCATCGTCATCTTGATGGCGATCGAGCTGATCCTGCTCGCGGTGAACATCAACCTCGTCGCATTCAGCGCCGCGCTCGGCGATCTCGTCGGGCAGGTGTTCGCGATGTTCGTGCTGACCGTCGCCGCGGGCGAGGCGGCGATCGGGCTCGCAATCCTTGTTATCTATTTCCGCGGCCGCGGCACCATTGCCGTCGACGATGCCAACCGGATGAAGGGGTAAGCCGGTGATCCAGGCGATCGTATTCCTGCCGCTGCTCGCGGCACTCGTCGCAGGGCTCGGCCAGCGCGCCATTGGTCCGTTCGCGTCAAAGCTGATTACCACGGGTGCGCTGTTCGCAAGCTGCGCGCTCAGCTGGCCGATCTTCCTCTCCTTTGTCATGGGCACGGGCGAGGCGAGCGTCGTGCCGGTCATGCAATGGGTGTCGTCGGGCGCGCTCCAGTTCGACTGGGAGCTGCGCGTCGATGCGCTGACCGCGGTGATGCTCGTCGTGATCACGACGGTGTCGGCGCTCGTCCACCTCTATAGCTGGGGCTATATGGAGGAAGACCCGGACCAGCCGCGCTTCTTCGCCTATCTCTCGCTCTTCACCTTCGCGATGCTGATGCTCGTGACCGCGAACAACCTTGTCCAGATGTTCTTCGGCTGGGAAGGCGTGGGCCTTGCCTCCTATTTGCTCATCGGTTTCTGGTACAAGAAACCGAGCGCAAACGCCGCGGCGATCAAGGCGTTCGTCGTCAACCGTGTCGGCGACCTTGGCTTCATGCTCGGCATTTTCGGCACCTTCCTGGTGTTCGGCACCGTGTCGATCCCCGCGATCCTCGACGCCGCACCCGGCATGGCGGGCAGCAGCATCACCTTCCTCGGCATGCGGCTCGACACGATGACGATCCTCTGCCTGCTGCTGTTCATTGGCGCGATGGGCAAGTCGGCGCAGCTTGGCCTCCACACCTGGCTTCCCGACGCGATGGAGGGCCCGACCCCGGTGTCGGCGCTGATCCACGCCGCGACGATGGTCACCGCGGGCGTCTTCATGGTGTGCCGCCTGTCGCCGATGTTCGAAACGAGCGAAGTCGCACTCGGCGTCGTGACGTTCGTGGGCGCTGCGACCTGCCTGTTCGCCGCGACCGTCGGCACGACGCAGTGGGACATCAAGCGCGTCATCGCCTATTCGACCTGTTCGCAGCTCGGCTACATGTTCTTTGCCGCGGGCGTCGGCGCCTATGGCGCGGCGATGTTCCACCTGTTCACCCACGCCTTCTTCAAGGCGCTTCTGTTCCTCGGCGCCGGGTCGGTCATCCATGCGATGCACCACGAGCAGGACATGCGCTATTATGGCGCGCTGCGGAAACATATCCCGCTCACCTATTGGGCGATGATGATGGGGACGCTGGCGATCACCGGCGTTGGCATCGCGGGTGTCGCGGGCTTCGCCGGTTTCCATTCGAAGGACGGCATCCTCGAGGCGGCCTTTGCCGCGGGCGGCGGCGGCGTGATCGCCTTCTGGGTCGGCATTTTCGCCGCGCTGCTCACGAGCTTCTATTCATGGCGCCTCGTTTTCCTGACCTTCCACGGCCAGCCGCGCTGGGCCGCGAGCGAACATATTCAGCACGCGGTGCACGGCGATCATCACGACCATCCGGCGGACGAACATGCCGGGCACGATGTGATGCATGCGCATGCCGCCGACGCGCACGAAGGCACGGCGGGTTATCACCCCCACGAGAGCCCGTGGACGATGCTCATTCCGCTCGGCCTGCTCTCGGTCGGCGCGGTGTTTGCCGGTTATGCGTTCAAATATCAGTTCATCTATCCCGAGCAGGGACTGGCCTTTTGGGAGGGCAGCATGCTCGCCTATGACGCCGAGCTGATGCATCTCGCGCACGAGGTTCCGACCTGGGTCAAATGGACACCGTTCGCGGTGATGGCGCTCGGCCTCTTCCTCGCGTGGAACAGCTATATCCGCAACACGACGCTTCCCGCGAAGTTCGTGGCGCAGTTCAAGCTGCTGCATGCCTTCCTGTTCAACAAATGGTATTTCGACGAGCTCTATAACGTCCTGTTCGTAAGGCCCGCCTTTGCGATCGGCCGCTTCTTCTGGAAGCGCGGGGACGAAGGCACCATCGACCGCTTCGGTCCCGATGGCGTTGCGGCGCTCGTCCAAGGGGGGACCCGGCTCGCGGTCCGGCTGCAATCGGGTTATGTTTATGGATATGCGTTTGTGATGCTGCTTGGGCTTGTCGGCCTCGCCAGCTGGGCCATGGTGAATTTCCTGTGAGCGGCGGCGTGGGTATCCTTTCGCTGATGCTGGCGATTCCGGCGGTCGCCGCCGTCGCCTGCCTGTTCGCGGGCGACCGCAATGCGCGGCTGATCGCGCTCGCGGCGACGCTCGCCGATTTCGCGCTCGGCTGTGTGCTGTGGGCGCAGTTCGACATCGGCGGCGCGCAGTGGCAGTTCGTCGAGCGCGCCGACCTGTTCGGCCGCTTCCAATGGGCGCTCGGTATCGACGGCATGGCACTGATGCTCATCATGCTCAGTGTCTTCCTGATGCCGCTGTGCATCCTCGCCAGCTGGGATGCGATCAAGAGCCGCGTCGGCCTTTACATGGCAATGTTCCTGATCATGGAGGTCGTCATGATCGGCGTCTTCATGGCGCAGGACCTGCTGCTCTTTTACATCTTCTTCGAGGCCGGCCTCATTCCGATGTATTTCATCATCGGCATATGGGGCGGCGCGAACCGCAAATATGCGGCGTTCAAATTCTTCCTCTACACGCTGCTCGGATCGGTGTTGATGCTGATCGCGATGATCGCGATGATCGCGGAGGCCGGGACGACCGACATTCCGACGCTGCTCAATTACGACTTCCCGGTCGAGATGCAGACGTGGCTGTGGCTGGCCTTCTTCGCCAGCCTTGCGGTCAAGATGCCGATGTGGCCGGTCCACACGTGGCTTCCCGATGCGCACGTCCAGGCGCCGACCGCGGGTTCGATGATCCTGGCGGGCGTTCTGCTCAAACTCGGCGCCTATGGCTTCATTCGTTTCATGATGCCGATGTTTCCCGATGCGTCGGCGCAGTTGATGTGGATCGTCTTTGCGCTGTCGATGATCGCGGTCGTCTACACCAGCCTCGTCGCGCTCGCGCAGAACGATATGAAGAAGCTGATCGCTTACTCGTCGGTCGCACATATGGCGATCGTCACCGCCGGCCTCTTTGCCTTCAACCAGCAGGGTATCGAGGGCGCGCTGATCATCATGCTCAGCCACGGTGTCGTGTCGGCGGCGCTCTTCTTCTGCGTCGGCGTCATCTACGACCGGCTCCACACGCGCGAGATCGATCGTTACGGCGGGCTCGCGGTCAATATGCCCGCCTATGCGCTCTTCTTCATGCTGTTCACCATGGCGTCGATCGGCCTTCCGGGGACGAGCGGGTTCGTCGGCGAATTCCTGAGCCTCGCGGGCATTTACGAAGCGTCGAGCTGGGTCGCCTTCGTCTGCACGACCGGCATCATCCTCGGTGCCGCTTATATGCTTTATCTCTATCGCCGTGTCGTATTCGGCGAACTCACCAAGGACGATGTGAAGGCCATGCCCGATCTCAATCCGCGCGAATGGGCGATCATGGCGCCGCTCGCCGCAGCGGTGCTGTGGATGGGCGTTTATCCCGAAAGTTTCCTTGCACCGATGCGCGGCGACGTGACCACGGTGGTCGCGCGCCTTGCCCCGGCCAAGCCCGCGGGCGATGCGCAGCTTGCTGCGGGAAAACCCAAGCCGGCAGGTGACGCCCATGGCAGCGCGCATCATGCGGGAGGCGTGCAATGAGCGCCGATCTCGCCCTCATCTGGCCCGAGCTGATCCTGACGATCGGCGGGCTGATCACGCTGCTCCTCGGCACGTTCGCGGGCGACCGGCAGGTCGGCCTTTACCAGCTTGCGGCAATGCTCACGCTCGGTGCCGCCGCGTTTGCGGTCGTCGCACTGTTCGGCGTCGAGGCGTCGGTCTTTTCGGGTACGCTCGCAGTCGACGGCTTCGGCGGCTTCGCCAAGCTGCTCATCTATGCCGCGAGCTTTGTCTGCATCCTGATCGCGCCGCGCTTTTTTACCGGCGGGATGCGCGCCGAATATCCGGTGCTGATCCTCTTCGCCGCGCTCGGCATGGGAATCATGGCATCGGCGCGCGATTTGATGACGCTCTATATCGGGCTCGAACTCAACAGCCTTGCCGCCTATGTGCTCGCCAGCTTCATGCGCACCGACGAACGGTCAAGCGAGGCTGGCCTTAAATATTTCGTGCTCGGCGCGCTCGCGTCGGGGATGCTGCTCTATGGCATTTCGCTGATCTACGGCTTTTCAGGTACAACCGATTTCGCTGCGATTGCGCTGCGCATGGGCGGCGAGATGAATATCGGGCTCGTCTTCGGCATCGTCTTCATGCTCGCGGGCCTCGGCTTCAAGATCAGCGCGGTGCCGTTCCATATGTGGACGCCCGACGTCTACGAAGGCGCACCGACGCCGGTCACGACCTTCTTCGCGAGCGCGCCGAAGGTCGCGGCGATGGCGCTGATGACGCGCGTCGTTGTCGACGCGATGGGGCCGGCCATCGGCGCGTGGCAGCAGATCGTCATTTTCCTCGCGCTTGCGTCGATCATCCTCGGCGCAGTGGGTGCGATCGGGCAGAAGAATATCAAGCGGCTGCTTGCCTATTCGTCGATCAACAATGTCGGCTTCATCCTCATCGGCCTTGCCGCGGGGACGCAGGCGGGGGTCGAGGCGGTGCTGACCTATTTGCTCGTTTATGTGGTGACGACGATCGGCTCCTTCCTCGTCGTGCTCCAGCTGCGCGACGCCGCAGGCAACCAGGTCGAGAGCATTCCGGCACTCGCCGGCCTGTCTCAGCGCCGTCCGGGGCTCGCGGCCGCGCTGTCGGTCTTCCTGCTCAGCCTCGCGGGCATCCCACCGCTCTTTGGCTTCTGGCCGAAATATCTGGTGTTCGAGGCCGCGGTAAATGCGAACCTCGTTCCGCTAGCGGTTGCGGGCATCGTCGCCTCGGTAATCGGCGCTTTCTATTATATCGCGGTCATCAAGACGATGTATTTCGACGATGCGTCGGATGTCGAGGTCACAGGCGGCGGAAGCGCGGTCGAGGGTGCGATCGTCACCGCCAGCGCGCTGTGGCTCTCGGTCGTCGGCTATCTCTTCATTCCGGTGCTCGCCGTCGCATCTGCGAGCGCCGCAGCGGTGCTGTTCTGATCCCGCCGATCGAGCGGACCCAGCAGACGGGTTCGACCAACGCCGACCTGCTCGCGCGGCTGGCCGGTGGCGAGCATGTCGGCGAAGGGCATTGGCTCGTCGCAGACCGCCAGACGGCGGGTCGCGGGCGTCTCGGCCGTGCGTGGAACGACGGGCAGGGCAATTTCATGGGCTCGACCGTCGTCCATCTGAAGAGCGGCGATCCATCTCCCGCAACGCTCTCGCTCGTCGCGGGCGTCGCGCTTGCCAAGGCAGTGGCGGCGCTGGCGCCGGGGCTCGGCGCTATGCTCAAATGGCCGAACGACATGTTCGTCGACGGCGCGAAATGCGCCGGCATATTGATGGAGCGCGCTGGCGACAGCATCGTGATCGGCATCGGCGTAAATCTGGTCGCCGCGCCCGAGCTTCCTGACCGACCCACGGCGGCGTTGGCGGACCGGGGCGCAGTGGTCGACCGCGACCGTTTCGCGGAGGCGCTGGCGGTCGCGATGACCGATGCACTCTGGACATGGCGTCACGAAGGCATTGGCGGCATTATCGCCGCATGGCTGCCGCAGGCGCACCCGGTCGGGACGCCGCTCCATGTGTCGGAGCAGGGGGTCGACGGCACGTTCGACGGACTTGCGCTCGACGGTGCGCTTCGCTTGCGCCGCCGCGACGGGACGGCCATGCTGATCCATGCAGGCGACGTCGAACTGCGACGCGCGCCCGAGGAGGGGAAGTAACGTGCTGCTTGCGATCGACGTCGGCAACACCAACGCCAAATTCGCGCTGTTCCGCGGGAGCGATCTGCTCGCGCGCTGGCGAATTGCGACCGACGACCGGCGCACCGCCGACGAATATATGGTGTGGCTTGACCAACTGATGCGGATCGAGGGCCACGCGCGCGGCGATGTCGATGCGGTGATTATCTCGACGGTGGTGCCGCGCGCACTGCACAATCTGCAGTTGCTCGCGCACAAATATTTCGGGGTCGAGGCGCTTGTCGCAGGGCGCGGCCCGGTCGGCTGGGGGATCGCGCTCAAGGTCGACGAACCGCAAGCCGTCGGCGCCGACCGCGCGGTCAATGCGATCTCGGCGCAGGCGGTTGAACCGGGCAAGGACAAGCTCGTCATCAGTTTCGGCACCGCGACGACTTTCGACCATATCGGCCCCGACGGCGCCTATCTCGGCGGCATCATCGCGCCGGGGGTCAATCTCTCGTTGGAGGCGCTGGTCGCCGCCGCCGCCAAACTCCCGCGCATCGCAATCGAGGCACCCGCGAACCCCAGCGTTATCGGCCGCACGACCGAAAGCCAGATGCTGATCGGCGTCTATTGGGGCTATGTCGCGATGATTGAAGGACTCATCGCGCGGATGAAAGTCGAAGTGCGCAAACCTATGACCGTCATCGCGACTGGCGGCCTCGCCACCTTGTTTCAGGAACAGGCGCATCTGTTCGACCGGATCGAACCCGACCTGACGCTGAACGGCCTCATGCACCTATACGCAAAACAGAACGGACAGAAATGACATCTCCTGGCAAGGAACTGCTATTCCTCGCGCTCGGCGGGTCCGGCGAGATTGGGATGAACGCCAATCTTTATGGCTGCGACGGCAAATGGATCATGCTCGACCTCGGCGTGACCTTTGGCAGCCAGGATTATCCGGGCATCGACATCGTGATGCCCGACCTGGAGTTCATCGAGGACCGCAAGGCGGATTTGCTCGGTATCGTGCTCACACACGGGCATGAGGACCATATCGGCGCCTTGCCGTATCTCGCCGCTGACCTCGGCGTGCCACTTTATGCCAACCGTTTCACGGCGGGGCTGATCGCGCACAAGCTCGCCGAAGAAGGGATGGAGAAGGAGATCGAGATCCGAACGGTCGACATCGACGCAGAATTCCAGCTCGGCCCGTTCGATATTCGCATGGTTCCGCTCGCCCACTCGATCCTCGAGATGAGCGCGGTGGTGATCGACACGCCCTATGGCCGCGTTTTTCACACCGGCGACTGGAAGCTCGACGAGGAACCGATTCTGGGCGCCCCTGCAACGGCGGCAACACTGACGGCGATCGGCGACGAGGGCGTCGATTTCCTCGTCTGCGATTCGACCAACGCCTTCAACCCCGAAGCGTCGGGAAGCGAGGGCGGGGTGCGCGATGGGCTGATCGAGGCGGTTGGGGCGGCAAAGGGCAGGGTGGTCGTCACCACCTTTGCTTCCAACGCCGCACGGCTGCACACGCTGGGCGAAGTGGCACGTGCGACGGGGCGTCAGCTCTGTGTCGCGGGGCGCTCGCTCGACCGCATCATCGGTGTGGCGCGCTCGGTCGGTTATCTCATAGATTTTCCGCCGACGGTCGATTTCGACGAGGCGATGCGCCTGCCGCGCGACAAGGTGATGGTGATCGCAACGGGCGGACAGGGCGAACCGCGCGCAGCACTTGCGCGCATGGCGAGCGACAATCATCAGATCAAGCTCGAGGCCGGCGATACGGTCGTCTTTTCGTCCAAGCAGATTCCGGGCAACGAGGTTGCGATCGGCCGCATCATGAACCAGCTGGCGTCGAAGGACGTGCTGACCGTGACCGAAAAGCAGGCCCATATCCATGTCAGCGGCCACCCCGGCCAACCCGAACTCGCCGCGCTCTACGGCTGGTTGCGGCCAAAGCTGGTCGTCCCCGTGCATGGCGAAATACGCCACATGCACGAACAGGCGCGTTTCGCGCTCGAAAAGGGCGTGGCGGGCGCGCTGGTGCAGGAGAATGGCGACCTTTGCCGGTTGGCGCCGGGACCAGCGCAAATCGTCGAGCGCGTGCGGTCGGGGCGCCTCATCCTCGACGGCGACGTTATCCTCCCTGCCGATGGCGAAACGATGGGCGAACGCCGCAAGCTCGCACTGAACGGCCAGATGTCGGTTGCCGTCGTGCTGTCCGGCGGACGTTTTGTTGATAGCGCGATCCAATATCGCGGCGTGCCGGTCGAGGACGATCGCGACACGTTTATCGAGGAGTTGAACGAGGCTGCCGAGCAAGCCGCGACCGGCCCAGCGCGCGACCGCGATGCGTTGAAGGAGGCGATCCGTCTCGGCGTGCGTCGCGTCGCAACCGACTGGACCGGCAAAAAGCCGATCGTCGACGTACTGATCGTGGATATCTGACCGATGAAATGGACCTCGGCGCTCGCCATCTATCTGCTGTTCTGGGCGTTCAGCGCCTTTTTCGTGCTCCCGTTTCACGGGCGCAAGGCCGCCGACAACGACGTCCCGCTGGTAAAGGGTCAGGAGCCGGGAGCGCCGGCGAATATTCGCCCCGGTCGCATCCTGGTGCAAATGACCATCGTCGCGACGGTCGCTTTCCTGCTATATTATCTGGCTTATGTGAACGGATGGGCGGACCCGAACCGGCTCAGCGGACGGAACTGATCAGCCCCGCAGCCGGTCAATCGCCTGCGCCAGAGCGACGTAGAGCTTCCCGATGTCCGACGACAACAGGGTCACGCTGATAGCCGATCCGTCGCGGGCGCCGATCAGCATGCGGAGCATCGCTTCGAAATCGTGGACGAACTGGTTCACCGCCGCGTGGAAGCCGTCATCGTTCTGATAGGTGCGCAGGATTTCCTTCGCCTCGCCCGCTTCGATGAGCTTGACCGCTCGCCGCGCGAACACGCCGCGATCACCCTTGAGATAAGCGTCCCACGCTGCATCGCTGACTTCGCTCGACAGGATTTTCGTGATGTCGATCGCCGTCGATTTCAGCGCTTCGGTGAGCAAACCCGCTTGTTTGGCAAGCGTGTCGTGATCGGTTGCGGCGAGCGCCTGATCGGCTTCACGCGCGCGCTGTTCGACGCTTGCACTCGTATCGAGAATGGTCTGGAGCTGCTGCGTCAGGCGGTTCGCGGCGTCATCTGCTGCGTCGACCGCGCGGCGCGACGCTTCCTCGATGGCGCCGAGCTGATCCATGACCTGCGTCTTGAACGAAGCGTCGATGGCATCGGTCGCCGAAGCTTGCAGCCTGTCCTGAGCTTCGGAGAGCAGCTTCTCGATTGTTCTGCGTGCATCGTTCGCAGCGGATTCGGCAGTCGTGCGAACCTGCTCCAGCGTCGCAATCATCTGGGCGCCGCCTTCGTTTGCAAAGGCGTCGGCGCCGCTCTGCAATTTTTCCAGGGCCGCCTCGGCATCGGCAAGCGCAGATGCCATGCTGCTTGCAAGCTTTTCCTGTTTTTCCGCCTGCCCGGTCATTTGCGATTCCGTGGCTGCTAGCGCCGATTTGACGGCATTGACGTGTGACAGCGTCGACTGCGCCACCATTTCCGATTCCTCGAGCATCGGCTTCATCTGCGCGAGCGTCGATTGGGTCGTGCGCCCGTGCCCTGCCATGCGGTCGAGCGCGCGCGGAAGCGATTCGTCGAGTTCGCGCGTCACAGCATCGAGCGCAAGCAGCAGCGATTCGGCGTGCGTTATCAACTCGTGCGCCGACGCATTGCCACCCTGGACCTGCTCCATAAATGCCGCGAGCTGCCCCTTGGTGTCGTCGATGGAGCGACCAATAACACCGGTGCTCGCCATCACACTGGCGTTCAACTTCTCAAGATCCTCTTCGACCCGACCAGCATGTTCGGCCATGCGTTGCGCCAGCGCCTCGCCGGCGTCGCCATGCGCGGTAATCTGAGCGCCAATTGCCTCGCCCGCTTCGCGCGCGGTTTCCAAGCGCTCGCCGAGGTGGTCGGACGCCGACTGCACACCCTCGCGGAGCTGTTGCAGGATGTCGGCGATCTGCGTCTCCATCGACGCGGCTGTCGTCGCGACATAGTCGCGGGCGGCGGCCGACGATTCGTTCAACCGTGCGACCGCGGCCTCGTGCGCGGAGGTCATATCCTTCGAAGCGGCGGTCAGGCTGGCGCATGTATCCAGCGACTCGCTCTTCAGGGTCGCGATCGTCTCGCGCAAGGCTGTCGCCGAGCTTTCGCTCGTCTGTGCTGAATGACCCGCGGCTTCGGAGAGCGCGGCAAGTTGCGCCTCGAGCGCCGCACCCTGCTGATGCGCGGCGAGTCCCGCCTCGCGGAAGTTTGTCGCGAGCCGCTGCACCACCGAGTCGATCTTCGGAAGGCCAGCAAGCAGGCCGTCCATCCGCTGCGTCGCCATATCCCCCGCGCTCGACAGTTGGTCATAGGCGTTCGCAATGACCGAGGCGTTGGTAACGAGCTTGTCGCCGCTTTCGTTCATCCGGGCAATCGTTCCGGCACCAAGTTCTTCGACGCTGCGCGCCTGTTCGGCCAGTTGGGCGCGGGCTTCGGCAAGATTGCGACCGAGCGCCGCCATCGACGAGTTGAGCGCGACATTTTCCGCCCGAAGCTGCGCTGCGACACGTGCAAAACGCGCCTGCTCGGACTTGCCCGATCGCAGGATAGCCATCCAGAGAAGAAGCACGAGTGCAAGCGGCATGGCGATTGTCGCAACGAGAGGCGGCCATTCGCCGAGCGTCGGCGCACGCGCGAAACCTTCGGTCGCCACATAGACGGCAAAGCCCGTCCACGCTGCGGCAGCAAGCAGCAATAGCGCGGGAATGATTCGTGCGATTCCGCCGGGGGTATCGTTCTCGACGTCCTCCCCGTCGGTCGTTTCGAGCGCAGTCATATCGAGCCAGTCGCGTTCGGCGCCGTCCTCGGCGACGGGTTCGGGGAGCGTTTCGGGCATAGGGCTTCCGGCTGCAGGCAGGGCTTCGGCCGTGGCCGCTTGCTCGACCGCGTCACCGCTGGTTTCCGACTTTGTCGCGGTTTCCCGCCACAATCCGACGATCTTCTTTTCCCCCGTCATCCTGCCATATTAGCATCAAATGGCTCTCATGAAACGGAAACTTAACTCGGGACGGTCAATACTGCGGAATGTCGTTCGATAGTGGCCCACTCGATCGTTATCTGAGCGCCGCGGTGGGCGATGACCCCGCAATGTCGCGCGACCTGCGCGTCGCCTTTATCGAAAGTGCACGCGAGCTCGCCGACCTGATGCGAAGGGCGCGGTGCGATGCCAACTGGCTTGTCGCCGCCGAACGCCTGAAAAGCCTGTCGGCCACCTTTGGTATCATTCCCCTGATCCAACTAGCCGAAGAGGCGATGTCCGGCGTACCGGGCGACCCCGTAGTGTTGCGGGAGATCAATGCCTTGGTCGAGTCGATCGACTGACCCACCCTGCCGGTCGCGCGCGTTCGCGCGGGTTCAATCGCCGTTCAGCCGCCGCCCTCTAAAGCAAAACCAACGCCCATTGACTTGCCTTCGCAACGCTTGGGGTTTAGCCGCGTTGACGAAGCGCTGCCGGGCCCCCGTGCGACCGGGCGGGCTGCAGATTCAGAGGAGAGATTTCAATGTTCAACCGATTCCGCTCGATGCCCGCAACGGCTATGGTCGCCGTGCTCGGCTGCGCGCTGATGACGACCGCGACGCCGGCCGCTGCCCGTGAAAAACCGAAGAAAGAAGAAGCCGGGAAGGGCACGACTATTGCGGTCAGCAAGGGATTCGCCCCGGCCGCCAAGAAAATGGGCACGGCCGTCGGAGACAAGGATGCCGCAGCACTGCAAGCGGCAATTGGTGAAGGCGAAACGTCGGCTTCGACGAACGAGGATCGCTATTGGCTCGCCTTCTACAAACTTCAGTTGGGCATTTTGAACAAGGACCAGGCGCTCCAGGCGCAGGGCCTGGACACGATGCTCGATTCCGGTCTGACGCCGGCCGAGCAGGCGGGGATCTACAACTTCTTTTCGGGCCGTTTTGCCTATAGCGCAAAGGATTACGCCAAGGCGATCCAGCGTCTGGAGGCTGCAAAGGCTGCGGGCTCGACGGAAAGCGGCCTGAACGTCATTTTGATGGACAGCTATCTCAACGCCGGACAAGTCGATCAGGGCTGGACGATAGCCAAGGCCGAAATCGAGGCGCATCGCGCGGCGGGACATGTTCCGCCGGAAGATCTGTATGTGCGACCGGCGCAGGCATTTCAGAAGGCCAACCGCACCGAAGATTTGCTCGATGCGCTGACGATGCGCGTTCAGGACCATCCGAACCCGGCGATATGGCGCAACACGCTCTACATTCTGCTGCAACAGGCGGGCGGAAACAAGGACATGAACCTCGACATCCTCCGTCTGATGCGCGCGGCGGGCGCAATGACCGAGCGCCCCGAGTATAGCGAATATGCGTCGCTGGCGACCGAAGCCGGCTTCCCGGGCGAGGTCGTTGCCGTGGTGCGTTCCGGACAGTCGGCGGGCGTGATTCCGCGGAACGACCAGTTCTTTGGAAATATCCTGGAATCGCAGGGGCCACGCGCGCAATCCGATGCTGCGGCGCTCGCCGCTGACGCGACGAAACCGGCAACGCTCGCCAATCCCAAAACGGCGCGTGCCACGGCCGACGCGCTGGTGGGGAACGGTGACTATGCAAAGGCGATCCCGCTTTACGAAGCTGCCCTGAACGCGGGCGCCGATCCGCTGACGCAGTATCGCCTTGGCGTCGCTCAGGCTCTCGCGGGACGGAGCGATGCGGCGGTTGCCACGCTGAGCAAAGTGCAGGGCAATCGCGCCCGGTTGGCGCAACTGTGGTCGATCCATGCCAAGACCAAGGCAGCCACTTCGGTCGCAGCCGCGCCCGCGACGGGCAGCTGATTGGCGCAGAAGGCAAGAAAAACGGCGCCGTCCCGGAACAGGGGCGGCGCCGTTTTCGCTAGTTCGCCACGGCGTTAACCTTCTACGGGAATTCCCGCCAGCTGCTTTGCGGTCCGGATGGTTAGCGATGTCTTGACGCTTGTAACGTTCGGAGCCGAGGTGAGCTGGGCGGTCAGGAATGACTGGAAGCTCTGCAAATCGCGCGCGACGACCTTGAGCAAAAAGTCGATTTCGCCGTTCAGCATGTAACATTCGCGGACCTCGGGCAGCTGCCCGACATAATCTTCGAACGCCTTCAGGTCGGATTCGGCCTGACTGCGCAGGCTGACCATCGCAAAGACGGTGATTCCATAGCCGAGTTTCGCTGCGTCGAGGTCGGCGTGGTACGACCGAATGACACCCGATTCTTCCAGCGCGCGGACGCGTCGCAGGCAGGGTGGGGCCGTCAAACCGACCATTTGTGCCAGTTCGACATTGGTCATTCGGCCATTTTTCTGCAGTTCGCTCAATATCTGCAGGTCGATCTGATCAAATTTCTGGCTTGCCATCATTGAAACATCCGCTTTCCAAATCTGCGGTGACCATAATAATATTTCAGCTGATTGCAATTGTCCCACAATGTGACGTGACAAGTTAAGGCACTTTCATGACAGCGGGATTCACGCTAGCCGGTAATCGACTGCTAACCAATATGACGGGTTTGGAGCCGACCTCTCGTGACTGCTGACTCGATGATTGCAACGATCTTGCGCCAGACGCCTGAGGACGAGCGCGCCGGGATCGCGGCGTGGCGGCAACTCACCGATATTCTGGCACAGCGCGGCAATCAACTGTCGGACCAAGATATTCATCGCAGCCTTCGCGCGCTTGCCGTGCTGCGGGCAAAGGTGCCCGAACGGGTGCGGCGCGATTGTGCGGAAGCGGTGGCGCAGCGGGGCCGCTTTGCGCCGCTCGTTGCTTTCTACGCCAACGACGTCCCGGCCGTTTCGGCAACGATGCTCCGTCATGCGAAGCTGGCGGAGGCCGACTGGCTGGCATTACTTCCTTCGACAGGGCCGATGGCCCGGTCGGTATTGGCCGGGCGCAAGGACCTTCCGGAAGGCGTGCGCCGTGCGCTCGTCGCGCTCGGGGCCGCTTCGGTGGCGTTGCCGCAACCGGTGGCTGCACCGGAGGTCGTTCCGGTGTTGGCCGGTGCGGCGGCGCCAGCGCCCGATACTGGCCATAGCCAGATCAGCGAACTGGTACGGCGGATCGACAAGTTTCAGGCATCGCGAGCCCAGCCCAGCGCGGCACAGGATTTGCGTTCGGCCTTTGTTTTCGAGACCGGCCCCGATGGCATCATTTGCTGGGTCGATGGCATCACGCGCGGCGCGGCGATCGGCCTGTCGATTGCGGAGGCCGCTTATGGCGGCGAGCCGGGCGTCGATGGGGTCGCAGCGGGCGCCTTTCGGCAGCGTGCGGAGATGGTGAACGCCCGCATGATTCTCGAAGGGATGCCTGCCGATTCAGGCGAATGGCGTTTTTCGGCTCTGCCCTGGTTCGATCCGGCCACCGGGCAATTTTGCGGATACCGCGGCAATGCGCGGCGCCCCTATCGCAACGAGACGCCTTATGGACGCGGTGCCGCCGACGAGGCGGGCGATTCGATCCGCCAGCTGATCCACGAGCTGCGCAGCCCGCTCAACGCCATTTCAGGATTTGCGCAGATTATCGCAGGGCAGATGTTCGGACCGGTCAACCAGTCCTATCGAGCAATGGCCGAATCGATCATAAGCGATGCGGCGGCAGTCCAGGCCATCATCGACGATTTGCAGACCGCGGCACAGTCCGGCGGTCCTGGCGACAATACAACGCCCGGCGAGATCGTCGACATCGATGCGCTGCTCCGTCACGTCGAAGCCGATCTGGAACCCCTGTTGTCCGATAGCCGCGTCGATCTCAACGTCTCGCGGGTCGGCGGTCCATTCCGTGTCCGTGCTGACGATGCCGGCGCGCGCCGCATGATCGGGCGCCTGTTGACCGCGCTCGTCGATGTGTCGCAAGCGGGATCGATGGTAGTCGGTCAGCTCGTTTGCGAGCCGCTTCCGGACGATATGCTGCAATTGCGCGTCGTGCGGCCTTCGACGATCCGTTTCGCAACGGCATCCGATCTTCTCGATCCGGGTTTCAGCCCCGAAGGGGAGGCGCCGGGCGCCGCTATCCTAAGCCTCGGATTCTCGCTGCGGCTTGTCGACAGTCTCGCGCGTGGGGTCGGAGGACGGCTCGATATCGAGCATAACGCCTTGACCTTGTTTCTGCCCTCGGCCAACGCAGAAGGCGAAGCGGGACTGGATCTCCAGCGCGGCGAAGAGAGCCGGGTGCCGGAAAAGGGGTAGGCGTGCAGCAAGCCGGCGATCTGAGCGCAATTCCGCCCGCTACCGACCTCATCCGTCTGCAAGCGGACGAGAAGCCGCTATTCTGGGTCACCATCGACACCGAAGAGGATTTCGACTGGGCCGCGCCGTTCTCGCGGACCGGTTTCCGTCTGGATTCGGTGCCCGCACTTGCGGAATGTCAGCGCTTCTTCGGGGCAGCGGGTGTCAGGCCGATCTATCTTGTCGATTGGCCCATCGTGCAGGACCAGCGGGCGGTCGATATTCTGGGGCCGGCGCAGCAGACCGGCGCTTGCGACATCGGGGCGCAATTGCACCCTTGGGTCAATCCGCCGCACGACGAAGAGGTCAATGCGCATAACAGCTATACGGGAAATCTGCCGTTGGCGCTCCAACGTGCCAAGCTGACGGCACTCCGCGATGCGATTGCCGGTCGCTTTTCGGTGGCGCCCACCGTGTACCGCGCCGGACGTTATGGCCTCGGCGCGCAGACTGCCCGATTGCTTGCCGAACTGGGCTTTCGGTGCGACACGTCCGTCCGGTCGGGCTTCGATTATCGCAGCGGCCACGGGCCGGACTATCGCCAGGCGCCGCTGCAGCCCTGGTGGACCGTGACCGATGCCGGGCCGATCCTCGAAGTGCCCGTCACGACGCTGTTCAGCGGATTGCTCGGGGACAAGGGAGCACGATTCTATCACCGTCTGGAGCGCAGCAGATTCACTGTGGGCGCAGCGTTATTGGCGCGGCTCGGGCTGGTCGAACGCATCGCGCTGACGCCCGAGGGCATTCCCGCCGAACGCGCATGCCGCGCGATCGATATCGCGATCGATCATGCGCTGCCGGTGCTCAATTTCTCTTTTCATTCGCCCTCGCTGCAACCGGGCAACACCCCCTATGTCCGCAGCGCGGCCGATCTCACGCTTTTCTATCGTTGGTGGGACGTGGTGCTCGACCATCTGGCGCGGCGCGGCGTCGCAGCGACAAGCGCGGCCGCAATAATTGCAAGCGCTTCCGAAAAGGCACGGGCGCTATGACTGTTGCCGCTTGCCAACGCGCGGCGCGCTCCGCTATCGCCGACGCATCCCCTCGGGGGCCTGTAGCTCAATGGTTAGAGCTGGCCGCTCATAACGGCTAGGTTGCGGGTTCGAGTCCTGCCGGGCCCACCAACTTTCTGTCGTGCGTTTGGGGCCATGCAAAATGAACTGGGCATGGGATTCGCGGGATAGACTTGCGCCGCAGCCCCGTCTAAGGCCCGCGCAGTCGGGGAGTAGCGCAGCCTGGTAGCGCATCTGCTTTGGGAGCAGAGGGTCGCAGGTTCGAATCCTGTCTCCCCGACCATTTCCTAAATCAACGTCGTTGCAGTCACTCCCGGAAACTCGCGACGGCAGCCTATCTGGCACGATCATTTGTCGACAAAAAAGGCGGCCTTCCCGAAGGAAGACCGCCTCTTTGCGTTCGGTCATTGCCCCGAAGGGCTGTGACTTACTTGGCTTCTTCGGCCGGAGCGGCTTCAGCAGCGGCAGCGTCGGCAGCCGGAGCTTCTGCAGCAGCGTCAGCAGCAGCTTCGGCGCCAGCAGCGGCGGCGTCAGCAGCTTCGGCGGTCGCTTCCGCACCTTCTTCAGCCATGGCGTCAGCGGCCGGGGCTTCGGTGGTGGCTTCTTCAGCAGCCTTTTCACCGCAAGCGGCGAGGGCGAACATGCTGGCAGCAACGGCGATAGCAGCGAATTTCTTCATGATGTGTGGGCTCCCTAAAATGCCTTTTCGCGTTCGGGAAAGTTTCCCTAAGCGCGAGCGGCGGGATTTAGCTGTTCCGCATGAATCGTCAACAAAAATAATTGAGTTGTGCGGCAGCCGCGGAAATCTGTCACTTCGCGGAAACAATCATGGCAACTCGTTATCGCTGCTGTTGGCAAGAATCGCCAAAGTTGCCGTCCACACCAACACATTTTGCCGCAACTGGATCGGGTCGACCTTGTCGAGCGTGTCGTCGGGCGTGTGGTGCAGGTCGAAATAACGTGTGCCGTCCTGGCGTAGATCGATCGCCGGAACGCCGGCCTGCACCAGCGCGCCGATGTCGGCTCCGCCACTAGCGGGGCTGCTCCCCCGCGTTACACCATAGGGAGCGACGGCAAGCGCAATCCGATCGGCGAGCGACTTCGCGCTTTCGGGCAGTTTGAAATCGACGCGCCAGACGCGGTCGGCGCCAAAGTCGGATTCGAGCGCAACGGCGTGCTTCTGATTTCCGTGTGCGGCGAAATAGGCGCGGCCGCCGTGAACGCCGACCTCTTCGGCGCCGGCCCAGAGGATCCGGATAGTACGGCGCGGCTGACCTGCCGTCATGACATGTTTCGCGGCGGCCGTGACGATGCCGCAGCCGGCGGCATCGTCGATCGCTCCCGTGCCGAGATCCCAGCTGTCGAGATGACAGGCGACGACGACGGGACTTGCTGCCGGATCGCTGCCCGGAACGTCGGCAATGACATTGCCTGACTGCTGCTGGCCCAGATTGCGCGGGGTGAGCAGCAATTTCATGCGAAGCGGCGCGGGCGTATAACCGAGCGGCGTCTCCTTGGTGCGGATACTCTGCGCGCGCCGCCACTGCCGGACGAGCTGGTCGGCGTCGGGGTTCGATATGGCCGCGGCAGGAATTGGCGCCACGCCGGCTTCGAAATTGGTGTTGCCCGTGTGCGGATTGCGGTGGCTGTCAGTGCCGATCGACCGGATGATCACGGCGATGGCGCCGCGCTTTGCCGCCGCATTGGGGCCGGTGAAGCGCGCGCGGCCATATTGGCCATAGCCGCTACCGTCTTGCGCTGGTGCCATCTGGTGGTCGATGAAGACGATCTTGCCCTTGATATAATGGTCGGGTGCGGCGAGGAAATCGTCGTAGCTCGCGAAATAGGCCACATCGCCCACAAGACCCTTGGCGCCCGTCGAGCCGCTGTTGCCGAGCGCCGTGACCGCGAGCGGTTGGGTATGGAAAGGGCCAATCAGCGAAGCCTCTTCCTCACCGCGAACCCAAGTCGGCATGGCGAAGGGTTCGTCGCGAACATTCTGGAACCCCATCGCCTTCAACCGCTCGACCGCCCATTTTCGTGCGGCAGCCTCGGCCTCGGTGCCTGCCATGCGCGGGCCGATTTCGGTCGTCAGATCTTCGGTGATTTTCCACGCGATGTCGTCGTTCTGCGCCCTGTCGACCGCACTGGGCGGCGGCGGGATCGATGCAGCGGCGGCGGTGGCAAGACAAAGGGCGGCGAAGCCCGCGATGCGGGGGAGGAGGTGTGCAGATTTCATAGCCGTCACCTAAGTGACTGCCGCGCCCAATCGCAAGCGTCGATTGCCATTCGACGGTCCATTCGCTAACCGGCGCGCGAAACATTTCTCTCCCGGACCGCTGCGCTGCGGTCCCAGCCAATATCCGGAGCATTCAATGGCCGCCCAATATAGTTTTGTGATGAAGGGTCTGACCAAGACCTATCCCGGTGCGCAAAAGCCGACGCTCAACAACCTCAGCCTGCAATTCTATCCCGACGCCAAGATCGGCATCGTCGGCCCGAACGGCACCGGCAAGTCGACGCTGATGAAGATCATGGGCGGCATTGACAAGGATTTCACCGGCGAGGCCTGGCCTGGCGATGGGATCACCGTCGGCTATCTGGCGCAGGAGCCGCAGCTCGACCCGACCAAGACGGTCAAGGAAAATGTCATGGACGGCGTGCGCCCCGTCGCCGACATGATGGACCGTTTTAACGAGATCAGCGCGCTGATGGCCGATCCGCCCGAAGACGCCGATTTCGATGCGCTGATGACCGAAATGGGCGAGCTGCAAGAGAAGATCGACGCGGTCGACGGCTGGACGCTCGACAACCAGCTCGAGATCGCAATGGAGGCGCTGCGCTGCCCGCCGGGCGACTGGAGCGTTGAGAATCTGTCGGGCGGCGAGAAGCGCCGCATCGCGCTCACCCGCCTGCTGCTCGAGAAACCGTCGATCCTGCTGCTCGACGAACCGACCAACCACTTGGACGCCGAAAGCGTCGCGTGGCTCGAAAAGCATCTGGTCGATTATCCGGGCAACGTCATCCTCGTCACCCACGATCGCTATTTCCTCGACAATGTCGTGAACTGGATCCTCGAACTCGATCGCGGCCGCTATTTTGTCTATGAGGGCAATTATTCGACCTACCTTGAAAAGAAGGGCAAGCGCCTCGAACAGGAAGCGCGCGAGGATCAGGGCCGCCAGAAGGCGATCCGCGACGAACTCGAATGGATACGGCAGTCGCCCAAGGCACGGCAGGCCAAGTCGAAGGCGCGCATCAAATCGTTCGACCAGCTTGTCGAGGCGCAGGAAAACCGCGCGCCGGGCAAGGCACAGATCGTTATCCAGGTTCCCGAACGCCTTGGTGGCAAGGTGATCGAGGTCGACAATATTTCCAAGGCCTATGGCGACAAGCTGTTGTTCGAAGACCTGTCCTTCACGTTGCCGCCGGGCGGCATCGTCGGCGTCATCGGCCCGAACGGCGCGGGCAAGTCGACGCTGTTCCGCCTGATTACCGGGCAGGAGACCCCCGACAGCGGCAGCATCAGCATCGGCGATACGGTGCGCCTCGGCTATGTCGACCAGAGCCGCGACGCGCTCGATCCCAACAAGAATGTATGGGAAGAGATTTCGGGCGGCCACGACATGATGAACATCGGCAAGCACGAGATGCAGACGCGCGCCTATGTCGGCGCCTTCAATTTCAAGGGCACCGACCAGCAGAAAAAGGTCGGCCAGCTGTCGGGTGGTGAACGCAACCGCGTCCACATGGCCAAGATGCTGAAGGCCGGCGGCAACGTGCTGCTGCTCGACGAACCGACCAACGACCTCGACACCGAAACGCTCGCGGCGCTCGAAGAGGCGCTGGAAAATTTTGCGGGCTGCGCCGTGGTCATCAGCCACGACCGCTTCTTCCTCGACCGCCTCGCGACGCACATTCTGGCGTTCGAGGGCGACAGCCACGTCGAATGGTTCGAGGGCAATTTCGAAGCCTATGAGGAGGACAAGATCCGCCGCCTCGGCGAAGGCGCGACGCGTCCGCACGCGACGACTTACAAGAAATTGTCGCGCTAACCGATATGGCGGGGGAGGCGGCTCCGATGCCGGCACCAATTTCGTCGAGCGCGATCCGCATGGATGCCGACGCGCTCAACGCCTTTTTGACCGACGCCTTCCCCCATGCCGAACGCGGCTCGCGTGGCTATGTCGTCTCCGCTGCGCCCGGCCATGTGCAGGCACGGATGGAGCCGAACGACAAGGCGCTGCGACCGGGTGGATTGATCTCGGGGCCGACGCAGATGGGCTTTGTGGACATGGCGGCCTATGCCCTGGTCCTCGCGCATATCGGTCCGGTCGCGATGGCGGTAACGAGCGCGCTCAATTACCAGTTTCTGCGTCCGTGCCGTCCGGGACCGATCACGGCCGACGCGACGATGCTGCGCCTCGGCAAGCGGCTCGCCGTGATGGATGTACGGATTTGGAGCGACGATCCGGGCAAGCCGGTCGGGCAGGCCAATGTGACCTACGCCATCCCGTAAAGGGGCGAGCGGCCTAGCGCACGCGCTTGATCCGCATCGGCCCTCCGTCAATGCGCTCGGTAACGAAGTTTGGGATGTCGGCGATCATGTCCGAGAGGCGCGAATAGCCATAGTTTCTGACGTCAAAGCTTGAACGGTTGCCTGCGATCTGGCCGACTTCACCAAGCAGCGCAAAGCCACCTTCGTCGCGCTTTGCGGCTTTCCAGGCATTGCTCAACAGGCCGATCACGTCGGGATCGATTTCCTTTTTCACCGATGCCTTCTTGCCTGACTCGCCTGCCGGACGTTCGGCATCGATCAGTGCATCGACATCGATGAAGCGTGTGCAGGCGCCCTGGAACCCCTCGGGCGTCTTGGCGCTACCAAAGCCATAAACAGGAATGCCGTCCTGCCGAACGCGCATCGCGAGCGGCATGAAATCGCTGTCGCTCGACATGATTCCCAACCCATCGAGACGCCCGCGATAGAGCAGGTCCATCGCGTCGATGGTCAGCTTCATGTCTGTGGCATTCTTGCCCTTCGTGAGGTCGAACTGTTGCTGCGGCTCGATCCCGAAATGATGGAGCTGGTCAACCCAGCCCTTGAGCGACGTTTTCCGCCAATTGCCATAGGCGCGGCGGATATTGACGGTGCCAAGCTCAGCGAGCGCGGTGAGCACCGGGTCGAGCCCCGTCGGACGCGCGTTGTCGGCATCGATAAGCAAGGCGACATTGCCGTCGGCCATCATTGTCTCCGCAGTTGCGCCCGCGGCGCGGGCCTTTGAGGGGTCAAGCTGCCGGCGCGAACTCACCACTTGCCGGGTCCATCACATGCAGCACGCCGTCGCCGATGGCGAAGAATGCACCATGAAGTTTGAGCGTGCCCTGTCGCTCTTTTTCTCGGACGCAGGGGAAGGTGCGCAGATTGGCGATACTCACCCCGACGGCGGCCATCTCCATCGCGCGACCTGCTTCGCGGCTATCGAGGTCGCTGTGGTGCGCGCGCACCTCGGCGCTCGCTTCATCGAGGAGGGCGATCCAGTCTGCGATAAACCCGCCCTGGCCCGGCTCCGCGCCGCGCATCGACTGATGGAGGGCCGCGTTGCAACCGCCGCACAGGCCGTGGCCCATGACGACAATTTCTTCGACCTTCAGGAATTGCACTGCAAATTCGAGCGCCGCCGACACGCCGTGCCGCCCGGGTGTCGTCTCGAACGGTGGTACAAGCGCTGCGACGTTGCGCACGACAAAGATCTCGCCGGGGTTGGTGTCGAAAATCTGCGAAGGTTCGACGCGGCTGTCGGAACAGGCGATTATCATCACCTTGGGCGATTGACCTTCGGCGAGCTCGCTCCACCGGTCGCGTTGTTCCTGCCAACCACCCGCGCGAAACCGCTGATAGCCATCGAGCATGTCGGTAAAGTGAGTCATGGCGCGCCTTTAGCATAGCTAGTGAGGTTGAGAAGAGGGCGCAGCATCGCTATGTGCGCGGCATGAACGCTCCCGTGCAGCCCGCAGCAACCCCGCGCCCGCGCAAACCCGACTGGATTCGCGTCAAGGCCCCGACAAGTCCCGGCTATGCCGAAACGCGCAAGCTGATGCGCGAACTCAACCTGCACACCGTCTGCGAGGAAGCAGCCTGCCCCAACATCGGCGAATGCTGGACCAAAAAGCACGCGACGGTGATGATCCTCGGCGACACCTGCACGCGCGCTTGCGCCTTTTGCAACGTCAAGACCGGCATGCCGCGGGCGGTCGATCCGTTCGAACCCGAGCATACCGCGATTGCGGCGGCGAAGATGGGGCTGACGCATATCGTTATAACCTCGGTCGACCGCGACGACCTTCCGGACGGCGGCGCGAGCCAGTTTGTCAAAGTCATAGAGGCGCTGCGCCGCGAAACGCCGAAAACGACGATCGAAATCCTGACCCCCGATTTCCGCAACAAGCCCGAAAGCGCGATTGCGGCGATCGTCGATGCGCGACCCGACGTTTATAACCACAATCTCGAAACCGTCCCGCGGCTCTATCCGACGATCCGTCCCGGCGCGCGCTATTATGCGTCGCTGCGCCTGCTCGAAAGCGTCAAGCGCCGCGATCCGTCGATTTTCACCAAATCGGGAATCATGCTCGGCCTGGGCGAGGAACGGATGGAGGTTCATCAGGTGATGGACGACATGCGCAGCGCTGACATCGACTTCATGACGATGGGCCAGTATCTGCAGCCGACGCCGAAACATGCGAAGGTCGTCGACTTCGTGACCCCGCAGGCGTTCGACGCCTATGCCCAGATCGCGCGCGCAAAAGGCTTTCTGCAGGTGGCGTCGTCGCCGCTGACGCGCTCTAGCTATCACGCCGGCGACGATTTCGAACGGATGCGCGCGGCGCGCGAGGCCCAGCTCGCGCGCACCGCGCAGGGCTGACCGGCACTTGCCGAGGCATCACGAAACGCGCGAATTGCCCTATACGCCCGAACAGATGTTTGGGCTGGTGACGGATATTGCACGCTATCCGGAGTTTCTCCCGTGGGTTGTTGCGCTCAGGATAAAGAGCGACAGCGAACATGAGGCCGTCGCCGACATGATTGTCGGCTTCAAGGGGCTGCGTGAGAGCTTTTCTTGCCGCGTCCACAAGGACCGGCCGCACATGGTAACGGTCAGCTATATCGACGGACCGATGCGCCACCTCGAGAATGAGTGGCATTTCCAGCCCGCCGCCGGTGGGGGGTGCCGCGTCGACTTCATGGTCGACTTTTCGTTCCGCAGCCGGATGTTCGAAATGCTCGCCGGACAGATGTTCGACAAGGCGCTGCGCAAGATGATTGCGGCGTTCGAGGCGCGCGCCGACAATCTTTACGGTGCGGGGAGGGTGATGTCCTCCGACGGCCGCAGCGCGTCCTTTTCGGGCTGAAGCAGTTCGAGCGCAAACATCGTCGCCGCCTGACGGATTGCAGCACGGTCGGTCGATTCGAACTGGATGCGCTGGGTGAAATAATCGTCGGGGTCCTGCCCGCGGAGAGCGCGCGCGAAAACGACCAGACCCACGGGCTTCCGCTCGGTTCCGCCGCTCGGCCCCGCAATTCCGGTAATCGCGACGGCAACGTCCGCGTCGCTGTTCGTAAGGGCGCCTGCGGCCATCGCCCAGGCGGTCGCGAGCGACACCTCGCCGAAGGTTTCGAGGATTTCGCTGCTGACGTCGAGTTGCTGCTGCTTGGCCTTGCCCGAATAGGTGACGAAGCCTGCCGAGAAAACGTCGGAACTTCCGGCAATATCGGTCAGCGCGGCGCTGACCATCCCGCCCGTGCAGCTTTCGGCGACAGCGACGCGGCGCTTTGCGGCGCGATTGGCAGCCAATATGGCCGTGGCCAGTTCTTCGCGCGCGGCAAGGCGCGTTTCGGCATCGGACGGCAATTTAATTCTCCGGAAGTTGCAATGTGGCGACGGCCTGCGCGGCGATCCCCTCTTGGCGCCCGGTAAATCCCAGCCGCTCGGTCGTTGTCGCTTTCACACTAATATGTTCGACCGGAATCGCAAGGATTTCGGCGATACGCGCACGAATGGCCGCGCGGTGGGGGCCAATGCGCGGCGCTTCGGCGATAATGGTCAGGTCGAGGTGCGAAATACGCCCGCCCCGCGCGACGACGCGCTCGCCTGCAAAAGCAAGGAAGCGATCGGAGGCGGCGCCACGCCATTGCGGATCGCTCGGTGGAAAGTGATCGCCGATGTCGCCGTCGCCCAGCGCGCCGAGGACCGCGTCGGTCAGCGCATGGAGCGCCACATCGGCATCGCTATGCCCGTCAAGTCCATGACTATGCGCAATTTCTATGCCGCCCAGCCACAGCGGGCGACCGGCGACAAGCCGATGCACATCATACCCCATTCCGACGGCGGTGCGCATCATCTTTCGCAGTCCCATCAATCCTTCGAGGATCGCCATATCCTCTGCATATGTCAGTTTGTGGAGCGCGGCGTCGCCGGCAACCGTTGCGACCTTGACGCCAGTCCGCCGCGCAAGTTGGGCATCGTCGGTGGCTGTAATTCCCCGGGCCTCTGCATGCGCCAGGCGCAGCGTCTTCAGGCGAAACGCCTGCGGCGTCTGGACGCGCACCAGTGCCGCCCGATCGACGACCTCGCCCGCTTCGGCCTCCGATAACTCAACCAGCGTGTCGGGGACCGGAAGCACCGGAATCGCCGCCTCCGCGCCGGAAAGTGCGTCGATCAACCGGTCGACGACGGCTGGCGTCAGCCCGGGCCGGGCCGCATCGTGGACGAGCACGATCATGTCGCCATCGCGATCGGCGAGTTCGGCGAGGCCATTGGCGACCGACTGCTGGCGCTCGTTTCCCGGCGCGGCTCGCCTCCAGCCGGTGGGAAGGGGAGTTGCATCTGCGGCGGCCGCGTCGTCGGCGACCAGCACCCCCCCCATTATGCGCGGATGTGACGCCAGAGCGTCGAGGCTCCACTGCAAGACCGGTTTGCCGCCTAGGGGCATTGCCTGCTTGGGTCGGTCGAATCCTGCCCGAACGCCGCGCCCGCCCGCAAGGAGGATCGCGACGGCGTGCGCTGGGGCGGAACGGGCGGACTCGGTCATGATGCGCGCCGGTTAGCGCAGCCTCGGCTTGCGGGGAAGCGGCTTAACGTGTAGGGGCGTGCTCAAATTTTAGGCAGTTCGACGAAAGTTTTCGCCATGGCGCCGCTGCGGCCCATTCAAATCGGCAATATCAGCATCGCGGATCCGGTGATCCTCGCGCCCATGACGGGCGTGACCGATCTGCCGTTCCGCCGGCTGGTGCGCCGCTTCGGGTCGGGGCTCAACGTCACTGAAATGATCGCGAGCCAGGCCGCAATTCGCGAGACGCGCCAGTCGGTCCAGAAGGCGGCGTGGGACCCGATCGAGGAACCGGTTTCGATGCAGCTCGTTGGCTGCACGCCCTACGAAATGGGCGAAGCGGCCAAGCTCAACGAAGATCGCGGCGCGGCAATCATCGACATCAACATGGGCTGTCCCGTGCGCAAGGTCACCAATGGCGATGCAGGCTCGGCGCTGATGCGCGACCTGAAGCTTGCGGCCGCGCTGATTGAATCATGCGTGAAGGCGGTCAGCGTTCCCGTAACGGTCAAAATGCGCATGGGCTGGTGCCACGACAGCCTCAATGCCCCCGAACTCGCGCATATCGCCGAGGATCTGGGCGCAAAGCTGGTCACGGTGCATGGCCGGACGCGCAATCAGATGTATCGCGGGACGGCCGACTGGGGCTTTGTCCGCACCGTCAAGGATGCCGTATCGATTCCGGTGATCGTCAACGGTGACATTTGTTCGGTCGACGACGCGCGCACCGCGCTCGCGCAGAGCGGCGCCGATGGCGTCATGATCGGCCGCGGCGCGTATGGCCGTCCCTGGCTGCTCGCGCAGATCATGGCGGCGCTGCGCGGCGAGGCCCCGCGCGCCGATCCCGGTATCGACGAGCAATATGACGTCATTACATCGCATTACCGCGCGATGATCGATCATTATGGCGAGGTGACCGGCGTCAACATGGCGCGCAAGCATCTTGGTTGGTATGTGAAGGGGCTGCCCGGATCGGCCGAATTCCGCAACAAGGTCAATCAGATTCCGGCGAGCCGCGACGTGCTCGATGCGCTCGAGCAATTTTATGGCCCGTTCCTGAGCAAGGCCGCTGCGTGAGCGCGCTGACGTCGAGTATTCCGACGTTCGACCATGACGAGTTGATCCAGTCGCATCCGGTCGCGACGCTGCTGATCGACAAGGGCGGGGTAGTGCTGTTCGTCAACGCCGCCGCCGAGCAGCTCTGCAATATCAGCCGTTCCGTGATGGTCGGCCGCATTGTCTATGACCTCATCAGTATGGATCGCAGCTATCGCCGCCGCATGATCGATCAGTCGGCGTCGGCACTTTTCGCGCACCGGGCAGAAATTGCCGTTGGTGGGCGCAAGGCCATCCTCGTCGATATGCAGTTGGTGCCCTATGGCCAGAGCGGCCACCGCATTCTCGCGCTTGTCCCGTCACAGAGCGATGCGGAGCTGATGGGCGGCGTCATTGGCCGGTCGGGCCGCGCTGCCGGTGCGGCAGCGTCGATGCTCGCGCACGAAATCAAGAACCCGCTCGCCGGGATCAAGGGCGCCGCGCAACTGCTAGCGCGCAAAACCGACGCTGGCGGCGAGCGTTTCACCAGCCTGATCTGCGCCGAGGTCGACCGGATCACGAATTTGATCGATCAGATGGAGCATTTCTCGCGCGGGCAGCCGATCGCCTGTTCGGCCATCAACCTCTATCAGCCGATCCATCAGGCGATGGAGGCGATACGCGCACGCCGGATCAGCGGCGTTCGCTTTACCGAGGATTTTGATCCCTCGCTTCCCCCGGTGCACGGGAACCATGACGCCATGGTGCAGATCCTGCTGAACCTCGTCACCAACGCTTGCGAGGCGCTAGGAGGGCGCAGCAACGGCATCGTCCGTCTGGCGACCGCCTATCGCCACGGCTTGTCGATAGACAATGGCGACGGTCGCGGACGCATCGCGTTGCCGATCGAGGTCAGCGTCAGCGACAACGGCCCCGGCGTGCCCGCCGACATCCGCGGCGATCTGTTCGATCCCTTTGTGACGACGAAGCGCGAGGGCAGGGGGCTCGGTCTCGCGCTCGTCGCCAAGCTTGCGCGCGACATGGGCGGCACTGCGCAGCATGTCCGCGACGGCGAGTGGACGCGCTTTCGCGTTCACCTTCCCGTCGCTGCGGACATCGGAAGCAAGGGGCAGGGCCGATGACGGACGGCAAGACGATTTTGCTGGTCGAGGACGACCCCGCCATCGCCCTCATCATCCGCGAGACGCTTGCTGGCGAATGTGCGGTGCTGGCATCGGTCGGCAGCATCGGCGAACGCAACGCCTGGCTCGCCGACAACCGGCCCGACCTGATCATTACCGACGTCGTCCTGCCCGATGGCGACGGCATCGACTCGCTCCCAGGCGCCGGAGTCGACCCGGCCACGCCGGTCATTGTGCTCTCGGCGCAGAATACGCTCGACACGGCGGTCCGCGCGACCGGGATCGGCAGCTACGACTATCTGCCCAAGCCTTTCGATCTCGAAGAATTGACCGCGAGCGTCCGCGCCGCGCTCGATCGCGGCAGTCAGCCCGCGGCGCGCAGCGACCCCGGACAGGCCGACAGTCACGGGCTCGTCGGCCGCGCGCCCGCGATGCAGGCGGTGTATCGCACCATCGCGCGGCTCGCGACGAACGACCTCGCGGTGTTGATTCTTGGCGAATCGGGGACCGGCAAGGAAGTGGTGGCGCGCGCAATCCACGCGACGGGCCTTCGCCGTTCCGGCCCCTTCGTCGCCATCAACATGGCAGCAATCCCGCGCGAGTTGATCGAGGCCGAGCTGTTCGGGCACGAAAAGGGCGCTTTCACCGGCGCCCATAGCCGCAATGCCGGGCGGTTCGAACAGGCGGCAGGCGGCACCTTGTTTCTCGACGAGATCGGCGACATGCCCATCGAGGCGCAGACACGCCTGCTCCGTGTCTTGCAAAGCAATGAATATTCGACCGTCGGCGGTAGCCAGTCGCTGAAGGCAGACGTCCGTGTCGTCGCCGCGACCCACCGCGACATGCGCGCTCTCGTCGCCGAGGGCCGGTTCCGCGAAGACCTCTTCTATCGCCTCAACGTCATTCCCGTCACCCTGCCGCCGCTACGCGACCGGCGGAGCGACATTGCCGCGCTGGTTCGCCATTTTGTCGACGAAGGGCGCCATTCGGGCCTCCCCGACCGCCAATTCGCACCCGAGGCGATGCAGATTCTCGAGCGTTATGACTGGCCGGGCAATGTTCGCGAACTCGGCAATGTTGTCCAGCGGCTTGCCGTCTTGTCGCGCGATACCGTCGTCGGACCACGCGACGTCGAAGCGGTGCTGCTGGAAAACGGCGGGGAACCCGACGTCGCGGCCCCGGCTGACTCGATTGCGAGGGCGATCGACGATTGGGCGCGCGAGCAATTGGGCGAAGCCGCGAACGACGGCGAAATTCATGCGCGGCTCCAGGCGATTGTCGAGGACGCGTTGCTCCGTCGCACACTCCGTGAAGTGCGCGGAAACCAGCTGGAGGCAGCGCGGCGGTTGGGAATTAATCGCAACACGCTGCGCAAGCGGCTGGGGCAACTTGCAATCGATCCCGCGCACCCCTGACATTTTTGCATCGGGTCAGCCGCCAATTGCGTCGTTTCAGCGACAGCGAGCGATGAATTGTGTTTTCCATGCAACAGGTTTGTCGTAACAGGGCAACAATGGCGTCCCCCGCTTCCCTAGCCCATGGCGATATTCCTGACGAACAGGCGGCGCCGACGCGCGGTTGGCAATTTGCCGCGCCCGAATATTATGCGCTCGCGGCGATCGTCAGCGTTGCGGCTGCGACCTATATCTTCGTAACCGGCGACTCTCAGAGCGAACGGCTGCTTACCCCGGCGCTCGTCGCGGCGATCATGGTCGCCAACCTCGTTCCGGCGATGGCGTTGATTGTCCTGGTCGGGAGCCGCGTCGCCCGCGCTCGTGCGGTGCGGTCGATGGCGGGCGGCAACGGTCGCCTCCATGTCAGGTTGGTCGCACTTTTCTCGCTGATCGCAGCTGCGCCCACCTTGCTCGTCGCGATCTTTGCTTCGCTGCTTTTTCAGTTCGGCGTCGATTTCTGGTTTTCCGATCGATCGCGCGGCATGTTCGAAAATGCCGCCGGGTTGGCCGAGGGTTTCTATCAGGAGAACCGGCGCGAGGTTGGGGCCAACACGGTAGCGATGGCACAGGATCTCGGGGATTTCCTGTCACGCGTTCCGACCGATAACCCTGATTTTTCAAACTATTATTTCCAGCAAGTCGTCGTTCGCAACCTGAACGAATCGGCGATTATCGAAATCGGCGAAGATGGCGTTCCGCGCACGGCGGCGATGATCGATCCAGACAATCGCGAAGCCGAGAATCGTCTGGCGCCGGCCACGGTCTCGCGCCTCGATGCTGGCGAGGACGTCGTCGTCGACGTCCAGCCCGACCGGATCGAGGCGACGACGCGCCTTCCCGGGCCGCGGCGCGCCTATGTCTATGCGTCGCGCGACGCCAATGTTCCCGGCTTCCAGCAGTGGGAGCGGGCACGATCTGTGCTTTCCGATTATAACGCGCTTTTCCAGCGATCGCAGCTTCTGCAGTTGCAATTCAACGGCGCGCTCTATCTGGGGTCGCTGCTGCTTCTTGCGCTGGCGGTCATCGCCGCCATCGTGGTCGCCGACCGCATCGTGCGCCCGCTCGGGACGCTGATCGGCGCCACGCGCACCGCCGCGGGCGGCGATTTGTCGGTCCGTGTCACGCCGCCCGCGCGCGACGACGAGATTTCGGTCCTGACGCGCGCCTTCAATCGCATGACCGAGCAACTCGAAGGCCAGACGGGTGCGCTCGTCAACGTCAACGAACAGCTCGAAACGCGACGCAGCTTTATCGAGGCTGTTCTCAGCGGCGTTTCCTCGGCCGTGGTCTCCGTTGACGCCGATCACCGGATACTGCTCGCCAATGCTGCCGCCGAGCGTCTGACCGGCCTGTCTGCAGAGCGCTTGACGGGGAGACCGCTCGCCGATGTCGTGCCCGAATTGGCACGACTGCTGACGGGTAACGAGCGCGAGGCGATCGTTCAGCTTGCGCGCAGCGATGCCGAACCGGCAACGCTCGCCGCCAAGGCAGTCGCGCAGGGGGACGGTTTTGTCCTGAGCTTCGAAGACATAACCCAACAATTGCTGGACCAGCGCCGCGCCGCATGGTCCGACGTCGCGCGACGTATCGCCCATGAAATCAAGAATCCGCTGACGCCGATCCAGCTCGCAGCCGAACGGCTCCAGCGCCGCTTCGGCGAAAAGGTCGAGGGAGACGAAGTGACCTTCCGCCGCCTTACCGAAACGATCATCCGGCAGGTGCACGACATGCGCCGCATGGTCGACGAGTTTTCGAGCTTTGCGCGGATGCCCAAGCCGACTTTCGGGACCGAGGACATTCGCGACATTGTGCGGCAGGCTGTGTTCCTGTTCGAAGTTGCAAAGCCCGACATTCAGTTCAGCGTAAAGACGCCCAACGAGATCGAGCCGCTGGTCTGCGACCGTCGCCTGCTGTCGCAGGCGATTACGAACATCGTCAAGAATGCTGTTGAAGC
The DNA here is from genome assembly GCF_016734905.1 of Sphingopyxis jiangsuensis. Classification (GTDB taxonomy): domain Bacteria; phylum Pseudomonadota; class Alphaproteobacteria; order Sphingomonadales; family Sphingomonadaceae; genus Sphingopyxis; species Sphingopyxis jiangsuensis. The sequence continues at coordinate 327,159 of NZ_JAERPO010000001.1, forward strand.
GATTGAAGAAAAGCATAAAAAGAGCGGCGCTGCGGTGAGCGGCCGCGTTCGCGCCGAACTCGACAACGGACCGAATGACGAACTTGTCATCCGCGTCACCGACGACGGCATCGGATTGCCGGAAGCGCGCGACGCAATTGCCGAACCCTATATGACCACGCGGCAGGGGGGGACCGGGCTGGGACTCGCGATCGTCAAGAAGATTGTCGAGCAACATTATGGGGAACTTGAGTTTTGTGACAATCCCGAGGGGCAGGGGACTTGTGTCACCCTGACGCTGCACCCCGACCGGTTGCGCCCATTGGCGGGGAAGGGCGACGATGCGGCGATGGGGAAGGTGGAAACGGTACCCGGACGGATACGCAACCGACAGAACAGAGAAGATTATGGCGCTTGATATTTTGATCGTCGACGACGAGCGCGACATCTGCGACCTTGTCGCGGGGGTCATGGAGGACGAAGGCTACGAGGCGCGAACGGCCTCGGACAGCGACGCCGCGCTCGAGGCGATCCGCCAGCGGCGGCCGTCGCTAGCGCTGATCGACGTCTGGCTTCAGGGCTCGCGGCTCGACGGGCTCGGCCTCGTCGATGCAATCAAATCCTTCGATCCGACGCTGCCGATCATCGTCATTTCGGGGCACGGCGGCCTCGACACGGCCGTCGCAGCGATCCGGCGCGGCGCCTTCGACTTCATCGAAAAGCCGTTCGAGGCCGAGCGCCTGCTCCATCTGGTCGCACGGGCGACCGAAAACGAGCGGCTGAAATTTGAATATGAACAGCTTCGCGAAAAGGCCGGCCCGGCTGATGAACTTACGGGCAACAGCGCGGCGATCAACAATGTTCGCGCAACGCTGAAACGCGTCGCCGGAACCGGGAGCCGCGTTCTGATTACGGGCGCGCCCGGTGTCGGCAAAGAGGTGGCCGCGCGCGTGCTTCACGGATGGAGCGGGCGCCAGAATGCACCGTTCCGCGTCATATCGTCGGCCAGAATGGACCCGGAGACGGTCGAAATCGAACTCTTCGGCTCGGAAGCCGATGATGGAACGATCCGCGTCGGCCTTCTCGAACAGGCGCATGGCGGCACTTTGTTCCTCGACGAAGTGGCCGACATGCCGTTGACTACACAAGGAAAAATTCTGCGCGTACTGACCGATCAGAGCTTTACGCGCGTCGGCGGGCGCACGATGATCCGTGTCGATGTTCGCATTATCTCGGGCTCAGCTCGCGACCTGCTCGCCGAGATTGCCGAAAACCGCTTTCGCGAAGATCTTTATTACCGGCTCAACGTCGTTCCAGTGCATATACCGCCGCTCAACGAGCGCCGCGCCGACATTGTCAGCCTGTGCGACCATTTCGTCAGGCGCTATGCCGCCGATCGCCGCGTCGCGCCGCCCGAAATCAGCCAGGAAGCGCTCGCGGCGCTACAAGCGCACGAGTGGCCGGGCAATGTCCGCGAACTGCGAAACGTGATCGAACGCGTCATGATTCTGGCCCCGAGCGATCGCTTGGCGCGCATCGACGCCGACATGCTGCCCGCCGAGCTTGTCCGCGGCGGAGCCGATATATTACCCAACTCGGAGTCGATCACGGCGATCCCGCTCAAGGAAGCTCGCGAGAACTTCGAGCGTGAATATTTACGTATTCAAATCAACCGTTTCTCTGGAAATATTTCGCGCACCGCGAACTTTATCGGTATGGAGCGATCGGCGCTGCACAGAAAATTGAAACTCCTTGGCCTCACCGAGAGTTCGGATAATGAATCTTAGCGCGGGGAAGGGGCCTTTGCCCTAGACCTGCGATGTGCTTTCCCGCATATTGCGGGCCTGAAGGTCAATAATTGCCGGACCAACCGGCATCGAATGCGGCAAATACCGCCAAGAACAGGAGGCCAATGTGTCCGATAAAAGCCAGAATCTCCAGGATCTCTTCCTCAACGCTCTCCGCCGCAGCAAGACGCCGGTCACGATGTTCCTCGTCAAGGGCGTCAAATTGCAGGGCATTATTACCTGGTTCGACAATTTCTCGCTGCTGCTTCGCCGCGACGGCCAGTCTCAGCTCGTTTACAAGCACGCGATCTCGACGGTCATGCCCTCGCACGACTTCGACCTCGGTCTGCTCGGCGACAATGTGCGCGAGGCGCCCGCGAGCAAGGGCAAGGCGCTGCAGGATGTGTTCCTCAACGCCGTCCGCCGGTCCGAAGAGTCGGTGACGATGTTCCTTGTGAACGGAGTGATGCTCCAGGGTGATATCGTGGCCTTTGACCTGTTTTGCATGCTGCTCGAACGCGAGCGGCAGGTCCAGCTCGTATACAAACACGCGATTTCGACCGTGCAGCCCAACGGGCCGATCAACCTGACCGACAATGGCGATGCGGACGGCGACGCTGGCGAAGCCTGACCGATAGTCGATGTGACGCAATGATCGAAAGCGATGGCGAAGTCACCCGGGGGGCAGCCACGTTGCTCGTCGTGCCGGAGTGGCGCGGGCAGCGGCTTTCGCGCGACCTCGACGCCCGCGTAGAGGAAGCGAAAGGCCTCGCACTCGCGATCGGACTCGATGTCGTCGCCGTGCATTCGCTTCGACTGCGCCAGACGCGTGCCGCGACGCTGATCGGCGTCGGGCAGATCGAGGCAATCCGGCCCGACATCGACGCGAAAGCAGTGCAGCTTGTCATTGTCGACGCCCCGCTGAGCGCGATCCAGCAGCGCAATCTTGAAACCGAATTGGGCGCGAAGGTCATCGACCGGACAGGATTGATTCTCGAAATTTTCGGCGAGCGCGCGGCGACGGCCGAAGGGCGTCTCCAAGTCGAACTCGCGCATCTCGATTATCAGGCGGGCCGTCTGGTGCGCAGCTGGACCCACCTCGAGCGTCAGCGCGGCGGATTCGGCTTTCTTGGCGGTCCCGGCGAAACGCAGATCGAAGCCGACAGGCGCATGATCAGGGACCGGATGGCGCGTATTCGGCGCCAACTCGACGATGCGCGCCGCACGCGGCAGTTGCAGCGCGCCAAGCGGCAACGCGCACCGTGGCCGGTGATCGCGCTCGTGGGCTATACGAACGCTGGAAAATCTACCTTTTTCAATCGCCTGACAGGCAGTGACGTCATGGCGGAAGATATGTTGTTCGCGACTCTCGACCCGACGATGCGCGAGATCCGGCTGCCCGGCATCGACAAGGCGATACTGTCCGACACGGTCGGTTTCGTTTCCGACCTGCCGACCGAACTTGTTGCGGCGTTTCGCGCGACGCTGGAGGAAGTGACGACCGCCGACCTGATCGTCCATGTTCGCGATATCGTACACCCCGACAGTGACGCCCAATATGACGATGTGCGTGCGATCCTCGACTCGCTGGGCGTCAATGGGCCACAAGACGGAGACGCGGAGGCGGTCGAGGCCGTGCCCCAGATCGAAATCTGGAACAAGATCGACACCGCCGAACCGGAGCGGCGCGCCGAAATCGAAGCCGTGGCGGAGCGACGGGCCGACGTCGCGATCATCTCGGCGGAAACCGGCGAAGGCGTCGAGCAGGCGCGCATGTTCATGGCGTCGCAACTGACCGCGCGTCATGTCGAACACCGGATTTTCCTGGCGTTCGATCAAGGGGAGGCAATGGCGTGGCTGCACGCGCGCGGCGAGGTGCTGGCCGATGTGGCCGAGGAGGGCGGTCATCTGCTGACCGTTCGGCTCGACCCTGCCGATCGCGCGCGTTTCGACCGACTTTGGCCTTCTGCCTAGCTGATTTCGTCCGCTTTTACGGCTTGCCAGTGCGTCTCGAGCACATCGAGCGAAAGCGATGCCATGTTCGCTCCCGCGCGCTCCTCAACCGCGGTGAAACGTCGAGCAAACTTGGCGTTTGCCGCGCGTAGGGCGTCTTCGGCATCGACGCCGAGGTGGCGCGCATAGTTGACCACTGCAAACAACAGGTCGCCGACCTCCTCGGCGCGGTCCGCTGGGTCCGCGGCAGCAGCGACTTCCGCTAGTTCCTCGTGAATTTTGTCGCGCGGGCCGTCCGCGTCGGGCCAATCGAAACCGACGCGCGCCGCGCGCGCCTGCAGCTTTTGTGCACGCAGCAGTGCCGGTAGCGAAGATGCCACGCCGGCAAGCGCGCTATTTGGTCCCTCGGCCGCGCGCTCGTCGGCCTTGATCTGTTCCCATTGCTGGCGGACGTCGTCGGCCGTGGCGTCACCGAAAATATGCGGGTGCCGCCGTTCCATCTTCGCGCTGATGGCTGAGGCGACGTCGTTGAAGTCAAACAGACCTTTGTCGGTGGCAATTTGGCTGTGAAACACGACCTGGAGCAGCAGGTCGCCGAGTTCGTCGCAAATCGCATTGGGATTGCCGGACGCTATGGCGTCGGCAACCTCATAGGCCTCTTCGATGGTGTAGGGGGCGATCGATGCGAAATCCTGCGCCAGATCCCATTCGCACCCGCCATCGGGATTCCGCAATTGCCGCATGATAGCGAGCAGGCGATTGATGGGGGACAACTCGTCCGAAACGGGCATAAATTTATCCGATAATATATATTATGTAAAATTATCTAAGCGCCGCGGGCGGCCTGGAACGTCCAGACGGCCAGAAACACCAGCGCAAATATCGCCACCCAGGCAAGCCCGAGCTTGATCCAATCGGCCGCTGGCAAACGCCGGACGACGAGCGCGCTGAGAACCAGCGTGAAGGCTCCCGCAAACCAGATCAGTTGGACAGCCGTGTCACCGTTCATATCTCCACCTCCAACCCGTCATACCCGGGCTCGACGCCCGCTGGCAGTTCGGAAGCAAGGTCGTCATAATCCATCGTATTGTCCATATGGGTTATGATGGCGCGCGGCGACCCGACCTTGACGAGCGCTTCGAGTGTCATCGCCAAGTGTGGATGCGTCGGGTGCGGATAGCGACGCAAGGCATCGATGACGAACAGGTCGACGCCTTGGAAAAATTCGACCATTTCATCGGTGAACTTGGAAAAATCAGTGGCATAGCCAACCTTGTGCGCACCGTCGCAGAAGATCAGCCCCGTCGCCTTGATCGGACCGTGCGGCATTTCAATGGCCGAAACCTCGATCGGCCCGATCGATTGATGATCCTCAAGGTCAATGGGATCGACCGACGCCGGATAGCCGGCGTTGCCAGCAAAGGCGTAGGTGAATCGCCATTTCAATATGTCGAGCACATGATGGCGGGCATAAACGGGCACGGCGGAGCGGCGCAGGTGCATGATCTGCCGCAGGTCGTCGATTCCGTGGCAATGGTCGGCATGTTCGTGCGTCCAGATAACGGCGTCTATGGCACCGACATCTGCATCGAGCAGCTGCAAACGCATGTCGGGACTGGTGTCGACAAGCAGGCGGAAGCCGCCAAGCGATACGAGTATCGACGCGCGGCTGCGTAGATTGCGGGGGTTGTCGGGATCGCACTGACCCCAGTCGTTACCGATCCGGGGCACGCCCGAGGACGTGCCGCATCCCAATATCCGGACCTTCATGCCGCGTACGACGTCATGGCGCCGCCTTGCTGAAAAGCGCGTAGAAATTGGCGCTTGTGGCGTCGGCCAGCTCCTGACGGTCCGCGCCGCGCAGCTCGGCGAGATATGCCAGCGTATCGGCAACAAAGGCCGGCTCGCCGGTCTTGCCGCGGTGCGGCACGGGCGCGAGGAAGGGTGAATCCGTTTCGATCAGCAGCCGCTCCTGCGGCAACCAGCGCGCGGTAGCCTGTAGCTCGGCCGCATTCTTGAACGTCACGATACCCGAAATCGAGATGTAGAGCCCAAGGTCGAGGGCCTGGCGCGCGAAATCGTCGCTTGCGGTGAAGCAGTGAATGACGCCGGTGAACGGATTGCGCGCCATTTCTTCGCCGAGCAGCGCGAGCGTGTCGGCCTCTGCGTCACGTGTGTGGACGATAATCGGAAGCCCGGTTTGCTGCGACGCATGGATGTGGCGCCGAAAACTGTCCTGCTGCCGCTGCCGATCGCTCTTGTCGTAATAATAATCGAGACCGGTCTCGCCGATCCCGATCACGCGCAGATGGGCGGCGCGCGCGACGAGCTTGGCGGTATCGATGTCGGGATGGTTATCGGCGTCGTGCGGATGGATGCCCACACTCGCCCACACGTCCTCATTGGCTTCAGCAGCAGCAAGAACATCGTCCCATTCGCTTTCGCGCGTTGCGATGTTGAGCATCGCCGTGACGCCGCGCGCACGGGCGCGTTCGAGCACTTCACCCTGCTGCTCGGCGAGCCCCTTGTAATTGAGGTGGCAGTGCGAATCGACGAGCATCAGGCGGTCACTTCTTCCCCTTCCCCTTCGGGCAGTTCGAGCCGCGGGAAAATGGGGATGGGTTGGGCAACGGCGAAACCGCCATCGACGAGCTTGGCAAACCAGTCTTCGTCAGAAAGGGCAGCAAAATCACGAGCATCCAGCGCAATGCCCATTTGGTCGAGCAGCTTGTCCGCGGCCGCCGGGACGACGGGACGGATCGCAATGGCGAGCGTGCGCACCGCCTGGAACAACGTCATCAGCACTGCGCGCATGCGCTCGGGGTCGGTCTTGCGGAGCGTCCACGGCGCCTGCGCGTCGACATATTGATTGCAGGCGAAAACCGCCCGGATCCAGTCTTCGATGCCCACAGAAAAAGCCAAATGCTCAAACTCGCGCGGCAGGCGGGTGCGCGCCATATCGAGGACGTCAGCGATAAGGCCCTTGTCATCCTCCGTCGGCGGCCAATCGCTCGACAAAGCGCCATCCAAATTTTTGAAAATCATCGACAAACTACGCTGCGCCAGATTACCGAAGCTGTTGGCAAGGTCCGCATTGGCGGTGCGGACGATCGCTTCGGCCGAATAGCTGCCGTCCTGTCCGAAGCTCACTTCGCGCAGCAGATAATAGCGCAGCGCATCGACGCCGAAGGTCTCGGCGAGCGCCATTGGATCGACCACATTGCCGAGCGACTTCGACATTTTCTCGCCGCGGTTGAGCAGGAAGCCGTGGCCGAACACCTGCTTCGGCAGCGGCAAACCTGCACTCATCAGAAAGGCCGGCCAGTAAACCGTATGAAAACGAACGATATCCTTGCCGATCATATGGATATTCGCCGGCCAGAACTTACCGAAATCGCTCGCCGGATCGGGATAGCCGAGTCCCGACAAATAGGTGGTGAGCGCATCGACCCACACATACATCACATGGCCCGGCGAGTCCGGCACCGGCACGCCCCAGTCGAAGCTGGTGCGCGACACCGAAAGGTCCTTCAGACCACCTTCGACGAACCGCAGCACCTCGTTGCGACGGCTCTCGGGACGAATGAAATCGGGATTGTCGCGGTAAAGTGCAAGAAGGCGGTCCTGATAGGCCGAAAGTCGAAAGAACCAGCTTTCTTCAACGGTCCACTCGACCGGCGTTCCTTGCGGGGACAGGCGTGTGTCCCCTTCCCCATCGACGAGCTCGCTCTCGTCGTAAAAAGCCTCGTCGCGTACCGAATACCAGCCTTCGTAGCGGTCGAGGTAGAGGTCGCCATTGGCCTGCATCGCGCGCCAGATCGCCTGCGACGCGGCGTGGTGCGCAGGGTCCGAAGTGCGCATGAAATTGTCATAGCTTATATTCAGCTTGGCATACATCTCACGGAAATATCCCGACATTTCGTCCGCGAGGTCGATTGTCGCGCGCGCTTGGTCGCGCGCGGTCTGGAACATCTTGAGGCCATGTTCGTCGGTGCCGGTAATCAGCCGCACGTCGCGACCGCGCGCGCGCTGGAACCGCGCCATGACGTCGGTTGCGATCGCTTCATAGGCGTGGCCGATATGCGGGCGACCGTTGGGATAGCTGATTGCGGTCGTGATATAAAAAGGTTCGGACATGCGCGCGCCTTAGCCGCTGCATCGCGCAAGGGAAAGCGTCAGCGTGCGCCCTCGCGGCCGCGCGGCGCGAGTTCGGCCAGACAGTTGCCGATCTCGAAGCCCGCCATCGCGCCGTCATAGGATCCGCGTACCGCGTCGCGGACGGTGCGCTGGACACGGTCCCATTGTTCCAGAACCGGGCCGACGTCCTCAACCGGGCGCTCGCGCGCTATCCGTGCAAGAAGCCCGGGAACGATGTCGATGACCAGCTCGAGCCTCGCGCGGTTGCTGGTACCGGAAACCTCGCGCGCGAGCGCTTCGCGCAACCTGTTTCCGGGATCGCCGCTCTCGGCGATAGCCGTCAGCTTGCGCTCCATCACCGCGACATCGCTGTCTATCAGCGCGAGTGCTTTGCCCGGGACACCGCCCGCGGCCGCGGCAATCGCGCGCACCTCTTCGACGTCGAGCATCGGGCGCATTTCGTGCAGCCATGCCACCATGACGTCACGATCAACCGGTTGAAAACGGACGATTCTGCACCGCGACCTGATCGTGGGAAGGAGGCGTCCCGGCGAGTGGCTGACGAGCAGGAACAATGTCTGCGCCGGCGGCTCTTCCAATGTCTTGAGCAATGCGTTGGCACCATCGGTCTCGAGATCGTCGACGGCGTCGATGATGACGACGCGCCAATCGCCAAGCGACAAGGACAGGTGCAGCCGCCGGATCATCTGGCGAACCTGGTCGATGGTGATGTTGCGTGCGAGGTCCTTGGACTTGTCCTTTGGCTGGCGCGCAAGGCTGATCAATTCGGGATGGTTCCCGGCATCGACGAGCTTTGCCGCAGCCGGGTCGCCGGGATCGTCGAGCGATCCGGCGCCTCCTGCACCCGCGCGACCGTGCGTCACCAGAAAGCGCGCCGCCCGATGCGCAAAAGCAGCCTTGCCCATCCCCTGCGGCCCCGCAAGAAGCCATGCGTGGTGCATCCGTCCGCCCAGCCAGGCCTCGCGAAAGGCGTGTTCGGCGCTTCCATGGCCGATCATGACAGCCAGTCCTGGAGTTCGGCGACTATCGTTGCGGTCACGACCGGTGCGGCGGCCCCGGCATCGATGACGCGCCAGCGTAGAGGCTCGGCGGCGGCCATTTCGTCGAAACGCGCGGCAAGACGGGCCTGATACTCGTCCGGCTTGCTTCCCATACGATCGCTGCCTTCGATATCGCGCGCGGCAAGGCGGCGCGCGGCCTCGGCGGGCGAGACGCGAAGGAGGAAGGTCCGGTCGGGCCACAGATTCTGCGAACCGAAGCGATGCAAGGCCAATATATCGGCGTCCGTCACTCCCCCTCCGCCGCCCTGATAGGCGCGCGTCGAGTCGACGAAACGGTCGCACAGGACCCACGCGCTGCGTTCGAGCGCGGGCCGGATCGTGCGCGCGACATGGTCGGCGCGCGCTGCCGCGAACAACAGCGCTTCGCCGCGCGCATCCCAGCGATCATCGTCTCCATGAAGCAGCAGCTCGCGAATGGCCTCGGCGCCCTCGCTGCCGCCGGGTTCGCGCGTGACGACGACCTCGATGCCGCGCACCGTCAGTTCGCCGGCGAGCGCGCGGATCTGGGTCGACTTGCCGACGCCTTCGCCGCCCTCGAGCGTGATGAAGCGCCCCATCAACGGCCGGTCAATCGGTAAAGGCCGGTACGACTGCGCGACCAAAGGCTGTCGGTTGCCTCGACGCCGCTTGTCGCGACCAGCGGTGTTATCTGTGGCGGCAGTCCCGTTGGCGTTACGACCAAATCAGCGACTTTGACGCGTCGGCCGACCGGCGCGCTTTGCGGGGCTCGTCCGCGCATTACCGCGCGATACCCGCCCGAAAAGCCCTTGGGCACCGTCACCCTGATTGGAAGCGGCGTTTCTACGGCGACCATCGGCGCGGTTCCGCCGTTCACGTCGAGGTGGCCGACGACCTTGCCCGCAGGCGCCACCAGACGCCCTTCCCATTCCTCGAAACCCCAGCGCATCAACCTTTCGGCCTCGTCGCGGCGTGCCTTTTCGCTGCCCATACCTGCCACCACCATGATCAACCGGCGCCCGTCGCGCCTGGCCGACCCGAGGAAGCAATAGCCTGCTTCGGCGGTATGCCCCGTCTTCAGTCCATCGGCGCCCGCAAAACGGCCCAGAATCGGATTGCGATTGGGCTGGACGATCGGCGTGCTGTCGGGCGCCTTGCCATGCTGCAGGCGGGGAATGGCAAAATAGCGGTCGTAATCGGCAGGGAAATCGCGGATCAGCCGATCGGCGAGCGTGATAAGGTCGGCGGCGCTAACCTTGGTAACTCCACCGTCGGGCCAACCATTGGGCGTACCGAATCGACTGGAACTCATGCCAAGTTCGGCTGCTACTTTGTTCATCCGCCGAACAAAAGCCTGTTCGCTCCCGTCAATCCCTGCTGCCAGCAGCGCCGCGGCATCATTTCCCGAAACGGTGATCAGCCCCTTGAGCAGCTGGTCGACCGACACTTTCTCGCCTGCTCGCAGAAACATTGTCGATCCGCCGGTCGACCCGTTCCATTTTTTCCAGAGCGCCTCGGTCATCGTGAACTGCTGATCGCGTGCAAGTTCGCCCTTGGCGATCAGATCGAGCACAACATAGGCGGTCATGACCTTGGTCATCGAGGCCGGGGCAAATCGTTTGTCGGCGCCGCGCGAAAACAATATGGCCCCCGAATCGGCATCCTTGAGCATGACGATCGGCGCTTCGGTGACATAAAGCGGCCGCGTTGCGGGGCGCGCCGGTGTCGCGTCGCCGCGCGCCGGTGCTGGCGCGAGCGTCGCGGCCGACAATGCGGCGAACAGGACGGCGGTTACCCCTGCTCTCGTCAATACTCGACTGAAGTTCATTGTGGTTGTCAGCGGTCGTGCAGCAGCATCGCGTCGCGAAAACCCTTGGCCTTGGCCCGGTCGAGCGCTGCCTGCGCTTCGGCCTGGCTGGCAAAGGGACCCATGCGAACGCGCCAGAGGTTGCCCGATCGGCTGACGGTGCCGCCTACGGCCGTGGCGGTCGCGTCAGCGCGCGCCTCGCTGCTGAATGCAGCGACCTGGACGACGATATTTCCGTCCTTTGCCGGTGACGCCGAAGCGGCGGGCTTGGCGGTCGACGTCCCCATATCGATCCGATCATCGCCGGGTTTCGCCTTTGCCGAAGCGACGGGCGGTGGGGGTTCGATGGTGACAGCGGCTGCAGGTGCCATCGCCGGGACGGGCAGTTTCTTTGCCTTGGCGCGCAAGATCGCGAGCAGCGACTGCGGCGTTACGATCCTTTCGGGCACCGGTTTGCCGGCGCGCAGTTGCGCCCGTTCCGCCGCGGGCGGGTTTGTGCGGCGGACGCGGACGGCCGCGACGCCGCTCGACAGGCCGAGCTGCTCGGCTGCCGCGCGCGACAGGTCGATCAGCCGATCGTTCGCCATCGGACCGCGGTCGTTGACGCGGACCAGAATCGTCCGTCCAGTATCGAGCGCGGTAACCTCGACATAGCTTGGCAGCGGCAGCGTCTTGTGCGCGGCGCTGATGCGCGCCGGGTCGAACTTCTCGCCGTTGGCCGTCGGTTTCCCCGCGAGCTCATCGCCGTACCAACTGGCGTAGCCCACTGCATCATAGTCCGCGACGTCGACCGGCGTATAGGTGACGCCGCCGACGGCGTACGGATTGCCAAGCTTGACGGGCGTGTCGGATACCAGACTGCCTGCTGCCGACGGTGTCGGACCGGCGGTCGGTCCGTCCCCCCGCGTGCCGTCGAAACTGCCGCAACCACTGAGTAACAGCGCCGCACCCGCGATCAGGCCCCCGCCCCTATCGATCGATCTCATCCGCCAGCAACCCCACAGAAAGCGCGTAAAAATTCGAGCAATTATAATCGAGTATCGCACGGTAATTGCCCGTCAGCAAATAGGCGGTCCGACCCGGACCGTCGGGTTCGAGCAACGTCGCCTGGACCTGGCCGTCGGGCCATCGACCGTCGAGCGGCGCGATCCCGTCGGCGCGCCATTCGGCCATCGTCCGCCAACGGCTATGGCGCGCAAAGACCCGCGGACACCGCGTCGGAACGAGGCGGCTGGCGACTGCATTGCGATTGAAGCCGTCGGGCACGCGCACCGCGACACCCCACGGCTGCCCGGCGCGCCACCCTGCACGGCGGAGGTAGGAGCCGATCGATTCGATCGCGTCCGCTTCGCTCGACCAAATCCGCGCCACCCCATCGCCGTCGCCATCTTCGGCCACCTGAAGATAGACCGAAGGCAGAAATTGCGGATAACCGAAAGCGCCGGCCCAGCTTCCCTTGAGCACCTCGCGCGGGACACCCTTTTGCACCATTTCAAGCGTCGCCAGAAATTCGGGCTCGAACAGGCTGCGGCGGCGCCCTTCAAAGGCGAGGGTCGCAAGCGCCTCGGGGAGATCGAAGCTCCCCGTTACCTGCCCATAAGCCGTCTCGTGCCCATAGATGGCGATCATGATGCTCGTCGGCACGCCCGTCCGTTGTTCGATGCGCGACAAGAGCGGGAGCAGCCGGTCGTGAACGCGCCGTCCGCCATTGATTCGTGCCGTGTCGACATGCCTGATCTTGTACGGCGTGAAGGCCGGGATCGGAGCATTGGAACTCGACGGACTGCCCAGATTGTCGCGGTCGAGCGCCACGACGCGGGCATTGTAACGCAACCCGGCGGTCACGCGATCAAAGGTCGCGCGCGACACGCCGCGCGCCTGCGCCTTCGGCCAGAGCGACTGGACATAGGCGTCGAATCCCGCGTCGCTGCCTTGTGCCCGCAGCGGCGCCGATGCTGTCAGCACCCAAGCCGACAGGACGACGGAGACAAAGGCGAAAACCGGCCTGATTCTGAATGTTCGAGCGTGCATATCGTCTCACCCCATAGGCAAATAGTGACACAGATGCACGCACCTTGGCCATAGGATGGCAAGACAGGGCGATTCAAATGTGCGCCGGGTCGAGCCGCGCCATGTTTTGCTTGCCGCGCATCGCCCACGCGCTATGGCGCCTCTACCGGACAGGTGGCCGAGTGGTTTAAGGCAGCGGTCTTGAAAACCGCCGTGGGTGCAAGCTCACCGTGGGTTCGAATCCCACCCTGTCCGCCATCGACCTGCCTCGATCAACTCGCGTCGTGGAAGATGATGCCGAGCGTGAAGCGCTCGCCCGATCGGACGGCGCTGACGCCGTGACGCAGTTTTACGCGGTATGTGCCGCGCGTCCCGGCCCGTGGCGCTTCGTTCACCGCGAAAATCACCGCGTCGCCGATGCCCAGCGGAACGACATGCGCGCGCGACTGCATGCGCGGGCGCTGCTCGGTGATCACGAAATCGCCGCCCTGGAAGTCGCATCCGGGTTCAGACAGCAATATCGCCATCTGAAAGGGGAAATGCACCTCGCCATAAAGGTCCTGATGCAGACAGTTGAAGTCGCCGGTACGGTAGCGGAGGATGAGCGGCGTCGGCCGCTGTTGCCCGCGCGCATGGCATTGTTCGATAAAGGTGGCGTGATCGGCGGGGTAGGCCTGCTCCTTGCCCGTGCGCTGCATCCACTCGTTTGCGAGCCCTGCCAGCGGGACGTAATAACGAGTGCGCAGCTGCGCGATCGGATCGGGCAGTGGATAGCGAAAGTAGCGATATTCGCCCCGGCCGAATCCATGGCGCTGCATGATCACTGTGCTACGGTAACGATCGTCGCAGCGATAATTGTCGCGAAGCGCGGCGCATTGTTCAGGGGACAGCAACTTCGGCACGACGTGCCAACCCTGTTCGTTGAGGTCGTGCGCCAGCGCCTTGATATCGAGCGCTTGGGCATCGGCAAATACACTGGCGGGAAACATATCGGCCTGTCCTTGTCCTAGCGAAAACACGGCGCCGACGAATAGGGTCCTGCCGGTGACATTGCGCCCCGCTTCTTGCGGTCAAACAAATGCCAAGATTTTTTCAAGGCTGCCGCCGACCGGCTCCGTCTTGTGGATGTTCAAGGGAATACGTCCCGAGCGACATTCACAAGAGGAACCCGATGCGCAAAACCCTGCTGGCCTCCACCTGCCTGGCCGCTATTGTTTCGACGCCGCTTCACGCTGAAACGACGATCACGACGGCGACGACCGCGCCGGTCCGCACGTCGACCGTCAAATCGGGCGGCCCCGACGACATCAAGATCACGTCGGCCGGCTCGATCAAGCCGACCAGCGGCACCGCCGTCACGATCGACAGCAACCACAAGGTCGTCAACGAAGGCACGATCCAGATCACGAACGCCAATGGCGCGACTGGCATTTCCGCGGGTGCGGGAACGGTCGGCGCGATCACGAACGGCGCGACCGGCAAGATCATCATCGACGAAGTCTATAATCCGACCGACATCGACAAGGACGGCGACCTCGACGGCCCATTTGCGATCGGGACGGGACGGACCGGCATTTCCACAGGCGGCGCCTTTACCGGCAATATCGTCAATAGTGGCGAAATCACCATCCGCGGCAATGATTCGGCGGGCATTCGCCTGGGCGGGCCGTTGACGGGCAATTTCACGAATGATGGCACCATTTCGGTGCTCGGCGACCGTGCGCTGGGTGTCGGGTTGCAGGATGTTACCGGCAATGTCCGCCTTGCGGGAACGATCACTGCGGTCGGTGTTGACGCGGTGGCGGCGCGGCTTGCCGGAAATATCACCGGCGCGCTTGTCGTGCAGGGCAACCTCTCGGCCACCGGCTATCGCCACACCACTGCACCTGCCGATCCGAGCAAACTCGACGCCGACGATCTGCTGATCGGCGGTCCGGCGCTGTCGATCGAGGGCAATGTGACGGGCGGGATCGTTTTTGCAGTACCGCCCAAGGATACCAACCCGGACGACAAGGACGAGGATAAGGACGGCATCGAGGACAGCAAGGAGGGGTCGGCAGCGATCCGATCCTATGGTTCGGCCGCCGCTGTCCGTATCGGGTCGGCAACGCAAGATGTCACCATCGGGCCCGTGGCAGGCACCGGAACCGGGCTTGGCGTCGTCATCGACGGCTCGATCCTCGGCAGCGGTCTTTATGCCGGCAAAACCGGCAACGGGATGCAGATCGGCGGCATGGGCGGCAACGTGACCATCGCTGGCGGTATCGGCATCGGCGGCACCGGTTCGGTCGTCGCCTTGTCACGCGACATGGCTGCGACGGCAATTCGATTCGGCGCGGGTGCGACGACGCCCGAACTGCGCAATGCAGGCAAGATCGAGGCCACGACGACCGAGAATGTCGCCACCGCGGTCGCGACGGCGGTGCTGGTCGACACAGGCGCCAACCTCCCCTTCATTCGCAACAGCGGAACGATCGCCGCCAAGACGACAGGGGCCAACGGAACGGCGCGCGGCATCGTCGACCTGTCGGGTACGCTCGACCTGGTCGAGAACAGCGGTACGATCAGCGCAACGGGCGCCACGGGAACGTCAGATCGCAACATCGCGATCGATCTGTCGGCAAACAACGGCGGAACGACGGTGAAGCAAACTGCGGTCGCTTCGGGGGTTGCCGCCCCGTCGATCGTCGGCGACGTGCGCTTTGGCGGCGGCGACGATCTTTTCGACATTGCTGACGGCAGCGTGAAGGGCTCGACCTATTTCGGCGCCGGGAACAACCGCCTCGCCCTGTCGGGCGATGCCGTTTATTCCGGTACCGCGCGCTTTGGTGCCGGTAACGACACGATGACCCTGGCCGGTACGTCGGTGTTCAATGGCACGGCCGATTTCGGCGGCGGCGCCGACACGCTTACGATCGGCGGAACTGCGGTCTTTTCGGCAGGACTCGTCAATTCGCAAGGACTCGCGGTCTCGGTTGGCGGCGGCACGTTCGACGTCATTGGCAGCGGCACCATCTCTTCGCTTGCCGTCACCGACAAGGGCTCCCTCGGTGTCACGCTGGGCGGCGGGTCGAGCACGGCGCTGCAGGTTACCGGCAATGCGAGCTTTGCCGCCGATTCCAAGCTCATTCTGAAGCTGTCGAGCCTTGCACAGGCCGAAGGGCAGCATGTCGTTCTGACCGCGGGAACGCTGACCGGCGCAAACAATCTGACCGCGTCGTCGACCCTGCTTCCGTTCCTTTACAAGGGGACGCTGTCGTCGAACGCGAACCAGCTGATCGTCAATGTCGCGCGCAAGGAAGTGTCCGAGCTTGGCCTCAACCGGTCGGAAGCGAGCGCATTTGGCGCCGTTCTTGCCGCAGTGGCCAAGGATGAAGACATCGAGGACGTGTTTCTCGACATTGCCGACGGCGACCATTTCCGCAATCAGCTGGGTCAGATGCTCCCCGAACATGAAGGCGGCGTGTTCGAAACCGTCACGACCGGTTCGCGCGCGCTTGCCCGCTACCTTCAGGACCCGAACGCCCTGTACCAGGACGAGGGGAAGTGGGGCTATTGGGTCAACCAGGCCGTCTGGGGCACGTCGAAGAGCGTCGGCGATACCGCCAGCTATGATGTCAGCGGCTGGGGTATTTCGATGGGGGCCGAGATCAAGAGCGACCTCGGCAACTTTGGCGGCTCGATCGCCTATCTCAGCGGCAAGGACAGCAACGGCAGCAATGCCAATGAGGTGAGCACCAGCCAGTTCGAAGGCGCCCTCCACTGGCGCCTGCGGTCCGACAAGTTCATGGCCAACGCCCGCGTTTCGGGCGCGCCGGTCAAGATGAAGGGAACGCGCATATTCACGGCCGAAGCGGGTGCCGAAGACATCGAAGAAACGATGCGTGGCAAATGGGATGCGACGCTGTGGTCTGCATCGGGCGCCGTGGCTTATGACATGCGCGGCAAAGGCATGATCTCGCTCCGTCCCACGCTGGCCGTCGATTATTACAAGCTCAAAGAGGACGGCTATCAGGAAACGGGTGGTGGCGACGCGCTCGACCTGACGGTCCTTGGCCGCAGCAGCGACGAGCTTGCCGTGACGGGCACCGTTGCCGTCGGCCTCGATTTCGGCGGTTATGATGCCTATTCGGGCTGGACGCGCTTCGAACTCGAAGCCGGCCGCCGCGAAATCGTCAGCGGTCAGCTCGGCGCCACCGTGGCGTCGTTCAAGAACGGCACGCCGTTCACCCTTACCCCAGAGGAGCGCACGAGCGGTTGGGTCGGCCGCCTTCGCGGCATCGCTGGCAATTCGGCCTTCCAGGTCGGCGCCGAAGTGTCTGCGGAGGAACAGCAAAGCCATGTTGGCTGGGCGTTCCGTGCGAGCCTGCGGGTCGGTCTCTAGCCCCCCTGACCGACTCCGCTGCAAGGGGGAAGCACCCTCCCTGTCTGCTTCCCCCTTGCCTTGGCGCCAACGAAGAAGGAACCGATGTTCGCAACCGCAACCCTCCCCCGCCAAGGGCGCCCATATGAACCATGGTTGCGCGGACGTGTTTTGGCGCTATATGACGCCGCGAACAGGGGACCCTTTGGTGCGCGCGGGGGCAGCACCGACCAGCAAAAGACGGCGTTCCGAAACAAGAACTTCATGACCGACGCTAGGGAGCAGACCGACGCCGTCCAGGGCATCGAAGCGATTTTGCTGGCCGAACGCGCGCGCATTGTCCGTTTCCTGGAACTTCGCGGTGCGGGGGATGCTGCCGAGGATATTTTTCAGGATTTGTGGATGCGGCTGACCGAACGACAGATCGGCCCCATTGGCGATCCCCTGCCCTATATCATGCGCGCGGCCAACAATCTGATGCTCGACCGCTACCGGTCGAGCCGCCAACGCGAAAAACGCGACCACGACTGGAGCGAGACGCAGCCGAGGCAACGTCCGTCGATCGAAAACGCGCTCATTTCTCGCGAACAGCTTGTGCAGGTCGAGCAGGCAATCGACGCAACCGGAGAACGGCCTGCGCGCGCATTTCGGCGGTTTAGGGTTGACGGGGTGGCGCAGCGCGACATCGCTATCGAACTGGGTGTCAGCCTGAGCACTGTCGAAGCCGATTTGCGTAAAGTCTATGCCGCGCTCGCCACACTCCGGAGGCAATTCGATGCGTCCTGACAAGCAGCACGCCGCCGAAGCGCAGGCGATCGACTGGGTTATCCGCCAGCGCGATCCGGCTTTTGCCGACTGGGACGACTTCGCCAATTGGCTTGCCGAGGATCCCGAACATAGCGCCGTTTACGATGCGGTCGCCTGCCTCGACGAGGATCTCGACAGTCTGCCGCCGGTCCGCAAAACGGTATTCGTGCCCGCGCCCGAGCAGCGGCGGCGGTTGTCGCGGCGCGCGTGGTTTGGCGGCGCGGTCGCTGCAGCGCTTGCCCTCGTCGTCGGCATGAATGGTCCTGCCTTTTTCGGCGACACCGGCCGTATCCAGACCGCCGCCGGCGAACATCTCACAATCGAACTCGCTGACGGTTCGCGGATCGAACTCAACGGCGCCTCGATCATCGAGCTCGACGAAGACCGGCCGCGTTTTGCCCGCCTCGAATCCGGCGAGGCGATGTTCCATGTGGTTCATCGCGACGATGCGCCTTTCGTGGTGGAGGCCGGCGAAGCGAAAATCGTCGACCTCGGCACGGCTTTCAACGTCGTGCGCGGCCGCAAGCGGACCTCGGTGGCGGTGTCCGAGGGCGTGGTCGCTTATAATCCGGACCGTCAGAATGTTCGCTTGACCGCCGGTCAGGGTCTCGATGTCGGCGATGGCGACTCCGATGCGCCGGTCGTGCGGTCGGTCGACACGGCGACCGTCGGCGGGTGGCGGAACGGCTTGCTGGTCTATAACGATACGCCATTGGCGGTTGTCGCAGAGGATCTGGCGCGCACCGCCGGAATGCAGGTCACGGTTGCGCCGGATGCTGCCGATCTGTCGTTCCGCGGCGCGTTGATCATCGATCCCGACCGTGCACGCACGATCGCCGATCTGGCGGCGCTTTCCGGCACGCGCGCGCGTAAAAAGGGCGATGGCTGGGAGCTTGCGCGCTGACCGGCGAGCGCGGCCTTTCGATCGTTCTGGCGATCGCGACACTGGGCACGCCGGCGCAGGTGATGGCGGCCGAGGAAAGTCGCTACGACGTTCCGGGCGGCCGTCTGTCCAGCGCCCTCCCTCTCCTCAGCCGGCAGGCGGGCGTGAGCATCAGCGTTGCCGATGCGCAGCTTTGGGCGACGCGGGTCAAGCCGGTGCGCGGTCGCATGGGTGTCGACGAAGCGATACGGCGGATGCTCGCGGGAACCGGAACGCGAGCGGTCCGCGTGAGTGCGACCAGTTGGCGCATCGAACGGCAAGCGTCGGTCCAGCGCGTATCCCATCGCGCGGCCCCACCACGACAGCCGCCGCAACCACGCGCTCGCGCTCCCGACGATTTCCTTGTCGCGGCGCCCGAGGACGAAATCATCGTCAACGCCACCAAGACCGAACTACCCTATTCGCAATTTGCGGGCGTCGCCACCCTTCTGGATGGCGGCGATTTGGCGTTTGGTGGCGAGCGTGGCACCGATTCGATCCTGTCACGCGTCGCAACCGTCTCCTCGACCCATTTGGGATCGGGGCGCAACAAGCTGTTCATCCGGGGGATCGCCGATTCGAGTTTTACCGGGCCGACGCAGGCGACGGTGGGCCAGTATCTGGGCGACATCCGGATCAGCTATAACGCGCCGGACCCCGACCTGCGCCTTTACGACATCGACGGTGTCGAGGTTCTCGAAGGCCCGCAAGGAACGCTCTATGGCGCCGGATCGCTTGGCGGGATCATTCGCGCCGTGCCCAAAGCGCCGGATGCGCACGCGATGACGTTGCAGGCGATCGGAGGCTTGACGCTGACGCAGCACGGCGAACCCGGCGGCGACATAGCCGGGATCGTCAACCTGCCCGTCGGCGATGGCGGTCATGCCCTGCGGCTCGTCGGCTATATGATCAGCGAGGGCGGTTATATCGACAATCCGCTGCGTGGGCAGGACGACGTCAATCGCGTACACATCCGCGGCGGACGCGGCGTCTTTCGGATCGATGCAGGGGACGATTGGACCGTTGACGTCGGGGGCGTCTATCAGGCGATCACCTCCGACGATGCGCAATATGCCGACAAGGATGCGCCGCCTTTGATGCGTCATTCGCTGGTGCAGCAGAATGCAAAGGCGCGCTATGCGATGGGCACGGTCGTTCTTGCAAAGGACTGGGGCAGTCTGCGCTTTCAATCGTCGAATGCCTATGTGCGCCACCGACTGGCCGAGCGCTTCGACGCGAGTTTGCCCAACGGCGTTGCCGGTACGGTCGACGTCGATCGCCTTTTCGCTCCGGCGGTCATCGACGCCTTCGCCGACCGTCCCCGCGTGCTCGACCAACGCAACCGGACGACGATGATTGTCAGCGAAAACCGGTTGTCCCGGCCCTTTCACGACGGCTGGGGTTGGGTACTCGGCGCAAGCTTCATCGACAATCGCACGGCCCAGAGGCGTGAGTATGGCTTTGGCGGCCTGCGCACCACATTGCCAGGCGTGCAGAACGACATCACCGAATTCACCGGCTATGCCGAAGCGAACGTCGAACTGGTTCGCGACGTCATCCTGTCGGGCGGCGCGCGGCTTTCGCACATGCGGCTCGGCGGAAGCGCGGAGGATGTTCCTTTCGCGGTAAAACTGGCGGGCGAGGCGACGACGGCGAGCCGCCGCGAGACCGACCTGCTCCCGTCGCTTTCGATCCTCGCAACGCCGCTCGACAATGTGAAACTCTATGCGCGCTACCAGGAGGGGTTTCGCCCCGGCGGTCTTGCGATCGACGGCGATTTCGTGCGGCGCTTTCGCAACGATCAGGTGCGCACATGGGAAGCCGGTATGCGGTTCGGCGACAAGCGCAACAGTATCGTCGATGCCAATGTCGCGGTATCGCACAGTCGCTGGCGCGATATTCAGGCCGATTTTATCGACAGCAACGGTTTTCCGACGACCGCGAACATTGGCGATGGCCGGATTACCAGCGTTACGGGGGCGCTGACACTGCGCGCCTCATCGGCCCTCACTTTCGAGCTCGGCGGCGTTTACAACCACAGCAAGGTCGATGAGCTGGCACCGCAGATTCTGCCGATATTCGCCGCCGCGCCCGCGCGATTGGGCCGCATACCGAATGTCGCGAGCCATGCAGCGCGCGGTTCGGTAACCTATGTCATGCAGCTCGGCGATCGCGATTTCCGTGTGAACGGTTGGGCCAATTACGTTGGCCCGTCGCGATTGGGAATCGGTCCGATCCTCGGCGAGGGCCAGGGCGACTATGTCGACACGGGGCTCGCCATGCGGCTCGGCGACGAGCGGCGTGGACTGTCGTTGACGCTTACGAACCTGTTCGATGCTCGCGGAAACCGTTTCGCGCTCGGGACGCCATTTCTCGAAGGGAGCGCCGGGTTTCTGACCCCCCTGCGTCCCCGCACGCTACGCGTCGCGGTCGACATCGCCTATTGACGGCGACGCCGACCGTCGGGGCACGGTCAGTCTGCGAGCGTCAACCGCTCGAACCGGTCCATGTGATAATCGGCGCTGCCGAACTGGCCCTCGATCATGGTCGCGCGTTTGAAATAATGGCCGATAGCAAGCTCCTGCGTGATGCCAATGCCGCCATGTGTCTGGATCGCATTCTGACCGACGAATTTCGCCCCGCGACTGACTTTCGCCTTGCACGCCGACACCGCCGCCTTGCGCTCGTCTGCGGGCAGGTCGAGCTTCAGCGTCCCCATGATGGTCATCGAACGCGCCTGTTCGACCTCCATGAACATGTCGACCATACGGTGCTGGAGCACCTGGAACTTCGCAATGGGCACGCCGAACTGCTTGCGCTGCTGCGTATATTCGAGCGTGCCTTCGTGCAGCTTCTGCATCACGCCCGTCGCCTCGGCACAGGTGGCGACAGTGGCTTCGTCGACGATCTGCTCGACCAGGGCGAGCCCCGCTCCTTCGCCGCCGAGTAGCGCATCACCGGGAATGGCGACATTTTCGAAATAGATTTCGGAGGCGCGATTGCCGTCGACGGTCGGATAGTCGCGGCGGACGATCCCCGGCAGGTTTGCGTCGATCAGGAACAGCGATACGCCCTCGGCTTCGCGCTGTCCGCCGCCTGTCCGTGCAGTGACGAGCAGGTGTGTGGCCCAGGGTGCGGCGTAAACGACGCTTTTGTGCCCGCTCAGCACGTAACCGCTCCCGTCCTTCTTGGCGGTGGTCCGCAGGTTGGCGAGATCGTAGCGGCCTTGCGGCTCGGCATAGGCAAAGGCGATGATCGCATTGCCCATGATGATTTCGGGGATCATCGCGTCGGCCTGCGCGCCGCCAACGGTCTTCAGCGCGCCGCCCGCGATGACGACCGTCGGAACATAGGGCTCGATCGCGATGACCTTGCCCATTTCTTCCATCACAATCGCATTTTCGAGCGCGCCGCCGCCAAGGCCGCCATGCTCCTCGCCAAAGGCTGCACCCAGCATGCCGAGCTCCTGCGCCAATGCGGTCCAGATCGCAGGGTCGCGCCCCGTTTCGCTGTCGATGAACTTCTGGCGCGTGTCGAAATCGTAGGTGTCGGCCAGAAAGCGCGCCAGCGTGTCGCGGACCATGTCCTGCGTTTCGGTGTAGGTGAAATCCATTAAACTATCCTCGATTTCTTCGTCATCCGGGCGAAGGCCGGGATCCCACCGCTGCATTATGGCGAAAGGGCGAGATCCCAGTCTTCGCCGGGATGACGTCGATTATAATATCAGAGACCCAAAACCATCTTCGCGATGATGTTGCGCTGAATTTCGTTGGACCCGCCATAGATGGTCGTCTTGCGGACATTGAAATAGGTTGGCGCCGCGCGATGCGCATAGTCGGGGCCGATCGGATGCTCGTTATCGCCTTCACCGAAGCCGCGGAAATAGGGTGCGCCATAATGGCCCACGGCCTCAAGCGTCAGCTCGGTCAACCGCTGCTGGATTTCGCTGCCCTTGATCTTGAGCAGGCTCGACTCGGGTCCCGGCCCCTTGCCCGCATTCGGTCCGGCGAGGCTGCGCAGCTCGGTGAATTCGAGCGCGGTCAGATCGACCTCCAGCTCGGCAACCTTGCGCTTGAAGAAAGGATTGGCGAGTAGCGGCTTGTCGCCGTCGACTTCGGTGCGGGCGATCGCCTTGACCTTTTCGACCCCGCGCTTCGACGCCGCGACGCCCGCGATACCGGTGCGTTCGTGCGCGAGCAGGAATTTCGCGCAGGTCCAACCTTTATTTTCTTCATGGACGCGCTGCGACACAGGCACGCGCACATCCTCGAGCCAAACCTCGTTCACCTCATGCTCGCCGCCGAGCGTGATGATCGGGCGCACGGTGATACCCGGCGATTTCATGTCGATGAGAAGGAAGGAAATACCTTCCTGCGCCTTGGCTTCCTTGTCGGTGCGCACGAGGAAAAAGCCCCAGTCGGCGTGCTGCGCCAGCGTCGTCCACGTCTTTTGTCCGTTTACGATATAATCGTCACCATCGCGCACCGCGGTCGTCCGCAGCGACGCGAGGTCGGAGCCTGCGCCCGGCTCCGAATAGCCCTGACACCACCAATCCTCTCCTGACAGGATGCGGGGCAGGAAATAGGCTTTCTGTTCGGGCGTGCCAAAGGTGTAGATAACCGGTCCGACCATCGACAGGCCGAAAGGCAGCAGCCGGATGCAATCGGCGCGCGCGGTTTCTTCCGAGAAAATGAAGCGCTGCGTCGGCGTCCAGCCGGTGCCGCCATATTCGACGGGCCACGCGGGCGCGACCCAGCCCTTTTCGTAGAGGACTTTGTGCCACGCCAGAAAGTCCTCCTTGGACAATTCCTCGCCTTCATCCTGCTTCCCGCGCAGTTCGGCGGGGTAGTTTTCGGCGATGAAGTCGCGCACTTCCTTCTGGAAGGCGAGGTCTTCGGGGCTGAACTCCATGTCCATGACGAATCTCCCTTGGGCTGAGGCGCCCTTATAGTCTCAACTCACGTTTACGTAAACGGTAGGTTCCGGATTGCAACCGGCTTTCGCGGACAGATTGCGCCGCCAAAGCGGCCTTGTCCAGTGCCGCGCGGCGCAGTTTTGCGTGAGTCCAGGCTTGGGATTTGGGGTGACGCTACGGCGACGGTGACGGGCGCCTCGCCAATCGCTACGCGTCTCCGCGCCGGGTTACCATAACGACAGCCCCCTCGCTGGCGTGGGCGCCGCGCAGCTCGGCGATGGAGAGGCGCACGGGAACACACCCTCCCCCCCGCGTAATCAATTCGGATGCGACGCACGCTGGCTCGCCTGACCGGAACACCGATTCGAGCGCGTCGATGAAACCATGCCGATGTCCATTTGCGAGCAAGGCCGAGAAGCGCACCCGGCGGATCGCCGCGGCGTCCGATCCGACCATCGCCACCAGACAATCATTTGCCGCCTCGATCATTTCGCGTACCGACAGGCGCGCGTGCCCGATCGTGCCGTCGGCGTCGAGGGCGCGCATTGTCGCCTGTCCGCGGTCGCTGGAGGCCGCCGCGTCGATTGACGCCGTGACGTCACGCAGGATGATCGCCCCTCCGATCGGCACGGGGACCAGATCGACATGCAGCCACTGGCGGGGCCGCGTCAGCGCAGCGATGTTGCCCGAGAAGCGCGCGCGATGGTCAAGCAGGCGCAAGAGATGCGGATAGAGCGGGTTTTCTGTCACACGTGGCACCACCAACTCCAACGGTTCACCGCTTACGGCAGCGGCGGACAGTTCCAGCATGTCTGCCGCAGCCGGGTTGATGGCGACCAGGCGCCGCTGCCGATCGACAAGGATGACCGCGTCGCGGATCGATTCGACCAGACGCGCCTGCGAGACTTCGAGCGAGTGACCGGGCGCGTCGGGATCGTGGCCGTCAAGTCTCCGATAGTCGTCGAGGGATATAAGGACGTGCGCATCCTTTCCGTGATGCGTCACCACCACGGGATCGCGCGCGGCTCGCACCCGCCAGCTCGCAAAACCGCGTATGAAATTTGCTGCCGATACACGCTGTGGTTGCTGCCTCCTCGCCATCGGATGCTCCCGTCGTCTGCCCCTTCCCTATTCTTATGGGCAAGCGACGCTCCGAAAGGCCGTAATTTCTGTCCGTTGTGGCGCCGAACCGGTCACACCAGCCGCGCCTTTCCGCATCGCAGCGCATTGACGCGCGCATCGGCCTCTCCGATGTGGACGCCCAGCGCGCCTGTCAGACCTTCGATAACCCCGTCGATGGCCGGTGCGGCGATTCCCACCGTCTCGCCGACGAGCGCCGTCAGCGCCTTTGCATTGACACCGATGCCGAGGATATGGGCTTTCAGCTCCATTCGGTCGGCCAGCGATTTGGCGGCACCGGTGGCCAGTCCGGTGCTTTCGACCCTTTTCACAGTGCCCGCATCGATGTCGGCGCGCGAAAAGCCGGCAGGCTTTTCGGCAAGATCCGACATGACCAGTTCGGCTTCTCCCTCGACATAGGCCAGCGGCAGACGCAGCAGCCTTGCTGTGCGCACGTCGAGCGGGCGCTGCATATTCTGGAAATCGCTGTCGTCGACCGTTCCGATGGCGAGTGTTGCGGGCGATGTTTTCACGCCCAGCGCCACCGCCGTGCTGCTGTGCGGCCTGCAATCGATGTCCGTAATCCGCGCTGAAGCCGATCCGAGTTCGGCAACCACGGGTATTTGCACCTGCGCCGCAGGCGTGCGGACCGTCGCATCGATCTTCAGCCGGACTTGCGCGGTGCGGACTATGACGTCATTCGTGTCGGTTACCGCGATCAGCGGCGATTGTGCGGGCGGCTCGCCGATCAGCAGCGCTACGTCGATCCCCGACCCGCCGGGAAGGTCGCTCGCAATCGACAGGTCGAGTTGCCGGTTCGCATTGCCGAGGAACAGCATCGTGCGTAGCAGGCTGAGCGCGTTCACCTTGACGGGATTGGCCGGGTCGATGCGGATCGTCGACGAACGCGGGCCAAGGTCGATTGCGTGCGATGGCACGAGAGTCCGCGGCAGCGCGCGCGAGGCCATCCGGTCGAGCGCCTCCGCCCCGCGCCCGTCGGTCGACCGCGCGAGCGCCGATAGGATCTGCGGCAGGCTGACCTGGCTGTCGAGAGTCTGCCCAAAGGTCAGTATCTCCGCATCGAGATCGGTTCGCAACGCGTCGGAAAAGGCGAGCAGGTCGACGTCGGCGTTCGCCAACGCCTCATAGTCCATGACCGACAGGTTGACCTCGCTCCCCGTCAGAGCCGACAGCACGGCATTCGGGATGCCGCCGCGGACCGCCGCAACACGCGAGCCGAGAGAAAAGGCGGCATAACCCCGGCGCGCCGCCGTAGCGGTCGCACCAATCACGCTGCTGTCCTTTCGGGACAGAAACCGCCCGAAGAAGAGCGGACGGTTGCGCACCAGCTTGATCCGCACGGCGTTCGGCGATGTTCCGCCAAGGGCGAACCGCTCTTCGGCAGCGATGGCGGGATCAGCGGTATAGGTGCCGGCCGAGAGCACGGCGATGGCGATGTTGCAATTGCAGTTCGCGGCGATGATGCGTTCCGCCGCTTCACGCTCCTCCCCCGGCCGTCCGGCGGCGGCCAGCGCCGCGGCGTCGGCAATCCCCTGGAGCTTGCGGCGGTCGAGATAGAGCGATCCCACATCGACCGCGAGCGCGGCCGATCCGATCAGCATCGTCAGCCCGAACGCCGTCATGGTGCTGACACCGGCGCGCGCGTCGCGGCCGAACGAGGGGGGCGGCGTTGCCATCAGTCGACCGGAAGCTCGAAGGTCGCCCGCGCCGTGATGACGTTGCCGGGCGACGGGACAAAGGCGGAGCGGAGGAAGCTGTCCTCGGGGACGGTGAAGCTCACCGCCACCGTCACCGCGTCGGTCGTCTCGCTCACCGCGACTGCCCGCGCGGTCGGCGTATAGCTTTCCACGCCGCCCATGCTCCGGTCGACCGCGCGTTCGGCGATGGCCCGGCGATCTTCCGCATCGAGGCCGACGATTGCGGCACGCGCGCCGTCATTCGCCGCCTGCTGGACGCTGTGCGCGAGCAGGAAATATTGGCCATAGACCAATATGCCCATCGCCAGTGCGAGCAGCAGCGGAAGTACGATCGCCATCTCGACAATCGCCGCTGCCCGCTGCGACCCGGCGAGGCGGCGCGCGAATCGACCGAACCGCCAAGCCGCCGAAACCAAGGGGGTGTGAACTGTCATGCCCCGATGATGGACCGGCATCGGTGAAGCTGCCGTCGATGATCGGCGCACTTAATTTTGCGTATTTTGCGGCTTTTCGAGCCGCGACCGGCGACGGAAAACCCGTGGCGAACGGGTTTTCCTAACGCCGCCTTACCCGCGCCTGCCCCAGTGGACGCGGGTTATGCGCATAATCAGCCCGCGGCAGGCTCGTCTTGCAATTTGTCGGCGGTGCGCAATTCGAAATCGGATGCGTCGTGCCGCTCGTGCAACTGGCTCGCCGGATCGCCGGTCACCCGGTTGACCATGCGCCCGCGCCTGACCGCAGGGCGTTTCGCGATCTGATCGGTCCAGCGCTGCACATTCTTATATTCGTTCACCTGCAAAAACTCGCCTGCATCATAGACGAGCCCCTTGGCGAGCGCGCCATACCAGGGCCACACGGCCATATCGGCAATCGTATAATCGTCGCCCGCCAGAAATTCGGTTTCGGCGAGGCGGCGATCGAGGACGTCGAGCTGGCGCTTCACCTCCATCGCATAACGATTGATGGGATATTCCATCTTGTACGGCGCATAGGCATAGAAATGCCCGAAACCGCCGCCGAGGAACGGTGTGCTCCCCATCTGCCACATCAGCCACGACAGCGTTTCGGCGCGCTTTGCAGTGTCGGTCGGCAGGAAGGCGCCGAACTTCTCGGCGAGATGGATCAGGATTGCGCCCGATTCGAAGATGCGGATCGGTTCGGGGCCGCTGCGGTCGACGAGCACGGGAATCTTGCTGTTCGGGTTGATCGCGACATAACCGCTCGAAAACTGGTCGCCCTCGCCGATATTGATCAGCCACGCGTCATATTCGGCGCCCGAGTGGCCCGCGGCGAGCAGTTCCTCAAGCATCACCGTCACCTTCACGCCATTGGGCGTACCGAGCGAATAGAGCTGGAGCGGGTGCTTGCCGACCGGAAGCTCCTTCTCGTGCGTCGGCCCCGCGATCGGCCGGTTGATATTTGCGAAGCGTCCCCCGCTTTCCTTGTCCCAGGTCCAGATCTTCGGCGGCACATATTCGCTCTGGTCGGTCATCGGGGGTTCCTTGTTGCTTGACGGGAGGGGTTAGGTTGTTGTTCGCAACTTAGGTGCGCCGCGTTACGGCGTCCACCGCCCGATGCTCAAATTATGTTTTTGGCGCGCAAAGCTGCAATTTCCTCCGCGCCATAGCCAAGATCGGAAAGGATGGCGTTGCTGTGTTCGCCGACCGTCGGAGCGCGCTGCGGCGCCGCCTTGTCGACCGCCGACAAGGCAATCGGCGCCCGGATGACGGGCGCCGCGGCGGGAGCGCCCGGATAGGCCATCGGTTCGACAAGGCCCATCGCCGCGACTTGCGGCTCGGCGAGCGCTTCGCTCGCTTTCAACACCGGCGCGGCAGGAACGCGGGCGTCCGCCAATTCGGATAGCGCCGCATCGCGCGACCGTTCGGCGCACCAGTCCTGCATGATTGCGCTCAACTCGGCCCCATTGTCGCCACGCAATATGTCGCTCGCGAAACGCGGATCGTCGATCAATTCGGGACGGCCGACGCAGTTCGCCCAGCGCGCAAATATCGATGCGCCGACGATCTGGGTCACGATCCATCCATCGCGTGTCCGAAACAAATCGGTCGGACCCGAGCTGAACCCACGGTTTCCCATCGGCTGACGCTCGATACCGTTGAGCGCATGGTCGATCGTCAGCGCGTTCGACAGTGCGAGCGCCGTGCCGAGCAGCGACCCCGAAACGCACTGCCCCTTCCCCGTCGCATCGCGCTCGCGCAGTGCGAGCATGACGCCGAAGGCGCAATGGAGCGCGGTTGCGAAATCGACGAAATTGACCTGCGCGCGGTAGGGCTGGTCGGGCTCGCCGGTCAGGTGGACGGTGCCCGACATCGCTTGTCCGACGGCGTCGAAACCGACGTGGCCCGACAGCGGACCAGTGCTCCCGAACGCCGATGCCGTCGCAAGGATGACGCGCGGATTGATCACCGACAGGCTCGCGTAATCGAGGTCGAGCTTGACGAGCGCTTCGTGCGGAAGGTTGGCAACCACGACGTCGGCAGTCTCGACCAGCTTCCGCACGATCTCACGCCCCTCCGCGCTACCGATCTTGAGGGTCAAGCTGCGCTTGGCGCGGTTCATCTGCATGAACATCGCGCCCGATCCGTCTTCGGCCACGGGAACGGTAAAGCGGTCGTCATTGCCGCCCGGCGCCTCGATCCGGATCACGTCGGCGCCGTAATCGGCCAGCAGAGCGGCGCAATAGGGGCCTGCGATGTAGCGGCCGAAATCCAGTACGCGAATTCCCGTTAGCGGCACGCCATCTCCCCTCGCGATTGTTATCGCAGGAGGGCTAGCAGCCGCCCGTCGACCGGGCCAGCATCTTCATCGAAAGGCGGCGCTTGCATACCGGGCATCGCGCCATATGGTCGGCACATAATTTCAACAGGGGATAATTTCATGACGCGCTTCGTCCTCGCCCTTGCGGCGGCCTTGGCAACATCGACGTCGGTTTGGGCACAGGCTACGCCGACGGCCGCTCCGAAAGACGAAGCAAAGCCCGAAAAATGGGACGTCAACGCCCCGCCCGGCATGGCGACGCGCTCGGTTCCGATCGCGGTGGACGAAGGCAGTTGGATGAACGTCGATGTCGCCCCCGACGGGCGCACCATTGCTTTCGATCTCCTCGGCGACATTTATACGATGCCGATCGAGGGTGGAACGCCGACGCGCATCGCGGCGGGCCTTGCCTATGAGCATCAGCCACGCTTTTCGCCGGACGGCAAGCGCATTGCTTTTGTCTCAGACGCCGGCGGCGGCGACAATATCTGGATCATGAACCGCGACGGGAGCGACCGGCGCCAGCTCAGCAAGGAAGATTTCCGGTTGCTCAACCAGCCGAGCTGGAGTCCCGACGGCGAGTATATTGTTGCGAAGAAGCATTTCACGACCGCCCGTTCGCTCGGGACCGGCGAAGTGTGGCTCTATCATGTTTCGGGCGGTGCCGGCGTGCCACTGGTCAAGAAACCCAACGAGCGACATCAAAAGGAGCTGGGCGAGCCGGTCTTCGCGCCCGATGGCAGGGGCGTCTATTACACGCGCAACGTCACGCCGGGGCCGATCTTCGAATATGCGCAGGACAGCAACGCCGACCTCTTCCACATCGAACGCTATGACATTGAGAGCGGCGAGGTTGCGACGGTCGCCTCCGGCAATGGCGGGGCGGTGCGCCCGACCCCTGCCCCCGACGGCAAGTCGCTTGCGTTCGTGCGCCGCGAAGGCACGCGCTCGAAGCTCTATGTGAAAGACCTCGCCTCGGGAACCGAGCGCAAGCTTTACGACGCGCTCGACCAGGACATGCAGGAAACCTGGGCCGTCACCGGCATCTATCCCAATATGGCGTGGACGCCCGACAGCCGCGAGATCCTTTTCTGGGCGGGAGGCAAGCTGCGCCGCGTTAGCGCTGCGGGCGGCGATGCGCGCGAAATCCCCTTCGCGATCGACGACGACCGCATCGTGATCGACGCCATTCATCCTGCTGTCGAGGTGGCGCCCGACAGCTTCACGACACGCATGCCGCGCTGGGCCGAAGTGTCGCCCGACGGGCGATCGGTAGTGTTCGAAACGCTCGGCAAGCTGTGGGTCAAGCCGATGGGCGGCGGGGAGCCGCGGCGCCTGACGTCGGCAAGGGATGACGCGTTCGAACTATGGCCGAGTTGGTCGCGCGACGGGCGCTCGATTGCCTTCGTTCGCTGGACCGATAGCGGGCTGGGCGAAGTCCATGTCGTCAACGCCGGTGGCGGGGCGTCGCGCAAGGTCACGAGCGTTCCCGGCCATTACGCCGAACCGCGCTTTTCTCCCGATGGCAAGACCATTGCGTTTGAACGGCGCGCCGGTGGCGGGCTGACGACGGACCGTTGGAGCGCCGATCCCGGTGTTTACCGGGTCGCGGCGGCGGGTGGTGCGCCCGTGCGGGTCAGCAGCGATGGCGCCAAGCCCCAGTTCGGCGCCGGCAATGACCGCATCTTCATGGTCGCATCGGGCGACGGCAAGCAGCAATTGGTCAGCACCGACCTCAATGGCCAGGACAGGCGCATCCATGCCAATGGCGAGCTTGTCACCGACTTCGAAGTGTCGCCCGACGGCCGCACCCTTGCCTTCCGCCAGAATTACGATGCCTATGTCACGCCGCTGATGCCGGGCGGGCAGGATGTGTCGCTCGGCACCAAGAGCGGGGCGCTCCCCGTCACGCGCGCGAGCGGAAGCGGCGCCGACTATATCCATTGGTCGAACGGCGGCCGCCGCCTCCACTGGAGCCGCGGCCCGACGCTGTTCAGCGCCGACCTCGGTCAATTGTTCGCGAGCGCGCCAACTGACGACAAGACGCCCAAATTCACACAGCCGACCGACGGTCTGTCGCTGGCGATGGTCCGCGCGGCCGACAAGCCGAAGGGCATGGTTGCGATCACCGGTGCCAGGATCCTGACCATGGCAGACGCCGATGGCGGGATTATCGAGAATGGCGCGATCCTGATCGACGGCGACAGGATTGTCGCGGTCGGCGCACTCGCCGCGATGACCATTCCCGCGGGCACGCCGACCGTCGACGCGACGGGCAAGACCATCGTTCCGGGCTTTGTCGACGCCCACGCCCACGGCCCGCACGGCGATGACGAACTGGTCCCGCAACAGAATTGGTCGGAGATTGCAAACCTCGCGATGGGCACGACGACGGGCCACAATCCATCGTCGCGCGCCTCGGAAATCTTCGTTTCTGCCGAGATGCAGCGCGCAGGACTCATCCTCGCGCCGCGGATATTTTCGACCGGCGAGATCATCTATGGCGCGAAGTCCGCCGGGGTGTATGCCGAGATCAACAGCTTTGACGATGCGCTCGCGCATGTCCGCCGCCTGAAGGCGCAGGGCGCGCATAGCGTCAAAAACTACAACCAGCCGCGCCGCGAGCAGCGCCAGATGGTCGTCAAGGCGGCGCAGGCAGAGAATATGGCCGTCGTGCCGGAGGGCGGCTCGCTCTACACGATGGACGTGTCGCTGATCCAGGACGGCAATACGACCGTCGAGCACAATATTCCGCTCAACATCTTCTACAAGGATCTCGTCCAGCTCTGGGGGCAGACCAGCACCGACTACACGCCAACGCTTGTCGTCACCTATGGCGGACCGGCAGGCGACCCCTATTGGCGCGCACACACCGACGTGTGGAAACAGCCGATCCTGTCGCGGCACGCACCGCCGGACGTGCTCGCGGCTGACAACAAGCGCCGCGTGATTGCCCCCGAGAGCGATTACGTCGACGACGATGCCGCGCGCGAGGCCAAAAAAATCGCCGATACGGGGCGCATGGTTTCGATCGGCGCGCACGGCCAGCAGGCGGGACTTGGGGCACATTGGGAAATCTGGTCGTTCGTTCGCGGTGGCTGGAGCAACATCGATGCGCTGCGCGCCGCGACGATCATGCCTGCAACGTCGCTCGGCTACGCGAAGGATGTCGGCTCGCTCGAGCCGGGCAAGCTCGCTGACCTTCTCATCCTCGATGCCGATCCGACGGAGAATATCCGCAACACCGAGCGTATCCACCGCGTGATGCTCGGCGGACGTCTGTACGACCCGCTGACGATGAACGAGGTCGTCACCGGCAATCGCAAGCGCGCACCCTATTGGTGGGAGGCCGAAAAACCCTGAAAACTTGGCGGTCCGGCGATGGCTCGCGCAATTTTGTGACGATGGGGTTGCAAGACTCGCGGGCCGTCGCTAGGTGGCACTCCTCTCAGCGAGGAGAGTTGGCTGAGTGGTCGAAAGCGTCGCACTCGAAATGCGAAGTGCCCGCAAGGGTACCGAGGGTTCGAATCCCTCACTCTCCTCCATTTTTTCCCTGATTCGACCAGCAGACCCGACCGAAGCGGCAGCGAAACGGGTTGAACCACCGATGTTTCGTCATAAATTGGCATTATGGTATCAGAATCACCAAATGACGACACACGGTCGCCCAGCGTCGTAGCGCCGCTCATTGAGCGGGCGCGGTTTGCGCCCGGCGATATCGTCCGGCACCGCATGTTCGATTTTCGCGGCGTCGTGTTCGACGTGGACCCGGTCTTTTCGAATAGCGACGAATGGTATGAAGCCATCCCGGAGGCGGTGCGCCCGGCGAAGGAGCAGCCCTATTACCACCTGCTCGCCGAAAACGACGACTCCTCCTACATCGCCTATGTCAGTCAGCAGAATCTCGTCGCCGACGGCGACAGCGGCCCGGTCGACCATCCACAGATCGACACGATGTTCGAGGGGATAGAGCGCGGCCGCTATCGTCTCCGCGCGATCCACCGCCACTGAGGGCGGCGCCGCGCGTCAGGCTTTCAGCTTCCAGCCCGAAGTCAGCAGGCGATAGGTGAATAGCCCCAGCGCGGCATTGACGCCGACCAGAACCCCAATCGCCAGCCACACCGGATTGGCGATCGTGGAATCGACCGTCCCGATGAAACCATAACGAAAACCCATGATCGCGTAATAGACGGGGTTTGCGTGCGCGACCGTCTGGAACCAGGGGGCAAGGCGGTCGACCGAATAGAAGGTGCCGGATAGCAGCGCCAACGGGGTAACGACAAAATTTGTCACCGCGGCTGCGTGATCGAATTTTTCCGCCCATACCGAGGTGATCAGCCCGAGGAAGCCGAGCATCATCGCGCCGAGCACGCCAAACACTGCGATCGCCCAGAAATGGTCGGGCATGACATCGACGCCCGGCCACAGCAGCATCGCGAGCCAGAGCGCGAAGCCGACGAGCACCGCGCGCGTTATCGCCGCGCCGACAAGTGCGATCATCAATTCGCCAACCGCAAGCGGTGGCATCAGATAGTCGACAATCGTCCCTTGAATCTTTCCGACCAACAGCGAAAAGCTTGAATTCGCGAAGCTATTCTGGAGCATCGCCATCATGATCAGGCCCGGCGCGATGAAATCGGCGAACGGAACGCCAATCACGGTGCGCCCCGCACCGCCCAACGCAACGGTGAAAATGACGAGGAAGAGGAGCGTCGTGATCGCCGGAGCCCAGATAGTTTGCAGCTGGACCTTGAAAAACCGTCGCACCTCCTTGACATATAGCGCTCGCAGCCCGGGCACATTGAGTGCACGGATGTGCGGGACGCCGGGTTCGGCGAAGGCCCGCGCAACGGGCGATTTGTTGGAGTCGGGGTACGAAATTTGGGGCTGGTCGTTCATGGCGTTCTCGCCTATCGCCTCCCCGTTCTTACCGCAAGCAGGGCATTGACGGCGCCGGTCCGTTTGGGACCGCCGAATGCCCGCGGCGTGGAATGATAAGGATTTGCAAATGTCATGGACCGATGAGCGCATCAACCAGCTGCGCAGCATGTGGGAAAAGGGCCTGACGGCCAGCCAGATCGCCGACGAACTCGGTGGCGTGAGCCGCAATGCGGTCATCGGCAAGGCGCACCGCCTGGGGCTGAAATCGCGCCCGTCGCCGGTGAAGGCGACGGAGAAGGTCAAGCCCGCCAAGGCTGCGTCCGCGCCGAAGCCTGCTGCGCCGGCGGCCCCGCGCGCTACTGCTCCTGCTGCGCCGCGGCCGACCGCGACGGCACCCAAGCCCGAACCTCGCCCCGCTGCAGC
Source organism: Sphingopyxis jiangsuensis (assembly GCF_016734905.1). Lineage (GTDB taxonomy): Bacteria > Pseudomonadota > Alphaproteobacteria > Sphingomonadales > Sphingomonadaceae > Sphingopyxis > Sphingopyxis jiangsuensis. Next base: position 361,798 of record NZ_JAERPO010000001.1, read on the forward strand.
CGCCCCGGCACAACCGGCTGCTGGCGACGCCGCGCCCAAGGCCGACACACCGCGCATCGTCTCGATCGGCCCCGGCGGCTTTATCCGGCAGGGCCCCGGCGACCAGCAGGCGCCGATCCCGCCTGCCCCGCCGCGCCGCCTCGTGCCCGCAAAGCCGAGCCCCGAGATCGCCGACAAGACGAGCTTGCTCGACCTCAACGACCGCATCTGCCGTTGGCCGATGGGGCATCCCGGCGAACCCGATTTTCACTTCTGCGGCGAGGCGGTGAACCCCGGCTTCCCTTATTGCGTCGAACATTGCGGCCGCGCCTATCAGGCGCAGCTGCCGCGCGGAACACGGCGTCCGCCTCCGCCGCCGCCCTTTGGCGGCCCGCGCGTTCGGTGAGGCCGTTCGCGCAGGAGTTCCATTTTGCGCGCACGCTCGGCCTGGAAATGGTCGAGCGCGGTGACGGCCGCTGCGAAATGGCGATCGACATCGAGCGTGAGCGCCATTTCAACCCGCAAGGCGTCGCGCACGGCGGCGTAGCTTATTCGCTGGCCGATTCGGCAATGGGCGGCGCCTTGACCACATTGATCGCCGACGATGAGTGGTGCGCGACACTCGAGATCAAGTTCAATTACCACGCGCGGGTCGTCGAAGGACGGCTGACCTGCAAGACCGAGGTGCTTCACCGCGGCAAGCGCGTCGCCAATATCGACGCGCGACTGTACCAGCACGACCGGCTGGTCGGCAGCGCGAACGGCAATTTTGCCATTTTCCCGGCGCCAAAGGCCGAGTGATAATGAAAAGGCGCCGGAGGGTGATTCCGGCGCCTCTTTCAGTTTGGCGCGCGATCAGAAGCGATAGCTGATCGTCCCGCGCACGCTATGTGTGCGGAAATTCGGGTCGCTGCGGCGAATATCGGTTCCGCCACTGTCGACAAGGAAGGGATTGGTCGCCGGCGCGGTGCCGGGGCCGACGTTGACGGTGTAATCATCGTCCTTCACGTCGGTGTAGAGATACTCGAGTCCGACGCCGAGATTGTTCGTCACCATCACTTCGGCGCCGCCGCCGACCGCATAGCCCCAGCCATTGGTCTTGCCGTTGTCGCTGAAGCTGTTGGCGGTGTTCGTCGTCGTGAAACGATTGTCGAGACGCGCATAGGCCGGACCGCCGGTAACATAGAAAAGCGCGCCGCCGCCCGGCGTATAGCCGGCGCGAAGCCGTGCGCTCGCCTCCCAATCGGCCTCGCGGCTCATCGTGTAACTGGCGGGCGTCGTCGAAAATCCGCTGACGCTGTCGCGCGCGACGCTGTGTCCGCCTTCGACCAGCGCGCCGAGGACGAAATTGCCCATGCGTTTGTCGTACCCGAGCCGCCCGAAAAAGCCGGGACCATCCTTGTCGTTACGGCACGCCATGTTGGATGTGCCCGTCGCGCTTCCACCGCAGAAGCCGGGCGCGAAGGCGTCGCTGCCGCCGACGCTGTTTACGCTGTTGTCGAACTGGCCATCGCCATCGGTGTCGAAGACCAGCGTTTCGCGGCGATCATTGCCCTGCAATGTCGCGCCGCCGATGACGCTGACATAAGGTCCGTTGAAGTCGCTGCCGGGATCGCGGTCGTCTTGGGCCAAGGCGGGGACGGCCAGAAGCGACGCCGCCGAAGCAGCGAGGAGAGCTGCGAATTTCATATGATTTCTCCATTATTTGAATGACTTTGCAGTCGTCTGCGAAACCCTTGGCGGCGGAACGAAGTTCCCCTTTCCGTCCGAAAAGAGACGGATCGGGCATGGTCCGCGATGTATCGAACCGCAGGAAAACCGCGCTTGCCACCGCCCTCCCCGCGCCCGTATAGCCCGGTCATGAGTCACGATTTGTTCGACAAGTCCGCCCCCGTCGCCGAAAGTTACGACGCCTCGCAGATCGAGGTTCTGGAGGGGCTGGAGCCTGTCCGCCGACGGCCGGGCATGTATATCGGCGGGACCGACGAGCGCGCGCTGCACCACCTCGCAGCCGAAGTCATCGACAACAGCATGGACGAAGCGGTCGCGGGGCATGCGAGCCGCATCGAAATCACGCTCGACGTTGGCAACCGCCTGACCGTGACTGACAACGGCCGCGGTATTCCCGTCGACCCGCACCCCAAGTTTCCGGGCAAATCGGCGCTCGAAGTCATCCTCACCACGCTTCACTCGGGCGGCAAGTTCGAAGGCAAGGCCTATGCAACCTCGGGCGGCCTCCACGGCGTCGGGGTCAGCGTCGTCAACGCGCTGTCGATCGAAACGGTGGTCGAGGTAGCGCGGAACAAGCAGCTTTTCCGCCAACGCTTTGCCCAGGGCGCCCCGCAAGGAGCGCTCGAGGAACTCGGCCCGACACCCAACCGGCGCGGCACGAGCGTATCGTTCGTCCCCGATCCGGCGATTTTCGGCGAACATGGGCGTTTCAAGCCCCAACGCCTCCATCGGCTTGCGCGCTCGAAAGCCTATCTGTTCGCGGGCGTTGAAATCCGCTGGAAATGCGCGCCCGAACTGATCGGCGACGATACCCCAGCCGAAGCGGTGTTCCAGTTTCCCGGTGGCCTCGCCGACCATCTGAAGGAGCAGATCGGGACACGCGAATGCGCGACCGCCGAACCCTTTATCGGGCGGCAGGATTTCCCCGACGAGCAAGGCCGCGCCGAATGGGCGATCGCCTGGCCGATCTGGTCCGACGGCAGCTATAGCTGGTATTGCAACACCATCCCGACGCCTGCCGGCGGCACGCACGAAACCGGGCTGCGCGGGGCTTTGACCAAGGGATTGCGCGCATTCGGCGAACTCGTCGGACAGAAAAAGGCGGCGCAGATCACGCCCGAAGACGTGTTCAACGGCGGAGAGATGATGTTGTCCGTCTTCATCCGCGACCCGCAATTCCAGAGCCAGACCAAGGACCGGCTCTCGAGCCCCGAAGCCGCCCGGCTCGTCGAAAATGCGGTGCGCGACCATTTCGACCATTTTCTGTCGGACAATATGGACCGCGGCCGCGCGCTGCTGGGTCTCGTGCTCGAACGGATGGACGAGCGGCTGAAGCGCAAGGCCGAGCGCGAGGTCAAGCGCAAGACCGCGACGAGCGGACGCAAGTTGCGCCTCCCCGGAAAGTTGACAGACTGTGCCAATGACGGGCCAGAAAGTACTGAATTATTTATCGTCGAGGGTGACAGCGCGGGCGGAAGCGCCAAGCAGGCGCGCGACCGCAAGACGCAGGCGATCCTGCCGATCCGCGGCAAGATCTTGAACGTCGCGAGTGCCAGCACCGACAAGATCCGCGCCAACCAGGAAATCGCCGACCTCGCGCTCGCGCTCGGCTGCGGGATGCGCAAGGATTGCGACGCCGACCGGCTTCGCTATGAAAAAATTGTGATCATGACGGACGCCGACGTCGATGGCGCGCATATCGCGACCTTGCTGATGACCTTCTTCTTTCAGGAAATGCCCGATGTCGTACGCAACGGACATCTCTATCTGGCCCAACCGCCACTCTATCGCCTGACCGCAGGCTCGGCTTCGGCCTATGCGCGCGACGACGCGCATCGCGCCGAGCTGGAAGCGAGCTTGTTCAAAGGCAAGAAGGTTGATGTCGGCCGCTTCAAGGGGCTGGGAGAGATGAATCCGAACCAGCTCAAGGAAACGACGATGGACCCGGCGACGCGCAGCCTGCTCCGCGTCACCCTGCCGCAGGAATATGAGGAACGGCACCAGGTCAAGGATCTGGTCGACCGGCTGATGGGCAAGCATCCCGAGCACCGCTTCCAGTTCATCCAGGCCAATGCGGCGACGCTCGACGAGGCGGCGATCGACGCCTGAGAATTTTTTTTCGGCGTCGCCGTCAGAAATCCGCATTGCTGCCGACTAAAAGGGGTATGCAGCATGCGATTTTGGACAATGGGGTGACCGAATCCAAGCAGGACCGGCTGTTTCGCGAGGCCATCGAGCAATTCGGTGGTGCGCTGGCGCGGATGGCGCGTGGTTATGAGGCCAATGCCGATGCGCGGCGCGACCTCGAGCAGGAATTGCAGGTCGCACTCTGGCAGAGTTTCGAACGCTTTGACGGCTGCTGCTCACTAAGCACATGGGTTTGGCGTGTCGCGCATAATCGGGCGGTTTCATTCGTCGTATCGCAAAAACGGCATCGGCAGCGCGGCTGGTCGAGCATCGAGGAACTGGAGATTTCTCACGATGCGGCATCGATGATCGATGACGCCGATGAACGCGATGCGATGGCCCGGATATTGGCGATCATCGACTGCCTCGACCCGCCCGACCGCCAGATCATGCTGCTCTATCTCGAAGGCGTGACCGGCGCCGACATTGCCGAGATAACGGGGGTTACGAGCGACGCCGTCGCGACCAAGATCCATCGCTTCAAGGCGATGCTGACGCGGCGCTTTGCCGAAGGAGGTGCCGCATGACCGACAATGGCGAAACGAACCGTCTGCGCGCGATATGGCAAAGCAATGAGGCAGAACTCGACGCGCTCTCGCTCGACGCCGTGAGGGAGCGGGCGGCGCGTCTCGGAAGCGCCGTCGAGCGACGGAACCGGCGCGAATATGGCGCGGCCGCGATCGTTGTGGTCATGTTCGCACTTTATGCTGCGGTGTTGCCTGGCTTGCTCCTCAAGCTCGGGAGCCTGCTGACAATCGCCGCCGCCTTGTTCGTGGCGTGGCAGCTTTCGCGGCGCACGTCGCGATCCAATCCGGACGCCGAAATGTGCGATATCCGGGCCTTCTATCGCGCACGGCTTGCCCGCGAGGAGTATATGCTTGCGCGGGTCGGCCGTTGGTATCTTGCACCGTTCGTCCCCGGACTCGGCATTTTCATGGCGGGGCAAGCCAAGCAGGCGGGGACCGATGGGGTGGCCGCGTGGCTGTTCTTTGCAGCGCTCCCCGCGCTTGTTTTCCTCGCCATCTGGTTGGTCAACCTTCGTGTCGCTGCCAAGTTGCGACAACAGATTGCGCGGCTCGACAGCTACTCGAACGACTGAAGAGGGAATGATGATGATGAAGACGATCCTGCAATCGGCCTGTCTGGCGGCCGCTGCTCTCACGATGGGCCCGTCGTCGCACGCGTCGCAGGCGGCTGATACTTCCGCGACCGGGGAGAGCGCGTTCGATCGCCGCGCGATGCAACTCGTCGATCTGATCGCGGGTCGTTATCCTTATGCGGACTTTTTCGCTCCCTCGTTTCAGGCGGTCGTTCCGGCGGCGCAGTTCAATGCCATCAGCAACAGTCTGACCACGCAGTATGGCGATCCGGTCGCAGTCGAAAACGCGACATCGGCGAACGGGCGGTCCGGGACGGTGTTGCTCCGTTTCGCGAAAGGGATCGCCACGATCCAGCTCGAGGTAGGAAGTGCCGCCGACGAGCGCGTGACCGGGCTGCGCCTGACGGGTTTCGAGATGACGGACGACAGTTTCGACAAGGTCGCGGCTGAAATCGCGGCTCTTCCGGGCGCTACCGGCTTCCTCGTTGCCGAAATCGACGACGCGCGCATTCTGCCGGTCGCGCAAGCCGGGGCGGATCGCCAGTTTGCCGTTGGATCGACATTCAAGCTCTATGTCCTCGACGAACTCGCGGCGCAGATTGCGGACGGCAAGCGCCGCTGGTCCGATGTCGCACCGCTTGCGCATCAGAGCTTTTCGTCGGCGGGAACGGCGAACTGGCCCGTCGGCACGCCGGTTACGCTGCATAGCCTCGCGAACTGGATGATCTCGGTCAGCGACAACAGCGCCACGGACACGCTCATCCACCTGCTCGGTCGCGAGACGATCGAAGCCCGGATGCGCGCTGCGGGACACAGCGATCCGTCGCGCAATATCCCCTTTTTGACGACGGTCGAGGCTTTCGCACTGAAGGGCAATAATTTCGCCAACGAGCGCACCGCCTTCGTCGGCGCCACCGATGCTGCGCAGCGCCGCATTCTCGATGTTAACAGTGAAAAGCTGACGCTCGCCAATGTTGACGGCGTCAGCTTTTCGGGCGGGCCGCGCTTCATCGACAGCCTCGAATGGTTCGCCAGCCCCAACGATCTCGCGCGGCTGATGATCGACCTCAAAAAGCGCGGATCGGCCGAGGCAATGGCCGCGATGGCGATCAACCCCGGTGTCGACCGCACTGCGGCGCAGCAGTGGAATTATCTTGGTTACAAGGGCGGGTCCGAACTCGGCGTCATTTCGATGAGCCTGTTCGGCGAGCGGAAATCGGACGGCAAATGGTTCATCGTGACCGCCAGCTGGAACAACCCCGATGGCGCGGTATCGACCGAGACAATGGTGGGTCTCGTTACCCGGCTCGTCAATCTTGCCGCGGAATAAGGTTCAGGCGGCGGTCAGCGCCGCAACCAGCGCCTTGACCTTTGCCTGCCGCCATTGCGGCAGCGGCGCGACGAGCCAATAGCCGCGCTTGACCGCAACCGGCTCGCCCACCTGCATGACGCGGCCTGCGGCAATATCGGCCTCGGCGAGCATGGCCGGAACGTTGGCGTGGCCAAGGCCGTTGGCGGCGGCATCAATCGCCAGTCCCGCATCGCCCAGCCGCAACGCGGGCTCGCCATCGGCGACCGGGCAGCCCGGCCACGCGATCCGCGTATCGCTGGTACCGCCGGGGCCAGCCACCGTGACCATCAAAGCGTCGGACAGCGGCACACCTTCATGTTCGCCCGCGCCGTCGGTCCAGAAAATCGCCAGGTCGAGGTTCGCCTCGGTGAAATCGATGCCCGTGTCGGCCGACACCAGCGTGAAACGCACATCGGGGGCCTGCTGGCTATAGCGGGCAAGCCGCGGTGCAAGCCATTTGGCGGTCAGATCGCGCGGCGCTGCAATGGTTAGCGACTGCGAAGACTGCCCCGCCTGCATCGCGCGCACCGACTCTTCGAATTGCAGAAACCCCTGCCGCAGCGCGTCGAGCCCCGCGTTCGCTTCGCCGGTCAGTTCGAGTCCCTTTGGCGTGCGCCGGAACAGCACGACGCCCAGCATGTCCTCCAATGCACGGATTTGCTGTCCGACCGCGGCGGGCGTGACCGCCAGCTCATCGGCGGCACGCGTGAAGCTCAGATGCCGGGCAGCGGCATCGAAAACGCGCAGCGCGTTCAAGGGCAGGTGGGTGCGCTTCACGACGCGGTCGCAGGCGCCACAAGCGGGAAATGCGGGATTGCGACGAGCATCTGCGTTCCGTTGCCGCTTTCGATCATATAGCTGCCGACCATCGATCCCTCGGGGGTCGGAAGCGGGCAACCCGAAACATAGTCGAACGCCTCGCCGGGGCCGATCAGCGGTTGTTCGCCGACTACCCCCTCGCCCTCGACTTCGGACAATTGGCCGCGACCGTCGACGATCCGCCAATGGCGGCTGATCAGCTGGACGGCGGTGTCGCCATGATTCTCGATCCGCACATGATAGGCCCAGAACCAGCGCCCCAAGGTCGGATGTGATTGTTCGGGCAAATAGCTGACCGACACGCGCACCGTCACCGGACCCGTCGTCGCCGAGAAAGGGAAGAAGGAGTCGATCATCGTGCGCCCAAGGTCGCTCAAAGCCCGACCCTGGTCAATGCCCGGTCGAGGTCGGCGATGATGTCGCGCGGGTCCTCGAGCCCGATGTTGATACGCAGCATTCCCTCCTCGACCCCCATGTCGGCGCGCGCTTCGGCGCTGACGCTGTAATGCGTCGTCGAGGCGGGGTGGCAGCAAAGGCTGCGCGAATCGCCGATGTTGTTCGAAATATCGACGAGTTCGAGCGCGTTGAGCAGCGCCATCGCCTGCTCGCGGCCTTCGAGAATGAAGGAAAAGATCGGGCCGCACGCCTCCATCTGGCTCATCGCAAGATTGTGCTGCGGGTGACTCGCAAGCCCGGGGTGGAGCATCTTCGGTACGCGCTTTTCGACGAAGCGCCCGACTTCGAGTGCATTGTCCGACTGCCGTCGTGCGCGCAGGTCGAGCGTTTCGAGCCCCTTGAGCACGACCCATGCGTTGAATGGCGACAGGTTCGGGCCCGTGTTACGCTGGAACGGCAGCAGCACATCGTTGATGAACTTTTCGCTGCCGCACACCGCGCCGGCAAGGACGCGCCCCTGCCCCTCCATCAGCTTCGTGGCCGAGTAAGCGACGACATCGGCGCCGAAATCGAGCGGGCGCTGGAGGACGCTCGTTGCAAAGGCATTGTCGACGACGGTGGTGATACCGTGTGCGCGAGCGATGCCGCACACATGCTTCATGTCGACGATGTCCATCGTCGGGTTCGCAGGCGTTTCAAAGAAGAACACCTTGGTGTTTGATTTGACAGCTTTTTCCCACGCGTCATTGTCGCGCCCGTCGATCACCGTCGTCTCGATGCCAAAGCGTGGGCAAAGCTGGTCGACGAGCCAGCGGCACGACCCGAACGCCGCCTTCGCCGCGACGATATGATCGCCCGCCGACAGCTGGCACAGCAGCGCGGTCGTCATCGCCGCCATGCCGGTTGCCTGGACGCGGCACGCTTCGGCGCCCTCCATCAGCGCGATGCGTTCCTCGAGCATCGCGACGGTCGGGTTCTGGAGCCGCGAATAGGTCATCCCCTCGGCCTCGCCCGCGAAGCGCGCGGCGACCGTTTCGGCATCGTCATAGGTATAGCCGGAGGTCAGGAAGAGCGCTTCCGACGTCTCGCCATGCTCGCTGCGCCATGTCCCGCCGCGCACCGCCTGCGTCGCGGGGTGCCATTGGCGCGTCGTGTCGCGATCGAATCCCGTGGTTTTTTTCATCGCCCTATCCGTTCAAAGCCGCAACGACCGCATCGCCCAGGGCGGCCGTGCCCATATTCCCGCCCAGATCGGCGCCGCGGCATCCGTCAGCGAGCACCTTGGCCACCGCCGCCTCGATCCGCGCCGCATTCGCCTCGTCGCCGCCCGAGTGGCGCAGCAGCATCGCGAGCGAAAGGATCATCGCCAGCGGGTTGGCGATACCCTTCCCCGCGATGTCGGGCGCGCTGCCGTGGATCGGCTCGTACAGCCCGCGCCGCCCCTCGCCGAGCGAGGCCGAAGCGAGCAGCCCGATCGATCCGACGCACATCGACGCCTGGTCGGACAGGATGTCGCCGAACAGATTGCCGGTTACGATCACGTCGAACTGGCCGGGATTGCGCACGAGCTGCATCGCGGCATTGTCGACATACATATGGCTCAGCGCGACATCGGGATAGTCGGCGGCCACCTCGATCACCACGTCGCGCCAGAGCTGCGAGGTTTCGAGCACATTGGCCTTGTCGACCGAGCAGAGCCGCCCCTTGCGCCCCTGCGCGGCGCGGAAGGCGACGTGCGCGATGCGGCGGACCTCGCTCTCGCTGTACGACATGACGTCATAGCCCTCGCGCTCGCCGGTCGCGGTCGTGCGCGTGCCTTTCTCGCCGAAATAGACGTCGCCGTTGAGTTCGCGGACGATCAGCAGGTCGATTGCCGAAGCCACTTCGGGGCGCAGCGCCGAGCTGTCCTCCAGGCCCGCAAACAGCTTCGCGGGGCGGAGGTTGGCAAACAGGCCCAGCTCCGACCGCAGGCCGAGGATCGCCTGTTCGGGGCGCACATGCCGGTCGACATTGTCGAACCGCGGGTCGCCGACCGCCCCGAACAGCAGCGCGTCGGCATCCTTCGCCTTCGCCAGTGTTTCGGGGGGGAGCGGGTGGCCGGTCGCCGCATAGGCCGCGCCGCCGACGAGCGCGCGGTCAGGGGTCGCCGGCAGCGCGAGCGCCGCGAGCACCTTCTCGGCCTCCGCCATGATCTCCGGACCGATACCGTCGCCAGCCAGCAGCAGGATTTTCAACGCTTGCCCTTTCCACACGCACGACGCCCTCCCCTTCAGGGGAGGGCAGCGAGCCCCGGACTTGATCCGGGGCGCAGCGGGTGGGGTCCATCGGCCTTATGCAAGGCCGATGGACCCCACCCCAACCCCTCCCCTGGAGGGGAGGGGCTAAGCCGGCACGCTCTAAACAGCGCCGCCGCGTCACGCAACCGCCCTGCCCAGCCGCGCGACCAATCTTTCCCTTACGGTCAGCAAGTCACGGTTGCGCCCTTCGATCAGGTCGCGGTCGATGAAATGACCCGTGATCTGCAGCAGGTCGAGAATATCGGTCATCGTCGGCTCATCGGTCGGTGCGGCGTCGTTGTGCTGCATGAAAGGCGGTAGGCGAAACAGCTTTTGCTCATAGCCCGCGGCAGCGCCGACGCTCACCGCCGCGCCCGATTTCGGACTGACATAGGCGAGATCGCCCGTCGCGCCCGTCGCCACGCACGCGCTGAGATCGAGTCCGAACCCCAGTTCAGCGAGCAGCAACAGCTCGTAACGCCCGAGCGCGAGCGCCCATTGCCGCGCCGAGGGCGCCGCCGCGACCGCATCGAGCACCGCCGCAAGCGCGGCATAGAGCGCCGGATAGGCCTGCCCCTCCGGAAGCGTCGCTGCGGTAACACTCGTCAGCCAGTCGATTGCCGAGGCGGGCAAGGGCTCGGCGAGCAGCGGCGCGCGGCTCGTCAGCAACTCGGCGGTCGCGCCGGCGAGCTGCTCCTCGGTGCGCGCGCGCAGTTCGAGCGCGATCAGGTTTCCCGGCATCAGAATCGGCCGCAGCCGCCGCGACCGCCCGCCGCGCACATAGCCTGCGACAAGCCCAGCCTCCGCGGTCAGCGCGCGCACGATCGCACCATGCTCACCATGCGCGCGGACGCTGCACACGACAGCCTCGGCGGTCAGGACGGCCAAAGCACCAACTGCGTCTGAGTGACCAGGGCGACATCGGCGCCGTCCTCGGTGCAGATACGCGTCTGCCAAACGGACAACCGCTTGCCGGTTTTCACCGGGGTCGCCTCTCCGACGAGCACCGCCCCGACCGGACCGCTCCCGAGGAAGTTCGTCTTGCTCTCGATCGTCGTCGTGCCGCTCGCGCCATCGGGCAGCGTCAGGAAGGCGCCCACGGCCCCGAGGCAATCGGCGAAAGCCATGATCGCGCCGCCGTGAACGATATTGCCCGCGGTGCAGATTTCGGGGCGCACGGGAAGCTTGCCAGTGACGCGATCCTTGCTGGCCTCGTCGATCGTCACGCCGAGCGTGCCCGCAAGCGGCATGGTAGCGGCGAAATTCATAGGCTTTTCCTCCTGAACCAATACGCCCTCCCCTTCAGGGGAGGGGCTTGAATCGCCCTATCCCCCCGGATTGTAGAAATCATACACCGCCTGCGCGACCGCGGCGCTGACCCCCGGCGCCTTCTTCAGATCCTCGAGGCTCGCGCCCTTGATCGCGCGCGCGGTACCGAAGTGCATCAGCAGCGCCTTCTTGCGCGCCGGGCCAATGCCCGCAACCTCGTCGAGCGGCGAGCTTCCCATCGCCTTCGCGCGCTTCTGCCGGTGCGCGCCGATTGCAAAGCGGTGCGCTTCGTCGCGCAGGCGCTGGATATAGAAGAGCACTGCATTGTTCGGCGGCAGCGTGAATTCGCGCCCGTCGGGCAGGTAGAAGGTCTCGCGCCCTGCATTACGATCCGGCCCTTTCGCGACGCCGACGAACGGCAGGTCATCGATACCCAGCTCGGCAAAAACTGACGCGACCGCCGACACCTGCCCCTTGCCGCCGTCGATCAGCACCAGGTCGGGCCATTCGCCCTTCGTGCGCTCGGGGTCTTCCTCGATCGCGCGCGCGAAGCGGCGCTCGAACACCTCGCGCATCATCGCGAAATCATCGCCCGGCTGCGTCTCGGCGCGCTTGATGTTGAACTTGCGATAGGCGCCCTTGATCCACCCCTCGGGGCCCGCGACGACCATCGCGCCGAGCGCGTTCGTCCCCTGGATATGGCTGTTGTCATAGATTTCGATACGCTGCGGCGGCGCGTCGAGGTCGAACAGCTCGGCGAGTTCGCGGCCGAGCTTCGCCTGGCTGCTGCTTTCGGCGAGCCGCCGGTCCAGCTCCTCGCCCGCGTTGCGCACCGCCTGGTCGAGCAGCCGCTTGCGGTTGCCGCGCTGCGGTATGCTGATTTCGACCTTGCGCCCCGCCGTTGCGCCGAACGCTTCGGCGAGCAGCGCCGCCTCGGCGGGCTCGCGATCGACAAGGATCAGCTTCGGCGGCGGCACGCCCTCGTAAAATTGCATCAGAAAGCTTTCGAGCACCTCTTCCTCGGGAACGTCCGCGACATGCGCTGGAAAGAAGCTGCGGTGCCCCCAATTCTGGCCGCCGCGGATAAAAAATCCGGCGATGCAAAGCTGCCCGCCCTTCGCCGCGAGCGCAAAGACGTCGGCGTCGCCCAGCCCGTCGGCGTGGACCGACTGGCTGCCCTGGATGAAGGTCAGCGCCTTCAGCCGGTCGCGCAGCACCGCCGCCTGCTCGAAATCCATCGCATCGGCGGCCTTGGTCATCGCTTCGCCAAGTCGCTTCTGCACCGCGGTCGAGCGGCCCTCGAGGAAGTCCTGCGCGTCGCTCACCAGCGCGGCATAATCGTCTTTCGAAACACGATCGACGCACGGCGCCGAGCAGCGGCGGATTTGGTAGAGCAGGCACGGGCGCGAGCGGTTGGCGAAGAAACTGTCGGTGCAGCTTCGCAGCAGAAAGGTCTTCTGCAGCGCGTTGAGCGTGCGGTTCACCGACCCCGCGCTCGCGAACGGCCCGTAATAGCGCCCTTTCGCGCGTCGCGCCCCGCGATGCTTCTGCACGCGGGGAAAATCATGGTCCATCCGCAGCAGGATGAACGGGAAGCTTTTGTCGTCGCGCAGCAGCACGTTATAGGGCGGGCGATAGCGCTTGATGAGCTGCGCCTCGAGCAGCAGCGCCTCGGCCTCGCTGGTCGTGGTGACGATCTCCATCGCGCGCGTCTGCGCGACCATGCGCTGCAATCGCTGCGGCAACCGCGCGACCTGCGTATAGTTGGTGACGCGGTTCCTGAGCGCGCGCGCCTTGCCGACGTAGAGCACATCGCCGCGCGCATCGAGCATCCGGTACACGCCGGGGCGCGCCGGAAGCTTTTTCACGACAGTACGGATGACCCCGGCGCCGCGATCGAGGTCGGGCTTGTCGCCATCCTCGCCGCTGCCCCGCACGACATAGGTGGCCTTTTCCTCGTTGAAGCGTTCGGGGGCGTTGGGGCGAACCATCACAGCCATGTAGGCGAAGGCGATGGGCGCCGCCATAGGTTGCGGGTTGAATTACAATCCAACCCCCTCCACGCCGGGCCGGACCAGCGATCATCGTCTTCCGCCAGTTAAGTGTCCCCGGCGAAAGCCGGGACCCGGTCTGGGGCTTGGCAGAGGACGATGATTGCCGGTCTGACCGGGGAAGACGATCACAGCGGTGGAGTACGGCGTTCCAACCGGCGCTGTCTCGCCGCCGCTCCAAAACAAAACGCCCGCAGAAACCTGCGGGCGTCGTGTCAGGTCAAGGCGATATCGCTCAGCTCTTGGCGACCGATGCAATCGCCTTGTCGACGAGCGCCTTGTCGGTAGCGGCGTCATGCTTTTCCGCAATCAGCTTCGCCGCCGCTTCGGTCGCGGCCTGCGCCGCCGCGGTGCGGACTTCGGCAAGCGCATTGGCTTCGGCAGCGGCAATGCGCTCCTCGGCCATCTGCTTGCGGCGCGCGATCAGCGCCGTCGCGTCGGCCTTTGCCTTGGCGACGAGCGCCTGCGCCTCGGCATCGGCGCGCGCGCGCATCTCTTCGGCTTCCTTGGCGGCTGCGGCGAGCTTCGCCTCATATTCGCCTTTGAGCGCTTCGGCTTCGAGCCGCAGCCCTTCGGCTTCCTTGAGCTGCTTCGAGATTTCCGAAATGCGGTTGTCGAGCATCGCGCCGATTGCCGCCGGAACCTTTTTCCAGACGAGGATACCAAGGAAAACGAGCATCGCGAGCGATACCCAGACCGTCGCGTCGAGTCCGAACGCGGTCGGCTCGTTGGTGCCTTCCGCAAGCAAAAGGGTCAGATTAGCCATTGAGAACCGCCTTCACTGCCACCTTTGCGTCCGCGGCCGAGACATTCGCGCCCGACAGCTTGGCGACAAGATCGCTCGCGGCTTCGGCCGCGACAGATTCGATTTCCGCCATCGCCGAATTGCGCGCCGCCGCGACATCGGCCTCGGCCGCCGCCAGCTTGGCGCCAAGCTCGGCATCGACCTTGGCGAGACGCTTTTCGGCGTCGCGCGCAGCCTTGCCCTTCGCGTCGGCTACCGCCTTCTGCGCAACGGCACGGCTCGCGTCGCTTTGCTGGCGATAGCTTTCCTCGACCTTGTCCGCTGCGGCATGCGCCGCTTTGGCCGCCGCCAGATCGTCCGCAACCTTGCGGTCGCGCGCGTCCACCGTCGCTTCGATCTTTGGCAGCATGCCGCGACCGATCACGATATAAATACCGGCAAACACGACGAGCAGCCAGAAAAGCTGCGACGCGAGATACCAGTTGTCAGCGGTGAGCTGGGCTATCTGGGGCATGAAAGGCGGACCTTAAATAACTGGAAACCTGCAAGACAGTGCCCGAACCACCGGTCCGGGCACCCGGTCGCCGATTAGACGACGAAGAGCAGGATCATCGCAACGACGAACGCCAGCAGGCCGAGAAGTTCGGCAGCGGCGAAGCCGATGAACAGGCGACCCTGCTGGCCGTCGGCAGCCGCGGGGTTGCGCAGTGCGCTTTCGAGGAAGCTGCCGAACACATTACCCACGCCGATGGCGGCCATGCCGGCACCGATAGCGGCGAGACCAGCACCGATCAGCTTTGCTGCTTCTGCGTCCATTGTAATAACTCCTTGGGATAATCGTTTGGTTTTAAACGTCTTTAGTGAAGATTGACCGCGTCGTTGATATAGAGCGAGGTCAACAGGGCGAAAACATAGGCCTGGATGCCGGCGACGAGCAGTTCGAGCGCGCTGATGCCGATCATCAGGATGAAGCTGAGCACCGAAACGATCGAACCGAGCCACAGCGTTTCGGCGTTGAAGCCGTTGATCACAAATCCCGACAGCACTTTCAACAGCACGTGACCGGCGGTCATCGCGACGAAAAGCCGCAGCCCGAGGCTGAAGGGACGAACCATGAACGACACGAACTCAATCGGCGCGATGATCGGGATCATCGGCAGCGGCGTGCCTTGCGGGACGAACAGCGAAAAGAAATGCAGCCCATGACGCCAGAAACCGACGACCAGGACGATCGCGAAACTGATGATCGCGAGCACGCCCGTGATCGCGATATGGCTCGTCACCGTGAAGGGGTGCAGGCCCAACACGCCGAGCGGCAGCATGCCGAGCAGGTTGCAGAACAGGATGAACATGAAGAGCGAGAAGACATAAGGCGTATATTTACGTCCTTCGCTGCCGATATTCTGCGTCATCATGCTCGAGATGAAGCCCGTGAAGCCCTCGACCGCAGCCTGCCAGCGACCGGGCACGAGTTCGCGCCGCATGCCGCCCCACATGAACAGGCCGAGCGCAATCGCTGCGACGATCATCCAGAGCGCGCTGTTGGTGAACAGAATCTCCTGCCCGCCAAGATTGAAACCACCGCCAAGCGGGGCCACCTCGAACTGGTGCATCGGGTCGATCTTGCCGGATTCCGCCGCCACTCTTCACTCCACACGCATTGCGGAACGGCTAAATCGCCGACCCGTCGAAATTACCGTTCCGCCGCAGCTATTTGCGCGGCGGCGAAGACAGGCGAATGATGTTTCTGAAGGCAACGACGATGCCCAGGAACAACATCCCCAACAAACCCCAGGGCGACGTATCCGCGAACCGGTCGATCAGCCAGCCGAACAGGCCGCCACCGATCAATCCGCCCAGCAACTCGGCCAGCACGCGGTTGCCGAGCCGGTAATTGGCATCGGATTCCGGTCCGGCGTTCGTTGCGGTCCGTTTCGCTTCTGCGGCTTCGGCCCGGTCCAATCGCTCCTCGAGCGAGACCAGGCGCGAATCCTCCGAAGCTGGTTCCGGATCGCTGCCGTTCCCCGTCATTTGCGCCATCCTCCTGAAACAGAGCCGGAAACCTCCGATTCTGCCTGCGAAAAAAGGCCCGAAAATTCGGGGGACCCCTAAGGCGCGGTCCGTTTAGGAATGCCGCCCCATTAAGTCAATGCTTGTGCGCGCATGCGTTGCGCGTCTTTGTGCACCCGCACAAAAATGCCGCCGCGTTTAGGGGCGCGGCGGCATGGAGCGGCCCGCGGGCCGCCTTGGAAACCGAATTTTACAGGCAGCGCGAATCGCGCACCGGCGGGCTGGCGTCGCGCGTCAGCCAGCGGCCGTCGGGCGCCTTATATTTCTCGCCCGGCTTGGTATTCGCGATCAGGTTGCAGCCGCTGGTGAACGCGAACTGCTCCACCGTGCTCCCGGTCGCCGACGCGCGCTCGGTATAGGCGGCCTTGCGCTTGATGTTGAGATCCTGCACCAGCGCGCGGATCTCGGGCGTCGGCGAAGTCGCAAAGCCCAGATAGCCGTCGGGTTGCTCGCCGATCTGCCCCGCAGCGCGCGCCGCGGCATAGGCCGGATCACGCTGCGCCATCGCCGACGGGACCGCAAGCGACACCGCCGCAATCGCCGCGCATGCGCCAATCGCCAGTCCGGTTGCTTTTCCTATCTTCAGTCGCATCATGTTCGATCCTCGAATTAGAATATTTCGCTATTCTGCTCGATGAGCTTCTTGGCGTCGCCGTCCAGCCTGTACACAATTTCCTGCCGGATGTTGATGTTCAGGTTGATTTCGATCGGCTTGTCCGGCGTTTCGATCTGCACGCAGCCGCCAAAAAGCGCCGCGACCGTCACTAACGTCAGAGTGCGACCGGTCAGGTTCCGCCTCCTTGCTCCACTGTTGCGCTGATTCATGGCATGGGCTCGCTTTCTGTGGGCTGAACGGGGCTGTCGGCTGCGTTTTCGGCTTCTTCCTGGGCGCGCAGCAAAGTCGGCAGATTCTGTTCGATGAGCAAGGACGGGTCGTAAAACCCTTTGGCAGAGGTCAATAGCTGGCGGAAGGGCGCGGTGATCTTGACGTTGAAGACCAGCGGTATCTTCGCGACCTGTTCGGTCAGGAAATTGCGCGTCGCCCCTGCGCCCTGCCCCACGCCGCCGAAACGAATGTCGGTGACCATCTCGCCGTCGAGGTCGCCGTTGAGGATGATCGTCAGGTCGTCATATTTCAGCGAACGCAGCGCGCCGAAGGCGAAGTTGGCGATCGCGCCCAGGTTGCGGTTCGACAATTCGCCGACATAGGCGAGCGTCCCGCCACCGGCGCGCGAATCGATGCGGCCACCGACGATCCGCCCGCCCAGCCCGTCGAATTCGACCGGAAGCGTGCCGTCGAAGGTGCCGGTGGCGTTGATATTCTCGAACCCGAATTGCTGGAGGAAAACCGCCGCGTCGACGCCCACGATGTCGAAGGAGAGGCGGCGCGGCTGGTCGGCGCTGAAATCGAGCGTTGCGGGGTGCAGCACCAGCTGGCCGCCACCGAAGGGCCAGCTCCCGCCCTCGATCCGCACGCGGTTGCCGCCGAGCAGCCGATATTCGACCCGCCCGTCGCGCACCGGGATGCCCGGGTTGATTTCGACGATTTCGGCAATCTGGCCGGGCGCGGAGCGGATACCGAGCAGATCCTCGAACGTCAGCGTCGTCGTCAGCCCTTTGACGGGACCAAAGGCGGCGGCAAGATCGGCGTTCGCGGTCGCAAAGGTCCCGCGGCTCGTCACCCCGTCCGGCGTCCATTCGATCCGCCCGTCGCCAACGACGGACCCGCGGACGTTGGCGATGACGCCAAGCGCGAGGTTGGTGAGTTGGTCGGGCTGGAACCCTTCGTCGAAGCGCAATTCGTCGATCTTCAGATCGGCGGCCCCCGTTCCACTTTCGAGCCGGTGGGTGATGATCGTGTCGAGGATCTTGCGCCCCGTCGCGCGCTCGTTGAACGCGGCATTCGCGTCGACGACCCCGTCGGCAAAGCGCAAATGGGCATCCGAGCTGACGAGCGGCGAAAAGCGCGCGTCGGTTTCCGCATCGGTCAGAAGCAATTCGCCGTCGAGGTCGAACGCCCCCTCCGCCCAGCGCCAGTCGCCCGCGATCTCGCTCATCAAGAGCGGAACCGCACCGATTTCGGCGCGCGCACCGCTCAGGCGTCCGGTCATGCCGCCCCGCGCCGCGGCCCCGGCGACCTGCTCGGCCGCGAACAGCGTCGCACCGTCGCCCTCGCCCAGCCGCAGGTCGGCGTCGGCAAGCGTCCAGCGCATCGACGCCAGATCGATCGCCGCGCGCCCGCCGTCGAAGGCAAAGGGGGACGCGCCGCTCGTTCCGCGCAGGGCGAGGGCGGGGATGTTGACTTGTCCCCGGACGCCGCCCGGTCCGGCGCTCAGCAACGGCGCCCCGCGCCGGCTACACAGGTCGATTGCGGTGGGCGCGAGACGGAAGCCCGCGACATCGACGCGCTGGACGCTCGCGCGGCTGCACCCGCCGTCGAGCGCAACCGAACCGTCGGGCGCGAGGACACCCGCCAGCCGGAGCCGCAGCCGCTCGGCGCGACCGTCGCCCAGCGGGCCCGTCAATTCCGCCGTCGTGGCGAAATGCAAGAGCGCGTCGCGGCCGCCCGAGAAGCTTATCGGAGACAGCGCAAGGCGCGCATTGTCGCTGACATAGGGTGCGATCGTCGCGGTGCCGCGCATCGTCCCGTTGGCGCGGCGGTCGAGGTCGATATTGCCATCGGGAAGGCCGCCGCCGCCGAAGGTCCAGCGACCGTTGACCAGAAAGGCGGGCCGGTCGGCCGCGAGCAAATATCCGACGCGGCTTTCGGTGCCGCCGGTAACGCGCGCGCCGCCTGGCGACGACAATTTGGGAGCAATCAGCTCGATTCGCGCCGACTTGCCCTCGCCCGCCAACGCAAAGCCGGCTTCGCCAGCGGTGCCGGCAAGCATCCGCGAAACCGCAGCCACCGCTTTTTCCGCAACGGGGCCGATCGGTGTTCCGGCAAGCCCGCGACCGCTTTCGGCGATCGAGCGGCGCAGCGCCGGGCTCGCGGCGGCATCGGCGAACGTCAAGCGTCCGCTCGCAACGGGAGGCGCGCGGCCGACAAAAATCTCGGCCGTCATTTCGGCGGTACGCACGGTAAAATCGGCTCCCGCCAACCGCTCGATGTCGGCCTCGGCGTCGATCCGCGTGCGGGCGGCATCGCCTTCGAAGCTGGCAAGGACGCCGAGCCGTGACGCGGTAACACCCGCCCCCACCAGCCTTGCAATGCTCGCGTCGGCGCGTCCCTTCCAGCTCGTGAGCTGTTCAGAGAGCGACACGTCGAGCGCGATCTGGGGCCGCTCTGCGCGCAGGCCGCTGTCCGCGCAGCGCAGCGTCGACCCGCGTAGCGGCCCCTGCAGCGTGGGGCGGACGTCGCGAACGAGCAGCGCGCCGTAAAAGGTCACCTCACGCGCGGCGCAGTCCCCGACCGACAGGTTCGGCGCGACAAGCGCGAGCCGTCCCATGAAATCGTTGCGCAGATTCCCGCTTCCGTTGAGCTGCGCGCCGACATTCCCCCACGGCGTTTCGATGCGCGCCCGCGCATCGGTCAGTGCCACCGCGATGTCGGGCAATGCGAAGGGCGTCGTGTCGTCGGGATCGCGGAAACGGTCGAGCGTGCCGAACGACAATTGCCCGTCGACGAAGCGCCCGTACAGTCGCACGCCGGTAGCTCGAATGCCCGATACATATGGCCCCGACCAGCCGTACCCCAGACTGACCTCAACCTGGTCGGCGGTCAGGTCGGGTCGGGCGGGGTTGCCGATAACGACGTCGGAGATTCGCTCCGACTGAAACCCGATCGAATCGATCCGATAGCGCGCGGGAACGTCGAGATTGTCGAGGCGATCGCGAATAACCTCGTCGGCGATCGGTTCGCGCGCCAGCCACGCAGCGCCCGCCAGAACGGCGACCGCGGCTCCGGTCAGCCAGCGTTTTTTGAACAGCCGCTTGCGGGGCGGCGTTGGTTGTTCTTCGTCATTCACAACCGCACCGAACCACAATCGTCCCCCAAAGGCACTAATCGACGCCGAACCAACGCGGGAATTCTCGTTTCGCTGCAGGAAATTGGCGCACAATCCACTTTCGGTTTCTATGACCGTTGAGTGAGCCCCACAAGGCGGTTATTGCCCGAGCCATGGCCGATGCGCCCGATCCTGTTCCGGACCACGCCGGCCATCGCGCGCGGCTCCGCGCGCGCCTGCTCGACGATCCCGGCGGGCTCGCCGACTATGAACTCGTCGAATATCTGCTCGCGCTTGCGATTCCGCGCCGCGATACCAAGCCGCTTGCCAAATCATTGCTTCGCGAATTCGGTTCCTTTGCCCAGTTGATAAGCGCCGATCCGGAGGCGTTGCGCCGTGTCGACGGGATGGGCGACGGCGCCGTCGCCGCGCTCAAGATCGTCCAGGCATCGAGCCTGCACCTGCTGAAGGGCGAGTTTCGCGACAAGCCGCTTCTCTCCAGTTGGGATGCGCTTCTCGACTGGCTCCGCGCCGACATGGGGCCGATCGACATCGAGCGCGTGCGCATACTGTATCTCAACGCGCGCAATATGCTGATCCGCGATGAAATCGCCAGCGAAGGGTCGATCGACCAATCGGCCATCTATGTTCGCGAGGTTATCCGCCGCGCGCTCGAGCTTGGCGCAGCGGCGATCATCCTTGTCCACAATCACCCGAGCGGCAGTCCCGAACCGAGCCGTCAGGACATTGCCATCACGCGTGACATCGCCGAGGCGGCGTCGAGGCTCGGCATCACCCTCCACGACCATATCATCATCGGCGGCACCGAGTATCGCAGCTTTCGCGCGATGGGGCTTTTGTAAGCATAATGCAGCCGCCGGACGTATCCGACGGCTGCACCACCCCGTCCAGGAGCGGGAGTCAGGCGCCGCGCGCCAGAAAGCCGGTCAACTCGGTCTTGTTGACCCCGGTCGACTTGTCGGCATCGGCGGCCGCAAAGGCCTGCCCGATCCATGACTTTACGGCTTCGGATTCCGGATCGACGCCCGGCTCCGTCGCGACGCGAAGCTTTTTCATCCATGCGGCGAACTCGGTCTCGCTGAGTTCGCCATTCGCATCGGAATCATAGGTCGGGAATTCCTGATCGACGATCTGCGCGATCTGCGCCGGCGTCGCCGCGGTGCCTTCGTTCGGCGGAGTCGAAGGCTGAGGCGCTGGCGTCGCCACGGGCGCCGACTGCGGGACCGGTTCGGTCATCGGGTCGGTAATCGGGTCGGTCTGCGTCGGCGGATCGGTCGGTTCGGGCACCGGTTGCTCTTGGGCCAGCGCCGGAAAACTCACCGCCGCCGCGCCGACGAAAAGCAATTGTTTCAGCATGTATTTTCTCCTGAGTTGGCGGCGGCATGAAAGGGGGAAATGCCGCCGCCGGGGGATAGACATTCGCGAAACTGGCGGATGAAGGGCATGGTTGCGCGGTGTCGCCGATTGGCGAAACGCATCGCCCCTGCTAGGGCGCGCCCTGTCGCGATTCCGCGCTGCAATTGCGACGAACCGCCGAAAAGGAAGGGAAATCAATGGTTCCGCGTTACGCTCGCCCCGAAATGACCGCGATCTGGTCGGCCGAGAATCGCTACCGGATCTGGTTCGAGATCGAGGCGCATGCGACCGACGCACTCGCCGAGCTTGGGACCGTGCCCAAATCGGCGGCCAAGGCGCTGTGGGACTGGTGGGCGACCGCGCCGAAGATCGACGTCGACGCCATCGACGCGATCGAGGCCGTGACCAAGCATGACGTCATCGCCTTCCTCACCTGGGTCGCCGAAAATGTCGGCGAAGAGGCGCGCTTCATGCACCAGGGGATGACGAGTTCGGACGTACTCGACACCTGTCTTGCGGTTCAACTGGCGCAGGCGGCGGATATCTTGCTCACGGACATCGACGCGCTGCTCGCAGCGATCAAGCGCCGCGCGTACGAACATAAGCTCACCCCCACGATCGGCCGCAGCCACGGCATCCACGCGGAACCGGTCACCTTCGGACTCAAGATGGCCGAGGCCTATGCCGAATTCGCGCGCTGCAGGGCGCGACTTGTCGCCGCGCGCGCCGAAATCGCGACCTGCGCCGTCTCGGGCGCGGTCGGAACCTTCGCCAACATCGACCCGCGCGTCGAGGCGCATGTCGCCGAAAAGCTGGGGCTGACCGTCGAGCCGGTGTCGACGCAGGTCATCCCGCGCGACCGTCACGCAATGTTCTTTGCCACCCTCGGCGTCATCGCCTCGTCGATCGAGCGGCTCGCGGTCGAGGTTCGCCACCTTCAGCGCACCGAAGTTCTCGAGGCCGAGGAATATTTCTCGCCCGGCCAAAAGGGCTCGTCGGCGATGCCGCACAAGCGCAACCCGGTGCTCACCGAAAATCTCACCGGCCTTGCGCGCATGGTCCGCAGCGCCACAATCCCGGCGATGGAAAATGTCGCGCTGTGGCACGAGCGCGACATCAGCCACTCGTCGGTCGAACGCTTTATCGGCCCGGATGCGACGATCACGCTCGATTTCGCGCTCGCGCGGCTGACCGGCGTGGTCGACAAGCTGCTCGTCTATCCCGAGCGGATGCAGAAGAATCTCGACCGCATGGGCGGCCTCGTCCACTCGCAGCGTGTCCTGCTGGCGCTCACCCAGGCTGGTGCGAGCCGCGAGGACAGCTATGCGATGGTCCAGCGCAACGCGATGAAGGTCTGGGAAAGCGATGGAATGCTGTCGCTGCTCGAACTGCTCAAGGCCGATGACGACGTCACCGCGCGCCTGTCTCCCGAACGGCTGACGGAACTATTCGATCTCGAATTCCACATGAAACATGTCGACACGATATTTGCGCGCGTCTTCGAATAGCCCCGGACTGGAAACGCGCACAAAACTCGCTTAGAACGACGACAGGGATCAGCGGAGGAGCAATTAAGTGGGCATCGTGCGGACGATCATCTGGGTGCTTTTGACCGCCATCCTCGTCATCTTTGCGATGGCGAACTGGAAAGTGGTGACGGTCACGGTCTGGCCCGGATGGGAAGCCGAAACAAAGCTCCCCGTCATCATCCTCGTGACCTTTCTGATCGGTAGCATTCCGATGTGGATCGCGCTGCGCACGCAGCGCTGGTCGATGCGGCGGCGCATCGAGGCGAGCGAGCGCCAGCTCGTCGACCTGCGCGCGATGGCGAACCGACCCGCAGAGCCAGCGCCCGCGCCGCCCGTCAACGACATCCCGCCATCTCCCTTGGAAACCCAATGACCTCGCCGCTCTATCTCGCCATCGACACGCCGCATCTCGATGCCGCGCTGACGCTCGCCCAAAAGGTGCGCTATCATGTCGGCGGGCTCAAACTCGGGCTCGAATTTTTCTGCGCCAATGGCCATCATGGCGTCCACGAAATGGCGAAAATCGGCCTGCCGATCTTTCTCGACCTCAAGCTGCACGACATTCCCAACACCGTCGCCAAGGCGATCCAGGCGCTCCGCCCGCTCGAACCTGCAATCCTCACCGTTCACGCCGCCGGCGGGCGCGCGATGCTCGAAGAAGCAAAGGCGGCGGCAGGGCTCCATACAAAGGTGGTCGGCGTCACCGTGCTCACCAGCCTCGACGCTCCCGACCTCGACGACATCGGCGTCGGGGGTACGACCCACGATCAGGTCGTGCGCCTCGCGGCGCTCGCGCGCACGTCGGGTCTCGACGGCATCGTCTGCTCGGGTCAGGAGGTAAAGTCGGCGCGCAAGGCGTGGCCCGGCGGCTTCTTCGTCGTGCCGGGCGTGCGCCCCGTCAACGGCAAGGCCGGTGACCAGAAGCGCATCGTTACGCCGGCGCAGGCCATGTCCGACGGCGCGTCGATCCTCGTCGTCGGCCGCCCGATTACCCAATCGCAAGACCCCGACCTCGCCGCGCGCGAAATCGAGGCGACGCTTTAGTCCCGATCAGTTCACGATCAACGCACGCGACTGTATATTATAGCCGGCCAGCTTCATGCTATCTTTCGCCTTTACATAGACGAATGTTTCTGTGGCTTTGTCCTTATCATATGTCGTCTGCATCGTCAGTGTGACGATCGTGGTGCCGTTTGCAAAATTGACATGCCAGCTCTGCTGCTCAGATTTGCCTGCTTTGCCGAGCTTTTTCTGAACCGCGCCGAGCAATTCTTCAAACCCTACAATATCAACACTGTCCTGCATCTCGTCGGCAGAACCATAGTAAATATCGTCAAAATTTCCAGCGTTTAACTCTCCGTGAAAGGTCTTGATCGCCTGTTGCGATTGCTCCACGCTTTTCCCGGCTTCGGCGGGCGAACAGCCCGCAACCGCAAAAGCTAAGAGAAACGCCAACATAATTCGCATATCGATCCCCTTCTTTTACCCCGATAAAAAGTCCGATGCCGCCACGCCTCGTTTGACGAGACGATTGCATGAATTGGCAGACTAAAGCAAAGGCGTTCCATGCCCCCTCTCGTCAAAATCTGCGGCCTCTCCACCCCCGAAACCGTCGATGCCGCCATCCGGCACGGCGCGACGCATATCGGCCTCGTCCATTACGAGCCGAGTCCGCGCCACATCGACCTGGCGACCGCTGCGGCGCTCAGGAAGCGCGCCGAGGGGAAGGTCAAGGTCGCGCTGCTTCTCGTCAATGCGTCGCAGCAACTCACCGGACAGGCGCTCGCCACGGTGCGGCCCGACATCATCCAGTTTCACGGCAGCGAGACCCCCGAATGGCTCGCGCGCGTCAGGCAACTCGTCCCTGCCGAGGTGTGGAAGGCCGTCGGGCTCAAGGATGCGGGCACGCTCGACCGCGTCGCCAAATATCAGGGCGCGGCCGATCGCATCCTGTTCGACGCGCCCGCGCAGGCCTTGCCGGGCGGGACGGGCACACGCTTCGACTGGTCGCTGCTCCGCGGCCATCGCCACGCGATCGACTGGGGAATCGCGGGGGGGCTGACACCCGACAACATCGGGCAGGCAATCGCAGAGACGGGCGCCCCGCTCGTCGACGTGTCGTCGGGCGTCGAGAGCGCACCGGGCATCAAGGATATGGACAAGATGGCGGCATTCCTTAAAGCGGTCGCATCATGCTGACGCACCCGCCCTTCGTCGTGCGCATCGGGAGCCGATGGCGCTAATCGCACGAGACACCCTCGCCTGCGATCCAGCCAATTTGCCCGACGGAAAAATATGATGACCGATACCAGCACGCTTCCCAACTCGCTCCGCACGCAACCCGATGCGCGCGGCCATTTCGGCGATTTCGGCGGCCGCTATGTCGCCGAAACGCTGATGCCGCTGATCCTCGACCTCGAGCGCGAATATCGCGCCGCGCAAAAGGACAATGAGTTTCGCGCCGAATTCGACCGGCTGCTCAAACATTATGTCGGGCGCCCCAGCCCGCTCTGGCTCGCCGAGCGGCTGACCGAAGAGCTGGGCGGCGCGAAAATCTATCTGAAGCGCGAGGATCTGAACCACACGGGCGCGCACAAGATCAACAATTGCATCGGCCAGATCCTGCTCGCGCGGCGCATGGGCAAGACCAGGATCATCGCCGAGACCGGCGCCGGCCAGCACGGCGTCGCGACAGCGACCGTCGCGGCGTTGTTCGGCCTGCCCTGCACCATCTTCATGGGCGCGGTCGACGTCGCGCGGCAACAGCCCAATGTGTTTCGCATGAAGCTGCTCGGCGCCGAAGTCGTCGCGGTCGAAAGCGGCGCCAAGACGCTGAAGGACGCGATGAACGAGGCGCTGCGCCACTGGGTCGCGAACGTCCACGACACCTTTTACATCATCGGCACCGTCGCCGGCCCGCACCCCTACCCCGAGCTCGTCCGCGATTTCCAGTCGGTGATCGGCACCGAAGCGCGCGCACAAATACTCGAAGCCGAAGGCCGGCTTCCCGACATGCTGATCGCCCCCGTCGGCGGCGGATCGAATGCCATCGGCCTGTTCCACCCCTTCCTCGACGATGCGGAGGTCGAGATCGTCGGCGTCGAAGCGGCGGGCGAAGGGCTGGACGGCAAGCACGCCGCAAGCCTCGCGGGCGGCAAGCCCGGCATCCTCCACGGCAACAAGACCTATCTCTTGCAGGACGAGGACGGCCAGATCACCGAGGCGCACAGCATCTCGGCAGGGCTCGACTATCCGGGCATCGGCCCCGAACATAGCTGGCTCCACGACATCGGCCGCGTCCGCTACGAACCCGTCACCGACGCCGAGGCGCTGGCGAGCTTCCAGAAGCTGACGAAGCTCGAAGGCATCATCCCCGCGCTCGAAAGCGCGCACGCCATCGCCGCCGCCGAACGCATCGCGCCGACGCTGGGCCGGGACAAGATCATCATCGTCAATTGCTCGGGCCGCGGCGACAAGGATATCGCAACGGTGGCGGATGCGCTGGGGGTGAAGCTGTGATGAAATCTCGGCACACCTTAGCAGCCATCGTCATCCCGGACTTGATCCGGGATCCATTTTTTCGGCGTTGCGTGAATGTATCCCGGATCAAGTCCGGGACGACGAAGCGGGAAAGCATGGCCGAAAATGCATCCGAGGGGGCTATATGACCCGCTTCGCCGCCACCTTCGCCAAGCCGCGCCCCGCACTCGTCGCCTTCATCACCGGCGGCGACGGTGATACCGCCGCGAACCTCGACGCGCTCGTCGCGGGGGGCGCCGATGTGATCGAGCTTGGCATGCCCTTCACCGATCCGATGGCCGACGGCCCCGCGATCCAGCAGGCGAACCTGCGCAGCCTCGCCAAGGGCACGACCACCGCCGACATCTTCGGACAGGCCGCCGCCTTCCGCCAGCGCCACCCCGACACCCCGCTCGTCCTGATGGGCTATGCCAACCCGATGACGATCCGCGGCGGCGACTGGTTCGCCGCCGAATGCGCGCGTGCCGGCGTCGACGGCGTCATCTGCGTCGACGTTCCTGCCGAGGAAGACCCCGAACTCGGCCCCGCGCTTCGCGCTGCGGGCATCGACCTGATCCGCCTCGCCACCCCGACGACCGACACCGTGCGCCTGCCCGCCGTGCTCGATGGCGCCGGCGGTTTCCTCTATTATGTCTCGGTCGCGGGGATCACCGGCCAGCAACAGGCCGCGCAGGCCAGCATCGACGAAGCCGTTGCGCGCCTCAAGGCCGCGACCGACCTGCCCGTCGCGGTCGGCTTCGGCGTGCGCACCCCCGATCAAGCCGCGCAGATTGCGCGCGTTGCCGACGGCGTAGTCGTCGGATCGGCCTTTATCGACATCATTGCCGAGCATGGCGACGCCGCGGCGCCGCATGTCGAGGCCTTCACCCGCACCCTCGCCGATGCTATCCATAGCGCCAAGGAGATCGCCGCATGAGCTGGCTCGACCGCGTTCGCAACGCCCTGCCCTTTGGCGCCAAGCGCGACAGCGCCGACAACCTCTGGCACAAATGCCGCCAGTGCCAGCAGATGGTGTTCGTCAAGGAATGGGAAGATAATCTCAACGTCTGCCCGCGCTGCGAGCATCATGATCGCATCGGCGCGAAGGAGCGTTTCGCGCAGCTGTTCGACGGCGGTATCCACGAACTATTGCCCGCGCCCGCGGCGCCCGAAGACCCGCTGAAGTTCCGCGATACCAAGAAATATGTCGACCGTATCAAGGCGGCGCGCGCGCAGACCGGCGACCGCGACGCCTATCAGAACGCCTTCGGGCGCATCGACGGCAAACCCGCGGTGATCGGCGTGCAGGATTTCGCCTTCATGGGGGGGTCGATGGGCGTTGCCGTCGGCGAAGCCTTTGTCGCGGGGGTCGAACAGGCGATCAAGCGCGGCTGCCCCTATATCGCCATCACGGCCGCGGGTGGTGCGCGGATGCAGGAAGGCACGCTGTCGCTGATGCAGATGCCGCGCGCGACCGTCGCGCTCCAGCGCCTGCGCCGCGCGGGCCTGCCCTATATCGTGCTGCTCACCGATCCCACGACCGGCGGCGTGACGGCAAGCTATGCGATGCTGGGCGACATTCAGATCAGCGAACCCAAGGCGCTGATCGGCTTCGCCGGCCAGCGTGTGATCGAGAATACGATCCGCGAAAAGCTGCCCGAAGGCTTCCAGCGCGCCGAATATCTGCTCGAGCACGGGATGATCGACATGGTCGTCGCGCGCAAGGACCTGCCAGCGACGCTCGGCCGCCTGATCGGTTATCTGGCGCCCGAAAAGGCGGCCTGACTTTCCCGTATCGTCATTGCGAGGAGCGAAGCGACGCGGCAATCCCCCGTTTTCGTCATCGAGACGCCGAAAGCTGGAGATTGCTTCGCTCCGCTCGCAATGACGAGCCGATTGTAAGGCGCCACCCGCAATGCCCGACCACGCGCACAGCTCCGACCCTGCCGTCCAGGCCCAACTCGACCGCCTCGCCGCGCTGTCGCCGGGGCGCGACATATTGGGGCTCGAACGCATCGCCGCACTGTGCCGCCGCCTCGGCAACCCGCAGGACAAGCTCCCGCGTACCTTCCATGTTGCGGGGACGAACGGCAAGGGCTCGACCTGCGCCTATCTCCGCGCAATCCTCGAAGCCGACGGGCGCCGCGTCCATTGCTATACCAGCCCGCACCTCGTGCGCTTCAACGAGCGCATCCGCCTCGCCGGCGCGCTCATCGACGATGCGCATCTGGCGGCGTTGCTCGCAGAGGTGCTCGACGTGTCAGACGATCTCGGCGCCAGCTTTTTCGAGGTAACGACGGCCGCGGCCTTCCTGGCGTTCTCACGCGTCCCGGCGGATGATTGCGTGATCGAAGTCGGGTTGGGCGGCCGCCTCGACGCGACAAACATCATTCCAGCGCCTGCCGTCTGCGGCATCGCGTCGCTTGGCATCGACCACGAAGCCTTTTTGCTCGCTCCCGAGGCCGGGACGCCGGCGGACGCGGCCGAGCGCATCGCATGGGAAAAGGCGGGGATCGTCAAGCCTGGTTCGAAGCTCGCGTCGCTCGGCTATTCGCCCGCGGTCATGGACGTCGTGGCGGGTCGCGCCGCCGCGGCGGGCGCCGGGCATTTTGCGGAGGGTCGCGACTGGTCGGTCGAATGCGCGGAGGCAGGATTCCATTGGCGATCGGCGCGCGGCGACGTCGAACCTTTGCTGACATCGCGCATGGCGGGCGAGCATCAGATGCGCAACGCGGGCCTTGCCATTGCGATGCTCCACCTCGCCGATCCGCGCCCGTCTTCCGACGCCATCGTGCAAGGGATCGCTGTCGCCCATTGGCCTGCACGTTTACAACTGCTCAACTCGGGACCGCTGAGCGAGCTTGCCCCCGTTGGCACCGAAATCTGGCTCGACGGCGCACATAACGCCGACGCAGGCATACAGATTGCCGCGCATCTCCGAAACGACCCGCGCCGCATCCATTTGATTGCGGGCATGCTGGCGAACAAACATCCCGAAGCCATTATGGCGCCGCTCGCCGACCGCCTCGCGTCGATCAATATCGTCCCCGTACACGGTCACGAACATCACGACGCCAGCGCGTTTGGCCCCGCCGCACGGCAGGCCGCAAGCGTCGAAGAAGCGCTCGCCGGCCTCGCGGTCGATCCCGCGCGCGAAATCGTGCTGATCGCGGGCTCGCTCTATCTGGCGGGCATCGTCCTTGCCGCGAACGGCGAGTTGCCAGCCTAGGGGCGTGACCTCAGGTCTTGACCGGCTTTGGTCGACCTTCCTCGGGATGCACAAGTTCGTGGCCGTCATCTTCGGTGCTCGGCTGGCGAACGGATTCGACGACGAACCCCTTGCGCCACAGGATCCAGAGAAGGAGCATGCCCGGGATCGCGATTGCCACCGTGACGATCCAGAAACCGATCCAGCCGAGCCCTTCGGCGAGGAAGCCTCCGGGGGTTGCCAGCCACGTCCGCCCAACGGCTGCGAACGACGACAGGAGCGCGAATTGCGTGGCCGTGTAAGCAAGGCTCGACAGGCCGGAGAGATAGGTGACAAAGACGGTCAGCCCGATCCCGCTCGTGAAATTCTCGGTCCCCACCGCAATCGCGAGCATCAGCGGCGAATGGCCGACCGCAGCGAGGACCGCGAACAGCAGATTGCTGAACATCATCAGCAGGCCCGAAACGAGCAAGGCGCGGCCCATTCCCAGCCATGCGATGAAGGGCGCGCCGCACGCCGATCCGACAATCAGCGCGACAAAGCCGACTCCCTTGTTGATCGCGACAAATTCGGTGTCGCTGAAACCGAGTTCGACGATCATCGGGTTCAGCATGCCCTGCCCCATCGCATCGCCGACCTTGTAAACAAGCACAAAGAGCAGGATCAGCACCGCCCCGTTGCGCCCGAGAAATTCGCGGAAGGGATTGACGACCGTGTCCTGTAGCCATGCCCCGAAGCCGCTCGCGAGCGCCTTGGCCCGCGTCGGGTCGAAACGCCCCGTTCCGGCATAAAGCGCGCCGAACAGCGCGGGCAGAACGGCCAGCGCGGTAAAGCCATAGGCGGCCGCCCAGCCGAGATTGAACCCCTCTGGCGACGCGAGGGCGATCGTCCCGACCCCGGCGATCAGATTGCCGGTTCGATAGCCGAACTGGTTCATGGCAGTACCGTGCGGCAATTCCGCATCGGAGAGGATTTCGATGCGATAGGCGTCGATCACAATATCCTGCGTCGCCGACAGGAAAGCGACGGCAATCGCCCAGAAGGCAAAGGGAGCAAGATTGTCGTTCGTCGGATCGCTCGTTCCGAGTTGCCAGATCGCAACGACGAGAAGCGCCTGGATGAAGAACAACCAACCCCGCCTCTGCCCGAAAATCCGCGTCAGGAACGGCAAAGGCAAGCGGTCGACGAGCGGCGCCCACAGGAATTTGAGCGTGTAAGGCGTGGTGAGACCGATCGCGAACCCGATGGTCGACTTTTCGATTCCGACCTTCGACAGCCAAAAGGTCATCGTTCCGAGCAGCAGGGTCAGCGGGAAGCCGCTCGAAATGCCGAGCAGGAAGGCCACGATCGGCATGGGTTTGCGATAGGGTGCAAAACTCGGGATCACGAAAGCGAGGCCGATGACCAACAGGATAACGGCCACCAGCACCGCCGTGTCGAGCCCAAGCTGCATAAGGTTCCTCCCCTGCCCGCACATCGCGGCATCCAGGGATATTGGCCTAATGCTTCGTCGATAAATTGGAAGCGACTAAATCGCGATCCGCCCCTTACGGGACGCACCTTGTCGCGTCACGCGGCTTCAGGCCGCCGGAACATGCGAAAGCCGCTGACCTTGCGCGGCGCCTCGTTTTTGCAGATCGTCGACTCGATCGCGCGCAGGGCGCCGATCAACGCCGAAGGGCCGTGGGGTTTCCCAAGGAAGGCGTCGGCGATATCGGCGGCATCGTCGGGGCATTGGCCCGTTACCAGCAGTACGGCCATCCCGCGATCGCGCGCCAGCCGGGCAACCTCGCGTCCCGTCATATGTCCGGCAAGGCCCAGGTCGAGCACCAGCGCGTCAATCTGTTCCGACGCGATGATCGCCACCGCCGCCTCGCCCGAATCGACTGACGCGACGACCTGATAGCCGCTGTGCTTCAGCGTCCGCTCGTTGTCGAACGCGACCAGCGGGTCATCCTCGATGACCAGCAGCCGCTTGATGCAGGACGGGCGAGACGCGAAGAGCATGAATACTCCCTTTGAAACCGCCATGACCCGCTCTTCCCCTTCCTGCAATATCGCTTCTGCTTGCCATCGACGAAGCGACAGTTTTCCGGCTATGAGCGTGGTCACAACGCAACACTTCCTTTTCCAAAAACGACAAGAAAGCCGCATCCGTTCCGATGACGACCCGCCGCCCGCCAAGAAACACGCCCGACCGCGAAGCCCCAAAAGGCCGCCGCGCCGCGCGCGCTTCGCAATCGCCGCGCAAAGCTGCGCCAACCGAACATGAGGAAGGACCGCAACGCATCGCCAAGTTGCTGGCCCGCGCCGGCGTCGGTTCGCGCCGCGATGTCGAGCGAATGATCGAGGAAGGCCGTATCGCGCTTCATGGTGAGATCATTTCGCAGCCCGCGCCGCTCCTTGCGACTACGGAAGGCCTGACAGTCGATGGCAATCCCGTCGCCAAGCCCGTTTCGACGCGCCTTTACCGCTTTCACAAGCCCGCAGGATGCCTGACTGCGGCGCGCGATCCGAAAGGGCGCAAGACGATCTATGACCTTTTGCCCAAGGACCTGCCGCGGCTGATGCCCGTGGGTCGGCTCGACTATAATACCGAGGGGCTGTTGCTGCTCACCAACGACGGCGAATTCAAACGCCAGCTCGAATTGCCCGCGAGCGGGGTCGAGCGCACCTATCGGGCACGCGCCTTTGGCGACGTCAGCCAGGCGCAGCTCGAAGAATTGATGCTCGGCGTCGAGATCGACGGCATCCGTTATGGCAAGATCGACGCCAACCTGGAGCGCCGCACCGGGCGCAACCAGTGGATCGAGTTGACGCTGACCGAAGGCAAAAACCGCGAGGTCCGCCGCGTGCTCGAGCATCTGGGGCTGCAGGTCAGCCGCCTGATCCGCACGCGCTATGGCGAATTCCTGCTCGACGGACTCGATACCGGAGCAGTCGAGGTTGTTCCGCGCGACGCGCTTTTCCAGTTTCGCCGCCGTCTCGACAAATGAGGGTGATCGCTGGCGAATGGCGCGGCCGCAAACTGCTCGCGCCCAGAAACGAGGCGACCCGCCCGACCGCCGACCGGACGCGCGAAACGCTTTTTTCGATGCTGACAAGCCGGCTCGGCAGCTTCGAAGGCTTGGCCGTCGCCGACCTCTTCGCCGGATCGGGGGCGCTTGGCATCGAGGCGCTGTCGCGCGGCGCAGCGCTTTGCCTGTTTGCCGAGCAGGACCGCGACGCGCTCGATGCGCTGCGCAAGAATATCGCTGCGCTGGGGGCCGCGACGCGTGCCGAGGTGCGCGCCGGCTCGGTCCTCG
This sequence comes from Sphingopyxis jiangsuensis, assembly GCF_016734905.1. Lineage (GTDB taxonomy): Bacteria > Pseudomonadota > Alphaproteobacteria > Sphingomonadales > Sphingomonadaceae > Sphingopyxis > Sphingopyxis jiangsuensis. Next base: position 394,656 of record NZ_JAERPO010000001.1, read on the forward strand.
CTCTGGGTCCCGCACCGCGCGCCTTCGACCTGCTCCTGCTCGACGCGCCATATGCCACCGGCGCGGGCAGCGTCGCGCTCGACAAGCTTGGACGCCTCGGCTGGATCGCGCCCGACAGTTGGGTGTCGATCGAGACGGGCGAGCGCGAAAAGGTCGACGTCGCAGGGTATGAAATCGACGCCGAGCGCAAGGTCGGCAAGGCAAAGCTCACACTCTTGCGACCCGCCGCATAATCGCGGCGACGCACTGGACAGCCCTCCCCGCGTTCCCTAATCGTTCGCGCGTGACCGATACCCCGTCCCCCCTGCCCGACGCATCCGACGCGCCCTATCTCGCCGGCCTCAACGGGCCGCAGCGGCAGGCGGTGCTGACGACCGAGGGACCGGTGCTGATGCTCGCGGGCGCCGGGACGGGCAAGACCGCCGCGCTCACCGCGCGCCTTGCGCATATCATCGCGACGCGGCGCGCCTGGCCGTCGGAAATTCTTGCCGTGACCTTCACCAACAAGGCGGCGCGCGAGATGCGCGAGCGCATCGGGCGGATGATCGGCGATGCGGTCGAGGGGATGCCCTGGCTTGGCACCTTTCACAGCATCGCGGCGAAAATGCTCCGTCGCCACGCCGAACTCGTCGGGCTCCAGAGCAATTTCACCATCCTCGACACCGACGACCAGTTGCGCGTGCTCAAGCAGCTTATCCAGGCCGAAGGGCTCGACGAAAAGCGCTGGCCCGCGCGCCAGCTTGCGGGACTGATCGACCGGTGGAAGAACCGCGGCCTCACCCCCGCCGACCTCGACGCCGCCGACAGGGAAGCCTATGCCGACGGCAAGGGACAGCATTTCTACGCGCTCTATCAGGCGCGGCTGAAGACGCTCAACGCCTGCGATTTCGGCGACCTGTTGCTCCACATGCTCGTCATCCTGAAAACGCACCGCGACGTGCTCGAACAATATCAGCAACGCTTCAAATATATCCTCGTCGACGAATATCAGGACACCAATGCGAGCCAGTATCTCTGGCTCCGCCTGCTCGCGCAGGCGCGCAAGAATATCTGCTGCGTCGGTGATGACGACCAGTCGATCTATTCGTGGCGCGGCGCGGAAGTTGCCAATATCCTTCGCTTCGAAAAGGATTTCCCGGGCGCGACGGTGATCCGGCTCGAACAAAATTATCGCTCGACGCCGCAAATCCTCGCTGCCGCATCGGCGTTGATCGCGCAGAACTCGGACCGGCTCGGCAAGACGCTGTGGACCGACCTTGACCCCGGCGACAAGCTGCGCGTCGTCGGCGTATGGGACGGGCCCGAAGAAGCGCGGCGGATCGGCGAAGAGCTGGAGGATTTGCAACGCCAGCGCATCTCGCTCGACCGCGCCGCAATCCTTGTGCGCGCGCAATTCCAGACGCGCGAGTTCGAAGACCGCTTTATCGCGATCGGAATGCCCTATCGCATCGTCGGTGGCTATCGCTTCTACGAGCGCGCCGAAATCCGCGACGCGCTCGCTTATCTGCGCCTCGTTCAGTCGAGCGCCGACGACCTTGCGTTCGAACGCATCGTCAATGTCCCGAAGCGGGGCCTCGGCGACAAGGCGCTCGCACGCATCCACCAGTTCGCGCGCATCGAACGCGCGCCGCTCTTCCACGCCGCGTCAAGGATCACCGAGACCGACGAACTCACGCCGCAAGCGCGGCGCAGCCTTTCCGGCTTCGTCGCGCAGATGCGTGGCTGGCAGGCGAAGGCGGGCGAACTGTCGCACCCCGAGCTGACCCAGCTTATCCTCGACGAATCGGGCTATACGGCGATGCTGCAGGCCGATCGCAGCGCCGAGGCCGCGGGGCGGCTCGAGAACCTCTCCGAACTCGTTCGGGCGATGGAGGAATATGATTCGCTCGAAGCGTTCCTCGAGCATGTCAGCCTCGTCATGGACCGCGACAATGACGATCAGTCGGAAACCGTGACGATCATGACGATCCACGCCGCCAAGGGCCTCGAATTCGACCATGTATTCCTCGCCGGGTGGGAAGACGGCGTGTTTCCGTCACAGCGCGCGATGGACGAAGGCGGCACCGCCAGCCTCGAGGAAGAACGCCGCCTCGCCTATGTCGCGATCACGCGCGCGCGCCGCCGCGCGAGCATCTATCATGCTGCCAACCGTCGCATCTATGGCCAGTGGATGAGCAGCATTCCCAGCCGCTTCATCGGCGAAATTCCGCCCGAACATGTCGAAAGCCAGAACAGCTTCGGCGGCGGACAAAGCCTGTGGCGCGCCAACTGGTCGGCGCAGGGCGATCCCTTCGCACATGTCGCCGAACGCCAGCCTTCGCGGACGATGACCCGCGGACCCGCGTGGCAGCGCGCCGTGGCGCAATCCTCGACGATCACCCGCGCCCCCGCGCCCAGCGAAAAAGGCCCCGCGGCATCCGTTGGCGCCAGGCCGCGCGCCGATCTGGCGATCGGGATGCGCGTGTTTCATGAAAAATTCGGCTATGGGGCAATTGCCGACATCGACGGCAACAAGCTGGAGGTCGAGTTCGAACAGGCCGGCACGAAGCGCGTCCTCGACGGCTTCGTCCAGCCCGCCTGATCGTGTCGTAACGGCACGCTATTGCCTGTCCGGAAAAGGGTCGCTGGTGGAGCCGAGGGGAATCGAACCCCTGACCTCTGCAGTGCGATTGCAGCGCTCTCCCATCTGAGCTACGGCCCCGCGACGGCGGCGTCTTAACGATCCCGCTTGACAGTGGCAACGGCTTTTCTGACCAAAGAGCCGGTTACGCGTTGAAACATGGGAATGGGGGGTTCCGATGGCGAAGGCATGGCATTTGGTGAGTCGTCCGCAGGGCTTGCCGACGATGGATAATTTCGCGCTGCGCGATTTGCCCGACCAGCCGCTTGAAGCGAACCAGCTTCGCGTGCGCAATCGCTGGCTGTCGGTCGATCCCTATATGCGTGGCCGGATGAACGACGCGAAAAGCTACGCCGCCAGTTTCCAGCTCGGTGAGCCGATGACCGGCGGCGCGATCGGCGAGGTGGTCGAAAGCCGGATGGACGGCTTCGCGCCCGGCGACCTCATCCTCCACATGGGCGGCTGGCGCGATGGCGGTGTCATCGGGCTCGACCTGATGCCCAACAAACTGCCAAGGCAGCTTCTCGACGCGGGCATGCCGCCTCAGACTTTCCTGCACAACATGGGACTCACGGGCGGCACCGCGTGGATAGGATTGCTCCGGGTCGCCGCCGCCAAGCCGGGCGAAACGGTTTTCGTGTCGGCGGCCGCGGGTGCGGTGGGGTCGGCGGTCGTCCAGATTGCGAAGGCACGCGAAATGACGGTCATCGGCTCGGCGGGCGGCGCCGAGAAATGCGCGTGGATCGCCGACATCGGTGCCGACGCCGCGGTCGATTACAAGGCCGGTCCGGTCCTGCCCCAACTTGCCGCCGCCCTCGAAGGCCTCGGAAAGCCGGGCATCGACGTCTATTTCGACAATGTCGGCGGCGAGCATTTGGACGCGGCGTTCGCGGTTGCGAACGATTTCGCGCGCTTTGCGATCTGCGGGATGATCGACGTCTATAACGACGGACATCCACAGGAGATGAAATATCTGATCCGCACCATCCCGGCGCGCATCCGTATGGAAGGCTTTATCTACACCGATCAGTTTTTCGACTGCATGGAGGAATTCTATGCCGACATGGGCGGGTTGATCGCCAGCGGCGCGGTCACGATCCGCGAGACGGTCCATGATGGCATCGACGCCGCGCCGGAGGCATTCCTCGGCCTGTTTGCGGGCGAAAACATTGGAAAGATGCTGGTCCGGATCTAGGCGGGGCATCGCATGAAACGCCCTTGAAGCGACCGAAATGACGGACGGATGCGTCGAATATCTCCGTGTCGCTGCCGGAGGGGCGATTGGCGCGACTTCGCCGTCGCTCCACCACGCCTTGCGGGCGTGGCCTCCTCCCTCCCGATAGCTTCGCCACAGGGAGGATTAAATGTCCGCTCCCCGCCCCAAGGCCGACGTCAGTTCAAACTACGCTCTGGAATGATCGGCGAAATCAGCTTCCGAAACCCACCGAGAGGAAGTCCGGCAGCGGGCCGTTCCACCCGTCGTCGGATTCGTCGTCGCGCGGCGGACGCGGCGCTGCCTTCGGGGGCTTGGGCGGCGCCTTGGCGCGAGCGCGCGGCGCTTCAGGGGCGTCGTCGCGACCTTTGTTTCGGTTCGCTCCGCGACGGCCGCTTTTCGGTTCGCGCGGCGCTTCGGTCTCGTCGGCGACCGGCGAAGCCTTGGCCGTGCCACCGTGGACCGGAATATTGTAGCCGGTCAGCTTCTGGATATTGTCGAGCGCTTCGTCGTCCGACGGGGTGACGAGCGTGAACGCCCGCCCCTGCGCCCCCGCGCGGCCCGTGCGGCCGATACGGTGGACATAATCGTCGGGGTGCCAGGGCGCATCGAAGTTGAACACATGGCTCACGCCCTTCACGTCGAGCCCGCGCGCGGCGACGTCGGATGCGACCAGAATGTTGATGTCGCCATTCTTGAATCGATCGAGTTCGGCAATGCGGCTCGACTGGTCCATGTCGCCGTGGATCTCGCCGGCGCGATAGCGATAGCGTTGCAACGACTTTGCCAGCTCGCGCACCGTGGTCTTGCGGTTGCAGAAGATGATCGCCGTACCGACGTCTTCTTCCTCGATCAGCGCGCGCAGCGTGTCGCGCTTGCCGCGTTCGCTGGTCTTGACGACGAACTGCTCGATATTCTCGTTGCGGCTCGCCGGGCGTGCCACCTCGATCGTCTTGGGATTCGAGAGGAACTTGTCGGCGAGTTTCTTGATCGGCGGCGGCATCGTCGCCGAAAAGAGCAGTGTCTGGCGGTTCGCGGGCAGCTTGGTGCAGATATGCTCGATGTCGGGGATGAAGCCCATGTCGAGCATCCGGTCGGCCTCGTCGATCACCAGAAGGTTGCAGCCGGTGAGCAAAATCTTGCCGCGCTCGAACAGGTCCATCAGGCGGCCCGGCGTCGCGATCAGAACGTCGACGCCCTTTTCCAGCGCCTTGACCTGGTCGCCCATCTGTACGCCGCCGATCAGCAACGCCATCGAAAGCTTGTGATACTTTCCGTATTTCTCGAAGTTTTCGGCGACCTGGGCCGCGAGTTCGCGCGTCGGCTCGAGGATCAGCGAGCGTGGCATCAGCGCGCGGGTGCGGCCGTGCGCCAATATGTCGATCATCGGCAGGACGAAGGAGGCGGTCTTGCCCGTCCCCGTCTGCGCGATGCCGATCATGTCGCGCATCATCAGCACCGAGGGGATGGCGCCCGCCTGGATCGGTGTTGGCGTGTCATAGCCCGCCTCGATTATGGCGCGCAAAAGTTCGTCGGATAGGCCGAGGTCGGCAAATTTCATAAGGTCAACATGTCCGGAAAAGATGACAGCGCGACGTCCCACGCCCGCCAGCACTCGGGCGCCACTAGGGGAAAGTGCGGGGAAAAGTCAAGGAAAGCCGAACGAAGCGGGCAATTAATCGTCGTCGCGCGGGACAGCGACCATCACCCGGAACTTGTCGACTTCGCATTTGGCGCCCGTACGCGCGTGGAGCTCGTCGCGTCCCGCACAGAGATTGCCGTCCTCGTTACCCTGCATGTAAAAGCCGGCATAGAAATCGAGCGCACGGCATCCGCGGTTAAGGTGAGCCCTAAGCCGCTGTTTTTGACGGGTTATAAGGTCGATGCTGTCGCGCTGCGCGGCCTGCATTCCGACAATATTGCGCATGGCCACACATTTCGGCCCCTTCTTCTCCTTCCATTCGATCGGCATATCGTATCGCCGGACGGTTGGCGCGGAGCTGGGAGCAAAGTTGTTGAGAGACGAGCGCTGCGCCGGGACGCGTATGATGACCTGCTGGTCGATGACGATCTGCCACTGCGGCGTATCGGCTGGTGGCGGCAAGGGTATCGCAGTCGCAATCGGTTCGGGCGGGGCGGCGGGCGGCGGAACGTCGGAAGTCGGCGCCGCCGCCGCGAGAAGCGCCAAGGCGTGACTCAGCATGTCGGGATCGCCGATTCCGGGAAAATATTACAGGCTTCGTCGATCACATTCGGCTCCCGTAGCGGTGCGCGCTGGACGAATTGCTGCTTTTCGTCCATCCCCACCCTAGCGATGATGATTGAACATCAAATGAATTGCTGTCGAGACCCCAAAGTGCCGGTGCGGCGACATTTGCCAAAGCACGAAGCTGCGAAGCCATGCCGATGACCGGAACCCCTTCTCCCGCCGCATTGCGCGCGCTTTCCGATCTGCTCGGCCCCAAGGGCTTCACGACCGATCCCGACATCATGTCGCCGTGGCTCACCGACTGGCGCGGCAAGTATCGCGGTGCCGCCGCGGCGATGCTCTCGCCCGCCGACAGCGACGAAACGGCGGCGCTCGTGAAAATCTGCGCCGAATACGGCCTTCCCCTCGTTCCGCAGGGGGGCAACAGCGGCATGGTCGGCGGCGCCACGCCCGACGCGTCGGGGGCGCAACTCCTCGTCAGCATGCGCCGGATGAACCGGGTGCGCGAAATCGACACCGGGGCTCAACTCGCGGTCGTCGAGGCCGGTGTTATCCTCGAGAATTTTCATGCCGCAGCCCTTGCGCACGGCCTGCGGTTCCCGTTGACGCTGGGCGGCAAGGGGTCGGCGACGATCGGCGGGCTTGTCTCGACCAACGCCGGCGGCACGCAGGTGCTGCGCCACGGGACAATGCGCGGGCTCGTCGCCGGTATCGAGGCAGTGCTCCCGGACGGCAGTCTTTTCAACGGCCTCGCGGCGCTCAAGAAGGACAATCGCGGCTATGATCTGCGCCAGCTGTTCTGTGGCGCCGAGGGGACCTTGGGGATCGTAACCGCCGCGACCTTGCAGCTCGTTCCGGCGGCGACAGCGCGGCGAACGGCATGGGTGGGGATTGCTTCGCCCGACGCAGCCCTGCAACTGTTGCGTCGCCTCGACGCGGCGCTCGGCCGGGCGCTCGAGGGGTTCGAGATCATGCCCCAATCGTGCATCGAATCGGTGTTGCGGAACATCCCGCAGACGCGTGCGCCGCTCGATGCAAAGACGCCGTGGCATGTGCTGATCGAACTCGCTGGCGAAGACGATGAGCCGCTCGACGAAGCGCTTCGAGCGGGGCTGGAAGCTGCGCTCGACGCGAAGCTGATCGACGATGCCGTCGTCGCGCAAAACGAACGCGAAAGCGAGGAGTTCTGGCGGATTCGCGACTCGATTTCAGAGGCGGAGCGCGCCAACGGCCCCGCGCTGCAACATGACATCAGCGTGCCGGTCGACCTTATGCCGGCCTTTATCGCGGAGAACCCCCACCGCCTCGTCGCAGAATTTCCCGGCGCGCGCGCCATGTCGTTCGGCCATTTGGGCGACGGCAATGTCCATCACCACGTCAAACCGCCGCCCGATGTCGACGCGGTGCAATGGCTGGCAGCGAATGGCGAAGCCGTGAGCCGCCTTGTCTATCGGCATGTCCTCGAACTCGGCGGGTCGATCTCGGCCGAGCATGGCATCGGCCAGATGAAGCGCGACCTGCTCGCCGAACTCGACAGCCCGGCGCGGCTGGCGGCGCTGCGCGGAATCAAGGCGGGACTCGACCCCCGGGGGTTGTTCAATCCGGGCAAGCTGATTGCCTGATTGACCCCGCGATTCGGAGCATCGCCCCTTGCGCCGCGGGACGCGTGCCAATAAGGCGCTGCATCATCATTTTGTCCCGAATGCGCGGGACCTTTATCGGAGTTCGATCATGGCCACTGCGCCCGAAAATGCTTTGCCGCTGTTTTACAACGACCTCGAACCGCTTTCGAGCGTCGACCACGCCGATTTTCGCGCGCGCGGCCTTGAAAAGGCGGATTTTCTTGTCAAACAGCACGCCGTGCCGCTGACGTCGGACGAATTTGTCGCGGCAAGCCGCTTTTACCCCATCGTCTTTTCGGCTGGCGACAAGCCTGTGCCGCTGGCGCTGATGGGCCTGAACGAGGGCGTGAACACCTTTGTCGACGACGAAGGCAAGCTCAAGAACCCGGTCTATGTCCCCGCCTATATCCGCCGCTACCCCTTCCTCCTTGCACGGCTGCGCCCCGATTCCGACGAACTCTCGCTGTGCTTCGACCCCACGTCGGGCGCGATTGCAAAGGGTGACGAAGGCGACGCGCTTTTCGTCGACGGCAAGCCGTCGGAAGCGGTCAACGCCGTGCTCCAATTCTGTCAGCAGTTCGAAGAGGCAGGCCAGCGGACGACCATGTTCGTCGAAGAGCTGAAAAAGGCCGACTTGCTGATGGACGGCGAAGTCAGCATTCAGCCCGAAAATTCGGACAAGCCCTTCATCTATCGCGGTTTTCAGATGATCGACGAGAACAAGCTGCGTGAACTGCGCGGCGACGTGATGCGCAAGATGGTCCAGAACGGCATCATGCCGCTGATCTTCGCACATCTTTTCTCGCTTCAGCTGATGCGCGAAGTCTTTGCGGCGCAGGTCGCCGCAGGCAAGATGCCGCAGGTTACCGAAGCCCCGCAAGTCTAAGCGCGGGTTCAACATCGATTCGAGTGGCGCGCGGGCACGGGTGCTCGCGCGCCATTTTCGTACGCGCGGTCCAATGCGTCTAAAAGTCGATGGCGATGCCCTTGAGCTCCCAGTCGCCATAGCGGACAGGATTGCGGCCTCCCGGCTGATCCTCGGCTGCAATCGCTTCGCACGCCGCGGGTTCGGGGATCGCCGAGTTGACCCAGTCGGTCGGCGGCTTCACATGGGGCGGTCGCGTCTGCGCACGCGGCGTTCCGCCGATGGTGTCTTTGTCCTTTGCCATAGCCTGATCGATATAGGAGTTTCGATGCACCGCGCCAACCGTCCGTTCCCCCGTCGTGGCTGACAATCGCCGCCGCCCGCGCCGTCGGCCAAACGGCGAGCCGCCGGGTACGGCGGTCCGGCGAGCCGCGCTCCGCCTCCTCGACGCCATCTTGCGTCGTGGTGATCCGCTCGACGTTGCGGCCCATGCGGCGATGCAGGGCTTGCCTCCCGCCGATCGCGCCTTTGGCGTCGCCATCGTGTCCGAAACGCTACGCTGGATGGCCGAAATCGATGCGCTGATCGATGGCGCAACGGCGCAACCGCTGCCCGACGACGTCAAGTCCCGCGCCGTGCTGCGCCTCGCGCTTGCCCAGCTTCTGGTGCTCAAAACGCCGGGACACGCCGTCGTCTCGACCGCGCTGCCGCTCGTCGACGGAGGGCCGCGACGGCTCGTCCACGCGATACTTTCTCGTGCCCAGCAAGAGCAATGGGTGCTTCCGGTATCGGCGCGCCTTCCCGCTCCTGTCGAGGAGCGCTGGCGCGCCCAGTGGGGCGACACGATGGTTGCCGCAGCGTCGGAAAGCTGGAGCGCCGCGCCGCCGCTCGACCTCAGTTTCGCGAACGAACCCGATGCCGACCAATGGCCAGAGGCTACCGCGCTCGCGCCCCGACACCGGCGCCTGGACCGTGGAAATGCCGTGGATACGCTCCCCGGATACGGCGAAGGCGGCTGGTGGGTCCAGGATCTCGCCGCGAGCTTGCCGGTGCGCCTGCTCGGCGAAGGGCATGGGCGGACCATCCTCGACCTCTGCGCCGCCCCCGGTGGCAAGACGATGCAGCTTGCGGCTGCGGGGTGGGCTGTTACCGCCGTCGATTCGAGCGCCAAGCGCCTCGGTCGGCTCGAACAGAATCTGTCGCGAACCGGTCTGTCTGCAACGATCGTCCAGGGCGATATTCGCAACTGGCAGCCCGAGGCGCCGGTGGACGCCGTGCTCCTCGATGCCCCCTGTTCGGCGACCGGCATATTCCGGCGCCATCCCGACGTCCTGCACCGCATCGAATCGCGCCAGATAGCCGAAATGGCGGCGCTCCAGTCCGAATTGCTCGCACGCGCCGCAAAGTGGCTCAAACCGGGCGGGACGCTCGTTTATGCAACCTGCTCGCTCGAAAGGGCCGAGGGCGAGGATCAGGTGGCGGCCTTTCTGGCGACGCATGCAGATTGGGAAGTCGTTTCCGCGCGCGCGGAAGAACTCCCCGGCGATATCGCGCCCGACGCATCGGGCTATGTCCGCACCCTCCCGGGCTTGCTGGCCAAAGAGGGCGGGCTCGACGGTTTCTTTATCGCGCGGCTGCGCGCGCCGGCGGCTTGACCGGCGCGCCGGTCAGAAGACCGCGCGCGGTGCATCTTCCTTCATCATTGCCGCGCGCACCATCGGGATCGGCGGACCACCATAGGACAGGAATTCGTCGTGGAACGCCTTCCACTTCGTCCGGTCGCCTTTCGTCCAATCCTCGCGCAGCTTGCGGATCATCAGCTTGCCCAGTGTATAGTTGAGGTAGAGCGGGTCATAAGTCCCGCGCGCCGCCTGCTGGCGCGCATTGCCTTCGTCCTGGAAACATTCTTCCTTGAACAGCTGCTCGCTCTGTTCGACCGTCATGCCCTGGGTGTGCAGGCCGATCGCCGACAGATAGCGGCAGTTGCGCAGCAACGCGTTCGACAACTGCCCGATGTGCATTTCGGGATCGCCGTCACCGAGTCCCGCTTCCCACATCATCTCCTCGGTGTAATGCGCCCAGCCCTCGGCGAAGGCATAGCCGACGAACAGCTTGCCGAAGATGCTTTCGGCACGGTTGGAGTGGAGTGCGTGGAGGAAATGGCCCGGCCATATCTCGTGGACCGAGGTGAACATCAGGTCTTTCGTTCCAGGCACGAAGTCGAGTTGCGTCTGCCGGTCCCATGACGGGTCGGGCGGCGAGATATAATAGACCGACGGAAGTGCCGTTTCATAGGGACCGGGAATATCGATATATGCGCTGTTCTGGCGGTTATAGGGCGGCGATTCCTGCACCTGCGCCTCCTCGGTGCCAGGGATGGACACCAGGTCTTTCTCGACGAGAAACGCGCGCAGCATCGGCAATTGGCGCCGCGCCTCGGCAACCGGTCCGTCGGCGGGCTTGTTGCTTGCCATCCTTTTCATGCAGTCGATGATCGTCTGTCCGGCGGCATATCTTGCGCAAGCCGCCTTTAACGCGTCCTGATTGCGCCTGAGATCGGCGCGGCCGATCGCTTCGAGTTCTTCGAGCGAGGTGTCGACGCCCTCGTTGGTCAGAAGCATCTTCGAAAATCGTTCGGCGCCAATCGCGAAACCGCCCGGCGTTCCCGGCTGCGACTGGATATGGTTCGCCAGATCCTTCATCGCCGCCGCGGCCTTGGCCGCCGCTTCGTCGAACCGCTGCTGGAGCGCTTCATCCTTGACCTCGGCAAAGGCCGCCTTGGCGTCGCCGGTATAATAATCGGCAAAGCCCCCGAAGCCCGCCGCGCCATATCTGACGAAGGTCGCGGGCAGCGGAAGCTCGAGATTCGCCTTGATCTGCGCCGCCGCCGCCGGGACATTCTCGGCATAAGCGATGAACGCCTTCATCCGCGTTTCGGCATCGCCATAGGGCCGCGCGATATAGACGTTGGGGTCGAGCGCGCCGTCGTAGAAGGCGGGGTTCTTTTTCGCGAAATCCGTATCGCGGAGGAAGAAGAGCTGCCCCTCTGCAACCTTGATCAGATAGTTGCGCTCGAAGCGTTCGGCGTCGGTCAACGGGCCATCGAACGCCTTGGCGTCGGCGATCGCCTGTTCAAGGAAGGCGGCTTGCTCCTCCAACCCTTCGGGCGACCAGTCGGGCAGCCTGCCGTCAAATTCATGCTTGCCCTGATAGACGGCGAAGGTCGGGTTGAGCGGAAAATAGCCTTTAAGGAAGGTATCGCGAAACGCATTCCAGCTCTTGCCATTGGCCGTCGCTGCTGGCTTGTCCGACGCCGCATCGCACGCGCCCAGCGCAAGCAACGACGCTGCGAGCGCGACTTGCCCCAATCGTTTGAAATTCCGTGCCATTCTGGATCCTCCCTTTACCCGGACCTGCCGGCACATCTGCCACCCGACCGGCGCCGTGGCAGCAATAAATCGACGAACGACAGTCCATTCGATACTGGACAGAACAGAAATGCCGGTTACGGGAGGGCGCGATGGCGACTCTCCCCCCTTCGGAAGGCTATGACCCGGTGCTGCCGGCCCCGGTCGGCCCGCCCCCTTCCCCGCTGCGATTTCGCGACTATCGCTATTATTGGTTCGCGCGTTTCACCGCCGTGATGGCGACGATCGCGATGGTCGTCGTCATCGGCTACCAGCTCTATGACACCGCGCGCACCGACTATGGCATGTCGATCAAGGAGGCGTCGTTCCAGCTCGGGCTGCTCGGGCTCGTCCAGTTCGTCCCGCTCGCCATCCTCACCCCCGTCGCCGGATGGGCCGCCGACCGGTTCGAGCGGCGCAGCGTCGCCATTTTCTCGAACCTCATCGATCTGCTGATTGCAGCGGCGCTCGGCTGGTTCACCTGGATCGACGCGCTCACGCTGCCACTCCTGTTCACTCTCGCCGCACTGCACGGCGTTGCGCGCGTCTTTTCGGGGCCGGCCATGAGCGCGATTGCGCCGAACATCGTGCCCGCCAACGTCCTGCCGCGAGCAATTGCAATGGGGAGCATTGCATGGCAGTCGGCATCGGTCATCGGTCCCGCAGCGGGCGGTTTGCTCTATGCCGCCAGCCCGACGTCGGTCTATGTTTTTTCGGCCGTATTCCTCGGCGTTTCGGCCTTTTTGATCAGCCGCGTGCGACCGGTTCTGCCGCCGCCGGCAGAGGTGCGCCGCCATCCCTTGCGCGAGATGGTCGACGGGCTGCGCTTTGTCTGGTTCGATCGCTTCCTCCTCGGCACGATCACGCTCGACCTGTTCGCGGTGATCCTGGCAGGCGCGACCGCGATGCTGCCGGTCTATGCGCGCGACATCCTGCAAACGGGGTCGGAAGGACTGGGCTTCCTGCGCGCTGCTCCCGCGCTCGGCGCCGCCGCGGTCGCGATCGGCCTCTCGTTCCGTCCGATCGAACGGAATGTCGGGGTCAAGATGCTGTGGGCGGTCGCCGTCTTCGGCGCGGTGACGGTGGGCTTCGGCCTCTCGACCAATTTCTTCCTGTCGCTCGCGCTGCTCGCGATCATGGGGGCGGCCGACATGTTCTCGGTCTTTGTGCGCGGCACGCTGATCCAGCTCAACACCCCCGATGCGATGCGCGGGCGCGTCAGCGCGGCGTCGGGTCTTGCGATCTCGGCATCGAACGAACTGGGCGAAATGCGCGCCGGTGCAATGGCGGCGGTGCTTGGCCCGGTTGGCGCAGTCGTCATCGGCGGCGCTGGCGCGATTGGCGTCACCGCGCTATGGTCATGGCTCTTCCCCGAGCTGCGCCGGGCGCGTACTTTCGAACCGCAATTCAAGACAGGACCGACGACATGAAAGCCAATTCGATCCTCGACACCATCGGCAACACGCCGCACATCCGCATGACGAAACTCTTCCCCGACGCCGAAGTCTGGGTGAAGTCCGAACGCAGCAATCCCGGCGGCTCGATCAAGGACCGCATCGGCCTTGCGATGATCGAGGCGGCCGAGCGCGACGGCAGCCTGAAGGAAGGCGGCACCATCGTCGAACCGACGTCGGGCAACACCGGCATCGGCCTTGCGATGGCCGCGGCCGTGAAGGGCTATAAGCTCATCCTTGTCATGCCCGAAAGCATGTCGCTCGAACGCCGCCGTCTGATGCTCGCCTATGGCGCGACCTTCGACCTCACCCCGCGTGAAAAGGGGATGAAGGGCGCCATCGAGCGCGCGATCGAGCTTGTCGAGACGACCCCCGGTGCGTGGATGCCGCAGCAGTTCGAAAATGAAGCCAATATCGACGTCCACTTGCGCACGACCGCGCCCGAAATTCTCGCCGATTTCAAGGACAGCCCGATCGACGCACTGATCACCGGGGTCGGGACCGGCGGCCACATCACCGGCTGCGCCCAGTTCCTCAAGGAACATTGGCCCAACCTGAAGGTCTTTGCCGTCGAGCCTGTCGCGTCGCCCGTCATTTCGGGCGGGCAGCCCGCTCCGCACCCGATCCAGGGCATTGGCGCGGGCTTCATCCCGCGCAACCTCCATACCGACTTGCTTGACGGGGTGATCAAGGTCGACGCCGCCGACGCCAAGAACATGGCGCGCCGTGCGGCCACCGAGGAAGGCATGCTCGTCGGCATTTCTTCGGGCGCGACGCTGGCCGCGATCCAGCAAAAGCTTGCCGAGCTTCCGCCGGGCAGCCGCGTGCTCGGCTTCAACTATGACACCGGCGAACGCTATCTGTCGGTGCCCGACTTCCTGCCGGAAATCTGAAGCCCCGGTCCATGCGCAGCGATGCCACAGAGGCGTTGCCGCTTTGGCGCGACGGGACGGGCTGGCTGTTCGTCCTGATCGCCGTCGCGGCGATCGTGGCTGTCCTTCATGCGAGCGACAACCAACGCGGCCCCGGCCAGCTCGCCCGGCCTCACCCCGTCGCTCCGCCGCCGGACGTCGTGCCCGAAGTGCCGGCGATGGAACTGGCGCCGATAGCCGAGGAGGACGCGCGCGCCGCCAATGCGCGCATCCCCTTCGTCACGACGGGTTTGGTCGCCCCCGCGCCGTTCCGCTATTCAGGAAATGGTGATGGACGCGCCCGCGCCCGCGACTGCCTCGCCGCGGCGATGCTTTACGAAGCGGGCGACGATGCGCGCGGTCAGCAAGCGGTCGGTCAGGTCGTGATCAACCGCGCGCGGCATCCTGCCTTTCCCAAGTCGATCTGTGGTGTCGTGTTTCAGGGTTCAGAGCGGACGACCGGCTGCCAATTCACTTTCACCTGCGATGGGGCGCTGTCACGGCGTAATTCGGCGGCGGCGTGGGCACGCGCGCAGGCCAATGCCGAGGCGATGCTTTCGGGGGCCACCTATGCGCCGGTTGGCCTCGCGACGCATTATCATACCGACTGGGTGCGCCCTTACTGGAGCGACAGTTTCGAAAAAATCGCCATCGACGGCACGCATCTTTTCTTTCGCTGGCCCGGCTTCTGGGGGACACCCGGCGCCTTTCGCGGCGTCGTATCGGGTAATGACGGCGCCGTGGCCAAGCTCGCCGCCCTGTCGCCGCTGCACGCCGCCGCGCTGGGCCTTCCCTCGGGCCTTGCAAGCAATGACGCGCCCGCCGAAGTGGGCGAGCCGCGCGTCGCAACGCGATCCGGCGCAAGCGGCGACCGCGACACCATCTATGTCCAGCTCGACCGCCGCGCGACCGCCGAAAGCTTCGTCACCACCGCGCTCCGCCTCTGCGGCGAGCGCCCCTATTGCAAGTTCATGGGTTGGACCAACCCGATGCTCAAGCCCGAGAGCGACGCCATGTCCGACATGCAACGCAACGCGATGAGCTTTTCCTACCTGCGCGACGACAAGGCGGGGTTCGAAAAGGCGCTGTGGAACTGCAGCGAGTACAAGCGCGACGATGCGCGGCAGTGCATGAAGCGATAGAACCGGCGGGGCGCAACGGCCCCGTCGGCCATCGAATCACGCGTACGTCAGGCCGCTTCGGCAGCCGCCGTCATCGACGGCCAGCGATTGGGGTTGAAAAAGCGCTTTTCCATCCGCTCGAAATAATCCGTCAGGTTCGGAAAAGTCGCCACCATGTCGCGCAGCGGACTGTCGAAAACCGGCGATGCACAGGCCGTCAACACGCCATAGGCGATACCGTCGAGCGCGGTCGCCCTGTCGGCAAGGAAATATGGTTTGTCGCCCAGCAGTGCCGCCGCCATCTCGATGTCGCGTTGCGCCAGCTGCATCCGTTCTGCGCGGCTGTGCCGCCCGATCCCGCTGATCTCATACCCGGTGCGTATCCGATCAAGCGTGTCGGCAATGACCCCTGCGCGCATAGGCTCGGGAATCGCCGCAAAGAACAAAGCCGGGCCGCGTTCGAAATTGTCGCTTTCGAGCCAGCGCTCATGTCCCATGATCGACGCCAGCCGGTCCTCGAACATCCGTTCAGTGGCCCAGGCGATTGCGCGCTGCTCGGCGGTCAATCCATGATCGAGATCGGCGCCGAGTTTCGCCTCGAAATGCCAGCGGATGAAAGTCGAATCCTCGATGATCCGCCCTTCATCCTCGACATAAGGCGCCTTGTGCTTCGGCACCGCGTCGAGATCGGCGATTTCCCGGTCGAAGGGGACGCCAAGCATCTGGAGCTGGACATCGGCCTTGATCACAAAAGGGCTCGGACTCTGGCAGCCGAACATCGCACCCCATCCGAATAATGTCGTCACGCGTCTTCTCCTTGCTTTTCCAACTGGGTGAATCTGCGCTATCACGCGTCTGCTGACAGCATGATGTCAGTAGTGACAAGCTAGGGTCGGTTCATGCGACGCACCGAACGACTTTTCGGTATCATCCAGGCGCTGCGCACTGCCCGACGACCGGTCGCGGGCCATGAGCTCGCCGCACAATTCGAGGTATCGCTGCGCACGCTTTACCGCGACATGGCCGAACTGCTCGCGCAGCGCGTGCCGGTCCGCGGCGAGGCGGGAACCGGATATGTCATCGACAGCGAATATGACATGCCGCCGCTGATGCTTACCGTCGACGAACTCGAAGCGGCGGCGCTCGGCGCTGCATGGGTAGCGCAGCGCGGAGACGATGCTCTTGCACGCGGTGCGCGCAATCTGGTCGCCAAGCTGTCGGCGGCGGTGCCGGACCATCTGCGCACTGCGATCATCGAGCCGGCGATAGCGCCGCTCGCCTTTCGCAAGCATGTGCTCGATGGCGCCGAGGTTTCGATTATCCGCACGGCGATCCGCGACCGCCGGAAAATTGGCGTTTCCTACGTCGATGTCGAAGGCCGCGCGACCGAGCGCATCCTGTGGCCGATCATTATCGGCTATCAGGACGATATCCGCATCGTTGCCGCGCACTGCGAATTGCGCGATGCTTTCCGCCATTTCCGTACCGACCGGATGAAGCGCGTCGAACGGCTCGACGCGCGCATCCCCGAACCCTTTGCACGCCTGCGCGGCCGATGGGAAATACAGCAGCTTCGTCGCCGCGATTGCACCTGATCGTCGGCAAGCCGCGCCTAGGGTCAGGACCCATTGGGCCGGATCAGATATTTCTCGCCCGTCCGCTTGGCATTGTACGCATGCGCCACTTCCAGATCGAGCGCCTCGGTCAGCGAGATGTCGTGGCTGTAGTGGCTCTTGAAGGTCGTGGTGAGCTCGTCGACAACGCGCTGGCGCAGACGACCGACGACTTCGGCACCGGCCTTTTGCAGGAACGGCGTCAGCAGGAATCCCGACAGCGACCAGGTCAGGCCGAAACTCCGATTGAGGATCGTCGGGCCGAGGTCGAGCGCGCCATAGATATAGACCTGTTTGAACGTATCCGAGCCGTAGCGGCTGTAGGTCGCCATGCGCTTGACCGCCGCGACCTCCATCGCCGCCAGTATCTGGCCCGCAAGCTTGCCGCCGCCAATCGCGTCAAAGCCCAGTGTTGCGCCCGTTTCGACGATCGCCGCGATCAGCTTGTCCTGGAAATCATCGTCACTGCTGTTGACGATATGCTCGGCGCCCAGATCCTTGAGCAGCTTTACCTGCGCTTCGCTGCGCACGATGTTGACGAGCGGCACGCCGTCCGCCGCGCAAATCTTCACGAGCATCTGGCCCAGGTTCGAGGCCGCAGCGGTATGGACGATCGCGCTATGCCCTTCCATCCGCATCGTCTCGACAAAGGCTTGCGAGGTCAGCGGATTGACGAAGCAAGACGCGCCGTCTGCAGGATCGGTGCCGTCGGGCAGCGGCAGGCACATGCCGACGGGGAGGCAGCGATATTCGGCATAGATTTCCCCGCCCAGCATCGCGACGGTCTTTCCGAGCAGCGCCTGCGCTTCGGGCGAGTCGCCCGCGGCGACAACCACGCCGCTTCCTTCATTTCCGATCGGCAGCGCCTCGCCGATGCGTCCAGACATCGCGCGCATGCCGGGCGGCGGCACGTCGGCGGTAATGACGGGGAGCCCGTCGCGCGTCGAGGCACGCGCGGTCGACATATCCGCGCCGCCGAACAGCAGGCCAAGGTCCGACGGGTTGATCGGCGTAGCCTGCACCTTCACCAGCACCTCGTGCGGCTTGGGCGTTGGCATCGGGCGACGCTCGAAGAACACCTCGAGCTCGCCCTCGGGCTTCACCAGCGTCAGCATGACAAGGTTGGTGTCGGGCAAGTCGGTCATCGTGCGTCTCCCATGTTCGGTTTCTCGATGAAACGGAATAGGATGGTGGGACGGTGGAGGCAATCGCCCAGGCTCGAAAAATACCGACAGGTTGGAGCGTAACACCCGATCTTGTCATCCCGGCGAAGGCCGGGATCTCGCCGGTGCGCCGATCCGCTAGGAGGAGATCCCGGCCTTCGCCGGGATGACGATCAAGAAGCGGGGCGATATTCACCCGCGATGCGCAGCACCTCATGCGCCAGTTCCTTCCGGCAAATCAGCAGGTCGGGCAGATAGGTGTCGCGGTTGTTGTATCGCAGCGGCGCTCCGTCGGCGCGGCTGACGTGGAGGCCCGCGGCCTGAGCGACCGCGACCGGCGCGCAATTGTCCCATTCATATTGGCCGCCGGTGTGGAGATAGATGTCGGCCTGCCCAAGCACCACTGCCATTGCCTTTGCGCCCGCCGATCCCATGGCGAGCAGTTCGGCGCCGATCCGCTCGGCGACGAACACCGCTTCGGCGGCGGGGCGCGTCCGGCTGACGAGCATTTTGGGCGGATTGTTCGCGGGCTGGAGCGCGGGCGGCGCACCCGATGTCAATGTCAACCCGAGGCCCGGCAGCGCGACCGCGCCGACGGCGGCGACGCCGTCGATTGCGAGCGCGACATGCACCGCCCAGTCGCTGCGCCCCTCGCCATATTCGCGCGTGCCGTCGAGCGGATCGACGATCCACACGCGGCTTTGCGCGCAGCGCGCGACATTGTCCTTCTCCTCTTCGGACAAAAGCGCGTCGCCGGGTCGCGCGGCGCGCAGTTCGCGGCACAGCATGGCATTGGCCTGCTCATCCCCCGCCTTGCCGAGCGCCTTGCCGTCGAGATCGCCGCGCGCGCGCAGATCGAGCAGGATTTGTCCTGCTTGCCGCGCCAGCCGTTCGGCCAGTTGCTCGTCGCTCTCCCCCATCGCGCCTATCCCAGCAACCGGTCGATGATCAGGTCCGCGGCTTCGTCGGGCGTGATGGCCGTGGTGTCGATGCGGATCTCGGGGCTTTCGGGAACCTCATAGGGGCTGTCGATGCCGGTGAAGTTCTTGAGCTGTCCGGCGCGCGCCTTCTTGTAAAGGCCCTTCACATCGCGGCGTTCGGCTTCCTCGAGCGGGGTGTCGATGAACACCTCGATGAACTCGCCCTCGGGAAGCATCGCGCGCACCAACTCGCGCTCGGCGCGGAAGGGCGAGATGAAGGCGGTGATGACGATGAGTCCGGCGTCGGTCATCAGCTTGGCGACCTCGCCGACGCGGCGGATATTTTCGATCCGGTCTGCCTCGGTGAATCCCAGGTCACGGTTGAGCCCGTGGCGGACATTGTCGCCGTCGAGCAGGAAGCTGTGCCGGTTCATCCGGTGCAGCTTTTTCTCGACAAGGTTGGCAATCGTCGATTTTCCCGACCCCGACAATCCGGTAAACCAGAGCAAGGCGGGCTTCTGGTTCTTCATGTCGGCGCGCATCTCGCGGCTGATGTCGCTCGCCTGCCAATGGACATTCTGCGCGCGGCGTAGGCTGAAGTGCAGCATGCCCGCCGCGACCGTCGCGTTGGTGATCTTGTCGATCAGAATGAAACCGCCGAGCATATGGTTGTCGGCATAGGATTCAAAGACGATCGGCTTGTCGGTCGTCACCTCGACGACGCCGATGCCGTTCAGCTCGAGCGTCTTCGCCGCCAGGTGATCGAGCGTGTTGACGTTGATCTCGTACTTCGGCGCCTGCACCGTCGCCGAAACGCTCTGCGTCGCGAGCTTCAGCCAATAGGCGCGTCCGGGGATCATCGCCTCGTCGGCCATCCACACCAGCGTCGCCTCGAACTGGTCGGCCGCCTGCGGAGGATTGTCTGCTGCCGCGATGACATCGCCGCGCGAGCAATCGACCTCGTCGGCAAAGGTCAGCGTCACCGACTGGCCCGCGACCGCTTCATCGAGGTCCCCGCCGAGGGTCACGATGCGCTCGATCGTCGTTTGCTTGCCGCTGGGGAGGACGCGCACGGCATCGCCCGGCTTGACCGACCCGCCCGCGATCTGCCCCGAAAAGCCTCTAAAATCAAGGTTTGGGCGATTAACCCATTGAACCGGAAAGCGAAAATTGGAATTTACGTCACGCTGCGCGGCAACTTCGACACCTTCCAGATGCTCGACCAGCGTCGGCCCCTTGTACCAGGGCGTGTTGGACGAGAGCGCGGTAATATTGTCGCCCTTGAAGCCCGAAATCGGGATCGCGGTGAAATCGGTAATCCCGATCTCGCTCGCAAAACTGCGATAGCTCAGCAGAATGCGCTCGAAGACCGTCTTGTCATAGCCGACGAGGTCCATCTTGTTCACCGCGAGCACAATGTGCCGAATGCCCAGCAGGTGCGCGAGAAAGCTGTGCCGCCGCGTCTGGGTCAGCACGCCCTTGCGCGCGTCGATCAGGATGACCGCAAGGTCGGCGGTCGACGCGCCGGTGACCATGTTGCGCGTATATTGCTCGTGCCCCGGCGTGTCGGCGACGATGAACTTGCGCTTCTCGGTCGTGAAAAAGCGATAGGCGACGTCGATCGTGATCCCCTGCTCGCGTTCGGCGGCAAGGCCGTCGACGAGCAGCGCGAAATCGATCTCCTGCCCCTGCGTGCCGACGCGCTTGCTGTCCGCCTCGAGCGCCGCGAGCTGGTCCTCGAAGATCATCTTGCTGTCGTAGAGCAGCCGCCCGATCAACGTCGATTTGCCGTCATCGACGCTGCCACAGGTGATGAACCGCAGCAGCGACTTCTGTTCGTGCCGCGCGAGATAGGCGTCGATATCCTCGGCGATCAGGGCATCGGTGACATAGATGGGGTCGGTCATCAGAAATACCCCTCCTGCTTCTTCTTCTCCATCGACGCATCGCCGCCATCCTTGTCGATGATGCGCCCCTGCCGTTCGCTCGTGGTGGTGAGCAGCATCTCCTGGATGACTTCGGAGAGCGTCGCCGCCTCACTCTCGACCGCGCCGGTCAGCGGGTAACAGCCAAGCGTGCGGAAGCGTACCGAGCGCTCGACCGGAACCTCGCCCTCATTGAGCGGGAAGCGCGCGTCGTCGACCATCAGCAACAGGCCGTCGCGCTCGACGGTAGGGCGCAGCGCGGCGAAATAGAGGGGCACGATGGGGATATTCTCGCGCGCGATATATTGCCAGATGTCGAGCTCGGTCCAGTTCGATATCGGGAAGACGCGGATGCTCTCCCCCTTCGCTTTGCGGGCATTGTAGAGGTTCCACAGCTCGGGCCGCTGCTTCTTCGGGTCCCACCCGTGGCTCGCGGTGCGAAAGGAAAAGATGCGCTCCTTCGCCCGGCTCTTTTCCTCGTCGCGCCGCGCGCCGCCAAAGGCGACGTCGAAGCCGTGAAGGTCGAGCGCCTGCTTGAGCCCCTCGGTCTTCCACATGTCGGTATGCAGCGGGCCGTGATCGAACGGGTTGATCCCGCGCGCCTTCGCGTCGGGGTTCTGATAGACGATCAGCTCCATCCCGCTCTCGGCCGCCATGCGGTCGCGCAGCTCGTACATCGCCTTGAACTTCCACGTCGTATCCACATGCAAAAGCGGAAACGGCGGCGGCGAGGGATAAAAGGCCTTGCGGGCAAGGTGCAGCATCACCGCGCTGTCCTTGCCGACAGAATAAAGCATCACGGGCTTTGCCGCGTCGGCCATCACTTCGCGCATGATGTGAATGCTCTCGGCCTCGAGCCGGTCGAGATGGGTCAACGTATCGGTCATGCCTTGCCCTTGCCGTGCATGCGGGTGACAGGCAAGCTGTATGGACTTTTCGACATGCAAGCCATTCTTGTGTCCCCTTCAACTCCTCCGGCTAGCCTGCTAGTCGCATTTGAAACCAGATAAAGAGGACAATATGCGCGCCACCCCCGATTTCGACTTTGCGCTTGGCGAAACCGCCGAAATGATTCGCGAAACGACCGCCCGGTTTGCCGACGAGCAGATTGCGCCGCTCGCGGCGAAGGCGGACGCCGAGGACTGGTTCCCGCGCGACGAACTCTGGACGCAGATGGGGGCCCTTGGCCTGCACGGCATTACCGTCGACGAAGAGTTCGGCGGGCTCGGGCTCGGCTATCTCGAACATGTGATCGCGGTCGAGGAAGTGAGCCGCGCGAGCGCCGCGATCGGCCTCTCCTATGGCGCGCATTCGAACCTCTGCGTCAACCAGATCCGCCGCTGGGCCAATCCCGAGCAGAAGGCGAAATATCTGCCCAGGCTCATTTCGGGCGAGCATGTCGGCAGCCTCGCCATGTCGGAGGCTGGCGCGGGCAGCGACGTCGTGTCGATGAAGCTGAAGGCCGACAAGGTTCAGGGCGGCTACGTCCTCAACGGAACCAAGTTCTGGATCACCAATGCAACCTGCGCCGACACGCTGGTCGTCTATGCCAAGACCTCGCCCGAAGCGGGATCGCGCGGGATTACCGCCTTCCTGATCGAAAAGGATATGCCGGGCTTCAGTATCGGCCAGAAAATCGACAAGGTCGGCATGCGCGGTTCGCCCACGGCCGAGCTGGTCTTCACCGATTGCGAAGTGTCTGATGACCAGGTGATGGGCCCCGAAAATGGCGGTGTCGGCGTGCTGATGTCGGGGCTCGACTATGAACGCGTGGTACTCGCGGGGCTCCAGCTCGGCATCATGCAGGCGTGCCTCGACACGGTCATTCCCTATGTCCGCGAGCGCAAGCAGTTCGGCAAGCCGATCGGCTCGTTCCAGCTGATGCAGGCGAAGGTCGCCGACATGTATGTCGCGCTCAATTCGGCGCGCTCCTATGTCTATAACGTCGCCAAGGCGTGCGACGCCGGCCAGACGACGCGCTTCGATGCGGCGGGCGCCATCCTGCTCGCCAGCGAGAGCGCGGTGAAGGTCGCAGGCGAAGCGATCCAGGCGCTCGGCGGCGCGGGCTATACGAAGGATTGGCCGGTCGAACGCTATTGGCGCGACGCCAAGCTGCTCGATATCGGCGCGGGCACGAACGAAATTCGCCGCATGCTCATCGGCCGCGAACTGATCGGCGCGGGTGCATGACGCTGACCGCGCTGGCCGCCGCCGCGATGGTGGCGGCCGCGCTGGTCCATTCGCTTATCGGTGAGCGCCGCCTGCTGGCGCCGCTTCTGGCTGGCTTGGAGCCCCAGGGCTTTGCGGTCCGCGCGGCACGATTTGCGTGGCACGCGACGGCGGTGCTCATGCTGCTGTGCGCGGCCGCGGTGGCGTGGCCGGCAACACCGCGTGGACTCGTCTTGCTCATCGGCGGCGGTTGGCTCGGAACCGGGTTGGTCAATGCTGCGTATCTTCGACTGCGCCACCCCATGTGGCTGCTGCTGGCGGGTGCCGGCATCCTCACCATCGCGGGCGCGCTGTGAACCAGACCATCCTCGACGCGCTGCAATATTATGGCGCCGGGGCGGCGACGTTCGCCGCGCTCATCGTCTCGCTCAACCTCGGTCGGCGATGGACCGGGTGGGCGTTTGTCGTGTTCGTGACGAGCAGCATCGCGCTCATCGCATGGGGTTTTCTTCAGGACGACAGCGAAGGCATCGGATGGCAGAATATCGCGCTGCTCGCGATCAACTGCGTCGGCGTCTATCGCTACCTGATCCGCAAGGACCGACCTGAGGGCGGAAAGGAAAAGGGCGGAGCGGATTGACCGCCCCGCCCCTTCGCTAAATCAACCCCAGACGCGGACGCGCTTTTCGGGCGGCAGATACAGCTTGTCGGTCGGCTTGACGTCGAACGCCTTGTACCAGGCGTCGAGGTTTCGGACCGTCAGCGCGCGATACATACCCGGCGCGTGGCCGTCGGTCGCAACGCGCTGGCGCAGCGCGGCGTCGCGCATCTTTGTTGCCCAGGTCTGCGCAAAGGCGATGAAGAAACGCTGGTCGCCGGTGAAGCCGTCGATGACCGGCGCCTCCTTGCCGCCCAGCGACGCGCGATAGGCGTCATAGGCCGCCTGCAGCCCGGCAACGTCGGCGATATTTTCGCCCAGCGTCAGCTTGCCGTTGATCGCGAGGTCGGGGAACGGCTTGTACTGGTCATATTGCTCGGCGAGCGCCTGGCCTGCTTCCTCGAACTTCCGGAGGTCGGCGTCGGTCCACCAGTTGCGCAGCGCGCCGGTCGAATCGAAGGCCGCGCCATTATTGTCAAAGCTGTGGCTGATTTCGTGGCCGATAACCGCGCCGATCGCACCGTAATTATACGCGGGATCGGCTTTGGGGTTAAAGAAGGGCGGCTGAAGGATGGCGGCGGGGAAGTTCAGCGCGTTCTGCACGGGCAGGTTGATCGCGTTGACCGTCTGCGGCGTCATCCACCATTCGTCGCGGTCCATCGGCTTGCCGATCTTGGCAAGCTGGTGCGCGGTTTCGGCCTTTTCGCCCGCGACGGCATTGGCATAAGCGCTGTTCCCCACGTTGAAACGCCCATAGTCACGCCATGTATCGGGGTAGCCGACCCCGACGACGATGGTCTCGACCTTCTTGATCGCTTCCTTTTTCGTTTCGGGTGCCATCCAGTCGATCGTTTCGACGCGCTTGGCAAAGGCGGTCTTGATCCCTTCGACCATGTCGCCGACTTCGGCCTTTGCCGCGGCAGGGAAATATTTATCGGCATAGGCCTTGCCCACGGCGTCGCCGAGATACTGGTTCAACGCCGCCAGCGCACGCTTGTCGCGGCTGCGCTGTTCGGGCGTCCCTGACAAGGTCGTACCGTAAAAGGCGAAATGCGCCTGATCGAGTTTCGTCGGCAGCACATCGGTGTGCATGTTGATCTGATGGAAGGCGAGCCAGTCTTTCCAGGCGTCGAGCGGCTCGCTTGCGACCAGTTTCGACAGGCGCGTGATGGCGGCGGGGTGATAGGCGGCGAACTTGCCCGCCTTGCCGAGGTTGGATGACGCGAAATAGGCCTGCCAATCGAGTCCCGGCGCCTTCTTGTCGAAATCGGCGCGCGTCCACACCGTGGCCGACTTGGTGAAATCCTCGCTCTCTTCGCGCGGCGCGTGCGCGCGCGCGATCTTCGTTTCGAGGTCATAGATTCGTGCCGCCTTGGCCTCGGCATCGGCGATGCCCGACAAGGTCAGCAGGTGGACGATATAGGCGCGATAGGCCGCGCGGATCTCGCCCATCTTCGGATCGTCCGACAGATAATATTCGCGCTCGGGAAGGCCGAGTCCACCCTGCAGCATATAGGGGAGCACCTCGCCCGGCGTCGAAAGCCCTTGGGTCACGAACAGGCCGAACAGATTCTCGGTATGGAAATCGGTGAAGTTGAGCGGATCGACATCGACGCGTGCCTGCTCACCCAGAACCTTTGCAAGGCCGGCCTTGTCCGCGATTGCCGAAAAACGCGCCAGATCGGCCTCGACCGGCTTCATTCCGGCAGCGTCGATCGCGGCGGTGTCCATATAGGCGTTATAGAAGGACGCGATGCGCGCCTCGTTGCTGCCCTCGGCCGGCTTGCCCTTCAGAATCGCCTCGACGAGTTCGCGGTTACGCTTCTCGGTCTCGAGGAACGCGATGTAAAAGGAACCGATCGACGACCGATCGGCGGGAATTTCGGTCGTTTTCTGCCAATTGCCGTTCGCATAGGCGTAGAAATCGTCACCCGGGTTGACCGAGGTGTCCATGGCCGTCTTGCTGATGCCAAGCTCGGTTCCGACGGTGTACACCGACTCCTTTTCGGCGCTGGTGCAGGCTGCGGTGCCCACTGCGATCGCGGTCGTCGCCAAAAGGACGGCAAGTACGGAATGTCTCATCTTTTACCCTATGGTTTTGGAAAGTTACGGGAGCGATAGCCCTCTCGCCAGTTCGTTTCAATGCCAACCAAATTCGCCGGGCGGTGCTTCCCAATCGACCAGCGACAGGCTAACCCGCAGCCTTGGATGGGAGAAGATGAGCAGTGGCCGCACCGGTTCTTACGACGCTTTATAACGCCGACGACGCGGCAACGCAGGCGCGTTCGATGCACAATCGCGCGCTTCGCGACGATCTGTGGGCGCGGGTTGCCGCCTCGGCGCTTGGAGGCAGCGAAAAATCGCGCGAACGCCATACGAGCCGCGGCAAGCTGCTCCCGCGCGAGCGCGTCGAGCGGCTGCTCGATCCCGGCTCGCCCTTTCTCGAAATCGGCCAGCTCGCGGCGTGCGACATGTATGGCGGCGAAGTGCCCGGCGCCGGGATGATCGCCGGCATTGGCCGTGTGTCGGGGCGACAGGCGATGATCGTCTGCAACGACGCGACGGTAAAGGGCGGCACCTATTATCCGATGACGGTCAAGAAGCATCTCCGCGCGCAGGAGATTGCCGAGGCGAACCGCCTGCCCTGCATCTACCTTGTCGATAGCGGCGGCGCGAACCTGCCGCATCAGGCCGAGGTATTTCCCGACCGCGACCATTTCGGGCGCATCTTTTTCAACCAGGCGAATATGTCGGCAAAGCGCATCCCGCAGATCGCCTGCGTGATGGGAAGCTGCACCGCGGGCGGCGCTTACGTGCCCGCGATGTCGGACGAGACGGTGATCGTGCGGGGCCAGGGCACGATCTTCCTCGCCGGACCGCCGCTCGTGAAGGCCGCAACTGGCGAGGAAATCAGCGCCGAAGACCTCGGCGGCGGCGATCTGCACGCGAAGAAGTCGGGCGTCGTCGACCATCTCGCCGAGAATGACGAACATGCGCTGACGATCGTGCGCGATATTATGTCGCACCTCTCTGGTCCGTTCGTGTCGAGCGAAGTCGAGACACCGGGCGGTCATGCGCGTGCGATGGGCATCTCGGCTTCGCTCGATGCGAACGGGATTAGAGAACCGCGCCCGCCCAAATATGACCCCGAAGAGCTCTACGGCATCATCCCCGAGGATGTCCGCGCGCCCTATGACGTCCACGAGGTGATCGCGCGCATCGTCGATGCCAGCGAGTTTCACGAGTTCAAGGCGAACTACGGCAGCACGCTCGTTTGCGGCTTCGCGCACATCTGGGGCATCCCCGTCGCGATCCTCGCCAGCAATGGCGTGCTGTTCAGCGAAAGCGCGGTCAAGGGCGCGCATTTCATCGAACTGGCGCAGCAGCGGCGCATTCCCCTCCTTTTCCTCCAGAATATCAGCGGCTTCATGGTCGGTGGGAAATATGAGGCAGAAGGTATTGCAAAACATGGGGCAAAGCTGGTGACAGCCGTGGCAACGGCCACCGTGCCGAAAATCACGGTGCTGATCGGCGGCAGCTTCGGCGCGGGCAATTACGGCATGTGCGGGCGCGCCTATAGCCCACGCTTCCTCTTCACCTGGCCCAATGCGCGGATCAGCGTGATGGGCGGCGAGCAGGCGGCGAGCGTGCTGGCGACCGTCCACCGCGACGCCGACAAATGGACGGCGGAGGAAGCCGAAGCCTTCAAGGCGCCGATCCGCCAGAAATATGAGGATGAAGGCAATCCCTATCACGCCACCGCGCGCCTGTGGGACGATGGCATCATCGACCCCGCGCAGACGCGCGACGTGCTGGGCCTCGCCTTCGCCGCAACGCTGAACGCCCCGGTCGAAGACCGCGGGTTCGGCGTGTTCAGAATGTAAGGGTGCTGCAATGATTGCCCGTCGCTGGCACGGTATCGTTCTCCGCGAAAAGTCCGACGCCTACCGCAGGCTGATGATCGAAGTCGCGATTCCGGATTATCAGTCGATCGTCGGCAATCGCGGTGCGTGGTGTCTGACAAGAGAAGACGGTGCGCTGGTTCATTTCGAAATGCTGACGTTTTGGGATAGTTACCAGGCAATCGAAGCCTTCGCCGGAAGCCCGCTCGACGCTGCGAAATATTATGATTTCGACGCGGATTTTTTAATCGAGCAGGAACCGACAGTCCTGCATTTCGAAGTGAGCACCAACGCATGATCCAATCCCTCCTCATCGCCAATCGCGGCGAGATCGCCTGCCGGATCATTCGCACCGCGCGCAAATCCCATCTTGTCGGCGACAAGATCATCGCCGCGACCATAGGGTGACACAATGCCCAACTCGCTGATTTCAATCCTGATCATCATCGCCATGCTGCTTGCCGCTGGTTTTGCACTCGGTTTGGCGAGGCGGTCCAATTTTGCGCCGCGCTGGCTTTTCGCCGCCGCCCTCATCGTCTTCATCAATGACGCCTTGCTCACAAATCTCTATGGGCTCTTGCCCGACCTGTTCGAGGGTTCGGATTGGAACTGGCAAGGCAAGTTGCTCGCGCTCGCCGCGACACTGGCCATCGCGGCGCACCCCGCATTTGGATGGCGCCGGTCGGGCCTGACGCTTGTGCAAGCGCCCGGATCGGCCAAGAGCGCCGCACTTGCCGTACTTCTATATTGCCTGTTCATGCTGGGGCTGGCGCTTGTCTTCCCCAATCAGGAAGCGTCGGCCGAACGAATCGCGTTTCAGCTCACCATGCCCGGGCTTGAAGAAGAGCCATTCTATCGCGGCATATTGTTACTCGCGCTCAACGAGGCCTTTCGTGGCCGCGTGCGCGCGCTGGGTATCGACTGGGGCTGGAGTGCGATGCTGTCGTCCGCGCTTTTCGGTCTTGCCCATGCATTCAGCTATTCGGCGGACGGTGGCGCGAGTTTCGATGCGCTGACGATGGCGCTCACCGCCGTTCCTTCGCTGCTGGTCGTCTGGTTGCGCGAACGCACTGGCAGTCTATTGCTGCCCGTCGTCATGCACAATTTCGGCAATTCGATCTTGGCAATGGTGTAACGATGCCTCCCTTCTGCATTTCGGAATGAGCAAAGACCAATGATCCAATCCCTCCTCATCGCCAATCGCGGCGAGATTGCCTGCCGGATCATTCGAACCGCGCGCGAAATGGGCATTCGGACCATCGCGGTCTATTCGGACGCCGATGCCAAGGCGCTTCACGTCCGGCAAGCCGACGAGGCGGTGCATATCGGGCCGTCGCCGGCGCGCGAATCCTATCTTGTCGGCGACAAGATCATCGCCGCGGCGCAAGCGACGGGCGCACAGGCGATCCATCCGGGCTACGGCTTCCTCTCCGAAAATGCCGAATTCGCGCAGGCCGTCATCGACGCCGGGCTGATCTGGGTCGGGCCGAAACCTTCGTCGATCACCGCGATGGGACTGAAGGATGCCGCCAAGAAGCTGATGGCCGAAGCGGGGGTGCCCGTCACCCCCGGCTATATGGGCGAAAATCAGGACCCCGGCTATCTCGCCGAACAGGCGGCCGAAATCGGCTACCCCGTGCTGATCAAGGCCGTGGCTGGCGGCGGCGGCAAGGGGATGCGCAAGGTCGACAGCGCCGCCGACTTCGCCGACGCGCTCGCCTCGTGCCAGCGCGAGGCGGCGGCGTCGTTCGGCAACGACCATGTGCTGATCGAGAAATATATCCTCACCCCGCGTCATATCGAGGTGCAGATATTCGGCGACACGCACGGCAATGTCGTCCATCTGTTCGAGCGCGACTGCTCGCTTCAGCGCCGCCATCAGAAGGTGATCGAGGAGGCCCCTGCTCCCGGCATGGACGACGCGACGCGCGCCGAGCTGTGCGCCGCCGCGGTACGCGCAGCAAAAGCCGTCGATTATGTCGGCGCGGGAACGATCGAGTTCATCGCCGACGCCTCCGAAGGCCTGCGCGCCGACCGCATCTGGTTCATGGAAATGAACACGCGGTTGCAGGTCGAACATCCGGTGACCGAGGAAATCACCGGCGTCGACCTTGTCGAATGGCAACTCCGCGTCGCGAGCGGCGAACCTATCCCGCTGGCGCAGGACGAGCTTGCCATCGACGGCTGGGCGATGGAGGCGCGGCTTTATGCCGAGGATCCCACAACGGGTTTCCTTCCAAGCACTGGCACGCTCGTCGAGTTCGACTTGGGTTATCGAGCCCGCATCGACTCGGGCGTCGAACTAGGTGATTCGATCTCGCCCTACTATGACCCGATGATCGCCAAGCTCATCACATCGGGGCCAAATCGACACGCGGCCGGATATCGATTGCTTGAAGCTGTTCGCCAAGTTCAGGTTTGGCCCGTCAAAACCAATGCAGCGTTTCTCGGCTCATGCCTTCTGGACGAGGACTTCATAGCGGGCAATTTCGATACAGGATTGATCCAGCGCAAAGTGGATGCACTGACTACGGCGCCCCCTGTTGACGATGCCGAGAAGAGCGCAGGCGTCTTGAACCTGCTCCGAGCGGAGAGCGGCGATCCAATGCGATCGCCGCTTCAAAGGCCCGATGGCTCTCCCGATTGGTCGGTGCACAATAGTTCACGACTGAATAGCTTATTTGGTTTTCGACTAAACAATGCTCCCAACCGCCTGATCCGGATGACCGTCGATGGCGAGCCAACCAGCGTCAGGCTGGCCGAACCGCTTCTTGGCAATCGGAACAAGCACTACGGCCGCTATGGCGACGCATGGAGCCGACTGGGCGAGGGGTTTGTCCATCGCTTCACTCTGGAGTCGCGTTTCCATGGCGGCACCGCCGGCACGGCGGGCGACGGCGCAATCCTCTCTCCCATGCCCGGCAAGATCATCGCGGTCGAAGTCGCGGCGGGCGACACTGTCGTGAAGGGCCAGAAACTGCTCACCCTCGAAGCAATGAAGATGGAGCACAGCCTGACCGCGCCCTTCGACGGGGTCGTCGCCGAACTCAACGCGGTCGCCGGGGCGCAGGTGCAGGTCGAAGCGTTGCTGGTGAAGATCGACGCGGCAGAAGAATAGACCCTGTTGTTCGTCACCCCGGACTTGATCCGGGGTCCATCGCCGGTCGTTACGTTCAACGCCGCGCCAGACGAAAGAACAGGCCATGGATGCTGTAACAAACTCAGCATCACGATTTTTGGGAGCTAAAGAATGGCCGGCAAATTTTTCGACGAATGGACCATCGGCGCCACGCTGACCCACGACATCCGGCGCACGGTGACCGAAACCGACAATCTTCTGTTCACGACGATGACGCACAATCCCCAGCCGTTGCACCTCGACGTCGAAGCGGCGAAGGCGTCCGAGTTCGGGCAGATCCTCGTCAACGGCACCTTCACCTTCAGCCTGATGGTCGGGCTGTCGGTCGGCGACACGACGCTCGGCACGCTCGTCGCGAACCTCGGCTATGACAAGCTCGTGATGCCCAAGCCCGTGTTCATCGGCGACACGCTCCGCGCGACGAGCGAGGTGATCGCGCTCAAGGAATCGAAATCGCGGCCCAACGCCGGGATCGTCACCTTCCTGCACAAGGCGATCAACCAGCGCGACGAAATTGTGTGCCAGTGCGAACGCTCGGCGCTGATCAAGCGAAAAGACTGAATCGTCCCCTTGGGGTCAGGACCCTTGGTTCGAGCGAAGTCGAGAACCACTGACCCCTCGCATGTCTCGACTTCGCTCGACACGAACGGCATAGGTGATGGCATGAGACTCCGCTCGCTCCTCTTCGTCCCGGGCGACCGCCCCGAGCGTTTCGCCAAGGCCGCGGCTTCGGGCGCCGACGCGATCATCCTCGATCTGGAAGATTCGGTTGCGCTCGCCAACAAGGAGGCCGCGCGCGGCCATGTCGCCGATTATCTTGCGGGCGCGCGCGCGGTGTTCACGCTCGTTCGCGTCAACCCGCTCGACGGGCATATGACGGCGGCGGACGTCGCCGCCATCGTCGACGCACGCCCCGACGCGATCATGCTCCCGAAGGCAGAAGGCGCACCGAGCATCGCGCAGCTCGATACCATCCTGCGCAGCGAAGGCAGCGATGCGGCATCGCTTCCGGCAATCCTGCCGATAGCGACCGAAACCCCCACGGCGGTCTTCACGCTCGGCAGCTACCGCGAGGCAAAGAGCCGCCTCGCTGGCCTCACCTGGGGCGCGGAGGACCTGCCTGCCGCCATCGGTGCGGCGACGAGCCGTGAGGATGATGGAAATTACACCGACCCTTATCGCGTCGTCCGCGCTCTGACGCTCTTTGCCGCGCACGCGGCGGGCGTGGCCGCCATCGACACCGTATTTCCGGCGATCAAGGATGAAGCCGGCCTCGCAACCTATGCCGCCCGCGCGCGCCGCGATGGCTTTACCGGCATGATGGCGATCCACCCGTCGCAGGTGGCACCGATCAACGCTGCCTTCACCCCCTCTGTCGAAGAGGTCCACCGCGCGCAGGCGATTGTCGACGCCTTTGCCGCAAGCCCCGGCGCGGGCGTGTTGCAGGTCGACGGAAAGATGGTCGATGCGCCGCATCTCAAGCAGGCGCTTCACATATTGTCGCTTGCCGACTAGGGTTCTGACCCTGGCCGCTAACGCTTGCCGCGAAATGGGCGGTGGCGTTTCGCCCATTTCTTGCCGCGCCGCCAATGCTTGCGAAGTCCGCGCGCGGCAAAGCCTTCGAACATCTGGTCGGGACTGGCGGGGTCGAGCAGTTCATTCTCCGCAATGAACTCGTCGAGCGGGCCGGGTGCGGTCAGGTCGAGGCGGTCGAGCGTCCGCCCCTTCCCCCGCAGCGAGTCGACCGTTTCGATGAGCGAGCCACACGCGTCGAAACGCCGCGCAACATCGTCCGGATCGACGCCCAGATGCTCGGCGAGCAGCGATTCGCGCAGCATCCGGATGGTCGGACCGACATCGCGATTGGCGGCAAGGCCGACGTCGATGGTGACATCGCATTCGCTGTCGAGCGCCATCGAACGGTTGTTGAGGTTCGCCGACCCCACACGGATCACGCGGTCGTCGATGATCGTCGTCTTGGAATGGACATAGATGGGCTGGCCGCCTGCGGTGCGCGGGACATAGATGCGCAGCCGGTCGCCGTGGCGCGCTTTCGCGATCTGGCGGACCAGCACGACACGCGCGGCGTCCATCGCCTTTTGCTCGAGCCAGCCGTCGGCAGTCTCGGGCATCACCAGGACAAATTCGGGCGCATCGTCTTCGTCGAGGCGTTCGGCGATTGCGGCCGCCATGGTCGCGCAGGTGAAATATTGATTTTCGATATAAACGAAGCGCTTGGCTGCCGCGATCATGTCGAGATAGAGTTGCTCGATCTCGCGCACCGGCTCGCACCCGTCATATTCGGCGCGCGTGCGCGAAATCGCAACGTCGACGTTGCGAAAATGCGGATCGAGGTCGTCGGGCCAATTCTCGCCAACGCCGCTCAGATCGCGCAGCGGTTTGCGCGTCGCGCGCTGCCAGCGCTCGTTGCCGAGTTCGGCGAGCGCTTCGCCGACCTTGCCCGCGAGCATCATCGTCGAATCGTGCCAGGGCATGTAAGTGGCGCCGTCGGGCGCGACGCGGCAGGGCTCGTCGTCGCGATGTGCGCGCGTGTCCCAGCGACGCGAGCCCACGTCGATCCCGCCGCACACCGCCAGATGGTCGTCGAAAACCGCGACCTTCTGATGATGGCTGCATCCTACGGGATGCGCGCTGTCGAGCCGGAAGCTGATCGACCGCGTCACTTTCCAGCGCAGCACCATCGCGAGGATGCGCGGGATCGCGAAATGTTTGAGCGCGCCGAAATTCCATCGCAAAATGTCGATGTCGCGGTCGGGGCGCTCTTTCGCCAGGCGGAGCATGTAATGGCCGAGCGATTCGCCCTTGCCGTCGCTGCCCGGCAACAGCGAGATGCGCGGGTCGAAATCCCAGCCGATCAACAGCACGCGCTCCTTTGCGCCATCCATCAGGCGGGCAAGCAGCGCGTAATAGTCGGCGGCATCGACGATCAGGCGGGCCGCGTCGGCGCCTTCTATTCGCCAGCAATTGCGCCCCTCGGCGACGATGGGGGGGACAGTATCGGTCATCGCCGCCGACACGCATGGCGGCGGCGATGGTTGCGTGCCGGGCGGTCAGGCCGCGTGAAACTGCTCCGGCGTCAGCGCCATCATCGCTTCGCTTCCCGCCTCGATCTTGCGCCGCAGCGCGCCGGCGTCGGGCATGAAGCGTTCGGCGAAATGGCGCGCGGTGACGAGCTTCGCTTCGAGGAACGCCTTGCTGCCGCGCCCTTCGTCGAGCGCCGCCTGCGCCGCCGTCGCCATCCGCAACCACATGAGTCCTAAGGAAACGATCCCCATAACATGCATATAATGATACGCACCCGCACCGACATTGTCGGGGTTGGTCATGCCATTTTGCATGAACCACATGGTTGCCGCCTTGAGTTCGCCATTCGCCTTTTCGAGGCGCGTCGCGAAATCGGCGAGCGGCCCGTCTTTCGCGTCGGCACATTCGGCGTCAATCGTCGCGAAGAGAAGCTGGACCGCGCGGCCGCCGTTCTGCGCAAGCTTGCGACCGACGAGGTCCATCGCCTGCACGCCGTTCGCGCCCTCGTAGATCATCGTGATGCGCGCATCGCGGACATATTGGCTCATGCCATGTTCCTCGATGTAGCCGTGGCCGCCGAACACCTGCTGCGCGTTGGTCGCGACTTCATAGCCCTTGTCGGTGCCATAGCCCTTGATCACCGGCGTCAGCAGGCTGACGAGGTCGTCGGCCTGCTGCCGCTCCTCCTCGCTTTCGGCGACGTGCGACAGGTCGACCTGCAGTGCGCCCCAGATGCACAGTGCGCGCAGTCCTTCGACAAAGGCCTTCGAATCCATCAGCATCCGGCGAATATCGGGGTGCACGAACAAGGGATCGGCCTTTTCCTGCGGATCCTGGGGGCCGGTGAGCGCACGCCCTTGGCGACGGTCCTGCGCATAGGCGACGGCATTCTGGAACGCGATGTCGGCCTGTCCCAACCCCTGGATACCCACGCCCAGGCGCGCCGCGTTCATCATCACGAACATCGCGGCGAGACCCTTATTCTCCTCGCCCACCATCCAGCCGGTCGCACCGTCGTAATTCATCACGCAGGTCGAGTTGGCGTGGATGCCCATCTTGTGCTCGATCGACCCGCACGACAGGCTGTTGCGCTCGCCAAGGCTGCCATCGGCGTTGACAAGGAATTTGGGGACGATGAAGAGCGAAATCCCCTTCACGCTGTCGGGCGCGTCGGGGGTCTTTGCGAGCACGAGATGGACGATATTCTCGGTCAGGTCATGCTCGCCCGACGAAATGAAGATCTTGGTGCCCGTGACTGCATAGCTGCCGTCGCCGTTCGGCACCGCGCGCGTTCGGATGAGGCCGAGGTCGGTGCCGCAGTGCGGTTCGGTCAGGTTCATCGTCCCGCCCCATTCACCCGACACCATCTTGGGGACATAGGTTGCCTTCTGCTCGTCCGAG
This sequence comes from Sphingopyxis jiangsuensis, assembly GCF_016734905.1. Classification (GTDB taxonomy): domain Bacteria; phylum Pseudomonadota; class Alphaproteobacteria; order Sphingomonadales; family Sphingomonadaceae; genus Sphingopyxis; species Sphingopyxis jiangsuensis. The sequence continues at coordinate 430,013 of NZ_JAERPO010000001.1, forward strand.
CCCTTGACGAGAATGGCGGCAATCGCGGCCTGGGTCAGGCCTGGATACATGGCGAACGCCTGGTTGGCGGCCATGCGAAACTCTTCGACCGGAAAGCCGACAATGTGCGGGAGGCCTTGTCCGCCAAACTCTTCAGGCTGGGTGAGTAGCGTCCAGCCGGCATCACAATAGGCCTTATACGCTTCCTTGAAGCCCTCAGGCGTGGTGACCGACCCGTCGTCGTGACGCGTACAGCCCTCCAGATCGCCCGACTGGTTGATCGGGAAAAGCACCTCTTCGCAGAACTTGCCCGCTTCGGTGAGCACCGCCTCGACCATGTCGGGGGTCGCATTTTGAAAGCCCGGCAGATTGGCATAACGTTCGATGCCGAGGACATCGTTGATCAGGAAAAGCGTGTCCTGAACGGGGGCGCGATAAACAGGCATGCGGATACTTTCTGAAAATCAGCGGTGAGAGAATATAGCTTGCCCGGGGAGGCGGCGAAAGCGAAGGTCAGCGCGCCTTTTGCTTGGCGTCGACTTTTCGGACCGTTTCGATGAATCGCGTCAGCTCATCGACCGCGCTATCGATATCATCGCGCTGACGTTGCAACAGCGCAATCCGTTCCTGGCACTTTTCAATCGTCACCTGCCGCTGCAATTTGCGGCCGTCCCCGACGTCGTAAAGATCGATCATCTCGCGGATGTCGGCTAGGCTGAACCCCGTGCGCTTGGCACGCAAAATCCAGGCAAGACGGGCGCGATCGCGCTTCGAATAGATACGCGACAGTCCCTTGCGCGATGGACTGATCAGCCCCTCATCTTCGTAGAAACGCAGCGCCCGCGCCGTCACACCGAATTCGGTCGACAGATCGGTAATACTATATTGTTCGCGGCCCAGATGATCGGGCGTATCGATATGCGCGTGGCCGTAGGTGTCGGTCATGCGCGAAGACTAGTTTCCGTTGACGTGAACGTCAAGGCCGCGCAGCGGGCCAGAAACCACCGCTTCAATCACGGCAGGGCGTGCCCATATTGCCCCGGTTATCGGGTATCTGCAAGCGTCGGGCATCGTCCGCCGACCAGCTTGCGCGCGGAAGGCGCAATCCGCGGAGCGAAATGCGGTCGGAGCACAGTTTTTCGCATTGTTCGGGAAAGGTTCCGGGCAGGCGCAACTCGTCACCCTCCTCGTAAACGACGAGTTCACAACCGTCGTGCCCTGAAAATGCAAGGCGCCAACTGTCGCCCTCGCGCCCTATCCCGCCGGAAGCGCTGCACGTCAGTTCGGTACCGAAGGATGCCGAGAGCACGAAACGCCATTCATCTTGTCCATCGGGAACAATGCACATCACGTCGCGACCCAGATCGTGGCGTCGCTCGAGTACGCCCGACGGGTCTGCCGACGGGTTATGGACGAGTCCGCGTTCTCGCGCTGCTATTTCGAGCGGGTTCTCGAGATCGACCGCTCCGCCGCTATTCGGATGACGATCACATGCCGCCAGCAGCGCGACCGTGCACAGCAACGCCAACCTAGCCATTGTTACAAGAACACCAATCGGCCGTCAGGCTCTATCCTGCGGTAAAAGCAGCTTTTTCGTCCGGTATGACAGGCCGGCCCCGATGGCTCGACGCGCAGCAGCAACGCATCCTGATCGCAGTCGACGCGAAGGTCGACGACCGTCAGCACATTTCCCGAGGTCTCGCCTTTTTGCCAAAGGCGGCCGCGCGAGCGCGACCAGAAATGCGCCAATCCGGTCGCCTGCGTCTTTGCAATCGCCGCGTCATTCATATGTGCCACCATCAATATGTCGCCGGAGGCGGCATCGACGACAATCGCGGTTACCAGACCCGCTGCGTCAAAACGCGGGTCAAAACGGGCGGATTCGTCACGGGCCTGATCCATGAATTCGGCTTTAGGGCAGGAAAACTGTCGCTGCCAAGCCAAGACTGGTCGCTGTCATCAAAGAGTCCAAATTGGGGGGGCGACATTTGCGATTGCGGCCCCTATATGCGCGGCAGTCCCAGCCCCCTGCCCCCGGAACGAAATGCTGACGACCCATCCTTTTGACGACGACAAGCTCCGCGAGGAGTGCGGCGTCTTTGGTATTCACGGCGCCGAAAGCGCGGCCGCGGTCGTGGCGTTGGGGCTCCATGCCCTCCAGCACCGTGGTCAGGAAGCCGCCGGCATCACGGCCTTCGACGGCAAGGAATTTCATACCCATCGCGCGATGGGCCACGTCGCGGGCAATTTCGACCGCGACGATATCATGCGCCAACTCGCGGGCAGCTCGGCGATCGGCCATGTACGCTATTCGACGACCGGCGAGACGGCGCTTCGCAACGTACAACCGCTGTTTGCCGACCTCGCTACCGGCGGCTTCGCGGTCGCGCATAACGGCAACATCTCCAACGCCACGGCGCTGCGCAAGATATTGGTTCGCCGTGGATCCATCTTCCAATCGACGAGCGACACCGAAGTCATCATCCACCTCGTCGCCACCTCCAATTACCGCACCCTGCTCGACCGGTTCATCGACGCGCTGAAGCAGGTCGAGGGGGCCTATTCGCTGATCTGCTTGACCGCAGAAGGCATGATCGGCTGCCGCGACCCGCTCGGCATCCGCCCGTTGGTCATCGGCAAGCTCGGCAACGCGCATATTCTGGCGTCAGAAACGGTGGCGCTCGATGTTGTCGGCGCCGAGTTCGTCCGCTCGGTTGAGCCGGGCGAGCTCGTCATCATCCGCGAGGGCGAACTCACGTCGCACCATCCCTTTGCCGAGCGCCCCGCGCGTCCGTGCATCTTCGAATATGTCTATTTCTCGCGCCCCGATTCGATAGTCGACGGGACGAGCGTCTATTCGGTGCGCAAGGCGATCGGCGCGGAACTGGCACGCGAGAATCCGGTCGAGGCCGATCTGGTCATCCCGGTCCCCGATTCGGGGACGCCCGCGGCGATCGGCTATGCCCAGGAATCGGGGATTCCGTTCGAACTCGGCATTATTCGCTCGCACTATGTCGGCCGCACCTTCATCCAGCCGGGCGACAAGGTTCGCCACCTTGGCGTCAAGCTCAAGCACAATGCCAACCGCGCGCTGATTGCGGGCAAGCGCATCGTCCTCATCGACGATTCGATCGTTCGCGGCACGACCAGCCTGAAAATCGTCCAGATGATGCGCGATGCCGGGGCGGCCGAGGTGCATATGCGCATCGCTAGCCCGCCGACGTCGCACAGCTGCTTCTATGGTGTCGACACACCCGAACGCGCGAAGCTGCTCGCCGCGCAGATGACGGTGGGACAGATGGCGAACTTCATTAATGCCGACAGCCTGTCGTTCTTGACGATCGACGGGCTATATCGCGCGCTCGGTGAAGCAAGGCGCGCCGACGATTGCCCGCAATATTGCGACGCCTGTTTCACGGGCGATTATCCGACGACGCTGACCGACTTTGACGAAAACAGTCTCGAGGATCAGTTTTCGCTTCTTGCCGAGCGGGTTGTCTGACGAAATGACCACGAAAACCGAAGAATTGGGCGGGCAGGTTGCGCTCGTCACCGGGGCGAGCCGCGGTATTGGCGAGGCCATCGCCTATTCACTCGCGACGCGCGGCGCCCACGTCGTCATCACGGCGCGCACGGCTGGCGGGCTCGAGGCGCTGGAGGATCGCATCCACGATGCTGGCGGCAGCGCGACGATCGCGCCGCTCGATCTGACCGACGGCGACAGCATTGCGCGCCTTGCGAGCGCGATGGCCGAACGCTGGAACAAGCTCGACATGCTCGTGCTCAATGCCGCGATGCTCGGAACGCTGACGCCGGTGGCCGCGATCGACGGCAAGGAATTCAATCGCCTCCTGACGCTCAACCTGATCGCGCAACAAGCGCTGATCGCCAATTTCGATCCACTGCTCCGCCGCGCTTCGAACGGCCGTCTTGTTGCCCTGTCGAGCAGCGTTGCGCGCAGCCCGCGGGCCTATTGGGGTGCCTATGCGGCGTCGAAGGCGGCGTTCGAGGCGCTTGTCACCAGCTACGGCGCAGAAATGCAGAATATTTCGGGCGTTCGCACCGCGATCCTCAACCCCGGCGCGACACGCACGCAAATGCGCGCTCGCGCCTATCCCGGCGAAGATCCGCAAAGCATAAAGGAACCGTCAGCGGTCGGCGAGTTTGTCGCCCGCATGATGGCCGAGGGCTTCGACAGCACGGCATTCCACGAATTGCCCAAAGTCATGGCCGACGCTTAACGCACTTTTTGCGTTCCAGTGGCACAAGGGCTGCGGTTTGGAACATCAGGGGTTCGCACAATGAATTCGACCGTGCGCGGCATTGCCGGGACGATGGCCGGCATATTGGTTGCCTTCGCGCTTCTCTGGATTGCGCAATATGCCGGGAGCGCGCTGTCGCCCGATGTCTATGATCCGTCGACGGGCGAAGTTTTGATCCCCATCGGTTCGACAATCGCGCTCTTCATCGGCTGGTTTGTCGGCACCTTCGCGGGAAGCTGGCTCGCGATGCGCGTGTCGGGCAATTCAGGCGCCGGCTGGGTCGTCGCGGGCGCGATACTCGGGGCGAGCCTCTACCGCGCCGTGACGCTGGCAGACCAGTGGTGGGTCATGGCGATCGGCATCGTCATTCCGCTGGCCGCAGCATGGGCCGCGCAGCGCGCATCGGCGCTGGCGCCTGTCCATCCTGCGTGAGAGTGCTGCCCGCTAAGGCGCGGATTCGCGGTCGATAGCGGCCTGCACCGTCTTGTAAAATGTCTCGCGCGCAGTTCCTACGCCTTCCGGGTCGGTCGCAGTCGGCCAATTCCCGTTCGAAGCGATCACCAACTTCCGCGCCGGGTCGATGAAAATCCCCTGCCCGAAAATGCCCTGGGCAGCGAAACTTCCGTCGTCGTTGGTCCACCACTGATAGCCATAGCCGCGGCCCGGCACGTCGATGTCCGCCCGCTTGGTCGTCGCCGAAGCCAGCCAGTCGTCAGGGAGAATTTTTTCGCCACCCGCGATGCCTCCGTTCAAGATGAACTGGCCGAAACGCGCATAGTCGCGCAAACTTGCCGACATGCAGCAGCCGCTGATCTCGTGCCCCGTCGCACCGAGCATCCAGACGCCGTCCTGCTCCATCCCGAACGGCTTCCAGACCTTTTCGGAGAGATAGTCGGACAGCGTCTTACCCGTCGCACTCGACACGAGCACACCGATCAAATTGGTCTCGCCGGTCTTGTAAACCCACTTTGATCCTGCCGGAGCTTCGCGGGGCAACGTCTTCATATAGCTGACCGTTATGTCCTCGCCGGGGACGGGCTTCTGAAGGCTGAAGCGCGCGACGTCCGAATTGGGATCGGTATAATCCTCATTCCATTTGACCCCCGACGTCATCGTCAGCAGCTGGCGAACGCTGACGTCGTCATAGGCCGAGCCGGCAAGGTCCGGGATATAGACCGTGACCTTGTCGTCGAGGCTCCTGATATAGCCGTCCTTGACGGCGGCACCGACGAGCGTGGAGGTAAAGCTCTTCGCGACCGAAAAGCTGGTCCAGCGCCCGCCTGCATCATAGCCGAGCGCGTATTTCTCCAAGCGAACCTTGCCGTCCTGCACGATGATCAACCCGGCATTGCGCTGCGCGGCCATATGCGCATCGACGTCGAGACCGATGTCAAGCGGCTCACCTTCCGGCAACGGATAGACCGGTCCACCGGCAGCGATTCGGTTCACCACTACCTTCGGGACGGTCTCCATGGTCCGAAAGGCTGCATCGCGTTGGTCTTGGCTCCAGAAAAGCACGTTCAGATCCTCCGGAAATTGGTTGCTCGTCTGGGCGGATGCGGAGCAAACGCCCGCCATCGCAGCGGCCCCCATGAACGCCGCAGCCATATATCGTCGCATAACCAGAACGGCCTCCCCTCGATTGTTTATATTTGTTTTTCCAGCGTCACCTGCGCCACGTCGATCCCGCCGCCGCGAAAACCGCCTTCGCAATATTGCAGATAGAATCGCCACAGCCGCACGAAACGCTCGTCGAACCCCGACGGGAGGCTTCCGCTTGCCACGACGCGGTCGAACCGCTCGCGCCATTGTCTGAGCGTTTCGGCATAATCGGCACCGAAATGCCGCACGTCGCGCCACACGAGCCCGCGCGCCTCGGCCAAGGCGCGAAAACGGCTCTCGGAAATCAGGCATCCGCCGGGGAAAATATAGGCCTGGATGAAATCGGTGCTCGCCGCATAATGGTCGAACAGCGACTCCTTCATCGAAATATACTGGATCGCGGCCTTGCCACCGGGCCGCAGGAGCCGCGCGATTGCGTCGAGATAGGCGGGCCAATAGGCCTCTCCCACCGCTTCGACCATTTCAACGCTGGCGATCGCATCGAACGGCCCCTCGACATCGCGGTAGTCGCAAAGTGCAATCCGTGATCGTGCGGTCAAATCTATCGCGTTCAGCCGCGCCGATGCGACATCGGCCTGCGACGGCGAGAGCGTGATTCCGGTGTAGATCACGTCATGACGCTCGACCGCACGTTCAGCCAGAGCGCCCCATCCGCATCCTATTTCGAGCAACCGCCCGCCCGACCGCAGGTCGAGGCGGTCGAGGATCGCGTCGACTTTCGTGGTCTGGGCCTCTTCCAGCGTCTGCTCCGGGTCGTCGAACAGCGCGCTGGAATAATTCATCGCATCGTCGAGCCACAAGCGATAGAAATCATTGCCCAAATCATAATGGGCGTGAATATTCCGGCGCGCGCCGCGCCGGCTGTTGCGATTCAACGCATGGATCATCCGATTGAGCAGCCGCCACGGACCGCGCGCACGACCCGCCTGACCGAGCGCGTCGCCGTTGCGCATGAAAAGGTCGAACAGCGGCACCGGATCGGGCGACGTCCATTCGCCCTTGTCCCACGCACGATACCAGCCCACCGATCCCGACAGCGCAAGGCGGACCAGCGCGGCCCAGCTCTTGAGATGCACAACCGCCAAAGGGCCGGCGCCGCGCCCGCCGAGAATACGCAATGTTCCGTCGGGCAAATGGCCCTCGATTGTTCCTTCAGCAAGACCCGCATCGATGCGGTCGAGCATCGCATGAAAGACCCGCGCGGGAACAAGGCGCGTCATCAGCGCAAGGCTCCCGCCCGACCGGAAGGCCCGGTCGGCCCGCAGCAAGCTCCTGCCACGCTTCGGGCTGACATGCGTGTTCATATCCGCCTTCCTGCCCTAATCCGCTGCTTCTGACAATTGCCACGCCGCGGCGGCATGACGCCACGCAGATTTCGCCGCCTACGGAGCCTCGGAAGCATTGATATCCGGGGCTTTCAGCCGCACGGTGAAGCGATCCTGCGCCAGCGGATGGTCGAAACGCTGGTCGTGCAACACGATCGCGTCCGCTTCGCGTTTCGCAAACGGCATTCGCGCCCAGAAGAGGAATGCGCGCGCCGCCGGATCGGATTTCGCCCACTCGGCGATCTGCGGATCGTCCATTCCGGTCAGAGTGCCGCTGATATCGATCGAGCCCCCGACGCCGGGCACAAAATCGCCGCCGCCAAAACGATCCTGGGCCCGCCAGAAAATGTCGCGGCGCCAGAAGGTCAGCGGCGGCGGGCTGGCAACGACCAGGATATCCTGCCTGCCCGCAGCCGCCAGCGCGTCATGCGCCGTTCGCTCGGCCGAGCCGGTGATCAGGCCATTGGCGAAGATATAGGCAGAAACGGCCAGAAAACCCGTCCACGCCGGCTTCGACCAGTCTTGTCCGCCGCGCACTTCACGGCGCAACGAAATCCAGATCGACAATCCGAGCGCCGCCCAGATCCAGACATCGATGATGAACAGCGTATCGCCATAGAACCAGCGTGAACTGAAGGGTTCGAGCAGCCGAATACCGTAATTGTTCAGCCAATCGAGGGCCGGATGACTGAAGCATCCGATGAACGCCAGCACAAGCAGCCAGCCCTTGTGGAGCGGAGCACGCTGCGCTGGTCGCGTTCCGCGCCGAACCTGCCAGGCATCGAACGCCAATATGATCCCCCACAATATGACCGGAAGGAGGATCAGCGCGATCGGCCCGTGGGTGATTCCGCGCCGCATCGCCAGCGACTCGATGCCATAGATGGCGCAGCTCGCATCGATGTCGGGCAGGTTTGCCGCTATGATCAGCGTCGGCATTGCATAGGCCGACTTCTTCTTGAGCCCCATTTGCCCAAGAAGTGCGCCGACCAGACTGTGCGTCAGATTGTCCATGAAGGCTTATAGAGACGGTCCATAAGCCCCTGGCAAGACGTCAAAGTTCAGGACCGCCCTCTTCCACCGTCCACGTCTGCCCCTTCTTGAGCAGGCTCTGCAGATCGGCGGTCTTGCCCTCGCGCGCTGCGGCATTCTGGCGAACGACATCGGCTTCGAAGGTCGGGCGCGGATCGTCGTAGAGGACGCCGAGCGCCATCGGGAATTCGCCGAAGCGCATCTCAACGAGCATATGCGCGACGCTGCGGTTGGTGACGTCATGGACGATCACGCCCGCCGCCTGCCAATCGCCGTCGACCACATCGACGACTTTGAGCTCGAGTGCTTCGCTGTCGAGGGCGATGCCCTTCGTGCCCTTTGCGAACAGCATCGGCTCGCCATTCTGGAGCCAGAGCTGACGATCCTCGGCGCCCTTGGGAGCGGCGAAATCCTGGAACACATCCTTGTTATAGACGATGCAATTCTGGAATATCTCGATGAACGCCGCGCCCTTGTGCGCGTGTGCGGCCTTGAGAACGTTCGGCAATTCCTTTGAGACGTCGAAACCGCGGGCCACGAAACGCGCGCCCGCACCGAGCGCGAAGGCGCAGGGCTGCGCGGGCCGGTCGACCGAGCCGAACGGCGTCGACGGACTGGTCGTTCCGACACGGCTCGTGGGCGAATATTGCCCCTTGGTCAGCCCGTAAATCTCGTTGTTGAACAGCATGATCTGGCAATCGAGATTGCGGCGGATCAGGTGCATCGTGTGGTTGCCGCCGATCGACAGCCCGTCGCCATCGCCGGTGACGATCCAGATGTCGAGGTCGGGATTCGCCAGCTTCAGCCCCGTCGCGAACGCCGGCGCGCGGCCGTGGATCGTGTGGAAGCCATAGGTTTCCATATAATAGGGAAAGCGCGACGAGCAGCCGATACCGCTGACGAACACGGTATTCTCCGGCGTCGTGCCGATCTCGGGCATGGTGCGCTGCACCGCCTTCAAGATGGCATAGTCGCCGCAGCCGGGGCACCAGCGGACTTCCTGATCGGTTTCCCAATCCTTGAGCGTCGTCGTGCGCGCGACGGTGGTCATCTCGTTCATTTCAGCGCCTCCTCGATCGCGCTTTCGATTTCGGCAATGGTGAAGGGCTGGCCCGACACCTTGTTCACCGGCTTCGCATCGACCAGATACTGGTCGCGCAGCACGGTCTTGAGCTGGCCGGTGTTCATTTCGGGCACGATCACCTTGTCATAGCTTTTGAGCAGCTCACCCAGATTGGCGGGCAGCGGCCAGATATGGCGGATGTGGATATGGCTGACGTCCGCCCCTTCGGCACGCTTGCGGCGCACCGCCTGGTGGATCGGGCCAAAGGTCGAACCCCAGCCGACAACCGCCAGCTTGCCGCCCTCGGCGCCGAGTTCGACCCCCTGGTCGGGCACCTTGATACCGTCGACCTTTGCCTTGCGAATGTCGGTCATCGCCTGATGGTTCGCCGGCGCATAATTGATATGGCCGGTGTCGATTTCCTTTTCGATCCCGCCGATGCGGTGGAGCAGGCCCGGCGTGCCGGGCTTGACCCACGGGCGCGCCAGCTTTTCGTCGCGGCCATAGGGTTTGAAGCCGCCTTCGGGCGCCTCGGTCAGAAATTGCACCGGGAAGTCTTCATAGGCAGTCAGGTCGGGCACATGCCAAGGCTCGGCCGCATTGGCGATATAGCCGTCGGTCAGCAGCATCACCGGCGTCATATATTGCACCGCGACGCGGCACGCTTCGATCGCGCACTCGAAGGCGTCGGCGGGGGAGCGCGCGGCGATCACCGGCATCGGCGCATCGCCGTTGCGGCCATAGACCGCCTGATAAAGGTCCGACTGCTCGGTTTTGGTCGGCAAGCCCGTCGACGGACCGCCGCGCTGCGAATTGACGATGACGAGCGGCAGCTCGGTCATGATCGCGAGGCCCATCGCCTCGCCCTTCAGCGCAATACCCGGCCCCGACGACGACGTGACGCCAAGCGAACCGCCATAGCTCGCGCCGATGGCCGAACAGATCGCCGCGATCTCGTCCTCGGCCTGAAAGGTCGTGACGTCATATTCCTTGAGCCGCGACAGATGGTGCAGGATCGCCGAGGCTGGGGTGATCGGGTAGCCGCCGAAAAACATCGGTAGCTTCGCGAGCTGTGCGCCCGCCACGAGCCCGAGTGCGACGGCTTCGGCGCCGGTCAGCGTGCGATAAAGGCCGGGTTCGACGGGCGCCGGTCCGACATGATGCTGCTTGAGCGGCCCTGCAAGTTCGGCCGTCTCGCCATAGGCATGGCCCGCGTTGAGAGCGGCGACGTTCGCCGCCGCCAGATCGGGCAGCTTTGCGAACTTGGCGTTCAGCCAGTCAATGAGCGGCTGGCGGTCGCGGTCGAACATCCATAGCGCGAGCCCCAGCGTCCACATATTCTTGCAGCGCAGCGCTTCCTTGTTGCCGAGCCCGAACGGCTTGACGGCATCGAGCGTCGCCTGGCTGATGTTGAGCTTCAAAAGCTGCCATTTGGCAAGGCTGCCATCCTCGAGCGGATTGCTGTCATACTTCGCCTTGGCAAGGTTGCGATCGTTGAATTCACCCTCGTCGGCGATGATGAGTCCGCCGAGCTTGAGCGCCGCGACGTTGGTCTTGAGCGCCGCGGGGTTCATCGCGACGAGCACATCGGGCGCGTCGCCCGCGGTATCGATCGCCGACGAGCCGAAATTGATCTGGAAGGCAGAAACGCCGAACAGCGTCCCCTGCGGCGCGCGGATCTCCGCCGGAAAGTCGGGAAAGGTCGCAAAGTCGTTGCCTGCCAGCGCCGAGGACAGCGTAAACTGCCCGCCGGTCAACTGCATCCCGTCGCCGCTGTCGCCTGCAAACCGAACCACTACCGCATCGGAAAGGGGGGCCTGCCCTTCGCCGGCCCTGTCCACTACCGCTGTCGCCATTTAAACTTCTGCCTTTGAATCTTGCGAACCTGTGACATGGGCCTAGGCCTCTCGCGAACAAGCCGCAATTCAGAAAAAATTGTGCGCCGCAAACAGGAAAGCCGCGGCACCGGCCCCGATGCGTTGCAAATCACGATTGAAATGTCGCTGCCGATGCCGAATAGCTGGCGCGATATATAAAGTTCAGGGAGCAGCGCAGCATGGCCGACGGCACGACCCATTTCACCCGCCCCGACGTGGCGGCCTTCCTCGCCTTTTTGAATTCGCAGGAAGGGCCGAAGATGGAAGAACTGCCGCCCGCCGACGCGCGCGAGATGTTCCGTGCGATGACGCAGATGGCCGATAGTCCGCGCGGCGAGATTGCCACGGTCGAGGATCGGGCAATCCCGGGGCCAGCGGGCGACATTCCGGTGCGCCTCTATGACACGCGCCCCGATCGTGCGATCGGTCCTGTGATGGTCTTTTTCCACGGCGGCGGCTGGGTGATCGGCGACCTCGACACGCATGATGGATGGTGCGCCGAGGCGGCGCGGCAACTCGACATGCCGGTGGTTGCAGTCGATTATCGCTTGGCCCCCGAACATCCCTTCCCCGCCGCACCCGAGGATTGCGAGGCGGCGGCGCGCTGGGTGGCAGACAATGTCCCGTGCTCCGGTCTGGTGCTGGCGGGCGAGAGCGCGGGCGGCAATCTGACGATCGCCACGGCGTTGACGCTCCGCGACAAGCCCGCGTCGAAACCGGTAATCGCCATCCACCCCATCTATCCGGCGGTGACCACGCATAACGACTGGCAAAGTTATCGCGATTTCGGCGAGGGCCATCTGCTGACCGAAGGCAGCATGACCTGGTTCGGCGATCACTATGCCGCCGACCCCGCCGATTATCGCGCCTCGCCGCTCGATTTCTCGGCGGACGGCCTGCCGCCGACGGTGCTCGTGACCGCCGGGCTCGACCCGCTGCGCGACCAGGGGCGCGCTTATGCTGCAAAGCTGGTCGAGGCAGGCGTGACCACTGTCTATCGCGAGGGCGTCGGCACCATTCACGGCTATATCAACCTGTCGCAGGCGATCCCGAGCGCGAAGAACGACATACGGGGGGCGCTGACCGCCTTGAAGGCGATCGTCGCCGAAGCTACCGGCACGGCATGATCGACCTTAACAAACTCCCTTATCGCCCCTGCGCGGGCGTCATGCTCGCCAACCGCGCCGGGCGCGTTTTTGTCGGGCAGCGGCTCGATTCGTCGAGCGAGGCGTGGCAAATGCCGCAGGGTGGGATCGATGCGGGCGAGGACGCCGAGATTGCGGCGATCCGCGAGCTGGAAGAAGAAACGGGCGTTCACGCCGGACTCGTCGACATCATCGCGCGCAGCAAGACCGAGCATTTCTACGACCTTCCCGACCATCTGATGGGAAAGATGTGGGGCGGCAAGTTCCGCGGCCAGCGGCAGTACTGGTTCCTGATGCGCTTCATGGGCGAAGACAGCGACGTCGACATCGCCACGAAGCATCAGGAATTTCGCGCATGGCGCTGGGCCGAACTCGACGATCTCGAAAAGCTCATCGTGCCGTTCAAACGCACGCTCTATCGCGCAGTCGTCGAGGAGTTTCGCCCGCTTGTCTGATTACGGAGGGCACAAGCGGTCCTGAAGACATCGGCGAACATCTCTGCCGTCAGCCGTCCGGTGTTCGTGTTGTAACGCGAGCAATGATAGCTATCGACAAGCCATCGTCCGCCGGGCAGCGCGTGCGTTGCGCCATGCGCGAACCGGCACGCCGACAGCCGCAACCCCATCGCCCGCAGCACAGCGTCATGGGCAATGCGCCCAAGAGCAATGACAACGCGCGCCGAATGAAGCGCCGCGATCTGGGCTTCGAAAAAGGGACCACAGGCCGCAATTTCGGATGAATCGGGCTTGTTCTGTGGAGGCAGGCATTTAACGCTGTTGACGATGATCGCGCCGTCGAGAACCAGCCCGTCGCCGATGCGTGCGTCATAGGTTCCGCGGCTCAGTCCGAATTGCGAAAGCGTCGCGAACAGCAAGTCACCCGCATAGTCGCCGGTAAACGGCCGCCCGGTCCGGTTCGCGCCATGCTTTCCCGGCGCCAGCCCGGCAAGCACCAGCCAGCCACATGGATCACCGAAAGCGGGAACCGGAGCGTTCCACCAATCGGGATGCTCGGCGCGGCATTCGGCGCGCAACGCGACGAGACGGGGGCACCGCGGACAATCGTGCGGCGGCTCCGTCTCGGGGAGAGGGCTATCAATCTCCATGGTGCTGCGATAGGCGCCAATCGATGCACAGCGCAACGCCCCTGCCCCTCTACGCCGTAGGTCTTGGCTCGAACCGGCGTCACGCGCGTTTCGGGGATCCGCGCCATGTGCTGATTGCCGCACTCGCGGCGATCGAGAGCGACGACATCGAGCCCGTCGATGCGAGCCCGATTATTTCCAGCGCGCCGCTGGGCCCGTCGCGACGGCAATTTGCCAACGCGGTCGCCCTCATAGCTTCACCGCTTGCGCCCCCCGCCCTGCTCGACCGCCTGAAGGCCGTTGAAGCGCAGTTCGGGGCGCGCATCGGCCAGCGTTGGGGCGCTCGCACGCTCGATCTCGATATATTGCTATGGTCTGGTGGGGTTTGGAGCGACAACCGTCTCACCATTCCGCATCCAGCGATCGCGGATCGCGAATTCGTGCTCGGCCCGTTGAACCGCATCGCGCCGCAATGGCGCCATCCACTCGTCCAGCGAACGGTCCGCCAGCTTTTCGCACAATATCGTCGCCCGAAGCCGGTTGACCAAGTCGTTCATGCCGATTAGGGCGACGGCTCACTTCGGATGCCGACATATCCGGCACCGGGATGGGCCCTTAGCTCAGTCGGTAGAGCAACTGACTTTTAATCAGTAGGTCGCTGGTTCGAACCCAGCAGGGCTCACCAAAAAATCACCCGACCGGAATATTGTGCCGCTGGAATAACTCTTCCTGCGCGACCGCGATACAGCGGACGCGCTGTTAACTTGACCGACGCGTCGCGGCCGCGCCGCTATCAATGATATCTTTGATAGCGAGTTCAATATTGGCTTCGGGATAAAGTGCGCGCGCGGCGGAGGTCGCCACGTCGACTGCTTCGCCGATCCGCATCCCGGCGAGGATGCGGTGCTCGGCGGGGCCGATACGGCGCGCACGAAGCGTGCCGCCGGGACGCGTTATCAAAATACCCTCGGCGCGCCACTCCGGCGCTGGATCGACGAGTGCGGCATCGAAATGCGCGAGCCATATCGACGGTGCGGGGACCGAAAACCATCCGAAACGCGTGGCGGCATGAAGCCTTACCCGACTCCGCATCCACTCGTCAGCGGCGAGGGCTGCGGCGACCGCCGGCGCAACAGCGGCGTCGGGCGCGGCCCCTTCGGCCTCGCAGCGCAGCCGATCGATCGCGGCTACGCCGGACAGATAGGGCAGGACTTGATCCGTTCGATGCTGGCCGATCCAGTCGGGAAACTGGGCATCGTCCAACTCGGTCTCGGCGGCGAATACCGCGGCGAGGTCCATGAAGGGAGCGCGACCCATAATCGCCGCGACGGTCGGATAGCTTCGCGCGAGATACTCGGCACGGCACCCCGTCTCAAGCCTCGTTGCGACAGCTGCGGTACCTACGACGCGTGCCACGGCAATATGTCGCCGGTCGGTGGCAAGATTGGGCATCTCTCTCTCCCGGGTCCAAGGCCGCCGCAGCGTTCGCTGCGTGTCGATGCCGGACCCTTGTTAGTCGGGGCGCCCCTGGCAAAGCGAATGCGCTGCCAGGGGGCCGTGAATCAGCGCTTGACCGGAGTCAGCGAGCCAGCGCCTTTCGGCGTCTTGATCTTGGTGCAGGCTCCCTTGGCGACATATTTCCAGGCATTGCCCTGATAATCGGTCGTCGAGGTTCCGGCGCAGCTGGTGCCCGGACCGGCGGCGCAGTCATTCTTGCCCTTCAAGGAAATGCCATAGCATTTTTCCTTGCTCGGCTGCTTGGCGACCGGCCCTGCTTGGGCGGCGGCGGCGGCGCCGAGCATCGAGAGCATGGCGGCGGTCAGGGCGATATTGATCGGCTTCATCGAAAGTCCTTTCGTCGGTGGAGCGCCCGAAGGGCGCTGCGCTTTGTCGCGCATGGCCGCGCCAGCGTCCGCTACCGAAAGGGCATCGTTTCGATGCACCGTGCGTCAACCGCAGGTCGGTTCGACCATATGGCCACCGATCGTTTCGTGGAGAACGAACCCCTCAAGCGGGTCGAAATCGCCGCGCCACGGCGCTGCCTCGAGCATGCGCATCGTATCGGCATAGCCGGCCGCGCGGCGCGCGCGGATGCCCGACGGGCTGAAGTCGATGTCCTTGCTGTGGTCTTCGCCCGCGAGCGCGGGGGCGAGCAGGCGCAGAACGTGCATCCGCGTCGGGCAGCCATAGGCGGTGAGTTCGGCCACCGCGGGGTCCTTGCGGCGATCGTCGGAAAGCTGCGCGGTGAGTTCGGTGATGACGTGACGCAGGCGGTGGAGCTGGCGCTGGCGGCGGATATGCGTGCCCGCGCGGCTCGCATATTGGACGTCCTTCTGGCGGTTCATCACATCCCAGATCGTTTCGGGTTCGGGTCCGTGCGAGTTCCAGATATGGACGGCATAGACCATCGAATCGCGGCGCGGATTGTCGTCGAACACGACCTCGACCGGGGTGTTCGACAGAATGCCGCCGTCCCAATAGAGCTCGCCGTCGATGCGCACCGCAGGGAAGGCTGGCGGCAGCGCGCCCGACGCCATGACATGGTCGAGCGCCAGCGGCATGTCGCGCGAGTCGAAATAATGCATTTCGCTCGTGGTCACCGCCGAGGCCCCAACGGTTAGCCGCATCTCGCAGCGGTTGACGCGGTCGAAATCGATGAGGTCCGAAAGCGTCTCGCGCAGCGGGTCGACCGAATAATAGCCCGCGCGTTCGGCACCGAGCGTCGCATAGACACTGCCGAATGCAGCCGGGTTCGGCGTGAAAAAGGTCGGCAGACCGCCGACGATCGTCGTGAAATTGCGGAAAAAGCTAGCGATCGAAGTGGGAAGGCCTTCATCGAAGATGTGGCCATGTTCGACGCGTCGCCAGAACTCGCCGAGCCGGTCCATCCGGTCGTCCTTGGCGTTCCCGGCGATGATTG
Organism: Sphingopyxis jiangsuensis; assembly: GCF_016734905.1. Taxonomy (GTDB): domain Bacteria; phylum Pseudomonadota; class Alphaproteobacteria; order Sphingomonadales; family Sphingomonadaceae; genus Sphingopyxis; species Sphingopyxis jiangsuensis. The sequence goes on from NZ_JAERPO010000001.1 coordinate 446,323, forward strand.
CCGCGTTGATCGCGCCGATCGAGGTGCCGATCACCCAATCGGGCTCGACGCCCGCTTCGTGCAGCGCCTCATAGACGCCGACCTGATAGGCGCCGAGCGCGCCGCCGCCCTGGAGGACGAGCACCTGCTGGCCATGCGCCTTCAATTCCTTGTGCAGATTCATCGCTTTTCTCCATGAAGATGCGCATCGCCGCCGGTAATCAGGCGCGCGCCGCGTTCGAAGGTGAGGTAGTTCCAAAGCCAGTTCGCGCCGACGAGCAGCCGGTTACGAAATCCCGCGAGGAAAAAGATGTGCGCGGTTGTCCAGACGAACCACGCTGGGATGCCCGACATCCGCAACCAGCCGAAATCTATTACCGCGCGGTGGCGTCCGATCGTCGCGAGATTGCCGAAATCGCGGTAGCGGAAGGGCGAGGTGCGGCCGAGCGCTATCTGGCGGCCGACGTGGCGCCCCTGTTGCTTGGCGACGGGAGCGATTCCGGGGAGCGTGCGCCCGGACGGGTCGGTGAAAGAGGCCGTATCGCCGACGACATAGATGCCCACATGGCCCGGTACCGACAGGTCGGGTCCGACGATGACGCGCCCCGCCACATCGGGCTCGACACCGAGCCATGCTGCGGCGGGCGAGGCGCGAACGCCCGCTGCCCACACGACGGTGTGCGCGGGAACGCGCAAGTCGCCGACATCGATGTAGGAATCGGTGATAGCGGTGACGCGCGCGCCAGTGTGCACGGTGACGCCCAATGCCTCGATCGCGGTGCGCGCTTTTTTCGATAATGCTTCAGGGAAGGAAGCGAGCAGGCGCGGTCCGCCCTCGACCAGCAGCACGCGCGAGCAATGCGGGGTGATGCTGCGGAAATCCTGCGACACCGATCGGCGCGCGAGCTCGGCGACCGCGCCAGCCATCTCGACCCCGGTGGGGCCACCGCCGACGATCACGAAGGTGAGCAGCGCCTGGCGTCGCAACGGGTCGGTCTCGGTCTCGGCGCGCTCGAGCGCGAGCAGCACCTTGCGCCGCACCGTTGTCGCATCGTCGATCGACTTGATGCCGGGGGCGTGCGCCTCCCACTCGTCGCGGCCGAAATAGCTGTGCCGGGCGCCCGTCGCGACGATCAGCCGGTCGAAGCCGATCGTCCGTCGGCTCGCGAGGATGACACGGCGCGCCACGGTATCAACGCCGACGACGGTATCGAGCAGCACGCGGGCGTTCTTCTGGCGGCGCAGGATCGAGCGGATCGGCGCGGCTATGTCGGCGGGCGACAAACCTGCGGTCGCGACCTGATACAGCAGCGGCTGGAACAGATGATGGTTGCGTTGGTCGATCAACGTGACGTCGACATTCGCGCGGGCAAGCGAGCGAGCGGCGGCGAGCCCGCCGAAGCCTGCACCGACAATCACGACCCGAAGAGGGCTGTTTGCCTGGGGCATCAACGTCCCCCGCGCGCCGCGAGTTCGGCCAGGACGCCGCGCGGCGGGATAAGCCCCGAACCGCGCGGCGCCGGTTGCACCGGCCTGGATGCGAAAAAGGCGGCAAGATGGGGTGGCAGCGACAGCGCGCCGCGACGCGAGCGCGCGGGCGTCATTGGGCGGTCCACCCGCCGTCGACGGGAAGCGCGGTCCCCGTAATCGACTGGCCACCGTCCGAACAGAGGAAGACCGCGAGCGCACCAAGTTCGTCGACGGTCGCGAACTTCTTGCTCGGCTGTGCAGCGAGCAGGACATTTTCGACAACCTCTTCGCGGCTGATCCCGCGCGCTGCGGCGGTGTCGCCGATCTGGTTCTCGACGAGCGGGGTCCAGACATAGCCGGGACAGATGGCGTTACATGTGACGCCGAAGCGCGCGCCTTCGAGCGCGACCGTCTTCGTGAGTCCGACGATGCCGTGCTTCGCGGCAACATAGGCGCTCTTAAAGGGCGAGGCGACGAGGCCATGCGCCGAGGCGACGTTGATAATGCGTCCCCACCCCGCTTCCTTCATCGGCCCGAAGGCCGTGCGGATCGCGTGGAAGGCAGCCGAGAGGTTGAGGGCGATGATGGCGTCCCATTTTTCGGCCGGGAAGTCTTCGATCGGGCTGACATGCTGGATGCCGGCGTTGTTCACCAGGATGTCGACACGGCCGAAGCGCAGCAGCGCCTTGTCGACCATTTCGACCGCGCCTTCGGGCTGCATCAAATTGGCGCCGTCAAAAAGCACGCGGACGCCGTTCGCCTGTTCGAGTTCGCTGCGCACTGCCTCGATCGCGCCGGCATCGCCAATTCCGTTGATGACAAGGTCGGCGCCCGCGGCGGCGAGCGCGCGGGCGATGCCGAGACCGATGCCGCTCGTCGATCCGGTGACGATGGCGACCCGGCCTTCGAGCGGCTTGTCTGCGATGAGTTCGGCGAGCGGCTGAACGGTCATGGGGAGTCTCCTGATCAAAATCCGGAGCCATGATGCCCAGCCGCGCTGCATCGCTGAAATACCGTTCGTGCATCGAATCGATACCGACAATCGAATATTCGCCTGCGGCTCGGTGCCCTAGCTTGGTGACGTCCCGGGAAGTGGCGGACCCGTTCTGACCCCCCGCTCCCTCGCGTCGGTGTCGCCGCTTTCCGCGGACATGGGCTTTTCAAGAAAAGGAAATTCGCAATGAAAATCAATCGCCTGACTATGGCTGCGATTGCCGCTTCGGCTGCGTTCGCGGCAGCCACACCGGCGTTTGCCGGCAGCTGCCCTGCAGGCCAGTCCGCGCACAACCCACTTGCCGGAGCACCGACCGCACCGTCGAACGTGACCGACGACCTGATCGGTTCGGTCGACCTTGCCAAGGAAATCGGCGTCGCCGACCGCGACCTTCGCATGCGGCGCCTCGTCGTCCAGCCGGGCGGCGTCGTCCCGGTGCACAGCCATGCCGGTCGCCCTGCATTGATCGTTGTCGTGTCGGGATCGATCACCGAATACAGCAGCGCCTGCGCGGTCGGCATCGACCACAAGGCCGGCGATATTTCGAGCGAGTCCGACGGCATTTCGCATTGGTGGCGTAACAATGGCCAGATGCCGGCCGTACTCCTTTCTGCGGATGTGAAAGCGCGCGACTGACGCCTTTTCGATTTGAGCGCGTCCATGCCTCCGTCCAGGACCGCTCGCGGCGCGGCACCGGCCATCATTTGGTACGGGCTGCGCCGCCTCCCTCGCGCAAGGAGCGCTGTGTTGACCGATTCCTATCGTGCCGGACTCGACATTCTTGCCCGAACCGGGATGACGCAGGACACACGACGCAACCGCGCTGCAGAGGTCGCGCCCGATTTTATCCGAAGCGCCGTCGGTTTCAGCTATGGTGAGGTTTTTGCCCGCCCCGGTATTGATCTGCGCGCGCGCCAGCTTGCCGCCGTGGCGGCCTTCGCCGCACTCGGTCGTTCAACTGCGCAATTGCGCGAGCATGTCGTTGCCGCGCTCCACCTCGGATGGAGCCAGGCCGAAATCATCGAAATCCTGATCCAGACGTCGGTTCATGCCGGTGTTGCTGCGGCAATCGACGCGCTTGCCGAATGTCACGACTTGCTCGTCGAGCGCACCATTTCTGCCAACGACTGCGAATAGCCCCGGCACATTCAGGCGGCCTGGTCGAGTGTCGGCCAGCTATGCTGCCGCGCCGCGCGCACAAACGCACCGAGTGCGGGCGAATGGGGGCGCCCGCGGACCGTCGCGAGATAGATGGTGCGGCTATATTCGGGTTCGATCAACGGCCGAACGATCAGATCGGGGTCGGTCACGCTATGCTCGGGAAAAAAGCCGAAGCCGAGGCCGGCCTTGATCATCTTTTGCACCCATTCGTCGCGCGGGCTGCTGAACACCTTGCGCGTCACGACGCCGCGGCGCGCAAAATCCTCGGTCACCATCTGGAAAACTTCGCAGTTCGACCGCCCGACATAGGGTTCGCCGTTGAGTTCGGCGACGCGGATCGCATTGCGCTCGCTCCACGGGTGGCCCCGCGGCACGACGATGACGAACCGTTCGCTGAACACCGGAAGCTGATGGAACTGATCGGGTAGCTCCCCCGGAATCCCGACAAGGCTGAGGTGGAGGTCGCCCTTCTCGAGCGCCGCGATCATCGCTGATGCCTCGCCATCGACAACCTTCACTTCGACTTCGGGGTGCGCCGCCTGGAAACGAACAATCAGGTCGGCGACAAGCTGCGGCCCGATGGTGCACATAGCGCCGAGGGTCAGCGTCACATTCTCGATCCGCCTTGCCGAAATCGCCGCCAGCTTGGCCGCGCGCGCGGATTCCGCAACGCTTTCGAGATAGGGCGCCATCATTCGCCCGAGTTCGGACAAATGCGTATTGTTCCGTTCGCGGTGAAACAGCGGGCCGCCGAGTTCATGTTCGAGTTGCTGGATCGCGCGCGTCAACGCGGGCTGGCTGACGTTGCACTGCTGCGCCGCGCGCGTGAAGTTGAGCGTCTGCGCGAGCGCGACGAAATAGCGGATCTGCTGCATTTCCATAAGCGTCGTCCCCAATCAACGCGGGTCGGAGAATATCAGCGACCGAGCGCGGCCGCCAGTTGCTATAATTACGGCAACCGGCGGGCACGGGTTACAGCAGCGTCGAGCAGGATCGCCGCCGCGATTGACGCCGTCATTACTGTTACTGCGGCCCAGGCATGGGGATGGAATGCGGGAAGCCCTTGAAGGATAAGGCCATCATTGCTGCCAGGAACGAGCGCGGCGCCCATTCCCATCAGCGCACCGCCAACGAGTGCACGGATGACGAGCGCGGCGCGCGGTGGCTGCGCACGAAGCTTGCCGGCAATTGCGCCGCCCGCGATCGCGCCTGCAAGCAGCGCGACGATCATCGCCCCGCGCACGCTCAGCATCGCATCCATCGAACGCGCGAGCGCGGCAAGCGCGTCGGTATAAGCCCAATAACCGACGCTGAGCAGCGCCGTGACGAAGCTGAGGGCGATAAGCAGGGTTGCACGGTGGGGATGCCACAGATGTCTGCCGAGATGCGGCGCACGTACCGCTTCGACTAGCCGCCAAAGCGCAAAGGGTATGAAAAGGATGGCGACCACGAGCGAAACACTCGTGTCGGTCGCAGATACTTGGGCAGCATCGCGCATCGGCGCGGCGAACGGGACGAGGCAACCGATGAAGAAGCCGACCGGAGTCGCGAGATAGGCCCACTCGCCCGACCCGATGCGCGCCACCGCTCCGAACACGCACGCGCGGTTGATCCATGCGCCGATGCCGAGCAGCACGCCGCCAGCTACCGTCGCGCCTGTGACCGTATAGGCCGCCGACGGCATGGCCAGCCAACCGAGCGCCGCGGCAATTGCGGTCATTCCGCCAACCCACAATGCAGCCTCGGCGAGCGCCGCCGCGCGCGTGGCGCGACGCGTAGTGACGATCTCGTCGACCGCGGCGACCATACAGGTCGCGCCGCGCTGAATGGCGAGCCCCATCAGCGCGGCGGAAACGAGGCCGACTGCAAAAATGCCGGTCGAAGGGATCATCGCGTCGCAGCGGTGGCAATCGACGCGGCAACCTCGCTCGCCATGGCGAACTGCGCCGCACGGTCGGTGATGTCATAGCGCCGCGCAATCGCGCCGAAATCGGTCCAGGCGACCTTGACGTTGCCCGCCGCATCTTCGGTGACGAGCATCCGCACCGGCCAATCAAGGCCCGAAAGCGGGTTCGATTGCAGGAACTGCACGCCAAGCGGCGGATTGCCGAAGATCACGAGCGTCGAGCGACGCAGCGGCAGATCGGCGCCGCGCGCGAGTGCGGCCTGGTCGATGGTCGCAAAATGGCGGATGCCCTTGTCGGCAACATCGGCGGCCAACTTTGCGACCGTATCGTCAAAGCCGTTCGCGCTCGAAAGCGTGAGCACATCGGTGGCCGTCGCGGCGCGGACCGGCACATCTTCGGCCTGCGCGCTCGAAACGATTGATAGGACAAGGGCGGCGGCCAACGCCGACGCGATACGCTTGGTGCGATTCATTGGGGAACTCCTGCGAAGATTGTCGCAGGCCAATATCGCTCACCCTTGCCGCGCACGGAAATCAAGCGTCGCTATGGATTTGATGCCCGCAGCGCATTATCGGGCGCGGCCGGCATGCCGGGGGCGGTTACGAGCCGCTCCGATGCAGCGGCAAATGCCACCTTTTCGGCCGGTCCTGCGCCCCGCCCGGGCCCAGTGCTGGAATGACGGGATCGTCAGGACCTCCTGCCGCCCCGCCGCTTCCGTTTCTGTTCTTCAATCAGGGGCTGACCGGTTCGTCGTCGTCATTGTCGGTTGCAACGATGATCGCGGCGACGCCGATAAGCACCGCCGCGACGCCGATCAGCCAGCTGTTGTTTCCGTCGAGTTCATTCGCTCCGCTCGGCGCGGTCACAGCGCGCGCGCCGTCGACTGTCGGAAGGGCCGACGCAACCGTCGGCGCGGCCGCCAACGTTCCGACGGCGAGGCCGATCGAGATTTTTCGGAACAAGCCCATATAACACTCCATCTGTTCGATAATTCCCTGTCGGGAACAGCAACACATGAAGCGGCCGGTTCGATGCGTCGATTACCGAACGGCCCCATCGGCTCGTCGAATTTTCGCCACGGCCGAGAGATTTCAGGCCGGTTCAGGCGCGCATCGTCGCAAGCCGGCCATCGACGATCTCTGCGGCCTCGTCGATGATGCGATCGATGAGCTGTTGGCAGGTCGGAATGTCGTGGATCAGCCCCTGGACCATCCCCGCCCAGAATACGCCTTTCGACAGATCGCCCGTCTGGAGCAGTTCGCGCCCCGCGGCGCCCGCGACGAGGGGCAGCACATCTTCGAACTTCGCATCGGGTTGCGCGAGGCGACGCACTACTTCTTCGCTGACCGCGCTCTTGCCGACGCGGGCGGTGTTCTTGAAGTTGCGGAAGATCAGAAAACTGCCGCGCTCGTCATTGTCGATATAGGCTTGCTTCACATTGTCGTGGATTGGCGCCTCCACCGTCGCGCAGAATCGCGTACCCATGTTGATACCGTCGGCGCCAAGGCTCAGCGCGGCCACGAGTCCGCGCCCGTCGCCGAAGCCGCCGCTCGCAAGAAGGGGAATTTTCACCTTGTCGGCGGCCGCGGGGATCAGGATCAGCCCCGGAATGTCGTCCTCGCCCGGATGGCCCGCACATTCGAAGCCATCGATCGAAATGATGTCGCACCCCGCGCGCTCGGCCGACAGCGCGTGGCGGACGGCGGTGCACTTGTGGAGGATGGTGACGCCATGCGGCTTCAGCATGTCCCAGATCTCGCGTACTGCCTGCGTCCCGGCGGTTTCGACGATCTTGACTCCGCCGTCGATGATCGCCTGCGCATAGGCGCTATAATCGGGCGCGTTGATCGTCGGGAACACGGTCATGTTCACCCCGAACGGCTTGTCAGTCATCGCGCGGCATCGCTCGATCTCTTCGCGTAGCGCCTGCGGCGACGGCTGCGTCAGCGCAGTCAATATGCCGAGCCCTCCCGCATTCGACACCGCGCTCGCCAGCTCGGCATAGCCAACGCTCTGCATCCCGCCCTGAACGATGGGATGTTCGATTTCGAGCATCTCGGTGATGCGGGTCTTGAAAGCCATTCCGGTCCCTCCCTCTGGCCGCGAGCATGACGCTACGGTATTGCGGCGCTCGGATTAGACTTGACGTTTACGTCAACGTCCGGTTGATTGGCAAGACCGGAAAGCGGTGGAGGGGAACAAGCAGCGATGAAGATCGATTCGACGACGGCCGCAATCGTCACGGGCGGAGCTTCGGGCCTTGGACGCGCGACGGCCGAAGCACTTGCGGCGGCGGGCGCGAAGGTCGCGATATTCGATATCAATGACAATCTCGGCAAAGAGGTCGCAGTGTCGGTCGGCGGATTGTTCGTCCATGTCGACATCACCAATGAGCAGTCCACGCTCGACGGATTTGCCGCCGCCCGCGCCGCGCACGGTCAGGAGCGCGTCTGCGTCCACTGCGCGATGACCTCGCGCCGCGGCAAGACGCTGGCGTTCGACAAGGATACGGGCGAATATCGCCGCACGCCGACCGAAGATTATGAATATGGCGTCGCGGGTATATTGACCGCGAGCTATCGCATCGGCTCGATCGCCGCCGAAGGCATGGCGACGCTTCCCGAGATGGAGGATGGCGAACGCGGTGCGATTATCTTCACCGCCTCGGTCGCCGCGCAAGACGCACAGATCGGGCAAGTCATCTATGGCTCGGCAAAGGCCGGAGTGAATGGTCTCGTGCTTCCGATGGCGCGCGACCTGATGGATCTTGGCATTCGCGTCAATTCGATCATGCCCGGCGTGTTTGGGACGCCACTGCTCGGAAACATGAACCCGAAGGTCAAGGAAAGCCTGGAGGCTTCGGTCCCCTTCCCCAAAAGGCTGGGCAAGGCCGAGGAATATGCGAGCCTCGCGATGGAGATGGTTCGCAACACCTATTTCAACGGCCAAGCGGTGCGCCTCGACGGCGCGATCCGCATGGCACCGCGCTGATACGCTCCCCACGAAAGGAACAGATAATGTCCGAAGCCTATATCATCGACGCCGTCCGCACTCCGCGCGGGATCGGCAAGCCCGGCAAGGGCGCACTGTCGCACCTCCACCCGCAACATCTTGCGGCAACAGTGCTCGCCGCCATTCGCGACCGCAACAATCTGGACACTGCAACGGTCGACGACATCGTGTGGTCGACCTCGTCACAGGTAGGCAAGCAGGGCGGCGACCTCGGCCGCATGGCGGCGCTGTCGGCCGGCTATGACACAAAGGCGAGCGGCACAACGCTTGACCGCTTTTGCGGTGGGGGGATCAGTTCGGTCAATTTCGCTGCGGCCAGCGTGATGAGCGGCATGGAAGATTGCGTCATCGCCGGCGGGACAGAGATGATGAGCTTCACCACCGCGCACGCCGCCGAACAGGCGAACGCGGGCATTCCGCCGCGGCTGATGGGCTCGGGCCACGAGGCACTCGACGAGCTTCATCCCCAATCGCATCAGGGCGTCTGCGGCGATGCGATCGCGACCATCGAAGGGATCAGCCGCGAGGATCTCGATGCATTGGCGTTGGTCAGCCAGCAGCGCGCCGACCGGGCGATCAAGGAAGGGCGCTTTGCGAAATCTGTCGTTCCCGTCCGCAATCCGGACGGCAGCGTCGCGCTCGACCGCGAGGAGTTCCCTCGCCCCGAAACCACCGCCGAAGGCCTCGCCGCACTTAAACCCAGCTTCGCGGCGATGGCCGATTTCGATCTTGGGGGCGGCGTGACGTTCCGCAAACAGATCAATCGCCGTTATCCCGATCTCGAGATCCGGCATTTCCATCATGCCGGCAACTCGTCCGGGGTCGTCGACGGTGCAGCCGCGCTGCTGATCACGTCAAAGGATTATGCCGACAAGCACGGCCTCAAACCCCGCGCGCGCGTGGTCGCCTATGCCAATGTCGGCGACGACCCGACGTTGATGCTCAATGCGCCGGTCCCTGCGGCGAAGAAAGTCCTCGAAAAGGCCGGGCTGACAAAGGACGACATCGACGTCTGGGAGATCAACGAAGCCTTTGCCGTCGTTGCAGAGAAATTCATCCGCGACCTCGATCTCGATCGCACCAAGGTGAACGTCAATGGCGGCGCGATGGCGCTCGGCCATCCGATCGGCGCGACGGGGTCGATCCTCATCGGCACCGCGCTCGACGAGCTCGAACGCTCGGGCGGGCGCTATGGACTGGTCACAATGTGCGCGGCGGGCGGGATGGCGCCTGCCATTGTCATCGAACGGCTCTGATCAGAAGGGGCCGGTGATCGCGACGGTCTTGGTCGGACTATAGAGGTTGAGGAACAGCGTCTTACCGTCGGGGGAGAAACAGGCCCCCGCCGGTTCGGTCTGGGTTCTGACGCGTGCGAAGGCATAGACCTCGCCAAAAGGAGTGACGCCGCGCAGATGATTGTCGACGGTATCGCCATATTGGTCTTCGCAGACGATAAGATGGCCGTTCGGCGCGACGGTCAGATTGTCGCCGAAGCTATATTGTGTGGGGTCGGTCGATTCGAGGAACAGCTGCAACCGTCCCGGCGCCGACTTCTCGCGCGATTTCCCCTCGTGCCGCGAGGGGCGGTAGCGCATGATCTGGCCCTGCTTGGCGCGTCCGCCCGACGTGCAGGTGAAATAAAGTTCGTCCTGTCCCCAATGGATGCCCTCGCCGCGCGCAAAAATCGCGGCCCCTTCTTTCGCGCCGCGCAGGCGCAGGTCGTCGTTCGGGCTTTCGGGATCGTCGAGGTCGATCCAGCGGGCGAATTGCCAGCTTCCTGGCGCCATCTTCTGCCCGGCCCAGTTGCGCGTGTCGCGCAGCCATTGGTCGGTAAAAGCAAGCGCCTGCAGTCGCCCGCCGCGATGAAGCGATCCGGGATCGTCCGGCAGGAAGCGGTAGAAGAGGCTGTCGTCGCGATCCTCGGTCATATAGGTGATGCCGGTGCGCGGATCGACCGCCGCGGCCTCGCGCATGAAGCGTCCCATCGCCTTGAGCGGCTCTGCCTTTACCAATGTGCTGCCGTCGGCGGGAACGTCGAATATCCAGCCGTGCGGCTTTCCGACACCATCGGCGGGAGCGGCCACATTCTCCTCGCAGCTGAGCCAGCTGTTCCAGGGCGTCACGCCGCCCGAACAATTGCGGATCGTCCCCACGAGGCTCAGATACTGCCGCTCGACCGCAAACGTTTCGGGGTCGAGGACGAGCGTCGTTGTTCCTCCGGGAAGCGCGCTGCCGCCTGCCCGATCGAACGCCTCGTCGGGCAGGTGCCCGTTGCGCGCAAACGGACCATCGGCAACATGCTTGGGCTGCAATTCGTGATTGCGGACCAGCGCGATCCGGCCGTTGTCGAGTTTGAAGCACCCCATCCCGTCGGCGCGATCGGGAACGACATTGCCGTCGCTCATCGCATCGCCAAACGACGACAATATCCGATAGGAAAAGCCCGGAGGCAGGTCGAGCAGACCTGCCGGATCGGGTTGGAGCGGGCCGTAGCCCGGATCGGTCGCCATCATCCCCGCACGCGCCGCGCCGCTTTGCAACGCAAGGCCGGTAAAGGCGAGTGCAGCCCCGGCGAATTGGCGACGGTCGAGCATGGGCTTATCTCCAGAAGCGAATCTACGCTGGCCGCTTAGGAAGCGAATATGACAGTGCGGCTGCACCGTGAAAACAATAGTGACACGAACGGGAGACAAAAATGACAGGCCCTTTGAACGGAATCAGGATCATCGAATTCGCAGGCATCGGGCCGGGTCCCTATTGTGCGATGATGCTCGCCGATCATGGTGCCGAGGTCATTCGAATCGACCGCCCCGGCGCCGCGCTCGACCCCCGCGACCCGCTCTCGCGTAACCGTTCGTCGGTGGTGCTCGATATGAAAGCGCCCGACGCCGTAGGGGTTGCGCGCGACCTGTGCAAAAGCGCTGACGGCATCATCGAAGGCTATCGTCCCGGTGTCATGGAACGCCTGGGCCTCGGTCCGGACGTGTTGCTCGCCGATAACCCGCGGCTCGTTTACGGCCGGATGACGGGCTGGGGGCAGTTCGGTCCTTATGCACAGGCGGCAGGACACGACATCAATTATATTTCGCTTTCGGGTGTGCTCCACGGGATCGGACGCGCAGGCGAAAAGCCGGTTCCGCCGGTCAACTATGTCGGCGATTTCGGCGGCGGCGGAATGATGCTCGCCTTTGGCATGGTGTCGGCGCTGCTCCACGCTGCCAAAACGGGCGAGGGCCAGGTGATCGACTGCGCGATGACCGACGGCTCAGCCCTGCTTGCGGGTATGACCTGGGGGTTCAAGGCGATGGGGCGCCTGAAGGACGAAGCCGGGGTCAACATGCTCGACGGCGGTGCGCATTTCTACGACACCTATCGCTGCAGCGACGGGAAGTTCATCTCGATCGGATCGATCGAACCGCAATTCTATGCGCTGTTGCGCGAAAAGACCGGCCTGAGCGCCGATCCCGCATTCGATGCCCAGCTCGATCCCTCGCAATGGGGACCGCTCAAGGAAAAGCTCACCGCGCTTTTCGCAACCAGAACGCGCGACGAATGGTGCAAATTGATGGAGACGACCGACGTCTGCTTTGCGCCGGTGCTGTCGCTCGAAGAGGCGCCGCAACATCCCCATAATGTCGCGCGCCAGAGCTTCGTGACGGTTGGCGGCGCCACGCAACCCGCACCCGCTCCGCGCTATTCGGCGACCACGAACGACACGCCACGGCAGGCTCCGACGGTCGGAGCAGACACCGACGAAGTACTCGCGTCGCTCGGCTATGACCCGACACGAATCGCGGCGCTGCGTGAAAGCGGCGCGGCACGCTGAACCTCTATCCCGCGCGCGCGGTCATGCTCTCCCAGAGCCCGCGCGCGCCCATGTCGGCGACCCGCCTGCCGAGCAGCCCCGCCCAATAGGCATCATTCCCATGTGCGCTGCGCCAGCGCATCAACGGGATCGTTACGCGATGAAGCTCATATTCGCGCGTGAAGCCGATCGCGCCATGCACCTGGTGCGCGACAGCGGTCACGACGCCGGCGGCGCGATTTGCCCGCAGCTTTGCGGCCGCGATTTCGAAGCCCGAAGCGGCGGCACCGAATGCCGTCGCGTCGAGCCGCGCGGCCATGGCGGCTGCCGCGGCATCGACCGCCGCGACCTCGCACGCCATCGCCGCAAGCGATTGCTGAACCGCCTGGAACTTGCCCAGCGGCCTGCCGAACTGCTGGCGCGTGTTCACATGCTCGATCGACAGCGTTAGCGCTTGACCCATCGCCCCTGCCATCAACCCAACAGTGGCCGCGGCGCGATGCGCTTCGGATGCCTCCGGCAATCCCGACAGCATGAGTTCTTCAACACCCAAATCGGGCACAAGCGTTCCGGCGAGGCGCAGCACGGCGTTAAGGTCGCCCCAATCGCCCCCCAGCCCATCCTCGTTTTCGGGCACGAGAAGCAAGCCGAAACCGGCGGCTTCCACGGGCGCCAGCCCTTCGCACGCCGCCTCGGCAAACACAGCGCGCGCCGTGTCGCACAACATGTCGCGAACCGCGCTCATCGCAGCCCCAATCCACGGGCTATGATGCCGCGAATGACCTCGCGCGTGCCGCCGCGAAGCGAGAAGCTGGGCGACGCGATCAGCAGCGCGCGCAACAGCCGCGCCAAATCGCTTTCATCGTCCCAACCGCAATCGACGATCGCCTGGACGCGCCGGGGCATATCCTGCTCGAAGGCATTCCCCAGCTCCTTGACCATCGACGCCTCGACCATCGGGTCCTCGCCCGCGGCGAGCTTGGCCGCAGTCGACATCGACAATTGGCGCAGCGTCCACATTTCGGCCGTCAACTCACCGATCAACGTCGCGAGCGCCGGATCGGGATCGGGGCCGGCGGCATCGATCAGCGCCGCGAACAGCGCGTGGCTCGACAGATAGCGCTCCGGCCCCGAGCGTTCGAGCGCGAGTTCGGCGGTGACCTGTCGCCAGCCCTGCCCGCGCTCGCCCACCAGCGCGCTGTGCGGAACGAGGACATCGTCGAAGAAAATCTCGTTGAAGTCATGGTTGCCCGCCATATCGACGATCGGGCGAATGGTTATGCCGGGCGTGTCGAGGTCGATCAGCAACTGGCTGAGACCCGCATTGCGTTCGCTCCCCTCCTCCGTCCGCACAAGCGCGAGAATGACGTGCGAGAAATGCGCGCCCGTCGTCCAGATTTTCTGGCCGTTGACGCGCCACCCGTCGGCCGTTTCGCGCGCGCTTGTCCGCACTGCCGCAAGATCGGACCCCGCGCCGGGCTCCGACAGCCCGATGCAGGCATAAAGTTCGCCGCGGGCAATCCCCGGCAAGTACAGCTCGCGCTGTTCTTCGCTGCCATAGCGGAGAATCAGTGGCCCCGTCTGACGGTCGGCGATCCAGTGTGCGCCAACCGGGGCGCCGGCAGCGAGCAATTCTTCGATCACGACATAGCGTTCGAGCGGATGCCGCCCGCCGCCGCCATAGCGTTCGGGAAGCGTCATGCCGATATAGCCCGCCTTGCCGAGCGCCGTGCTGAAATCGGGGTCGAAACTCGCCCAGCAATTGGCGCGCCGCACGACATCGCCCTGCGGCTGATGTTCGGACAACCAGGCACGCAGGTCGGCGCGCAGGGCAATCGTGTCGCCCGGCGGGTCGAAATCAAAGAGCGTAAAGCCTTGCATCACAGCACCGCCATGCAATAGCCTTGCAGGCGAGAAAAGGGATAACGACAATGGGCGAGTTTCTGAAGGTCGAGCGGCGCGGGAAAATCGCCATCCTGACGATGATCAAGCCCGAAAGCATGAACGCGATCGGCACGCACGACGACTGCCTGGACATTGTCCAGACCCTGCGGCAACTCGGCGAGGATCGCGGCGTCAGCGCGATCATCCTGACGGGGAGCGGCAAGGCGTTCAGCGCCGGCGGCAATCTGAAATCGATGCAGGAGCGCAAGGGCATCGGCGTGCTCGACCAGCCCGATGCGACGCGCAGCAATTATCGCAAGGGCGTTCAGGCCGTGATCCGTGCCCTGATGGACTGCGAAATCCCGATGATTGCTGCAGTGAATGGCCATGCCATCGGGCTTGGCTGCGACCTTGCCTGCACCTGCGACATCCGCATCGCCGCCGAAAGCGCCAAGTTCGCTTGCAGCTTCATCAAGGTCGGGATCGTTCCCGGCGACGGGGGCGCATGGCTGCTTCAAAAGATCCTCGGCTATCCGCGCGCTGCCGAATTGTTCCTGACCGGCGACCGTTTCGACGCGGCCACAGCCAAGGACTATGGCCTCGTCACCGAAGTCGTTCCCGACGACGAACTGCTCGACCGCGCCATCGCCATCGCAGAACGCATCGTGTGCAACCCGCCGCGCGCGCTGCGCCTGACCAAGCGACTGCTCCGCGAGGCGCAGCACAGCCGATTGAACGATATCCTTGAGCTCAGCGCGGCCTATCAGGCGATCGTGCACGAGACCGCCGATAATCGCGAAGCAATCAACGCCTTCGTTGAAAAAAGGGAGCCGGTTTTTACAGGAGACTGACCATGCTGGCCGAACGCGTCCTGCCCCTGACGGGCATTCACAATTTCCGCGATTATGGCGGCTATGCCGTCGAAGGCGGAGGGCGCGTCCGCGACGGCGTGCTGTGGCGATCCGCGCACCATGAGGCCGCAACCGACGAGGATCTGGCGGCGCTCGACCGGCTGGGCCTCGAAACGGTCGTCGACCTGCGCGGCGACGACGAGCGTGCGTTGCATCCCTGCCGCCGCAGCGAGAGTTTCTCGGCGCGCGTGCTGTTCGCGGGCGGCGTCACCGCGGGGCTTGCGCCGCATCTTCAGGCCGCCGGCGGCGCCATCGATGTCGAGACGGCGCGTGCGCGGATGGTCGATACCTATGCCGGCATGCCCTATCGCCCCGCGCTTGTCGCGACGCTGCGCCTCTATCTCGCTGCACTTTCGGAATATGACGCGCCCAGCCTTGTCCACTGCGTGGCGGGCAAGGACCGGACGGGCTTTGCCGTCGCGGTGGTTCACCGGCTGCTCGGCGTCCATGAAGACGATCTGATGCACGACTATCTCCTCACCAACAGCGCGGGGAAGATCGAGGAGCGGATCGCGCAGGGTGCGGCGCATATCCGCGATCGCTATGGAGCCGAGATCAGGGAGGATGCGGTCCGGATGCTGATGTCGGTCAATCCCGTCTTTCTCGACGCCGCGCTCGCCACGGTGCGCCGCGACCATGGCGACGTGGCGAGCTACGCCGAGTCGGTGCTGAACTTCACGCCCGAAATGCACGAAGCCATGGTGGACAAACTAGTCGTTTAACCAATCGTCGCGGGGGCGACGTCCATTACTTCCCGCGTACCAGCACCCCGCCCTTGACCACGGCATCGACACTTTCGAGTTCGCGCACATCGACCAGCGGATCGCCGTCGACCGCGATGATGTCGGCATAGCGTCCCACCGCAATCGCGCCGACGTCGCGCTCGCGGCCAAGCGCCTGCGCGGCGTTGCGCGTTGCCGCCTGGATCGCCTCGAGCGGGGTCATTCCATATTCGACCATCACGCGAAACTGCTTGCCGCCGTCGCCGTGCGGCATGACGCCAACGTCCGAGGCGAAGACCATCCGCACGCCCGCCTTGTGCGCCTTGCGGAAATTGTCGCGCTGGATCTGCGCGATCTCGCGGTCCTTGCGCAGATTGTCCTCGAGCACGCCATTTTTCGCACCCTCGGCCTGCGTATATTCGGTGTTGTAGATATCCATCGAGAACCAGACCGGGCGTTTGCGTTGCACCGCCATGCGGATGCCTTCGTCGTCGACAAGGCTTGCATGCTCGATCGTGTCGATTCCCGCTGCGATCGCCGCCCGGATACCGTCGGCGCCGTGCGCGTGCGCCGCGACGCGAAGGCCCCACTGATGCGCCTCGTCGGCGATCGCGCGCAATTCCTCTTCGGACAATTGCTGCTGACCCGGTTCGGTATTGCGCGAGAAAACGCCGCCGGTGGCGCATACCTTGATGACTTCGGACCCGAATTTGCGCTGGCGGCGGACCTGGTGGCGCAGTTCCTCGGGCGTGTCGCCGATCCCTTCTTCCTTATTCTCATGTTCCAGGCTCGGCGGAAGGAAGGTGCTGTCGCAATGTCCGCCCGTTGCCCCAAGCGCATAGCCCGCGGGGACGATACGCGGCCCAACGGCATAGCCCGCCTCAATCGCCTGTTTGAGCCCGATGTCGTTACGATAGTCGGCACCGACGTTGCGCACCGTCGTGAACCCCGCATCGAGCATCGTGCGCGCCGCGCCGACCGCGGTCATGCCCCAGAAGCTGTCGGTGAACTCGAGCCCGCGATAGCCGCCGATGTCGGCAGGCCCGTCGAGATGGACGTGCATGTCGATGAGGCCGGGGAGCAGCGTGCGCTGCCCCAGATCGATATGCTTGACGTTGCTGCTCCAGCGCACGGTGCGTGCGTCGGTGATATTCGTTATGCGGCCATCGGCGCCGACGAAAATCGCCGGATGTTCGATCGTCTTCCCCGACAGCACATCGACGTACCGCGCCGCCGTGATGACCGATTGCCCGCTGCCGTCCTGCGCGGCGGCCGTGGCAGCGCCGGCAATCGCCGCGCCGCCGAAAAGGATTCCCCGCAGAAAACTGCGAAACTTCACACTGGATTGCATCGCCGATCCACCCGTTGTTGGTCCCCGCATCCTGATGGCAAATCGGCGAGAAATAGGACAGCCGAAAAATGCGGTCAGGATCGGGCTCGCTGCACCTGATCGAGATGCTCGATGAGGTCGGGCCGGACCCGCGCAAAGCCGAGTTTGATCAGGCTCGACGCGAGGTTCGACAGCAAAGATGCGCCGCCCAGCGCGACGGCGCAGCGCGCGCCGCACCAATGCCACACGACGCCGCAAAGCAGGATCACGATGATCCAGCGCGGTGTACCGCCGCCAATCCAGCTGACGCCCTGCATGAAGGCGATGAAGACGGGGTCGCTTTCGCCGACGCGGAGCGACAGGCTGCGCGAGACCTGCCAGTCTGCCGCCTCGGTCCAGCCCGCGCCGACCGCAAGGCCGAGCAGGACGACGGCGGCCAGTAAAGCGGCTGTAATGACTGGCGATAGTCGTTTCGGGGCCAAAAATCCTCCCTGTCGCGCAGCCATGGAGAGGTGGCGGCCCTGCAGGGGCCGACGGAGGGGCCCCTCCACCACTCGCCTGCGGCAAGCGGTCCCCCTCCCCATCGCTTCGCGACGGGGAGGATCGCATGATCAAATATGCAACGGGCGGCCGTATGCCGACAGCACGCCTTCGTGCATCGTCTCGCTGAGCGTCGGGTGCGGGAAGACGGTGCCGATGAAATCATCCTCGACCAGCTCGGCGGTCTTGCCGATCGTATAGCCCTGGATCTGCTCGGTCACTTCGGCACCGATCATATGTGCACCCAGAAGCTCGCCGGTCTTTGCATCGAAAACCGTCTTGGTGAAGCCTTCGGCCTCGCCGAGCGCAATCGCCTTGCCATTGCCGATGAAGGGGAAGTTGCCGACCCTCACCTCGTAACCCAGTTCCTTCGCCTTCGCCTCGGTCAGGCCGACGCTCGCGATCTGGGGGCGGCAATAGGTGCAGCCGGGAATGTTGCGCACGTCCATCGCGTGCGGGTGGCCGCCGGCAATGGCTTCGGCCGCGATAACCGCTTCATGCATCGCCTTGTGCGCGAGCCACGGCGGCGCGGTGACATCGCCGATGGCCCACAGACCCGCGACATTGGTGCGGCACATCGCGTCGGTGTCGATGTGCCCCTTCGTCGTTTTGACGCCGAGCGCCTCCAGCCCGATATTCTCGGTATTGGGAACGATGCCGATGGCGACGATGGCGTGGCTGAACTCGGCGCTCTCGACCTTGCCGTCCTTTGCCTTGATCTTCGCAGAGACGCCGCCGGCGGTTGCCTTCAGCTCCTCGACGCCCGCGCCGGTCATGATCGTCATGCCCTGCTTCTTGAGCTGCTTTTCGAGGAACGTCGACACATCGGCATCCTCGACGGGGACGAGCCGGTCAAGCATTTCAACGACGGTAACGTCGGCGCCCATATCGCTGTAAAAGCTTGCAAACTCGATCCCGATCGCACCCGATCCGATGACCAGCAGCTTCTTCGGCATCTCTGTGGGCACGAGCGCGTGGCGATAGGTCCAGATGCGCTTGCCATCGGCGGGCGCGAAGGGCAGGTCGCGCGCGCGCGCACCCGTCGCGACGATGATATTCTTCGCGGTCAGGGTTTCGACGCCCTTGTCGCCCGTCACCTCGAGCTTGCCCGGCGCGGTCAACTTGCCGGTGCCCATATGCACGGCGATCTTGTGCTTCTTCATCAGGCCGGTGACGCCCTTGTTGAGTTGCGACGCGACGCCGCGCGACCGCTTCACGACCGCGTCGAGGTCGGCACTGATCTCCGCAGCCTTCAGCCCATAGGCTCCCGCATGCTGCATATAATGATAGACCTCGGCCGAACGCAGCAGCGCCTTGGTCGGGATGCACCCCCAGTTGAGGCAGATACCGCCGAGCAGCTCGCGCTCGACGATCGCGGTCTTGAGCCCGAGCTGCGCCGCACGGATCGCCGCGACATAGCCGCCGGGGCCGGAACCGAGAACGATGAGGTCGTAGGAAGTCTCAGCCAAAATTCACTCCATCACCAGCGCCCCTCCCTGCGGGGAGAGGGAGAAATTACGCGACCAACCCCAGCGGGTTTTCGACAATTTGCTTGAACGCCTGCATTAGCTGCGCGCCGTCCGCGCCGTCGATGGCGCGGTGGTCGAAGCTGCCGGTGGCCGACATCACGGTCGCGATCGCGAGCGCGTCGTCGACGATATAGGGGCGCTTTTCGCCCGCGCCGATTGCCATGATCATGCCCTGCGGCGGGTTGATGACGGCTTCGAACTGCTTGATGCCGAACATGCCCATGTTCGACAGGCTGGCAGTGCCGCCCTGATATTCGTGCGGCTGGAGCTTGCCTTCCTTGGCGCGGCCGGCGAGTTCCTTCATCTCGGTCGAAATCTTGCTCACCGACTTTTCGTCGGCGCCCACGATGATCGGGGTGATGAGCCCTGCGGGCACGCTGACCGCGACAGAGATGTCTGCGCGTTCATAGCTGATGAGCTGGTCGCCCGCGAAGCTGACGTTGCACTTGGGCACCTGGATCAGCGCCTTGGCGAGCGCCTTGATGAGCAGGTCGTTGACGCTGAGCTTGACGCCCTGCGGCTCGAGCGCGCCGTTGAGCTCGCCGCGCAGCTTGAGCAGCTTGTCGAGCTGGACATCGACCGTGAGGTAGATGTGCGGGACCTGCTGCTTGCTCTCGGTCAGGCGGCGCGCGATCGTCTTGCGCATGTTGCTGAGCTTTTCCGCGCTGTGCGGAATGTCGGTCGTGAAGGGCTGCGTCGGCGTCGGCGCCGGGGCGGACGCGGGGGCCGCTGCTGCTGCGGGTGCCGGTGCGGCCACGCCAGCCGGGGCGCCTTCAAGGTCGGCCTTGACGATCCGTCCGCCCGGTCCGCTGCCCGTCAGCGCGGCGAGGTCGATTCCGCGTTCGGCGGCAATGCGCTTGGCGAGCGGGCTCGCCTTGATGCGGTCGCCCTTATCTGTCGGCGCAGCCTTGGGCGCCGCTCCCGCGGAGGCGGCGGCCGCCGGAACAGGTGCCGTTTCGCTTGCGGCCCCCGCCGGCGCGGGAGCGACGCTCTCTTCCTTGGGCTCGGCCTTCGCCGCAGGAGCCGGTGCGGCCTTCGCCGCGCTCGCATCTTCGCCCTCGCCCGCGATCACCGCGATGACGGTCCCGACGGCGACATTGTCGGTGCCCTCGGCGACCAATATCTGCGCGATCGTGCCTTCGTCGATCGCCTCGAACTCCATCGTCGCCTTGTCGGTCTCGATCTCGGCGAGCAGGTCGCCCGACTTGACCTCGTCGCCTTCCTTGACGAGCCATTTGGCGAGTGTGCCCTCTTCCATCGTCGGCGAAAGCGCGGGCATTTTGAGTTCGATTGGCATGATCCGGCGTTATCCCTCGTCAGTCTGGCAGGCGAACCTGCCGCTACGGTTTGTTCCCTCGCCATAAGAGCATCAATGGTCAAGGTCCATCCGGCCAATCTTGCCTTTCATACGAATGTAAAGCAGTCTCCGCGCCGACAAGAACAACGGGGTCGGGGCATGAGGACGTATCTGGTGGTGATCGACGACAGTCCGGAGGCGAACCTCGCGCTGCGCTTTGCGGCGCGGCGCGCGGCGCGGACGGGAGGCGGCGTCGCGGTGCTCGCGATAATCCCGCCGCAGGATTTCGTCGCATTTGGCGGTGTGCAGGCGACGATCGAGGCCGAAGCGCGCGAACATGCCGAACAGCTCGCCGAGGGCGCTGCAAAAGCGATCGAAGAGGAAGCCAGCATCAAGGCGCAGATCATGATCAAGTCGGGCAAGCCCGCCGAGGTCGTGCGCGAAGTGATCGGAGACCAGGACGAAATCGCCGCGCTTGTTCTCGCGACGGCCGCCAGCGGCGCGCCGGGGCCGCTCGTGTCGCATTTCACCGGACAGGATGCCGGAACGCTCCCCTGCCCGGTGATGCTGGTGCCGGGCGGCATCGACATCGCCCGGCTCGATGCGTTGAGTTAGCGCGCCGACAATTTCATTGCGGACTGATCGACGGGGACGAGCGGGAGCAGAACTTTACTCGCGCTGTCGCCGCCATGCAGGATCGTTACCTCCTGCTTGCGATAGTCGCTCGACTTCGCGAGAAAGATGTTGGGTACGAACTTTTGCGGGTTGCGGTCGTAGAGCGGAAAGAGGCTAGACTGGATCTGCACCATGATCCGGTGCCCCGGCTGGAATACATGATTCACCGTGGGCAGGCGGAACTTATATCGCTGCGTCACGCCGGAAGGGATAGGCGACGGGTTCGAGAAGCTGTCGCGGTACCGCCCGCGAAAGATGTCGAGGCTGATTGGCAGCTGATATCCGCCCATCTTTGGTTCGCGGGCGACTTCGGGGGGATAGACATCGATCAACTTGACGACGAAATCGACGTCGGAGCCGCCGATTTTTGCAAAGATGTCCGCGATCGGTGCACCCGAAACGCGGACGGGCTCGGTCAGAACCGCGGTCTGAAAGGTCAGCACATCGGGGCGACCATCGGCGTGCCGTTGGTCGCTGACGAGCCAGTCGCCCCAACGGCCGTCGCCGAAATTGACCGGACGTGGCAGGTGCGGAACCGGCTTGGCCGGATCGGAGATATAGGACGTTTCGCCTTCGGCAGGCTTGGCAAAACCCAGCGAGCCATCTCTGCCCACATAGATGGGAGAAAGCCCCGTCTTGCATCCGCTTTCGCAGGCGAGCGGCCAGTCGCGAAACCGGTCCCAACGATTTTCGCCACTGTTATAGATGGTGGCCGCAGGCATAGTGAATTTCGGGCCGTCCTTCAGATACTGGTTGAAGAAGGGCAGGATCATATCCTTGCGGAACTGTTCGGCCGTGTCTCCATCCCACCGAAAAGGACCCAGCGAGCGACCTTCGCGATTGATCTGGCTGTGGCGCCACGGCCCCATCACCAGATGATTGTTGCCGACCTTGCCCTTCGCCTTCAGTGCCTCCCATGCGGTGATCGCGCCATAGATGTCCTCCTGATCCCACAGACCCTGTTCCCAGATTGTCGGGACGTTCGACGGGTTGGCAGCGAGCATCTTGTCGAGCGCCTGTCCCTGCCAGAATTCGTCGTACGCAGGATGCTGGAGCAACTTCTGCCAGAAGGGGAGTTGGTCGTACCCAGACCGCTTCGCCCAATCGCCTGCTGAGCCGACCTCGCGGAAATTGTCATAATCGTCATAGCCGCCTGTTGACGGCGCCTTTCCTTCGCCCTTGTAGCCCGTCTGTGCGCCGATCCACGCGATGTTGGCGAGACGGAAGGCCCCATGATGGAACCAGTCGTCCCCCATCCAGCCATCGATCATCGGGCTTTCGGGGGCCGCGACCTTCAGCGCGGGATGTGGCTTGAGCAGCGCCATGACAACCGTGAAGCCCTCGTAGGACGAGCCGATCATGCCGACGCGGCCGTTCGATTCGGGAAGATTAGCCTTGTTCACGAGCCAGTCGATCGTGTCCCAAGCGTCGGTGACATGATCGACCTTCGTCAAGTTGAGCGGACCGACGGGCGGCCTGGTGACAATATAATCGCCTTCGGACCCATGTTTACCGCGAATATCCTGATACACGCGAATATAGCCGTCGTTGACGAAGATTTCGTCAGCGAGTGGCAGCGTCGACAGCATGCTGGTGCTGCTCATCCGATTGGCCCGGCTGCGCGCATTATAGGGCGTGCGCGTCAGAACAATCGGTGCGTTCTTCGCCCCCTTGGGCACCACAATGACGGTATAGAGCTTCGTCCCGTCACGCATCGGAATCATCTCGACGCGCTTGTCATAGTTGTTGCGGTCAGTGGGCGAAGTAAATTTTTCGGGGATGTCGCTCTGCGGCGCAGGCTGTGCAAATCCGACCGTCGACGATCCGACCAGCGAAAGCGCGGCGATCGCCGCAACCATTTGAGAGCGAAGCATTACGACCCCTTGTTTATGACACGTGGCGGTGCCTTGCTTGCGTCCGCACGTAATGCTTTGCAACCCTTGAAAGAAATTATCTAACAGGAAGGGGTTAGCGACCTCTTCGTTTGGCGCAAACCGTCGATTAGTTTCGAGCGACTACAACGCCGAGTGCCGCAGCGCCTTTGGCTTCGAGCAGCGCGAAATAGAGGACGACGAGCGCCTGCGCGGCGACGACCGTGATGCCCAGCCACGTCATCTGGCCCGCGAAAATGGCGAGCACTGCAAAGCTTGCCGCGACCCAGCCGAGGTTGCCGACCGCGATCAGGTTCGCGAGTCCCTTGCTTGGCGTCTTCTGCGTCGCGACGAACAGCATCAGCAGCGCGCTCGGCAGGCCGATCCAGCCTGCGACGGTCACCACATCGGAGGGGAGGCCGAGAAGTGCGGCGACCGTCGCAGTCGCAAAGACGCAGAGGACGAACAGGCCGGCACAGGTGACCGCATCGACCAGCAGGGTGTTCTTGAGGGTGAAAAGGCGCATCGTCATTCTCCTTTCGATGCACCGCATTTGACGGAGCCAATGACGCGCGTCGATTACGCGGCAGGTAATGGCTATGACGACGACCGAGGTATAGCTGTTGCCGCAAAGGAGAATGGCGATGAAGCCTGCCCCGATTGGCGAACAATTGCGCGAATGGCGGACGCGCCGCCGGATGAGCCAGATGGACCTCGCGCTCGACAGCGAGATTTCGACCCGGCATCTGAGCTTCATCGAGACGGGGCGGTCGCGGCCGAGCGCCGCGATGGTCCAGCGACTTGCCGACCGGTTGGAGGTGCCGCACCGCGCGCGCAATGCGCTGCTGCTTGCAGCAGGCTATGCGCCCGATTTTCAGGAGCGTCCACTCGACAGCCCCGAAATGGAAGGGATGCGCGCGATCGTCGAGCATGTGCTGCGCGGGCACGAGCCCTATCCCGCGCTCGCGGTCGACCGTCATTGGAACATGATTGCCGCCAATGGCGCGATCGCGTTGCTGACACAGGGCGTAGCGCCCGAACTGCTCGAGCCGCCCGTCAATGTGCTGCGCATCGCGCTCCATCCGGGCGGTCTCGCGCCGCAGATCGTCAATATCGGCGAATGGCGCGCGCACATCCTTCACCGACTCGACGGCCAGGTCGAGGCGAGCGGCGATCCGCAGCTCGCGGCGTTGCGCGACGAATTGGCGGGCTATGGCGTCGCGGCGGCAAATGATGGCGAGCATGCCGCGAACGGCATTGCGGTACCACTGCTTCTCGACACGCCGGCGGGACGCCTGTCCTTCGTGTCGACGGTGACAGTGTTCGGCACGCCGATCGACATCACCCTGTCCGAACTGGCGATCGAGGCATTTTTTCCGGCAAATGCGGCGAGTGCAGCGCTGTTGCAGAAAATGGCGGCTCCGCAATAGGCTTCGTCATTGCGGGCGGAGCGAAGCAATCTCCAGCTATCGTCCGGGCACGAGGTCGATAGCTGGAGATAGCCGCGTCGCCTTCGGCTCCTCGCAATGACGAGGGAGGATCAGCGCTTGCCCTTGTGCCGGATATTCGCGGGTCGCCCGCGTTTGCCGACCATATGCTTGCCCGCCTTGTCCTTCTTGACCCCGTCACGGCGCAAGGGGCGGTTGCGGAATCCGCCCTCGGGGGCATCGGGAAGCTCGAAGCGCAGCGCGCCGCTAACCGGGTTCGCCTCCATCAGCCTGAGGTCGAGCCGCTGGCCGACGCCGTAGCTGGTGCGGCCATGCTCGCTGTCGAGCGTCCGCGCCGCCTCGTCATAGATGAAGCGTTCGCTTCCCAGCGTCGATACCGGCACCAGCCCGTCGCCGCCGAGGCCGTCGACCGTGGCGAAAAAGCCGAAGGGCTGGACGCCCGTGATCCGGGCGGCGACGATCTCGCCGACCTTGGTCGCGAGATAGGCAGCAACATAGCGGTCGACCGTCTCGCGCTCGGCCTCCATCGCGCGGCGCTCGAGCGCGCTGATTGCCTCGCCGATGTGCGACAGCCCCTTGCGGTCGGCCTCGCCCAGGCCGGTGCGCTCGGGGAAGCCTTTGGGCTTGCCGGGCACCTCCAGCTTGTACGAATCGACGAGCGCACGGTGGACGATCAGGTCGGCGTAGCGGCGAATCGGCGAGGTGAAATGCGCGTAGCTGCCGAGCGCGAGGCCGAAATGTCCGGCATTGGCGGGGCCGTAATAGGCCTGCGTCTGGCTGCGGAGGATCGCCTGCATGATCTCGGGCAGCCGGTCGTCGCCCGAAAAACCGTCGATCAGCCGGTTGAACACCGCAGGGGTGATCACCTGCCCCAGCGCGAAATTCTGGTCGAAGGTGTCGAGATAATCTTTCAGGCTGACGAGCTTTTCGCGGCTCGGCGGTTCGTGGATACGGTACATGACGGGCGACTTCTTCGCCTCGAGCGCCTTGGCCGCCGCGACGTTGGCGGCGATCATATAGTCCTCGATCAGCCGGTGCGCGTCGAGCCGTTCGCGGACGCGGATTTCGGCGATATTACCCGCTTCGTCGAGCATCACCTGCCGCTCGGGCAGGTCGAGGTCTAGCGGCGATCGCGCCGCGCGCGCCTTTGCAAGCAGGATCCAGCAGCTCCAGAGATTCTGGAGCGACGGCAGGACATCCTCGCCCCACCCATCGGCGCCCTGCCCCGCGTCATAGGCCGCTTGCGCATCTTCATAGGCGATGTTCGCGCGCAGCCGGACGAGAGCGCGCGTGAAACGCCATGACGTCACCTTGCCATGCTTGTCGACCGTCAGGTGGCACGCCATCGCGGCGCGGTCCTCGCCCGCCTTCAGCGAACAGACCCCCGCCGACAGCGTTTCGGGAAGCATCGGGACGACGCGGTCGGGGAAATAGACGCTGTTGCCGCGCCGTCGCGCCTCGCGGTCGAGCGCGCTGTCGGGGCGCACATAATAGCTGACGTCGGCGATTGCGACGATTGCGCGCCAGCCGCCCTTGTTCGCGGGATCGTCGTCGGGCGCCGCCCACACGGCGTCGTCGTGGTCGCGCGCATCGCGCGGGTCGATCGCAACGATGGGCAATTCGCGAAGATCCTCGCGCCCGTCGGGAGTGAGCGGCAGCTTCGCGGCCTTTTCGGCCTCGGCCAGCGTCTCGTCGCCGAAAATGTGCGGGATTTCGTGCCGCGCTATGGCGATCATGCTGAGCGCGCGCGGCGCGAAGGGATCGCCGATGCGGTCGATCACCCGCGCCTTGGTCGCGGGGCCGCGGCCAGAAAGCTCGGCGCGCACAAGGTCGCCGATGGCGGCGTCGCCCATATCGGCGACCGCAAAGTCGAAGCGCGCGCGCTTGTCGGCGGGGCGCAGCCAGGTCATCGGCTTGCCGCCAGGCCCGGTGTCGGAAACGAGCACGCCGATGATGCTCTCGCCGCCCGCCTGCAGCTTTTTCATCGGGTGCGCGACATGGCCCTTCCCGCGCTCCTCGGTGCGCGCGAGGATGCGGTCGCCGACCCCCAAAGCGCTCCGCCGTCCCTTTTCCATCACGCGTAAGCGCGGCGGCGCGCCGGCGCCCTCCCACCGCTCGGGCACCGCCCACACGACATCGCCCTCGACCGCCGCGACGCGCAGCACGGTGACGCGCGGCAGTCCGCCATGTTTATGAAACGCCCGCCCCGGCGCCATGTCGACGAGCCCCTCGTCGGTCATGTCCTTGAGCAGCGCCTTCAGCGCGATCTTGTCGGCTCCGCGGACGGCGAAATGCTTGGCAATCTCGCGCTTGCCGACCGCGCCGGGGCTTTGTTCGATGAAGCGCATTATGTCATCGGGCGAAGGCAAGCCGGTCGGCGCAGCCTTCGCAGAACTGCGCGAAGCTTTTCTGGAAGAGGGCATTGCCCCGCCATAGGCGGAAACATGCAATTAGGCGAGAGGGCGCCGCATGAAGACCGTGCCCGCGATCGGCGTATCATAATAGGGTGTTGTGGGTTCGAACCCCTCGGCGCGGTAAAGCGCCTGCGCCGGCCCCATCGAGGCAAGCGTGTCGAGCCACATCTCGGCATATCCCGCCTCGCGGGCGGCCGCGACAAGCTGACGCACGAGGAGCCGCCCCGTGCCGCGTCCCCGCCCTGCCGGTGCGACGAACAGGCGCTTCATTTCACAGACGTCGCCATCGAGAGGTCGGCAGGCAACGCACCCGAGGGGGGTGCCGTCGGTATCGCGCGCCAGCAGGAGTAGCCCGCGCGGCGGCGCATATTGTCCGGGCAGTCCGGCAAGCTCCGCGTCGAAATTCTGATACGCGAGATCGACATTGAGCGACGCCGCATAGTCCCGAAAAAGAGATGCGACCGTCGCGATATCGGCCTCGCCGACCGCAGAGACGATGGCAACGCCGTCCACTGTCTGCATCAATATGTCCGTCCGATAAGCACGCGTTCGACCGCCGGCTCACCGGTAAAGAAGCAGGCGCCGTCGGCGGGCGCGGCATCGAGGGGGGTGTTGCGCATCGTCAGTTTCAACGCTTTGAGTTGCTCAACGATCCCATCGAGTTTTTCGCCGGTGGGGCGCGCCCATTGCACCTCGACCCAGCCGACGAATTTGTCGTCGCCGCCGAAATGGCCCGCCAGGTCGGTGACGTCGCGGCGGATATTGGTTTCGAGACGCACCTTGGCTTCGGCGTGGAGCCTGGCCTGAATATCCTCGAGCATCGCGACCGCATCGGCAACGAACGCGTCTTTCGCGACAAAGGCCGAATTGAGCTTGCCGCTTTCCTGATACAGCCGGTCGCGGCGGATCACCGCGACGTTGCCGCCCGCGACGTCGCGCGGACCGACCTCGACGATGATCGGCGCGCCCTTCTTGACCCAGCCCCAGCGCTTCGTCTGCGCCTTGGTCGCACCGGTGTCGAGCAGCACGCGTACCGGTTCGCGGAACGCGTCGAGCGCCTTGAGCTTCGCCTCGAGGTCGCGGCAATAATCGAGGATTGCGGCGTCCTCGTCATTTTCGCGCAGCATCGGCACGATGACGATCTGGTGCGGCGCGATGCGCGGCGGGCAGCGCAGCCCGTCGTCGTCGCCATGCGTCATGATGACGCCGCCGATCATCCGCGTCGACACGCCCCAGCTCGTCGTGTGGCACAGGCTGTGGCCGCCGTCGCGGTCCTGGAAACGGATGTTCGCCGCTTCGGCAAAGCCGGTGCCAAGATAGTGCGACGTGCCGGCCTGCAGCGCCTTTCCGTCCTGCATCATCGCCTCGATCGAATAGGTCGCGACCGCGCCCGGGAAGCGCTCATTCTCGGGCTTTTCGCCCGCGATCACGGGCATCGCGAGCACATCCTCGGCAAAGGCGCGATACATTTCGAGCGCACGGAGCGTTTCGGCCATCGCATCGTCGCGGTCGGCGTGCGCGGTATGGCCTTCCTGCCAGAGGAATTCGCTCGTGCGCAGGAACATGCGCGTACGCATCTCCCAGCGCACGACATTGGCCCATTGGTTGACCTTGAGCGGCAGGTCGCGCCAGCTCTGCACCCAGCGGCTCATCGCCGATCCGATCACCGTTTCGGAGGTCGGGCGAACGATCAGCGGCTCTTCGAGCTTTGCCTCGGGATCGGGGATCAGTCGCCCCTTGCCGTCGCCGATCAGCCGGTGGTGCGTGACGACCGCCATTTCCTTGGCAAAGCCGTCGACATGGTCGGCTTCCTTTTCGAAGAAGGAGAGCGGGATGAAGAGCGGAAAATAGCAATTCTGGACGCCTGCATCCTTGATCGCCGCGTCCATCACCGTCTGGATGCGCTCCCAGATACCATAGCCCCACGGCTTGATCACCATGCAGCCGCGCACGCCCGATTCCTCGGCAAGGTCGGCTTCGGCAATGACATCCTGATACCAGGCCGCGAAATCGGCCTGACGCGTTACGCTGAGCGCATGTTTGATCATCGTTCCTGTTTTCGTTGCTGGAGCGCGTGGGCGCCCCCTTCTACTTCTTCTTGGCGAGTTCGGCCTTGAGCGCAGCGACCTCGGCCTTCAGGGCCTCGATCTCATCGTCCTTGGCCTTGGAGCCCGCTGCGCCCGGGATGAAAGCGCCCGCCGCCTGCTGGAACATCTCGAAATTGCGGCGCGTCAGTTCAGCGAGCGGGTTCGCGCCGAGCGCTCCCTCGAACGCCGCGCGAACATCCTGTTGATTCTTGCGAAAGGTCGCCATCGACGCTTCGAGATATTGCGGCACCATCGATTGCATCTTGTCGCCATACATGCCGATCAGGTGACGCAGGAAATTTACGGGCAGCAGCGTCTCGCCGCGCGTTTCCTCGTCCATGATGATCTGGG
This sequence comes from Sphingopyxis jiangsuensis, assembly GCF_016734905.1. GTDB lineage: Bacteria > Pseudomonadota > Alphaproteobacteria > Sphingomonadales > Sphingomonadaceae > Sphingopyxis > Sphingopyxis jiangsuensis. The sequence continues at coordinate 475,710 of NZ_JAERPO010000001.1, forward strand.
TCAGCACATTATGCGTGATGTCCTCGCCGCTTTTCGCATCGACAACGCGGAAATCGCGCCCGTCGCGGACCATCGTCCCCAGATCCTCGAGCGTGATGTAACAGCTGCGTTCGGTGTCATAGAGGCGCCGGTTGGCATATTTCTTGATCGTGACGGCCTCGCCGTCCGCCGCCTTCGCTTTCGCCATCGGGACCCGAACTCCTGTAAAAATCCGAACGCCGACAGCGCAAGGACGGTATCGCACCTAATGGTCCGAGCATTAGCACCAAATATTGATGCATCGCAACACGGCCGGTCGGACGAGTGACCATTCGACGAAAGTTTCGTCGGGACCCGGACCGAGTCGATCCGCGACGTTCCTTAAGATCAGGACGCATTGATCAGTGCCAGAAGATTACGGTTGCGGTGAGAGCGACGGCCATAGTCCTTCGGCGCATCGCGCTACCTCGGCCCATTGCGACTGACGAAGATTATCCCGTTCAAACACGCCCATCATCAACGCGCTTACGCCCATGGCTCTTCGGAACATAGGCCGAAGGCGAGCCATCCGCTCATCCGTCAGCCAGGATAAATCGTTCAAATTCAAGCTCCTTCGTGGCCGCCTGAATCGCAATCACTACCTCGAACCAATGGGCCCCGACCCTAAAGAAATTGCAGTTGGCTATTTCTCTCGGCGGTCGAACCGCGCGCCCAGGCTCGTGAGCAGCTCATATTGCGACAACCCGCACGCCGCCGATTCGCGCGGCAGGTCGTAATCAACCGTCACCCAGTCGCCTTCGGCGATCTCCGTCGCGTCGCGCGCGTCGAATGCGGTGAGGTCCATTGATACGCGGCCGACGAGCGGGAGGTTTCTGCCGTTCCATCGGCCGCCGCCGGACCCGGCGTGGCAGCGCAAATAGCCATCGGCATAGCCCAGATTGACCACCGCAATCCGGCTATCGCGCGGCGCCGTCCAGGCAGCGCCATAACCGACCGTCTCTCCCGCCGGGACGTCGCGAACTTGCAGAACCCGCGCCTCGGGAAAGGCGACCTGCCGGATGTGGCCTTCGGCCTCTCGCCGCGGAATGCCGCCATATAGCGCAATGCCGGGACGCGTGAGATCGAAGCCATAATCGGCGCCCAGGCAGATGCCCGCGCTGTTCGCGAGACTGTAGCGACGCGCGGCAATTTGCGTCCGCACGGCATGGAAAGCCGCAAGCTGCTGTCCGTTCTGATCGCTATCCTCGTCGGCCGACGCGAGGTGGCTGTGCAATGTTTCGATTGCCAGCCCGTCGAGCGCTCCCGCCATCGCCTCTTCGACACGCAAACCGAGGCGGTTCATTCCGGTGTCGATCATGACGTCGCACGGAAGCCCTTCCCCCGCTTCGCGCCAGCGCGCGACCTGTTGGCGACTATTGAGAACGGGCCGCGCGGGAATCATCCGTGCCGCGACCATATCCTCTGCGCCGACGCCGTGCAGTACCGACAGCGTGACGCCTTCGGGCAGCGGCATCAGCGCCGCCGCCTCGCCCCATGTCGCGACGAAGAAATGCCGGCACCCCGCCGCAGCAAGCCGGTCCATCACGGTGCGCGCGCCGAGCCCATAACCGTCGGCCTTGATCGCCGCACCCGCTTCGGCTCCGCCATGACGGGCCAGCCAGCACCAATTGTGCACGAGCGCATCGGAATCGAGACGGAGCCGCTGCGGCGAAGCAATATCGATCATGACCCCGCCCCTAGACGGCTTTGGCGCCAGCGCCAACGACCGTTCACTTGAGCGTCGGCGTCTTGTCCCATTCGCCCTCCACGGGCTCCCTGAGCATGAAGGCGGTGATCAGAAAGGCGCCGAGGACGACAAACCAGGTGTACCAGAGGCCGGCATAGGCATTCCCCGTCTTGGCGATGATGAAGCTCGCGATCAGCGGCAGGAAACCGCCGAAATATCCGGTGCCGAGGTGGTAGGGGATCGACAGCGACGAGTATCGGACGTGCGGCGGGAACATTTCGGCGAGCAGTGCTGCGACCGGGCCATAGGTAAAACCCGAAAGCGCGCTGAGGCCGAGCAGCGCGGCGATGATGATCGCGATGCCGAGCGCCGACGGGATCTGCTTTTCGAAATCATAGCCCATCGCTTCGAGCGCCGGTTGCAGGATCGCGGGATCCTCTCCCGCCACTTTGCGATCGCCGATCGTCACTTGCACCTTGTCGAATGCGCTTTCGCTTTCGACGATCGAATAGGGAACGCCAAGCCGGGTGAGCTCGCCGAGCGTGCGGCCGCACACCGTCGCCTGCTGCTGCGCGAAGGGATCAAAGCTGCACTGCGACCCGGTGACGACGACAGGCGCGCGCTCCGCTGCTGCGGAGAGCGCCGGGTTGCCGACGCTGCCCATCAGCCAGAAGAGCGGAAAGAGCAGCACCAGCGTCACGCCGTAGCCCCACACGATCGGCTTCTTGCGCCCGATGCGATCCGACAGGCGCCCCGCCCAGATGAAGAATCCCATGCCGATTGCCGCTGCGGTGCCGACGATGATCTCGGCAGCAGTGTCATCCACTTTCATCGGGCCCTTGAGGAACGACAGGCCCGAGAACATTGCCGTGTACCATATGACGGTGAGCCCGGCGGCGATGCCGAACAGCGCGACGAAAATGCGCTTGGGATTGCCCGGATAAGTAAAGCTTTCCTTGAGCGGGTTTTTCGCGAGCTCGCCTTCGGCCTTCATTGCCTGGAACACCGGGCTTTCGGACAGCTTGAGCCGCATCCACAATGAAATGCCAAGCAGGATCAGCGACAGCAGGAACGGCACGCGCCACCCCCAGCTTTCCCATACTGCATCGGGCATCAGCGCCTTGCAGCCGAGCACGACGATCAGGCTGAGCACAAAGCCGCCGACGACGCTTGCCTGGATGAAACTGGTATAAAAGCCGCGCTTTCCGGGCGGCGAATGTTCGGCGACATAGATGGCCGCGCCGCCATATTCGCCGCCGAGCGCGAGGCCCTGAAGAATACGGAGCAGGATGACGATGATCGGTGCGGCAATGCCGATCGTCGCTGCCGACGGGATCATGCCGACCCCCGCGGTCGCAATGCCCATCAAGGTGACGGTGACGAGGAAGGTATATTTGCGCCCCAGCCGGTCGCCGAGAAAACCGAACAGCACCGCGCCGAGCGGGCGAAAGCCGAAGCCGACCGCGAAACCGGCCCAGACGAGCAGAATTTCGAGCGTCGCATTGTCGCTGGGGAAAAAGGCCTTGCCGATGATCGCCGCGAGCGTGCCGTAGATGAAGAAATCATACCATTCGAACACCGTACCCGCCGACGATGCGGCGATGACCATGCGGATGTCCTTCTGGGTCGGCTGATAGACCGCGCCATGGTCGGCGACGGCGGCTGCATCGGTCATAGTCTCTCCCTCGGCCATTTTGACCTGTCCCTCTCCGTTCGCATCGAGCGAAGTCGAGATGCCGTGAAGGCATACACGACCCACGGGTGTCTCGACTTCGCTCGACACGAACGGGTTTGGGCCGGTGTAGCTGTCTCGCAACGCCGCGCAAGCCTTCTTGGCGTAACGTCAATAAGGTGGCAGGCTGTGGCTCATGCAATTCATCGACCTGTCGATCCCGATCACCAACGATGTCGTGTCGGACCCGCCCGTGATGCGCCCGCAAATCACCTATATGACCCACGAAACGACGTGGGAGCAGATCGCGATGTTCTTCCCCGGCCTGACCCGCGACGATTTACCCGACGGCGAAGGCTGGGCGGTCGAAAGCCTGACGCTCAGCACGCACAACGGCACGCATATGGACGCGCCCTGGCATTTCCACTCGACGACCGACGAAGGCGCGACCGCCGCGCCGAGCATCGACGAAGCGCCGCTCGACCTGTTCTTTCGCCCCGGCGTGAAGCTCGATTTTTCGGACCGCCCCGCAGGCCATGTCATCAGCGCCGCCGAGGTCGAGGCCGAGCTGGCGCGCATCGGCCACACGCTGCAACCGCTCGACATCGTGCTCGTCCAGTCGGGCGCGATCTACGGCACCGACAATTTCACCGATCAGGGATGCGGCATGGGTGCCGAGGCGACGCTGTATCTGACCGAGCGCGGCGTGAAAGTCGTCGGCACCGACGCATGGAGTTGGGACGCACCGTTCAGCCACACTGCAAAGCGCTGGGCCGAGACGCGCGACCCGTCGATCATCTGGGAAGGCCACAAGGCGGGCCGTATCCGTCCCTATTACCAGATCGAAAAGCTCACCAACCTCGCCGCCCTGCCCCCGACCGGCTGGACGCTCAGCTGCTTCCCGGTGAAGATCGAGCGCGCCAGCGCGGGCTGGATCCGGGCGGTCGCGTTGATCGAGGATTGAGGATCGGGCCGCTCATGACCGAAACCTGACATTCAATCCTCCCTGTGCCGCAGGCATGGGGAGGTGGCAGCGCGCAGCGCTGACGGAGGGGCCAATGGCGCAACCTCGCGGCCCCTCCACCACGCCCTTCGGGCGCGGTCCCCCTCCCCATCGCTGCGCGACAGGGAGGATTGGGGGGCTAGCGAGCTATCCCGATCATTTTTTTCATCGTCATCCCGGACTTGATCCGGGATCCATAACGACCGAGAGACTATAGATCCCGGATCAAGTCCGGGACGACGAAGCCAATCGAACAACGTCCGCTTCCCACCCCGAAGCCGCCACCGGTTACAAATTCACCGTCGCAAGCATCCACAATGTCCACCCGCCGAGCACCAACAAGGTGCCGAAAGTCGCCACAACCCCGACCTGCCGCCCCAGCGGCGGCTTGCCTGCGACCACCGGCGCATACAGGCCGATGACATGCGCGACGCGGCCGATCAGGAAGATCGCGCCGATCACCATCAGCGCCATATGGTTCGCCCGCGCCGTCTCGAGCAGTCCGAGCAGGATGATCGTGATCGGCGCATATTCGGCAAGGTTGCCGTGACTGCGGCTCGCGCTGATCAGTTTCGCGTCGCCATGATCGCCGAACGCGGCCTTGACGCGCAGTCGCTGGCGCACCGTGTCGATCGCGGTCGCAAGCAGCAGCAGCGCACACACCGCGGCGACGAAGGCAGTTACCGGCAAGGTCATAATATTCTCCCCCTCTGAACAATGCGCCACCCTAACCGCGCGCCGGTCGATTGCCACTGGCAAGTTGCATCGAAGGCGCTAGGGTGCGCCGCAAAATTATATGTCCCGGGAGTGATATAAATGACCATCGCCGAAGCGACGCCCGAACTCGATCCTGAAGCCGCACGCGCCGACCGCGCCTTCCTTGGTCATCCCAAGGGACTCGGCTACCTCGCCTTTGTCGAAGGTTGCGAGCGTTTCTCCTATTATTCGATGCAGACGCTGCTTGTCCTCTACATGGTCAAATATCTGCTGCTGCCTGAAAATGCTGCGGGAGTGATCGGACTCGACTGGCTCAAGGGCTGGTATGGCGGCATCGAGGGCCAGCCGCTCGCGTCCAAGATTTTCGGCGATTATACATCGCTCGTCTATCTGACCCCGATCCTCGGCGGGTTGATCGCCGATCGCTGGCTGGGACGCCGTGCCACTTTGATCGCGGGCGGCGCAATCATGGCGCTCGGCCATTTCCTGATGGCGTTCGAGGGAGCGTTCCTGTTTGCATTGCTGTCGCTCGTCGTCGGCGTCGGGCTGTTCAAGGGGAATATCGCGAGCCAGGTGGGCGAGCTCTACGGCCCCAACGACCTGCGCCGCGCGATGGCGTTTCAGATCTTCTATATCGCGATCAACGTCAGCGTGATCGCGGCTCCGCTCGTCGCCGGGACGCTGGGCGAAAAGGTCGGCTGGCACTGGGGTTTCGGCACCGCAGGTATTGTCATGGTGATCGGGCTTATCCTCTACATCATGGCTGGTCCGTGGTTACCCGCCGATAACCGCCCCTCGGCAAACGCGGCGGCAAGGGTCAGCGAACCAATGTCGCGGCAGGACTGGCTGCGCGTCGTCGCCGTGCTCACGCTCGTGCCGGTGATGGCGGTTGCGCTGCTTACCAACCAACAGATTTTCAATGCCTATCTCGTCTGGGCCGACCAACATTTCCAGCTCACCTTCTTCGGCACCACGCTGCCGACGAGCTGGATGATCACGATCGACGCGACCGCCAGCTTCTCGATGCTCGCCGCGGTGGCGGCTTTCTATGTCTGGTATGGCAAGCGGTATCGCGAGCCCGACGAACTGGGGAAGATGGTCATCGGAAGCTTTTTCACGGTCGCGGGCGGTCTTTGCCTTTTCATGGCCGCGGCGACACAGGGCGACGGAAAGATCGGGCTGTTCTGGCCGCTGATGTTTCACCTGTTCAACAGCATCGGCTTTGCGCACATCCTGCCCGTGAGCCTCGCGCTTTTCACCAAGATGGCGCCACGCGCGCTCAACGCGACGGTGATCGGAATCTACTACCTCGCCTTTTTCGGAGCGAACAAGATCGTGGGCGAAGTCGGGACCTGGTATGCGACGATGCCGACGACGAGCTTCTGGCTGTTCCACGTCGGCACCGCGGTCGTCGGCCTTGTCGCCTTCCTGATGTTCAAGCTGTTCCTCGCGCGCCGCCTGATGGGCGATCCGGTCCCAGCCGTCGCCTGACGGTCAGAACAGCCGCGATCCGTTGGGAACGGCACGGTCGGGCGCGAACAGGATGACCGCGCCCGCTTCGTCCGCAAAACCGAGCGTCAGCACCTCGGACATATATTTGCCGATCTGGCGCGGGGGGAAGTTGACGACGGCCGCGACCTGACGCCCCGGCAGATCGTCGAGCGCGTAACGGTCGACGATCTGCGCGCTGCTTTTCCTGACGCCGATGGCGGGGCCAAAGTCGATCTTCAGCTTGAAGGCGGGCTTGCGCGCTTCGGGGAAGGGCTCGGCCGCAACGATCGTGCCGATGCGGATATCGACTTTCAGAAAATCGTCAAAGGTAATGGGATCGGCTGCGGGGGCATCATTTTGATGGTTCACATGCATTTTCAATGTCCGTCGTTGCGATCCCGGCGAAGCCGGGTGAAGCAGTCTCCAGCTATCGGTCCATTCAGGCGATATCAGGAGATTGCTTCGTCACTCTGTTCCTCGCAATGACGAAGTGAAGTGGGCGCAGCCTTATTCCAGCTCCAAGATCACCGCGTCGACCGCCAGGCTGTCGCCCTGCGCCGCGTTGACCGCCTTCACCACGCCTGCCTTTTCGGCGCGCAGGATATTCTCCATCTTCATCGCCTCGACGGTCGCGAGCGGTTGCCCGGCTTCGACCGCATCGCCCTCGCCCACATGGAGCGCGACGAGCAGGCCCGGCATCGGGCAGATGAGGAATTTCGAGAGGTCGGGCGGAATTTTCTCGATCATGTGCGAGGCAAGCGGCGCGACGTGCCACGGCAGCACGCGCACGTCGTGAATGCGCCCGCGCGTCGTCATCCGCCAGCCGGTGCGCGTCCTTGCGACCTTCACTGCCAGCTCGCGCGCGTCGATCTCGGCGACCACCAGCCGGTCGCCCGGCGTATATTCGAGCGCAATGTCGATTGCCTCGCCGTCGACCTTGATATGCTTGGTCCCGACCTTGACCTTGTGGCTCGCGCCGCCGACCGTCACCTGCCATTTGGCGGGCGGGTCGAGCCGCTCGCCGAGCTGGCCGTCGACGCGCCGCGCGCGGTCGGCTTCGGCGCTCGCCATGAAGCCCGCGATGGCCGCAAGCGCACGCGTCACCTCGTCGGCAGCGGGCGCCCCAACAAAGCCTTCGGGATATTCCTCGGCGATGAATCCGGTCGTGAGTTCGCCCGAGCGGAAGCGCGGGTGCTGCATGATTGCCGAGACGAAATCGATGTTGTGGCCCAGGCCCTCGATTTCGAAACGGTCGAGCGCCGCGACCTGCAAGTCCGCCGCCGCGTCGCGCGTCTCGCCCCAGGTCACGAGCTTGGCGATCATCGGGTCGTAGAAGATCGACACCTCGCCGCCCTCTTCGACCCCGGCATCGACACGCACGCCGTCGACGCCGCGCTCGTCACCTTCCCACGCCGGAACGGGGGTGCGATAGCGCACAAGCCGCCCGGTCGATGGAAGGAAACCGCGATAGGGATCCTCGGCATAGACGCGGTTCTCGATCGCCCAGCCGTCGATCTTGATGTCGTCCTGCGTCATTTCGAGCTTCTCGCCCGCCGCGACGCGGATCATCTGCTCGACAAGGTCGATGCCGGTGATCGCCTCGGTCACCGGATGCTCGACCTGGAGCCGCGTGTTCATTTCGAGGAAATAGAAACTCTCGCCCGTCGGGTCGGCGCCCGAGACGATCAGTTCGACCGTCCCCGCGCTGTAATAGCCGACCGCGCGCGCCAGCGCGACGCATTGCTCGCCCATCGCCTTGCGCATCTTCTCGGTGACGAAGGGCGACGGCGCCTCCTCGACCACCTTCTGATGCCGCCGCTGGATGCTGCACTCGCGCTCGTTCAAGTAGAGAATATTTCCGTGCTGGTCGCCGAGGATCTGGATCTCGATATGGCGCGGGTTGAGGATGAACTTCTCGATGAACACCCGGTCGTCGCCGAAGCTGTTCAGCCCCTCGCGCTTCGTCGCCTCGAACCCCTCGCGGACGTCCTTTTCGTCATAGGCCAGCCGCATGCCCTTGCCGCCGCCGCCCGCCGACGCCTTCATCATCACCGGGTAGCCGATCTCGTTCGAAATCTCGACCGCATGCTCGGTGTCGCGGATCTCGCCGACGAAGCCGGGGACGACGTTGACTCCCGCTTCCAGCGCGAGCTTCTTCGATTCAATCTTGTCGCCCATCGCGGCGATCGCGTTCACCGGCGGGCCGATGAAGGCGATATTTTCCTTCGCCAGCGCCTCGGCGAAGCTGGTGCGTTCGGACAGGAAGCCATAGCCCGGATGCACCGCCTCGGCGCCCGTCGCCTTGCACGCGGCGATGATCTTGTCGGCGATCAGATAGGATTCGGACGCCGGCGACGGCCCGATATGCACCGCCTCGTCGGCCATCCCCACAAAAGGCGCGCGCGCATCGGCGTCCGAATAGACGGCGACGGTCGCAATGCCCATGCGCCGCGCGGTCTTGATGACGCGACAGGCGATTTCGCCGCGATTGGCGATCAGGATTTTCTTGAACATTAGTCTCTGTCTCTCAACACATGGCGAGCCAGCAGGACACCGCCCACAAGGAATAGGATCAAGCTGCCCGGAAACATCGCAAATTTGATCAGATCATCATGCTCACAGCCGCGTCCCGCATCATCGACCGGACAGTGACCCAGCGCGGCTCCAAACAGAAAAAATATGACGGCTATCGAGCCAACCACAGCATAGGTGACACAGCCGACCCGATGCCGTGCAGGAATATCAGCCAGCAATCTCACTCCGCCGCCTCCATCCGCATCGGCTCTTCGCTCTCCATCGGCCGCAGCCCCAGCTTCGCGAACAGCGCCGCGTCGGCATTGTCGCCCGCATTCGCCGTCGTCAGCAGCTTGTCGCCGGTGAAGATGCTGTTCGCGCCCGCCATGAAGCACAGCGCCTGCGTCGCCTCCGACATGCTCTCACGCCCCGCGCTCAGCCGCACCATGCTCAGCGGCATGGTGATGCGCGCGACCGCGACGGTGCGGACGAATTCGATGTCGTCGATCTTCGCCAGCGGCGTATCGGCCAGCATGTCGCCGAGCACGGTGCCCTTCACCGGCACCAGCGCGTTGATCGGCACGCTGCCCGGATGTTCGGGCAAGGTCGCGAGCGCGTGGATAAAGCCGACGCGGTCGCTACGCGTCTCGCCCATGCCGACGATCCCGCCCGAGCAGACGTTGATCCCGGCGCTGCGCACTTCCTCCAGCGTGTCCAGCCGCTCCTGAAAGGTCCGCGTCGTGATGACATTGCCGTAATTTTCGGGCGAGGTGTCGATATTGTGGTTGTAATAGTCGAGCCCCGCGACCGCCAGCGTCTGCGCCTGCTCCTTCGTCAGCATCCCCAGCGTCATGCAGGTTTCCATGCCCATCGCGCGCACGCCCTCGATCATCTCGACGATCGCGGGCATGTCGCGGTCCTTGGGATTGCGCCACGCGGCGCCCATGCAGAAGCGCTTCGACCCCGAATCCTTCGCCTGCGCCGCCGCCTGCAGCACCGCGCGGACGTCCATCAGCTTCGTCGCTTTCAGGCCGCTGTCGGCATGCTTCGATTGCGAGCAATAGCCGCAATCCTCGACGCAGCCGCCGGTCTTGATGCTGAGCAGGGTGCAAAGCTGCACTTGCCCACGCGCATGGTGCCGCCGGTGAACCCCCTGCGCCTCCCACATCAGCTCGTCGAACGGCAGGTCGAACAGCGCCGCGATTTCCTCGCGGGTCCAGTTGCGACGAACTTCATCGTCGCACCCCGGCGAAAGCCGGGGCCCAGTGCGGTCCAGAATCGACGGCTCAATGTCGCTCTGGGCCCCTGCCTGCGCAGGGGAACGGGTCGTATTCAAATTCACGCAGCTTCTCCAATCGGCGGCATATTATGTCCCAGCAGGCGCAGCACATCGGCGGCGCATTCGACGACATTCGATCCCGGCCCATAAATACCCTGCACGCCCGCGTCGCGCAGATAATCATAGTCCTGTGGCGGGATCACGCCGCCCGCGATCACCTTGATATCGCTGCGTCCGGCGGCCTTCAGCCCCTTGATCAGTTCGGGGATCAGCGTCTTGTGGCCGGCGGCAAGGCTCGACGCGCCGACCGCGTCGACATTGTTCTCAAGCGCCAGCACGACCGTTTCCTCGGGCGTCTGGAACAGCGGCCCCGATACGATATCGAACCCCATGTCGCCAAAGGCCGAGGCGATGACATTGGCGCCGCGGTCGTGCCCGTCCTGCCCCATCTTGGCGACGAGCAGCTTGGGTTTGCGTCCCAATCGCCGCTCGACCGCCTTCACCCCGTCGACGACCTGCGCCCAGCGACTGTCGTCCTTGTAGGGCGCGGCATAGACGCCCTTCACCGGCGTCGGCACGGTGGCATAGCGGTCGAACGCTTCCTCCATCGCCGACGAAATCTCGCCCAATGTCGCGCGCGCGCGCGCCGCCTCGACCGCGTGGGCGAGCAGGTTCGTCTCGACCGACTGCGGCGCGGCGGCGGCATCGCGCAGCGCCTTCAGCGCCGCCTGGCACGCCGCCTCGTCGCGGCTCGCCTTCACCCGGTTGATCCGCGCGACCTGCGCTTCGCGGACCTTGGTGTTGTCGACCTCGAGCGTTTCGAGCAGGTCTTCGTCCTTGAGGCGATATTTGTTGACGCCGACGATCACATCGTCGCCGCGGTCGACGCGCGCCTGCCGCGCGGCGGCGGCTTCCTCGATCATCGCCTTGGGCCAGCCCGCGGCGACCGCCTTTGCCATGCCGCCCTCGGCCTCGACGCGGTCGATGATCGCCTGCGCCTTGTCGACCAGCTCCTGCGTCAGCGCCTCGACATAGTAAGAGCCGCCGAGCGGGTCGACGACGTTGGTCATCCCCGTCTCTTCCTGCAGGATGATCTGCGTGTTGCGCGCGATCCGCGCCGAAAAATCGGTCGGCAGCGCAATCGCCTCGTCGAGCGCGTTGGTGTGGAGGCTCTGCGTCCCGCCGAGCATCGCCGCCATCGCCTCGATCGTCGTGCGGATGACATTGTTGTACGGGTCCTGTTCGGTCAGCGACACGCCCGAGGTCTGGCAATGGGTGCGCAACATTTTCGAGCGTTCGGACTCCGCACCCAGCTTGGTCATCGCGCGGTGCCACAGCACGCGCGCGGCGCGCAGTTTTGCCGCCTCCATGAAGAAGTTCATGCCGATCGCGAAAAAGAAGGACAGGCGCCCCGCGAACTTGTCGATGTCGAGCCCCGACGCGACGCCATATTTCACATATTCGATGCCGTCGGCGATGGTGAAGGCGAGCTCCTGCACCTGCGTCGCGCCGGCTTCCTGCATATGATAGCCCGAAATGGAGATGCTGTTGAACTTGGGCATCTCGCGCGACGTGTAACCGAAAATGTCGCTGATTATCCGCATCGAGGGTTCGGGCGGATAGATATAGGTGTTGCGGACCATGAACTCCTTGAGGATGTCGTTCTGGATCGTCCCGTCAAGCAGCGCGCGCTCGACCCCCTGCTCCTCGCCCGCGACGATGAAGAAGGCGAGTATGGGGATCACCGCGCCGTTCATCGTCATGCTGACCGACATCTTGTCGAGCGGGATGCCGTCGAACAGGATCTTCATATCCTCGACGCTGTCGATCGCGACACCCGCCTTGCCGACGTCGCCGACGACGCGCGGATGGTCGCTGTCATAACCGCGGTGGGTGGCAAGGTCGAAGGCGACGCTAAGGCCCTTCTGCCCTGCCGCCAGATTGCGGCGATAGAAGGCGTTCGATTCCTCGGCGGTCGAAAAGCCCGCATATTGCCGCACCGTCCACGGGCGCCCCGCATACATCGACGCCTTCACCCCGCGCGTGAAGGGCGCAAAACCGGGCAGGCCGGGGTCTTCGCGCACATCCTCGGCGGTATAGAGCGGCTTGACGTCGATCCCCTCGGGCGTGTGCCAGGTGAGGTCGCGGCCCTTCACCTCCTTCTCGGCGGCGGCCTGCCAGTCGGCGATGGTCGGTTTGTCGGTCATAATGCAATCCTATTCCCTCTCCCCTCGGGAGAGGATACGCAGCCTTAGCCGTCAGGCTTAGGCGAAGTTGGTGAGGGTCGGTGCCCTCTCGATAGCGTCCATCCCCTCACCCAGCTCCGACTAGCCAGCAAGCTGGCAAGTCTTCGCATCCCTCTCCCGATGGGAGAGGGTTGAAGGGTTCTAGTGCGCCCCCTTCGGCGTCTCCATAATCTCGGTCAGCACTCCGCCCATATCCTTGGGATGCACGAAAAAAATCAGCGTCCCATGCGCCCCGATCCGCGGCTCGCCGAGCACGCGCTTGCCCATCGCCTCGAACTCCGCCTTGGCGGCGTGAATGTCGGGGACTTCGTAGCACATATGATGCTGCCCCCCCGCCGGGTTCTTCTCGAGGAAGCCCGCGATCGACGTGTTGCCCGGCAGCGGCTCGATCAGCTCGATCTGCGTGCCATTGAGCGCGCCATCAGCACCGGGCGTATCGACAAAACACACCTTTACCCCCTGGCTTGGCAGGTCGAACGGCTCATGGATTTTCGTCGCGCCCATCACGTCGCGGTAAAAGACGATGCTGTCGGCAATCGACGGCGTCGCAACGCCGATATGGTTGAGGCGGCCTAGTTTCATCCTTCCCCCCTCCCCTTCAGGGGAGGGGCCGGGGGTGGGGTCCCGCAACCTTGCGCAAGGTCGATAGACCCCACCCCAACCCCTCCCCTGAAGGGGAGGGGCTTGATGTTGTCGGCGATCGACGGCGTCGCGACTCCGATGTGGTTCAGGCGGCCTAGTTTCATTTCACGACACCTATTAAATATAGGGGGATGACGATCCCCACCAAGGTCCAAAACGGAATCATAAGCACAATGAACGCGAACAGAGACCAAAACCAAAACGGCTCATCATTGCGCGACCAGTTCCAGCGAAGACGGAGGATTCCGGTCTTGTTTGCCACCCAGAGCGCGCGGACAGCGAAAGGCACCAAAGCCCAACACAAAACGCATAAGAGTATGGCTTCAATCACAGCGGAATATTGTCATGCTTCTTCCACGGGTTCTCCAACTGCTTGTTCCGCAGTTTCCGTAGCCCCAGCGCAATCCGTCGCCGCGTCGAGTGCGGATAGATCACCTCGTCGATATACCCCCGCTGCGCCGCGACGAACGGGTTCGCAAAACGGTCCTCATATTCCTTCGTGCGCTCGGCGATTTTTTCAGGGTCACCGATGTCGCTGCGGAAGATGATCTCGACCGCGCCCTTCGCGCCCATCACCGCGATCTCGGCGGTCGGCCAGGCATAGTTCAAATCGCCGCGCAGATGCTTTGACGCCATCACGTCGTATGCGCCGCCATAGGCCTTGCGCGTGATTACCGTGATCTTGGGCACCGTCGCCTCGGCATAAGCGAAGAGCAGCTTCGCGCCATGCTTGATGATACCATTATATTCCTGCGCGGTGCCCGGCAGGAAGCCGGGAACGTCGACGAAGGTGATGATCGGGATTTCGAACGCATCGCAAAAACGCACGAAGCGCGCCGCCTTCTTCGACGAATTGATGTCGAGCACGCCCGCGAGCACAAGCGGCTGGTTCGCGACGATCCCGATGGTGCGCCCCTCGATGCGTCCGAAACCGCAGATGATATTCGCGGCGTGCGCCGGCTGCACCTCGAAGAAATCGCCCTCGTCGACCGTCTTGCGGATCAGCTCGTGCATGTCATAGGGCTGGTTCGCGTTCGGCGGGATCAGCGTGTCGAGGCTTTCCTCGATCCGGTCATAGGGGTCGGCGGTCGGCCGTTCGGGCACCCCGCTGCGGTTGTTTTCGGGCAGATAGTCAAAGAAATCGCGCGCCGCGAGCAGCGCCTCGATGTCGTTCTCGAACGCCAGGTCGGCGACCGAGCTCTTGGTCGTATGCGTAATCGCGCCGCCCAGTTCTTCCTGCGTCACCACCTCGTTGGTCACCGTCTTGACGACATCGGGGCCGGTGACGAACATATAGCTCGAATCCTTCACCATGAAGATGAAGTCGGTCATCGCGGGGCTGTACACGGCCCCACCCGCGCACGGGCCCATGATCAGCGAAATCTGCGGCACGACGCCGCTCGCGAGCACATTTTTCTGGAACACGTCGGCATAGCCGCCGAGCGAGGCAACGCCCTCCTGGATGCGCGCGCCGCCGCTGTCGTTGAGGCCGATGACCGGCGCGCCGACCAGCATCGCCTTGTCCATCACCTTGCAGATCTTTTCGGCGTGGCGCTTTGACAGCGAGCCACCGAAGACGGTGAAATCCTGGCTGAAGACATAGACGAGACGGCCGTTGATCGTCCCCGATCCGGTGACGACGCCGTCGCCCGGCACCTTTTGGTCCTGCATCCCGAAATCGACGCAATCATGCTCGACATAGGTGTCGAGTTCCTCGAACGACCCCTCGTCGAGCAGCACGAGCAACCTTTCGCGCGCGGTGAGCTTGCCCTTGGCATGCTGCGCGTCGATGCGTTTCTGCCCTCCGCCCACGGCAGCAGCGGCGCGGCGGCGTTCCATTTCGGCGATATTGGCGGACATGCGGCTCTCCGATAGTGTCTCGAATGCGCCGTCTGCCTGCGCCGGCGCGCCGATGCAAATGCGAATTTGCAAAGTTGCAAAGTCGATCTTTGCAAAGTAGCATCGCATCGATGGCACAAACCCGACTCTACGCTGGGCGACAACTTCGCCAACTTCGGGAAACCCGCGCGATCCGCCAATCCGACTTCGCCGCCCAGCTCGGCATTTCGGCCTCCTACCTCAGCCAGATCGAGCATGACGACCGCCCGCTGACCCCGGCGCTGCTCGATCGGCTGCAGCGGCTGTTCCCGCTCGAATGGGAAGAGGTCGCCGCCGATGCCGGCGACCGCCGCGCGGGCGCGCTGCGCGAGGCCGCGGCCGACCCGCTCTTTGCGGCATCCCCCCTGCCCCCCGACCAGCTCGAACGTGCGGCGCTCCAGCAGCCGCAGCTCGCCGACCAATTCGTCGCGCTCCACGCCGCCTATCGTCGCGCAGGCCAGCGGCTCCAGATCATCGACGAAGCGCTCACCGGCGGTACTGCCGAGGGCAGCCGCCTGCCGTGGGAGGAGGTGCGCGACTGGTTCCACGATGCGGGCAATTATGTCGACCGGCTCGACCGCGCCGCCGAGGCGCTTGCGGGCCAACTCGGCGGACAAACCGCCTCGCCGCCCGTCGAGCGGATCGAGCAAAGGCTGCGCGACGCGCTCGGCATTTCGATCGTCTATCGTCAGGCCCCCGCGCTGCGCGATTATGACGCAACGATGCGCCACCTCGTCATCGCCCCCTCGCAGCCCGCGGAGAGCCGCCGCTTCCAGCTTGCGCACCAACTCGCCGCGCTCGCGCTCGCCGAGGATATTGCAGCGATCGTCGAAGCCTCGCCGCTGCGCACCGCCGCGGCGCGCCAATTGCTCCACGTCGGCCTCGCCAACTATGCCGCGGGCGCGCTGCTGATGCCCTATGGCGCCTTCCGCGCCAGCGCGCGCGCGGTGCGCCACGACATCGACCGGCTGCGCCTCGAATATGGCGTCAGCTTCGAGCAGGCATGCCACCGCCTCTCGACGCTCCAGCGCCCCGGCGCGCGCGGCATCCCGATGTTCTTCTGTCGCGTCGACATGGCGGGAAATATCACCAAGCGGCACAGCGCAACGCGCCTGCAATTCGCGCGCTTCGGCGGCGCCTGTCCGCTGTGGATCGTTCACGAGGCAGTCGCGATCCCCGACCGCATCCTGTTCCAGCTCGCCGAAACGCCCGACGGGCAGCGCTATGTGTCGATGGCGAAGGGGCTGGTCAAACCGTCGGGCAGCTATGCGCGCCTCCCGCGCCGCTATGCCGTCGCGCTTGGGTGCGAGGCGCAATATGCCGCTGACTTTGTCTATGCCGACGGTGTCGATGTCGACGCACCGCAGGCTGCAACGCGGATCGGCCTGTCGTGCCGCATCTGCCCGCGCGACGATTGCGACCAGCGCGCCTTTCCGCCGAGCGACCGGCCGATATTGGTGGACCCGGATCGACGGGACGTGGTGCCGTATCGGATCGGGTAGCGAAAGCCTCCGCCAAGTACCAAGCGTCGCCCCCGCGAAGCCGGAGCCGAAGCCGGCCTCGCGCGCTCGCCTCGGGCGGCCCCCGCCTTGGCGGGGGACGACGCGTTGCTCAAACCTTCACAAGTCCTCGCTCGAACAGGCTATGCGCCGTCGCGAGAATAGCCTCCTCGGGCGGCCGCATCGACCAGCCGAGCCTTTGCATCGCATGGCGGCTGTCGCCGCCGCGCACATTGCCGAGTTCGGCGACGAGCTGCCGCAGTTCGGGGCGGAAAATCGCGAATGCCCTCAGGAGCCAATCCGGCATTCGCCGCGTCGGCACCTTGCGCGCCCTGTCACCCAGATTGGTCCGCAGGATTTCGGCGACATCGATCATCTTGAGAAACGGGCCCGAGCAAATGAAACGCTCGTCGCGCAAATCGGGCGCGGTGAGCGCGCGATAGTGGAGGTCGGCAACGTCGCGGACGTCGATGATGCCGAAACCGACGTCGGGACACATCGGCACCTTCCCTTCCAAAAGCTGCTTCACGACCTCGATCGACGTCGAAAAATCGTCGCTTATCAAGGGACCGAATACCGCCGCCGGGTTGACCGAGACAAACTCGATATCGCCGCCCTCGGCCGCCATCCAATCGCGCGCCGCGCGTTCGGCAACGGTCTTGGAGCGCACATAGGGCATGACATCGGGATCATCGAGGTTCGTCCAGTCGGCCTCGTTGTTCATTCGCACGCCCTTGCCGTGGCCATAGGCGATTGCCGCCATCGACGAGGTCAGGACAAAGCGCTTCACCCCGGCAGCGCGCGCGAAACGCAGCGCCCGCAGCACGCCTTCGCGTGCCGGGACGACGAGTTCGTCAGGATGTTTGGGAACGCCCAGCGGAAAGGGAGACGCAACATGCGCGACATGCGTGCAATCGACGATCGCTTCGGCCCAACCCGCGTCATGCTCAAGATCGGCGGCGAAGAATTTCAGGCGGTCATTATCGACCGATAGCGATCCGCGCACTTCGGGCTCGCGCGCAAGGCTGCGGATCGTCGCGTGAACCGTCCAGCCTTCGGCAACCAGCTGCCGGATAAGGAAGCCGGCGATATAGCCGCTTCCGCCCGTAACCAACGCCGTGCCCACCATGCGCCATCCCCTCGTCGTCGATACAGCCAGGATAGCGCAAAGCGTTCGGGGGACCGAACCCTTATTTCAGCAGCACCAGTTCCTCGGCCATGCTCGGGTGCAGCGCGACCGTGGCGTCGAAATCGGCCTTGGTCAGCCCGGCTTTCACGGCAACCGCCGCGGCCTGCAGGATTTCGGGGGCATCGGGGCCGATCATGTGCAGCCCGACCACCTGGTCGGTCGCCGCATCGACAATCATCTTGTAGAGCGCGCGCTCGTTGCGTCCGGCGAGGACATTCTTCATCGCGCGAAAGTCGCTCGTATAGGTGCGGATCGTTCCCAGCTTGTTGCGCGCTTCGGCCTCGGTCATCCCGACCGCGCCGATCGGCGGGTGGCTGAACACTGCGCTCGGGACGTTGCGATAATCGACCGTCGTCGGCTTGCCGCCATAGACGGTATCGGCGAATGCCTGTCCTTCGCGGATCGCAACGGGTGTGAGCTGGATGCGATCGGTGACGTCGCCGACGGCATAGATGCTGGGCACCGACGACTGGTTGGTGTCGTCAACCTTGATCGCGCCCTTCGTGTCGAGATCGACGCCGACATCTTCAAGGCCGAGCCCCTTGGTGTTGGGCACACGTCCGGTCGCGATGAGCACCGCGTCGGCGACGATCGGCTCGCAGTTTTCGAGATGGACGGTCAGCGACCCGTCCTCATTTTTCTCGATCGACTGGAAGGGCGCGTTGAACTTGAAATCGATGCCCTTGGTCATTGAAATCTGGAGCAGCCGGTCGCGGATCTGCTCGTCATATCCGCGCAGGATCGTATCGCTGCGGTTGACGATCGTCACCTTGCTGCCGAATTCGTTGAAGATGCCGGCGAATTCATTGGCGATATAGCCGCCCCCCGCGATGACAACGCGCTTGGGCAGCTTTTCGAGATGGAAGACCTCGTTCGAGGTGATCGCATGCTCGCTCCCGGGAAAATCTGCGACGAAGGGCCATCCGCCCGTCGCGATCAGGATGCGCTCGGCAGTGAGTTCCTGCCCGTCTGCCAACCGCACCTTCTGCGGTCCAACGACCGTCGCGCGCGTCTTGAACAGCGTGACCTTGTGATTGTCGAGCGTCTCGCCATAAAGCCCCTCAAGCCGCGTGACTTCGTTCAGCACATTGTCGCGCAGCCGGTCCCAGTCGAATTTGCAGTCGGGAACGTCCCAGCCGAACTGGCGCGCATCCTTCAGATCCTCGGCGAAATGCGCGCCATAGACGAGCAGTTTCTTGGGGACGCAGCCGCGAATGACGCAGGTTCCGCCGACGCGATGCTCCTCGGCGATGGCGACGCGCGCGCCGTGCGACGCCGCGACGCGCGAGGCACGCACGCCGCCCGATCCGGCACCGATGACAAAGAGATCGAAGTCGAAGTCGCTCATTGGGGGCCCCTGACAATTTTCATGCGCTGCCATTCGCAGCCGCGGCCTATGTGGTTACGCGGGCGCGCGATGCCAATCGATTTTTGCGCTCAGTGTCAGTGGCTCCAGCCTCACCCCCCAAGCGCCGCGTCCATCAACGCCTGCGTCGCCGGGTCGAAGTCGATCGTGCCCTCGGTCAGCCCCTTCGCCATTTCCTTGCCCAGCTCGACGCCGAACTGGTCGAACGGGTTGATCCCAAGCAGCACCGCATTGGCGAAGGTGCGGTGCTCGTAAAAGGCGATGAGCGCGCCGAGCGTGTGCGGACTGACCTGATCGAGCAGGATCGTCGTCGACGGCCTGTCGCCCGGATAGTTGCGCGCGCCGTCGTCGCTTGCGCGTCCGGCCATCAACGCCGCGCCCTGCGCGATGCAATTGGCGACCAGCGTTTCATGATGCGCCGCGTCGAGCACATGGCCGGGCTCACGCGCGACGATGAATTCGACCGGGGTCAGGTGCGTGCCCTGGTGCAAAAGCTGGAACACCGCATGTTGCGCGTCGGTGCCGACGCCGCCCCAGGTGATCGACGCGCTCGCACGGCCCAGCGGCGCACCATCGAGCGTCACCGCCTTGCCGTTCGATTCCATTTCGAGCTGTTGCAGATAGTCAGGAAGTAGCCGCAAACGCTCGTCATAGGCAAAGACCGCACGCGTCTGACAGCCAAGGCGATTGGCGTAGAGCTGGTCGACGAAGGCGGCGAGCAGGCAGACATTGTCGGCGCCGTCGGCCAGCCGGAAATGCCGGTCCATCTCGGCCGCGCCTTCGAGCAGTTCGGCAAAGGCATCCCAGCCGAGTGCGAGCGCGGCAGGAAAGCCGATCGACGACCAGAGCGAATAGCGCCCGCCGACCGTCTCGCTGAACGGCAGGATGCGCGTTTCGTCGACCCCCCACTCCATCGCCTTGTCGGGATTGGCGGTAAGCGCGATGAAGCGTCCCGCGGGATCGGCGACCCCCGCCTCGTCGAACCATTGCAGCACCGATTCGGCATTGAGCAACGTCTCGGTCGTTGTGAAGGTCTTCGATGCCACCGCAACAAGCGTATGCTCGGGGCTGAATTTGGCGAAGGCTTCGCTGAGCGCCGCACCATCGACGTTCGACACCACGGCAACGTCATAACGGCGATTGTGCCGCCCGAGCGCATCGACAAGCAGGTCGGGGCCGAGCGCAGAACCGCCGATACCGATGTGCAACAGGTGCCGAATTTCGCCGAACGCCCCCGCCTCGATCGCGTCGACGAGCATCCGCATCCGGTGGTGGAGCGCCTGCGCGCGGCGGACCGAATCGGACGCTCCCTCGCCGCGCTCAGCACTATGCTCGGCAGCGCGATCTTCGGTAGGATTGGCAATCCCGCCGCTGAACAATGTCTTGCGGCGTCCCGCGAAATCCTGCGCTGTGGCAAGCCCCTGCATGGCGTCGATTGCCGCACCGTCGAGATGCGTCTTTGCAAAGTCGAAGCGAATATCGGCGACGTTGCGGACAAGCGACTGCAAGCGGGCCTCGGGATCGTGCGCGACCAGGTCGGCGAGTTTTTGCGGCTGCCACGCGGTTAGTGCCTTCCAGGCTTCGGAAGCGGTCGTCATCGGATTCCCTCTGATTTTCGCTCGCGTCGAGCAAAGTCGCGACACCCGGCGCCCCTTCCGGCGCCATGGGCATCTCGACTTCGCGCGGTGCGAACGGGGATGAAATGCAACCCCTTCTCTAAGCCCACAGGCGACACCGCGCCAGCGCGTTCCGCCGATATTTGCTTGACGCGCAGACCTATTCGTCGCCAATGCGCGGCATGACTGACGCCAGCATGACTGCCGAAAATTCGCCCCCGAACACGCCCAGCCCGACCCCGGCACCCGTTTCCGCAAAGGAAGAGGCAGTCGACACGCTCCGCTTTTTGGGCCTGCTCGCGATCGCGGTGCTCATATTCCGCAGCTTTTTCCTGTCGCCGTTCAATATTCCATCGGAATCGATGCAGCCACGCTTGCTGATCGGCGACTATCTGCTCGTCAACAAGATGGCCTATGGCTACACGAAGCACAGCCTGCCGTTCAGCGTCCCGCTGATCCCCGGACGCCTGTTCGGCCGCACACCCGAGCGCGGCGACGTCGTGGTTTTCAAGGCGCCGCCGCTCGCCAAGGATGACTGGATCAAGCGCGTCATCGGGGTTCCCGGCGACACGGTACAGCTGCGCGACGGCATCGTCTGGCTCAACGGCGAGCCGCTCAAACGCGAGCCGATGGCCGATTTCGTCATTCCGGTCACGCCGAACATGGTCGAAGCATCGCGCGCGCAAGGCACGCTTGTCTGTTATTCGACGGAATTCGAAGAAATCGGCCCGGATGGCCAACGTCAGTGCCGCTATAAGCAGTTCCGCGAAACGCTGCCCGACGGGCGCAGCTATGCTATTCTCGACATTGCCGACCTGCCCGTCGACAACACGCCGCCCTATACGGTTCCGGACGGCAGCGTGTTCCTGATGGGCGACAACCGCGACCGCAGCGCCGACAGCCGCGTTCCGCTGTACGAAGGCGGGCTGGGCGGTGCGGTGCCCGAGGAAAATCTCGTCGGCCACGCGCTTGTCAGCATGTTCTCGACCGACGGATCGGCGAGCTGGTTCAACCCCATCAGTTGGCTCACCGCCGCCCGCTGGAAACGCATCGGGGAAAGCTTTTGAGCGATGCGCTCGACACCGGGGCGCTCGCCGGGATCATCGGCTGCGAACCGGGCGACCTCGCGCTCTATGACCTTGCGCTGACGCACGGAAGCACGGGGCGCGCCGATTACCAACGGCTCGAATTCCTTGGCGACCGCGTGCTCGGCCTCGTGATCGCGTCCGAGCTTTACGCGCGTTTTCCCAAGGCGAGCGAGGGCGAATTGTCGTCGCGGCTCCACGTCCTTGCGTCGGGTGCGACCTGCGCCGCAATCGCGCACGCGCTCGATCTTTCCGCACTGATCCGCTTTGGCGCGCAAGCGCGCAACGACGGGGGGCGCCATAGCGACAATATCGCGGCCGACGCGATCGAGGCGCTGATCGGCGCGATCTGGCTCGACAAGGGCGAAGAGGCTGCGCGCCGCTTCATCCTCACCCATTGGGGCGATCGCATCGAAGGGCAACTCGCCGCGCCCAAACATCCAAAGGCGGCGCTCCAGGAATGGGCGCTCGCGCGCAAGCGACGCCCGCCCGAATATCGTCTTGTCCGTCGCGAAGGCCCCGACCATGCGCCGCGTTTCCTTGTCGCCGTGTCGGTCGGCAAACTTGCCGAGGCCGAGGGCGAAGGCGCGTCGAAGCAGGCCGCCGAAAAGGCGGCGGCGGCGGCGCTGCTCGACCAATTGATACAGGAAGAAGAAAAATGACCCAGCGTTGCGGTTTCGT
Source organism: Sphingopyxis jiangsuensis (assembly GCF_016734905.1). Taxonomy (GTDB): domain Bacteria; phylum Pseudomonadota; class Alphaproteobacteria; order Sphingomonadales; family Sphingomonadaceae; genus Sphingopyxis; species Sphingopyxis jiangsuensis. The sequence goes on from NZ_JAERPO010000001.1 coordinate 498,293, forward strand.
CGCCGTCGTCGGCGCGCCCAATGCGGGCAAGTCGACGCTCGTCAACGCGCTCGTCGGCCAGAAGGTCGCGATCGTCAGCCCCAAGGCACAGACGACGCGCACGCGGCTGATGGGCGTCGCGATGGATGGCGACACGCAGATCATCCTGATCGACACCCCCGGCATCTTCGCGCCGAACCGCCGCCTCGACCGCGCGATGGTCGCAGCGGCGTGGGGCAGCCTAGAGGAGGCCGAGGCGATCCTCGTGATGGTCGATGCCGCCGCCAAGCTCACGGGGCGCGTCGAGCGCGTGCTCGAGGGCGTCGCGGGGCGGCCCGAGAAAAAATATCTCGTCCTCAACAAGGTCGACATCGTTAAAAAGGACAAACTCCTCACCATCGCGACCGAGCTCAATTCGCGGCTCGCCTTCGACGAAACCTTCTTCATTGCAGCGAGCAGCGGCGACGGCGTCCCCGAACTCAAGGCGCATCTCGCGGCGCTGATGCCCGAGGGACCCTGGCACTTCCCCGAGGATGAGGTCAGCGACGCCCCCGAACGCATGCTCGCCGCCGAGATCACGCGCGAGCAGCTTTATCGCCAGCTCCACGAGGAGCTGCCTTATCAATCGACCGTCGAAACCGAGCTCTTCAAGACGCGCCCCGACGGCAGCGCCGAAATCCACCAGCAAATCTTTGTCGCGCGCGATACCCAGCGCGCGATCGTGCTTGGCAAAGGCGGTAGCCGGATCAAGGAAATCGGCGCGAAGGCCCGCGCCGAACTCGCCGAGCTGATGGGGCGCAAGGTCCACCTGTTCCTGCACGTCAAGGTCAAGGAAAATTGGGACGAGGACCGCAGCGTCTATCGCGACATGGGGCTTGATTGGGTGGATTAGGAGCAAGCGATGCAACGACCGGTTTCGATCATCTATTTCGAGCGTCTCTTCTGGCTTTCCCTGTTCGTCGGCTTTCTCAGCCCCGTGTTCGCGTGGGACAGGATGATGGCCGATATCGCGCGTGACGCGGCGACGATTCCGCCAAACGTGGCCGTGACCATCGTCGTCGTCATCCTTGTGGCCATGGCGGCTATATCGGTCGCTTTCTGGTACGGAATCGCCCGCAGGGCGAGCAATGTGGTCAAATGGATTTACGTCGTGTGGATGGGCTTTAGCGCGCTTGCAGCGCTGGCTGATCCATTCCATTCTGAAGGGCTCCGCGGCTTCGCCCTTGGTGCATCACTCGTCTCAGCCGCGCTCACGCTCGCCTCGATCATCTGCCTCTTTCGTCCCGACGCTGTCGCGTGGTTTTCGAACAGGGGGGGCGTCGATCCCAAAGTGTTCGACTGATCAGATCCGCCGGCAATCGTCCGGCGGCGTCTGTCCGTCGAAGCGCGCGGCGATCCACGCCAGCGTCTCGCCCGTCGCATTGCCGCGCGCGCTGTCGGTGTGGCCGCCGCCGGGGACTTCGAGCCAGCGCAGCGGCGTCCGGCGCTTGCAAACCGCCTTGGCAAAGCTGCGCGTAACGGCGGGCGCTACGATCGTGTCCTTGCTACCCTGCGCGATCAGCAGCGGCCCCGGCACGCTTGCGGCATCGACGCTGTTCGCGCGCATCGTCGCGGCGAAGGGCTGCAGGCGCGTGACATCTTTTCGCCCCATCGCCTGCCGCACCGCGAGGATACCGAGGATCGTGCCGATCTTCGGCTTGTTGTGCAGCTCTATGCAGTTGTTTTCGGCGAGACGGCGGATAACGCCCTGCGTCGATTTGTTCGTGAAGCCGTCGAGCGAATAGCCGAAATGCTGCGACCAGCTGTGCAGCGTGAAGGCGAGCAGCATCGCGCGCACATTGGCATCGCTCGCCTGTCGCATGTTCGCGGCAAGATCGGTCGGCGGCGCGGCCGCGGCGGTGCCGACAAGCGTCAGGTCGGGCGCATAATGGCGCGCCGAGGCAGCGGTCCACAGCGCGGCGTGGCCGCCCTGCGATTCGCCCCATAGGGCAAAACGGCTGCCCGCCGCGGCGCCCGAAATACTGCGCGCCGCGCGCACCGCGTCGAGCACCGAATAGGCGGTGTCCGTCCCGACCAGATACGGATGCGGCATCGCACTGCCGAGCCCCGGATAGTCGGGCGCGACGACGACATAATTTTGCGCGATCATCTCGGCGAGCCCCGGCGTTGCGTCGTAAAAGCCCGGACTGACCGATGGCGCGCACTTTTCGACCACGCCCGACGTACCGTGCGTCCAGGCAACGACCCGGCGCGGTTCGCGCGACATCGCCTCGCGCGGCGCCACGACCATGCCGGTCACCTGCTGGCGCGCTCCTGCGGCGTTGCTCGTCCAGTACCGGATGCGCCATGCCTGCATGCCGGGCGGGGTCTCGACGACCGGATCGGCGGAAACGAGCGCGCCGACCTGTTGGGCCGACGCTGGCGACGAGAGCGTGAGAAACGACGCCACGCAGACAGCAAGCAACGAACGCATAAAGCAAAGCCTCCCGGTTTTGGGGGAGGCTATCATATTCAAACCAAAGCGTCATCCCGGCGAACGCCGGGATGACGTGGTTGGCTATTCCGCCGCGGCCTTCTTCTTCGCAGGTGCCTTTTTCGCGGTCGCCTTCTTGGCAGGCGCCTTCTTCTTCGCCGCGGCCTTCTTCTTGCCCTTCGCCGGCCCCTTCGCCGCACGGGCGTCGATCAGCGCAATTGCTTCTTCCTCGGTGAGCGCGTCGGGCTCGACCGTCTTGGGGAGCGTCGCGTTCGTCGTGCCGTCGGTGACATAAGGGCCGAAGCGTCCCGCCATCAACTTCATCTCGCCGCCGCTCGTCGGATGCGCGCCAAAGGTCTTGAGCGGCTCTGCCTTGGCACGGCCGCGCCCGCCGCCGTTGGCGGCGTCGGCGATGCGCGCGACCGCAGCGTTCATCCCGATCTCGAAAATCTCTGCGGTACCCGTCAGCTTCGCATATTTGCCGTCGTGGAGCAGATAGGGGCCGTAACGCCCCAGTCCAGCCATGATGACATTGCCGCTTTCCGGATGGACACCGACCTCACGCGGAAGGCTCAAAAGCCGCAGCGCATAATCGAGGTCGAAATCCTCGCCCGGAATGTCTTTCGGGATCGACGAGCGTTTGGCCTCCTTGCCGTCGCCAAGCTGGATATAGGGACCAAAGCGCCCACTGCGCCTGGTGACTTCCAGCCCGGTGTCGGGATCGGTGCCGAGCGTTTCGGGGCCATTGTCGGCCTCGCCATTGCCGCCAGGCTGCGCGAATTTGCGCGTGAACTTGCACTCGGGATAGTTGCTGCACGCGATGAACGGCCCGAACTTGCCGCCACGCAGCGCGAGCTTGCCCGTGCCGCAATTGGGGCAGACGCGCGGGTCGCTGCCGTCGCCCTTGTCGGGAAACAGATAGGGGCCGAGGAATTCGTCGAGCGCCGCCGTGATCTCCGACGGCTTCTGCTCCATCACCTCGCCGGTGCGCGGTTTGAAATCGCGCCAGAAACGATCGAGCACCGCCTGCCACTGCGCGCGCCCGCCCGACACATCGTCAAGCTCTTCCTCGAGCCCGGCGGTGAAATCATATTGGACATAGCGTTCGAAGAAACGCTCGAGGAACGCCGTCAGCAGTCGCCCGCTTTCCTCGGGATAAAAGCGGTTCTTTTCGATCCGCACATAGGCACGGTCCTTGAGCACCTGGAGGATCGAGGCATAGGTCGACGGACGCCCGATGCCGAGCTCCTCCATCTTCTTGACGAGGCTCGCCTCCGAATAGCGTGGCGGCGGCTGCGTTTCGTGGCGTTCGACCTCGACGCCAGTCTTCGCGGGCGCGTCGCCCTTGTCCATCGCGGGGAGCAGGCGCGCGTCATCGTCGTCGCTCGCGTCGTCGCGGCCTTCGTCATACAGCGCAAGGAAGCCTGGGAATTTCACGACCTGCCCGGTCGCGCGCAGCATGGTCTTGCCGGTGCCGTCGGTCAGGTCGATGCTCGTCCGCTCGAGCCGCGCGGACGCCATCTGGCTCGCGAGCGCACGCTTCCAGATCAGGTCATAGAGGCGCGCATGATCGCCGCCGCCGACCCTGTCCTTGCCAAAGTCGGTCGGACGGATCGCCTCGTGCGCTTCCTGCGCGTTCTTCGCCTTGGTCTGATACTGGCGCGGCTTGTCGGGAACATAGCCCCCGTCGTAGCGCGTCGCGATCGCCTTTCGTGCGGCGCTGATCGCGCTGCCGTCCATCTGGACGCCATCGGTACGCATATAGGTGATCGCGCCATCCTCATAGAGGTCCTGCGCGACACGCATCGTATGGCTAGCGGAGAAGCCGAGCTTGCGCGCCGCTTCCTGTTGCAAGGTCGACGTCGTGAAGGGTGGCGGCGGGTTGCGCGTCAGCGGCTTGGTCTCGACCGTATCGACGGTGAAATGGCCCGCCTTCACATCGGCTTCGGCGGCGCGCGCATCGGCTTCGCTGCCGATCGTCAGTCGCTCGATCTTGTCGCCGCGCCAGCGCGCGAGCCGCGCCTTGAACGCCGTCCCCGCCATCTCGAACAGCCCGGTGATCGACCAATATTGCTGCGCAACAAAAGCCTCGATCTCGCGCTCGCGCTCGACGATCATGCGCAAGGTCACCGATTGCACGCGGCCCGCCGATTTGGCGCCGGGCAGCTTGCGCCACAACACCGGCGACAATGTGAACCCGACGAGGTAATCGAGCGCGCGGCGCGCGCGATAAGCGTCGATCAGATCGTCGTCGAGCCCGCGCGGGTGCGCCATCGCCTCGGTTACGGCATCCTTGGTGATCGCGTTGAAGGTAACGCGGTCGACAACCTGCGGCAGCGCCTTTTTGCTGCGCAGCAATTCCTGCACATGCCAGCTGATCGCCTCGCCCTCGCGATCGGGGTCGGTCGCGAGGATCAGGCGGTCGGCCTGCTTCGCCGCGTCCTGAATGTCCTTCAGCCGCTTCGCCTTGTCGGGATAGAGCTGCCACTGCATCGCGAACCCGTCGTCGGGGTCGACCGAGCCGTCCTTGGGCGGCAGGTCGCGCACATGACCATAGCTCGCCAGCACCTTGAAATCGCGACCGAGATATTTCTCGATCGTCTTCGCCTTTGCGGGCGATTCGACAATCACCAATTGCATGAAAAAATTTTGTCCTAGCTGTGCCTTACGTACGTACGCGCGAGGGTGGCGCCGCGAGCGGGATCGTCAACCAAAAATTTCCTGCAATGTCGAGACGGGTTGCTCGATGTTCAGGAGCAGCCCCACCGACGCAAGATAACCCCCGACAATACCGACTGCCGCGACAAGGTTCGTCGCCAACAGCCAAGCGAAGCCATATTCGGCCGCCAACGCCGGCGCCGCAAGTTCGACGGCCAGCGGCGCGACCGACATTACGAACATGATCAACCCGACGCCCAGCGCAGCGGGCCAATGGAGCAAGAGCATGTCCCAGCTTCGCTCCATCGCCGCGCGGCGCCCTCCGCCGTCGCGCACGAGCAGAACCGGCGCCAGATACCAGCGTGCAAAAACATACAGGCCGGGCAAGACCAGCAAGATCAACCCCAGCAGAACGCCGAGCCCGATCAACAGCGACTGCAAATAAACGCTCAGCGAATTGGCGACCGGCACCGCAGCTGCAATCCCCTCGCGCGCCAATGCTTCGCGGGTGATCCAGACCTGAATGACGGTTATAACGATGCCATAGACAACCAGCACCCAGCTTCCGGCGCTGTTCATCCGCGCGGCGGCGACGTCCAACGCAATTCCTGCCGTCGCGGTGGCCAGCCAGGCGACCGAAGCGGTTGTCGGCATATTGATCGCCATTTCCCAGGCCCGCCGCAATGTAGGAACGAGCAAACTCGCGTCATATTGCATTTACATTCAAGCCCCTACGCCGCGTGACTGGCGATGGTGGCCGCATCGGCGCGATTTCGTCAAGCCGGATTTGCCACCACTCTGCCAATCGCAACAAGGCGCAGCGATGGCGGGTGCCGCACGGTCACGTTCAGCGGCGTCGTAGGCACCCGCAAATCGGGATCAACGCAGCGCGCCGAGCCGCCCGATCAACAACGCATTGGCAAGGCTGGCCGCCTTCGCCGCACCTTCCTCATAATTCCCCGGCTTGGCGGCGAACTCGAATTTGCGCGTCTTGCCAAAGCGCGGCAGGCCGATGCCCGCTGCCGCGGCGAAACCGCCCGCGACATTGGCGGCGGACTGCACTGTCTTTTCGGTTCCCGTCGATGCGTCGCTTTTCTCGATGAAATCGCCCTCGACGCCGACCGGCGCCTTGACGGTAATCACTGATTGCTTGCCGGTCGGCGCGATTAGCGTCATGCGCGAAAAGTCGGGCGCGACCGACAGCCCGCTGTTGACGTTGATGCCGCCGCCAAAGCTGAAGAAGCCGGGCCGCTTCTGTTCGGAAAAGTCGATCAGATAGACGACGTCGATCACCCCGACCCCCGCCTGCCGCGCATAGTTGGAAAGCGCCATGCTCGCTTGCCCGGCCGACATATTGAGGCCCATGCTGCTCATCCCCGAACCGGTAAAATCGCCGGGAATCATCAACAGCGACGGCAGCGCACTCGGTTTGAAATAGGTCGCCTTGCCCTTGCTTCCCTTTTCGAGCGCGATGTTGATATCGAGCGGCACCTTTTGCGACTTGGCCTTGGCCATCGCCGGGTGGCCGAACAGGTCGGCGGCGGGCTGGACGCTGTACCCCTGGGCGGAAAGCTGCGACACGAAATCGGCGTAAGCCGCATCGGTGATCGCCTGCATCATTTCGGGGGTGACGCCGACGAGTTCGCTCTGCGCCTTGGTCGTCCCGCCGAACGCGCCCATCAGGCCGCCGGTCTTCTTGGTCTGGTCGATCGATTCAAAAATAAAGCCGACGTTGAAGGCGCCAACCGCGACGGTCGTCACGCCCTTGGCGGCGGAAGCTCCGCTGATCTTGACGGGGTCCTTGTCGGCTGCGGTGGCGGTGACGGGACAGGCCAGCATCGCCAGCGCGGCGACTACGGGCAGCAAAATTTTCATGGGATCGTCCTCCGACGCCCGGCCAATCAGCGGCGCGGGCGTTCTCAAGACGCGACCCGGCCCCTGCATCGGCCAGATGCAGGGGCAAGTCAATGACCCAAAGTCAGGCGTTTAGCCTTGCTGCCACTTGAAATCGGCCGGCAGGACGCACTTGCCCGCGTCATATCTTCCGACGCTGCGGATCACCTCATGCTCGTCGGGCTCGATCCGACGGCCGCTGATCTGGCTGTCGATGACGCGCCGGACGAGCGCGTCGAGCCGCGTCACCAGATAGCAGTCGACCGCCGGCGGCGCGTGCGGATTACCGACGCCGCTGTCGTCGGTCAGGAACAGGTAACGCGACTGCGTCGCCGCCGCCATCGCGCGCATTGCATATTCGGCCTTGTCGGCAACCCCCGACGCTGCAACCGGCGTAATATGGATGCGCTTGGCGCGCGCGACCTCGGCCGCCGCCCAGGTGCGACCGAACTTGTCGTCATGCGGCGGCGCATCGGCGACGAGCAGCAGCGATTTGACCGCATCGGGACGCCAATCCTGTCCGACCGCGCGGATCAACGCCTGGTCCATCGCCTCGGGATAATCGCCGCCCCCGGTCGCATGTTGGCGCGCCAGCGTGCCCTGCACCTTGCCGACGTCGTGGTCGAAACCGACCGTACGCGTGACATATTCGTCGCCCGCATCGCGATAGAAGACAAAGCCGGTGCGGATGTCGAGGTTACGGTGCTTCTCGCTGATCGCCGCGATGATCGCGCGCAACTCGGCCTGCAGGTAGCGGATTTCGTCGCCCATGCTGCCGGTGGTGTCGATGACGAGCATCAGGTCAAGCTTCGTCGCCTTGGTCGCCATCTGGTTCGCGGTCAGCCCGATGCTCTGTCCGCCCGGCGCATCGGCGACGAGCACGGGGCGCGCGTCGGCGATCTGCCGCCCTGCCTTGCGCGCCGAAACAGTGATCCGCTCGCTCAGCCGGTCGAGGCCGGGAAAGAAAACCGCGCTGCCATCCGCCTGCGTCGCCATCGTGATGCTGTTGCCGTCGCTGCACGTCACCACGACGTCGGCAAAGGGGATCGGCTGGCCGTTGCGGTCGTTCACCTTCACCGTCACGACGCGCATCGTATCGACGCGCGGCAGGACGCGAATATCCTGCCCAAGATCGCTGCGCCCCACATAGGCGGCGTAGAGTTCGGGGTTGAGCAGATCGTCATGCTCGCCCGCGGTCAATATGCCCGATTGCGGCTGCGGTCGCGGATAGGGGCGCCGATGTGGCGGCATGCTGCTCGCGGCCCTTTCGCTCGCATCGCGCGCCGAGGTCCGCGGTGGCTCCGCAGCTTCGCCGATGCGCGATCCGGTCGCCACGACCGAACCCGTATCCGCGGCGCTCTCCATCACCGGCATGGGCGGCGGCGCGGGTGGCGGCGGGGGTGGCGGCGGCGGAGACATGAGCGGCGCGGCGCGGTCGTCGCGGATCTTCTTGCGCGGGGTCGGGCGGTCGGACGCGTAGGGTCGCTGCTGCTCGGCCTCGGGATCGAGCTGCGGCAGCGGTCCCGCGTTGCGGCAATAGGGCTGCGCGGGTTTCGACGTTGCGGCGGCGGCTGTCAGCGCCGGTAGCGGCGCCGATCCCGTCGCCAGAAGCGCGAATATCGTCGTCGCGGTCAGGAATCTCGCTCGCATCATCAGCCTCCCCGAATGTGATACAGTATCACAAACCTGTTCCCGGCGCCGTGAACGCGCGCTGAACCGATTGGGAGGTTGCCGTCAGGCCAGCGACACGCGCGCCCCCGCGTGGCGCGTGACCCGCCCCGCCAGCTCGAGTTCGAGCAGCACCAGCTGGACGTCGGCGGCCGCCCTCCCCGACTGGCGCACAAGCTCATCGACGGCGACCGGCGTTGGCCCGAGCAATTGCGCCACCGCATCGCGGTCGCCGACATTGCCGTCATGCGCCGGTGCGACCGCCACGAACGGCCGTGCGGGCTCGCGCACCATGCGCGCGTCGATCGGCCCCAGCGCCTCGAGCACATCGTCGACCGTCTGGACGAGCGTCGCGCCTTCGCGGATCAGCAGATTGCACCCCTGCGCGCGCGGGTCGAGCGGCGAGCCGGGAACCGCCATCACCTCGCGCCCGTAGTCGCCCGCGCGTCGCGCGGTGATGAGCGAACCCGATTTCGGCGCCGCCTCGATCACGAGCGTTCCGTGCGCAACGCCAGCGATGATGCGGTTGCGCGCCGGGAAGTGGCGCGCCAGCGGTTCGGTTCCCGGCGGCTGTTCGGCAATGAGCAACTGGTCGCAGGCGATCTTTTCCTGCAGCTCGGCATTTTCGGGCGGAAAGGCGATGTCGAGCCCGCTCGCGATCACCGCTGCGGTCGCTCCGCCGAGCGCGCCGACATGCGCCGCCGTATCGACGCCGCGCGCAAGCCCGCTCACCACCGTGACGTCGCGTGCCGCAAGCTCGCTCGCGATCTGGCGCGCGAACCGGCATGCGATCGCCGATGCGTTGCGCGCGCCGACGATCGCCAGGCACGGTCGGCGCAGCATATCGGTGCGGCCGCGGACAATCAGCACCGGCGGCGGCCCCTCGACCTCGCGCAGCAGCGGCGGATAGTCGTCTTCGTCACTGAAGACATGCCGCGCGCCAAGTTCGGCAGCGCGCGCATATTCACGCTCGGCAAGCTCGGCGGGGGCGATGCGCGCCTTGCCGGCACCGCCGCGCAGCACGAGGTCGGGGAGCGCGGCCAGCGCGGCCTCGCCCGACCCGAAACGCTGCATCAACTGGTGCCAGCTTACCGGGCCGACATGCGGCGTGCGGATCAGGCGCAGCCGCGCCAGCCGCTCGGCTGGCGTCACGCGGCGCCGTCCTTCTTCGCGCCGACGCGCGGTTCGGTCCCCGCACGCAGCCGCGCGATATTCTCGCGGTGCCGCCAGAGCAGGATGACCGCGAGCCCCGCCAGGCCGACAGCATAGGTGGAATAGCCCAGCAGCAGCGCTGCAACCGGCGCCGCAATCGCGCCCATCATCCCGCCCAGCGACGAGATACGCAGCAGCAGCACCGTCAAAAGCCACACCGCCGCGGCAACCAGCCCGATGGGCCAGGCGAGCGCGAGAGCAAGGCCGATCAGCGTAGCGACCCCCTTGCCGCCCCTGAAACGCAGCCAGACGGGATAGCAATGGCCGATCATCGCCGCCGCGCCCGCGATCATCGCGCCATGCTCGCCAAGCTCGGGTGCGAACTGGCGCGCAAGCAGCACCGCGACCGCGCCCTTCGCACCGTCGAGAATCAGCGTCGCTGCCGCCAGCCCCTTGCGCCCGGTACGCAACACATTGGTCGCTCCGATATTGCCCGACCCGATCTGGCGCAGGTCGCCGGCGCCGAAGGCACGCGTCAATATCACCCCGAACGGGATCGAACCGAGCAAATAGCCTGCGACGATCAATAGATAGGCGGTCATGGCACTCCCGGCTCCCTCGGCTTCCTTTTGGCGGCGTTGGACAAATCAATCAACGGCTTCGGCGATCGTTGATTGCCGAAATGGACATAGCTTGTTCGCCATCAAGGATGTTGGACAATTGAGCCCTGCATTGCTCCCTGCTAGGCGACGACCATGCAGCCGCCCGCTCCTGACGCCCCGATCCTTTTCTTCGACAGCGGCCTCGGCGGCCTGACCGTGCTCGGTCCGACGCGCGCGCTGCTGCCCCGTGCGCCTGTCGTCTACGCCGCCGACTATGCCGGGCTTCCCTATGGCGAGAAGAGCGAGGCCGAACTCGCCGCGCGCGTTCCCGCGCTGCTCGGCCGCCTCGTCGAGCGTTACCAGCCGCGCATCGTTGTCATCGCCTGCAACACCGCCTCGACAATTGCGCTCGCGCATGTCCGCGCCGCGCTCGACGTTCCGATCGTCGGCACCGTCCCCGCGATCAAGCCCGCCGCCTTGCTCACCCAAAGCGGCGTTATCGGCGTGCTGGGCACCGTCGCGACCGTGCGCCAGCCCTATGTCGACGATTTGAGCGCGCGCTTCGCCGCCGACAAGACGGTGCTGCGCCACGGCAGCCCCGGCCTCGTCACCGCAGCCGAGGCGAAGTTGCGCGGCGAGCCGGTCGACCCCGCTGTCATCGCGCGCGCAATTTCGGGCCTTCGTGACCAGCCGCGCGGCGGCGCACTCGACGTGATCGTCCTCGCCTGCACGCATTTCCCGCTGCTTGCCGACGAGTTACAGGCCGCCGCCGGTCCGGACGTGCGGTTTATCGACGGAGCCGACGGGATCGCGCGTCGCATCGCGCATCTGACCGAAGGACAGGATTGGCCGGCGGAGGCGCCATCGGGGCTGGGCGTCTTCACCGCCAGCCCCGAACGCCCCCCCCCTCCGCTCACCGCGCTCCTTCCGTTTGGAATCGACCGGATCGAGACGATTTGATCGTCTTTCGAGTGGGATTCGGCAGAAATTGCGAATCGTTCGCACTGGCCTTCGCGGCGCTCTGCCGTTATTGCGGCACGGAATAAAGCCGCCTGCGGGTGCGGCCGATACGCTTGAATGAGCACCTGACTGCGGGGCTGACACGTGAACTACGACGATATTTTCGCACGCGCCATCGACCGGCTGCACGAGGAAGGCCGCTACCGCGTCTTCATCGATATCCTGCGCAACAAGGGCGCCTATCCCAATGCGCGCTGCTTTGCGGGCCACAACGGGCCGAAGCCGATCACCGTCTGGTGCTCGAACGATTATCTCGCAATGGGCCAGCATCCGAAGGTCGTCGCCGCGATGGAAGAGGCGCTGCACGACGTCGGCGCGGGTTCGGGCGGTACGCGCAATATCGGCGGCAACACGCATTATCACATCGACCTCGAGCATGAGCTGGCCGACCTTCACGGCAAGGAAGGCGCGCTGCTCTTCACCTCGGGCTATATCTCGAACGAGGCGACGCTCGGCACGCTCGGCAAGCTGCTGCCGAACTGCATCATCTATTCGGACGAGCTCAACCATGCATCGATGATTGCGGGTATTCGCAATTCGGGCTGCGAAAAGCGCGTGTGGCGTCACAATGACCTCGATCATCTCGAAGAGATGCTCGCCGCCGACGATCCCGAAGCAGCAAAGGTCATCGCGTTCGAAAGCGTCTATTCGATGGACGGCGACGTCGCGCCGATCCACGCGATCTGCGACCTTGCCGACAAGTATAACGCGCTCACCTATTGCGACGAGGTCCATGCGGTCGGCATGTACGGCCCGCGCGGCGGCGGTATCACCGACCGCGACGAGGCGGCGCACCGCGTGACGATCATCGAAGGCACGCTTGGCAAGGCGTTCGGCGTGATGGGCGGCTATATCGCTGCCGAGAAGAATATCATCGACGTGATCCGCTCTTATGCGCCGGGCTTCATCTTCACGACCAGCCTGTCGCCGGTGCTCGTCGCGGGCGTGCTCGCGAGCGTACGCCATCTGAAAGAGTCGAGCGCCGAGCGCGACGCGCAACAGGCGGCCGCGGCCTTCCTCAAACAGAGCTTCCGCGACGCGGGCCTGCCGGTCATGGACTCGACGACGCACATCGTCCCGCTGATGGTCGGCGATCCGGTGCGCGCCAAGAAGATCAGCGACATATTGCTCGCCGAATATGGCGTTTATGTGCAGCCGATCAATTTCCCGACCGTGCCGCGCGGCACCGAACGCCTGCGCTTCACGCCGGGTCCGGCGCATAACGAAGCGATGATGCGCGACCTCACGGCAGCGCTTGTCGAAATCTGGGACCGGCTCGAAATTCGGCTGCTCAAGGCGGCATAACAAATAACATAATCGGACCGGGGAAACCGGCCACATCTTCGGGGATCGCATCGAACCATCGGCTGCGGTCGCCCTTGATGGCTGTCCGCAATGCAGGAGACGGCCATGACGATGATCCATTCGCTGCGTTGGCAATTCGACGACCCCGTCCACCAGAAACATGTTGCCGAGCGGCTGATTGCCCTGAAAGCCGCGCTGCGCGCCGAAGTGACCGACACGACCGCGCCGCACAGCCTGCGCCTTGCGACCTGGAATATCATGCATTTCGGCAATGGCGGCGGCTATCGCCGACGGCCGGAATCGATGCTCTATATCGCTGAGATCATCGATCATTTCGACCTCGTCGCGATCCAGGAGGTCAACCGCGATTTGACGGCGCTCGAAACGCTGCTCGAAAAGCATCTCGGGTCGGACTGGGACTATCTGGTCACCGACGCTGCCGGCGGGCATGGCGAGCGCACTGATGCCGGAAACAACGAACGCCTCGCCTTCCTCTATCGCCGCTCGAAGGTCGTGTTCTGCAAGGAAACCGGCGAAATCGTGCTTCCGGAGGGGCAGGAGATCGCGGCGCCCGGCGCCGATGGCGCCACGCGCAAGGTGCAGTTCGCGCGAACCCCCTTTTCGGTCGCCTTCCGGTCGAGCTGGTTCAAGTTCAAGCTCTGTACCGTCCATATTCACTATGGTGACGACAAGAACCCGCCAGACCTGAAACACCGCCGCGACGAAATCGCCAAGATCGCGGGCTTCCTGTCGGATCGCCAGGTTGCCGAGATGAAGGCCGCGGTCAAGCGCGCCAAGGAGGATGGCTGGGCCGAGCCGCAGGACGCCGCGCGCGACTATAGCTATATATTGCTCGGCGACTTCAATATCGTCTCGCCCACGCACGAAACGATGCAGGCGCTGAGCGACGCGGGGTTCGAAATTCCGACCAAGCTCCACACCACAAACCTCGGCAACAGTCATCATTATGACCAGATCGCGTTCAAGTCCGCGCATCCGGGGTTTCAGGTGATCCGGTCGGGCGTGTTCGACATGCTGGCGCACGTCTATCGCGACGCCGACGCCGGTCATTATGTCGACCATGTGAAGCCCGAACGATTCAAGCTCGACAGCAAGAAGCGCCCGCGCACCCGGGATCAGCAGATCAACTATTTCAAGGCGACATTCCGGCGAAACCAGATGTCCGACCATAAGCTGCTGTGGTGCGAGATACGCACCGACTTTTCGGAGGATTATCTGACCGACATTGCTGCGGGCTAGCTCCGCGCCAGGCCGCAGCGCAGCGCATATCCGCGATAGAGGCTGCGGCAATAACCCGCGCCGCCCGTTTCCTTTGCCAGACCCGCCATCAACGGGCCGAGGTCGGCGCGCGGGGCGACGTGGAACTGCGCAAGCCAGCCGAACAGCGCCCGCCTCCACAGTGGCGGCAAGCCCTCCTGCTGACCGAAGTCGACGACCTCGAGCCGCCCGCCCGGCGCGACATGCCGCGCGGCCGCGACTAGCGCGCCCTGCCAGTCGGGAATCATCGAAAGCGCATAGCTGATGAATATGCGATCGAATGTCGACCGACCGAACAATTCGGCGGCGGCGAAGTCGCAGGCGTCGGCAGCGACGACGACCACACGGTCCGATAGCCCGGCCTTTCGGATCGCTGCGCGCGCGGTTTCGAGCATCGCTTCGGAGATGTCGACGCCGAAAAATCGCGCGTCAGGCCATGCCTTCGCTGCTGCCACGAGATTGCGCCCTGTCCCGCACCCTATTTCGAGGACCGCTCCCCCCGGCGGCGGCGCCAGATCAGCGATCAGCCCGTCGCGTCCGAGCAGATAATATTTGCGGCTGATGTCATAGACATGCCGCTGCGTCCGATAGACGCGGTCCATCAGCTCGCCATGCCCCCCCGCCACGATCAATCCGCCTTGAGAGTATAAAGGTGGACGCCGCCATAAATGGCCGAGCGATCGCGGCGCGTGTAGTCCCGCGATTCTTCGGCGCGATACTCCCAGCGATCGAGCAGCGCATCGGGCAGGCGGCCCGGAAGCAGGCTAGGCTCGGCGGCTGTACGGAACAGGACGCGGGCGCCGGCCCGCGCCGTCCGCGTCACTTCGGCCCACAGCGCCGCGAGCTGGGCGTCGCTCATCCAGTCCTGCGCGTCGAGAAAGACATAGCGGTCGAAACTCGCCGCATCCGATGCCGCCAGCATGTCGGTCATATTGGCGTGGAGCATCGTGACGCGCTCGGCGCGCGCCTTTACGGCCGCGTAATTCACCTCTTGCAGATAAGGGGGCAGCGGTGCGGCGACGCCCTTGCCATAGCCGCGCCCGAACGCCTGCCACGCGAAATAATTGTCGTCGAGCGGGAAGTCGCACGCCAGCTTTTCGAGCCGCGCGCGCAACACATCGGCCATCGGCTTGCCGTCCGCCAACGCGTCATATTGCGCCGGAGGGATGCCGAGCCCAAAGAGCGACGAGCGTTGGTCGGTGATCCAGCGGATCAGCTTGCGGTCGAAGAAGGGTGCGAACTTCGAGTCAAAAATTGCGCGCTGTTCCTCGACCGTTTTCGCGGCGAGGAATTCGCCCAGATCGATCCGGTGCAGGCGCGCGACCAGATGGGCCAGACCGATAAAGCCGCCGAGCAGGCCCCGCTTGTAAAGGCCGCGCGCGAAGCCGTTGATGCGTCGCCGCCCGACAAGGTCGCGTCCTTCCCAATAGCGCCGACTCGTCTCGTCGAGGTGCGGCGCGACGAATGTGCGGTAGTCGGCGATATTCGCCGCATCGTCGGCGTCGGCAAAAAAGCGGCGGAAATGCGCGTAATCGGGCAGGTGCAGGATCGCGACGCGTTTCAGATTGTTCAGCGCGACATGCGCGGTGTTGAGGTCAACCGCGACAATCTCGGCCGGATCGTCGGTCAGATAGGAAAAGACGTTGCAACCGCCGCTCGCAATCGTCGCGACGCGATGCCCCGGCGCGATCGCGAGCGCCTCCATATCGACGACCGGATCTTCCCATATCTGCGCATAGACGAGCCCCTTGAAGGCGAGTGCGAACGCGCGGTCGAGCAGGCGTTGCCTGTGCGCCGCATCCTCGCGGACGACGGCGGCGGCGATCTTGCGATTGGGCAGGCTGGCCATGAACGAAATATCCCGGACAAATGTTTCCGGGGCCGCGCATGCCAGCCTAATTTGCGATTCCCGCGTCGTTTCAGTGACAAAACGGCGACAAAGCCGCCTTTTCGGTCACCGCGCCCGAAAGCTCAATCGCGGCAATAACCTTCGCCCGTCTTGACGGTCAGACAGTCTTTCTTCCCGGCCAGATGTTTGAGGCCCGTGGCATCGCCATCGGAAGCAGTCAGGCTCAGCGTCTCGCCGCCGCGTTCGAATTCGATGCCGGTTGCGCCGTCGCGGCCTTCATAGGTGCCCTTGGTATCGAGGTCCGATTGCATCTCCAGCGAATAGCGCCCCGGCTCGCTCGGCGTGATCGTGACATACATGCCCTCGACACCCGTCCACTGCCCTGCCCAGTCCGCATATTGGTGCGGTGCAGCCGACGCGTCGGACTCCGCCGCTTCGACCGGCGCCGCATCGGTGTCGTCGGGCGCAGGAGCATCGGCCTTTTCGCAACCTGTCAGCAGCATCGCCGCCGTCGCACCGAACAGTATCGAACGCATTCGCATGGCAACTCTCCTCCGGTTGATACACCGCATCGAACCAGACATTGGCCGAGTATTCAATAGCCTGCCAATATCTCCGCATATTTCTGCGGGTCGACATTGCCCCCCGACAGGGTGACGAGCGTTGCCTTGCCCGGCGCAACCTTGCCCGCGATCACGGCCGCCAATGCTGCTGCGCCGCCAGGTTCGAGCACCAGATGCAGCCGCTCGAAGGCGAGGCGGATTGCGTCGCGCACCTCTTCGCGGGTGACGACGACTCCGCGCACGCCGCGCGCCTGCATCACCGCGAAATTGATCGGATAGGTCACTGGCGTCTGCAGCGCATCGCATTCGGTCGGATAGGCCAGGTCTTCGACCGCCAGGATTTCGCCAGCGGCAAGGCTGCGCGTGACATCGTCCCACCCCTCGGGTTCGACCGCGACGATTTCGGCGTCGGGAAGCGCGAGCGCGAGGCCAGAGGTCAACCCGCCGCCGCCGCAACAGGCGACGACTTTGTCGGGGCCCTCTATCCCTCGTTCCGCAAGCTGCGCGCGCGCCTCGATCCCGGCAGTCCCCTGCCCCTCGATGATCCACGGATCGCCATAGGCGTGCACCAGCGTCCTGCCGCTCTCCGCGATCAGCTTCGCCGCCACCGCGTCGCGCGACTCGGTGACGCGGTCGTACAGCACCACCTCGGCACCCAGCTTGCGCGTCGCGGCGAGCTTCAACGCGGGCGCGTTGCTCGGCATGACGATCGTCGCCTTGATGCCCAGCCGCCGCGCGGCCCAGGCGACGCCCTGCGCGTGGTTGCCGCTCGATACGCCCACGACGCCTGCGGCGCGCTGTTCATCGGTCAGATCGGTCAGTCGATGCCACGCACCGCGGATCTTGAACGCGCCGACCGGCTGCAGACATTCGGCCTTGCACCAGATCGTCTCGCCGTCGACCTCAAGCGGCAGCAGCGGCGTCTGCGGAAGCAACGCAGCGACTTTCTCCGCCGCGCGTTCGATACCTGAAAGGCTCGGCGCACGGTCGGGACGAAGCAGGGGATCGGGGCTTTGCTGTGTCATGGCTTCGTCCTATAGGGCGCGGCATAGAAGACAAGCGGCGACGCGCCGCGACAGGAGATTTTCGATGAGCAAGGTTCTGGTGATCGGCGCGGGCGGCGTCGGCTCGGTTGCGGTTCACAAGATGGCGATGAACGCCGACATCTTTCCCGACATCACGCTGGCCAGCCGCCGCAAGTTCAAATGCGACGCGATCGCCGAGTCGGTGAAGGCGCGAACCGGCGTCACGATCAAGACCGCCGAGGTCGATGCCGACCATATCGACGCGACCGCCGCGCTGATCCGATCGATCGGCGCGACACACGTCGTCAATCTCGCGCTGCCCTATCAGGATCTGACGATCATGGAGGCGTGCCTGTCGACCGGCGCGCACTATCTCGACACCGCCAATTACGAACCGCGCGACGAGGCGAAGTTCGAATATCATTGGCAATGGGACTATCACGACCGCTTCAAGGAGGCGGGACTGATGGCGCTGCTCGGTTCGGGTTTCGACCCCGGCGTCACCAGCGTCTTCACCACCTGGCTCAAAAAGCATCACTTCGAGCGCATCGATACGCTCGACATCCTCGATTGCAACGGCGGCGATCACGGCCAGCATTTCGCGACCAACTTCAACCCCGAGATCAACATCCGCGAAGTCACCGCGGTCGCGCGTCACTGGGAGAATGGCGAGTGGGTCGAAACCCCGCCGATGTCGGTCAAGCAACAGTTCGACTTCGAGGAAGTCGGGCCAAAGAACATGTACCTCATGTATCATGAGGAAATCGAAAGCCTGAAAACGCACCTGCCCGAAATCAAGCGCATCCGCTTCTGGATGACCTTTGGCGACGCCTATATCCAGCACCTCACCGTGCTGCAGAATGTCGGCATGACGCGCATCGACCCCGTGATCTACGAGGGCAAGGAAATCATCCCGCTGCAATTCCTGAAGGCCGTCCTCCCCGAACCGTCGAGCCTCGGCGAGACAACCAAGGGCAAGACCAATATCGGCGTCATCGCGACCGGCCTCGGAAAGGACGGCAAGGAAAAGACGCTCTACCTCTACAACATCTGCGACCATGAGGACGCCTATGCCGAAACGGGCAACCAGGCGGTCAGCTACACCACCGGCGTCCCCGCGATGATCGGCGCGGCGATGATGGTCAGCGGCACCTGGAGCGGCGACGGCGTGTTCAACATGGAGCAGATGGACCCCGATCCCTTCATGGACATGCTGATGAAGCACGGCCTGCCGTGGCAGGTGAAGGAACTCGACGCGCCGCTGGATTTCTGACGATGGAAACCCGTGCCGGCGATCCCGGAGCCTTCGCCCGCTTTGACCTCGCCCGTGTCCCCTCGCCCGCTTTTGTCGTCGATGCGGCGAAGGTGCGCGCGAATCTTTCGGTGCTGCGCGGGATCGGCGATGCGTCGGGCGCGCGCGTGCTCGCGGCTCTCAAGGCCTTTTCGATGTGGTCGCTCGGCCCCACCGTTGCGGGCGTGCTCGACGGCGTCTGCGCGTCGGGGCTTTTCGAAGCGCGTCTCGGCCGCGAAGAATATGGTGGGGAAGTCGCCACCTATTGCGCGGGTTACAAGGCCGAAGATTTGCCGGAAATCGCGCGGCTTTCGGACCATCTGATCTTCAATTCGCCGGGGCAGCTCCAGCGGTTTCGTCCGCTGCTCGACGAGCTTCGCGGCGCGGGCGAGCGCTTTGACGTCGGCCTGCGGATCAACCCGATGCACAGCGAAGGCGAGGTCGCGAAATATGATCCCGCGGCGCCGTGCAGCCGCCTCGGCTTTCCCGTGACCCAGTTGCTTCCCGAGCATCTGGAAGGCGTCGACGGCATCCATATGCACAGCCTGTGCGAACAGGATTTCCCCCCGCTCGCCCGGACCTGGGCGGCGGTCGAGCCCGTGCTGCGCCCCTTTTTCGGTCAGCTCAAATGGATCAATTTCGGCGGCGGTCATCATGTAACGCGCGCCGATTACCAAACAGACGACCTGATTGCCTTTTTGAAGATGATCCGCGTTGCTACGGGCTGCGAGGTGATGATCGAGCCGGGCGAAGCAGTCGCGCTCGACGCGGGGATTCTCGTTGGCGAAATCCTCGACCTCTTCGACAATGGCATGCCGATCGGCATCACCGACATTTCGGCGACCTGCCACATGCCCGACGTGATCGAGGCGCCCTATCGCCCCGCAATGCTCGGCGAAGAAAGCGGCGGCGCGACCGTGCGCCTCGGGGGGCCGTCGTGCCTCGCGGGCGACGTGATCGGTGACTACCGCCTCCCCGGCGGCGCGCGTATCGGCCAGCGCTTCGCCTTTCTCGACCAGGCGCATTATTCGATGGTCAAAACGAACAGCTTCAACGGCGTTCCGCTGCCGTCGATCTGGTTGTGGGACAGCGAAACCGACGAACTGACGCTGATCCGCGAATTCGGGTATGAGGATTTCAAGACGCGGCTTGGGTAACCCCTTTATCGTCATCCCGGCGAAGGCCGGGATCTCGCCGGTGCGTCGCCTGGCGGGGGCGCGATTCCGGCCTTCGCCGGAATGGCATTATTGCGCGGCGGGCACTATCTCCGCCAGCGCTGCGTGTATGTCGCTGACGACGACCGACCCCTCGCCCACCGACGACGCGACCCGCTTGACCGAGCCCTTGCGGACATCGCCCACGGCATAGATGCGCGGCCAGCTCGTCTCGTAACGTGCGGGCATGCGGTCGAGTGACCAGCCCGCGCGCACCAGCTCGATCGGCGCGATATCGGCGCCCGTCTTCACGAAGCCGCGATCGTCGCACACCATTTCCTTCGGCAGCCAGCCGGTGTTCGGGCTCGCGCCAAGGAACAGGAACAGGAAGCCGCAATCGCAATGGCCTTCGTCGCCCGTTTCGCGGCAGCGATAGGTGAGCCCCGCCAGCCGGTCCTCGCCGTGCAGCGCGATGACATCGGTCGTCGGGACAATTTCAATATTGGGATGTTCCTCCAGCCGCTTGACCAGATATTCCGACATCGTCTCGCGCAGCGACCGGCGGCGGAAAATCACATGGACCTTCTTCGCCACGCTCGCGAGATAGATCGCGCCCTGCCCCGCCGAATTGCCCGAACCGACGACGGTGACTTCGGCATTGCCGCACAGCTGCGCCTCCATCGGCGTCGCGCCATAATAGATGCCGCGCCCCTCATAGGCTTCGATGCCTTCGATCGGCAGGCGCTGATATTGCGCGCCGCTCGCGATGACGGCGGCGCGCGACCGCAGTTTGCGCCCGTCGGCGAGCGTCAGGCAATAGGCGTCGCCGTCGCGCTCGATCGCCGCCGCGCGCACCGGCGCAACCAGCCGCGCACCGAATTTCTGCGCCTGCACCGTCGCGCGCCGCGCGAGCTCGTTGCCCGATATGCCGGTCGGGAAGCCGAGGTAATTTTCGATCTTCGACGAGGTTCCCGCCTGACCGCCGGGCGCGAGCGCGTCGATCGCGATGACGTCGAGTCCCTCCGACGCCGCATAGACCGCGGCGGCGAGCCCGCCCGGACCGCTGCCGACAACGACGACATCGGCGGTTGCGCCGTCGGGGAGCAGATCGAGTCCCAGACTCGCCGCAAGCTGCTCGGGGGTCGGCTGGATCAAAACATCGGCAGCGCCAAGAATCACGACCGGCAGCTGCGCCTCGTCGATCCCGCGTTCGGCAAGCAGATGCGCCGCTACCGGCCCTTCGTCGGGGTCGAACCAGCGGTGCGCCACCCCATGCTTTTGCAGCAGGTCGCGCAGTGCATAGACGCTGCGATCCATCGCGGCGCCGATCACGATCGTCACCGCAAAGCCGCGCGTCTTGCTGAATTCGCGCCGCGCCGAGAGCACACGGACAAAAATATCCGAATAATGCGAGTTGCCCGCGATCAGCCGCTGGAAATCTGGATACGCAATCCGCAGGATTTCGCCGTCGGCACCCATCTCGATGCGCGACAGATGGCGCTGTCCGGTCAGCACCGACAGATCGCCGGCGAACTGGCCGCGCTCCATCCAGCCGACGCGAATCGGGCCCTCGTCGGTCGTCGCGAAAATGTCCGTGTGCCCCGACAATGTGACGATGCAGTCGGGCGCCATCGTTCCTTCGGCCAGAATCAGATCGCCCTGACGATGGGATTCGATCGAACCGAACGCGCAAAGCTCGACGAGCTCGCTGTCCGAGAATGTATGATTTACGTCGGCCGGAGCTGTCATGCGTTGCTGTCCCGATTGGCGGTCGCGACCATTTTCGACCGCAGTATCTCGCACGCTTCGATTGGCCTAATTTGACATCGCATGGAACAGAAACCTTCGTTCGGGGTCTTTACAGACAGGACCCCCCGCCATATATGCGCCCTCCGCTGCCCCAGGGGGACTTCCAATAACCGCAAGGCAGCCTTGTCGTTTACCGTTTCATTTTGGGGGTCCCTTGCATTGCACCAGCATCATAGCGCCCACGGGCTGATTCAGGCACTTTCGCCGGTCGAACCTGTTACGCTTGTCCGCCCGCACGCGGCGCGGCGCGCAGCGCGTTTCTTCATCGAGCGTTTTCCCGGCACGACCATGTACGCGGTCAAGGCGAATCCGTCGTCCGACCTCTTGCGCGTGCTGTGGGATTCGGGCGTCACCCATTATGACGTTGCCTCGATCGCCGAGGTTCGGCTGGTCGCCCGCACGCTGCCGCAAGCGACGCTTTGCTTCATGCACCCGGTGAAAGCCGAGGAGGCAATCTCCGAAGCCTATTGGAAGCATGGTGTCCGCACCTTCTCGCTCGACACGATGGAAGAGCTCGAAAAGATCGTCCGCGCCACCGAAGGCGCGCAGGATCTGAACCTGCTCGTCCGCCTGCGCGTCTCGTCCGACCATTCGAAGCTCAGCCTCGCCGCCAAGTTCGGCGCCGAGCCCGAAGACGTCGCCGAACTGCTCATGGCAACGCGGCAGGCCGCCGACGCGCTCGGCATCTGTTTCCATGTCGGCAGCCAGGCGATGACGCCCCACGCCTATGCGCAGGCGATGGAGCGCGTGCGCGCGGCAATCGTCGGCGCATCGGTCACCGTCGACATCGTCGATGTCGGGGGCGGTTTCCCGTCGTCCTATCCCGGCATGGAGCCTCCGCCGCTCGACGCCTATTTCGACACCATCCACCGCAGCTTCGAAAGTCTGCCGATCAGCTATTCGGCCGAGCTGTGGTGCGAGCCCGGCCGCGCGCTGTCGGCCGAATATAGCTCGCTGATCGTCCGCGTCGAAAAGCGCCGCGACAACGAACTTTATATCAACGACGGGGCTTATGGCGCACTGTTTGACGCCGCGCATGTGGGTTGGCGTTTCCCGGTTGCGCTGCAATCTGATGCCGAAAGCGGTGCCGAACTCGTGCCGTTCAGCTTTTACGGCCCCACGTGCGACGATCTCGACCATATGGCCGGGCCCTTCTTCCTGCCCGCCGACATCAAGGCGGGCGATTTTATCGAGATCGGGATGCTCGGCGCCTATGGCTGCGCGATGCGGACCAAGTTCAACGGCTTTGGCGCCGACGAGACGCATGTCGTCAGCGACGAGCCGATGGCGAGCCTTTACACGGGCGAAGTCGAACAGGAACGCCGCAGCGCGACGGTGACCAAGCTGTTCTGACCGGCATCGGCCGGGGCGGTTGACCATCGGGGTCGCCGCCTCTAGCCTTTGCCGCAATGCACAAAAATCTCGACCTCCCGCCGCCGCCGCCGCTTGCCGAGCTGGTGGCCGGACGTCCCGTTGCCCTCTTCCTCGATTTCGACGGCACGCTTGTGGAGATCGCCGACACGCCCGGGGGGATCGCCGTTCCGGCCGACCTCGACGCACGGCTCCATCGACTGCGCGACCGGCTCGACGGCAGGCTCGCGATCGTCAGCGGGCGCTCGCTCGCCGACCTCGGCCAGTTTCTGGAGGTGCGCGACCTGATCATCGTGGGGTCGCACGGCGCCGAAATGGGCGAGGTCGCCGCGCCCGCGCCGCCGATATCGCCTGCGGGGCGCGCGCGCATCGACGACCTAGCGCACCGCTGGCCAGGAATTTTGGTCGAAACCAAGCCCCACGGCATTGCCGTGCATTACCGGCAGGAACCCGACGCCGCGCCAAGTGTGTTTGTCCTTATGGACGAACTGGCCGAGAGCGAGGGGCTTGCGCCGCGGCGCGGGAAGATGGTGGTCGAACTCGGACCACGCTGCACCCACAAGGGCACCGCAGTCGCCGCCCTGCTGGCGACGCCCGGCTTCGAGGGCGCAACGCCGTGGTTCATCGGCGACGATGTGACCGACGAGGACGGTTTTGCCGCGGTGCTGGACGGCCGCGGCCACGGCATTCTCGTTGGCCCGCAGCGCCCGACCGCGGCCGATTTCCGGCTCGATAATCCGACGGAGGTGCATCGATGGCTGAACCGCTGAGCTCGCTTTCGCTCTGGCCGATCGGCAATTGCCAGGTCAGCGCGCTGATCGACGACGCGGCGGGCTTGGTCTGGGGCTGCGTTCCGCGCGTCGACGGCGACCCGACCTTCTGCGCGCTGCTCGGCGGCGAGCGGCAGGACGAGGGCGTGTGGCGGCTTCGTCTGGCCGGACAGGTCAGCGCGACGTCGCAGTATCGCCGCAATACGCCGATGCTCGTCACCCGGTTGGAGGCCGAGGACGGCAGCGCGGTCGACGTCATCGACTTCTGCCCGCGCTACCAGCATTCGGGGCGCATGTACCGCCCGGTGGCTTTCATTCGCATCATCCGCCCGGTCGCGGGCAATCCGCGGCTCGAGATGCTGCTCACCCCGATGCACCATTATGGAACCGAAGCCGCGCGGACGACCCGCGGCACCAACCACAAGCGCTTCCTGATCGGCGACCACCAGCTTCGCCTGACCACCGACGCCCCTATCGGCTATATCGACGAGGGGCGGAGCTTCCGCGTCGAGCAGGACCTGCATTTCTTCCTCGGCCCCGACGAGCCTTTCACAGGCAATGTCGCCCATTCGATCCGCGCGATGGAAGAGGCCACCGAGCTTTACTGGCAAAGCTGGGTACGCGGTCTTGCGACGCCGATGGACTGGCAGGAAGCGGTGATCCGCGCCGCAATCACGCTCAAGCTCTGCCAGCATGAGGAAACCGGTGCGATTGTCGCCGCGCTGACGACCTCGATCCCCGAAGCGCCGCACAGCGAGCGCAACTGGGACTATCGCTACTGCTGGATTCGCGATGCCTATTACACGGTGCAGGCGCTCAACCGGCTCGGCGCGCTCGACGTGCTCGAAAAATATCTCGCCTATCTGCGCAACATTGTCGACCGCGCTGCGGGCGGCCACATCCAGCCGCTTTACTCGGTGATGGGTTTTGCCGAGCTGGAGGAAAGCGTCGCAGTGAACCTTGCGGGTTATCGCGGCATGGGGCCCGTCCGGATCGGCAACGCCGCCTGGACGCAAATCCAGCACGATGCTTATGGCCAGATCGTGCTGCCGACGGTGCAGGGCTTTTTCGACCAGCGCCTGTTCCGCATGGCCGACGAGCGCGATTTCGAGAGCCTCGAAAGCGTCGGCGAGGTCGCGTGGAAGATGCACGACCAGCCCGATGCCGGGCTGTGGGAGTTCCGCACGCGCCAACTCGTCCACACCTATTCGGCGGTGATGAGCTGGGCCGCGTGCGACCGCCTCGGCAATGTGGCCGCGCGCATCGGCCGACCCGAGCGCGCCTCCTTCTGGAAGGACCGCGCCGCCAAGATTCGCGCGCGGATCGAGGCCGAAGCATGGTCCGATGAAAAGCAGCATTTCGGCGCGGCCTTCGGCCACCACCACCTCGACGCCAGCCTGCTCCAGATGGTCGAGCTGCGCTTCATCAGTGCCGACGACCCGCGCTTCCAGTCGACCTTCGCGGCGATCGAAATGGCGCTACGCCGCGGCGAGCATATGCTGCGCTATGACAGCGAGGATGATTTCGGCCAGCCCGAAACCGCCTTCAACATCTGCACCTTCTGGCTGATAGAGGCACTGCATATGTGCGGGCGCAGCGACGAGGCGCGCGGACTGTTCGAAACGATGCTCGCGCACCGGACCGCCTCGGGCCTCTTGTCCGAGGATCTCGACTTCGAAAGCGGCGAGCTGTGGGGGAACTTTCCGCAGACTTATTCGCTGGTTGGCATTATCAACTGCGCGGGGCTGTTGTCGCGAAGCTGGGATACCGTCCGATGAGCCGCCTTATCGTCGTTTCGAACCGTGTGTCGGTCACCAAGGGCCGCGGCGCCGCCGGGGCGCAGGGCGGACTCGCGGTTGCGATGAACGGCGCATTGCGCGCGCGCGGCGGCATCTGGTTCGGTTGGTCGGGCAACGAGGTGGACCGCTTCACAGGCCAACTCACGATGCAGCGCGCCGACGGTTTCACCACCGCAACGATCGACCTCGAGCCGCACGATGTCGACGAATATTATAACGGCTACGCCAACCGCACGCTGTGGCCGCTCTTTCACTATCGCATCGATCTTGCCGAATATGAGAATGAGTTCGGCATGGGCTATGAACGCGTCAACGAACGCTTTGCCAACAGCCTCGTGCCGCTCGTCGAGGACGATGATGTCGTCTGGGTCCAGGACTATCACTTCCTGCCGCTCGCCGAACGGTTGCGCGCGCAGGGGCTGAAGAACCGGATCGGCCTCTTCCTCCATATCCCCTGGCCGCCCGCGCGACTTTTCGTGTCGCTGCCCTTTCACGAGCGGCTGGTGGCCGCGATGCTCCACTATGACGTGATCGGCTTTCAGTCGGTCGAATGGCTCGAAAGCTTCCTGCACTATTGCCGCAAGGAGCTGCATGCCGACGTCGACGAGGATGTCGGCATCGTGCGCCACGAGGGACGCACCACCGTCGCGCGTGCCTTTCCCATCGGCATCGACCACAAGGAATTCATGGAGCTTGGCGAGAGCGACGCGGCACGGCGCGCGCACGACCGCCTCGTGGGCAGCGCGCGCAACCGCACCGTCGTGATCGGCGTCGACCGGCTCGACTACAGCAAGGGGCTGCCCGAACGCATCGACGCGATGGAGCGATTGTTCAACCAGCATGACGACATGGTCAACAAGCTGCTCTATATCCAGATCGCCCCGCCCTCGCGCGAGGATGTTCGATCCTATCAGGAAATCCGCGCGACGCTCGAGCAAAAGACGGGGCAGTTCAACGGCGCCCATTCGGACGTCGATCTGGTCCCCATTCGCTATGTGAACCGCGGCTTCGGCCGCGCCGAACTGTTCGGCTTTTACCGCGCCGCCAAGATCGGCCTCGTCACCCCGATCCGCGACGGCATGAACCTTGTCGCCAAGGAATATGTTGCCGCGCAGGACCCTGCCGATCCCGGCGTGCTCATCCTCTCGCGCTTTGCGGGCGCTGCCGAACAGCTTACCGACGCGCTGCTCGTCAATCCGCTCAACCATGACGAGGTGACGCGCGCGATATGGACCGCGATGAACATGCCGCTCGCCGAGCGCAAGGAGCGGTGGGAGGCACTGAATGCCGTTGTGCGCGATTCCGATGTTATCGGCTGGGCGGCAGATTTCATCGAACAATTGTCCGGCAATTCCACCGAAGCGCTTGAACCTGCAATGCACTGAAATTTGCGTTGCAAATTGCGACGCTTAACCTAGCATCCTTCCCCACGGCCGGGTCGTGAACGAGCCGCAAGATCAAAGGGGAACAATCGATGTCTGAAAGCCTATTGGCACCCGGAGCGGTGCTCGCGTTGTGGACGCTCCTCATTCTCGGCTGGGTCGCGCTCACGCGCTTTTCCGCAATGGCCAAGGCAGGGATCGATCTGAAGGCCGCCCCTCCGGGTGGGCGCGGGGTCGATGTCGAAAAAATCCTGCCGCCGGCGGTCAACTGGAAATCGCACAATTACACGCATTTGTGCGAACAACCGACGATCTTCTACGCCGTCATCGTCTTCCTGCACCTCTCGGGCGGCGACACCGAGCTGACGCGCGGGCTTGCATGGGCCTATGTCGTTCTGCGCATCGTCCACAGCCTGTGGCAGACGACCGTGAACCGCATCCCGGTGCGCTTCGCAATTTTCTCGCTCGCCACATTCTGCCTGTTCGCGCTCGCCATATTGGCGGTCATCGCAACCCTCGGCTGAGGAGCAAGATCATGGATACGAACGCCATTCTCGGTCCAGTCGCGACGCTTGCGCTCTGGTCGATGGTGATGTGGGTATGGATGTATGCCACGCGCATTCCGGCAATGAGCCGCGCCAAGGTCGACGCGATAAACCTGGTCGGGACGACCGGACGAAGCCTCGACGAGCTTCTTCCGCCGCAGGTGCAGTGGAAGGCGCACAATTACAATCACCTGATGGAACAGCCGACGCTCTTTTACGCGGTGGCGATTGCCCTTGCCGTCGGTGGGATGGGCGGCGGGCTCAACGCCCAGCTTGCGTGGGCCTATGTCGCGCTGCGCATCGTCCACAGTCTGGTCCAGGTCACCGTGAACCGCGTGTTGTGGCGCTTCGGCATTTTCGTGTTTGCGAGCCTTTTCCTGCTCGCGCTGTGCATCCACGCCTTCATGGGCTTTGTGCTGAACTAGGCCCTCGAAAACCGCGCGGCCAGTTCCACATGGGTCGACCATCGGAACTGGCCGACGGGCTGCACCCAGTCGAGCGTATAGCCACCCGCGACAAGCTGCTTCGCGTCGCGGGCAAAGCTTGCGGGGTTGCAGCTCACATAGGCGATCGCCGGCACTGCCGATGACGCAAGCTGCGCAACCTGCTCCTCGGCGCCCGCGCGCGGCGGGTCGAGGATGACCGCGCCGAAGCGGTCGAGCTCGGCCGGAACCAGCGGACGGCGGAACAGGTCGCGATGCTCGGTGGCGACGAGCGCGCGCGCCCGGTTCGCCGCGCCCGTCAGCGCCGCAATCGCGTCGCGCGCTCCCTCGGCGGCATAGACTTTGCGCCCCTGCTTCACCGACAGGGCAAAAGTCCCGACCCCGGCGAACAGGTCGGCCACGGCGGGCGCATCGCCGATCGCGCGCTGCACCGCCTCGACGAGCGCCGCCTGCCCCGCGGCCGTCGCCTGCAGGAAAGCAAAGGGCGGCACTTCGACCGCAATTTCGCCGAAGCGCACCGTCGGCGGCTCGGGCTGCCACAGCGTTTCGAGCCCGTCGCCCTGGTCGATCGCGAGCCGCGCGAGCGTATGCGCGCCCGCGAAATCCTGCAACGCCATCGCCGCATCGAGCCCCTCGGCGCGCACGCCCTCGAGCACGACCTCGGCGCCCTGATCGAGCATCTGCAGCTTGACTTTCGCGGGCCGCCGCTGCGGCGCGATCGCGCCGAGCAATCCGCGGATCGGCGCGACGAGCGCGAACAATTCGGGGAGCAGCAGCGGGCATTGCCGCATATCGACGATCTGGTTGCTCTGCGCCGCGTTGAAGCCGACGGCAACATGCTTGCCCGCCCTGAGCGCAGTGAGCGCCGCGCGGCGGCGGCTCGCCGGCGGCGAAACAATTGCCGGAAGGATGTCGGTCGCCGCCACCTGCTGCCCCGCAAGCGCGCCTGCGACGCGGTCGCGCACGAAATCTGCGAGCGCAGCTTCAGCGACATGCTGGAGCTGGCACCCCCCGCATTTTCCGAAATGGCTGCACACGGGCTCGGAGCGGTTCGGACCGGCGATCAGCGTGCCGTCGGCGGCGATCCGGTCGCCGGGGACCGCTCCCGCGACATGGCGCCCGTCGGCGGTCACGCCGTCGCCGCGCGCGGCAATGCGCTCGATCAACGCGGTGTCGGTCATGCTATTTCCCAATCAGATCGTCGGCGACAAGGCCGGGGCCTATACGCGCGGCGCGGTCGATATGCCAGCCCACCGCCGCGACCGCCGCTTCGAAGGCATCGCCGCCGCGCGCGAGCATCGCGCCGCACGCGCCGGCGAGCACGTCGCCCGTCCCCGCGCTCGCGAGCCAGGGGCACCCCGGCCAGGCGGCCACCACCCGCCCGTCGGGCGCCGCAATCACTGTGTCGGCGCCCTTGTGGACGACGACCGCCCGCGACTGGCGTGCAGCCGCCAATGTCCGGTCGATCTTGCTGCCACCTGCGTCCGGAAAGCCGCGCGCAAATTCGCCTTCGTGCGGCGTCAGGATCGCGCGCCGCTCGCCCGATGCCAGCGCCGTCAGCCCCGCCGCAATCGCCGCGGCGTCGAGCACCAGTGGCTTGCCCGAACCCAGCGCGACATCAAGCGAGCGCGTCAGACCCTCGCCCGCCGGAAATCCCGGCCCGACGACAATCGCCCCGAGGCGCGGGTCCGCGGCGCGTTCGGCTAAAGCATCGCCGTCGTCGCAAATCACCGCCGACAAGGGCGCCCGCCCGGCGCCGTCGAGGACGACATAACCCGCCCCCGCGCGGAGCGCAGCTCCCGCAGCAAGCTCCGCAGCGCCCGCCATCGGACCCGCGACGACGAGCACCATTCCACGGCTGTATTTGTGCGCCGCCGGATCGCCCGTGGGCAGCGGCGGCGGCGGCAAGGTCCGCATCGTCCGCGCCGCGTCGATCCCGATGCTCGCGAGCAATGTGCGGCCGCACGCCGGTGCGGTCGGGAGCAGCAGATGCGCGGGCTTGAGCGCCCCGAGCGCGACGGTGACATGCGCGGGCAGCGGCGGCATCCACGCCTCGCCGCCGTCGCTCTCGATCCCGCTCGGCAAATCGACCGCGACGACGCGCCGTCCGGCAAAGCGCCCGAGCAGCCCCGCCAGATCGTCTGACAGACGCCGCGACAGCCCCGCGCCGAACAGCGCATCGACGATGACCGGCGCCGGCGCCGTGCGCTCATCGAACGCCTCGACCTCGCCCGTCCACGCGGCGCGCGCCGCTTTCGCAAGGTCGGTTTTCGGCTCGCCGAGCGCCGCGACGCGCACCTCTGCCCCGCGTACCCGCAGCAAGCGCGCCGCGACATAGCCGTCGCCGCCATTGTTGCCGGGTCCGCACAGGATAAGGATCGGCGCCCCCGCCGCCATGCGCCACACGGTATCGGCCACTGCCGCGCCCGCGCGCTCCATCAATTCGGCGAGCGATACGCCCGCCGCAGCGCACGCCGCTTCCGCCTCGCGCATCGCGGCGGCGGTCAGAATGGGGGCATCGGCGGGAACGGTCATCGCCCTTCCCTATCACATCGCGGCGAAAATCGCCTCAGTTGCCGCCGGTGTTGGCGGGAAGGCGATAGCGATCGCCCCCGACGCCGACCTCGATCAGCCCGTCGCCGACGATGGTCACGCGCGCGGCTTCCGCCCCGTCGGCCGTTTCGACACCGCGCCCGTCGCCGGTGATGCGCAGCCGGCGGTATCCTGCGTCGGTCCGCCCGACCACGAGCACCGTGCCGCTGGCACCGGCGATCTCCTGCAAGGTGCAATCGCGCGCGAACCGCGCCGCGCCTTCGAGCGCGCAGTCGATACGGCCGTCCGCAAGCGCGGCGCTGTCGCCGCGCGCCTCGGCCTCGGCCAGCGTGTGGTTGTCGGGGGCGCTGTCGCAGCCTGAAAACAGCAGGACAAGCAGCGCGGCGCCCGCCCGCGTCACCGCGCGGCTTTCAGCTGCGACAGGTCGCGCACCGCGCCGCGCGCCGCGCTCGTCGTCATCGCGGCATAGGCCTCAAGCGCGACCGACACCTTGCGCGGACGCGGCTTTGCGGGCTGCCACGCGGCATCGCCCTTCGCCTCCATCGCCGCGCGCCGCGCCGCGAGTTCGCTGTCGGCGACCGCGAGCATGATCGTGCGCGCCGGAATGTCTATCTCGATGAGGTCGCCGTCCTCGACAAGGCCGATCGTGCCGCCCTCGGCCGCCTCGGGCGAGACATGGCCGATCGACAGGCCCGACGTGCCGCCCGAAAAGCGCCCGTCGGTGATCAGCGCGCAGGCGGCGCCCAGCCCCTTCGATTTGAGGTAGCTTGTCGGATAGAGCATTTCCTGCATACCGGGGCCGCCCTTCGGCCCTTCGTAGCGGATCACGACAACGTCGCCCTCGACCACCTGCCCGGTCAGAATCCCCGCGACGGCCGCATCCTGGCTTTCGAACACCTTGGCGGGACCGGAAAATTTCAGGATCTTCTCGTCGACCCCCGCGGTCTTCACGATACAGCCGTCGCGCGCGATATTGCCCGACAGCACCGCGAGCCCGCCGTCCTTGCTGAAGGCATGGTCGGCCGAGCGGATCACCCCGCCCTCGCGGTCGAGGTCGAGCGCATCCCAGCGCCGATCCTGGCTGAACGCCGTCTGCGTCGGGACGCCGCCGGGCGCGGCCATGAAGAATTTCTGCACGTCGGGATCGTTGGTGCGCGAAATATCCCATTTGTTGAGCGCGTCGCCCAGCGTCGCGCTATGCACCGTCGGCACATGCGCGTGGAGCAGCCCGGCGCGCTCGAGCTGGCCGAGGATCGCCATGATCCCGCCCGCGCGATGGACATCCTCCATATGCACGTCGCTCTTGGCCGGCGCGACCTTTGACAGGCAGGGAACGCGGCGCGACAGCCGGTCGATATCCTCCATCGTGAAATCGACGCCCGCTTCATATGCGGCGGCGAGCAGGTGGAGCACCGTGTTCGTCGACCCGCCCATCGCGATGTCGAGGCTCATCGCATTTTCGAACGCCTCGAAACTCGCGATGTTGCGCGGCAGGACGCTCGCGTCGTCCTCCTCATAATGGCGGCGGCACATTTCGACGACGATCCGCCCGGCGCGCAGGAACAGCGCCTTGCGGTCGGCGTGCGTCGCAAGCGTCGATCCATTGCCCGGCAGCGACAGCCCCAGCGCTTCGGTCAGGCAGTTCATCGAATTGGCGGTGAACATCCCCGAACAGCTACCGCACGTCGGGCACGCCGCCTGTTCGATCGCGGTGACTTCCTCGTCGCTATAATGTTCGTCGGCGGCGGCAACCATCGCGTCGACCAGGTCGAGCGCGACCTCCTTGCCTTTCAGCACGACCTTGCCCGCCTCCATCGGCCCGCCCGACACGAACACGACCGGGATATTGATGCGCAGCGCCGCCATCAGCATGCCGGGGGTGATCTTGTCGCAATTGGAAATGCACACCATCGCGTCGGCGCAATGCGCGTTGACCATATATTCGACGCTGTCGGCGATGAGGTCGCGGCTGGGCAGCGAATAGAGCATCCCGTCGTGCCCCATCGCGATGCCGTCGTCGACCGCTATCGTGTTGAATTCCTTGGCGACCCCGCCCGCCGCCTCGATCTCGCGCGCGACGAGCTGGCCAAGGTCCTTCAGATGGACGTGGCCGGGGACGAACTGGGTAAAGCTGTTGACGACCGCGATGATCGGCTTGCCGAAATCATCGTCCTTCATCCCCGTCGCGCGCCAAAGGCCGCGCGCGCCCGCCATGTTGCGGCCGTGGGTCGTGGTACGCGAACGATAAGAAGGCATTTTTGTCAATCCTGATAATAATATTTCAATCTAGGCAGTGCCTGCGCCTCTACACGTCTATGCCGCGAGTTTCAACATCGCTGCATCGCACAATCGCGCGATCCGCCCCGCCCATGCCGCTTGATCGGCGGGCGCCCCGACCAGATCCTGCCGCATCTCGATCCCGACATAGGCGATGCCATTCGCCTCGGCATGGCGGTCCATCGTCGCGTTGAGCAGCTTGCCCGAATAGGGGAGCTGGTCGCCGACGTTCAGCCCCTCGGCCGCAAAATATTCGAGCGCGATCCGCGCCAGGCGCTCGTCATGATTATAGAGGATTCCCACCTCCCACGGCCGCGCCAGTCCGGGGTCGCTCGCAAGGCGCGGGGTAAAGCTGTGCAGCGACAGGATGAAGGCGGGGCGCGCCGCGGCGATCACCTCGGCGATATGCGCATGATAGGGTCGAAAGAAGCGGTCGAGCCGCGCCTCGCGCGCTTCGTGGCTCAGCGCATTGCCGGGGATCGCGTGACCGTCGCTCGCCACCGGCACCGCGCCGGGCGCATGCTCGTCGCGGTTGCAGTCGACGACGAGCCGCGACACCCCGCCGAGGATCGCGGCATCGACCGCGCCGCGCGCGACGAGCAGCGCCGCGACCTCGGCAACGCCGATGTCGACCGCGATATGCTCGCCAAGCAGCGCGGGGTCGATCCCCAGCTCGATGTCGGACGGCACATGGTTCGACGCATGGTCTCCGATCAGCAGCACCCCGCCCGCTTTCGCCGCGCCGAGATCGACCCACGCCTCGCTCATCGCAGCGCGCCCGTCATCTGCCACCAGTGCGGGTGGCTCGCGGCGAGCGTGGCCGCCGCCGCGTCGCGCTCGGCCGCAGCGTCGAACAGCGCGAAACAGGTCGCGCCCGACCCCGACATGCGCGCGAGCCACGGCTTCAGCGCCCCCAGTTCGGTGAGTATGTCGATCACCGCCGGACATTGCGCGACCGCCGCGCGTTGCAGATCGTTGCGCGCGGCGAACAGCTGCGCGCGCACTTCGGCACCGACCAACAGCGGCCCGCGGTCGAA
Source organism: Sphingopyxis jiangsuensis (assembly GCF_016734905.1). Taxonomy (GTDB): domain Bacteria; phylum Pseudomonadota; class Alphaproteobacteria; order Sphingomonadales; family Sphingomonadaceae; genus Sphingopyxis; species Sphingopyxis jiangsuensis. The sequence continues at coordinate 532,189 of NZ_JAERPO010000001.1, forward strand.
CCCGTCCCACGCAGCGAACACCGGCCCGGTCGCGACCGGCGCGCGCGGATTGACGAGCAGCACGGGCGTGCCGGTCAGGCGAAGTTCGGGCGCCGCCTGCACGCGCTCGCCGAACCCTGTGCCCAGGCACGTCCGGCTCGCGACGCAGGCCGCGACGTCGGCGCCGAGCGGCGCGACGTCGCGCATCAGTTCGGTCTCTCCGACCTCGGGAAGGAAATGTTGCCGGACGAGCCGCGCGGTCGCCGCAGCGTCGGCCGATCCGCCGCCGATCCCCGCTGCAACCGGAAGCGCCTTGGTCAGGCGAAGCGCCAGAGGCGGCACGCGGTCGCCTCCGTGCATCCGCCGCAACAATGCCACCGCACGCAGCACCAGATTGTCGGCGCCTGCGTCCAGCCCTTCGGCGAATTCGCCGTCGATGCTGAGCCTATCGGCGTCCGCAACCTCCGCCTCGATCGCGTCGCCGCCGTCGACGAAGGCAAACAGCGTCTCGATCTCGTGATAACCGTCGTCCCGCCGCGCGCGGACATGCAGCGCGAGGTTGATCTTGGCCCACCCCGTCTCGCGCATCGCGCCGCTCATGGCGCGATGGTCGCGGGAGTCAGCCCGTCGCGCAGCTTCGCCTCGATCCGCGTCGCCGCATCGGCGTCGGCGAGCAGCGCGGCGGCGCGCCACACATAGCGCGCCTGGAATTTGCGTCCCGCCTCCCAATAGGCGTCGCCCAGATGCTCGACGATCACCGCATTGGTCGGCTCGCCCAACTGCGCCCGTTCGAGGAGCGGCACCGCTTCGTCGACGCGCCCGGTGAGGAAATAGGCCCAGCCCAGCGAGTCGGTGATCGCCGCATTGGTCGGCTGCTGCTCCCACGCCATCTTGATGCGCGCGAGCGATTGCTCGACATTCTGACGGCGTTCGAGCGCCGAATAGCCCACATAGTTCAGTATCTGCGCGTCCGACGGCCGCAAGGCGACGGCGCGTTCGAGGAGCGGTGCGGCGCCTTCCCAATCGTCGGCTTCGAGCAGAAGTTCGGCGCGCGCCACCAGCAAGGTCGCGCGCAGCGCCATATCGTCATCGCCATCGCCCAGCGTCGCTTCGATTCCCGCATAGGCGCGGGCGGCCGCGTCGGCGTCTTTGGCGCGCCGCGCAAGGTCGGCGAAGCGGACATAGAGGCTGCGCGCACGCGGCGATTGCGCCGCCGCTTCTTCGGCAATGGGCAGCGCCGCGGCAAAATCGCCCGCTTCGGCAAGCAGTTCGGCGCGCCGCATCGCGAGCACGCGCGGCGTTGTTCCGCCACGCGGCGCGGCAGTGAGCGCGAGCGCGTCGGACGCCTGTTCGTTCGCCGCCAGCGCTTCGACCAGTGTCGTGCGCACCAGCCAGTCGCCATCGTTCAGCCAAAAGGCGGCGCGCGCGAACATCAGCGGAACCTTGGGATTGGCATTCGGCGTGCGCGCCAGTCCGTCGGCGAGCAGGGCGAGCCAGAGCGCGGCACCTGCGCGCGGTGTCGCGACCGATTGGTCGGGTAGCAGCAGCAGCGGGTCTTCGCGCGCGCCCGCGGCCAGCGCAATCCGCTTTCGCAGCCGCTCGGCGGCGTCGGCCTGCCCCGATTGATCGAGGGTGGCTGCAACGCGCAGCGCGACGACCTGGCTCGTGCGATCGGTCAGGACAATCGCGTCGATCAGCCGCAACGCCTCGGCCGTATCGCGCACGGCGAGCCGGACGAGCGCCGCCTCGAGCGCAAGCGCGGGTTCGGTACGCGCCGGTCCGCTGGCCGCAAGCAGATGGCGGTGCGGCATTTTTTGGCGCGCGCCAACGTCGATCCATGCGTTGAAGCTGGGTTCGATCAATTGCGCGATCACATCGCCGCCCGATTTGTCGGACCGTCCGCGCAAATAACCGCGCGCGGCGGCCCAATCCGACCGGCGCATCGCATCGACCAGCAGTACGAGCTGCGCGTCGAAACGGCGCTCGCCCTCATTCCAGAGCTGCGACGCGGCATTGCGCGCGGCCGCCAGATCGCCCGCCTCGATCGCCTGTTCCAGCATCCGGCGGCGCACACCGGGTAGCTCCGGGGCGTGGGATGCCAGCGCCGACAGCGCCGACAGCGCTTCCGCAGGCTCGCTGTTTTCTTCCGCGATTCGCGCGCGGACCAGCGCATTGAGCGCAGCGTTGCTGTCGTCGGCCGCCGACGCCGCGCTCGGCGCCGCAACGATCATGGCCAGTGCGGCGGCCGGGACGAATTTACATATTCGGATAATTGGGGCCTCCGCCGCCTTCGGGAGTGACCCAGTTGATATTCTGGGTCGGGTCCTTGATGTCGCACGTCTTGCAGTGGACGCAATTCTGCGCGTTGATGACGAATTTGGGATCGCCCTCTTCCTCGCAGACGATCTCATACACACCCGCGGGGCAATAGCGCTGCGCGGGCTCGTCATAGAGCGGCAGATTATATTCGACCGGGATCGAGGGGTCCTTGAGTTGCAGGTGGACCGGCTGGTCTTCCTCATGATTGGTGTTCGACAGAAATACCGAGGACAGCCGGTCAAAGGTCAGAACGCCGTCGGGTTTCGGATAATCGGGTTTGGGCATCATGTCGGCACGATAGAGCGTGGTGTTGTCGGGATGATGCTTCATCGTGAACGGCACGCGGATACCGAAATTTTCCAGCCACATCGTAATTCCCGCGAGCATCGTTCCCGCAAGATCGCCCCATTTTTCGACGAGCGGCAGGACATTGCGGACGACGCTCAGCTCCTTCTTGACCCAGCTGTCGTCATACGCCGCCTGATAGGCGTCGAGCGTGTCGCTGCTGCGCCCCGCGCTCACCGCCGCAAATGCCGCTTCGGCCGCCATCATGCCCGACTTCATCGCGGTGTGCGTGCCCTTGATGCGCGGAACGTTCAGGAATCCGGCGCTGTCGCCAATCAGCGCGCCGCCCGGAAAAGCCAGCTTCGGCACCGACTGGTAGCCGCCGTCGCTGATCGCGCGCGCGCCATAGGAGACGCGCTTGCCGCCCTTCAATATCTTCGCAATCTCGGGGTGCGTCTTCCACTTCTGCATTTCCTGGAAGGGCGAGGTGTGCGGATTGCGATAGTTGAGCCAAGTCACGAAACCGAGGGCGACCTGTCCGTTCGCCTGGTGATACAGGAACCCGCCGCCGTTCGAATTTTCGTCGAGCGGCCAGCCCTGCGTGTGGATGACGCGGCCCGGCGCATGATTCTCCGGGGCGATGTCCCAGAGTTCCTTGACGCCAAGGCCATAGACCTGCGGCTCGCAATCGGCGTCGAGGCCGAATTGCGGCTTGAGCATCTTGGTCAGATGCCCGCGCACGCCTTCGCCGAAGAAGGTATATCTGGCATGGAGTTCCAGCCCCGGCGCATAGTCGGGCTTGCGGCTGCCGTCGCGCGCGATGCCCATGTCGCCCGTCGCAACGCCCTTCACCGAACCATCGTCGTTATAGAGGATTTCGGCCGCCGCGAATCCGGGAAAAATCTCGACGCCCAACCCTTCGGCCTGTTCGGCGAGCCAGCGGCAGAGATTGCCGAGGCTTCCGGTGTAGGTGCCTTCATTGTGCATGAAGCCCGGCGAGATGAAATCGGGCAGGCCATATTTCTTGGTCTTGGTGAGCACCCAATGCTGGTTGTCGTTCACCGGTACCTCGGCGAGCGGGCAACCGGACTCGCGCCAATCGGGGAGCAGTTCGTCGAGCGATTTGGGGTCGATCACCGCGCCCGACAAAATATGCGCGCCCACTTCGGACCCTTTTTCGAGGATGCAAACCGACAGTTCGCGTGCCGCCTCGTTCGCCAGTTGTTTGAGGCGGATCGCCGCCGAAAGTCCCGCCGGACCCGCGCCGACGATGACCACGTCATAGGGCATCGATTCCCGTTCGCTCACCGCAAATACCTTTCTGCCGTCCCTGCACCGCTCATTCGTCGTAAGCGGCACTCATTTTGTCACGTATTGCGATGCCCGCCAATTGACGCGTCCGTCAACAGCCTGTTTGAATCAATTCATGGGTGGGCGAAACCTTTTGCGCGCGGCGGAAAGCTATCACGACTGGTGGTCGCTCGCCGGTCTGGACGCGCTCGTCGGCGAAACGCCGGCGGGCTGGCTCGATGCCGTCCCCCTTCCCGCGAACGATTCGGCGCGCAAGCAAACCCGCGAACCGGCGGCCGAGGCCGCGCCGCCGCCGCTTCCCGCCGCGCTGCAACGCCAGGCCGAAGCTGCGCCTGCCAAGCCCGCTGGTCCGGTCGACATTCCCGCCGAGTGGGAGGCCTTCTCGCGCTGGCTTGCCGAGCATCCCGATGTACCGGGCAGCCAATGGGACGCGCGCCGCGTGCTCCCCCAGGGCGAAGCGGGCGCCGCGCTGATGGTTCTCACCGCCTGGCCCGAAGTCGACGACCAGCGCGACGGGACGCTCTTTGCGGGCGCAGCCGGCGGCCTGCTCGATGCGATGTTGCGGGCGATCGGCATGGCCCGCGCCGATTGCTATCTCGCCAGCCTCGCCGTCACCCGTCCTCCGGGCGGCCGATGCGACACCGGCGTCATGCCCGACCTCGACCGGTTGCTGTGGCACCATTTGCGCCTCGCCCGACCGCAGCGGCTGTTGCTCGTGGGGACAGAGGTCACGCGGATGGCGGCAAAGCTGGAGCTTGCCGATACGCGCGGAAAGTTACTCGAAATTAACCAAGATGGCGGAAGAGTGGAAGCAGTGGCGGTCGCCCACCCCGCCCTGCTCCTCGCGCGGCCCGTTCAGAAGGCCGCGGCATGGGACAGCCTGAAACTGTTCAACCAGGGACGTTGACCGATGATGAAACGGACCAGCCTTTTCCTTTCCTGCGCAATCCTTGCCGCAGCAAACGCCGCGCCCGCGCGGGCGGTCGACGCGGGCGAACGCGATCTTGTCATCGCGCCGCAAACCGTGCCCGAAATCTTGTCGGCAAAGCAGAAACAGCATTATCGCGATGTCGTCGCGGCCATTCGCGGCCAGCGCTGGGTCGATGCCAAGGCGCTGCTTGCCGAGGACAAGGGCCCGCTCGACAATTTCCTGCGCGCCGAACTGCTCGTCGCGGCGAACAGCCCGCGCGCCGAGGTCGCCGACATCATGCCGATCCTGTCGCGCGCGCCCGACCTGCCGCAGGCGGCGCAGCTCGGCCGCCTCGCTGCAAAGCGCGGCGCGACCGACATACCGTCGTTGCCGCCGCAAATGCGGCTGAGCTGGGCGGGAAGCGCACCGCGCCGCATCGGCGCCGAAAGCGTCTATGACCCCTTCGCCGCGGGCCTTGCGAGCAGCATCCCGGAACGTATCAAGAATGACGATCCGGCCGGCGCCGAAGCATTGCTCAACGCGGTCATCGACAAATTGTCGCCCGAATCGCGCGCCGAATGGACGCAAAAGGTCGCCTGGTCCTATTATATCGAGAATGACGACGCCAACGCGCTGCGTCTTGCGACCGATTGCGTCGGCAACGGCGGCGCCTGGGCGGCTCATGGCGCATGGGTCCAGGGACTCGCATCGTGGCGGCTCGGCGATTATCGCACCGCACTGACCGCCTTCGACCGCGTCGCGCGCGATGCGCCCGACAGCGAACTGCGCGCCGCCGCCCATTTCTGGGCGAGCCGCGCGGCGATGGCGGCGGGACAGCCCGCGCTCGTCCAGCCGCGCCTGCGCGCCGCGGCGGCGAATGAGGAAACGCTTTACGGTCTCCTCGCCGCCGAAACGCTCGGCCAGCCGGTGCAGCACCAGCAACAGAATGTGCGCCCCGACCGCCGCGCGTGGCGCGCGCTCGACGACCTTCCGAACATCCGCATCGCCATCGCGCTCGCTGAAATCGGCGAGGACAAATATGCCGACGAGACGCTGCGCCACCAGGCGCGCATCGGGCGCGCCGAGCATCACGAACAGATACTCGGTATCGCCGGTGCGCTGAACCTCCCCGAAACCCAGCTCTATCTCGCGCACAACACACCGCAGGGACGCAAGCTCGCCGCCGCTGCACGCTATCCGCAGCCCAATTGGGAACCGGCCGGCGGCTGGCGGGTCGACCCCGCACTCGTATTCGCCCATACGCTTCAGGAATCGAGCTTCCGCCGCGCGGCGGTCAGCTCGGCCGGAGCGACCGGGCTGATGCAGGTGCGTCCCGGCACCGCACGCGACATCGTGCGCTGGGAAGGCGCGGTCGCCGCGCTCGGCGATCTCAAGACGCCCGCGGTCAATATGGAACTCGGTCAGCGCTATTTGCAATATCTCAGCCGCGAACCGGCGACCGGAGGTCTGCTGCCAAAGGTCATCGCCGCGTACAACGCCGGCCCCGCGCCCGTCGCGCGCTGGCAGAGCGAGATTCGCGACAATGGCGACCCGCTGCTCTACATCGAATCGATCCCCTATTGGGAAACGCGCGGCTATGTCGGCATCGTGCTGCGCAATTACTGGATGTACGAGGCGCAGCAGGGCAAGCCCTCGGACAGCCGCGCCGCGCTCGCGCAGGGCAAATGGCCGCGCTTTCCCGATGGCAAGGATCGCACGCGGCTGAGCTGGGCGGGCGGCAGCAATGCCGATTGACGACAGCCGGCCGTTCAAGCCGGTCCGCATCGCGCTTCTCACCATCTCGGACAGCCGCAGCGCAGCCGACGACCGCTCGGGCGACACGCTCGAACAATTGCTGGCCGAGGCGGGGCACATTCTTGCCGCGCGCGCGATCATCAAGGACGAGGCCGACCTGATCGTATCGCGCCTCCACAATTGGATCGACGATCCAGAGGTCGACGTCGTCATCACCACCGGCGGCACCGGCCTGACCGGCCGCGACGTCACGCCCGAGGCGCTGCACCGCCTCGACGGCAAGGACATACCGGGCTTTGGCGAGTTGTTCCGCTGGCTCAGCTATCAGAAGATCGGTACCTCGACGATCCAGTCGCGCGCCTGCGCGATCGTCGCGCGCGGCACCTATATCTTCGCGCTCCCCGGATCGACCGGCGCCGTCAAGGACGCGTGGGAGGGCATATTGGCGACCCAGCTCGACAGCCGCTACCGCCCGTGCAATTTCGTCGAACTGATGCCGCGCCTGACCGAATAGTCGCGCTCCCTTCCTGTTCGTCACCCCGGACTTGATCCGGGGTCCAGCAACGCGAAAGGAATGGATGCCGGATCAAGTCCGGCATGACGAAGGCACCGGGTTGCATCCGAACCTCGATTTGTTCTTTATTTGTTCTCACTGGCTCGCTACATTATGCGGGTGGAACAAGCCAAGCCCCTGCCCCCCATTTCCGGTCGCGGCGCCCCCACCAATTTGCGCCCGACGCGCACCGGCTCGCTCGCGCGCGAGGCCGATGGCGACTGGCTCGACCTCGCGCTCGACATCGACGGCGCGCCGCCGCCGCTGCGCACGACCGTCACCGCCGAACATCCCAGGACGATCATCGCGCGCAACACGTCGCCCGACATCGGCTTCGACCGCTCGATCAACCCCTATCGTGGCTGCGAACATGGCTGCGTCTATTGCTACGCGCGTCCGACGCATGCCTTTCACGACCTGTCGCCGGGGCTCGATTTCGAAAGCCGTCTCTTTGCCAAACCCGACGCTGCAAAGCTGCTGCGCGCCGAACTCGCGAAGAAGAATTACGATCCAGCCCCCCTCGCCATCGGCACCAACACCGACGGGTACCAACCGATCGAGCGCGAATGGGGCGTCACGCGGTCGGTGATCGAGGTGCTCGCCGAAACGCGCCACCCGCTGCTCATCACGACCAAGTCCGACCGCCTGCTCCGCGACCTCGACCTGCTCGCCGACATGGCGCGCGACAATCTGGTCGGCGTCGCGATTTCGGTGACGACGCTCGATCCCAAAATCGCACGCACCCTCGAACCGCGCGCACCGCACCCGCGGCGGCGCCTCGCCGCGATCCGCGCGCTTGTCGACGCGGGCATTCCGACGCAGGTCAACATCTCGCCGATCATTCCCGCGATCACCGATCACGAGATAGAGGCGATCGTGGCCGCCGCCGCAAGCGCGGGTGCGATCCGCGCTTCCTATATCCTGCTGCGCCTGCCGCACGAGGTCGCGCCGCTGTTCCGCGCCTGGCTCGACGCGCATTATCCCGACCGCGCCGACAAGGTGATGCACATGGTGCAGGACATTCGCGGCGGCCGCGACAACGACCCCGACTTCTTTTCGCGGATGAAGGGGCGCGGCGTCTGGGCGCAGCTCATCCGTACCCGCGTCAAGCGCGCCGCGCGCGAACATGGCCTCGACAAAAGCTTCCCGCCGATCCGCAGCGACCTCTTCCGCCCGCCCGAACGCGACGGGCAGATGGAGTTGTTCTAGCGTCAGGACCCTAAGAGTCGTCGCCCCCGCCAAGGCGGGGAGCTCACGCCTCCGCCAGCGACTTCAGCTTGTAATCCTTATACTCGTCGCGGATCTGGCGTTTCAAAATCTTGCCCGTCGCGGTGTGCGGAAGCTCATCGACAAAGACGATTTCGTCGGGCAGCCACCATTTGGCCACCTTGTCCTTCAGATAGTCGAGGATCGCCGCCTCGCTCGTCTCCGCGCCCGGCTTGCGGACGATCAGCAATATCGGGCGCTCGTCCCATTTCGGGTGATAGACGCCGACCGCAGCCGCCTCCTGCACCCCCGGCGCGCCGACCGCCGCATTTTCGAGTTCGATCGAGCTGATCCACTCGCCGCCCGATTTGATGACGTCCTTCGCACGGTCGGTGATCTGCATGACGCCGTCGGGGTGGAGGACCGACACGTCGCCCGTGTCGAACCATCCGTCGGCGTCGGCGGCGTCGGTGTCGGCCTTGAAATAGCGCTGGATGATCCACGGTCCGCGGCACTGCAATCGCCCGCTCGTCTCGCCGTCGCGCGGCAGCACATTTCCTTCGTCGTCGACGATGCGCAGTTCGACCCCGAACGGCGGGCAGCCCTGGCGGCAGATGATGTCGACCTGTTCGTCGAAACCCAGCGCGTCCCAGTTCCACGGACGCTTGCCCATCGTCCCGATCGGGCTCGTCTCGGTCATCCCCCACGCGTGGCCGACATAGACCCCCGCCTTCATGAAACGCTCGATCATCGCGCGCGGCGCCGCCGATCCGCCGATGATGACGTGACGCAGCGCGCCATAGTCCATCCCCGTCGCATCCATATGCGCGAACATCGCGATCCACACGGTCGGGACCCCCGCGCTGTGCGTGACCCCCTCCTCGTGCATCAGGTCGCACAGCACCTGCGCGTCGTTGGTCGCCGAAAAGACAAGCTTCGCCCCGACGACCGCCGCGGCATAGGGAATGCCCCAGCTATTCGCATGGAACATCGGCACGATCGGCAGGATCACCGACCGCGCCGACAGGTCGAACGCGTCGGGCTGCACCTCGGTCACCGCATGGATGACGTTCGAGCGATGCTCATAGAGCACCCCCTTCGGATTGCCGGTGGTGCCGCTGGTATAACAAAGCCCGACCGGATCGCGTTCGCCCAGTTCCGCCCATTCGAAACTGCCGTCTTCGGCATCGACCAGGTCGCGGTAGGAGAGATAGCCCTCGCGCGCCGGCGCGTCGAACAGGATGAAATGCTCGATCGTCGTGAGCTGGTCGCGCAGCCGCTCGACGATCGGCAGAAAGGCCGCGTCGAACAGCAGCACGCGATCCTCGGCATGGTTGCAGATATAGACGAGCTGCTCGTCGAACAGCCGCGGATTGACCGTGTGGAGGACGCCGCCAATCCCGGCCACCCCGTACCAGCTGACGAGATGATGCGCATGATTCATCGCGAGCGTCGCGATCCGGTCGCCCTTCTTCATCCCCAGCTTGAGCATCGCGGCCGAAAAGCGGCGCGCTTCGACGCCGACCTCGCCCCAGTTGGTTCGCGTCAGACTGCCGTCAGCCCAGCGGGTAACGATCTCGCGCTCGCCATGTTCGCGCGCGGCGTGGTCGATCAGGCTCGTGACGAGCAGCGGCTGGCCCTGCATTCCCATTATGACATCCTCTTCCTTGTTTTGACCAAGGATAGGAGCGCCGAAGGAGATGTGGCAAGGGGCGTTATGCGGCGGCCGCGTGGGGCAGGCTCGACCGTTCTAGCCGCGCACCCGGAAATCGCGTGGCGCAACGAGTGCGAGCGCGGGGTCCGTGATCCCCGCGACGCTTTCCAGCCGTGAAACCAGATCGGGGCCGAGCGCGAAGCCGCGCCCCAGATCGATACGAATCTCGTCGCCCGTATCGGGGTCCGGGGTGATCATCACGACGCGCCCGCGGGCGTCGTCGCGGCGTTCGAGCAGCCGCGCGATATCGTTTACCGCCTCGGCGAGTTCGACACGGCAGGTCAGCTCGAGCGCCGCGGTCGCGGCAATATCGGCCAGCGACTGCGCCCCGCGTACCGTCACGCGCGGCGTCTCTTCGCCTTCGAGCAGGTCGAGCTCGACCGACAGCAGCGCGCAGCCGCCGTCGGCCGCCAGCGCCTCGAGCGTCTTGCCCGCCGCTTCGTCGAAACAGCTCGACTGGAACTGCCCGCTGCGGTCGGACAGCGTCAGGTTGAGGAAGCGGTTGCCGCGCTGCGACACACGCGCACGCGCGCTTTCGACCATGGCCGCCATCACCATCGGGACGCGCGTTCCCGGCGTCATTTCGACATTGTCGCAAATGTCTCCATAGCTGCGCGCGCCGCGCGCCGCGAGGATCGCCTGATATTGCTCGACCGGGTGCGCCGAGAAATAGAAACCGAACGCTTCCTTTTCGCGCGTCATCCGTTCGGCGAGCGTCCACGGCTCGGCAGAGGGAAGCTGGAGGACGGGAGCCAGATCGACCTCGCCACCGAACAGCCCGCCCTGCCCCGTCGAGCGTTCGTGCGCCGAACTGCTGGCGCAGGCGAGCAGCGCCTCGGCGCCGGCGAAGGCGCGCGGGCGGTCGGGCTCGATAGAGTCGAACGCCCCGGCCGCTGCCAGCGCCTCGATTTGCCGTCGGTTGAGCATTTTCGGATCGATCCGCCCCGCAAAATCGTCGAGGCTCGCGAAATCGCCGCGCGCCTGCCGCTCGGCGACGAGCGCCTCCATCGCCTTTTCGCCGACGCCTTTCAGCGCGCCGAGCGCATAACGCACCGCCAGTCCCTCCTCGGTCCGGCTGACCGAGAAATCGGCCTCGCTCTCGTTCACCGACGGCGGCGCAACCGCGATGTCGAGCCGCCGCATATCGTCGATGAACACCGACAATTTGTCGGTCTGATGATTGTCGAACGACATCGACGCGGCGAAAAATTCGTGCGGATAATGCGCTTTCAGCCACGCTGTCTGGTACGACAGCAGCGCATAGGCCGCGGCATGGCTCTTGTTGAAGCCATAGCCCGCGAACTTGTCGATCAAGTCGAACAGCTCGTTCGCGGTCTTGGCGTCGATCTGGTTATGCTCGGCGCAGCCCGCGACAAAGGTTTCGCGCTGCGCGTCCATTTCGGCCTGGATCTTCTTGCCCATCGCGCGGCGGAGCAGGTCGGCGCCGCCGAGGCTGTAGCCCGCCAATATCTGCGCGGCCTGCATCACCTGTTCCTGATAGACGAAAATGCCATAGGTTTCGGCGAGGATGCCTTCGAGCAGCGGGTGCGGATAGGCGATCGGCTCGCGCCCGTTCTTGCGCGCGCCGAACAGCGGGATATTGTCCATCGGTCCCGGACGATAGAGCGCGACGAGCGCGACGATGTCGCCGAAATTGGTCGGCTTCACCGCCGACAGCGTGCGCCGCATCCCCTCGGATTCGAGCTGGAACACCCCGACCGTGTCGCCGCGCTGGAGCAGCTCGTACACGCCGGGATCGTCCCAGCCGAGCGTGTCGAGGTCGACGTCGATCCCGCGCAGCGCGAGCAGCCGCCGCGCTTCCTTGAGCACCGACAGCGTCTTGAGGCCGAGGAAGTCGAACTTCACCAGCCCCGCGGTCTCGACATATTTCATGTCGAACTGCGTCACCGGCATGTCCGAGCGCGGGTCGCGATAGAGCGGGACGAGCTGGTCGAGCGGCCGGTCGCCGATCACCACCCCCGCCGCGTGCGTCGAACTGTGCCGCGGCAGGCCTTCCAGCTGCCGCGCCATGTCGAACAGCCGCCGCACGCCGTCGTCCTGCTTATATTCGGTCATCAGCTCGGACACGCCGTTCAGCGCGCGTTCGAGCGTCCAGGGGTCGGTCGGGTGGTTCGGCACGAGCTTCGCGAGCCGGTCGACCTGGCCATAGCTCATCTGGAGCACGCGCCCCGTGTCCTTGAGCACCGCGCGCGCCTTCAGCTTCCCGAAGGTGATGATCTGCGCGACGGTATCGCGGCCATATTTCTCCTGCACATAGCGGATCACCTCGCCGCGCCGCGTTTCGCAGAAGTCGATGTCGAAGTCGGGCATCGACACGCGCTCGGGGTTCAGGAAGCGTTCGAACAGCAGGCCCAGTTTCAACGGGTCGAGGTCGGTGATCGTCAGCGCCCACGCGACGACGCTCCCCGCGCCCGACCCGCGCCCCGGTCCCACCGGAATGTCGTGCGCCTTCGCCCATTTGATGAAGTCGGCAACGATCAGGAAGTAACCGGGAAACCCCATTTGCGTGATGACGTCGACCTCGAAATCGAGCCGCTCGACATAGGCCTGCCGCTCCTCGTCCGTCAGCTCGGGATAGAGCGCCAGCCGCGCCGCCAGCCCGGCATGCGCGTCGGCCTTCAATTGCGCCGCCTCGCCCTCGCGGTCGCCCGCGAGGCTCGGCAGGATCGGCTTGCGCTTCGGCGCCATGAAGGCGCAGCGCTGCGCGACGACGAGCGTGTTGCGGATCGCCTCGGGCAGGTCCGAAAAGGCGTCCTCCATCGCCTCGGCGGGCTTCAGCCACGCCTCGGGGCTCGACACGCGCCGGTCCTCGCTTTCGACATAGGCCGACTGCGCGATGCACAGCATCGCGTCGTGCGCGGGATGGAATTGCGGTTCGACGAAATTGGCCGGATTGGTCGCGACGAGCGGCAGCGCGCGCGCATAGGCCATGTCGATCAGCGCATCCTCGGCCGCCTTTTCCACCGCGTCGCCGCGCCGCGACAGTTCGATGTAGAGCCGGCCCGCGAACAGCGCCTCGAGCCGCTCGACATAATCGTCCGCCGCGGTCTTCTGCCCGTCGGCGAGCAGCCGCGCGAGCGCGCCCTCGCCGCCGCCGGTCAAACAGATCAGCCCGTCGGTGCGTCCGGCCATGTCGGCGAGCGCGACATGCGGGTCATGCTCGATCGGTCGCCCGAGGTGCGCCGCCGACACCAGCGCGCACAGATTGTCGTATCCGGTGTCGTCCTGCGCATAGAGCGCGATCCAGTCGATCAGCGGCGCCCCGCTCGCGAGCCGCTGTCCCGGCCGCGCGACGCTGAGCAGCGCGCCGACGATCGGCTGCACCCCCGCCGCGGTGCACGCGTCGCCAAAGGCCATGACGCCGTACAGCCCGTTGCGGTCGGCGACCGCCACCGCGGGAAATCCCCGCTCGCGCGCCGCCTTGGCAACCGCCTTGGGGTCGATCGCCCCTTCGAGCATCGTGTAACTGGAAAAGACGCGCAGGGGGACAAAGGGGCTGTAGGCCATGACGGGACGCTAACGCCGCTCTCGTGATTCGACCACCGCCACGTTTCACAAATTCGTCATTGCGAGGAGCGCAGCGACGAAGCAATCTCCAGCCCATACCCTCGTCGGACCAAGGCTGGAGATTGCTTCGCTGCGCTCGCAATGACGAGGAACAGAATCTACCCCAGCAGCGCCTCGATCTCCTTGCGCAAATGTTCGGGCTTGGTCGTCGGCGCGTGGCGCGACACGACCTTGCCGTCGCGGTCGACCAGGAATTTGGTGAAATTCCACTTGATCCCGCTTCCCAGCAGCCCGCCCTTTTCCTGTTTCAGATGCTTGAAGATCGGGTCGGCGTCCGATCCGTTGACGTCGATTTTCGCCATCACCGGAAAGGTCACGTCATAGGTCAGCGTGCAAAAATTCGCGATCTCGTCCGCATCGCCCGGTTCCTGCGCGCCGAACTGGTTGCACGGGAAAGCCAGTATCTCGAACCCCCGGTCCTTGTAGTCGCGATAGATTTCCTCGAGCCCCTCATATTGCGGCGTGAAACCGCATTTCGACGCGGTGTTGACGATCAGCAGCACCTTGCCGCGATAATCGGCGAGCGACTGCGCCCCCCCGCCCGGCAGCGGCGCCGAAAAATCATAAAGGCTCATCTCATTTCTCCCCGGATGTTCGTTGTCTGTAGATGAAATCGAAACTCGTCGCCCATGTCAGCCCGTGGTCGGTCGACCGCTCGCCATGCTGGCGCACCGACCCGTCGTCCGCGCGCGAATAGGTCATGCGGATCAGCGCATCCTGCCCCTGCCCCACGACGTTCGGCCACAGTCCGGTCAGCACCATCTTGCCGTCCGCGACCCCGCCGTCGAAATCGACGCGCGTTCCCGAACTGTCGACCCACGCCTGCCGCCATTGGCGGCGCTCGCGGTCGTAAAGGCTGAACGACCCGCCGCCCCCGCCCGACCGTGGTTTCCAGGTCTCGCGGATCGCGCAGCCGCCGAACATCGCCTCGATGCTGCTCGTCGCGACCTGCGTGTCGCTGCCGTTCGGAAAGACGTCCCACTCGCCGACCCAGAAATCGAACGCGCGGTGTTCGGCGCTCGTGCAGGCGGGCGGCGGCGGTGTCGGCGGCGTTTGCGCCGTCGCGGCGGCAGGCCAGATCAGCGCCGCGACGGCGAGCGCGCGATAATGTCGATTACGCATATGCACCCCCTTCGCCCCGGAGGTTGCAGCCTAGGCCTCTATGCGCCCCTCGTGCAAGCGCAGCACGCGGTCCATCCGCGCCGCGAGCCGTTCGTTGTGCGTCGCGACGAGCGCTGCCGATCCATGATCGCGCACCAGCTTCATGAACTGGTCGAACACGCGGTCGGCGGTCGCCTCGTCCAGATTGCCCGTCGGCTCGTCGGCGAGGACGAGCAGCGGCCGGTTCGCCAGCGCACGCGCGACGGCGACGCGCTGCTGCTCGCCGCCCGACAGCTTGCTCGGCTTGTGGTGCAGCCTTTCGGCAAGCCCCAGCCGGGCGAGCAGGTCGGCCGCGCGCTCCTCGGCCTCGGCCTGCGGCGCGCCACGGATCAGCTGCGGCAGCACGACATTCTCGATGGCGTTGAAGTCGGGAAGCAGATGGTGGAACTGATAGACAAAGCCGATCTTCTCGCGCCGCGTCTTCGTCCGGTTGCCCTGGTCGATGCGCGTCACATCCTCGCCGTCGATGCGGATCACGCCTTCGAAGCCGCCTTCGAGCAGCCCGACCGCCTGCAACATCGTCGACTTGCCCGACCCCGACGGACCGAGCAGCGCGACAATCTCGCCGCGCTTCAGCGCCGCGTCGACGCCGCGCAGCACGTCGATCGTCACCTCGCCCTGCACAAAGCTGCGCTTCAGGCCGACCAGTTCGAGCGCCAGATCACTCATAACGCAGCACCTGCACGGGGTCGGTATTCGCCGCCTTGAACGCCGGATAGAGCGTCGCGATGAAACTGAAGAGGATGACCATCACCGAAATGCCGATAATCTCGAACGGATCGGGCTTCGACGGCAGTTCGGTCAGAAAGCGGATAGAGGGGTCCCATAGCGGCTGGCCGGTGATCCACTCCATCGACCGCACGACATTCTGGCGGATCGACAACAGCCCGAACCCGATGAGCAGCCCCATCGCGGTCCCCGCGACGCCGATCGACAGGCCGATCGCGATAAAGACGCGCATCACCGAATCGCGCGTCGCGCCCATCGTCCGCAGGATCGCAATGTCGCGCATCTTCGCGCGCACCAGCATGATCAGCGAAGAGACGATGTTGAACGAAGCGACAAGGATGATCAGCGACAGGATGACGAACATCGCGACGCGCTCGATCGCCAGCGCCTCGAACAGGCTGCTGTTCATCTGCCGCCAGTCCGAAACCACCGCCTGCGCCGCGACCTTTTCGGCGAGCGGCTGCAATATTTCGCCGACGCGGTCGGGATCGGCCGTCTTGACCTCGATCATCCCCACCGTGTCGCCGATCAGGAGGAGGAGCTGTGCATCCTCCATCGGCATCACGACATAGAGCTTGTCGAAATCATAGACGCCGATCTCGAACACCGCCGACACGCGATAGCTGATCTCGCGCGGCACCGTGCCAAAGGGCGTCGAACGTCCGGCGGGATTGATGATCGTGATGTTCGACCCGACCGTCGCGCCCAGGTTGCGCGCCAGTTCGGACCCGATCGCGACATTCCCCGACCCCGGCGTCAGCGAACGCAGGTTGCCCTGCAAGACCTTGCCCCCCAGCACGTCGTTGCGGCGAATATCCTCGACCGTCATCCCGCGCAGCAAAATGCCTTCGACGCGCCCCGAAAAGGTCGTGAGCAGGGGCTGCTCGATCAAGGGCGTCGCCGACACCACCTCGGGCGTCGCCTCCGCCTCTTTCAGCACGTCGCGCCAGTCGTCCAGCCGCCCGCCAAAGCCCTGAACGACCGCATGGCCGTTCAGCCCGACGATCTTGTCGAACAGATCGGCGCGCACGCCGTTCATCACGCTCATCACGATGACGAGCGCCGCAACGCCCAGCGTCACCGCGACAAAGCTGAACGCCGCGGCGACGAAGATGAAACCTTCGCCGCGTTGGGGGAGCATATAGCGTTTGAAGATAGTGCGCTCATAGGATCGCAGGATCATGCGGCGGCCGGCCTTTCAGGCGCAACGGACGTTGCGGTCATGCCGGTGCTTTAGGGAGCGGCCGCGCCGCTGGCAATAAGCCGCGATGCACGCCGATGTTGCGAGCGAATCGCAACATCTGTTGCCAATCGGCCACAGGGCTGGGCAAAACCGCGCGCCAACTGCTTGCCAGAGGGTGACAAGGCGCCCTCCATTGCCTAGCCAAACGCTTCTGGTTCAACGCGGCCCAAAGGCCCGGCTCCAGGGAGTGCAGGTCCTTCGCCGGCCTGCGCACAAGGGGGATGGCGAGTGTTCGTCACAGGCGCCCGGGTTTTGCGAAAGCGAAGCCCGGGCGTTGTGATTCTGGCGCAAAGCATCGCAATGACGGCTTTGGGGTGGGAGCGGGCGTTAGCATGACCATAGGCCCTCCCCTTCAGGGGAGGGCAGCGAGACTTGCGAACTTGTTCGCTAGTCGCAGCGGGTGGGGGCCATCGGCCTTGCGCAAGGTCGATAGCCCCCACCCCAACCCCTCCCCTGAAGGGGAGGGGCTTAAACGGCCGCAATCGGTCGTTTGCAGCCATTACCCCCAGATCCGCAGTGAACGGCCGATATGGGGTGGGGAGCCGACGTCTGAACTCAGCGCTGGGACCTCAGGTACTTAACTGTATCAACGCATCGATCAATCGGCGAACGAGTTAAAAAATCTTCGCCGAATGTTGCGGTCCATTCGGATATTCCGTCAGGCAACCCATTCAGAAGAAAACGAATTTTCCTGAAAAAATCGGGATCGACGACACCCTCAATTATCACCGAAGAGGCAGTGATCGACGGAAAGTTCGCGATTGGTATGCTTGTCGCGAAGTCTACAAATTTAAATCTCGTTGAAGGTGGGCGAAGGCGCTGAAGGTCTTTCTCGAAGATCGCTAGTAAATCGCCGATGACCAACCGCTCTTGCGTTGTTCCCCCAAGCAACCGCTTCGAACGTGGCAAGAACATTTTCCAAGTTTCGCCGCGTTCGAATAAAAGACAGTCAAAGTGCTGAAACGAGACCACTTCCAAATTGCTCTGGCTTGCGAGGTGTGCGGCTAACGTGCGCTGCATTTCGCTTACCCCCATATTTCGATCGCCCTAGACTTATCGATTAAAAGGCGAACGTCCGCAACTGGTCGTTTCCAGAGATTCGCTCCAGATCGTTGGCGAACGACGGGAATGGGGTGGGAAGCGGACACGGCCCATTAGGGATTTTTCTCCATGGGTCAGGGAAACGCTCGGGAGTAAACATGTGCTTCACCGGTTAATTGTGGGCTTGGCTGCACTGTCGATTGCTTCTCCTGCGTTGGCCGAAGTCGCCGACAAGGAGCCGTCAGTCGGCGGAATGTGGGCTTGGGCGCTCAGCGTCAACGTGGTAGCACTCCTATTGGAAATGTTGCGGCCACGTCTCGGACTACTCGTGGTTCCCTTCGCAGCGTTATCTGCGTGGGCGATGCACCTGGAGCTTTCCGACCCATACGTTGGTCCCGCTATTTTGAAGGAGCTTGGGCCAAGCTACGTCAGAATGAGCTATATGAGTATTGCGGTCGAGTTGCTCGGACCCATGCTGCTTGTGCTGCTGTTTGAAATAGTTCGACGCCGAAGGGCTTAACGTCCGCAATTGGTCGCTAGCTGCCATTTGCGGCCAACCTGGCTTCAATGACCGGAATCGACCGATTCACGTCATTGCGACCAGATCGGGAGCGAATGGGGAAAACGGGGTGGAAAGCGGACTTGCCCACTTGGTTTCGTCATCCCGGACTTGATCCGGGATCCACGACGAGGGGGCGGCTATGGATCCCGGATCAAGTCCGGGATGACGATGAAATAAAGGATCGCGATCGCTCGCCAGCGGCCCTCAATCCTCCCTGTCGCGCAGCGATGGGGAGGTGGCAGCGCGCAGCGCTGACGGAGGGGCAATAACGCAACGCCGCCGCCCCTCCACCACCGCCTGCGGCGGCGGTCCCCCTCCCCATGCCTGCGGCACAGGGAGGATCGAACGTCCGCAACCGGTCGCTACCAGACGCTCGCAATGCTGAACTTGTTTCAGCATCCATGGCCTGAACTCTCGCTCAGTGCGGCGTCGAAGGACAAGGCAGGCCATGTTCCTCGAAACAGGTTCAGGGTGACGCGAACGGACGGGCAACAAGCACCCAGACCCCGGCGTCAGAGCAAAAACAGCATCGCCGCGGTAAAGAAGATCGCAAAGCTTTCGGCAAACAGGCGAAGGTCGCTGCCCTGGGCAAATATCGACGGGCGCACGCGCTGCTCCTGCAGCGCCAGGCGCAACTCGCTTTCCCAATCCGTCGGGGCCGCAAGGCGCGCGAGCGTCAGTTGCCGCGCTCCATGGGCCCGGATGCGCCCGCGAATATCGATGATGTCGTCCGAGTTCATGCGCCGGAGGCTAAACCGATGCTAACGAGTCGATAAGGTTAAAAGATCGTTAACGCGCGCCCTGTCCCGTCGCGGCACAGCATCGAACGGTCTTGCTAACGCAGCGGCCGGATTCGGACGCGGCGCGAATCGTGCGCCCCCGCCTGGAAGGGCTTGCACCGCTGCGGCCGCATCCGTGCGCCGAGGCACAGGCGGACCTCCTTCAACCAGCCTTCGCGGTCGACCGTCACCGCGATCATCGGTTCCGATATGCCGGGATTGACCTTTGCGAAAGCGGTACGGATGCGGCCCGCGGTCTGCGGGTGGCTGGCGAGCGCCGTCATGTCGGGAAAGCGCACCGCGCGGTACAATATCTGCGCGGCGCGGAAATAGGCGGCGGGGTTCGGGCTCATGCAGGTGCCGTGCTTCGCCCATTCGTGCTGGAGCAGTTGCACCGACGGCGTCATGCACAAATGCCGCCGCAGCACGGGTTGCGGAACGATCCGCGCCGGGCGGCACCATTGCGGATAATCCCTTGTGTCGCTTTCGGGCCAAAGGCCGTGGAGCACCCAACCGAATTTTCCATTCTCGCCCGAACATTGGAATCGGTCGCGCGCGCCCTTGGGATTGCGGACCCCGGCGCAATGTTGCGGCGACCAGCTCATCGCGAGCAGATAGCCGGTCACCGGCGGCTTCCGCACCGGCTCGCCGCGGCGCGGCTGCTCCATGCGCGGCACCGATATGCGGTCGGGGATCGTGCAGGCGGGCGCCTGCGCCAGCGCGGTCGCGGGCGCGAGCGCGAGCAGCGTCAGCGCCACCACCCCGAACCGTCGCCCCCGCGCAGGCGCGGGCCGCAACAGGTCTTGTGTGACGCTTCCAGCGCCTCCCGCCTTCGCGCGGGCAACGCAAAGAAGGCTAGGCCAGCGCAAAGTCGAGCCCGATGTCGGCTGCGGGCGCCGACTGGGTGAGCCGTCCGACCGACACATAGGTCACGCCCGCGGCGCCGATCGCGCCGATGGTGTCGAGCGTCACCCCGCCCGACGCCTCGGTCGGGACGCGGCCGCCGACCAGCGCGACGCATTCGCGAAGCTGCGCTGGCGTCATATTGTCGAGCAGCAGGTGCGTCGCGCCTGCCGTCAGCGCCGGTTCGACCTGGTCGATGCGGTCGACCTCGACGATGATATCGTCGATTTTCGCGGCGACAGCGCGGCGCACCGCTTCTTCGACCGACCCCGCGACCGCGACATGATTGTCCTTGATCATCGCCGCGTCCCACAGCCCCATGCGATGGTTCGTCGCGCCGCCCGTCCGCGTCGCATATTTTTCGAGGACGCGAAGCCCGGGGATCGTCTTGCGCGTGTCGAGCAGCGTCGCGCCCGTGCCCGCGAGCGCGTCGACATAGGCGCGCGTCATCGTCGCGATTCCCGAAAGGTGCTGGACCGTGTTGAGCGCCGAGCGCTCGGCGGTGAGCATCGCGCGCGCCTTGCCCGACAGGCGCATCAGGTCGGTGCCCGCGGCGACGGCGGCGCCCTCTTCGGCCAGGATTTCGATCTCGATGGCAGGATCGAGCGCGCGAAAGAAGGCTTCGGCGACGGGCAGCCCCGCGACGATGATCGCATCGCGGCTGTCCATCACCCCCTCGAAGCGCGCGTCGGCGGGAATCACCGCCATCGACGTAATATCGCCCCCGCTCCCCAGGTCCTCGGCCAAAGTGGCGCGAACGAAGGCGTGGAGGTCGAAACCCGGAAGCGTGAATGCGGTCATGGCCCCCGCGATAAAGGCTGGCCGCCGCAAATCAACTTGACGTTTACGTAAACCAGCGCTGTCATGCACGCCACGCGGCACTTTCGCCAACATCGGAGAAGCCCATGCAATCCCCCATCTGCGCGATGCTCGACATCGAATTCCCCCTCCTCGCCTTCTCGCACTGCCGCGACGTCGTCGTCGCCGTGTCGAAAGCCGGCGGCATGGGCGTGTTCGGCGCCGCCGCGCTGCCGCCCGAGCGGCTCGAGGAAGAACTGGCGTGGATCGACGCCCATATCGGCGGCAAACCCTATGGCGTCGACCTGATCGTGCCGAACAGCTTTGCCGGCAAGGGCGAGGCGGGCGGCAGGGCGCGCCCCGAGATCCCCGCGACCCACCGCGATTTCGCCGCCGGTCTGCTCGCGCGTTTCGATGTCGATGCTGTGGGAACGGACGATGCGACGGCGGCGCGACAAGCGCTCGGCGATAATATGACCGACGAAGGCGCGGCGGCATTGCTCGAAGTCGCCTTCCGCCACCCGATCAAGCTCATCGCCAACGCGCTCGGCGTTCCGCCGCCACTGATGCTCGACCTCGGCAAGCGGCACGGTGTCCCTGTCGCCGCGCTTGTCGGCACGCGCGACCACGCGCTCGCGCAGGTCCGCGCGGGAGTCGACATCCTCGTCGTGGCGGGCGGCGAAGCGGGCGGCCATTGCGGCGAGGTCGCGACGATGGTGCTCGTCCCCGAAGTCGCGGAAGCGGTCGAGGCGGTCGGCGCATCGACGCCGATCCTGGCCGCAGGCGGAATCGTCACGGGACGCCAGATGGCGGCGGCGATGGCGATGGGAGCGCACGGCGCCTGGTGCGGATCGGTCTGGCTGACGACCGCAGAGGCCGAAACCAACCCGGTCGTGAAGGAAAAGATGCTCGCCGCCTCGTCGCGCGACACGATCCGCTCGAAAAGCCGCACCGGCAAACCATCGCGCCAGCTCCGCTCGCCTTGGACCGATGCCTGGGAGGCAGAGGATGCGCCGAAGCCGCTCCCAATGCCACTCCAGTCGCTCGTCAGCGAACCGGCACTGCGCAAGGTCGACAAGCTGGCGGAGGGCGGCCACGAGGGCGCGAAGCAACTCGCCACCTATTGGGTCGGTCAGGGCGTCGGCCTGATGAACGAACCGATGAGCGCGGGACAGGTCGTCCAGGCATTCAAGGAAGACTGGATCGCCGCCTGCGAGCGGCTGAACGGGTTTGTGGGCGGATAGTGCGTCGTCCCCGCGAAAGCGGGGGCCGCTGGCGATTTGAGCGGCTGATGGCGGCCCCCGCCTTCGCGGGGGCGACGCCTGATTACGATACAGTCGCCTTGACGATCTTGCCGGGCTCGCGCGGCGGCTCGCCCTTGGGCAGCGCGTCGACATTGTCCATGCCTTCGATCACTTCGCCCCAGACGGTGTACTGGTTATCGAGAAAGCGCGCGTCCTCGAAGCAGATGAAGAACTGGCTGTTCGCGCTGTTCGGGTTCTGCGCGCGTGCCATCGAGCAGACGCCGCGGACGTGCGGCTCGCTGTTGAATTCGGCGGGCAGGTCGGGAAGCTTGCTGCCGCCCATGCCGGTGCCCGTCGGGTCGCCGCCCTGCGCCATGAAACCGGGGATCACGCGGTGAAAAACCACGCCGTCGTAAAATCCCTCGCTCGCCAGCTGCGTGATGCGCTCGACATGCTTGGGCGCGAGGTCGGGGCGCAGCTTGATGACGACGTCGCCGGTCGAAAGCGAAAGCGTAAGAGTCGGGTCGGACATTGTAGTCTCCTGCATTTTGGGAATTTGCGGGTGCCATAGCGGCGGACGCCGCCGATGCCACCCTTAAATTGCCCACTCGGACAGCGCAGCGTTGCCAATCGAGGGGCGGACGACTAGGGAAAATCGTCGACGCCGCAGAGAGATGGGAGGACCGCGCGATGGACGAACGCGAAGATTCCCGCCCCCTCGAAGATGTCGCGCTCGACGAGCGCGACCGCGATGCGCCCCCTGCCGAAGCGACGGGCGAACTCGACGAAGATGATCGGTTGAAGCCGGAGTTCGTGCGGGACGTCATCGACTTGGCCGAAAGCGGCGAGGCGGAGGCAGCGCGCGAACGCGTCGGACGCCTGCACCCTGCCGACATCGCCGACCTGTTCGAACTGGCGCGCAGCGACGAGCGACCGATGCTCGCCGGCGTCCTTGGCGACATGCTCTCGGCCGAAGTGCTCGCCGAGATGAACGATTATGTCCGCGAGGAACTGATCGACCTTCTCGCGCCCGAACAGGTCGCCGAACTCGCCTCCGAACTCGATACCGACGATGCCGTCGCGATCATCGAGGATATGGAAGCCGACGAGCAGCAGGCAGTGCTGCGCGCGATGGAGCCCGAGGATCGCGCCGCGATCGAGGACGCGCTTTCTTTTCCCGAGGAGACCGCGGGACGCCTGATGCAGCGCGAATTCGTCGCGGTGCCCGAGCATGTCACGGTCGGCGACGTCATCGACCGCCTGCGCGAAGACGGCGACCTCACCACCGATTTCTGGGAAATATTCGTCGTCGATCCGCTCGTCCGCCCGGTCGGCACCTGCCAGCTGAGCTGGATACTCCGCACACCGCGCGACATCGCGATCAGCGACGTGATGCGCCGCGAACAGACGCTGATCCCCGTCGACATGGACCAGGAAGAGGTCGCGCTGCGCTTTCAGAAATATGCGCTGATTTCTGCGGCGGTCGTCGACAAGGCGGGGCGGCTGGTCGGGATGATCACCGTCGACGATATCGTCCACATCATCCAGGAAGAGGCGGGTGAGGATATTTTGCGCCTGTCGGGCGCGGGCGACGGCGACATCAACGAGCCGATACGCGAGACCTATGGCGCGCGCGTCCGCTGGCTGGTGGCAAATCTCGGCACCGCGCTCGTCGCTTCGTCGATCGTCGGCTTTTTCGGCGGCGCGATCGAACAGATGGTCGCGCTCGCCGCTTTGATGCCGATCGTCGCCGGCGTCGGGGGCAACGCCGGAACGCAGACGCTCGCCGTCACCGTGCGCGCGCTCGCAATGAACCAACTCACTGATTCGAACAGTTGGCGCGCGGTATTCCGCGAGATGAAGATTGCGCTGCTCAATGGCAGCACGATCGCTGCGATCGCCGGAACCGCGACCGCGTTGTGGTTCGGAAACCCGGCCCTTGGCGGGGTTATCGCGGCGGCAATGATCGTGAATATCTTTGTCGCGGGCGTGTCGGGGGTAGCGATCCCGTTACTGCTCGACCGGCTCGACCAGGACCCCGCTGTCGCCAGCTCGATCTTTGTCACGATGACGACCGATTCGATGGGTTTTCTGGCCTTTTTGGGACTTGCCGTCGCGAGCGGCCTGACCAGTTTATGAACTCTAATCCACTGTATTCAGGACGCTAGTTGCAGGGAGGGGAAAAAAGTGCATCGCGGCCATTTTTTTCGGGAACTTTTCGCGCGCGCTGTTCGTTTCCCGTCCGAGCAGCGATCATCGCCCCCCCGCAGCGCTGCTCAGCAACATTGGCCCGGCTCGCATTCCCTCCCCCCCCTCGAAGCGTGCCGGGCCATTTTGCGTCAAGAATAGATGAGGTGATTTATGTCGAGTTTCCGTGTCATCCTTCTCACCCTGCTAGCCGGTCTTCTGGTCACGGGCTGCAACACCGTGAAGGGCGTCGGCCGCGACATCGAATCGGTTGGCGAGGCAGGCGACCGCGCGCTCTGACGCGCTACCCCTCCAGATTTTGGGGACGGCCGGATTTATTCGGCGGTTTGTTCGGGCGCCGTTTCGGCGCCCGCCTTGCGTCGGCGCTGGGTAAACCAGATCGCGAATAGCGACAGCTCGTAAAGCAGCACCAGCGGTATCGCGAGGAGCAGCTGGCTCAATATATCGGGCGGGGTAAAGATGGCGGCGATCACAAAGGCCGCGACGATCATATAGCGGCGCGCCGACACAAGCTGTTCGCGCGTAACCAGCCCCGACCGTTCGATAAGCATCAGCAGGATCGGGAGCAGGAAGGCGATGCCGAACGCCATGATGAACTGCATCGTGAAGCTGAGGTAATTGCCGACCGACGGCAACGCTTCCTGCGTTACTCCGCCCACCTCACCCTGATAGCCGAGCAGGAATTTGAGCGCGATCGGGATGGTGATGAAATAGGCGAAGCTAGCGCCCAATGCGAAAAGAAGCGGCGTCGCGAGCAGGAAGGGCAGAAGCGCGCGCTTTTCCTTGCGATAAAGCCCGGGCGCCACGAATTTCCACAATTGGTTGGCGATCACCGGAAAGGCGATCATCAACGCCGCGAACAGCGCGACCTTGATCTCGACGAAAAACGCCTCGAACAGCTGCGTATAGATCAATCGCCCCTGCCCCGCCGCAACGAGCGGCTGGACGAGCACACCGAAAATCGGTTTCGCAAAATAGAGGCAGACGCCGAACGCTACAGCGATGGCGGCCAGCGACTTGAGCAATCTCGAGCGCAGTTCGATAAGATGATCGAGCAACGGCATCTTGCCGCCCGCACCGTCGGTATCCCCGGTCGACATCGGCGTCTCGGCGGTCATGGCAGCGGTCCGTCGCGCGGCGGAACCTCGTGCGTTTCCGGTTTGCTCGCCGCCGCTTCGTCGGCCGCGATCTCCGGATCGACGGGAGAATCGGCTGGCGGCGTCGACGTTGCAGGGATCATCGGCGGCGCATCGACACCGTCAACGCGCGGAAATTCGCGCATGATCGCCTCATTCTGTTCACGCCACTGCTTTTCGAGCTCTTCAAGCTCGGCCTCGCGCATCATCGTGTCGAGGCCCGAGCGGAAGTGCCGCGCCATTCCGCGCGCCTTGCCCATCCATTTGCCGACGAAGCGCATGGCCTTGGGCAAGTCCTTGGGGCCGATGGCCACAAGGGCCACCACCACCACGAGCAACAACTCGGTGGGCGCGATATCGAACATGGATCAGGACATTCCCGCCGCGCGATTGGGATCAGCGGTTTTCGGTTTCCGCACTCGGGGTCGGCGTCGCGTCGGGCGCGCGCTGCCCCTCGATATGCTTGGGGGCCGAAGGCGGCGTATCGTCTTCCGACATGCCTTTCTTGAAGCTTTTTATGCCCTTGGCGACATCGCCCATCATATCGGAAAAGCGTCCCTTTCCGAACAGGAGCAGGATGATGATCCCGACGACCAGCCAATGCCAGATGCTGAAGCTACCCATTTACATTCTCCTCGAGCGCTTCATCTAGGCTTCCTCACCGTCTTTTACTAGGTCCAGTTCGCCGATTGCCTCCTCGAAAGCGAGGTCGACCGGGTCGAGCAGCCCGGCGGCGCGCAAATCCTCGATCCCAGGCAGGTCCTTGCGACTTTCGAGCCCGAAATGGCGCAAAAAAGCGTCGGTAGTCTTGTAGATGAGCGGCCTCCCGGGGACCTCGCGACGCCCGGCAGGCGCGATCCATTCGGCCTCCATCAACACATCGAGCGTGCCCTTCGACGTTTGCACCCCCCGGATCGCCTCGATCTCGGCGCGGCTGACCGGCTCGTGATAGGCGATGATGGCAAGAACCTCCGACGCCGCGCGCGACAGTTTGCGCGGATCGTCGCGCTCGCGGCGGAGCAGATGCGCCAGATCGGCGGGCGTCTGGAAATGCCAGTGGCCGCCGCGCTCGACCAGTTCGATCCCACTTCCGTCGTGACGCGCCGCGATCCGCTGAACGATCGCCCGGATCTCTCCCGGCGTCTTTTCGTCGCCGAGGCGGGCGGCGAGCTGGCGCGCGTCGAGCGGCGTGTCGCTGGCGAACAGCATCGCTTCGATTGCGCGTTCGAGATCGTCGATCATTGGCTCGTCGCTTTCAGGTAAAGGGGTTCGAAGGCACCATCCTGCCGCAAGTCGACGCGTCCCTGCCGCGCCAGTTCGAGCGCAGCGACAAAACTCGACGCCATCGCCGAGCGGCGAAGCGGGCCGTCGTAATCGGTCGGAAGGAAGTCGGAGAGCAGCGCCCAGTCGAGCTTTACGCCAATCAACCGTTCCAGGTGATGGAGCGCCGCGTCGAGCGTGACGACCGGGCGCCGCGAGACCATATGGATCGCGGGTTCTGTGCGGATTTTGACCTGTCCGTATGCCGAGAGAAGATCGTAAAGCGAGGCATCCCAGCGCCTCACCCTGACGTCATGCAGTCCTTCCGGCTGCGGACGGATGAAGACGTCGCGACCAATGCAGTCGCGCGCAAGCAAGCGCGCCGCCGCCTCGCGCATCGCGGCGAGCCGCTGGAGCCTCAATTGCAGACGAAGCGCCAGTTCGTCGGGCGACGGCTCCTCAAGTGGGTCCTTCGGCAGCAGCAGCGCCGATTTCAGATAGGCGAGCCACGCAGCCATCACCAGATAATCGGCCGCAAGTTCCAGCTTGGCGCGCATTTCCGAAATGAACGCCAGATATTGCTCGACAAGCTGGAGAATCGAAATCTGGCGAAGGTCGACCTTTTGGCTGCGCGCGAGGGTCAGCAGCAGGTCGAGCGGCCCCTCCCAGCTTTCGAGCGACAGTTGAAGCGCTTCGTCGCGCTCGGCCGTTGCGGGGATCGCCTCATATTCGAGGGGCAGATCCTCCACAGACGTCAGGCCATCGCCAGCAGCGCGTCGCGCTGGTCGACAAGTGCTGCGAATTGGCGGGGGTCGCGCGCGCCGGCAATCCGGTCCATCGCGCCCTGCAATCGCGCGAGCGCGACCGGGCGGATCGGGTCGAGCGCGTTTGCGATGCCGACCATATCGTCCATCTTCGCCCAGCAATTGAGCGCAATGTCGCATCCAGCCGCAACTGCGGCGGCGGCGCGCGAGGGCACGTCGCCCGACAAAGCCTTCATGTCGAGATCGTCGGTCATCAACAGCCCGTGAAAGCCGATGCGCTGGCGTATCACGCTGTCGATGATGATCGGCGACAGCGTCGCGGGGCGGTCGGGGTCCCAGGCGTCGAAAATCACATGGCAGGTCATCGCCATCGCCGCATCGCGAAGCGCGGCAAAGGGCGCGAGATCGGTCTGAAGCTCATGGTCCGATGCGGTGACGATCGACAGTTTCTCGTGCGAATCGAAAAGCGCACGGCCGTGACCGGGTATATGTTTGACGACGCCGACGACGCCGCCATCCTGCAAGCCGTTCAATATTGCCCGACCGAGCGCCGCCACGCGCATCGGCTCGCTGCCGAGCGCGCGGTCGCCGATGATGTCGCTCGCGCCCGGCTGACGCACATCGAGCAAAGGAAGGCAGTCGACGGTGATCCCGACCTCTGCAAGCATCGACGCGAGCGCCATCGCATTGAGCCGCGCCGCCTCGATCGCGCTCGCCGGGGCGCGGTCGTACAGCGCGTCGAACGCGGCACCACTCGGGAAATCGGGCCATTCGGGCGCTTTCATCCGCGCCACGCGGCCGCCCTCCTGATCGATCAGAATGGGCAGATTGTCGCGCCCGTCGAGCGCGCGAAGCTCGTCGGTCAGCCGCCGAAGCTGCTCGCGGTTCGCAATGTTGCGGCCGAACAAAATATAGCCGGCGGGGGAGCAATCGCGGAAAAACGCCCGCTCATCGTCGTTCAGGGTCAATCCTGAAAGGCCAAAGATAGCGGGAATCATCGTGCGTCAATCTCCATCGATCGCCGCACTCCTGCGCGCGGCGAGCAGATCAGCGAACATGGCACAAGCCGCGCGTAGCGCCAAATATTGTTGAGGCGGAATGAGGCGATTCAGCGAACGATGACGCAATTTTCGCCCGCGACACGCAACTTTCCGCACAGCGCCGCGGCATTTTGGGCTGAGCCGGCGCCGACGCGAAGCCGATAGACCGTGCCGTCGCCGACCTTGGCGGGCGCAATCGAACGGTTGAGGTCGGCCAGATAAGCGAAACGTTTCGATAGGGTCGACCATGCCTTGTTCGCGGCCCCTTCGCTGCTGAACGCCCCGAGCTGGACCATGGCGCCCGAAGCCGCGCCACTTTCCGATACTGCCGGTTCAGGTGCATCCTTCGTGGCGACTGGTTGCGCGGCGGGAGGTTTGGGTGCGTTGGCCGCCTTCGCCGCTGCCTCGCGTTCCTGAGGCGTCACGGCGGGCTCTTCGGGCATCCGGCTCGGATCGACGCGGCCCGCCGGCTCGGCACCTTCGCTCGCGGCAAAACTTGCATCGCCTTCGCCGTCAAAGCTTTTTGCGGCATCATCCACGGGCGCGACCTTGTAATCGCCTTTCTGCGCAAGGATCAGCTCGCCACTGCCGCGCTTTCCTCCGTTCTGGATCCACCACAAGCTTCCGAGAACCACGCCGATCAAGAGCAGGCCGCCGAGCACCATGATCAGCAAGCGCGCGGGCGAGACCTCGCCATCGTCCTCGACACTGTCCGCCGGCTCGAGCCACGGCAGGCGGTCCTCGTCGACCAGCCCCAGTCCGGTGCCATTTTCCTCCGCCATCAAAGCATCTCCTCGAGCGCTTCTACCCCCATCAGGTGGAGCCCGTTGCGGATTACCTGCCCGATTCCATCGGCCAGATAAAGGCGGGTTGCAGTCAGTTCGGCGTCATCGGCGATGATGATCCGCGCTTCCGGCCGGTCGTTGCCCATGTTCCACCAGGCGTGAAAGGCCGCGGCAACGTCGCCCAGATAGAATGCGATGCGGTGCGGCTCGCGCGCCGCAGCCGCCGATTCGACGATCCGCGGGAATTGCGCGAGCAGCTTGACGATCGCGAGTTCATTATCGTCAAGGCGCGCCGGATCGGGCACAGCTTTGGCAATGCCAGCGTCGGCAAGCTTGCGCTTGAGCGAGGCAATCCGCGCGTGCGCATATTGGACATAGAATACGGGATTGTCGCGCGATGCCTCAACCACCTTGGCGAAGTCGAAGTCCATGTGCGCGTCGGCCTTGCGCGTCAGCATGGTGAAACGCACGGCATCCTTGCCGACCTCGTCGACAATGTCGGCGAGCGTGACAAAATTGCCTGCGCGCTTCGACATTTTGAATGGCTCGCCGTTCTTGAGCAGCCGCACCATCTGCACAAGCTTGATATCGAACGGCTTTTCACCGCCCGTCAGCGCGGCCACCGCGGCCTTGATCCGCTTCACCGTGCCGGCATGATCGGCGCCCCAAATGTCGATCAGCTCGTCGGCATCCTGCGCCTTCTGGAAATGATAGGCGAGGTCGGCGCCGAAATAGGTCCAGCTCCCGTCCGATTTCTTGATTGGCCGGTCTTGGTCGTCACCGAAACGGGTCGAACGGAACAGCGGCAGTTCGACAGCTTCCCAGTCTTCGGGCGTTTCGCCCTTGGGGGCCTCGAGCATCCCGTCATAGACAAGATCTTGTTCGCGCAGCCATTTTTCGGCTTCGTCGGGCTTGCCCGCTGCTTGCAACTCGGCCTCCGACGAGAATATATCGTGGTGGATGCCCAGCTTGGCGAGGTCGGCGCGGATCATGTCGAGCATCGCGCTCACGGCCTCGGCACGGAACAGACCGAGCCACGCGCGTTCGGGTGCGCCGACGAAGCGGTCGCCATATTCTGTCGCAAGCCGCGCAGCGACCGGCTTCAGATAGTCGCCCGGATACAGCCCTTCGGGAATGGCGCCAATATCTTCTCCGAGCGCTTCGCGGTAGCGCATATGCACGGACCGGGCGAGAACATCGACCTGCGCTCCTGCGTCGTTGACATAATATTCACGGACGACCTTATGCCCGGCGAATTCGAGCAGCGCCGCCAGCGCATCGCCGACGACTGCGCCACGGCAATGCCCGACATGCATCGGACCGGTGGGATTTGCCGAAACATATTCGACATTAACGCAGCGGTCTTCACCCATTTTCGAGCGGCCATAATCGTCGCCATCGCCATGAATGGCAGCCAGTTCGGCGCGCCAGCTGTCGGCCGACACGCGGAGGTTGATAAAGCCGGGACCGGCGACGCTGGCCTCCTCGACCTCGGCAACGCTGACGAGCTCAGCCGCCAGCAATTCGGCCAGCGCGCGCGGGTTCATTCCGGCCGGTTTGCTCAGCACCATGGCGGCGTTCGTTGCAACATCGCCATGCGCGGGATCGCGCGGGGGTTCGACGCTGATCGCGCGGCGGTCGAGCCCCGCAGGGATCGCATCGCGCGCCGCAATGGCGTCGAGCGCCGAAGCGATATGGTCTGAAAAGCGGCGGAACAGGGTCACGGGTGATCCTATCTTCGGTCAAAAAGGCTGGCGCGGCCTAGCGCAGCTTGGAACATGCGAAAAGCCCTGCGTCGCCATAACGGCGCGCAGGGCCTGTATGGATGCGAACGCCATGCGGCGCCGCGAGATTATCGTCGGACGTTATATTCGAGCTGTTCCTGCGTCAGCTGAAAGCCGACAAGAAGTTCGAAACTCGCGCGCTGCACCGCGGCGCGAACCTCCGGAAGGCTCAGCGGGTCGATCGCGGCGTCCTGATCGCCAGCGCGGCGGCGGCGCGTGATGCGTTCCTGAATGTCGGCGGGCAGCGTGGCGGCGGCGCGATCGACAAAGGCCGACGCCTCGCCGCGTCCGGTCCCGCGCACCTGCCCTTCGGGGAAAGTGACCGTTACCTGCCCCAAACGCTTTGCGACGACCGCGGTGCCGCCCTGCACGACGGTTCCGAAATAAGGCAGGGTAACCGAACGTGCGGGGCCAGCATCACGGCGCGTCGCGACCACGTCGAAACTGGCAAGCTGATATACTTTCTCGCCCTGGTCGTTGCACTGCTGCGTCACATTGGTGATCGTCGCGACGATGTCGATGGCGCTCGCGTCGCGGCTGTTCGCCGGATCGAACAAGGTGATGTCGCCCGTGTGCATCGGCACAGCAACGGCGGGGCAAGCGCTCCGCGTCGCTGTGATGCCGACGCCGCCCGCCACTTCGATTTCATTGTCCCGCGCACACCCGGTGACGGTGACAACGGCTGCCGTGCCGAACAACAGGGTCAGAAACTTACGGGAGGCAATCGAAATGGACATCATGATAATCGGGCTTTCCAAACAGGCGCGAGCGCAGCGGGTCGGTCGAGACCGCTTCATGCGCGCCGCTTCTTATCGGGGGGATGAACGCGGCGCAACGGTGCGAAGCCGCTTTACCCGATATGCCGCGCTGCGCTAGAGCGCCTGCATCATGAACGCTCCCCTGTCCTCGATACATGCCGACCACAGCACGGCGGCCGAACTGAAGCTGTTGATTGCGGCGCCGCGCGGGTTTTGCGCGGGCGTCGACCGGGCGATCCGTATCGTCGAGCTTGCGATCGAGCGCTTCGGGGCGCCGGTCTATGTCCGGCACGAAATCGTCCACAACCGCTATGTCGTCGACACGCTGCGCGCCAAGGGCGCGATATTCGTCGAATCGCTCGATCAGGTGCCCGACGGCGTCCCGGTCGTTTTCAGCGCCCACGGCGTGCCCAAGGCCGTTCCTGCCAAGGCGGAGGCGCGCGGGCTGGAATATATCGACGCAACCTGCCCTCTGGTGTCCAAGGTCCACCGGCAGGCCGAGCGCGCGAACGAAGCCGGTCGACACATCATCTTCATCGGCCATGCCGGTCATCCCGAGGTTGTAGGGACGCTGGGTCAATTGCCCGAAGGCGCAATGACATTGGTGGAATCGGTCGACGACGTCGCCCGACTATCCCCGCAGAATCCCGACGCGCTCTCTTTCCTGACCCAGACGACGCTGTCGGTGGACGATACGCGCGATATCGTTGCCGCGCTGCAGCACCGGTTCCCGACGATCGCCGGACCACGCGGGGAAGATATCTGCTACGCCACGTCGAACCGGCAGGAGGCCGTGAAGGCCATCGCGGGCCTGTGCGATCGCATGATCGTGATCGGCGCTCCCAACAGCTCGAACAGCCTGCGCCTCGTCGAGGTGGCAGAGCGACTGGGCACTCCGGCGCATCTGGTGCAGCGAGGGACCGACATCGACCCCGCCTGGATTGCCGACATCGCGACGCTTGGCATCACGGCGGGCGCCAGTGCACCCGAAGAACTGGTACGCGAGATCATCGAGGCTGTCGCTGCGCTCCGCCCGCTCACCGAGGAAGTCGTCGTCACGGCGGAAGAAAATATGGTCTTCAAGCTGCCGCGCGGGCTCGAGCCGGCGGCTAACTGATGGCGGTCTATACCGACGTCGATCCCGACGACCTTGCCGCGCTCGTCGCCCGCTACGACATCGGGACGCTGTTGTCGTGCAAGGGAATCGCCGAGGGCGTCGAGAACAGCAATTTCCTGCTCGAAACCACTGGCGGGCGCTTCATCCTCACGCTCTACGAGAAGCGCGTCAGCGAGGGCGATCTGCCCTTTTTCGTCGACCTCCTCGCCCATCTTTCCGAAAAACATTGCCCGGTCCCGGCGATGATCCGCGATCGCGGCGGTGATGCGATTCAGCGCATTTCGGGGCGCGCCGCGTGCATCATTCAATTTTTGTCAGGCATATCGCTGACGCATCCCAGCCCGGCGCAATGCGCGTCGGCGGGCGCCGCGCTCGGCGCCATGCACCGCGCCGTGGCTGACTTTGGCGGCACGCGCGCCAACAGCATGGGCCGCGAGCATTGGCGTGAAGTCGCCTCCGCCACCGGCAATCTCGATGTCGTGATTCCGGGGTTGCAGGCCGTCGTCGACGCCGAACTCGACCTTCTCGACCGCGAATGGCCGAGCGACCTGCCAAAGCATGTCATCCATGCGGACCTCTTTCCCGACAATGTGCTCATGCTCGGCGACCGGGTGACCGGGCTGATCGACTTCTACTTCGCCGCCACCGACTTTCGCGCCTATGACGTCGCCGTCACCCATGCCTCCTGGACGTTTTCGGACGACGGCAGGAACTGCAACCTGGCGCGTGCCGGCGCCTTGATGCGAGGTTATGCAGAGGAAATTTGCCTGACTGACATGGAAGTCGCGGCACTGCCGCTGCTCGCGCGCGGCGCGGCGCTGCGCTTCCTGCTTACGCGTGCGCACGACTGGGTCCACACGCCCGCCGATGCCCTTGTTACCCGGAAAGACCCTGCCCCCTTCCTTGCACGCCTGCGCCGGTATCAGGCCGAAGACGCGGCCGAACTGTTCGTTGGTATATGACCACGGATAGCAAGCGAACGGTGATCGTTGCGACTGACGGGGCTTGCAAGGGCAATCCCGGTCCCGGTGGCTGGGGCGCGGTTCTGCGCTGGGGCGATGTCGTCAAGACGCTCTCCGGCGGCGAGGCCGACACGACGAACAACCGGATGGAATTGCTGGCGGCGATCGAGGCACTGGCAGCGCTCAAGCGCGGATGCCGCGTCGAATTGTCGACCGACAGCGTCTATGTCCGCGACGGCATCACCAAATGGGTGCATGGCTGGCAGCGCAACGGCTGGAAGACGGCTGCAAAGAAGCCCGTGGCCAATGCCGATCTGTGGCAGCGGCTGGTCGCCGAAGCCGCGCGCCACCAGATCGAATGGCTTTGGGTCAAGGGTCACGCCGGCCACGGCGACAATGAACTGGCCGACAAGCTGGCCAGCGACGCAGCGCTGGCGATAGCAGGGCGTCGCTAGCCGCGAAGCCTCATTCGGCTTCGCGAGTGTCCGATCCCGGTCCGTTTTTCTTGATCGATTCGATGGCGTTCACTGCCGAGGCCTTGCTCGAATAGCCCTCGGTCCAGAAGATGGTTTCGCTGTTATACTTGAAATAGGCAACGAACTCGCCGGCCTTGTTCTTCTTGATCTCGAAATAATGGGCCATGTCATTCTCCGCTGGTCATGTCGCGCGGACGGTGGCGCAACGCAGCCATCCTAGGCATCGCGTCCGGTCGCGCAACCCCGCCGCTTGCGGCTCAGCCAAACCGGGACGGCGAAAATGGCGAAGCATCGACGCAAGCAATCGGTCCGTCGGCAAGCGGCGCTCCCAATTGGGCCGCAAGAAGTGCACCAATTGCGGGCGAGGTCTGGATACCGAAGCCGCCCTGCCCCGCGCACCAGACGAAGCCCTCCTGATGCGGATCAGCGCCGAATACCGGAATACGGTCGGGCGCAAAGCTGCGCAGTCCCGCCCATTTGCGTTCGACTGCGGCAATGGGCCAGTCGACGACCGATTGCATCCGGTCGATGGCGACGGCGACATCGAGCTCCTCCGGTGCGGCATCGCACGGGTCGGTGGCGGTTTCGTCATGCGGGCTGAGCCACACCCGTCCCTCACCGACACCCTTGAAATAGAAATCGCCGCCGACGTGGATAATCAGGGGAAGGTCGGCCGGTGTCGCGACACCGAGCCGCAACTGCATCACGGTCCGGCGATAGGGCTGGATTCCGACGGGTTTCGCGCCGCATACTGCTGCCACCCGGTCGGCCCATGCCCCGGCCGCGTTGACGATGACGGCGGCCTCGAGTTTCTCGCCGCCGACGCTCGCCTCCCACCGGTCACCGAGCCAACGCGCCGACACAAGTTTCTTGCGCGGGGCCAGCAGCGCTCCGGCGCGTTTAGCGGCGCGCAAATAGGCCGCATGCAGCCCGCCGACGTCGATGTCGCTGCACGCGGGCTCGAAAGCCGCCTCGGTCCACTCGGGCCGGATACCCGCGACCCTGTCTGCTACTGCTGCACCGGTGAGGCGCATGACATCGACGCCCTGCTCGGCAAATTCAGCGACGAAAGCGTCAACCGCGGCGCACTCCTCGCGCTGCCCGATGGTCAGCGCAGCGCGGGGCGAGAGAAAGCCGTGCTCCGAAAAATCGGGCGGCGGTGCGTCGAGCAGAGCGAAGGAGGCGGCCGACAGGGGCTGGACGCGTACGCCGCCATAGCTCTCGTGCCAAAAAGCTGCCGAGCGTCCGGTCGCATGATAGCCCGGCGCGTCTTCGCGCTCGATCATCATCACGCGGCGATGGGGCGCGAGGGCCGCTGCCAGGCTTGCGCCGCCAATCCCGGCGCCGACGATCAGCACGTCGATGGACGAAGGAAGAGCGGACGTCATTGCCCGTCCGCATATCGACCAAGCGCGGAATTGCAAGCCGCGCGGCAGACATGGTTACTATTTGGTAAGCCATGCTGCGTAGGACAAAGCCGATGGAAAGCGGCATCCTCTCGATCGCACTAATGCTCGCGCTCGCGGCACTTATGATCGCGGCGGCAATAAGCGATGTCCGGTCGCGCACCATTTCCAACCGGCTGAACGCAGCAATCGCGCTCCTCGCCATTCCCTTCTGGGCCGTGTCGGGATTAGCGCTCTGGCCCGAAATTCCGATCCAGATCGGAGCCGCGCTTGCAGTCTTCGCAATTTTCGTCGGCCTCTTCGCTTTCGGCGCAATGGGCGGCGGCGACGTCAAGATGATCGGCGGCGTGATGCTCTGGATTCCCGTGAACCTGTTTCTCGAGGCGCTCACCGTGATGGCGGTCGGCGGCGGCATCTTGTCGGCCGTCATGCTCGTTCACAGCAAATTACGCCCGTCCGACAAGTCCGTAGAGGTTCCATACGGCGTTGCCATCGCTGCCGCAGGGCTTTGGGCGCTTCACCAACAATATCTTAACCACTTTCAGGCTATCGGTCTGTCCTGAGGGCAAGCACGGCCGTCTCTGGTGAGTGCAGGAGGGCGAAAAATCGTCATGGATACGCGAAAGATTATGCTGATCGTCGGCGCGCTGGTGATCGCCATCGGCGCCGCATTCGGGGTCAATCAGATGATGCGTGGAGCCTCTGCTCCGGCGGCCCGAGCGGCCGCAGCGCCGGAAATCAACGGACCGATGATCCTCGTCGCGACGCGGCAACTGCCCGTCGGCACGATCATCGGCCCCGATAGCTTCCGTTTCCAGCCCTGGCCCAAGGAACTGGTCGAAAAGGCCTACTTCCTGAAGGAAAAGACCGACGTGAACACGCTGGTCGGCACGGTGGTGCGCTATCCGATCACCGCGGGCCAGCCGCTCACGCAGGGTGCGCTCGTCCATCCCGACGATCGTGGCTTCCTTGCCGCAGCGCTCGGCGCCGGCATGCGCGCCGTCACTGTGAAGGTGTCGCAGGAACAGGGCGTCGCCGGCTTCGTCTTCCCGGGCGACCGCGTCGATGTCGTGCTTGCGCAGGAAATCGAGATCGAAGAGGGCGGCAATTACCCGGACAAGCAATTGTTCACCGCCGAGACCATCGTGCGCAACGTCCGCGTCCTCGCGACCGACCAGCGCTATGACGCCGAAGACGAAACGGGCAAGACTCCGGTCCGCACCTTTGGCTCGGTGACGCTCGAGGCTACCTCGGAAATCGCCGAGAAGATCGCGGTCGCGCAGAACATGGGCAAATTGTCCCTCGCACTGCGCCCGCTCGCCGAAAGCGCTGGCGAACTCGACGCGGCCATCGCCTCGGGTGAGATCAACGTGCCTGCCGGCGGTGGCACCACTGCCGAAAAGAAGATGCTGGCAGCCGCCGCTGCGCGCCCGACCTCGAACCGGGCATCAGCAACGACGGGTGGCGACGTGTCGCGCTTTTGGGTGCCCGTCCGCGGCCGTGTGACCCAGCGTCCGCAGCAGCCGCAGCAGCAATATGGGTCGCCGCAGTCCAATGGCGGCACCGCCGCAATTCCCAGCGGCCCGACCGTGCGGATCACGCGCGGTGACAAGGTGACCGAAGTTCCGGTTGGGGGTAAGTAAGATGAACAGCAAAGCCAATTTCAAAGCGGCGGCACTCGCGCGTACCCTGGCCGTTGGCCTGGTCGCCGCGACGCTGGTCGCCGCCCCAGCCGGCCCGGCTATCGCCCAGGCCACGCACAATGCGAGCAGCAGCATCGACCTGTCGGTCGGACGCGGCCGCCTGATCAGCCTCCCGGCTGCGATGAAGGATGTCTTCGTCGCGGATGACAAGGTGGCCGACGTCCAGGTCCGCTCGAACCGCCAGCTCTACATTTTCGGTAAGGCACCGGGCGAAACGAGCATCTATGCGACTGACGCGAGCGGCCGGGTCGTCTATTCGACCGTTGCACGCGTCGGCAACAACATCGAAACGATCGACCAGATGCTGTCGCTCGCGATGCCCGACGCCAATATCGCGTCGAACACGATGAACGGGCTGATCCTGCTCACCGGGACCGTCCAGTCGCCTGACGACGCCGCCGAGGCCGAACGTCTCGTTCAGGCTTTCGTCGGCGAAGACACCAAGGTTCTCTCGCGCCTCCGCACCGCGACGCCGCTGCAGGTCAACCTGCAGGTTCGCATTGCGGAGGTGAACCGGACGCTCGTCAAGGAAATCAGCGGCAATATCGTGACCCGCGACCGCGACGGCGTGCTGGGCAACGGTTTTCTCGGCAGCATTTCACGCGGCCGCACCGCCGGCGAAATCCTCTTCCCGGGCGAAGGCGATCCGCCGCTTCCCGCGGGCACGACGGGCTATCGGTTTAACCAGCCGGCCAACGTCAATTCGATCGGCGGCGCCGGACGCCTGTTTGGCATCGATCTGATTGCCTCGCTCGACCTTGGCGAGCGTTCGGGCATGGTCGTGACGCTCGCTCAGCCCAACTTAACGGCAATATCCGGCGAGACCGCCGACTTCCTTGCCGGCGGCGAGTTTCCCATCCCGATCCCGGGCAACTTCGCCGGGACGACGATCGAATACCGCAAATACGGCGTCAGCCTCGCTTACACGCCGACGGTCCTGTCGAACGGCCGGATCAGCCTGCGCGTGCGTCCCGAAGTGTCGGAACTGTCGACCGAAGGTGCCATCCGCATGGACGGGTTCGAAATCCCCGCCCTGACGATCCGCCGCGCCGAAACGACGGTCGAACTCGGGTCGGGCGAAAGCTTCATGATCGCCGGCCTGATGAACAACCGTTCGATCGGCGCCATCGACAAGATGCCCGGCCTTGGCGACGTGCCGATCCTCGGCATGTTGTTCAAATCGGACAGCTTCCGCCGCGGCGAAACCGAACTCGTCATCGTCGTGACGCCTTATCTGGTGCAGCCGGTATCGGCGAACGACATCAAGCTGCCGACCGACGCATTCCAGAACACCAACGATCTTTCGCGTCTTTTGATCGGACAGCAGAGCGACGGTGTGAGCGGTGGCGAGCGGCCCAAGCCGCGCCTTGAAACGTCAGCAGTCGATGCGGACCGGCCACGCGGCGGCGCGGGCGATGCCTCGCCCGGTTTCAACTTCAAGTGATGCGCTGGTTCTGAGGAGCAGGTTATGAAAAATATCGCAACTTTGACGGCTCTGGCACTGGCCACGTCGCTTGCAGGCTGTACCGGTGCCGGCAACAGCAACCGCAGTCTCGACTCGGTTCACCAGCCTGTCGTCCGCAACAGCATCTTCCAGTTCGACGTCGCCGCCGCCAATGGCGAGATGGCTCCGAGCGAACAGGGCCGCCTCGCCGGTTGGTTCGATGCGCTCGGTATCCGCTATGGCGATCGCATCGCTATCGACGACCCGTCGCTCTATGGCTCGCGCGGAGCCGAAGCGACGATCCGGTCGATGGTCGAACGTCGCGGCTTGCTGATGAGCAACGAGGTGCCGGTCACGACGGGTGCCGTTCCGGCAGGCCATGTCCGCGTCGTCGTGACCCGGGCGTCGGCACATGTTCCGGGCTGCCCCGACTGGTCGAGCAAATCGTCGCTCAACTATAACAACGCGACCTCGGCCAACTATGGCTGCGCGACCAACAGCAATCTTGCTGCGATGGTCGCGGACCCCAACGACCTGATCAAGGGCACGCGCAGCGAACGCAGCGATCCCGCCGCAGCAACACGCGCGATCAACACCTATCGGACGAAACCCCAGACCGGCGCCGGCGAACTGCAGGGCGAGTCGACCAGCAACGGAGGTGGCCAGTGAACGCTCCTTTCAAAGCAGCAGGATTGCGCGATCCGTTTAATGCCTTTGTCTGCGACGACGAGACGCTCGATCTGATCCGTGTCGCCGCGGGCGACATGGGTTGGCCGATTGAAAAGTGCAACAAGGGCGGCCTTCGTAACGCGGTCCAGTCGCTGTCGGTCTCCGCAAGCCCGAACATCCTGTTCGTCGACATGTCGGAGTCGGGCGACCCGATCAACGACATCAACGCGCTTGCCGAGGTCTGCGAGCCCGGAACGGTCGTGATCGCCGCCGGTCAGGTCAACGACGTACGCCTTTACCGCGACCTTCTCTCGAGCGGGATCCAGGACTATCTCCTGAAACCGCTTTCGCTCGACCAGGTCCGCGAATCGCTGACGACGGCCCAGGCGATCCTGTCGGCGCCAAAACATGCCGACATGCACGACGACAAGCCGCATCATATGATGGCAGTCGTCGGCGTGCGCGGCGGCGTGGGCGCTTCGATGGTATCGACGTCGCTCGCCTGGGCGATGAGCGAGCAGGCCGAGCGCCAGACGGCGCTCCTCGATCTCGACGTGCATTTCGGTACCGGCGCGCTAACGCTCGACCTCGAACCGGGCCGCGGGCTGATCGACGCAATCGACAATCCCAGCCGTATTGACGGCCTCTTCATCGAACGAGCAATGGTTCGTGCATCGGACAAGCTCAGCCTGCTGTCAGCCGAAGCGCCGATCCATCAGCCGGTGATGACCGACGGCTCTGCGTTCTTCCAACTCGAGGAAGAGTTGCGCAACGCCTTCGAAATGACGATCGTCGATATCCCGCGTCAGGTTCTCATTCCCTTCCCGCACCTGGTGTCGGAAGCGGGCACGATCCTGCTCGTCAGCGACGTGACGCTGGCATCGGCGCGCGACACGATCCGCCTGCTCTCGTGGTTCAAACAGAATGTTCCGGGCGCACGCATCGTTCTGGTTGCCAACAAATTCCAGAACGCCGTTGGCGAACTGTCGCGCAAGGAGTTTGAATCCTCCATCGAGCGCCAGGTCGACATCACCATTCCGTTCGATCCCAAGCTCGTCAGCCAGGCCGCGAAGCTCGGCAAATCCTACGCCGAAATCTGCAAGGGAACCAAGGCGAGCCAGGTCTGGACGAATCTGATGCGCCTGATCCTCGACGGTGCCGACAGCGAGGTCGAGGAAGCCCCGGCCGCCGCGAAAGGGAAATCGGGCAGCTCGCTTCTCGGCAAGCTCGGCGGCCTCGGCGGAATGATGACCAAAAAAGGCGCAAAGTAAGTTTGAGCGGTGCGCGCCACGCGCGCGCCGGCTGAACCCCGCACCGAAGTGGACGAAAGCCGACCATGAACCTTTCAGTGATCCTTATCATCGCCGCCGCCTTTCTGGCCTTTGTCGTGCTCGTCATCCTGCTTGGCGGCCCCTCGGTTGCGAAGGCAAAGACGCGTCGGCTCGCCACCGTCAAGGATCGCCACGCCGCGTCGACCGAAGCGGTGGTCGCGGCCCAGATGCGCAAAACGATTCAGACCGGCTCCGGCGACACCAATGCCATGCTGTCGAGCCTCGTACCCCGTCGCGAATTGATGGAACTGCGGATTCGCCGGACGGGAAAGCCGTGGACGCTTAGCCAATATACCTTCGCGACGATGGGAGGGTTCGTTGTCGCGGCAGGGCTGTTGCTGATGCTTCGCACTCCACTTCCGTTGGCCTTGCTCGTTGGCGTCTTCGTCGGCGTAGGGGGCCCCTATTGGTATCTCGGCAGGCTCATCGCGAAACGTGTTGCGGCGTTCAACACACGCTTTCCCGACGCCATCGATTTGTGCGTTCGCGGCCTGAAATCGGGTTTGCCCGTCACGGAAACATTCCAGGTTGTTAGCCAGGAGTTGCCGGGACCGGTGGGCGAAGAGTTCAAGGGCGTGGTCGAGCGCATCCGTATCGGCAACACCATGGAAGCCGCACTGCAAGAATCGGCCAATATGCTCGGCACGCCCGAGTTCCAGTTCTTTTGCATCACCATCGCGATTCAGCGGGAGACGGGCGGCAACCTCGCTGAAACGCTGGCCAACCTTTCCGACGTGCTGCGCAAGCGTGCGCAAATGAAACTGAAGATCAAGGCCATGTCGTCCGAAGCCAAGGCGTCCGCCTATATCGTCGGCGCGCTGCCCTTCTTCGTGTTTGGCATCGTCTGGATGATGAACCCCGACTATCTGGCAGGCTTCTTCTCTGAAGAACGGCTGATTGTGACTGGTCTTGGCGGACTCGTATGGATGAGCATCGGCGCCTTCATCATGAAAAAAATGATCAGTTTCGAAATCTGAAGGGCGCGCTGAAATGACCAACAACCTCATTCTTGCCGCCTTCACCGGAGCGCAGTCGGGCCCGACCGTAATGGGTGTTGATGTCGTGTGGGCCGCCACGATGCTTGCTGCCGTCGGCGTTTTTGCAGTGGCCATGGCCATCTATGGCGCCGTGACCGTTCGGAACCCGATGACCAAGCGCGTCAAGGCGCTCAACGAGCGGCGCGAACAACTGAAGGCCGGGATCACCGCCTCGACGACGAAACGCCGCGCGAAGCTTGTTCGCAAAAATCAGACCGCAGACCGCATGCGGACCTTCTTGGGCAAATTGCAGGTGCTTCAGGAAGAGCAGATCAAGGAAGTGCAGCAAAAGCTGGCACAGGCCGGCATCCGGTCGAAGGATCTGGCTGTTGCCGTGATCTTTGGTCGCCTTGTTCTGCCAATCGTGTTCGGCGGACTCGCCGCATTCCTCATTTATGGCCTCGAGATGTGGCCCGAGCTGTCGTCGATGAAGCGATCGGGCGCGACCATGGCTGCGCTCATTCTCGGCTACAAGGCGCCGGACCTCTTTGTCGACAACAAGCGGCAGAAGCGCACCGACGCCATCCGCAAGGGCCTGCCGGACGCGCTCGACCTGCTGGTCATCTGCGCCGAGGCCGGTTTGACCGTCGACGCCGCGTTCTCACGCGTCGCCAAAGAGCTTGGCCGCGCCTACCCCGAACTGGGCGAAGAATTTGCGCTCACGTCGATCGAACTCGGCTTCCTGACCGAGCGCCGGCAGGCGTTCGAGAATCTCGCTTATCGCGTCAATCTGGACTCGGTGAAGGGCGTCGTCACCACGATGATCCAAACCGAAAAATACGGCACGCCGCTCGCCAGCGCGCTGCGCGTCCTGTCGGCCGAGTTCCGCAACGAGCGCATGATGCGCGCCGAGGAAAAGGCTGCACGCCTGCCGGCAATTATGACGGTTCCGCTGATCCTCTTCATCCTGCCGTGCCTGTTCATCGTCATTCTCGGCCCGGCGGCCTGTTCGCTTAGCGACGCGATGTCGGGCGGCGCCTTTGGAGGCAGCGGCAATTAAATCAAAAGCTTTGCAGGAAACGGAAAAGGGGGCGGACCAACATCCGCCCCCTTTTTCTTGCTTAAGCAACCTGCTGTTCGATCGCGCCGAAGATGCTGTGATGACGCTCGTCATCCATCCAGATGCGGACGGTATCGCCTTTTTGCATGAACGGCGTCTTTGGCGCGCCTTCCAGAATCGTTTCGACCGTTCGCACTTCGGCAAGGCAGCTATATCCCAGCCCGCCCTGCGCGATTGGTTTGCCCGGTCCGCCATCGCTGTCGCGATTCGACACCGTGCCAGATCCGATGATCGTTCCCGCACCCAGATTGCGCGTTTTTGCAGCATGCGCGATCAGGGCGCCGAAATCGAAGGTCATGTCGACGCCCGCATCGGCGCGCCCCAATGGCTCGCCGTTCAGATCAACGCACAAGGTACCGTGCAGTTTTCCGTCCTTCCACCGATCGCCGAGCGATTCCGGCGTCACGAACACCGGCGACATCGCGCTCGACGGCTTCGACTGGAAAAAACCGAACCCCTTGGCCAGTTCGCCCGGAATCAAGCCGCGAAGGGAGACGTCGTTGGTCAAGCCGACCAGCAGGATATGTTCGCGCGCCGTCGCCACGTCGATCCCGGCAGGAACATCGCCGGTGACGACGACAACTTCGGCTTCCATGTCACAGCCCCACGCGGGATCGCCGAGCGGGATCGGGTCGCGCGGCGCCAGGAAAGCGTCGCTGCCACCCTGGTACATCAGCGGATCGTGCCAGAAACTCTCGGGCATCTCTGCCCCGCGCGCCTGCCGCACGAGCGCGACATGGTTCACATAGGCGCTGCCGTCGGCCCATTGATAGGCGCGCGGCAATGGCGAGGCGGCGTCGCGCTCGTGGAAGCGTTCTTTCGGGATCGCGTCATGGTTCAGATCCTCGGCCAGCGCAGCGAGCCGGGGGGCAGCGTCGGCCCAATTGTCGAGCGCGGCCTGCATGGTCGGCGCAATCCGCGTAGCGTCGGCGTACCAGGCGAGGTCATCCGATACGACAATCAACCGACCGTCGCGGCCATGCTTGAGCGAAGCAAGTTTCACATTTGTCCCTTTGTCTGCGATGGCGCGCATCGCATGATCGGGGGAGCGATGATCAGCGCGGCATCTGGATCGATGCGAAACAGGTAAAGCCGCTCTGCCCCGCCTGCAAGCGCCGGATATATTGCAGATAGGCCTGCGACTGATTGTAGGTCGCGCCGGGCAGCGTCTGGCCGCGAAATGCGCGCTTGACCTCTTCGCCGGTGAACGGGCGAGGGGCGCCTTGAAAGGCGCCTTTGGTTCCCGGCGGCACCAATCGGCCGCCGGCATCGATATATTGCCCCGCGCCACCCGGACCCGGGACCGGAATCTGGCAATTCATCACCGATACCGCGGTCTGCGCAAAGGCAGGTCGGATCGTCATCGCC
Organism: Sphingopyxis jiangsuensis; assembly: GCF_016734905.1. GTDB lineage: Bacteria > Pseudomonadota > Alphaproteobacteria > Sphingomonadales > Sphingomonadaceae > Sphingopyxis > Sphingopyxis jiangsuensis. The sequence goes on from NZ_JAERPO010000001.1 coordinate 576,577, forward strand.
GCCGAAGCGCCTGCCGCGCCGAGAATGAGCAGGCGACGACGCGAAGGCGCGGCTTCGCCCGCATCCTCCTGCGCATTGTTCGCCTGATCATCGTGACTTTTCATGATTGACGCTTAACCCAATGGCCGGACGAGGAAAAGGCAAAGACCGCTCCGGACGCGGCCGCTTCCCGCTTTGGGACGCTTGGGCGAAGAATCGTTAGCGGTGCGAACGGGCTTGCGGGCGACGTGGCATCGTTTAAGGCACAAGGCAGGATGTTCGACCGCCTGTCCAGTCTCGTCGCCGCTTTGACAATGATTGCCATAGCCGCGCTTTTCGCGGCGATGGTCGGCGGGGATGCGCTGTCGATCACGATTCTGACGATCACCGCGATCGCGGCCGTTGCCGTGCTGTACAGCACCCTTGCCGCGCCAGTTTCCGACGCACGAGTACAGGTGAATACCGAACCCGTCGTTCTCCCGCCGCGCTCGCTGCTGCACCATCCCGATTTCGCCCAATGGGCCGACCAGGAAAAAGAACCTCTGCTGGGGACGGCGGCAAACATCGTGACCATCGCGAACGACGCGGCAATCAAGCTGCTCGGCCGGCATATCGTCGGTGCCGACATCCGCACCGCGATCCGCCACCCGGCGGCAACCGACTGGCTGTCGCGTCTTGCCGATGCCGCACCCGTCGAGACGCTGAGCCTCGCCGATTTTCCGCGCCCCGGTCAGCGCTGGACGATGCGAATCGCCAAGCTGTCGGGCACCGACCGGATCATCTTCCTGTCCGACCGCTCGGCGATCGACGCCGCCGACCGCATGCGCTCCGATTTCGTAGCGAATGCCAGCCACGAGCTTCGCACACCACTCGCCGCGATCCTCGGCTATGTCGAAACGCTGCAGGATATGAACGGCGAAGACGACGGTCCCACCCGCCACCGCTTCCTTTCGATCATCGACCGCGAGGCGCGACGGATGCAGCAATTGGTAATGGACCTGCTTTCGATTTCCCGCGTCGAGGCGGACCGTTTTCGCCGCCCCACTGCGACAATCGACTTGCGCGTCGTTGCGGGGGCAACCGTGGCGCAGCTGCGCGAAAGCGACCAACCGCGCGCGCGGGACATCGTTGCCGAACTGGGCGACGCCGAGCAGCCGATATTCGGCGACGAAGCGCAGCTCAGCCAGCTTGCGCACAATATCATCACCAACGCGATGAAATATGGCCGTCCCGGCACGCCGGTGACGGTCAAGCTTGCACGCGAAGGGACGCGGGTGCGTTTGTCGGTTGTCGACGAAGGAGACGGCATCGAAGCCGACCATATTCCGCGCCTGACCGAACGTTTCTATCGCGTCGATGAGGCCCGAAGCCGGTCGGTCGGCGGAACCGGCCTTGGCCTGGCGATCGTCAAACACATCAGCGAGCGCCATCAGGGGCAGCTCGATATTGCGAGCGAAATCGGCAAGGGGACGACGGTCTCGGTCGTCTTTCGACTCGCAACCGAAAACTAGTCGATCCGCTCGACCAACTCCGCAAGTTTACCGAACATCTCGTCGATCTGCGCCTTTTCGACGATCAACGGCGGCGACAATGCGATGATATCGCCGGTTGCGCGGATCAGCAGACCGTTGTCGAACGCGGCATGGAAAAGTTCGGTCGCGCGGGCGGCCGGTGCGCCCGGTCGCGGTTCCAGCTCGATACCGGCCACGAGTCCGATTGCACGGATATCGACGACATGCCGCCCCACCTTAAGGGAATGGGCAGCGTCCTCCCAATAGGCACCCAGTTCGCGCGCGCGCTCGAACAGCCCCTCGCGCTCATAGACGTCGAGCGCGGCAAGCCCGGCAGCGGCGGCGAGCGGATGGCCCGAATAGGTATAGCCGTGGAAAAGCTCGATCCCGCCCGGCACGCTCTCGATCACGGCGTCGTGCAGTTCGCGCTTCACCGCGACTGCGCCCATCGGAACCGCCGCGTTGGTAAGCCCCTTGGCCATGGTGATGATGTCAGGCGTCACACCCCATTCGCTCGCGGCGGTAGCCCCACCGACACGCCCGAAGGCGGTGATGACTTCATCGAAAATCAGGATGATGCCGTGACGGTCGCAGATGTCGCGCAGCCGGTGCAAATAGCCGACCGGCGGAATGAGCACGCCCGTTGATCCCGCCATCGGTTCGACGATGACCGCGGCAATCGTTTCCGCACCATGCAAGCCGACGAGCCGCTGGAGGTCGTCGGCCAGCTCCGCGCCATGCTGCGGAAATCCGCGCGAAAAGGCGTTGCAGTCAGGATTGTGCGTGTGGCGCAGATGGTCGGTGCCGGGAAGGCCGCCGCCGAACGCGCGGCGGTTGTTGACGAGCCCGCCGACGCTGATCCCGCCGAAGCCGGTGCCATGATAGGCGCGCTCGCGCCCGATCAACCGCGTGCGCGTCCCCTGCCCGCGTGCACGCTGAGCCGCGAGCGCGATCTTGAGCGCCGTATCGACCGACTCGGACCCGCTATTGGTGAAGAAAATCCGGTCGAGCCCGTCGGGCATCAGCGCGGCGAGTCGTTGTGCAAGTTCGAACGGTAACGGATGGCCCAGCTGAAAGGTCGGCGCATAGTCGAGTGTTGCGGCGGTCTTGGTAATCGCCTCGACGATTTCGGCGCGGCAATGCCCGGCATTGCTGCACCATAGCCCCGACGTTCCGTCGAGGATCTGCCGCCCGTCGGCGCTCTGGTAGTACATGCCGCTTGCCGACACGAGCTGGCGCGGCTGCGCCTTGTAGGCGCGGTTCGCGGTGAACGGCATCCAGAAGGACGCCAGCGGATCATTCTCACCCTTCATCGCGCGCTCCCTACGGCTTTGATTGCCGCGCCACTGTGACCGCCCGCCAAGCGGCTGACAATCGGGAAAATTGCCCCTCTGGCGCCGCCCCACGCTTCGCGATAGGCTGCGCACTCAACAGGGGGCGCTTTGCCCAATCGGGGGACCATGTCGATCAATCTGGAACACTGGATCAGCGAGCACAATATCGACGAGGTCGAGTGCATCGTTCCCGACATCAATGGGGTGCAGCGCGGCAAGGTCCTGCCTGCCAAGAAATTCCTGTCGTCGGTCAACGACAAGACGCTGCGCATCCCGGGCAGCGTCTTCATCTGCACGATCGACGGCCATTATCCTGAGGATATCGACGATATCTGGGACAAGGACCCTGACAAGATATTGATCGCCGACCCCGACACCATCTGTATCGCGCCAGGGTTCAAATCGCCGACGGCCTTTGTCATTGCCGACGCGTTCAACGGCGACGGCAGCGAAGTATCCATTGCGCCGCGGACGATCCTGAAAAAAGTTCTCGCGCTCTACGAAGCCAAAGGATGGCGCCCGATCATCGCGCCTGAGGTTGAATTTTATCTGGTGTCGCCGAACACAGACCCCGATTTTCCGCTGACCCCGCCGACCGGCCAGTCGGGGCGCGCCGAGGTTGCGAGCCAGCCCTATGGGCTGGAGGCGATGAATGAATATGAGGATATCATCGACCATATCTATGACGATTGCGAGCTGATGGGGCTCGATATCGATACGATGATCCATGAAATGGGCGCCGCGCAGCTCGAGGTCAATTTCATCCACGGCGATCCGCTGCGGCTTGCCGACGAGGTGTTCCTGTTCAAGCGCGTCGTGCGCAACGTCGCGAAGCAGCACGGGGTCTATGCGACCTTCATGGCGAACCCGATGGCGGGACAGCCGGGCAGTGCGATGCACGTCCACCAGTCGGTCGTCGATGCCGAAACGGGGCGCAATCTGTTCGCGACCGCGAACGGTCGCGACAGTGCGCAGTTCCGCAGCTTCGTTGCCGGGCTGATCCGCTTCATGCCGCAAATCTCGCCGATGTGGGCACCCAATGTGAACAGCTTTCGCCGGATGCGTCCCGATAGCGCCGCGCCGATCAACGTTCATTGGGGGGTCGACAACCGGTCTTGCGGCTTTCGCGTGCCAATTGCCGACAAGCACAACCGCCGCATCGAAAACCGCCTCGCGGGCGCCGACAGCAACCCCTATCTGGCGATCGCCGCGTCGCTCGTGTGCGGTTATATCGGCATGGTCGACCGGATGGTCCCGCCCAAGCCGATCGCCGGCAGCGCCTATAACCGCGCGCGTACCCTGCCCCGCACGCTCGAGGCCGCGCTCGATCGGTTCAGTTCGTGCAAAAAGGTCCGCAACCTGCTCGGGGACGATTTCTTCGAAATCTATTTCGCGGTGAAGGATCATGAGCTGTTCAATTACCAGTCGGTGGTATCGAGCTGGGAGCGCGAACATCTGTTGATGCGGGTTTGATGCCCCCTGCCCCGGCCCACCCGTTCGCGTCGAGCGAAGTCGAGACGCCCCTCGTTTCCGCTTGGCGTCTCGACTCCGCTCGACGCGAACGGAAATAGAAGGCCGGCTCACCATGTCCGACCCGCTGGCCGCCAGCTACTACGCCGCCACCGCCAGCCCTTGGCGCCCATCCCCCGTCGAAGGCGACATTGCGTGCGACGTCGCGGTCATCGGCGGCGGGTTCACAGGAGTCAGCGCGGCGCTCGCATGTGCGGAGCGCGGATTTTCGGTTGTTCTCTACGAAGCCGAGCGTATCGGTTTCGGCGCTTCGGGGCGCAATGGGGGGCAGCTGATCCCCGGCCTTCGCTGGACCGCATCCGAACTGGAGGCCGAATTCGGGCGCGAGCGCGCCGATGCGCTGTTCGACCTCTGCTGGCGCGACAATCGCGTGAAGGCGCGGATCGCAAAGCACGGCATCGACTGCGATGTGAAGGCGGGCCATCTGGAGGCTGCATGGACGCCGGGCGATTTTGACGCGCTACGGCGCGAGGCAGATTATCGAGCGAGCCGCTTCGGCTATACGACGCACGTTGTCGAAAAAGCTGGCCTGGACGCGCATATTTCGAGCCCGCTCTATCACGGCGGCATCTTTGATCCGCACGGCGGTCATTTCCATCCGCTCAACTATGTTATCGGCCTTGCGAAGGCTGCCGAAGCCGCTGGCGTGCGGATTGTCGAGGGGCGCCGCGTCGCGCCGGGCGATCTCGATGCGCGCTTCATCATCGACGCCACCGATAGCTGGATCGGCGAGATCGAACCCAACCTCGGCCGCTACACCGTGCCCATCATGAACTATAATATCGCGACCGCGCCGCTTGCGAATGCCCACGAACTTCTGCCCAGCGACGCCGCAGTCGCTGACAGCCGGTTCGTGCTCAACTATTTTCGCCTCTCCGCCGACAAGCGGCTGATCTTCGGCGGCGGCGAGCGCTATTCGCAGAGGCCGCCGCGCGACATTGCCGCCTTCGTCCGCCCCTTCATGGCGGAGGTATTCCCGCACATCGCCGATGCGCCGATCGATTATGGCTGGGGCGGCGCGGTTGCGGTGACGATGAACCGCCTCCCCCATATCGGGCGAAACGGAAATATCTTTTTTGCGCACGGCTTTTCGGGGCATGGCGCGCTCGTCACGACGCTCGCGGGCGAATTGATCGCGGAGGCGATGGTGGGGACCGCCGAGCGGTTCGATGTTCTCGCCAGCCTGCCATCGCGCCCCTTCCCCGGCGGGCGGTGGCTGCGGCGCCCTCTCGCTACGCTCGGTCTGCTCTGGTATGCGCTGCGCGACCGCTTGGGGTGAAGGAGCTTAATCCATGTCGAAGTCATCCGGCGCGATCGCGCCGCGCTCGGAGGCCGAGGCTTTTTTCGCGGCCAATCCCGACGTCGATTCGATCGAGATGATCTATACCGACATGGGCGGTGTCCCGCGCGGCAAGCGGCTGCGTCAGCACGAGGTGCTTGCCGTCTATGAGAGCGGCCGAATGATGCCGGGGTCGATCACCGTCGTCGACATCACCGGGCAGGATACGGTAGAAACCGGCCTCGTCTGGGAGGATGGAGACGCCGACCGGTCGATGAAGCCGATCCCCGGAACGCTCGTGCGCACGCCGTGGGGCGGCGACAAGGCTGCGCAGTTCCTTGTCGACTTCTACGAGCTCGACGGCACGCCGCACGACCTCGACCCGCGCCACGTCCTTGGCCGCGTCGTCGACCGTTTTGCCGCCGAGGGGCTCACCCCGGTGGTCGCGGTCGAGCTCGAATTCTATCTCGTCGATCCGCGTCGGGCGCGCGACGGCGCCATCCGGCCCGCCCGGCCGCCCTACAGCCGCGACACGCCGCGCAATGTCGAAGTCTATGGCCTGCGCGAACTCGACGACTTCCGGCCCTTTTTCGACGCGCTCTACGCCGCCACCGATGTGCAGGGCCTGCCGCTCGAAAGCGCGATTTCGGAATTCGCCCCAGGCCAATTCGAAATCACGCTGCGCCACAAGCCCGACGCGCTTGGTGCGTGCGACGACGCGATCATGTACAAGCGGCTCGTAAAAGCGATCGCGCAGGCGCATGGGCTGGAGGCGACCTTCATGGCCAAGCCCTTTGCGGAACAGGCGGGCAGCGGGATGCACATCCATGTGTCGATGAACGACGCCGATGGCGCGAACATCTTCGCGAGCAACGACACCGAAGGCAGCGATGCGCTGCGTCACGCAATCGGCGGGATGATCGGCAGCGTCAGCGACGCCTTTGCGCTTTTTGCGCCGCATGCGAACAGCTATCGCCGGTTCAAGGCTAACAGCTACGCCCCCGTCGCGCCGACTTGGGGCGTGAATAACCGCACCGTGTCCTTCCGTATTCCCGCGGGACCGCCCGCCAGCCGTCATATCGAGCATCGCGCGTGCGGCGCGGACGCCAACCCCTATCTCGCCGTTGCCGCCGTCCTCGCCGGCATGCACCATGGCATGACGCACAAGACCGACCCCGGCCCGGCGGTCGTCGGCAACGGCTATGACCGCGACAATGCCGGGGACGAAAAGCCGCCGTCGAACTGGTTCGCGGCGGTCGACCGATTTGACGCGTCGGACCTGATGCGCGATTATCTGGGTGCACGGTTCGTCGATATGTTCAGCATCGTGAAGCGCGTCGAGCAGGACCGCTATTTCTCCGCCGTCCCCGCGCTCGATTACGACTGGTATCTGCGTAACGCATGATAATTTCAAAGATATGTGGTGCAGCGCAAATATACCCTTCCCAAGCGCCGCCGTTTGAGTCAGCTTGGCGTCTTCACACAGGGAGGCGGTCATGGACGTGAACGAACTGATCAAGCAAACCCGCGGGCGCCGCTCGCTGTTGCAGGCGATGGGGGTCGCGGCGGTCGGGATCAGCTTCGGCGGGCTTGCCGCTTGCAGCAAAGGCGACGGTACCAAGCTCGCCAATGGCGAAGAGGCCAAGCTCAACTTCTACAATTGGGACACCTATATTGGCGAGACGACGCTCGACGATTTCAAGGAAGCGACCGGCGTCAACGTCACGATGGACCTGTTCGACAGCAACGACGTACTGTTTGCGAAGTTCAAGGCGGGCAACCCCGGATATGACGTGATCGTGCCGTCGAACGATTTCGTCGAACGGATGATCCAGGCCGACATGCTGATGCCGCTCGACCACAGCCTGATTCCGAACAAGCGCAATATCGACCCAGCCTATATCAACGTCGAATATGACCTGCAGCGCAAATTTTCGATGCCCTACACGTGGCTCGCGCTCGGCATCGGTTATCGCAAGTCGAAGGTATCGGCGACGCCCGACAGCTGGAAGCTGCTGTTCGACAGTCCCGAATATGCCGGCCGCATCGCTTGGCTGTCGGAAGCAGGCGACATGTTTCGCCTCTATGGCAAATATCTGGGAAAATCGGTCAACGAGCTCACTCCGGCAGATATCAAGACGATCGAGGCGATGATGATCCGTCAAAAGCCCCATGTGAAGAAATTCCATGAGGATGACGGGCAGGATCTGCTGCTCAAGGGCGATTGCGACGTCGTGCTCGAATATAATGGCGATATCGCGCAGGCGATGACTGAGGACGACGATATCGACTTCGTCATTCCGAACGAAGGCAGCCAGCTCAATTCGGACAATCTTTGCATCCCGAAGGGCGCGCCGCACCCGAAAAACGCGCATGCCTTCATCAACTATATCCTCGACGCAGAGGTCGACAAGCATATCACCGAGACGATCCTCTATCCGACGCCCAATGCGGCGACGAAGGCGATGATGCCCGACAGCTACAAGAACAACCCGGTCGTCTTTCCGCCGGCGGACAAGCTCGCGAAATGCGAATATGCGCAGTTCAACCCCGAGTTGCAGCCGCTGTACGAAGAGGCGTTCACGCGGGTCCGGGCAGCTTAGACCTCGATAAGGGCATCGGGGGGTGGCCGAACAGGATTGGGGCACGAACAAACGAGCGTTCGCGGCGGTATCGCTGCCCACCTTGTTCTGGGTCGTCGCCTTTTTCCTGGTCCCGATGGCGATCGTCTGGCTGTACAGCTTCGGCGAGAACCGCGGCCTGACGGATATCGACATTTCGGGAACGCTCGACAATTACAAGCGCGCGACCGAATGGCTTTATGTCACCATCTTCGCCAAGAGTTTCGCCGTCGCGGCGCTGGTGACGCTCATCTGCCTGATCGTCGGCTTTCCGGTCGCAATGGCGATCACCTTTGCGAGCGAAAAGTGGCGGCCGTGGCTGCTGCTGGGCATCATGCTGCCTTTCTGGACCAATCTCCTCATCCGCACCTATGCGCTGATGATGCTGCTCGGAACGCAGGGGTTCGCGAACAAGGGTCTCGGCCTGCTCTGGGGCGGGGCGAGCTGGGTCAAGACGCTCGTCGGTCTGGAGCCGCTTCCTACTTGGGAGCCCGTCGAGCTGCTCTTCAATAATTTCGCGGTCGTCTTCGGCCTTGTCTATGTCCACCTGCCCTTCATGGTGCTGCCACTCTATGCCGCGCTCGACCGATTGGACCGCAGCCTGATCGAGGCGAGCCTCGACCTTGGCGCCGGGCATTTCCGTACCATCATGCGCATCGTCGTGCCGCTCGCGGCGCCGGGCATCGTCGCGGGGGTGATGATTACCCTCATCCCCGCGCTCGGCGCTTACCTCACCCCCGATCTGATGGGCGGCACCGACAGCCAGATGATCGCCAATGTCATCGAGCGGCAGTTCAAGAAGGCGAACGACTGGCCCTTCGGTGCGGCGCTGTCCTTTCTTCTCATCTATGCGATGTTCATCCTGATCGCGCTGCAGTCACTGCGCCGCAAAGTGCCGGAGGTCCGCTGATGGCGCTTTTTGCCCGCGCCGCGCGCGCGCCGCTCGAATATAGCCGCACCTTGTGGATGCGGCTGTGGGTCGGCGCGGTGATGGTCTTTCTCTACGCGCCGTTAGCCGTGCTGATGATCTTCAGCTTCAACGACAGCAAACGGAACGTCGTGTGGCGCGGCTTCACGACCAAATATTATGAAAAGGCGCTCAGCAACGACCAGCTTGTCGAGGCGCTCGTCAATTCGCTCGCCATTGCCGCGCTCGCGACACTCGCGAGCCTCGTCATTGGCACGCTCGCCGCGATCATGCTCTGGCGCTTTCGTTTTCCACTGAAAGGAATCGTCGACGGCACCGTGTCGCTGCCGATCATCGTCCCCGAAATCTGCCTTGGCGTCGCCTTCCTGATGTTTTTCGCGGCCGTCGACTGGCCCACCGATCTCATCTGGCCTTTCAACCTCGGCGCGATCACGATCGCGCACATAACCTTCTGTTTTCCTTTCGTAACGATGGTGGTGCGATCGCGCCTCGCAAGCTTCAACCGCGAGCAGGAGGAAGCTGCTAAAGACCTCGGCGCGAGCGAATGGCAGGTGTTCCGCGACGTGCTGATCCCGCACATAAAGCCCGCGCTCGTTGCTGGGGCACTTCTCGCCTTCACGCTCAGCCTCGACGATTTCGTCATCACCTATTTCACCAGCGGCCCCGACACGATCACCTTCCCGGTGAAAGTCTATTCGATGGTCCGTTTTTCGGTGACGCCAGAGGTCAATGCGGCCTCGACCCTGCTTATCATCCTGACCGTGGTGCTGACCTTCATTGCGCTCAAGTTGCAGGGCGTGAAAGCAATTGCGGACACGCATTGATGCGACTTCCCCATCAACTTCCCGGTCTTGTCCGTCGCCCTCGCGAAGGCGAAGGCCGCTGGCAGCGGAAGTCTGCGACGCTACGAAAGACCGACAGCGGCCTCCGCCTGCGCGGAGGCGGCAAAACCATCAGGACCGCATCATGACCAACGCGCCCAAGCCGATCATCCAGATCCGCAACGTGTCCAAACGCTTCGGCAAAGTCACTGCGGTCGACGATGTGAACCTCGACATTCTTACCGGCGAGTTCTTCGTCCTGCTCGGTCCATCCGGCTGCGGCAAGACCACGCTCCTCCGAATGATTGCGGGGTTCGAGCTGCCGACCGAGGGCCAAATCCTTATCGACGGGCAGGACATGGCGGGCATCGCGCCGAACAAGCGACCCGTTAACATGGTCTTCCAGAGCTATGCCGTCTTTCCGCACATGAGCGTTGCCGACAATGTCGGCTATGGCCTCAAGATCGCAGGGGTGAAGGGCGGCGAAGCGAAGGATCGCGTCGCCGAGGCGCTCGAACTCGTCAAGCTCGGCGGGTATGAGGCGCGGATGCCCGACCAGATGTCGGGCGGGCAGCGCCAGCGCGTCGCGCTTGCGCGCAGCCTCGTCATGCGGCCCAAGGTGCTTTTGCTCGACGAACCGCTGTCGGCGCTCGATGCCAAGCTGCGTGCACAGATGCAGTTCGAGCTGTCCGACCTGCAGGATCAGGTCGGCATCACCTTCGTCACCGTCACACACGATCAGGACGAGGCACTGTCGATGGCAAGCCGGATCGCCGTGATCAACAAAGGCGATGTCGCGCAGCTTGCAACGCCGTCGGACCTCTATGAATATCCCGCCAATCGTTTCGTCGCCGATTTCGTGGGGTCGGTAAATATCTTCGAGGGCAAGTTGACATTGGACGAACCCGACCGCGCGGCGGTCGACTGCCCCGGACTCGGCAAGGTCTATCTCAACCATGGTGTCACCGGCCCGCACGGTGCGGACGTGTGGGTCGCGCTGCGGCCCGAGAAAATCTATCTCCACGTCCCCGGCGAAGGGAAGGCCGTCCGCGCGGCGGCGCTCGACGCGCCCGAAGACCATAATTTCGCGCGCGGCTGCATCAAGGGCATGAGCTATCTAGGCGACATCACGCTTTACGAGATCCTGCTCGATTCGGGCGCGATGCTGCGCGTGTCGCGCCCCAACCTGTCGCGCCATGACCAAGAGGATTTCACCTGGGACGACCGGGTGAGCATGCACTGGCGCGCCGACAGCCCCGTGGTGCTGCTGGGATAGGCGGAACGTCGCACCGGGCATGATCCGGACGACAATGGCGGGAGGCAAATTTACCTTCGCCACCGCCAAAAAAGCCTGCTTTGCCATATTGCCGCGCGCAAACCATCTTGGCTCGCATGGAAAAGCATCTCCAATCACCGGGCAAATTGTGGCTCGTCGGCGCCGGGCCGGGCGACCCTGACCTGTTGACGCTGCGCGCAGCGCGGCTGCTCGAAAGCGCCGACCTTGTCGTCCATGACGGCCTCGTAGGCGAAGGCGTGCTCGCGCTCATCCCCCGGCATGTTGCGCGTGTGAGCGTCGCCAAGCAGCGCAGCCGCCACACGATGAAGCAGGAGCTTATCAACGAGTTGCTCGTGCGCGAAACGCGCGCGGGCAAGCAGGTCGTGCGGCTGAAGGGCGGCGACCCGTTCATCTTCGGGCGCGGCGGCGAAGAACTCGACGCGGCGCGCGAGGCGGGAATCGCATGCGAGGTCGTCCCCGGCATCACCGCAGCGGCGGGCTGTGCGGCGCAGGCGGGCCTTCCCCTCACCCACCGCGAGGATGCAAGCGCGGTGAGCTTCGTCGCGGGTCAGTGCAAGGACCTGACCGACCAGGACTGGTCGGGGCTTGCGGGGCATGGCCGCACGCTCGTCATCTATATGGGTCTCGCGACCGCCTCGGCGATCGCCGACAAGTTGATCGCAGACGGCGTTTCGCCCGATCTGCCGGTCGCGGTGGTGGAGCGCGGGACGACGGCTTACGCCCGCGTGCTCCGCACCTTGCTCACCGACCTTGGCGATCTGGTGGCGCGCGAACGGGTGGCAAGCCCGGCGCTGATCATCGTCGGCAAGGTCGCCGCGCGCGCCGACGCTCTCGACTGCCTCGGCGCGCCCGGCGTCGCCGAACATATAAGGGGTATTTCATGAAACTATTGACGGGCAACGATCTGAAAACGGGCGCTGTCACCTGGTGGACGGGCAGCGACTGGTCGATCCATATCGAGGACGCCGCCGATGTTGGCGAACAGGGCGAGGCGATATTGCACGCCGAAGAAGGCGCCCGCCGCGTCAACGCGCCCTATATCATCGCGGGCGAAATGACTCCTGATGGCCCGCGTCCCGCGCACATCAAGGACCGCATCCGCGCGCTCGGCCCGACGGTGCGCCCCGACCTGACTTTGAAACCCGCCGATCCCACGGCCGGCGACTGGGTGATCTGACATGTATAAATATGACGAATATGACCAGGCGATGGTCGAGGCGCGCGTCGCCGAATTTTCCGACCAGGTCCGCCGCCGCCTTGCGGGCGAAATCACCGAGGATCAGTTCAAGCCGCTGCGGCTGATGAACGGCCTTTATCTCCAGCTTCACGCCTATATGCTGCGCGTTGCGGTGCCCTATGGGACGCTCGACAGCCGACAGATGCGGATGCTCGCGCACATTGCGCGCAAATACGACCGCGATTACGGCCATTTCACCACGCGCCAGAATATCCAGTATAACTGGATCAAGCTGGAGGATGCGCCCGCGATCCTCGCCGACCTCGCGTCGGTCGAGATGCACGCGATCCAGACGAGCGGCAATTGCATCCGCAACATCAGTTCGGACCAGTTCGCCGGCGCCGCTGCCGACGAGATCACCGATCCGCGCCCCTGGGCGGAGCTGCTGCGCCAATGGTCGAGCTTTCACCCGGAATTCAGCTATTTGCCGCGCAAGTTCAAAATCGCGGTCATCGCGGCCGAGGAGGACCGTGCTGCGATGCGCCTGCACGACATCGGTATCCAGATCGTCGAGAAGGACGGGGCCCACGGCGCCGCCTTCTACGTCGGCGGCGGCATGGGACGCACCCCGATGATCGCGCCGCTGATCAAGGATTTCGTGCCGCTCGACGATCTGCTGAGCTACACCGAGGCGTGCCTGCGGGTGTACAACCGCTACGGCCGCCGCGACAATATCTACAAGGCGCGGATCAAGATCCTCGTCCACGAGATCGGCGCCGACGAGTATCGCCGTCAGGTCGAGGAAGAATTTGCGCATGTGAAGACGCTGGGCATCGACCCGCCGCGCGCCGAGTTCGACCGTATCGCCGCGCAATTTGCACCGCCGCCGCTCGACGTCTCGGCGCCCGATGACGTCGACCGCAGCGATCCCGACTTTGCCGTCTGGCTCGACCAGAATGTCGCCGCGCACAAGGTGCCGGGCCATGCCATCGTGACGATCAGCCTCAAGCCCGTCGGCGGCATTCCCGGCGATGCATCGTCGGCGCAGATCGACCTGATGGCTGACCTTGCCGAGACATACAGCCATGACGAGTTGCGCGTCACCCACGCGCAGAACATCGTGCTGCCTCACGTCCGTAAGGCCGACCTCCATACCATCTGGCAAAAGCTGGACGAAGCCGGGCTTGCGACGCCGAACCTCGACCTCATCAGCGACATCATAGCTTGCCCCGGGCTCGATTATTGCAGCCTGGCCAATGCGCGTTCGATCCCCGTCGCGCAGAAAATCGCGACGCGCTTTGCCGACCTCGGGCGCCAGAAGGAACTGGGCGAGCTCAAGCTCAAGATTTCGGGCTGCATCAACGCCTGCGGCCACCACCACGCCGGCCACATCGGCATCCTCGGCGTCGACCGCAAAGGCACCGAAAATTACCAGCTTCTGCTCGGCGGATCGGGCGCCGAGGATGTGTCGCTCGGCGCGATCACCGGCCCCGGCTTCGACGAGGACGGCATCGTCGATGCGATCGAGCGCGTCACCGACAAATATCTGAGCGAGCGAGCCGAAGGCGAACGCTTCGTCGACACCTTCCGCCGCGTCGGCATGGCGCCGTTCAAGGAGGCGATTTATGGTTGAGCATCTCCACGTCGACGGCGAGGAACCCTGCGTCACGCTCGACGCCTTTCTGTCGCAGTCGAACGCGACCGCGGTGCGGCTCGAAAGCGACGAGGATGCGCGCGCGCTCATCCCCTATCTCGACCGGCTCAAGCTGATCGAAATCGCCTTCCCCGCCTTTCGGGACGGACGCGGCTATTCGTCGGCGCGTATCCTGCGCGAGGCCGGATATACGGGTGAACTGCGCGCGCAGGGCGACGTGCTCGTCGACCAGATCGCCTATATGAAGCGCTGCGGCTTCGACAGTTTCGCCGCTGAAAAACCGCTCAGCGCAGCCGATGTCGACGCCGCGCTGGCGCGCTGGCCGCATCATTATCAGGGCGCTGCCGACGCTGCGGTACCGATATGGAAATTGAGGCATGGCTGACGTGACTTTCTCTCCCCAACGCAAGGCCGAAGACCGCACGCGCGACCGCATCGATGTCGCTCCGCGTTTCACCAACGCTGACGTCATCCGGCTCAACAATCTGTTCCGCGGGCAGGACGCCGCCGAAGTCGTCGCGAGCGTCATCGGCGCGGGGCTGATCGGCGAAACGGCGATCGTGTCGAGCTTTGGCGCCGAAAGCGCGGTGCTGCTCCACCTCGTCACGCGCGTAGCGCCCGACATGTCGGTACTGTTCCTCGATACAGGCAAGCATTTCCCCGAGACACTCGCCTATCGCGACGAACTGGCGGCGCGGCTGGGGCTCAACCTCGTCAACCTGACCCCCGACGCCGAGGAGCTCGCCAAGAAGGACGCGACCGAGCTGCGTTGGTCCTACGACCCCGACGGCTGCTGCGAAATCCGCAAGGTCAAGCCGCTCGAAAAGGCACTCACCGATTTCGATACGTCGATTACCGGCCGCAAAGGGTTCCAGTCATCGACACGGCAGGGCCTGCCGCGCTTCGAACTCGACGGCTCGACCGGTCGGCTGAAATTCAACCCGCTCGCCAACTGGACGCGCGAAATGCTCGACGATTATTTCGCCGAGTACGACCTTCCGCGCCACCCGCTCGAAGCCGAAGGCTATCCCTCGATCGGCTGCTCGCCGTGCACGTCAAAGGTCAAACCCGGCGAAGACCCGCGCTCGGGCCGCTGGCGCGGCTGGGACAAGACCGAATGCGGCATCCATAGCGAAGTCACGCCAATCGACGATGACCCGGCGAACGATCCCGCGTTCTAGGAACTCATTGCCCAGACAGCCATGCCGAAGAAACAGGCCAGGACCGCGCTAGCGCACGCAAATATCGTCCACGCGATTCTACATTGGGCCACGAGTTTATCGAGAACAGGATCCGCGTAATCCAACGTCGGATACTTGTGCAGAAAATCCAGCAACCAGGTCAGGATGTTCGGCCCGACCCAAGTATTGCCTCGGTCGATGTAGCGAAAATAATCATGCGCTTGATCGAGCCGCCGCTCAATGCGCTTGATATAGGCGACAAGCCAGAACCAGAGAACAGCAACGACGAGTGCGACCGCTGTGAACAATATATCAATCGTTCCCATCGGCCCGACGTCCTACACCCTCACTCATAATCCGCATGGGCCACCCGTTCGAAGCCAAAGGCTATCCCTTCATCGACAGCTTGCCGCACGCTTTCGAGGCTAAACCCGGCGAAGACCCGCGCGCCAGCCGTTAGCACAGCTTGTACAAGATTGAGCACGTCGCCCTCGATGCTGTAGATCGTCGACACTGGCATTCTGATCAGAAATGACGATCCTGATTGCCTCGGCATCCCCTGCATATCAAACTGCCATCGCCATTGCTTCCAATTTGGCCGAGAAACCCGATTTGGCGGCAGGTGCTGCATCGCTGAAAGCCGAGTGCTAAGACCGCCAAAATGATCACGCCAAGCACATGCTGACGGTAACTAGCTGAAAAAATTGATACAAATATAGCACCGTAGCAAATTGCGACGCAAACTGCACGTTTCGCGACATCACTCATAATCCGCATAAGCCAAGCTCTCGTCGGCGAGGTCGCTGAACTTGGTCGTCTTCGCCTCGAAGTGCAGGCGGATCTTGCCGGTCGAACCGTGGCGCGACTTGGCGACGATCAGCTCGGCGAGGCCGAAGACGCGTTCCATCTCCGCCGCCCATTCCTCGTGCTGCGCGTGGATCTTCACATCGTCGCCCTCGACCGGACGCTTGGGCTCGCGCGCAGCGACGTAATAATCCTCGCGGAACACGAACAGCACCATGTCGGCGTCCTGCTCAATCGACCCCGACTCACGAAGGTCGGAGAGCTGCGGCCGTTTGTCCTCGCGGCTTTCGACTTGGCGGCTGAGCTGTGACAATGCCATCACCGGAACATTCAATTCCTTCGCCAAGGTCTTCAGACCGCGGGAGATTTCCGAAATCTCCTGCACGCGATTGTCGCCGCCTTTCGACGTACCCTGCAACAGCTGCAGATAGTCGACGATGATGAATCCGATGTCGTGCCGCCGCTGCAACCGCCGCGCGCGCGTGCGCAGGCTGGCGATCGTCAGACCCGGCGTGTCGTCAATATAGAGCGGCAGCGTCTGCAGCTCCTGCGCGGCGCGGCTCAATTGCTGGAACTGCTCCTTGCTGATCTTGCCCATGCGCAACGCCTCCCCCGACACGCCCGACTGTTCGGCAAGCACGCGGGTCGCGAGCTGGTCGGCGGACATTTCGAGACTGAAGAAGGCGACCTTTGCGCCCATATTCTTTTCGGGCGGAATGCCGTCGTCGGAATCGCGGCGCCAGCGTTCGGCGGCGTTATAGGCAATGTTGGTCGCGAGCGAGGTCTTGCCCATGCCCGGGCGTCCCGCAAGGATCATCAGGTCGCTGTTGTGCATGCCGCCGATCTTGGCGTTGACGCTCGCGATGCCGGTGGTGATCCCCGACAGATGCCCGCCCGAATTGAGCGCGCGCTCGGCCGCCTGCAGTGCGGTGAGGCTCGCGGTGCTGAAGCTTTTGACCGACCCCATTTCGGCCTCGCCGCCCGCGACCTTGTAGAGCGCGGTTTCGGCTTCCTCGATCTGCGCTTGCGGGTCGACACTCTCGCTCGTGTCGAGCGCATTGTCGACAAGCGTGCGGCCGACATCGACCAGTTCGCGCAGCAGCGCGAGGTCGTATATCTGCCGCGCAAAGTCCCGCGCGCCGATCAGGCCGGCGCCGCTTCCGGTCAGCTGCGCAAGATAGCCGACGCCGCCGACGGCCTTCATCGCCTCGTCGCCCTCGAAAAAGGGCTTGAGCGTCACCGGCGTGGCTATGCTGTTGCGCTCGATCAGCGTCATTGCCTGTGCAAATATGCGCCCGTGGAGCGCTTCAAAGAAATGCGCGGGCTGGAGCTGAACAGGCAGATCCTCGACGACTCGATTGTCGATCAGGATCGCGCCGAGGAACGCGGCTTCGGCCTCGATATTGCGGGGTAATTGGCGCTCGTCCCCGGCGGAGGCCGGGGCAGGAAACAGGGCTAGCTCGGGCATAGAGACCTTCATGCGACGGGCGGCGGGCGGGCGCAACCGGCGATGACGCGAAGATTATCATATCTGTGGAATGCTGTGAATAAGTCGCCCTTGCCCTTCGCCACCGCACCGGTAGAAGCGGGGACAGCATGACCGACGCCGATCCTTCCAAACAGCGCATCATCTCGGTCGACCTCGACGAAAGCTCGATCGTCTGGCGCAACCCCGATGTCGAGCAGGAACGGCGCGTCGCGATTTTCGACCTTATCGAGGAAAATAAATTCGTGCCGCAGCGCGGGCACGAGGATGGCTATGCCGGCCCCTACCGCCTGACGCTGCGCGTCGAGGATGGACGGCTGATTTTCGAGATTGCGCGCGAAGATGGCTCGCCGCTCGAGGCGATCATTCTCGGCCTTGGGCGCTTTCGCCGGCCGATCCGCGATTATTTCGCCATTTGCGACAGCTATTATCAGGCGATCAAGACCTCGACCGCCCAGCAGATCGAAACTGTCGACATGGCCCGCCGCGCCCTCCACAACGAAGCAGCGGAAATGCTGATGGACCGGCTCGACGGCAAGATCGCGGTCGATTTCGATACCGCGCGGCGGCTGTTCACGCTGATCTGCGTGCTGCATATCAAGGGTTAGCAATGGCGACGGGGGCGGCACCATTGGGGAGTATCGGCGTAAAACTTCGCGACTGGCGCAGCCGCAGCGCGCACCTGCTGCGTCGTATCGGCGGTCTGTTGCTGTTGCTGATTCTGGCGGCTGCAATCGCGCTTTGGTGGGCGTCGCGCTGGGCTCCCCCGCGCGACATCTATCCGGTCCAAGGCGTGACGATCGACGCGAGCAACGGCGAAGTCCACTGGGGCTCGATCAAGGCCGCTGGCGCCGACTTTGCCTATATTTCTGCCACCACGGGGCGCGACGGAACCGACACGCACTACGCCGAGAATATGCGCGCCGCGCGCGATGCGGGAATCAGTACCGGATCGATCCACCGCTACAGCCTTTGCACGCTCGCGACCGACCAGGCGGCGAATTTCATCCGCCACGTAGCGCGGCGCCCTGACGCGCTGCCGCCGGTCGTCTGGCTCGACTTCGACGATAGCTGTCCCGACCGGCCGACGCGCGCGCTGCTGCTGTCCGAACTCGCGACCTTCCTCGCGCAGATCGAGGCACATATGGGCAAGCGCAGCCTGATCGCCCCCGGCCCCGCGTTCGAGGCCGAGTATCGCGTGACCGAAAGCATTGCGCGCACCGCGTGGCTGCGCCGCGACTTTTTCGAACCCGATTATGGCGCCCACCCCTGGACGATGTGGCAGGCAACGGGCCATCTTCGCATTGCGGGCGCCGATGGCACCGTCGGCTGGAACGTCGTACGCCCCGAAGGAGAAACCCTATGACGGACGCGCGCGATGCGCTCATTGCGGCGGCGCGCGATGCCGCGAGCCGCGCTTACGCCCCCTATTCGGGCTATCATGTCGGCGCTGCGCTGCTCCTTGATAACGGCGATGTCGTCACCGGCGCCAATGTCGAGAATGCGAGCTATGGCCTGACGCTCTGTGCCGAAACCGCGGCGATTGCGAAGATCGCGAACGAGGGCTGGATCGACCGGCTTGCCGAGGTCGCGATCGTCGGCGGCCGTCCCGACGGCGACGCGCTGATCGGCAGCGAGCCGGTGCATCCGTGCGGACGCTGCCGTCAGATACTGAACGAGGCCGCCGAACGGTCGCGCGCCGATATATTGGTTCATTGCGCCTCGGGCGACGGCACGTCGATCGCGACCTATCGGCTGAGCGAACTGCTGCCCGCCGCATTCGGACCCAAGGATCTGGGCCTCATAACCGACTGACCGCTTGCACTCGTCCGCGCGCGCCGACAAGAGAAACGCATGGCCATTCTTTCCGACAAATGGATTCGCGAAGCCGCCCGGACGCAGGGCATGATCGAGCCTTTCGTGGAGGCGCAGCGGCGCGACGGCTGCATCAGCTACGGCCTCTCCTCTTACGGCTATGACGCGCGCGTCGCGCCCGAGTTCAAGATTTTCACCAATATCGACAGCACCACCGTCGACCCAAAGGCGTTCGATCCCAAGAATTTCGTCGATCGCGAAACCGACGTGTGCATCATCCCGCCGAACAGCTTCGCGCTCGCTCGCACGGTCGAGTATTTCCGTATTCCGCGCGATGTGCTCGTCATCTGCCTCGGCAAATCGACCTATGCGCGCTGCGGCATCATCGTGAACGTCACCCCGCTCGAGCCCGGCTGGGAAGGGCATGTAACGCTGGAATTTTCCAACACGACTCCCCTGCCCGCCAAAATCTATGCCAATGAGGGGGCGTGCCAATTCCTGTTCCTGCAAGGCAATGAGCCGTGCGAGACGAGCTATGCCGACCGCTCGGGCAAATATATGGGGCAGAAGGGCGTCACGCTGCCGAAGCTGTAGGAAGGATTGAGCCGCGCGCTTCGGCGTTGATCTCAAAGTTCAGGAAAGTTCAGCCTTGTGCACGCCGCGGTTTGCAACGCCCGGCGGACATGCCGCCCCGGCTTCTACCCGCACCGGCAAGGCCGGGAAGCGATCCTTTTGTCCACATATCGAAAGAGCCGGGACGAAGGCTGGCACAGCGGAATAATGTAGGACAGCAGTTTTTTCGCGCGCGGGACGTCCGGTTTGGGGTGGAGAGCTGCCGCTAAATCCTCCCTGTCGCGCAGCGATGGGGAGGGGGACCGCTCGCGAAGCGAGGGTTGGAGGGGGGCCGCGACGTTGCGCCATTAGCCCCTCCGTCAGCCCTTCGGGCTGCCACCTCCCCATGCCTTCGCCACAGGGAGGATCGAACGCCCGCAATTGGCCGCTTTCCTGCATTCCTATGTCCGTTCGTGTCGAACGAAGGCGAGACACCCTTCGGCGCCCGCCTTTCCCTCCGCCCAAACGTCGAACTCGCCGCCCTCATCCCCCGCCATCGCCCCTTGGCACCCGGCACCATCTGCGCTAGCTTCCACTTAACGTTTACGTAAAGAGAGAGAGCCGATGACCGAAGCACGCGAATTCGACATCATCGTCTATGGCGCGACAGGGTTCACGGGCCGGCTTGTGGCCGAATATCTCGCGCACCATTATGCTGGGCGCAAGGACGCCCCCAAATGGGCGATGGCGGGACGCAGCAAGGATAAGCTCGCCGAGGTGCGCGACCTGATCGGCGCGCCGAAGGACGTGCCGCTCGTGATCGCCGACGCGAACGATCCCGCCAGCCTCGACGCGATGGCGCACCGCTCGAAGGTCGTGCTCACGACCGTCGGCCCGTACCAGCTTTACGGCGGCGATCTTGTCGCCGCCTGCGTCCGCGCGGGCACGGCCTATGCCGATCTGTGCGGCGAGCCCGGCTGGATGCGCGAGATGATCGACGCACATCAGGATGCGGCCAAGGCTTCGGGCGCGCGCATCACCTTCAGCTGCGGGTTCGATTCGATCCCTTTCGACCTCGGCGTGCTCTTCCTGCAGGCCGAGGCGGTGAAGCGGCACGGCAAGCCCGCGCCGCGCGTCAAGGGCCGCGTGCGCAAGATGCAGGGCGGCGCGTCGGGCGGCACCATCGCGAGCCTGACCGAAACGCTGAAGGCCGTCGCCAAAAAGCCGTCGCTCGCGCTGCTGCTCAAATCCTCCTTCGCGCTGACCCCGGGGTTCGAGGGGCCATCGCAGCCGACCGGGCTCGTCCCCGAACATGACAGCGCGACGGGCACCTGGACCGCACCCTTCATCATGGCGCCGATCAACACCAAGAATGTCCACCGCACCAATTTCCTGTTGGGGCACGAATGGGGTGCGGACCTTGTCTATGACGAGATGGTGATGACGACGATCGGCGACGCTGGCAAAGCGATGGCCGAGGCGATGGCGAAGGCGAACCCCTTTGGCGACGCCAAGCTGAAGCCTGGCGAAGGGCCGAGCAAGGAAGAGCGCGAGGCGGGCTTTTACGACATCCTGTTCATCGGCGAGTATCCCGACGGAACGACGATCCGCGCCAGCGTCCAGGGCGACCGCGATCCCGGCTATGGCTCGACGTCGAAAATGCTTGCGGAAACAGGGATGGCGCTGCTGGAAAATGACAGCAAAGGCGGCATCTGGACGCCGGGTGCGCTGCTCGGTCGGGCGCTGATCGACCGGCTGACCACCAATGCGGGACTGACCTTCCAGATCGAGGAATAAGCACAGGATGAGCACCTCCCCCAGCGCCCTCGACGCGCTGCTCTCCACGCTGCGCGTCGATGGCGACAGCGCAACCGCGCATATCGACACCGGCTGGATGCAGGGCCGCACAGCCTATGGCGGCATCAGTTCGGCGGTCGCGCTCGCTGCAGTCATGGAGCGCCATCCGACGGATGCACCTTTACGTTATGCCCAGATCAGCTTTGTCGGCCCCGTCGGGGGCGATTGCACGGTGGCGACGCGCGAGTTGCGCCGGTCGAAGTCCTCGCTGTTCGTCGACGCCGGCGTGTCGAGCGATCAGGGGTTCGGGACCGCGGCGATCTTTGCCTTCTCGGGCGATCGCGCGAGCCACCTCGACCACAATCGCCTGACCATGCCCGACGGCCCCGACCCCGACACACTCGAACCCGTCCCCGACCACAAGGTTCGCCCGCCCTTCACGCGCCATTTCGACATGCGCCCGGTCAGCGGGCCGCGCTTCGACTGGAAAAGCGATGTCGGCGAATATCTGACCTGGGTCCGTTTCGTCGAGGAGCCCTCCTGTCATCCGATGGTCACGCTGCTTGCGATGGGCGATGCGCTACCCCCCGCCGCAATGGCGCTGTTCAGCGAGTTCGGGCCGATCAGTTCGATGAACTGGACGGTCAACATGCTGACCGGCACCCCCGCCACCGACGACGGTTGGTGGCTGTTGTCGGCCAAGACGGGCTATGCGCGCGGCGGCTTTTCGGTGCAGGACATGATGATCTGGAACCGCGCGGGCGAACCTGTGATGAGCGGCAGCCAGGGAATCGCTATCTACGCCTAAAAGCCGTCGTCCCTGCCTTCGCAGGGGCGACGATTAGGCAATCGGCAGCGCGATCACCGCCTCGAGCCCGCCTTGTGCCCCATTGGCGAGCGACAGCGCCCCGCCCTCGCCGGCCGCAATCTCGCGCGCGATCGACAGCCCCAGCCCAGCGCCGCCCGTCGCGCGGTTTCGCGACTGTTCGCCGCGCGCGAAGGGCTCCACCAGCGCACGGATCTGTTCGTCGGTGAGGCCGGGGCCGTCGTCGGCGACAACGACCTGAGCTTGATCTGCCACGAGACGCACCGAGAGCCGCGCGCGGCTGCCATATGTGACGCCATTGTCGATAAGGTTGCGCAGCGCCCGGCGCAGCAACATCGGTCGCGCGACGACCGCGGCCTGCACGACATTATCAACCGCGACATTCTTGCCCTGCTCGACATAATCCTCGGCGAGTTCGCAGACGAGCGCCGACAGCTCGATCCGCTCCTGCACCTCATTCCCCGCCCCCGTCCGCGCGAGCGCCAAAATGTCGGTGAGCATCGCAGTCATCTCGTCGATCGAGGCGATCATCTTGTCGCGCAGCCGATCGTCCTCGACCCCCTCGACGCGGACGCGGAGACTGGCGAGCGGCGTGCGCAGGTCGTGCCCTACCGCGCCGAGCATCCGGTCCTTGTCGGCAAGCATCGTCGCGATGCGCGCGCGATACGCGTTGAAGGCGCGGATCAGGTCGCGCACGTCCGACGGCCCCTCCTCGTCGATCGGGATTGCGTCGCGCACTGCGGGGTTGGAGCGGGCGGCGCGCGTCAGGTCGCGCAGTGGCGCCGCGGCGCGCCACGCGATGATCATGATCGGGATGAGGAGGAGGAGATAGAGAACCAGCGTTTGCCAGACCAGGAAACCCTGCAGCCGGTTTCCGCTCGCAGGCAGGCGGCCGCGCACGGCATAATAGCGTCCGCCTACCTCCGCGACCACAATTGCCGTCCGCCCGGGCAGCTCGGTGCGCCCGAACCGGGGACGCTGCGGCAACACCCAAGCCTTGACGTCGCGTGCGTCGACATTGGCGTCGCCGAGCAGCGTCGCCACATAATCGGAGAGCTCCGGCATGGCGCTCGCGCCCGGAGGAACCGGCGGAGCTGCGTCGCCCGTCCAGACCCGCGGCTCGCGACGCTGGCGGCGGCGCTCGCGAGGGTCGCCCCGCTGGCGCTGAGGTTCGATCAGACCGCGCTCGTAACGGTCGACCGCGTCGATGATCCGCGCCACGGTCATCCCGCCACCATGTGCGAGCATCTGTTGCTTCATGCCGCGCGCGAGCAGGGCGAAGTTCACCGCCTGAGCGACAAACAGCATCACCGCGACGGCAAAGACGAGCTGGCCGATCAGGCTTTTGGGCCACAGACGGAATCTCATGCCGCGGGTCCGATTCGTTTGACCTCGCACGCGAGCGTATAGCCGCCGCCCCACACCGTCTTGACGAGCTGCGGATGCGCGGGGTCGGTCTCGATCTTCTTGCGCAGGCGGCTGACCAGATTGTCAATCGCGCGGTCGAAAATATCGGCCTCGCGCCCACGGACGAGGTCGAGCAGCCGGTCGCGGCTCATCACCTGCCGCGGATGGCGCAGCAGGGCGTGGAGCAGATGATATTCGCCCGACGACAGCGCGACCTCCTCGCCTGCTTCGTCGACAAGGACGCGCTCAACCTCGCGCAGCACCCAAGGCCCGAAGGCGTAGCTCGTCCCGCCCGAGTCGAGCGCACGTCCGTTTGCCTGCGTCCGGCGCAGCACGGTGCGAATCCGAGCAACCAGTTCGCGCGGGTTGAAAGGTTTGACGACATAATCGTCGGCGCCCATTTCAAGCCCGATAATTCGTTCGGTGTCCTCTGCGCGTGCGGTCAGCAGAATCACGGGCACGTCGCCCGCCTCGCGCAGGTGCCGTGTGAGCGACAATCCGTCCTCGCCAGGCATCATGATGTCGCTGACCACCAGATCGACCCCCTGCGCGCGCAGCACCGACCGCGCCTCAGCCGCGCTGGCCGCCGCCGTAACGGCAAATCCTTGCGTTTCCAGATACTCGCCCAGCGGCTCGCGGATCGACGGCTCGTCGTCGACCAGCAGGATGCGCGGCGTGTCGCTATCGGTCATCGGTTATCCGTCTGAAACAGGCGTTCGCCCACCGGCACGGAGCCGATGGGCGAACCTTGCTGGCAGGGACCAGCGGCAAAGGCAATGCATGGGAGGGGGGAGGAGTGCCCTGCCCGTCGCCGCTGGCCCCTGCCAAAGCTTTACTGGCTGGCGGGGCGCTGGCCGCGCTTGGCGCGCATCGCCTCACGATGAGCCTTGCGCTCTTCGGCCGTGACCTGCCCGTCCTTGTTCGCATCGACGCTGTCGAAGCGCGCGAGCGCTGCGGTCTGGAACTCGGCCTGGCTGATCACCTTGTCGCCGTTGGTGTCGGCGCGGCCCAGCATCATCATGCCATGACCGCCGCGCTTGCCGCGATGCCCGCGCATGCCGTCGCGCTTGCCGCGGTGGCTTTCGCCTGCTTCGGCACGCTTCTCGCCACGCTCGGTGCGCTTCGCGGCGCGCTCGGCGGCGTGTTGATCCCACTCTGCGCGGCTGATGTTGCCGTCCTTGTTCGCGTCGAGGCGCTCGAACATCTTGGCCTGCATTTCGGCGCGCTTCGCCGCGCGGTCAGTAGCGTCGAGCTTGCCGTCGCCATTCGCGTCCATCTTCGCGAACATCTGCGTTGCGGCGGCTTGCGCTTCGGCGCGGGTCAGCACGCCATTGCCATCGGCATCGCCCATCTTGCCACCCGGCGCGGCAAGCGCGGGAACGGCGATCAGGGCGGCGCCCAGAGTGAAGAGGGTGATCTTTTTCACGGAAGTACTCCTTCATGGGGGATCCGGTTTTCGGTCCCGATGAAGCGCTTTTAGGGGCCATTTATCGCACGCAATTGCCGCAATGGCGCAAAATTGTCGCAAAATGTCGCAATTGGACGTGCCCGTTCATGTCGCGGCAAGCGGCTTGGCTTGGTCCTGTGACAGGAAACACAGCGCAAGCTTCTACATCATTTCACATCGCAATCCGAATTCATGCTAAACTCGAATACCCACTAAGGCAGGGTTCCATGGAAAGGGGCAATGACGATGGAAGGAAACAGCAATAATACCACCGGCCTGATCGAGCGCATCAAAGGCATCCTGATGTCACCCGCTGCCGAGTGGGACAAGATCGACGCCGAACCCGATACTATCGGCAATATCTATTCGCGCTATGTCTTTCCTCTCGCCGCAATTCCCGCAGTCGCGGGTTTCATCGGATCGACGATGTTCGGCATTTCCGCCCTCGGATTCACCTATCGCCCCTCCATCGGTTCGGCGGCAACAACGGCTATCCTGCAATATGCCGGGGCGCTGATCGGCGTCTATGTACTCGCGCTCGTTATCGATGCTCTCGCCCCGACGTTCGAAGCGACGGCCAACCGTACTCAGGCGTTCAAGGTGGCGGCATATTCCGCGACGGCAAGCTGGGCAGCGGGGATATTCAACCTGATCCCAGCCTTGAGCGTGATCGGAATGCTGCTCGGCCTCTACAGCCTTTACCTCGTGTATCTCGGCCTCCCCAAGCTCATGCGCGCACCGGAAGGCAAAGCCGTTGGCTATGTCGTTGCGGCCGTCGTAACAATGATCGTGCTCGTCTTTGCGATCAGCCTGATCATATCGATGATCGTCAGCCCCTTTGCGCAGGGTCTCTGACAAGGTACCGAAATGAGTAAGCCCCGCCACATTTCTGTGGCGGGGCTCCCTCGGTTCCGTCCGAAGACGGGACCAATCCTATCCAATCTTTCGATCACATAGGCCCGAGAAACGCATCGGCGCGGGCCGGGTTCCATGACGAAGAAAATTTTTTCAACGAATGTTCGGGAGGCTGGAGCGGGTAGCGGGAACCGCAAAGCTCCAGTTTTTATTGGTTTTGCGCGTATCTCATGATGCGACCTAGAATCTGGCCCCCAAAATGGCCCCCAATTGCCTTTGCTGCCCCCCCGAAAAGGCGCTCGGTCGTCCGCGCCGATCTTGTGCGAAATCCGGCTAATCGGTTTCGCGGATCAGCCGTGCCAGCTCGCGCAAATATCGAGCGGCCGTCTCGGCGTCGGCAGAGCGCCCGCCATGCTTCCACGCATTGCGATTCGCGCGAGGCGCTCCGCTACCCTTCCCCCCGTGCATCCGGCACCGCAACTTGCCTTTGATCGCTGGTGATTGGCACCCCGTTCCCAAACGAGTCCGCGCTTGGCAGCGCTTTGCTCGTGCCAGTTGCTCCGGTTGCATGGGGTTGTTCGTCGGCTTTTGCATTTTTCTCGCCCCCCGCGTGATGATGGAATTGATCAGCAACAATGGCCTGCCCGCCTTCGTTGACGTGGACGTGGCGCACCGTTTGTTCGCGTGGCCGGTGAAGCTTGGCTACCGCCTCTAAGGTCGCCCTACTATTCGCCTGCGCTTTGAAAGCCAGACGGGCATAGCGTTCGGCCGCAAGTGGATAGTCGCCAAAGTTTATGATCGCCCGCCGACTCAATTCCGTAAACAACGCATCGAGCGAATGCGCTTGGGCGGTCAGCATTTCGGTTGCCGCTGCCATGTCACCTTTGCAGGCAATCTCAGCCTTGGCTTTGAGCGCCCGTCCAAAATCATCGAGTTGCGGCTGACCGGGCAGCTTACCGACCATTTTTTCGGTCAGCGCGCTGGAAACTATGCCGTGCCGCAAATATGGGCCGATCATCGCGCGTGCCATCGTCTCGGCTTCGCTTTCGCCTTTTTGGGCCTCTATCGTCACCGCCCGATCAGGCTCCACCTTCTTCCCTTTAACGGTCATGCCGCCTCTCTCCATCGCGCGTCTTGAAACGCCGCCGCATAGGCCAGCACGGCCACTGGCGCGGACCAATCAGGTTGCCACCATCCCCATGACGTTTGAGGTGCCCCCTGACCCCATGGTGCAGCTGTATGTGTGCTGGAATCCGGAATGACCGACTTTGGCGCAAATCCGCCATTCTCATACTTGAGCGTATCGGAATACGATACCGCTGGCTGCCCCTTTGTTGATCGGATCAAGGGCATCGTTTCGGATTCCAACACCGGCAACTGATTGCTGTCGCGAGCCTTCCGATAGGCCTTCAGTGCGCGCAGACCGCGATCCATCCGCCTTCGGGCTTGCGTCTTGGGTTCCGGTTCGCGGGTTATGAAATCAGATGTCGGGGCCTTGCGTCCGGGACCGGCCACCCAAGTCAGGCGCCAGCACCGCGCGCGCGATTTGTCGGCGGCCTTTACCTTAAAATGAGCATCCTTGGTCATCTCGATAAAGCCTAGTGCAGTCAGATCGTCGAACGCACGGCTGGCAGCTGCTAAGTCGGCGACGCCCAGCCGGTAGGCGGCATCGCGGACGCTCAAATAAAGGCTCCCATTGTTCGATCCATTTTCGAGCATTGCGAGTTCGACTAACAGTGAGCGTGCGTTGGGCGACAAGGCCCGATAAGCATTCGTGTTAAGCATGGCATGGTCCAGCCGGGCGAAGCGGCTGGTCGGGCTGCGGCCGGTTGCATCAATCCGGTTGCGCCGATTGCGGCTGCCCACAACGATCAGCCTTCGCCGATAACCAGAGCGCGAAGCGATGCCGCCGGGATCAGTGTGCGTTTTCCAACCTTTCGGGATTCCAACCGCCCCTCGCCTATCAACTGGTATAGGCGCGTGCGGCCAAGCGACGACACACGGCAAGCTTCGTTAATGGAATAGGCGAGCGGCTCAATAGCAACAGTTGTAGCAGTCATAGAATGTCTCCGTTCGGCTTTGAACGGGATCATCCTACATTGGCCTTTACTGTGGGACCGCCACCAATAGCCAATAAATGCCAATCAACCCGCAACTCGCGATTTATTGGCATCCAACAATTTCAGAGCGTTAAGCTCTTCGACGAAGCGCCTTCCATAGCTACGCAACTGGCTATCCTCCGGCGTATCGCCCGCAGTGCCAATAAACCAATCGGCCAAATGGCGTCCAATATCCGACTGGTTCGGTTCGCCCCCATCTTCGCGCAAAAGCCCGTCGGGGGAATGATGTGCGACCGCCGCAAGGTGCAGAAAAGCCCCATCCCAATCCCACTTCCGCCGGGCGCCCCGCGTCGTGATCGCATGAACCTTTTGTTCGTTGGGAGCGGACGCACTGGACGTTGCGGGAAGCGCGCTCGGATCGAATTGGACGCCTAAAGCATAACCCGTGCTGTTTTCGAATGGAGCGCCACTATCTCCAAAGGTGAAATCGCCCGCGATCCAATCTTGGGTCGCAAACCGCCCGCGCGACTTGAGTTCAGACCAAAAGGTTTTTGGGATGGTCCCAGCTGGCTCGTCCAAGCTCCACTTGGTCGGGTGCCAATCCTCCAGATCGGATGTGAATGCGAAATCAACCGCCCGCGCCAAAAGCGAACCTTGTGTCAATCTTCGCAATATCGCTTCGGTAGCGTTATCCCTCGCCGCGCACCGCTGGATTTCATCGGTGGCATATTCAATCGGGTCATGGTGCATATAGGCCTGCCCGACCAATTGCAGCGCATCTCGCGATGATATCCATCGCCCCGGTTCGATATGCGGCTCGACTCCAACCGGCCGCACGCAAGGGAGTGTTTGCATCCATCCACTTTAGGAACAATTCGGGAACAGTCAAGCCCGTTCACTTATGTTCGCCCGTGATGCCGCGCCACAATTGATTTCACGTCAGCTTGTCGTAAATTCAGATAATGAAGTGCCCAATCGAAGCGCAGCGTAAAGCTCGAAAAGGTGCTGCTCTATGGGGCATTCGATTTCGACATAGCGAAGGCGCATTTCGCCGATTTGCTGCCGCTGGCGGTCAAACTCGGCTTTGAACGCGGCATCTTGCATCAGGCTGGCGCGGGAGCCGTCCGGGCGATAGGTCGCTTTCAATTCTAGCGACTGGCGAGCGCGCTTGAAGGCAAAAGACGCGGAATGGTGGCTGTCGGCGGTATGCGCCCTCACGCGCCCCTGTAGATTGCGCGTCCGGCCGGTATGGCATGGGTTCCCGTCCGCGTCGTAAAAGACGTAGATCGCGTGAAGCCCTTTCCAATCGGCTCTCGCCTTCATTTCCAAAGGCTCGCAGCGCACAAGTTGGTCGAACAGATGCGGCATCCGGTCCACGGCCTCAAAGAAGCGCGTCTCGCTCATCAATCGATCTCCAGCTTCGGCAAGCCGCGCACGATTTTCATCGTCTCCAGACTGACCGTGATGACCCGCTGGAACAGCAGCAGCGGATAGGCCGGGTCTCCGACCGTTTCGATGGCGTAGCGGTTGGCGTCGTTGACGATGCCGCTGGCTTTGTCTGTCTTGACGCACTGGCGCTCCATCACCCATTCGAGCGCGGGCTTGCCATTGACCACATAGTCATAGGCTTCCAGCGGAATGCCGGTGATGGTGATGCGCGGATTGTAATGCACCACCGTCTTGTCGAGATTGGGACGCTTGCCGCCGAATTTCATTTTCTCGACGCGAAAGAATTGCACCGGGTCCGGGATATTGGCCAGCCGCAGATCGCCCTCGGCAATGGTAACGGGGAACGGTTCGGCGCTGTCAAAGTCGCAATGCAGATCGCCCAACTGCCGTCCGGCCTCGACGAAGGCCCAGAAGTCCTCAGCTTGCTTGACAGCCGGGATGCGCGGCAATTGCTTGGATAGATTATCGGCGAAGCGGGCGCGATATTCCTCGCTGTGCAACAGGCCATAGACGTAGTGGAACAGGTCATCCTTGGTGATCGGTTCGCCGAAATAGGCGGCCTGAAAATGCGCTAACCCTTCATCGGTGATGGCGTCACCACGCCCGCCCGGTGCGGCTGGTGCGGCGGAGAACAAGCCGCCTTGTGGGGCGCCGTCGGCCGCTTCGGCTTCATAATCGTAAATGTAGCGAGGCAGGCACTGGCCTGTTGAAATCGTGTGCACATTTGGAAGATGGGCTACCATCAGCACAGAAAAATCACCGCCCGCGCCGATGCCTGAGATGCAAATCCCTCTGTTCTCTTTACCATCCGCCGGAAACATTCTCGGCATCTGATACACACAGTTATTAAAGCTTCGATCGGAGTAAGACCAAGTTCTTGAGAAAGGACGATAATCAGACAGCTGAATAGATTGCTCGACGAATCGTGTGTTGGTTCCACGCTTTGCTTTTTGTAGTTCTGGGCGATCCCAGCTTATCTTAGTCGAGTCCATCGTGACGTAGTTTCGCGCATCAGGTTCATTAATCTTGATATTCAGGCCTTTGATACGATCAACTTCTTGGTTAAAAAAGTCTATCGAGCGGCGCACGTTTGAGGCCAATTCATTGCGTGAAGAATTGTAGTTCCAATAATCCCGGCAGGTCATCAATCCGCGCGAGCGTGCCGAAAAAATAGCATACTCCTGACTATCTGTCGTGACAGCTATGAACGCATCAAATGCCTTGTCGCGTTGGCCCAGCCAGTCGCCATGCTCGTCGGGGGTGATCGCCTGCCAGCCCTTTGCGGCGGTTATGCCGCCAATGCTGCCAAATCGGGCGATGGTCGCTAGCTTGTCCTCGCGGGTCAAATAATCGCCGATATCGTGGAACCGGATTTGCCCATGATCGGCGGCGTCGGGGTTTTTGACCAGTAGGGCAATGGCGACCGGCGTGCGCGTGCCTTGCCCGAACACATTGTCTTTTTCCTTACGACGCTGTTCGCCAGACGTGCGTGCATTCCCACGCAAATGGAACACATGGAGACTGGAAAACTCGGCAGTCAGGCATTGGCGCAGGCCATCGGCGGTGTTGGCGTCCAGCCATCCCGCATTAGAAACGTAGGCAACCACCCCCGCATCGCCAATCCGGTCGCTGGCCCAACGGATCGCACGGATATAGCTGTCGTATAGGGCATTTTTTAGCGTTGCCGTAGAACGCGCGGCATACGTCTCACGGATGCGTTCGTCCAAGCGAGAATAGGCGACATTGGCGGCATTATCGTTCGCGCTGCCCTGCCCTACCGAATAGGGTGGATTGCCGATAATGACGCGGATATCCAGCGCCTTCTGCCGCGCCCGGCGGTGACTGTTGTCGGGCATCAGTGCTGCGAGCATGTCCTTTTTCTGCTCGTAAAGTTGGAACGTGTCGGTCAGGCAGATGCCGCCGAACGGCTGATAGTCGCCGCCGGACAGGCTGTGATAGACCGCCTCGATATTGATCGCCGCGATGTAGTAGGCCAGCAGCACGATCTCGTTGGCGTGGATTTCATGGGCATATTTGTGCGCCAGCTCGTCCGGCCGGATCAGCCCCGATTGCAGCAGACGGGTGATGAAGGTGCCGGTCCCGGTGAAGGGGTCCATGATATGCACCCCCTTGCTGCCAAGGGTCTGGCCAAATTCGGATTGCAGCACCTCGTTGACCGAATGGATGATGAAATCCACTACCTCGACCGGGGTGTAAACAATGCCCAGCCGCTCGGTCATCCGGGGGAAGGCGTTGCGGAAGAATTTATCGTATAGCTCGACGACGATCTTTTGCTTGGCCCCGGCGTCGTCAATGCCCGCTGCGCGCCGTTTCACGCTGTCATAGAAGCGCTGGAGACTGTCGGCCTCCTTGTCTAGCCGATGCTCGTCGAGCGCCTCCAGCACCGCTTCCATCGCCTTGGAAACGGGATTGTTGCGGGCAAAGCTGTAGCCCTCGAACAGCGCGTCGAACACCGGCCGGGTGATGAGATGTTGGGCCAGCATTTCGATAGCCTCGCCGGGCGTGATACTGTCATTCAAATCGTCGCGGATTTCGGCAAGGAAACCCTCGAACGCCGCGCGCTCGGGCGTATCGGGCTTTTCGACCAGCGCGGTGATGCGGGTGATATGCGTCTGGGCAATCTTGGCGATATCGCCCGCCCAATCCTCCCAATAATCGCGGCGACCGCATTTCTTGACGATCTTGGCCATGATGGCGCGCGAAAATTCGTCGAACACAAATGCGGTCTGGCTTTCGCCACCTCTGCGCGGGGTGCTGTCGCCGTCGCCGCGTTCGCCATCGTCGCCGCCCGCGCCGCCGCTGCCGATATGATCGCCGCCGCCTTGCTTCTTCGCGGCGGGCAGCTTGTTGCTCACCGCGACGACCTCGATATGGTCGCTGATATCGACGCCAAGGTCCGCCTGATTGAGCCGCGCGTCGAAACGCTCGTCGTGGCTGCGAAGCGCGTTCAGGATTTGCCACACCACACGATAGCGCTCGTTGTCGTCGAGCGCCTGTTCGGGCGTCACACCGGCCGGAACACCGATCGGCAGGATGACATAGCCCAGCTGTTTGCCCGGCGCGCGGCGCATCACGCGCCCGACCGACTGCACAACGTCAATCTGGCTCTTGCGCGGGTGCATGAACAGGATGGCGTCGAGCGCGGGCACGTCCACGCCTTCGGACAGGCAACGGGCATTGGACAGGATGCGCGCGACGCCTTCGCCTGCATCCTCTTTAAGCCAGTCCAGATGCACGTTGCGCTCTTTCGCACCCATGGTGCCGTCCACATGGTGCAACTGGCATTCCAGCACGGCGGCATCGCCCATCGCGTCCTGCCCCTCGTCGGACGCCAGATATTCGCTCACGACATTGGCAAATTCGGTGCGGACCAGTTTGGATGCGGCAATGTCTTTGCAGAAGGCGAGCGCGCGGCGCATCGGCTGGGCGTCGGTCAGCAGCTCGTCTTTCAGGCCATTCTTGGTCAGCGCCTTGTAACAGCCGATGATCTTGGTCGCGTCATCCAGCTTCAATTCGGTGCCGCCATCGGCCAGCCGGTGCTGCACGCCGCCCGATACCATGGCTTCGTCCACGGCCAGCACCAGCACCTTGTAATCGGTCAGCAGGCCATTCTCGACCGCCCAGCCAAAGCCGCGTGTGAACAGCGTTTCACCATAGAGCGCCGGGTCGTCCATCGACGCCAGTTCGGCCGATGCCTCGCTGGCCTTGGCCTTCGCGCCCTCGCCAAAGACGCGCGGGGTGGCGGTCATGTAGAGGCGTTTCCGGCCGCCGATGAAATCCTGATTATGGACTTTGACGAAATTGCTTTCGTCCTCGCCCGCCAATGTCGCGCCGGTCGTGCGGTGTGCCTCGTCGCAGATAATCAGCTCAAATTCGGGGAAGCCGTGCCGCTTTTGCGCGTCGCTGATAACCTGAATCGACTGATAGGTGGAAAACACCACCGTCATCCGGTCCGGGGCAGGTGTGCGCGCGCGGCTGGCCAGTTTTGCGGCGTTGGTCGTCGCGGGATAATCCAGATCGTGCAGTTCAACCTCTGCAACGTCGTCGGCATCGCGGCGGCGCTTTCCCACCTGCACGTCCGAACAGACGGCATAAGATCGCAACGGGGTCGCGCTGTCGATTGTCCATTCGCGGATAGTCTGGCTCATCAAAGCGAGCGACGGGACCAGCACCAGCACGGTCTTGCCCGGCCCCGCCATCGTCTCGGCGATCTTCAGCCCGGTAAAGGTCTTGCCCGTGCCGCACGCCATAATCAGCTTGCCCCGGTCGGCCTCGGCCAGCCCGGCCTGCACCGCCACCAGCGCATCCTGTTGGTGCGGCCGGAGCGCCTTGGGCGCGGCAACCTTGATTTCTTCGCGCTGGAACCATGCCGCCCAATCAATCGGGCTTTCCTCCAGCCGGTCCAGCCCGATGCGGGTGACGTTCAGGTCATCCAGCAATGCCTCCGCATTGCTGCTCCACGGTGCGCCCGTCGTGTCGAACACCAGCCCGCGCGAAAAATGGCGTGTCGCGCTGCTGGCAAGGAAGCTGTCGATATCGCCTTTCTGGATGCGATAGCCTTCCGCATAAAATTTGCACTGGATGGCGCAAACGCTGTCCTCACCCCGAATCTTGGCGACCAGATCGATGCCGATATCCTTGCCGTCGAGCCGCTGGGCCTTTGCCCAATCGGTGAAGGTCCACACGTCCTCATATTCCTGGGCCATGCCCGGATCATGCTTGATAAACGCCAGCGCGAGCCGCTCGAAATAAGTGCCCTTCTCGCGTTCGGTCTTTGACGCCGCGCGATATTGGGCGAGAAGCTGGCGAAGCGGTGTAGTCATTTGAATTTGCCTCCCGAAGACAGCGGATGCCTAACGGCGAAGCACGGAAGCGCCAAGATATTCTTGCGAGTTTCAGATTTGCCAACAGCAACTGCCAATTACGGTCTTCGCGCGCGCGGGCGAGAAACTGTATTTGCGATATCAATCGCGACTACGGCCGGTGTCCGCATCGAGCGGTCCAGAGAATATACCTCCCCCCCCCAAAGACAGCGCGAACGTGGAGCTAGGTGCCAGCCCGCTCCGCAAGCAAAACAATATCGGCACCTTTTCGTAGTTGGTCCAAATGGTCGCTCCACCACTGCGCCATTTCGGTGCGCTCCTGCCAATGCGCGCCGCGATGATAGGCAGCTCGCACCTTGTCGCTATCGCCGTGCGCCAACGCTCGCTCGATGGCGTCCGGGTGCCATTTACCGGACTCGTTGAGCAATGTTGAAGCCATCGCTCGGAAGCCGTGCGCGGTCATCTCGTCGCTGGAATATCCCAGCCGCCGCAATCCGGCATTGATGGTGTTTTCGCTCATGGGGCGCTGGCGCGTTCGGATTGACGGGAACACATAGCCGACCGGCCCCGTGATCGAATGGATTTCACGGAACAGCGCAACCGCTTGGCGCGAAAGCGGCACGCGATGATCTTTTCGCATTTTCGTTTTTGCGGCCGGAATGGTCCACAGCGCGCCTTCAAGGTCGATTTCTTCCCATTGGGCGTGTCGCAATTCCCCCGGCCGGACGAAAACGTGAGGGGCCAATTGCATCGCCAACTTGGTCAGGCCATGGCCCTCATAGCCGTCTATCGCGCGTAGCAACTCGCCAACACGCTTGGCCTCGGTAATTGCGCCATAGTGGACAACACGCGGCGCTGTCAGCGCGCCGCGAAGGTCGCGCGTCGGGTCTGACCGAAGCCGCGCCGTCGCGATGGCATATCGGAATACCATGCTGGCAAGTTGCAAAGTCCGCCGCGCGCTTTCGAGATTGCCTCGCCGTTCGATCTTGCGGACGGCCTCCAGCACGTCCGCAGGCTCAATCTCATTTATCGGCATCCGACCGATAGACCCGCGTAGCTGGCTCAGGAGATATTCGCTGCGGGTTGCCGTGGCTGGTGCCCACCCGCCTTCGCCATCCCGCTTCCGCTTGTCGCAATACTCCTTGGCAATGCTCGCAAAGCTATTTCCCGCCATCGCCCGCGCCTGTCGAATGCCGCGCTGCTTTTCGCGCGAAGGGTCTTTGCCCGCCGCGATCAGTTCGCGGGCATCGTCCCTGCGTCGCCGCGCCTCCCCCAAGCTAATTTCGGGATATGTCCCAAGCCCCAGCTTCTTTTCTCGCCCGTCTATCCGGTATTTCAATCGCCACAGCTTACCACCGCTCGGCTGAACCAAAAGGAACAGACCAAGCGAATCACCCAGCTTGAACGGCTTGGCTTTTGGCTTCGCATTGCGGATTGCCGCGTCAGTCAGGGCCATAATCAGCGCCTTTCCCTATCGTGGCCCCCAAAGTGGGGCCATCCCCATACACCTCGTGGCCCCCGGCCCCCAAAGTGGCCCCCAACAGGGGGCGGCTATGTCCGGTCGCAGGTGAACGCCACCGACCGCCTAGGCGCAGAAATACGCTAAAACACGCGCCATTTCCAGACGCAAACGAACAACGATGTATGAGAAAGTGGAGCGGGTAGCGGGAATCGAACCCGCCTAGCTAGCTTGGAAGGCTAGAGCATTACCACTATGCTATACCCGCGTATCCAAGGCTGGCGGCGATTGCCAGTTTGACCGGCCGCCGTCAAGCACCTGCGCGCCCGGATGTTGAGAACATTTTGGCAACATGCTAGATCGCGGCGCGTGGACGAACCCGACGACATCGATGAGAGCGATATTGCTACCGACGCGGTGCGCAAGATCATCCATGTCGACATGGACGCCTTTTACGCGTCGGTCGAACAGCGCGACAATCCGGCGTTGCGCGGGCGCCCCGTCGCGGTTGGCGGCTCGTCGCGGCGCGGGGTGGTGGCTGCCGCCTCCTATGAAGCGCGCAAGTTCGGCGTGCGGTCGGCGATGCCGAGCGTAACGGCCAAGCGCCAATGCCCCGAGCTGGTGTTCGTCCCCCCGCGCTTCGAGGTGTATCGCGAGATTTCGCACCAGATCCGCGCGATTTTCCGCGACTATGCCGACGAGGTCGAGCCGCTGTCGCTCGACGAGGCCTATCTCGATGTCAGCCGCGACAAGGCCGGGCTCGGTAGCGCGACCGCAACAGCGAAGCTGATCCGACGGCGCATCCGCGACGAAACCGGCCTCACCGCCTCCGCCGGCGTTTCGTACAACAAGTTCATTGCGAAGCTCGCGTCGGATCAGAACAAGCCCGACGGGCTGACGGTCATCCCGCCCGGCAAGGGCGCGACCTTCGTCCAGACGCTGTCGATCCGCCGCTTCCACGGTATCGGCCCGGTGACCGCGGCGAAGATGGAGGGGCTGGGCATCTATTCTGGCGCCGACCTCGCCGCGAAGGACATGGCGTGGCTCGCCGCGCATTTCGGCAACAGCGCCGAATGGCTCCATAATCTGGCGCGCGGAATCGACCATCGCCGCGTCAAATCGAACCGCCCGCTCAAATCGCTCGGCGGCGAGCGCACCTTTTTCAACGACCTCGTCACCGACGCCGAGATCCGCGAGGCGCTCGCGCATGTTTGCACGGTCGTGTGGGACCGCGCGGCGAAGAAGGGCGCACGCGGGCGCACGGTGACGCTCAAGCTGCGCTACGCCGATTTCCGCACGATCACGCGGGCGAAGTCGCTGGCGGCGCCGGTGGCCGACGGTGCCGCGCTGCTCGCCGCGGGCGAGGCAATCCTCGCACCGTTGCTGCCGACCGAACAGGGTATCCGCCTGCTCGGCTTGACGCTGAGCAAGTTCGACGGCGAGAGCGATACGGCCGCTGACGAGGCAGCGCCCGCCGACCTATTGAGCCTTATTTGACCGTCGCGAGCGCGGGCGCGAAACGCTTGAGCGCCGCCTTCATTTTCGGCGATAGCGACGCATAGCTGCAGCGGATGAGCATTTCGTCCATCACTTGCATTTCCTCGCGAAACGGCGCGCCGACGCGGTAGAGCGCGCGGTCGGGTCCCGTCGACTTGACCCGGAAATAGCCCGCGCCGTCGAACCCGCCGAACTGCATCTGCGTAAAGCCGCCCTCGACCGCGCGCGTCTGTGTGATCGGCTGCAATTCTGCCGCCGGCCCCATGTTGCCGTTGGGACCGTAATAATAGAGCGAGCCCCAGCGCTTTCCGTCGAAGACATAGCCATGGCGCACCGTCGCGCATTTCTGATTGTCGTTGGTCCAGAAACCCTTGGCAATCGGCAGGCTGATCGCCGATTGTGCCATCACGGGCGCCGCCACCGCGCCCAGCAGCATTGCCGCCCAAATCCCACGCCGTCCGTCCATCGCGCTTCTCCCCGCACGTCCGACCCGAGGAAATGATTAGCTTGCGGCCAATACAGCGCAAGCGTTTCGTTCACGCCGCCGGAGCGAAAACGCGTTCCTTGGTCGCGGTGAAGCGGATCTGCGGGTGGCGCTGCGTCACATAGCCGACTTCCCACGCATCCTTCGCCATGAACACCGGCGCGCCGTCTCGGTCGGTTGCCGACGCGCCGCGATGATCGGCCTGGAACGCCTTCAATGCGGCGGCATCGTCGCTCGCGATCCAGCGCGCCGTGTCCCACGGACTCGCTTCCAGCTTCGCCTCGACCTTATATTCGGCCTCGAGCCGGCTGATCAGCACTTCGAGCTGGAGCTGACCAACGACGCCAACGATCATGTTCGCGCCGATTTCGGGATAGAAGACCTGGATGATCCCCTCCTCTGCCATGTCGTCGAGTGCCTTGCGAAGCTGCTTGGTCTTGGTGGGGTCGACCAGCGCGACGCGGCGCAGGATTTCGGGCGCGAAGTTCGGCAGGCCGGTGATGGTGATGTCGGTGCGTTCGGACAAGGTGTCGCCGACGCGCAAGGTGCCGTGGTTCGGAATGCCGATGATGTCGCCGGGGAAAGCCTCCTCGGCCATTTCGCGGTCTTGCGCGAGGAAGAGCATCGGGCGGCTTATCGCGATCGCCTTGCCGGTCCCCCCTTGGGTGAGACGCATTCCGCGCTCGAACTTCCCCGAGCAGAGCCGCATGAAGGCGATGCGGTCGCGGTGCGCGGGGTTCATGTTCGCCTGCACCTTGAACACAAAGCCGGTGACGGCTTCATCGCTGGGCTCGACCGGCGCGGGCTCGGCGGGCTGCGGCTGCGGTCCCGGCGCATGGCGCGCGAGCGCGGCGAGCAGGTCGATGACGCCGAACTCCTTGAGCGCCGATCCGAAATAGACCGGCGTCAGGTCGCCATTGCGATACGCCGCGGCGTCGAACGGCGCATAGCAGGCGGAGGCAAGCTCGGTCTCTTCGCGAAGGTGCGCGAGCGCGTCGGCGCTGAGCCTTGCGGCGAGCGCCGGATCGTCGAGCCCCGCCACGCCAGTCCTGTCGCCCTCATACATGCGCGACGCATCGCCGCCGGGCTGCATGATTGCGGGATCGACGAGATCGTAAATCCCCTCGAATTGCCCGCCCATGCCCGCGGGCCAGTTCATCGGGCAGACGTCGAGCGCGAGCCGGTCGGCAACCTCGTCGAGCAGTTCGAACGGCGGCAGGCCTTCGCGGTCGACCTTGTTGACGAAGGTGATGATCGGCACCGAACGCAGGCGGCAGACCTCGAACAGCTTCAATGTCTGCGGCTCGATGCCCTTGGCGGCGTCGATCACCATCACCGCGCTGTCGACCGCGGTCAGCGTGCGATAGGTATCCTCGCTGAAATCCTCGTGCCCCGGCGTGTCGAGCAGGTTGAAGACGAGCCCCGCATGTTCGAAGGTCATCACCGACGAGGTGACGGAAATGCCGCGCTGCTGTTCGATCTTCATCCAGTCGGAGCGCGCGCGCCGCGCCTGACCGCGCGCCTTCACCTCGCCCGCCATATGGATCGCCCCGCCCGCGACGAGCAATTTCTCGGTCAGGGTCGTCTTGCCCGCGTCGGGGTGCGAGATGATGGCGAAGGTGCGGCGTTCGGGATGCGTCTGGGACATGGCGCGGGCGGTTAGCAGGCGGCGACGGATGTGGAAAGAGGCTGGCGTCCGGCGTGCGGGGCGCGCATGGTCAGCCGATGCGAATGCTGCCCCTCGTCGTCGCCCTGATCGCTGCTCCGGCCGCTGCGCAGCAACCGCCCTTCGTCGGTGAATATTATCTTGCCGAAGGGCCCGATGTCGCGGGCGGACTGCTCATCCGTGCCGACGGACGCTTTCAATATTTCCTTGCAGCGGGCGCGCTCGACGAACGCGCCGAAGGACGCTGGGAGCTGCACGGCGACCGGATCTGCCTGACCACCGAACCCAAGCCGGTGCCGCCCGCGATGACCAAGGGGCCGCCACTTGCAGTCGACGGCGTGGTTCCGACGCTGCTCGTCACCTGGCCGAACGGCAATGGCATCCCCGGGGTCGATTTCGTGATCGGCTTCGACAACGGCGATCCGATCGAGGGCTATACGCAATATGACGGCTGGACGATGCCCGAAGACGATCCGCGCGTTCCGCGATGGGTTGGGCTTACCGAACCCATCTACAACATTACCGCGCCGCGCTTTGACCTGTCCGAAGGCGATGACGGAAAGCTGCGCGTCATAATCGTGCCGAACGATATCCGCGTCGTCGGTTTCAGCGATGCGTGCCTCGAAGCGACGGAGCGCGGCGTGACGCTTCATCGCGCAGAAGGCACGATGCGGTTCGTCCGGCGGCGCGAGGATTAGGGTAGAGACCGGCCTGTGCTGTCGTCGGCATCCTTCCAAAGTTCAGGAATGTTCGGCCCAATGCGCGCCGTTTTTTCGTGCCCGGCGGACATGCCGCGTCCGGTTGCTGCCCGTCCCGGCAACGCGGGGCGGCGATCCTTTATCCGCACATTGAAAGAGCCGGGACGAAGACGGGCATAGCCACTCAATGTAGGACAGCGGACTTTTTGCGCTGAGGATGTCCGCTTCGGGGTGGAATTTGCCGCAAATTCCTCCCTGTGGCGAAGCCATGGGGAGGGGGACCGCTCGCGAAGCGAGGGGTGGAGCGGCCGCGACGTTGCGCCATTAGCCCCTCCGTCAGCCCTTCGGGCTGCCACCTCCCCATGCCTGCGGCACAGGGAGGATCTGATGGCCGCAACCGGTCGTTTCCCACCATCCGATCAGGGTCGGCAACGAACAACCACCGAGTGTGGACGGCAATGCTTGGCCCCGCCGTAGATGTTCGTTTCGAAGTCGCTTTATACCCCCTTCCCCCTTGCGCATCGGTCCCAAATGCGGCAAAAGTTTACGTGAACGTAAAGGTAAAGCGCCTGCGAGAGGATTCTTCCCCATGACTGACGTCCCCAGCTTCGATACGATCAAGCTCAGCATCGCCGACAATGTCGCGACGATCACGCTCAACCGGCCCGACCGGCTCAATTCGATGCCGCCCGCGATGGCCGACGACATCCGCGCGGCGCTCGACCATCTACCGGGGCTCGGCGCGCGCGCGTTGCTGATTACCGGCGAAGGACGCGGATTCTGTTCGGGCGCAGACCTCGGCGGCGACCGCAGCGCGTCGGCGGTCGGCGGCGGCGCGAACAGCCGCAAGGCATTGCGCAACCATTACAATCCGATGCTGCTCGCGCTCGCCAATCTCGACATTCCGGTCGTCACCGCAGTGAACGGCCCGGCGGCAGGCGTGGGGTGCAGCTTTGCGCTGTCGGGCGATTTCACCCTCGCGGGCAAATCGGCCTATTTCCTTCAGGCATTCGTCAACATCGGGCTGGTGCCCGACGGGGGTTCGTCGTGGCTCTTACCGCGCCTGATCGGCGTACCGCGCGCGCTGCAGATGATGATGCTCGGCGAAAAAATCGGCGCCGAGCAGGCGGCCGACTGGGGCCTTGTTTACAAGGTGGTCGAAGATAATGCGCTGATGGACGAAGCGACCGCGCTCGCGCAGCGCCTCGCCGCGGGACCAACGGTCGCGCTCGGCACGATGCGCAAGATTTTGCGCGCGGGCCTCTCGCAAGGCTTTGCGGAAACGCTCGACGCCGAGGCAATGGGGCAGTTCGTCGCGGGCAACAGCGCCGACGCGGTCGAAGGCGTGATGGCGTTCGTCGAGAAGCGCGAGGCCGCGTTCAAAGGGGCCTGACGCCCCCGTCTTCCGTCATCCCGGCGAAGGCCGGGATCTCGCCGGTGAGACCCCGGCCTTCGCCAGGGTGACGAACAGATGGCGAGGGCCTACTCCGCCGCCTCGGCCATCACCTTCTTGTAAATGCTCGTCTTGGGCGCCGAGCAGAGGCGCTTCACCATCGGCTCGAAGAATTCGAGGGGCAGCGAGTCATAATCGGGGTCGAACGCCGGCGCGTCATATTTTTCGCAGAATTCGGCGCAGGCGTCATAATAGGGATGGTCCTTGAACTGGTCGCGCATGTCGCGGTCGAGGCCCAGATAGTGGAAGAAATAATGGCCCTGGAAGATGCCGTGATGCTGGACGATCCACAGATTTTCCTCTGACAGAAAGGGCTTG
Organism: Sphingopyxis jiangsuensis; assembly: GCF_016734905.1. GTDB lineage: Bacteria > Pseudomonadota > Alphaproteobacteria > Sphingomonadales > Sphingomonadaceae > Sphingopyxis > Sphingopyxis jiangsuensis. Next base: position 618,806 of record NZ_JAERPO010000001.1, read on the forward strand.
AGGATCGCAGCCGCGACGTCGGGGTGATTGAACGCCCCCAGCGTATCGCCGATGTCGTGGAGAAGCGCCATCACGACATATTCCTCGTCACGCCCATCGCGGTGCGCGCGCGTCGCGGTCTGCAGGCAATGTTCGAGCCGGTCGACCGGGAATCCGCCATAATCGCCGCCGAGCAGCTTCAAATGTTCGATGATCCGCGCGCCATTATTCGGCGCAAACGCCTTTTGCTCGCGCGCGATGATGTTCCAGTCTTCCTGCGTGCCGTCGATCATCGATCGGAACGTGGCGTGCTCGTGCGTCATATCGGTCATGGCCGGCTCTCCCTATATGGCGCCAGTCTATGCCTTTGGTTGCCTTTTGCAACCTGCCCCGACGCCTATTCGACCGCGTAGGTCACGCCATATTTCAGCGCCTCGTCGAGCGTCAGGCACCGCCGCGTCGATTTGTCCTCGGCATTGGCGACCGCCTGTTGGCGGTACATCACCTCGGTCAGCAGTTTGCGCGATATGCCCATGCGGATCAGGAAATCATTGTCCTCGCTCGCGAGCAATGCCGAATCCTGTTCGATGTCGCCGATCAGTTCGCGCGTCGCGTCGGTGCCCATCGCGACGCTCATGTCGATCGTCGAGCGGTCGCCGGTGCGGGTGAACATATGCACCATGAAATGGCCGCCGGGGTCGATCATGCGCGGCTGACCGCCCATGAAGACGAAATTGCACGCGCTGAAACAGGCCCAGCCGCTCGGGATGCGCGTCGCGAGACCGAAATTCGAGCGGATGACCCGTCCCGCCGCATTACCGGCGCGCGCATCGCCACCCGGCGAGCGCAGCCAGATTTCGCTGACATCGGGATTAGCCTTGAGCGCTGCCGCCAGCCGGTCGGGCAACCCCGGATCGACGCGACCTTCCGCCAGCATGACCTTGGCCCCGCCGCGCTCGACGACCGACAACTGCATCACGCTGTTCGCCGACCAATTGGGATTGAGCGGACAGGTCGGATTGTCGGGGTCCATGCGCTCGGTCGCCCCAAGCGCAAGGAGCGCGGCGGCGGCGATCGTCAGCCGCGCGATTTTATGCGGCAATTTATGCGGCAAGGACATAGCGCGACTCGCCCCGTCCCTTGCACATACGTTTGGTGACGCGCGTTTCCTCGCCCTCGACGATGATGAAGTCGTTGACGGTCATGCATTTGCGACCACCGCGCTCGTCATTGATTGCGGCGATCGTCGAAGACCCGCTGACATTTTCGCGCGTTTCGCTCGTCCAGTTTGCCGTCGCGCCGACCTCTTCGCCGCGCGTGACCTCTTCGGTCGCTGCCGCTGCCTGGACCTGCTCGCCCGGATCCAGACGGCAAGCAATCGCGTTCGTCAGCGTGCCGCTGACCTCCGCGATCGGGACAAAGCCGTACACACCGACCTTTTGCGCCGCCTTGCCGACGGCATGATCCATCACGCCGCCGATGATCATGCGGCCCGTTCCATCGCCCTTTTTGCCGGCGGGACATCCGCCATTGTCCTTTTCGGTGGGCGTCGGCGCCGGAGTCGGGGTTGTTATTTTCCGCAGCAATCCGCCAAACTGGGCCTGCGCCGGAACTGCCACCAGCATGCAGCTTGCCAGAACTGCGGGACCAGCCAGAAATTTACGCATGAATTATCCACCTTCGTCGCGCCCGAAATGGGCTTTCCCGCCCCCCATGGCCGCGCTCCATGCCATTCGCTGTGACCTACATCAACATCGCAGATATAATCTCATCCTGACAGGTTGAATTAAACGAAAATTTGGCTCACTACGCCGCCCATGCTCTCGCAGAAGACCCGCTATACGATCCGCGCCTTCCAGCATCTTGCCGATCATTGGGGCAAGGGACAGGTGCAGTTGGCGGACATTGCCGACGCGCAGAATATACCGCCGAAATTTCTGACCGTCATCCTGTCCGAAATGGCACGCGAAGGCCTGCTTATTTCGCAGCGCGGCCGCGACGGCGGCTATCAGCTCGCGCTGCCTCCCGTCGACATCAGCTATGGCGACCTCGTCCGGCTGACGCGCGGGTCGCTCGCGCTCGTTCCCTGCGCGAGTCGCAATGCACATGAACATTGCAAGAATTGCCTGCCCGAGGCCGAATGCCGGATGCGAAGCCTGATGCTGAAGGTGCGCGACGACACGGCGGCCGTCCTTGACCGCATCACCCTCGCCGACCCGATCCGCATGGAGCCGCTGTTCGATGAAAAGGAAGAGGCGGTGCTTTAAACGGGCGCCGTATCAAGCCCGCTATGGCGATTGATCGCGGCAGGATTGGCTGAAAAGAAAAGGCCCGGCATGGCTGGGCCTTCTTGAAAATGGTGGAGCCTGGCGGGATCGAACCGCTGACCTCTAATATGCCATGAGGGGCGCCCGTTCGCGCCGAGGAGAAATGGTGGAGCCTAGCGGGATCGAACCGCTGACCTCTACAATGCCATTGTAGCGCTCTCCCAGCTGAGCTAAGGCCCCGTGCCATTTCTGCGGGTCGCCCTGGGTGGTGCGACCGGGACGCCGCCTTTACCAGCGCCGGCGTCCGATGCAAGGGGCCAAATGCATCGCTGCGATGCTTTTTTGGCCCCCGATATTCAAAAACCCGATTTCGTCAGCTTTCGTCGTCGTCATCGTCAGCCTTGGTGACGCCCAGATCGTCGTCCCCGCCAAGGTCGACGTCATTGTCGGGCGAATCGCTGTCCTCGTCAACATCGACGTCCAGATCCAGATCGTCGTCGGCCGACTCTTCCTTGACGACCTTGCCGGGCTTCTCGGCTTCCTCGAACGGCATCGGCTGCTTCGATTTCAGTACCGATTCCGGGATCCAGCTATAGCCGCAATTGATGCAGCTGACCGGGTCATCCTTGGTCAGATCATAGAATCGGGTGGCGCATTTCGGGCAGCTACGCTTGGTGCCCCATTCAGCCTTTATCATATAAGCCTCATAACCTTTTGGAAACCGGATAGGAATCTCGGGAAGTAGGCGACGCCTGAATAGCTATCCGCCAAATCGGCGTGCGCCTTGCCAGATTGTCGGGCCGCTGTCAAAAGCCGCACGCCATGACCGATCAAACCGCCACGCCCCGCAGCTTTTCCGCTTCCGTTGCCTTGAAAGGCAAGATCGCCATTCCGGGGGACAAAAGCATCTCGCATCGCGCGCTGATGCTGTCGGCGCTTGCGGTGGGGACGAGCCGCGTCACGGGATTGCTCGAAGGCCATGATGTACTCGCCACCGCGGCCGCGATGCGGGCGATGGGCGCGACGATCGAGCGGCGCGACAGCGGCGAATGGGTGATCGACGGCGTCGGCGTCGGCGGACTGCTCCAGCCGCGCGAAGCGCTCGACATGGGCAACAGCGGCACGTCGACGCGGCTGCTGATGGGTGTCGTCGCGAGCCATCCGATCACCGCGACCTTTGTCGGCGACGCGAGCCTTTCGGGCCGCCCGATGGGACGCGTCATCGACCCGCTCTCGCAAATGGGCGCCGATATCAGCGCTTCGCCGGGAGGCCGCCTGCCGCTGATGGTGCGCGGCCTCGCCCCGGCCGTCCCCCTCTCCTACCGTCTGCCGATGGCTTCGGCGCAGGTGAAGAGCGCAGTGCTGCTCGCGGGGCTCAACACCCCAGGGATCACCGAGGTGATCGAACCGGTGCCGACGCGCGACCATAGCGAACGGATGCTCAGGGGATTCGGTGCCGAACTCAGCGTCGATACCGACGCTGACGGCACGCGCCATATCCGCATCACTGGCGAAGCCGAGCTGAAGCCCCAGACGATCGCCGTGCCGGGCGACCCCTCGTCGGCAGCCTTCTTCATCGTCGCGGCGCTGATCGTACCCGGTTCCGACGTCACCATCGCCAATGTCGGGCTCAACCCTACGCGCGCGGGCCTTGTCGATGTCCTTCGCGCAATGGGCGGCGACATTGAGGAACTGGACCGCCGCGAAGTCGGCGGCGAGCCCGTCGCCGACCTTCGTGTCCGTCACAGCGCCTTGAAGGGCATAGAGGTCGATCCGGCTGTCGCGCCGAGCATGATCGACGAGTTTCCGGTCCTGTTCGTCGCCGCCGCGCTCGCGGAAGGCCGCACGACGACGACCGGGCTCGACGAGCTGCGCGTCAAGGAAAGCGACCGGCTGGCGGTGATGGCGGCCGGCCTTGAGGCGATCGGCGTGCGCGTGACCGAAAACGAGGACGGGCTGGTCATCGAGGGCAGCGGCGGCGATCCGCTCCCCGGCGACGCGACCATTGCGGGCCATCTCGATCATCGCATCTGCATGAGCTTTGCCGTCGCGGGGCTGGCGAGCAAGGCGCCCGTAACGGTCGACGACATCGCGCCCGTGGCGACGAGCTTCCCCAATTTCGAGGCGCTGCTTGCAGGGTTGCAGGCATGATCGACTGGATCCCCGGACGCGCCGCGGATGTCATCGGCTTGATCGGCACCGCATGCGTCCTCGCCGCATTCGCCTATATCAACAGCGCAAAAGTGCCGAACGGCGTGCTGTTCAACGCGGTCAACCTGATTGGCGCGCTGTTGCTGATGATATCGCTGCTCGTCCATTTCAATCTCGCCTCTTTCCTGCTCGAAATTGCCTGGGCGAGCATCGCCATCTGGGGATTGGCAAAGGCGCTCCGCCGCGGGCGCGAGGATGCGGCATGATTGTCGCGGTCGATGGCCCGACCGCGTCGGGAAAAGGATCTATCGCCCGGCGGCTGGGTGAATATTTCGGCCTGCCCGTGCTCGATACGGGCCTTCTCTATCGGGCGGTCGGTTACCAGACGCAGCTCAACCATGGTGACGCCGACAACGCCTCCGACGCGCTTGCTGCCTGCGATTTCCCCGACGACCTGCTCGACGATCCGGCGCTGCGCTTCGAAAGCACCGGAAGTCTTGCGAGCCGCGTGTCGATCCACCCCGCAGTGCGCGCAGCACTGTTTCAGCGCCAGGTCGATTTCGCCAACCAGCCAGGCGGTGCCATACTCGACGGGCGCGACATAGGGACCGTCATCGCGCCGCACGCCGATGCCAAGCTGTTCGTGACCGCGAGCGCCGAGGAGCGCGCCCGCCGGCGCCAGGCCGAGATGCTCAATCGCGGCCTCGATGTCGGGTACGAGGTCGTGCTGGCCGACATTCACGCCCGCGACGCGCGTGACACCGGCCGCGCCGACGCCCCGCTGCTGCGGGCGAACGATGCGATGCTGCTCGATACGAGCGCGATGGACATTACGGCTGCGGTCGCGGCGGCGATCGCATTTATCGAGGAACGGGTCAGGCGACCCAGTTGATGTCGGGCAGCGCCGGTGCACGCGGCACCGAGTGATAGACGCAGGTTTCGCCGACGCCCTTGAGCAATTCACTATGCGGCGGACCGAAGGCGGCGCGGCCTTTCGCGCGCAGCCATGTGCTTTCGGAAATCGCGATACCGTTGACCGGCGCGCAGCCTTCAAGGCGTGCCGCCATGTTGACCGTCTCGCCCCAATAATCATAGGCCATGCGCGTGGCACCGATAACGCCGCCGACGACGGGCCCGCTGTGGATGCCGACGCGCAAGCCGACTTCGGTGCCCGCAACCGGCTGCAGCGCCGCAACCCCGGCAAGCACATCCTGCGCAAAGGCGATGGCAACGTCGGCGCTGTTGCCGACGCTCTGGTTGCCGCCCGCGATGGCGAGATAGGCATCGCCGATGGTCTTTACCTTTTCGACGCCATGCTTTGCCGCACAGCGGTCGGCATGGTTGAAAAAGGCGTTGAGCAACTCGACGAGATGGCCGGGCGACACACGCTGCGCGAGCTTGGTGAAGCCGACCATGTCGATGAAGATCACGCTGGCGTCGGCATAGCTGTCGGCGACCATCCGCCCGTCGCGAATCCGTTCGACTGCGGCAGGCGGGAGCATGTTGAACACGAGTTCCTCGCTCTTCGCGCGCTCGACCTCGAGTTCTTCCGATAGGGCGAAGGCGGCGCGGCTCGACCGGTCGATGGCGAAATTGATCGCGATCATGACCAGCGCGCCGCTGACATAGCTGAGGATTGCGTACCAAAGGCCGGCGCCGTGATCCTGGATCGCCATGACCGTCGCGAGGAACACGACGCATTCGAGCGCGAGCCACAAGAGGAACAGGCGCGGTCGGCCTGCCAGCGCGACCGCCGCAAACGCCGTTATCGCCAGCCGGTTGATCGCGCCCACCGCGTGGAGGTCGTCGTCAAGTTCGATCAGTTCGGCGAGCAGGACGATGTTGACGAGCCCGACAAGCAGCGAAATGCCGAGCAGGGCCGCAAAATCGAGCGCCGGTTGTTTGATATAGCCGCTCCAGAAGGTCACTGCGACATAGGCGCCCGCGAGAAGCAGCACCGACCCGAGCAGAATTGCCAGAAAGGCAGCGTCATGGGCGTGCAGGAACAGCGGATTGGCAATCGAATAGGCGAGCGCGACGAGCATGAAGAGCACGCCATAGATACGCACGAACGGCAGGCGCAGCGTCCGCGACGCCGCCTGATAGCGCTCCTCGACACTCCGGTCCATGAAACGGCCGCTTATCGTCGCCTGCATCCGCCCCTCTCGATCAATTCAGAACTGATAGCCGATAAGCCTTACCGCCGCGTTTATCGGCAATTCGCCTTGCCGAAAGGGGGACGATCCACTATAGGCCGCCCGTCCGACGGGCCTGAACGCCGGTCGAGGCACGGTCAAACCGCCGCTCCGACACGAGCGTCGGGCGTGATGGGGCTCACCCATCGCGCCCATTTTGCTTTGCCCGTATCTCGGCCCACAGGTTCGAAGGATGTCCCGACCCGCATCCGGCGGCCGGGACGGATCGGCCACAAGACCAGCGGAACCAACCGCTTGGCCGGAACAAATGAAGTAAGGAATACTATTTATGGCCTCTACGGCTTTTCCGACGCGCGACGATTTCGCCGCGATGCTCGATGAATCGCTGGGCGGCGCCGACGGCGGCTTTGAAGGCCGTGTCGTCAAGGGCACCGTGACCGGCATCGAAAATGACCTGGCAGTTATCGACATCGGCCTGAAGAGCGAAGGCCGCGTGCCGCTTCGCGAATTCGCCATGCCGGGCCAGAAGGCCGACCTGAAGGTCGGCGATGAAGTCGAGGTCTATGTCGACCGCGTCGAAAACGCCAATGGCGAAACGATGCTCTCGCGCGACCGCGCCCGCCGCGAAGCCGCGTGGGACCGCCTCGAAGAAGAATTCAACAAGGAAGCCCGCGTCGAAGGTGTCATCTTCGGCCGCGTCAAGGGCGGCTTCACCGTCGACCTCGGCGGCGCCGTGGCCTTCCTTCCGGGCAGCCAAGTCGATATCCGCCCCGTGCGCGACGTCGGCCCGCTGATGGACCTGCCGCAGCCCTTCCAGATCCTGAAGATGGACCGTCGCCGCGGCAACATCGTCGTATCGCGCCGCGCGATCCTCGAGGAAACGCGCGCCGAGCAGCGTTCGGGCCTGATCCAGAACCTCGAAGAGGGCCAGATCATCGAAGGTGCGGTCAAGAACATCACCGATTATGGTGCGTTCGTCGACCTCGGCGGCATCGACGGCCTGCTCCATGTCACCGACATGAGCTACAAGCGCGTCAACCACCCGAGCGAAGTCATCAACATCGGTGACACGGTCAAGGTGCAGATCATCCGCATCAACCGCGACACGCAGCGCATCAGCCTCGGCATGAAGCAGCTCGAAAGCGATCCGTGGGAAGGCGTCGCCGCCAAATATCCGATCGGCGCGAAGCTGTCGGGTACGGTCACGAACATCACCGATTACGGTGCGTTCGTCGAACTCGAGCCCGGCATCGAAGGCCTGGTCCACGTCAGCGAAATGTCGTGGGTCAAGAAGAACGTCCACCCCGGCAAGATCGTCTCGACGAGCCAGGAAGTCGACGTCATCGTTCTCGAAGTCGACAGCGACAAGCGTCGTATCTCGCTTGGCCTCAAGCAGGCTCAGTCGAACCCGTGGGGCGCTTTTGCCGAAGCGCATCCGGTCGGCTCGGTCGTCGATGGCGAAGTCAAGAATGCGACCGAATTCGGTCTGTTCGTCGGCCTTCCGGGCGACGTCGACGGCATGGTTCACATGTCGGACATCGCGTGGGGCATTTCGGGCGAAGAAGCGCTGCACCTCCACCGCAAGGGCGAGGCCGTGCAGGTCGTCGTTCTCGACGTCGATGTCGAAAAGGAACGCATCAGCCTCGGCATCAAGCAGCTTGAAAAGGGTGCTCCCGCCGTTGGCGGCGGTACCGCTGCCGCGGGTTCGTTGAAGAAGAACGACGTCGTTACGGTCTCGGTTCTCGAAGTCCGCGACAACGGCCTCGAAGTCCAGGCTGGCGACGATGGCGCGACCGGCTTCATCAAGCGCGCCGACCTCGGCCGCGACCGCGACGAACAGCGCCCCGACCGTTATCAGGTCGGCCAGAAGTTCGACGCAATGGTCGTCGGTTTCGACCGTTCGAAAAAGCCGAACTTCTCGGTCAAGGCGATGCAGATCGCCGAAGAGAAGCAGGCTGTCGCCCAATATGGTTCGTCGGATTCGGGCGCCTCGCTCGGCGACATCCTCGGCGAAGCCTTGAAGGCCGGCAAGAAGGATTAATTCCTCTTTCCGCGCTTGCGCGAAAGAAAAGGCCCGCAGAGTGTCCCTCTGCGGGCCTTTTTCTTTCAGTGATATATTTTGACCAAACAGTGATTCATGATAGGCTCCGTGCCGCGTCAGGAGGGGGCCTCACGCAATTCGCACCGGCAACGACCGGGTGATCTGCGTCCTGCGGGATGCGCGTGATACAATAGGGGAAGCCAATGATCCGGTCGGAATTGGTCCAAAAGATCGCTAGTGAAAACAGTGATTTGCGACATGATGAGGTCGAGCGCATTGTCGACGCCTTCTTCGATTCCATCGTCGATCAGCTTGCCGAGGGCGGCCGCGTCGAACTCCGCGGCTTCGGCGCCTTTTCGACGCGCAGCCGCGACTCGCGCACCGGGCGCAATCCGCGCACCGGCGCTCCCGTCGCGGTAAAGGCGAAAAATGTGCCCTATTTCAAACCCGGCAAGGAAATGCGCGAGCGGCTCAACGACTGAGCATAGCCTTGGTTGAGTGCCGCGCAGCCCGGCTCAATTCTTGAGCCGGTAGCCTGTCCGGAACATCCAGAACACGATTGCCAGGCATATCGCCAGGAACAGCGTGACCGCGCCCATGCTGACGCCGATGCCGACATCGCCCGCGCCGAAGAATGTCCAGCGGAAGCCGCTGATCAGATAGACGACGGGGTTGAACAGCGTCACCGTCTGCCACGCCTTCGGCAGCATATCGAGCGAGTAGAAGGCGCCGCCAAGGAAGGTGAGCGGATAGACAACCAGCATCGGAATCACCTGCAACTGCTCGAAACTCTGCGCCCAGATACCGATGATGAAGCCGAACAGGCAAAAGGTCACCGCCATCAGCACCATGAAGGCGACCATGAACAGCGGGTGTGCCACCTGGACATCGACGAAGAGATGCGCGGTTGCGAAGATGATCGATCCGATGATGACCGATTTGGTCGCCGCCGCGCCGACATAGGCGATAAGAAGCTCGATCGGCGACATTGGCGCCGACAGCATCTCGTAAATCGTGCCCGTCCATTTGGGCATATAGATGCCGAAGCTCGCGTTGCTGATGCTTTCGGTGAACATCGTCAGCATCATGAGGCCGGGCACGATGAACAGGCCATAGGGGACGGCGCTCACTTCGCTCATCCGGCTGCCGATCGCCGAGCCAAAGACGATGAAATAGAGCGTCGTCGTGATGACGGGCAGCATCAGGCTGGTCCAGAAGGTCCGGCCAAAGCGCGCCATTTCGAACATATAGATGGAGCGGATGCCCCGCAGGTTCGCGATCATGCCGCCTTCTCCGCCTCATCTGCAGAGCTGTGGACGAGCCCCACGAAAATATCCTCAAGCGAGCTTTGCCGCGTGTGCAGGTCCTTGAACGCAATACCGAGATCGCTCAGCCGTCGCAGCAATGACGGGACGCCCGTTGCCTCGGCGTGGCTGTCGAATTCATAGACCAGCTCGTGTCCCTCGCCCGCCAGTTCGAGCTTCCATTGCGACAGATCCTCCGGAACGCTCTCCAGCGGCTCGGCGAGGTTGAGCGTCAGCGTCTTGCGGCCGAGCTTCTTGATCAGCGCATTCTTCTCTTCGACCAGGATCAGCCGTCCCTTGCTGATCACCCCGACGCGGTCGGCCATTTCCTCGGCCTCCTCGATATAATGGGTGGTCAGGATGATCGTTACGCCGCGCTCGCGAAGACCGCGCACCATGTTCCACATGTCGCGGCGCAGTTCGACATCGACGCCGGCGGTCGGCTCGTCGAGGAAGAGGATTTCGGGCTCGTGACTCAACGCCTTGGCGATCATCACGCGGCGCTTCATCCCGCCCGACAGCTCCATGATCTTGCTGTCGCGCTTGTCCCAGAGGGTCAGGTCCTTGAGCAGCTGTTCGATATAGGCGGGATCGCGCGGCTTGCCGAACAGACCGCGCGAAAAGTTGACCGTGGTCAGAACCGTCTCGAAGGCGTCGGTGTGGAGTTCCTGCGGCACCAGCCCGATCATCGAACGTGCGGCGCGATAGTCGCGCGCATGGTCGTGCCCCGCGACGCTCACCGTGCCGCGGCTTGGCGTCACGATGCCGCAGACGATGCTGATCAGCGTCGTCTTGCCCGCGCCGTTCGGCCCGAGCAGCGCGAAAATTTCGCCCTTGTTGATCGAAAGATCGACGTCGGAGAGCGCTGTGTGCCCGCTTTTATATGTCTTGCCGAGCCCAGCGATGGAGAGAACCGGTTGCATGGCGCACCGTCTAACCGACTGGCGCGCCATGGTGAAGGCGCAAACGTACTTGACCTCAACCGGCCCATCGTCTCTTGCCGGATGCGCGTGCGGACGTGGCGAAATCGGTAGACGCAGCAGACTTAAAATCTGCTTTCCTTCTGGAAGTCCGGGTTCAAGTCCCGGCGTCCGCACCAATATCGACCGATCCCGATGACCCCCCTTTTCGCCTTGGGGCGGCGCTCCTATGAAGAAGATGATGGCGCCCCGAAACGAAAGACAGGCAAACTCGATCCACAAACGCCGCGCGGAGTTTCGTGCCGCGCGCTTCGCCTTGGGCGCGCTGCTCATTACCCTCGGCTCCTGCTCCCTGTTCGGCGAGCGCGGCCCCGTCCGCATCGCGGCGATCGGCCCCGTCAACCCCGCCGCCAACCCGGTCAATGGCGAACTGTCGGCGGGCAATGCGGCCCTGCTTGACGCGACCTCGCAAGGACTGGTCAGCTTCGACAATCAAGGGCAGATCGAACCCGGACTCGCCGAACGCTGGACCGTCACGACCGACGGGCGCAGCTATATCTTCCGTATTCGCGAGGCGAAATGGACCGACGGCCGCAAGGTCAACGCCGAAGACGTTGCCGCGATCCTGCGCTCCTATCTCGCCGAGCGCAGCCGCCACCTGATGCGCGACGACTTTCCGGAGGTCGAGACGATCAAGGCGATGACCGACATGGTCATCGAGATTCGCCTCGCAACGCCGCAGCCTGCCATCCTCGACCTGCTCGCCCAGCCGTCGATGGCCATCGTCGGACGGCGCGGCGGTGCAGGACCGATGCGTGCAAAGCGGATCGGCCGCGCGCTGCTGCTCAGCCCCGTACCCGACCCGCTCGCCGAGGATAGCGAGGCCGCCGAAGCCGCCGCCAACGATCCGGCCGCGTCGATCGAACTGGTCGGCGCGACCGCGCCGCGCGCGCTCGCGCGCTTCCAGAACGGCTACGCCGACGGCGTGATCGGCGGGCGCTTTTCGACGCTCCCCTATTTCGTCGCATCGAACATCGGACGGTCGCGTCTCGTCGTCGATCCCGTCCCCGGTATTTTCGGCCTGACGGTGCTGCGCACCGACGGTTTTCTGGCGATCGATTCGAACCGGGCGGCGCTGTCGCGCGCGATCCGGCGTGACCGGCTCGTTCGCGCCTTCGGCCTCGCCGAGTGGCAGCCACAGGTGTCGCTGCGCCCAGATCACCACCGTCGCGACGGCGGTCCGCCTCCCTATATTCCCACATGGTATGATTATGACGATGCCTCGCGCCAGGCGCAGGCGCGCCGCGCGGTCGAGGCATGGCGCAGCGGCGGGCGCGAGATTGCCCCGTTGCGGATCGCGGTTCCCGATTCACCCGGGGGCCGCATATTGTTCGCTTATATTTCCGCCGATTTCGCTGCGGTCGGCGTCCCCAGCCGCCGTGTCAAGATGAACGAAACCGCCGATTTGAAGCTGCTCGACGAGGTTGCGCCCAACGACGATCCGCTTTGGGCGCTACGCCGCCTGTCGTGCCGCCGCGACACGCTGTGCAACCGCGACGCGCAGGCGCTGATCGACCTTGCCAATGCCAATGTCGACGCCGGCCAGCGCATGAGTCAGCTGGTCGAGGCCGAGATCGTTCTGGCCCGCTATTCGCCCTTCATCCCGCTCGCGACCCCGCTGCGCTGGTCGGTCGCGTCGCAGCGGCTGGCGGGGCTGCGCGCCAACGGGCGCGGACACCACCCATTGAACCTGATGCTCGCCGCCACCAACTAGGGTCCTGACCCGAAAGACCATGGTTGGCGTTTCGACCGCCTGCCGAAAGGAACCCGATGGCCCCTTCGCCCCAAGATTTCGATGCGATATTCGATAATCTGATTGCCGATCGCACCGATCCTGCGGCGCTGCGCAAACGCGTCGAATCGCTCGAGTTCGTCCTCGAACGCAGCTTTACCATTCCGGGGATCAACCGCCCCGTCGGGCTCGACGCGATCGTCGGGCTGGTCCCCGTGCTCGGCGACATCGTTACCGCCGCGATGGGCGCCTATCTGATCTGGGAAGCGCGCAATCTCGGCATGCCGCAATGGAAGATCTGGCGGATGATCGGCAATCTGGGCATCGACACGGCGCTGGGTGCCATCCCACTCGCAGGCGACGCGTTCGACTTCATCTTCCGGTCGAACACGCGCAACCTGCGCATCATCAAGCGTCACCTCGACAAGCATCACCCCGGGACGATGGTCGTCGAAGGACGCGCGCGCGAGCGGTAACCGCCCGCGCACCCGTCAGGCGTCAGCCGCCGGTCGAGCCGTCGAACACCTTGACGTGCGGCCCGCCACCGGGACCCGCAGCGATAATCACCTTGTCGTCTTCTTCGCTGGCGGCTGCCTCGCGCACTTTTTGCACCGCAGGAAGCAGCAGCCCGATACCGCCCGTCACATTGTCGAGCGCGGCATCGTTCAGCGCTTCGGGCTTTTTCGTCTTCTTGGTCATCGTCATTCTCCCTCGTACGGGCCGATTCGCCGGCCGATGGACAGGATTTAGAATGGTCGTTCGCGTCGCGCTGTGCGGACGCGCACAGGACGAAGAATGTGGCGCTATCCTATCACAAAGCCTAGGCCTGGCGAAGGCCCGCCCGGTCCGGTCAGGCGAAGTGCAGCTTTCGGTACTTGCCGCGGAAATAGAGCAAGGGGTCGCGGCGCGGCTCGAAAATCGCCTTCAGCACCCGCCCGACAAGGATGAAATGATCGCCCCCGTCGTGCACAGCCTCGCGCGCGCATTCAAAGCTGCTCAGCGATCCGCTGAGCACCGGCGTCCCAAACTCGCCGACCTCCCACGGTGTCGCGGCAAAGCGATCCTCGTCCTTCCCGGCAAAGCGGTTCGACGTCGGTTGCTGCCCGATCTGGAGGACATTGACGGCAAAGCGGTCGGCGCCGCGCAAATAGGGGGCGCTGCCCGCGCCCTTGGCGATACAGACGAGCAAAAGCGGCGGGTCGAGCGATACCGAGGTAAAGCTGTTCGCGGTCAGGCCGATCGGCGTGCCGTCGGGGCACATCGCCGTCACGACGGTCACGCCGGTCGCAAAACAGCCGAGTGCGTCGCGGAACGTGCGCGCATCGCTTCCCGCCCGATATTCCGGCGATCCGCGTGGCGCACGGCGCTCGAGGAAGTCGATCAGATGTCCGTTGAGCGCATCGATACGGTCTTCGGTGACGACGAGCGACGCGTCGGCAACCTCGACGAGTTCGCCGTCGGGAAGCTGGCCGACAAAGGCCGCCGCGTCGGCGGTCGAAACTAGTTCGCTCATCGCCCCGCGCGCATAGAGCGCCGGAAGCGCGATCCGCGGCGCCGCGCCCTGCAACCGGGCGGCGATCGAATCGGCGTCGAAAGCATCGAACAGGCGGGCATCCCACTGCGCCTGCCCCGGCGCCGGGCTGGCCGGTTCGCGCATCCGCTCGCCGACGCGGCGCATGACCTGCGCATCGAAATTGACCGGCGTGTCGATCAGCACAAGACCCGAGGCAAGCAGCGCCGCATCGCGGTCGAGTGCGGCGACCGCGATCCATCCGCCCAATGTCGACGCAACGACCATCGGCCGCGAGCCGAGCTGCGCGAGCACCGCGCGCAAATCTTCGACCATCGTTTCGAAATCATAGCGGCCATCGTCGGGCCACTCGCTGCCGCCATGCCCGCGCAGGTCGAGCGCGATGACGCGGCGCCCCGCCTTTTCGAGCGCGTCTGCCACGCTCGACCAGACCGCACGCGTCTGCCCTGCCCCGTGAAGCAGCAGGACCGCCGGATCATCCTCGGCGCCGACGACATCGGCCTCCAGCCGGACACCCGCAAAGCCGCGATATGCGACGACGGCCATCAATCTTCCTTCCCTGCCCCGCAGTCACGAACCGCATTGGCGTAGCCGCCCGCCGAACCGGCGTCGAGACCGAAGCATCGACCGCGTTCGCAGGCTGAACCGATTGTAGCGGCGGTGAGGTGGGATTGGCGGTGGGAGGAGATGCCCTCGGACCAGAGGGTGGTGGACAGGGCTGGATTCGAACCAGCGTACGGAAACCCGGGCAGATTTACAGTCTGCTGCCTTTAACCACTCGGCCACCTGTCCATTGGGGCCCGCTTTGGGAAGTGGCCCAATGGCGAAACGAGGCTTGCCTGTCAATGCCAGTCATGGGAAAGGCGCGCCATCATGCGTCAATTTTCTCGTCACCGCCGCCCGTCGGGCGGAAACCAGCGCGGCCAGGCCATTCGTTTCTGGGGCCGCCACGCCGTCCTCGCCGCGCTCGCCAACCCCGAACGCACCGTCAAGCGCATCTGGGGCACCCGCGAAGCCCTGGGCCAGCTCGACCTGCCGCCGGTGATTCCGATCAGCTACGCCGATGTCGCCGACCTCGCGCGCCTCGTCGCGCGCGACGCGCCGCACCAGGGGCTGGTGATCGAGGTCGACCCGCTCGAAGGCATCCATCTCGGCGATCTGTTGCAGGAAGAGGTCGACGCCGGCAGCAAGCGCCCGCTTATCATCCTCGACCAGGTCACCGACCCCCACAATATCGGCGCGGTGCTGCGTTCGGCCGCCGCCTTCGATGCGGCGGCGATCATCACGCAGGACCGGCACAGTCCGCCCGAAAGCGGCGTCATCGCGCGCTCGGCCTCGGGCGCGCTCGAAAGCGTGCCGTGGGTGCGCGTCGTCAACCTGTCGCGCGCGCTCGAGGAAATCGCCGAGGCGCAATATTGGCGCATCGGGCTGATGGGCGACACCGAAACGACGCTTGGGCAAACGCTCGACGGCAGCAAGGTCGCGCTCGTCCTCGGCTCCGAAGGCGACGGAATGCGCCACAATGTGATGGAACATTGCGACGTGCTGGCAAGGCTGCCGATCTCGCCGCGAATGGAGAGCCTCAATATTTCCAACGCCGCGGCGATCGCGCTCTACGCGGTGGCGACGGCAGGCCAGTAATAATCGTCATTGCGAGCGAAGCGAAGCAATCTCCAGCTATCGGCAAAGCACCATGCCGACAGCTGGAGATTGCTTCGTCGCTACGCTCCTCGCAATGACGATATTGATCAATCCTCCGCCGCGATGCGCACCTTCAGCCCGTCGAGCGCATCGCTGAACGGAATCTGGCACGACAGGCGCGAATTTTCGTCGCGGTCGCTCGTCGAATCGAGCAGGTCGTTTTCGTCCTCGCTCATCGCGGGGAGCGCATCCTTGGCGCCCGCCTCGACATGGACGTGGCAGGTCGCGCACGAACAGCAGCCGCCGCACAGCGCGAGCAGTTCGTCGAAGCCTGCATCGCGGATATTCTCCATCACGGTCAGGCTGGTGTCGCCCTCGATCTCATGCTCGGTTCCGTCGCGCGTCACGACAATCAGCTTGGCCATGCTCGTCCTCATCGGTTCGTGTTGCGGGGGCTATGTCGCGCGTTGCGCGGCAAATCAAGCGTTGCTAAAGGCAAGGCTTGGAACAAAAGGAGAATATCGCGATGGGGCTCAGCCAGCAGCAGCTCAACGCCGGAATCGACGCCCTCGCCGCGCGCGACCCCAATTTTGCGCGGGCACTCGGCAACGCCGGCTATCCCGAGCCGCGCATCCGCGAGCGCGGCTATACGACCCTGCTGCGCACGATCGTCGGCCAGCAGGTCAGCGTCGCTGCCGCGACGTCGATCTGGAACAAGCTGGAGGCGGGATTCGGCGCAGGATGCCCCGCCGAAACGATCGCCGCCGCCGATTTCGACGCGCTGCGCGCCTGCGGCTTGTCAGGACAGAAACAGGGCTATGCGAAAAGCCTCGCGCAGCTCGTGCTCGACGGCGAACTCTCCTTCGACGCCCTCCCCGCCGACGATGAGGAGGCGATTTCGCTGCTCACCAAGGTCAAAGGGATCGGGCGCTGGTCGGCCGAAATCTACCTGCTCTTTGCCGAAGGGCGCCCCGACATCTGGCCCGCGGGCGACCTTGCGGTGCAGGAGGCGGTCGGCCGGATCCTGAAACTCGACGCGCGCCCGAGCGAAAAACAGGCGCGCGAACTCGCCGAACCGTGGCGCCCCCACCGCGGCGCCGCGGCGATCTTCAGCTGGCACTGTTATAATATGGCGGTGATCTAGTTTACAGTGGATAGACATCCCCCGCTTCGTCATTCCCCCCACCTTCGTCATTCCCGCGAAAGCGGGAACCCGATAGCGACGGTCGACGAAAAAAAGGCCGGGTGGAGCATCCTCCACCCGGCCTTTTCATTGTCGTGTCGCCGCAGGATCAATCCTTGGCGGCGGCCTTCTTGGCCGGAGCCTTTTTGGCGGGAGCCTTCTTCGTAGCAGGCTTGTCCTCGGCTTCTGCCTTGGCGGTTGCCGCCTTCTTGGCGGGCGCCTTCTTTGCCGGCGCAGCAGCGGCCTTGTCTTCCTTCGGCTCGGCCTTCTTGGCCGCGGGCTTTTTCGCCGCCGCCTTCTTGGCGGGCTTTTCGTCATGGTCGTGGCCACAGCCCGGACCGTGGACATGGTCCTCATCGGCCTCGATTGCCGCTTCCAGTTCCTCGCGCGTCACTTCGCGATCGCTGATTTCGGCCTTGTCGAACAGGAAGTCGACGACCTTGTCCTCATAAAGCGGCGCGCGGAGCTGCGCGGCGGCGAGTGCGTCCTGCTGGACATATTCGACGAAGCGCTGACGGTCTTCGGGGCGATACTGCTGCGCCGCCTGCATGATGAGGCGCTGCATTTCCTGGCTGCTGACCTGCACGCCGTGCGCCTGCCCGATTTCGGAGAGAAGCAGGCCCAGGCGGACGCGGCGCACCGCGATGCTGCGATATTCGTCGCGATCCTTTTCGAGTTCGGCCTTCGCCGCCTCGGGATCTTCCTCGTGGCTCGCCTCATGCTCGAGCTGCTGCCAGATCTGGTTGAACTCGGCCTCGACCATCGTCGGCGGCACGTCGAAGTCGTGGCTCGCGGCGAGCTGGTCGAGCAGCTTGCGCTTCATATAGGTGCGCGTCAGCCCGTTGAGTTCCTGTTCGACCTGGTCCTTCATCAGCTCCTTGAGCTTGTCGAGGCTTTCAAGGCCAAGCGACTTGGCGAACTCGTCGTCGATCTTCGTGTCGGCGGGAACCTTCACTTCCTTCACCGTCACGGCAAATTCGGCGTCCTTGCCCTTCAGCGTGTCGACCGGATAATCGTCGGGGAAGGTGACCTTCAGCGTCTTTTCGTCGCCCGTCTTCACGCCGACAAGCTGGTCCTCGAAACCGGGGATCAGCTGGCCCGATCCGATCTCGACCGCCATGTCCTCACCCGTGCCGCCGTCGAAGGGGGTGCCATCGACGCTGCCAGCGAAGTCGATGATGACCTGGTCGCCGGTCGCGGCCTTCCTGGTCTTCGGCGCTTCCTCGAAGCGCTTCATCTGCGCGGCGAATTCCTCGATCTTCGCCATCACCGCCTTGTCGTCGGCGGGAACGGTCAGCCGTTCGAGCTTCAGCCCGTCGATCGACGGCGCCTCGATGTCGGGCAGCACTTCGAGCGCGACGGTCAGCTCGGCATCCTTGCCGCGCTCATAACCGTCGGCGAGCGTCACTGCGGGCTGCAGCGCGGGGCGCAGCTTTTCCTTGCCCATCAGATCCTTGACGCCCGCGTCGATCGCCTTGTTGAGCGCGTCGGCCGACAGCGCTTCGCCGTGCATCTTGCGGATCAGGTTCGGCGGAACCTTGCCGGGACGGAAACCGGGCATGCGCACGGTCGGGGCGATCGTCTTGACCTCTTCATCGACCCGTGCGTCGATGTCCTTCGCGGTGATGGTCAGGCGATATTCGCGCTTCAGCCCTTCGTTCAGCGTTTCGACGGTCTTCATTGGCTCAATCTTATCCTTGCTCAAAATCTCTCGTTCGAACCCAGCCCTGGCGGCTGAATTCCCCATTCCCGGCCTGCGGAGCGAATTGGTGCGGGCGAAGGGACTCGAACCCCCACATCTTGCGATACTGGTACCTAAAACCAGCGCGTCTACCAATTCCGCCACGCCCGCAGGAGCTTTCGGCCGGGTGCACGGATGCCATGCGCTGTGCCGCGCACGCCCGTGCGGGCCGCGCGGGGCTATAGCAGACGCGCCGCCAAGGGCAAGGGCGGAAAGCCGCGCGTCGCCGCGGCGGAACATGGGCGGTCATCGGACGTTTATCAGCTCAAGGAGACCAGAGATGACGAACGGTACCGATCCGCTGCCCAAGCCCAAGCCCGACACGATCGAGCCCCAATCGCCCCCCGAAACCCCCGCGCGCCCGACGCCGCAGGAAGACCCGGCGGGCCAGCCGCTCGAAATCCCCGGAAGTCCGGGCGGCGACGGGATCGACGAACCGGGCCGCGGCCCGGACGAACTGCCGCCGGGGCAGATCTAGCGCGCTCCTCGTCATTCCCGCGAAAGCGGGAACCCAGGGCGCAGCCAAGCTAACCCCTCTCTGGGTTCCCGCTTTCGCGGGAATGACGATTGGTTGTAAGAAGCCAGTCCCTAACCCAGCGCCTTTTTCAGCAGTTCGTTCACGACCTGCGGGTTGGCCTTGCCCTGCATCGCCTTCATCGTCTGCCCGACGAAGAATCCGAACAGCGCTTCCTTGCCGCCCTTATACTGCTCGACCTTGTCGGCATTGGCGGCGAGCACCTCGCCGATGACCTTTTCGATCGCGCCGGTATCGCTCGTCTGCTTGAGGCCCTTTTCCTCGACGATTTTCGCAGGCGCATCGCCGGTTTCGAGCATGATCTCGAACACCTGTTTCGCGATGCTGCCCGAAATCGTCCCGTCGGCGACAAGGCCGAGAAGTTCGGCGGCCTCGGCGGGACTGACCGGCGATTCCTCGATGCTCTTGCCAAGGCGGTTGAGCGCACCGAACAGCTCGCTCGTCACCCAGTTCGCCGCTGCCTTGGGCTCGGCGCCCGTTTCCAGCAGCGCGTCGAACCAGCGCGCATTCTCGACCTCGGCGGTCAAGACATCGGCGTTATAGGCCGAAATCCCCGCCGCTTCGTAGCGCGCACGCTTGGCGTCGGGCAGTTCGGGAAGGCTGGCGCGGCATTCGTCGAGAAAGGCGTCGTCGAGTTCGAGCGGCAGCAGGTCGGGGTCCGGGAAATAGCGGTAATCGTGCGCGTCTTCCTTTGACCGCATCGTCCGTGTCGTGCCGCTGTCGGGGTTGAACAGCCGCGTTTCCTGCACGACAGTTCCGCCGCTTTCGATCAGCTCGACCTGGCGCTTTGCCTCATATTCGATCGTCTGCATCACGAAGCGCACCGAATTGACATTCTTCGTTTCGGTCCGCGTGCCGAACGGGTCGCCGACCTTGCGCACGCTGACGTTGACGTCGGCGCGCATCGAGCCTTCTTCCATATTGCCGTCGCACGAGCCGACATAGCGCAGGATCGCGCGCAATTTGCGAAGATACGCCCCCGCCTCGGCGGGCGAGCGCATGTCGGGTTTCGACACGATTTCCATCAGCGCGACGCCCGAACGGTTCAAATCGACGAAGCTCATCGTCGGATGCTGGTCGTGCATCAGCTTGCCCGCATCCTGTTCGACGTGGATGCGTTCGATCCCGATCATCTTGCCGTGCGCGATGCCGGCCTTTTCGTCAGCCTCGACATGCAGCGAACCTTCGCCGACAAGCGGGTGATAAAGCTGCGAAATCTGATAGCCCTGCGGCAGGTCGGCATAGAAATAATTCTTGCGGTCGAACCGCGACCATTTGTTGATCTGCGCCTCGATCGCCATGCCGGTGCGCACCGCCTGGCGGATGCACTCGCGGTTCGGCACCGGCAGCATCCCCGGCATCGCGGCATCGACCAGCGACACCTGCGTATTCGGCTCGGCGCCGAACGCGGTCGCCGCGCCCGAAAACAGCTTGGCGTTGGTCGTGATCTGGGCGTGGACCTCGAGGCCGATCACGACCTCCCATTCGCCGGTTTCGCCCTTGATACGATAGTCACTCATACTGTTCTCCAGCTACCGCCATCATCGGCAGCTTCGCTTTGCGTACTCTTAAAGTGGCTCGGGACCACGAACTTGATGCGGCTTACAGATGAGCTCTCAGAGCTATCAGATGCACCTAGGTTTGCTCCGACAGAGAAAACTTGAACCTTAAATCCCCCTTCTGCCGTTCCAACCTTCTTTGCCGAAACCGCGATATCGAACTCGACTTCCTTGGGAGCCGAAAACCCGGATATGCCGGTGCCGTGTGCCGATTTTATCTGCGTTCCTTGGGCATCAGTGATGCCCTTCGCAATGGCCACCAACGTGCTAGTGACGAAGGCGGAAAGCTCGTCTGAATTTGCAGTTTCAGCCATTTTTTACCACCACTTCTCCGCCCGCGCCGTGAAGCCCGCGCGTTCCTCGATCGCCAGCCCGGCGTTGAGCACGCCCTGCTCGTCGAACGCCTTGCCGATGATCTGCAGGCCCAGTGGCAGCCCTTCGCGGTTCAGCGCCGCGGGGACCGACATCGCGGGCAGCCCCGCGAGGCTCGCGGGCACCGCGAACACGTCGTTCAGATACATCGCCAGCGGATCGGCCATTTTCTCGCCCAGCCCGAACGCCGCCGACGGCGCGGTCGGCGCGAGGATGACGTCGCATGATGCAAAGGCCGCCTCGAAATCGCGCGAAATCAGCGTCCGCACCTTTTGCGCCTGCGTATAATAGGCATCGTAGAAGCCCGCCGACAGCACATAGGTGCCGATCATGATGCGGCGCTTGACCTCGGGCCCGAAGCCGTCGGCGCGCGTCGCGGCGTACATGTCCTGCAACCCCGCACCCTGCGGCAGGTCGCGGAGGCCATAGCGCACGCCATCATAGCGCGCGAGGTTCGACGAGGCTTCGGCGGGCGCGATGATATAATAAGCGGGCAGCGCATATTTGGTGTGCGGCAGGCTGATCTCGACGACATCGGCCCCCGCATCCTTCAGCATCGCGATCCCCGTATCCCACATCGCGTCGATGTCGGGGTCGATGCCATCCAGTCGATATTCTTTGGGAATGCCGACTGTCTTGCCCTTGAGATCACTCGACAAAGCGGCTTCCCAATTGGGCACCGGCATGTCGAGGCTCGTCGCGTCCTTCGGATCGAAGCCCGCCATATTCTCGAGCATGATCGCGCAGTCGCGCACGTCGCGCGCCATCGGCCCCGCCTGGTCGAGCGAGCTTGCAAAGGCGACGATGCCCCAACGCGAGCAGCGGCCATAGGTCGGCTTGATCCCCGAAATGCCGGTGAAGGCCGCGGGCTGGCGGATCGAGCCGCCGGTGTCGGTCCCCGTCGCCGCGGGGCACAGCCGCGCCGCGACCGCGGTCGACGATCCGCCCGACGAGCCGCCCGGCGCGAGCGCGGCGTTTCCGCCGTCCTTGCGCTTCCACGGGCTGATGACATTGCCGAAATAGCTCGTCTCGTTCGACGACCCCATCGCGAACTGGTCGAGGTTCAGCTTGCCCAGCATCCCCGCGCCCGCATCCCACAATTTCTGGCTGACGGTCGATTCATAGCGCGGCACAAAGCCTTCGAGCATATGGCTCGCCGCGGTCGTCTGGACGCCGTTCGTGCAAAACAGGTCCTTCATCCCGATCGGCACGCCCGACAAGGGCTTCAGCGTCCCCGCCGCACGGTCGGCGTCGGCCGTCTTCGCGGCGGCGAGCGCATGCTCGGGGGTCTCGACGATGAACGCGTTGAGCGCCTTGGCGGCCGCGACATTGGCGCTGAACGCCTCGGCGACCTCGACGGCGCTGAAATCGCCCGCGCGGTGGCCGTCGCGGATCTGCGCTACGGTAAGGTTCGTAAGATCAGTCATGTTTCGCACTCTTGTGCGCTCCCGCGAAGGCGGGAGCCCAGGGCGGCATAAACCGCAGTTTTTCGTTTCTGAACCCCGGATCGCTCGCGGCTGCGCCGCTGTCCGGGATGATCGAATGATGTGCCATCATTCGATCACCTTCGGCACGCCAAAGAAGCCATGCTGCGGCTCCGGCGCATTCGCCAGCACATCGTCGCGGCGCCCTCCGCCGGTCAGCGGATCGGCGTCGACGACATCGTCGCGCAGGCGCAGCGTGTTCGGAATCACCGCGGTCATCGGTTCGACCCCGGCCACATCGACCTCGCCGAGTTGCTCGACCCAACCCAGGATATTGTTGAGTTCGCCTTCCATCGCCGCAGCCTCCGCATCGCTGATCGCGATGCGCGCCAGCGACGCGATTTTCTTCACCGTTGCCTGATCGATTGCCATTGAGTCCTGCCTTTGCGGAAGAAGACGCGCCGCTAGCACCGTCATTTGATTGCTTCAACCATGCTGATCCTCCCTGCGGCAAAGCCGTAGGGGAGGAAAATTCAGAACCCTTCGGTCTCCGCCACCCCGTCGACCATCACGCGCCGCTGCGCGACCGTTTCGACAGAGATCGTCGCGGTCGAGAGATCGACATCCTTGCGCGCCGCCTCCGGTTGGCGGTCGGCCTGCCCGACGACCCACCGCCCGCTGTCGTTGCGCGTCACGAAGTCGGACTCGATCGCCCCGCCTGCCTCGCCTTGGCCGAGCACCGCGATGCGGCCCTCGTCGATCACCACCGCGACGCACTGCGCCGAGCGGCTGCACATATAGCTATCGGCAATCCGCTCGCGCGCGCCGTCGGGCAGCGCGCGGCCTTCGGGAAGGATGCGCAGCCGCTCCTCGATCGGCGCGACCGGCACCAGCCCGCGCGGCCCGTCAAGGTCGTATCTGTTCGTCGCGCCGAGCGCCGCTTTCGCCGCATCGGCGCGCGCCTTGTCGGGTGACTTGGCGAGGGCAGCCAACGCTGCGCGTCCTTCGGGGCCGAAATCGAACGCCATCGCCGCCCAGTCGAACTCTTCGGCCTTCACCGCGCCCGATTCGAGCCGCGCGAGTTGGTCGCGCGTCGAAATCGCGCCGAAATCGACGAGCGGCAGCGCAAGAAACAGCGCGAGCAGCATCAGCGCGATCGCCAGCCGCTGCTGCAGCGGGCGCAGCAGCTCTTCGAAGCGCCAGCGCCCCATCGCCACCGCCCACAGCCCGGCAATCCCATAGGCGAGCGCGATGCCGACCGCGATCGCGCCCCAGATGCGCTCGGGCGTCCAGCCATATTGGCCGATTCGCACCTGCATCGACGCCGCCGCAATCGCCGCAAGCGGCAGCACCGCCAGCGCGAGCAGCGCCGCCGCGCCGCGCATCATCCGGTTCGCCGACCCTTCGTCGCCGCCGTTGCCGATCACCGCATTGGCGAGCAGCACCGCAAAGGCGGCCGCCGCGAGCATCAGCGCGGCGGTCGAAAAGCCCGAACTCCACAGTCCGCCAAGCCCGGTGCCGGCCAGCGACAGCAGGAACAACAGCAGCGCCGCCGCGAGCACCGGCGCCAGCACCGCGAGCACGATCATCACGAGCCGCTGCAGGGTCGCGACAAGCCTGTCGCGCTCGCGCAGCACGCCCACCGCGCCGCCGAACGCTGCGCCCGCGAGCATCCAGCCGAACCATTCGTCGTTGAGCAGGTCAAAGATCAGGTTGATCCCGATCAGCTTGAACATCTGCCCGATCAGCACGGTGAGCAGGAAGGTCACCCCGACAAAGGCAAGGCTCGCCGCGCCGAGCACCGCGTCGGCCCACGCATGGCTGTGCAGCCGCGCGTAGGGCATCTGCCACAGTTTCCAGAACCGCCAGTCGGGCGCGACGTCGCGCCGCGTCTGGAACAGCGGCGTCGCGACAAGCACCGCGAGCATCCCCGACCAGAACGGCCATTCGACGGGCGTACCCTGCAGATTATAGCCCGCGGTCTGCCACGCGATCAGCCCCATGATGACGCCCCACAGCGCCGCAAAGCCCAATGCCCAGTGCCAGCGCCGCTGCTCGACGCCGAGGACGAACACGATCGTCGCGACGGCCACCGCCGCCGCCAGGGCGCTCCGCCACGCGGCGAGCCGCTCGGGATATTGATGATCGATCAGCAGGTGGAACAGCAGCCCGGCGACGGCACAAAGCGCCGCCATGATCCAAGGCCGCAGCGGCCACGGCGCGTCGCTGTCGTCGAGGCGTGCCGAGGCAGCGCGGGGCGAATCGGCGGCGGGGGGTGTGGCGGCGTCGGTCATGCGCGATATCTGGGCTTGTTTCGCCGCGCGCGGCAAGCCAAATGCACATTGCCTGCGGGAACCAACGCCCGTTGCCGTTCGTGTCGGGCGCAGTCGAGACACCCCTCGTCGCCGCGCGCGGCCGTTGGGCGTCTCGACTGCGCTCGATGCGAATGGATAAAAGACGCCGCAAATCACTGCCGGCCCCCTGATGGAGCTCTTGTTTGGCCCGCAAATTCCTTTACCTCATCGCCGCGATCATCCTGCTCATCCTCGGCGCTGGCGTCGTCTACCAGCTCTTTCCGGGCTGGATCGCGCGCGTCGCCTTCGTGCCGAGCGCCGAGTTCGAGCAACAGGCCGCCGCCGCGCCCAACGCCTATGACGACCCCGCCATGTGGTTCGCGCGCCCCGGCCTCGCCGACGATCCGACCGCATGGCGACCCGACCCCGACGGCGCGGTAACCCCCGGCCCCGACAGCGCCGAGGCGCAAAGCGGCGACCAGCTACTCCCGCCGGCAGGAGCCGCCGACGCCCCGGTCCCCGCCTTCCCCAAAGGCAACGCCGCGGTCTTTTTCGTCCACCCGACGAGCTATTACAGCAAGTCGAGCTGGAACGCCCCGCTCGACGATGCCGATGCCAACCACCGCGCCGGCCTGTTCATGCGCGGCATGGCGAGCGCCTTTGCCGATGCGGGCGAGATGTGGGCGCCGCGCTATCGCCAGGCGACGCTCGGCGCCTTCCTTGCGAGCGACCGGGTGACGGCGGGCAAGGCAATCGACGCCGCCTATCGCGACGTCGAGCAGGCGTTTGACGCCTTCGTCGCCGCGATCCCGGCGAACAAGCCGGTCATCCTCGCGGGGCACAGCCAGGGCGCGCTGCACCTCACCATGTTGCTCAAGAACCGCGTCGCGGGCACTCCGCTCGCGAAGCGCATCGTCGCCGCCTATATCGTCGGCTGGCCGGTCAGCGTCGACACCGATATCGAGGCCATGGGCCTCCCCGCCTGCCAGAACCCCGACCAAAAGGGCTGCATCCTGAGCTGGGCAACCTTCGCCGAACCCGCCGATCCCGAAATGGTGCTCGGCGCCTATGACGGCACAATCGGCTTCGATGGCCGCCCGCGCGCCGACACCCGGATGCTCTGCACCAATCCGCTCACCGGCACCCCCGATACAGTGGCCACGGCCGACGCCAATATCGGCACGCTCAAGCCCGTCGACGGCTTCAAGGCGGGCAGCCTCGTCCCCGGCGTGATCGGTGCGCGCTGCGACGAGGAGCGCGGCCTGCTGCTCATCGGCGATGCCAATGTCGCCAAGGATTATGCGCCCAATTATGTGCTGCCCGGAAACAATTATCATGTTTTCGACATCACCCTCTTCTGGGCGAACGTCCGCGCCGACGTTTTGCGGCGTTTGGCGAGCTTCGAGGGCAAACCGTCGCCGGTCCCGCCCGCCGCGGCGCCTGCAGAAACGCCGACTTCCTGAGATCGTCATTGCGAGCGAAGCGAAGCAATGACGGCTAAGGAGCGAAAATGATTACCACCGCCGCCCCCGATCTCGCCGCCGCGCTCCCCGATGGCGGACGCCTCGCGGGGCTCGATGTCGGCACCAAGACCATCGGCGTCGCGCTCTGCGACGCGGGGTGGAGCTTCGCGACCCCCGACAAGACGATCGTCCGCAAGAAATTCGCCGCCGACCTTGAAGCGCTGCGCGCGCTCGTCGCCGCGCAAGGCGTCGTCGGTCTCGTAGTCGGGCTGCCGCTCAACATGGATGGCAGCGACAGCCCGCGCACCCAGTCGGTGCGCGCCTTCGCCCGCAATCTCGCCCCGCTCGCTCTTCCCCTGCTGCTGTGGGACGAGCGCTGGTCAACCGCCGCGGTCGAACGCGCGATGGTCGCCGCCGACGTCAGCCGCGCCAAACGCGCCGAACGCATCGACAGCGCCGCGGCGGCGTTCATCCTGCAGGGTGCAATCGACGCGATGGTGCGCTGATCCTCCCTGCCGCGTAGCGATGGGGAGGATCGCGCTTGCGCAATCGCCTCCCGCCCCCTAAACGCTCGGCTTTAATGACAAGCTCATCCATCCGGCCCGCCAGCGACTATCCGCCCGGTGGCGATGCGTTTCGCCATCGCCATCTGCTCGGTATCGCCCCGCTCACCCCGTGGGAAATCTCCTACATTCTCGACGCCGCCGAAGAGTGGGTCGAAATGAACCGCAGTGGCGCCGCAAAACATGACGACCGGCTCGCGGGGCTCACGATCATCAACGCCTTTTTCGAAAATTCGACGCGCACCCTGCTGTCGTTCGAAATCGCCGGAAAGCGCCTCGGCGCCGACGTCGTCAACATGCACGCCGCGCAATCGAGCGTGAAAAAGGGCGAGACGCTGATCGACACCGCGATGACATTGAACGCGATGCGCGCCGACGCGATCGTCATCCGTCATGCGTCATCGGGCGCGGTGCAGCTTATCGCCGACAAGGTCGACTGCCCCGTCCTCAACGCAGGCGACGGGCGCCACGAGCACCCGACGCAGGCGCTGCTCGACGCGCTGACGATCCGCCGCCGCAAGGGACGGGTCGAGGGGCTGACGATCGCAATCTGCGGCGACGTGCTCCACAGCCGCGTCGCGCGCTCGAACATCCTCGCGCTCACCCTGCTCGGCAACGAGGTGCGCGTCGTTGCGCCGCCGACGCTCACCCCGCCCGCGATGGAACGGATGCATGTTGCGACCTTCACCGACATGGACGAAGGGCTGAAAGACGCCGACGTCGTGATGATGCTGCGGCTCCAGAACGAGCGGATGGACGGCGCCTACCTCCCCTCGGCGCGCGAATATCACGCGCTCTATGGTCTCACCCCGGCGCGGCTCGACAAGGCGAAACCCGACGCGATCGTCATGCACCCCGGCCCGATGAACCGGGGGGTCGAAATCGACAGCAGCATCGCCGACGATCCCGAACGCTCGACGATCACCGAACAGGTCGAAATGGGCGTCGCGGTGCGCATGGCGTGCCTCGACATCCTGACGCGCCGCAAGCGGGGAGTGCCCGGATGGAACTGAACCCGCTCGTCATCACCAACGCGCGCCTGCTCGGCGGCGACAGCGTCACCGTGCTCGCCGTCGCCGGGAGCATTTCGGCGATCAACCCGTCCGATCTGCCCGACGGCGCCGAGACGGTCGATGCCAAGGGCCAGTGGATCGCACCCGGCATCGTCGACCTTGGCGTGTTTGCGACCGACAAGCCCGCCTTTCACTTCGGCGGCATCACGCGCGCCGCGCTGATGCCCGACGGCGCGCACCCGCTCGACCATCCGGGCATGGTCGAGCGTGCGGCAAAGGGCGGCAAGCCCGACCTTTGGGTCCACCCGCTCGCCGCCGCCACCAAAGGGCTCGAAGGCAAGGAACTCGCCGAAATCGCGCTGATGAAGAGCGCGGGCGCGCGCGCGGTCGCGACCGGCCGCCGCCGCATTGCCGATGCGGGCGTAATGCGCCGCGTGCTGTCCTACGCCGCCGCGCTCGGCCTCACCGTGATCGCGCATGCCGAGGACGAGGGGCTGACCCACGGCGCGGTGGCGACCGATGGCGAAATGGCGACGCGGCTCGGTCTCGCCTCGGCCCCCGCGATTGCCGAAGCGATGGCGGTCGCGCGCGACCTGATGCTGGTGGAGGAAACCGGCGCGCCGCTCCATTTCCGCCAGCTCTCGACCGCGCGCGCGCTCGATCTCGTCCGCGAGGCCAAGGCCAGGGGGCTGCCCGTGACCTGCGGCATCACCCCGGCTCATCTCTTCCTCTCGGATACCGCGGTCGGCGATTTTCGCACCTTCGCGCGCCTGTCGCCGCCGCTTCGCAGCGAGGACGACCGCCTCGCCTGCCTCGCCGGGGTCGCCGACGGCACGATCGACATCCTCGCGTCGGGCCATGACCCGCGCGGGCCCGAGGACAAGCGCCTTCCCTTTGCCGAGGCGCTGCCCGGCATGGCGGGCGCCGAAACCTTGCTCGCGATGGGGCTCCAGCTCGTTCGCGATGGCCATGTCACGCCCGCGCGCCTCTTCGACCTCCTCGCCGCCAATCCCGCGCGCCTGCTCGGCATCGACGCGGGGCGCATCGAGACGGGGCTCGACGCCGACCTAATCCTGGTCGACGAAGGCACGCCGTGGCAGGTCGATGCCAAGAAAATGGCCGCCTGGGCGGGCAATACTCCGTTCGACGGCATGCCCGTCCAGGGCCGCGCGACCGCGATGTGGAAAGGCGGCGTGCGAATACGCTGACCGCAAAAATGAAGCGCGGTCCTTCACAGGACCGCGCTTCCCCCCATAACCCCCTCGCGTGCGAGAGGGGAAATTCCTTATCGCGAAGCGAGCTGCACCGGGCGCGCCTTGGCGGCCCATTGGATCGCCTCGCTGCCGCCCATCTGGCGGACGAAGCAGCGCTCGCCCTCGGCTTTGAGCTGTTGGCACAATGCCTTGGCATCGCTGCTGCTCTTGAGGCCGTTGACCGTCAGGCGGTGAAAGGTGCGCCCGTTGACGACCGCGGCGTGGCTCGACGCCGGAAAGCTTGCGAGCATGGCGTTGCGCTGTTTCAGCACGCCCCATTTTTCCTTGGCGACCGCCAGGCTGTCATAGGCGCCGAGCTGAACCGCCCAACCGTTCGGATTTTTCGTATCAAAGCCCATTGCGGCGGGGATCAGGCGGGTTGCGATCTCAAGTGCCTGCCGCTGCGCGGGGCGCAGTGTTTCGGCCTTGGCGCCCGCTGCTCCCGCCACGCGCGGCGCATGGCGATAGGGCGCGGCATCGGCGAGGATGATTTCGCCCGCTGCGGCCGGCTGCGGCAATTCGGTGACCGGGACGACGCCGTCGGCGTTGCGTTCGGGCATCGGCAGTTCGATGCTGCGGATCGCGCTCGATGCATCGGCCATCGCGACCGGTGCGGCTTCGGGCGGCGGCGGCGGCGCAAAGCTTTCGAGCGGCGCCGGGTCCGCGCTTGCCAGCATGACGGGTTCGGCGTCCGCGGCGGCCATCCGAACCGCCGGGAAATTGGCGAGTGCAAGGCGCACCGGCATACCGGCGTCGGCCTGCGCCTTGGTGCCGATCAGGTTCGCAACGCGCACCTGCGCGTCCGGCTGGCCTGCAAGCTGCGACCATTCGGCCATCCGGCCTTCGATCTTGTCGAGCGGCAGGTCCTGCGAGGCGATGATGCGCGCCTGCGCCCAGCGCCCCGACAGTGCGAGCGCCAGCGCCAGATTCTGCCGCGTGCGCGCGGTCGCGTCCTTGGCCCGCGCCGCTTCGGTCAGCACAAAGATCGATGCCTCGCTATCGCCCGCAAGCGCCAGCGCGAGCCCGAGGTCGGTCGCCGGAACGGTGTCGCGATGCTGCGACAACAGATCGACGGCCTCGCGGCGCTTGCCCTGCGCAATCTGCGCGAGGCTCAGCGCGATGACGCTATTGGCGTCGGGCGCGCCGAGTTCCATCGATTCGCTGAGCGCATGCGTCGCCGACGCGAAACGCCCGTCGTTGAGATAGGCCTGCCCCAGCAAAGCGCGATAGCGTGCATCGCGCGGGCTCGCCTCGACGGCGGCTTCGGCAAAGGCGACCGCCTTACTGACCTTGCCATGCTCCATCGCATCGCGCGCGCGCTCGGCCGACTTTTCGGCGGTCGCGGGCGCCCCGGCGGCGCTCGACGGCGCTTTCGCCATCGTGCCCAGCCCGCTGCATCCAGTGGCCGTGCCGAGGACGAACCCCGAAACGGCCAGCTTCATCAGCATCTTGCGATTCATGACAGGTCCCCCTTTTTCTCGCTGTCTAGTTCGTCTTGCGTACCGGACGCGCTGCCGGCAGGCGGCTCGCCATTGCGTCGATTTCGGGTAGCGACGACAGATATTCGTCGAGCAGGTCGGTCAGGATTGCCTGCGCCGACTTGTTCGTCACGGCGCTCGCCAGCCGCAACCGCAGATGGCGTTCGGCGTCGAGGCGCAACGTGAACGCCGCCTTGTCGCGGGCGCGCAGCGCGCGCGGCGCCTTGGCTTTCGGTGCGGGACGCTGTTCGACCTTCGCCGCAACCGCGGCGACGCGATCCTTTAGCGATTCCTGCTGACGGACGACTTCGGGCACGTCGACCGGATCAGCGTCGAAGCCTTCCCCGGCCAATGCTTCGGTCAGGTCGCCGCCGCGTTCGGCGTTGATCGCCTCGTCGCGCGTCGCGCTTTCTTCGACCGCATGTTCGGCTTCGCTGTTGTGCGCCAGCACCGATCCGGCGAGGAGCGGCTTCAGGTCGACCATCCGGCCGCCGTCGTTCGACTGGTCGGGGTCGACATCATAGCCCATGTCGTTCCAGCCAAGGTCGTCATAGCCCGTCCCGGTCAGCGGTGCGGGGCCGCTGCCGAGCGGCTGACGGCGCATGGCGGGTCGTGCCCCACCCTTGCGGGCAAGGAGTCCGGCGCTCAGCGATGCGAGGGGTTTGGGTTCGCCCATGGTTCCAAACTCTCCCGTCACTGACCGGCGACGCGGCGGCCGAAGCCACCACCCATCGGACGGACCGCGCCATAACTGCCCGGCTGCGGCACCGCGGGTGCCGAAAAGACGGTGCGGCGGAAATTCTTTTCCAGCCGGTCGTTTATATAGGTCCACAATTGGCGAATCTCTTCGGCCGAACGCCCGTTGGGGTCGACCTCCATCACCGTGCGCCCGTCGATCATCGACGCCGCATAGTCGGTGCGATGGTGCAGCGTCACCGGTGCGACGGTGCCGTGCTGCGACAGCGCGACGGCGGCCTCGCTGGTGATCTTTGCCTTGGGGGTCGCGGCGTTGACGACGAACACGAGCGGTTTGCCCGCGCGTTCGCACAGGTCGACCGTGGCGCCGACGGCGCGCAGGTCGTGCGGGCTCGGGCGCGTCGGGACGACGATGAGTTCGGCGACGCCGATAACGCTCTGGATCGCCATCGTGATCGCCGGCGGCGTGTCGATAACGGCGAGTTTGAAGCCCTGCTGGCGCAGCACTTCAAGGTCCGATGCAAGCCGCGCGACCGTGGTCTGCGCAAAGGCCGGAAGGTCGGTTTCGCGCTCGTTCCACCAGTCGGCGAGCGAGCCCTGCGGGTCGATGTCGATCAACACGACGGGGCCGGCGCCGGCAAGCTGCGCCTGCACCGCGAGGTGCCCCGACAGCGTCGTTTTGCCCGACCCGCCTTTCTGTGAAGCCAATGCCAATACGCGCACTGCTATCCCCCTCGGATATCCAATAATCGGCCGGAGGAATGGCATGGAGGACGCTAAAATTGAGTTAACGATGATAAATTGTCGGTGAACGAGCCGTTGGATTCTGTGGTAAAGATCCGCTTAATGCGAAACTGTCCCGGCATGGAGCAACTACGGGCATCCCGCACGCGTCGCTAACGGGGTGTTAGCCAATTGCCCCTATCCGCTTTGCCGGGACCGACGGCCGATCACATGCGCCGCAAGCCAGTGGAGATACTCGATGCGTTCCATTCGCACCGCCGCCCTTTTCAGCCTGCCGCTCGCGCTCGCCGCGCTTGCCGTGCCCGCCAATGCCGATGTGAAGGATGGCGTCGATGCCTGGCAGGCGGGCGATTATCAGGCCGCCGTCGCCGAGTGGCGCCCGCTCGCGCTTGCCGGCGACCCCGATGCGCAATTCAATCTGGGCCAGGCCTACAAGCTCGGCCGCGGCGTTCCCGCCGATCTGGCGCAGGCCGAGGCCTGGTATCGCCGCGCCGCGAAACAGGGCCATTTGCAGGCCGAGGACAATCTTGGCCTCGTGCTTTTCACCGCCAACCGCCGCGACGAGGCGATGGACTATATCGCCCGATCCGCCGCGCGGGGGGAACCGCGCGCGCAATATGTCCTCGGCACCGCGCATTTCAACGGCGACCTCGCCACGCGCGATTGGCCGCTTTCTTATGCACTGACGAAGCGCGCGACCGACGCCGGGCTCGACATCGCCGCCGCACGGCTCGCGCAGCTCGACCGGTTGATCCCGCTCGAACAGCGCCAGCGCGGACTTGCGATGCTCCCCGACATGGAAAAGTCCGAAGCGCGCGCACGCCTTGCCGCGGTCAATGCCGCCGCACCGCCGCCGCCCAAGGCGGTGGCCTCGCCGGTGAAGACCGCCCGCCTACCCGCTTCGCTCCCTGCCACCAGCTACACGCCCCCGCCGGTGATTGCGGCTGCGAAGCCGCCCGCCGCTGCTGCGGTCCCCGACGCGCCTACCGCAATCGTCACACCCGCGCCGGCTCCGCTGCTCTCGCCCGTCGCACAGGCGGCAGCCGATGCCGCAAGCGAGGCAACGGCCGCCGCAGCGGCAGCGGCCGGAACGAGTTTCGACGCGCCGCCCGAAACGGCGCCGGCGGCATCTGCACCCGTAAAGCCTGTCAAAACGGCGGTCGCTCCGGCGCCCGAACGGCCCGCCCCCGTCAAAACCGCCACGCCCGGGCACGCCCCGGCAAAGCAAGCCGAAAGCCCGTGGCGCGCGCAGCTCGGCGCCTTCGGTGTCGAGGCCAACGCCCGCAACCTCTGGGCGGCGCTCTCCGGCAAGCACCCGGCCGTCGCGGCGCGCAAACCCTATTTCGTCAAGACCGGCGCGCTCACCCGCCTCCACGCGGGCGGATTTGCCGACAAGGCTGCGGCCGACCGCTTCTGTACGGAAATGACAGCCAGCGGCCAGCCCTGCCTCGTTATCGCAAAATAGCGCCGCGCCTCCGCGCGCAATGTACCTGCCCTAACAGCTTGCCGTAGCGTCATTTAAATGCAATACTTGGCCCCGGACCGCACGTTCATTGCCGCACGGCATTGAACGGGGGGCCGGGAAGTTCCCCCGGCTCCTGCCAAACTCGGGCGGTCCATCCATCGCATGGACCGACCCGCGGAAGGGAGGGCTTGATGGACAGGGGCATCGATTCGCGTTCCGAAAGCGGAGGCGCGACCAATATTCGGGAATCGCCGGAACAACCGGACCGGCGCGAGGGCGATCGCTATCGCTCGGTTTGCCGTATCGCGCGCGTGAGCCGCTCTGACGACATGGGCCTGTGGCGTGTGCGCAATATCTCCGACAAGGGGATGATGCTCGCGGCCGACGTCGAATTGGCCGGGGGCGAAGCGGTGGAGATCGCGCTGTCAGAAAGCACCGTCATCAGCGGCCGGATAGTCTGGGCGGACAAGGGGCGCTGCGGCATTGCTTTCGACCAGCCTATCGACGCAGCCGCGGTGCTCGCGGCGCTGGCGCAGGAACAACAGGCCGAAGGTTATCGTGCCTTGCGGCTTCCAATCGAAATCGAAGCGCTCGTCCTTTTCCGCAACGACGCGCGCCCGATCGACCTTGTCGACATTTCGCAAAGCGGCGCGGGCTTCGTTTACGACAGCAAGCTCGACACCGGGACCGAGATCGACCTGCTGCTTCCCGGCGATGATCAGAAACGCCCGGCGCTCGTGCGCTGGTCAAAGGGGAATCGCGGCGGCCTGTGGTTCAGGCGGCCGCTCGACAGGACCGAGCTGGAAAGCGTCGCGCGCTTTCGATCCTGACGACGCCGCGCGCACATGCGGCGCTATGGCATGTGGCGCAGGTGAATGATCGGATAGGGTCGCCCCTGCCCGTCGAGCGCAGACCGGCCGACGGGCACGAAACCAAGCCGCCGGTAAAAGCCCACCGCCTGGTCATTCTGCTCGTTGACGTCGGTTGAAAGCCCCGGCGCCCGCGCCAGCGCATGAAGGACGAGCATGCGCCCGACGCCCTTGCCGCGATGCGCGGGGGCGATGAAAAGCGCATCCATATGGGCGCCGTTCAGCAGCATGAAACCCACCGGCCGATCCGCTCCATCGACGGCGAGCCAGAGCGGTGCCGAGGGCAGGAAATCGGCGACTTCGGCGTCGATTTCCTTCCGGTCGGCTGCGGACAGGAAGTCGTGCGTTGCATCGACCGCGTCGCGCCAGATCTGCAGCACCGCGGCGCCGTCGCCGGGCACAGAGGCGCGCATTGTACAGGGCGCGCGGTCCATCGTCCTTGTTCTCGCCCGGCGTCCGGCGTCGTTCAGCCCAGAACCCAATCGCGCCGCGGATAGCCCTGCGCCCACAAGAGCGCGGTCAGGTCGTGGTGGCGGATCGCTGCGTCGGCGGCCTGGGCGGCGGCGGCGTGCGGGTGGTAAGCGATGCCGAGCCCCGCCGCGGTGATCATCGGAATATCGTTCGCCCCGTCGCCGACCGCGAGAGTGTCGGCCAGCGGCAGCCCGTGTTTCGCCGCCTCGGCGGTCAACGTTGCATGCTTGGTGCTCGCATCGACCACCGGTTCGGTCACCCGGCCCGTCAGCTTGCCGTCGACAACCTCCAGCACATTGGCAACGACGCGGTCGAAACCGATCGCCTCGCCCACCGGATCGGCAAAAGCGGTGAATCCTCCGGTGACGAGCACCGACCGCGCGCCATGCGCCTTCATCGTCTGGATCAGCGTGCGCGCGCCGCGCGTCAGGCGCACCCGCTCGATCCGGCATTCGGCCAGCACGCTTTCGTCCATCCCGCCGAGCAGCGCGACGCGCTCGGCCAGCGCGGCGCGAAAATCGAGCTCGCCCTTCATCGCGCGCTCTGTAATCGCCGAAATCTGCGGTTTCAGTCCGGCGTAGTCGGCCAGTTCGTCGATGCATTCACAGCGGATCATCGTCGAATCCATGTCGGCTATGATCAGCTTCTTGGTGCGGTCGCCGAGCGGCTGGACGACCACGTCGAGCGCCCCATGATCCATTTTCGCCAGTTCTTTGCGCGCGCTCACCAGGCTCCCCTCGAACGCGATGTCCACAGCGTCACCGACGTCGAGCCAGTGCGGCGCGCCGACGTCATGCCCCGTCATGTCGAGCCGGTCGATCGCTTCGCGGACCACCTCACCCGTCAGCTTTCCGTCGGCGATCAGCGTGGCAACGAACATGGCGGCTCCTTCTCCCTTGGCTCGCGGCGCGCGCCGCCCTTCCCTTATCGCGGGCGCCGCGGTCTGCGGCAAGAGTGCTTTGGCAGTCGGGCGGCCGATGCCGCGGCGCGATGGCGGCCGACGACGATCCGGTGTCCGCTAAAGCCCGGGTTTCATCGCGCGAAGAACTCTCCCTATTGCGCGCCTGACAGCCGGCGGCAATAGCATCGCCCGTCTCGCGTGACTGACGCTTGAGATGGGGCACCATCGGGAAGCGCGAGCATGATCGGCCGCGCGTCTGGGCATCCATCTCGCAAGGAGGAACCGATGCCCCAATCCGAAAATCTGCTCGCCTTCGCCATCATCGCGCTCGGCATGGTGCTGACGCCCGGTCCGAACATGGTCTATCTGATCTCGCGCGCCATCTGCCAGGGCCGTTCGGCGGGCGTGATTTCGCTTGGCGGGGTCGCGCTCGGCTTCGTCTTTTACATGCTCTGCGCCGCGTTCGGGATCACAGCGCTCGTGATGGCGGTGCCCTTTGCCTATGACGCAATCCGCTTTGCAGGCGCGATCTATCTGCTGTGGCTCGCTTGGCAGGCGGTGCGACCGGGCGGGCGTTCGCCGTTCGAGGTCAAGGATCTCGCCGTCGACCCGCCGGCAAAGCTTTTTGCGATGGGGTTCCTGACCAACCTGCTCAACCCCAAGATTGCCGTCATGTACCTGTCGCTTCTGCCGCAATTCATCTCGCCCGATGCCGGCGGGATACTCGGTCAGGCGCTCGTGCTTGGCACGACACAGATCATGATCAGCATAATCGTGAATCTTGCGATCATCGTGTCGGCCGCATCGATCGCGCGCTTCCTTGTCCGGCGGCCCAGCTTTGCGAGCATCCAGCGCTGGGTGATGGGTACGGTGCTGGCGGGGCTCGCGGTGCGGATGGCGACCGAAGCACGTCGTTGAACGCTACCCGGACCGCCCGGCGGCGCAGGGGGAACAGTTGACGACACGGCCTCGCACGTTGGCGTGCGGGCTGTTATCACCATCGGAATATGAACCAGTCCCTTCCTTCCTCTTCCAACCGCCCTCCCCTGGCGCTCATCGTCGGTCCGACCGCGAGCGGCAAGAGCGCTCTTGCAGTCGCGCTGGCGCAGGCCCTCGGCCGGGCGCAGGTCGTCAATGCCGACGCGAGTCAGGTTTACCGCGACCTCGCGGTCCTTTCGGCGCGCCCGACGGACGAAGAGATGGCGGGGGTGCGCCATTGCCTCTTCGGCCATGTCGATGGCGCCGAAGCCTATAATGCCGCACGCTGGGCGCAGGAGGCGCGCCGCGCGCTCGCCCATGCGTGGGAGGATGGCGACGTCCCCATCCTCGTCGGCGGCACCGGCATGTATCTGCGCACGCTCTTGTTCGGCATCGCACCGGTTCCCGACATCGATCCCGACGTCCGCGCCAAGGTGCGCGCGCTGCGCCTCGACGACGCCTATGCCGCGCTTGGGCGCGAAGATCCCGTCGCGGCCGAAAAGCTCGACCCGACCGACGGGCTGCGCATCGCCCGCGCGCTCGAGGTTATCCGTTCGACCGGCCAGCCGATCGCGGCATGGCAGCGTTCGCTCGTCGGCGGCATTGCCGACACTGTGACGCTCGTTCCCCTCATCCTTCTCCCGCCGCGCGGCTGGCTGCGCGAACGCTGCGACCATAGGCTCGCGCAGATGTTCGACGGCGGCGCGATCGAAGAGGTTGAGGCGCTCGTCGCGCGCGGACTCGACCCCGATCTGCCCGTGATGCGCGCCATCGGCGTTCCGCAAATCGCGGCCTTTCTGACGGGCGAGCTGTCGCGTGACGAGGCGCTGGCGCGGGCACAGGCGGCGACGCGCCAATATGCGAAACGTCAGTTCACCTGGTTCCGCCACCAGCCTCCGCCCGAATGGCCACGGCACGCAGAGTCATTAAACAACGATTCTATCAATAAAATTGCAACAAAATTACACGATAGATTATTGACAGGATAGAATCATGCACTTATTGCCCGCAACCCTGTTGCAGCGCACAAGGCGCGTGCCCTTGCGGCTGCCAGATTGAAGAAGGAGTTTCGTCGTGACGGAAATGAGTGGTGCCGACATGGTGGTTCAGGCGCTGGTCGACCTCGGGGTCGATACGGTGTTCGGCTATCCGGGCGGCGCCGTGCTTCCGATTTACGACGCGCTCTTCAACCATCCGCAGATCAAGCATATTCTCGTCCGCCACGAACAGGCGGCGACGCACGCGGCCGAGGGCTATGCGCGCGCGACGGGCAAGCCCGGCGTCGTGCTCGTCACCTCGGGTCCCGGTGCGACCAATGCCGTCACCGGCATCACCGATGCGCTGCTCGATTCGATCCCGATGGTCGTGCTCACAGGACAGGTTCCGACGAACCTGATCGGCACCGACGCCTTTCAGGAATGCGACACGGTCGGCATCACCCGCCACTGCACCAAGCATAATTATCTGGTGATGGACCCCGACCGGCTCGGCCCGGTGATCCACGAGGCCTTCTTCATCGCGACGCACGGCCGCCCCGGCCCGGTCGTCGTCGACATCCCCAAGAATGTGCAGGTCGCGACCGGCAGCTACACCGTGCCCGAGCGGATCGAGCATAAAAGCTATCGCCCGCAGATCGAGCCCGACGCCGACCCGATAGCCAAGGCGATCGCGCTCATCGCCGCGGCCGAGCGCCCCGTTTTCTATTCGGGCGGCGGCGTCATCAACGCCGGCCCCGACGCGAGCGCGGCGCTGCGCCAGCTCGTGGCGCTCACCGGCGCGCCGATCACCTCGACGCTGATGGGGCTCGGCGCCTTCCCGTCGGACGACCCCAAATGGCTCGGCATGCTCGGGATGCACGGCACGTACGAAGCCAATATGGCGATGAACCGCGCCGACCTGATCATCGCGGTCGGCGCGCGCTTCGACGACCGCGTCACCGGCCGTCTCGACGCCTTCGCGCCCGAGGCGAAGAAAATCCACATCGACATCGACCGAAGCTCGATCAACAAGATTGTCCCCGTCGATATCGCGATCGTCGGCGACGCCGGCCGCGCGCTCGACGCGCTCATCGCCGCGTGGCAGGACCGGGGGCATCAGGCGCGCGACCTTGGCGAATGGTGGCGCCGCATCGACGGCTGGCGCGCGACGCGCTGCCTCGATTTTCCCGAAAAGACCGAGGCGTCGGCCGAGATCATGCCGCAGCGCGCGATCAAGGCTTTGTTCGACGCAACGCGCGGCCGCGACCCGATCATCACGACCGAGGTCGGCCAACACCAGATGTGGGCGGCGCAGCATTTCGGCTTCTCGGCCCCCAACCGCTGGCTCACCTCGGGCGGGCTCGGCACGATGGGCTATGGCTTCCCCGCCGCCGTGGGCGCGCAGATCGCCAAGCCCGACCGCCTCGTCGTCTGCGTTGCGGGCGAAGCGTCGCTCCAGATGAACATCCAGGAAATGGGCACGGTCAGCCAGTACCGCCTGCCGGTGAAGATCTTCATCCTCAACAACGAATATATGGGGATGGTCCGCCAGTGGCAGGAACTCACCTATGAAAGCCGCTATTCGAACAGCTATTCGGACAGCCTGCCCGATTTCGTGAAGCTCGCCGACGCCTATGGCTGGACCGGGCTGCGCATCGACACGCTCGGCGAACTCGAGGACGGCATTCGGACGATGATCGACACGCCGGGTCCGGTGATCGTCGACTGCCGCGTCGCCAAGCTCGCCAACTGCTTCCCGATGATTCCGTCGGGCGCGGCACACACCGACATGATCCTCCAGCCGAGCGACGTCATCGGCACGATGGACGACGAAGCGAAAGCATTGGTCTAGCCCCATGAAAATCCAAACCGAAGCGGGCGAGCGCCATGTGCTCGCGGTCACCGTCGACAATGAATCGGGCATCCTCGCCAAGATCACCGGCATGTTCTCGGCGCGCGGCTATAATATCGAGAGCCTGACCGTCGCCGACATCAGCGCCGATCATGCGGTGTCGCGGATCACCATCGTCACCAGCGGTCCGCCCGCGGTGATCGACCAGATCATCGCGCAGCTCGACCGGCTGGTGCCCGTCCACAGCGTCACCGACCTCACCGACCAGGGCGCGCATGTC
This sequence comes from Sphingopyxis jiangsuensis, assembly GCF_016734905.1. Taxonomy (GTDB): domain Bacteria; phylum Pseudomonadota; class Alphaproteobacteria; order Sphingomonadales; family Sphingomonadaceae; genus Sphingopyxis; species Sphingopyxis jiangsuensis. The sequence goes on from NZ_JAERPO010000001.1 coordinate 658,699, forward strand.
GAGCGCGAAATTGCGCTCGTCAAGGTCGCGGGCACGGGCGACAAGCGGATCGAGGCGCTGCGCATGGCCGACGTCTTCCGCGCCAAGGTCGTCGACACCACGCTGACGAGCTTCATTTTCGAAATCACCGGGTCGAGCGACAAGGTCGACCGCTTCGTCGCCTTGATGCGCGAATGCGGGCTGGTCGAGGTCGGCCGCACCGGCGTCGTCGCCATCGCTCGCGGGGCGGAGGCGGTTTAGGGTTTACGTCTTGGGTTTCAACTTGTCGTCACCCCGGACTTGATCCGGGGTCCATGGATGCCGGATCAAGTCCGGCATGACGAAAAACTACAGGGAAGAAGACATGCAGGTTTATTACGATCGCGACGCCGACCAGGATCTGATCAAGGGCAAGAAGGTCGCCGTCGTCGGCTATGGCAGCCAGGGCCACGCGCACGCGCAGAATATGCGCGACAGCGGCGTCAAGGAGGTTGCGATTGCGCTCCGCCCGGGTTCGGCAACCGCAAAGAAGGCCGAGGCTGCGGGCTTCAAGGTGATGACCAATGCCGAGGCGGCTGCCTGGGCCGACGTCATCATGATCGCCGCGCCCGACGAGCATCAGGCGAAAATCTACGCCGACGACATCGGCCCGAACATGAAGCCCGGCGCCGCGCTCGCCTTCGCGCACGGCCTCAACATCCACTTCGGCCTGATCGAGGCGCGCGCAGACATCGACGTCTTCATGGTCGCGCCCAAGGGGCCGGGCCACACGGTGCGCAGCGAATATCAAAAGGGCGGCGGCGTCCCCTGCCTGATCGCGGTGGCGCAGGAGGCCGAAGGCAACAGCGGCAACGGTTACGCCAAGGCGCTCGCCCTCTCCTATGCCTCGGCCGTCGGCGGCGGGCGCAGCGGCATCATCGAAACCACCTTCAAGGAAGAGTGCGAAACCGACCTCTTCGGCGAACAGGCCGTGCTCTGCGGCGGCATCACCCACCTGATCCAGGCCGGGTTCGAAACGCTGGTCGAGGCAGGCTATGCCCCCGAAATGGCCTATTTCGAATGCCTCCACGAAACCAAGCTGATCGTCGACCTCCTCTATGAAGGCGGCATCGCGAACATGCGCTATTCGATCTCGAACACCGCCGAATATGGCGACATCAAGACCGGCCCGCGCATCATCACCGACGAGACCAAGGCCGAAATGAAGCGCGTCCTCGCCGACATCCAGTCGGGCCGCTTCGTCAAGGATTTCGTCCTCGACAACCAGGCCGGCCAGCCCGAGCTGAAGGCCAGCCGCAAGGCCGCCGCCGCGCACCCGATCGAACAGACGGGCGAAAAGCTGCGCGCGATGATGCCGTGGATCGCCAAGAACAAGCTCGTCGACAAGGCGAAGAACTGAACCTTCTGTCTCCCCTCCCCTTCAGGGGAGGGGCAGCGAGACTCGCGGGTCATGCCCGCTAGTCGCAGCGGGGTGGGCGTTGAGCTGGCTGAAGGCGGCGACCCCCACCCCAACCCCTCCCCTGAAGGGGAGGGGCTTATTGATAGAGGCCGCGCATGACGCCCCCCTTTGCCCCCCACCGCGCCGATCTCGCCGCGCTCGCCGCCGACGACCGGCGCCGCGCGCTCGCGCCGCGCACGGGGATCGACTTTGCCTCGAACGACTATCTCGCGCTCGCGGGTTCCTATGCGCTCGCCGAGGCGCTTGCCGAGGGCGCGGCGCGCGGTATCCCCGCGGGTTCGGGCGGCTCGCGCCTGCTGCGCGGCAACCATGAGGAGCATGAGGCGCTCGAAGCCGACGCCGCGCGCCATTACGGGACCGAGGCCGCGCTCTTCTTCGCGACCGGCTTTGCCGCCAACGCCGCGCTGTTCGCGACGCTGCCGCAGCGCGGCGACCTCGTCGTCCACGACGAACTCATCCACGCGAGCGCGCACGACGGGATGAAGCTCGGCCGCGCCGGGCGCATCGACGCGCGCCACAATGACGCGCAGGCGTTCGACGACGCCATTGCGCGCTGGCGGCGCGGCGGCGGCGTCGGCACGCCGTGGATCGCCGTCGAAAGCCTCTATTCGATGGACGGCGACCGCGCCCCGCTCGCCGATCTCGCCGCCGTCGCCGACCGCCACGATGCGGTCCTCGTCATCGACGAGGCGCATGCGACGGGGGTTTACGGCCCCGCGGGACAGGGGCTCGCGCACCAATATGCCGGCCGCCCGAACGTCATCACCCTCCACACCTGCGGCAAGGCGCTGGGGACCGAGGGCGCGCTGCTCTGCTGCCCCGCGATCGTCCGCGATTTCCTCGTCAACCGCGGCCGCCCCTTCATCTTTTCGACTGCGCCCTCGCCGCTGATCGCGTGGCTCGTGCGACAGGCGCTCGAAATCGTCGCGACCCAGCCCGAGCGCGCGGCGCGCCTCGACGCGCTTGTCCGCCACGCCGAACATCGCCTCGCCGCGCTCGGCCTGCCGTCGAGCGGCAGCCAGATCCTGCCCGTCGTCATCGGCGACAACGCCCGCACAATGCGGATCGCCGCCGCGCTCCAGGCTGCCGGCTTCGACATTCGCGGCATCCGCCCGCCGACCGTACCGCACGGCACCGCGCGGCTGCGCATCGCGCTGACGCTCAACGTCGGCGAAAGCGACATCGACGCGATGACGGAGGCGCTGTCGGCCGCTATGGCCGCGGCATGACCAGGCGCTTCATCGTCACCGGCACCGACACCGGCATCGGCAAGACCATCTTCTCCGCCGCGCTCGCGGGCGCGCTCGGCATTCCCTACTGGAAGCCGATCCAGTCGGGCCTCGAAGACGAAACCGACAGCGAAACCGTCGCCAAACTCCTCCCTGCGGCGAAGCCGTGGGGAGGGGGACCGCGCCCGACGGGCGTGGTGGAGGGGCAAGAAGGACAAAGCCCCTCCGTCAGTCCTGCGGACTGCCACCTCCCCATCGCTTCGCAACAGGGAGGAACGATCCTCCCCGAAGCCTATCGCCTCGTCACCCCCGCCTCCCCGCATATTGCGGCCGAAATCGACGGCGTGACCATCGACGCCGCCGCCCTCACCCCGCCCCCCGGCGACCTGCTCGTCGAGGGCGCGGGCGGCGCGCTCGTCCCCGTCACGCGCTCGCTGCTCTACGCCGACCTGTTCGCGCGCTGGCAGATCCCCGTGATTATCTGCGCCCGCACCGCGCTCGGCACGATCAACCACAGCCTGCTGACGATCGAGGCGCTGCGCGCACGCGAAGTCCCGATCCACGGCATCGCCTTCATCGGCGACGCGGTCGAGGACAGCGAGGCGATCATCTGCGACCTCGGCAAAGTCCGCCGCCTCGGCCGCCTGCCGATCGTCGATCCGCTGACGCCGGAAACGCTCGCGGACGCCTTCGCCACGAACTTCGACCTCACTGATTACCAATAATCATACGTCATCCCGGCGAAGGCCGGGATCTCGCCCACTCGACCCAACGCACCGGCGAGATCCCGGCCTTCGCCGGGATGACGAAATGAGGTAGGGCGCCCGATATGACCACCACCCCTTCCCCCGTCTGGCACCCCTTCACCCAGCACGGCCTCGGCGAACCGATCCCGCTCATCGACCGCGCGGAGGGCGCGCGCATCTACGACGCCCTCGGCAATAGCTGGATCGACGCCATCTCGAGCTGGTGGGTCACGACGCACGGCCACGCGCACCCGCGCATCATGGCGGCGATCCGCGAGCAGTCGGAAAAGCTCGACCAGCTCATCTTCGCGGGCTGGACGCACGAACCCGCCGAGACCCTCGCCGCCGAACTCGTCCGCATCACCCCCGACCCGCTCACCCGCGTCTTCTTTTCGGATTCGGGATCGACCAGTGTTGAGGTCGCGCTCAAGATGGCGCTCGGCTATTGGGCGAACGTCGGCGCGGACCGCAGCCGCATCCTCGTCCTCGAACACAGCTATCATGGCGACACGATCGGCGCGATGTCGGTCGGCGAGCGCGGCGTGTTCAACCGCCCCTATCAACCTTTGCTCTTCGACGTCGGCACCATCCCCTTCCCGCACGAAGGGCGCGAGCAAGAGGCGCTCGACGCGCTCGAAGCCGCCTGTCGCGAAAAGCCCGCCGCCTTCATCGTCGAGCCGCTGATCCTCGGCGCGGGCGGCATGCTCGTCTATCCCGCATGGGTGCTCGCCGAAATGCGCGCCATCTGCGCGCGCCACGATGTGCTGTTCATCGCGGACGAGGTGATGACCGGATGGGGCCGCACCGGCACGCGCTTCGCCTGCGACCAGGCGGGCGTCATCCCCGACATCCTGTGCCTGTCCAAGGGGCTCACCGGCGGCGCGGTCCCGCTCGCGGTGACGCTGTGCATCGAACCGATTTTCGCCGCGCATCTTTCCGAAGACCGCGCGCGGCTCTTTTATCATTCGAGCAGTTATACCGCGAACCCGATCGCCTGCGCCGCCGCCAACGCCAATCTCGCCATCTGGCGCGACGAGCCGGTGCAGGCACGCATCGACGCGCTCGCCGACGCGCAGGCCGCGCACCTTGCAATGCTCGCCGCGCACCCGCGCGTCGCCAACGCGCGCCGCCTCGGCACCATCGCCGCGCTCGACGTCGTCGCGACCGACACCGGCTATCTCTCGAACCTCGCCCCGCGCCTCACCGCCTTCTACCGCGACCGCGGCGTCCTCCTCCGCCCGCTCGGCAACAGCATCTATGTCATGCCGCCCTATTGCACGACGGCGGACGAATTGGCGGAGGTGTGGCAAAGCATTGCCGTGTCGCTCGATGAAATCACTCGGTAGCAATTCGGAACGGCTTAAAGCTTGTTAGCTACTTGTTCTCGTCGATTTATTTGTTAGTCCCTCTATCTGTTCAGTCATCAAGGCCGAACACTGCAGCTCGTGCAACAAGGAAAACGGGGGACAAATATGGAATGGATGCTGATGCCGCTAAAACGCTACGCCGAATTTTCGGGGCGTTCGCAGCGGAAAGAATATTGGATGTTCACGCTCTTCATGGTGCTTGTAATCGCGGCCCTGATGTTCGGTGCGGCACTATTGGGCGGCTTTGACGACACCGACGACACAAGTATCGGCGGCGCAATTTTTCTGTTGCTCCTTATCGGTTTCGTGCTCGTCACCGCCATTCCTTCGATTGCGGTCACCGTTCGGCGACTACACGATCAGGACAAATCTGGCTGGTTCTATTTGATCAGCTTTGTCCCATACGTCGGAGGAATCATCATGTTTGTATTCATGTGCATCGACGGCACCCACGGATCGAACCGATTTGGGCCGGATCCCAAAGGCGGTCATAGCGAAATTTTCGCCTGACCGCCCAATTTTGATCCACGGATGCGAAGGGACGGGGTGGGCTTACCCCCCGAACTTCGCGTCCGCCGGGATCACCTCCCAATTCTTGTGCCCGTTCGCGATATTCGAGTCGCGTTCCTTCAACCACATTGCGCGCACGTCGCGGTTGAAGTTGAGGTAGAGCTTGCCGTCGACCAGCGTATAGGCGAGCGGGTCGCCGGGCGCGAGATAGCCGCGCGACATCGCCCATGCGCAATGTCCGCCGAACTGCGGCGCAAAGGCTTCGGGGTTGGCGGCAAAGCGTGCGGCATTGGCGGCATTGGCGAAATGATAGACCGCGCCGTCATGCTCGACCGCATGTTCGGCCTTGCCCATCACCGGGTCGCCGCCGGTTTCGAAATAGCTCACCGTGTCATAGCCGCTCACGGCGACATTGCCGCCCTCGACCCCGACATAGACGGGCTTGGCGTGAGCGGGCGACAGCGACAGCGCGAGCGGCGCGAGCAGCGCCGCGAATAGTGCGAACAGCGACCTTTTTTTCATGACATTTTCTCTCCGGACGGCGCCGGCCCGATGCCGGGCACCCGCAAGGCTTCGCGCGGTCCGGCATTTCGGTTACACCAATCCCCTTGCCCATCCGGTTCGGCTGAGGTTCATCTTCAGGGCCTAGCATCGGGTGCGGGATGGGTTATCGGGAATGCGCGCATGAAAAACTTGTCCTCCCTCATCCTGCCCTTGCTGCTCCTCGCGACCCCGGCGCTCGCACAGGAAGAGGAAAGCCTCGCCCAGTCGAGCACGCCGCCCCAGAAAACCTCGATCCTCTATACCTATGGCGACGAACCCTGCCCCGAAGGCGCCGCGAACGAAATCGTCGTCTGCGCGCAGCAGCCCGAATCCGAACGCTATCGCGTGCCCAAGGAATTGCGCGAGGAGCTGAAGGACGACGCCCCCGCGGGCGGCGGCAGCTGGGCCTCGCGCGTCGAGGGCTATGACGGCATCGCGCGGCAGACGCGCCCCGACAGCTGCTCGGCGGTCGGCAGCTATGGCTTCACCGGCTGCGCGGCGCTCGCATTGCGCGAGTGGTTCGAGGCGAAGCGCGCGCCCTGATCGGGTCCGGCGATACGGCGCACCCATATTGTCACATCGCGGCGCTACAGCCCGCATCGGGGCCGCTTTTCCGCCCCTTCGCAGGAGCGCAGTGCGATGAGCGAACTGGTACGCGAAATTGTCGAACTGAACGCCGGGATCGACGGCGACGAGGACAGCCCGCTGCTCGTCGTCGAGGTCGAGGGGCTCGCCCCCACCGCCGGCTGGACGCAGGTGCGGCTCGAACCGCATGTCTATATCACCCCGCCCGACGACGGCTTCCAGGATTTCGACCTTGTCGGCGACCGTCCCGCCGATCCGGCGGCAGAGGTCATGACCGCGGTCGAGGCCGGATGGGAAGGCCCGCTCGACGACTGGGTCATCGGCGTGCGCGTCCACGCCATCGACAATATGATCGAGGACGAGATTTTCGAACCCTGGGACGAAGCCGACGACGCCGACGACGCCGACAGCGAGGCTGCCTGACTCCCCCGCACTGCGCCGGGCCGCGTCGCGGCGCGGTCCGGCGACATTTTCGGTTCATCGTCCGTCCATCGGTGCGGGTTTAGCGTCTCCCCATATCCCTGGGAGGACCCTCATGCGCCGCACATTCTGCCTCGCCCTTGCGCTCGCTGCCGCCCCTTCGGCGCTGGCGCAGGCAAATCCCCAGATCGACTATCCCGCCTTCGCCGCGCTCACCGCAAGCGTCGCGCCGCAGCGCGCCGAGCGCCTGCTCGCCTTCGACGCCTTCAAGGCCGAGGCCGCGAGGCCCGGCGCGCTGCTGCTCGACGCGCGGTCGAAGGACGCCTTTGCGCGCGGCCATATCAAGGGCGCAGTCAACCTGCCGCTCACCGATTTCACCGCGGCCAGCCTTGCCGCGGTCATCGGCCCCGACGCGAACCGGCCGATCCTCATCTATTGCAACAATAATTTCTCGAACGACCAGAGCCCCGTCCCCGTCAAGGCGGCCGCGCTCGCCCTCAATATCCAGACCTTCATCAACCTCGTCGGCTATGGCTATCCCAATGTCCGCGAGCTTGCCGATGTCGTCGATTTCACCGATCCGAGGGTCGAGTGGGTGACAGGCTGAGCGCGCCACGCGCGCAATTATCGCACTCCCCCCTTGCCAAGCGCGACATTTTGCATCACTAGGACGCGCATGCGTAGCGCCAAGCTTCTTCTTCTGCGACTTACACGCCCTTGGGCGTGACGTTCGGCCTGCGCGACTAGCGGCGGGCCACGGCGCCCAAGGGTCATCGGCACACACCCCCGCAATTTACCAAGCAGAAGACGACCAGAACCATGACGATGCTCCGCGACCCCTCGGTCAAATATTCGCCCTTCCCGCAGGTTCCGTTGGCCGACCGCCAGTGGCCGTCGCGCACGATCACCCAGCCGCCGATCTGGCTCTCGACCGACCTTCGCGACGGCAACCAGGCGCTGATCGACCCGATGGATGCGGAGAAAAAGACGCGCTTCTTCGACCTCCTCGTCCGCTGCGGGCTCAAGGAGATAGAGGTCGGCTTTCCGGCGAGCGGCGCGACCGATTTCGACTATATCCAGAACCTCGTCCGATCGGGCCGCATCCCCGACGATGTGACGCCGCAGGTGCTGACGCAGGCGCGCGCCGACCTGATCCGCACCAGCTTCGACAGCCTTCAGGGCGCACGCACCGCGATCGTCCACCTCTATAACGCGGTCAGCCCCGCGTGGCGCCGCGTCGTCTTCAATATGGAGATGCCGCAGATCAAGCAGATCGCGATCGACGGCGCGAAGCAGCTGCGCGACAATGCCGCGCGCCTCCCCGGTACCGACTGGCGTTTCGAATACAGCCCCGAAACCTTTTCGACCGCCGAGCTCGATTTCAGCATCGAGGTGTGCGCCGCGGTGATGGACGTGCTGCAACCCACCGCCGACAAGCCGATCATCCTCAACCTCCCCGCGACGGTCGAGGCGGCGACACCGAACATCTATGCCGACCAGATCGAATATTTTGCCAGGCATTTGCCCAACCGCGAAGCGGCGCTGATATCCTTGCACACCCACAACGACCGCGGCACCGGCGTCGCGGCGGCCGAGCTCGGCCTGCTCGCGGGCGCCGACCGCGTCGAGGGCTGCCTGTTCGGCAATGGCGAGCGCACGGGCAACACCTGCCTCGTCACCATCGCGCTCAACATGTACACGCAGGGCGTCGACCCCGGCCTCGACTTTTCGGACATCGACGAAGTCATCGCGACGGTCGAATATTGCAACAACATCCCCGTCCACCCGCGCCACCCCTATGGCGGCGAGCTGGTGTACACCGCCTTTTCGGGCAGCCACCAGGACGCGATCAAGAAAGGCTTCGCCGCGCGCGAACGCCAGAATGACGAAAAGTGGGAGGTGCCCTACCTCCCCATCGACCCCGCCGACCTCGGCCGCGATTACGAAGCGGTGATCCGCGTCAACAGCCAGTCGGGCAAGGGCGGCGTCGCCTGGGTGCTCGAACAGGACAAGGGGCTGAAACTACCGAAGAAGATGCAGGCGAGCTTCAGCCATGTGGTGCAGGCGCTGGCCGACCAGACAAGCCGCGAGCTCGCCGCCGACGACATCTGGCACGCGTTCGAGGCGCATTATCTGGCGAGCGAAGCCAAGCGCTTCCAGCTCGTCGACTGGTCCGAATCGCACAGCGGCCCCGACCGCATCTTCGCCGGCAAGCTCACCATCGACGGCCAAACGCGCAGCGTCAGCGGCCGCGGCAACGGCCTGATGAGCAGCGTCATCGCCGCGCTCGGCGAAAGCGGCGGCCCGCTGATGGACATCGTCGATTACAGCGAACACGCGATTGGCCACGGCAGCGACGCGCAAGCCGCCGCCTATGTCGAATGCCGCACGGCGGACGGGCGCAGCCTGTTCGGCTGCGGCCTCGACACCGACGTCGCGACGGCAAGCGTGCGGGCGATCCTTTCAGCCGCCAACGGGGCATAAATATCCTCCCTGTTGCGCAGCAATGGGGAGATGGCAGCGCAGAATCCTCCCTGTGCCCGCAGGGCATGGGGAGGGGGACCGCTCGCAAAGCGAGTGGTGGAGGGGGGCCCAAGCCAAATCATCCCGCTTGCGGTCATACTTTGCATGATCTTGTCTAACGCAATAAAACAAGACAGCATGTCCGTACTTAACGATCGACGTTGCTGAGGGGGAAATATGGCTGAGCAAGATATCGACGCTCTTCTGGCGCGCATGCCTGAAATTGCGACGGCTGTTAATGCTTTCAAATCCGAAAGCGTTCAACAGGCCGCGTTTGACGCACTCGTTTTGGCATTTGGCGTAACTGACGATAATCTGAAAAATGCCGAAGAGTCACCTATTCGGCAAGCTAAGACGCCTAAGCAGACTCAAACGACGCGCCAAGCCGCTAAATCCGAGAACTCGGGGCGTCAGAAGCGAAAGTCGCGGGCGACCGGCGGTAACGCCGGAGCAACGATAACACCGGTGAAAGATTTAAACTTACGTCCGAAAGGGTTAGAATCGTTCGATGACTTCATTGCGAAAAAACTTCCAAGAAACAATCAAGAGAAATTTACTATTGCTGTCTATTGGCTTGAAGAAATTGCAAAGGTTAGCCCGGTCACGCTCGCGCACCTAGCAGCGATATTTAAGCAAACTTCCGGATGGAGAGAGCCCGGAAATCTGAAGGTCGGCGTCCAGATGACGGGATTTCGAAAGAACACAATCGACACGTCGGACATGAGCAACCTGCGCACGACCCCGCATGGACGAAATTTCGTCGAACATGATCTGCCCTCAAAACCCACGAAGAATAAATGAGCGGATTAGATTCTAGCAAAGCGCTAACCGGAATCCCCGCTGCGCTCAGAACTCCACTTGTTGATGAATTCAACAAGCTCGTGCGGCACTACCGCGAAGGACGATGGGAGCCCGCCGAACTGAATGGCGGGAAACTTTGCGAAATTGTGTATTCAATTTTGCGAGGGCATGTTGACAATAGGTTCCCTTCCCGTCCCTCCAAACCTAGGAATATGGTGGATGCATGCCGTGCATTCGAAAACGAAACCGCGTTCCCTCGTTCTGTGCGCTTCCAAATCCCTAAGATGCTAATCTCGCTGTATGAAGTGAGAAACAATCGGAATGTCGGTCATGTGGGTGCCGACGTCGATCCGAACCACATGGATGCAACGGTAGTTCTGAGTATCACGCAGTGGATCATGGCGGAGCTCGTTCGCCTTTTTCACACCGTCAGCACGGAAGAAGCGACAGAAATCGTAAATAGCTTGGTAGATCGGACCTTTCCGCTGCTATGGAAGGTTGGTGACAAAGTAAGAATTCTGGACCCAAATATGAGCGCAAAAGACAAGTGTCTAGCTCTGATTTATGGATCAATTGGACCTCAAAATGTTAGATTTATCGTAGATTCCATAGAATATTCTAATATAACACAGTTCAAAATTAAAGTTCTGAAACCAATGCACAAATCTAAACTCATCGAATACGACAGGAAGAACGAATCTGTATCAATATCCCCTTTGGGGACTGCTTATGTCGAAAAGAACATCCTTCCATCCTGTACGATAATCTAAGAGATAAGATCTCAAAAATCCCCCTTTCCTACAATTCACCCATATGGTTCATTCTGTCGGTTTTAACTCACCGAAAGGACGAATCGATGGACGCGACCGACACCGAAGACACCCTCCCCCGCCGCCCCAGCTATCATTGGACGCCCGCGCTGCAGCGCGAATTTCTGGAGCATCTGGCCGCCACCGGCTCGGTGCGGACTGCGGCGATGCATGTGTCGATGTCGCCTTCGGCGGCGTACCAGCTTCGCCACCGGCCGGATGGCGCGGCGTTCAGGCTCGGCTGGGCGGCGGCGGTGCTGATCGCGCGCGAGCGGCTCGCCGACGAGCTGCTCGACCGCGCGATCTGGGGCTATGAGGAGACCGCGACGATCAGCCGCGAGGACGGGCGCAGCTTTGCGCGGCGGCAGCGCCGCGACAGCCGCCTTGGCCTCGCGATGCTCGCGCGGCTCGACCAGATGGTCGAGGTGCGCGCGCGGGCGGGCGAAGCGATGGCGGCGCAGGTGATCGCGGGCGACTGGCCGGGCTTCCTCGCGCTGTTCGATGCCGCGCAGGCGCAATTCGACGCCGCGCGCGCCGCCGCGGCCTCCCCCGACACCTCCCCCACCGGCGAGAGCGCCGACGCCCCGTCCGAAACCCCCACCGGCGCCGCCCCTTCCGCCGCCGTCCCCGGCCAGGGCGCCGCGCTGGCGGTCTGGCTCGCCGGGCGCGACAACCGCGCCAACCCGCTCGCCACCCTGTGGGCGGGAAGTGCAATCGCGAGTGAAGTTGCGCGGATTTCCGCCAATTTCGACGCCGGCCTCCCCGCCGATCTCGACTCCCGCTGCAATGCCCAGCCAACGGTCGCAGAGGCGGTCGGCGCAATGGGCGTGTGGCGCGACGGAGAGACCGGCGAATGGCGCACCGATTTCCCGCCCCCCGCCGACTTCACCGGGATCGAAGACGGCGAGTTCGGCGAGGCGCGTTACGAACGCACGCTCGACCCCGACGAGGAAATGGCGTGGGAGGCCGCGCGCGCCGCCGACGCCGCGCCGCTGCGCCATGCGGCAGAGGCGGCACGCCGCGCCTGCTTCGGCCTCCCCGCCCCCGCGAACGACCCCGACGATCACGACGCCGACGCCGACGCCGCCGCAGCCGCCCCGCGCGCCGCGGCGGGCGGCTGATCGCCGGACGGCCGTACCCCAAACCAGCGGCCAATTACCTGCGCCGCACCGGCAAAGAGTCGCCGTGGCCGCGGTCAGTATTTTCATGGCCCAGGCCAGAAAAAGCGAAGATCAAGCTGCGCGGATATTTGACTGCAAACATGGCGATATATCGCGTTCATTTTGCTGGAATTTGCGGAAAAACTTGACATTTTGAAAGGAGGCCTCCATTTATGCCGCGCTACCGTTGCCTGCGACGGAAATTAGAAGCCTTCGCGGCGGATACTTCCCTTCACTCGCTACCAGCTCCGTCGACGCTGTTGTCGCCGGATATCGTTTCGTGAAAGGAACATCCCATGCCGATAGGCACCGTAAAATTCTTCAACGCCGACAAGGGCTATGGCTTCATTTCGGACGAAGATGGCTCGGGCGACGCGTTCGTCCACATCACCGCCGTCCAGAACGCCGGCATGTCTGGTCTCGAAAAGGACCAGCGCATTTCGTACGAGCTGGAAACCGGCCGCAATGGCAAGACCTCGGCTGTCAATCTGACCCAGGCCTGATCTTTGGCGAAAGAAGAAGCGCTCAGCTTCGACGGCGTCATCGACGAGATCCTGCCCGACGGCCGCTTTGGCGTCGTGCTGGAAAATGGCCATCGCCTGATTGCCTATACGGCTGGCCGGATGCGGCGTTTCCGCATCCGGTCGGTCGTCGGCGATTCGGTGAAGGTCGAAATGACCCCCTATGACCTCTCCAAGGGACGCATCGTCTATCGCGATCGCGGTCCGGGAGCCGGGGGGGGCGGCCCGCGCGGCCGCCAGCCAAAGCGCCGATGACGGCGCCAATAGCAATAAAAGAATGAATATCAGAGGATTTATGTTCAACTACAGTAACGCATTCCCCCAATTGGCCAGCGCGCTGCACCGCGCCGTCCCGGCGCGCCCTGCGCCGCGCGACCGGCGCTCGCCGACGCTCTCGCGTCGCGAACTGCGCCGCCTGATCGCCGACATGATCGACTGATCGCACCACCCCGGCCGCGCCTCGCCGCGCGGCCGCCCAAAGGAGAAGCCCCGTGTCCGCCACCAGCGATTTCTATCTGAAACAGGCTGAAAAATGCGAAAGCGACGCAGTGGAAACCGCGCTCGGCAATGTGCGTGAGCGCAATCTGCGCGCCGCCGCCGCGTGGCGCACGATGGCCGACAAGCTGATCCTCACCGAACAGACGCGCGAGAAGCGCGTTGCGGACGCCGCGCGCGAGGCCGAACTGCGCGACAAGGCCGCCGCCACCGCCTGACGCGCCGCCGCGCGGGCTCCGCCGATTCGGGACAGCCGCGGGACAAATCGCGCCTGTCGCTTTGGCGAGACCCTTGTATCATGGCGCGATGACTGTCTCCCCCGACTCCGATCCGCGCGCGAACCAGAAACAGCGCACCCGCACCGCCATCGTCGACGCCGCGATCGCGCTGCTCGCCACCGGCTGCCGCCCGACGGTCAGCGAGGCCGCGACCGCCGCCAAAGTGTCGCGCGCGACCGCCTATCGCTATTTCCCGACGCAGGACTCGCTCCTCGTCGAGGCGGCGGCGCACGGCCCGGTCGAACCGATCGAGACGCTCGTCGCCGCGCAGACCGGCGACAACGCCCGCGCCCGCTTCGCCGAGCTGCAGGCGGCATTCAACGCGCTGGTGGGGGAGGAAGAGGCGGCAATGCGCATGGCGCTCCGCTCCTATCTCGACGCCTGGTTCGCGGCGCGCGAGCGCGGCACGCTCGCCCCCGACGTGCGGCAGGGGCGCCGCATGCGCTGGATCGCCGCGACGCTCGCCCCGGCGCGCGGCACGCTCGCCCCCGACACCGCGCAGCGCCTGTCGGCGGCGCTCGCGCTCACCCTCGGCATCGAGCCGCTGTTGGTGATGAAGGACATCTGCCGCTTGGATGACGCCGCCGCGCGCGATACGCTGCAATGGATGGCCAAGACGCTGCTCGAGGCCGCGCTGACAGAGCAAAGCGCGACGCGAAATGATGATTAGACTTTTCTCTTGTGGTGAGACTCGAGTCTCATTAATGGGCGCGCCACCCCAAAGGAGATTCGCATCATGACCCCCGAACAGATCGACAAGCTGATCAACGAACATTTCGAATATGAGGCCACGGACAACATCGACGCCGTCGTCGCCGGAATGACCCCCGACGCCGCACATCACGTCATCCCCTCGCCCGCCGGTCCGATTTCGGGGCACGCCGCGGTGCGCGCCTTTTACACGCGCCTCTTTGCCGCGATCGCCGGCGAAAAGGTCACGCCGGTCCGCCGCCTCTACGGCCCCGACTTCGTCGTCGACGAGGTGCTGTGGGAGGGCCAGGTCCACGACGGCAGCATCTTCCTGTGCGACGGCAAGAGTGGCCGCGTCACCTTCCGCATGCTCCACGTCTTCGAATTCGACGGCGAACTCGTAAAGAGCGAGCAGGTCTGGTGCGACCTCGCCGCGATCCAGGCGCAGCTCGGCGTCGGCGCTGCTGCGGCGGCCGTCGCGGCATGACCGCCGCCACTGCCGCGACCCCCGCGCAGCTTGCCGCCTATCTGGCGCGCATCGGCTTTGCGGGGATTCCGCGCGCCGACCTCGACACGCTCACCGCGATCCACCGCGCGCATGTCGAAAGCTTTGCGTGGAACTGCATCGACGCCTTTGTCGGGCGCGCAACGGGGCGCGACCCCGCGGCGGCCTTTGTCAAGATTGTCGAACAGGGGCGCGGCGGCTGGTGCTACGAAATGAACGGGCTGCTCGCCGCGATGCTCGAGGCGATCGGCTTTCGGCTGACGCGCCTTGCCGCCGCGGTGATGCGCGACGAACTGGGTGAGGTGTCGCTCGGCAATCATCTGATGATGATCGTCCATCTCGACCGCGATTATATCGCTGACGTCGGCCTCGGCTCGGGCCTTGTCGAGCCGATCCCCTTCGCCGCGGGCCGCACCACGCAGCGCGGCTCCGACTATGCGCTCGAACCCATTGCGGGCGGCTGGTGGCGTTTTCACAACCGGCCGGGCGTGCTGCCGCCCTATTTCGACTTTTCGCCCGACATCCACGACGAGTCTTTGCTCGACGGCAGCTGCCGCTGGCTCCAGACCGACCCCGCCTCGCCCTTCCGCCAGAATCTCGTCGTCCAGCGCTACACGCCGCACGGCCTCGACTCGCTGGTCGGACGCAGCCTGACGTGCCGCGACGCGAGCGGCGAGACGCAGCGCGAAATCGCCACCGCCGCTGAACTCGATACGGTGCTGCGCGAGCGCTTCGGTCTGTCGAACATCGACATCGCGGCCGTCTGGACGGGAATTGAAGCCACAACGCAGCCGGCCTAGGCGGCCGCGGGTACCGCGAAGCGTTGGCGATATTCGTGGGGCGTCAGCCCGGTAATGCGGTGGAACAGCTTGCGGAACGCCGCGGCATCCTCGTAACCGACGGTCCACGCGATCTGGTCGACGGTGCGGCGCGTGAATTCCAGCAACTCGCGCGCCTTGCCGACGCGCAGGTGCTGGACATATTCGACCGGGGTCATCCTCGTTGCCGCCTTGAACCGCCGCTGGAACGTCCGTTCTTCCAGCCCCGCCTCGGCGGCCATCGCGGGAACTGCAACCGGTCCCGGCCCCTTGGCCTGTAGCCAGTGCTGTACCTTCAGCACCGCTTCGTCGCCATGGCTCAGTTTGGGCGCAAAGCTCGCATAATTTTTCTGCTCGCGCCCCGCGGGGTCGATCAGCAGGAAGCGCGCCGTCTCCATCATCACCGTCGGACCCAGCAGCCGCTCGACGATCCGCAGCCCCAGGTCGGTCCACGCCATCAACCCGCCCGCGGTGATGATGTCGCCATCGTCGATCACCATCCGGTCGATCTCCAACCGTACATCGGGGAAACGCTCGCGAAATGCGTCGGCAAAAAACCAGTGCGTCGTCGCCGGCCGCCCGCCCAGCAATCCCGTCGCCGCGAGAGCAAACGACCCCGCGCAATTCGACGCGAGCACCGCGCCCTGCGCATGCCGGTCGAGCAGCCAGCGGGCATAGGGCTCCGCCTCTTCGGGATCGAGCAGGCGGTGCAGGCTCCCGGGCACGATCAGCACCGCAGGCCGATGGCATTCGGGCTCGTCCGGGTGGCTGTCATATGACGGCGCCATCCCGCCGCCTTCCTCGACCCGCCAATGGGTGACGCGGATCGGCGGGCGGTCGTGCTTGACTGCAAAGCGTCCCGCAATGTCGAACAAGTCGGTGATCCCGTGAACCATCCCCATCTGACAATCGGGATAGGTCATCACCCCGACCTCGATCAGCGGCACACTGGTTTCGCCCGGCTGTTTCGGCATGAGTCGACTCCTTGTCGTAATCAGCCCGCATAATGTCGTTTCCGCCAATCCCTTTCAAGGGGGCAAGCACTTAAATCCGAAAACACCGGCGGACAGGACCGCCCGACACCCGAAAGGAAAGCATCATGACCACGATCAAAACCAAGGACGGCACGAACATCTTCTTCAAGGACTGGGGTCCGAAGGACGGCCAGCCCATCGTCTTCTCACACGGCTGGCCGTTGACCGCCGACGCATGGGATGCGCAGATGGTGTTCTTTGCTGGCAAAGGCTTCCGCACGATTGCCCACGACCGCCGCAGCCACGGCCGTTCGGACCAGGTCTGGGACAATAACACCATGGACCAATATGCCGACGATCTCGCCGAACTGATCGAACAGCTCAACCTCAACGACGTCATCCTCGTCGGCCACTCGACCGGCGGCGGCGAAGTCACCCGCTATATCGGTCGCCACGGTACTGCCCGCGTCGCCAAGGTTGCGCTGATCGGCGCAGTTCCGCCCCTGATGCTCAAGACCGAAGCCAATCCGGGCGGGCTGCCGATCGACGTGTTCGACGGCATCCGCAAGGGCACGTTCGACAATCGGGCGCAATTCTTCAAGGATCTGACCATTCCCTTCTACGGCTATAACCGCGACGGCGCGGTCGTTTCCGAAGCGGTGCGCGACGATTTCGTGCGCCAGGGACTGATGGGCGGCCTGAAGGGCGAACTCGACAGCATCCGCGCCTTTTCGGAAAGCGACTTCAACGACGACCTCAAGAAGTTCGACAAGCCGACTCTCGTCCTCCACGGCGACGACGACCAGATCGTTCCGATCGACGCCTCGGCCCATTCGACGGTCAAGATCGTCAAGCATGCGGTGCTGAAGGTCTATGAAGGCGCCGACCACGGCCTGACGGTGACCCATCAGGACCGGTTCAACGCCGATCTTCTCGATTTCATCAACGGATGATACAAGGCAGGGCGCGGTGCCGGCCGGCACCGCGCCCTTCGCCCCGGACAAGGGAGTGAAGACATGACTCAGGACACCTATCTCATCACCGGCGCATCGGACGGCATCGGCGCGGTCTATGCCGACCGGCTGGCCAAGCGCGGCGTCAATCTGATCCTCGTCGCGCGCCGCGCCGACAAGCTCGAAACCCTCGCCGCCCGGCTGCGCGCCGAAACCGGCGTTGCGGTGGACATCATTGCCGCCGACCTCGCCGACGCCGCCGATCTCGCCCGCATAGAAAACCGCCTGCGCAGCGACACCGCGATCACGGGCCTTGTCAACAATGCGGGGATTGCGGGCGAAACAGCATTTGTCGAGGCCGACCCCGCGCATCTGACCGCGCTGGTCAACCTCAACATTCTTGCCGTCACCCGGCTTTCCGCCGCGATCGCGCCGCGCCTTGCCACCGCAGGATCGGGGGCAATCATCAACATCACCTCGGTCACCGCGCTGCTGCCCGATGGCTTCACTGCGGCCTATCCCGCCAGCAAGGCATTCGTGCTCGCCTTTTCCGAAGCGCTGAACGTCGAACTGGGCGCAAAGGGCGTCCGCGTGCAGGCGGTGCTCCCCGGCATCACACGCACACCGATCTGGGACGAGGCACAACTCGCAAACATCCCGGCAGAGATGGTGATGGACGTCGACGACATGGTCGATGCCGCGCTCAAGGGGTTTGACATCGGCGAAACCGTGACGATCCCGGCGCTTCCGGATCAAGCCGACTATGACGCCTATATCGCCGCGCGCGCCGCGCTCCGTCCCAACCTGTCGCGGTCCCAGCCCGCGGCACGCTATCGCTGAGCGAACGAAAGGAGATCTGCCATGATCCTCGGACTCACCATTCCGCAGTTCACCGCGCTCCACGTCGCGATCAGCTTCGTCGGCATCGGCAGCGGCCTGATCGCCCTGCTCGCCTTCGCCCGCGGACGCCTCATGCCGCGCACGATGGGCATCTTCCTCTGGACGACTTTGCTCACCACGCTCACCGGCTTCCTCTTTCCGATCGTCGCCTTCACGCCGGCCCTCGGGGTCGGGATCGTGTCGACGCTGATCCTCGTCGCAGCTTTCTGGGCCTGGTACGGTCGCAGACTTACGGGGGCCGCCGGGAGCGTCTTTGCTGTGACGGCAACGGTCGCGCTGTGGCTCAACCTGTTCGTGCTCGTCGTGCAATCCTTCCTGAAGGTCCCGGCGCTCAACGCGCTCGCCCCGACAGGAAGCGAGCCGCCCTTCGCTGCCGCACAGGCCCTTCTGCTTCTCGCTATGATTGCACTCGGTTACGCTGCGGTCCGATCGGTGCGCCCCCGCGCGGATGTCCGACCCTGACGGTTACAAAGGCAGAGACGGTGGCCAGCCGTCCCTGTCCCGCTTCCATTCCGCGCCCTGTCACTCTCACCCACTTGCGCTGCCTTCCGTTGACGTTAAGGTAAGTTTCAAAGCGCAACCGGAGAGAGTGATTCATGGCCCTTCCCCCGATTTTCGACCGCCTTCGCCTGCCCGTCATCGGGTCGCCCCTGTTCATCGTCTCCGGCCCCGAACTCGTCATCGCACAATGCAAGGCCGGGATCGTCGGGAGCTTCCCCGCGCTCAACGCGCGCCCGCAGTCGATGCTCGACGAATGGCTCCACCGGATCACCGAGGAGCTGGCGGCGTGGGACCGCGACAATCCCGACCGCCCCGCCGCACCCTATGCCGTCAACCAGATTGTCCATCGCTCGAACGACCGGCTCGAGGCCGACATTGCGACCTGCGCCAAATGGAAGGTGCCGATCACCATCACCTCGCTTGGCGCGCGCGAGGAACTCAATCAGGCAGTCCATAGTTGGGGCGGCATCACGATGCACGACATCATCAACGACCGCTTTGCGCGCAAGGCAGTCGAAAAGGGTGCCGATGGCCTGATCCCGGTCGCGGCTGGCGCGGGCGGTCATGCCGGCGTCCAGTCGCCCTTTGCGCTCGTGCAGGAAATCCGCGAATGGTTCGACGGCCCGATTGCATTGTCGGGCGCCATCGGCCACGGTCGTTCGGTGCTGGCAGCGCAGGCGTGCGGGGCCGATCTTGCCTATATCGGCAGTGCCTTCATCGCGTGCGAGGAAGCAAACGCCAGCGACGATTACAAGCAAGGCATTGTCGAGGGCCGCGCCGCCGATATCGTCTATTCGAATCTTTTCACCGGCGTTCACGGCAATTATCTGCGCGGTTCGATTTCGGCGGCCGGACTCGATCCCGACGCGCTGCCCGAAGGCGACCTCAAGACGATGAATTTCGGTTCTGGCGGCAATACCAAGGTAAAGGCCTGGAAGGACATTTGGGGATCGGGCCAGGGTATCGGCGCGGTGCGCTCGGTCGGCCCGGTCGCCGATTTCGTCGCGCGGCTGACCGAGGAGTATCGCGACGCCTATCACGCGCTCGAAGGCAAATTCATCCGCTGACGAGCGCGTACATCCGATCGATCGCGGCATCGAGATAGGGACGATCGACAAAGAGTCGCATGGGATCGCGTCGGTTGAGCCAGAATCCGCCGCGATGCCCGTCGGTCAACGCTCGCCGCATCGTCTTCTGAATCAGGCACAGGCGCATCACTGCCGTACGGCGCGCAGTGCAATAATCGCTGTGTGCCTGCCGCTCGAACGTAGCGCGGACCTGTTCAACGCGCGCCGCGATCACGTCGGTATATCCCCGATGCGGTCCGCGGTGCAGCGCGTGCCCTGAGCGCAGCGCCATTTCTTCCCGGGCGGGGAGCATGACGCCGTTGCGATCAAATTGCTGCAATGCAAAGCCCTCACGTCGCAAATGGTCGAACATCGTCGCCATTTGGCTTCGCCGCAGGATTGCAACCGGAATCAGATGGTGGCGCTGAAACCCCGCTCGAGCTGGCGGTGCGCAGTGCCAGCGCGCCGCCATCAGCGGTGATCGATAAATTCGACTGCAACGATCGTCGGGGAATTGGCGGCGCGGGCAGGATGCAGAACAAGCCTGATCGACTCCCCCGCCGTCATACCCCGAATCCGCTGCGGACCGTCGATCGCCCCATGAAGAATGACATCGATGGCGATGCGGGCCAATCGCTTTACGCCGTCGGCGATTGTCCAGCCGGAAGGCAGATGTGCCCGTAATTCCTGATCCGAAAACAGAGCCAGACCGCGCGTCGAAACGACGTCGGCACCGTCAATCTCACTGCGGCGAAAAGCGACGAGATGAAGTACCGGCGGCATGCTGCTCGCCATCATCTCGGCAACGGCACTGCGCAACTGCGATGCGTCGGACCAAAGACGTGCGGGGGGCCAAAAGAAATGGCTCGCGTCGAACAGGTCAACCGCCAGCACGACCAGCTTGAGATAGTCGCGTTGCGGCAACGACGCCGCGCCAGTCATCTCGGGAACGAAGCGCCAGCATTTGTCTGTTTTGTTCCAATTGGCAGGCAGGCTCGCTGCCAGCAGGCTGGTCGCCGGGTCGGCAGGGTCCGCCTCTGTCACTGCGCCGTCCGCCGCAGGTCCGGCGAGGACCGTCACCGATCCAAAGCGAATCCGGTAACAGGGTAGTCGGATTTCATCGGTCAAATTCGCTGGGACCGATTGAAGCGTTTCGGGCTGCAGCCCCATGTGGCGCATCGCCGTTTCGATGTGGCCGGCGTCGGCGCCGTGCAGCCTCGGACCGATAATCAGGGCGAAGGGTTCCGGGACAACCGGCAAAATATTCTTATCGCTGTCGCCGACGTTCATCTGCTTGCCGACCTTTGCTTGACGACCCCTGCATCGCAAGACTTGCGCCGATGTTCAAATGCTTATTGCATCCCGGCCATGACAGCGCCGGTTCGTCAGATTGCGACCTGGCTTCCCAGTTCGACCACGCGGTTGGTCGGCAAACGGAAATATTCCATCGCGCTTTCCGAGTTCCGAAGCATCCACGCGAACAATTTTTCGCGCCAGATCGGCATTCCCGGCGTTTTCGCGGCGATCAGCGTCTGACGCGACAGGAAAAAGCTGGTCTCGATCATCTTGAACTCGCCGCCACAGCTTGTGACGCGGTCCAGTGCTGCCGGGACATCGACAGGCTGCATGAAACCATAATTCAGGATCAGGCGGTGGAAACCCTGCCCCAGATCGTCGAGAGAACAGAGTTTCTCTGCGCTGACAAACGGCACGTCGGCGATCTTGATGGTCAGCAGGATGACGCGCTGGTGCAGCACCTTGTTGTGCTTCAGATTGTGGAGCAGCGCGTGCGGCACCCCGTCCGAACTCGATGTCATGAACACCGCGGTACCCGGAACGCGCGTCGCGCTGTTCGCCGCCGATTTCACGAAGATCGGGATCGGCATTGCGCCTTCGGCCATTTCCTGCTGCATCAGCTTGCGCCCGCGCGACCAGGTGGTCAGCAAGGTAAAGATCGTCAGGCCAATGGCGAGCGGCACCCAGCCGCCGTCCGGAACCTTGATCAGATTCGCACCGAAATAGGCGATGTCGACGATGAAGAAGACGGCTAGCACCGGCAGCGCCTTCCACGCCGGCCATTTCCACAGCGCGAACAGCACAACGCTCATCAGGCAGGTGTCGATGAACATCGCCCCCGTCACCGCGATGCCATAGGCGGCCGCGAGGTTGCTCGACGATCCGAAGAAGAGGACGAGGATGATGACCATCACCATCAGCCCCCAGTTGACGACTGGAATATATATCTGCCCGGCCGTCGCGGCGCTCGTATGCTCGACGCGCAGGCGCGGCATGAAGCCGAGTTGGATCGCCTGCTGGGTGAGCGAGAAGGCGCCCGAAATCACCGCTTGGCTCGCGATGATCGTCGCGAGCAGCGCAAGGATGACGACGGGTATGCGCCACGCGTCGGGCATCATCAGGAAAAAGGGGTCCTGGATCAATCCAAGCCGTGCCCCCGCCTCGGCGCTCAACACCATCGCGCCCTGTCCCATATAGTTGAGCATCAGCGCGGGGAGCACGAAGAACAGCCAGCTGATCCCTATCGGCCCGCGTCCGAAATGGCCCATGTCGGCATAAAGCGCCTCGGCACCCGTCACCGCAAGCACCACCGCGCCGAGCGCAATGAATGCGGTGAAGCCGTCAACATAGAAAAAGCGCAGCGCATTGACCGGATTCAGCGTGTGGAGGATGATCTGCGGATGCTCGAAAATATGCATGATCCCAAGCGTCGCGAGCATCAGGAAGTAACAGAGCATGATCGGCCCGAACAATCCGCCGACCTTCGCCGTCCCGCGCGACTGGATCGCGAACAGCCCGATCAGGATCGCGAGCGCAATCGGCACGATATAGGGCTCGAACCCCTGATTGATGTAGCTCAGCCCCTCGGTTGCCGACAGCACCGACATCGCCGGGGTGATCATGCTGTCGCCGTAAAAGAGCGCGGTCGCGAACACGCCGAGCAGGATGATCGGCCATGTCCAGCGCTTGCCTTCCGACGAGCGACTGATCAGCGCGAGCAGGGCAAGACTGCCCCCTTCACCCTTGTTGTCGGCGCGCATGATCGTCATCACATATTTGAAGGTGACGACGAGCATCATCGACCAGAAGACAAGGCTGAGCACGCCATAGATGTGCAGCCGGTCGGGATCGATCGAGTGATGCCCCGCAAAAGTTTCGCGAAACGCGTAAAGCGGGCTGGTGCCGATGTCGCCGAACACGACGCCGACAGCGCCGACGGCCAGCTTCAGCCTGCCATCGCCATGATGTCCGTGGCCGTGATGGCCGGAAGCGGCGGCGGGAGACGCGGGCGCGTCTGCGCCCTCGGCCGCCAATTGCGACTCAGAAGTCATGCCGCGCCCCTTAGACGAGTGCGCGGCGAGAAAACAGGTTCCAAATTGGGACGCATATCAGCGCTGCGTCGCGCTTTCGGGCGGCAGTGCGGGTCCGAGCGCCTGCCGCAGCTGGGCAAGCCGCGCTTCGAGGTCGGGACGCCACGGCGCGCCATCGGGGCTGCGCGCCAGCAATTCGCTCCACACCGCCTCGGCGCCTTTGAGGTCGCCGCTCTGCGCCAGCGCCAGCCCCGCGAAAAAGGGTGGCGCCGGATGGTTCGGATCGCGCTTTGCTGCCTCGTCGAACGCCAGCGCCGACGCGGGCGACATCACCCCGCCGCCATGCGCGACGAGCGCATTGCCGAGCCCGACCCAAAGGTCGACATTGTCGGGGTGCTGCTCCAGCCCCTTTTGCAGCGTCTGCGCCGCGAGCGCAGTCTTGCCCGTGCGCGCGAAGCCATCGGACATGCCGAGCCATTGCGCCGCCGGACCGAAGCGGTCGGCCATCCCCTGCCGCTGGTCCTTGATCGCCTCGCCAAAGCCCTCGGGCTCGTCGAATCCCGCCACCGGCTTTCCGGGTAACGAGGGATTCCCCTGCAAGGCATAGCCGGCAAGGCCCAGCATCACCGCCGCTGCGGCGAGTGGACGCGTCGTTGCGGGCAACCGGCCGGGCCAGACGAAAGCGCCGATGGTCAGCGCCGCGGCGAGAAGGACCCAGAGCCAGGTCATGTCGCCCCGCCCTCTTCCTCGTCCTTGGCGCCGCGCAGCCGCCCAAAAGCAAGCCAGCCTCCGATTGCAAGGAAGGCAAGTGGTCCGAGCCACAACAACGCGGTCGCGCCATCGAACGGCGGGTCATAACTCACCCAATTGCCATAGCGCGCGACGAGCCATTCGCGGATTGCGTCGGGGCTTTCGCCAGCGGCAAGCTTGCTCCGCACCTCGTGCCGCATGTCACCCGCGAGCGGCGCGTCGCTGTCGGCGATCGACTGACCCTGACAGACCAGGCAGCGCAGCGTTTCCATCAGCGCCTTCGCCTGCGCTTCCTTCGCAGGGTCCTGAAGCTGCTGATAGGCATAGGGCGCCGACGGCAGCCGGTCTTGCGCTGCCGCGGGTGCCGCCGCCGCGCAGAGGAGCAGCGCAAGGGCTAGCCGCAACCTCATTCCATCGCCTCCAGCTTGGCGACAATCTCCGGCACCTGATCGGCGAGGATCACGCCCTGGATCTGCTCGCGAATGATACCCTTGCCATCGACGAGAAAGGTTTCGGGAACGCCCGACGATCCGAGCGCGATCTGGACGCTGCTTTGCATATCCGAGCCGATACGGTCGAAGGGGTTGCCATATTCGCGCAGGAATTGAGCGACATCCTCGGGCCGGTCGCGGATCGCGATGCCGTCAATCGGGACGCCCGCCTGTTTCAGCGCTTCGAGCTGCGGCGCCTCGGCGCGGCACGGGATGCACCAGCTTGCAAAGACATTGACGAGGCGCGGCCGCCCGTCGGCGAGGTCGCTGCTTTTCAGCCCCTCGACGCCTTCGGTCGCGGGCGGCAGGTCGAACAGCGGCATCGGCTTGTCGATCCATTGCGACTGGATCAGCGTTTCGGCAGGAACCGTCAGCCGATATATGAAGGCGCCGAACAGCAGCCCCATGATCGCCAGCGGCACGAAAAGGACCCAGCGGTTCTTCATGGCGCGAAACGCTCCTCTGCCTTGCGCGCGCGCCGGACGCGCCAGATCGCCAGCAATTGTGCGCGCCCGATCAGCGCGAGCGCGGCACCGAGCGCGATCAGCCCGCCGCCGAGCCATATCCACCATACGAGCGGCTTCCACCACAGCCGCAGCTGATAGCGGTCGGGCGTACCGTTCGTCCCCGGAACCGGCTGGCCGAGAACCGCATAAAGCTGACCGCCCGGCCGCGTCAGCAGCGCGGCTTCATTGGTTTCGGTCGGCGCAGTGCCCATCAGCCCCGGGAACATCCGCGATTCGGGCTTGAGCACGAACGACGCGCCGCCCGGCGTCGTCGCGGTCAGCGACCCTTCGAGCGCTGTGTAATTGGGCCCCGCGACCGGCCTCACCCCGTCGAAGCGCACGGCAAAATCGGCGACGCGCACCGTTTCGCCCGGCGCCGCGGCGACCAGTCGTTCCTTGATGAACGCGCTCTCGGCCGCCATCCCGGCAAGCGCCACCGCCACGCCAAAGTGGGCAAGGACCATCCCCCACGTCGGCAGCGGGGTACGGCGCAGATTGCGGTTCCACAGCGGCGCCAAGCTCGCGACCGCCACGACGCCCGCAACGGACATCCCCAGCAGCGGCAGGATGCCGATCTTGCCGCCAAACAGAACGAGTGCGAACAGCACCGCCGCACCCGCGAAGATCGCGGGCGGCAGGCGCGACCAGAGCTTCCGGCCGTCATCCTTGCGCCACGCGAGCAACGGCCCGGCGACCATGACAAGGCAAAGGATCAGCGCAAGCGGCCCCGCGACGCGGTTGTAATAAGGCGGCCCGACCGAAATCTTCTCCCCCATCGCCTCGGCAACGATCGGATAGAGCGTGCCGAGCAGCACAAGCGCGAGGATCGTCGTCAGCAGCAGGTTGTTGATGACAAGCGAGCCTTCGCGGCTGACCAGCGCGAACTTCTTCCCCTCGGCCACCGTTCCCGCGCGGATCGCAAACAGGGTCAGCGCGCCGCCGATGTAAAGCGCCATCAGCACGAGCAGGAAAGTCCCGCGCTCGGGATCGACCGCAAAGCTGTGGACGCTGGTCAACAGGCCCGACCGCACGATGAAGGTCCCGACCATCGACATCGAAAAGCCGATCACCGCGAGCATCACCGTCCAGGCGCGCAGCGCGTTGCGCGTCGCCGTCACCGCGACCGAATGGAGCAAGGCGGCGCCCGCGAGCCACGGGATCAGCGAGACATTCTCGACCGGGTCCCAGAACCACCAGCCGCCCCAGCCGAGCTCATAATAGGCCCAATAGCTGCCCGCGGTGATACCGAGCGTCAGGAATATCCAGCTCCCCAGCACCCACGGCCGCATCGCGCGCGCAAAGGCGGGGCCGATCTCGCGCGTCACCAGCGCGCCGACCGCAAAGCTGAACGCAACCGACAGGCCGACATAGCCGACGTAGAGCGTCGGCGGGTGGAAGGCGAGCCCGATGTCCTGGAGCAGCGGGTTGAGCCCTTGCCCGTCGGGCGGCGCGACCGGCA
The DNA here is from genome assembly GCF_016734905.1 of Sphingopyxis jiangsuensis. GTDB lineage: Bacteria > Pseudomonadota > Alphaproteobacteria > Sphingomonadales > Sphingomonadaceae > Sphingopyxis > Sphingopyxis jiangsuensis. The sequence continues at coordinate 685,064 of NZ_JAERPO010000001.1, forward strand.
ACCGGTTGAACGGGTTCGACGAGAAGAGCAGGAAGGCGAAAAACCCCAGGCTGAGCGCCGCCTGCGCGGTGAGCGTGGCGATCAGCGTATCCTCGCGCAGCCGCTTCTCGAACAACGCGACGAGCGCGCCCGACAGGCCGAGGATCGTCAGCCACAACAGCATCGACCCTTCGTGATTGCCCCATGCGCCGGCGACCTTGAAGATCATCGGCTTCAGGCTGTTGCTGTTGCGCGCGACAAGCTCGACCGACATGTCGGAGCGCACGAACAATGCTATCAACAACGCAAATGCAACCGCGGTGAGCACGCCCTGCGCCACGCTCGCCGGGCGCACCAGCGACGCAAGGTCTTTCGGCCCCGCGCGCAGGAACAGCGCGCCCGCGATCAGCGACAGGCAGGCAAGCGCCGCAGCGATCCACAAGAGGGCGAGGCCGAGTTCGGCAATCATTCCGCTACGTCCTCAAACCGGTCGCGTCATTGCGAGGAGCGAAGCGACGAAGCAATCTCCTGCCAACGCTAGTCAAAACCGCATGCGGGAGATTGCTTCGCTCCGCTCGCAATGACGGAAATATACGCGGCGTCATGTTTTCGGCGCCATTTTCGCTACACCCTTCGGCATGTCGCCCATCTGCGGCGGCATATAACGCTCGTCATGCTTCGCCAGGATCCGGTCGGCGACAAAAGTCCCGTCGGCGCGCATCCGGCCGTCGGCGACCATGCCCGATTCCTCGGCGAACAGGTCGGGGACGATGCCGGTGAACTCGACCGGCACCGATGCCTTGCCGTCGGTCGCGACGAAGCGGATCGTCACGCCGTCGCCCAGCCGCTCGATGCTGCCCTGCGCCACCATCCCGCCGAGCCGCATCGCCTCGCCCGTCGCTGCCTTGCCCGCGGCGATTTCGGCGGGGGTGCGGAAATAGGCGGCCTCGTCGCGAAGCGCACTCGCGCCGAGCACGCCCGCGCCGGCAATGCCCGCCACCGCGAGCAGCGCGAGGATCAGCCGCTGATGCTTTGCCTTCACCGCCGGTCCTTTCGCAGCGCATCGCTGCGCCGTTCGGCCTTGACCATCGCGCGCCAGCTCGCCCAGAGCACCGCGGCGGTGAGCAGCGCGGTCAGGCCATAGGCCGCGGCGACATAGGCCCATTGCGCGCTTCCATCGATCACGCCCGTCACCTCAGCCCTCCTCGTCGTCCGCCAGTCGCCGCAGCCGCGCCGTTACGCGGTTTTCGGCGATGATACGCCGCATCCGCATCAGCACGATGGCGCCGAAAAGCAACGAAAATCCGGTGAGCGTCAGCCCAAGCGGCCACAGTAACGCGCCGTCGATGCTCGACCCGCGCAGGGTGATGCTGGGCCCCTGATGCAGACTGTTCCACCACACGACGCTGCGGTTGATGATAGGAATGTTGATCGCGCCGACGAGCGCATAAACCGCCGCACCGCGCGACAGCGCTCCACCGGCGCGCGCGCCCTCGTCGCCGCGCGTCAGCGCGATAAAGCCGGCATAAAGAAAGAACAGCACGAGCATCGAGGTCATGCGCCCGTCCCATTCCCACCAGGTGCCCCAAGTGGGTTTGCCCCAGATCGACCCGGTGGCGAGGCAGAGCGCGGTGAACAGCATCCCCGGCACCGCAATCGCGCGCGCCGCAATCCCTGCAAGCGGATGGCGCCACACCAGTTGCACCAGACCCGCAACCGCGAGGCTCGTCCAGCCGCCCATGCCCAACCATGCCGAGGGAACGTGAACATACAGGATGCGCGCGGTTTCACCCTGCTTGTAGTCGCCCGGAACAAGCGCAAGTCCGGCCCATGCGCCGACCATCAACAGCAACAGTCCCCCGCCGAGCAGCCAGGGCGTCAGCGGGCGCGCAATCGCAAGGAAACGGGTAGGATTCGCATAGGCGTGCATCGCGCGCGCAGCCTTAGGCGAGGGGGAGGCGACGGTCCAGCCTTACGTCGCACCTTCGGGGCGCGTCCAAATCCAGCTTCCGCCCACCGCCGCCGCGATGATTGGCGCCATCATCCACGGCCACGGCGCCAGAACGAGCGCGAGCAGGATGCTCGCCGCGAAAGCGACCGTCGCCGCGACCTTCCCCTTGCGGCTGACCGCGCCATGGTCGCGCCATGCGACGATATGGGGGCCGAACACCGGATGCGCGAGGAGCCAGGCCTCGAGCCGCGGCGACGAGCGCGCAAAGCAGAAAGCCGCAAGAATCACGAACGGCACGGTTGGCAGCAGCGGCAACACGGCGCCGATTGCGCCCAGCCCCAGCGAGGCCCAACCTGCGACGAGATAGAAATGCCGTTTCATCGGCACCGAGGCTTAGCGGAAATCGCCGACAACAAAACCCCTCCCCTTTGGTGGGAACGGGGCCCGTATTTTACCCGCGCCCGATCAGTTTTTGCGCCATGCGGTCGGCGACGACCGACGCCGGGGTGCTGCTCGCGCGGCTTTCGGCCCAGATTTCGGCGAGGCGTCCAGGGATTTTCGCGATCCTGCTTTCCACCTCTTCGCGACTTCCCTGCCCCAGATACTCGAGCGCGACGTTGATGATGCCGCCCGCGTTAATGACATAGTCGGGGGCGTAAACGATGCCGCGATCATGGATGCGCTGACCGTCGCCGGCCGTTGCGAGCTGATTGTTCGCGCCGCCTGCGACGATCGGCACGCGCAGCTTTTCGATGCTCCGTTCGGACAGGATGGCGCCGAGTGCATTGGGGCTCAGCACGTCGGCCTCGATCTCCATGATCGCCGCCGAATCGGCAAGCTCGGCGCCCAGTTCCTCGGCGAGCGCCTTCGCGCGCGCGAGATTGACGTCGGCGAGGGTCAACTTGGCGCCGTCGGCCGCGAGCCGCCGTGCAACGCCGCCGCCAACGCTTCCTACGCCCTGGATCGCGATGCGCACGCCCTTCGCGCTTTCGGTGCCGAGCCCTTCCTTGATCGCTGCCTTGATACCCAGATAGACGCCGAGCGCGGTCAGCGGACCGGGGTCCCCGCCCGCTTCACCGCTCGCCACGGGCAGCCCGCTGACATGCCTGGTGTGCTGCGAGATCGCGACCATGTCGGCGTCGGACATGCCGACGTCCTCGGCCGTCACATAGGCGCCGCCGAGCGATTCGACCGCGCGCCCGAATGCCGCGAGTTGTTCGGGGGTCTTTGCCGCGCCTTCGTCGGCCAGGATCACGCCCTTGCCGCCGCCCATGGGCAGCCCCGCCATTGCGTTCTTGTAGCTCATGCCGCGCGACAGGCGCAGCGCGTCGGTGATCGCCGCGGCACGCTGGGGGTAATGCCAATAGCGAACGCCGCCCGCGCCGGGGCCGAGGTGGGTCGAATGGACTGCAATGACCGCCGTCAGCCCGCTCGCGCGATCGCGGAACATGTGGACATGCTCGTGATCGTCGAAATCGGCGAAATCCCAGACTGCGGACATGACAAACCCTCACGAATAAAAATTACATGAAGGCGTAATAATGAAATAGCGGCAACGAGTCACGCCAAAAGCAGGGGATGCTCGGATGCTGCTGTAAATGGGGCGATCAACGGGGCTCGAACCCGCGACCTCCGGTACCACAAACCGGCGCTCTAACCAACTGAGCTATGATCGCCACACGCCGGGCGAAACCGCCTACGACAGCGCGCGGCGATAGGCGCGCACCCCCGCTTCGTCAAGCATTGTTCGCATGGACATGAACGCATAAAAGCGCGCCATGGCTGGCAACGAACATGTCGACATGGCGACCTCGGGCGCCGATCGTACCGCCACGCGGCTAGCGGCGTTGCCGGGCATCCGCCGCACGCCCTCACCCAAGCTCGAACAGTTCGTGCTGCCGCGCTTTCTGGACCACGCGACTTGCGACGCGCTCATCGACCGGATCAATGCCGCGGCGCGCCCATCGACGATCGCCGACCCCAACGGCGACGAATATTTTCGCACCAGCTCGACCTGCGATCTCGACCATCGCGACGCGCTGGTGGCCGAAATCAACGCGCGGCTGCACGACCTCACGGGCATCCCGCTGCCCTATGGCGAGCCGCTGCAGGGCCAGCGCTATGAAGTCGGCGAGGAGTTCAAGGCGCATACCGACTATTTCGACCCGCACGGCGCCGACTGGGAAACCTATTGCACGATCCCCGGCCAACGAAGCTGGACGCTGATGATCTATCTCAACGAGCCACCTGCGGGCGGCGCGACGCGCTTCCTTGCGACGGGGAAGATCCACCAGCCCGAAACCGGCAAGCTGCTCGCATGGAACAATGTCGGGCGCGACGGCACGATCAATCCCGATACGCTCCACCACGGCATGAAAGTCCGCAAGGGACGCAAATATATCGTCACGAAATGGTTTCGCGAACGCCCTTGGCCCTGGGCCGAGGGGGAGTTGGGTTAGCCTGTCTCAAAACCCGTTCGTGTCGAGCGAAGTCGAGACACCCCGAAGGCGAGCGCCAAGCCGATGAGCATCCCGACTTCGCTCGATGCGAACGGAAATTTTGGGGGGCAGTTCGGACCGCCCCCTCAAAATTACCGCACCAGCCGATACTGGAAATTCAGGGCCAGGCTGTTCGACACCCGCCCCGGCTCGACCGGGGTCGATTTGGCGTCGGCGGCCATTTCCATCCGCACCATCGGCATCGGCGGCTGCGGGCCGCTGAAACCGCCTTCGCTGATCGAAACCAGTTCGGCGCCGCGAAAGCCCGCGAGCCGTGCATAGTCCGCGGCCTTGGCTTCGGCCGCCTTGATCGCTTCGCCGCGCGCGCCTGCGAGAACCGCGTCGCTGTCCTTCATTCCGAACCACGGACCTTCGACATTGGTCCCGCCCGCGGCGACGAGTGCGTCGAGCAGCGGGCCGACGTCCGCGATCTTGCCGGTGGTCGCGCGCACCGTGTTGCTCACCTGATAGCCGATGAATCGCGGCTGCTGGCCGGGCGCGCGTTCGCTATAATCATATTGCGGCGACAGGTTGATCCCGCTCGTCTGAATATCCTCGGTCTTGATCCCGCGCGCCTTGGCGGCCGCGATCAGCTTGTCCATCGCCGCGGCGTTGAGGCGCATCGCCTCGACCGCGGTCGGCGCCGTCGTGGTGACGCCTGCACCGATCGTCGCCTCGTCGGGGCGCGAGCGCACTTCCTTGGTGACGCCGAACGACAGAATCGGGCCTTGCGCCGTTGCAGTCGTCACGCTCGATCCTCCTTGCTGGGCGATGGCGGGGGTGGCTGCGGCGGTCATGAGCCCGGCGGCCAGTGCGATGAGCATTTGCTTCTTCATTTCAATCTCCTGCGGGGCCGGTGGGGCGGCCCATTGCTTTACCCACCCCTAACGCAAGACGGAGCAGGCCCGTTCCGGCCTTTGCCGCTCCAGCGCTTGCAACATGCTGAACACGCCAGTAGCGAGCCGTTCATCATGGCGGCACCTATTCTTTCATACGAAGGCCTCGGCCTCGTCCAGGGCAGCGGCTGGCTGTTTCGCGAACTCGACATCTATGTTGGCGCGCGCGATCGGCTCGCCCTCATCGGTCGCAACGGCGCGGGCAAGACGACCCTGCTCAAACTGCTCGCCGGCCGCATCGATCCCGACGAAGGAAAACGCACGATCGTTCCAGGCACGCATGTCGTGATGCTCGAACAGGAACCCGATTTTTCCGGCTTTGCCACCTTGATGGACTTTGCCGTCGCAGGCACCGACGGGCCGAGCGAGCATGAAGTCGCCGCGATCGCCGACCAGCTCGGCATCGACATGGCGCGCGAGGCGGCGAGCGCGTCGGGCGGTGAGCGCCGCCGCGCCGCCATCGCCCGCGCACTCGCGCAAAACCCGGACGTGCTGCTCCTCGACGAGCCGACGAACCACCTCGACCTCGCCGCGATCGACTGGCTCGAAAGCTGGCTGTCGCGCTTCGCCGGCGCCTTCGTCGCGATCAGCCACGACCGCACCTTTCTCACCCGCCTGACGCGCCAGACACTCTGGCTCGACCGCGGCAGCATCCGACGGAAAGAGATCGGCTTCGGCGGCTTCGACGAATGGACCGAGGCAGTCTTTGCCGAGGAGGCACGCGCCGCGCAAAAGCTCGATTCCAAGCTGCGGCTGGAGGCGCATTGGCTCGAACGCGGCGTCACCGCGCGGCGCAAGCGCAACCAGGGCCGCCTTGAAAAGCTGAAGGAAATGCGCGCTACCCGTGCGGCGATGATCGGCGGTCCCGGCGTCGCCAAGCTCGGCCTCGCCAACGACGACGTTCGCTCGAAATCGGTGATCGTCGCTGAAAATATATCCAAAGCATTTTCCGCTACCCCACTCGATGCGAACGGGAAAGGGAATGCTCAGCGCACGATTATCAAGGACTTCACCTTCCGCGTCCAGCGCGGCGACCGCATCGGCATCGTCGGCGCGAACGGCGCGGGCAAGTCGACCTTGCTCAAGCTGCTGACCGGCGAGATCGAACCCGACAGCGGCAGCGTCACGCTCGCCCCGACGCTCGACGGCATCGTCATCGATCAGCAGCGCAGCCTGCTCTCGCCCGACAAGCGCGTCCGCGACATCCTCGCCGACGGCGGCGACTGGGTCGAGGTGCGCGGGGTCAAAAAGCATGTTCAGGGCTATTTGAAGGACTTTCTCTTCGATCCCGGCGTCGCCGAAACCAGCGTCGGCGCCTTGTCGGGGGGCGAACGCTCGCGGCTCCTGCTCGCGCGCGAATTTGCCCGCGAATCGAATCTGCTCGTTCTCGACGAGCCGACCAATGACCTCGACCTCGAAACGCTCGACCTCTTGCAAGAGGTCATCGCCGATTATCAGGGCACCGTGCTGCTCGTCAGCCACGACCGCGACTTCCTCGACCGCACCGTCACCGTGACGCTCGGCCTCGACGGGTCGGGCAAGGTCGACATCGTCGCGGGCGGCTATGCCGACTGGGAAGCCAAGCGCAGCAAGCCCGTGGCCGCAAAGAGCAAGGCGGCAAGCGCCTCACCCGCGCCGCCACCCCCGCCGCAGCAGCGCAAAAAGCTCTCCTACAAGGATCAGCGCGACTATGACCTTCTGCCGGGCCGGATCGAGGAAATCGACGCCGAAATGGCGGGGATCGAGGCCGAACTGTCCGACGGCCACCTGTTCACCCGCGACAATGCAAAATTCATGGCGCTGACCGAAAAGCTCGAAATGCTGCGTACCGAAAAGGCGACGGCCGAAGACCGCTGGCTGGAACTCGCCGAAGAGGTCGAGGGGCTGGGATAGCCTCCACTTTTTGGGGTGTTGAGCGGACACCAACTTCCCCTCACCCCGTCCCGTAGAACCGCGCCAGCCGATCAAGCGCCAGCGTCAACACCAGCTTCCCCGACCGCGCCGGCCAGCCGAGCGCCTTCTCCGCCCCGCTCACCCCCTCGCCCGCACAGATCACGCGCCAGCAGATGTCGGCGAGCCCCGGCCCCGCCGCTTCGAGCGCCGCGTGAAAGCGCCGGTGCGCGTCGATCCGCGCGAGCGAGGCGTCCGACGCCCGCGCGCCGTCGCGGCTTTTCCCCGGCGGCGCAGCGTCCCAGCGCATTGTCACCCGCGCCGCCAGCCCCGCGCGCTCATAATCAGCGCGCAGCCGCTCGCCCGCGCGTAATTGCGCATCGTTTAGATGCCCGCGCGCCGCGAGCCACGCGAGCGGGCTTTCCGCGACATTGACCGTCACATGGCGCATCACCTGCGGCCCCCGTTTCCCGGGATCGATCAGGTCGTCGGGGTGGATACGGCTTTCGAGGCGCCGGGTGCTCATATTTTTCTCCTTGATCTGCGAGGATTCGCGCAAAGCTTGACAGCGGGATATTTTGTAGGAAAGAAGAAACCAAATCGGTTATTAAGGGTCTCTCGATGATCAACAGCATCCGCGCCGTGCGCCGCGCCAAGGGCCTCACACTCGAAGAGGTCGCGCATCGCTGCGATCCGCCGACGACCGCGCAGACGATCGGGCGGCTCGAAACCGGCACGCGCACGTTGTCGCTCGGCTGGATGAACCGCATCGCCGCCGCGCTCGGCGTCGACGCTGCCGAACTGGTGCAGCTTCCGCAGGACACGCAGCTTACGATCACCGCGCTGCTCGGCGCCGACGGGGCGCAGGCGCCGACGCGCGTCGAACAGGCGCTCACCGCGCGACCGGGCGAGGATATGGTCGCGGTGCGCGTCACCTCGTCGATCGGCGATTATCGCGCGGGCGACGAAATTTGGTGCCGCCGTATCGAAGGTGACTGGACGAACGCGCTCAACCGCGACCTGCTCGTCCCCCGCCCCGCTGGTCGCTTCATTTTCGCGCGACTGCTCAATGTCGACGGCGAAAAGCTCCACCTCCTCCCGCTCGGCACCGGCCAGCGCCAGCAGGTCGTGAACAATCCGCCCTGGGCCGCGGTAGCCGTGCGCCTGATAAGGAGCCTCTGATCGCCGTTCGCCCCGAGCGTGTCGAAGGGCCGTCCTTATTCTGCATCAACCGGGGAAGAATGGTGCTTCGACAAACTCGGCACAAACGGATGAGAGGCAGCGAATGACCGCTCCCCTCCGCATCCTGTCGATCGCCACGCTCTTTCCCGACGCCGCACGCCCCAACTTCGGCCTGTTCGTCGAACGCAGCCTGCGCGCGCTCGCAGCACAACCCCGCATTGACCTCACCGTCGTCGCCCCGCTTGGCCTCCCGCCTTTTCCGCTGTCGCTTCACCCGCGCTATCGCGCGCTCCGCGACCTGCCCGAACGCGAGACGTGGAACGGCCTCACGGTCCATCGTCCGCGCTTCACGCTCCTTCCCCGGGTCGGCACGCGCCTAAACCCCGCTGCCATCGCCCGCGCCGTTGCACCGGTTGCACGCCAGCGGGCGTTCGACGTCGTCGATGCGCAATTCTTCTATCCCGACGGCCCCGCCGCAATGCGGGTCGCACAGGCGCTCGGCCTTCCCTTTTCGGTGAAAGCACGCGGCGCCGACATCAGCCATTTCGGTCATTCACCGGCCTCGCGCGGACAAGTGCTGAAAGCAGCGGAGCGCGCCGCCGGGCTGCTCGCCGTATCCGAATCGATGCGCCGCGACATGGCCGCCATCGGCATCGACTCCGGAAAAGTGACGGTCCACTACACCGGCATCGACCGCGCCCGCTTTCATCCCGGTGACCGCGCGGCCGCACGCGCGCAGCTCGGATGGGGCGACGCCGCGACAATCCTTTCGGTCGGCGCGCTCATCCCGCGCAAGGGGCAGGCGCTGGCAATCGAAGCGCTACCGGCGCTTCCCGGCGTCCATTATCGCCTCGCAGGCGCGGGTGAAGAGGAAGCGCGATACCGCGCACTCGCGGCGCGTCTCGGCGTCGCCGACCGCGTCCATTTCCTCGGCCCCGTCGCCAACGCCGAACTGCCCCGGCTTTACCGCGCCGCCGACGCGATCGTCATGCCGTCGGCAAGCGAGGGGCTTGCCAATGCGTGGGTCGAGGCGCTCGCCTGCGGCACCCCGCTCGTCATCAGCGACGCGGGCGGCGCCGCCGAACTGGTCACTGCGCCCGCTGCGGGCCGCATCGTTGAACGAACGCCCGAGGCGATCGCTTCGGCTGTGCACGAAATCCTCGCCGTTCCGCCCGCACCCGCCAATGTCGCCGCAACGCTGGACGAACGTTTCGACTGGGACCGCAACGGCCGCGACCTCGCCGCGCATCTGCGGCGATGCGCGGGCCGCTAGCGATTTCAGCCGTAACCGTTTCCTAGCTTCCGGCAGATATCGTCAGCGCGCTCACCCCGAGTTCGTCATTCCCGCGAAAGCGGGAATCCAACGAACCAACTTCGCAACTGGGTTCCCGCTTTCGCGGGAATGACGAGTTCAGAATTGTCGCCGTGTCGCTTCTTGGCGACAGGCCGCGGCCTCAGACCACCGCGCCGTCGTCGTTGCGGTCGATGCGTTCAGCGCCTGCCGTCGCGGCGCTCGTGCGCGGGATGAAGCTGTCGGGCCCGACCTTCAGCCACACGAGGATCGGCGCCGACATATAGACCGACGAATAGGTGCCGACAAAAATGCCGAGCAGCATCGCCGCGGTGAAACCGAAGATCACATCCGGCCCGACCCACAGCAGCACCGCGAGCGCGATGAGCATCGTAAAGCTCGTCATTACCGTGCGCGCCAGCGTCTCGTTGATGCTGAGGTCGAGCAGCGGGATGATTTCCATCTTGCGATATTTTTTCAGATTTTCGCGGATGCGGTCGAACACGACGATGGTATCGTTGAGCGAATAGCCGATGATCGTCAGCAGCGCGGCGACGATGTTGAGGTCGAACTGCATCTGCGTCAGCGCGAAAAAGCCGAAGGTCAGAGCGACGTCGTGAAACAGCGCGAACAGTGCGCCGACGCCGAACTGCCATTCGAAACGGATCCAGATGTAGATCGATATCGCGATCATCGCGAGCAGCAGGCTGAGCGCACCGGTCCGCAGCAGCTCGTTCGATACCTTGCCCGACACGGTTTCGACCGAGCCCGTCGTCGCAGTCGGAAAGGCCTTTTTGATCCCGTCGACAAGCTGACGCCCGGCGCGGTCGGCCGCGGCCTTGTCGCCGTCGGGCAGCGCGGTGCGGATCGATACCGCCGTGTCCGTGCCGAATTGCTGGATCGTTGCTTCGCCGAGGCCGATGTCGCCCACCTTTTCGCGAATCTCGTCGATCGGCGGCATCTCCTGCGTAAATTCGACGCGCACCGACTGGCCGCCGACGAAATCGACGCCAAGGTTCAGCCCGCGCACCGCAACAAGCGCAATCGACGCGACGATCATCAATATGCTGATCGCCATCGCGACCTTGCGATATTTCAGGAACTGGATGTTCGTGTTTTCGGGGACGAGTTTCAGCAAGCGCATGGGTCGATCCCTCTTAAATGTTCAGCGCCGTCGGGCGCGTCTTGTGCAGCCAGCGGGCGGCGAACAGGCGCGTGACGGTAACGGCGGTAAAGACGCTGGTGATGATGCCGATGGTCAGCACCACCGCAAAACCCTTGATGGGGCCGGAGCCGAACCAGAACATCAACCCCGCCGCGATGACGTTGGTGATATTGGCGTCGAAAATCGCGCGGCTCGCTTCCGAATATCCGACATCGACCGCCTGGAAAATGCGTCGTCCGCGCTTGAGTTCCTCGCGGATACGCTCGTTGATCAGCACGTTCGCGTCGACCGCGGCGCCGATCGTGAGCACGAATCCCGCGATACCCGGCAAGGTCAGTGTCGCGTTGAACGCCGCCATGATCGCGACGATCAGCCCGATGTTGAACAGCAGCGCGATGTTCGCATAAACGCCGAAGCGGCCATAGACGAGGATCATGAAGACGAGCACCGCGACCGTCGCGATAATGCCGGCGATCGCGCCCTTGCGGATCGAATCGGCGCCGAGTTCGGGGGTGACGGTGCGTTCTTCAACGACCTCCATCTTCACCGGCAGCGCCCCCGAGCGCAGCGAGATCGCGAGGTTGTTCGCGGTCGCGACGGTGAAGCTGCCCGAAATCTGGGCGCTGCCGCCCAGGATCGGCTCGTTGATCGACGGCGCCGACAGCACTTGTCCGTCGAGGACCATCGCAAAGCGGCGGCCGACGTTCTGCGCGGTGACGCGCGCAAAGGTGCTAGATCCGCCCGAATCGAAACGGATCTTGACGACCGGCTGGTTGTTCTGGGGATCAAAGCTCTGCTGCGCGTCGATCAGCTGTTCGCCGCTGATCATGACCTGTCGGCGCAGCACCTCGAACGCTGCGCCATTGCCTTCGCCGGGCGCATAGGGAACGATCTCGCTGCCCACCGGCACGCGGCCCGCCGCGGCCTCATTGGGGTCGGCATTCGCGTCGACCATCCGGAACTCCAGCCGCGCGGTCTTGCCGATCAGATCCTTCAGCGCCTGCGGGTCCTGAAGCCCCGGCACCTGCACGACGATACGGTCGTCGCCCTGACGGATGATCGTCGGCTCGCGCGTGCCGAGCGAGTTGACGCGGCGATCGATGATGTCGCGCGCTGTATCCATCGCCTGGCTGATGGCCTGCGTGCGGCCTGCGCCGGTCGGGTTCAGGACGATGCGCGTCGAATCGACGATGTCGATGTTCCAGTCGCGCTGGCCGGTCATCGCCGCGCCCTGCGTCTCGCGGAACAGCCGTTCGCGCGCCTCGTCGAGCTGCGTCTGATCGCGAACGAGGAAGCTGATCCGCCCGCCGTCGGTCGACAGCTCGCCGATCGCGATGTCGTCGTCGGGTCCGCGCTCGCCGCGCATCGCGGTGCGCACGGTCTTTTCCATATTCGACAGCTGCGTCTTGGCAAGGTCGTCGAGATCGGCTTCGAGCAGCAAATGGCTGCCGCCCGCAAGGTCGAGCCCCAGGTTCACCTTTGCCTGCGCGAATCCGGGCAGCGCCTCGAACTGCTTTTCGGTCAGGAAACTCGGGATCGAAAAAAGGACACCGAGCAGCAGGATGATGCCGATACCGATGGTCTTCCAGCGCGGAAAGTCGAGCATATGGGGGTTCCGGTCAGAGGGCGGGTCCGCGCACGCGCGCGGACCGGCGCTGCGTCAGTCGTTTGCGGGCTTGCCGCCGGGCTGCAGCACGTCGGCGAGGGTCGATTTGACGACCTTGATCTTCACGCCCTGCGCGATTTCGACGTCGGCGAAATCATCGTCGACGCGCGTCACCTTGCCGACGATGCCGCCGCCGGTCACGACCTGGTCGCGCGGCTTCACCGCCGCGATCTTCGCGCGATGCTCCTTCGCGCGCACTTGCTGCGGGCGGATCAGGAAAAACCAGAAGACGACGAAGATCAGCAGATAGGGCACCAGCATCAGGAAACCGGCTGCCCCGCCGCCCGATCCGGCCGCCTGGGTCAGAAGCAAGGTCGTCGTCATCGAAGAGAACTTTCCATTCAGGTGGCGCGGCCGGTCCCCGGACGGGGCGGTTCGCGCAAAAAATATGGCGCGGCGCCTATCACGCGGGCGCGGGGGGCGCAACCGATGGCTGCGCCCTCGCCCGCGGGAGAGGCGGCGCGGAGATAGTGTGCGCCAATGGGCAATCAAGGGCAGCGGCATCCGTATCGCGCTCCGCGACCGACGACGCACGATAGCCTTGCATCCCCTGCCAAGCCGCGCTAGGGGCCTCGCCTGCCCAATCGGGCCGGTCGGGACGTAGCGCAGCCTGGTAGCGCATCACACTGGGGGTGTGGGGGTCGGAGGTTCGAATCCTCTCGTCCCGACCAATTCATTCTTCGACATTTGAAATGCAGGTCGCGCGAGGCGGAAACTCATTCCTCCTGCGCGCGGTCGATCATGTCCATGAAATCGCGCGCCGTGTCGCGCTCGGCGGGATCCTTGAACGCTGCGTCGAGATCGGGCGCGACGCCGAGCATGTACATCAGCGCCCACAGCGCAAAGCGCCGCCCGCTGTTGCTCTCCAGCCCGAAATCGACGCGCATCCGCTCGGCACCCGTCTCCAGCGCGACGGGCGTGATCGCGTCCATGTCGCGCGTGCCGAAATAGCGAAAGAGCTGGTCGTCGAGGTCCATGGCCGCGAGTGCAAGCACCCGCCAGCCTCGGTTGTCAACCGGCGGGCGGCCCGTTAGGGGCGGCGCGGTGACAAGCAGCATCGAAATCGGACTCGACACCGCCGGACGCCCCATTGCGATCGACGTGCAGGAACTGCTCGCGACCCGGCTGCTCGTCCAGGGCAATTCGGGGTCGGGAAAATCGCATCTTTTGCGCCGGATGCTCGAACAGAGCGCGGGGCTCGTCCAGCAGGTCGTGATCGACCCCGAGGGCGATTTCGTCACCCTCGCCGACGCGTACAGCCATGTCGCGATCAACGCGGGCGATTATGACGAGCGCGAAATCGCGACGATGGGCGCGCGCATCCGCGAGCATCGCGCGTCGGTCGTGCTCAACCTCGAATCGCTCGATATCGAGGCGCAGATGGGCTGCGCCGCCGCTTTTCTCAACGCGCTGTTCGATGCGCCGCGCGAGCATTGGTTCCCCGCGCTCGTCGTCGTCGACGAGGCGCAGATGTTCGCGCCGAGCGCGTCGGGCGAAGTCTCGGACACGGTGCGCCGTGCGAGCCTCGGCGCGATGACCAACCTGATGTGTCGTGGGCGCAAGCGCGGGCTCGCGGGGGCCATCGCGACGCAGCGGCTCGCCAAGCTTGCCAAGAATGTCGCGGCAGAGGCGAGCAATTTCCTGATGGGGCGTACCTTCCTCGACATCGACATGGCGCGCGCCGCCGACCTGCTCGGGATGGAACGGCGACAGGCCGAGATGATCCGCGACCTCGAACGCGGCTGTTTTCTCGGCCTCGGCCCCGCGATTTCGCGTCGCCCCGTGTCGATCCGCATCGGCGCGACGCAGACGAGCACGCGCTCGGGGACGCATAGCCTGCTCCCGCTTCCCGACGCCGAGGCGGGCGACATGCGCGAAATGCTTTTCGCCGCGATGGAAAGCCCACCGCCGCCTCCGCCGCCTGCGCCGTCTCCCGTCGCCGCGGGCGAGTTGATCGAACGCATCGCGCGCAGCGACGCGCAGGAGAGAGCCGACCCCGCGTCCGGCGACGAAGGATCACCCCAGCCCGCACCGGCGCCCGACAGCGAAGCCATCGTGCGGGCCGCGCTCGAAGCGATGCTCGCCGATCCCGACAGCGCCTTTCAACCCGACGCGATGCTCTATCAGGATTTCTCGGTGCGTTGCCGCATGGCGCGGCTGCCCGCGCCGCCGATCGACGTGACTGCCTTCCGCCGCCGCTTCGCGCTCGCGCGCGTCCACATCTTCGATCCTGCCGACCCCCAATGGAGCGAGCTTCTCGCCGCCGCGGCGCAGCTTCCCGACGACATGCTCGCGCCCTTCCTTCTCATCGCGCGCGCGGCGATGGACGGCCAGCCCTGCCCCGACGACGAAGCGCTCGGGCGCGCCTATGGCACCCATTCACCGGGCCGACTCCGCCGCCTGCTCGACTTCATGGAGCGGCAGGGCGCAATCGTCGTGCGCTCGAACTTCGGCGGCCAGCGCTCGGTCGGCATCCCCGCGCTCGGGCTGCACACCGCCGCCGACTAGGGCAGGATTCGACTGCCGGGTCCGGAAATATCGGAGGGCGGCGGCGAGCCGTCGCCAGGGATCAATTCTTGGCGTCGGGCCTGCCTTCGCGCATCGCACCCCGCATCGCGCCCAGTTCGGCCTTGTCGACCGCGCCGTCACCGTTGGTGTCCGCGCGCTTCAGAAAGGCGTCGATCTTTTCGGGCGAGTTCAGCGACGGATCGCCGCGTCGTTCGGCGCGCATCGCCATCATCTTCGCAATCTCGGTCTTGTCGAGCTTGCCGTCGCCATTGACGTCGATCATCGCGAACAGCCGTTCGCCGTCGCGCGGCGCCTGAGCCTGTACCGGCGCGGTCATGGCAAATCCGACCGTGGCGGTCATCCAGATCAAAGTCTTCACGTTTTTTCCTCTCGAAGAATGCGGCATCGCCGCCAGGAAGCCCCGCCGTCCGATTGGCGCTGCTATGTCGCAAAACTATATCAGCGTCGGCCGGTTACGGTCGCAAGACGACCTTCCCCACCACCTCGCGCCGCTCCAGCATTGCAAAAGCCTCGCGCCAGTCAGCAAGGTCGAGCGAGGCATGGACATGCGGCCGAATCCGCCCCTCGGCGGCCAGCGCGTCGATCATCGCCAGATTTTCGGCCCCGCGCTCCGGAAAGCGGCGCCCATATTCGCCCGCGCGCACCCCGACGACCGAGAAGCC
Organism: Sphingopyxis jiangsuensis; assembly: GCF_016734905.1. GTDB lineage: Bacteria > Pseudomonadota > Alphaproteobacteria > Sphingomonadales > Sphingomonadaceae > Sphingopyxis > Sphingopyxis jiangsuensis. Next base: position 700,773 of record NZ_JAERPO010000001.1, read on the forward strand.
TTTGATCAGCGGCATATTCACCGAAACTTCGGGGATACGTCCCGACGCAAAACCGACGACGAGCAACCGACCGCCAAAGGCGATGCAGCGTGTCGATTCGTCGAACACATCGCCGCCGACCGGATCGAAGATGACATCGGCGCCCATTCCGCCAGTCATCGTCTTTACCGCATCGCGGAATCCGGGATCGGCGGCGATGACCGCTTCGGGCGCAAGGAGACGCTGGATGGCGTCGCGCTTTTCCGGGCTGCTTGCCGCCGCGATCACGCGCGCGCCGAGCGCCTTGCCCAGGTCAACCGTCGCCAGCCCGACCCCGCCCGCCGCACCGTGGACGAGCAGCCATTCGTCCGGCGCGATCCGTGCGCCGCGCACCAGCGCGACATAGGCGGTCAGATAGGCGACCGGATAGGCCGCCGCCTCGTCCCACCCGAGCCGCGCGGGTTTCGGCCGCAGCGCGCTAGCCGGGACGACGCAATATTCCGCCATCGCGCCGAAGCGGTTGCCGCCGACCACCGCATCGCCCGGCACCCAAGCTGTAACCTCCTCCCCGACCGCATCGGCCTCGCCCGAAAATTCGAGCCCCGCGATAAAGGGCAGGTCGAGTTTCAACTGATAGGCGCCGCGCGTCATCAACAGGTCGGGAAAATTGACCGCCGCCGCGCGCACGCGCACCCGCACCTCGCCCGTGCCCGGCGCGGGAACAGGCACGTCGGCGATCGCTGCCCCCTCGTGATCGGGAAGTAGCTCGCGCACCTGCAATGCCCGCATCGGTAAAAATCCTTTCCTACATTATTCCTATATGGTTCGTTTCGTCTCATCAGAGAACCGAAAGGAGCGAATCATGCCGAAAACCGACACCCTCATCTACGACATCGACGCCTTGATCGACGCCGTCATCGACCGCGAAGGCCGTTATGTAAACCACCCCGCCGACCGCGGCGGTCCGACCTGCTGGGGTATCACCGAGGCGGTGGCGCGCGCGCAGGGCTATGCGGGCGAGATGCGCACGCTGCCTCGCGCCGAGGCGGCGGCCATCTATCGCCGCATCTACTGGCTGCGTCCCGGCTATGATCGGGTCGGGCTGCGCGCGCCGAAAATCGCCGCCGAACTCTTCGATACCGGCGTCAATATGGGCACCGCGACCGCGACCGGCTTTCTCCAGCGCGCGCTCAATGCGCTCAACCGCTCGGCACGCGACTATCCCGACATCGCCGTCGACCGCGACATCGGTCCACGCACGCTTTCGGCGCTCGACGCCTTCCTCCGCGTGCGCGGCAAGGGCGGCGAGACGGTGCTGCTGCGCGCGATGGAGGCGCTGCAGGGCGAACGCTACATCGCGCTCGCCGAACGCCGCCCGAGCCAGGAGGCCTTTCTCTACGGCTGGCTCGCCAACCGCATCGGCTAGTGCTGCCAGCGCTCCCCGACATCGAATCCAGTGTGAAGTTGCAAGGATTCTGTAGCAAAAAAGGAAAACTGCCATGAGCATCATCGAGGGACTGATCGGCCCCATCGCCAAGTTGATCGACAAGATTATTCCCGACCCCGACGCTCGCGACCGCGCCAAGCTCGAGCTGATCAAACTCGAGGGCAGCCAGGAAATGGAAGCGATCCGCACGCGCATGACCGCGATCGTCGCCGAAGCGAACAGCAGCGACCCCTGGACGAGCCGCGCACGCCCCAGCTTCCTCTATGTCATGTATGCGCTGCTGCTCTGGGCGATCCCCATGGGCCTCATCGCCGCAGCGCGGCCGGAGATGGCCAAGGGTATTGCCGAAGGGATGAACGCCTATCTCGCCGGGATTCCCGAGCCGCTCTACGCGCTCTTCGGCACCGGCTACCTCGGCTACACCGCCGCACGCGCGTGGGGCAAGGCAAAGGGCGTCGAAAGCTGAGTTCCATCGTCATTGCGAGGCCGGCGGAGCCGGGCGAAGCAATCTCCAGCTATCGGCACCTCCTCTCAGCAGGAGATTGCTTCGCTGCGCTCGCAATGACGGTGGGCAAAGCGGCCGGTCATTCCCCGGCCCGCTCTACCAGCCAATCGGAAAACTCCCGCTCCGCCGCCCGCTCGGCGCGCGCGAGCGGGCGGGTGAGCCAATAGGCGCCGACATCGACCTTGGCGTCGAACGGCTGGGCCAGCCGTCCGTCGTCCAGTTCGGTGGTGAACATCGCGGGTGGGGCGAGCGCGACCCCTTCGCCGAGCAGCGCCGCCTGCACCATGATGATCGACGTATCGAACTGCGCGCCGCGCGCGGCCACGGGTTCGGCGCCCGCCGCCCTGAACCACGCCGGCCAGTCCTGCGCGCGATACGATCGCAGCAGCGGCCAGCGTGCGAGGTCGGCAGGGTGGCGCAGCGTCTCGGCTATGGACGGGGTGCAAAGCGGCGTCATCGGGGCGTCCATCACGCGCACAGCCTCGACGCTGCGCCACGCCCCGTCGCCAAAGCGGATCGACAGGTCCAGACTGTCGGTCGCAGGTTCGGGCTTGTTGTTGTTTGTGAGCAGTCGCAACTCGATATGCGGAAAGCGGCGACGGAAATCGGGAAGGTGTCGCATCAGGAAACCGACCGCGAAGGTGCCGACGACGCCCACGGTCAGCAGCTCGCGCGCCACGCCGTCGCGCACGCGATCGACCCCCTGCTCGATCGCCGCGAGCGCCTCCGCCACCGTCGGGGCGAGCATCAGCCCCTCGTCAGTGAGCGCAAGCCCGCGCGAAGTGCGGTGGAACAGCGGTTTGCCGAGCCACGCCTCGAGCGCCTTGATCTGGTGGCTCACCGCCGCCTGCGTGACGAACAATTCCTTTGCCGCCTCGGTGAAACTCCCCTGGCGCGCCGCCGCATCAAAGGCGCGCAGCAGGTTGAGCGAGATTTCGGTGACCGCCATGACGCACCTTTAGATTTTCTAATGCCTCTATTGATCTATCATCGCTTGGCTACGAGTAAAATCTGTTAAATCATACGCGCAGGACAATTCGGCATAAGGATAACTGATATGACGAGCGCATATTCGCGGCGCCGCCTGCTTTCGATGATGCCCGTGGCCGGCGTCGGCGCCTGGGCGCTGCTCGCCGGGTGCAAGGCGGACGCCGGCTCCGCCCCGAAGTCCGCCGATGCGACCGCCGACCGCCTCGCCGCGCTCGAAAAGCGCGCCGGCGGCCGCCTCGGTGTCGCCTTCCTCGACAGCGTGACGGGACGAACGGCAAGCCACCGCGGCGGTGAACGCTTCGCCATGTGTTCGACCTTCAAATGGCCGCTCTCGGCGGTCATTTTGAAGGCCGTCGAAGGCGGAAAGCTCATGCTCGACCAGCCAGTGCCTTATGGGGTGTCGGACCTGCTCGAATTCGCCCCTGTCACGCGCGCCAACGTCGCGACAGGGTCGATGACGGTCGCCGAGCTGATGGAGGCGACGATCACCACCAGCGACAATACTGCGGCAAACCTCTTGCTCGGCCTCATCGGCGGCCCGGCGGGGGCAACGCGGCAATTCCGGGCGTGGGGCGACGCGGTGACCCGGCTTGATCGTCTCGAACCGGAAATGAACGACGTTGTCGCAGGCGACGAGCGCGATACGACGTCACCGACGGCGATGGCAGGACTGCTGCGAGCGATACTGGTCGGCGACGCCCTCTCCCCGACTTCGCGCGCCTTGCTGATCGATTGGGGCGTCGCCACCGAAACGGGCTACAAGAGGCTGCGCGCGGGACTCCCGTCCGACTGGCGCTCCGGCGACAAGACCGGAACGGGCGTATCGGCAGACAGGATCAGCAAATACAACGACATCGCCATCACTTACCCCCCGAAAGGGCCGCCGATCCTCATCGCCGCCTATTATGAAAGCCCCGTCATCAGTTCGCAAAAGATGCGCGACGAGGATCAGGCCGTCCTCGCCGAGGTCGGGCGGATCGCGGCGGAGTGGGCCGCAGGCTGAGCGGCGGTCAGGCCGCCAACGCCGCCTTCACCGCCGCGACGGCGGCGTCGGCGGCGCTGCCGTCGGGGCCGCCGCCTTGCGCCATGTCCGGACGCCCGCCACCGCCCTGCCCGCCGAGCGCGGCGACGGCGGCCTTGACGAGATCGACGGCGTTGCGGCTCGCGGTCTGGTCGTCGGTGACGCCGACCGCGACCGACGCGCGTCCGTCATTGACCGCGACGAGCATCGCGACGCCGCTACCAACCGCCTTCTTTAGGTCATCGACCGCTCCGCGCAGCCCCTTGGGGTCGAGCCCGTCGACGACCTGCGCGAGGAACTTCGTCCCGCCGACCTCTTCGACTGCCGGACCGCCGCTCGCCGCGCCGCCGCCCATCGCGAGCGCCTTCTTCGCGTCGGCGAGCTCGCGCTCGGCCTTCTTGAGCGCTTCGGCAAGCTGCGCGACGCGCGCCGGCACCTCGTCGGGCGAGGTCTTGAGCGTCGCCGCCGCAGCCTTCAGCGCCTCGTCGCGGGCGCCCAGCCACTGGCGCGCGGCTTCGCCCGTCAGCGCCTCGATACGACGCACCCCCGACGAAACGGCACTTTCGCCGACGATCTTGAACAACGCGATGTCGCCCAATGCGCGAACGTGCGTCCCGCCGCACAGCTCGACCGAATAGGAATTCGCGTCGGCCTTGCCCATGCTGAGCACGCGAACCTCGTCGCCATATTTCTCGCCGAACAGCGCCAGCGCGCCCGCCGCAACCGCGTCGTCGGGAGTCATCAACCGCGTCGTCACCGTCTCGTTTGCGCGGATCTGCGCGTTCACCTCGGCCTCTATGTCTCCAATCTCTTCGGCGGTCAGCGCCTTGGGGTGCGAAAAGTCGAAACGGAAGCGATCGGCGGCGACAAGGCTGCCCTTCTGCGTCACATGCCCGCCGAGCCGGTTGCGAAGCGCGGCATGAACCAGGTGCGTCGCGCTGTGGTTCGCGCGAATGCGGTCGCGCCGCTCGGCATCGACGGTCAGGTGAACCGTGTCGCCGACCTTCAGCGTCCCGGCTTCGATCACCGTTTGGTGCGTGTGCAGACGCCCAAGCGGCTTGCCCGTGTCGCGTACCGTGGCACGCAGCCCGCCGAGCGTCGTGATCGTGCCGCTGTCGCCCATCTGCCCGCCGCTTTCGCCATAAAAGGGCGTCTGGTTGGTGAGCACGACGACCTCGTCGCCGGCCTCGACCGCCTCAACCGGCGCGCCGTCCTTGACGAGCGCAAGCACTTCGCCCTCGCCCGACGTCGAGCTGTAGCCGGTGAATTCGGTGCTGCCGTGCGTTTCTGCGATGTCGAACCAGATATCGTCCGACGCCTTTTCGCCGCTGCCCTTCCACGCCGCGCGCGCCGCCGCCTTCTGCTCGGCCATCGCCGCGTCGAAACCTGCGCGGTCGACCGCAATCCCCTGTGTACGCAGCGCGTCTTCGGTCAGGTCATATGGGAAGCCATAGGTGTCGTAGAGTTTGAACGCGACCTCGCCGGGCAATGTATCGCCCTTGCCCAACCCCGCCGTCGCCTCGTCGAGCAGCCGCAGCCCCTTGTCGAGCGTCTGGCGGAATTTGACCTCCTCGCGCTCGAGCGTTTCGGCAATCAGCGGCTGCGCGCGAACCAGCTCGGGATAGGCGGCGCCCATCTCGGCGGTAAGCGACGGCAACAGCCGGTGCATCAGCGGGTCTTTCGCGCCGAGCAGATGCGCGTGACGCATCGCGCGGCGCATGATCCGGCGCAGCACATAGCCGCGCCCCTCGTTCGACGGCAGCACGCCGTCCGCGACAAGGAAGCTTGCGGCGCGCAGATGGTCGGCGACGACCCGGTGGCTGGCTTGCGTCGAACCTTCGGCGGCGACCCCGGTCAGTTCGACCGACGCGGCGATCAGCGCCTTGAAGGTGTCGGTGTCATAATTGTCGTGGACGCCCTGCATCACCGCCGCGATGCGTTCGAGTCCCATGCCGGTGTCGATGCTCGGCCGCGGCAGATCGACCCGTTCGCCGTCCGCCAGTTGCTCATATTGCATGAACACAAGGTTCCAGATCTCGACGAAGCGGTCGCCATCCTCCTCCGGCGATCCCGGCGGACCGCCCCAGATATGCTCGCCATGGTCGTAGAATATCTCGCTGCAAGGCCCGCACGGCCCCGTGTCGCCCATCGACCAGAAATTGTCGCTCGTCGGGATACGGATGATGCGCTCTTCGGGCAGGCCCGAAATCTTGCGCCACAGGTCAAACGCCTCGTCGTCGGTGTGATAGACGGTGGCGGTCAGCTTTTCGGGTGGCAGGCCCCAGGTCTTGGTAATCAGCGTCCAGGCGTGATCGATCGCCTGTTCCTTGAAATAGTCACCGAAGGAGAAATTTCCCAGCATTTCAAAGAATGTATGATGCCGCGCGGTGAAGCCGACATTGTCGAGGTCATTGTGCTTGCCACCCGCCCGCACGCATTTCTGCGACGAGGCCGCGGTCGTGTAAGGACGCTTTTCGAGGCCCGTGAAGACATTCTTGAACGGCACCATCCCCGCGTTGACGAACATCAACGTCGGGTCGTTGTGCGGCACGAGCGGCGCCGACGGTTCGATATGGTGCCCCGCCCCCGCGAAATGGTCGAGGAACGAGCGGCGAATGTCGTTGGTCGATGTCATGCGCGCGAATTAGGGGCTTTGCCGCGCTGCGACAAGCCGCTTCATGTCGATGACGCTGATCGTCGGCGCCGCTCAGAGCGCGGTCGCGATTCCCTTGCCGAGATAGCAGGGAAGCTGGCGCAGCACGTCGGCCTTCGGCACCCCCTCCTCGATCAGTTCGGGTGGCACCTCCGACGTGTCGGTGCGCACTACGGTAAAGGCCGCGCCGGGCGACGCCCGGTGAACGACGACATAGCCGCAATCCATCGTGCCGTCCGCGCGGTCGCCCCGAAAATCGAAAGCAGCGTAGACGCCTTCTGGCTGGCCGGGCGGGTTCGCATACCAGCTCAGCCTCAGCACGCGCAGACTTCCGTCGGCCCACAGCGCGGGGCGCTTGCGCAGGTTCATTTCCCATTCGAGCCGCGGAGTCGATGCCTGCAGCGACAGGCGGAACATGGCATAGGCCGCTGCATAGTCGCGCCGCGCGAGCGCCATCGTATAGGCGGCGAAACGTTCGGCGGCGGCGGCTTCGTCGGGCGCGGTCGGCTCGAACGTGACGCCAGCGGCGACACTGACCTCGCGCTCGGTCGCAGGGCCAAGTACCGGCGTTTGCGCCTGCGCATCGCCGCCGACCAGCATCGCCGCGACGCAGAAAACGAAACGCCAATCAGAACCCATAATAGGCGCCGCCCTTTTCGCGCGCTCGCCTCCACGCGGGTCGTGCATGGCATTTTTCAACAAAGGCGGCGAGTTTTGGATAGCGCGCACCCATCCCTTGCATCACGGCAATTTCGGCCGGAAAGCTCAGCATGATGTCCGCCGCCGACAAGGCGTCACCAACGAAATGCCCGTCGTCGCTCACATGCTCTTCCATGAAGGAAAAATGCGAATCGAGCTGCTGGTTGATCCGGGGTTCGAGCGGTGCCGCAGCCTCGCCGAGCCGTGCGGTATAAATGCGCAACAGGATCGGTGTCATCACCGACCCTTCGGCAAAATGCATCCATTCAAGATGCGAGATATAGGCGTCGCTTCCACGCGCGGGGACCAGATGCGCGCCGCCGTGGCGTTCGCACAGATGCTCGACGATCGCACCCGACTCGGCGATCAGCCTTCCGCCATCGTCGAGAATCGGCGATTTACCGAGTGGATGCACTGCGAGCAGTTCGGGAGGTGCGAGATTGGTGGCCGGGTCTCGGCTATAATGCACAATCGAAAAATCGGCGCCGATTTCCTCGATCAGCCACAAAATCCGCTGCGACCGGCTGTTGTTCAAATGATGGACGATCAGGCTCACGGCATCCTCCCTCGGGCAGCGTTGCGGCACGATGCTGAAACGCCAGCCGGTTTTGACGCCCATGCGCTACAGCAAGGGTCGGGCGAAGGCCAGCGCGCCCAAACCGGCCTGGCGAGCGTTCGACGCACGAAAATACCGGCTGCCCGGCCGCCGAGCGCGGACGCGCGGCAACCGGACCAGCCGGCTCAGCGGCGGGCGGACCGACCTGCGGGAGAGGGGGAAAGCAGGTCCAAGGGGCTGAAATCCGCTGCCGCCTGACACCCGGCCCGCGCAAGGAACGGGCCGAGCGAAGGCTTGCTATTCGGCGTCGCCGTCGTCGTCGGGGCCGACCATCATCTCTTCGGCCACCGCATCGGTACGCGTACGGATCGCGCTTTCGAGACGCTGCATCAGTTCGGGGTTCTCGGTCAGGAAATTCTTCGCATTTTCGCGCCCTTGGCCGATTCGGATCGAATCATAGCTGAACCAGGCGCCCGATTTCTCGACCAGCCCCGCCTTGACGCCAAGGTCGAGTATCTCGCCAATCTTCGAAATGCCCTGTCCGTACATGATGTCGAACTCGACCTGCTTGAACGGCGGCGCGACCTTGTTCTTGACGACCTTGACGCGCGTCGTGTTGCCGACAATCTCGTCGCGATCCTTGATCTGGCCGGTGCGGCGGATGTCGAGACGGACCGAAGCATAGAATTTGAGCGCGTTGCCGCCCGTCGTCGTCTCGGGATTGCCGTACATCACGCCGATCTTCATGCGCAGCTGGTTGATGAAGATTACCATGCAGCGCGAGCGGCTGATCGAGCCGGTCAGCTTGCGCAGCGACTGCGACATGAGGCGCGCCTGCAAGCCGACATGGCTGTCGCCCATCTCGCCCTCGATTTCCGCACGCGGGACGAGCGCGGCGACCGAGTCGACGACGAGCACGTCGATCGCGTTCGAGCGTACGAGCGTATCGACGATTTCGAGCGCCTGTTCGCCGGTATCGGGCTGCGACACGATCAACTCGTCGATGTCGACGCCGAGCTTCTTGGCATATACCGGGTCGAGCGCATGCTCGGCGTCGACGAAGGCCGCTGTGCCGCCCGCCTTCTGCGCTTCGGCGATGCAGTGCAGCGCGAGCGTCGTCTTGCCCGAGCTTTCGGGGCCATAGATTTCGATTACGCGCCCGCGCGGCAGGCCGCCGACGCCGAGCGCGATGTCGAGCCCGAGCGAACCGGTCGAGATCGCCTCGACCTGCATCGCTTCCTTCGAGCCCAATTTCATCACCGAGCCCTTGCCGAACGCGCGATCGATCTGCGCGAGTGCGGCGTCGAGCGCCTTCTGCCTGTCTGTTCCGTTCACTGATTTCCCCGATTCGACGAGTGACAATTGTCCGGCCATGACCGTCCCCTTCCTCCTCTAAGGCGACGGCAGAGCCATCGCAACGCCCGAGCTTTGTGCCATATATGTTCTCATGGAACAAGGGTGGAACAAAATATTTTTCGGGTGAGGATTCAGCGGATCAGTTGCCCGAGAACGTCTCCAGCGCAGCTTCGATGTCGGCGATGCGGAAGGGCTTGGTGACCAGCAGACGGTCGGCATGCGCCGGGGGAATCACATCGCCCCCGCCGGTGGTAAAGGCGAAGGGGATATTGTGTGCCGCAAGCGCGTCGGCGATAGGCCACCCCTTTTCGTCGCCAAGATTGATATCGACGAGCGCGCCTGCGAGCGGCTCGGACGCGATCAGTGCCAGCGCCTCTTCGTTCGTCGTCGCCTGCGCAGGCTCGGACAGGCCGAGCGCCTCGAACATGTCGACCAGCATCATGCCGATCAGCACATCGTCCTCGACGAGCAGGATGCGACCCTGGTCAGGCATCGCCGGCCCGGTGCGCGGCATCGTCGAGCGTCGCCGATACCGCCTCGGCAAGCTGTGCGATCGAAAAGGGCTTTGGAAGGAAAGCGACGTCGTCGATGTTGATCGATTGGCGCAGCTGTTCCTCGGCATAGCCCGACATGAACAGCACCGGCAGCGCGGGCATCTTCGCGCGCATCGCGCGAACCATCGTCGGTCCGTCCATGTTCGGCATCATGACGTCACTAATCACAAGGTCGATTTTACCCATTTCGGCAAAGCGTTCCAGTCCCTCTTCGCCCTGCGCGGCGGTCGCAACCGTATAGCCCGCACGCACCAGCGCGCGCTCGGCGACCGCGCGCACCATATCCTCATCCTCGACGATCAGGATCGACCCCGTTCCCCATTGGCTCTTCTTGGGCTTCGCCGGCGGCGCCGCGATCGCCGGCGTATCGCCGGTCGCGCGGTGGACGGGCAGATAGATGGTAAAGCTCGTCCCTTCGCCCGGCTTGCTGTCGGCAAAGATGAACCCCGCCGATTGTTTGACGATGCCATAAACCGTCGAAAGCCCCAGCCCCGTCCCCTTGCCTACGTCTTTCGTCGTGAAAAAGGGTTCGAAAATCTTGGGCAGGACTTCGGGCGGAATGCCGGTCCCCGTGTCGCTGACCTTCAGCGCGCTATAGTCGGCAGGCGGCATGAAATCGCTCCCCAACTGGCGCACTTCGGCGGCCGATACCGGATAGGTCTCGATCGTCAGCGTGCCGCCGCCGGCCATCGCGTCGCGCGCGTTGACGCCCAAATTGATGATGACCTGTTCGAGCTGCACCGGGTCGGCACGCACCGCGCCGAGGCCGCGTCCGTGATGGACGACCAATTGCACCGTGTCGCCCATCAGCCGCTTGAGCAGGTGCGACACTTCGGAAATCACGTCGGGAAGCTGCAATATCTGCGGCCGCAACGTCTGCTGGCGCGAAAAGGCGAGCAATTGCCGCGTCAGGCTCGCGGCACGATTCGCATTGCTGCGAATGTGCTGGATATCGTCATAATCGCTGTCGCCCGGCGTATGGCGCATCAGCATCAGGTCGCAGCTCCCGAGCACGGCGGTCAGGATGTTGTTGAAATCGTGCGCAACGCCGCCCGCCAACTGACCGACCGCCTGCATCTTCGACGCCTGCGCAACCTGCGACTTGAGGCGCGATTCCTCGCTCGAGTCCTTAAGGCTCAGCAGCACCGCCGCTTCGCCAAGCCCGCGCACCCCGACGACGCGCATCGAAACCGGCTCGTCGCCCTGCCCGGCGAGGCGGATCGACAGGTCGCCGCCCACCTGCTGCCCGCTCGAGTGGCGGCGGATCATGTCGGCGAGTGGCCCCTTGTCCTCGACGACGACCAGATCGCCCGGATAGCGCGGCATCCGCCCGTCGGCGACCCCCGCGGCGCGTCCGAAGGCCTTGTTCATGTAAAGAAAGCGCCCGTCGCGATCGACCATCGCGAGGCCAAAAGGCAACAGCGACAACAAGGTCTCGACATAGGTTTGGGCGGTGCCGCGATCGGCCGGACCGATATCCTCGTCGATCAGCGCGAGCAGCATCGGACCGTGAACATCGGCCGCCGCCAGCGGCACCTGGAGCAGGCGGACCGGAGTCGCTCGGTCGCCTTCGCGCGAAAAATAGAGGCGTCCCTGATCATCGATGCGCAGCATCGTTCCCGCGTCGCGTCCGATATAATGGACCATATCGTCGGGACCGAGCGCGCGCATCAAAAACGCCTGGTTGGCGACCCGAAGCCGTCCCTCGGCGCTGACCAGCGCGGTCATGATGCCCGCATTCGCCAGCGCGCGCCCCGCGGGTCCGTCGAGGTGGCGGACGATTTCGGACACGAGATCAAGCCGTTCGACCGAGGAAAAGCGCCAGACGAGATAATCCTCGCCCTGCCCCGTCCGGCTGACCTGCGCGCGCAATTGCAGTGGCCCGATAGCGATATCCTCGGCCACGCCTTCGCCATCGCGCCAGGCAGCACGCCCCGCATCCTTGAGCAACTCGGCCCCGCGTCCTTCGAGCGGCAGACCGGGCGGCGTCACAAAGCCGCCCATCCACGTTGCGAACAGATCGTTGGCACACACCATACGGCCAGCGCGATCGGTGACGGCAATCGCGACGTCGTCGTGATGCACCGCCTGACGCAGCATCGTCCAGTCCATCGATGCCGCGACTTCGGCATCGCCCGCCGGAAATAGGCGTCGGACCAGAATCAGCGCGCCGACCGCCAACGCCAGTCCGGCGACAAAGCCCGCCGCGAGCACCGTGTCGCGTGTCGTCCAGTAAAGCAGCGCTACCGACACGAGCGCGAGGCCCGCGACCAGCGCCATATCGAGGCGCGATGGTCCTGCGGGCACCGAAAGCGGGCCGACAAAACCTGCCTCCCGACCGAAATCATCGTCAGCGGCAGGCAAGCTTTGCGCGGTCAAGAGCGAACTTTCCTATGGGCGCATCACCAGATGCGAACGCGATCCTCGGGCGCCAGATAGAGATTCTGGCCTTCCTTGATCTGGAACGCCTTATACCAGGGGTCAAGGTTGCGCGAGACCCAAGTCCGCTGGATCGACGGAGCATGGGGGTCGGTCGTAATCCGCTGCGCCAGATTCTGCTCGCGGTAGTTGCGCCGCCAGACCTGCGCCCAGCCAAGGAAGAAGCGCTGATCGCCGGTGAGACCGTCGATAACCGGAGCCTCCTTGCCGCCGAGTGACGCCTTGTATGCGTCATAGGCGACGGTCAGGCCGGCAAGGTCGCCGATATTTTCACCCAGGGTAAATTTGCCGTCGAGCTTTTCGCCCGGCAAAATCTCATAGGCATCATATTGTGCGATCAGCGCCTTTCCCGCCGCCTCAAACGCCGCGACATCTTCGGGTGTCCACCAGTCGGCGAGCTTGCCCGTCTCGTCATACTTCGCGCCTTGGTCATCGAAATGGTGGCTGATTTCGTGCCCAATGACCGCGCCGATGCCCCCATAGTTGATCGCCGGGTCGGCATGCGGATCAAAGAAGGGCGGTTGCAGGATGGCGGCAGGAAAAACGATCTCGTTCATGCCGAAATTGGCATAGGCGTTGACCGTCATCGGGGTCATGATCCACTCCCACCGACGGATCGGCCCACCAAGCCGACTGATATTGTCGTCGTGGGCGAACTGGTTGGCGCGAACCGCATTGCCGAACAGATCGTCGGCCTTGATCTCGAGCTTGCCATAATCTTTCCAGCGGTCGGGGTAGCCGATCTTGGTGGTGAAATTGGCGAGCTTTTGCTTTGCCTTCATCTTTGTCTGCGGCTGCATCCACGAAAGCCCCTCGATGCGGCGCCCCATCGCGGCGAGGATATTTTTGACGAGCTTGTCCATCTCCGCCTTCGTTTCGGGCGGGAAATATTTCGCAACATAATCCTGGCCGACCGCTTCGCCGAGATTGCCCGTGGTGAAATCGACCGCGCGCTTCCAGCGCTCCTGCATCTGCGGCGTGCCCGACAGCGCGGTGCCATAGAAGGAGAAGGCTTCCTGCGCGACCGCATCGGGCAGCACGCCCGAAAAGCCGTCTAGGCTGCGCACGATCAGCATGTCGCGGACCACCGAAATCGGCGCGTCGGCGATCAGCTTGGCTTCGCCGGTGAAAGCGCTTGGCTGCGAGACGAGCAGCGAATCCTCGCTGACCCCGATCCCGCGGATGAAGGTCGCCCAGTCGAACCCCGGCGCCGCGGCGGCCAGCTCGGCGATCGTCATCTTGTTATAGACTTTGGTCGCGTCGCTGCTGTCGTTCTTGTCCCAATGAACGGTCGCGATCTGCTTTTCGAAGTCATAGATCGCCTTGGCGCGCGCGGCGGCATTGGCCTCGCCCGCCAGCGTCAGCACATTTTCCAGATGCTGCAGATAGGCCGCCTGCAGCTTGGTATTGCGCTCGCTGTCCTTCAAATAGAAATCACGGTCGGGCATGCCGATGCCGCCCTGGAACATCGTGTAGATATAGACGTCGGGGTTCTTGTCGTCCTGACCAACATAGCCGCCAAAGAAATGCTGGACGCCGCTGCGGTCCGCTTCGGCAAGCAGTGCGGCAAGGCCGGACTTTTCGACGCTGCGAATCTTGTTGAGCCAAGGCGTAATCGGCGCGAGCCCCTTCGCTTCGACCGTCGCGCCGTCGAGATAGGAAGAATAGGCGCGGCCGATCATGCTGTCCGGGTCGCCCTTTGCGACGTCAAGAATCGCGCGCGTCCGCTCCTGCGACAGATCGGCGAGCGCGGTGAACATGCCATAGTTCGACTTGTCGGCCGGAATCTGCGTGTTCTTCGCCCAGACGCCATTGGCATAAGCGTAAAAATCGTCGCCCGGTGCGACGCTCGTGTCCATGCCCTTGGTGTCGAAACCGAAGGTGCCGAGTTCGGGCTTTGCCGCCGTCGCCCCGGCCTCTTTGCCGCTCGCATGGCCATCCTTGGCGGTCGCGCCCGTGGTCAGCAGCAATGCCCCCAGCGCCGCCGACGCGAGCAGGCGATTATATGTCGTTTTAAGGTTCATGTTTATCCCCAGTCTTCCCCAGTGATCGGACGAAGATCGCGGCCACCCTGTCGCGGCGCGATCATGCGATGGGAAATCTATAAAGGGCGGAACGTCGGGTTCAACCGACGGGCGTGTCGCTCGTCGAAGCGTCAAGTCGTTGGTCGCGCGCGCGCCGCAATTTGCGCCGCCAGCGCAGCCGGATCCAATTATCCCAGAACAGCGCCGCGAGCACATAACCGACGATCGCTGATACGACCGAAATGATGAAAAGCCCCGCGACCATCGCAGGCGCGGCGTCGGACAGGAACCAGCGCACCCATTCGCCCGCCGACGCTCCCTTTTCGACCATGATCGAAAAGGTCGCGACATTGGCGTGAAACCCGAACACCTTGTCGCCAAGCCATACCGACGCCGCGATGATGAAGGGCGTCGTCGCCGGGTTCGACAAAAAGGTCATCGCCGCGCCGATCGGGATGTTCGCCCGGAACGGCAGCGCGAGCAGCGCGACGCCGATGATCTGCACCCCCGGAATCAGGAAAAAGATGCCGATGAACAGGCCGAGGGCGGTGCCGCGCGGCACCGAGGTGCGCGTGAAACGCCACAAATGGCTGTGCGCGACGCGGTGCGCGAACGGCCGGATGAAGCGGCTCGCCAGCAATTCCTCGCGCGTCGGCGAGTTGCGGCGGATCCAGTTCATCAGCGCCGCCTTGTCGCGCGGTTTCCCGCCACTCATCCGCGTTCCTTCATCAGTCGCTGCTTGTCGCGCTTCCAGTCGCGTTCCTTGATCGACTCGCGCTTGTCGTGCGCCTTCTTGCCCTTGGCGAGCGCGAGCTCGACCTTCGCGCGGCCGCGGCTGTTGAAATAAACGCTCAGCGGGACGAGCGTCATCCCCTGCCGCATCACGCCCGCGTGCAGCTTGTTGATCTCGCGCCCGTTGAGCAGCAGTTTACGCGGCCGCCGCGGCTCGTGATTGAAGCGGTTGCCATGGCTGAACTCGGGGATATTGGCATTGATCAGCCACACTTCGCCGCCATTAACCTCGGCATAGCTTTCGGCGATCGTCCCTTCGCCGAAACGCAGCGACTTCACCTCGGTCCCTTGCAGCGCAATCCCCGCCTCGAACACCTGTTCGATGCTATAGTCGAAGCGCGCGCGCCGGTTCTCGGCGACGACCTTCTTCTTGTCGAATTCGGCTGCAGATTGGGGGCGGGCCATGAAAAACCTAAATCACTCCGGCCGCGGACAAAGCGGCATCGACGGCGGCGCGCGACGCATCGCTCGCCGGGATAATAGGTAGGCGCGCTTCGGCAGAAAACCAGTCATGGACGCGCGACAGCGCATATTTAACCGGCGCCGGCGACGCGTCGGTGAACATCGCCTTGTGCAAGCCGAACAGCCGATCGTGCAGGACAAGCGCGCAGCTCCAGTCGCTCGCCGCGCAGGCGGCGGCAAAATCGGCGCACAGTCGCGGCGCGACATTGGCGGTGACCGAAATGCACCCCACCCCGCCCATCGCGGCGTGCGCGAGCCACAGGTCGTCGTTACCGCTCAGCTGGCAGAAATCCTTGCTCGCCCCGGCCCGATGCATCGTCACGCGGCACAGGTCGCCGCTCGCGTCCTTGATCGCGACGACGGAGGGAATCTCGGCAAGTCGGCACATCGTCTCGGCGCTGATGTCGGTCACGGTGCGGGCGGGCACATTATAGACGACGATCGGCAGGTCGCTCGCCGCAGCGAGCGCCTCGAAATGTGCGACGATCCCGTCCTGGCTCGGCCGGTTATAATAGGGTGCAACGATCAGCGCGGCGGCAGCGCCGGCCGCTTGCGCGTGGCGCATGTGGCGGATCGCGGTCGCAGTATCGTTCGATCCGCACCCCGCGATCACTGGAACGCGCCCGGCAGCCGCCTCGATGCAGCAATCCATCACGCGATAATGTTCGTCGAACCCGAGGGTTGCGCTTTCGCCCGTCGTTCCGCACGGAACGAGCGCGCTTGTTCCTTCGTCGATTTGCCAATTGACCAGCCGTGCGTAGGCGGACGCGTCGAACGCCCCGTCACGAAACGGCGTCACCAAGGCGGGAATCGATCCCGAAAACATGCTCGCGCTCCTTTACAAAAATCGCGCCGCGACCGATAAAATGGGCGGACGCGCCGCCTCATGGACGTCTATTCAGCGCCCCGCAAGGAGTTTGGCACTAACATGGCCGCTATGAACTCGCTGTCCAAAATATCGCGCATGGCGATGGCTGTCGCCTTGCTGATCCCTTCCGCCGCCTGGTCGAGCGAGCTTACCCCCGACCAGATGGCCTGGTATCGCGCCCAGCTCGGGCTTGCCTCGGTGTCGGTCCAGCCCTCGTCGACCAATTCGGTGGGCGATGCGGTACTCGAATGGCGCCGCCTGACGCAGAACAGCAATGCGTCGTTCGACCAGCTTTCGCGCTTTCTGATCGCGAACCCCGGCTGGCCCGACGCCGACAAGATGCGTGTGCGCGCCGAAAAGGCGATCGCGATCGACAGCTATGATCCCGCGCGCACGCTTGCCTATTTCACCAAATATCCGCCCCAGACCGCGAGCGGGCAGCTCCGCTATGCGCTCGCGCTCAACGCCACCGGTCGCCGCGACGAAGCCAACGCCGCCGTCCGCCGCGCCTGGACGAGCGGTTCGCTCGACGAGGCCGAGACGAGCCGCGTGCTCACGCTCTTCCCCGGCGCGTTCAGCCTCGCCGACCATGACGCGCGCATGGATCGGCTGCTCTGGTCCAACGCCACCGCCGCCGCGAGCCGCCAGCTAGCGCTTACCTCGCCCGCAAAACGCGCGATCTTTGCCGCGCGCCTCGCGATGCGGAGCGGCGCCGTCGATGCCGCAATGCAGGCGGCGGCGGTCGAAGCCGCCAATCCTTCGCTCGTCCGCACCGACCCCGGCTATATCACCGCCAAGGCTACCTGGCTGCGCCGCTCGGGTCGCGAGGGCGAAGCGCGCGCACTGCTTGCGGGGCCGCGCTCGCTTGCCAGCGCGCCGCTCGATGCCGAGGAGTGGCTCGAAACCCTGCTCACCAATGCGCGCCTCGCCGATTCGGCCGGCGACAAGCTGACGGCGTTCAACATCGCCCGCCAGATCGACGACGCGTTGCCCGCCGGGACCGTCGTGCGCGAAACGCCGCTTGGTGTACGCGACGATTATACCTCGCTCGCCTGGCTCGCCGGACAGCTTGCTCTCCATGATCTGCGCCGACCGGCAGAGGCGGTGAAGCTCTACCGCGCCTATGGCGACGCCGCCCGCTCGGCGCAGACGCGCACCAAGGGCTATTATTGGGCGGGACGCGCCGCACTCGCTGCCGGCGACCGCGCGACCGCGCAATCGCACTTCGAGGATGCCGCGCAGCATTACGATCAATTCTATGGCCAGCTCTCGCTCGAACGACTGAACCGTCCGCAGCCGAAACCTGCGCCGGTTCCGACGATTGCGGTCAGCCCCGACGAAAAGCGCGCCTTCGATGACGACCGTCTGGTCCGCGCGGCGCGCGTGCTGGGCGAAGTGGGCGCATGGCGCGAGCAATCGCTCTTCCTTCGCGCGCTCGCGCAAAAGGCGTCTAGTCCGGCCGACCATGTTCTTGCCGGTCAACTGGCGCAGGCGATCGGCCGCCCCGATCTTGGCGTGATGATCGGGCGCAGCGCGCAAGCCAACAGCCTCGACGCGGTCGAGGTTTCGGGCTTCCCCACGGTTCGGGTGCCCGCGGGGCATGAGAATAACTGGACCTTCATCCATGCCATCACGCGGCAGGAAAGCCAGTTCGACCGCGCCGCGATCAGCCATGCGGGGGCGCGTGGGATGATGCAGTTGATGCCCGGCACCGCGCGCGAGGTCGCGGGCAAGCTGGGGCTCGGCTATGACGCCGGGTCGCTGACCAGCGATACCAATTACAACATGACGCTCGGCTCGACCTATTTCCAGCAGATGCTGCGCTATTACGGCGGCAGCTATCCGCTCGCGGTCGCGGCCTATAACGCCGGTCCGGGCAATGTGAACAAGTGGCTCCGCGCCAATGGCGACCCGCGCACGGGCAGCATCGACATCCTGGAATGGATAGAGGCGATCCCGATTTTCGAGACGAAGAATTATGTGCAGCGCGTGCTCGAAAATGCGGTGGTGTACGACACCCTCCATCCGACCGAAAACCGCCCGCTCCCGAACGCTCCGCTCAGCTTCTATCTCGGTAAGCGCACGCCGGGATAAGGCCGGTGGCGTCGGACAAATCGAACATCATCAGCCCGGCGGGCTTCGCCACGCTGCGCGCCGAATATGACGCGCTGCTCGGCGACGAGCGTCCGAAACTGGTCGAAGTCATCAGCTGGGCCGCGGGCAATGGCGATCGCAGCGAAAATGGCGACTATATCTATGGTCGCAAACGACTGCGCGAGATCGACCGGCGTCTTGCCTTTCTTGCGCGGCGGATGAAGGCTGCGCGGGTCGTCGATCCCGCCGTCCAGCCCGACCGCAGCCGGATCTGGTTCGGCGCGACGGTCGAGCTTGCCGACGACGAGGACGCGCGGCGTACCGTCACGCTCGTCGGCGACGACGAAGCCGACGCAGGCGCCGGACGCATCGGATGGAACAGTCCGCTCGCCCGCGCCCTGCGCGGCGCGGCGGTCGGCGACCTCAGGACCGTGCAATTGCCCGCCGGCCCAAAGGAATGGGAAATCATCGCGATCGCCTATCCCTGACTATTCGATGCCGATCCCGGCGATCAGGTCGCGCTGGTCCTGACGCAATTCGGGCAAGGTACGCGCCAGCTTGGCCCAGTGCGTCGCTTCGCCGGGATCGGCTGCGACCCCCTTCCCCTCTGCTAAAGCATGGGCCAGAATCGCCCGCGACCCCGCAAAGCCGGCCCGCGCGGCAACCGCGCAATCCTCGATTGCGGCGCCCAGCGTTTCTGCCGCGAAACTCGCCTCACAAAGCCAATGATTGCCTTCGGCGTTGCCCGTTTCGGCAAGCGCGCGAAGCCGCGCCATATTCGCCGCACGGCTGTCGGGAAAGACGGTCAGCGCGAACATGGCGGCGGGATGGCCCGCCGCCGCTGCCTCGGAATAGAGCGCCTGCGACGCGGCGAAATCGGCCGCTCCGAATGTGCCCGCCGCCAGATGATAGGCTAGGTGGGTCTTCGCCTTCGAATAACCCGCCTGCGACGCGGCGCGGTAGAGGAACAGAGCGCGCGCCTTGTCGTGGCTGCTTGCCTCCGGCGAGGCCAGCAACAGATAGGCAAGCTCGGTCTGCCCCCCGGCAAATCCCTGCCCCGCCGATTGTTCGAGGTAGGACCGCGCGCGCGCGGCGTCTTTCCGCACCCCGACGCCAAGCGAGAACATATAGCCCGCCAGATGCTGCGCGAGCGCATCGCCGCCGTCGGCAAGCGCGATCACGTCGGCGGCGGAGCGCCGCGACAGGACATCGGCAACGAGCACCGGCTCATCCTCGATTGCCAGCCGATCGAGCGAAATTCCCGCGAGCGGCGCCACCGCCGACCGCGCGCCGCGCGCCGCGCTGTCAAGACTGTCTTGCGCGGCGGCCGATGCGGGTTGCGTCATCGAAGCGACCTCGACCGGTGCAACCAGATAGAAATCGTCGAACCAGCTGCCGTAATGAAACGGCTGCTGCGGCCCGCTCTCCATCCCGAAGGTGCGCTTGTAAACATCGCGCGCGACCACCTTGAAATAATCCGAAATTTCGAGGCCGGGTATCGCCATTTCCTTGACGACCGCCGCCGCGAACGGGCTCACCGGCGATCCCACCGGCGCATGGTCGAGCGCGGGCCGCCCCTTTGCGGTCGAGTAAAAGACCGCCCCCTGCCCGATATCGAGCAGCCCGAGCGGCGCCGACCCCGCCTCGCCACCCGCCACATCGACGTCAGCGATGCGCACGACGGGTTCGGTGGTCCGACAGGCATCGACGAACAGCAGGGTGAAGGCATCCGCCGGGACCACGCGCCGCACCAGCGCCTCCAGCGACAAATAGCGTTTCTCGACGTCGGAGCGCCGTGTTTGTGGCGGCGCGTCCATCGGCACCAGCCAGTTACGGCCGCCATATTCGAAACCATGCCCGGCGAAATAGATCAGCACCGACCGCGCGCCGCGCGCCTCGACCGCGAAACTATCAAGCGCGGCGTCGAGTTCGGTCTTGTCGGCATTGCGCACGATCCGCGGGGCAAAGCCCGCACGCGCGAATGCCGTACAGACATGATCGATATCGTTGACCGCATTCTTGAGCGACGGCCATTCCCAATCATTATAGGCACTGTTGCCGATCAATAGCGCGACGCGGTCGCTGTCGAGCGCCGCCGTGCCGCACTCTTGCGCAGATGCGCCCGTCGCGATGCACGAAGCAGCCCAAAAGGCTGCTCCGACAGCGCCGGCTTTCCACCATCGTGTCATGTCACCCCCGTTCCGGCGCACGCCGATTTCGCGCCGCGGCCCGGGGCAAGTCTGCGTAACTATGCGCGAAAAGGCAAATCCTGCCTCACGCCGCTATTGATTGAGAAGCGCCGGAAGTATCCACACCGCCGACAGGACGACAACCGCCAGCAAAAGCGAGATCGCGAGCACATAGCGTACACCATGCCCTTTCACGCCGCTGCTGGCTTCCTCATCGGTGACCTCGACATGTTCGTCGACGATTTTCATGCTGCGCCTCCCTTCATCTGGTTCCCCATCAACGCAAGCTTCGGCCGCGCGGTTCCCGCGCGGGCAGTCGGGAGAGAATGCCAGAGGGCCTGTAAGCCGGGTTCTGTCCACCTCCTTGCGGAGGATGGGCGATCATTCCTCTAGGCGTGCGGTTGCCCGAACGCTCAAGCAGTCAACCCGGACGGCGGGACCGGAACCAGTCCTGGGATTGCTCCC
The DNA here is from genome assembly GCF_016734905.1 of Sphingopyxis jiangsuensis. Taxonomy (GTDB): domain Bacteria; phylum Pseudomonadota; class Alphaproteobacteria; order Sphingomonadales; family Sphingomonadaceae; genus Sphingopyxis; species Sphingopyxis jiangsuensis. The sequence goes on from NZ_JAERPO010000001.1 coordinate 721,866, forward strand.
CTGCCGTCCCTATTCAACCTTGCTCCCGGTGGGGTTTGCCATGCCGCGTCCGTTACCGTCCGCGCGGTGCGCTCTTACCGCACCCTTTCACCTTTCGCCGGGCCGAGGCCTTGGGCGGTCTGCTCTCTGTGGCACTTTCCCTGACCCCCTTGCGAGGGCCGCCGGACGTTATCCGGCACCGTGGTTTCCGTGGAGCCCGGACTTTCCTCCCCCACGCTTGCGCGCGGCGGCGATCGCCCGGCCCTCTGGCAAATGGAGTATAAGCCCGAACGCGGCTTAACGCCAGCGATCCGTTCGTGTCGAGCAAAGTCGAGACACGGGAAAGCACTCACGCCCGATCCGCATCGCGACTTCGCTCGATGCGAACGGAAAGATAAGGCGAATCAATCCCCCTCGGGCTGCGGAAGGAGCAGCGCGAGCAGGATCGCGCGGCACTCGCCGCAGATCGTCCCGTCGATCAGCTCGGGACGAAAGCGCCGCTGAAACGCGACCGTCGCCGCAAAACCGTCGGTCACATCATAGCCGAAACGCTCGAGCGCGAGCAGGAAGCCTGCGTCGGTCCAGAGCGGGTCGGTCAGCTTCTTGGTAGGGCGCGGCAGCGCGAGGCGGCGGCGCGCCAGCTCGTCCCACGGGAAAAGCTCGCCGGGATCCTGCTTGCGCGTCGGCGCCACGTCCGAGTGGCCGACGACATTGCCGCGCGTGATCGCGTGCCGATCCTTGATGCCATGCACCAGCCGGACGACCGACGCCACCTGCGGGTCGGGAAAGGGAACATAGCCGAACTCGTGCCCCGGATTGACGATCTCGATCCCGACGCTCGCCGAATTGACGTCGCTGATGCCACGCCAATGCGCCTTGCCGGCGTGCCAGGCGCGCTTTTCTTCGGGAACCATGACGGTGATCTGGCCGTCTTCGCCGACGACATAATGCGCGGAAACTTTCGCCTCGGGGTCGGCCAGCCGGTCGAGCGCCTCGGCTCCGGTCTTCATGCCCGTATAATGCAGCACGATCATCGAAATGGGTAGCGCGCGTTCGTCGAAATTGGGGGACCAGCGTTCGATAAAATCGCTCATGCGGTTCGGCGCCCATAAAATCCGCCCCGGCGCGGGGTCCGACTCACCTGCGCCACCGCCCCGCAAATTGCAAGGTCAGGCGGCGGCAATCGCGGCGATGCGCGGTGTTGGCCGGTCAGCTGGCTCGTAAAGGCCGCGCAGGCGTCGACTGGCGACAAACTGGTCGGTCTGCCCCAAAACAGTCTCGCCTGCGCCGAGCACGAGAAAACTCTGCGGCGCCGCCACTGCGCGGAGTCGCGCAAATGCCTTCTCGCGCATCGGAGCCGAGAAATAGAGCAAGAGGTTGCGGCAAAAAATCAGGTCGGCCGGCGCCGCGAACGGCGGCTTGTCGGTCAGCATGTTCTGGACGGTGAAATCGACGCGGCGGCGCAGATCGGCCTTGGCGAGCCACCCCGCCTCGGTCTGGTCGAACCAGCGCACCATGCGCTGCACCGGCAGGCCGCGCTGAATCTCGAACTGGCTATAGAGGCCGACGCGCGCGCGACCAATCGCGTGATAGCTGACGTCGGTGCCGACGATATCGACCTTCCACCCTGCCCATTTCATGTCCTGCTCGGCGAACAGCATCGCCATCGAATAGGCTTCCTGCCCGGTCGAAACCCCGCAGTGCCATATCGTCAGCCTTCGCGTGCGCGCATTGACCTCGCGCAGATTTTCGAGCGCGTTGGCTGCGATGTCGTCGAACACGCTGTGTTCGCGATAGAAATAGGTTTCGTTGTTGAGCATCGCGTCGACCGTATCGTCGAGCAACTGGCGGCTGTTCGACGTCACCAGCGCCGCGACCAGCGCATCGAGATCGGCGAGGCCGTGGCGCTGCATCACGGGCTTCAATGACATCTCGATGCGCCAGATACGGTTGGGCGACAGCGTCTGCCCCGTCCGCGATTCAAGCACACCCATCAGCACGCGATAGGCAGACTCGCTCGCGGTGCCGCCAATCATGTTGCCGACCGCCCCGACAGAAAGCTGCCGAGCAAGAGCGCGATGGCATCGGGGTTGAGCAACGCAGCAGCGATCCCCGCCTTGGCGACCGCGCCCGGCATCCCCCAGATCACGCAACTTTCGGGCGCTTGCGCAAAAATCGTGCCGCCTGCCGACTTGAGCCGCGCGGCACCGGTCGCGCCGTCGCGCCCCATTCCGCTCAGGATCACGGCGACACCACCGGCACCATAGGCATCGGCGACCGACGCCAGCATCGGGTCGGCCGACGGGCAGCATCCATTGGCCGCAGGATGGCGGTCGAGCACGATCTCGCGCCGTGTGCCATTTGCGACGACCATCAGATGCGCGTCGCCAGGCGCGAGATAGATATTGTCCGGCTCGACACGCATTCCGGCCGCCGCGACGCGGACACGGCGGTGCGTCATCGTTGCAATCTGCTTGGCGTAAAATTCCATGAAGGCGTCGGGCAGATGCTGGGTTAGCAGGATCGGAGCGCGCACACGCGGATCGAGGTGGGCGAGAAAGTTCGTGAAAGCAGGAATTCCGCCAGTCGATGCCGCGACCGCGATACATTCCAGCGGGTGCCGCGCGTCGATGGCGATCACGGTGGGCGCGGGCGGGACACGCTTTGCTACCGGTGCGAGAACCGGGGCTGCTTGGCGCTGCCCCAGCGACAGGATGCGATCGGTCAGGATCTCGGCAAAATGTCCGGAAAAGCTGCCGCGACCCGGCTTCGCCAACGTGTCGCTCGCACCGAGCGAAAGCGCCTCGATCGCGGCCGGACCACCCTCGACGCAGTTCGACGACAGGATCAGCACGCGCGCATTGGCTGCGCGTTCGAGAATGAGGGGGAGCGCGTCGAATCCGCTCATTCCGGGCATTTCGATATCGAGCACGACGACATCGACGGGCTCGCGCGCCAGATAATCCAGAGCATCCGGCGCCGATGCGACCGACGCGCAGACCATCAATCCGGCGCGCTGGTCGACAATGCGTTCGAGAATACTGCGCACGACCAGGCTGTCGTCGACCAGCATCACGCGGACGGTGCGCCCGGCCGGAATCTCGTTTTGCTCGGATCTAGTGTCGAGAGAGAGCGGTTGCGTCATCGTTCAGGCTTCAGGCGACGCCGACGAGTTGCAATTTCCCTTCGAGAGTTTCGCGGTCAAAAGGCTTCATCACATATTCGTCGGCGCCCGCCTCGATGGCGGCGCGAATATGGTCGATACTGTTCTCGGTCGTGCAGAAAACGACGCGCGGCCGCTCGTCCAGACCATAATCCAAATCATTGAAAGCGCCTAGAAATTCCATCCCGCTCATCACCGGCATGTTCCAGTCGAGCAGGATCACGTCGGGGCGATTGGCCCGGCAATAGGTCAGTGCCTCTTGGCCATCCGCCGCCTCTTCGACGTCAAACGACATGCTTTCAAGGATATGGCGCGCGACCTTGCGAATGACTTTGCTGTCATCGACGACCAGACAGGATTTCGACATATTCTTACTCCGACCCCCCGGGGAACTGGGCCATGTTACGGCGAAGGGGTATTCAGCCCGTTAACGAACGACAAAAGTCACGCTGCATTTACAACCGGAATTGTGACAAAATGCGCGGGGTCGACGACGAGCAGCGACGCCCCCTGATGCTCGATCATCGCATCGGCAACGCGCGCCCAACCGGGCATCAGTTTTCCCGCGATCCGCGTCTCGGCCGCTTCGATGAAGCAGACATCCTCGATCTCGTCGGCAAGCAGCGCATAGCCATGTTCCGCCACATCGACGACGATCACGCGCTGCCCCGCGGCGACGGGAACCGGCGGCAGCCCGACCACGACGTGCGGGTCGATCAGCGTGAACACGCGGCTGCGCAAGGCAAACAGCCCGACGACGTGCGGCGGAGCGCCCGGAACCTCGACCGGCGTCGCCACCGTGACGACCGAATTGATTGCACGCGACCGCAACGCGACGCGCGTGTCGGCGATCCGCGCGACTAGATAGAGATTGTCCATCACGCGCGGCCTCCCCCGACACGCCGACTCAGCGCTTCGAGCAGCGCATGACGGTCATAGCGATAGACGGTTTCGTCGTCGGGGCCGGCGGAGGCGGCGGTTGCGCGCAGCCGGATGACCGGGACCGCGTCGGTGCCATGGTCGCACGCCGATTCGTCGCCCGACAGGCAGAGCAGCACATCGGGCGCTTCGTCGTCGTCCGCTCCCGCAGCGATGCGATAGCCCGCGCTGCGCAGGATCGGCGCGAGGAAATTCGCGCCCCATCCGTCATGGTCGTCGGTGAGCCGACACAGCGGCGCGCGCGGCGCGGCGTGGATGGGTCCGCGCGCATGCTGCTCCATCAGCCAATAGGGATCGATGATTTCGACCGGGTCTCCGCCGATAAGCACGACACCCGCTATCAGGCCTTCGGTCGCCGACGGTTCGACCACATCGGGCAATCGAACGATGTCGATGACCGCTTCGATCGGATAGCAAAGCACCGACTGACCGTCGTGAAGGCGGAGCAATTTGACGGTCCCATGCCCTTCGGGAAGGCGCGCCGCGTGGACCGCGAACATATCGTCGCCGATCTGCGCCCGGATCGCGCCCGCACTTTCGAACAGCGCCAGTGCGGGCACCTCTTCGACGCGCTCGATGACCGAAAGACGCACCCCACGCGTCCGCCCGCCGATGTCGCGGAAAAGCAGAAGCTGCGTTGCGTCGCGCGTCGCCGCGAGCGCGGCGTCGGCTTCCTCCGCCTGCTGGTGGGCGCGACCCGCTTCCGAGGCGTCGATGGCGGAAACCGCCAAAATACCCTGCACATCGAGCAACAGGACCGGACGCCCATTGTCGGGCAAGGTCGTCCCCGCATAGAGGCCGGTCGCCATGATCATCGGCGCCGCAGGTTTGATGACCAGTTCTTCATGATCATGGATCGCCGCAACGCTCAACGCATAGCTCTGGTCCTGCCCCGGCCGGATCAGCACGAGCGCGCGATCATCGGCATCGTCACCGTCGTCGCGATGGCGGCCGAGCACGTCCTCGAGCCGGAGCAGCGGGAATTGCTCGCCGCGCACCGAAACGATTTCGCCGCCGCCCAGTTTCTCGATCCTCACGCTGTCGCTCGTTTCGAGCAGGATTTCGCGGACGGCGCCGCGCGGGATCGCGAAATATTGCCCCGCGGCGCGCACCATCAGGCCGGAAATGATCGTCAGCGTCATCGGAACGCGCAGCACGACGGTCAAACCGCGACCTTCTTCGTTGCGAAGTTCGACCACACCGCCGATTTTTTCCAGGTTCGCGCGAACGATATCCATGCCGACGCCGCGCCCAGAGATAGAGGTGACCTGCGATGCTGTCGAAAAGCCCGGACGAAAGATCAGCTCAAGCTTTTCCTTCGGCGACAGCGCTCGCGCCTCTGCCGCACTCAGGACGCGCGCTCCAATGGCCTTGGCGACGAGAGCGTCGGGCGACAGGCCGCGGCCGTCGTCGGCGATCATGATCTCGATCTGATTGCCCGACTGGCGTGCCGTCACCGAAATCGTCGCGGTTACATCCTTGCCTGCGGCGACCCGGTCGTCGAGCGTTTCGATGCCGTGGTCGATCGCGTTGCGCACCATGTGGATCAACGGATCGCGGATATTCTCCATCATTTCGCGGTCGAGTTCGACTTCGCCCCCGCTGGTGACGAATTTGACCTTCTTGCCGAGGTCTTGTGCAAGATCGCGAACGATGCGCGGCAACGGCGCGAAAAGCTTGTCGATGCGCTGCATACGCATCTGGCTGACCGACTGGCGCATCGTCGCAATCGAATCGGACAGTCGGTCGAACGATCCGATAACCGCCGGGTCCGCGCCGGATTCGCGCAGCATCCGGGCAAATTCGTTGCGCGCGAGCACGATGTCGGTGACGCCGGTCATCACGCTGTCGAGCAGCGGCAGCGGCACGCGGATCGAACGCCAACCCTGCATGTCGGTCTGCAGATCATCGTCGCGCCGTGTCCGGATTTCGCGGTTTTCGGCTTCGGGCTCAGGTTCGGGTTCGGGTTCGGCCACGGCGTCGGCTTCCGTTTCGACCTGCGCCAGCGCATCGATCACGTCGCCGTCGTCTCCGGCAGGTTCGTTCGCATCCTTGCCCAGCGCGTCGCAGACGAACGACAAGCGGTCGAGGATGGAAAGCACCGCGGTGACGAGCGCGCTATCGGCAGTCCGCTTGCCGCGCCGCACGTCGTCGAGCGCTTCCTCGGCGGCGTGCGACAGCGCGGTAACGCGCGGCAGCGCCAGAAACCCCGAACTGCCCTTGATCGTATGAACGAGCCGGAAAATTGCGTCGAGCCGCTCGCGATCGGTCGGGTCGGCCTCCCACGCCACGATGGTTGCTCCGGCCTCGGCCAGCAATTCCGCCGTTTCGGCAAGAAAATCGTTCAGCAGGTCGTCCATTGCGGTCCCGGTGCACCCAAAAACTTCAAGCGCTTCCATGCCCGACAATGGTTAACGGAGGCTTTAGTCGCGCCCTTTGAATACCGCTCCGACCAGCAACGATGTCGGCGTTTCGCGCGCGAGCATCACCGTGCCGTCATTCTGGCGTGCAACCGCCTGCACCAGCACGGCGGGCGCGGTACGCGAGGTCATCGCCGCGACCGCTTCGCCTTCGGCCAGGATGCGCTCGACGTCGGCATCGACCAGGATGCGCTCGGCCTCGGCGTGCAGCGCAATTTCGATCGATCCGTCGGCGCGCCTTTCGCACCCGACATCCAGTCGGCCGCCGCGTACCAGCGCATCGACGAGAATCAGCGCAAGATTGAGGATGATCTTGACCGCCGGTTTCGGCAACGCCTCGTCGGTTAGCATCCAGTTGAGCGTGATCGGGCGTTCGGCCATGATCCCCTCGATCGCCGCTTTGGCCTCGTCCGGCGGAACCGCCTCGCCGAACCCGCCCGCCGAACCGAAGGCAAGACGAAAGAATTTCAGTTTCGCGGCCGAGGTCCGCGCGCTCTGTTCGAGCAGTTCGAAACAGCGCGCGCGCATTTCGGGGTCTTTTTCATCGGCGAGCAGTTCGAGGCCGTTGGCAAAGGCCCCCACCGGGCTGAGCAAATCGTGACACAGGCGCGATGCCAGCATCGAGGCGAAATCGACACGGTCGTCGGTCATGGATGAATGGGCTCCCCAGCGCAGTAACCAAATATTTTCGGCTCTTTTCGCTCCTAGGGCAGCGCCCCCCTCTTGGGCAAGGGCGAACCCCTTGAATTTCCGTGCCACCCGCCCACATCGCTCTCAATGCAGGGGGACGACGACATTCTGACCGTGACGCTGGGCGAAGGTGCGGCCGGGCTGCGGCTCGACCGGGCGCTCGCCGAGGCGCTCCCCGACCTGTCGCGCGAACGCGTCAAGACGCTCATAAAGGGCGGGCGCGTCGCCGACGCAAGCGGCGCAATCCTGTGGGACCCGTCGGCCAAGGCCGCCGCGCCCGCAACGCTCGCATTGCGGCTTCCGGTGCCGGCGCCGGCACACAATGCCGCGCAGGACCTCAATCTCGTCATCGCCTATGAGGACGAGCATCTGATCGTCGTCGACAAGCCCGCGGGGATGGTCGTCCATCCAGCCGCGGGCAATCTCGACGGCACAATGGTCAACGCCCTTCTCCACCATTGCGCGGGGCAATTGTCGGGCGTCGGTGGCGTCGCGCGTCCCGGCATCGTCCACCGCATCGACAAGGATACCAGCGGGCTGATCGTTGCCGCCAAGCATGACAAGGCGCACGAAGGCCTCGCCAAGCAATTCGCCGCGCACAGCATCGACCGCCGCTATATCGCGATCGCGACCGGACGCCCGATACCCGCGAACGGTACGGTCGACGCCGCGCTCGGCCGCTCGGCAACCAATCGCAAGAAAATGGCGGTGGTCGCAGCAGGACGCGGCAAGCGCGCGGTGACGCATTATCGCACGCTCGAACCACTGGCGGGCGCCACCCTTGTCGAATGCCGCCTCGAAACCGGGCGGACGCATCAGGTGCGCGTCCACATGGCGCATATCGGGCACCCCCTCGTCGGCGACCCCGTCTATGGCCGCGCGCGCAAGCCGCTTTCGGACGTGCTGAAAGCGCGGGGATTTGCGCGGCAGGCATTGCACGCGGCCCATTTGGGCTTTATTCATCCGGTGAACGGTAACAGGATCGCGCTCGACAGCGAAATCCCTGCGGATATGCGGGAACTGATCGATGAACTGCGCGTTTAAGTTTCGATTGAAAATCTATTTTGACGCGCGGGTTCAACCGCGGCATTTTGAGCACAGGATTTAGGGAAGACACTCTCCTATGGCTAACAAAAGCAATGTTCCGGCCGTGGTGCCAGCGCTGGGCGGCGAAGCCAGCCTGAATCGCTATCTGGCCGAGATCCGCAAATTTCCCCTGCTCACGCCCGAGCAGGAATATATGCTCGCCAAGCGTTTTCAGGAACATGGCGATAACGAGGCGGCGGCGCAGCTCGTGACGTCGCACCTCCGTCTCGTCGCAAAGATCGCAATGGGCTATCGCGGCTATGGCCTGCCGGTCAGCGAGCTGATTTCCGAAGGCAATATCGGCCTGATGCAGGGCGTGAAGAAATTCGACCCCGAACGCGGCTTCCGCCTCGCCACCTATGCGATGTGGTGGATCCGCGCGTCGATCCAGGAGTTCATCCTGCGCTCGTGGAGCCTCGTAAAGATGGGCACCACCGCCGCGCAGAAGAAGCTCTTCTTCAACCTCCGCCGCATGAAGAACAACCTCGAAGCGTTCGAGGATGGCGACCTAAGCCCCGAGAACGTAGCCAAAATCGCCAAGGACCTTGGTGTCACAGAAGACGAGGTCGTCAGCATGAACCGCCGCATGGCGATGGGCGGCGACACGTCGCTCAACGTCCCGATGGGCGAGGATGGCGACAGCCAGTGGCAGGATCTGCTCGGCGACGAAGGTCCGCTGCAGGACGAGCGCGTGGCCGAAGCGCAGGAACGCGATGTGCGCCACGAACTGCTCACCGAAGCGCTCGAAACGCTCAATGAGCGCGAGCGCCACATCCTGACCGAGCGCCGCCTGACCGACGACCCCAAGACGCTCGAGGATTTGAGCCAGGTCTATGAAGTCAGCCGCGAACGCGTGCGCCAGATCGAGGTGCGAGCCTTTGAAAAGCTGCAAAAGGCGATGCTCAAGCTCGCCGGCGACCGTCGCCTGATCGCAACCTGATCCGCGCGCGCGGCAACGCGTGAATTGACACCCCGTACGGTTAGGCTAGCCTCCCCCCTTCGGTTCGACCGGAGGGGGCACATTATGTGGAAATGGATACGGATTCCCAAGGGACTGGCGTTGGTGGCATTTCTGCTGCCGTGGATGACCGTCAGCTGTTCCAACCAGAAAATTGCCGAAGCGAGCGGCTTCGGCCTCGCCTTTGGCCGCATCACCGCGATGGGACAGGCCTCGTCGGCGGCTGACGGCGCGGCGGTCAACCTTTGGCTGATCCTCGCAATTCTGGCGATCGCCGGCGGCTTGTTCCTGCTCTTCAAGCGCGGCCGCGAGTCGGCGAAGCTGGTTCTCGGCACATCGGTTGCCGCGCTGGTGCTGATTTTCGTCGGCACCTGGCGTTACAGCAAGGAGGCGATCCTTGCAGAAGCCGGTAAAAGCGGCGGCAATGGCGACATGGACCGCGCCGCACTCGCGATGATCCAGATCAACTGGGAAATCGGATATTGGATCGCGCTCTTGTCATTGGTTGCCGCCGCCGTGATGGCGTGGCTGGTGATGAGCGGCAAGGAAGAGGAGGCCGAAGCCAAGGTCCGCGCCCTCGCCGCCGATGCGACCGAAAAGGCGAAACAGGCCGCCGCCAAGGCGGGCGATGCGATCGACGGCGCCACGCAGAAAAAGGACGACGAGCCGCCCAAGGCTTGAGTGTCACCACACCCAACGCGCCGCTTGCCGCCGACCGGCAAGCGGCTAAATGGATGATATGGCCCGCACCGCTCGATCATCCAAACGCCGCAAACTCCCCTGGTATCTAAGGCCGCTGAAATGGCTGCTTTGGTTCGTGGTCGTCACGGTTCTGTGGGTGCTGATCTATCGCATTGTTCCGCCGCCGGTGACCTTCACCATGCTGGCCGACAGCAATGGTATCACCAAGGACTGGACGAGCCTGTCGAACATCGACCGCAATATGGTGCGCGCCGCCATCGCTGCCGAGGACGGGAAGTTCTGCAGCCATAACGGCTTCGACGCCGACGCGATCGAGCAGGCGATTGAGCGCAATGCAAAAGGCAAGCGAATGCGCGGCGGTTCGACGATCAGCCAACAGACTGCAAAAAATGTCTTTCTGTGGCAGGGCAGCGGCTGGACGCGCTACCTCCGCAAGGTGCCGGAGGTCTATTTCACCTTCCTGATCGAGCATTTGTGGGGCAAGCGCCGGATCATGGAGGTCTATCTGAACGTCGCCGAAACCGGCATCGGCACCTATGGTGTCGAGGCGGGGGCGCAGCGCTATTTCAAACATGGCGCAGCGACGCTCAACCCCGACGAAGCGGCGCGCATCGCCGCCATCCTACCGCTTCCCAAAAAGCGCGCCGCCATCAGTCCATCGGGCTTCACGCGCCGGTACGGCAACACCATCCGCGCCCGTATCGGCCAGGTCCGCCGCGACGGCCTGGACGGATGCGTTTACGATTGATGGGTCGCGCTCACGCGCAAGGCACCGAAAGATAAGAAACGCAATAGGCGCAGTGGTCGGCGCCTAGCCTTCGCTCTCGCTGATATCGTCGAGCACATCGGGGTCGAGCACCCGTACGCGCCCCTGCTCCAGCGCGATGATTCCCGATTCTTCCCAACTGCGAAGCTGGCGGTTGATATGTTCGCGGCTCATACCGGCAAAATTGCCGAGTTCGGTCTGGCTCAGCTCGACGCGGTGCGACGATTCGACATCGCGGCGGATCAGCCGTTTCAGATAGCGCGCGAGCCGCGGTCCCGACGCATAAGCGCGGTCGCTTTCGATCGTCTGGTCGGCCAACCGTAGCCGCCGCGCGAGCTGCTGCATCAGCGACCAGGAAAACTCGGGGTGGGTGGTCACGAAATCGCGCATCGCATTGCGCCCGAGCTGAAGCGCGCTACCCGCACTCGTGGCGATCACCGACGCCGTGCGCTCGCCACCGTCGAGCAGCGCGATCTCGCCCAGCACCGCGCCCGGTTCGGCATAGGCGAGCACGATTTCCCGCCCCCCTGCCGTGAGCAACGATACGCGCGCGCTGCCCTCGGTCAGGATGAGCAGGCTGTCACCCGCGTCGCCCTGCGAGAGCAACTCCTTGCCCTTGGTGAAATTGACCGGCACCGCGCGCTTGGCGATGTCGGCCCAATCCTGCGGCGACAGGCCGGAAAAAATACTGTCGGGGCCTTGTAGCTCTGCGAGTTTCGCGTGATCCATGGCCCTTTTCCCCGTTGCCTGCGTCAGACCAGCCGACTTTGCCGCACCGCCGCCTCGATAAAGCCCTTGAACAGCGGATGCGGATCAAAGGGTTTCGACTTGAGTTCGGGATGGAACTGCACCCCGATGAACCACGGATGGTCCGGCCGCTCGACGATTTCGGGCAACATGCCATCGGGCGACAGTCCTGAAAAGACCAGCCCGCCCTTTTCCAGGGCGTCGCGATAAGCGCCGTTGACCTCGTAACGGTGACGGTGGCGCTCGCTGATGGCGTGCGCGCCGTAAACGGCGGCGACATGGCTGTTCGGCGACAGCTTGGCATCATAGGCACCGAGCCGCATCGTACCACCCAGGTCGGTGTCGGCCCCGCGCTTTTGCAGGCCTTCGGCGCTCATCCATTCGGTGATCAGGCCGACAACGGGCTCGTCGGTCGGGCCGAATTCGCTGCTCGACGCGCCCGCGATCCCGCTCGTATTCCGCGCCGCCTCGATACACGCCATCTGCATGCCGAGGCAGATGCCGAAAAAGGGCACGCCGCGCTCGCGCGCGAACCGCACGCTCGCAATCTTGCCCTCCGACCCGCGCTCGCCGAAGCCGCCGGGGACGAGAATGCCGTGCATCGGTTCGAGGTTCGCAGCAAGCTCCTCGTCGTGCTCGAACATTTCGGCATCGAGCCAACGGATATTGACCTTCACCCGATTCGCGAGTCCGCCGTGAACCAACGCCTCGTTGAGCGATTTATAGGCGTCGGGCAGCGAGACATATTTGCCGACCACGCCGATCGTCACCTCGCCCTCGGGGTGCCGCTTGCGGTCCATGATGTCGTACCAGCGCGTCAGATCGGGTTCGGGTGCGTCGGAAATGCCGAAGGCGCGCAGCACTTCGCTGTCGAGTCCTTCGCCATGATATTGGACCGGCACCGAATAGATGCTGTCGGCGTCGAGCGCGGGAATCACCGCTTCCTTGCGGACGTTGCAGAATTGCGCGATTTTCGCGCGCTCGCCCTCGGGCAACGGCTTTTCGCAACGGCACAGCAATATGTCGGGCTGGACGCCGAGCGACGCGAGTTCACGCACGCTGTGTTGCGTCGGCTTCGTCTTCAGCTCGCCCGCAGCGGCGATATAGGGCACCAGCGTGACATGGACCGACAGCGTCCGGTCGCGCCCCTCTTCGTTGCGAAGCTGGCGGATCGCCTCGATAAAGGGCAACGATTCGATGTCACCGACCGTGCCGCCGATCTCGCACAGCACGAAATCGAGGTCGTCGATGTCGGCGCGGGCAAATTCCTTGATGGCGTCGGTGACGTGCGGGATCACCTGCACCGTCGCGCCCAGATAGTCGCCGCGGCGCTCCTTGGTGATGATCTGCTGATAAATTCGGCCCGAGGTGACATTGTCGCTCTGCCGCGCCGCAACACCGGTAAACCGCTCGTAATGGCCGAGGTCGAGGTCGGTTTCGGCCCCGTCGTCGGTCACATAGACCTCGCCATGCTGATAGGGCGACATCGTGCCCGGATCGACGTTCAGATAGGGGTCGAACTTCCGGATGCGCACGCGGTATCCGCGCGCCTGCAACAATGCCGCAAGGCTAGCCGCCATCAAACCTTTGCCAAGGGAGGAGACCACGCCGCCGGTGATAAAAATGAACCGCGCCATGGGAGGAAAGACTTACTCAACAGGAGGGTGACGGCGCAAGCCGTCGAATCGCTTGCGGCGGAAAAAAATTCCGCCGCCCGCGGACTATGGTGCGAGGCCGAAGCCGCCGCTTATTTCTTTGCTGGCGCCTCTGCAGGGGCGTCCTGCGCGGTGGCCGCTGCCGCCGCTGCCGCAAGTGGATCGTCGGTCGCCGGAGCGGGCGCTGCCGTCGATGTGGCATCGGGGGCCGGCTGCGCAGGTCCGGTCAGGGACGAAGGCGTTGCGCCGCTCGACTGCGTCTGAGCGCTCTTCGACAGCGAGGTATCGATTGTCGAACCGCCGCGGCCCACCGACGCCATTGCGGCGAGCAGGATCGACAGACCTACGAACATGCACGCGAGAACCGTCGTCGCGCGCGTCATGAAATCGGCCGCGCCGCGTGCCGAAAGCAGGCCCGCCGGGCTACCGCCGACGCCCAGACCGCCACCTTCCGACTTTTGCATCAGGATGACCGCAATCATCGCGGCGGCAATCAGCGCCTGGACGACGAGCAGAAAGGTGAACAGGTTCGACATCGAATTTTCCCGAAAACGCGCGCGGCCCCACGCGGACCGCATCTGCGGCGCACATAGAGAGGAAGCGCCGCAGCTTCAACCCATACGTCGCCCCCGCGAAGCCGGGAGCCGCTGAATTGTCGGCGCTACATCGATGGCGCCACCCCGCATTCGCGGGGCGACGATTTTCAAAGCGCCGCGGCTGCCTCGATGATCGGCACGAATTTCGCCGCAGTCAGGCTCGCTCCGCCGACAAGCGCCCCGTCGACATCACCCGCCGACAACAGCTCCGCCGCATTCTCGCCCGTCACCGAACCGCCATAAAGGATGCGCAGCTGCCCGGCGCCCGCGCCGATCCGTTCGGCCAGGGCGCCTCGGATCGCGCCGTGCATTTCGGCGACGTCGGCCACCGTCGGCACCAAACCCGTGCCGATCGCCCAGATCGGCTCATAAGCGATTGCGAGGCGCGCGGGATCGAAATCGTCCGGCAGCGACCCTGCAACCTGCGCCAGCACATGCGCCACCGCGCCGCCCGATTCGCGCACGTCGCGCGGCTCGCCCACACAAAGGATGACGCCAAGCCCTGCGCCCAGCGCCGCCCCGGCCTTCGCCTTGACGTCACTATCGGCCTCGCCAAAGGCCTCGCGCCGTTCGCTATGTCCGACGATGGTAACCGCCGCGCCGGCATCGGAAAGCATGGCGGCAGAAACGGACCCGGTGAATGCGCCGGATGCGGCAGCGTGGCAGTCCTGAGCGCCAACGACCGCGTCGGAGATTTCCGCGACCATCGGCCCGATCAGCGTGAATGGCGGGCAAAGCGCCACGTCGACACCCTGCCTGTTTGACGCGGCTTCGAAAATCGCGCGCGCTTCGCCAAGGGCGTCCTTTGTGCCGTTCATTTTCCAGTTGCCGACGATATATTTGCGCCGCGCCATATCCTGATCCTCCCGCCTTGTCCGATGTCGCCCGCCCCTAGCGGCCCGCGCGCCGTAAAGGCAAGCGCCTCTGAACCCGCCTGCACGCCGATGGCGCAAATCGCGCTTTCCCGCCTTGATGCAGCACCGCCGCGCGCCTAAAGCAGCCCGCATCCGTGCGCTTCACGCGCTTCGCCGAAAGACCTGACGCTTCATGATCACCGCCATCCGCAATCTCTTCTCCTCCGCGATCGGCAAATTTATCGCGCTGGCCTTTGTCGTGCTCGTCGGTGTTGCCTTCGCGCTCAGCGATGTCACGGGCAGTTCAAGCTTCGGGGGAGTCGGCGGCGCCAACGTGGCGCGCGTCGGCGATACCGATATCGGCGTCGGCGAACTGCGCGATCGCGTCCGCCTTGCCTATAACGATGCGCGCCAGCAGCAACCCGGACTGACGATGACAGCCTTCATCGAATCGGGCGGGCTTGACCAGACGCTGAATCAGCTGATCGAGGGTGCGGCCTTCGAACAATTCGCCAAAGAACTCGGCTTCGGCGTCAGCAAGCGGCTCGTCGACGGCCGCATCGCCGACCTGCCGGCGTTTGCGGGGGTCTCTGGAAGTTTCGACCAGACGCGTTTCGAAACATTCCTTCAACAGAACGGAATCAGCGAAGCGCAGCTGCGCCGCGACATTCGCCAGCAACTTCTGGCCGAACAGCTTGCCTCGCCGGTTGGCACGCTTCCGCGCATCGCGACATCGCTCGCTCAGCCCTATGCAGCGCTGCTCCTCGAAGAGCGCCGGGGCCAGGCGACCTTCATCCCCGCGAGCCCCTTCGCCCCCTCGACCGACCCCGGCGACGCGGCGCTCCAGACCTATCTGACTCAGAATCGCGCGCGCTACACAATTCCCGAGCGGCGCGTGCTGCAATATGCGGTGTTCGACAAGAGCGCGGCCCCCGCCGCCGCCGTCACCGACGCCGAAGTCGCCGAGGTCTATAAGGCCAACGCCGCCCAATATGCCGCGCGCGAAACGCGCCGCTTTTCGCAGGTGATCGCGCCCGACAAGGCGACCGCCGATGCCATCGCCGCACGCGTCCGCGGCGGCACCGCGTTACTTCCCGCCGCCCAGACATCGGGTCTGACCGCGACGACGACGGGCGACCTCACCCGTTCGGCCTATGCCGCAACCAATGGCGAAGCCGCCGCAAAGGCCGCATATGCGGCAAGTCGCGGCGACCTTGTCGGTCCGCTGCAGACGAGTCTTGGCTGGGCGGTGGCGCGCGTCGAGGATGTTACCGCGCTCCCCGCTCGCTCACTCGCCGACGCCACCCCCGAAATCCGCGCCGAACTCGCAAAGAACAAGGCGAACGAGGCGATCGTCGATTTCTATAACGGCATCCAGGACGCTGTGAATGGCGGCGCGTCGATCGAGGAAGTCGCCGCCGACCGCGGGCTGAAAGTCACCGAAACCCCTGCCCTGCTGCCCAGTGGCCGCGTCGTCGGCGACGGCAGCTATACCCTGCCCGCCGAACTCGCACCGATGCTCCAGCAGGCGTTCCAGACGGCGGTCGAAGGCGAGGGTTCGATCGCAACGCTTGTCGAGAATGAAAAATTTGCGGTCTATGCCGTGAAGTCGATCGTCCAGGCCGCGCCGCCGCCGCTCGCGCGTATTCGCGGCGAACTCCTCGCCGACTGGCGCCTTTCCGAAGGGCAGAAGATCGCTCGCGACAAGGCGCGCGCGATCGTCAAGGCGGTCGAGGGCGGGCAGGCGTTCGCCGCCGCCGTCGCTGCCGCCGGTCCCAACATCGGCAGCGTCCAGACCATCGGCGGCCGCCGCGGCGAACTCGGCCAGAACGGTCAGCCGGTCCCGCCCGAACTCGCCCTCCTCTTCTCGATGGCAAAGAACAGCGTCAAAACGCTTGAAGTGCCCGGCAATCGGGGCTGGATGGTGCTCTCGCTCGGCGAGGTCGAGCGCCCCGATCCAAAGGGCATCGAGCCGCAGCGCGTTGCCGCGATCGCCCAGCCGCTCGCCCCCGCCATCGGCAATGAGTTCGTCCAACAGCTCGCCGCCGAGGCAAAGCGCCGCGCTGGGGTCGAAATCAACAAGGAGCTGCTCGAACAGCTGCGCCAGGAACTCACCGGCACCGCGCCGGTGACCGAATAGCGCGTTCGATGAGCCTCGAAGGACGCGCCGCCGCGCTCGAAGCGCTGGCGCAGGGCAAGGGCGCGGTCGTTTGGCAGCGCCTGATCGCCGACGTCGAAACGCCTGTCTCGGCGGCACTCAAGCTGATCG
This sequence comes from Sphingopyxis jiangsuensis, assembly GCF_016734905.1. GTDB lineage: Bacteria > Pseudomonadota > Alphaproteobacteria > Sphingomonadales > Sphingomonadaceae > Sphingopyxis > Sphingopyxis jiangsuensis. The sequence continues at coordinate 738,690 of NZ_JAERPO010000001.1, forward strand.
AGGCGGGTCGCGGCGACTGGGTGCTCGAATCGGTCGAAAGCGGCGAGACGCGCGGGCGCTATAGCCTGATCGGACTCGACCCCGACCTTTTGTTCGAGGTGCGCGGCGATACCGCGCGCATCAACCGCAATTGGCCTAGCGACCGCGACGCCTTCATGCCCGTTCATGGACCGGCGCTCGACGCGCTGCGCGCGCTCGTCGCCGAATGCCGCTTCGACGTGCCCGAAGGATTACCCAAGGCGCTCGCGACGCTCGTCGGCTTTTTCGCCTATGAAACCATCGGCCTTGTCGAACGCATTCCGCGCGCGGACGGCGACGGGCTCGGTCTGCCCGACATGGTGTTCGTGCGCCCGACGACGATCCTTGTCTTCGACCGGCTTGCCGACGAGCTGTTCCTGATTGCGCCGATCTGGCCCGATGCCGATGCCGCGATCGACCGGATGATCGACGACACCGCCGACCGGCTCGACAGCATCGCCGCACGCCTGGCGAGCGCGAGCGCGCATGGCGAGCGTGCCCAAACCGCACTTGTCCCTGACGCCATCGACGCCGCGCCAGCGACGCCGCGCGACCGCTTTGCAGAAATGGTCGCGACGGCGAAGGACTATATCGCCGCGGGCGACATTTTTCAGGTCGTGCTCTCGCAGCGCTTTTCGACCCCGTTCGACCTGCCGCCCTTCGATCTCTACCGCGCGCTGCGCCGCGTGAATCCCTCGCCCTTCCTCTACTTCCTCGACCTCCCCGGCTTCGCGCTCATCGGTTCGTCGCCCGAAATCCTCGTTCGGGTGAGGGATGGCGAGGTGACGATCCGCCCGATCGCCGGCACGCGCCCGCGCGGCCGCACGAGCGCGGAAGATGTCGAGAATCGCGAAAGCCTGCTCGCGGATCCAAAGGAGCGCGCCGAGCATTTGATGCTGCTCGACCTCGGTCGAAACGACGTCGGCCGCGCGTCGGTCGGCGGCAGCGTGACCGTCACCGACAGCTATACGGTCGAATTTTACAGCCATGTCATGCACATCGTGTCGAACGTCATCGGCCGCCTCGCGCCCGACAAGGACGCGATCGACGCACTGTTCGCGGGCTTTCCCGCCGGCACCGTCAGCGGCGCGCCAAAGGTGCGCGCGTGCCAGATCATCGCCGAACTCGAAGCCGACGCGCGCGGGCCTTACGCGGGCGGAGTCGGCTATTTCGCCCCCGACGGCAATATGGACAGCTGCATCGTCCTGCGCACCGCGATCGTCCAGGATGGTGTCATGCATGTCCAGGCGGGCGCAGGCATCGTCGCCGACAGCGACCCCGCCTATGAACAGCGCGAATGCGAGGCCAAGGCCGGCGCACTTTTCGCCGCAGCGCGCGAAGCGGTGCGACTTGCGGGTACGCCGGGATATGGGCAATGAGTCAGCTCGCCGCTTTCACGTCCGACGACATCCGCCGCGTCACCTTTTTCAAGCGCGACGAGCTGACGTCCGACCTGATCTGCTGTGAGATATCTTGCGAAGAGCGCTATTGGATTTTCCACGAAGAAATGGACAAATGGCACCCGCTGCTCGCCCTGCTCGGGTCCCTCCCCAATTTCGCGGCGAATTGGTATGAGAGGGTAAGCCAACCGCCCTTCGCCCGTTCCCGATTCATTGCCTTCGACAGGCCCACCCCATGATCCTCGTCATCGATAACTACGACAGCTTCACCTTCAACCTCGTCCATTATCTGATCGAGCTGGGCGCAGAGGTCAGCGTCGTGCGCAACGACGCGCTCACCGCCGCCGATGCGATGGCGAGCAACGCCGCGGGTTTCCTCATCTCGCCCGGCCCCTGCACGCCGAACGAGGCGGGTATCAGCCTTGATCTTGTCGCCGCCTGTGCCGAGGCGCGGCGGCCGCTGCTCGGCGTGTGTCTCGGGCATCAGGCGATCGGCCAGCATTTCGGCGGCACGGTGCAGCGCGGGCATCTGATGCACGGCAAGACCTCGCCCGTCTGCCATGACGCCAGCGGCCTGTTCGAGGGACTGCCCTCGCCGCTCACCGCGACGCGCTACCACAGCCTCGAGGTCGTCGATATTCCGGACGACCTCGTCATCAACGCGACCAGCGACGATGGCGCCGTGATGGGCTTTCGCCACGCGGAGCTGCCGCTCCACGGCGTGCAATTCCACCCCGAAAGCATCGCGACCGAGCATGGCCATGCGATGCTCGCCAATTATCTGCGGATCGCGGGGCTGCCCGTCGCCGACCTGCAGCGCGCATGAGCCGCTTCGGTCCCTTTCCCGACCCCGCCGCCTTTCTGGGCGCGGACGAGGCGGCGTTCGCCTTTGCGACGATGCTCGACGGCGGCGGCAGCGACGACGAGGTTGCGGCCTTCCTCGCGGCACTGTCGGATCGCGGCGAGACGGCGACCGAAATCGCCGCCGCGGCGCAGGCGATGCGCGACCGGCTGATCCCGATTGCGGCGCCCGCGGGCGCAATCGACGTGTGCGGCACCGGCGGCGATGGCCACCACACGCTCAACGTCTCGACCGCCGTCGCGATCGTTGTGGCCGCGTGCGAAGTTCCGGTTGCAAAGCACGGAAATCGCGCGGCATCGTCGAAAGCAGGCGCCGCCGACACGCTTGAGGCGCTGGGCCTCGACATGGACCGCGCCGCCGCCAATGCGGAGGCGCAGCTCGCCGACCTTGGCATCTGCTTCCTTTTCGCCGCGCATCATCATCCGGCGATGAAGCGCATCATGCCGATCCGCAAGGCGCTCGGCCGCCGCACCATCTTCAACCTCATGGGCCCGCTCGCCAACCCCGCGCGCGTCACCCGCCAGCTCGTCGGCATCGCGCGGCCCGCCTATGTCCCCGTCTATGCCGAGGCGCTATACCGGCTCGGCACCGAACATTCGCGCGTCGTTTCGGGCGACGAGGGGCTCGACGAACTCTCGCTCGCGGGCGGCAACGAGGTGGCGGTCGTCACCCCCGACGGCGTGCGAATGCAGCGCAGCCATGCCGCTGACGCGGGCCTCCCGTCGCACCCCGTCGAAGCGCTCCGCGGCGGCGATGCTACGCATAATGCCAATGCGCTCCGCGCGCTGTTCCAGGGCGAAACCGGCGCCTATCGCAACGCAGTGCTCTATAACGCCGCCGAGGCGCTGGTGGTCGCGGGCGCGGTCGACACGCTGGTCGACGGGGTCGAGGAAGCCGCCGAAGCCATCGACAAGGGGCTCGCCAACGCGCTGCTCAACTGCTGGATCGCCTATAAATGAACAAGCTCACGCAGATTCTTGAAACCAAGGCGGGCGAGGTCGCCGAACGCCGCAAGATGCGCAGCGTCGCCGATCTCGACGCGGTGGCGGCGTCGCCGGTGCGCGGCTTCCACGCGGCGCTTCAGGCCAAAATCGACGCGGGCGGCTTCGCCCTCATCGCCGAAATCAAAAAAGCTTCGCCTTCCAAAGGTTTGATACGAGCCGATTTCAATCCAGTCGACCACGCTCGCGCCTATGCCGCCGGCGGCGCGGCGTGCCTGTCGGTGCTTACCGACGCGCCTTATTTTCAGGGGCATGAGGATTATCTGGTAGCCGCGCGCGCCGCCTGCGCCCTCCCCGTCCTCCGCAAGGATTTCATGATCGACCCGTGGCAGGTCGCCGAAGCGCGCGCAATCGGCGCCGACGCGATCCTGATCATCGTCGCCGCGCTCGACGACGGCGCGATGCGCGAGATCGAGGCCGCGGCGATCGAACGCCAAATGGACGTGCTCGTCGAGGTTCACGATGAGGCCGAACTCGACCGCGCGCTGGGAACACTCCGGTCGCGCCTGATCGGCGTCAACAACCGCGACCTCCGCACCTTCGAAACCGACCTGGGCGTCACCGAACGGCTGGCAAGGCTCGTTCCGCCCGAGACCCTGCTCGTCGGCGAAAGCGGAATCGCAACGCACGCCGACTGCCAGCGCCTCGCCCAAAGCGGCGTCAGGACCTTTCTTGTCGGCGAAAGCCTGATGCGTCAGGTTGACGTCGTGGCGGCGACCAGCGCGTTACTCCAGGGCTGATGCGGAAGATCGATCGACGCGGAGGATGTGATCTCGCAATGGCGTAACGCGGGAAATATCGGGACCGCTCTTGCCTTGAAAACCGCCAAAACCGCCCGCGCGCTCAGTCGCCCCAAATATGGCTGGTCTGAATCCAGCCCTTGCGCCCTTTGACGTCGAACAGACACCAGCCGTCCTTGCAATCGCTGATACGCCCGACGACGCCGGGTTCGGCGCGGTAGGCAATTGGTGCGGCCGGATCGGCGGATTCGCGCATCGGTCGCACCTCGCCGGTGACGATCGCCGTGCGCGCGCGGCTGAGCAGCCGCGCCGCCATCCACCCCTGCGTACCGTCGGGATCCTCAATCTTGCGCCAGTTTTCGTGACGCGCGACGACCTTCACCGGCAGATATTTGCGGCGATATTCCCATATCACCGGCACGTCGGGCGACGGTCCCTTGCGCATCCGCGCCTCGTCCACATTGATCGATGCCCAATAGGGCAGTTCGGGATCGGATTGTGCCACGGCCGGTCCTGCGGCGACGATCATCGCAAGCGCTGAAACGATAAGACGGCGGGTCATCCCCCAGCCTTGTCAAAATCGGCCCGGCTTTTCAACCGTTCGCCGCGCGTTCGAAGGCATTCATCCACAGCCGCGATGCGCCTCGCCCTCTTGACCCCCGCGCGTCGGCGCGCTCTATCGACGCGCATGACCGACTCCCCTCGACCCAAGCGCCCGCGCGTCGTCGTGACCCGCCAGTTGATGCCACATGTCGAGGGCCGCATGGCCGAATTGTTCGACGTCGCGCTGTCGGCAAACGACCACGCCTTCACGGTCGATGAATTGAAGGCCGCGGTGAGCGATTGCGACGTTCTCGTCCCGACGGTCACCGACCGCATCGATGCCGAGATCATCGACGCCGCAAGCGAACGGCTCAAGCTGATCGCCAATTTCGGCGCGGGGGTCGACCATATCGACCTCGCGGCGGCGCGCGCCAAAGGCATCATGGTGTCGAACACGCCGGGAGTGTTTACCGAAGACACCGCCGACATGACGATGGCGCTGATTCTGTCGGTCCCGCGCCGGCTCGCCGAGGGCGAGAAACTGATGCGCTCCGGCAAATGGCAAGGCTGGGCGCCGAGCGCGATGCTCGGCCACCGCGTCGGCGGCAAGCTGCTCGGTATCATCGGCATGGGACGCATCGGCCTCGCCGTCGCGCGGCGCGCGCGTGCCTTTGGCCTGTCGATCCACTATCACAACCGAAAGCGCCTGCCCGCCGCTGTCGAGGAAGAACTCGGTGCGAGCTATCATGCGAGCATCGACACGCTGCTCAGGATCAGCGACGTGGTGACGATTCACTGCCCGCACACCAGCGAAACGCACGAAATGGTCAATGCCGCGCGCATCGCCGCGATGAAGCGCACGGCCTATCTGATCAACACCGCACGCGGCGAGATCGTCGACGAAAAGGCGATGATCGCGGCATTGAAGACCGGCCGCATCGCGGGCGCAGGACTCGACGTTTATACGCACGAACCCGCGGTCGACCCCGACCTCCTCGCCCTCGACAATGTCGTACTCCTCCCCCACCTCGGCTCCGCCACGATCGAAGGGCGCGAGGCGTCGGGCGAAAAGGTGATCGCCAATATCCGCGCCTGGTGCGACGGGCACCGGCCGCCCGACCAGGTGCTGGAGGGATGGGTTTAAGGCGCCACGTCTCGGCGAAGGCGGGCCGCTATCGGTTTACGCAGCACGGCTCGGCAAGGCGCCCTGCGGCACCGCCTTCGCGGAGGCGACGAAAGAAGATCAATCCCCCGTCAGAATCCGATCGACCAGCTGCTTCACCGTCGGGGTGAAATTGTTCGAGTAGAATGGGTCGGTCTTGAAGTTGAACGCGGCGTGGCCCGCGAACATCAGATTCTGTTCGACGTCGCCGCCGTGCGCGATGTCCTGCAGCGTTTTCTGGATGCAGAAGCTGCGGGGATCGGCGAGATAGCCGGTCGAATAATCGTCATGGTCCTTCCACGCCGAAAAACCGCAATGCGACAGGCAGCCCATGCAGTCGGCCTGGTCCTTGCGGATCACCGCCTTGTCGGTGTCGGTGACGAAAACGACCGTATTGTCCGGTGTTTTCAGCGCTTCGGTATAGCCCTCGGCCACCCAATCGCGCGCGCGGTCGCGGTCGTGCGGCGTTACCCAGAAATTCTTGCCCTTCACGCCGACGTCGAGCTGAACGACATGGTCGCCCGCTTCCTGCTTGGAATAGGGAATCTGACGTTCCGACCGCGCTTCGAGATCGCGCAAAAACGGATTGCGCACCGCGCTCGAATAAAAGCCCGTCGGCGAGAAACGGTGAAGAAGCACATCGCCTTCATCGAGCGTGCGCAGCCGGTCTTTCCATTCCTGTGGAATCGGGCTTTCTTCGGTAAGCAGCGGCCGCGTGCCATATTGGAAGACGATCTGGCCAAGGTCGGGATTGTCGATCCAGTCCTCCCAATCGCGCAGATACCAGACGCCGCCGGCCATGACGATCGGCACATCGTCGGCGATGCCTTCGGCGCGCATCGTGTCGCGCAGCGCCTTGACGCGTGGATAAGGATCTTCGGGTTTGCGTGGATCTTCTGCGTTCGACAGGCCGTTGTGACCGCCTGCAAGCCAGGGGTCCTCATACACCACCGCCGCCATCAGATGCGCAACCTTGTGATAGGCGCGCTTCCACAGCGCACGGAAGGCGCGTGCGGAACTGATGATCGGCAGATAATGGACATTGTGCCGCGCGGCGATTTCGCTGAGTTTGTAGGGCATGCCCGCGCCGCAGGTGACGCCGGTGACAAGGCCCTTGGTGCGTTCGAGCACGCCTTCGAGCACGCGCTGCGCGCCGCCCATTTCCCACAGCACGTTGATGTTGATCGCGCCCTTGCCGCTCGCGACGTCATAGGCGCGCTTGACCTGTTCGACGGCACCGTCGATCGCATATTGGATCAGTTCCTCATGCCGTTCCTTTCGCGTCAGCGCGCGATAGACTTGCGGAATGATCTTGCCCTCGGCGTCATAGCTGTCGGCATTGACCGCCGAAACGGTCCCGATGCCTCCGGCCGCAGCCCATGCGCCGCTCGACATATGATTGGTTGCCGAAACGCCTTTTCCGCCTTCGACAAGCGGCCACACTTCACGCCCGCCGTAAAGAATGGGCTTCAAACCTTTGAACACTCTAAACCTCTTTCTCTCCGCCGGCGCCCTGGCGGTGCCAGCCCCCATTTGCCGTTTCCGTAAGCGGCACGCGGCTCGCTATGTCAATCAATGCCTAGGAAACGCCCAGTGAAAACATCATATCCATCAAGCGCGCGAGCATAGAGCTTTTGGTAGCTCGCGACCATCCTTGTTTCGTCAAAGCGCTCGGCGGCGGCGGCCCGATTGGCTTCACCAATGCGCCTGCGTTGTCCGGCGTCCGCCGCCATCTGCGCAAGGGCTGCACGATACTCCGCCTCGCCAGCCACCACAAACGACCGGTTGATCGGCGCCACCATCGAGGCGACGTCGCCGACATCCGGGCTGACGACAGGCAAACCGGCCGCCATCGCCTCGATGACCGCTATCGGCGCCTGTTCGCTCAGCGACGACAGGGCGAGCATGTCGAAATGCCCGATCCATCGTGCAGGTTCGGGCATGAAGCCTGCGAGCACCACACGATCCGCTATTCCGCAACGCTCGGCCTCGGCCGCGATCGCCGCCCGCTCCGGCCCCTCGCCGACGATGACCAGCCGCACATGATCGGGCAACGTAGCCACTGCGCGTACGAGGCGCGGAAGGTCCTTCACCTTGCGCAGCCCCGCCACGGTGCCGATCACGACCTCGCCGTCTGTCCGCTCGAATCCTGGAATCGATAGCGATGGCCCACGGGCATAGGAGCCGACATCGATCCCGTTGCGGATCAACTCGACACGATCGGCTGGAACCTTCCATTCCCGCCTCGCGATCCCGCCCAGCAGTTCCGAGGGGACGACCAGCCTTGACGCGGTGCGCAGCGCATGGCGGCGGTACAGGTTACGCTTCCAGTTGCGCTTGACGCTCTCGTCTTCGTTGAACCCGTCCTCATGGTGGATGAGAAACGGAGGCATCATGTTCCACCAGCGGTCCCAATAGAGACGGTGCGCCATCGCCCCGTCCATTGCGCCCCAATTATAGCTGAGCACGAGGTCGAAATCATAGATATAGGCCGCCAACTTTCGGAAACGCGCAAGCGAAGGCCGCCCCGCGAGCGGTGGAGCATCGGTCGGGAAATGCGCAACAATACCCGGGGCGATCGCGTCGCGCGCATCCAGCGCGCCGGGAACCGCCGACAGGATCGTATGTTCGGCCCGCTCGCCCATCAGGTTCATCAAACGGACGGCACGCGCCTCCTTCCCGCCCAGCGAAAAGCTCGAATGGAGGTGAATGATGCGAAATGGCCCCTCGCGTTCGGCATATTCGCCGGTCCACATCATTCGCCCGGAAGCCCCGCGACCCATGTATCGATCGCCGCGCGCGCTTCGGGTTCGTCCATCGTCGGCGCGTGGCCGACGCGCTGAACTTCGACGAGCCGGGCGTTCGGCAGCTCGCCAGCCATTTTCTGCGCGGCACGCTGCGATAATATGTCCGACAGCGCGCCGCGCAGGATCAGTACCGGCGCGTTGCCCAGCGCGTGATAGGCGGGCCACAGATCGACCCCCGCCTCGGCGCCGCCCGGCGCGCGCAGCGGCGCCGCGATCTGCTTGTCATAATCGGTGACTATTCGCCCCTCCGGCGTCAGCCGGTGCGTCCGCTTGGTGACGCGCAACCAGTCGTGGATGCGATAATCGGGATAAATCGCGCCGTTGAGTTCGGAGAAAGCCCGCGCCGCGTGCATCCAGGTCGGCTGGCTGCCGCTGCTGCCGATATAGTCGCGAATACGCTCGAGCCCCGCAGTCTCGAGCTCGGGCCCGACGTCGTTGAGCACCGCGCCGACAAGACGGCCCGGCATGGTCGCCGCGATGAGCATCGCGACCAGCCCTCCGAGCGACGTGCCGATTGCGGCGAACCGAGACAGGCCGAATTCGTCGAGCATGGCCGCCACATCCTGAACATAGGTCAGCGGCACATAAGTCATCGGATCCTTTGCATAAGCGCTTTCGCCGCGTCCGCGAAACTCGACGACGACCACCTGCCGCCGCCGCGCGAGATGCGGTGCAAGTGTTTCGAAATCGCGGGCATTGCGGGCCAGGCCGGGCATGCAGAGGATGGGCGGCGCAGGGGCTGCTTCCGGCGGTCCGTCATAGACACGCGCGTGCAGCCGCACTCCGTCGGCGGACCACCAGTAACGGTCGGTCCAGTCGCGCTCTCCGTCCTGCATCGCCGAAATATTGCTTCCCCTTTGCGCGCCCGCCGGTGTAGCGGATTCGGCCCTGTCTATCGCGAACGACGCGCCGGGGTGCAAGCGGTCCGTGGCGGCCGCGGTTGCCCGACCCCGATTTCGCGGATAAGAGGCGGTCAACCATGACCGACGCGCTCATTTCTTTCGAACCCGCAACCGGCGAAGAACTGTGGCGCAGCGCGGTGAGCGATGTTGACCGCGAAGTCGAAGCCGCGCGACGGGCGTGGCCCGAATGGGCGTCGAAGGCCGTCACCTATCGCAGTGAGACGCTGCGCCGCTTCGTCGACCGGGTGAAGGCCGAAAGCGAGACGCTCGCCGACCTGATCGCGCGCGAAACGGGAAAGCCCTTGTGGGAAGCGCGGACCGAGGTCGAAAGCGTTGCGAACAAGGTCGATATTTCGATCAAGGCCTATGCCGAACGCACGCCGAACCGCCGCATCGAAGGCGCGATGGGCCTGCGCAATGCGGTTCGCCACAAGCCGCACGGGACGCTCGCGGTACTGGGTCCCTATAATTTCCCGGCGCACCTGCCCAACGGACATATCGTTCCCGCATTGCTCGCAGGCAATTCGGTCGTGTTCAAGCCGTCCGAAAAGACGCCCGCGGTCGGCGCCAAGCTCGTCGAGCTGTTCCACAGCGCGGGCGTGCCCGAAGAGGTGTTCCGCCTCGTCGTCGGTGGCCCCGAACAAGGTAAGGCGCTCGCGGCGCATCCGGCGATCGACGGTCTGCTGTTCACCGGATCGGCGACGACCGGCGTTGCCCTCAGCCGTCAGTTTGCAGGGCAGCCGGGCAAGATGCTCGCGCTCGAAATGGGCGGCAATAACCCGATTATCGTGTGGGACACCGCCGACCTGCACACCGCGGCAATTCTTGTCGTCCAGTCGGCCTTTCTCAGCGCGGGTCAGCGGTGCAGCAACGCGCGCCGCCTGATCGTCAAGCAGGGACTGGCCGAACCTTTGCTCGATGAGGTCAAGACACTCGCCGGACGGCTGATCGTCGACCACCCGCATGCCGATCCCGCCCCCTATATGGGGCCGGTGATCGACAATGAGGCGGCGGATCATCTGACCGAGAATTTCCTGATCCTGATGTCGAACGGCGGCCGCGTCGTCCGCCATATGTCGCGGCCCATCGCCGATCGCCCTTTCCTGACTCCTGGAATCATCGACGTTACCGGCATGGCCGAGCGCCCCGATGTCGAACTGTTCGGGCCGTTGCTTCAGGTCGTTCGCGTCGACAGCTTTGAGGCCGCGATTGCCGAGGCGAACAATACGAGCTTCGGCCTTTCGGCATCGCTGATCGGCGGGACGCCGCAGCTGTACGACCAATTCTGGGCCAATGCGCGTGCCGGGGTGATCAACTGGAACAGGCCTACCAATGGCGCGTCTTCGGCGGCGCCTTTCGGCGGCATCGGCCTGTCGGGCAACCATCGACCGAGCGCCTTTTATGCCGCCGACTATTGCGCCTATCCGGTCGCCAGTTCCGAAAGCGACGCCGTGCGCGCGTCAATCGGCGTCGGGCTGCGCGAAGACGAGGGCGCGAAGCTGGTGACGAAGAAATATCTTTGACCCTTGGTGGCGCCGGACATCATCCGGCGCCGATCGCATATCCCCAATAAGGCCGAAACAACGCGTTCAGTGTGCAGCGGCCGCTTTGGCCTTTCCCGGCACCAGGTGCAGCATCCCGACGATCACTCCGCCGAGCGCCAGCCCGAACAGCCCCGCGCCCGCAGCGTTGATGATCCATTCCCACACGCCCGCGCCGGGCAGCCCGCCAGCCACGCCATGGGCGAAATCTTGTAAGCCGTGCCCGATATTGCCGATATGATATTCGTCGAGCCCGTGGAGGAATATCTGTCCGCCGACCCACAACATCGCGGCGGTACCGATCGTCGCAAGCGCGGCAAGCAGCTTTGGCATCACATTGACCAGCCCCCGCCCCACCGAGCGGCGAAGCGAAGATCCCGCCCCCGCCATATGCAGGCCGATGTCGTCCATCTTCACGATTAATCCGACGACACCATAGACCGCGACGGTGATCACCACCGCGACGAGCGCCAGCGTCGCGGCGCGCATACCAAGCGGCTCGGCAAGCACTTCGTTGAGCGCGATGACCATGATTTCGGCCGACAGGATGAAATCGGTGCGGATCGCCCCTTTGGCCATCGACTCTTCATGGTCCTTGTCGGCGACGATGGCGGCCTTTTCGGCCAGCGTATGCTTTGGCTTGTGAAAGCTATGCCAAACCTTTTCTGCACCCTCGAAGCACAAATAGATGCCGCCGAGCATCAACAGCGGTGTGATCGCCCATTTCGCGACCTCGGACAGCAGCAGCAACGCCGGCAGTATCAGCACCAGCTTGTTGAACAGCGATCCTTTGGTGATCCGCCAGATGATCGGCAGCTCGCGGTCGGGCGTAAAGCCGGTGACGTAGCGAGGCGTCACCGCGGCATCGTCGACCACCACCCCGGCAGCCTTCACCCCCGCGCGCGATGCCGCGGCACCGATGTCGTCGACGCTCGCCGCCGCCACCTTGGCGATCGTCGCGACATCGTCGAGCAGGGCAAAAAGGCCAGAGGGCATAGGGAGTTGGTCCTTCGGGTTCAGAGCGCACGGAGCTTGGGCATCACTTCATCGAGCGATTTGCGGATGATGGCAACCATCTCGTCGATCTGTTGGGTCGTGATGATGAGTGGTGGGCACATGACCAGGCTATCGCGGATGCCGCGCACCATCAGCCCGTTCGCAATGCAAGCGTCCCGCGCCATCGGTCCGGCAGTCCCTTCGGCGCCACCGAACCGCGCGCGACTGTCCTTGTCCGCGACGATCTCGACCGCACCGAGCAGCCCGATCGAGCGCGTTTCGCCGACCAGCGGGTGATCGTTCAGCGTCGCGAGCGCCTTCGCCAGATGCGGACCGGTCACGTTCCCTGTCCGCTCGACCAGCCCCTCGCGCTCGATAATCTCGATATTCTTGAGCGCGACCGCCGCCGCGACCGGATGCCCCGAGTAGGTGAAGCCGTGGACGAAGTCGCCGCCGGTCTTGAGCATGTCGACGACGTGGCTCGCGACCGCCGTCGCCGAGATTGGGAGATAGCCCGACGACAATCCCTTCGCCATCGGCATCAGGTCGGGGGTGAACCCCATCACCTCATGCCCCCACATCTTGCCGGTGCGACCGAAGCCGCAGATGACTTCGTCGGCGACGAGCAGCAGGCCATATTTGCGCACCACGGCCTCTACCTTCGGCCAATAGCCTTTGGGCGGGATGATGACGCCGCCCGCGCCCTGCACCGGCTCGCCGATGAAGGCCGCGCAATTTTCGGGGCCGACCTCCAGGATCTTGTCCTCGATCGCCTGCACACAGGCGTCGCAGAACTCCTCCTCGCTCATCCCTTGGCCTTCGCCGAAGAAATAAGGCTGGCGAACATGTTCGACGCCGGGGATCGGCAGATCGCCCTGCGCGTGCATCGCCTTCATCCCGCCGAGCGAGACCCCCGCGACGGTTGAGCCATGATAGGCGTTCCAGCGGCTGATAAAGACGGTGCGCTTCGGCTCGCCTTTCAGCTTCCAATAATGGCGCACCATGCGGAACACCGTGTCGTTCGCCTCGCTGCCCGAGGCGTTGAAAAAGACATGCGGCAGGCGGTTCTGGGTGAGGCTGGCGATCTTGGCCGCGAGCGTCACCGTCGGCGGCGTCGCGGTCTTGAAGAAGGTGTTGTAGAAGGGCAGTTCGCGCATCTGCGCCGCCGCCGCCTCGACCAGCTCCTCGCGGCCATAGCCGACGTTGACGCACCAGAGGCCCGCCATACCGTCGAGGATGCGGTGGCCGTCACCATCAGTGATATAGGCGCCCTCGGCATGGGTGATGATACGGCTGCCGCCCAAAGCCTCAATCTCGGCCCAGTCGGCCTGCGCGGGAAGATGGTGTGCGACGTCGAGACGGCGCAGTTCGGCGATGTCGTGATTGCGGGGCATGTCTGAACTCCTGAAATTTCGGGAACGGGTAGAGCCGGACTCCGAACGATCAGGGCGAAAAGCCAAGCCGCGCGAGATAGCGATTATAGCGGGTGATGCGGCGGTTCATAATTCGCCTCTTAGCGCGCGACCCAGCAGACGAAAATAGGTCTGGTTTTGTGAGTTGTCATCAGTCTGCCATTCGGGATGCCACTGCACAGCGAGCAGCGGCGCGCCGTTGGGGCGAGCACTATAGGCTTCGACCAGCCCGTCGGCTGCGTGCGCCTCGACTGTCAATCCGTCGGCAAGCCGGCCGACTCCCTGGAAATGAACCGAGTTCACGTCGAGCGCCGTGTCGCCATAGGCGGTTGCAAGCAGCCCCCCCTCGACCAATTCGACGCGGTGCCGATGATCGAACATCGCGTCGAAATCGACGCCATCGGGCGCATGATGTGGCAAAAGGTCGCCGCTTGCCGACGTATCGCGGCGCAAGGTCCCGCCGAGCGCGACGTTGATCTCCTGAAAGCCGCGGCAGATGCCGAACAGCGGCCGCTGCGCCGAAATCACCGCATCGACCAGCTGCTGCATCATGCGGTCGCGGTCGGGATCGAACGGCCCCTCGCCCGCATCCGCCTCGCCATAGCGCGCAGGTTCGATGTTCGACGGCGTCCCGGTGAGCAGAACGCCGTCGAGCCGACCCACGATCTCGTCAGCATGCATCAACTCCGGGAGCGACGGGACGATCAGCGCCGCGCAATCGGCATAGCGCATCGCCGCTGTCGCATAGCGGTTGATAACCGTCTGCGCGACCTCGGTCCCGACCATGCGGTTGCAGGCGATGATGCCGAGGACGGGGCGTGTACTCATGCGCCCTAGCTGCCGATTTTCGCGGCCTTTCGCCAGCGGAATTTTTCAGCCGTACTGCCGCGCAAATGCCGCTGCCGCGCCGAACAGGCCGGGCTGCGGGTGGGTGATCAGCTTGACCGGGATTGCAGCCATGAAATTTTCGAACCGCCCCTTTGCGACAAAGCGTTCGGGAAAGCCGGACCGGACAAGCTGATCGCGAATCCGCAGGCCGAGACCGCCGGCAATCACCACGCCGCTCGCCCCCTGCGCGAGGGCGAGGTCGCCCGCGACGCTGCCCAGCGACAGGCAGAAACGGTCGATCGCCGCCGCGGCGAGACTGTCGCTCCCTTCCATCCCGCGCGTCCAGATTTCGCGGTCATCGAGCTGTTCGACCGCGCGGCCTTCCATGCTCGCAAGCGTCTCGTAAATATCGACAATTGCGGGCCCCGACACGACGCGCTCGACAGACACGCGGCGATGGCGTTTGCGCAGCCGGGCGAGGATCGCGTCTTCGATGATGTCGAGCGGCGCGAAATCGATATGCCCGCCCTCGGTCGCCTGCACCCGATAATCGTTGCCGTCGCGCCAGACATGCGCGACGCCAAGCCCGGTGCCGGGGCCTATGACGCTGATCGTCCCGCGCTCTGGAAACGGCTGGTCGGGACCCGCAAGATGTTCGAAATATTCGCTTCCCGCCTGCGCCGCGGCATGGCCCACCGCCTCGAAATCATTGACAAGTGTATAGTGGTCGACGCCGAGCTTCTCGCCGATCAGCGCGGGGCGAATGATCCAGGGGTTGTTGGTAAAGCGGATAATTTCGCCGCGCGTCGGCCCCGCGATGGCGATGGCGACGCTTTTCGGCAAACTACCGCCCTGCCGCTGCTCGAAATCCTGCCAGGCGGTCTGGAAACTCGCATGGTCGTCGGTGTGCAGCGTCGTCGCTTCGCCGAGCGAGACGCACCGACCGCCTGCAATTTCGGCAATGGCGAAGCGCGCATGGGTGCCGCCGATATCGACCGTGACGATCGGTTCGCTCATCCCTCTTCCCTTTCCTCGCCTCGCCAGGCGGCGGGCCATATATAGTCGCGTGTCCGAATAGCCCCCCGATGGCAAGGCGCATAGCTATGTGATGCGCGAGCGCGCCGCTGGTTCCGCTTCGTCGCCGTCGACCCCCAAAATGGCATCGCGCATCAACTCCGCCGCTTCCGCGCACCCAAGCATTTGCCCAAGCGTTCGCCATGTCGGAAAGGCGAGCGCAACCGCCAGCAGGGAACCGGCGCGCGGACCGAGAGTCTCGCTCATGATGGCCGCGGCAGCTTCGAACGATGGCGTCATGCGCAGCGCCGTAATCTGCTGGGTCAGTTCGTGATGTTCGGCATCGCGCAGGACGCAGCCGGCAAGCTGCTCGTTGCGCGCGAACCATTCGTATAAGCGCGTCAGTCCCGCCAGCACGCGCTCGCCGCCTGCGGGCACACCGCGCAACGCCTCCGGGTCGGGCAGCGGGTCGCGTGCGAGCGAAGTGCCCGAGCAGGCAAGGAACAAATCCCACTCGGTCGGAAAATGCGCATAATAGGTGTGCCGCTGCACACCCGCCCGCTCCGCGATCTGCGCCACAGTCGTTCGCGCGGGGCCAATGCTTCCGTGGAGGTCGATGGCCGCCTCGACGATTCGCTTTCGCGTCTCTTCGCGCGATTTGGCGCGCTTCCCCAGTCGATATGGACGACGCGATTCCTGGCATTTCGGCAGCTCATTTGACATGTCGTCATTTTAAATGCACACATATGTGTAGTCAATATTGTAAGGATCCGAGTCCATGACTGCCCAGACCACCGAAATTGCCGACGGCATCTTTCGCTTGTCGGTTTCCGTCCCCGAAATCGGCGCGCCCGAGGGTTTCACCTTCAACAGCTTCCTTGTCCTCGATGATGAACCTCTGCTCTTCCATGCCGGCCAGCGGGGGATGTTTCCGCTTTATTCCGACGCGGTGGCGCGCCTGATGCCTGTCGAGCGGCTGCGCTGGATCGGCTTCGGCCATATCGAGGCCGACGAATGCGGCGCGATGAACCTCTGGCTCGCCGCCGCTCCGCAAGCCCAGGTGGTACATGGCGAAACGGCTTGCTCGATTTCGCTCAACGATCTGGCCGACCGGCCCCCGCGCGCGCTCGCGGACGGCGAGGTCGTGACGACCGGTCGCCACCGCCTTCGCTATATCGACACGCCGCATGTTCCCCATTCGTGGGAATCGGGGGTGATGTTCGAGGAAACGACTGCGACGCTGCTTTGCGGCGACCTGTTCACCCAGTTCGGGCAACAGGCCGAAACGCGCGATGACATCGTCCCCGCCGCCATCGCCGCCGAAGACGCGTTCCATTCGACGAGTGTCGGCCCGGCCACCGCGCCGACGATCCGCCGCCTTGCCGGGCTTGCACCGCGCACGCTCGCATTGATGCACGGACCGACCTTTCACGGCGACGGCGCCGACGCGCTCGCACGCCTCGCCGATTATTTCGAAAGGTCGCTGCACGAGGCAGCCTGAACGACCGCTACGCGCCCGCCCGCACAGGGCGTGGCGCGCAGCCTATGGCGGGAACGAACCGTCGTCAAATTGCCAGAAAAAGGAAATGGCGCACCCGGAACGATTCGAACGTCCGACCCCCAGATTCGTAGTCTGGTGCTCTATCCAGCTGAGCTACGGGTGCGTGGAGAGGCGCCTTT
Source organism: Sphingopyxis jiangsuensis (assembly GCF_016734905.1). GTDB lineage: Bacteria > Pseudomonadota > Alphaproteobacteria > Sphingomonadales > Sphingomonadaceae > Sphingopyxis > Sphingopyxis jiangsuensis. Next base: position 755,596 of record NZ_JAERPO010000001.1, read on the forward strand.
AAGGCGCGAGGCGCAGGCGCGCAACCCCCTATTTCGGATTTGTGACGGGTGCGCAGGACGAGCGGCGGCGCGCCGCATCGAGCGCGCCGATTTCGCCGGGTTCACGAAGCAGCAGGCGAATCAACGCGATGCCGCTATCGTGCCCGACGCGCACGACTTCGGCGTCTGCAGGGACCTCCTGCCCCTCGCGCGCCACGACGATTCGATAAGGCTTTCCATCCGCCTCGACGTCGTTCCGAACGAAAACGACATCGGTGGCGGCGTCGAAGATGCTGAGCGAGCTGTAACGGTCCGGCACCGGAACGACGTCAATCGCGACCGGGCCTTCGCCAAGATCGAAGGGGCAGATCGAATAAGCCAGGTCGGGGCTGGGCCGCACGACCGGCTGGCGCGCGGGTGTCGCGAGATTGCCGTGCGTCATGCGGTTCATGCCGCCTTCGCCGACCCGGTCGATCGCCGCGCCCATCATTGCATAGGGGATTGCCGCAACGCCGGCCCAGGCAGCGATGACGGCGACCAGAAGGCCGAGCGCGAGCGGGTGCAGCCACGCACGCATCTCAACACTCCTCCCTGACGATGGTTGGAAGCTCCGCCGCGCGCGGATCGGCCCGGAAAGCCGAACCCGGATTGTACATGCGCAGCGTCAGGTGAAAGGGTTGCCCGGCCGCGCCCGGCAGCCACGCGCCCTCGGACGGTTTGTCCGGCGATATTGTCACGCGCCACCGGCCGTCGTCGTCGCTTGCCACGTTTGCACCGTTGACCGACCATATCCGCGCGTCATTGTCGACGAGATAGCCGTCGGTGTCATAGAGGGTGACGCTCCACCAGCGCGCATCGAGTTGGGGACCCGAAAGGCGGTAGCGGCAATTGCCGTCGAGCGGGGCGCCCGTGCTGTCGGTGCGCGCCATCCAATAGACGGTCTCTTTCGCCGGGAGCGCGAGCAAGCCTGCGCGCGCGACCGCGGCGCGGGTCAGCGGATCGGTCGCCTTCGTCCCATAGCCAAGTGAGGTCGACCACACCCCGTTTGTGATCGAGCCACCGCGAAGCCCTCCGCCGGTGACAGCCCATGCCGCGCCGAGACCAAGCAGAAGTCCACCCGAAATCGCGATTGCAAAGCGGTGCCAACGCTGCATGCGGCCTCCCCTCTCTTCGCCCCTGCGGCGCGCGGGCGGCTACGCCTTCAGCGCCGCCTGCGCCGCCGCGAGCCGCGCGATGGGCACACGGTACGGCGAGGCGCTGACATAGTCGAGACCCGTCTGCTCGCAGAAGCGGATACTCGGCGCATCGCCGCCATGTTCGCCACAGATGCCGAGCTTGATGCCGTCGCGCGTGCCGCGTCCCCGCTCGGCAGCGATCTCGATCAGCTGGCCGACGCCCTCGACATCAAGGCTGACGAAAGGATCGGTGACGAAAATCCCCTTGTCGACATATTGCGTCAGGAAGCGCCCGGCATCGTCGCGGCTGATGCCGATCGTCGTCTGGGTGAGGTCGTTGGTCCCAAAGCTGAAGAATTCGGCCGACTTTGCAATCTCGCCAGCCATCAGCGCGGCGCGCGGCAGTTCGATCATCGTACCGACGAGATAGTCGATCTCGCGCCCCTTTTCGGCGAACACCGCCTTCGCTGCCTTGTCGACGACCGCCTTCATCAGGTCGAATTCGCGGCGCGTCGCAACGAGCGGGATCATCACCTCGGGGATCGGCGCCGCGCCGGATTCCGCGGCGACGTCGCACGCCGCCTCGAAGATTGCGCGTGCCTGCATCTCATAGATTTCGGGATAGGTGACGCCGAGGCGGCACCCGCGATGGCCGAGCATCGGGTTGAATTCGTGAAGCTCGTTCGCACGCGCCTTGAGCGCCTCAATCCCGACGCCGGCAGCGTTGGCGACGTCGGCAAAATCTTCCTCGCGGGTGGGCAGGAATTCGTGAAGCGGCGGGTCGAGCAGGCGGATCGTCACCGGCAGCCCCGCCATCACGCGGAAGATAGCGGCAAAGTCGCCGCGCTGCTCGGGGAGCAGTTTGGCGAGCGCGGCGCGGCGTCCCGCCTCATTTTCGGCGAGAATCATTTCGCGCACCGCGGTGATGCGCGCGGCGTCGAAAAACATATGCTCGGTACGGCAGAGACCGATGCCCTCGGCACCGAAATCGCGCGCGACCTGCGCATCCTGCGGCGTTTCGGCATTGGTGCGCACTTTCATCCGGCGCACCTTGTCGGCCCAGACCATCAACGTGCCAAAGTCGCCGACAAGCTCGGGTTGCAGCGTCGGCACCTCGCCCGCCATCACTTCGCCGGTCGATCCGTCGAGCGTGATGACATCGCCTTCCTTGAGTTCGCGTCCCGCAACGCGCAGCACGCGCGCCGCGCCGTCGATGCTGAGCCCGCCCGCGCCCGAGACGCACGGACGCCCCATGCCGCGTGCCACGACCGCCGCGTGGCTCGTCATTCCGCCGCGCGCGGTCAAAATCCCCTTCGCCGCGTGCATGCCGTGAATATCCTCGGGGCTCGTCTCGACGCGGACGAGGATCACCGCCTCGCCCATTCCTGCACATTTCTCGGCGCTGTCGGCGTCGAACATGATCTTGCCCGACGCGGCACCGGGGCTCGCGGGCAGCCCCTTTGTGAGAACGTCGCGCGGCGCATCGGGGTCGAGCGTCGGGTGGAGCAGTTGGTCGAGCGCGCCGGGATCGACGCGGCTCACCGCTTCCTCTTCGGAAATCAGCCCTTCCGCCGCCATGTCGACCGCGATCTTGAGCGCCGCCTTGGCCGTGCGCTTGCCGCTACGCGTCTGGAGCATCCACAGCTTGCCGCGCTCGACGGTAAACTCGATGTCCTGCATGTCCCGATAATGCGTCTCGAGCGTATCGAAGACGCGGCCCAGCTCGGCAAAGGTTTCGGGCATTGCCTCTTCCATGCTCAGCGGCTTGGCGCCGGCCTTTTCGCGTGCGACCTTCGTCAGATATTGCGGTGTACGGATGCCTGCGACGACGTCTTCGCCCTGCGCGTTGATCAGCCATTCGCCATACCAGGCGCGCTCGCCCGTCGCGGGGTCGCGCGTGAAGGCCACACCCGTCGCCGACGTGTCGCCCATATTGCCGAACACCATCGCCTGCACATTGACCGCGGTGCCCCATTCGCCGGGGATGCCGTTGAGGCGGCGATAGACTTTGGCGCGCTCGCTTTCCCAGCTCGCAAAGACGGCGCCGATCGCGCCCCACAGCTGGTCCTTCGGCTGCTGCGGGAAAGCTGCGCCGGTCTCGCGCTCGACGATGGCCTGATATTGTTTGACGAGCGCCTGCCAATCCTCGGCCGCCATCTCGGTATCGAGAAAGAAGCCCTTGTCTTCCTTTGCGATTTCCAGTGCCTCTTCGAACTCGGCATGGTCGAGCCCCATGACGACGTCGGCGTACATCTGGATGAAGCGGCGATAGCTGTCCCACGCAAAGCGCGGGTCCCCCGATGCTTCGGCCAGCCCCGCGACGGTCGTGTCGTTGAGGCCGAGGTTGAGCACCGTGTCCATCATCCCCGGCATCGACACGCGGGCGCCCGAACGGACCGAGACGAGGAGCGGGTTCGCGGCATCGCCGAACGCCTTGCCGGTGAGTGCCTCGATATGCGCGATTCCTGCGGCGACTTCGTCGGCAAGCCCCGCGGGATATTGCTCGTCATTGTCGTAATAGGCGGTGCAGACTTCGGTGGTGATCGTAAATCCGGGGGGCACCGGCAGGCCGATGGAAGCCATTTCGGCAAGGTTCGCGCCCTTGCCACCAAGCAATTCCTTCGATCGCTCGGCCGTCGTGGCCGTTCCGCCGAATAAATGCACCATATTCGTCATGTCTTGCTCCTGCTGCCCCGGGGAGGAGGTTGCGGCTGGGTAGCTATGCAATGCGCGTCGGTCGATTCAGTTTTGCTTCTTTCGTTATAAGCTACCCGGCATCCCAAACCCGTTCGAATCGAGCGAAGTCGGGATGCCCATCGTTCATCCTCGCCTTCCCGCTGTCTCGACTAGGCTCGACACGAACGGGAATTGGAACCCGGCTCTATCCCTCGATCTTCGAGAAATCGGCGACGCCATGCACCGCAGCGGTGAATCGCGCGAGCAGGCCGAGGCGATAGGCGCGCACCGCCGCGTCGGGGTCGTTGACCATCACGCCCTCGAAAAAGGCATCGATCGGCGCGCGGAGCGACGCGAGCGCGGCCATGGCGTCGGTGAAGCGTTCTTCTTCGACAGCTTTGCGCGCAGCCGGTTCGGCGGTGCCGAGGGCAGTAAGGAGGGCCCGATCCACATCCGTCATGCGCTCCGGCGAAAGCCGGAGCCCAGGAGTGTCTTGCTCCAACGCCTGCGCTGCCCCGCCCTGGGTTCCGGCTTCCGCCGGAACACTGGCTTGCTTCAATATATTCGCCGCACGCTTGTAACCCGCGAGCAGATTGGCGCCGTCATCGGTTGCCATGAACGCCTGCAACGCCTTCACGCGGGCGAGCAAGCGAACAAGATCATCCTCGCCGCCGAGCGCGAACACCGCGTCGATCAGGTCGTGGCGGACGCCGGCTTCGCGTTGCTGAACTTTGAGGCGTTCGGCGAAGAAGTCGAGAACAACGTCAGAACAATCCTCAATGCCTTCGTGGAGATCACTTTCATAATCTCCCGCAAGTACACCCTCTGGGTCGTGATTGCCTTTCCGTAGATCCCATCCAGAAAGAGTCAGGGTGATGGGGTGCGGCTCATAAAGAATTTTCTCAAGCCAAACTTCCAAAACTTTGCGAACCAGCTTGCGAACCGTAAAAGCCGGCAGATTATCAACAATCAAACCGGTGGCGCCAATTGCGGCGCGCCTAAGAGCGAACGGATCCTTCGAACCGGTCGGTGTTTGATTAATTGCAAAAAAGCCAACCAGCGTATCCAACTTATCCGCCAACGCCACAGCCACCGTCACCGGCGCGGTCGGCACATCGTCGCCCTGCCCGACCGGCTTGTAATGGTCGCGGATTGCGTCGGCGACCGCATCGGGAAGGCCTTCGGCGCGGGCGTAATAGCCGCCCATCAGGCCTTGCAGTTCGGGGAACTCGCCGACCATTTCGGTGACGAGGTCCGCCTTGCACAGCCGCGCCGCGAGTTCGACTTGATTGGCTAATTCTTCCCTGTTCCCCGGCGAAGGCCGGGGTCCAGGGCTTCCTGAAGCTAACGCTTGCTCTGTGCCGCTCTGGACCCCGGCTTTCGCCGGGGTGCGGTCGGTGACTATGCCCTCCTCGGCCAACCACCGCGCCAGCTTCGCAACCCGCTCGACCTTGTCCGCAACCGTCCCCAGCTTCTCGTGGAACGTGATCCGGTCCAGCTTCTTCGCATGGTCTTCTAGCTTGGTCTTGCGGTCCTGCTCCCAGAAGAAGCGCGCGTCCGAAAGCCGCGCCGCGAGCACCTTTTCATTGCCCGCGACGATCGCCGTGCCGCCGTCAGTCGCGTCGATGTTCGCGGTGCAAACGAAAGCGTTGGCGAGCTTGCCCGCGCCGTCCTGCACGACGAAATATTTCTGGTTCACGCGCGCGGTCAGCTGGATGACCTCGGGCGGCACGTCGAGGAACGCTTCGTCGAAGCGGCCGAGCAAGGGCACCGGCCATTCGGTGAGGCCGGCATTCTCGACCACCAGCCCCTCGTCCTCAATCAAGGCCAACCCAGCGTCGACCGCGGCTTTGGCGGCACCCGTCCGGATGATCGCCGCGCGCTCTTCATGGTCGACAATGACGTGGCACGCGCGCAGCTTTTCGGCATAGTCCGACGCCGAGCCGATGGTGATTTCGCCGGGGCAATGAAAGCGGTGGCCGCGCGTTGCGAAACCCGCGGAAATCCCGCTAACTTCACACGGAATCAAGTCTTCGCCAAAGATCGCGACGATACCCGACAGCGGGCGCACCCAGCGCAAGCTTTCACTGCTGCTGCTTTCCTTGCCCCAGCGCATCGACTTGGGCCAGGCAAAGGCGCGGATGATCGCAGGGATCGCCTCGGCCAGAACGTCGGCGGTCGCACGGCCGGGCTTGTCGATCACCGCGAACCATATGCCGTCGCGGTCCTCAAGCTGCTCCTGCGTCAGGCCGGTCTTGCGGAGGAAGCCTTCGAGCGCCTGCGGCGGCGCGCTGGTGCGCGGACCCTTGAGTTCTTCGCTGACCGCCGCAGTCGCCTCCGGCAAGTCGCGTGCGATGAGCGCGAGGCGGCGCGGGGTCGACCAGATGGTGAGATCGCCGAAGTCGATGCCCGCAGCGGCCATCTGGGCGCGGAACAATTTGTCGAGCTCGGCGCGCGCGCCCGCCTGCATCCGCGCGGGGATTTCCTCGGAGCGCAGTTCGAGAAGGAAGTCGGTCATCAAAAATCCTCCCCGCTTGCGGGGAGGGGGACCGCGCCGAAGGCGTGGTGGAGGGGGCTGTCGGTCTTGAGCCGAAGCAGCGCCACGACGCCATCCATATTTTCGAGCACATCCTTTGCCGCCACCCGGACGACCTCAAATCCTTGCGCGGCAAAATATGCATCTCGCGCAGCGTCACGCGCGGGCGCGGCTCCGCGATCATGCGCCTCACCGTCGATTTCGATCACGAGCTTCGTCGCCATCGAGCAAAAGTCCGCAACATAGGGGCCGACCGGATGCTGGCGGCGGAATTTCACGCCGAGCTTCTGCCCGCGCAATTGTTCCCACAACAACACCTCGGGCAGCGTCATTTCACGACGGAGCCGGCGGGCGGCGTACACCTGCGGGCGTTGCAAGCCTCGCGAGCCCCCTCCACCACGCTTCGCGCGGTCCCCCTCCCCGTTTCGGGGAGGATTTTGGTAGGCCGCCATCATAGCGTCCACCCCGGATATTTCGCGGTCCAGCTCTCCGACTGGCTGTCGATCCACGCCTTGCAGCTCCCTTTCGCGAGGTCGCGGACGCGCGCCATATAGTTGGCGCGTTCCTGCACGCTGATCACGCCGCGCGCCTGGAGCAGGTTGAAGAGGTGGCTCGCCTCGATCGCCTGGTCATAGGCCGCGAGCGGCACGCCCGCGTCGATCGCGCGCTGGCATTCGGCTTCGGCCGCCTTGAAGCCCGCAAACAGGCTGTCGGTGTCGGCGACCTCGAAATTCCATTTCGAGAATTGCCGTTCGTTTTCAAGGAAGACGTCGCCATAGCTGACACCCGGCACGTCCCCGACGGGGTCGGAGAAACGCAGGTCGTACACATTGTCGACGCCCTGGATATACATGGCGAGCCGTTCGAGCCCATAGGTCAGCTCGCCCGCGACGGGCTTGCAGTCGAAGCCGCCCATCTGCTGGAAATAAGTGAACTGGGTGACTTCCATCCCGTCGCACCAGACTTCCCAGCCCAGCCCCCACGCGCCGAGCGTCGGCGATTCCCAATCATCCTCGACAAAGCGGATGTCGTGGAGCAGCGGGTCGATGCCGATCGCCGCCAGCGACCCCAGATATTGCTCCTGCAGGTCTGCGGGCGACGGTTTCAGGATCACCTGATACTGGTAATAATGCTGCAGCCGGTTCGGATTCTCGCCATAGCGGCCATCGGTCGGCCGGCGGCTCGGCTGGACATAGGCGACGTTCCACGGCTCGGGACCCAGGCTGCGCAGGGTCGTCGCGGGGTGAAATGTCCCTGCACCGACGCGCATGTCATAGGGCTGCAGGATGGCACAACCGCGCGCGCCCCAATAGGCGTGCAGCGTCAGGATCATGTCCTGGAAGCTCAAGGGTGTCTTTTCCGCCGCGCCGGCCACGCTCATGCCTTCTTTCGCAGGTGCAACAAGTGCCGCAGCCCTTGGCGCAGCGGCGCGCGCCGGTCAAGGGCGGGGGCAAGGCGCCGCGGCGGGACGGCGAGGACAATGCCTGCAAATCGTCAACATTTGCCCTCCCCTTTTCGCGCCGCCCGCCCTAAGCCTTGGGCAAATCGACGAAAGGCTTTGCAATGTCCAAACGGTTCAAGAAACTCGTCCTCACCTGCGCGCTGATCCCGCTCGGGCAATGCACCCTGCTCCCCTTTGGCTCGCAGATTGCGCATGCCGCCGAAGCGGCCGCGACGGTCGACGCTGACCCCGCCCTGTGGGTTGTCAGGGACGAGGACACGACCATTTACCTGTTCGGGACCGTCCATGTGCTGAAACCGGGGCTCAGCTGGTTCGACGAGGCGGTGAAGGAGGCGTTCGACAAATCCGACACGTTGATGCTCGAAATGGTGCTGCCCGAGGACCAGACCGCCATCCAGCAAACGATGATTCCGCTCGCCGTCGACCAGAGCGGCACCGCGCTGTCGTCGCGGCTCGATAACGAACAGCGCGCGGCCTATCATGCGGCAATGGACAAAGTCGGGCTGCCGGTCGCGCAGTTCGATATCTTTGAACCCTGGTTCGCCGCGGTCACCCTGTCGGTCGCCCCGCTCGCCAAGCTGGGATACGATCCCGAACAGGGAGCCGAAAAACAGCTTACACGCTTCGCCAAAAGCGCGGGCAAGCCGATTGCGGGGTTCGAGGATCTGAAGGAACAACTCGGTTTTCTCGATGCGCTGCCGGCCGATGCCCAGCTTTCCTATCTCAACTCGGTTGTGCGTGATATCGACAAAATGGGTTCGATGCTCGACGCGTTGGTCGTGGAATGGGCGGCGGGCAAACCCGAAGTGCTTGCCGAACTGATGAACGAAAGCCTGGCGGAAACGCCGGAAGTCGCCGATGCGCTGCTTTATGCCCGCAATGCGCGCTGGGCCGATCGGATCAAGGCCCGCATGGACGAACCCGGCACGGTTTTCGTCGCGGTCGGCGCCGGACATCTCGCCGGAGACCGCAGCGTCCAGAAGGAACTCGCCGACCGCGGGCTGGTCGCCGAACGGGTCGACTATTGATCTGTAGCGGTCGCCCCCGGACACTGCACGGCCGCCGCCGCGTTGCAGCGATCCTGCTGCCCTTGCTGCTGGCCGCGTGCGGAACACGAGAGCCGGGGCCGACCGCGACACCGGCATTGTGGCTCGTCGCCGACGAAGACACGCAAATCTATTTGCTTGGCACGATGCACGCCCTTCCGCGGGGGACCGATTGGAGGGGAGGAAAGGTCGACACGGCAATCGCCAACGCCGACGAGCTGGTCCTCGAACTGTCACCGGGAGAGGCCGCGCAGGCCGGATCGGCCTTTCGCGCCCTCGCCCCGCGCACCGCCCCCCTCGCGATGCACGAGCGCCTTCCTCCGGCCGCGCTCGCCGGCTATCGCGCACTCGAAGCGAGCGGCGATCCTTTCGGCGGCGATGCGCTCGACGATTGGGCGGTACTGGTGTTGATGGGCCAGCGCGCCGCGCGCAATGCGGCGTTGTCGTCGTCAGACGGAGTCGAAACCGGACTCACCGCGATGTTCGAGGCTGCGGGCAAACCGATTTCCGGTTTCGAAACGGCGCGCGCACAACTTTATCTTTTCGAAACGCTCGACCCGGCGACGCAGCGGACACTGCTGGTCAACGCGGCATCGGACGCAAAGGATGCCGTGAACGACGTTCGCAAGCTGACCGCCGCCTGGTCGCGCGCCGACGTTGCCGCGCTGGAGGCGATCGTCAACGACGACATCGACGCGGTGCCGGACGCGCGCAAAGCGATCATCACCGACCGGAATCAAGCGTGGAGCGCTTGGATCAAACGGCGTCTCGACCGGCCGGGCACCGTGTTGGTCGCGGTAGGCGCCGGACATATGGTCGGCACCGACGGCCTGCCAGCATTGATGGAAGCCGCCGGGTTCGACGTGTGCCGGGTGCAATAGGGCGTTAGACCGCGCCCTATGCGTCCACCAGCGCGTGGAACTCCGCTTCGGCGAGGAAGCGTTCGGCGTCGAGCGCGGCCATGCAGCCCATGCCGGCGGCGGTCACGGCCTGGCGGTAGACCTTGTCCGACACGTCACCAGCCGCGAACACGCCGGGGACTGCCGTCAGCGACGTGCCCGGCGTCACCTGCAGATAGCCGTCGTCATCGAGCGGCAGCTTGCCCTTGAACAATTCGGTCGCCGGGCTGTGGCCAATAGCGACAAAACCGCCGTCGGTCGGCTCGTGGCTCGCCTCGCCCGTCACCGTGTCGACCAGGTCGACGCCGACGAGTCCCGAAACGCCCTCGCCCGCGACGAAGCGTTCGACGCGCTTGTTCCACAACATCTTGATCTTGGGGTTGGCAAACAGCCGGTCCTGGAGGATCTTTTCGGCGCGCAGCGAATCGCGACGATGGATCAGCGTCACGTCGTCGCTGTGGTTCGTGAGGTACAGCGCCTCTTCCACCGCGGTGTTGCCGCCGCCGATCACCACGACCTTCTTGCCGCGATAAAAGAATCCGTCGCACGTCGCGCACGCCGACACGCCCTTGCCGCCCAGTTCCTGCTCGCCTTCCACGCCCAGCCACTTCGCCTGCGCGCCCGTCGCGATCACCAGCGTTTCCGCCATATAGACATCTCCGCCGTCGCCGGTCAGTTTGAACGGCCGCTGCGTCAGGTCGACGTCGACGATCGTGTCCCAGATCATGCTCGTCCCGACATGCACCGCCTGCGCGGTCATCTGTTCCATCAGCCACGGCCCCTGGATCACGTCGGCAAAGCCCGGATAGTTTTCGACGTCGGTCGTGATCGTCAGCTGCCCGCCGGGCTGAAGCCCCTGCACGACGATCGGCTGCATCCCCGCGCGCGCGCCGTAAATGGCGGCCGAAAGCCCCGCGGGGCCGGAACCGAGGATCAGCATCTTGGTGTGGTGGGTCGTGGGCATGATCGTCCTTCGCAAGCGTGGGTGCGCCTAAATGGGTGTTGCCAAGCGCGCTAGCAAGGGACAGGCTGCGCGCCAAGGGGGGAGCCCGCGTGACAATGACTGATCGGCCGGGAATCCGTCGGCGCGACAATTGGAAATTCGTCTCTGCAACCATGGTCGCCCTCGCGGCGGCCTTGGCGGTCTATATACTCGCGGAGGCAGGAAAAAGCGGAGCGATAGGCTATTCTCTCTTGGTCGTATTGCCCGCAACAACGTCGGCTTTCATCGGGTGGATAGGCAGTATGGGACGAAACTGGTCGCGCGGCACCTATCTTTCGGTGCCGCTATGGCTTGCGTTCGTTGCAACGGCGATCGGCGCGGTTTTCCTTCGCGAAGGCGTTGTCTGCCTTGTCATGGCGCTGCCCTTCTGGATCGGGTTCGGCTATGTGGGGCTTTGGCCGGTCTATCTGTATCGCCGTCAGCAGCGTCATGTGGACCCCGCCATCTTCCGCGCCCATGCGATGCTCCTTCTGCCTTTCCTCGCGCTGCTGGTCGATCAACAATTCGTACCGCCGCGCGAAACGCGAACGGTCGTGCGCGAGATTGTCGTCGATGCGCCCGCCGCTGTCGCCTGGCCGCGCCTGCTTGTTATTCCCGCGATCTCGCCGGATGAGGGGCGCTGGAACATCAGCCAGGACCTGCTGCGCCTGCCACGTCCGGTCGCGGCGCACCTGTCGGGGCGCGGGCCGGGTGCGGTGCGCGATGCACGGTGGCAGGACGATATTCGCTTCCAGGAGATTGTCACCGAATGGCGGTCACAGGAACGTCTGCAATGGCAGTTCGCCTTCCCAGACCCGTCGATCCACGAACGCACCGACCGCCATATACAGCCTCACGGTCGCCACCTGTGGATCGACGCGGGCGGCTATGACTTGATTCCATTGACCGGCGGACGAACGAAAATCCGGCTCTGGACACGCTACCACCTCTCGACCCCGTTCAACGCCTACGCAGGCTGGTGGGGAGAGCGGATCTTGGGCGATATCCAGGACAATGTGCTGGCGGTCGTTGCCGAACGGATCGCGAAGGACGCGAACCAAAGCATCGTCCGCTAACGACAGCCACAGGGCAGCCCCGCGCGCCCGCCAGCCTTGGCGGCTATTCCTTCTCCCCGACCTCGACCAGCCCATGGCCGACGCTGACGCGCTCGTCGAAGACGAAGCAGCTGCCGTGCCAGCGGCTCTCGGTCTCCGGCACCTGTTCGAGATAGGCGAGGATACCGCCCTTCAGGTGGACGACATCGTCGACGCCTTCGCTTTTCAGGAAGGCGGTCGACTTTTCGCAGCGGATGCCGCCGGTGCAGAACATCGCGATACGCTTGCCCGCAAATTGGTCGGCATTGGCGCGCCACCAGCCGGGGAAGTCGCCAAAGCTTTTCGTGTGCGGGTTCACCGCGCCGTCGAAGCTGCCATATCCGACCTCGAAATCGTTGCGCGTGTCGATGACGACGGTGTCGGGGTCGTCGACCACCGCGTTCCACTCGGCGGGCGCGACATAGGCGCCGGCCTCGCGCGCGGGGTCGACGCCCGGCACCTTCATCGTCACGATTTCCTTCTTCAGCCGCACCTTCATCCGGCCAAAGGGCATCGCGGCCGCGGCCGAATATTTGACGTCGAGGTCGGCGCATCCGGGGAGCGCGCGGATATGGTCGACCACCGCCGCGACCCCGTCAGCCGTCCCCGCGATCGTCCCGTTCACCCCTTCGCGCGCGAGGAGCAGCGTGCCTTTGATCCCCCGCTCCTCGCAAAGCGCGAGTAGCGGCGCGCGCAGCGCGGCAGGGTCGTCGAACGGCGCAAAGCGATAAAGGGCGGCAACGGTGAAGCTCATGGTGCGCGCCATGTAGGCGTGTCGGCCCCCTAACGGAAGGGATCACCCCGCCCGGTTGCATAATGCGCCATCGCCATCGTCGTCCATTGCGCGTTGACGCGGATGCAGCTGGGGAAAACGCTCGCGTCGGTGACGAGCACATTGGTCGTGCCATGGACGCGACAGGCGGGGTCGACGACGCCGTGCTGCGGGTTTTCGTGCATCGCATTGCCGCCGTGCGGGTGGCTGCTCGACAGCGTCACATCGTCCTGCTCGCGGATCGCAGCGGCGAAAAAGCCGTCGATGTCCATGTCGGGCGTCACCTTTTGCCCCTTCGCCAGCGCAGGATAACATTCGATCGCTCCCGCGGCGAAATGCACCTTGGTCAGCGTCGCCATCGCGCGGCGGAGCAGCGGCAGGTCGTCCTGCGTGTCGAGCCGGAACTTCAGCTTGCCGTCGTCGATCTGCCCGCGCCGGTCGGCGGGGACAAGCACGCCCGCCGAATGGACGCGTCCGTAATTTTTCATCCGCGCGGCATGATCGGCGAACCAGCCGGGCATCAGCGACGCCATCGACATCGGCGGCTGAAAATGGCTTTCGAGAAGGAAGTCGCCGCAGTCGACATAGCTCGACATCTGGTCCTCGTCCCACGCACTGCCGCCGACGCCCTCGGGCATCAGCGCGACGACGGGCGAGGCGACGTTGAGCGACACCTGATAGCCCGTGCCGTCGATGTCGCTGCGGTCGAGCAGCTTCGACGAGGCGATGGCGCCCGCCGCGACAACTACGCCGACGCGCGCGCCGACGATCCGCCGCGACCCGTCGGGCAGCACCAGCCGGACCGCCTCGGCCTCGCGCCGGCCGTCATAGGCGGTCTGCCACAGGATGCGGTCGGCCTTGGTGCCGGGCAGGATGCGCGCGCCATGGTCGCGGCACGCCTCGGGCAAATAGGTCTGCGCGACGCCCATGCGGCGCCCATAGGCGCAGCCCGAATTGCAATAGCCGCAATAGGCGCAGGCGTTCGGCGTCCCCGGCGGCCCGAAATTCTTGTCGAACCAGTCGGCGACCGCGCGCGCATCCTTGGGGTCGGCCGAGGTCGCGGCATAGGCATGCCACCCGTTCATCAGGTGCGGGCCGTTGTGCCGCCCGCTCCGCGGCTCGATCCGCGCGATGCCGAGCTTCGCCTGCACCGCGTCATAACTCGCGTCGAACGCCGCGCGGTCGACCGGCGCGCCGATGCTCGCCCATTCTGCCAGCACGTCGAGCGCGTCGGGATGCGTGCGCCCCTCCTCGTTGACGCGCAGGCAGATGCCGTTGTTGATCGTCGACGATCCGCCGACGCAGCGCCCCTGGAACACCACGAAATCGCGGTTCGTCGTCGTCTGCACCGCGCCATGCTTGTAAAGCCGCGCGATCATGTCGAGCTCGTGATGCGTGATCGCGGGCGACGGGTAAAAGGGCCCCGCCTCGACGATCAGCACCTTATAACCCTGCGCCGCAATATTACAGGCCGCGACCGCGCCCCCCGCACCCGACCCGACAACAATCACGTCATAGCGGTCGTCGAGGCTGTCGGCATCCAATATATGCGCGGGATCGATCTCGCGCCCCTCGACGCGGGTGATCGGCATCTCGCCGGGACCGCGCGCACGAAATTTCGGGAGCGCAAAGCCGATCTGGCGATGCACCGGGTTGCCGACATTCTGATCCTCGCCGCCCGGCAGCCAATGGCCGTAGTAACAGGCATAGATGATGCCGCGCAGCCGCCCCATGTCCTGGAACAGGTCGATCTGGCTGTCGCGCAGCCGGTCCTCGATCCGCGCGACGCGCGTTGCGACGCCGACCTCGCTGAACATCGGCCCGAGGACGAATTCGGTCGCGGCAAGCGAGACGCGCATCTCCTCGAGCTTGGTCCCGCCGACCTTACCGAACAGTTCGGCGACATTTGCCACGACCTGATCGGCGCTGATCGCCATTTCGGCGCCGTGAAACAGCGCTTCGGTCAATGCCTTCAGGAATTTGAGCTGCCCATGCCCGAATGGTGCCGCCATCGCCCCGTCCCCTGCTCACCCTGCATCCACGATGGCGCCTTATCATGGGGCGAGGCAAGGCATATTGTACCGAAACGGCGGGAACGGGATGCGAAGCGAAGGTTCCGAATCCCTTCCGCCGACGAAAGCCTGGCACCAGAGACGCGCTTGCTTTTGGGTCCGTTCCCCGCTATGCGCCCGCGCTTCCGTCATGGTCATCCCTGGAGGCGTGGCGGAACTGTGTAACTGTTTCTCGGAGAAATGATATGAGCGATCAGCTGACGCTGACGGCCGAGACGCGCGAACGCGGAGGCAAGGGAGCCTCGCGTGACCTGCGTCGCAATGGCCGCGTCCCCGCCGTCGTCTATGGCGGCAAAGAAGAACCCTTGATGATCCATGTCGAAGAAAAGCTGCTGATGAAGCAGCTGATGACGGGTCACTTCATGAACTCGGTCGTGATGATCGATGTTGGCGGCAAGCAGATCCGCACGCTGCCCAAGGACGTCGCTTTCCACCCGGTCAAGGATCGCCCGGTCCACGCCGACTTCCTGCGCATCGCCAAGGATGCCAAGGTGCAGGTCGCGATTCCGGTCGTGTTCCAGAACGAAGAAAAGTCGCCCGGCCTGAAGCGCGGCGGCGTGCTCAACATCGTTCGCCACGAGCTCGAGCTCGTTTGCGATGCGGACAAGATGCCCGACGAAATCGCGATCGACGTCACCGGTTTTGACGTGGGCGATTCGATCCACATCAGCAACGTGACGCTGCCGAAGGGCGTCGAAAGCGCGATCACCGACCGCGACTTCACCATCGCCACCATCGTTGCCCCGTCGGCGCTCAAATCGAGCGATGGCGATACGTCGAAGGACGAAGGCGAGGCCGAAGCCGAAGGCGGCGAAGACGCAGCCGAGGGCGGCGAAGAAGCCTGATCCACCGGACTCGCCCCTTCCCCTGCGTGGGAAGGGGCGATCCCCGACAGAGCCGGGAGGGACGCCGCCATGCAGCTCTGGGTCGGCCTCGGCAATCCCGGGCCGCAATATTCCATGCACCGCCACAATGTCGGCTTCATGGCGCTCGACGTCATCGCCGACATGCACGGATATCCCGCGCCCGCGAAGAAATTCCAGGGCTGGCTTCAGGATGGGCGCATCGGTTCGCAGCGTATCTTGCTGCTCAAGCCCGGTACCTTCATGAACGAAAGCGGGCGCAGCGTGCGCGCCGCGATGGATTTCTTCAAACTGACGCCGCAGGGCGTCACCGCATTTTACGACGAACTCGACCTTGCGCCGATGAAGGTGAAGGTCAAGCAGGGCGGCGGTGCGGCGGGCCATAACGGCATCCGCAGCATGATCGCGCATATCGGCGACGATTTCCGCCGCGTGCGCATCGGCATCGGACATCCGGGGCACAAGGACCGCGTGACCGGCCATGTCCTCGGCAATTATCACAAGAGCGAGATCGAACCGCTGACCGACCTGCTCGGCGCCATCGCGGCTGAAGCGCCGTGGCTGGCGGATGGCGACGAGGTGCGCTTCCAGAACGACCTGGCGCTGCGGCTCAACGGTTGAGCATTTTTATTTCGTCACGCCGGATTTGATTGGAGCAAATATCAGTTGCACAACTGCGCTGTCGCAGACCGTCGCGCCGACTGCTTCCGATCACCTTAACAATCGCAGCGACACGTTGAGGCGGAAATCCCGCTGCCAGCAATCCCTACGTCCAGTATGACGACGGACCGAACAATTTAGAGAGCCAACTACAACGACGATCGAGACGCGCGAAATGCCGTTCGCGAGCGCGCTTATCGCGACTTATGCGACGTCATCGCGAACGCAGGCGGTTCAGCGTAATTCGAAAAGCATGAACGGCACGCACTCCATGACCATCCATCGCAACGCGGTGATTGTCACGCTCAGCCTCGCTAGACCGACGGCGAGATGAAGACCAAATCGCCGCTACCCCGATAACGGCGACGATGCCATCGATCGCATAGTGCCAGCCAAGATGGACCGACCCGACCGCGATAAACGCGAAAAAGGGAACGGTTAGAATCCGCAATTTCGGAAAGCAGAGGACATAAAGCCACGCCATTGCGACGTGCATCGACGGCATGGCTGAAATGCCCTGTCCAACATTGGCGGCCCTGTTGACATAGCCCTCGCGGAGATAGGCCGACGCAGCGTGTGCAAAAGGGGCGTTCGCAGGGAGGAACGATTGCCCGCCGACCAGATCGCCGAATATCGGGCCAACAGACGAAAATGCGGTTGCGATGACAAGACCAAGCAATGACCATGCCGCAAGGTAGCTGACGAAAAATCGCCGCTTCGTTTCTTCGGGGGCGAACATTCCGACAATGAGAATCGTCGCTAGCAGCATCGGCAACCATAGGAAATAAACGAAGTCTATGGCCGGTGTGACGAACGACGGAATGATTTTGTGTGACAGTTCCCAAGGTTTGCCGAAGAACAGCACTGTGTCCATTTGGGTAAACAAGTCATCGGCCCAGAACGGATTAACGGTCGGTATCTGTGATTTCAGCACGCCGAAGCTCGCTGAGAATGCGAGGGCCGCTGATACGAGCGCACCGTCCCATAGCGCCATTACTACTGGCCAGCTGTTTGCTTCTGCTCGACGGAACACAAATGCGGCGAGGAATCTCGCGCCGTGAAGCAGGGCGACCAACCCTGAAAGTGTAACTGCAAGGACGATAAGGTCGAAACGGGGCGCGCCAACATGCGCTGCGAACAGGGTCACAAGCAAACTAAACAGAATGCAGGACAGACGCCAAGGCATTACTCATTGTGCCTGAATTTTCTGGCGCGGCAAGTCGTGGCTTGGATTGGATCTTCTCGGCGTCCGTTGCGCTGCGCCGGGAAGCTAGATTTCGGATCAAACCTTGAATGATATGATGGCGAACCGAAGCCCTGATTGCGACTCCCCCTCCCATTTGGATGCGCTGCAAAATTGAGGCATGGTCGCGGGCGAAAGGAATCGCTCATGACCGACCGCCCTTCCCCTTCCCGCCGCGAGTTGATGATCGGAGCGGCTGCGCTGACGGCCGCGGCACCCGCCATACTCCGCGCCCAGGAGGCGCCTTCGCTCAAAGGCCGAACTGTCCTTATCACCGGCTGTTCGAGCGGCTTCGGGCGGCTCGGCGCGCTGCATTATGCACGGCTAGGCGCGAAGGTGATCGCGACGATGCGGGGGGTGCCGCGGCCCGAGGCGGAAAGCCTTGCCGGCGAAGCGGCGAAGGACCGACTCGACCTTCATATCGTCGAAATCGACGTGACCAGCGACGCCTCGGTCGCGGGCGGCGCCGCAAAGGCGCTCGAGATTGCGGACGGGCGCATCGACACGCTGGTCAACAATGCAGGCATCGGCATCACCGGGCCGGTCGAGGTGCAGGATATGGAAGCGACCAAGCTGATCTTCGACACCAATGTTTTCGGTATCCAGCGGATGCTGCGCGCGCTGCTACCGCAGATGCGCGCGGCAAAGGTCGGCCAGATTTTCAATATCTCGTCGCAACTCGGGCGCGTCATCATCCCCGGCGGCGGCCATTATTCGGCCACCAAATTTGCGGTCGAGGCGCTGTCCGAGCAGCTTGCATACGAGTTGGTGCCGCACGGCATCGACGTGACGATCATCCAGCCCGGCGGCTATCCGACCAAGGTCTGGGTCAATCGCAACGCCTATACCGGCGCGCTCAAAGAACGGAGCGAGCCTGCGCTGCTCGCGGCCTACGAACCCTTTACGCGCGGCATGGGAACGGAAGACGGCAGCGGACGCAGCGCCGACCCGATGGACGTCCCGCGCGCAATTGCCGAGATCATGGCGATGCCGGTGGGCAAGCGCCCGCTACGCCGCGCGGTGCACCCGGGCAACAAGCCGCAGGAAGCAATCAATCGCGTGTCGGCAGAAACGCAGCTTGCCTGGCTCGGCGGCAGCGCCCTCGGTCCACTCGTCAAGGCGGTCCACGACTGATCGCCCGCGCGCGTCACCGCTTGGGCGGTGGGGGCGGCGATCCGTCGGGCGTTTGCGACATCATGATCACGCACATCGTGCGATGGACCGGGTGGCGGCCGCACGCGACGCCGGCATAGCGGTGCGTCGCGCGGAGCAGGCTGTGCCGATGACCGCGCCCCGGAACGCCATCGTCGATCAGCAACTGATGGACGACACCGGCGGGTTCGTGATGGCCATAAGTGATCACTTCGTTGACATAGGGGCCGCCGCCGCGCGCCTTCATCCGCTCGCCGGGACCGCGGCCGCGCGAGTAATGGCCGACCGCGCCCGAGCGCGACTGGTCGGCGACATGGTCGGCAGCCGCACGCGCCAGCATATCGCTCGGATCGAGGCGCGGCAGCGGTCGCTCGCCGCGAAGGTCGCGGATCGCTTCGTCGACGGCGGATACGCCCTCATTGGTCAAAATGTCGATTTCGCCATTGCCGTTGCCGCGCAGCAACCGCCCCTCGAAACGCGGGCGATAGCCGCGCAATACGTCAGCGTAGCCCGCCGGATCGCCGCGAAAGCGATTGAGTTCGCCGAGCACGACTGCCTCGAACCTGTTTGGCGCCGCGGCGACGGTCGTTGCCAGTGCGAGCGCCGCGATTGCGACGGTCGGGAAGAGATAGGAACGCATGGCTGCGCAATAGAAGCCCAAGGCTGAACATTTGGCAACTGCCGCATTCGCCCACAAAGGCTGGCGCGCGCGACCTTGAGGCGCTAGGGGCGCGGGCAACGACCGGCGCGACGCCGGACCTCATGGAGTGTTTATGGGTTTCAAATGCGGGATCGTCGGGCTGCCCAATGTCGGCAAGTCCACGCTGTTCAATGCGCTGACCGAGACGCAGGCAGCGCAGGCGGCGAATTATCCCTTTTGCACGATCGAGCCGAACATCGGCAATGTCGCCGTCCCCGACGAGCGGCTCGACAAGCTCGCAGCCATTGCGTCGAGCCAGAAGATCATCCCGACGCAACTTGCCTTCGTCGACATCGCCGGCCTCGTGCGCGGGGCGTCGAAGGGCGAAGGACTGGGCAACCAGTTCCTCGGCAACATCCGCGAGGTCGACGCGATCGTTCATGTGCTGCGCTGTTTCGAGGATGACGACATCCAGCATGTCGAGAACAAGGTCGATCCCGTCGCCGATGCCGAGACGGTCGAGACCGAGCTGCTGCTCGCCGACCTCGAAAGTCTGGAAAAGCGCGTTCCCGCCTTCCAGAAAAAGGCGACCGGCGGCGACAAGGAAGCCAAGGCGGCCGCGTCGGTGCTCGGCCAGGCGCTCGATCTGCTGCGCGCCGGCAAACCTGCGCGGCTGACCGAACCCAAGGATGTCGAGGAGGAACGCATCCTCAAGCAAGCGCAGCTGCTGACCACCAAGCCCGTGCTGTATGTCTGCAACGTCGACGAGGCGAAGGCAGCCGATGGCAACGCCCACAGCGCTGCGGTCTTCGCACGCGCCGAGGCGGAGGGCGCGCAGGCGGTCATCGTGTCGGCGGCGATCGAGGCCGAGTTGGTCGGCATGGACGCCGACGAGCGCATGCTGTTCCTCGAAGAAATGGGCCTCCATGAAACCGGCCTCGCGCGCGTGATCCGCGCAGGCTATGAGCTGCTCCACCTTTTGACCTTCTTCACCGTCGGGCCGAAGGAAGCGCGCGCGTGGACCGTCCACAAGGGCGCGACCGCTCCAGAAGCAGCGGGTGAGATCCATAGCGACTTCCAGAAGGGCTTCATCCGCGCCGAGACCATCGCCTATGCCGACTATGTCGCGCTCGGCGGCGAAGCCAAGGCGCGCGAGGCCGGAAAGCTGCGCGCCGAGGGCAAGGCCTATGTCGTGCAGGACGGCGACGTGATGCACTTCCTGCATAGCTAGACGTCGCTACTACCACGTCCGCATGGGCGAGAAGCGGGCATCACCAACTTTCGTCGTTCCCGCGAAAGCGGGAACCCAGAGTGGGGGCAGCCTACGCTCGCCCTGGGTTCGCGCCTTCGCCGGTATGACGATATGTGGTGGGAGACGATGACATCGATCGCCCGAAATCCGCCTTTGTCAAAGATTAGCCTGAGTCTTACCCCTCGAACGCCGCCAATATCGGGCATGGCCCCTTGTCGCTCGCGGCGCATTGATCGGCAAGACGCGCCAGGGCAGCGCGGGTCTCGGTCATTTGGGCGATCTTTTCGTCGAGCACATCAATGCGCTGCCGCGCCAACGCACGCACGCGCGGTCGGTCGTCGCTCTGTTCGAGCGCGAGTAGCTCGCCGATTTCGTCGAGCGTAAAACCCGATGCCTGCGCCGAGCGAATGAATTTCAGGCGGCGGACGTCATTTTCGTCATAGCGGCGGATACCCCCGCTCCACCCGTCGCCACCGCTGCGCGCGGGTGTGCCGAGCAACCCACGACGTTGATAATAGCGGATAGTTTCTACCCCGACCCCGCCCGCTTTCGCAAATTTGCCGATCGTCAATTGCACTGCTTGACTCCGTACTATAGTACGGACGCTATATGGGCGGCATGACACAGCAAGCAACCCTCTATCGCATGGTCATGTCCGACCATATCTGTCCCTACGGTCTCAAGGCACTCCACCTGCTCAAACGCAAAGGCTATGCGGTCGACGACCGTTGGCTGACGACACGGGCCGAGACCGACGCCTTCAAGGCAAAGCATGATGTGAAGACCACGCCGCAAATCTTTATCGACGGGCAACGGATCGGCGGCCACGACGACCTCCGCCGACACTTTGGCCTGAAAGTCGCCGACCCCGACGCCACTACCTATACGCCCGTGATGGCGCTGTTCGCGATGACCGCGTTGATGGCGCTTGCGACCAGTTTTGCGGCCTATGGCGACGCCTTCACGGTCCGCGCCGCTGAATGGTTCATTTCGTTCAGCATGATCGTGCTTGCGCTGCTCAAGCTGCAGGACGTCGAAAAGTTTGCGACGATGTTCCTGAATTACGACCTGCTCGCGCGCCGCTGGGTGCCTTATGGCCGCATCTATCCCTTTGCCGAAGGGCTGGCGGGCGTGCTGATGACCGCGCACGCGCTACCGTGGCTGTCGATCCCGGTCGCGCTGTTCATAGCGAGCATCGGTGCGGTCTCGGTATTCAAGGCGGTCTATATCGACAAGCGCGACATCAAATGCGCATGCGTCGGCGGCAGCAGCAAGGTTCCGCTCGGCTTTGTATCGCTGACCGAAAATCTGATGATGATCGGCATGGCGCTCTGGATGCTGAGGATGGTGGTATGACACGGATGATCGACCGCCGCGCCTTGCTTGCGGTTGGAGGCGCGGCCGCGCTGGCACCATGGCTTCCGCTGTGGGCCCGGCCGGTCTCGTTGGGTTTGCCGACGGTGAGCGGAACCGACATCCGGCTGAAGATTGCGCACCGCATGCTGACCATCGACGGGCGGACGAGCCATGCAATCGGGATCAACGGAACGATCCCCGGCCCGCTCGTGCGGTTGCGGGAAGGCACGACCGCGCGGCTGCACGTCGAAAATGCACTGGACGAAGACAGTTCGATCCACTGGCACGGGCTGATCCTGCCCTTTCATATGGACGGCGTGCCGGGGATCAGCTTTCCCGGCATCGCACCGGGCACGACCTTCACCTATGAATTTCCGGTCCAGCAGTCAGGCACCTATTGGTATCACAGCCATTCGGGGCTGCAGGAGCAACTCGGCCACTATGGGCCAATCGTGATCGACCCCGCCGGCCCCGACCCGGTCGAACATGACCGCGAGCATGTCATCGTCCTGTCCGACCACAGCCCGATGCACCCGCATGTCATCTTCAAGAAGCTCAAGCAGATGGGCGGATATTTCAACCGTCAGAAACAGACGCTCGGCGGATTGATCGCGGGCGAGGACCAGACGCTCGGGGAGCGGCTGCGGTGGGGCGCGATGCGGATGGACCCGACCGACATCAGCGACGTCACCGCCGCCGCCTACACCTATCTGGTCAACGGACACGGCCCGCAGGACAATTGGACCGGGCTGTTCCGGCCGGGCGAGCGCGTGCGGCTGCGCATCATCAACGCCTCCGCCATGTCGATCTTCAATGTCCGGATCCCCGGCCTCAAGATGAT
The DNA here is from genome assembly GCF_016734905.1 of Sphingopyxis jiangsuensis. Lineage (GTDB taxonomy): Bacteria > Pseudomonadota > Alphaproteobacteria > Sphingomonadales > Sphingomonadaceae > Sphingopyxis > Sphingopyxis jiangsuensis. The sequence continues at coordinate 778,296 of NZ_JAERPO010000001.1, forward strand.
CGTCGTACAGGCCGACGGACTGAACGTCCGCCCCGTAACGGTCGGCGAGTTCCAGATCGGCGTCGCCGAGACCTATGACGTCATCGTCGTGCCCGAGGATCGCGCCTATACGCTGGTTGGCGAGACCAGCGATCGATCGGGAATGGCGCGCGCGACGCTGGCGCCGCGCGCCGGCATGACCGCGCCGGTACCCCCGCTTCGCAAACGCCCGCTCGCCACGATGAAGGACATGGGAATGGGTGCGATGGGCGGCATGGATCATGCAACAATGGACCATGGCGCGATGGACCATGGTGGCGATCATGGCGCGATGAAACACAGTATGCGCGACATGGACCTCGCCCCGACCGTCAAGGACACCCCCGCGGTCCAGAGCATTTCGCCGATGGCGGTCGACCGCACCGGCGAGGCCGGACAAGGCCTCGAGGATGTGGAGGACGCGCTGACCTATCGCGATCTCGTCGCGCTCGACCGCAACCCCGATACGCGGACGCCTTCACGATCGATGGAGATCCATCTGACCGGCAATATGGAACGCTATATGTGGGCGTTCGACGGGGTGAAGATGAACGCGGTCAAAGACCCGATCCCCTTCCGGCTGGGCGAGCGCGTGCGCGTGACACTGGTCAACGACACGATGATGACCCACCCCATCCACCTGCACGGCCATTTTTTCGAACTGGTGACCGGAAAGGGCGACCATGCGCCGCGCAAACATACGGTCAATGTCCAGCCCGGCGGCAAGGTGACGTTCGATCTGACCGCCGACGCGCCGGGCGACTGGGCCTTTCACTGCCACCTCCTCTATCACATGCACGCCGGAATGATGCAGGTCGTTACCGTCCGCGCGCCGGAGGATGCTGCATGAGCATGATCGCCCTCCTGTTCGCCGCGGCACAGCCGCCGCATGCCGGCCATGTACCCCCGCCTGCCCTTGCCTGTACGCCGGACCATGCAGCGATGGGGCATTGCACAATGCCCGAACCTCCCGCCGCTTCGCCGCCGCCGAGCAGCGGCTGCACTGCAGAACACGCTGCGATGGGCCATTGCAAGTCCGACACCCCTTCTGCCGAAGTGGCGGACCCGCATGGCAGCCATGACAATCCCCCCGGAAACGAGGCTGCGCCCGCTCCACCGCGCGTCGACGCCGCCGACACCATATTCGGCGCCGACGCGATGCGAGGACCGCGCGAGCGCCTCTATGCCGAGCATGGCGGCGGCAAATTTTCCAAGCTGATGATCGACGAAGCCGAATGGCGCGCCGGGCAAGGCTCCGACGGTTATGCTTGGGACGCCGAAGCTTGGATTGGGGGCGACATCGATCGGCTGGTGCTGAAAAGCGAGGGAGAAGGCGCTTTCGGTGGAGATTTCGAGGGCGGCGAGGCGCAGGCATTGTGGAGCCACGCCATCGGACCCTATTTCGACGTGCAAGCAGGCGTTCGCCAGGATTTCGGTCCCGGCGCTTCGCCAACCCATGCCGTATTGGGCATCGAGGGACTGGCCCCCTATTGGTTCGAGGTCGAGGGCGCGCTGTTCGTGTCGCACAAGGGCGATGTGACCGCGCGGTTCGAGGCCAGCTATGACCAGCGCATCACGCAGCGGCTGATCGCGCAACCTATGGCCGAGGCCGATTTCGCGATGCAGAACGTCACCGAGACCGGTGTCGGCGCGGGGCTGTCGAGCATCGAACTGGGGCTACGCCTGCGCTACGAATTTGTGCGCGAGTTTGCACCCTATGTCGGCGTCGTTTGGGAACGCAAGATCGGCCGCACCGCGCGGCTGGCGCGCAGCGCAGGCGAGGATGCGTCGCGCCCGTCGTTTGTCGCCGGGGTACGTTTCTGGTTCTAGCGTCAAGACCCATTAATTACGCGTTCGAGGTTTGAAGCGATTTTGTTCAGTGCGAGGAAGCAAGACGACGGAATATGTCGATATTTCAAGGCTTGCCGACGAAGCATTGGACAAAATCGGTCAAATCCCGGAGGGACGCCGAAATGGCCTCGATCTCGCGCCCGTGCGGCCTTGCGGGTAGCGATGCTACCCGCTGCACCCGCCCGGACCCGAAATCTTCGCCATTTCGACGCCTCGAACACGTAATTAATGGGTCTTGGCCCTAGGACAGTTGCGGTGGCGCGCCGCTCGGCTATCGACGGTTGGTCGATTCGCCCACACGGAGCCGCACCATGTTCAGCCGTCGCCATTTTATCGCCGGGGCAACGCTTGCCGGCTTGTCGGCTCCCGCCATCGTCCGCGCGCAAAAGCTGTTTCGCGACTTTCCTTTCAGCCTCGGCGTCGCAGCGGGCGACCCGGCGAGCGACGGTTTCGTTATCTGGACGCGGCTCGCGCCCGACCCGATGGAGCGCCACGGCGGAATGCCGCTGTCGAATGTTCCGGTCGAGTGGGAAGTGTCGCCCGACAGCGGTTTTCGCGAGATCGCGGCGAAGGGGACGGTGCTTGCACGGCCCGAACTCGCGCATGCGGTGCATGTCGAGGTGGCTGGGCTCAAGCCCGACCGCCCCTATTATTACCGTTTCACCGCGGGCGGCGAGCGCAGCCTGCGCGGGCGCGCGCGCACCCTGCCCGGCCCCGGCGCGCGCGTCGATGCGCTGAAATTTGGCGTCGCAGGATGCCAGCACCTCGAATCGGGCTATTACGGCACCTATCGCCACATGGCGCGCGAGGATCTGGCCTTCGTCTATCATTATGGCGACTTCATCTATGAGTATCAGCAGGATTACCTCTTCCCCGACGGGCTGCCGGTGCGGCCGGTGCGCCGCTATGCCCAGCGCGCGCTGTTCGACCTGACCGATTTCCGCCTCGCCTATTCACAGACGCTGCTCGACATCGACCAGCAGGCGGTGCGCGCGCAGCATGCCCATCTGGCGAGCTTCGACGATCATGAGGTGATCAACGACTGGGTGTCCGACGTCGACAATTGGCGGCTCGACCTGCCCGGAAACAACCCCGACGCCGCGCCTGGCGATGTCTTCATGCTCAAGAAGGCGGCGGCGATGCAGGCATGGTACGAGCATATGCCGGTGCGCCGCGCGCTGTTGCCGCGCGGCGGCATGGTCGCGATGCACCGCGAATTTCGCTATGGCGACCTGATGGCGATGCAGTTGCTCGACACGCGCCAGTATCGCGACGACCAGCCGTGCGGCGACGGCTTCAAGCCTGCCTGCCCCGAAGTGTTCGCCAAGGATGCCGAGGTGCTCGGCAAGGCGCAGGAGCAATGGCTCGCGCGCAACCTGTCGCAAGGCGGCGCGACATGGAACGCGATCGCGCAGCAGGTGACGATGATGTCGCTCGACCGACGGCGGCGCGCCGACGAACCCGAGAAGATCGTCAACCTCGACAGCTGGGCAGGCTATGAGGCGCCGCGTCAGCGTATCCTGTCGCGCCTTGCGGGCCTAGACAATTGTATCGTGCTGACCGGCGACGAACATCAGAACTTCTGCGGCGACCTTGTCCAACGCGACAAGGTGGTCGGCGCCGAATTCGTCGCGACGTCGATCTCGAGCGGCGGCGACGGCAGCGACCAGCGCCGCGGCACCGACGAGTTTCTGAAACTCAATCCCGAACTCAAATTTGCCAACGATCAACGCGGCTATCTCGTTTGCGAGGTAAATCGCGAGGCGTGGCAGACCCATTATATGGTCGTCGACCGGGTGACGGTGCCCGAAAACAGCCTGTCGAAACGCGCGACGGGCGTAGTCGAACGCGGGGTGGCGGGCGTAAGAATGGCGTGATGCCAATCGACGCCTTGCCAAAGCGACGTGAGACACGGCATAGGCGCATCCATGCTGCACTATGAAGATATCGAAGTCGGTCGCATCGAGCGGTTCGGAAACAAGCTCGTCGACCGCGAGGACGTGATCGATTTCGCGAGCAAGTTCGATCCGCAACCCTTTCACCTCGACGACGATGCGGCGGCGAAGACCTATTTCGGCAGATTGTCGGCAAGTGGTTGGCACACCGCGTCGATGGCGATGCGGATGATGGTCGATCATATGACCGAGCGCAAACAGGCTGGCCTCGGCTCACCAGGCATCGACGAGCTACGCTGGCTGAAACCCGTCTATCCGGGCGATACGCTGCGCTGCGAAACCGAAGTGCTCGAAAAGCGCCGCTCGGAAAGTCGTCCCGACATGGGGATTTTCAAGTCAAAGCTCACGGTGTTCAACCAGAATGACGAGCCCGTCATGACGATGCGCTCGAACGGCCTGATCCGCGTGCGCGGCGACAAGGATTAGCGAACAGCGGCCTTGAACCGCGCGACGACATCCTCATTCCGTATCCGGCGCCAGCGTGTTTCGACGAGACTCAATAGGCCGAACATCGCAAGGCCGAGGATGACGAAGGCATAGATCAGCGGCTGGCCGCGCAGCGCGCTGAGCGCATCGTCAAGACCTTTGACGTGGTGCGCCTGTGCGAACCATCCGGCGCTGAGCAGCGAATAACCGACGATGGCGAACACAACCGCACGGGCCGCGGTGCCCGCCTGCCCGACCGGGCACACCCACGAGGGCGCGCGGGGGTCTATGTCGGCCATGAAGCTCGCGGTCCAGGCCTTGCGCCCCTGATGAAGGGCCGCGAGCAGAAAGGCTGCGCCAAGGATTCCCAGCAAGGTTCCGCCGAACGGAAGCTCCAGAATGAAGCGCGCGACGCCTTTTTCGGTCTCGCCACCTTCCTGCGAACGCCCATTCAGCAGCTTGAGCGCCAGCCATGCCAAGGCCAGATGCGCGAGCGCGCTGCCGGCATAGCCCGTACGGATCGCGAGCGCTTTCGCATCGTCGCCCTTGCCTTCGCCATCGAATAGTGCGCAATGCAGGCGATAAATGCCATAAAAACATAGTCCGATTGCGAGCAGCGTAAGCAGGATTCCACCCGCAGGCATCGTTTGGACATAGCGAAGCACGCCGACGGTGCCTTCGTCGCGCGTCCCGGTCGCAAAGGCGAGATAGGCCAGCAGCAAGTAGACGACCCCTCGCGCAAACCATCCCGCGCGTGCAAAGGTCTCGAGCCTCCGGAGGCGGTCCATGTTCAACGATGTTCCCCTGTCGTTACGTTCCTTTCTCGAACGTGTTGCGCGCGCGCAGGTTCCGCCGACGCCGCGGACGGATTATCGGGCGAGCTCCGTTGAAACCGCGTTGATGCAGTCAGTTTGCGGGCGGCGATGCCTCGACGGGATAGGCCGCGTCGCGCCACGCCTTCATTCCACCGTCGAGCGCGGTGGCGCGTTCGAAACCCAGTTCGCGCAGCGTCGCTGCCGCAAGGGTCGATATCTTGCCAAATTCGCAAATCGTCAGGATCTCGACGCTGGGGTCGGGCAGCAGCTCGTTGACGCGCAGTTCGAGTTGTCCGCGCGGAAGGTGCATAGCGCCCGGAACATGGCCCGCCGCAAAGGCATCCTTTTCGCGCACGTCGAGGACGACGAAGTCATTGGGCCGCGCGGCAATGCGGCGGTCGAGTTCTTCGAGTGCCATGAAGGGCACGCGCGCGCTCGCCTCGACGAGAAGTTGGCGGACCGTCTTGCCTCCCGACATGTTCGTGCGCAGCGCCTCGGTCAAATGGGTTGGCGCCGAAAGGTTTAGACTGTTCATCATCGCGACGAATTCGGCGCGGTCGGTTTTGGCGAGGCGCGGATTGGCGCGCCGCTCGTCGCCGATCGTGCTGTGCTCGCGCCCCTTATAGTCGTGCGCAGGGAACACCAGCGTGTCGTCGGGCAGGGCGAGCAGCTTGCCGAACAGGCTGTCGAACAATTGTTCGGGATCGCCACTCGGAAGGTCGGTACGCCCGGTCCCGCCGATGAGCAATGTGTCGCCGGTGAAAACACGGTCCTCGATATGAAGCGACATCGAGTCGCGCGTATGACCGGGCGTATGAAGGATCCGGACGCGCATTGCGCCAAGCGGAAGCATATGACCGTCGTCGACATGAAGGTCGACATAGGGCGACGGCGACAGGCGATGCATGACGATCGGAGCGCCGAACGCGCGTTTGAGGACCTGTGCCCCCGAGAAATGATCGGCATGGGTGTGGGTGTCGATGATGTAGCGGACCCGCAAGCCTTGTCTGGCAACCTCTCCGACATAGCGATCGGTGAGGTCGAGCGCGGGATCGATGATTGCCGCGGCGCAGGTGTCGAGACAGCCGACGATATAGGATTTGCACCCTTCGCCGTCACGAAAATCAGTAAAATACATAATTCCCTCCTCCAACCGTTCGCGCCTATTTCCTTCCGAATAGTTTCTCGACATCGTCCATTGCGAGCTTCACCCAGGTGGGGCGGCCGTGGTTGCACTGGCCCGAGTGCGGCGTGACTTCCATCTGGCGGAGGAGCGCGTTCATCTCGGTCACGTTCAGCGTGCGGCCGGCGCGGACCGAGCCGTGGCATGCCATCGTCGCCGCGACCAGTTCGAGCTTTTCGTTGAGGCCGAGCGCGGCGTCGTAGCCCGCAAGATCGTCGGCGATGTCGGTCACGAGCTTGCGACAGTCGATCGCGCCAAGCATCGCCGGGGTCGCGCGCACCATGACGGCGGCAGGACCGAAGCGTTCGAGTTCGACCCCAAGCGCCGCGAGTTGATAAGCCGCGGCTTCCAGCCGGTCGCAGGCGGGTTCGTCGAGTTCAACGACCTCGGGCATCAGTAGTCCCTGCGAAGCGACCGACTGTCCCGCCATGCCGCGCTTCAAGATTTCGAGCACGAGCCGCTCGTGCGCCGCATGCTGGTCGACAATCACCAGCCCGTCCTCGGCCTCTGCGACGATATAGGTTTTGGCGATCTGGCCGCGCGCGATGCCGAGCGGGTGGGCTACGGCGTCCGGTGGCGGCGCGACCGCGACTTCGGCGCGGCCTGCGACCGGCGCCGCGCTCGAAAAAGGCATTTGCCGGTCATAGACGCGCGCGATGTCGTCACCGACAGGGGGAACCTCTGCACCGAACAGGTGAACCGCAGGCTCGCCGGGACGTCCGAAGAGAAAGCCGGTCGCGGACGGCGGCGGCGCGACCGGTTCCTGCTGCCATGCGGCAAGCGCCGTCTCCGCTGGACGCTGGACGCTGCGAAAACCCTGCTCGTCGAGCGCGCGGCGCAGCCCGCCGACGATCATTCCGCGTACCAGTTGCGGATCGCGAAAACGCACCTCGGTCTTTGCCGGATGGACGTTCACATCGACCTCGCTCGTCGGCATGTCGAGGAACAGCGCGACGACCGGGTGGCGGTCGCGCGCGAGGAGATCGGCATAGGCGCCGCGCAGCGCGCCAACGAGCAGTCGGTCTTTCACGGGACGCCCGTTGACGAACAGATATTGGTGGTCGGCGATGCCGCGATTGTAGGTCGGCAGGCTGATGACGCCGCCCAGATGCACTTCGCCGCGATCGACATCGACGCCGATGCTGTTCTGCGCAAGTTCGCGCTGGGTGAGTGCGGCGACGCGCGCTAGGCGATCCTGACCGCCCTGCACGTCGAGGACGCGGCGGCCGTCATGCTCGACGGAAAAGCCAATCTCGGGCCGCGCCATCGCGAGCCGCCGCACGATATCGAGGCACGCGGCGTATTCGCTGCGCGCGCTGCGCAGGAACTTGCGCCGTGCAGGCACGCGCGCGAACAGATCCTCGACAAGGACGCGCGTCCCCTTGGCAAGCGCCGCCGGCCCTTCGGCGATCACCGCGCCATTGTCGACGACGCGCCTCCACCCGTCGCCACCCGCAGTGCGGCTTTCGAGCGTCAGCCGCGCGACGCTGGCAATCGACGGCAGCGCTTCTCCCCGAAAACCGAGCGTCGTCACATCCTCGATCGCATCGTCGGGCAGTTTCGAGGTCGCATGGCGTTCGAGCGCGAGCGCCATGTCGTCGGGCGTCATTCCGCAACCGTCGTCCTCGACTTCAAGCCGCGCGATCCCGCCCTCGGCGATTCGCACCGATATGCGAGTCGCACTCGCGTCGATGGCATTTTCAACCAGTTCTTTCAGCGCTGCGGCGGGTCTTTCGACCACTTCACCGGCTGCGATCCGATTTACGAGCGTTTCCGGCAGGCGGCGTATTGACATAATGGCTCTCCTAGCGCAGTCGGACGCAAATCGCGACCCACCCGCACAGCCTGATCATTTTATCCAGCCGCCCCACACGGAAGAGCCGGAATCTCCCCTGATTGGACCTGTCGCCGAACGGGACGCGCGGGCACCAAGACAGGGGCACGGTCCGCTTCGGGCCGCCGGCACCGATGACAGGAAGCAGTATCGATGTCCTTCTTTTCGCGTTGGTTCAAATTCAATTCCCAGGACATGGCCATCGACCTCGGCACCGCGAATACGGTGGTGTATGTCAGGGGTAAGGGCATTGTTCTCAACGAACCGTCGGTCGTGGCGGTCGAGACGCTGAACGGGGTCAAGCGGGTCAAGGCGGTCGGCGACGATGCCAAGCTGATGATGGGCAAGACCCCCGATAGCATCGAGGCGATCCGCCCGCTGCGTGACGGTGTGATCGCCGACATCGACGTCGCCGAGCAGATGATCAAGCACTTCATCACCAAGGTCCACGGCGGCAAGCCCAATGCGTTCCGCAGCCCCGAAATCGTGATCTGCGTGCCGTCGGGATCGACCAGCGTCGAACGCCGTGCGATCCGCGATGCCGCGTCGAACGCGGGCGCGAGCGAGGTGTGGCTGATCGAGGAGCCGATGGCCGCCGCCATCGGCGCCGACATGCCCGTTACCGAACCGATCGGGTCGATGGTCGTCGACATCGGCGGCGGCACGACCGAGGTTGCGGTGCTCAGCTTGCGCGGTCTCGCCTACACTACTTCGGTCCGCGCGGGCGGCGACAAGATGGACGAAGCGATCGTCTCCTATGTCCGCCGGCACCATAATCTGCTGATCGGCGAAACCACCGCCGAGCGCATCAAGAAGGATTTCGGCATCGCGCGCATCCCCGCCGACGGCACGGGCATGACGATCCACATCAAGGGGCGCGACCTCGTCAACGGCGTACCCAAGGAAATCTCGATCAACCAGGCGCAGATCGCCGAAGCGCTGTCGGAGCCGATCGGAACGATCGTCGAAGGCGTCCGCATCGCGCTCGAAAACACCGCCCCCGAACTCGCGGCCGACATCGTCGACCAGGGCATCGTGCTGACGGGCGGTGGCGCGCTGATCCGCGAGCTCGACGAGCTGCTCCGCGACGCGACGGGGCTTCCGGTCACGGTCGCCGACGACCCGCTGACCTGCGTCGCCATCGGCACCGGCCGCGCGATGGAGGACCCCGCATTCCGCGGCGTGCTGCAGCAAGCTTGATTCGGCGTATTTGATCCATGACCCGCCCGGCACATCGGCGTCCGGGGCAATCCCGCAAGGCGCAAACGAGCCTGTTTATCGCTTATGTCATCGCGGTCACCGGCGCGGTGGCCGGGCTGCTGCTTGCCATTTTGTCGGTCCTCGATCCCGTGGGCTTCGCCCAGCTTCGCGTTGCGAGCCACGAGGTGACGGCGCCCGTCGCGCGCGTGTCGCGGTCGGTGATCGGATCGATCTCGGGCGTCGATGACGCCGTTTCGGCCTATGTCAAAGCCGGGTCGCAAAACCGCCGCCTGCGCAAGCAGCTCAACGACACGCGCCGCCAGCTTGTCGCCACTAGCGCGCTGCAGGAAGAAAACCGGCAACTGAAGGCGCTGCTCAAGCTCCAGCAGACCGACCGCGCCGCACTCGCCAACGGCTATCTGCTCACCTCGACCTCGACGAGCAGCAAGCGCATCGCGCTGCTCAGCATCGGGCGCAACCTGGGCGTGCAGGCCGGGCAGCCGGTGCGCGGCGCCGACGGGCTGATCGGACGCGTGCTCAGCAGCGGCCCCTCGGTTTCGCAGGTGCTGCTGCTCACCGACGTTGACAATATCGTCCCCGTCCGCCGCGCACGCGACGGCCTGCCCGCGCTGTCGTCGGGACGCGGCAACGGCGACCTCGACATCCGCACGCTCAACATTGCCAACAACCCGTTCAAGCCGGGCGACATTCTCGTCACATCGGGAACGGGCGGCCTCTATCCGCCCAATATCCCGGTCGCGATCATCGTGCGGCGTCAGGACGATGGCGCGCTCGCCCGTCCGCTCGCCGACCCCGGAAAGGTCGACGCGGTTTCAGTGCTGCGTCCCTATACGCCCGACAATATCGAGGCACGCCCGGCGATATCGACCGCGCCCGCCGCGCCCGTGCCTGCGCGTCCCGCCCCGCAATGAACCGGAAGGGCCCGCGCCTTGGCGAGCCGGCGTCGCTATGGCGGATGCGGCTTGTCCCCATCGCCAGCGTCATGGTCGCATCGGCGCTGCCGCTGATGTTGCCGCTGATCGCCAATTCGCCGGTGCTGCCGCCGCTGGGGCTGTTGCTTTTCCTCTGCTGGCAATTGCTGCGCACCGAAATGTGGCCGGTGTGGATCGGCCTGCCGCTCGGCCTGTGGGACGATTTGTTCAGCGGCGCGCCGATCGGCACCGCTGTCGCCTTGTGGACATTTGCCAGCCTTGCCATCCATTATGTCGAACAGCGCATCTATTGGCGCGGCTTTTATCACGACTGGGCCATCGGAGCGGGGCTTGTGGCGGCAATCCAGGCGCTCGCCGCGCTGATCACCCACCCGCAGGCCGATGCAGTGCGCGTGCTCAGTCTCGTGGTGCCGCAGATCGTGCTCTCGGCGCTTCTCGTTCCGCTCTTCCTCCGCCTGACGGGCATGTTTGACAATTTCCGCCTGAAACGTCGATAGTTCCCTATGCTCGGCAAGCGCCCGCCCATCACCGAAGCCTGGAGGGGGTTCACCTTCACGCGCCGCACCCTGCTGGTCGGCGGCGGACAAATGGTCGTGGGCGCGGCGCTTGCCGCGCGGCTCGGCTATATTTCGATCATCGACAAAGACCGTTATGTCCTTGAATCGGAAAGCAATCGCGTCAACCTGACGCTCATTCCGCCGCGGCGCGGCTGGATCGTCGACCGCAACGGCAAGGCGCTCGCGAACAACCGCGTGTCGCTGCGCATCGACATCATTCCCGACCGCCTGCACGACAAGGAACTGGTTCTCGGCCGGTTGCAGACGCTGTTGCGCCTCGACGGCGATACGATGGAACGCATCAACCGCGACCTCAAGGCAGCGTCGGGGTATCAGCCTGTCGCAGTCGCCGAGGACATGACCGAGGCCGAATATTCGTCGGTGCTCGTCCGCCTGCCCGACCTGCCCGGAATCGCGCCGCAGCGCGGCTTTGCGCGCAACTATCCGACCGGCGCGGCGGTGGGTCACCTGATCGGCTATGTCGGCACCCCCAATGCCGAGGAATATGAAAAAGCCAAGGACCCGCTCTACATCACGCCGGGCTACAAGATCGGCAAGGACGGGCTCGAGAAATATTTCCAGGAGATGCTGAAGGGCAAACCAGGCGCCAAACGCGTCGAGGTCACCGCTCGCGGCAAGGTCATCCGCGAACTGAGCACGCAGCCCGACGTGCAGGGAAAGACCGTCCATCTGACCATCGACGCCGACCTGCAGGAATTTGCTGCGCGGCGTATGGGGCGCGAATCGGGGGCGGCTGTCGTCATCGATTGCCTGAACGGCGACATATTGGCCTTTGTGTCGATGCCGAGTTTCGATCCGAACAGCTTTTCGGACGGCATCAGCACCAACGAATATGCGTGGCTGCGCGCCGACGATCACCAGCCGCTGATCAACAAGGCGACGCGCGGGCTGTACCCGCCCGGATCGACGCTCAAGCCGATGGCGGCCATCGCGGCGGTCGAGCATGGCGTCGACCCGAGCGAACGCCACACCTGCGTCGGCGGGTACCGGCTTGGTCGGCGCTTTTTCCGATGCCTGGGCACGCACGGCAGCATCGACATGCCGACCGCAATCATGAAAAGCTGCAACAGCTATTTCTATTGGCTCGCACACCGGCTTGGCTACGACGCGTTCGCGCCGACGGCGAAGTTGCTGGGCCTCGGCGAAGAATTTCAGCTTGCCGGAAGCAACCAGCGGTACGGGACGATCCCCGACAGCGCGTGGAAGCTGCGCAAATATGATCAGGCGTGGACCGCGTCGGACTCGCTGAACGCAATCATCGGCCAGGGCTATGTCAGCGTGAATCCGCTGCAACTTGCGGTGATGTCGGCGCGCATCGCGTCGGGTCGGCGGCTTTATCCGCGGCTGATCAACCGCCAGTTCAAGAATGAACCCCTGCCCTTTTCGCCCGAGGCGCTTGCCATCGCGCGGCTCGGCATGGACCTTGTCGTGAACGGCGCCGGAACCGCGGTGCGCAGCCGCCTGCCGCTCGACGGCATCACGATGGGCGGCAAGACGGGGACGGCGCAGGTGCGCGGCCTCGCGTCGGGTTCGCGCGGCCAGAGCGGCGCGTGGAAATATCGCGACCACGGCCTGTTCGTCTGTTTCGCGCCGGTCGAGAACCCGCGCTACGCCGCCTCGGTGGTCATCGAGCATGGCATGGGTGGCTCGCGCGCCGCCGCGCCGGTCGCAAAGGACATCTTCACCTTCCTCTATGACCGCGAAAAGGCGATGGAGGCGCTCGACACGTTCGAGGCGGGTTGGGGCGGCACGATCAAGGACCGGATGGACCGCGACTATGCCGCGTGGAAGGCGGGTGCGAGTACCGGACCCGATCCGGAGGCGGCGCAATGATCCCCGTCCCGCCCGCAGTCCAACGCTTCCCGTGGAAACTCATCGCGCTGCTGTGCGCGATCGCCGGGTTTGGCCTGCTCGTCCTCTATTCGGCCGCGGGCGGCAATTGGTCGCCGTGGGCGTGGCAACAGGGTGTGCGTTTTCTGGTGTTCCTGGGCGGCGCGCTGGTTCTCGGTCGCCTGCCGCTGCGATTGTTCGAGAATTTCTCCTACCTCGCCTATATCGGCGTCGTCATCCTCCTCGTCGCCGTCGAAGCATTGGGGTTTGCGGGCGGCGGCAGCCAGCGATGGCTCAATCTGGGCTTCATGAACCTTCAACCGTCGGAGCTGATGAAGGTAGCGATCGTCCTCGCGCTCGCGCGCTTCTACGCGCAATTGCCGCCGGGCGAGACGCGCAGCTGGACGGCCTTATGGCCCGCGCTGCTGCTCATCGGCATCCCCGCGGGACTCGTGATGCTCCAGCCCGACCTCGGCACCGCGCTCGCGATCAGCGCGAGCGGGGTGATCGTGATGTTCGTATCGGGGCTTCCCTTCTGGTGGTTCGCCAGCGCGGTCGCCGCGGGCGCCGCTGCGGTGCCGGTGCTCTTCTCCTTCCTCCACGACTATCAGCAAAAGCGCATCCTGATCTTCCTGGACCCCGAAAGCGATCCGCTCGGCGCGGGATATCACATCACCCAGTCGAAGATCGCGATCGGTTCGGGCGGCGTCGGCGGCAAGGGCTTCCTCAATGGCTCGCAAAGCCACCTCGACTATCTGCCCGAGGGGCATACCGACTTCATCTTCTCGACGATGGTGGAAGAGTGGGGATTGATCGGCGGCCTTGCGCTGCTGTTCGCCTTTTTCCTGTTGCTGCGCTGGTCGACCCGCGTCGCGCTCCGCGCGCGCGCGCGCTACGGCCAACTCGTCGCCGCCGGCCTCACGATGACGATATTTTTCTATATCGCGATCAACCTGATGATGGTGATGGGACTCGCGCCGGTGGTCGGCATCCCGCTCCCGCTCTTTTCCTATGGCGGATCGTCGATGCTGACGATCATGACGTGCATCGGCATCATTCTCGCGATCGAAACCGACAGCAAAACGGGAACGCGCCGCCTTCATTGAGAAAAAATTGTGCACCGGGGATTGCCAAGCCCGCGACGCCATGATAGCGGCCCGCTCTCTTCGCAGCGCAGGAGGAATTTCCTCCCGCAAAGCGCGCCGAAATCCGGCATGTGGACGCATAGCTCAGTTGGTAGAGCAGCTGACTCTTAATCAGCGGGTCCTAGGTTCGAGCCCTAGTGCGTCCACCATTTTTCCCCATGAAACTGGCCGCTTGTGTGCAGAGCGCGTAGAGCCTTTGTGGTCAGTATTCGGGCTCATAAGCCGATCATAAGCTTCGTCGCCGGACCCGTGCGAGATCTTGTTGCCCTTCTGTTCCATATCCGCAATGGTGCTTGGGGATCGTAGGGACGCAATCAGAGCAATGGAGTTTGGTCAGGAAGTAGTTGCTTGGCTTCCGCTTGGCGTTCGCGAGTTTTGACCATCCATCCTTTGACAGTCGCGGGGAGCCGCAAGGCGCGCCATTTGGTGCTGGACATTCGGTTGCACAGGAAATACCAATAAGATACCAATTGTTGCAGGAGCACGACGGCGACTCCCTTGAAGGAATTGCCCGTCGCCGACTGCCCCAGCAAAGGACGGCCGTATGACATTCTACCTCGGCGTGGACGCGGGCGGAACGGCGAGCAAGTCGCGGCTGGTCGACCAGGACGGGCGCGTCCTGGGGTCTGGCAAGGCGGGTCCGGCGAATGCGCGCATCGGGCTCGACAAGCTGCATGGCACGCTGCTCGACGTCTGTTTCCAGGCCCTGCGCGAAGGCGGGGTCGATGAAAGCCTTTATGGCACCGTGCGCGTCGGCATGGGCATTGCGGGCATCAACCGCATGGGGATGAAGCAGCAGCTTCAGCTGCTCGAATTCCCCTTCGCGCATGTCCAGCTCACGAGCGATTCGATGATCGCCAATCTGGGGGCGCACCGCGGTGCCGACGGCGCCATCCTGATCATCGGCACCGGCAGCGTCGGGCTCGTCAAGCGCGGCGAGGACAGTTTCAGCATCGGCGGCTATGGCTTTCCCATTTCGGACGAAGGGAGCGGTGCCGCGCTGGGGCTTAGCGCGATCCGTCACGCGCTTCGTGCGCTCGACGGAAGGACGCGCCCGACGCCGCTCAGCCAGGCGGTGACCCAGCAATTCGACCATGCGATCCCCAAGGTCATCGCGTGGATGGACGACGCCGCCCCCGGCGACTACGCAAGCTTTGCGCCGCTCGTGATGGACTATGCCGAAACCGGCGACGAAATTGCGCTGTCGATCGTGCGCGACGCGGCCCAGCATGTCGAACGCTTCATCGAGACGATCCTTGCCAAGGGGGCGACGCGCTGCGTGCTGATGGGGGGGCTTGCCGAACGCATCAAGCCGTGGCTGCGCGCGCGCATCGTCGAAAAGCTCGACGAGCCGCTCGGCGACGCGCTCGACGGGGCGCTTCTCTTTGCAGGCTTGCCGATCGCGACCGCCGCGCGCGGCTGATACCCGAAAACAAAAGACGCCTA
This sequence comes from Sphingopyxis jiangsuensis, assembly GCF_016734905.1. Lineage (GTDB taxonomy): Bacteria > Pseudomonadota > Alphaproteobacteria > Sphingomonadales > Sphingomonadaceae > Sphingopyxis > Sphingopyxis jiangsuensis. The sequence continues at coordinate 793,530 of NZ_JAERPO010000001.1, forward strand.
GGGTCAGGACCCTAGTCGGTCGCGCCGCCGATCCAGCAGCGCAGCGGTGCAAGATCGCGGTCGAGCAGCACCAGATCGGCGCGCAGCCCCTGAGCAATGCGCCCGCGCTGTGCCCCCAAACCCAGAAATTCGGCTGGGGTCGCGCTCGCCATTCGCGACGCGTCGGCAAGGTCGAGCTGCATCAGCGTGACCGCGCCGCGCACCGCCGCCGCCATGTCGAGCGCCGACCCTGCCAGCGTGCCGTCGGCTGCACGTAGCGCGCCGTCCTGTTCGCGGATCAGCGTCGATCCGAGCATGAAATGGTCGCGGCGGGTGCCGACCGTCGCCATCGCGTCGGTGACGAGCATCAACTCGCCCGCGCCCTTCGCGCGAAAGGCGGCGCGCAGCGATGCCGGATGGACATGGTGCCCGTCGACGATCAGCCCGCAGACAAGATCGCTGTCGAGCGCCGCCCCGACGACGCCGGGGGCGCGGCTGTCGAGTCCCGTCATCGCGTTGAACAAATGGGTCACGCCGCGCATCCCCTCGTCGCGCGCGCGCATCATGTCGTCATAGCTCGCGAGCGTATGCCCCGCGGCGACGATAACGCCCGCATCGACGAGGCGGCGGATCAGTCCCGCGGGGGCAAGCTCTGGCGCCAGCGTGACGAGCGTGCGCCCGCCGCGGAGCGACGACAGCAAAGTTACCGCTTCTTCGTCGAGCCGGCGAAACTTGGTCGCATCATGGATGCCGCGCTTGCCCTCGTTGAGGAACGGGCCCTCGATATGGATTCCCGCAACGCCCGGAACCCCCGCGGCGATCGCCGCCTCGACCGCCGCGATCGCGCGCTCGATGGTCGCCACATCGTCGCTGATCAGCGTGGGGAGCAGCGTGGTCGTCCCGAACCGGCGGTGCGCGGCCGCGATCGTCGCTATCGTCTCAACCGTCGGCGCATCGTTGAACAGCACCCCGCCGCCGCCATTGACCTGCGTGTCGACAAAGCCGGGGAGCAGCAAACCCTTGGAAAAGCGCTCGACCTCCAGGTCGCCGGGGAGCGCCCCGACCGGCAGCACCGCCTCGATTGCCGCGTCGCGCACGATAACGGCGTGCTCGCGCCGCCAACCGTCGGCGGCAAGGATCAGCGGCGCGGCGATGGCGAAGCGCGCGCTCATCGCGTTTTCGTCACCTTCGCAAGACTTGGCGGGCGGTCGGGGTCGAGCCCGCGCATGAGCGAAAGGCGGTTGGCGAAGCGATAGAAGGATTGGATCATTGCAATCGGTGCGGTGGCAGGATGCAGCCCGGCAGCGACGGGCAATGGATGGGTCGAGGCAAAGCCCTCGCCAGCGACCGCAATGTCGGCCCCGCGCGCGGCAAAGTCGGCAAGCAACGCATCGGCGCCCGCGCGCGCTTCGTCGAGCGGCGGAAAGACAAGCAGCGGAAAGCCCGGCCCGACGAGCGCCATCGGCCCGTGCGCGACTTCGGCGAGGCTGAAGGCTTCGCCATGGATCGCGCAGCATTCCTTGAACTTGAGCGCCGCCTCGGCCGCTACGCCGAGCGTGAGGCCGCGCCCGAGCACAAACAGGTTTCGCGCCGACGCAAAGGCCTGCGGTATCTCCCACTCGGCGCGCCAGGCCGCTTCGAGATCGTCGGGAAGCCGTTCGAGCGCATCGAGCAGGTCGCGCTGATCCGCCCAGGCGGCGACAAGATCAACGAGCGCGGCGAGCGTCGCGATATAGCTTTTGGTCGCGGCCACGCTGGTTTCGGGTCCAGCGTGGAGCGGGACGACCGCATCGACCGCGGCCGCCAGCGGCGAGGCGGCATCGTTGACGAGCGCGACGGTAAGGGCGCCCGCGCGCCGCGCCGCCTCGGCTGAGAGAAGCAGGTCGGGGCTGCGGCCCGACTGCGAGATGAGCAACAGCACTTGTCCCGCCAGCCCCGGCATCAGGGACTGGTAGAGCGAGGCAAGCGACGGCGCATAGGAGGCGACCGGAATGCCCAGCCGCGTTTCGATCAGATATTTGGCGAAGGTCGCCGCATGGTCCGAACTTCCGCGCGCGCAGGTGAGCAGCAGCGACGGCTTCCGCGCCGCAAGCGCGCGCGCAAGGTCCGCCACCGCCGCGCGGTTTTCGGCGCGCTGGCGACGCACCGCCGCCCCCGCTTCGGCGGCTTCGCGGAACATCAGCGTATCCTGCACGCCGGTCATGTCGGCTTTGCTCGATTCCATAATACCTTTATAATACCAATTTACCGCGTCCTGCAAGGCTGCTATACAGGGCCATGATCGACGCCAGCCCTATTGCCGAGCGTTTCGGACCGCGCCTCCTGACCCGCCCGGCGGCGCTCGCCGCCTATGCGCAGAGCGAGGGGCATCATTGCTATCCTCCGCCGGCGCTCGCCGTACAGCCCGAGAGCATCGAGGAGGTTCAGGCACTCGTCCGCTTTGCCGCAGCCCAAGGCCTTTCGGTCATCGGCTATGGCGCCGGAACCTCGCTCGAAGGCAATGCCGCGCCGGTGGGGGCGAATTGCCTGATCGTCGATTTTGCCCGCATGAACCGGATCGTCGCGGTGCATCCCGAAGATCTTCTCTGCGTCGTCGAGCCCGGTGTGACGCGCGAGCAGCTCAACACCGACCTTCGGGCGACGGGGCTGTTCTTTCCGGTCGATCCCGGCGCGAATGCGTCGATCGGAGGGATGATCTCGACCCGCGCCTCGGGAACGACGACCGTCCGCTATGGCAGCGTGCGCGACAATGTCCTCGCGCTGAAGGTCGTCGGCGCTGACGGCGAACTGATCACCACGGGGGGTCATGCACGCAAATCGGCCGCAGGCTATGACCTCACGCACCTGTTCACCGGGGCCGAGGGCACGCTTGGCCTCGTCGTCGAAGCGAGCCTTCGGCTCCACGGTCAGCCCGAGCATATCCTTGCCGCCACCTGGGATTTCGGGAGCGTCGGCGGCGCGGTCGACACGGTAATCGCGACGATCCAGTCGGGCGTGCCGATTGCGCGGATGGAATTGCTCGACGAGGTCGCGATCCGTGCATGCAATGCGCAAAGCGCACTGGGTCTTGTCGAACGGCCGACCCTGTTCCTCGAATTTCACGGGTCCGAAGCCGCCGTGCGCGACCAGCTTGAACTCGTCCGCGCCATCGGGGCGGGCGGCGGCGGCGGCACCCTCGATTTTGCATCGGACACTGACAGCCGCAACCGGCTGTGGCGCGCGCGGCACCAGATGCTGTGGGCGACGCGCGCGATGGTCGCAGGCGGCGTGACCTGGACGACCGACGTGTGCATCCCGATCTCGCACCTCGCCGACGCAATCGGGCGCGCAAAAGCCGCCATCGAGGACGCAGGATTATTCGCGCCCGTCCTCGGCCACGTCGGCGACGGCAATTTCCACGTCATCTTTGCCCTCCATCCCGACGATACCGAAAGCTGGGACAAGGCGCGGCAGGTCAATGCGGCGATGGTCGACCACGCGCTGTCGGTCGGCGGCACCTGCACCGGCGAGCATGGCATCGGGCTCGGCAAGCGCGAGGCGCTGCTGCGCGAACATGGCGCGCCAGCGATCGCGGCGATGCGACGGATCAAGCAGGCGCTCGACCCGCACGGCCTGTTCAATCCGGGGAAAATCTTCCTCGACGACGCGGCGATCGACGACCGGCAGCGCGCCTGACCTAGGGTAGCCGCAACTCGCTGACAAAGTCGAAGCGGTCGCCGCGATAGGCTGAACGGGTCAACTCGACCGGGCGCCCGTCGGCACGGCGCGTGATCCGTTCGATGCGCAGAATTTCGCTATGCTCGGCAATCGTCAAAAGACCCGCTTCGGTCGGGCCAGCGAGTGCCGCGCGGATACGCTGACGCCCGTTGACGGGTCGGTTTCCACTGCTTTCGAGCGCACGGTAAAGCGAACTGTCCACCGCATCGAGCGCAGGCAGCATGTCGGCCGGAACGGTCGCATTCTCAACCGCGAGCGGTTCGCCGCCCGCAAGGCGAACGCGGCTCAGGCGAATGACGGGCGCGCCGGCGGCGATTTCGAGCAGTTGCGCCTCATCCTCCGACGCCTGGCCGCGCGATTTCATGATCCAGATCGTGTCGCTTTCGGCTCCGCGCGCTTCGGCGTCCTCGCTAAAGCTGCTGAGCTGCGACCCCGGCGCTTCGATGCGCTCGGTGACGAAGGTGCCCGATCCCTGGCGGCGCGTGAGCAGACCTTCGTCGGTGAGCTGCTCGATCGCCTTGCGCACCGTGACGCGCGACGCGCCAAGAATATCGCACAGGTCGCGTTCCGAGGGCAGCGCCTCTCCCGGTCCGATCTCATGCTCGAAAATTTTGCGGCGCAGCGTCGCGGCGAGCTGGAGGTAGAGCGGCGTGCTCGCGAAGGAGGCTTCGGGTTCGGCCGCTTCGCTCATTCGGCCTCGCCTCCCGAAGCCGCGATAGCGCGTGCGAGAATGCCGTCATGCGCGGCGAGCAACGCCTCGGCGTCGCGCGGCGGCAGGCCGCGGGCCACCAGTACCGCGCGCTTGATGTCGCGCCCCGCGCGCTCGAGCGCATCGGCCGCCGCATCGGCACCGCAGCCCGCGAGCGTCGCAACGATCCCGCGCGCGCGCTGGAGCAACTTGTCGTTCGAAATGACCATGTCGACCATCAACCCGCGATAAACGCGCCCGAGGCGGAGCATGATCGCGGTCGACAAAAGGTTGGCAATGGTTTTCTGCGCCGTCCCCGCCTTCATGCGTGTCGACCCGGCGACGAGCTCGGCACCGGTTGCGGCGAGGACGGGAAATTCTGCCGCTTCGAGCAAGGGGGTGTCCGGATTGTTGGCGACGCCGATGGTCAGCGCGCCCGCAGCGCGCGCGGCTTCGACGACCGCGACCGTGAAGGGCGTACGCCCGCTCGCCGCAATTGCGATTACCACATCCCCGGGTCCGATTGCGGCATCGTGCACGCGGCGTCGCGCATCGTCCGCATCGTCCTCGGCGCCCTCGGCGCTGTCCGCGAGCGCGGTCATCCCGCCTGCCATCAGATAGACGAGCCGGTCGGCGGGCCAGTTGAACGTCGGGCCCAATTCGACGCCGTCCTGTACCGCGATCCGCCCCGAGGTGCCCGCGCCTGCATAGACGAGGCGCCCCGAGCGCCCGAGCCGCGCCGCCGCGGCGTCGGCCGCCGCGGCAATTGCCGCCGCCTGTCCGCGGATTGCCTCGACCGCAGCGACCTGTCCGTCGAGCATCGCCTCGACCGCACGCTCGGTCGGCCAGCGGTCGATATCGATAAAATCGGGATTGCGTGTTTCGGTGTCGGTCATTCGAGCCCCTGCCTCGACCGGCGGCGCATGACGCGCCGCCGTTGCGGGTGGCCGGCGGGCGCCGCCGCGCCGCTCTCGCACGGCGCAGCAACGGTGCCGACCCTATCATGGGCTACACCGCCCCGCCGCCAATTACAATACCACCCTAATACCATTGCGCCAAAAGAAAGGGCGGAGCGCATGAAAGCGCCCCGCCCGAGTCATTCCAGCAAACGAAAGTCCTTACCGCGTCTTGAACCGGACGCCGACGCGGAAGCTGCGGCCGAGAAGATCGCTGAAGGTCGAGTTGGCCGACAGACCGGTTTCGGGAAGCAGGATCGGGTCCTTGTCGAACAGATTGGTGATGTTCACGAAGAACTGGCCGTCCGCTTTGCCGATGCCGAGCTTCGCGGTGAAGTTCAGGTCGGTGTAGAAGGTCCCGTTGATATGGTTGCGGTTGATCGTCGGCGCCGCGGCGGTGCTGGTCGGGCAGCCCGAGGTGCAGACGATGAAGGTGTTGTTATATTTGCCCGAGCTGACGCCGCGGCCGACAACCGACACCGAATAATCGGGCGTGTCGAACGTGGCCGAGGTGCGGAAGATCCAGTTCGGCGTACCGCTCGTCTGACCGCTGTTCTGGCCGACCGTGTCGACGGGCGTCGAGACGCCGTTGTCGACCAGATTTTCCAGATAGTTGGTCGCGGTCCCGCGCAGGAACAGGTTGCCCGATTCCCCGATAGGCAGGCGATAGCTCGCTTCATAGTCGATGCCGCGGACCTTGACCTTGGCGAAGTTGAAGGGACTTGCCGAGACAAGGAAGTCGCGCACGCCGCTCGGATCGGGAACGATGGCGGCGCAGAAGTCCTGCCGTCCTTCGAAGCAGCGTTGCGCGATGCTGTCCGCAAAGAATTGCGCGATCGCATCCTTCACGTTGATCCGGAAATAGTCGACCGAGAAGGAGAGGCCGGGCACGAAGCGCGGACGCAGGATCGCGCCAACGCTGAGCGTGTCAGCCTTTTCCGGGTCGAGGTTCAGGTTGCCCGTCGTGATCTCCTGATAATTCCTCCCCGCATAGGTCGGGCCGACGAGCGCCGCATTGGTCGTGAAGGTATTGGTCCGCGACGTTCCCGACTGATAGAGTTCGTTGAGGTTGGGCGCGCGGATGTCGCGCGACAGCGTGCCGCGCAGACGGATATCGTCGATCGGCTGCCAGGTGAGACCCGTTTTCCAGGTCGTGACATAGCCCGAGGTCGAATAGTCGGTGGCACGCACCGCACCGTTGAATTCGGCACCGAGGCCCAGCGGGACAACCGTTTCGAGATAGGCTTCCTTGACGTTGTAGCTGCCGAAGGTCGGACGATAGTTGCCGACCGACCAGCCCGACTGGAATTCGGTCGGAACGAAGCCCGAAACCTCTTCCTTGCGATACTCGGCGCCGATCGCGACGCTGACGTCGCCCGCCCAGGTGGCAAAGGGTGTCATCGACAGGTTGAGCCCCGCGACCGTCTGTTTGAACTTCTGGTCGCGATAGGGATCGCCGAGCACCCAGTCGATTGCCGCCGGGTTGCCGACGCCGATGCCGAGCCGGTTGAGCGGGATACAGCCGTTGGTCGGGTTGGTCAGCGACGAGCGGCAAACGATCGTCCCCGCGGGGACGCCGAGCGCATTGCCGGCGGGCGCGAACACTGCGTCGGTCGCCTGCGCCATCCGCGTATTGTTCATGATGTCGCGGATCTGTTCGTGCGCGTCGGTCTGGCCATATTGGAAATAGCCGTCCCAGATCGCGCGATTGCCGAACATCTCAAACTCGCCGCCCGCGCCGATGGTATAGCGCTGGACCTCGCGCGTGCTGTTGTTCTTGCGATAGGGAAGGTCGGCCGCCGACGTGCCGAGCGTGACCGAAGTGACGCCGGCCAGTTGCGCCGGGGTAAGCGCCTGCTGCAGATAGGCGTTATCGGCGGTGAGCGTGAAGGTCGCTGCCTGCGGCCCCGAGTTGAACAGCGTGCGGTTCCAGTTGTACGACGCCTGCGCGAACAGCGTGAGCCAATCAGCGAATTCATAGCTGACGCGGCCGAATACGCCGCGGCGGTCATCCGTGGCGTCGAGACCGATGCGCCGCGACTGATCGTTGAGTTCCCAGTCGCCGCCCACCGTCTGCGATCCGTCGGTCAGGCTGCCGAACTGATATTGCTTGGCGACGCCGCCCTGATCGAAATAGACGCCGCGCAGCGAGCTGCCGCCGCCGACCTGCGAGCGAATCACGCCGCCCGGGAGGGTGTTCCAGGTGCCCGCGCCGTGAACGACGAGGCTGGCAGGCTCGCCGTTCGTCGGCGTGTAATTGGGATTGGCGATCGTACGAAAACCAAGCTGGTTCCATTCGCGATCGACCTGGAAAATGCCGTCGCGGTGCGAATATTCGGCAGCGAGCAGCACGCGCGCACGGCCGTCGGCAAATGCGAGACCTGCGGCGCCCGAGAAGCTGTAGTTAAAGCCGTCGCCTTCGTCGGTGATGCCGCTGTCGGCTTCGAGCTTGAGCCCTTCATATTCCTTGTCGAGGACATAGTTGATGACACCCGCGACCGCGTCCGAGCCATAGGCCGCCGAGGCGCCGCCAGTCACGATTTCGACGCTCTTCACCAGCGATTGCGGGAAAGTGTTGATGTCGACGAGGCCGGTAATCGTCGAGCCGACCGAGCGGCGACCGTCGAGCAGGACCAGCGTGCGCACTTCACCGAGGTTGCGCAGGTTCATCGTGTTGATGCCCGCGAGGCCCGAGCTGATGGCGAGGCGCGAGTTCGAGGGGCGGGTGCTGCCTGCAAGCGCGGGAACCTGGTTGACGAAGTCGGCGATGTTGTTCGTCGGCGACTGGTTCTGGATGTCTTCCTGGGTAAGGACGGTGAGCGGCGTCGGCGACTGGAAGCCGTCGCGAACGACGCGCGTGCCGGTGACGACGATCTGGTCGGCGCGAACCTCGTCGTCGGCCGGGGCCGACTGCGCCATCGCGGGAAGTGCCTGTGTGAGCGCGATAGCACTCGCCGCCGCGGTGAAGGCGACCCGACGACCGGCCGTGCGATGATGGTTTCGAATGTCACGCATATTCATGCCCCCTCATTATCGAGACCGCCGCCCATCCTGGACGATCCGGCCCCTGCTGGCTCCAGCACGGTCATAACGCTGCGTTCGCTGCGACATGGCCCCGCCATTTATGTCCATCCCAATATTGCGACTGGCTTGCCGGGCCTCTCAAGGCGCGGCGACGTCGCATTTCGTGACAGGGAGGTTACAGGGCGACGAATGCGGGTCAACCGATATGGTATTAACTTGGTTATATGGAGGTATAGCCAACCGGCATGGGATGCTGCCCTTTGTCGCAGGAGTCTGCACGTTCGATAACTTGGGGCTATAGGAGGGGGGCGCTTTGATATTGGGGGTGCCAATTCCCCGCCGATAGGCTTTCGGCCTTCGTTAGCACCACAAGGGGACCCTCGTGATCCAACGCCGCACCTTCCTGCTCGCCTCCGTTGCCACGCTTGCCTTCCCCGTACAATCCTGGAGTCGCACGCCGGGCGCTCAGCCGCGCACGCGGCGGGTGGTCGAGGGTGCGTGCGCGCCGGTCGAAATCATCGAGGACGAACTCGGCATCCCCCATGTCCGCGCGGCGTCGCTCCACGACGCCTATTTCGGGCAGGGATATCTCGTCGCGCGCGACCGGCTGTTCCAGATCGACATGGATTATCGACGCGAGGCCGGCCGGATGGCGGAGGTATTCGGCGCGCGCTTCGTCGCCGCCGACCGCGCGGCGCGGCTGTTCCATTATCGCGGCGACATCGACGCCGAACTGGCAACGCTGCCGCCCGAGGTGCTCGAATGCGCGCGCGGCTATGTCGCGGGTGTCAACGCCCGCATCGCCGAGCTTGAGGCGGACCCCGACCAGCTGCCACTCGAATATGGCATCCTCGGCATCGCGCCGCTGCGCTGGGACGTGCGCAACCTCGTGCGCCATCGCGGCATCGGCATGGGCGACGCCGACGACGAGGTGCGCCGCGCCCAGCTTCAGGCGCGCGGGCTGATCGAGGCCGAGCGGCTGATGGCGCCGCTGCGCCTCGATTGGGAGTTTACCGTGCCCAAAGGGCTCGACGTCGCCGCGGTTTCGGAGGCCGATCTTGGCGTACTCCTGCCATCGGCGCGGCCCCTGCCCTTCGACACGCTGCAGGAAGCGCAGGCGGACCCTGCGCAGCGCAACGCCGACCGCTTCTCGCAAGGCAGCAACGCCTGGACGATCGCGCCGACGCGCAGCGCAACCGGCCGCCCGATCCTCTCGAACGACCCGCACCTCGGCATCGGGGGCGCAAGCCCGCGCCACATGGTCCATATGACTGCGCCCGGCCTCGACGTGATCGGCGCGGGCGCTCCGGGCCTTCCGGGCATCATGCAGGGGCACACCGACCGCTTCGCCTTTGGCCGCACCAATTTCCACATCGACCAGACCGACCTGTTCGTCCTCAAGACGCACGAGAGCGACCCCGACCGCTATTGGCATCGCGGCGAGTGGAAGGCGTTGGAGCGCCACGAGGAAGTGATACAGGTGAAGGATGCGCCCGCCGAGCGCGTCATGCTGCGCTATGCCGAAGGGCGCCCGATCATTTCGGAAGACCCGGCGCGCAACCGCGCGGTTGCCTTTGCGACCGTGACGATGCTGCCGGGCGCGAACATGCGGTTCGCGATTATCGCAATCAACCTGTCGAAGGATTGGGAGTCGCTCCAGCGCGCGTTCAAGCTGCACGTCTCGCCAACCAATCTCCATTATGCAGACATCGACGGCAATATCGGCTGGCAGACGATCGGATTCACCCCGCGCCGCCCGAAGCATGACGGGCTCTTTCCTGCGCCGGGCGATGGCGACCATGACTGGACCGGGATATTGCCGGTGTCGCAGATGCCGCACGTCTTCAACCCGCACGAAGGCTGGTTTGCCTCGGCGAACCAACTCAACCTCCCCAAAGACTATCCCTATCGCGAGAGGATCATCAGCTTCACGTGGAGCGACCCCTATCGCTACAACCGCATCGCCGAGGTGCTGGGCGCGCAGCCAAAGCACCGGATCGAGGATAGCGTCGCGCTGCTCCACGACGTCCAGTCACTGCCCGCGCGCGCACTCCAGGCGATGCTGCCCGCCGCGCCGCCGCCCGGGACGGTGGCCGACGCCGCCGCAATGCTGCGGTCGTGGGACCGCGAAGTGGACGCGGACAGCGGTGCCGCGCTGCTGTTCGAAATGGTGATGCAGGCGCTGTCGAACGATTTCCGCGAGCGCGTCGTACCCGCAGGGGCACGCGAACTCATCCCGACGGTGAACCTGTCGGAGATGCTGCGTATCCTGAGCGACCTCGACGCGCAGCTCGGCCCCGACCCGCGCGCGGCGCGCGACGCGATGATCGCACGCGCGCTCGAGTCCGGATGGAACAAGGCAGTCGAACTCGCCGGGCCCGATCCTAGCGTGTGGAAATGGGGCGACCTCCACCGCGTCACCATCGCGCACCCGCTCGCATCCTCGATCCCCGCGATCGCCGCGGCCTTCCCGCGGATCGAGGGCGGGCGGTCGGGTGGCGACGGGACGACTCCGATGGCGCGCGGTTACAATTCGCGGCGCGGTTTCAATGTCTCGCACGGCGCGAGCTATCTTTTCGTCGCCGACGTCGGGGCGTGGGACAACAGCCGCTTCCTGCTGCTTCCCGGCCAGTCGGCCGATCCGCGGTCGGCGCGCTATCGCGATTTCTATCCCTATTGGCTCGCCGGCGCGATGCAGCCCTTGTGGTTCAGCCGCGCCGCGGTCGACCGCCATGCCGCCGCGCGGCTGACGCTGACGCCGGCGAAAGGCTGACGGGAAAGGCTGACGGGTCCGGTTACAGCGCCTCGGCGACTGCGACGAGGGCGCGGTCGACCGCGGCGCTCGCCGCCGCGTCGGTGCCCTCGGGCATGTCGTTGGCGAGGGTCGAGAAGATCAGCGTCCGCCCGCTCTTGGTGAGCAGATAGCCTGAGAGCGCGCGCGACGCGTTGAGTGTTCCGGTCTTGGCGAACAGCCGACTTTCGAGGCTCGTCCCCTTGAAACGGTTGCGCAGCGTGCCGTCGACCCCGGCGATGGGCAGGGTCGCGCGCCACGCGTCGCCCCACGGCTGGCGCGCGACCCACGACAGCAAGGCCACGGTCGCTCGGGGTGTGATGCGATTATAGCTCGACATCCCGGACCCGTCGGCGAGTCCATAGCCCTGGGGCGCCACGCCAGCGGCAGTCATCGTCGCACGCAGCGCCGCCTGGCCGTCGGCAATCGAACCGCTCCCGCCAAGCCGCCCCAGCCGGCGGAGCATCAGGTCGGCATAAAGATTCTGGCTGTCCTTGTTGATCAGCCGCACATCATCGGCGAGCGGCGGCGGCTGTAGCTCTGCGAGCATCGGCAGGTCGGGCGCGCGCATGGGCGGTGCATCGCCGCGCAACTTGGGATCGTCAGTCGGCAACAGCGGTCGATGCCGCGCGGTCGCGTCGCCTTCAACCTGCACCCCGCGTTCGACGAGCAGGTCGCGCATCCGCCACGCGGCATAATGCGCGGGATCGTCGATGCCGAAACGGAGCCGGACGGGGGCTGCCAATGCACCGACGGAACCGGTGAGCAGGATGGTGCGGCTGCCCGGCGCGCGCTCGGCGACGATCGCCTCCTCCTTGCCCTCGACCGTGGTGACGCGATTGTCGACGGTGAAATAGGGCGAAGCGGCGATCGCGGGCGATGCGCCGACCTTGCCGGGGGTCAGCATCAGCGACCATTCATTGTCATCGACCGTGAGCGCGGAAATGCCGGTGCCATAGCGCGACTGGATATTGTTCCAGCTCATCCCCGGTCCCCACCGCTCGTCGGGAAGCCAGCTGTCGTCGCCGACGACATGGCGCACGCGGCGCGTCTTTGCCGCGACCGCGTCGGCAAGCGTGCGAAGGCAGTCGACGGTGCAGTCCGCCGCGCTCGACATGCGCGCGTCGCCGCGGCCATAAAGCACCACGTCGACTGCACCGTCGGCCGCGGGCTCGAGCCGGACCCCCGTGCCTTTCGCGCTGCTTTCGAGTTCGGGAAGCACCGCATAGGCCGCCGCCGAGGTATAGATTTTGGTGTTCGACGCCGGGATGAATCGCTGGTCGGGAGCGACCGCCACGAGCGTCTCGCCCTCCATCGTCGTGACAAGAAAGCCAAAGCGCGCGCCCTGCGGCGCGTCGGCGAGCGCGCTTTCGACGGCCGCCTGGACAGGCGACCGCTCGGCCGTCGCGCACGGCTGTTCGGCGAGCGCCTGCGCCGGGACTGCGGCGAAGAGGAGCAGCGCCGCGAACATGTGCCGAGCTTGTGTCATTATTACTCCTCTCGTGCGTCCCACGCGGCGATCACCGCATCGCCAGTTGCCGGGCGCAGCTCGAAAATGCCGCTGTCGGCGTGGCGTGTCGGATGGACGCGGTTGGTCAGCAGGGTCCAGGCGATGCCGCGGTCGAAATCGATCCACAGCCCCGTTCCGGTGAAGCCGGTGTGGCCGATCGTTGCGGCCGAGCAGGCGGTGCCGCCCGACCAGCCCGGAAAGGCGCGTTCCCATCCACAGGTGCGATGGCCTTCCTGCGCGCTTCGCACCTCGTCCAGCATCGCCGCCGACAGGATCGACCCGTCGAGCATCGCGCGCGCAAAGCCGAGCACGCCGTCGACCGTTCCGAACAGTCCGGCATGACCGGGGGCGCCGCCGAGCGCGAAGGCATTTTCGTCATGCACCTCGCCCTTGAGCACGCGCCCGCGCCAGCTGCACATCTCGGTCGCGACGGCGGGGCCAGGGGGCGGGCCGAAACTGAGGCCCTCACCGAGCGGCCAGTCGGCGAGCGAGGCGCCCGTCAGCCGCTCGATCGCAATGCCGAGCAGGATGAAATTGATGTCCGAATAGACGGGTGGTCCGTGACGCCACTCGCGCTGAAGGACGAAGGCGCGGAGCCGCGCGGGGTCGTCGCCATAGGTATAGATCGGCTCGACCGCAGGGAAAAAGGTGCGATGGACCAGACAGTCGCGGAAAGTCAGCCGCCGTTCGGCAGCGCCCGCGACGTCATATTGGCGCAGGTCAGGTATTGCGTCGGTGAGCGGGCGGTCGAGGTCGATGCGCCCCGCTTCGGCGAGTTTGAGGATCATCGTCGTGGTCGCAACGACCTTGCTGACCGACGCGAGGTCGAACCAGTGCGCGCGCGTCAGCACCTCGGGCTCGGGGACGAGCGACGCCATACCGGCAAGCTCGATCGCGCTTGCCCCGTCGCGCGCCACGAGCCCCAGCGCCGCGCCGGGAATACGCCCGCTTTCAACCGCAGCGCGTGCGGGTGCGAACGCCTCGCGGCAGGCAGACTCGATACTCATTCCGCGACGCGCCCCTTGGCGCGCGCGACGAGCGGCAACAGGAAGATCGCGGCAAAGCTCAGCGCGCCGGAAAGCAGGAAAAATCCGTCATAGCCGATCTGCGTCTGCATCGACCCCGACGCGCCCGCGAGCAGTCGCGGCAAGAGGAAGGCGAAGCCCGACAGAAAGGCATATTGCGCTCCGGCAAAGCGCGGGCTCACCAGCATCGAGAGATAGACGACGAAGACCGCCCCGGCGAAGCCGTTGCCGAACTGGTCGACCGCGACCGAGGTGTAGAGCACGAAAGACGAGGGTTCGGTGTGCGCGAGCCAGACATAGATCCAGTTGCCGAGCGCCGCAGCGACTGCGCCGAGCATGAGCGTCCAAGGCAGCGGCAGCCGCATCGTCAGCCATCCCCCGAGCGCCACGCCGAACATGCTCGACGACAGCGCGACGACGCCGTCGGCGACGCCGATCTGTTCGAGGCTGTAGCCCATGTCGTTCCACAGCGGATGCGACAGCGTCAGCGCGAGCACGTCACCCATGCGATAGAGCGAGACGAAAGCCAGCACTGCAAGCACGGCATAACCATAGCGCCAGAAAATCTCGACATAGGGGGCGACGAAGGCGTGCATCCTCTGCGGCGCGTCGGGAGGCAACCGCCGGATACGCGGCAGCGCGGCGGCGAGGAGGATGAAGGGCAACAGCGCGACCGCCAGCACAAAAGGCGTGACGTTGGTCTTCGCCGAAACGCCCGCCCCCTGCACCGCAGACAGCAGCACCCATCCCACCGCCGTCGTCGCAATCGCAGTCACGAACAGGATGGCGAGGCTGACCATGACCCCCAGCAACAGCGCGCTCCAGCGCCCTTTCGCCCCCTCGGCTTCGGGGCGCATCGCCGCCAGCACGGGGAAAGGCGCGAACGCCGCGACCGCAATTACCAGATAGGCCCAGGTCCAGTCGGCCCACGCCGCGACGAGCACCGCGCCGCTGCCCGCCGCGACCATCGCGCTGCGATAGCCCCAGAGGTTCGCTGCGACGAGCGGGCCCTGCTCGGCCTGCGTCGGAGCGAGCTCGATACGCCAGCCGTCGGCAGCTACTTCGAGCGTCGTGGTCCAGAAGGCGAGCAGGATCGCAAAAAGAGCGGTGAGCGGCAGGCTTTCGTCGTTCGACGTCGCCGCCATCGCGACCATCGACAGGAAAATGCCGAGCTGCGACAGCATGATCCAGCTCCGCCGCCGTCCCCAGAACCGCCCGAACCCAGGGATGCTGAAGCGTTCGACGAGCGGCGCCCAGGCGAATTTAAAGGTTGGAAGCAGCGCAATCCATGCGAAAAAACCGATGATGACGATGTCGACGCCGTGCCGCGACAGCCGCAGCGTCAGCACCGCATTGAACATGTAAAAGGGCAGGCCCGCCGAAAAGCCGAGCAGCAAGTAGAGGCCGAGCAGCCGCCACCGCTTGACCTGCGGCGCGCCCTGGTCGTCGCCGGGCAGCGGCGCGTCGGCCAATGCCGCGCTCCCGTCGGCTGTCGCCACGCTCATGCCAGAGCCTCCTGCGTGACATTGCCTTCCTTGCGCCCGACCACGCTCGTCACGGTCAGATTGGCGCTCGCGCTTGCCACCGTGCGCGTCATGTCGAGCAGTCGGTCGAAGGGCAGGATGAAGCCGACGACGAGCGCGGTCTGTTCGGGCGACACGCCGACCGCGCCGAGCGCAGCGGCAAGCATGAAGAGCGAGGCCGAGGGGATGGGCGCGGTCCCGAAAGCCGCGAGCGCGCCGGTGAGCAGCAGGATCGCGAGCATCGGCGCGTCGGGCGTAATGCCGAGCGCCTGGAGCGCGAAGATGCTGAGAAGGCCGACATACATCGCCGTCCCGTCCTTGCCGATGCTCGCGCCGATCGGCAGCACCGTCGATGCAACACCCGGCGCGATCCGCAGCTCTTCATGCGCGATGCGCAATGCGACGGGAAGCGTCGCCGCCGACGAGGCGGTCGAAAAGGCGACGACGAGCGCGTCGAGGATGGTGCGGTAAAAGCGCGCGACCGAGCGCCGTGCGACGAGCGCGATCAGCGGCACATGGACGAGCAGGATCTGCAGCACGACGCCCGTCGCTACCGCAACCGCGAGCCAGCCGACATTGGTGAAGACTGCGACGCCATTGTCGGCCACCGCCTTTGCGATCAGCGCGAGCACCCCGAAGGGGGTGAACTCCATCACGATGCGCACCAGGTGGAAAAGCACCTGCCCCACCGACTGAAGCAGCGCCGCGGTCGGTTTCCCCGCTTCGCCCGCCAGAATCACCCCGAAACCGAACAGCATCGAGAAAAAGATGATCGCGAGCATGTCCCCGTCGACGAGCGCCTGGACGATGTTGACCGGAACGATGCCGACAAGCTGATCGTGGAGCGACTTCGCCTCGCCCAGCGCGTGCGGCGTTGCGCTGCCAAGCGCCGCCCCCGCGCCGGGTTCGATGAGCAGCCCGACCGCCATGCCGATCGACACTGCGCAGGCGGTCGTCGCCGCGAACAGGCCGATCGTGCGGGCGCCGACCGCCCCCAGCTTGTGCGGATCGGCGAGTGCGGTCACCCCCGATGCGATGCTGATGAAAACGATCGGGACGACAAGCATCCGGATCAGGCGCACGAACAATTCGCCGATCACTGCGATCGCGGCGCTCGCTTCCGGTGAGGCGAGCCCGACCAGCAGGCCGAGAAGCATGCCACCGACCACCCTTTGCCATAATGGAACCGCGAACCAGCGGCGAAGGAATGCGGTCATCGGCAGTCAGGCTCCGCTCATATCAAAAATCGCCCCAGAATCCGGCTTGGGGAGGCGCGAGAAGCCCCTTTGTGCCCCTGACGCCTCCCTCGCGATCCTTGGCGAGCCACAAGGGTCCGTCAAGATCGACGAAGTCGGCCCGTTCGGCAATCGTCCACGCCGGGGCGATCGACAGCGACGAGCTGATCATGCAGCCCGTCATCACGCCGAGCCCGCGCGCCCGCGCTGCTTCGGCGAGCGCCAGCGCCGCGGTGCGGCCGCCGGTCTTGTCGAGCTTGATATTGACTACCGAATAGCCGTCGGGAAGCGTCTCGAGATCCTCGGCGACGTGGATCGATTCATCGGCGGCGATGGGGATCGCCGAGCGATAGCCCGCCAGATCGCCATCGGCATCGGCAGGCAGAGGCTGTTCGAGCAGGTCGACGCGCAGATCGGTCATCAGCCCCTGTAGCGCATCGACGTCGGCGATGGTCCAGCTTTCGTTGGGATCGACGATCAGACGCGGACCAGGGGCGGCCTTGCGCACGGCACGCAGCGCCTCCGCCGGATTTTCGCGGTCGACCTTGACCTTGACCAGCGGCGCATCAGCCAACAGGGTCGCGGCCTCCGCCATGCGTTCGGGCGTGTCGAGGCTGACGGTCATCGCGGTTGCCACCGGGCGGGCCCGCGCAGCCGCACGGCCCTGCCGAAGTTCGAGGTCCCACAGGGCGCAATCGACGGCATTGCGTGCCGCTCCGGCCGGCAGCAAGGACAGCAGCTCGCGCCGCGTTACCCCGCGCTCGATTTCCTCGCGTATCGATTCGATGGTAGCGGTGGTGCTCGAAAGGCTCTCGCCATAGCGGGCGTATGGCACGCATTCGCCGCGACCGACGACGCCATTGCGAAGGATGACGACGCTCAGCACCTCCGCGATCGTCTTCACCCCGCGCGAAATGCGAAACGGGGCGTTGAGCGGGAAACAGTCGGTCCGTACGGCCAACGCGGCAGATATGGTGGCCATCAGGCGGGTTGCGCAATCGTCGAGGGGATCCCGGTCGCGGCAAGCAAGCGATCGAGGATCGGTTCCACTCCCATGCGATAGGGATCGGTACAGGGAAGGCCGAATTTCTCTTCGGTGCGGGCGCAAAGCTCATACGCCTCC
The DNA here is from genome assembly GCF_016734905.1 of Sphingopyxis jiangsuensis. Taxonomy (GTDB): domain Bacteria; phylum Pseudomonadota; class Alphaproteobacteria; order Sphingomonadales; family Sphingomonadaceae; genus Sphingopyxis; species Sphingopyxis jiangsuensis. The sequence goes on from NZ_JAERPO010000001.1 coordinate 811,101, forward strand.
GCTTCGGGGAGCGCCGACGTGTTGAGCGCGATCCCGACCGCCTGAACGGCGGCGTTGGTAAGCCGCGCCACTTGCAGATTGGCTTCGAGACATTCGTCGAGTGCGGGTAGCTGATAGTGCGGGAGGCCGCGCATGTGCGGGCGCGTGGGATCGTGGCAGAGCACAAGCGCGTCGGGCTGCGCGCCGTGCAGCAGCCCCGTCGACACCCCGGCGAACGACGGGTGGAACAGCGAGCCTTGTCCTTCGATCAGGTCCCAGCCACCGTCGGTGCGCGGCGGCGAAAGCTGTTCGATCGCGCCCGAGATGAAATCGGCGACAACCGCATCGAGCGGTACGCCCGAGCCCGCGATGAGAATGCCCGTCTGGCCGGTCGCGCGAAAATCGGCGGCGATACCGCGCTTTTCGAGCGCGCGTGCGAGGCACAGCGTTGTGTACATCTTGCCCACCGAGCAGTCGGTTCCGACGGTGAGCAACCGCTTGCCTTCGCGCGGAAGGCCGTTGCCGATCGGAATGTCGGGGCGCGGCTTGCGCACGTCGTGAAGCTGACGGCCCAGGCGCGCCGCCGCTTCGACCAGCCGTGGCTCGTCGTTGAGCCGATGGTGAAGCCCCGAGGCGATATCGAGGCCTGATTCAAGCGCGGCAAGGGCGTCCTCGATCAGGTCCGCGCCCAGCTTGCCCCCGGCATTCGCAATCCCGAGCACGAGCGTTCTGGCGCCCGCCGCACGCGCCATCGCGAAATCCATGCGCGGAAGGTCGAGCGTCAGTCCGCAGTCATCGTGGCGAAACTCGCCGACGCAAATGTCGGGGCGGAATACCGCCAGTCCGCGGGCGGTCTTGATCCCGACATTGTCGTTCGAATGGCCGAGATAGAGAAGATAGGGGGTGGCGATCATGCTGTTCGATACCTGCGTGGCTTGGAATGCGAACGTCTATCGCCGCCGCACGCCGGCCCCCAATATCTTGCGCCGCGCTTCCTATAGCCTTGCGCTATAGTTCCTCGATCACCTGCGAGAGCATCTGGAGAAATTCGGCGGCGGTCTTCGACGGCGGCCAGTCCTGCAGATAGACGGCGTTGATGTCGAACGCGATGGCGGGCTGGAGCGGGCGGCTCGCGAGCCCCGGTGGCAGCGCCGCGTGCGCGGTGAAATTGTCGACGATCGCCATGCCGACCCCGGCATGGACGAGCGCCGCCGCGACATAATAGGTCCGCGCCGACACCACTTCGTTGAGCGTCACCTCGAGCCGGTCGAGCTCGCCCGACAGCATCCGGCCGATCGGCCCGCTCTGCACCGGGCTGATGAACTTGTGCCCGCGCAGTTCATCGAGCCGGATGCGCGGGGGCGCAGCGGGCAGATCCTGTTCGCGAAAGATCACGACCAGCTCGCCTTCGCCGATCACCTGGTGCGCGACGGGCGCCGCGAGCGGCACTTCATAGCTGATCGCTATGTCGGTTTCGCGCTCATAGAGTTTGCGCACCATTTCGTCGTGATGGACGGTCTGCAGGTCGAACATCACATCGGCATGGCCGGTCATGAAGCGCGCCACAGCCTCCGGGATCGCGCCGAGCCCCAGCGACGGCAGCGCCGAGATGCGCAACAGGCCACCGCGGCCGTGGCGCAAATTCTGGCATGCCTGCCGCAGCGAGCGGACGCGATCCTGAATATCGGAAACCTCGGCGAACAGGATGCGCGCGTCCTGCGTGGGGATGAGCCGCCCCTTCGAGCGTTCGAACAGCGGAAGGCCGATCGAACGTTCGGCGTGGCGGAGTACCTTGGTGACAGAGGGCTGCGATACGTTGAGCGCCCGCGCCGCGGCGCTGACCGTTCCGTGCAGGAACACGGCATGAAAAACCTCGATCTGGCGCAGATTCATGAGTTTTGTCTCCCGACGGCCAGCACGGGATGTCCGCCCGCTGATGCGGGGACTTTGTGGCGACTTGGGCTCTCTATGCCAGCGGGTTATAGGTGGCGCAACAACCCTCTCTGGACGCAGAGCGGCGCTTTGCCGACAAGTTCGTCCCGAATGACGGGCCGCCGCGCGCCTCCCGGTGCGGAGCCTGCAGCCTAGGATGTCGCCGATGCCCCTGCCTTCCGCCTTGTCATCGTTTCGTCGCACCGCCGCGCTCGGCGCGATGGCGATCATGCTGTCCGCCTGCGCCACCAGCGCCCCGACCTCCGCCGAAGTCGACCTGCTGATCCGCGGCGGGACGATCTATGACGGCAGCGACCGCGCCCCTTTCATTGGCGACGTCGCCATTCGCGGCGACACCATCGTCGAGGTCGGCGACTTGCGCCGCCTGTCCGCAGCGCGCGTCGTCGATGCCCAGGACATGATCGTCGCGCCGGGGTTTATCGACCCGCACACGCACGCCGACGGCTTCCTGCGCTCGTCCGACCCGGCGCAGCGCGTCAACCCGGCATGGCTCAACCAGGCAGTGACGACGGTCGTCATCGGCGTCGACGGGTCGGGCACCCCCGATGTCGCGAGCGACGCGCGCCGGATCGAAGCCTCGGGCGTGGGCACCAATTTCGTCTCGCTGATCGGCTTTGGCGCGGTGCGCCAGCGTGTCCTCGGCCAGGCGGCGCGCGCGCCCGAACCCGCCGAACTCGCCGCGATGCAAAAGCTTGTCGCGCGCGGCATGTGCGAAGGCGCAGCGGGCTTTTCGGCCGGCCTTTTCTATGCGCCCCAAAGCTTTGCAACGACCGACGAGGTCGTCGCAGTTGCGCGCGAAGCGGCCGTGCGCGGCGGGCTTTACGATACGCACCAGCGCGACGAATCGAGCTATACCATCGGCCTTCTCGGATCGGTGCGCGAAGCGATCGCCATCGGCCGTGCCGCCGGCATGCCCGTCCATTTTGCGCATCTGAAGGCGCTGGGGGTCGACGTCCACGGACAGGCAGGCGCCGTGATCGCCGAAATCGACGCGGCGCGCCGTGCCGGGATGCAGGTGACCGCCGATCAGTATCCGTGGCTCGCTTCGGGGTCGAGCCTCGACGCGTCGCTGCTGCCGCGCTGGGCGGTCGACGGCGGCGCGCCCGCGCTCCTCGCCCGCCTCGACGACACCGCAACGCACGCGCGAATCCGCGACGAAATGGCGGATAATCTGCGGCGGCGGGGTGGCGCGGCGTCGCTGCTGCTGATCGCGCAGGGCTTTCCCTGGACGGGACAGACGCTCGCCGCGGTCGCCGAAGGCTGGGGGCTCGACCCCCGCGACGCCGCGCTGCGCATCATCCGCCACAGCCTTGAGGCTGCCGACGAAAAGCAAAGGGGGCGCGGCACAGCGGTCGCCTCGTTCAACATGGCGCAGGCCGACGTCGACCTGTTGATGCAGCAGCCGTGGATGGTCACCTCGTCTGACGGCTCTGACGGCCACCCGCGCATGTACGCAAGCTTTCCGGAAAAGTATCTGCGCTATGTGCGGGACCGCAAGGTGGTGAGTCTCGCCGCCTTCATCCGCCAGTCGACGGGCCGCACGGCCGACATCTATCGCCTCGACCGGCGGGGTTATCTGCGGCCCGGCTTTTTCGCCGATGTCGCGGTGATCGACCCCGACGGATTCGCGCCGCGCGCCGACTATATGAACCCGCGCGAACTCAGCGTCGGGGTGCGCAAATTGTACGTCAACGGCACTCTTGCAGTCGATGACAGCCGCGCCACGGGTGCCACTGCCGGCCGGGCGCTGCTGCGTCCCGTCCCCGCGACGGGCTGCCCGGTAGTGGACTGACTGCTCCCCGGCAGGGAGAGACGTTCTTCCCAGGGAGAGGACATATCCTCTCGGCAAGTCCGACCACAGGCGCAAGACGGTGCCTGCGTCTCGATGCAGACCGTTCGACACGCCCGAGGTGCATCAGGATGCCGTGACCTGCGCAATTTGTCGTGACGCGCTCCTTGGTTTCCACCGGTCGGGATTAGAGCCCAACAGTCTTGTTGCGCATGTGCGCGGTCGAGGCAGGCGATTGCTTATACAGTTCGGCGGACGCCGTCGGGGTGTGTGACCCAGTGAGGAGGCAGGATCAGGACCACCAACCCGCCGATGATATGGCCTGCCTCCAGGGCCGCGATGTTGGACTTTCGCCTGAGATGCGTATCATGTGCGCGGCCCGCTGGGCGCCCACGTTTCTTCAGCCACAGTCGATATGTCCTGTGGAGACCGCGACGCAATCGCCGCGCAACGTCGCCCTGATGCCGTCGTTCGCGCGCCGTGCTGTGACGTGGAGAAGGCTCGGCCGCCCCATTTCGACGCCTTGATGGATTTCGAAACGGCGTTCGTCGGCGTCCGGTTCGAGCGACAGGAGGAGGCAGGCGAGCGGTGCATTGGCGCTGCCCGTGGCGGGGTCCTCCCAGGTTCCCGCCAGCGGCGCAAACATCCGCGCGCGCAGCGTCTGGCCGTCGCGGCAATAGACATGCGCCGACAGCCGCGTCCCGAACTGCGGATAGCGCGCCAATGTTTCGCGAAACACCGCGAGATCGGGGTCGCAACGCGCAAGCGCCCCGTCGCGCAGTTCGGCGATGATATAGGGATTACCCACCGATGCGAGGATCGGTAAGTGCGCGTCGGTCCGAACATCGTCGGGCCGGAGCCGTAGCATTTGCGCCACCGTTTCCGGCGGTAACGCTTCCCCTATGCTGAGCGGCTGCGGCGCTTCGACGGTAGCGCCCCGGACGACGCGGTCCGCATCCCGCTCGATCTCTACCGCCACCGTGCCGGCCAGAACCTCGAACGTCGCGACGTCGAGTTGTGGATCGGCGGATGCGAGCACGAACGCGGTGCCCACCATCGGATGGCCGGCAAATGCCATTTCCTCGGTACGGTTGAAAATGCGAACGCGCGCGGTGTGCGCCGGGTCGGCAGGCGGAAGGACGAAGACGGTCTCGCTCAAATTGAACTCGGCCGCGACCTTTTGCATTACCGCGTCCGGAACATCTGCGCCGCCCAGCACAACCGCTAGCGGATTGCCGCCGAAGCGTTCCTGCGTGAACACGTCGACCGTCGAAAAGGGTAAAACAGGCATCGTGCAATTCCTCAATCGTGCAAGCTTCGATTGACACTTATTTCGTTTATTGGCAAATTGGCAATATGTCGAATGCAGAAATTTTTCGGGCGCTCGCCAACGAACGGCGCCTTCAGATCCTGAGCTGGCTGCGCGACCCGACCGCGCACTTCCCCCCGCAGCGCGACGGCGACCTGATCGAGGATGGCGTATGCGGCCAATCGATCGCAGAAAAGCTGGAGATCAACGCCTCGACGCTCAGCGAACATATGCGCGTGTTGCAGGCGAGCGAACTGGTGATCGCCAAACGCATCAAGCAATGGACATTCTATCGCCGCAACGAAGCGCGGCTTGCCACGCTCGCTGCCGAGATCGGCGCCATCTAGGACGCCCCCGATGACCTTGTTCGGCCATATGACCGTCGGCGCGCGCGATCTCGAACGCAGCGCACGTTTCTATGACGCAACATCTTTCCCCTCGGCCCGACGCGGGGGGTCGTGATTGCCGATGGGCATGCGATTAGCTTTGGCGAGGCGTCAAATGGGCGCCAGGGGAGCTGCAGCTCTGAAGGCTGACGGCGGGGTTAGGCCATCTCGCTAATTGAAGGCGGTGCCGACAGCAAATTTTCCGTCAAAAGGTCGAACGGCAACGGCTTGCCGATAAAATAGCCTTGGATATAGTCGCATCCCATGTCGGCAAGGAGCTTTGTGGTCTCCGCGTCCTCGATGCCTTCAGCAACGACTTCCAGCCCCAAATGATGCGCCATCTCGATCGTCGAGCGCACCATGATCGCGTCGCTCCGGTCATGGCACAGCGCGGTCACGAAGCTTTTGTCGATCTTGATCTCGTGCACCGGCAGTTGCTTGAGATACGACAACGTCGATTGTCCGGTCCCATAGTCGTCGATCGACAGGCGCAAACCGGACGTCCGCAACCGGTTGAGCACCGCGATCGCCGTTTCGGGTGATCGGATAATCGCGCTTTCGGTGATTTCGAGCGCGATATGGTGCGGCTCAAGCCCATGCTCACTCAACATGCGGCGGATCATCCCCGAAAAATCCGTGCAGGAAATGTCGCCCGCCGACAGGTTGACCGCGACGCGCATGTCGACCCCCATCGCCTTCCAGCGCGCGCTGTCGGCCATGACCGCGCGGAGGGCATATTCGGTTAGTTCGCGGACAACACCGGTTGCTTCTGCCAGCGGAATGAAGCGATCGGGCGGGATGAAACCATCGGTCGGATGCTGCCAGCGCATCAGCGCCTCTGCGCTGGCGACGCGCCCGGTTCGCAGGTCGAGCTTGGGCTGGTAAACCATCGTCACCTCGCCGCGCGCCATTCCGCGACGCAATTCGCCCATCAGCGAGAGTTCGCGACGCGCGCTGGGGTTGATGCCTTCGAACCAGTGGCAAATGTCACCCGCCGACCGCGCCGCGCCAACCGCCGCAATGGCGCGCTCGATCCGCAGCACGGCGGCATTTTCGGGACTGCGGTCGAGACCAAAGGAGAGGGCGATGTCGACCTGCCCCGCCGAGGTTTCTATCGGGTCGCGGAAGCTTCGGCTGGCCTCCATGATATGGGAGCCGATGGCTGTGGCGTTGTCCATCGGCAACAGGAAGGCAAGCATGTCCGGAGCGATGCGAAAGACCGACGTGTCGGTATCGCGCGCCAGGCGCGCCGCCGCCTTGTTCACAACCTCAGCAAACCCCTTGATGCCGATGGCGTCGCGAATGGCCTCGAACCGGTCAATTGACGCGACCGCGACGACGACGCGGATGCTCACGCCCTTCAAGTGCTCTTCGAGCATCTGACGGTTGGGCAGACCCGTTTCGACATCGTGCAATCCCCGCAGAGCAATCCGTTTGCGGACTTCGGCACCTCCACGAACAGCGACGCACGCAAGCAATGTGAAGAGCATCGCCGCGGAGTCGATGGACACCGGCCACCGCGCCTGAACATATATTGGCACTGCAATCAGAAATGCCGCGCAAACAACTGCGGCAATCGCATAATTCCGGGCGAAGCGGCTATAAGGAAGCGCGCCCAGAAGCAATGCAATCAACAGGATACCGGCAAGCGACGGCAGGGTCCCACTATGAAGGATAGCCCGCTTTTGAAGCAGCGATTCCGCCGCAAGTGCCTGGATGACCACGCCGGGCACGATGCCATAACGCGGAACCGGATAGCGGTCGCCGAGTTCGATGGCGGTTGCGCCGACGATGATTCGCTTTCCGGCAATCGCACCATCGGGCACGCGCCCTTCGACGACGTCGATGAACGACAGGCGCGGGATGCTGCGGGCGTCGATACCCCAATCGGGCTGAAAGCTGCGATCGCCGAGCGCGCTGGTCTGCGCCAGCAGGGTCGCGATCGACGGCTGGATTCGTCCATCGATGAACGTGGCGGCAGCATATTGTCGTACCGTACCGTCGTTGTCGGGAAAAATGTTCACGCCGCCCGCCCACGCAGCGGAAAATGGCGCGGCAGGGCGACTGACGATCAACGTGTCGCTTCTGGCTCCATCCGACGCGCGTTGCTGGAATATCGGCAGGATGACCGGTTCGGCTTCGGTCAACGCGGCGGCGAAATCGCGATCGGCGGCCGGGTCGGAAGAGGCACTGAAATCGACATCGAAGGCGATGCTCTGGGCACCAGCCTTTTCCAGCTTACGGACGAGCGCGGCATGGTGGCTGCGCGACCAGGGCCAGGTCTGCAGTTTCGCGAGGCTTTGGGCGTCGATCTCGACGATGACTACATCGCCCGTCGGCGCACGTTGCAGCAGGCTGGCGCGTGCGCTTCCAAGCCTGTCTTCAACGGGGTCAAACAGCCCCGCGAGGAACAGCAGCCCCGCTAGCAACGCAACCGCGACGGCAAGCGCGATCCTTTCGACCGGCCGGTCAAAGAGCATCCTGATGCCAGGCGCCGGAACGCTTCGTCGCTCGCCGGCTCGCTGACGCACGGAGCGCATCAGGTCAAAGACCCGGGATAGGCGGCAAGGTTATACCGGGAATTGTCACCGGCGGCGTGGTCACGGGCACAACCGGTACCGGCACTGCGGGTATGGTGACAGGCGGCGGCGTGATCGCCGGTACCGTAACCGTCGGCGTCGTAACCGAAGGCACGGTGATCGCGGGCGTCGTCACAACCGGCGTCGTGATCGCCGGGACCGTCACCGCCGGTGTCGTAACCGAAGGCACGGTGATCGCGGGCGTCGTCACAACCGGCGTCGTGATCGCCGGGACTGTGACCGTCGGTGTGGTTGTCGAGGGCACGGTGACGGTCGGCGTCGTGACCGCCGGCGTCGTCACTGCTGGTACGGTCGCTGCTGGCGTTGCCACAGACGGCGTCGTCGGCGTCAGGCCGGCAGGCGCAGCGACCGCAGGCACGTCAACCGTCGTGCTGGGCGGAACGAGCGCCGCGACCTGCACAGGCGCGGCCGCCTGGACCAGGCCGCCGGTCAGCGTGACGACGTTCGTGAGCGGCTCCGGCGCCGAACCGTCGATCTGCACACCTCCGTCACCGTCACCGACAATGCCCACCGACGCGGTCGACGCCAACACCAGGTCCGAAGGATCTTCCCGATTAATGAATACGGTCTCGCCCGGCATCACCAAGCGTTTCATCCCTCCCGTGACGGCGGTCACCTCGACCTTACCTTCGGTCACTTGCACCGCACTGCGGTCCCGATCGACGATCACGGTAAAGGTCGTGCCCTTCACGACCGCCGCAAGCATCGGCGTTTCAACCTCGAAATGTGGCACGCCCATCCGGCGTACCTTGTAAAGCATCGTTCCGACCTGTTGGAAAAAGCGCGTCATGCCGTCGGGCGTATCCGCCGCAGGCAGGCTCACCCGGCTGTTCGGCGCTACGATCACATAATCGGCCTGCCGCGTCAGCACGGCGCGGCCAGTCGCGCCGGTTGCGATAATATCGCCGGGTTTCAGCGTCCCTTCGCTTCGAAGCGACACCGGCTGCAACCCGCCGCGCAGCACCTGCACATCGCCGGTCTTTTCGCTGACCGTCCAGGCACTCGACACCTCTTTCGCAGTCGCGGGAACCGCGAAAATCAGAAAGGCTGACATAACGAACAAGATGATGCGTTGCATGACTTGGTCCCGGTTTGGCTTTGGCACCAGCGCCCGACGCGCCCAATTGATCGATGCCAGATTTCGCAGCACGTAACGGCTGCCTCCACCGCTTCAGGGATATCGCGTCAGGGATAACGAAAAATCGCCAGCACTGGTTAATCAAACCTTGCCGCAAACCTCAGGCTTTTCCGCTTGTTAACTATCGTGTGGCAAGCTGCACGGCGTTGTTTCCGATTTCAGACACGAAGCGAGCGTCCGGAATGAAGTCCCGTCCCGTTTTGAGACAAAGTTTTCTGGCTGCGTCGGGCCTGTTCCTGATAGTGTCGGAAGCAGCCCATGCGCAATCGACGGTCGAACCTTCGGCTATCGAACGAACGATTCCCCGCGCCCCGATCGAAAAGCCGGCCGATCCCGCGACCTTGCCCAGCCTGAACGTCGCCGCCGAAAGCGCGACTACCGGCGAAAGCTTTATCCTCGGCGCTGTTCACGTCAGTGGGGCCACTGCTTTTACTCCGGCCGAACTCGCGGCTGAATATGAACCTTATCTAGCCACCGTCGTCGACGACGCGCGGCTGAAGGAAATAGCCGCCAGAATTACGGCGCGATACCAGGCGGCGGGCTACCCGCTGTCCTATGCCATGTTGCCGCGACAGAATGTGCGCGGCGGCGTCGTGCGCATCGATGTCGTGGAGGGACAGGTCGGCGCGGTCGTAATCGAGGGCGCCGGCCGGCATCAGTCCGGCCTCGACGCAATCGCCGCCCCGCTCTCCGCCGATCGTCCGTTGCGCACCGCAACGCTCGAGCGCGTGCTGGGACTTCTGCGCGATCAGCCGGGATTTCAGGTCGCCGATGTCAGTGTCGCGCGCGTCGAAGGCAGCCCCGCCGACCATGTGATGACGATACGCATCGTCCGCAATGCAGTCCGCGGGCTGGCCTATTTCGACAATCACGGAACGATCCCCGACGCCCGCGTGCGCCTTTATACCTCGCTGGGCATAGCCTCGCTTGCGACCACGGGCGACGAGCTTCGCCTCAATGCGTTCGCTATTCCTGGCGACGGCTTTCGCTACCTCTATGGGCAAGCCGCCTATGCCTTACCGATCGGTGCCGACGGGCTGGCACTGGAGCTGGCGGCATCGCAGGGCGACCAATATCAGCGCGCCAACAATATCCCCGTCGACGGAAGCTCGACCCATCTCTCTGCCCAGCTACGCTACCCCCTCGTTCGCAGCCGCGCATTTTCGGCCATCGCAAGGCTTGGCGTAAGCGACTGGCGCAGTATCAGCCGTCATGACGTCACACGCCTGCAGCGTGACCGCATTCGCGTCGCGCGCTTTGGAATGGCCATTGCAGGCGCGTCGGCGCGATCGTTCAGCGGCGAACTCTGGGTGGCGCAGGGGCTCGATTTCGATGCGGCAACCCAACCCGGCGATCCGCTTGCCTCTCGCCCCGATGCAGGCGGAAAATTCACCAAGGTGAGCTTTACCGTGCAGGCATCGCAACAGCTCGACCCGCGCTTCACCCTGCGCGCATTCGCAGCCGGTCAATTATCGTCGGCGCCGTTGCTCTCCATCGAGGAATTTGCACTCGGCGGCAGCCAGGTCGGCCGGGCTTTCGACTTCAACGAGCTGACGGGCGATCATGGCTTCGGTGGCTCGCTCGAAATCGGTTTCCGTCCAGGCGAACATTTCGGTCCGTTCCAGCACGTAGAATTTTTCACCTTTATCGACGGCGGTGCGGCATTTCAGCACGGACATCCCGCGGGGATTGCGCGCAACCAGGCGCTGGCGTCGGTGGGCGGAGGAGCGCGCTTCATGCTCGGCGGCATCTATGTCAAAGCCGAGGCGGGCGTTCCGGTCGAGACGACGCATGGCGAGAATGCCTTCCGCGCCTTTGTATCGGCGTCCAAGGCCTTCTGACGCGCGTTTGGTTCAGGTTCCGCGCGCGAAGGGATCTTCGCGCAGCGACCGGCCGGCAGTTTCGGGCATGAAACGCAAGGCGGCCAGCCCGACGAGGCATGCAAGCATCAAATAATAGGCCGGCATCAGTTGGTCGCCCGTCGCGCTGATCAGCGCGCTGCCGATCGCCGGCGCGGTACCGCCGAAGAGCGACGTCGAGACGTTGTAGGCGATCGCAAAACCGGCGAAGCGCACCGCGGTGGGGAACATCGCCGGGAAGGTTGCCGATATCGTCGCAAGCTGCGGGACATAGAGCAGGCCGAGAAGGATAAAGCCTGCAACCGCACCCGCCAACCCGGTACCGATCAGCATGTACAGCGGCACGGCGAAGAGGAAGAGGCCGATCAGCGACCAGCGCCACATCGGACGGCGCCCCACCCGGTCGGACAGCGCCCCGGCGATCGGCAGAAAGACCATCATGAAGAGCATTCCGATGATCGGCACGACAAGCGCCTCATCAGGCGTCAGTCCGATGCGCCGCTGCAAATAGGTCGGCATATAGCTGAGCAGCGTGTAGTTGACGACGTTGAGCGCAACGACGAGCCCCGCGACCACGAGCAGAGCGCGCCAATGGTCGCGTATGATCGTGCCCAGTCCCGGCGCCGCGCGGCCCTCCGCCACGACGCTTTCCTCGACGAAAATTGGCGTGTCGTCCATCTTCGCGCGCAGATACATGCCGATGAGGCCGAGCGGTGCGGCGACGAGGAACGGGATGCGCCACCCCCAATCGTGCATCGCCGCATCCCCGAGCATGAGCGAAAAGCCCAGCATCAACGCCGCGCCGAGCGAAAATCCGGCGAGCGTCCCGAATTCGAGGAAGCTGCCGAAAAAGCCGCGCCGGTCATCAGGCGCATATTCAGCCATGAAGGTCGCCGCGCCGCCATATTCGCCGCCGGTCGAAAAGCCCTGAATTATGCGTAACACAATCAGGATTGCAGGCGCCCAGAGGCCGATGCTGTCATAGGACGGAACCAGTCCGACACCGAGGGTCGCCGCCGCCATCAGCAAGATGGTGATTGCCAGAACCGACTTGCGCCCGATCCGGTCACCGAGCGGCCCCCAGAACAGCCCGCCGAGCGGACGGATGAGGAAGGAGATGGCAAAGGTCGCGAGCGCGAACAACGTCGCCTCCTCGACGTCTCCCGGAAACAGCGCCGCCGAAATATAGGTCACACCATAGGCATAAATGCCGTAATCGAACCATTCGGTCGCATTGCCCAGCGCCGACGCGGTAATCGCGCGGCGGAGCGTATCGGGGTCGGTCGATTGACCGGTCGTCGGCATATCGGCGGCGTTGGTCTGAGCATCCATGTCTAACTGCTTTCAGTCTGTGCCGCGGGGCCGGGTTCGTCAGCACCAGCGGGATCGAGGAGCGCTGCGGTGGGCGTCGTGCGTGGCAGGATCTGGAAATCTTGCTGATCGAGTGCGGGGACGGGCGCGCTTGCCGCGAGCCTCAATAGGCCGAAGCCGAGCATCAGCGCTGTGCACAGCGCGATGAACAGGAACAATCCGGCGGTCCCCGCCAGCGTCATTGCCGTCGCCGCACCGAGCGGGCCGAGCGCCGCGCCGACCGAATAGAGCAAGACGAGTTGGCTGCTCGCCGTCACGCGCTCCGACGGAAGGAGACGGTCGTTGACGTGCGCAACGCACAGTGGATAGAGCGCAAAGCTTAACCCCCCGAACGCCGCGCCGAGCCCGAGAAGCAGAACGCCACCGGGAAGCATCGCGAGCGCTGCGCTGACCGCCAGCGTCGCGGCGAAACAGCCGATGATGACGTGCCGGCGGTCATAGCGGTCCGACAACCACCCGAGCGGCCACTGGAGCGCCACCCCGCCAAGGATGACGGTCATCATGAAGGTCGCCGTGGCGCCGAGGTCGAGCCCCAGACGGCGTGCATAGATTGCGGCAAGTCCATAGAAGGCGCCGAGCACGAGCCCCGTGATCCCCGCACCTGCTACGCCCAATGGCGAAGCGTCGAACAACCGCCGTAGCGGCAACGTCGCCGCTTCACCCAGCACCGGCGCGGTGCTGCGTGTCAGACAGACGGGGATTATCGCCAGCGAAATGAGGATCGAGCCGACGACGAACGGAACCGCCGGATCGCCGCGGCCGACATTGAGCAGCAATTGGCCAAGCGCCTGCCCCGCATAAAGCGCAACCATATAGAGCGCGAGGATCGTCCCGCGCGTCTCGGGTTCGGAGCGGTCCCCGAGCCAACTTTCGACACAGATGAACACGCCCGCGACGCACACGCCATCGATGAAGCGAAGTGCGCCCCACAGCAGCGGTTGCTGTACGAGCGCATAGATCAGCGTGCTCGCCGACAAGAGCGCGACGAATGCCGCAAAGGCGCGGATATGTCCGACCCGGCGGACCACACCCCCTGCCCGCAACGCCCCGAGCACAAGCCCGCCAAAATAGGCGGTCGCAACGAGCCCGATCACCATCGTCCCGCTGCCCGCGCGTTCGAGCCGCAGCCCGACGAGCGTGGACAGGAAACCGCTGCCTGCCATCAACACGAAAATCGCGACAAGCAGGCTGCGGACGGATTGGATCATGGCGAGCATCGGCCGCTACCGCGGCGCGTCAGGCGGCGCGCCGCCCCTCCCCGGCCAGTTCGTCGCTTTCGACCAGCGCCTTGTGCAACACGCGAATGGCACGTTCGAAATTGCGGCCTTGGACGATGAACTGCACGTCGACGTTGCGGATCTGATGTTGCATCGCGATCATGGAAATCCCCGCATCCTCAAGTGCGCGAAGCGCGTCGGGGACAAGGCCGGGCCGCGAAATGTCGCTGCCGATAACGGAGACCATCGCCACCGGATGCGCCGAAATGGCCGCGTCGGGATAGGCATTTTCGAGGTCCGCAATGACCTTTTTGACTGCATCGGCGCTCGCCGAAAGATAATGGGTGATCGTATTCGCGTTCGACGATTTGCTGACGATCCACAGGCCGTGCCGCGCCAGCGCGTCGAGGATCGCAGAGTCGTAACCCTTCACCCCGACCATATCCTGTTCGAAGAATTGCAGCGCCTGCATGTGGCGAATACCGGTCACGATCTCGACCCGCGGAACGTCGGAAACGTAGGTCCCCGACACAAGCGTGCCCGGATCTTCGCGATCAAAGGTGTTGCGGACGCGCAGCGGAATGTCGGTCTGTCGAAGCCCGCGGCCCGCCCCCGGATGGATCGCCTCCATGCCAACATTGGCGAGCTGGTCGGCGACGTCGTAATTGGTGCGACCGATCTTGCGCGCCTTGTCCTCGCCGACAAGCTTGGGGTCGGCGCTGGACAGGTGGAATTCCTTGTGGATGATCGCCTCGCGCGCACCGGTCAGAACCGCAATGCGCGAGAAGGTCATTTCGGTGTAGCCACGCGAAAAGCGGCGAACCATCCCGCCGCGGCACCCGGCATAGCCAGTGACGATCGGCATTGTCGTTGCCAGGTCGACGTCGCCCAGCGCCTCTTCGATCCGTTCGTCGAGCGTACGAAGATCTTCCTGATCCCAGCCGGTCAGGTCGACGAACAGCGCGTTTACGTCGCGGTCGCGCAGCATCAGGCTGGTGCTGTGCGCGCTATGCGCCTCGCCGAGCCCCGCGAGCAATTCGCGCGCCGTGACAAGCTGTTCCTTGACGCAGAAGCGCCCGTGACTGCGCAGGCGCGCGAGGTCGTCGAGGCAATCGGCAACGGCATCGAGGCGCGCATCGACAAAAGCGTCGGCTTCGGCGCGGCTCGCCGGGCGCACGAACATGGTGGCGTTGCGCTCGTGCATCGCGCGGCGGACGTCATCCATCGCGCGCCGCCAGCCATCGGCCCCTTCATCATCGGCGACGAAGCGCTGATAAACGCCCGGCTCGCCTGTCTTTTTGTCCTCGAGCAACAAATTGGTCATGCCGGCATACGCCGACACCACGAAAATCCGGTTGTAGAGTTCGGAGCCCGACCGCCCGGCGATCAGGACATTGTCGAACAAGGTCGCCGTCGCGGCCATCGAGGTTCCGCCGATCTTCTCGACACTATGCCGGCCCGTCATGCCGCAACCCTTTCGTTGAGCGCGCCATGTTCGACCCGGAGCGGTTCGGGATCGCCGCGATGCGCGAGGAACCAGGGGCGCGCCTTATCGACGCCAAATGGCTTTTCGAGGCGGTTGCTCACCGCATTATAGACAAGGAAGGCGTTAGCGCGGGGGAAGGGCGTGATGTTGCCGTTCGATCCGTGCATCAGGTTGCAATCGAACAGGATCACTGTCCCGGGCTTCCCCGTCGGCGCGACGATGCCATGTTTGTGCGCGAGTTCAGCGAGGCTGTCCTCGTCGGGAACGCCATATTCCTGCCTCTTGAGCGAGCTAAGATAATGATTGTCGGGCGTTTCTCCGACGCAGGTCAGATAGGTGCGGTGCGACCCCGGAATGACCATCAGCGGTCCGTTGTGCGGCGTATTTTCCGCCAGCAGCACCGACATCGACAGCGCGCGCATCCGCGGCATGCCGTCCTCGACGTGCCAGGTTTCAAAATCGCTGTGCCAGTAAAATTCCTTGCCCTTGAACCCGGGCTTATAATTGAGGCGAGACTGGTGGATATACACCTCGTCGCCGAGCAGGAAGCGCGCAACCTCGGCGAGCCGCGCGTCGGCGGCAAGGCGGCCGATCACGTCGCTCTGGCGGTGGATTTCAAAGATCGAGCGGATTTCCTTGCTCTGCGGCTCCGACACGATCGTTTCGGCGTCGAGCGCCGACGGATCGGCAAGGAGCCCGCCGGCAGCGCGCTGGAGATACTCGACCTCGGCCTCGGAAAACAGGTCTTCGAGCACCAGATAGCCGTCGCGGTCGAATTGCTCGGCCTGCGCTCGGCTGATCGGTGCGGCGTCGGTCCATTCGCTATGAACGACCGGGTCCTGACGCGGCCGCATTTCGGGTCGGGCCGCGTGACGCGATGGGTAGATGTCTTGCATGGGACTTCCCCCTGATATTGGAAATCGGTTTCAGTCGGCGGGAACGGGCTCGCGTTCGGCGGCGGGATAGGCGCCGCTTTCGTCATGCACTTCCTTGCCGGTAACGGGCGGGTTGAAGACGCAGGCGGTCAGCATGTCGGTCTCGGGCCGCAGGATGTGGCGGTCATGGTCGTTCAGCGCATAGAGGTCGCCGGCCTTGAGCTTGTGCGTCTTGCCGGTGCCGAGGTCCTCGATCGTCCCCTTGCCCTTGAGCACGAACACCGATTCCAGATGGTTCTGATAATGCATCTTGAGTTCGGCGCCCGCGAACAGCGTCGTGACGTGGAACGAAAAGCCCAATCCGTCCTGCTCGAGCAGCATGCGCGCGCTCGCCCAGCCGTCCGAGCGCACATTCTGGTCGGACTTGCGAATGTCATTGAGATTGCGAAGGATCATGTGTCGGTTCTCCTGATTTACTCGGCGGCGACGGCATAATCCGTCGTCATCGCCTCGCGGATTTTGGTTTCGAGTATGTCTAGGCCGGTCGCGAGCACGGCGTCGTCGATCACCAGCGGCGCGAGCACCTTGATGACCTCGTCATGCGCGCCGCTCGTCTCGATGATCAGTCCCTCGGCGAAGCAGGCGGCGGTCACGCTGGCAGCAAGCTCGCCCGATCCGACGTTGACTCCGCGCATCATCCCGCGCCCGCGCACCTCGAACCCATATTCGGCGGCAATCGCCTGCAGGCGATCCTCGAGCAGCGCCGCACGCCGCGCGACGTCGGCCTGGAAGGCACCGCCGCTCCAGAAATGGCGGAGCGCCGCAGCGGAAGTGACGAACGCATGGTTATTGCCGCGGAAGGTGCCGTTGTGCTCGCCCGGCGACCATTGGTCGAGTTCGGGACGGAACAGAGTCAGCGCAAAGGGCAGCCCCATGCCCGACAGCGATTTCGCCATCGTGACGATATCGGGGGTGAAGCCCATGCCCTCGAAGCTGAAGAAGCCGCCCGTCCGGCCGCACCCCGCCTGGATGTCATCGACGATCAGCAGCGCGCCGTGCGCGCGGGCGATACGGGCGATCGCGCGCAGCCATTCGGGCGACGCGGCGTTGAGGCCGCCTTCGCCCTGCACCGTTTCAACGAGGATCGCAGCGGGAGCGTCGAGGCCGCTCGACGGATCGGAGAGCCGCTGCGCGAGCAGATCGGCGGTGTCGACATCGGGGCCGTAATAGCCGTCATAGGGTTCATGGCTGACATGGCTGAGGGGAACCCCCGCACCGCCGCGCTTGGCGGCGTTGCCGGTGCACGCGAGCGCTCCCAGCGTCATGCCGTGAAAGCCGTTGGTGAAGGCAATCACCATTTCGCGGCCGGTAACCTTGCGCGCCAACTTGATCGCCGCCTCGACCGCATTGGTGCCGGTCGGGCCGGTAAACATCGCACGATAGTCGAGCCCGCGCGGGCGCAGGATCACATCCTCGAACGTCGCGAGGAAATCCTCCTTCGCGTCGGTATGGAGGTCGAGGCCGTGCGCGATACCGTCGGCAGCGATGTAATCGAGCAGCGCCTGCTTCAGGATCGGGTGGTTGTGGCCATAGTTGAGCGTCGAACAGCCCGACAGAAAGTCGAGATAACGCCCGCCCTGCGTGTCGTGCATCCACACGCCCTCGGCCTTACCGAACTGGCGCGGCATCGCACGGGCATAGCTGCGGACGCCGGATTCGCGGCGCTCGTAAAGGCTTCGGTCCGGAATCACGCCGGACGGTTTGGGGCCGATGATGTCGGTCATTTTGCTTGTTCTTCCTGCAGTTTCTTGTCGTTGAGGGGGCCTATGCGGGCCTCGAATTCGGTGGCGTGGACGCCGGCGAAATGCGCCTCGCGCTCAAACAGCGGCTGGCGTTCCAGTTCGGCATCCCAGTCACGGGCAAGCCCGCGAAACAAGGCCCATGACGCGTCGTTGTCAGCCGTTATCGTCGTGATCAGCCGCTTGACGCCCTTTTGAGCTGGACGCGCCAGCAGCTCCTTGATCATCCGGCTCGCGAGCCGCTGGCCACGGCCTTCGGTCGATACCGCGACCTGCCAGACGAAGAAGGCGGCCGGGTCCGACGGCGGGCGATAACCCGACACCCAGCCGATAATGCGCCCGTTCTTTTCGACGACGATACAATGGTCGGCGAAATGTGCGCACTGGATGAGGTTGCAGTAGCGCGAGTTGCGATCGAGCGGCGGGCAAGCCGCGATCAGCGCGGTGATGGCCGGCCCGTCGGTGGAGGCCGGCTTGCGAAAGCGGATAGCGCCCGCAGGCGCCGTCTCGGAGGGTGCATTCTGGGCGTCGGTCAAGGACTCTGCGTCATTTTGCCGATCAAGGATTTTTCATCTCCTGAAATAAATGAAAGCCGCCTCACGGTGACCATGAAGCAGCATCACGCAAAAACATAAGCATATGCTGTCAAACATCAACCCCGCGGAGGCGATATTGTTTCATTTTATAAAATAGTTTCAGGATGGAGCAGGATCGCAATTCAAATTGGCGCATCGCGACCGTCCGCGCTAACAGATTGCGATGGACAGCGAGATTGCGAACGCCACCCTGCGCGCCGTGCGGCGCATCCTGCGCGCGACCGATACGGGCAGCCGCAAACTTGCGGCAGCCACTGGGCTCACCCCGTCGCAGCTCCTCGTGCTGCGGGAGATTGACGCGAGGGCGGGCGCAACGCCGGGAAGCGTGGCAAGCAGCCTGCAGTTCAGCCACGCGACAATCACCGCGATCGTCGACCGTCTTGTCGCGCTTGGCTTGGTACGACGCGAGCGGAGCGAACGCGACAAGCGCCAGATTCACCTTGCCGCCACGCCCGAAGGCCATCGGCGCGTCGTCGAGGCGCCCGATCTGCTGCAGGAAAAATTCGCCGAACGCTTCGCCCTGCTCCCCTCCTGGGAACAGGCGATGATCCTCGCCGGGGCCGAGCGGCTTGCGCAGGTGCTCGGCGCCGAGGCCATCGATGCGGCGCCGCTGCTCGACACCGGCGCGATCGACCGGGTGGACGCTGCGCCGCGTTCGGATTAAGCAGGCGATATGTCCGGCCTTTCACCCTTTCATGTTGCCTTTCCGGTCGACGACCTCGACGCCGCGCGCCATTTCTATGGCACAATCCTCGGCTGTCCCGAGGGGCGCAGCGATAGCGACTGGATCGACTTCGACCTCTATGGACACCAGATCGTTGCGCACTGCGTCGGCGCACGGCGCGAAGCCGTCGCCGGGCATAATCCGGTTGACGGCCATTCGGTCCCCGTCCCGCATTTCGGCGTCGTCCTGCCCCCCGCCGAATGGCAGGCGCTCGCCGACCGGCTGCAGGCGCATGGCGTTACGTTCGTGATCGAGCCGCACACGCGCTTCCCCGGCCAGCCCGGCGAACAGTCGACGATGTTCTTCTACGATCCGGCGGGCAATGCGCTCGAGTTCAAGGCATTCGCCGACCCCGACCAGTTGTTCGCGAAATAGCGAGCATCAGTCGGTCGCTTCGCGCACCGTTTCCATTGCAACGAAGGTCGACGTGTTCGCGACATGCGGCAGCGTCGAAATCTTCTCCCCCAGCACGATGCGATAGCGGCGAATATCCGCAGTGCGCACCTTGAGCAGATAGTCGAAGCTGCTCGCAATCATATGGCACTCCTCGATCTCTGGGATCCGCATCACCGCAGCATTAAATTCGTTCAGAGCCTTTTCGCGCGTATCGGACAATTTCACCTCGGTGAAGGCGACATGGTCCATGCCGAGTTTCTTGGTGTCGAGGATCGCGCGGAAGCCGCGGATATAGCCTTCGTCGACAAGGCGACGGAAACGCACCTGCGTCGGCGTTTTGGACAGCCCGACGCGCTCCGCGAGTTCGGTTACGCTCATGCGTCCGTCGACCGCAAGCGCATCGAGGATAGCACGGTCATAGCGGTCCAATCGACCATCATTGCGGATATTCTGGTTCATGTGACCTGACCATATGCCAAACTTCGGAAAAATCACATACGTCTTGTTCGCTCATTGGACGAATTCACTGAAGCAGACATGCTATTGCGGCTCATCGCCCGAGAGGAATCCTGAATGACTGCCGCAACCGGATACCGCGCCTTTTCCGATTTCGCTCCGCCGCTGCGCCGCGACGATCCGCTCCGCGCGGCGATCAACGCTTCCTATCGCCCGCCCGAGCCGGCCATCGTCCCCGCGCTTGCCGAAGCCGCGACGCTCGACACCAAAACGGCGGCCGCTGTCGCCACCACGGCGCGGAAGCTGATCGAACGGTTGCGCGCCAATCGCGAGACGGGCGGCGTCCAGTCGCTGGTGCAGGAATTCGCACTGAGCAGCCGCGAGGGCGTCGCGCTGATGTGCCTCGCCGAAGCCTTGCTCCGCATTCCCGACGAAGCGACACGCGACGCGTTGATCCGCGACAAGATTGCGGGCGGCGACTGGAAATCGCATCTCGGCGGCGGCAGGTCACTGTTCGTCAATGCGGCGACGTGGGGCCTCGTCGTCACCGGCAAGCTGACCGCAGCCGACGACGGCAAAGACCTCGGCAGCGTCCTCACCCGCCTGATCGCACGCGCGGGCGAACCGGTGATCCGGCGCGGCGTCGATGCGGCGATGCGGCTGATGGGCGAGCAGTTCGTGACCGGCCAGACGATTGCAGAGGCGCTGCAACGCTCACGCAAGACCGAGAAGCGCGGTTTTTCCTACAGCTACGACATGCTCGGTGAAGCCGCGACGACCGCCGCCGACGCCGCGCGCTATTATCGCGATTACGAACAGGCGATTCACGCGATCGGCAAGGCATCCGAAAGGCGCGGCGTTTATCGGGGGCCCGGCATCTCGATCAAATTGTCGGCGCTCCACCCGCGCTATGTGCGCAGCCAGGCCGACCGGGTGTTGGACGAGTTGCTGCCCAAGGTGCGCACCCTTGCCCTGATCGCTCGCAGCTATGACATCGGCTTCAACATCGATGCCGAAGAGGCCGACCGGCTCGAACTGTCGCTCGACATATTGCAGGCGCTCGCGGAAGACGCCGAACTCGACGGCTGGAACGGCCTTGGCTTCGTGATCCAGGCTTATCAGAAACGCTGTCCCGCGCTCGTCGACTGGATCGTTGCGCTGGCGCGCCGCACCGGCAAGCGCATCATGGTCCGACTCGTCAAGGGCGCCTATTGGGATGCCGAGATCAAGCGCGCGCAGGTCGACGGCCTCGCCGACTTTCCGGTTTACACGCGCAAAATCTATACCGACGTCGTCTATATCGCCTGCGCCAAGAAGCTGCTCGCCGCGCGCGATGCTGTGTTCCCGCAATTCGCGACGCACAATGCTCAGACGCTTGCGACCGTCTATCACCTCGCCGGTCCCGACTTCAGCATCGGTGATTATGAATTCCAGTGCCTCCACGGGATGGGCGAAGGCCTGTACGGCGAGGTCGTCGGCAAGGACAAGCTCGACCGGCCGTGCCGCATCTATGCGCCCGTGGGCACGCACGAGACGCTGCTCGCCTATCTCGTCCGCCGCCTGCTCGAAAACGGTGCCAACTCCTCCTTTGTCAACCGCATCAACGACGAAGCGGTGCCGATCGACGAGCTGATTGCTGACCCTGCCGCCGAAGTGCGCGCAATGCCGGAACCCGGCGCAGCGCACGAGCGCATTGCGCGTTCGCCCGAAATGTTTGCCGACCGGCGCAACTCGGCAGGCATTGACCTCAGCGACGAAGCGGCGCTTGCGGCGCTTGCCGACGCGCTCGTCGAAAGCACGCGGCGAGAGTGGGTGGCGGGAGAAGCTTCGCCGACGCGCACAACCGCCGAGGTCCGCAATCCCGCCGACCACCGCGACCTCGTCGGCCTTGTCCATCAATCGACCGCGGACGACGCCCGGAATGCGGTCGCGATAGCAGCCCAAACCGCGGCTACATGGGCGGCTACTCCGCTGGAAACGCGCGCCGCCGCCGTCGAACGCGCCGCCGATCTGCTGCAGGAGCGGATGCCGCTGCTGATGGGTCTCGTGGTGCGCGAGGCCGGGAAGTCGGCGCCCAACGCAATCGCCGAAATCCGCGAAGCGATTGATTTCCTCCGCTACTACCCCGTGCAAGCGCGCGCCGCGCTCGCGGGTGCGGCGCCGCTCGGCCCCGTCGTGTGCATCAGTCCGTGGAATTTCCCGATGGCGATTTTCACGGGGCAGGTCGTCGCGGCGCTCGTCGCCGGCAATCCCGTCGTCGCCAAGCCGTCGAGCGAAACGCCGCTGATCGCTGCGCAGGCAGTTGCCATCCTCCACGAGGCCGGAATCCCGGTCGATGTGCTGCAGCTGGTCCCCGGCGACGGATCGATTGGCGCAGCGCTCGTCGCGGCGCCCGAGGCGGCGGGTGTCGTCTTCACCGGCTCGACCGGCGTCGCGCGTTCGATTCAGAAGACGCTTGCCGGGCGAACGCTGCCGGACGGGTCGCCTATCCCCTTCGTCGCGGAGACGGGCGGCCAGAACGCAATGATCGTCGATTCCTCGGCACTTGCCGAACAGGTCGTCGCCGACGTCATCGCCTCGGCCTTCGACAGCGCGGGGCAGCGCTGCTCGGCGCTGCGACTGCTTTGCCTGCAAGAGGATATTGCCGACCGCACCCTCGACATGCTGCGCGGCGCGCTCGCCGAGCTGCGCGTCGGAAGCACCGACCGGCTGGCGGTCGATATCGGTCCGGTCATCTCGGCCCGAGCGCGCGACGGCATCAATGCGCATATCGACGCGATGCGCGCCAAGGGGCGCCGCGTCGAACAGGTCGATATCGGCGAATGGGACGCGCTCGGCACCTTCGTCGCGCCGACGATCATCGAACTTCAAGCGATTTCGGAGCTGGAGCAGGAGGTATTCGGTCCCGTGCTCCACGTCATCCGCTTCAAGGGCGACCGCCTCGATGCGCTGATCGCCGACATCAATGCCACCGGATATGGCCTTACCTTCGGCCTCCACACGCGGCTCGACGAGGTCGTCAACCGGGTGACGCGGCAGATCGCAGTCGGCAATCATTATGTGAACCGCAACATCATCGGCGCGGTCGTCGGCGTGCAGCCCTTTGGCGGGCGCGGGTTGTCGGGAACCGGGCCAAAGGCGGGCGGTCCCATCTATGTGACGCGCTTTGCCGCCCGCGCCGATAGTGCGCTTCCCGCGGCGTCGGAGCCGGGATCAGGCTATGCCGCATTCGCCGATTGGGCGGCGGCGAACGGAAATGCAGAGGCCCAACGGGCGGTGAATCAATATCGGGGACACTCGCGCCTCGGACTCGATATCGAACTTCCCGGCCCTGTCGGAGAGCGCAACCTGTACAGCCTGCACCCCCGCGGCAGGATCGCGATGCTCGCAAAGAGCGAGGCGGGGTTCTGGAATCAGATCGCCGCAATCCTCGCTACCGGCAACAAGGCGGTGATCCTCTCCGGCAGCGTAACCATCGAATCGTCCGCCCTGCCCACGGCAATCGCAGCCCATGTAGAGCGTCCGCGCCGTGACTTACGCAGCGTCGAGGGTGTGAGTGCCGCACTAATCGAAGGCGACGCCGCCGAGGTTGCACGCGCCACCGAAATCCTTGCCGAGCGCGACGGCGCCATCATTACGCTGCACGCTGCGTCGACCGCGGCGATGAGGGGCGGCGATCCGGCCTACCGGCTCGACCTGCTGCTTGAAGAGGTCACGGTGTCGATCAACACAACCGCGGCGGGGGGCAACGCCAGTTTGATGGCGATGGTGTAAGCGTCATTCCGGCGCGCGACGCGTCCGGCAGAAAAATTGTGGTTAAGTGGCCTTAATCGGCGCGCGGCGCGCCCGTTAATTGCCGCATGACCACCAAAGCAACTTCGTCGCATGAGCCGGTAGGGCGGCTCCTGGGCTGGCTGGGGCTAAGCCGATCGCAGAACGGCGGCTCCGCAGCAGGCGAAGCGCCGCCCGATAGCCGCGAGATGACGCGCAACGCACGCCGCCAGCTTGCGGGCGCCATCATGTCGTTTCTGATCGACCATGATCTGGAAGTTTCGCGTGCCAATCTGGCGCTCGCGCACGGCGCCTTCTCGGGTCTGAACCCAGCGCTTGCGCGGAAAATCGCCATGCAGGCGCAATCGGCGGAGGGGATTACGCAGGCGTGGCTCGACACGATCGCCGAGCAGGATCCCGAACGCCCGGATCAGGCCGAACTCGAGCGAGTTGTCGCGCGGCTCGAAAGCAATCTCGACACGTTCCAGTCGAGCACCAAGGCGGCGCGCAACGTTACGCGCGACTATGGAACTGAGCTGGAACAGCATGTCGACGACCTCGAACAGGTGCAAAAGACCGGCGAACTCGTCACCCACCTTGCCAGCCTTGCCAGAGCCATGCTCGAACGCACGCGGCAGGCAGAGAAGGACATGCGCCGCAGCGAGGACGAGGCGAAGGCGCTGCGGCGCAGTCTTGCCCGCGCCAAGCGCGATGCCGAAATCGACCATCTGACGGGGCTGCCGAACCGCCGCGCCTTCGAAATCCTGCTCGAACGCCACTATACGGAGGCGCGCGCCGCCTGCGAGCCTTTGAGCGTCGCCTTTTGCGACATCGATGAATTCAAACGCGTCAACGACACGCACGGGCACGCGGCGGGCGACCGCGTTATCAAGCTGATCGCCGACACGCTCGCGCATATTTCCGACGATCACTGCCATGTCGCACGCCACGGCGGCGAGGAATTCGTGATGCTGTTCCGTGGGCTGACACCAAGCGACGCCGCAAAGCGCCTCGACGAAGCGCGCGAGGGCCTTGCCAATCGCCGCCTCATCAACCGGAAAACCGATCAGCCGTTCGGCCAGATCACCTTCTCGGGCGGGGTCGCCAATGTGTTCGGCTATGACGAAGCGCGCGGCGCGCTGAAAGCTGCCGACGAAGCATTATATCGTGCAAAAGAATTGGGGCGCAATCGCATCGAACTCGCCCACTGAACGCTTATCTGCTGGGGGGCAGCCGAACGGGCGACCGGAACCAGACGGTCGCCCGTTCCATTTCAGATAGCCCAGCGTTCATTAATGAAGCCGGGCTGCTGCAATCGTCAATAGACCGGATAGGTCAGCCCGTAATGACTGTAGACGCTGCGTCCATAGGCATCGTCATAGGCCGGCATCTGTTCGCGCGGGTAGCGCGGCGCACCGTCGAGCTGTTCCTTGGAGAGGTTGACGACATAGCCGCCCACGTCGGTGTCATAGGTCAGCATGTCCCACGGGAGCGGATATTGATCGCTGCCGAGCCCGAACAGCCCGCCGAATTCCATGACGGCATATTCGCTTTTGCCCGAGCGCTTGTCGATCATGACATTGGCGATCGAGCCAAGCTTTTCGCCTTCGGGGTTATAGACGGTGGTGCCTTCGACCTTGTCCGAAGATATGAGGCGATGGGTTTCGCGGTCGAGTGTATCGGCCATGAGAGTCTCCTTTCGCAACGGAGGCGGTCATACGATTCAGCCAGAAGGGCTGCCCGCGCCGCCCCCTTACCCAACCAACCAAGCGGCGGTCACGAAGTTGCTTCGGTTCGTCGCAGCGGCAGGGCCGCCGGTGGCCATAGGACGTGTCAGCGGCTCCAGCGCGCGAAGATCGCAGTCGGAAGAAGGAGGCCGCGCGCCTCTTCGCGCACCGCCAGCTCGCCGCATTCAACCTTTCCCGGAAGGTCGACGAAGAGTTGCGACAGCAGTTCGCCGATCGCCAGCGCCGACATGCGCACCGCATAGACAGTGAGGAACAGCGCGTGGCTGTCGGCGTCGAGCAGGCGGCGACAGTCGGCAAGGAGCGGCGCAAGCCCCTCCTCGAGCTGCCAGCGTTCGCCATTGGGACCGCGGCCGAATTTGGGCGGGTCGAGCAGGATCGCATCATAGCGTCGCCCGCGCCGCACCTCGCGCGCGGTGAACTTGCCCGCATCGTCGACGATCCAGCGGATCGGCCGCTCGGCCATGCCCGCCAGGGCGGCATTGTCGCGCGCCTGCGCGACCGATTTCTTGGAGGCATCGACATGCGTCACCGACGCGCCCGTCGCGGCGAGCGCCTGGCTGCCGACGCCGGTGTAGCCGAAGAGGTTGAGGAAGGCGGGATCGGGCTTGTCCGCAATTTGCGCGCGGAGCCAGTCCCACACCGGCGCCATGTCGGGAAAGAAGCCAAGATGGCGAAAGGGCGTGCAGCTTGCCGCGAAACGCGCCTCGCGCCAGCCGAGCGGCCAGCCTTCGGTGGGCACCGGCTTATTGAAATACCAGCGCCCGCCGCCATCCTCGTCCGAGGCCGGGATGAACTCGCCGTCGGCCTCTTCCCATTCGGCGGCAGGCAACGCCGCTTCCCACATCGCCTGCGGCTCGGGTCGGATGAAGCGATAGGGACCATAGCGTTCGAGCTTGCGCCCGCCGCCGCTGTCGACGAGTCCATAGTCGTCCCAGCCCTCGCCGACCAGGGTCGTGAGGGTCAGGCCGTCAGCCACGCGCGACTTCCGCGAGGATATGCGCCTTGACGGCGTCGTAATCGCCCGGGAGCCGCTCGTACCGCTCCTCGCGGTCGAACAGATTGCCGAGCCGCGCGGGCAGCGGGGGACGCACGCCGGTTGCCCGCTCCACCGCGTCGGGAAATTTCGCCGGATGCGCGGTCGCGAGCGTAACGATGGGCACATCGTCCTCGATTTCGAGCGAGCGCGCAGCGGCGAGACCCACCGCGCTGTGCGGATCGATCACCTGCCCGCCATTTTCCTTCGCCCAGCGCAGCGTCATCGCCATCATGTCGCCGTCGATGCGCGCGCTTGTAAACAGGCCGGCGGCGCCGGCGCGCATGTCGGCGGGAATGGTCATCGCGCGGTTCGTATCGAACTCTCGCATCATCGCCGTGATCGCGCCGCCGTCGCGGCCCGCGAGGTCGAAAAGCAGCCGTTCGAAATTGCTGCTGACCTGAATATCCATGCTCGGCGTCGCCGTCGCCGTGACGCTGCCCGCGCTATAATCGCCGCTCGCCAGTGCGCGGTGGAGGATGTCGTTGACGTTGGTCGCGACGACGAGCCGCGCGACCGGAAGCCCCATCTGCGCCGCGACATAGCCCGCAAAGACATCGCCGAAATTGCCCGTCGGCACGCTGAACGCCACCGGACGGTCGGGGCCACCGAGGCGGACCGCAGCGTAGAAATAATAGACGACCTGCGCCATCAGCCGCGCCCAGTTGATGCTGTTCACCGCCGACAGCGTCAGCGCGTTGCGCGCCTCGGCATCGCCGAACAGCCGCTTCACCATCGCTTGCGCGTCATCGAAGCTGCCGTCGATCGCGATATTATGCACGTTCGGCGCGAGCACCGTCGTCATCTGGCGGCGCTGTACATCGCTGACGCGGCCTTCGGGATGAAGCATGAAGATGCGGATATGCTCGCGTCCCGCAACCGCCTCGATCGCCGCCGAGCCGGTGTCGCCCGAGGTCGCGCCGACGATCGTCAGGTCGGTGCCGCCGCCGCTCAGGAATTTTTCGAACAATTGGCCGAGCAGTTGGAGCGCGACGTCCTTGAACGCGAGCGTCGGACCGTGAAAAAGCTCGAGCAGCCAGTGGCGATGATCGAGCTGGACGAGCGGCGTCACGGCGTCGTGGCTGAAGCGGCCATAAGCGGCGCGGCAAAGCTCGCGCAGTTCATCTTCGCACAGCGCACCGGCGACGAAAGGTGTCATCACGCGCACCGCCGTCTCGACATAATCGAGACCCGCGAGCGCACGAATTTCGTCGAGCGACATATGCGGCCAACGCGCCGGGACATATAGCCCACCGTCGTTGGCGAGGCCTGCGAGCGTGGCGGAACGAAAGTCGAGAGTCGGCGCGGCGCCGCGTGTGCTGATATAATCCATGGCGCCAAAGCGCCTAGCGGCGCATGCTCATTGCCGCAAGCGGCGGCGCACCGCGAAAATATAGATTGTCAGCGCCGCGAGCGCGAACAGGAACCATTGCACCGCATAGGCGAGATGATTGTTCGGCACATCGGCGCCCGACGGTATCGCGCTCTGCCGCAATCCCGCGACGGGCTGATCGGCGACCAGCATCGGCCGTGCGGCAACCGCCCTCCCCGTCAGCCGTTCGACCAGCGTCGGCTGCTCGGGGCCGGGAACGACGGTCCCCTGCACGATCCCGCCGGTCCACGCGGGCGGTGTGAAATCATCGGAAATTCCCACATCGACAAGAACCCCAGGTCCTTCGGCGCCAGTGCGGCAATCGGCGATCATCCTGAAACCGCTCCGCCCTTTTACATCGGTGCCGCTCCGTGGATCCCAGCGCACGGGATCGAGGCAGACGACGCTGCTCTTGCGGAACAGCAGTTCATCGGGGACCGGTGGCAGCTCAGGATAGGTGGCGAGCGACGAGATTGCGCGGTTGCGCTCATAAAGCGCCAGCAGCGCTTCTTTTTCGCCTTTGCGCTGGAGCTGCCACACGCCGAGGGCGATCATTACCGCCACCGCAGCAAGGACGAGCAGCGTCGGAATAAGCGGCCAGCGGCGCATCGGGATTGCAGGTTCAGTCATCGCCATCCTCTGCAAGCCGCCCTTCGGCTGCGTTCCGTTGATGTTCGGACGCCAGCAGCGCCGCCTTGGCAACGCGCAGCCCATATACGACCGCGGCTGCGGTGAGCGGCACCCAGAGCAGGATATGAACCCAGAGCGGCGGTGCGACGGCGAAATCGAGAGCGAGCGCGAGGACGATCAGCAAGGCGCCGATGATCATCGTCAGAAAGGCTGCCGGACCGTCGCCGACGTTATAGCTTTCGAAATCGAGGGTGCAGACCCGGCAGCGGGCCGCGAATTTGACGGGTCCGTCGAACAAAGTCTGCGCCCCGCATTCGGGACAGAGACCGAAAAGGGCAGCGCGCCCGATCGGCGGCTGCCCTTTCGTGTTTGGCATGTCGCCGCCCAATTTAGTGCGCGGCGACCGGAGCGCCCCAACCGCCCCACACATAGACGATGATGAAGAGGAACAGCCACACGACATCGACGAAGTGCCAGTACCAGGCAGCGGCTTCGAAACCGAAATGCTGCTTGGGCGTGAAATGACCCTTATAGGCGCGCACGAGGCAGACGATCAGGAAGATCGTCCCGACCAGGACGTGGAAACCGTGGAAGCCGGTCGCCATGAAGAAAGCCGAGCTATAGTTGCTCTGGCCGAACGCCCACGGCGCCTCTGCATATTCATAGGCCTGGATCGACGAAAAGAGCACGCCGAGAATGATCGTCGCCCACAAACCCTTCTTCAGCCCCTCGCGATCGCCGTGGATCAGCGCATGGTGTGCCCAGGTGATCGTCGTGCCCGAGCAAAGCAGGATCAGCGTGTTGAGCAGCGGCAGCGAGAACGCGTCGATGACCTCAATCCCCTTGGGCGGCCATTGCGCAATTGCGTCCGCGCCTTCCTGCCCGAAGAGCGAGGTGACTGCGCCGTCGGCATATTCGATCGGCACGGGGAAGAGCGAGAAATCGAACCACGCCCAGAACCAGCCGACGAAGAACATGACTTCCGACGCGATGAACAGGATCATGCCGTAGCGCAGGTGGAGCTGCACCACCGGCGTGTGGTCGCCCGCGTGCGCTTCGTTGATGACGTCGCCCCACCAGCTGAAAAAGGTGGCGATGACGCCCATGAAGCCAAGGCCAAGCACCCATTTGCCCGCGCTGCCGAAATAGTCGGCGTGCATCGTCATCACGAGCCCAAAGAACAGGATAAGCGCGGCGAACGAGCCGATCAGCGGCCAGACGCTCGGGTTTACGAGGTGATAGTCATGATGTTTGGCACCGGCCATGTCACAGTTCCCGTTTATTGCCCCGGCCCGATGATTGCCCATCATCCGCCAGCCCGGTTTGACTCGTTGATCGCGGCCTTAGCTGGCCTTTTTGCCCTCGTCTACAGGGTGGAAGGTGTAGCTGAGGGTGATTTCCTGCACGTCGCGCGCATCGGGGTCGTCCAATATCTTGGGATCGACGAAAAAGAGCACCGGCATGCGCATCTGCTGCCCCGGCTCCAGCCGTTGTTCGGTGAAACAGAAGCATTGGATCTTGGTGAAATATTTGCCCGCCTGCGTCGGCGTGACGTTGAAGCTCGCCGTCCCGACCACCGGGCGGGCCGACTGATTTTCGGCGATAAAGATCGCCATGTCGCGCGCGCCAATCGCGACCGTGTCGCGCGGATGTTCGGGATAGAATTTCCACGGCAACCCCGGCGACACGTTGGAATCGAAACGCACCGATATCGTCGTCGAAAGCACCTGCGGTTCGGCGGCGGCGGCGACCGGATCGTATCGCTGCGTCGTTCCCCCGAACCCCGTCACGCGGCAGAACAGATCGTAAAGCGGGACCGCCGCAAAGCCGAGACCCACCATCGACGCAGCGAGCAACGCCGCGAGGCTTGCCGTTTTCGTATTGGGGGACAGGCGGTTGATCATTGGAAAATCTGCATCTTGGCAATGGTGATGAGGAAAAAGAGTATCGCGAGCGCACCGAGCAGCCAAGCCATCAGATTGGCGCGGCTGCGCTGGCGGCGGCGATATTCGGCCTCGTCGAACGGCGGCTTGGTCGGTTCTTCGGTCATGCAAGCACCCAACGGTCGGCGACGACCGCACCGAACAGGATAAAGAGATAGGCGATCGAGAAAGCGAAAAGGCGCTTTTCGGGGAGCATCAAATCGCCCTCTGCACTTTGGCGCGTACCGACACGCAGGGACAGCAAGACGAACAGCGCCGACAGGATGGCCGAGGTCCAGCCATAGAGTGCGCCCGTATAACCGAGCGGCCAAGGCGCGATTGCCGCCCCCGCCATGATGATTGCATAGAGCAGAACCTGCCGCCGCGTCGCGCGCTCGCCCGCGACTACGGGCATCATCGGGATGCCCGCGGCCGCATAGTCGGAGCGGACGAAGAGCGCGAGCGCCCAGAAATGGGGCGGCGTCCAGAGAAAGATGAGCAGGAAGAGCAGCACCGGGAGCGGCGCCACGCTTCCCGTCGCGGCGACCCAGCCGATCAGCGGCGGAAAGGCGCCCGCCGCCCCGCCGATGACGATATTCTGCGGCGTCCGCGGCTTGAGCCACATCGTATAAACGAAAACATAAAAGAGGATCGATGCCGCGAGCAGCAGCGTTGCCTGCCAGTTCGACGCGAAAAGCATCAGGAACAGCGAAAAGGCGGCAAGCCCGACGCCGAACTGCAACGCGGTCTGCGGGTCAAGGCGGCCGGCGGGCAGCGGACGGTTCGCCGTGCGCTTCATCTTCGCGTCGAGTCCGGCCTCATACCATTGGTTGAGCGCACCCGACGCCCCTGCCCCCAGCGCAATCGCGAGGATCGAAGCAAAACCGAGAACCGGTGATACGCTGACCGGCGCGGCGAGCAGGCCGCACAGCGCCGTGAACACGACGAGCGACATGACGCGTGGCTTGGTCAGCGCGAACAGGTCGCGCCAGTCCGCCGGAAGCGTCATCTCGCCGTGGGTCAGGCTCTGCGCCATGCTAACTCCAGGCCGGAATCCGGAAAGGCTCCCTGCCGAATATCGGCAGGGAGCAAACCGGATCAGGCGATACGCGGCAGTTCGTTGAACTGGTGGAACGGCGGCGGGCTCGACAGAGTCCATTCGAGCGTCGTCGCGCCTTCGCCCCACGGATTGTCTGCCGCTTTCTTCCCCGCGACCAGCGACCAAAGGATGTTCGCGAAAAAGATCAGCACGCCCACGCCCATGATGACATAGCCATAGGAGGAAATGAGGTGCCAGAAGGCATAGGCATCGGGATAGTCGGGGTAACGACGCGGCATCCCCTGCTGGCCAAGGAAATGCTGCGGGAAGAACAGGATGTTCACGCCGATGAAGAAGATCCAGAAATGGAGCTGCCCCAGGAATTCGTTGTACATCCGGCCCGACATCTTCGGGAACCAGTAATAGAAGCCCGCGAAGAGCGAGAAGACCGCGCCCAGCGACAGCACATAGTGGAAGTGGGCGACGACATAATAGGTGTCGTGCAGGTTGGTATCGACGCCACCATTGGCGAGCACGACGCCGGTCACGCCGCCGACGGTGAACATGAAAATAAAGCCCAGCGACCAGACCATCGGAGTCTTGAATGTCAGCGAGCCGCCCCACATCGTCGCAATCCAGCTGAAGATCTTGATGCCCGTCGGGACCGCGATGACCATCGTCGCGGCGGTGAAATACATCTTCAGGTTCACGCTCATGCCGACCGTGAACATGTGGTGCGCCCACACGATGAAACCGACAACGCCGATCGCGACCATGGCATAGGCCATACCGAGATAGCCGAACACCGGCTTGCGGCTGAAGGTCGAAATGACCTGGCTGACGATGCCGAAGCCCGGCAGGATCATGATATAGACTTCGGGGTGGCCGAAGAACCAGAAGAGATGCTGGTAAAGCACCGGATCGCCGCCGCCCGTCGCATCATAGAAGGTCGTGCCGAAGTTGCGGTCGGTGAGCAGCATGGTGATCGCCGCGGCGAGCACCGGAAGCGCGAGCAGCAGCAGGAAGGCGGTGACGAGCACCGACCACACGAACAGCGGCATCTTGTGCAGCGTCATGCCCGGCGCGCGCATGTTGAAAATGGTGGTAATGAAGTTGATCGCACCAAGGATCGACGCCGCACCCGCAAGGTGAAGCGAGAAGATCGCCATGTCGACCGCCGGGCCCGCCGACCCGCTGGTCGACAGCGGCGCATAGACGGTCCAGCCGGTGCCGGCGCCAAGGCCGCTGCCGCCGGGAACGAACATCGAACCGACGAGCATGATGAATGCGACCGCAGTCAGCCAGAAGCTGATGTTGTTCATGCGCGGAAAGGCCATGTCGGGCGCGCCGATCATCAGCGGCACGAACCAGTTGCCGAAGCCGCCGATCATTGCGGGCATGACCATGAAGAAGACCATGATCAGGCCGTGCGCGGTGATCATGACGTTCCAGAAATGCTTGCCCTGCACATCGCCCGCAGCGGGGTCGAACATCTGTGCCCATCCGGTCAGATACTGAATGCCGGGCTCGGCAAGCTCGAGGCGCATCATGCCCGACAGGACGCCGCCCACGATCCCCGCGATGATCGCGAAAATCAGGTAGAGCGTGCCGATGTCCTTGTGGTTCGTCGACATGAACCAGCGGACGAAAAAGCCCGGCGTGTCATGGTCGTCATGCGCATGATCGTGGCCGTGCGCAGGTGCAGTCGCTGCAATATCGGTCATCTATCGGACCCCTTGATTAAATCGTTGCGGCCGGAGCGGCGGCGGGCGCGGCTTCCGGGGCTGCTTCGGTCGCCGGTGCGGCCGCGGGCGTGGCGGCAGTCGCCGCGACTTCGCCCGACGGGTTGCCACCCTTCGAGCGGACCCAGGCTTCCCACTTGTCGACCGGAAGGACTTCGACGGCGATCGGCATATAGCCATGATCGACGCCGCAAAGTTCCGAGCACTGGCCGTAATAAACGCCGACCTTGTTCGCGGTGAACGTCGTCTCGTTGGCGCGGCCCGGCACGGCGTCCATCTTGGTCCAGAAGGCCGGGACGGCAAAGCTGTGGATCACGTCGGCGCCAGTAACGATCAGCTTCACCTGACGGCCGACGGGAACGACCATACGGTTGTCGACGGCAAGCTGATAAGGCTCGCCATTGGCCTTGGCCTGATCTTCGGGTAGCATCTTCGACACATATTCGCCGATACCCTGGTCGGGATAGGCATAGCCCCAATACCACTGGTATCCGGTGACCTTGATCGTCAGCGCCTCCTTCGACGGTGGCTCATATTGCGCGGCGAGCAGCTTGATCGACGGCACGGCGATCGCCGCGAGGATCAGAACGGGGACGCCTGTCCAGATGATCTCGATCAGCGTATTGTGCGTCGTTTTCGACGGCACCGGGTTGGCCTTGGCGCGGTAGCGCACGATTACCCACAGCAGCAAACCGAGAACGAGCAGCGAAATGAAAGTGATGATCGGCAGCAGCATCACGTTGTTAAACCAGATCGCCTGTTCGCCGATCGGGCTGACCTGCGGCTGGAAATCAATCCCTGCATCGACCGGCTGGCCGACGCCCGCTTCGGGCTTGAGCGGAACATAGGTCGCATCGCCGGCCGGCGCAGCGGCTTCGGGAGTCTCCGTTACGACCGTCGGCGCCGCGACCGGAGCTGGATTCGCCACCGGTGCTTCAACCGGTGCCGCGACAGGAGCCTGCGCCTGTGCCGCGCCCACGGCGCCAAGCGACAGCGCCGCCGCAATTACAAGGGTTTTCAAGCTCTTCATAAGGATAGTGCCGCCCGTTGCCTGTTGTTATTCTGACGATCGAACCCGCCGTCGTCGCGCCCGGACATACGTCCGGACAGCCAGCAGACGGGCTGAATCTCGCGGGCGCTATAGACCCGCTTGCCGCTTGCCTCAAGCATCTCTAACACTATTTTACGGCACGCAAATCCGCTCCATCCAATGCGGGCTCGTCACGGACGGGCCGCACGAACAAAAAGACCTATTCTTCCATGACCGACGACGAAATCCTGGCCGAATTCCGCGCCGCCGAAGCGCTGCTCCAGGGACATTTCCTGCTCTCCTCGGGCCGCCACAGCGAATATTATCTGCAATGCGCACGCGTGTTGATGGACACCGAACGCGCCGGCCGCCTTGCCTCGGCGCTCGCGGCGAAGCTGCCCCGCGATCTGCGGCAGGCGATCGACGTCGTCATCTCGCCGGCAATGGGCGGCGTCATCATCGGCCATGAAATGGGCCGCGCACTCGGCAAAGCTGCAATGTTCGTCGAACGCCCCACAGGCACGTTCGAGCTGCGCCGCGGCTTCGCCATTGCACCGGGCACCAAGGTGCTGATGGTCGAGGATGTCGTGACCACCGGCCTGTCGTCGCGCGAGGCGATGGAGGCAGTGCGCGCTGCAGGTGGCGAAGTTCTGGCCGAAGCGGCGCTGGTCGATCGCTCGGGCGGGACCGCCGAACTCGGCGTCCCCTTCTATCCGCTCGTCGCGATCAACTTTCCGACCTACGCCGACGACGAATTGCCGCCCGAGCTTGCCGGAACGACCGCGATCAAGCCCGGCAGCCGGAGCGTCGCGGCTTGAGCGCCACCCCTTCCCGGTCGCGCCTGCGCCTTGGCGTCAACATCGATCATGTCGCGACGATCCGTAACGCGCGTGGCGGCGACCATCCCGATCCGGTCCGCGCGGCGGAGATCGTCGCGGCGGTCGGCGGCGACGGCATCACCGCGCATCTGCGCGAGGACCGGCGGCATATCCGCGACGACGACCTTGCGCGCATCCAGGCGGCGACT
This sequence comes from Sphingopyxis jiangsuensis, assembly GCF_016734905.1. GTDB lineage: Bacteria > Pseudomonadota > Alphaproteobacteria > Sphingomonadales > Sphingomonadaceae > Sphingopyxis > Sphingopyxis jiangsuensis. Next base: position 846,348 of record NZ_JAERPO010000001.1, read on the forward strand.
GACCTGCCGCTCAACCTCGAAATGGCGGCGACCGACGAGATGGTCGACATCGCGCTGCGCCACGGCCCGCACGCGGCGTGCATCGTTCCCGAAAAACGCGAGGAGCGTACTACCGAAGGCGGGCTCGACGCGGCGGGACAGCATAATCACCTCGCGCCTATTGTCGCCCGGCTGTCCGACGTCGGTATCCGCGTCAGCCTGTTCATCGAACCCGATGCGCGCCAGATCGAGGCGGCGATGCGCCTGAAGGCGCCCGTCGTCGAATTTCACACGGGCCGCTATGCCCATGCCGACGGCGACGAGCGCGCCGCCGAACTTCGCCGCATCGCCGACGCCGCCGCGCTGGCATGGAAGAACGGGATCGAGCCGCATGCGGGGCATGGCCTGACCTATGAGAATGTCGTCCCCGTAGCAGCGATACCGCAGCTCGCCGAGCTCAACATCGGCCATTATCTGATCGGCGAGGCGATCTTCACGGGTCTTGAGGATGCGGTGCGCCGGATGCGCGATCTGATGGACGAGGCACGGGGATGATTAGGGCGATCGTCGCAATCCAATCCTTCCCATCGCTGCGCGACAGGGAGGATTCTCGGTGATCATCGGCCTCGGCTCCGACCTCTGCAATATCGAGCGTATCCAGAACTCGCTCGACCGCTTCGGCGAGCGGTTCGAGAAGCGCGTCTTTACGGAGGTCGAACGGGCGAAGGCCGCGCGCCGCCCGTTCACGCGCGCAGGCACCTATGCCAAGCGCTTCGCCGCGAAGGAGGCTTTTTCCAAGGCTGTCGGCACCGGCTTCAAGCGCGGCGTGTTCATGAAGGACATCGGCGTCGTCAACGCCCCATCGGGCGCGCCGACACTGGCGCTGACCGGCGGCGCCGCCGAACGGCTCGCGGCGATGATCCCCGCTGGCCATAGCGCGCATATCCACTTGACGCTGACCGACGACCATCCCTGGGCGCAGGCTTTTGTCATCATCGAAGCGATCAGGGACTGACGGTGGCCAAGAAAGCAAAGAAGGCGGACGAGAGCTGGGGCAAGCTAGTCCGCGATATTATCGTCATCCTGCTGCTCGTCCTCGGCATTCATAGCTGCGTAGCCAAGCCCTTCTATATCCCGTCGGATTCGATGATGCCGATTTTGCGCAACGGCGACCGGCTGATCGTCAGCAAATATCCCTATGGCTGGTCCTATGCTTCGGTGAGTTTCCATCTCGCCCCCAAGATGGAGGGGCGGCTTTTCGGCCATCTGCCCGCGCGCGGCGACATCGTCGTGCTCGAGCATCCCGAAACGCGGGTCGACTATATCAAGCGCGTCATCGGTCTTCCCGGCGAGACTATCGAAATGCGTGCGGGCGTGCTGTTCATTGACGGGCGCCCTGTGAAGCGCGAGGTGCAGCCGATGCTGTCGATCCCCGTCGACCGCAACACGCCCGGCCCTGACAGCAGCCTTCATGCTATTGTGACGCGCGATGGTGCGGGCAACCCGATCCTCGAACTTCCGATCGTCCGCGAAACGCTTCCGGGCGGAGCGACCATCGACACCATCGAGATGGGGCCGCGGCAGACCGATGACTTCGGACCCTATGTCGTTCCCGACGATCATCTCTTCCTGATGGGCGACAATCGCGACGGAAGCGCCGACAGCCGCGTCTCGGTGGCGCAGAAAGGGCTCGGCGGCGCGGTGCCGTTCGATGCAATCGCTGGTCGCGCCGAAATCATCAGCTTTTCGACGAATGGCGATGCCGTCTGGTACAATCCGCTAAGCTGGTTCGCCGCCTTGCGATCGGGGCGCGCCGGAACGAATTTGCGGCCCGAGCATGATGTCGAGGCGCAATAGGGAGTGACGCTATGGACGGATCGGTAAAAGGGTCGGATGCAAGCTCCGCAACCAAGGTCGAAGCCCCCGGCCCGACCGAGATTCGCAGTCACCTCGTCCGCACTGAATTGCTGAAGGCGAGCGTCTGGCTCGGCGTCGCCCTGCTGATCGGGCTGTGTATCGTGCTGATCCAGCCGATCCTGCTCATCTTCGGGGCGATCGTCGTGGCCTCGATGCTCGACGGCGGCACCCGGTTGCTCGGACGCATATTGCCGATCGGTCGCGCTTGGCGATTGCTGATCATGTGCCTTTCGCTCGCCGCCTTCCTCGTCTGGACGATGATGTTCGCGGGATCGCAGATCGCGAGCCAGGCCGCAACGTTGCAGACTGTCCTGATGACGCAAGTGGAACGGGGGGCTGCGTGGGCAAGCGATCACGGCATCGGCAGCTTTCAGATCGACACGCAGACGATTACCGAGAATCTCGCCGGGACGGTGGGGCGCGTTACCGCCGCAGTCGGAACGGTGATTGGCGGCATCACAAGCCTGGTGATGATCGTGGTGCTTGGCGTCTTCATTGCGATCGATCCGCGGCTCTATGAGCGCGGCGTCGCGTGGATGCTGCCAATGAAAACGCGCGAGAATTTCTATGTCACAATCGACCATATGGGCTTCACGCTCCGCCGCTTGATGGCAGGAAGGCTGCTTGGCATGGTCGTCGAAGGTATCGGGACCTGGCTCGCCTGTCTGGCGGTGGGTATTCCGATGGCGGCGCTCATGGGCCTGCTCACCGGTCTCCTTGCCTTCATCCCCAATATCGGCGCGATTGTTTCGGGCGTCATCCTCGTTCTCGTCGGTTTTTCCGCCGGGACCGATACGGGCCTTTGGGCGATCGCCATCTATTTCATCGTCCAGACGGTCGACGGCTATCTGATCGTGCCCATGGTCGCGAAGCAGACGGTCGACCTCGCCCCAGCACTCGTGCTCGGCGCGCAGATATTGCTCGGCGCGTTGCTCGGCATATTGGGCCTCGCGCTCGCCGATCCGATCGTCGCCATGATCAAGGTCGCTCTCGAGCGCGAGGCCGAACGCAATGCGCGCCCGGGCAAAAGTAAAGCGGCGGCCGGCTCTCCTTAGCCTGCCGCTGCCTTATCCGCATTTATTCCGAATCAGGGCTGGGGCGCACCCTGCGGCGGGGCGCCATCGCCACCCTGCATCTGCTGCTGCATCATCTGCTGCATCGCGCGAATTTCGGCTTCGCTGCGGAAGTCGAGCAGTTCGACGTCGAAATGGAGCGTGCTGTTCGGAGGAATCGGACCCGCTGCCTCGGCGCCATAGCCTTCCTCGGGCGGGATCACGATCTTGTACTTGCCGCCGCGCTGCATCTGTTTCAGCGCCTTCGAAAAGCCGGGAACGACGCCCGCGACCGGCATCGGTGCCTGCTCCTGCTGGTCAAAAACCGTCCCGTTCGCAAGTCGGCCGGTATATTTGATGAGCACCACGTCGCCGTCGGAGGGGCTTTCGCCCTCGCCCGCCGAAATAACCTCAACCACCGTTCCGCGTTCGCGCGTCTGGTACCAGGCAAGCCCCGCGCCTACGCCGAGCAGCGCGATCAGTCCGATCCACAGCAGCCACAGCCCGCCCTTGCTTACCGGGCGCAATGGAACCGTCGTCACGCTCATCATCTTGTCCTTTCCTGCCCCTGGGGCGCCTTCGTCGGGCAGCGCTATAGGCGGGGCGGCGCGCGGCGGTCCAGCGCGAAATGAAAAAGGGCGCCGCGTTGCCGCAGCGCCCCTTTCACGAAACAGGATAGTCCGAAAGGACGGTCTTACTTGATACCGTCGCGTTCCATCCGCTTGCGCTCCATCTTGCGGGCGCGGCGGACGGCGGCGGCGCGCTCGCGCGCACGCTTTTCGCTGGGCTTTTCGTAGTGGCGACGCAGCTTCATTTCGCGATACACACCCTCACGCTGCAGCTTCTTCTTGAGCGCGCGAAGGGCCTGGTCGACATTATTGTCGCGAACGATGATCTGCATACGCCGTGTCGTCTCCTGTTCGTCAAACGAGCCATGTCCCCGGCTTCGTTCCGGTTCGCCATAGATCGCCGATATTCGGGCAATAAAAAGAGCGCCGCGAAAGCGCGACGTTCCGATGACGCCGCACTAAAGGGATTCGCGCCGAATTGCAAGCCCCCAGCGCCATATGGCGCAATTTGCGCCCCCCGGCGGGATTGTGCCCGCCCCTGCCACTGTGGCATAGGTAGCAGGACGAAACCGATAAGGACAGAGGATCAGGCCATGGCAACCCAGCTCAAGCGCAACAGCAAATATAGCGAGGCCGAATGGACGGCGCGCCAGGACCTCGCGGCCTGCTATCGTATTTTCGCGATGATGGGCTGGGACGAGCTGATCTTCAACCACATCACGGTCAAGGTGCCCGATCAGGACGGCGCCTTTCTGATCAACCCCTATGGCATGCATTTCAGCGAGGTAACGGCGTCGAGCCTGATCAAGATCGATATCGACGGCAACAAGCTCGACGAGGACAACCCCTGGCACGTCAACAAGGCGGGGTTCGTCCAGCACAGCCTGTTCCACCGCGTGCTTCCCGATGCGCATGCGATCATCCACACGCACACGACCGCGACGATGGCGGTGTGCGGGCTCGAAGGCGGACTCCGGCCGACGAACTTTTATGCCTGCAATTTCATCGGCCAGCTCGCTTATCATGATTTCGAGGGCGTGACTGTGCGCGAGGAAGAGGGCGAACGGCTCGTCAAGAACCTTGGCGACAAGCGCATATTGATGCTGCGCAACCACGGCCCCGTGGTGATGGGCAAGTCGCTGACCGACGCCTTCATCAAATATTGGGCGCTCCAACGCGCGTGCGAGATCCAGCTTGCGACGATGAGCATGGGGAACCCGATCCTGGTCGACGAAGATGTCATCAAGGTTCACCAGCGTGACCTCTACATGGCGGCGATCCCCGGCCAGTCGGGCAAGGCCGAATTCGACGCAATGGTGCGCAAGGTCGACAAGATCGACACGAGCTGGCGTGACTAATCCGGAAGGCGCGCTACACAGGGCGCCATGACGAAATTCTCGGTCAACGACCGCCCGGTCGAATATCGCATGGACCCCGAAACGCCGCTGCTTTGGGCGTTGCGCGATGCGTCGAACCTGACGGGCACAAAATATGGCTGCGGCACGGGAGAATGTGGTGCCTGCACGGTAGACATCGATGGCGAGGCGATCCGGAGCTGCATCGTCACCATCGCCGAGTGCGAGGGGCGCTTCGTCACGACGATCGAAGGGCTGTCGCGCGACCGCAGCCACCCGGTTCAGCAAGCGTGGGTCGCCGAGCAGGTTCCGCAGTGCGGCTTTTGCCAGTCGGGGATGATCATGGCCGCCGCCGCCCTGCTGCGAAAGAGCAGTAATCCGAGCGATGCGGAGATCGACGCGGCGATGACCAATATTTGCCGCTGCGGTACCTATCCGCGCATCCGTGGCGCGATCCGGCTGGCGAGCCGCGTGCTGCGCGGCGAGGAAAAGCTCGCCGCCGCCCCGCCGCCGGGCATCCGGCCCGAAGATGCGGCGCGCGCCGTGCCTTCGTTGAAACCGCCGGCCAGGCGCTGACTGTTCATCTAGCTGAACCTCAGGCAACATTGCGGTTCAGCGGCAACTCATCTTGCCCCGGGTAAATTTCGATTCATCTTCCCGGCTGGCCTGTCCGGCATGCGGGACACGAATTGGAGACACGCCAGATGAAGAAGAGTTTCGGAGGGCTGTTGATCGCCGCGACGATCCTGACGCCCATAGCCCCCGCGGCCGCCCGCCCGCAGGCCAACACGATCGAGATCGCCCAGCGCGGCGACCGCGGAGATCGCGGTCCGCGCGGCCCCGAAGTTCGCCGCGGCAACCGCGGCGGCGAAAGCCGTGCCCGCGAACAACGCCAGCGCCCGCAGCAACAAGTTCGCCAGCAGCGCGTCGAACGCAGCGAGACGCGCCGCGACCGCAGCGAACGGAGCGACCGCGCGGCGCGCCAGTCGCAGCGCGGCACCGAGCAGCGCCAGGTGCGCCAGGTCGAAGTGCAGCGCCAGCGTGGCGGCGCTTACGATCGCGACCGCGACGGCCGGACCGATCGCCGCTGGGATCGAAATCGCGACGGTCAGGTCGACCGCCGCTATGACCGCAACAACAACAACCGCGTCGATCGTCGTTACGACCGCGATCGCGACGGCAACCTCGACCGCCGCTGGGATCGCAACAACGACAACCGCATCGACCGTCGTTATCGCGACAGCCGACGCGGCAACCACTGGAGCCGCGATTGGCGCAGCGACCGGCGCTATAACTGGCGCCACCACCGCCAGACGCACCGGCATTATTACCGGCTCCCGCGCTATTATTCGCCCTATCGGAACCATCGATATACGCGGTTCCACATCGGCTTCACCTTGGGGTCGCTCTTTTACGGCCAGCGCTATTGGATCAACGATCCCTGGTATTATCGCCTTCCGCCCGCCTACGGCAATTACCGCTGGATCCGCTATTATGACGATGCGCTGCTCGTCGACATCTACTCGGGCGAGGTCGTCGACGTCCTCTATGACTTCTTCTGGTAATAGTCCTTTCGGTTACCAGAGGCTTCCTGAAGGGCCGGCGAAAGTCGGCCCATTTTTTTTGACCGCGTTGCAAGAGCCGGTCACTTATATGTCAGGCGGCGCGTGGGACGCGCGGGCGGAGACGGCGTTCGCGGCCCGACTGGCCGATCAGCGTCTCGACATCGACGCTTTCGGCAAATTGCACACCGACACGATTGTCCTGTGACCAACGCGCCTGCGCATCGATCGTGGCCCCTTCGCCGAACCGCAGGCGAAGCGACGTTCCTTCGGGCACGTTCCAGAGTCCCTCGACAAGTGCGCCGCGTGACGAAACGTTACGCACGATCGCTTCATAATCATGGCCGCCGCTCTCGACGTTGATCGTCCGGAAAGTACGGACGCGCGGTGCGCGAACGCTTTTGAATCCGCGCGCCTCGATCTGTCCGCAATTATCGCGAAGCATATCGAGCGCAGCTTCGATACTGACAGGCTTACCATAGATATAGCCTTGGACATGACTGCAACCGAGTCCACGGATCAGCGCGAGGTCGTCGTGGGTCTCGACCCCTTCGGCTGTCGTTTCCATCCCCAATGCTCGCGCAAGACCGACGATTGACGAGATGATCGCGGCGTTCATGCTGCTGGGATCGGCGGCGCCAAGGACGAAACTCTGATCAATCTTGATCTTGTCGAAAGGCGCCTTTTTCAGATAGCCGAGCGCCGAATATCCGGTCCCGAAATCGTCGAGCGCCAACCGGACACCCGTGCGTTTCAGCTTCTGGAACATCGCCAGATTTTCCGGGCTTTCGTCGAGAAATATGCCCTCGGTAATTTCCAGTTCCAACTGGTCGGGGGAAATGCCGGCGGCCGACACGGCGCTTACAATAGCCGACGGCAGCTTTTCGTTCGCAAACTGCCGCGGCGACACGTTGACGGCGATTCGATAACCGGGACCGAGCCTTGCGATCGAAGCGCAAGCGGTGCGAATGATCCAATCTCCGATGGGGACGATCAAGTTCGATTCCTCCGCTATAGGAATGAACTTGACCGGATCGACCACCTCGCCGCTTTTGCGGTGCCAGCGGATCAACGCCTCGAACCCCGAAATATGTTCGCTGCCTACGTCGACGATGGGCTGGTAATGAAGCTGGAGTTCGTCATTCGCCAGCGCGTCACGAAGCGCATCCTCGATCGCCTTGCGCTCGCTCGCCTGGTCATGCATCGCGTCGGCGTAGAAGCGATGCACACCGCGCCCTGCGTCCTTGGCGGCATAAAGCGCAAGATCGGCGTTGCGGACGAGGGCCGATGCCGTGATGGCTTCGCCGTCGGCCACGGCGATCCCGATCGACGAGCCGATGCGAATCTGCTGCCCCTCGATTGCAAACGGCTTGGCGAGGCTCAGGATGATCGCATTCGCGATGCCCGACAATTTTGCGGTTTGCGTTATCTGCGGCAGCACGATCTGGAATTCGTCACCGCCCAGCCGGCCCACCTGTCCCTTGTCGCCGATAATCTGCGTCAGCCGCGCCGCGACCTGCTGAAGCAATTGGTCGCCGACCGGATGCCCCATCGTATCGTTCACCGCCTTGAAGCGGTCGAGGTCCATCATCAGCAGCGCGCACGGCTGCGGACGGCCGCCCTGCCCCCCGAGCGCGCGATCGAGCAGATCGGAAATGTGAAGGCGGTTGGCGAGGCCGGTCAGCGTGTCGTAGCGCGCGAGTTGGTTGATCTCGCGCTCCGAGCGCTTCTTTTCGGTCAGATCGGTGCCGCTTCCGCGAAACCCCTGAAAATTACCGAGTTCGTTGGCAATGGGATTGCCCGAGATCGACCACCAGCGCTCCTCGCCAGGCACCGCAGCGCGCACTGTCAACTCATGAAACGGCGTTCGCGACGACAGGCTGAAGCCCAACGTCCTTTCCTCGCTTTCGTCGTTGCCGATACGCCTGCGGATAATCGCAGTGAACGGCTTTCCGATCAGCTCGGCCAACGGCACGCCCAGCTTCGCGGCCACCGTCGGCGATATATAGACGAGATGTCCGTTGCGGTCGGTTTCCCAGAACCAGCCGCGGCCAGCCCGTTCGAAATCGCGAACAAGGCCGAGCGCCCTTTCCTGCTGGCTCACGGCAAAGCGCCGCGCCCGCGTCGCTTCGCGCTGATGCCGGACGTCCTCGCGCATCATCGCGATCAACAGCCCCAGAAAGACCAGCCCGGCAAGCGCAAATGGCAAAGACGCGATTCCGACCGCGCCGCCGAACGCCATCGCCCCTGCGAAAACGAAGAAGACCGGTCGGACAATGGCCGCCGCCGATGCGGCGACGAGAATAGCCCCCAGTCGCACCGCCGAATAGGCGTCGAAAAAGTTACGATCGGCGCCGAGCGCGAAGGCGGGAAGCATTGCCGCTGCACTGCAAAAGGTGCCGAAGGCGATAAGCGCGAGGCAAGATATTGCGAAGATTCGCCGCCGCCGCATGCTGGCCAGTCGCGACGCGCACATCAACTGGCCGGTCATCGCCAAAACGATGTCGCAGCACAGCCCGATAACCATGATGAGCCAAAGCGACGGCCGGGCAAGGAAATCGGCGCCTTCGGGGACCAAGACCAGCGTTAGGAAGACGAGCGCGCGCGCCACGAGCACATAGTGCCAGAGCTGCGCGACGCGCCGAAGCTGTTCCATGAATTCACGCGAGCGCAACAACGACGCACCGTCAGGCGCCTCGGTCACGACCGACCGAAAATTCGCTCCTCTGCTCCCCAAAATTCGCTTCCCTGCCGTTCCGGTGCCCCAAGACTGCAGTGGCGAAAAAGGGGTTGCCAATTCCTTACCTGCGCGGCGCTGATTTGTCCGATGCTGTGCCAAAACGAAAGGATTTGGTTTCGCTTCGCAACTTGATATGCTGCTGCCATGCCCGCCGTTCGCCTTTTGCCGCCCGACCGCTTCTTTGACCGCCAGCAATGGGCAGCGCTGACGCGCGCTTCGCCGTGGCGCGGCGTGTGGCTCGTGGCGCACGCGTGGATCGTGACGGTGGCGTTGATCGGTGTGGCAACCTGGCTGCGCCATCCGATTGCATGGCTTGCGGCGATCATATTTGTCGGCGGGCGCCAGCTCGGTCTCGCGATCTTGATGCACGATGCGGCGCACGGGGCGCTGCACCCCGACCGCAAGCTCAACAATTTTCTCGGCCAGTGGCTGACGGGCGCGGCGGTGGGATCGGACCTGATCGCCTATCGCACCTATCACCTGCAGCATCACAAGTTCACGCAGCAGCCCGAAGACCCCGATCTCTCGCTATCGGCCCCCTTCCCGACGACGCGCGCCAGCCTGTGGCGCAAGGTTTTCCGAGACCTCAGCGGGCAGACATTTTTCAAGCAGCGCAAGGCGCAATTCGCCTTTGCGGCCGTCGGGCTGAAGCCGATGCTGCGCGGCGAGGCGGCAGAAAAGGGACGCGCGAGCACCAAGGCAGGAACGCCGTTCAACAAACAGTCCGACGACGGCGTCACATCGCCGACTGCCGACGTCGCCGGCGCGATGGCGGTGACGCGCGCGGTCGGGCGCTTCCTCCTCGTCCAGACGGTGTTGCTCGCGCTGTCGTTGCTGCTCTGGGGATGGACGCCCTTCCTTCTGTGGCTCGCCGCGCTTGCGACGACGTTCCAGCTATACCTGCGTATTCGCAATATCGCCGAACATGCCTGCACGACGACCGGGAGCGACGATCCCTTCACCCATGCCCGTACAACGCATGCCGGTTGGCTGGCGCGGGCGACGGTTGCTCCATATTGGGTGAATTATCACGCCGAGCATCACCTGTTCATGGGCGTTCCATGCTATCGCCTGCCGCAAGTTCACGAGGCGCTCGGGCGCGCCGACAAGCATCGGGCAATGACGATCGCGCCGAACTATGCCGCCGTGCTGCGGCAGGTCACCGCCGCCGGCTGACGGCTCAGCTCTCGGCAACGAAACGCGCGCCAGCGCGGTCCTTTACCGTCCTGGCGGGATCGAAGATCATCCCGTTCATCGCGATATAGACGCCGGGCGGCAAGGTCTGCACCGCCGCGAGCGCGAAGCCGACGTTGAATTCGGCGTCGCTCGCGCGCACCGACGCGGGCTGCATCGCTCCCGTCATCACGATGGTTTTGCCCGCGACCGACTGAAGCACCCGCCCCGTCACCGCCATCGTGTCGGTGCCGTGGGTGACAAGGACTTGCGTGGCATCGCTCGCCGCCACCGCCGCACGGATCGCCTCGCGGTCGGCGTCGTCGAGTTCGAGGCTGTCCTTGCGCATCAGCTGAGTGACGCGGTGCGGGACATGGACATTATTCTCGCGCAACAGGTCGGGCAGCGTCGTCGGACCGACCTGATATTCGGAAAGCGCGTCGAAATAGACCTTGTCGATCGTGCCGCCGGTGGTGAAGATTTCGATCATAAGTGCCCTCAGGTCATTGCGAGGAGCGCAGCGACGAAGCAATCTCCAGACCTCGGCCTAGCGCACGGCCGATGGCGGGAGATTGCTTCGCTTCGCTCGCAATGACGTTCCATGTCATGCCAACGCCTCGGCGATCAGGCGCCGCGTGTTGTCGATCCCGAACAGTGCGATGAAGCTGCCCATGCGCGGACCAGCGCTCGACCCGAGCAAAGTCTCGTAAAGCGCCTTGAACCAGTCACGAAGATTTTCAAAGCCATAGGCTTCGTTCTTGCCGATCTCGTACACGATGTTCTGGATGTCGTCGGCCGATGCGTCGCTGCCCAGCGCGGCGAGTTTGTCGTCGAGTTCGCGCAGCGCCGCCGCCTCGCCGCCCGCGGGCTTGCGGCGCGCGAGCGTCGGCGCGACGAAGTCGCGGTTATACGCCATCGCATTGTCGATCAGCGCGTCGAGCTCGGGATAGGTCGCGGCATCAGCGCCGTCGACATATTGGCCGAGGTAGCGCCAGATCTGCTCCTTGGTCGCGTCGGCCCCCATCACCCCGACAAGGTTGAGGAGCAAGCCGAAGGTCACCGGAAGCACCGTTTCGGGCACCCCCTCGCCGCGCGCGACATGGACATGATGCACCGGATTGCCGAGCTTCTTGTCGGGCGCCTGCGCCGGATATTGCCCGCGCATCTGAAAATACTCGTCGACGGCCTTCGGGATCACGCCGATGTGAAGCTGCTTCGCGGCCTTGGGCTCGCGATAGGCGTAAAAGGCAAGGCTTTCCTCGCTGCCATAGCTCAACCACTGCTCGATCGAGAGGCCATTGCCCTTCGACTTCGAGATCTTCTCGCCCTTTTCGTCGAGGAACATCTCGTAAATCAGCCCCTCAGGCTTGCGCCCGCCAAGCGCCTTGGCGATCTTGCCGGACTGGACGCCGCTGTCGGTCAGATCCTTGCCGTACATTTCGTAATCGACGCCGAGCGCGACCCAGCGCATCGCCCAGTCGACCTTCCACTGCAGCTTGGCACCGCCGCCGAAGATGCAGTGGGTGATCGTCTCGCCCTCGTCCTCGAACGACACGAGCCCCGCATCGGCGTCGACGACGGTAGCGGGCACCTGCAGGACCACGCCCGACTTGGGGCTGACCGGCAGGATCGGCGAATAGGTCGCCGCGCGCTCGGCACGCAGCGTCGGCAGCATGATGTCGAGAATGTCCTGGTTGTGACGCAGCACATTGGCGAGCGCGGCGTCGAACGCGCCCGACGCATAACGCTCGGTCGAACTTACAAATTCATACTCAAAGCCGAAGCGGTCGAGGAATTCGCGCAGCATCGCATTATTGTGGTGCGCGAAGCTTTCATATTTGCCGAAGGGATCGGGGATCGCGGTGAGCGGCTTGCCCAGATATTCGCGCAGCATCTCCTGCTGCGGCACATTGTCGGGAACCTTGCGCAGCCCGTCCATATCGTCGCTGAACGCGACGAGGCGCGTCGGCGCGCCGCTGGTCAGCGTTTCATAGGCGCGGCGGACCATCGTCGTGCGGAGCACTTCGTTGAAGGTGCCGATATGCGGCAGGCCCGAGGGGCCATAGCCGGTCTCGAACAGCATCGCCTCGCCCCCCGGCTTTCCGTCGGGATAGCGTTTGACCAGCTTGCGCGCCTCTTCGAACGGCCAGGCCTTGGACGATTGTGCGGCTTCGCGCAGTGATGGGTCGAGGTGCATATCGGTCATGGCGCGCCCATAGCCGCAAGCGAGGCCGATGGGAAGAAGCGCGGAAAACTGCGCAACTTCACACTGAATGCAAGTTTCTGGTGGGGACAGCGGACGCCTGAAGAGACAAAAGCGACCGACGCGCGGGCGCATTTTGTCTCCATTGTCGCCTTTGGCAGGAGCGAGTCGCGGCGCGCATGTCGCCATCTTCACCATGCCAAGGAAAAGTAGGAAAGCCTTCTTCGACGGCGAGCGAACCAGCCGGAAAATCGGCGGACCTGAGGACAGAGGCTGGTGAACCCCGGCGAAAAGCCGGGGTTCGCTTGCGTGGCGAATAGAATGACCGCGAAGAAATCATGGTTACCGGAAATTTACCATAAGCGGCCTAGCATGACGGCCATGACAAGCCTTCCCCTCCCCCGTCCGCGCCAGTACCGGCGCACGCCCGTCGAGATCGACGTCACCGTCAATGGTGTCCTCAACATGCTCGATGGCACGATTTCCGACCTCTCCGAAGGCGGCGCGCGCATCGACGGCGCCAGCATGCCGGTCCGCTCGCGCTGCGAAATCCATTATGGTGGGCAGGTGGTGTACGCCGTCGTCATGTGGGCCGAATTCGACCGGATGGGCGTTCGCTTTCCCTATGAGCTCACGAGCGGGCCGCTTTACAATGCGCTCGAACGCGCGCGCGGCCCGGCAGCAGCGCCCGTCCAGGTCTTCCGCACCAGCCGCCCATCGGGTTTCGGACGGCGCGGGCTGCGCTGATTTACGCATATCCAATCGTCATACCCGCGAAAGCGGGAACCCAGTTGTAACGCTGGTTCGCAGGGTTCCCGCTTTCGCGGGAATGACGACAAGGTGGACGCCCTTGCCGCGTTCGCCTTTTGTGCCTAGCGTGACGCGGTGGCGCTCGATCCTCTCCCCCTACCCGCGATTCATGCCAGCCATGTCGGTATCTGGCTCGCCGATGGCGACGGGCGCGCGCAGCGCGTCGGGCGCGGCGAGGCGATGGCGGCGGTGGCGGGAACCCCGCATTTGCTGCTCGGCGCGACGCTGACGGGCGACCGGCTCGGCTATCCCGAATTGTCGGGACTCGACCTGCTCGAACTCTTCGCTTTCCTGTTTCCCGCGCGCTTCGCTGTGCCGACCCCGGCGGGCATCGCGCGTGCGCTCGGGCTCGAAGCACCGACGGACGAGGCCGCAATCGCGCCCTTTCTACGCGTCGCGACCGCTGCGATGGTTGATGCGGCAAATGATCCGGCTTGGCCCGAGCGCGAAGGCGCGTGGCACAGCCTGCAGGCGCTTGCACGCCAGCGATGGGCGTGGGCGCCCTTGCTCCAGCAGCATCTCCCGCGCGCCGAGCAATCCGACCGCTGGCTGTTCGCGCGCCTTCCCGAATGGGAGGAAGCATCGCCGCGCCCGCAGCCGCGACAGGTCGCGCTGGCGCCCGACGCGATTGCCGAGCGGCTCGACCGGCTGACCGGCGACGGCGCCGAGCGGCGGCCGGGCCAGCAGGATTATGCGCGCGCCGCCGCCGCGATGTTCGAGCCGCGCGCGCGCAAGGATGCACCGCAAATGCTCGTTGCCGAGGCGGGTACGGGGATCGGCAAGACGCTCGGCTATCTCGCGCCCGCGAAGCAATGGATCGACCAGTCGGGGGGCAGCGTCTGCATCTCGACCTTCACCAAGGCGTTGCAGCGGCAGCTCGCGCGCGAGACCGAGCGGCTCTACCCCGACGCCGCAACCCACCGCGAAAAGGTCGTGGTGCGCAAGGGGCGGGAAAATTACCTTTGCCTCCTGAACCTCGAGGACGCGTTGCAGGGCGGTTTTTCGGGGCGTGCCGCGATTCTTGCGCAGCTTGTGGCGCGCTGGGCCTCCTACACGCGCGACGGCGACATGGTTGGCGGCGACCTGCCGGGCTGGCTTCCTGCGCTGTTCCGGCGCAACGGCACGACCGCGCTCACCGACCGGCGCGGCGAGTGCATCTATGCGGGATGCCCGCACTTCCGCAAATGCTTCATCGAGCGCTCGGCGCGCGCGGCGCAGCAGGCGGATTTCGTGATCGCCAATCATGCGCTGACGATGGTGCAGGCGGCGCGCCCGCGCGATGGCGGCGCGCCCGCGACGCGGCTGATCTTCGACGAAGGGCATCATCTGTGGGACGCCGCCGACAGCATGTTCGCCGCAGCGCTGACGGGACAGGAGGCGGTCGAGATCCGGCGGTGGGTGCTGGGGCCAGAGGGCAAATCGCGCGGGCGGCGGCGCGGGCTCGCGGCGCGGCTCGCCGACGTGGCGAGCTATGACGAGGCGGGGAACAAGGCGATCGACGCGGCGATTGCGGCGGCGGGCGAGTTTCCGGGCGAAGGCTGGCTCGCGCGGCTCAACGAAAATGCGCCGTGGGGGGCAATCGAGCGGCTGCTCGCGGCGGCACGCGCCATGGTCTATGCGCGCGCGGTCGATCCGCGCGGCGCCGACAGCGGCTATGGCCTCGAAACCGAGCTCGCCGATCCCGAGCCGGCGCTGGTCGAGGCCGCCGGCGGCGCAAGCGACTCTATCGAGGCGCTGCTGCGCCCGTTAATGGCGCTCGGCAAGCGGCTCGACGCGCTCGTCGAAGACCCGCCCGACTGGCTCGACGGCCAGACACGCGCGCGCGTCGATGGCGCACGCGCGAGCCTCGGCACGCGGATCGATACGCTCGGCGGCTGGCTGTCGCTGCTCGGCCGCGTCGGCGGGCCCGCCGATCCCGCCTTCGTCGACTGGCTTGCGGTCGACCGCTTTGACGGGCGCGAATATGACGCGGGGCTGCACCGTCACTGGCTCGACCCCGCCTACCCGGTTGCCGAGGCCGTCTATCGCCCCGCGCACGGCGTGCTCGTGACGTCAGCGACACTGCGGAGCGGCGCGCGCGACGATGACGGCTGGACCGAAGCCGATATTCGCACCGGCGCGCGCCACCTCGACGGCGCGGCGCGCCATTTCGCTGTGGCGAGCCCCTTTGACTATGCGCGGCAGGCCGAGGTGCTGATCGTCACCGATATCGCGCGCGGCGACCTGCCCACGCTCGCGGGCGCATATAGCCGGCTGATCGAGGCGTCGGGGGGCGGCGCGCTCGGTCTGTTCAGCGCGATAAGGCGGCTGCGTTTCGTCCATGCGCGGATCGCCGACCGGCTTGCGCGCGCGGGACTGCCGCTCTTTGCCCAGCATGTCGATCCACTCGACACCGGCACGCTCGTCGATATTTTCCGCGCCGACCCGCATGCGTCGCTGCTCGGCACCGATGCGCTGCGCGACGGAGTCGACGTGCCGGGCGATTCGCTGCGGCTCGTGGTGATGGAGGGCGTGCCATGGCCGCGCCCGACGATCCTCCACGCGGCACGCCGCGCTGCGCAGGGAGGAAGCGCCTATGACGACAGCGTCATACGCGCACGGCTGGGCCAGGCGTTCGGGCGGCTGATCCGCCGCGCCGACGATTTCGGGCAGTTCGTGATGTTGTCGGCCAGCGTGCCGTCGCGGCTGCTGTCGGCCTTCCCCCCCGGCACACCGATCCGGCGTCTGCCGCTCGACGAAGCGGTGAACCATGTTGCCGCCGCCAATGTCGAGCGCCGAAAAAGCGCATATCCTGCCTTTTCACCGTCATGACTTTGCGGCACAAGGCGGCGCAATCGGGGGAAGAGCGCGGGATGCGCGGGGAGAGATTTTGAAGAGCTTGACGATCCTGCGCCACGCGAAATCGGGTTGGGACGCCCCGGTCGAGCGCGATTTCGACCGCCCCATCAACCCAAGAGGCCGCCGCGGCGCGGAACTGATCGGCCAATATCTGAAGAAGCAGGCGCTGTCCGTCGACCGCATCGTCGCCTCGCCTGCCGTGCGCGTGACCGAAACGCTCGACATTTTCCAGCCAGCCGCCGACCTCGACGCGCTGGAGCCGCATTGGGACCGGCGCATCTATCTCGCTTCGGCCGCAACATTGATCGAGGTGCTGCGCGACACGGGGCGCGATGCCGAGCATCTGCTGATCGCGGGACATAATCCGGGGCTGGAGGATCTGGCGTTGATGCTCGTTCCCGAATCGGCAAACGATCCGTTGCGCGCGGAAATCGAGGCGAAGTTGCCGACCTCCGCGCTCGTGCGGATGGAAATCGACATCGACGACTGGCACCGGCTCGACATCGGAATGGCGCGGATCGTGGCTTTCGTCCGCCCGCGCGACCTCGACCCCGCGCTCGCGCCGTCGATGGACTGAGCTTCAACCGAGCGCGGCGGCGAGCCGTCTGCGCAGCGAAATCAGCGCTTCGACCGGAATGCCGCCCGCGGCCGTCATATCGGGCGCGCGCTCTGCCGATACCTTGGGCGCATCAGCCTGCGGACGCGTCGTCTTCCCGCCCGCAAGAACCTTGCGCGCGCCTTCGACGGTGAAGCCCTGCACATACAGCAGATGATGGATATGCTCGGCGAGCGCGACATCCTCGGCGCGGTAATAGCGGCGGCGGCCCGAGCGTTGGAGCGGCCGGAGCTGCGGAAAGCGCGTTTCCCAATAGCGCAGGACATGCGTCGGGACACCGATGCGATCGGCAAGCTCGCCGATCGCGAGCATCGCACCGTCCGCCTTTGCGCCCTCGTCAGATCCGGCCATTGCGAAACGGTCGATTATTTACCGGCCACGCGCGCGCGCATCGTCTGGCTGGCGCGAAACGTCATGACGCGGCGCGGGAGGATCGGAACCTCGACCCCCGTCTTGGGGTTGCGGCCGATACGCTGCGCCTTGTCGCGCAGCACAAAGGTGCCGAAGCCCGATATCTTCACATTCTGACCCTCGGCAAGCGCATCCGACATATGGGCAAGAATCGACTCGACAATCTGAGCCGATTCATTGCGCGACAATCCGATTTGCTGGTTGATCCGCGCGGCGATGTCGGCGCGCGTAAGCGTTCCTGCGGTCATGGTGTTCCCTTCCCCCTCATGAAGCGAATTTCACAGGTCTCGGACGGCCCCCACCATCACGAGTCCTGCCATTCTTGTAACAAAAGAGAATTAATCCGCCAAACTGAAAAGGATGGGGCGAGAAGTTGACGCGACGAAGGCGCGTCAGACGCGCAGGACCGCTGCGCCCCAGGTGAAGCCGCCGCCCATCGCTTCGAGCACGACCAGATCGCCGCGCTTGATCCGCCCGTCGCGCACGGCGAGGTCGAGCGCCAGCGGAACCGACGCGGCGGACGTGTTGGCATGCTGATCGACCGTCAGGACGACGCGCTCGGCCGGAAGCCCCAGCTTTTTCGCGGTTGCGTCGATGATGCGGCGGTTCGCCTGATGCGGAACCACCCAGTCGACATCGGCTGCCGAAAGCCCCGTGTCGGCGAGCACCTCGCCCAAGACCGAGGCGAGATTGGTCACAGCGTGGCGGAAAACTTCGCGCCCCTGCATGCGGACATGGCCGACAGTCCCCGTCGTCGACGGCCCGCCATCGACATAGAGCATGTCGCAATATTGCCCCTCGGCGTGGAGGCGGGTCGCAAGGATTCCGCGATCATCGTCGACATCCTCGGCGGACAGCACGACCGCACCGGCTCCGTCGCCAAAGAGCACGCAGGTCGCGCGGTCTTCCCAGTCGAGAATCCGGCTGAAGGTTTCCGAACCGATGACGAGCGCATGTTTCGCAGCGCCCGTTCGGAGCATCGAGTCGGCGACCGAAACGGCGTAGAGAAAGCCCGAACAGACCGCGGCAACGTCGAACGCGATACAGTCGGGCGCGCCAAGCATCGCCTGCACCTTGGTCGCGGTTGCAGGGAAGGTGTTGTCGGGTGTCGCGGTCGCGACAATGATCAGGCCAATGTCGGCAGCTTCGAGGCCCGCCGCCTCAAGTGCCTGCCGCGCTGCAGCGGCGCCGAGCGTACCGGTCGTCTCGTCGGGTTCGGCAATGTGGCGAAAACGGATGCCCGTGCGCTCGACGATCCACTCATCGCTCGTATCGACGCGCTGCGCGAGTTCTTCGTTCGAAACGCGCGTACGCGGCAGCGCAGCGCCGGTACCGGCCAGAACAGAGCGTAAAGTCATGCGGCCTGGCCGCGGAAATTGGCAAGATCTTCGGTCACCTGACGCGTTATATCCTTTTCGACCAGCTCGGCGCAAAGGTGAACCGCATTGGCGACCCCTTTCGCATCGGCGCTGCCGTGACTTTTGAGCACGACGCCGTTGAGCCCGAGGAACACGGCGCCATTGTGGTTGTTGGGGTCGAGATGGTGGCGAAGCAGCTCGGTCGCAGGCCGCGAGATCAGGAAACCGATCTTCGAACGTGTCGAGCTGGTGAAGGCACGGCGCAAAAGGTCGGTGACGAAACGCGCGGTCCCCTCGATCGTCTTGAGCGCGATATTGCCAGAAAAACCGTCATGGACGACAACGTCGACCTCGCCGCGCGACAGCTTGTCGCCTTCGATGAAGCCGGTGAACTGCATCGGCAATCCGGTCGCGCTGCGCAGCAGCGCCGCCGCCTCGCGAATCTCGCCGGTGCCCTTCAGTTCCTCCGTCCCGATATTGAGCAGCGCGACGCGTGGCTTGTCGAGGCCCATCGCCGTACGCGCATAGGCCGCGCCCATGACGGCGAACTGGACAAGGTTGTTCGCGTCGCAATCGGTATTGGCACCAAGGTCGAGCATCACGACGTCATTGTCGCCGAGCGACGGCAGCAGCGCCGCCAGCGCCGGCCGGTCGATCCCCGGCATCGTGCGCAGCGCAAGCTTCGCCATCGCCATCAGCGCACCGGTGTTGCCCGCCGACACGGCGCCGCCGGCATCGCCGCGCTTCACCGCGTCGATCGCGAGCCCCATCGAGGTGCTTTTCGCCTTGCGCAACGCCTGGCTCGGCTTGTCCTCGCCTGACACCACGCCGTCGGTGTGGATGATGTCCGACGCCGCGCGCAGGTTCGGGTGATTGTCGAGCGCGGCCTTGATCCGCGTCTCGTCGCCGACGAGCAGAAAACGGAGGCGGTCGTGCTTGTGACGCGCCATCGCGGCGCCCGCGCACATTACGCGAACGCCGACGTCACCGCCCATCGCATCGATTGCGATTCGCGGTGTCAGGCTCATCTGCGCGCCCTCCGGCTAATGATCAGGCGCCGGCCGAAACCACTTCGCGGCCATTGTAATGGCCGCAGGCGTTGCAAAGATTGTGCGGACGCTTCAACTCGCCGCAGTTCGGGCATTCCTGAAAGGCTTCGACCTTCAGGCTGTCGTGGCTGCGACGCATGCCGCGCTTCGAGGGCGAGGTTTTTCGCTTGGGGACGGCCATGATATTTCCTGCATTCTTAAATGTTTATACGAATCGGCGAACCCGGATTTGTCCTTTCCGTCGCCGGAAATGACTGGCCCGCCCGCCGCGCCGAAGCCCGTTCCCACCACGAAATGGACAGGAAATCTTCCGCCGGAGGGTGCCTCAACGCCTGTTGGTGTCGGGTGCCGGATCGGGCGCGGCTATAGCGTTTTTGCCCGCAAAGGCAAGCCCCGAGCGTCGACACAGCCAGCCTTGCCGATCGCCCTGCTTGGTGCCACATCTCGCTCCCGCCGGATCGCGACGACGCGCCGGCCAATCGATGGGGGAGCCGATAATGATGATATTGCCGATCAGCCTGACAATCGCGGCGGGCGCCGTGTTGCTGAACCTGTGGCTGACGATGCGTGTCGGGCGCGTGCGCGGGCAAGAGAAAGTATCGATCGGCGACGGCGGGAACGAGCGCGTCATCCGCCGCATGCGCGCGCACAGCAATTTCGTTGAGAATACCGCGTTCGTCGTCATCCTGTTGGCGCTTGTCGAGTTGGGACTCGGTTCGTCGATCTGGCTGTGGGGCGTCGGCGCGCTTTACCTGGTCGCGCGCATCCTGCACGCACTGGGGATGGATGGCATGATGTGGGGCCGGATGGCCGGCACGACCGTGACGATGCTCGTCCAACTGGGCCTTGCGGTCACCGCGCTCGCCATCGTCTATCTGACGCCGGGGCAGATCACGGTTACCGAGGTCTCGGAAACCATCGTCCAGCCCTCGAACTGAGCCCCCCCCCTTAGGGTCCTGACCCTAGCCCGCTATCGCGGCATCACCGACATAGGGATTGGTGCGCCGTTCCTGTGCGAAGCTGCTGTGCGGGCCGTGGCCGGGCAGAAAGATTGTGTCACCCCCGAGCGGCCACAGCTTGCCCGTGATCGAATCGAGCAATTGCTGATGATTGCCGCGCGGGAAATCGGTGCGCCCAATCGAGCCCTGGAAAATCACGTCGCCGACGATCGCCAGCTTTGATTCGGGGTGATGAAACACGACATGACCGGGCGTGTGGCCCGGACAATGGATCACGTCGAGTTCGAGATTGCCGACCCGCACCGTGTCGCCGTCGACGAGCCAGCGGTCGGGCTCGAAGCTTTCGCCGACCATGCCGAAGCGCGCGCCATCCTCGGCAAAACGCTCGATCCAGAAACGGTCGTCCTCGTGCGGCCCCTCGATCGGAACGCCCAGCTCCTTCGCCAGCATCCCCGCCTGCCCGCAATGATCCATATGGCCGTGGGTGACGAGGATCTTTTCGACCTCGACCCCGGTCTGACGCACCGCTTCCTTCAGCTTGTCGAGGTCACCGCCGGGATCGACGAACGCCGCCTTGTTCGTTTCGGTGCACCAGAGCAAGGTGCAATTCTGCTGGAAAGCGGTGACGGGTACGATGGCGGCCTTGAGCGGCGGGTTGGGAGCATTCATGGCGCATGATGTGGGCAAAAGCGGCCGCTTTGGCAAGGGAGGCGCATTGCCGCAGGGCTTTGAGATAGAGAAATGAGCGGGTTATACAGGCGCTCATGACAGAGGCATTTGCTCAAGGCACCGTCCACACGGCAGGCGACGATATGCGGTCGGCCATTCAGGCCGATCCCGCGATTCTTGCGCTGTGGCAGGGGCTGACGCCGCTCGGCCGCAACGAGTTCATCTGCTGGGTCGAGGATGCGAAACAGGCGAAAACGCGCGCGCGGCGGATCGAGCGGACGGTCGAGGAACTGATCGAGGGCAAGCGCCGCCCCTGCTGCTGGGCGGGGTGCATCCATCGCACCGACAAGGCGCCGAGCAAGTGGCAGCAGGCGGTGCTGATCGACAAGAAGGCAAAATAGGGAGCGCGGCGCTTCAGCGCAAGGTCATCGTATCGCCTTCGACCTTCACCGACTCGAGCTTCGACAAATAGCTCTGGCCAAGCAGCGAAACGCCCATATCCGCGTCGATCACCGCTGCCTGCACGCGCTTCACCTCGACCCCGTCGACATCGACGCTGTCGAGCATGACGGGGCGCAGCGGTACGACGCCGCCCGCCGTGTTCGCCCTGCCCGCGATCGGCAGCCGGTCGACGTCGATGCCGATGGCCTCGGCATCGCGGCGCGTCAGCGCGATGACCGAAGCGCCGCTGTCGACCATCATGCGGATATTGGTGCCGTCGATGTTGGCGTCGGCATAGAAATGCGAATCGCCCGCGCGACCAAGGCGAACCTCGCCTGGCGAGTTGGCGCCCGTTGACCAGCCGCCGCGGTTCCGCTCCCCCGTCGTCCAATTGTCATGGTCGCCGCTGACCGTCGCTGCGGTTTCGACCGATTCGGGTGCGCTCATCCGGCTGGCGAAGCCCGCCATGCCCACCGATACGACCGCGATCACTCCGGCCAAGCCAAGATAGCGCCCCAACATGGCGCGATATTGGCAGCGAAGAATTGGAGTTTGGTTAAACGCCGCCTGCCCCTGCGGGTAGCTCGATGAACGCCCGCCATCCGGGCGCCTCGGCAAGCGAGGAATGAACGATGCGCGCGCAGGCGAAACCACGGCCGCGTGCATTGTCGGCTTCGGCGGCCGAACGCGGCCATCTGCGATCCCCGCCCTCCTTTGCCGACCAGCAAACGAGCGCCTCGGCCCCGGGGCGAGCGGCTATTTCGGTCCGCTCGTCGGCCGAATAGCCGGGCGGAACGGTCCAGCCCAAAATCTTGCGCGCCGGCGGCGTATCTGCCGCAAGCACGGCGGCGAACGCGCTGCATCGATCGTCGAGCAACCGCTCGATCGCGCGCTGATCACCGGCGCCGAGCCAGCGGCCGCCGAGCAACGGTTTCCAGCGACGCACGTCGCGCGACTTGAGTGCCGCAAGCAGTTCGTCGGCTGCCGCCTCGATTCGCGGGAGCCAGGGCGAGTCGGACGCAAGCTCTGCCAGGGGCACGGGCGCCACATCGACGGCGCCATCAACGGAGCCAGGGACGATAGGGGATGCGTCATCTTGGGCGGCCTGCGGCGGTGGCGCGGGTTCGCACGCCGGCATCGCAGCGGCGGACGTGGCAGCAGCCATGCCTGCGAACAGCAGCAAAAGGACGAGCGCACGCATGCGCCCAATATAGCAGCGCTGGCTGCATGCGTCATGAACCGGTCGCGACAAGCCCTTCGCGCATCCACATCGGCGCTGCGTCCGCGTCGATCGACTCGACCCGCCGATGCTCGACCGACCAGTCGAGGTCGGGATAGGCAATCCTTTGGCGCTTTTCGTCTGCGTCGGCGATCGGCACGACGACGATCCGCCGGTTGACCTTTTGCCGCCAGTTCATCCGCGCGGTATTTTCCTGCCCGACATAGCAGCCCTTCGCAAAGCTGACGCCGTTCAGTTCGGCGGCATTGCATTCAAGCCACAGCGTCTCGCCATCGCCCAGTTCGGCGCGTCCTTCGGCGACGCCGAACGAGAGCCGATGTGCGCGCCACGCGGCGTCGGCGCCCTCGCCCTTCCCCGCCGGAGCGAGCCAGCGGCGGCCGAGGTCGGCAAGCCGGGGGTCGGGAACGCCTTGCTCGCCCTCGGGCGCCCAATGCACCGCAAGCTGCTCGTCACGCGCAATCGTGATCGCGCGGCGCAGGCGATAGAGCGTCAGTCGCTTGGCGAGCGCGTCGGCGGCTTCAGCCTCGCAGTCGATGAGAATGTCGTCGCCATCCGCCCAGATCAGAAAGTCGAACAGCGCCTTGCCCTGCGGCGTCAGCAGCGCCGCCCAGACGGGCAGCCCGCCCGAGACGTCGTTTGTGACAAGGCCTTGCAGGAAGCCGCGAACATCCTCCCCCGACAGACGGATGAGGGCGCGGTCGTGGAGGGTGGTACTGGTCATGGCAGAGAAATAGGCTGCCGGGACGACGACTTAAAGCCCCTCCCGCACGCGCGAGGGGTTTGGGGTGGGCCTGACCGCAAACTTGGGCTAAGCGCCGCACCGGACTCGCCCACCCCCGTCCCCTCCCGTTTGCTGGAGGGGGGAGAGAATGACATGACCGACCGCCTGACCATCCGCCGCCCCGACGATTGGCACGTCCATTTGCGCGACGGCGCGATGCTCGCGCATGTCGCGCCCTATACCGCGCGCCAGTTCGCGCGGGCGATCGTGATGCCCAACCTGTCGCCGCCGGTGACGACGGTCGAACAGGGCGTCGCCTATCGCGAGCGGATCGTTGCCGCCGTCCCGGCCGAGATGGATTTCACACCGCTGATCGTCGCCTATCTGACCGACGCGAGCGACGCGCACGAAATGGCGCGCGGCCATGCCGAGGGGGTGTTCACCGCAGCCAAGCTTTATCCCGCGCATGCGACGACCGGCAGCGCGCACGGCGTCACTGACGTCGCGAACATCATGGGCGTGCTCGAGCGGATGCAGGACATCGGCATGCCGCTGTTGATCCACGGCGAGGTCACCGATCATGATGTGGACATCTTCGACCGCGAGGCGGTGTTCATCGAGCGCACGCTGGCGCCGCTGGTCAAGGCATTGCCCGGCCTGAAGATCGTCTTCGAGCATATCACGACCGCCGAGGCGGCCGCGTTCGTCGCCGAGGCGCCCGCGAATGTCGCCGCGACGATCACGCCGCAGCATCTGCACATCAATCGCAACGCGATGCTCGTCGGCGGCATCCGCCCGCACGCCTATTGCCTGCCCGTTGCAAAGCGCGAACATCACCGGCTGGCGGTGCGGAAAGCGGCGACGTCAGGCTCGCCCAAATTCTTCCTCGGCACCGATAGCGCGCCGCATGCCGTTCATACGAAAGAATCGTCGTGCGGCTGCGCGGGGATTTTCAACGCGCCCTTCGCGCTCGAATCCTACCTGGCCGCCTTTGAGGAAGACGATGCGCTCGACAAGTTCGAAGGCTTCGCAAGCGAGCATGGCCCGCGCTTCTATGGCCTGCCGCTCAACGAAGGCACGGTGACGCTCGAGCGCGCCGAGGTGACGGTGCCGTCACATATCGGCGATGTCGTGCCATTCCACGCAGGCGAGACGCTGCGCTGGCGGCTGGCCTGACCCCCGTCAGGCGACTTCGATCATCCGGCTCGCGCGCATCTTGCGCCACAGGTCATAGCTGAACACTGCAATGCTCGCCCAGATGAGCAGGAAACAGACGAGCTGCGCGGGCTTCAATGGTTCGCGGAACAGGAAGATGCCGAGCAGGAACTGGATCGTCGGCGCGAGATACTGGATGAAGCCGAGCGCGGCATAGCTCATCCGCCGCGCCGCGGTCGCAAAGAGCAGCAGCGGCACCGCCGTCACCACCCCACCCGCCGCGAGCAGCAGGCTGATTTCCATGCTCGACCCGAATCCTGTCGGACTGCCCGCGAAGAAATAATAAGCGGCAGCGGCGAGCGAGAGCGGCAGCAGCAAGGTCGTTTCGACGGCAAGGCCGGGGAGCGACCCGACCGCCACGACCTTTCGCAGCAGGCCATAGGTGCCGAAAGAGAGCGCGAGCGTGACGCTGATCCAAAGCGTGTCGAGCGCGCCAGCGAGCAGGATCGCGACGCCGACCGCCGCCATCGCGACCGCAACGGCCTGAAGCCGCGACAATCGCTCGCCCAGTACGAGCGTGCCGAGCAACACGTTGACGAGCGGATTCAGATAATAGCCGAGGCTCGCCGCGAGCACATGGTCGGTGAAGATCGCATAGATATAGACGAGCCAGTTGATCCCGATCAGCAGCGCGCTCGCAAGCAACAGCCGCAGCGCCCGCCAGTCGCGAAATGCGCCCAGATATTCGCCGATCTGGCGGCGGAACGCCATGATCAGGAAGCAGAAGGGCAGCGACCAGATGATCCGCTGCGTCAGCACTTCGACCGGGGGCACCGTGTCGAGCAGCTTGAAGAAAATGGGGACGAAACCCCAGATGCAATAGGCGGCGAGCGCGTAGGGAAGACCGCCCCGATCGCTCGCGGCCGACGCCGAATCCTGTGCCATTACAGCTGCTTTCGCTGGATCAGATGATGCCGCCGCCGAGCATCAGGCGGATCACGCCGATGACAATCACGACGATACAGAGATTCCGGCCGGCGTTGCGCTCTGACATCGCGCCAAGCGCGAGGCCGACGACGGCGACCGGAACGATTACCCAATTCGCCCAGCCGAGAAGCGGGATGAAAGCCACGACCGCAAGCACGAGCGCGATCAAACCGATAAGAAGCGACGCGATATTGAGCATGGGCCGACTTTTTGCACGCGCCTGTGTGCGCCGCAAGCCGTTTCGCCGGTCGCGCAGTTCGTCGACACGGGGCCTCGCTTCGTCTTGTTGCCTTGGGTTCATGCAACGCGAGGCAGATTCGGCTCGTTTTCTCCCCAGGCGTCCGGGGAGCGAATGGCTTTACGAGACGTTGAACCAGGAAAGGATTTGAAATGCGTATCATGACGAAGGGGCTGTTGGGCGGGATTGCCGCCGCCGGGATCGCGCTGACCGCGCCCGCTTATGCCGGGACCGCAGCCCCTGCGAAGACAGGCGGCTATTACGAACTCGACCAGTCGGCCGGCTTTCACAAGCGCAAGAAGCGGCATAGCCATTATGCCCGCGACCAGCGCATCAACCGCGATACGCGCATCTGGCGCGGCAATGACGGCCGCTATCGCTGCCGCCGCGACGACGGCACGACCGGCCTGCTCATCGGCGGTGCAGTCGGCGGGCTTGCCGGTCATGAAATCGCCGGCGACGGCGACAAGCTGCTCGGCACGATCATCGGCGCAGGCGCTGGCGCACTGATCGGCCGCGAGATCGACCGCGACAAATATCGCTGCCGCTAAACCACGGAACCCGTCCCGGGTGTGGGTCCGAGACCCCTCCGCCCGCACACGCGATGGAGAGGGCGTCGACCATGTTGTCGGCGCCCTCAAGGCGTGCACGCTTGCCCCGCCACCGCTCTTGCCGCTAAGGCACGGGCGAGTTGCTGCGGGAGAGATAGCGTCATGCTCAACGGGCCCTTGCTCGTCACCGAAAGGCTGATCCTGCGTCCCCCGGCGGCCGAGGATTTCGACGCCTTTGCCGAAATGTGCACCGAAACCGAAACGATGGAATATATCGGCGGCGTTTGCGAGCGGTCGCAGGCTTGGCGCCAGTGGTGCACACTCGCGGGCGCATGGCACATCCGCGGTTTTTCGATGTTCTCGGTCATCGAGCGCGCGACCGGCGAATGGGTCGGACGGCTGGGACCGTGGGAACCCGACGGCTGGCCGGCGCCCGAGGTCGGCTATGGCGTTCGCGCCAAATTTGCCGGAAAGGGCTATGCCTTCGAGGGCAGCGTCGCGGCGTGCGATTTTGCCGTGGAATTCCTGAAGTGGCCCGAGTTGATGCACAGCATCGACCCTGCCAACCACCGCTCGCAGGCGCTCGCCCGCCGCCTCGGCGCCACCAACAGCGGTCCGACGCGTCTTCCGGCGCCTTTTCAGAATGCGCCGGTCGATGCCTGGACCCAAAGCGCCGATGCCTGGCGCGTCAAGCGAAAGGAATTCCGGCCATGACCGATCGCCATATCGATCCCGAGCGCGCACAGTTCGACGCCTTCAAGACGCTGCCGCGCGACACGCCGATCCATATGCTCAACCTTGTCCGGTTCAAGGCAGAGGCCAGCTATCCCGACAACCATCCGCTCGCCGGCGAGACGCTGACGGGTGCCGATGCCTATGCCAATTACGGGCGCGAGAGCGGACCGATTTTCCAGCGTGTCGGCGGCAGCATCGTCTGGCGCGGCACGATGGAAGCGCTGCTGATCGGCCCCGAGGACGAGCGATGGGACGCGGTGTTCATCGCCCAATATCCGAACAGCGGCGCCTTTATGGAAATGGTCACCGACCCCGCCTATCGCCTGGCCGTCGTCCACCGGCAGGCCGCGGTCGAAACCTCGCGCCTCATCCGCTGCGCGCCCGATGCGTCTCGGTCCGGCACAGTTTTCGGATAACAAATCCTTACAAGTTAACGCAATTTGCTCACATCTTCTTAACCGTTCTTCGGCACTTCCGAAGGATAGATTAAGGGAGTGTTAGCGATGATCTTGCGCGGAAAATGGCTCGTCACCGGATTGCTGGTGCTCGCCGCACCGCTCGCCGGGTGCCGGGACAATCCCGAAGCCAAATCTGACCTCAGGCCGCTCGACGACGGGCTGACCGAAGCCGATCCCGCCATCAAGGGCGCGCTCGAAGACAAGATCATGGTCGACCCCGAGCTCGCGGGTCAGGCCAACCGCAACGCCGTCGGCCCCGGCAACCGCCCCGTCGATGGCGGCGTTCCGGGCGTCCGGTCGGGCAAGACCGCAACCGTCGCCGAGGCCGCGGCGGCCCTGAAAGCGGGCAAGCTGCTGCAAGCACCCAAGGCGCTGGCGTTCGAAGAAGGCTGCGAGGATTGCGACGCCGCCAAACGCCCCGTCACCATCGGCGCGCTCGCGCGCGACCAGCAGAATGGAGGCTGCGACGCCAAGCTGACCTATGGCAACCAGTGGGCCGAGCGCCTGCCCGCCGCGTTCAGGGTCTATCCGCGCGCAACGCTCCGCGAGGCTGCGGGGGTCGCAGGCGGCAAATGCAATTTGCGCGTCGTCAATTTCCAGACCGCCGCGTCGGTCCAGGGCGTGCTCAACTATTATCACACGCTCGCGATCCGCAACGGCTATACAAGCGACCACCGCGTGCGCGGCAACGAACATGTGCTTGGCGGCACCAAGGGCGATCTGGCCTTTGTCGTCTTTGCGCGGCGCGACGGCGGGATGACCGACGTCGACCTCGTCGCCTCGGGCGGCCGCTGATCCTTTTTCCTGACGGTACGAAAAAGGCCCCGGCGCACAAGCGCCGGGGCCTTTTTATTGCGCGGCGGAAAGGTCAGACCTTGTCGCCAAGCGCACCTTTGACTTCGCCCTTGAGGTTCTGGGCCTCACCCTTGCGCTCCTGCGCTTCGCCTTCGGCGCGCAAGCGTTCGTTTTCGGTCGCCTTGCCGATCGCCTGTTTGGTGTTGCCGGCCGCCTCGTTGGCGACGCCTTTGGTCTTGTCGGTCAGTTCACCCATGGGGAGTCTCCTTCGGTTGTCGGAGGCGGTAGCGCCTCACATCCGATCAACCGGTCCCACTGGCGCATGTTCCGCAATTTGCGACCAGCCGTTTATCTCGACAAGATAAAAAGGGCGCTGCAAAACAGCGCAGCGCCCCTGGTCTTCGATATTGTTACGGGCAGCAAGGAAGCCCGCAGCAGGCGGCAATCGCGCAGCAAGCCGCGTGGAAGCTCGCCTGGACAACGGCCGGTTCGGCGGCAAAGACCGCAGTCGGCCCGATGGCAGCGAGGGTGGCAGCAATTTTCAGCATAGTCTTCATTATCTTCACTCCGGTAAAATCGATCCAATTCAGTTTAAGTCGATCCGGACTTTTCGCGGAGGTGGAGTGGCCGGTTCGATTTCACCGCCGGCAAGGGGACGATCCATCAAACCATAACCGCCCGATGACGGAAGGACGATGTCCGGCGCGGCAAAATCTGGCCGATGGACGTCGGCGGCGGCGCGGCAACAGCCCTGCATCGCGGCCTTGTCGCAGGACGGTGTCGGAGGCGCTTGGTCGCCGTCGCGGTCACCGTTCAAAGCGTACGATAAACAGTTGTCATGCAGATCGGGGCAGCAGGCTTGCGCCGTGCCCTGCTGGACGGCCGTCACGCACAGCGCAGCAAACAGCCCAAAGAAGAACAGCACGCGCGACCACATGAGACCTTGTTCGCGGCAGGTCCGGCCAATGTTACGGCGGCATCGGAATTCGGCTGGTCAGATCAATCCCGCAAGCGGGCTCGACGGGTCAGCGTAACGCCGCTGCCCCATCCGCCCGGCGAGATAGGCGTCGCGTCCGGCCTCGACGGCGAGCTTCATCGCGCGCGCCATGCGAATGGGGTCCTTCGCCTCGGCAATCGCGGTGTTCATCAGCACGCCGTCGCAGCCGAGTTCCATAGCAACTGCGGCATCGCTCGCCGTGCCGACGCCGGCATCGACGAGCACGGGGACCGACGCGCCCTCGACGATCAGGCGGATCGTTACGCGGTTCTGGATACCGAGGCCCGATCCGATCGGTGCGCCAAGTGGCATGATCGCGACCGCGCCCGCATCCTCGAGCTGCTTCGCCGCAATCGGATCGTCGACGCAATAGACCATCGGAAGGAAGCCCTCTTTCGCGAGCACTTCGGTCGCCTCCAGCGTTTCGCGCATATTGGGGTAAAGCGTCTTCGCCTCGCCCAGCACCTCGAGTTTCACGAGATCCCAGCCTCCCGCCTCGCGCGCGAGGCGCAGCGTGCGGATCGCATCGTCGGCGTTGAAGCAGCCCGCGGTGTTGGGAAGATAAGTGACCTTCTTGGGATCGATATAGTCGGTGAGCATCGGTGCCGACGGGTCCGAAACATTGACGCGGCGCACCGCGACCGTAACGATTTCAGCGCCTGACGCTTCGAGCGCGGCGGCATTCTGTGCGAAATCCTTGTATTTGCCGGTGCCGACAATCAGCCGCGACGTGAACGTCCGCCCGGCTACACTCCACTGATCGGTCAACAACCGCCTCCTACGAAATGAACGATTTCAAGCGCGTCACCCTCGGCCAGCGCGACATCGGCCAGCGTGGAGCGCGGCACGATCTCGCGATTGCGTTCGACCGCGACCTTTTTCACGTCGAGGCCGAGCGACGCGACGAGGTCCGCGATGCTGCCCTGCCGCACCTGCCGCGGCTCGCCGTTGAGGATGACCGAGATCACGCTTTCGCCTCGCTTTGCCTTTTGTCGAGCAGCCCATATAGGGGGAGCGTGCCACGCCGCAACCGAAAGCCCGCGACTTGACCGACCTTCCGACCGTCTTTGTCCTATCCGGCCCCAATCTCAACCTGCTCGGCACGCGCGAGCCGGAGATCTACGGCCATGACACGCTCGACGATATCCATGCGCGGCTGGCGGAACAGGCGGCGAAACTGGGGCTGGTCGTCGACTGCCGCCAATCGAACCACGAAGGCGTGCTGATCGACTGGCTGCATGAGGCGCACCATGCGGGCGCGAAGGCCGTGCTGCTCAACGCGGGAGGGTACACGCACACGTCGATTGCGCTTCACGACGCGATCAAGTCGATCAAGGTGCCGGTGATCGAGGTCCATCTGTCGGACCCGATGACGCGCGAGCCCTTTCGACATACGAGCTACATCGGCCTGGCCGCCGCCGCACATTTTGCAGGACACGGCGCAGACAGCTATACGCTTGCGCTGGACGCCGCCGCGCGACTCTGACAAGAGGCGCCATCATTGAACAGGGGTCGGGACGCCCCGCCGCGGGTGTCCTCAAGCAAACGGGAAAATATCATCATGGGTGACCATAAGGACAATGGCATCAACATCGATCCGGCATTCGTGCGCGCGCTCGCCGAACTGCTCGACGATACGCAGCTCTCCGAAATCGAGGTCGAGGACGGCGAGCGCAAGGTGCGCGTCGCGCGCACGCTGACCGCCGCGGCAGCGCCGGTCGTCCATGCCCCCGCGCCGGTGGCTACCCCTGCCGCCGCGCAGGCCGCTGCGCCCGCTGCCACCGCTCCAGCAGTCGACGGCTTTGCCGATGCGGTGAAATCGCCGATGGTCGGCACCGTCTATCTGGCGCCCGAACCCGGCGCGCCCGATTTCGCGGCGGTCGGCTCGCAGGTCAAAGCCGGCGACACGATCCTGATCATCGAGGCGATGAAGGTGATGAACCCCGTCACCGCGCCCGCCGGCGGCACGCTGAAAGCCATCCATGTCGAAAACAGCCAGCCGGTCGAATATGACCAGCCGCTGTTCACCATCGGCTGAGGCAGCGCCCGTCATGGCCATTGAAAAACTGCTGATTGCCAATCGTGGCGAGATCGCGCTGCGCATCCACCGCGCGGCGCACGAAATGGGGATCAAGACGGTCGCGGTCCATTCGACCGCCGACGCCGACGCGATGCACGTCCGCCTTGCCGACGAAGCCGTGTGCATCGGTCCGCCGGCCGCGAAGGACAGCTATCTCAACATTCCGGCGATCATTTCGGCCGCCGAAGTGACCGGCGCCGACGCCATCCATCCCGGATACGGCTTTCTTTCGGAAAATGCGCGCTTTGCCGAGATTATCGAAGCGCACGACATGGTCTTTGTCGGACCGAAGCCCGAGCATATCCGCACGATGGGCGACAAGGTCGAGGCGAAGCGCACCGCGGTCGCGCTCGGCCTGCCCGTCGTGCCGGGGTCGCCGGGTGCGGTGACATTCAGCGAAGCAACGAAGAAGCTTGCGCGCGAGATCGGCTATCCGGTGCTCGTCAAGGCGGCCTCGGGCGGCGGCGGCAGGGGCATGAAGGTCGTGCCCGACGAGGACAGCCTCGAAAGCCTGATGGGCCAGGCATCGAGCGAAGCGGCGGCGGCGTTCGGCGACCCGACCGTCTATATGGAAAAATATCTCGGCAATCCGCGCCACATCGAGTTTCAGGTGTTCGGCGACGGCAAGGGCAACGCCATTCACCTCGGCGAACGCGACTGCTCGCTCCAGCGTCGCCACCAGAAGGTGCTCGAGGAAGCGCCCTCGCCGGTGATTTCGGCAGAAGAACGCGCGCGCATGGGCGGCGTCTGCGCCGACGCGATGGCCAAGATGGGCTATCGCGGCGCGGGGACGATCGAGTTCCTGTGGGAAAATGGCGAGTTCTTCTTCATCGAGATGAACACGCGCATCCAGGTCGAACATCCGGTGACCGAGATGATCACCGGTTTCGACCTTGTCCGCGAACAGATCCGCATCGCCGACGGACGCGACCTGTCGGTCAAGCAGGAGGATCTGGAGTTCCGCGGCCATTCGATCGAATGCCGCATCAATGCCGAGGACCCGCGCACCTTCCTCCCCTCGCCGGGCAAGGTGACCAACTATCACGCAGCCGGCGGCATGCACGTCCGCGTCGATAGCGGGCTTTATGCCGGCTATTCGATTCCGCCTTATTACGACAGCATGATCGGCAAGCTGATCGTCTATGGCCGCACGCGCGAAAGCTGCATGATGCGGATGCGCCGTGCGCTCGACGAAATGGTGATCGGCGGGATCAAGACCAACATCCCGCTCCATCAGGCGCTGCTCGCCGATCCCGCAGTGATCCACGGCGATTATACGATCAAGTGGCTGGAGGAATGGCTGGCGAAGGACGACGGCGAATCGGCGGCCTGACCACCGTCCGACGGCGGGGTGGGCGGCTTCCAAAGCCCTGGGAAATTGGCTATGCCTTTTGGCATGGTCCATAAACTCCCCCACCGCACCGCTTTGGCGCTTCTGGCGCCACTGTCCCTGCTTGCAGCCCCGGCGTTCGCGCAGACGAACGTCAAGGAAGATTCGGTTGTCATCCAGCCCGACAAGGTCACCGACGACGCGCCGGTAGTTGCGGCCGATTTCGATATGCCGAGCTGGACCGAAGAGCAGGCGACGACGCTGCTCAGCGTCATCGAAGGTATCAACGCCGAAGGGCTGTTCGCGCGCGACTATAATCCCGATGGGCTTGCCGCCGCCATCCTGTCGAAGGACCAGCTACAGCTCGACAAGGTGGCGACCGACAGCTTCCTGCTGCTCGCGACGCACCTGCGCGACGGCCGCACGCCCAATGCGGCTCGCAAGCAATGGTTCATGACCGACAACGACGCCGAAGTCGAACCGCTGCTGCCGCTGCTGACCTCCGCGCTCTCATCCGACAGCATCGCGGAATCGCTGGCGCGGCTCAATCCCGTGCATCCCGATTTTGCGGGGCTCAAAACCGCGCTCGCGACCGCAAAATCGCCGGCCGAAGCCAATGCGATCCGCGTGAACATGGAACGCTGGCGCTGGATGCCGCGCGATCTTGGCCAGCGCTACGTCGTCAGCAACGTCCCCGAATATATGACGCGCGTCGTCCACGGCGGCACCGTCATCGCGACGCACAAGGCCGTGGTCGGGAAAGCATCGACCCCGACGCCGCAGCTCAACCCCATGGCGACCGGCGTGATCGTCAACCCGACATGGACCTTGCCGCGCAGCATCATCAACGAAGGCATTGGCGCGACAATCGCGCGCAACCCGGCCTCGGCGCGCGCGCAGGGCTATACCTGGACGGGCAGCGGCAAGAATTTGTCGGTCGTCCAGCAGCCCGGGGCGAACAACGCGCTTGGCGTGATGAAGATGGAAATGCTCAACGAGCATGCGATCTATCTGCACGACACGCCGTCGAAGGGCGCGTTCAACGCCGCGGCGCGCGCCTTCAGCCACGGCTGTATCCGCACCGAAAAGGCGCTGCATTTTTCGGGGCTGATGGCGGTGATGTTCGCAGGCCGTAGCCCCGAGGAATTCGGCGAAGCGATCGCCAGTGGCAAGACGACGCGCTTCGGCTTCGACGAACCCTTCCCCGTCTATGTCGCTTATTGGACCGCGGTCCCCGACGGCAAGGGCGGCGTCAAGAAGTTCGCCGACCTGTACGGCCGCGACGCCCCGGTGGTGGCAAGCTTCGCCAAGCCCGGCCGCCCGACGGCAACGATCATCGCGCCGGTTGCTCCGCCTGTTGTCCCCACCGTTGAAACCGCCACGCGCGTGACAACGGAGGCGACAAGCGGGATTTACTGAGGCTCCATCAATCCGCTGTCGGCGGTATCACGCCGTTCGCCGCGCCCGTGCGGACGATATGCTCGCTGCCGGGCAAGGGATCGGTCGGAAGGTCGAACGGTTTCGGCAGCGGCGGTTGGACGCTCAACTTGTCGGCGAACAGCAGCCGCCCCGGCCCGAGCTTGTAGAGGATCATCGGCAACAGTTCTTCGCCAAAGACGAAACAGCCTTCGCTGCGACCGAGCTTGCCCTGCGTCGCGATCAGCGACGGCTCGGCATACCAGGCGCCGTGAACGACGATCGCACGAATGTCGGCATTGTTATTGTCGGGTTCCAGCCCAGCGAGCCGCATCGACGACCCGTTGGCGCCCCAATAATAGTCGCTGGTGCGATAGGCGCCGCGCGAGGTCGCGAGGCTGCCGACGCGGTTCGAAAAATTCTTGAGCCAGCCATCGTGCTGCGGGTCCGACCCGCGCCCGTGCGTCACCGGAAACAGGTCGATCGTGCCCGCCACCATGTCGACGAGCGCAAAGCGCGGACGCGACGATGGCAGGCCGAAGTCGACGATCCCGACACGGTCGGTCTGCGGGATATGGCGCGACTGTAACGCGAGCTGCTGGCGCGCGACTGCGAGATAATCGACGGGTTTTGGCGGCACAGGCTGCTGAACCCAATCGGGCAGCTGCGCACGCGCGGGCAGCGCCGCCAGCGCCCCTGCGCCTGCGATCCCGGCGAGCATCGCCCTGCGATCGAACATATCAGTCACGTGCAACCCAACCCCGCTCTGGCCGCCTGCAGCGGTCCCTCGTCGGCCCATCCATCGCGCCTTGCGCGACAAAGGCAAGCTTGTCGTGCCTCTTCATGCGGGCAATTGTGCCATAATTGCCATGAATAGCCGGTTTACGCTGCGGTAAGGCCGCGTTAGTTACCCGCCCCATGAAAGCAACGATCTGGCACAACCCCGCCTGCGGCACGTCGCGCAAGACGCTCGCGATCCTCGAAGAGACGCCCGGCGTCGAGGTCGAGGTTATCCAATATCTGAAAACACCCTATAGCGAGGCAAAGCTGCGCCAGCTTTTCAAGGACGCCGGCCTCACCGCACGCGAGGCGCTGCGGCTGCGCGGCACCGATGCCGAGGAACGCGGACTGACGGACGCGAGCGAAGATGCGATCATCGCCGCGATGGTCGACAACCCTGCCTATGTGAACCGCCCGTTTGTGGAGACCGACAAGGGCGTGCGTTTCTGCCGTCCGCAGGAGGTGGTGCAGGAAATTCTCTGAAGCCTCGGCTCCGGCCCTTGCTCGTCATCCATCGGTTTGCAACCTCTTCGCCCCGCTACCCCGTCAATACCCGCCCGTCGGCGATGCGAAAGCGCGTCACCGGCCCCGGCATATCGTCGAAAAGCGCCGCCTCGGTCCCGGTGAGCCACGCCTGTCCGCCCTGCCCCGCCAGCCGCGCATAGAGCGCGGCGCGGCGCGACGGGTCGAGGTGCGCGGCAACCTCGTCGAGCAGCAGCACCGGCCGCTGCCCGCGCAGCCGCGCGACGAGGTCGCTATGCGCGAGGACGAGCGAGAGCAGCATCGCCTTTTGCTCGCCGGTCGAGCAGCGCGCCGCCGCGCGACCGCTGACCGCGTGGACCGCCGCCAGATCGTCGCGATGCGGCCCGGCGGTCGCGCGGCCTGCGGCGGCGTCAATGCGCCGTCTTTCGGCGAACAGCCTGCGCAGTTCCTCCATCGCCCATGGCGCCGCTCGCGCCCCCCCTTCGGCGTCGACGAGCGTGAGCAGCGGGCGCGCGAAAGGCGCGTCGGGTTGCTCGGCAAGTTCCACCGACAGCGCCGCCAGTGTCCGCTGCCGCGCCGCATCGATCGCCGCACCGTGCTCGGCGAGTTGCGCCTCGAGGCTCGCGAGCCATCGTGGGTCGGCCTGCGCCGCGTCGGCGAGCAGCTTCCCCCGCGCGCGCAGCGCCGCCTCGTACCGGTTGCCATGCTGCGCATGGCGCGGTTCGAGCGCGAGCACGAGCCGGTCGAGGAAGCGGCGGCGGTTGCCCGCCGTCTCGACGAACAGCCGGTCCATCGCCGGCGTCAGCCACAACACCGCCAGCCAGTCGCCGAGCGCGGTCGCCGCGGCAGGCGCGCCATTGATCCGCACGATGCGCCGTCCCGGCTGCGCGGGCTCTATCCCCGTGCCGAGCGCGACATGGGGCAGGTCCGCCCCCGCCTGCACTTCCGCAAAAACCGCAAAACCCCCGCCCGCGCCGTCGCGTACCATTTCGGCAAGCGGCGCGCGCCGCAAACCGCGCCCCGGCGCGAGCAAGGAAATTGCTTCGAGGATGTTGGTCTTGCCAACGCCATTGTCGCCGTGGATGGCAACCAACCCCGATCCCGCCGCGAAGTCGGCGCCCGCATGGTTGCGAAAATCGGTGAGCGAGAGGCGGGTGAGCGTCATTCGCCTTGCGCGTAGCTTAGCAGGTTGCCCGATGCCAGCCCACAACGCACCGGCGGAAGGCGTCCAAGCCGGGGCACCGAAAATGCGACCGGACAAATTTCATATCGTTGGGATTTTTCACCATTTGAGAGCTATTTTTCCGTTGAAATATTATTTCTGTAACCCGAAAACGGCGGTTAACTGCGGATGAACGGAATTGGCACGCCTCCTGCATTGTATTGGGCATCCACCGGATAGTCCGGGCGGGAGGTCAGAAAGGAAGTTTATCATGGCACATTTCAATGTCGACGTCGTCAAGAGCTACGCCCTCGGCGCCTTCGCCGCGCTCTACAGCTCGGTGATGTTCCTGGCGATTGCCGGACAGAATGGTGCGCAGGTCGGTTCGCTGGTCATCTGACCGGCGGACCTCCCCACGCCGCACGCAACAACGCCGGTCCAGAGATTGTCGCGGACCGGGACGGAAAGGAAAGACATGAAACAGGGTTTTCGCAAGAATCGTCAGAATGCCATGATCTTCGGCGTGTGCGCCGGCATGGCGGACAGCTTCGGCTTTGACGTCTTGTGGACGCGCATCGCCTTTGTGGCGCTGACATTGCTGGGCTTCGGCCTGCCGCTGCTGCTCTATATCACGGTCGCGATCCTCGCGAACTGACGCAGCATCGGGCCGGCCGCCTTTCAGGCGCAGTCGCACCGGCCCGCACAAATCCACATAAACGAAGGCCCGCCGGTCCGACCGGTGGGCCTTTTTCTTTGATGTCCGAGTACGACCGATAGTTGCCGTAAGGAAAAGACAGCCCCTCCCCTTCAGGGGAGGGGCAACGAAGACGTGGCAGCTTGCTGCCTAGTCGGAGTGGGGTGGGGACCAGCGGCCTTGCGCAAGGCGTCGGACCCCTACCCCAAACCCCTCCCCTGAAGGGGAGGGGCTTTAATCGCGTCGAACGTCCGCTTCCCACCCCAAAGCCGCCCGCGAAAGAGCCCCGCCGGATCGCTCCGGCGGGGCTTGTTTCGTCGAGGCCATTGGGGCCGAGGGGCTTATTCCTCGCCCGCGCCTTCGGTGCGTTCTTCGACCATCACATCGTCTTCGCCCGATGCGCTGCCCTGGACGGCGCCGAGCGGATCGTCGCCCATCGCGGCTTCGGGGCCCTGCGCCAGTTCGGCTTCATGTTCCTCGGCTGCGGTCTGCGGCGCGATCAGATGCTCCTGGTTCGCGGCGCGCATTGCGGCGCGGAGTGCAGCATCCTTCGACGAGGCGGTGACGCGAACGCGGTTCATGGCAGCGCCGGTACCCGCCGGGATGAGGCGGCCGACGATGACATTTTCCTTGAGACCCTGCAGCGAGTCGACCTTGCCCTGCACCGAGGCTTCGGTGAGGACGCGGGTCGTCTCCTGGAACGATGCCGCCGAAACGAAGCTGCGCGTTTGCAGCGACGCCTTGGTGATGCCGAGGAGGACCGGACGGCCCTCTGCCGGCTTGCCATTCTTCGGCAGCTTGGCGTTATATTCCATCATCTCCAGGTAATCGAGCTGCTCGCCCGGCAGCAGCGTGGTGTCGCCGCCATCGGTGATCTCGACCTTTTGCAGCATCTGGCGAACGATCACCTCGATGTGCTTGTCGTTGATCTTCACGCCCTGCAGTCGATAGACTTCCTGGATTTCCGCAACGAGGAACTCGGCCAGCGCCTCGACCCCCATGACGTCGAGGATGTCGTGCGGGTTCGGCGAGCCGCTGATCAGCGCGTCGCCGCGCTTCACATAGTCGCCTTCCTGAACCTCGAGCACCTTCGACTTGGGGATCAGATATTCGACCGGATCGCCCTCTTCCGGAACGATCGCGATCTTGCGCTTCGCCTTGTAATCCTTGACGAACTCGATGCGGCCCGAAACCTTGGCGATCACCGAATTGTCCTTCGGGATGCGGGCTTCGAACAGTTCAGCGACGCGCGGCAGACCGCCGGTGATGTCGCGCGTCTTCGACGCTTCGCGGCTGACGCGGGCAAGCACGTCGCCCGCCTGCACTTCCTGGCCGTCTTCGACCGAGATCATCGTGCCGACCGCGAGCAGGTAGCGCGCGGCTTCGCCCGACGCATCGTCGAGCAGCGTGAGGCGCGGCTGAAGGTCTTCCTTCTTGCCACGACCGGCGGCGCGATATTCGATCACGACGCGCTGGGCGATGCCCGTCGCTTCGTCGACCTGCTCGATCAGCGTCTTGCCGTCGATCAGGTCCTGATACTTCACGACGCCCTGCTTTTCGGTGATCAGCGGCATGGTGAACGGATCCCATTCGGCAATCCGGTCGCCCTTCTTCACCTTTTCGCCGTCCTTGTGCATGATCTGCGCACCATAGGGCAGCTTGTGGGTCGCGCGCTCGCGGCCTTCGCTGTCGATGATCGCGATCTCGCCCGAACGCGACAGCGCCAGACGGCGGCCACGCTGGTCGACGATCGTCGCCATTTCGCGATATTCGATCGTGCCGTCGGAGATGGCTTCAAGGTTCGACTGTTCGTTGACCTGCGCCGCGCCGCCGATGTGGAAGGTCCGCATCGTCAGCTGCGTGCCCGGTTCACCGATCGACTGGGCGGCAATGACGCCGACCGCTTCGCCGATGTTCACGGGCGTGCCGCGCGCAAGGTCACGGCCATAGCATTTGCCGCAAACGCCCAGCGTCGCTTCGCAGACCAGCGGCGAACGGATCTTGACCGACTGGACCTCGGCCTCTTCGATCCGTGCGACCATCGCTTCGTCGAGCAACGTGCCGACGGGCGCGATGACGTTGCCGTCCTTGTCGGCGACATCCTCGAGCGTCGTGCGGCCGAGGATGCGCTCGCCGAGCGAGGCGATCGTCGAACCGCCCTGGATGATCGCGCGCATTTCCATGCCGCGGGTCGTGCCGCAATCTTCCTCGATCACGACGCAGTCCTGCGACACGTCGACAAGGCGGCGGGTCAGATAACCCGAGTTCGCCGTCTTGAGCGCCGTATCGGCCAGACCCTTACGCGCACCGTGGGTCGAGTTGAAATATTCAAGGACGGTCAAGCCTTCCTTGAAGTTCGAGATGATCGGCGTTTCGATGATCTCGCCCGACGGCTTGGCCATCAGGCCGCGCATGCCCGCGAGCTGCTTCATCTGCGCCTGCGAACCACGCGCACCCGAATGCGCCATCATATAGATGGAGTTGATCGGGGCGAGACGGCCGTCGTCGAGCTTCGGCGTTGCGCGGATTTCGTCCATCATCGCGTTCGCGACCTTGTCGCCGCACTGCGACCAGGCGTCGATCGCCTTATTGTACTTTTCCTGCTGCGTGATCAGGCCGTCCTGATACTGCTGCTCGAAATCCTTCACGAGCGCGCGGGTATCGTCGACCATCTTCTCCTTCGATGCGGGGATGATCATGTCATCCTTGCCGAAGGAAATGCCTGCCTTGAACGCGTGGCGGAAGCCCAGCGCCATGATCGCGTCGGCGAACAGCACGGTCTCTTTCTGGCCGGTGTGGCGATAGACCTGATCGATCACGTCGCCGATTTCCTTCTTGGTCAGAAGGCGGTTGACGACGTCGAAGGGCACGGTGTGCGACTTCGGCAGGCATTCGCCGATCAGCATGCGGCCCGGCGTGGTTTCGAACCGCTTCTGATATTCGTTGCCCTGCTCGTCGGTCTGCGGGACGCGGCTGATGATCTTCGAGTGCAGCGTCACGGCGCCGGTGTAGAGCGCCTGATGCACCTCGGCCATGTCGGCCAGCATCATGCCCTCGCCCGGCTCGCCTTCGCGCTCCAGCGACAGATAATAAAGGCCGAGGACCATGTCCTGCGACGGAACGATGATCGGCTTGCCGTTCGCGGGGCTGAGGATGTTGTTCGTCGACATCATCAGCACGCGCGCTTCGAGCTGCGCCTCAAGGCTCAGCGGCACGTGAACGGCCATCTGGTCGCCGTCGAAGTCGGCGTTGAAGGCCGCGCAAACCAGCGGGTGAAGCTGGATCGCCTTGCCTTCGATCAGCACGGGCTCGAACGCCTGAATGCCGAGACGGTGAAGCGTCGGCGCGCGGTTCAGCAGGACCGGGTGCTCGCGAATGACTTCGTCGAGGATGTCCCATACTTCCTTGCGTTCCTTTTCGACCCATTTCTTCGCCTGCTTCAGGGTCATCGACAGACCCTTGGCGTCGAGGCGCGCATAGATGAACGGCTTGAACAGCTCGAGCGCCATCTTCTTGGGCAGGCCGCACTGGTGCAGCTTGAGTTCGGGACCGGTCACGATGACCGAACGGCCCGAATAGTCGACGCGCTTGCCGAGCAGGTTCTGACGGAAGCGGCCCTGCTTGCCCTTGAGCATGTCGCTGAGCGACTTGAGCGGACGCTTGTTGGCGCCGGTGATCGTGCGGCCGCGGCGGCCGTTATCGAACAGCGCGTCGACGGCTTCCTGCAACATGCGCTTTTCGTTGCGGACGATGATGTCCGGCGCGCGCAGTTCCATCAGGCGCTTCAAACGATTGTTACGGTTGATCACGCGGCGATAGAGGTCGTTGAGATCCGACGTGGCGAAGCGGCCGCCGTCGAGCGGCACCAGCGGGCGCAGTTCGGGCGGGATGACCGGCACGACCTCCAGGATCATCCACTCGGGGCGATTGCCCGATTCGATGAAGCTTTCGACGACCTTCAGGCGCTTGATGATCTTCTTGGGTTTGAGCTCCGACTTGGTCGTCGCGAGCTCTTCCATCAGGTCGACGCGTTCCTGTTCGAGATCGAGATTCTCGAGCAGCACGCGGATCGCCTCGGCGCCGATGCCGGCGCTAAACGCGTCTTCGCCATATTCGTCCTGCGCGTCGAGCAGTTCGTCCTCGGTCAGAAGCTGGAACTTTTCGAGCGGCGTCAGGCCCGGCTCGAGAACGATATAGGCTTCAAAATAGAGGACGCGTTCGAGCTGCTTGAGCTGCATGTCGAGCAGCAGGCCGATGCGCGACGGCAGCGACTTCAGGAACCAGATGTGCGCGACGGGCGCGGCGAGCTCGATATGGCCCATGCGCTCGCGGCGGACCTTGGTCACCGTGACTTCGACACCGCACTTCTCGCAGACGATGCCCTTGTATTTCATGCGCTTGTACTTGCCGCACAGGCATTCATAATCCTTGATCGGACCAAAGATGCGCGCGCAGAACAGGCCGTCACGTTCGGGCTTGAACGTGCGGTAGTTGATGGTTTCGGGCTTCTTGATCTCGCCGAACGACCACGAACGGATGCGTTCCGGGCTCGCGATGCCGATCTTGATCATGTCGAAGGTTTCGGGCTTCGCGACCGGGTTCATGAAGTTGGTAAGCTGGTTCATATTCTCGCTCCATCTTCCCCTCTCGCGCGCGGCGAGAGGGGTGAGGAAAAATCTTATTCGGCGGCTTCGGGAAGGGCTTCCGGACCCTCGTCGTCGTCCTCGTCCGCATAGGACGAAAGTTCGACGTTGAGGCCCAGCGAGCGCATTTCCTTGACGAGCACGTTGAAGCTTTCGGGAATGCCGGCCTCGAAGGTGTCGTCGCCCTTGACGATCGCTTCATAGACCTTGGTGCGGCCGATCACGTCGTCGGACTTCACCGTCAGCATTTCCTGCAGCGTGTACGCCGCGCCATAGGCCTGGAGCGCCCAGACCTCCATTTCACCGAAGCGCTGGCCACCGAACTGCGCCTTACCGCCCAGCGGCTGCTGGGTGACGAGGCTGTAGGGGCCGATCGAACGCGCGTGGATCTTGTCGTCGACGAGGTGGTGGAGCTTCAGCATATAGATGTAGCCCACGGTCACCTTGCGGTCGAAACGATCGCCGGTGCGTCCGTCGTAAAGGTCCGACTGCCCCGATTCATGCAGACCCGCGAGGGTGAGCATGTTGGTGACATCGGCTTCCTTCGCGCCGTCGAACACCGGCGTCGCGAACGGCACGCCGACCTTCAGATTCTCGGCCATTTCGACGATGTTATCGGCGTCGCGCGACTTGATGTCCTCGACATATTCCTCGCCATAGACCTCGATCAGCGCCTCGCGCACCGCTTCGGGCATTTGCCCGCCGGTCATTTCGGGATTGGCGTCGCGCCATTCCTCGAGCGCGTGCGTCACCTGCCGGCCCAGCCCGCGCGACGCCCAGCCAAGGTGCGTTTCGAGGATCTGGCCGACGTTCATGCGCGACGGCACGCCCAGCGGGTTGAGCACGATGTCGACATGCGTACCGTCTTCGAGGAACGGCATGTCCTCGACCGGCAGGATGCGGCTGATGACACCCTTGTTCCCGTGGCGGCCGGCCATCTTGTCGCCCGGCTGCAGCTTGCGCTTCACCGCGACGAAAACCTTGACCATCTTGAGCACGCCCGGTGCGAGTTCGTCGCCGCGCTGCAGCTTTTCGACGCGATCCTCATATTTCGCGTTGATGCGCTTGATCGCCTCGTCATACTGCGCCTTGATCGCTTCGAGCGCCGTCTGCGCCTTGTCGTCGACGACCGCGAGCTTCCACCAGTCGGCGCGGTCGAGTTCGACGAGCGCCGCTTCGGTCAGCTCTTCGCCCTTCTTCATGCCCTTCGGAACCGCGCTGGTGGTCTGGCCGACCAGCAATTCCTTGAGGCTGGAGAAGGTCGCACGGTTGAGGATCGCGCGCTCGTCGTCGGCGTCCTGCTTCAGCCGCTCGATTTCCTCGCGTTCGATCGCGATCGCGCGCTCGTCCTTGTCGATACCGTGACGGTTGAAGACGCGGACTTCGACGACCGTGCCCGACACGCCCGGCGGCAGGCGGAGCGAGGTGTCGCGCACGTCGCTGGCCTTTTCGCCGAAGATGGCGCGCAGAAGCTTTTCTTCCGGCGTCATCGGGCTTTCGCCCTTCGGCGTGATCTTGCCGGCGAGGATGTCGCCGGGGCCGACCTCGGCGCCGATATAGACGATGCCCGCTTCGTCGAGGTTGCGCAGCGCTTCCTCGCCGACGTTCGGGATGTCGCGGGTGATGTCTTCGGGGCCAAGGCGCGTATCGCGCGCAGTGACTTCAAATTCCTCGATATGGACCGAGGTGAAGACGTCGTCCTTCACGATGCGTTCGGAAATGAGGATCGAGTCCTCATAATTGTAGCCGTTCCACGGCATGAAGGCGACGAGCACATTCTTGCCGAGCGCCAGCTCGCCGAGTTCGGTCGACGGACCGTCGGCAATGATGTCGCCCGCGCGGACGACGTCGCCGACCTTCACCAGCGGACGCTGGTTGATGCAGGTCGACTGGTTCGAACGCTGGAACTTCTGCAGGCGATAGATGTCGACGCCCGACTTACCGGGTTCGATCATGTCGGTCGCGCGGATGACGATACGCGTCGCATCGACCTGGTCGATGATGCCGCCGCGGCGCGCCGCGATGGCCGCGCCCGAGTCACGCGCAACGGTGCCCTCCATGCCGGTGCCGACAACGGGCGCCTCGGCGCGGAGCAGCGGCACGGCCTGACGCTGCATGTTCGAACCCATGAGCGCGCGGTTGGCGTCGTCGTTCTCAAGGAAGGGGATCAGCGATGCTGCGACCGAAACGAGCTGCTTCGGCGACACGTCCATCAGCGTGATCTGTTCGCGCGGCGCCATCAGGAATTCGCCGGCTTCGCGTGCCGAGATCAGTTCCTCGGCAAAGCTGCCGTCGGGGTTGAGGTCGGCGTTCGCCTGCGCGACGGTG
This sequence comes from Sphingopyxis jiangsuensis, assembly GCF_016734905.1. Lineage (GTDB taxonomy): Bacteria > Pseudomonadota > Alphaproteobacteria > Sphingomonadales > Sphingomonadaceae > Sphingopyxis > Sphingopyxis jiangsuensis. Next base: position 890,842 of record NZ_JAERPO010000001.1, read on the forward strand.
TGCTTCGATTCCTCCATCGCCGACAGATAGACGACCTCGTTCGTCACCTTGCCGTCGACGACGCGGCGGTACGGTGTTTCGATGAAGCCATATTTGTTGACGCGCGCAAAGGTCGCGAGGCTGTTGATCAGACCGATGTTCGGCCCTTCGGGCGTTTCAATGGGACAGATACGACCATAGTGCGTCGGGTGAACGTCGCGGACTTCGAAGCCCGCGCGTTCGCGGGTCAGACCGCCCGGGCCAAGCGCCGAAACGCGGCGCTTGTGGGTGACTTCGGACAGCGGATTGGTCTGGTCCATGAACTGCGAGAGCTGCGACGACCCGAAGAATTCGCGCACCGCCGCAACCGCCGGCTTCGCGTTGATGAGGTCGTTCGGCATGACGGTCGACACGTCGACCGAGCTCATGCGCTCCTTCACCGCGCGCTCCATGCGGAGCAGGCCGACGCGATACTGGTTTTCGAGCAGCTCGCCGACCGAACGCACGCGGCGGTTGCCGAGGTTGTCGATGTCGTCGATTTCGCCCTTGCCGTCCTTCAGGTTCACCAGCTCCTTGACCACGGCGAGGATGTCCTCGCTGCGGAGCGTCGTGACCGTATCCTCGGCATCGAGGCCGAGGCGCATGTTGAGCTTGACGCGGCCAACGGCCGACAGGTCGTAACGCTCGGCGTCGAAGAACAGGCCGCCGAACAGCGCTTCGGCGGTTTCGCGCGTCGGCGGTTCGCCGGGGCGCATCACGCGGTAGATGTCCGACAGCGCCTGGTCGCGATCCTCGGCCTTGTCGGCCTTCAGCGTGTTGCGGATCCACGGGCCCGTGTTGTTGTGGTCGATATCGAGCAGCACGAGCTTGTCGATGCCCGCCGCGTCCATCTTTTCGAGGTTCTCGGCAGTCACTTCGTCGCCGGCCTCGATATAGATTTCGCCGGTCGACTCGTTGATGAGGTCATAGGCGCTGTAGCGACCGAAGATTTCCTCGGTCGGGATCAGCAGCGTGTCGAGACCGTCCTTCGCCGCCTTGTTGGCGAGGCGCGGACTGATCTTGTGGCCCGCGGCGAAAACGACTTCGCCGGTCTTGGCATCGACGACGTCGAAGGCGGGCTTCGAACCGCGCCAGTTTTCCACGACGAAGGGAACCTTCCAGCCGTTTTCGGCGCGCTCGAAGACGAGGCGGTCATAGAAATGGTTGAGGATTTCCTCGCCCGACATGCCAAGCGCATAGAGAAGCGACGTCACCGGAAGCTTGCGCTTGCGGTCGATGCGGACGTTGACGATGTCCTTCGCGTCGAACTCGAAATCGAGCCACGAACCGCGATACGGAATCACGCGCGCTGCAAAGAGGAACTTGCCCGACGAGTGGGTCTTGCCGCGATCATGGTCGAAGAGCACACCCGGCGAACGGTGCATCTGCGACACGATGACACGCTCGGTGCCGTTGACGAAGAAGGTGCCGTTCTCGGTCATGAGCGGCATGTCGCCCATGTAAACGTCCTGCTCCTTGATATCGAGGACCGAGCGGGTGTCGGTTTCGCTGTCGACTTCAAAGACGATCAGACGCAGCGTGACCTTCATCGGCGCCGCATAGGTGATGCCGCGCTGACGGCATTCATCGACGTCATATTTCGGGTCTTCGAGTTCGTAGTGGACGAAGTCGAGTTCGGCGGTGCCGGCGAAATCGCGGATCGGGAAAACGCTGCGCAGCGTCTTTTCGAGGCCCGAAACATAGCCGACCGAAGGGTCGGACCGCAGGAACTGTTCATAGGATTCGCGCTGCACCTCGATGAGGTTGGGCATTTCCACCGCTTCGTGGATGTTGCCGAACAGCTTGCGGATTCGCTTGGTCGCGGTTGCTTCGAGGGCCTTGCCCACCGACTTCGCCTTGGTCGCCATAAGTGATTGTCTCGCCTGTAAGAATCATGGTCGCGAGCGCACCGACACGCAAAAAAGCCGCAGGCAACCGTTGCCGGTTTACCGCAGCTTTCCAACGCATATCGAAGTCCCGATCGCCCTATTCCTGAGGCCCGCTGCGCAAAGTCAGGCCGCTTCCCGGACGCCGGGGTATGGGGGCTATATAGAATTGGCGGGGCTGACTGTCAATCGACCGCCGGGCGCTTGGCCCGGATCAGGCCGCCATGCCAACGCGGTTCCGGCCCTCACGCTTGGCGCGATAGAGCGCCTGGTCAGCGCGGTGCATCAGTTCCTCGATATCGGAATCGCCGTCGAACCGCGCAAGCCCGACGCTGATCGTCACGCGCGGCGCATCATTGGCCAGACCCGCCTCGCTCTCGACCGCCTTGCGAACGCGATCGGCGACGATCTCTGCCGCCTGTGCGCTCGATCCGCGCAAGATGCCGACAAATTCCTCGCCCCCGACGCGGCCGATGAGATCGACGTCTCGCAGCACCCCGCGCGCACGATGGGCAACACGGCGGATCACCGCATCGCCCGCCGCGTGGCCATAATTGTCATTGACCCGCTTGAAATGGTCGATGTCGAAAATCGCGACCGCGAGCGCGCCTTCGCCATCGCGCGCCTCGATGAGCGCCGCTTCAAGTTCGGCGAGCGTGTGGCGGCGGTTGGGAAGGCCGGTGAGCATGTCAGTATTGGCGATGCGCTCGGCCGCACTGCGCGCGGCTTCCAGAACGCGGGCATTTTCGACCACCTCGGTCACGTCCTGGACGGTGCCGAATATGGCGATGGCCCGGCCGCGACGGCTGAACTCGACCGATCCGTGCGATTTCACATGCCGGATGACGCCATCGGGCCGGCGAATGCGTCCCTGATATTGGAACGGCTCACCGGTCCGGACCGCGTCCTCGATGATGCGGCGAACCTCCTGCCCGTCTTCGTCGACATAGCGGTCGACGCTATATTCGACGTCGACCGGCGTGCCGGGTTCGAGCCCGTGGACACGATAGGCCTGGTCGGACCACTGGATCGTCCAGTTCTGCAAATCGACGCGCCAATGACCGACGAGCGCCGCTGCCTCGGCCTGGAGCAACAAGCGGTTGCTTTGTTCGAGCCGCTTGGCGAGCCGGCGATGCATCACCGTCAGCGCCGCCAGCGTCAACGCCGTGAACAAGAGGGCGAGCAGATAGAATTGCAGGAAATACACATGAACCTTCGGCTGCGCGTCGATGGCCGCGATGGGGCCATAGCCGTGCACCGTCATCAGCGAGGCCACGATCGTGACCACCAGGACGCTCGCTGCCGCGCCGAAGGGGCCGAGGCGAAAGGCCGCAAGGATAACGGCAAGACACGGCACGAAAGTTCCCGGAAACAGGGACTGCGAAAAGGTCGCGCCGGTCATGAGCGCGACACCGAGCATGATGGCGGCCGATTCCAGCTTCATGCGCATCGGGACATTCTGGAGCGCGCCCGACGCGATCATGCGCGCAAAGATGACGATCATCGGGGCAACGATCAACATTCCCAATGCAACCGTCGTCGTCCACGACAGAAAGAAATTCAGACCCGAACCGGTGAGCAGCGCCGCAAAGACACCACCCGTCAGACTTCCGATGATCGCCGCCGCACAGAATTTCGCGACCGCACGAGGCACCATGAACGACAGGTCGCCCGGACCACCAATCCGCAGCACCCCCAGCGCGATCACCGCCTCGCACGCATTGGCGACGGTAAAGCCGGCTGACAGCAGCAGCGACGACCCGCCGACGAGCATGTTCGCCGCAATGCTCGCCATGGCCATTCCGATAAAGGCCGTGATCTGCGCGCGCGCCGGCATCAACAGCAGCAGCGCCAGAAAATAGCCGCTCGGCGGCCAGATCGCCGCAATATTGTCGGCGCCCTTGGTCGCATAAAGCGAGAGGCTCGCGAGCAGGAAATACCCTACTGCCGTCAGCAGCAGCCAGAAGGCTGCCTCGATATGCGGAGGGAGCGACCTTGTCATGTCAGCTCCATAGCCAAAAAATGGCAAACAAACCGATAATTTGCGGCGGACGGCCGGTAACTGCGTCCGGAATGGACAGGACGGGCCGAACGCGACGCGCGCGTCAGGCGATGCCGCCGAAGGTCAGGCCGACGACCTGCTCGATCTTTGCCTCGTCCCAGTCGACGCGTCCGTCGAGGACCAGCATCGCGAGCCCGTGGACGAGTGCCCAGGCGTGGAGCGCGGCATTGTCGGGATCGTCAACGCCGGGCAGCGCCTCCCCGACACCGGCGCGCAGCAGGTTATAGGCGACCTCGCCGCCATCCTTGTCGGCCCCTTCGTAACGCGTCGGCATTTGACGCGTGAAGCTCAGCCTGAACAGCGCAGGTTCGTCGTGCGCAAAGCGGACATAGGCAACGCCGGTCGCCTTGAACCCGGCGCTTCCGCCGCCCGCTTTGAGCCAGGCCTGCGCCTGCAATGCCCCCAATCGCCGCAGCCCCTCGTCGGCGAGCGCGTCGAGCACCGCCTCCTTGTCCGGAAAATGGCGGTAAAGTGCGGTCGCGCTGACCCCCACGTCGCGCGCGAGCGCGCGCAATCCCAGTTCGCTCGCGTCGCCTTCGGCGAGCCGCTTCATCCCCGCGGCGATCACCGCCGCGCGCAGGTCGCCATGGTGATAGGTGCCCGCACCCTTGGGCCGCGCGCCTTTTATGTTGACACTGTTACCTTCGTCGTTCATGTTGCCACTGTAAACATGTCGAGTCGCCCCTGCAATCCCCCTGCAATATCTTTCCGCATAAGGAGCTTAAGAATGGCGAGCGATGTCGAAACCCTGATCCGCGGCGCGGTCGTCAAAGGAATTGGCAAAATCGCCGATTTCAATCGCAAGCGTCTCCCTCGCCCGACCGACGCCCATCCCTTCCTGACCGGTATCCACAAGCCGATGGAGGAAGAGGTGACGCTGGAAGCGCTTCGCGTTGACGGCGAAATCCCCGCCAGCCTGACCGGTCGCTATTTGCGCAACGGCCCCAATCCCGCGATCGCACCCGATCCGGCGAGCTATCACTGGTTCACCGGGGTCGGCATGGTCCACGGCGTGCGGATCGCCGACGGAAAGGCCGATTGGTACCGCAACCGCTGGGTTCGCGGCAGCGAAGCGTGCGCCGCGTTGGGCGAAGAGGTGCCGCCCGGCCCGCGCATCGAACGAAATGACGCGCCCAACACTAACGTCGTCGGCCTCGACGGTCGGACCTTCGCCATCGTCGAGGCGGGCGGGAAGCCCGTCGAGCTTGGCTATGAACTCGACACGATTGCGCACAACCCGTTCGACGGGACGCTTGTCGGCGCCTATACCGCACACCCGCACCACGACCCTTTCACCGACGAAACGCACGCGATCACTTATCGTGGCGACGAACCCACCCGTGTCTGGCATGTCGTGCTCGACAGCCAGGCCCATGTCGTTCGCGAAGAGGCAATCGCGGTGAGCGACGGGCCGTCGATCCACGACTGTGCAATCACCGAAAATCATGTGCTCGTGTTCGACCTCCCGGTGACATTCTCGATGAAGATGCTGCTCGCGGGCTATCCCTTCCCCTATGCGTGGAACAAGGCGCATCCGGCGCGCGTCGGCCTGTTGCCGCGCGGCGGAAGCGGCGACAGCATCGCCTGGGTGCCAGTCGATCCCTGCTATGTCTTTCACCCCGCCAACGCCCATGAAGCCGCAGACGGCAAGGTGATCGTCGACGTCGTCGCGCACGAAACCATGTTCGCCGAATCAAAGCGCGGCCCCGACAGCCACAAATCGCGGATGGAACGCTGGACGATCGATGCCGCCGCGGGCACGACGACGCGCACCGTCATCCACGATCATGCGCAGGAATTCCCGCGCTACGACGAGCGGCTGACGACAAGACCCTATCGTTATATCTATTCGGTGGCGATCCCCGACGGCGAAAGCCTCGAATGGGCGCTCGCCGATACGCGGCTGTTCCGCCACGACCTCGAACGCGGCGAAACCGCGGTGCTTGATTTCGGTCCCGGCCGCCACCCCGGCGAGTTTGTTTTCGTTCCGCGCAGCGAAAGCGGTGCGGAGGATGATGGCTGGCTGATCGGGCTCGTCGTCAACATGAATGACGAAACGACCGACCTCGTCATCCTCAATGCCGACGATTTTACCGGGTCACCGCAAGCGGTCGTTCATCTGCCGCACCGGGTTCCGCCGGGATTTCACGGCAACTGGGTCGCCGACTGACGCCGACGCCCCTCGTCATCAGCGCTTCGGTCACGCGCAGCGACCGTTCGTTATCGACATCGATCGCCGTCGCCCCGTTGCTTACGAGCAGCGGGGCGATTTCGACTTTCAAACGGCGCGAGATACGCTGAAATATGTGATGGATCGGGCCGAGCCCGAAGCGGAAGCGGAGGAGGTTGATGAGGCCGAATGCCTGCAGCACGCGGATCGGCTTCTTGACGAATTGCCCGCCGCCGCGAAATGCTTCGGCGGCCTTGAGCGCGCTGCGACTGCCGATCCAATAGGCGTTGCAGTTCGAAACTGCCACGTCCGAAAACTCATAGAAGCGCCGCTGTCCTTCAGGGTGGACCGCAAGCACATCTTCGCGCCGCGCCAACGCGACGCCGGCCTCGGCGCCCAGCCTTGCGGCCTCGGCGGCGATTTCCTCAATCGTCTCGGGCGTGAGCAGGCAATTGTCGGCGGTGGTGACGAGCAATGGAAAGCGCGCCCGTTCGGCGATGGCGAGGACCGAGTCGGCCAAATTGTCGGCCGCCGCGACCAGCGTCAGCCGCTCGCCGAGCCGGTCGATGACCGGATCGGCAATGTCGTCGAGCAAGCGGTCATGGTGCGTTGATATGAAAACCCGCTCGGCGCGGCTCGCGGCCGCGCTTTCGAGCACATGCGCAATCATCGCGCGACCGGCAACGGGTACGAGGCATTTGTCGCCGACGCCGGCAGCCTCGGCCAGCGGATCGGTCGCGCCGGGGCGGCGGCCGGCGAGGATGAGGATCGATCCCGTCATGCCGCGACCTTCCGCACGCCAGCGGCACCAAATTGCCGGATCATGCTTTCGGCGACGATCGTTTCGATCAGGTCGGCCTGGCTGAATCCGGCGGCGACGGCGGCGCGGCCAAAGACCTTTTCGGACCAGAGGTTGCAGTTCAAATTGACTTCGAGCAGGCGAACTTCGCCGCGTGCGAAATCGACCCGAAACTCAAAGCGGCCATAGTCGAACGGCTGGAAAACCGCGGCCATTTGCTGCGTATAGGCGACGATCCGGTCGCGCAGCCCGTCGTCGTCGAACAGCTTCAGGCTGTATTTGGCGCTGCGGTCGACGAGGTCGCGCTTCTCCTGATAGGTGCGCAAATGGCTGGGGTCGGCCTGTTCGAATATCATCATCGGGAGCATCGCGGGCCCGCCGCCAATCGTGATGACGGGTACTTCGACATCGCTACCTTCGATGAAAGGCTCGACGATCGCGTCATGGTCGAGCGCCTGCACCTCGGCAATCGCCTGCGCGAGCTCCGCGCGGTCATGGGCGTCGCGAATACCCCAGGATGCCGAGCTGTTGTTCGGCTTGATTACCCAGCGCTTCGCGGGCGGGCATCGCGACACATCGACCGGCGCGCCGCGGCGGAACAGCGCCCAGGGCGCGGTGGGAATGCCGCGCGCCGCCGCTTCCAGCTTGGTGAGATGCTTGTCGTCCGACAGCCCGCGCACGATCGGCGATGCCCCCACATAGGGAAGGCCGAGCCGGTTGCAGAGCAGCGGCAGCAACATTTCGGAGTTGAAGAACCCGCCGCGGTTGAGCAGCGGGAAGACGAAATCGGCGTCGGGCTGGTCGAAGAGCGCGGCATAGCTGTCGGCGACGCTCAGCGGCATCCCCAGACCCTCTAGGATCTGCCGCGTCTCGCGGTGATAGACGGCGTGATTGCCATCCTCGGGATGCAGGCCACCTTCCCATCGCGCATGTTTAGCAACGAATAGCAGGCGCCGCGTGTCGCGCAGCGAGGCCGGGAGGCGGGTCGGGGTCAGGTTGCTCATTTTCATGCGACGCCTTCACCACAATTGGGTTGCAGAGCGATGACCGTTCGATGACGGCATTGAAACCAAAACGCCAAAACATTGTCATCTTGGCATCCTAATCCTGCAACGCCCCACTTGCCGACAGGATGCCTCCCCGATGCTGCTCAATTCCGGTGCGTTCGACCTTGGCAGTGATGGTCGTGGGCGCAGCACGGCGCGGCTGGCGGCCGCGCTCGCCAGCGGCGGTGACGCGCGCATCCGGCCTGATACCGACGGGCGTAATCAATATTTTGCGAGCATTTTGCCGACGGACGCGCTGGCCTATGGCTCGTCGACGATCAGCAGCATTTCGCAGCACGCCTTCGACACGCTCGACCGCCGCTGGAGCGGTCGCTTCGGTCGGCCGGTGGGCGCCGCCGACTATGCCGAAGGCCTTGCCCTTCTGCGCGTCCAGTTCCGCGAATATTTCGGCCTCGCCGGCCCCTTGGCCGATACCGCAGTCATATTCGCCGCCTCCGGCACCGATCTGGAATATGTTGGGCTGGCAGCCGCGCATGACGGGCGCCCGCTGACCGCCATCCTCCTCGGTCGCGACGAGGTCGGAAGCGGGTGCATTCACAGCGCGGCGGGCCGTTTTTTCGCCGACGAAACCGCCACGGGTGCGCGCGTCGTCGCGCAATCGGCGATAGATCCGGCTTTCGCCGCGACGGTTTTGGTCGACGTCGCGGTCCGCGACGCGAGCGGGCAACCGCGCAGTTCGCCCGACATTGCGGCCGACCTGTCGCAACAGGTCGAAAAGGCCGCTGCCGATGGCCGGCGCGCGGTCGTCCATGTCGTCCACGGATCGAAGTCGGGGCTGACTTTGCCGGCAATCGACGACGTCGAACGGCTGGTTGCGGCGCATGGCGAAGCGATGACCGTCGTCGTCGACGCCTGCCAGCTGCGCGTCTCGCCCGCCGTCGTCCGCCGCTATCTCGAAGCGGGATGCGTCGTGCTGATGACCGGCTCGAAATTTGCGGGCGGCCCGCCGTTCAGCGGCTTTGCGCTCGTGCCCGCGGCGGTGCGCGACCGGGCGCTGCCGCTCCCCGCAGGCTTCCGCCGCCTTGCGACGCGCGCCGAATGGCCCGCCGACTGGCCGGGCGCCGATTGCCTCCCGGCGCTCGGCAATTTCGGCCTTCTGCTGCGTCTCCAGGCGGCACAGATCGAGATCGAACGCTTTGCGGCGCTTCCTGCCGAACGTCTAACAGATGTCATTACCGCCTTCGGCACGCATGTCGGCAAGATGATGACGCGGCTCGAACTCGCGTGCGTGCCGTGCGCGGGCAAGGCCGGATGCCTTGCGACCGACACGCTCGTCACGATCGACCTCGCCTCGCGTTGGCCCCGGTGCGATTTCGACACCGCCAAGGCAATGCACGCCCTCATCGCCCGCAATGCGCGCCAGTGGCTGGGGCGCGAGATCAGGATCGGCCAACCGGTCAAGACGCACCGACTCCCCGGCGGCGCGATGGCGGGGACGCTGCGCCTGTCGCTTTCGATGCCGCTGATCGCCGAGCTTTCGGCCTTGAAAGGGCCGGCGCTCGATACGCGGCTCGACAACGACATGGCGCTGGTCGGCGCGGCAATCTCGGCGGCGGCGTCAACCGCGCTTTGCAGCAGGCAGCCCGAACCGCTCGGCTGAAAATCGGCTGAAAACCCGCGTTCCAACCGTAATGCGGCGGATCGGCGGCGGGTCGGCCAGCCGTTCGTCGGCAACGGTTCGTCGCGGAATCGCCCAAAACGGGCAGCACTTTCGCCCGGACGCACGTTTGTCCTTCACTATGTTGAAGAAAATCGCCCTCTCCCGCCCCGCCTCGAGCGCGATTGCCGCGTTCCTGGCCCTGTCCACCCCCGCCGCGCTGGCGCAGGAAGCGCCGACGACTGTGCCCACAATGCCGATGACGTCGCCTGTAACCGTCCCGCCCGCAACCTCGCCCCCGCCGGTTGCCGACCCGGTGCCGACGGCACCGACGGTCACGCCGCAGACGACCGCCCCCGTCGCTCCTGCCCCGGTGATCCGCGTGCCGCTCGACATCGAACCCGAGCCGGCGGCCGAGCCGGCCCCCGCAGCGCGCGAAAGCGCCGCGACCTCTGCTCCGGCCACGCGGACGCGAACCGCACGACCCGCGCAGCCGAGCGAACCCACGCCCGCAGCCGCTCCCGCGCCGGAGCGCGCCGAAGCCGCGATGACAAGTGCGACTGCAAGCGAGGCGGCCGCGGCCGATCCGGCGATGGTGGCACCCCTTCCGGCCGCCGCAGCGCCCGCGGCGGACGCAACCCCGGCGGCGGCGCCTGCCAATGATTTTCCGTGGGAGATCGCCGCTGGCGCCGCAGCATTGCTGCTGGTCGGCGGTGCGGGTCTTGCCCTCGCGCGACGCCGAAAAACGGCATCGGTCGAGAGGACCGTCGAGAACGATGCCCCCATCGAGACACCGCCTGAGCAAGCGCCAACGCCCGCAATGGATCGCGCCCCGCAATTGGCAAAGGCGCCCGCGTTCGCGACAGCGCCTGCCTTCGCCGCGGCTCCGCACGGAAGCATGGGGCGCCACGAAGCGATGGCGCTCGCCGGGCCGACGCCCGACAATCCGTTCGCGACACTGAAGATGCGGCTCAAGCGCGCGCGCTTCCTCGATCGCCGCGAGCGCCTGCAATATGAACAGACGCTCGCCGCGCAGAAGGAGGTTCGCCGAACTCCCGCCAGTGCCTGGGAAATCTCGCAGCGCCCTGTCCCGGCCGCCGCCGAACAGGAAGTCCATCGCCCTGCCCCGGCCAAGGGTCATCCGGGCAGCCTGCGCCCTGGCTGGTATCGAAACTGACCTTCCCCGAAGCCCATAGAAAAGGGCGGCGCCTCGCGGCACCGCCCTTTTCTTTTGGCAAACGCGTACCGACGGTTACCCGCCGACCGCGAACCGAATTACTTCAGTTCGACGGTCGCGCCGGCAGCTTCGAGCTTCTTCTTCAGCTCTTCGGCTTCGGCCTTGTTCACGCCTTCCTTGATCGGCTTCGGCGCGCCTTCGACGAGCGCCTTGGCTTCGCCAAGACCCAGGCCGGTGATCGCGCGGACTTCCTTGATGACGTTGATCTTCTGACCACCGTCGCCCGTCAGGATGACGTCGAACTCGTCCTTTTCTTCAGCAGCCGGAGCGGCGGGGCCGCCAGCAGCCGGAGCAGCCGCAACAGCAGCGGCAGCCGAAACGCCCCACTTTTCTTCGAGCAGCTTCGAAAGCTCGGCAGCTTCCAGAACGGTCAGCGCCGACAGGTCGTCAACGATCTTTGCAAGATCAGCCATTTTAATTCTCCATCAAAGCCGGGATGCACCCGGCAACAGGTTTCAGTTCAAATCGAAATTATGCTGCTTCTTTGGCGGCATATGCGCCAAAAACCCGCGCCAACTGCCCAGCCGGGGCTGCTGCAATCTGAGCAACCTTGGTAGCCGGAGCCTGTACCAGACCAATGATCTTGGCACGCAGCTCGTCGAGCGAGGGAAGCGAAGCGAGCGCCTTCACGCCATCCACGTCGAGCACCACGTCGCCCATGCCGCCACCAACGATCTCAAGCTTGTCGTTGGTCTTGGCAAAATCCACGGCGATCTTTGCCGCCGCGACCGGATCGGTCGAGGTGGCGAGGGCCGTGGGACCGGTCAGCAGATCGCCGATGCCGGTGTAGGTCGTGCCGTCGAGCGCGATTTTGGCAAGACGGTTCTTCGTGACGCGAAAGTCGGCCCCTGCATCGCGCATTTGCTGGCGCAGCACCGTCGACTGGGCGACGGTCATGCCAAGGTTGCGGACGACCACAACCGAGGCGGCATTTGCCAGCGTAGCGTTCAGCGAGGATACGGCTTCGGCCTTTTCCGTACGATCCATGCCTATACTCCACTCATCTGCCCGGACGCCCGCGCCGCAAGGGCACGCGCCGCCGGGCGACTAACACACGCGAACAACCGACAAGGGACGAATCCCGTCTGTCATTCGCGCAACGATGTCCGAAGGGGTCGGTCAAGCCGCGTCACCTGGACGTTCCAGGCGGGCGACCGATAAAAGACTGTTCCCCGTCTCGGCTGGAAATTAAGAAGGGCAAATCCCCCTCACCAACTGTCTCGGACGGAATTGTCGTGGGCGAACCCGCGACAACACGCGGGCGCTCATAGCGGCAATGCCCGCAGAGTCAAGCGATGACCGCAGCTGAGGCCGCGCGAACCGCCTAAAATGCGCGGGTGAGCGCTATCGAGAACTGCCCATAGTCATAAGCGCCGCTGTTCTGCGGGATATTGTTGTAAAGCGCACTGGCCTTCAGATACCAGTCGCGTCCGACCTCGGGGCTCGTCACCTCGGCCCCCGCGTAATAGGATGCGCGCCAGTCGGACACCGCATCGCGCTGCGCCCCGACACCGCCCGCAATCATATAGCGCCAGCCGCCGCTGTATCGGCGCATCTGCGCGACCGGCAATATCTGCACATACCAGCGCGGCGAATAATAATCGAACTCGCGAGGGCGCGTGCTGTGAAAATAGCGGGCGCGCAGCTGTGCACTCAGGCCCAGTTCGGGCTTTACGACATGCACATAATTGGCGCGCGCATGCAGCCGGACATTCTTGCCCGTGAACTCCTGCGCCCCGGCCACCAGGGTGAAATTGTTCCGATCGTCGGCAGGAAGGTCGATCGCGCCGCCGACGAAGGTGTAATAAATGCCGTCGCTCACCCCTCGCGGCGTTTCGACAATGTCGCGTTCGATGAAAAACTCTTTTCGAAAGCGCGCATCGTCGTGAATCGTTGCGGCGCCGATGACGGTGTCACCGTCGGTGCCGACCTGCGCGCTCCAGTTCCAAGGACCGCTGGAATCCGCCGCGCGCACGAAAAGCCGATCCTTGTCGACCGTCGCCTGTCCCAACGGGCGATACCATGCCTTTTCGTAGCGCAGGCCCAGATAATTCCGCTGGTCCTGGTGCTCGACGTCGAAATTGACCCCGGCGCGAAAGACGTCGGTTTGATCGGCATCGGTCGAAGCAAAGAAGTCGATCCCCGCCGCATGCTTGCCGGACCCTGCGTCATTTGCGTCGGTTTCCTGCGCCGCGACAGGGGACGCCGCCAACCACAGCGCTACGACGAACAGCGGTTTCACTTGGTATCCCATTTTTTCTTCATCCCGATGATTTCGGCGAGATAGCCCCACACGCAAACCGGCTGCATGATCAGGCTGTAGACGAGCGCGTAAAAGAGGAAGCCGGCGGGGTTGTGCCGCACTTTCAGATCCTCATTCTCGTACACGTTGCGCTGGATGCGAAAGATGACGACGTTCCACAGCGCCGCGAGCGGCAACACTGCCAGCGTCAATGGTCCGGCGATATAGAAATGGCCAAAAACCGCGAGCACCAGACCCGGAATAAAGACAAAGCTGTAAACAAGGTCGAGCGGCAGGAAGGTCACGTTCCACCAGATGAACAGCGTCGTCATCCGGCGTTTGAACAGCAATTCCCAATGCGCCTTGAACGCTTCCATCAATCCGCGCGACCAGCGCTTGCGTTGCAACGCAAACTGCCGGAACCCTTCGGGGACGTTGGTAAAGGCCAGCGCGCTGTCGGCATAGCCGATGCGATAGCCGCGAGCGAGCAATGCCCACGATACGACGATGTCCTCGCCGACGCACTCGGGCCAGCCCCCGACTTCATCGAGCGCGTCGCGGCGATAGAGCGAAAAGGCCCCCTGCGCGACGAGCGTGCCATGATACATGCCCTGCATGCGCTTCACCGCGGCAATGCCGTGGAAATAGTCCCATTCCTGCGCGCGGGTGAGCAGGTTCGCCCGCGAATTGCGGACCATCACGGCACCGGCGATTGCCGCAGTATCATCGGGGTCCGAAAGATAGCGCCCGACGATCCGGGTCACACCGTTTCGCTTGACCCAGCAGTCGCCGTCGATCGTGACGACAAGGCCGTGCGACGAGGCGCGTAGCCCGTCGTTTAGCGCCGCCGATTTTCCGCGGTTGACCGGGAAGTCGAGCAGCTCGAACTTCGCCTTTTTGGGGATGGCGAGCGTTTTGAGCAGCTCGCGCACGATGGCAGCCGTATCGTCGGTCGATCCGTCGTTGAGCACCAGCACCTCGAGCGGACCACGATAATCCTGCCGCGACAGGCTGGTCAGCGTATCGCGGATCGCCGCCGCTTCGTTATAAGCGGCGACAAGAATGGTCACGCCCGGCAGTTTTCGCGGCAGTTTTTCCACCGGCGGACGCCGGTCGAGCGCAAGGGTCGCGATCAGAAAGGCATTCATGAAACCCGGCACATAGGCGATGAAGCCGATGGCAATCAGCGCGAAAGTCCAGCTCGTCACCGCGGCGAGTTCGGCCATCCAGCGCTGCGAGAGCACGACGCTGAAACTTGTCCACGCGATCGCAATGCCCAGCGCAAGCATGAATTTGGCACGTACCGACAGATAGATGCGCCGGGCGTCGTCCTTCTTTTGCGCAGAATGGCTCACGGACTCTCGCTTCACAACCGGCGGCCGCTGACGAGCGCGCTGCCTCGCGGCGAGATTGCCCTCGCCCGTCCGCGAAAACGGTTTACGAAGCTGATTAAGAGACCCCGGGTCATGACGAACCGTGTCTCTGGCGCGGCCAGTCCCCATAATTTCGGTCCCATGTGCAGCACGCACATCGGGCGTTTCGCTGCGACACCGACAGCTAGCCGAATATCCTTACGATGAAATTAACCCTAAACTCGGACGATTCGTGGCCTTGCACCCCTCATAGGGCGACGGCGTTCCGGCGGGCATAGAGGAAATAGACACCGATCCCCGCGACGTTCCAGACGGCGAACCATATCTGCGTCTTCACTGGCAGGCTGACGAACAGATAGATACAGCCGAGCACCGCGATGCCGCCGACGACCCACGGCAGCGGCGTGCGGAAGGTGCGCGGCGCATCGGGCGCGCGGCGGCGCAGGATGAGCATGCAGATTGACACTGCAGTAAAGGCCGCGAGCGTGCCTGCATTGGCGAGCGCGGCAAGTTCGCCGAGCGGAATAAAACCGGCGAGGATCGCAACGACAATCGCGGTAAAGATGGTGATCCGCACCGGCGTCCCGCGCGCCGACACGCGCGCAAGGCTCTGCGGGAGCAGCCCGTCGCGCGCCATGGTGAAGAAGATGCGGCTCTGGCCATAGAAAAAGGCCAAAATCACGGTCGGCAGCGCAATGACCGCCGACACCGCCAGATATTGCGCCGCGAGCGGCTGGCCGAGCTGGCGGAGGATCAGCGCGAGCGGTTCGGGGCTGTTCGCGAACCGGCTATAGACGACCGCACCCACCGCCGCGACCGCGACGAGTATATAGATGACGACACAGGCGAGCATCGATCCGACAATCCCGATCTTGAGGTCGCGGTCGGGGTTCTTCGTCTCTTCGGCCGCCGTCGCGATGGCGTCGAAGCCGTAAAAGGCGAAAAAGATGATCGCCGCTGCCGCCATCACCCCGCGCTCGACCCCGTCAGGGCCCATATGTTTGGCAAAGCCATAGGGGCTGAACGGTTCGAGGTTCGCCGCATCGAACGCGGGCAGCGCCACCGCTACGAACACGGCGAGCGCGACGACTTTCACGACGACGAGGATCGCGTTGACGGTCGCGCTTTCGCGCGTGCCGTACAGCAGCATGGCCGCAACGACCGCGATAATCCCGATCGCCGGCAGGTTGACGATACCGCCCAGTTCCGGCCCCTGCATCAACGCCATGGGCACCCCCGCCCAGCTTTGCAGCAGCGGCGCGGCATAGCCCGACCATCCGACCGCGACCGCGCTCACCACCAGCGAATATTCGAGGATCAGGCTCCACCCGACGACCCAGGCGACAATCTCCCCGATCACGACATAGCTATAGGTATAGGCGCTGCCCGACGCGGGAATCATCGTCGCCATTTCGGCATAGGCGAGCGCGGCGCAGGCGCAGATCAACCCTGCGACGGCAAAGGACAGGATCACCGCCGGCCCCGCCTTGTCGGCGCCGACGCCGATCAGCGTCAAGATCCCGGTGCCGACGATCGCCCCCACGCCGAGCGCGATCAGATGCGGCCAGCCAAGCGTGCGCGCGAGTCCGCTCCCCTCCTGCGTTTCCGGAAGCACGGATTTGCGGCGCAGCAGGCTATCGGTCATCTGGGGCTCCCCTTATCGCTTTGCGCCGCTTGTAAGGGGGTGTGGCGCCAGCGCAAGATGGGCAATGCGGGGGCTGGTGATGGCGATGAGGGCGTCAATGTGCCAAGGCGGCTTCAAATGACGAATGGCGGCTTGGGGGTGGGGAGCGGACATTCAATAACACCCTCGTCACCCCGGGTTTGACCCGGGGTCCCGGTTCTATGGCGCTGCTGAGCGGGACCCCGGATCAAGTCCGGGGTGACGATACTGTCAATGTCACTTTTCGGTCGAAACCCGCCCCAACTCCCTGTCAAAAGCGCTTTCCTGCTGCAACCAGTGGTTCGCCCCCGATCAATTCACCATCCGTTCGTGCCCTTCCCAATAGGGCGCGCGCAGGTCCTTGCGCAGGATCTTGCCGCTCGCATTCCGCGGCAACGCCGCAATCACATCGACGCTGCGCGGGCATTTGAAGGGGGCGATGCGTTCGCGTGCCCAGGCGATGATTGCGGCCTCGTCGACCGTCTCGCCCGGCTTGGCCACGACCGCGGCCTTGACGGCCTCGCCCCATTTTTCGTCGGGGACGCCGAACACTGCGACCTCCTGCACCGCGGGATGGCCGAAGATGGCGCTCTCGACCTCGGCCGGATAGACATTTTCGCCGCCGGTGATGATCATGTCCTTCATCCGGTCGTGGATGAAGAGATAGCCGTCGGCGTCGAGATAGCCCGCGTCGCCGGTGCGTATCCACCCGTCGTCGGTCATCGTATTTGCGGTGGCGTCGGGCAGGTTCCAATAGCCCAGCATATTGTTCGACGAGCGGGTGACGACTTCGCCGACCTCGCCCACCGCACAATGCCGTCCATCCGGGCCGAGGATGCGGATTTCGACGCCGGGGAGCGGCTTTCCCGCCGAACGCATCCGCGCATTGCCTTCGGGGTCGTGGTCCTCGGGCGGGAGCATGCAGATCGTTCCCGTCGTCTCGGTCATCCCATAGGCCTGGATGAACTGCGCCCCGAACATCTTGATGCACTGGCGCAGCAGTTCGAGCGGGATTGGTGCGGCGCCATAGAGGATATATTTGAGTCGGCTGTAATCGACGCTCGCGCAGCGCGGGTGCATCAGCAGCATGTGGAGCGCCGCGGGCACCATGAAAAAGCGCGTCACGCCATGTTTTTCGACCGCATCGAACACGCCGTCGGGGTTGAATTCGGCGAGGATGATGCCCGGAATCCCCGCGGCAAGCGCCATGATGCCCAGCCCCGTCCCCCCGATATGCGCGCAGGGCATTGCGACGAGCACCGCCTCGTCATCGTCCCATTTGGTATAGGGAAGGTCGAGGTCGTCCGAATGGCGGCGGAGCGCGAAGAGGTTGCGGTTCGACAGCACTGCGCCCTTGGGATTGCCGGTGGTTCCCGACGTATAGAGCTGGAGCACCGCGTCGTCGGGTCCCGAGGCATCGAAATCGCGCGGTGTTGCGACGCCGATCATCGCACGCGCCGCGCCGGCGGTGACGATCTGCGGGTCATGGTCGAGCCGTCCGGCGAGCTTTTCGGCGAGATCCTCAAAGCCGGGGCCAGCGAACACCAGCCTGGCGCGCGTATCGTTGACGATGAACGCCCATTCGGCGGGCGACAGCCGCCAGCCGATCGGCGCCATCACGATCCCCGCGCGTGCGGCGCCATAGAACAGGATGAAGTAAAGATCGCTGTTCTTGCCGATCCACGCGATCCGTTCGCCCTTCTGCACGCCCGCCGCAATCAAAGCCGAGGCGACCTTACGCGTCAGCGCGTCGAGTTCGGCATGGCTGTAGCTGCGATCCTCCTCGCGCATTGCGGTCCAGTCACCGCGCTCCTGTGCCCAATGCGACAGAAACCCGTCGAACGTCAGAATATCGGCCACGTCGCTCGCCATCTCACTCTCCCCGAATCGCGTCATTCATGCACGATTTGCGGAGAGGCTAGCCGAAGCGCGCGTTCGGTAAAGCCGCGATTGACCTGTTACGAGTGCCAGCCGCGGCGGCCGGTCACGACCGGCGGAAAAGCAGCATCAGATTGTTCGCGGGCATCGCGCGGCGTTCGGCGAATAGGAAGCCCGCATCGGCTGCCGCCGCCTTGACGTCATCCAGATTGCGCAGCCCCCAGGCGGGATTGCGCGCGCGCAAATTGGCGTCGAAGGTCAGGTTACTCGGTGCCGTCGGTACGTCAGGCTCGACATAGGCGCCATAGAGGATCAACGGCGCGCCTGACCTCAGCAGGCGCGCGCCGCCAGCGAACAGCCCCAGCGTTGCCTCCCACGGGCTGATATGCACCATGTTGATGCACAGCAGCGCGTCGGCATAGCCGATCGGCCAGCCGCCCGCAGCGGCGTCGAGACAGAGCGGCGGCGCAATGTTGGCGTGTGCCGCCTCGCCGCTCCACGCGGCTATCGAGGTCAGCGCGTCGGGATCGGGGTCGCTCGGTTGCCAGTCGAGATGCGGGAAGGCGGCGGCGAAATGGACGACATGCTCGCCCGACCCGCTCGCGACCTCGAGCACGCGCCCCGCAGGGGGGAGCCAGTCGGCGAGGACCGTCGCAATCGCCTCACGGTTGCGCAGCGTCGCGGGCGCGTGACGCTTGGCTTCCCCGCCGCCGTCGGCCGCAGTCCAGGGATCGGTCACTTGGCTTTCGCAAGCTTGCGCGCGCGGCGCTCGCGCACGACCAGCCAGGCGAGTAGCCCGACCGGGCCGACCATCAACGTCAGGAACAGGAAGGGGAATTGCGCAATGCGGCTGAAGCCCTTCTGGTCGGCGTCGCGCGCGATCCACATGCCGACAAACAGGTCGAACGCAAGATAATGGACCCAGCCGAGGGTCGTCCCGCCGGGGGTGTCGAACAGCTTCATCACGCCTGCAAGCGAGGTGAAGCTGCCACCGGTTTCGCTGCCGGGATTAATCGCGCCTGTGAGGAAGCCCGCGATCAATATGGTGTAGGCGAGGCAGAGCAGCGCGACGCCGAGATAGAGGATGAGCGCCAGCGTCTTCGGCCCGCGCGGCAGAAGGGCAAGTGCGACCCACGCCGCGATGGCCCAATAATTCGCCAATAGAAACAGGCTGTCCCAGCTCATCGCACCCTCCCCTTTATCCGTCATCCCGGCGAAGGCCGGGATCTCATCCTATAATCGTGACGCACCGGCGAGATCCGGGCCTTCGCCGGGATGACGATGGATTATAGGTTACCTTCCCACGCCAGCACGGGCTTGCGCGCCGCAAGCGTTTCGTCGAGCCGCGCGCGCGGCGCGTAATGCGGTGCTGCCTTGAGCGCGGGGTCGCCGTTCTTGGCGCGCAGCGCGACGCTACGCAGCGCGCCGATGAACTGGTCGAGTACCGCCTTCGACTCGGTCTCGGTCGGTTCGATCAGCATCGCGCCATGGACGACGAGCGGGAAATAGACGGTCATCGGGTGATAGCCTTCGTCGATCAGCGCCTTGGCGATGTCGAGCGTCGTAAAGCCCTCGGCGAGCCCCTCGTCGGTAAACAGCGCCTCGTGCATGCACGGCCCCGACGGTCCGAAGGGCGCGTCGAGCACATCCTCGAGGCTACGCAGCACATAATTGGCGTTGAGTACCGCATCTTCGGCGACCTGCTTCAACCCGTCCGCACCGTGACTGAGGATATAGGCGAGCGCGCGGGTGAACATGCCCATCTGGCCGTGGAAAGCGGTCATCCGCCCGAAGGTCTCGGGATGCTCGGCGCCCGCGCTTTCCTCCTCGACCAGCTTGAGCGAGCCGTCGGCGTAGCGCGCCGCATAGGGGATCGGGCCATAGGGAGCGAGCGCTTCCGACAGCACGACCGGACCCGAACCCGGCCCGCCCCCGCCGTGCGGGGTTGAAAAGGTCTTGTGCAGGTTGATGTGCATCGCATCGATGCCAAGGTCGCCGGGGCGCACCTTGCCGACGATCGCGTTGAAGTTGGCGCCGTCGCAATAGACATAGCCGCCGACCGCATGGACCGCGTCCGAAATCGCCTTCATGTCGCGCTCGAACAGGCCGCAGGTGTTGGGATTGGTGATCATCACCCCCGCCACATCAGGGCCAAGCCGCGCTTTCAGCGCCTCCAGGTCGACGCGGCCTTCCTTGGTCGCCGGAATATCCTCGACCGTGAAGCCCGCGAAGGCCGCCGTGGCGGGGTTGGTGCCGTGCGCGCTTTCGGGGACGAGCAGCACGCGCCGGTCTTCGCCGCGTGCTTCGAGCGCCGCCTTGATGCACAGGATGCCGCACAGCTCGCCATGCGCGCCCGCCTTGGGCGACATGGCGACGCCATACATGCCGGTGAGCTCGATCAACCAGAAAGCGAGCTCGTTGATGACCGCGAGTGCGCCCTGCACCGTTTCCTGCGGCTGGAGCGGGTGGACGTCCGCAAAGCCCGGCATCCGCGCGACCTTTTCGTTGAGACGCGGGTTATGCTTCATCGTGCAGCTTCCGAGCGGGAAGAGGCCGAGGTCGATGGCATAATTCTGCCGCGACAGGCGCGTGTAGTGGCGTACCGTTTCGGACTCGCTGAGCCCCGGCAGGCCGATGGGCGCGCTGCGCATCAGCGACCCCGGATCGGCGGCCGGTGCATCGTCGTCGAAATCGACGCCGGTGGTTTCGGTCGACCCGATTTCGAAGATCAGCGGTTCTTCAAGCATCAGCGCGCGGTTGCCGGTGAAGGTGGCGCTATCGTCGGCGCCGCCTGACACAGACATTTCGGGACGCCAGCCGGCGGGGTTGAGCGCGGTCATGCCAGCACCTCCTTCAGTGCCGCGGCAAAGGCGGCGATATCGTCCTCGGTCACGGTTTCGGTCACCGCAACGATCAGCCCGTTCGCGAGCGCGTCGTTGTCGGGATAGAGGCGTCCGAGCGAAACGCCGCCGAGGACGCCCTTTTCAGCGAGCTTGTGCACCGTCGCGCGCGCGTCGGTGGGGAGTCGCAGCGTGAACTCGTTGAAATAGCTGTCGTTCATCACCGACACGCCGGGGATATTGGCAAGCTCTGCCGCCGCCGCCTTCGCCCGACCATGATTGATCGCGGCGAGGTGGCGCAGCCCTGCCTCGCCGAGCAAGGTCATGTGAATGCTGAATGCCAGCGCACAAAGCCCTGAATTGGTGCAGATGTTGCTCGTCGCCTTCTCGCGGCGGATATGCTGTTCGCGCGTCGAGAGGGTGAGAACGAA
The DNA here is from genome assembly GCF_016734905.1 of Sphingopyxis jiangsuensis. Lineage (GTDB taxonomy): Bacteria > Pseudomonadota > Alphaproteobacteria > Sphingomonadales > Sphingomonadaceae > Sphingopyxis > Sphingopyxis jiangsuensis. Next base: position 912,105 of record NZ_JAERPO010000001.1, read on the forward strand.
GCCGCGCTTGCCGTTGGCGTCGACCGTCTCGCCGCAAAGGCGCCCCGGCATCTGGCGGACATATTTCGACTTGCAGGCGAACAGGCCGACATAGGGTCCGCCGAACTGGAGCCCGACGCCGATCGCCTGCCCCTCGCCCACTACAATGTCGGCGCCCATTTCGCCGGGCGATTTGATAAGGCCGAGCGCGACGGGCTCGGTCACGACCGCGATCAGCAGCGCGCCATTCGCCTGACAAGCCCCGGCCAGCGACGACATGTCATCGATGCGGCCCAGAATGTCGGGATATTGGACGACGACGCAGCTCGTCTCCTTGTCGACCGCCGCCGCGAGCGCGGCCCAGTCGGTTCCGGCTTCGAGGGTCGGGTCGCCATCGACGAGCATGTCGCGCGTATATTTCGCCATCGTGCGCGCGACGCTGCGATAATGCGGGTGGAGGCCCGTCGAGAGCAGTGCCTTGCTCCGCTTGGTGATGCGCCGCGCCATCACGATCGCTTCCCAGCAGGCGGTCGAGCCGTCGTACATCGACGCATTGGCGACGTCGGTGCCGAACAGCCGCGCGACCTGGCTCTGGAATTCGAAGAGCATCTGGAGCGTGCCCTGCGCGATTTCGGGCTGGTACGGCGTATAGGCGGTCAGGAACTCGCCGCGCTGGATCAGATGGTCGACGCTCGCGGGGATATGGTGGCGATAGGCGCCCGCTCCAAGGAAAAAGGGCGCATCGGCGGCGGCCAGATTCTGCTTCGAAAGACGGCGCATATGGCGTTCGACCGCGATCTCGCTGGCGTGGAGCGGCAGGCCCGCAATCGGCCCGTCGAGCCGCGCTTCAGGCGGGACGTCGGCGAACAGATCGTCGATCGACGAAGCGCCGACGGCGGCAAGCATCGCGGCCCGGTCGTCAGCGGTCAAAGGGAGGTAACGCATGAACTACTCCGCAGAAGGAATTGAATTTACAGCCGCAAGCTGCGCGAGGTCGGGGATCGACCCCTGGAAAATCATCGGCCCGCTGTGGGTGGTGCGCACCCAGGGCGCGAGCCAGATCCGAAAGCCAGCATCGCGCACCCGGCGGCAAAACCCATAGTCTTCGGACAGCAGCGCCTTGCTTTCGGGATCAATGACGGGGGCAAAGAAGGCGTGCGCCTCCTCCCCGATCGCGTGCGCCTGCCGTTCCGCCGGGTCGGGACGGAACGCCAGATCGGCGCCGTTGGTCCGCAGTGTTTCGAGCACGTCGCGGCGGATCAGCATCAATCCGGTTCCGACCCGCACAAGCTCGACGGGCTCGCCGACCGCAAAACGCTGGGTCGGGTCGACGAACTGGAGTGCAAACTCCCCCGCATAGCGCGCGAGGTCACTCGTCGGCATACCCGATGCGGCGGCCCGCGCGACGGCATCCCAATTTATCATCCGGCGCGGGCAGGCAGCTCCCAGTACGGCGCATTTGGGTCGCGCCGACATCGCGTGCAGCATCGAGAATATATCGTCGGCCACGAAATCAATATCGGCGTCCACGAACAGCAAATGCGTACAATCGCTGGCGAGGAACATCGCGCTCAGCACGTTGCGCGCTCGCGTGACGTCGGGCTGGTACAGGATGAACTCGAACCGCACCGAAACGCCCATCGCCTGCGCCTGCAGTGCAAGCGCGAGAGCGGCGCGGACATAGCTGCCCTGCGCCCCTTCATAAATGGGCGTCGCCACCATCAGGCGGCAGTTGGCAAGGGCGGCGTCGGTGCTGGTCACGTCATCTCCCCCCTCCCGCTGGCGGGAGGGGCCCGCTGAATCACAGATCGTCGCAGAAGTCCTTGTACGCCTGCGCGTTCATCAGTCCGTCGAGTTGGCTCTTGTCGCTCAATGTCATGCGGAAGAACCAGCCTTCGCCTTCGGGGTCCGAGTTGACTAGTGCCGGATCTTCCTCGAGCGCGGCATTGCCCTCGGTCACCACGCCATCGACGGGTGCATAGACGTCGCTTGCCGCCTTCACCGACTCGACGACCGCAGCGTCGCCGCCCTGGCTGAGTTCGGCGCCGGTGTCGGGCACCTCGACGAAAACGATGTCGCCGAGCTGGCCCTGCGCGAAGTCGGTGATGCCGACCGTCGCGACCTCGCCATCGACGTCGATCCATTCATGCTCTTCGGTAAAATAGCGCGGCATCGATCAGCCTCCCTGTTTGCGCACGTAACGATGTGGAACGAACGGCATGGCGGTAACGGTGCACGCCACACGCTTGCCACGAACTTCGGCCGCGACCGGCGTCCCCGGCTCGGACAGGCCGGTCGGGACATAGCCCATCGCGATCGGCGCGCCGACGCTGGGGGCGAAGCCACCCGATGTCACGACGCCGATTTCGGTGTTGCCGTCGAAAAGCTTGGCGCCTTCGCGGACCGGCATTTTCCCGTCGATCAGCAGCCCTACGCGCTTGCGCGCGCTCCCCTGCCCCAGATGGCCGAGGATGCGCGCGGCGCCCGGAAATCCGCCTTCCTCGCGGCGGCGCTTGCTGATCGCAAAGCCGAGGTCGCCCTCGACCGGATCGATTGTCTCGTCGAGATCATGTCCGTAAAGCGGCAAGCCAGCTTCGAGCCGCAGGCTGTCGCGCGCACCAAGCCCGATGGGCTTCACCTCGTCCATCGCGCACAGCGCGTCGGCAAAGGCTTCAAGCGCGGCGTTGGGCAGCGAAATCTCGAACCCGTCCTCGCCCGTATAGCCCGAGCGGCTGAGACCGATCGCATGGCCCTGCCATGTCGCGCGCGTAGCCTGCATGAAGACGAGACCAGCGGCTTCGGGGACGAGCCGCGACAGCGCATCGACCGCTTTCGGTCCTTGCAGCGCCAACAGGCCGTAATCCTCATTATGATTAAGGGTGATATGGTCGGGCAGATTTTCGCGCAGGTGCCCGATGTCTTCCCACTTCACCGCACCGTTGACGACGATGCCGAATTGGTCCCCTTCGTTGGTGATCATCAAGTCGTCGAGGATGCCGCCATCTTCGGCGAGCAGTAGCGAATAACGCATCCGTCCGGGCTTCAGCGCCGAAATGTCACCGGGGACGAGCGTTTCGAGCGCCGCGGCGGCGCCGTCGCCCGAAATCAGCAGCTGCCCCATGTGGCTGACATCGAACAGGCCCGCATTTTCGCGGACCCACAGATGTTCGGCCATGATGCCTTCATATTGGATCGGCATCCAGTATCCGGCGAATTCGACCATGCGTCCGCCCTTTGCGCGGTGCCATGCGTCGAGCGGCAACGTCTCGGTCGCCACCTCTTCGATCAAGTCTTCGGTTTCGCTCATATCGGCCTCCCGTCGTTGACATGACGCGGCGCGGCCCGGTGCCGTTCCTTCGCCATGCCCCCTCTGTCACGGGAACCTGAGAGTTTTCCCCCATGCTATCATGGGGTTACCCCTTCGGTGGCCTCGACATCATGCCGGGGCGCTTTCCAGAGTGTCCAATCGTCCGCGCGGTCCGTTGACCTGAGAGTTTCCGGGGCGGTTGCTCCTTCGGTGGCGAGGCGCGGCGTACCGCCCCCGCGCTCTCCCGCGCGGCCGGCCGAATCCTCGATAAAGGACGCAGCGGACGGTCGAGCCTTGGCGCTGCCCTGAAGCGGAGTCAATCGGCGAGCGCGCGGATCGCGTCGTTTTCGTGAATATGGACCCCGGTGCCGCCTTCCCGCGCGAGTGCGACGATGGCGCGCGCGACGGTCGCGGCGGCAATCGAACGGTAGCGGCGGAGGCCGCCGTGGAGCATTGCGTCGGTGACCGGCGCGACCATCAGCGCAATCGTCTCGCCGAACCGCTTGATCCCGCCGCGGTCGCCGCGAAGCAGCCCTGGGCGGACAATATCGAGCCGGTCGAACCCGAGAGCGTGCAGGCCCTCCTCGGTCTCTCCCTTGGTGCGGAGGTAGAAATTGCCGCCGCGCGGCGACGCGCCGACCGAACTCACGGCGATCATCTGCCGCGCCCCCGCCTCTTTGGCGGCATGCGCGGCGGCGAGGATCAGGTCGACATCGACCGCACGAAAGGCCGCCTGCGATCCCGCCTGCCGGATCGTGGTGCCGAGACAGGAGATCAGCGCGCGCGGGCGCTCTGCCGCGATGATGCCGGGCCAATCGGCAGTCGGCGCGACGATCGCACGATGCTGCGGCGGCACATCGGCAATCGCGCGGCGTGAAAGGATCGTCAGCCCAAGGTCGCCCGCGCTGTCGATCACGCGCCCGCCGACAAGCCCGGTGGCCCCGACGAGCAGCGCCTCAGACATGCGCGAGCGCCTCCGGCACGTCGGCGCGCCCGAAAATCTCCGCATAGCGGTCAATGGCGAAACGGTCGGTCATTCCCGCAATATAGTCACCAATGTGCCGGATTGTCGCACCCTCATCGCCGGGGACGCGCGACGACCAATCCTCACCCATCAAGGACGGGTCGGCCAGATAGGCATCGAAAAGCCGCGCGATGACGCAGCGCGCGCCCTCCGCAGCGGCGAGCTGCGACGGATGGTGGTAGAGGTTGGCGTACATGAAGCGCTTGAGATCGCGCTCCTTCGCCGCAAGATCGCGCGAAAAGCCACCGAGCGTGCGGCCCGCCGCGCGCACCTCGTCCACCGACGCAGCGCCCGCGTCGGCGACGTTGGCGGTGGTGGCGGCGATCACATCGTTGACCATCACGCCAATCTGGTCGCGCACCAGTTCGCGCAGCAACCGGTCGCGCGGCGCGCCCGGAAACCGCGCTTCGACCGCCCGGAAATTGGCAGCGACAAAGGGCTGTTCCATCAGCTGGTCGAGGCCCAGCAATCCGGCGCGCAGCCCGTCGTCGATGTCGTGGTTATCATAGGCGATGTCGTCGGCGACTGCCGCAATCTGCGCCTCGAGGCTCGCGTGGCTCGCAAGGTCGAGCGGAAAGTCGGCATCGATATCGGCGAGCGCCCAGCCGGGATGCCGCGCGGGGCCATTGTGCTTCGCCAGCCCCTCCAGCGTCTCCCACGTCAGATTGAGCCCGTCGAAACGCGGATAGGGACATTCGAGCCGCGCAAGCGTGCGGAGCGTATGGCCATTGTGGTCGAAACCGCCATGCGCCTGCATCGCGGCCTTCAGCGCGGCCTCGCCCGCATGGCCGAAAGGCGGGTGGCCGATGTCGTGCGCGAGGCACAGCGCCTCGGTCAAATCCTCATTGAGCCCCAGCGCGCGGGCGATACCGCGGCCGATCTGCGCCACCTCTATGCTGTGGGTCAGGCGGACACGGTAATGGTCGCCGTCGGGGCAGACAAACACCTGCGTTTTGTGGCGCAAGCGGCGAAAGGCGATCGAATGGATGATGCGGTCGCGGTCGCGCTGAAAGGCATCGCGCGGACCGCGAACGACGCGTCCGACCTCTTCGTGGCGGCGGCCCCGCGTCGCGGCCGGGTCGCTCGCGCAGCGGGCGGTCGTCATCGGATCGGCTCGACGGTCTCGCCCGCTTCGCTGTTGAAGAGGAAGCCGTCGCCCTCGGCCTTTTTATAGTCGGCAAGCCAGTCCTGCGCAGTCTTGCGGTCCTTGAACGGCCCGACGAGCAGCCGGCGCGTCTGTCCCCATTCGGCGGTCGATCCCGACTTGCCCTTGAACAGCTCTGCATTGCGCTTGGCGAAGCGGTTATAGTCGAAGGCGAGCGCCTTCAGATTGGCGCCAGTGGCAATCTGGACCCACATGCGCGCGGGATTGGCCTTCTTGCGGTCGGCTTCTTCCTTCGCCTTCGCCTCGGCTTCGGCCTTGGCTTTTGCTGCGGCTTCCTCCTTTTCGCGGCGCGCCGCCTCGGCAGCCTCGGCCTTGCGCTTGTCGGCCTGAAGCCGTGCGAGCACATCGGCTCCGAGCGCATTGTCCGGACGCGCGAGTTCCTCGGCCGGAATCTCGATCGACCCCGCAATTTCGGCAAGCGAAGCGAGCGGCGCAGGCGAAGCAGCGGCGGGAGCGGGCTGCGGCCCGACATCAGCAATCGAGAAGCCGGGACCGACGGGCCCCATGTCGCGATTGACCGCAACGCCGACCGGCGCCGCAGCCGGTATCGGCGAAGACACAGGCGTCGGAGTGGGCGCCGGTGCGGGCGAGGGCGGCACGGGAACGGCGGCCGCAACTTGCACGGGAGTCGGTGTCGGCGCCGGAGTCGGCGCTGGCGTCGGCCGTGCGGGGGGAGCGCTGTTCGTTGCGGCGCGTGTCGGCGGAGCTGTTGTGGTTGCTGTGCGCGCGGGTGGCGGATTCGTGCGGTCGCGGCGCGATTGCGCGGGTTGCCGTGCTGCGGGCGCCGCAGTCGGCGCGGGCGTCGCCGCCGCAGCCTGCACCGCGGCGCGGCGCGGGCCGAGTTCGCCCGACGGAAAGCGTCCGAAATGCGCGGCCGCGGCCTGTTGCGCGGGGTTCAGCCGGTCCATCTGGACAAGGTAGGGAAGAATCCCCTGCGCCAGCGCGGGGGGCATCGTCGCATTGACGATGTCGGTCGCCTCCTTGTCGCGCCCGTTCATCGCAAGGATCATCGCGCGCGAGCGCCACGCCGCGCGATTTTGCGCGCGAAGCTGCGGCGTGAGGAGCTGAACGGCGCGCTCGATATCCCCGCTGATGCCGAGCGACAGAGCATAGCGCCGCACCAGCTCGTCATCCGAGCCGATCGACAAGGCGAGCTGATAGTCGCGCTGCGCCGCATCCTGTTGCCCCAGCAGATCGCGCGCCAGGCCGCGGTCGGCGAGCAATGTGCGTTCGGGTGCGCCCAGCAGTTGCGCCTCGCCGAAATAATCGAGCGCACGCGTCGGATTTTCCAGATGGACCATCGCCGAACCGAGCGCCGCCTTGACCGCCCCATCGCGCGGCGCCGCCCGTTCAGCGCGCAGCAGAAAGCCGAGCGCCGCGCGATAATCCTCGAGCGCAATCGACGCGCGGCCCGCGTCGAGCAGCGCCGTACTGTCATTGGCGTTGGCGGCAATCCGGCCGAGAGCCGAAGCCAGCGTGGTGCGCGCGGACGTCCGCTTGTCCATCGCTGCCTTGGTCGCGGCGTCGGGCGGCGTCACCTGCCACGCGAGCGCGGGCGCGGCATGGCTGGTTGCAGCGAGCAGCAACCCGGACGCGACGGCCCATCGCCGCGCGTACCGGGGAACTGACATCATGTTCGGTCGCCGCAAGGGCACGTCAAATCATCCCGTTTCCGGCCTGCCGTGCCCGGCGGGCGGCCGTTCGATTGCCCTGTTACTGGTTGTTCTGCCGCCCCAGGAAGCGCGGAATATCGACCCCGTCCTCCTTGTTTTCGTCGGCATCGGCCGGAGCGCCGCCGCGCGAAAGCCGCGACATGCGTTCGAACAAGGTTCCGCCGCCGATCGAACGCGCCGGAGCGTCGCTCGCGGGTGCCGGTTCGGCTTCGGGAGCAGGCTGCGCTTCGACCGCTGCCGCCTCGGATTCGCCAAGTATCAGCTCGTCGGCCGTATCGTCATAGGTCGCGGCGACCTGCGACAATTCCATCGGCTCTTCCTCTGCAACCTCGGGAGCCGTCTCGGGCTCGGAGGTCGGTTCGGCGACGCCGCCGAGCGAGAATCCGGGGGTCGGATCGCTTTCGGCGACCGGCTCTTCCACCGGGCTTTCCTCGACCTCGGTGGCAAGGACTTCCTCGGCCACCGGCGTCGAAGCGGGCGACGGACGCGGCGCAAAGGAGAAGCTACGCGCAGCCGGAGCGGGCTGCGTCGCGGCGTCACCACTGCCGTCGATGCCGGTCGCGACGACCGACACGCGGATCTTGCCGTCGAGATTGTCGTTGAACGCGCTGCCCCAGATGATGTTCGCATCGGGATCGACGAGTTCGCGAATATGGTTCGCCGCTTCGTCGACTTCCATCAGGCGCATGTCCTCGCCGCCGGTGATCGAGATGATGACGCCCTTCGCGCCTGCCATCGACACGCCGTCGAGTAGCGGGTTGGCGATTGCCTTTTGCGCCGCTTCGAGTGCGCGCCCATCGCCCTCGGCCTCGCCGGTGCCCATCATCGCCTTGCCCATTTCGCGCATCACGCTGCGCACGTCGGCAAAGTCGAGGTTGATGAGGCCGGGCATGACCATCAGGTCGGTGATCCCGCGCACGCCCTGTTGCAGCACCTCGTCGGCCATCGAAAAGGCCTCTTTGAAGGTGGTGTTCGGGTTGGCGACAAGGAACAGATTCTGGTTCGGAATGACGATCAGCGTGTCGACATGCTCCTGAAGCTCGGCGATGCCGGCTTCGGCCGAACGCATCCGGCGCTGGCCTTCAAAGGTGAAGGGCTTGGTCACGACGCCGACGGTCAGGATACCGCGGTCGCGGGCTGCCTTCGCGATCACCGGCGCCGCGCCGGTGCCCGTGCCGCCGCCCATGCCGGCCGCGACAAAGCACATATGCGCGCCGTTCAGCGCCTCTTCGACGTGGGTGATGCTTTCTTCGGCGGCCGCGCGCCCGACTTCGGGGCGCGAACCCGCGCCCAGACCCTGGGTGATCTGCGTGCCGAGCTGGATGCGGCGCTCTGCGGCCGAGGCGTTGAGCGCCTGCGCGTCGGTGTTCGCCACGACGAAATCGACGCCCTCGACGCGGGCGGCGATCATGTTCGCAATGGCATTGCCCCCCGCGCCGCCGACGCCGATGACCGCGATGCGCGGCTTCAGCTCGTCGACCTGCGGCGGGCCAATGTTGATGCTCATCAAATAATCTCCCTGCAGCGGCGGACCAGCGCCGCTTCCCCAACTTTGCGACCCGTCCGGACGTCAGTCCCGTCGTCCGGCTTTCCGTTACCGCATTGCACTATTGTGACGCCGGAATCATCCAAAAAATTAACCTTTCGGGCAAGCCGCGCCCTAAAAACTGCTTTTGAGTGCCGCCATAAGGCGATGGAGAATCGAGCTTCCTTTCGGTCGATAGACATCCTGTGACATCATCGGCAAGTCGCGCAGGTCAACAGGGTCCGATGCGGCGTAAAGAACCAGACCCGCGAGCGTGGCGAAAGCCGGTCCGCCGTGTGCATCGGGTAGCCCGTGCAAGCCGCGCGGTCGTCCGACACGCGCGGCGCGACCGAGCGCGCTTTGGGTATAATCGGCGAGGCCCTTGAGGTCGGCGCCGCCGCCCACCAGCACAACTTGCCGCCCGACCGGGCCGACGAAATGCAGGTCTTTCAGTGTCCTGCCAATCTCTCCCATCATCGCGTCGAGCCGCTGGCGGATTACCGCGACAAGCTGCGCGCGGGTGATGCGCGGCGATTCGCTGCCCGCAGGCGCGCCGGGATCGAGCTCGATCACCTCGACATTGTCGCGCGGGCTGGCCGACGCCGAACCATAAAAGCTTTGCAGGCGCTGCGCCTGGCTGCGGCGGATACCAAAGGCCGAAGCGATGTCGTCGGTGATGTCGCTCGCGCCGAACGGAAGCGACGCCAGCTCGACGAGCATGCCGCCGGCATAAAGCGACACCGTCGTCACCGCCGCGCCGATTTCGACGAGCGCGACGCCAAGGTCGCGCTCTTCGTCCGACAAACACGCAAGCCCGGCGGCAATCGGCGAGGCGACTACCGCGTTGACGTCGAGATGCGCCTGCCGCACCGCGGACTCCAGATTCCGCACCGGCGCGCCTTCGGCCATGATGATATGGATATCGACGCCCAGCCGGTCGGCGTGGAGACCGATAGGATTCTTCACCCCCGTCAGCCCGTCGAGCGTGTAGAGCGCGGGCTGTGCGTGGAGGATCATCCGGCCTTCGGGATCGATCCCTGCGCGGCCCGCGGCGAGGAGGTCATCGACATCCTCCTGCTCGATCCGGTGCCCGCCGAGCTCGCTCTCGATCGGCGCAACGTCGCTGAGCAGGCTGCCCGCCGAAAAGCTGACCCACACATCGTCGATGTTGAGGCCCGCGATACGTTCGGCCTGCTCGATCGCCTCGCGCACGACATGCTCGGTCTGTTCCATGTCGGCGACATAGCCGCGCTGGACTCCGCGGCTTTCGCGCTGCCCGGTGCCGAGTACGTGGAGCTGACCGTCGGCCGACTGCCCCGCGATCAGCGCGCAAACCTTCCACGACCCGACATCGAGCGCGGTGATGATCCGTTCTATGCGCGGCTGCGCCATTGCTCAGCCCTTCTCTGCAGCGCTCGCGTCCGCCACCGCGTCGACAGCGGCACGCGCTTCGTCGAGCTTGGCGGGTGCGACCTGCCCCTCGTGCGGCAAGCGCAGGACGAAACGCGCGGGGTCGCGCATGTCGAAACGCAATATGCCGCGCCCGAGCAGGCGGTTGGCGCCGTCGAGGTGCGCGAATTTGGCGAGCGCCGCCTTGGCGGCTTCCTCGCCTTCGGGCAGCGAAAGCGTCTCGCCGCTGCGGAAGCGCAGATCCCAGCGACGGTTGCCGACCCAGGTCGCGCCCGCCAGCAATTCCCTGAGGCTGCTCGCTTCGGCGAGCAGGCGGTCGAGGTCTTGCGAGCGCTGGTTCGCCTTCGGTCCAATGACAAGCGGTAGGTCGGGCATCGTCGCGACGGTGACGGGTTCGAGCACCACGCCCTTTTCGTCGATCAGCGACAGGCGATTCCTATGCTGCCAGATCGCCGCCGGCTTGCGTTCGACAATATCGACGACGAGCGTGTCGGGCAGGCGACGCGACACGCGCGCATCCTTGATCCAGCCATATTTCATCAAATCGCCGCGCACATCGGCTAGGTCGACCGCCGCCATCGAGCGGTCCTTCTGAGCGAGCGCGATGTCATAGACTTTCAGCCGGTCGATTCGGTCGGCGCCGACGACCTCGACCTTCTTGACCTGAAAACCCGCGCGGCCAACCGCCTGCGCCCATTCCTCGTGGACCTTGGCAGTTACGCCCGTCGCATGCGCGGCAATGCCCGCAAAGGCGAACAGGCCGAGCCCGATCGTCCAGTTCGCCACGCGCTGCAATGTCGCGGGGCTGACGGGCAGCGCGTTGATTATCGCGTCGACGCGCGACGTCTTGACCTTGCGGCGCTTCTTGGGCGTCCGGACCGGGCGGCGCGGCGGCGCCTTGGCGCGTTTGATCCGGGTGCTGCTCATAGCGCCTCCTCGACAATGCGCTCGACAAGCTCGGCATAATCGATGCCGAGCGCGCGCGCCTGTTCGGGAACGAGGCTGAGCGGCGTCATCCCCGGCTGGGTGTTGACCTCCAGCAGGAAAATACCGTCCAGCCCCAATTCGTCGTCCCAGCGGAAGTCGGAGCGCGATGCGCCCTTGCAATCGAGCAGCCGGTGCGACTTCAATGCCAGTTCCTTCATCCGCCCGGCAATGTCGGCTGGAATGTCGGCGGGGCAGACATGCTCGGTCAGCCCATCGGTATATTTGGCATCATAATCATAGAAGCCCGATTTGACCCGCAGTTCGGTGACGGCAAGCGCCGTGTCGCCCAGCACCGCGACGGTCAGTTCCCGCCCCTTGATGAAGGGTTCGGCGAGCAAGCGGTCGAATTCCTTCCACGGCCCGACTGCTTCGCGCGAAATCGGATTGCCGTAATTGCTGTCCTCCTTGACGATCGCAACGCCGACCGACGAGCCTTCGTTGACCGGTTTGAGGACATAGGGACGCGGCAGGGGGTCGGCTGTAAACAGGCTTTCGCTGTCGACCATGGTCCCCGTCGGCATGGGGATTCCATGCGGCACCAGCGCCTGCTTCGTCAATTCCTTGTCGATCGCGATGACCGATGTGACGAGCCCGCTGTGCGTATATTTGAGGCCCATCAGGTCGAGCATGCCCTGCACCGTCCCGTCCTCGCCCGGGACGCCGTGGAGCGCGTTGAACACAACATCGGGCTTGGCCTCGGCGAGCCGCAGCGCGACGTTGCGATCCATGTCGATGCGCGTGACCCGGTGGCCGCGCGATTCGAGCGCGTCGGCGACGCCGTTCCCGCTCATCAGCGACACCTCGCGCTCGGCGGACCAGCCGCCCATCAGGACGGCGACATGCCAAGGGCCGCGTGCGCTCACAAGCCCTTCCCCTTCAGGAGTTTCAGGCCGCTCACTTCGCCACCCCCACGCGCTGTATCTCCCACTGCAGTTCGATGCCGCTCTTGGCCTTCACCCGGCGGCGGACTTCTTCGCCCAGTGCTTCGATGTCCGCGCTCGTCGCCGTGCCGGTGTTGATCAGGAAATTGGTGTGCTTCTCGCTGACCTGCGCGCCGCCCACGGTGAATCCGCGGCAACCGGCTTCATCGACGAGCTGCCATGCCTTGTGCCCATCGGGGTTCTTGAAGGTCGATCCGCCGGTTTTCGAACGCAGCGGCTGCGATGCCTCGCGGCTCGCCGAGATGCGATCCATTTCCGCCTGGATGGCGGCAGGCTCGCCGCGACGGCCGCGAAAGGTCGCGGCGACGACGACCGCGCCGTCGGGCAATTCGCTGTGACGATAGGTATAGCCGAGGTCGGCGAGCGTAAGCGTCCGCCGCTCACCCGAACGCAGGATGACGTCGGCCTCGCCCAATATGTCCTTGACCTCGCCTCCATAAGCACCGCCGTTCATGCGGACAAAACCGCCGACGGTGCCGGGAATCGAGCGCAGGAATTCGACTCCCGCAATCCCCGCATCGCGCGCGGTCGACGACACCAGAATGCCCGACGCGCCGCCGCCGCAGCGCAGCGTCGTCGCGTCGAGTGCTTCGACCTTGGCAAAGGCCTTGCCGAGCCGGACGACGACGCCCGGAAATCCACCGTCGCGCACGATCAGGTTCGACCCGAGGCCGAGTGCCATCACCGGCACCGACGGGTCGAGGTCGCGCAGGAAATCGGCGAGATCTTCGGCGTCCTTGGGCTCGAACAACCAATCGGCCGCGCCGCCCGATTTGAACCAGACGAGCGGTGCGAGCGGGGCATCAGGGGTCAATTTGCCGCGGACGTCGGGAAGCGTTTGGGTTGCGTTCACGCCGCCCCCTCCACAGCCGCTGCCAACGCTGCCGCCATCTTGGTGATGTCCCCCGCACCAAGGCAGATGATCTTGTCGCCCGCGCCGAGCTGGCCGGCGCGGATCGCCTCGGCAAGCGTTGCAGCGAGTGCGTCCGCGTCGGCGACGGTCGCCGCGAACCTATGCCCGCGGTCGCGCAGTCCCTGCGCCAGTGCATCCGACGACACGCCTTCGATCGGCGCCTCTCCCGCCGCATAGACGGGGAGCGCGAGCACCATGTCGGCGTCGTTGAACGCCTGTTGAAAGTCGTCCATGTGGTCGCGCAAGCGTGTGAAGCGGTGCGGCTGGACCACGGCCACGACGCGCCCCGTCCCTACGCCCTCGCGTGCGGCCGACAACACGGCGCGGATCTCGACAGGGTGGTGGGCATAGTCGTCGATCACCGTAACGCCGCCGCCATCGACGGCGATCTCGCCGACCTTGGTGAAGCGCCGCTTGACCCCGGCAAAGCCCTGGAAGCCCGAGACGATCTTGTCGTCGCTGACCCCCATGTGGAGCGCCACGGCGACGGCTGCGAGGGCGTTCTGGACATTGTGGCGGCCCGACATCGGCAGGTGGATGCCCGCGATCGTCCGGCTGCTTCCGTCGGGCAAGCGCACCACGACGTCGAAGCGGTTGCCTTCGGGACCGGGTTCGACATTGGTGCCGCGCACGTCGGCCTGCGCCGAAAAGCCATAGGTGACGATGCGCCGGTCGCGGATGCGCGGGATGATCGCCTGCACTTCGGGATGGTCGAGGCACAGCATCGCCGCGCCGTAAAAAGGCACGTTTTCGATGAACTCGACAAAGGCGGCCTTGATCGCGTCGAAACTGCCATAATGGTCGAGGTGTTCGGGATCGATGTTGGTCACGACCGCAATCGTCCCGTCGAGCCGCAGGAAACTGCCGTCGCTTTCGTCGGCCTCCACCACCATCCAGTCCGACGCGCCGAGCCGCGCGTTCGATCCATAATTGTTGATGATACCGCCATTGATCACGGTCGGGTCGATCCCGCCCGCGTCGAGCAGCGCGGCGACAAGGCTGGTCGTCGTCGTCTTGCCGTGCGTCCCCGCAATCGCCACGGTCGATTTGAGGCGCATCAGCTCGGCGAGCATCTCGGCCCGGCGGACGAGCGGGATGCGGTTCGCAAGCGCCGCCTCCACCTCCGGATTGCCGCGCTTGACCGCGGTCGAGGTCACGACGACCGCCGCGCCGTCGACATTTTCGGGGGCATGGCCGATCGCGACCTTGATCCCGCGTTTGCGTAGTCCTTCGACGACGTAGGAATCGGCGATGTCGCTGCCCTGCACCTGATAGCCGAGGTTGTGCATCACCTCGGCGATGCCCGACATGCCGATGCCGCCGATCCCGATGAAGTGGATGGTGCCGATGTCGGTCGCGACGCCGCGCATCACTGCGCCTCCCGCCGCGCGGCGGCGATGCCGGCAGACTTGCGCTGCCCGCTCGCACCGACGCGGATCACGTCCATCAGCGGCGGCGGCACAAGCGATTCGACAAGGTCGGCGAGATCGCGCGTCGCGTCGGGAAGCCCGCAGCTCGCGGCATGATCGGCCGCCGCTTCGAGCGCGCCTTGCTCGAGCGCCATGCGCTGGATCTGCTTGGCGAGCGCACCGGGGGTGAAGTCGGACTGGGCGAACGACAGCGCGCCGCCCGCTTCGACCAGATCGACGACGTTAAAGGTCTGGTGATTGTCCATCGCGTGCGGATAGGGAACGAAGATTGCCGGGCGGCCCGCGCAGGCAAGTTCGGCGACGGTCGAAGCCCCTGCGCGCGCGATGACCAGATGCGCCCAGCGCAGCCGCTCCGGAAAATCGCCGATATAGGGCATGCAATCGGCCGCAACGCCAAGCTCGGCATATTTGCCGCGCACCGCCTCGATATCGGCCTCGCGGCATTGCTGGACGACCTGCAGGCGTTCGAGCAGCGCCTTCGGCAGCATTGCAACCGCCGCCGGGACAACGTCGCTGAGCACCGTCGCCCCCAGGCTGCCGCCGACGACGAGTAGGCGGAGGATGCCATCCTCGGGAAGCGGCGGAAACCCTTCGTCGCGGATCGCGATGATTTCTTCGCGTACCGGATTGCCGGTCATATGCGTCTTGAGGTCGAGACCCTTGGGAAGACGCTGGATATTGCGATAGGCGACCGCAATGGCGTCGACGCGCCGCGCCATAAGTCGGTTCGTACGGCCAAGCACGGCATTTTGTTCGTGGATCATGCTTGGAGTCTTCGTCGCGCGCGCCGCGAGCAGGCTGGGCAGCGAAGGGTATCCGCCAAAGCCCACCACAGCGCCCGGGTCGAAGTCGCGGATCAGGTCGATCGCCATGCGCCGCCCCTTGCGGATCGCAAGCGCCGCCTTCACCCAGCCGACCGGGCCGCCGTGCACGCGCCCTGCGGGCAGGACATGCGTTTCGAGTTCGTGCGGCGCGCCGGGAATCTTCAGGCCGCGGTCGTCGCTGACCAGCGCAACGCGATGCCCGCGCGCGATCAGCTCGCCCGCCAGCGCATAAGCGGGCAGCATATGGCCGCCGGTCCCGCCGGCAGCGAGGAGGAAGTGGCGCGTCGCTGTCATTTTCGGGCGGTCATTTCTTGTTCCAGTTGCGGGTCATCGACACCCGCGCCGCATAGGGGTTTCGCCGGGTCAGCGACAAGAGCAAACCCATGCCGATCGACAAAGCGATGAACGACGATCCGCCATAGCTGATGAACGGCAGGGTCATCCCCTTCGACGGGAAGAGCTGGGTGTTCACCGCCATGTTGATCGTCGCCTGCCCGCCGAACTGCGCGATCAGCCCCGCAACGGCAAGGATCAGGAAACTGTCTTCCTCGTCAAGCAGGCGTATGAGCACGCGCACGATAATCGCCAGATAGAGCAGCGCGATCGCGATGCACGCGATCATACCGAACTCCTCGCCGATCACCGAAAAAATATAGTCGGTATGTGCTTCGGGAAGCTGGAACTTGGCAAGACCCGCCCCCGGCCCCGTTCCGATCAGTCCCCCGGCGGTGAGCGTCGCATGCGCCTTGTCGACCTGAAAACTGTCGCCCTCGGCAAAGAGCCAGATGTTGATGCGCTGCTGCGCCACCGGATAGAAGAAATAGGCAGCGACAAGTCCTGCAAAACCCGCACCGACGAGCCCCCACAGGATGCGCATCGACAGTCCGGCGACGAGCACGAGCACGAACCAGGTCGCCGCAAAAATGATCGTCTGGCCGAGGTCGGGCTGCGCCATCAGCAGCGCGGCGATAACCCCGGTCAGCACGAAGGACAGGGGAACGACCGGCAGGCTCTGATCCTGCAGGCGCAGCGACAATATCCAGGCGAGCGAGACTGCGAACAGCGGCTTCAGAAATTCGGACGGCTGAAGCCGGAACACACCGCTCCCGATCCAGCGCTGCGCGCCGTTGACCGCCGTTCCGATGAGCGGGACGAGGAACAGCAGAAACAGGAAAAAGAGCGTCCCATAAATGGCGAAGCGCCTTGCCTGCGGCTTAGGCAGCATCGAAACGGCAAGCATCGCAGGCACGCCGACGATGACCCACATGATCTGGCGATAGAAAAAATAAAGCGGATCGAGGCTGGCGGTCGTCGTC
Source organism: Sphingopyxis jiangsuensis (assembly GCF_016734905.1). Lineage (GTDB taxonomy): Bacteria > Pseudomonadota > Alphaproteobacteria > Sphingomonadales > Sphingomonadaceae > Sphingopyxis > Sphingopyxis jiangsuensis. The sequence goes on from NZ_JAERPO010000001.1 coordinate 928,599, forward strand.
GACAATTTCTGCGCGGCGACGGGCGAGGCTGCCGCGACCGCGACCAGCCCAACGGCAACCAGCATCATCACGAGCATCAGCAGCACGCGGTCGATTTCCCAGAACCACAGGCCGAGCGGCGTGCGGTCGGCGCGGCTGAGGCGCGGGCCGCGCCGTTTCGCATTGCGCGCCGCGGCTATCAGCGGGCGTTCGGTCGCGTCAAGATTGTCGCTTCCCCCGGCCATCGGCTCATCCCCCCCCCAGCGCCTGCACCGCAGCGCGGAAGCTGTCGCCGCGCGCCTCATAGTCCTTGAACTGGTCGAACGAGGCGCAGGCGGGCGACAACAGCACGACATCGCCCTCGCCGACGGCCTCGGCCGCACGCGCGACTGCGGTCGCCAGATCGCCCGCGCACTCGACCGGGATGGCGTCGCCGATCTCCGCCGCGAAACTCTCCATCGCCTCGCCGATCAGATAGGCGCGCTTGACGTGACCGAACCAGGGGCGGCACGCTTCCAGTCCGTCGCCCTTTGCCTGCCCTCCCGCGATCCAGTGCAAACGCTGGTCCGGCGCCGGCGGGAATGCCGCCAGCGCCGGTGCAGCGGAAGCCGCATTGGTCGCCTTGCTGTCATTATACCAGCGGGCACCACGGGCTTCGCCGACCAATTCCATCCGGTGCGGGAGCGACTTGTAGGTCGCGAGCCCGCGCTCGATCTGCTCGTCGTTCAGGCCAAGGACGCGGCACACGGCGATCGCGCAGACGGCGTTCTGCGCATTGTGCGGCCCCTGGAGCGCCGGCCAGCGCGCCTGGTCGGCAGGGTCGATGTCCTTTGCCGAAACGCGGTGGAGGCGGTGGTTGATATGGCTCGCGACCGCTTTCGACGGGCCGTCGTCGGTCGCCACGATCGCCACCTGGTCGCGATGCTGGAGGCCGAAGAGCCGCGCCTTGGACGCGACATAGCCTTCGAAGCCGTCGTAGCGGTCGAGGTGATCGGGCGAGATATTGGTGAGCACCGCGACGTCGCAGGAAAGTTTGTGCGTCAGATCGATCTGGTAACTCGACAGTTCGAGCACATAGACGCCCCCGTCGGGAAGCGGATCGCGCGCGAGGATGGGCAGGCCGATGTTCCCGCCCATCAGCACGGAGCGCCCCGCGCTTTCGAGCATATGCGTGACAAGCGCGGTCACCGTCGACTTGCCGTTGGTGCCGGTGATGCCGACGACCTTGTGTGGCGGCAGGTCGGGCCGCGCTTCGGCAAACAGCTCGACGTCGCCGATGACCGGAACATGCGCCTCGCGTGCGTGCGCGGCGATCGGGTGGCGATTGAGCGGGACGCCGGGCGAGACGACGACGCCCGAAAAGCCGATCAGGTCGATGGTCAATGGATCGCCGATATCGGCGCCGAGCGCCATCGCCTCGTCGCGCGCTTCTTCGCGCTCGTCCCACGCGGTGACGCCCGCGCCGCTCGCGATCAGCGCTTCGACGGTCGCGAGACCCGAGCGCGCCAGTCCCAACACCGCAAAGCGGTGACCGGCAAAGGCCCGCGAGGTGATCACCGCAGTTTCAAGGTCGCAAGCCCTGCCAGCGCGAGGACGATCGAGACGATCCAGAAACGGATGACGACCGTCGACTCGGGCCAGCCGAGCTGCTCGAAATGATGGTGGATGGGGGCCATGCGGAACACCCGCTTGCCCGTCCTTTTGTACCAGAAGACCTGGATGATGACCGACAGCGCCTCGACGACGAACAATCCGCCAACGAGAACCAGCACCAGTTCGTGTTGCGCGGTTACCGCCATTGTCGCCAGCGCGCCGCCGAGCGCGAGGCTGCCGGTGTCGCCCATGAACACCGCCGCGGGCGGCGCGTTGAACCATAGAAAGGCCAGACATGCCCCGATGATCGCCGCCGCGAATATGGCAAGCTCGCCCGCGCCCGGGACATGCGGGATGCCAAGGTAGCCCGCGAATTTCACATTGCCCGACAGATAGACGATGACGAGGAAGGTCAGCGCCGCGATCATGACGGGGAAGGTCGCGAGTCCGTCGAGCCCGTCGGTCAGGTTCACCGCATTGCCGAAACCGACAATGAGCACCATCGCAAAGACATAATAGAGCGGCCCCAGCGGGATCACGACATCGTTGAAAAACGGCAGATAAAGATCGGTCCCTGTGCGCGATACGATCAGCAGCACAGCGATTCCGGCGATAACAAATTCGACCAGCAAGCGCACCCGCCCCGGAATCCCGCGATGGCTCGCCTTGGTGACCTTGTCGAGATCGTCGAGGAAGCCGACGACCGCGAACCCCGCGGTCACGAACAGACACGCCCAGACGAAGCGGTTGGACAGGTCCATCCACAGCAGTGCCGACACGATCAGCGACACCAGGATCATCAGCCCGCCCATCGTGGGCGTACCTTTTTTCGACAAATGGCTCTGCGGCCCGTCGTCGCGGATCGGCTGTCCCTTGCCCTGCCGCGCGCGCAGCATCAGGATGAAGCGCGGACCGATCCACAGCCCGAGGATCAGCGCGGTCGCCACGGCGGCGCCCGAGCGAAAACTCAGATAGCGGATGAGATTGAGCGCCCCCGGAAAGCCAAGCCATTCCGCCAGCCAATAAAGCATCAAATATCCCCGTCCGTCAGCGCTGCCACGACATGCGACAGTCCGACGCTGTTCGATCCCTTGACCAGCACGGCGTCGCCGGGCCTGATCAGGTCGCCAAGCCGCGCGACCGCGTCCTGGTGCGCGGCCACATGCGCGAAATCCATCTGCCCCTCAAGCGCTTTGGCGAGCGGCGCCATTTCCGGCCCGACAAGCAGGGCGAACTGCACTCCCGCAGCGACGAGCGGAGCGGCGAGCGCCGCATGATAGGCGTCGCTCCCCTCACCCAGCTCGCGCATCGCGCCGAGAATCGCGACGCGGCGCTCGGCAGATTCGTTTGCAAGCCCGCCGATGGTCGCAGCCATCGACGCGGGGTTGGCGTTATAGCTTTCGTCGATGACGAGGATATGCCCGCCCGGCACCGCGACCCGATGGCGCGCGCCGCGTCCGGCGAGTCCGGCCATTTCGGCGAAAGCCAGCCCCGCGGCGGGCAGGTCGCCGCCCACGGCCTTGACCGCGGCGAGCACCGCCAGCGCGTTCGATACCCAATGCTCGCCCGCCTGCGCGATGGTGAAGCAGAGTAGCGCGTCCTGCACCTGTGCCGTGACGAGCGACCCGCCGTTACCGTCGGGCAGCCAGTCGACCGCGCGCACATCGGCCTCCTTGCCAAGGCCAAAGCTCACGACATGCGCGGCGTGACGCTCGGCCTTCGCACGCAGCCGCGCGTAATGCGGGCTGTCAAAGGGGATGATGGCGGTGCCGCCGGGTTCGAGCCCCTCGAAAATCTCGCTCTTCGCGTCGGCGATGGCTTCTTCGCTGCCGAAAAACTCCATGTGCGCGGGGGCAATCGTCGTGACGATGGCGACGTGCGGACGGACGAGCCGCGTCAGCGCGGCAAGCTCGCCCGCGTGATTCATCCCCATTTCGAACACGCCATAATCGGAAGACGCAGGCATGCGCGCGAGGCTGAGCGGAACGCCGACATGGTTGTTATAGCTTTTGACCGAACGATGCGCCTTGCCGGGACGGAAGCGGTCGAGCGCAGCGAACAATGCCTCCTTCGTCCCCGTCTTGCCCGCCGATCCCGTCACGCCGATAATCCGCGCACGACTGCGCGACCGCGACGCGGCACCGAGCGCATCCAGCGCAGCAGCACTGTCCGCTACGCGGACGTGCGGGTGGTCGATCGCGGTTTCGCAGATCACGCCCGCCGCGCCCGCCTCGATCGCCTTGCCGATGAATTTATGCCCGTCGGTTTCCTCGCCCTTCATCGCGATGAAAAGATCGCCTTTGGTCACCTCGCGCGAGTCGAAGGCGACGCCGCCCACGGTGAAGTCGGCGCTGGCGGTTCCGCCAGTCGCATCGGCAATCGCGCGCGAAGTCCAGAGCGACGTCATGCCGCCTCCTCGCGCGCCACGCTGACATCGTCAAAGGGAATGACGCGCATTTCGTCGCCGCGCCCGACGATCTGGCCCTGTTCGTGGCCCTTGCCGGCGACGCACACAATGTCGTCGGTCCCTGCGGCCGCGATGGCAGCGGCAATCGCGGTACGCCGGTCGCCGATCACTTCGGCGCCGGGCGCCCCCTCGGCGATGGCGGCGCGGATCAGCGCCGGGTCCTCGCCGCGCGGATTGTCGTCGGTGATGAAGAGGAGGTCGGCCTTCGCCGCTGCGACCTTGCCCATTTCGGGGCGCTTTGCCTGGTCGCGGTCGCCGCCCGCCCCGAACACGAGGATCAGTCGGCCCGACGCATGCGGACGCAGCGCGTCGAGCGCCGCGGCGATGGCATCGGGCGTATGGGCATAGTCGACATAGACCGGAGCGCCCGAGCGCGTGATCGCGGCACGCTCGAGCCGACCGCGAACCGGCTGGAGCCGTGCGAGGTCGGCAAGCGTCTGTCCGGTCCGTCCGCCTGTCGCGATGACGAGGCCCGCCGCGACCAGAGCATTGGCGGCCTGGTATGCGCCGATCAGCGGCAGGTCGATGCGATGTTCCTGCCCCTCGGCGGCGATCACAAGCGACTGGCCGAGTTGGGTGGGCGCCCGCGCGACGAGGCGCAGCGTCTCGCCCGCCGCTCCGACCGTCAACAGGCGCAGGCCGCGCGCCTCCGCCGCCTCGATCACCGCGCGCGACGCACCGTCGTCGCTCCACACGACCGCCGTGCCGTTGTCGGCGACGACCTCCGAGAACAGGCGCAGCTTGGCGGCGAGATAGGCCTCCATCGTCCCATGATAATCGAGATGATCGTGGCTGAGATTGGTGAAGGCGGCGGCCTTTACCGGCAGCCCTTCGGTGCGATGCTGGTCGAGACCGTGGCTCGACGCCTCGAACGCCGCGTGCGTCACGCCCTCGGCGGCGAGGCCCGACATATTGCTGAGGAAGGTCACGATGTCGGGCGTCGTCAGCCCGGTCGTCGCGCGATCGGTCGATGTGGTTATGCCGAGCGTGCCAATCGACGCCGCATGAAATCCCGCCATTCGCCACAGCTGGCGCGTCATTTCGACGGTCGACGTTTTGCCGTTCGTGCCCGTCACTGCGACGCTGGTCGCCGGAAAACGGTGAAAGAAGCGCGCGGAGGCAATCGCGAAGGCGCGGCGCGGATTGGCGTCGGCGATATGCGCGGCGCCCTCGACGCGCGCTTCGGGCCGCGCGACCACCCCGACGGCGCCCGCAGCAACGGCCGCCGGAATAAAGTCCTCGCCGTTGAATTTCTCGCCGACGAAAGCGCCGAACAGCGTGCCCGGCGCAACCTTGCGGTGATCGATGGCCAGCCCCGTCACCACCGGGTTTGCACCCTCCAAATCGACTTCAGGAAATAGCGTCGCCAGACGCATTATTGATCTTCCCCGTTTCTCCACAGCAGGGGTGTCAGCTCGGACACGTCGACGTCGCGGCTTTCGTCGGGATATACGCCGAGCATCGGTCCCGCGCGTGTGACGACCTTGCGCACGACCGGCGCCGCGGTCCACCCGGCGGTGCGCTGCCCCGAACTATAGGCGTTCCCCTTTGGCTCGTCGATCATCGCGACGACGACATAGCGCGGATTGTCCATCGGAAAGGCGGCAGCAAAGGTCGCGACGACCGAGCTGCGGCGATAACCGCCAACGCCCGGCTTTTCGGCGCTGCCCGTCTTGCCGCCGACGCGGAAGCCGGGCGCCTCGGCCTGCTTTCCGGTGCCGTCGGAGACGATGAGGCGGAGAAGTTGGCGCATCCGCGCGCTCGTCGCCGCCTTGAACACGCGGCGTCCTTTGGGCGGCGCCTTGTCGCCTAGCTTGGTCAGCGTCGCGGGACGATAGATGCCGCCGTTAACGAGCGTCGCATAGGCGTTGGCGAGGTGCAGCGGCGTCACCGCAATGCCGTGGCCATAGCTGGTCGTCATCGTCGTCAGCCGGCCCCAATCCTTGGGCCAGAGCGGGAAGGCGCGTTCGCTGATGTTGATTTCGGGCCGACCATCGAACGCGAGGTCGCGGAACAGCTTTTCCATATTTTCGCGCCCAAGCTCGTCGGCGATGCGCGCGGTGGTGATGTTCGAGCTGTGGATCAGCGTTTCGGGAACGTTGAGCCAGCGACGCGACGGGTGGCTGTCGCGGATGCGGAAGCCGGCAATCGCCAGCGGCTCGGTCGCGTCGTAGCGGCGCGCCATGCTCGTCACCGTGCCCGCGTCGATCGCCGCTGCAACCGTCAGCGGTTTGAAGGTCGAACCGAGTTCGTAAAGATTGTACGTCACCGCGTTGCGGCGGGTCGCGGGGTCGCTGCCCAGCAGCTTGTTCGGATTATAGGTCGGGAGCGACGTCATCGCGAGGACTTCGCCGGTATGGACGTCGAGGATGATTCCCGCGCCGCCCAAGGCTTCCAGGTTGGTCACAGCGTTGCCGAGCTCGCTTTCGAGCACGCCCTGCACACGCGCGTCGATCGACAGCGCGAGCGGATCGGCGCGCGTCGCATCGTCGATCAGGCGCTTGTCGAAAGCGCCCTCGACGCCGGTGATGCCATGCCCTTCGGCATTGGTAAAGCCAAGCACATGCGCCGCGAGGCTCAGCTGCGGATAGAGGCGTTCCTTTTCGCGCGGGAAATCGAAGCCGACATCGCCGATCGCATTCACCGCCGCAACCTGGTCGGGGAGCGCGCGGCGGCGGATATAGGTCGGGCGCGGCCCATTGAGTTTGGCGAGAAACTCGGTACGCGAGGTGTCAGGGAAAATCTTGACCAGCTCGTCCGCCAGATAATTGCGGTCGTTGAGCAGCTTTTCGGGCACGACGCGGATCGAATAGCCGTCGATCGTGCGCGCGAGCGGGACACCGTTGCGATCGACGATGTCGGCGCGCGCCGGCACGAAGGTCGACGCCCCCTGCCCGCGCCCCGACCCGGTATCGAACAGCGCGAAATAGACAAGGCGCACCGACACGAGGAAAAAGGCCGCCATGAACAGCAGCATCAGGATCATCAGCCGCTGCTGCGCGGTCAGCAATATCTGCTGCCGCACTCCTGCGGTACGAACTCGGGCCGGACGGACGACCAGCGTGTTCATTGCGCGGTCTTGCCCTCCGCAGCTTCGCGCGCGGCGGCGCGCTTGAGTTCGGCGAGCGTCGAGTCGGCAAGCAGCTGATCCTCGATCATCTTGAGCTGCTCGCGTCGCCGCGTCGGCGTCATCCTCGGCGTGACGTCGCTGCGCACGTCGCTGGCAACCGGGGCGGCCTGCGCGAGCACGATGGGTTTGTCGGCGGGCTTGGCGACGGGACTCGTCTTCGGCGCCTCGGCCACCGCAACAGGCGACACCATCGCCATCAGCACCGGCGCGACCTCGTTGGCGCCGCGGGCGCGCGGCAGCCCGTCGAGCGACGCGAGCTGGCGCTCGTTTTCCAGATATTGCGATGCCGACGGGGCTGAATAGCCGAAGGATTCGGCGTTCCACTGTTCGAGCTGGCGCATCGAGGCGCGCACCGCGAGCTCGGATTCGAGGTAGCGGATATTGCCGCGCGTCCGTTCGATATCCTTTTCGATCTGCGACAGCTCGCTGCGCGTCGCCGCAACCTTGAGCGACACGGGATAGAGCATCATCGCGAATATGAGCACGAGAAGCACCAGGCCGATTCCCTGGAGCTTGCGAGCAGCCATCAACATGACATCGCCTCCTTGCCTGTCTTTCCTTGGGTCGAATTGCCGGGCCAGGCGGGAGCCGCGGTCCGGACTGCGCTACGCAATGTTGCCGAGCGGGCACGCGGGTTGCGTGCCTCTTCGGCCTTGCCCGGCCGCACCTTGCGCGCCGGGGGTTCGAAAGTGGCGGCCCGCGCCAGAGGGAGCGGCGCGGGCCGGTGGCGCGAACCGGCGGCGTCGCCGCCGCTGCGTTCGCGCAGGAAGTTCTTCACGATGCGATCCTCGGTGCTGTGAAAGCTGACCACCGCGAGGCGGCCGCCGGGGCGCAACAGGCGCTCGGCGGCACTCAGCCCCGCGACCAGCTCGTCGAGTTCGGCATTGATGTGGATACGGATCGCCTGAAAGCTTTTGGTTGCGGGATCCTTGGGCGCGCCCGGCGGGTGGCGGAGCGCCTTGCGGATTACCGCGGCGAGTTCGCCGGTGCGCGACAGCGGGCGCGCCGCAACGATGGCACGCGCAACGCGGCGCGACTGGCGTTCGTCGCCATAATGATAGAGCACATCCGCGATTTCCGCTTCGTCGGCGCGGTTCAGCCAGTCGGCAGCACTTTCGCCCTCCTGCGCCATACGCATGTCGAGCGGCCCGTCCTTCTGGAACGAAAACCCGCGCTCGCCCTGATCGAGCTGCATCGACGACACGCCGATATCGAAGGTGATGCCGTCGACCGCGTCGATGCCGCGCTCGGCGAGCAGCCGGTCGATTTCGCCGAAACGACCGTGGATCAGCGTCAGCCGACCTTCCGCCTCTTCGACGAGCGCCTGCCCTTCGGCAATCGCATCGGGGTCGCGGTCGCACGCAACCACCTCGGCGCCCGCGGCGAGCATCGCGCGCGTATAGCCGCCCGCGCCGAAGGTCGCATCGACGTGACGCTCGCCGGGGGCGATGGCGAGAGCAGCGATGACTTCTTCGCGAAGGACCGGATCGTGACGGGGATCTCGAGCGAGGTCGGTCACTTGCGCCCCTTCCCCTTCGTTTCTTCCCACGCCTTGGCGAGCCGCTGGAGCACCGGGTCGGCCTCCACGCATTCGGCGAGCGTCGGCAGCCACCAGATTTCGAAGCGGCGACCCGACCCGACAAAGGCGGTCGCGCCGCCGTCGCCGACGCGGTCCCGCGCGGTGAAATTGGGAAGGAAGCGCCCGCTGTCGTCGAGCGCATAGGGCTCGGTATAGCTGAACCGCTTTTTCGACGCCTCATCCTCGTCAAAGTCGAGATTGCGCGCGAGCGCCGTTTCGCGGTCGCGTTCGATTTCGTCGATCAGCCGGTCATACTGGTCCTGGCCATAGGCAACGAGGCACGGCAGCTTTTCGTGGAAACCAACCCAGAGCACGCGCTGGCCGTCCGCATTGAGGGGCACATTGTTGCGGAACTGCGAAGGAACGGCGATGCGCCCCTTGCCATCGATTGCGGCGAAGTTGGTGCCCGAATAACGGCCGGGCGTCACAATCGCCATCGCTTTAGCCCCCCGTCTCGCGCCTCCGGGCAATATTTTCCTGATCGCGGAATCACCGATTTCGCGCCGAAAGACTCAGGTGGAGATTGCCCCTCTCCGCCACCTGAGTATCAACTATCGATTGGGGTGAAAAGGGGAAATTTAGGGTGGAATAGGGAAATCATGCCCATTTGGCGGTAAAATCGGGGCGAATGGTCGACAGGTCGGGGACGCAGACGAACGAAGGCCCGCTCCCAAACGCCAAAATGTCAGAAATTAGAGGGGGATGGCGTCAGTCGCCGCGCGGACGAATCCACAGCGGCGCGATCCGGCTATCCCAGGCATCACCGCGCAACCGGGCCGGAAGCCACGCCATCGTGTCGGCGCGCCGCAACCAGGGCGCCCACGCCAGCGGCGACCGCCACTGACTTTCGTGCAGCAGGTCGGCATCGCCGACGATCAGGGCGCGCCCCGCGCCGATGCGGCATTCCGCCACTGCACCGCCGCCGAGGGCGCGGCAGGTCGACGGGAGGCGAACAAAGCGGCCCGCAGAATGGAGGCGCAGCAATGGCCCCTCGCGGGAAAGCTGGATCGGCACATCGACCTGATCGGCCGGCGCGGGCGCGGCAAGCTCGACACCCCAATGGTCGAGCAGCGGGGTCAGCAGGCTGGTAATCGGCGGGTTGCGCGGATCGCCCAGCGGATACGGCGGCGGCCAGCTCGACAATGCGTCGGCAAAGAGGATCGCTTCCCCGCCCTTGCGGACATGGTCATCGATGCGAACCAGATCGGCAGGCGCCAGCGCGCGTGGATGCGCCAGAAGCAATCGCGCGTCGGGCGGCAGCGCCTCAAGGCTATCGACGAGGCGCAGGTCGACCGCGCGGTCGAGTTGGACGAGAACGGGATGATCGGCAGGCCCGCGGTCGAGCATCGACGCGAGATCCGCAGCGCCGCCCCAGCGCAGCGGCAATCCGGAAAGCATGACCGCGACCGGCCGCACGGCCGGCTCGCCGCCGCCGCGGTGCAGCAACGCGATCGTGCCGTGCGACCCGGCGAACCACAAGAGCACGGCGAGCAGCGAAGCCGGCCAGCGTACCGCCCGCGGCCAGCGCACGGCGACCTTATCGAGTGCCTGCGCCGCCGTCAGGCAAACTGCGCCGGCAAGGGCCGTGACCAGCAAGGCCGGAACACCTGGCCGCGCTGCCAAAATGAGGTGCAGCGCGCCCTGCAACGCAATCAGCAATGCCAGCGCGGCAACGGCTGCCCACGCGCGGCCTGCCCGATCGGTGTCACGCATCAGCCGCGCATGGAGGAGCGCACCCGGCATCAACAGGGGAACGGCCAGCCATGCATCGACCCGGCCGGTCAGCGCCTGGCCGCCAAGATACCAGCCGAGCAGCAACGCGGGAGCGGCATAGGCCACGCCAGCCGATAAAATGCGCGCCCCGGCCACGCGCGCGGCGCTCACTTGGCCGACTGGCGCGCGCGTTCGAGGGCGGGGTCGGGTTCGAGGTCGGGAACCGTTGCCGAAGACGCCGCCTGCGGCACCTTGGCCCCCGGTTGGGCGTTCACGTCCTTCGACTCCTTGGACACCGGCTGGACGCCCAACTCTTCGAGCGGCGCAGCGCCCGCCTTCTCGTCGCCCGGCATCTTGACTGTTTCGGTTGCGGCGGCGTCTTCTGCAACTTTCTCGCGGGCGCGGTCGCCGATCAATCCCGCCATACCGACGAGCAGCAGCACGGTCAGCACCCCGGCGACGCCGATCTGAAGCCGCCGCATCGAATCGTTCGTCGGCTCGGGCTGCGGCGGCGCGACCGCCGGAATCGGGGCTTCATATTGATTGCCGTTCATGCCGCGGCCTCCGCCAATCCTTTGCTCGCCAGCCACTCGGGGTTGTAGAGCGTCGACAGATAGCGGAACCCGCTGTCGCACAGGATGGTTGCGATGCGTTTTCCGGGACCGAGCTTGCGCGCAAGCGCCATTGCGCCCGCAACATTGATTCCCGACGACAGGCCGAGGCACAGCCCCTCTTCGTCGAGCAGGCGGCGAACGATCGCCAGCCCTTCGGCATCCGAAATGCGGAACTGCGTATCGATCGGCGCACCGTCGAGGTTGGCGGTGATGCGGTTCTGGCCGATGCCTTCGGCAACGCTCGACCCTTCGGGCTTCAACTCGCCGCACTGGTAATAATTATAGAGCCCGGCGCCGTGCGGATCGGTGAGCGCGACGACGACGTCGGCATCTTTCGCCTTCAAACCCAAGCCGGTGCCCGCGATGGTGCCGCCGGTCCCTGCCGCGCAGGTGAAACCGTCGACGCGGCCATCCATCTGTTCCCAGATTTCCTCGGCAGTGCCGCAGACATGCGCCTTGCGGTTGGCGATATTGTCGAACTGGTTCGCCCAGACGGCATTTTCGGTTTCCTCGGCGATGCGGCGCGAGGTGTGGACGAAATGCCCGGGATTGGCAAAAGGTGCGGGTGGGACGAGCACGAGTTCGGCGCCGAGCGCGCGGATCGTCGCCATTTTTTCGGCGCTCTGATTGTCGGGCATGACGATAATCGTCTTGTACCCCAGCGCATTGCCGACGAGCGCGAGCCCGATTCCGGTGTTGCCGGCCGTGCCCTCGACGATGGTGCCGCCCGGACGCAGCAGTCCGTTCGCCTCTGCGTCGCGGACGATATAGAGCGCCGCGCGGTCCTTTACCGAGCCGCCGGGGTTGGCATATTCGCATTTGCCCCAGATTTCGCAGCCCGTGTCTTCGCTCGGCCCCTTCAGCAATACGAGCGGTGTATTGCCGATCAGGTCGAGGCTGTTTTCAGCTATGATCATGCCCCATGATCTAGGCTCGCCGTTCCGCCCCCGCAAGACAGCTTCGCTTCGCGGGGCGATTGCCGATCTTCATCGACGAGCGGCCTGTTTCCTTCGGCCAGCGGTCGCAAATCCCCGCGCGGGGCCTTGCAATAGTAACTATATAACATTACTGCGACGCGCGAAATCGAACTGAAACAGGAATATTCCATGCACATGCTCCCCTCCGCAACGGTCACGCTCGCGCTGCTCCTTGCCGCCCCCGCCTATGCACAAGACCGGGCGCCGACGGGCAACGACGATGTGCACACGGGCGAGCCGATTATCGTGACCGCGCCCTATGTCCGCAGTCTCGACATCCTCGGCAATGTGTCGGTGCTGGAGGGCGACGAGCTGGCGCGCGACCTGCGCGGACAGATCGGCGACAGCCTGACGCGCCAGCCGGGCGTGTCGGCGACCAGCTTCGCCCCCGGCGCCTCGCGCCCCGTCCTGCGCGGTTTTTCGGGCGAGCGCGTGCGCGTGCTCACCGACGGTATCGGATCGATCGACGTGTCGAACACCTCGGCCGACCATGCGGTGACGATCGACCCGCTGACCGTCGAACGCGTCGAAATCCTGCGCGGCCCCGCGGTGCTTCTGTTCGGTAGCCAGGCGATCGGCGGCGCGGTCAATCTGTTCGACCGCCGCATCCCGCGCAAGGTTCCCGCCGACCATGTCCACTTCGACGCCATCGGCGGCTTTGCGACGGCGGCCGATGACGGCAATGTCGGCGCCTCGGTCGACGTCGCGCTGACGCCGCAGATTGTCGCGCATCTCGACGGCAGCTGGCGCAAGACCGGCAACCTGCGTTCGGGCGGTTTCGTTCTTGCCCCCGGGCTGCGCAGCGAACTGCTCGACCTTGCCGAAGAAGAAGCCGAAGAGGGCCATGCCGAAGAGGCGGCCGAACTGACCGAACAGGCGAATGCTCGCGGCAAGATCGCCAACACGGCAAGCGAAACCTGGACCGCGGCGGGCGGCCTTTCGCTCATCAACGAAGGCGGCCAGTTGGGCGTGTCGGTTTCCTATTACGACAGCAAATATGGCGTGCCGAGCCGACCCGGAACCGAACATCATCACGAAGAGGGCGAGGAAGAAGGAGAGGAAGGGGAAGGTCATGGCGAAGAGGCCGTCACGATCGGCCTCAAGCAATGGCGCGCCGACCTGCGCGGCGAAGTCGAGCTCGGCGACGGCCTTTTCGACAAGCTCCGCATCCGCGCCGGCTTCGCCGACTATGAACACACCGAGTTCGAGGGCGACGAGGTCGGGACCGTCTTTACCAACCAGGGCGTCGAGGGCCGCCTGGAGCTCGCCCAGAACGATCGCGGCGGCTGGCGCGGCGCAAGCGGCGTCCAATATTCGCACCGCGATTTCGACGCCGTGGGCGCCGAGGCATTCGTCCCGCGCAACCTGACCGACCAGTTCGCTGTCTTCACCCTGCAGGAATTGACGGCAGGCCCGCTTGGCATTGAAGGCGCCGCGCGCTTCGAAACCACCAGCGTCCGCGCGCCGAGCCTGGGCGTCGAGCGCCGCTTCAACGCCTTCTCGGGCGCGCTCGGCGCGACCTATGACATTGCCGAAGGCGCCAAGATCGGCGCATCGGTCGCGCGCGCGGTGCGTGCGCCGTCGGCCGAGGAGCTATTCTCGAACGGCCCGCACATCGCGACGCAGGCGTTCGAGGTCGGCGACCCCGACCTCAGGCGCGAAGCCAGCTGGGGCGTCGAAGCCTCGGTCAAATATCGCAGCGACGCGTTCAACGTCGCGCTCACCGGCTATGCCAACTGGTTCGACGATTTCATCTATTCGGCGGCGACCGGAGACGAAGAGGACGAGCTTCCTGTCTTCCAATATTTCCAGAACGATGCGCGCGTGTGGGGTTTCGAGGCCGAAGCGAGCGCGCGGCTCGCACAGTTCGGCGGCTTCAACATCGTCGGCGACGTCACCGCCGACATGACGCGCGCCAAGATCCGCGGCGGCGTCAACCAGCATGTCCCGCGTATTCCGCCGCTGCGCGTGCTCGGCGGGATCGAGGCGCAGGGCGAACGGCTCGACGCACGCGTCGAGGTCGAATGGACCGACGACCAGACGCGCATCGCCGAATTCGAAACGCCGACCAAGGGCTTCACGCTGGTGAATGCGTCGATCAGCTGGCGCCCCCTGCCCGCGGCAAAGAATCTGACGCTGACGCTGGCCGCAAACAATATCTTCGACGTCGAGGCGCGCCGCCACGCGAGCTTTACGAAGGATTATGTCCCGCTCGCCGGCCGCGATTTCCGCCTGACGGCGCGCGCCAGCTTCTGATTGTCGCGCCGGGGCGGAGCGATACCGCCCCGGCGTTCGATCAATCGAGGAAATTCTTGCGCCGGTTCCAATAGATGGACGTCGACGCCGCATAGGCGCCCACCAGTTCCCAGATCTTGGGATCGACCTTTTCGATGTCGACGCCGCTGTCGATATAGGCCTGGACGATCTTCATGATCTGCTCCTCGCTCATTTCCTGCGACAGGTCGGGATTGGCGCCCGTGGGGCCGAAATCGAGCGCGCGGTCGATCACGACCGTCGACATATTCGATTCGGCCATACGGCTGCTCAGCCATTCGCGCGCGACGCGCGCGATGCTGTAGTCGAAATAGGCGGTCTTGAGATCCGCCGCTATTCCCTGCGATTCGGCGCAGCCGTCGACGATAGCGGCGAGTTCCTTGATCAGCGCCTCTTGCGCGTCGGCGGCGCCTTCGCCAACCATCGCCGACCCGAGCAGCGACCTTTGTCCGACGTCCATGCCGGCCACGCCGCAGTCGAGCTTGGCGCCCTCCTGCGCCGCGGTCGCCGCCGGCAGGGCGGCCAGCATCAGCACCAGGCCAGCCGGAAATGCCTTCATCATTGCTGTTCCTTTCGTGGCCGGCGCCAAAGCCGCATTACGACAGCATCGCCATCCCGCCATTAACATGAAGTGTCTGGCCGGTAACATAGCCCGCTTCCTTCGACGCGAGATAGACGACCGCCGCGGCAATGTCGTTCCCCTCGCCCATCCGGCCTGCGGGGATTCGCGTGTTGAGCGCTTCTTTCTGCGCGTCGGGCAGGTCGGCGGTCATTGCCGTCGCGATAAAGCCGGGCGCGACGCAGTTCACGGTGACGCCGCGGCTTGCGAGCTCCTGCGCGAGCGCCTTGGCCATGCCGGTGACGCCTGCCTTCGACGCCGCATAATTGGCCTGCCCCGGATTGCCCGTCGCGCCGACGACGCTGGTGATCGAGATGATGCGCCCGAAGCGCGCCTTCATCATCGGCTTCGCCGCGGCGCGCGCGAGGCGAAAATTGGCCTCGAGGTTGATCCGGATGACATCGGACCATTCGTCATCCTTCATCCGCAGGATCAGATTGTCGCGCGTGACGCCGGCGTTGTTGACGAGGATGTCGAGCTTTCCGCCCAGCGCCTCGACCGCCGAAGGGACCAGCGCATCGACGGCATCGGCGTCGCCAAGGTTACACGGCAGGGCGACATGATCGCCGCCCAGCGTATCGCGAAACGCGTTCAGCTTGTCGGCATTGGACCCCGAAACCGCCAGCCGCGCCCCCTGCGCCGCCAGCGCCTGCGCGATGGCCGAGCCAATGCCGCCCGAAGCGCCGGTAACAAGGGCAGTCATGCCGGTAAGATCGAACATGAAAATTCTCCTGATATGCGAAATTCAGAGCGCTTTGATGAGCGCCTCGATATCGTCCATCGAGATCAGGCTCGTCACCTCGACCTCGCCCGACGCGCTGCGTTTGACCATCGGCCCGAGCACCTTGCCGCCGAATTCGACGAACTGGCCGACCCCGATATCCTCCATCGCGCGCACGCTTTCGCGCCAGCGGACGCGGCCGGTGACCTGTTGAACAAGCAGATCGCGGATTTCAGCGGCGTCGCTCACCGGGGCCGCCGTCACATTCGCGACAACGGGGACGAGCGGCGCGGCGGGCGGGTTCGTACCGAGCGCTTCGGCCATTGCATCGGCGGCGGGCTGCATCAGCGGGCAGTGGAAGGGCGCCGACACGGGGAGCAACACGCCGCGCTTGATCCCGTAATCCTTGACCAGCGCGACGGCGCGCTCGACCGCGCCCTTGTGGCCCGAGATCACGACCTGCGACGGGTCGTTGTCGTTCGCGACGGTGCAGACCTCGCCGTCGGCCGCCGTATCGGCGAGCTTTTGCGCGGTGTCGATGTCGGCGCCGAGCAGCGCCGCCATCGCGCCGACGCCGACGGGCACCGCGGCCTGCATCGCCTGCCCGCGCGTCTTCAAAAGCCGTGCTGTCGTCGCAAGATCGAACGCGCCCGCGGCGCACAACGCACTATATTCGCCAAGGCTGTGCCCCGCGACATAATCGGCCTTCGCGGCGAGCGTCACGCCGCCCTCCTTTTCGAGAACGCGCAAGGTCGCAATCGCATTCGCCATGATCGCGGGCTGGGCATTCTCGGTCAGCGTCAGCTGATCCTCGGGCCCCTCGCTCATCAGCTTGAACAGATGCTGGCCGAGCGCGTCGTCGACCTCCTGAAACACCTCGCGCGCGACGCTCGATGCTTCGGCAAGCGCCTTGCCCATGCCGACCGATTGACTGCCCTGTCCCGGAAAGATGAATGCGCGCATGCCCCTGCCTTCATAATCGTCGTCCCCGCGAAGGCGGGGACCGTTGGAGTTCCTTGTTTTCGCCGCCGGGATATCCCGATGGCGGCCCCCGTATGCACGGAGGCGACGAGTCCTGCCGCCTATTCGCTCACCCCGCGCGATGCAAGCCGAAGGGCACGACCTTGTTGTCTGCGTCATGGCCGATGTCGGCACGGCCCAGCCAGGGGATGTTGCAGCGGTCGCACCAATAGCGCGCAATTTCCTCGGCATCGCTGCCGAACGGGCGATCATTGTCGGGTATGTCGCTGACACGCCCCAGCCGCAGCCCGGCCAGCCCGCGCGGGCCAAGGCTTGTCGCCATGTGGAAAAAGGCGCGGTCGAAGGCGTAGAGATATTCGCTGACCTCCTCGACGATCAGCACATGACCGGCAAGGTCGGGCTCGAGCGGGGTGCCGAGCAGCATCGACAGCGTCATCAGGTTGAACGCCGCGTGGCGGGCGCCATGCTCCAGCCCCGCCTCGCATGCAGCAGGGTCGCGCGCGACCAGCCAGTCGAGCGCGCGCGCCACCGCCGCATCGCCGCCCTCGCGGCGGATGTCGGCGACCATCGGCCCGTGCGCGACATGGTCGAACCCGTCGCGATAGAGGCAGGCGAGCAGATTCCCTTGGTCCGAATAGCCGAGGAAAGCCTTGCCGCGCGCGGCACCGGTCATCGCCGCGACCGCGTCCTCGGCAATCCGCGCCGCGCCATATCCGCCGCGCGCGAACCAGATCGCGTCGATGTCGGGCCGGTTCGCCATTTCGACCAGCGCAGCAAAGCGATGTCCATCCTCGCCCGCGAAATGGCCGTGGACCGTAAAACATTGCTCGTCGAACACGAGCTCGACATCGGGGTAGCCGAGTGCGGCAACCGCGCGCACGGCTTCGGCATCGTCGGGATATATGGGTGTCGACGGGGCGACGATTCCGATGCGCATAGATCGACTTTCGATTTCCGTTCGTGCCGAGCGAAGCCTGTCCTGAGCCTGTCGAAGGATCGAGACACCCCGAAGGCCGGAGCCAAGTCGATGGGCATCTCGACTTCGCTCGATGCGAACGGGAAAGGGAGTGTCGCCCTTGTTGCAAACCCTTCGCCAAGCCCATATCGCGCGGGCATGTCCGAAAACAAATCCTATTTCTTTTGCGGCGTCGGCGGATCTGGAATGCTGCCCCTGGCGCTGATCGTCGCGGCGCGCGGTGCATCGGTCGCCGGGTCCGACCGCAGCCGCGATCAGGGGCGCAGCGCAGCCAAGTTCGACTGGATCGAGAGCCGAGGCATCGAACTCTTTGCGCAGGACGGCAGCGGCGTCGCCCCGGGACAGACCCTCGTCGCATCGGCAGCGGTCGAGGATCATGTCCCCGACATCGCCGCCGCACGCGACCTCGGCCTGCCGCGCCTCACGCGCGCCGACCTCAACGCCGCGCTGTTCAACGCGGCGGACCATGGCGTCGGCATTGGCGGGACGAGCGGCAAGTCGACCGTCACCGGAATGCTCGGCTGGATTCTCGCGCAGGCAGGGCGCAATCCCACGGTGATGAACGGCGCCTATATGCGCAATTTCGCAAGCGGCGAGACGCCCTTCGCAAGTGCCCTTGTCGGCGACATGGCGACCTATGTCAGCGAGGTCGACGAAAGCGACGGGTCGATCGCGTTCTATCGGCCCGACGTCGCGGTGGTCACCAACATCAGCCTCGATCACAAGAGCCTTGATGAACTGCACCAATTGTTCGGCGACTTCGCTGCCAAGGCGCGCGTTGCGGTGGTCAATGCCGACGATCCCGAATCGGCACCCCTGCTCCGTGGCGACAACGTCATGCGCTTCGGCTTTTCGGATGCCGCAGCGGTACGCGGCAGCGATTTCGAGGCGCTGCCCGACGGCTGCCGCTTCACCGTCCATTTCGCCGCCGACAGCCACGCGGTGCGCCTGCGGATGCCCGGGCGACACAATGCCGCGAACGCGCTCGCCGCTATCGCCGCGGCGCGCGCGCTCAACATCCCCCTCGCGCAATCGGTCGCGGCGCTCGCCGACTTTTCCGGGCTCGCGCGCCGCTACGAAGTCATCGGACAGGCAGGCGGCGTGACCGTCATCGACGACTTCGCGCACAACCCCGACAAGGTCGCCGCAACCCTCGCCGCCGTTGCCGAATTGCCGGGCCGCGCGCTGATCTTCTTCCAGCCACACGGCTATGGCCCCCTGCGCCAAATGGGCAGGGAACTGGCGTCGAGCTTTGCCGCGGGAATGCGCGCGGGCGACAGGCTCTATGTCAGCGACCCCGTCTATTTCGGCGGCACGGTCGACCGCAGTACCGGGAGCGAAGCGCTGGTCGCCGACATAGTCGCGCACGGCGGCGATGCAGCGCACATCGCGAGCCGCGACGATTGCGGCGCGGCCATGCTCGCCGAGGCACACGCTGGCGACCGCATCCTGATCCTCGGCGCACGCGACGACACCCTCACCGAGTTCGGACGCGAGCTGCTCGAAAAGCTCGCGCGCGCTTGATTCCGTCGCCGAAACCTGTATAGGCGCCCCCATTCGGGGCGAGGCCTTGCGCCTGTCGCCCCGTTTGCTTTGCACCAATACGCAAAGCCGGACGACAGCCGGAGGGGTTTCGCGATTGGCGCGGAATCAGCGATCGGCCAAATCGAAGGACGCAAACCATGCCGTTTTACGAGCATGTCTTTATCGCGCGTCAGGACTTGAGCCAGGCTCAGGTCGATGCGCTGGCGGAAACCGTCACCAACATCATTACCGAGCACAAGGGCCAGGTTCACAAGACCGAAACCTGGGGCCTCAAGCAGCTCGCCTACAAGATCGCAAAGAACCGCAAGGGTCATTATGTGATGCTGTCGGCCGAAGTCGAAGGCGATGCGATCGCCGAGGTCGAGCGCCAGGCCGCGATCAACGAAGATATCATCCGCTGGCTCACCATCCGCGTTGACGAACTCGAAAAGGGTCCGTCGGCGATGATGCGCAAGCAGGAACGCCGCGGTGGCCGCGGCCGTGACCGCGCCGGCGAAGAATAAGGAACAGCATCATGGCACGACCCTTTTTCCGCCGCCGCAAGACCTGCCCCTTCAGCGCGAAGGACGCACCGGTCATCGATTACAAGGACGTCCGCCTGCTCCAGGGTTACCTGTCGGAGCGCGGCAAGATCGTCCCGTCGCGGATCACCGCGGTGTCCACCAAGAAGCAGCGCGAGCTGGCCCGTGCGATCAAGCGCGCGCGCCACATCGGCCTGCTCCCCTACATTGTGAAGTAAGGAGGGCAGCGTCATGGAAATCATCCTGCTCGAACGTATCGAGAAACTCGGCGGTATCGGCGACGTCGTCACCGTCAAGAACGGCTTTGCCCGCAACTATCTGCTGCCCAACAACAAGGCGCTGCGCGCGAACGAAGCCAACAAGAAGCTGTTCGAGGCGAACCGCGCCAAGATCGAATCCGACAACGCCGAACGTCGCACCGACGCCGAAGGCCGCGCCAAGGACATCGACGGCAAGCAGGTTGTCCTGATCCGTCAGGCGTCGAACACCGGCCAGCTTTACGGCTCGGTCGCGGTGCGTGACATCGTCGAAGCGCTGGCCGAGGACGGCGTCGAAGGCGTCACCAAGGCGATGGTCGAGCTCGAACGCCCGATCAAGTCGCTCGGCCTGTTCGACGTCAAGGTCAAGCTGCACCCCGAAGTCAGCGTGACCGTCGGCGTCAACGTCGCCCGCTCGCCGGACGAAGCCGAGATGCAGAAGGAAGGCATCGACGTCATCGCCGCGATGTTCGAGGAAGAACAGGCCGAAGCCGTCGCTTCGGCACTCGAACCCGACAGCGAAGACGAGTTCGAAGAGGGCACGCCCCCGTCGGAAGCCGCCGCCGAAGAAGCAACGGCTGCCGATACGGACGCCGAGGAAGACAAGGAAGCCTGAGCTTCTCTCCTCTCGCGAGACAGAAAAGGCCTCGGAACGCTGGTTCCGGGGCCTTTTTCCTTGGAGTCCGGTTCGGGGGGATTTGCCGCTAGTTCCTCCCTGTGGCGAAGCCATGGGGGAGTCGAAGACGGCGCGCAGCGCCAGCGGGACCGCTCGCGAAGCGAGGGGTGGAGGGGCCGCGCCGCCAGCGCCATCAGCCCCTCCGTCAGCCCTTCGGGCTGCCACCTCCCCATGCCAGCGGCACACGGAGGATCGAACGCCCTCAACCGGTCGATTTCAGACCTTCGTCATCCCGGACTTGATCCGGGATCCACGACCGCGCTGAAGGCATTGGCCTCGGATCAAGCCCCGGGTGACGACGAACCGCGATTGCGATTTCAAGTCGAAGACCGGTCGCCTAATATCCCATCAGGCTCAGCACTTCCTTGCGGCTGCGCTCGTCGTCGAGGAAGCAGCCGAGCAGGCGGCTCGTGACCATGCCGACACCCGGCGTCCGCACACCGCGGCCGGTCATGCAGCCATGCTGCGCGTCGATCACCACCGCGACGCCGTGCGGATGCAGATTGTCCCAGATGCAGCGCGCGACCTCGGCGGTCAGCCTCTCCTGCACCTGCAGCCGCCGCGCATAGCCGTTGAGGACGCGCGCGAGTTTGGAAATTCCGACAACGCGGTCGCGCGGCAAATAGGCGATCGACGCCTTGCCGGTGATCGGCGCCATATGATGTTCGCAATGCGACTGGAACGGAATATCGCGTAGCAGCACGATCTCGTCATAGCCGCCGACCTCCTCGAACGTCCGCGACAGATGAACCGACGGATCGTCGGCATAGCCCGAACAATATTCCTTCCACGCGCGCGCGACGCGCTTTGGCGTGTCGCGCAACCCTTCGCGCGCAGGATCGTCGCCGGCCCACTCGATCAGCGTGCGAACGGCGTCCGCGACATGGTCGGGCACCACCAGCTTGCCGTCGCGATCATAGCGGTCGTCGACCAAATCGCCGTCGCCTGGAGTTCCACTCGATCCCGTCATTGCCCCGCTTTCACTGTTGCTTTGATGCCGCACATTTCGGGACGAATGCGCGAAGAAGCAAGCCCGCGACACCAAGTTTTTATCCTCCGCCATCGGGTTGACGTTGCGGAAACCGCGCTTTTCACGCGGTTGGACTCACAAGAAAATCTGGCGCCGATGCCGCCGAACAAGTGGCTTGACGCTCGCGTCAACTGGGCGCAGTTTTAACCCATTACAGAGTCCGCCCAAGCGGACCGTAATCCGGAGAGGCCGGTGTTTTCCCCGACACCGGTGGGAGAGGACGATGACCAGCGCAGCTGGCAGGTGGGAAAACGACATACATCTGGCCGACCTGGCCCGGTGCTCCCTGCCATGCAGGTCACACTCCTTCCCTTAGTCACAAATCTGATTTGGGCGACCCGCACCCGCGGGATCGGAAAAGGGAGGACATTGATGAAGTTCAACGCATTGATCGGAAGCTCGATCCTGGCGATGGCGGTGGCGACACCGGCAATGGCGCAGAGTGGAGATACCGACGCCTTCGGCGGCGAAATCGTCGTGACGGCACAGCGCCAGTCCGAACGGCTTCAGGACGTGCCGATCGCCGTCAGCGCCTTTTCCGCGGAATCGCTGGAGGCGCAGCAGATCGAGAACCCGTCCGACCTGCAACTCACCCTGCCCAATGTTACCTTCACCAAGACCAATTTCACCTCGTCGAGTTTCACGATCCGCGGCATCGGCGACCTTTGCGTCGGCGTCAGTTGCGACAGCGCGACCGCGATCCACCAGAATGAATCGCCGCTGATCGGCACCCGTCTGTTCGAAACCGAATTTTTCGACCTCGAACGCATCGAGGTGCTGCGCGGGCCACAGGGAACGCTGTTCGGCCGCAATGCGACCTCGGGCGTCGTCAACGTCGTGACCGCCAAGCCCGACCTCAGCGCCTTTGGGGCCGCGGGTGATTTCGAATATGGCAATTACAACAGCATCAAGGTCAAGGGGATGGTCAACCTGCCGATCGGCGACACGCTGGGCGTGCGCGTGGCGGGCTTCTATCTCAACCGCGACGGCTATACGAAGAATCTGTTCGACAACAGCCGCATCGACGACCGCGACATGTACGCGGTGCGCGGGTCGATCCGCTGGCAGCCCACGCCCGACACGACGCTCGACCTCCTCGGTTATTATTTCCGCGAAGAGGACAACCGGCTTCGTATCCAGAAACAATATTGCCAGCGCGATCCCACCGGCGTGCTCGGCTGTCTGAACAACCGCCGCGATCCCGGCGTCACCAATGCGAACTCGACCTTCGTCGGCGTGCTGACGAGCCGCGAGTTCCTGGCGATCCGCAGCATCCCGACCGCCTTCGGCCTTGGCAGCCTCTATGGCCCCGACGCGCTGTCGACCTTTCAGTCGAACCCCGATCCCCGCATCGTCAACACCGACTATACGCCGAACTATTTCTCGGACGAGCTCCAGATCCAGGGGCGGCTCGAACACAGCTTCGGCGCGATCAACGTCTCGCTCGCGGGCGTCTATCAGGAAGCCAGCGTCGACAGCAGCCAGGACTATAACCTGTCGATCCAGGACCGCAGCTTCTTCGCGCCGGCGCTCAATACCCTTGCCGCAGCGGCAGCAGGCGGCATCCCGGGGCTCCCGGCCGCTTATTTCGCTCCGATCGCGGCGGCGCTGATCCCCGGCGGTCCCAACGGCCCGCTCTGCACCTCGCTCGCCGAGGAAACGGGGCTCGGTTCCTATGGCGGCTTTTCGACCTGTACCGCGACGCCGCAGGATTTCGACCGGTCGAACCAGGACAGCAGCAGCTGGTCGGGCGAGCTCATTATCAGCTCCGACCTCGACGGCCCGTTCAACTTCCTCGTCGGCGGCATCTATGGCAAGTCGCACCTGACCGAGAACAGCTATTATGTGAACTCGTTCGGCATCGACTATCTGACCGGCATCCTCGGCACATTTACGGCGCTCGGCAACCCGCCGGCCGCGGGTGGCCCGCTGGCGCCGTCCTTCCTCGCCACACCCTTTTTCCGCAACAACACCGACGATCTGCGCGTCCGTTCATACGGGCTGTTCGGCGAAGGCTATTTCGAGTTCAACGATACGCTCAAGCTGACCGCCGGCCTTCGCTACACCAACGATCGCAAGGCGGTTCGGGCACGTTCGACGCTTGCGAATTTCCTCACGCCGTTCGGCCAGACAGGCAGCGCATTCGATTCGCCGTTCGTCGGCACTTTCGACGCCGACCCTGGAACTGCGGGCAACCAGTTGTTCCAGGAACGCCGCGTCGGCTTCGACGAGGTGACCGGCCGCGCGGTCCTTGACTGGAAAATTACTCCCGACAATCTGCTCTATGCGAGCTATTCGCGCGGGTATAAATCGGGCGGCATCAACCCGCCGCTGCAACCGGTATTTGAGGTCGACGAATCCTTCGTGCCCGAAATCGTCAACGCGTTCGAAATCGGGTCGAAGAACCGTTTCGGAGCCCTGCAAATCAACGTCACGGGCTTCTATTACAAATATAAGGATCTCCAGCTCAGCCGCATCGTCGCGCGTACCTCGGTGAACGACAATGTCGACGCCGACATCTGGGGCCTCGAAGCCGAAGCGGTGATCACGCCGACGCCCGATTTCGTCGTCAACCTCGGCGCGAGCTATCTCAATACCAAGGTATCGAGCGACAAGTTCCTCGGTAATCCGCGCGATCCGTCGGGCGGGCGTTCGGACACGGTGATCATCAAAGACATCACCAACGGTTCGAACTGCGCCGTGGTCCCGACGACCGCAGGCAATGCCGTGGGCGTCCAAACCTATGTCGCCGCTGTCAATTCTGACCCCGCGTTACAACTACAGCCGCCGACGAGCTTCGGTCCGAACAGCGGCATCAACTCGCCGGGCGCCTTCGGCATCTGCTCGGTGCTCGCAGCGACGGCCGCCAACCCGCCGGCGCCGCTCCGCGCGCTGTTCGGGGTGCCGACGGGGCCGCTGCCCTTCATTGTCGAAAACGCAGGTGTGCCGGTCAACATCCGGGGCAACAAGCTGCCGCAGGCGCCGAACGTCAAGTTCAACGCCGGCGTGCAATATACGCATCATTTCGCCAACGACATGTCGCTGACCCCGCGTCTCGACATCACCTACACCGGCGACAGCTATGGCAATATCTTCAACGGGCGGATCAACAAGATCAACGGCTATGCCCAGGCGAACGCCCAGATCCAGCTCAATGGTGTCGACAAGAAATGGTATGTGAAGGCGTTCGTTTCGAACATCTTCGACAGCCAGCCGGTCACCGGCCTTTATGTCACCGACCAGTCGTCGGGCCTGTTCACCAACGTGTTCACGCTCGATCCGCGGCGCTACGGCATCGCGGCCGGCTTCAGATTCTGACGCCACCCGGCACCCAAGAAAAGCCCCGCCCTCTCACGCGAGAGGGCGGGGTTTTTGTTTGGGCGCGATGTGCAGGCGGGGGCGAGGCAACGCCCCCGCACGCGGCACGCGTCAGAATTTGAAACGCACCGTGCCGCCATAGGTGCGCGGCTGGCTGGGATAACCCGACACGCTGCCCGACTGCGCAACAGCCGGGAAGACCGTCGTCAGATATTGCGCATTGGTGAGGTTGCGGCCCCACACACCGACTTCGAGGCCGTTGGTCAGCGCGATCGTGAACGAAGCGTTCAACTGGTTCACCTCGCGCTTCAGCGAGTCGGCGACAGCCTGCGGAATCCCCTGCAACCCCTCGACGATCCGCACCGGGCTTTCGTACAGATAATCGGCGTGGAAGATCGCGCGCGTGCCGCCCGCGAACTCGTGCGTATAGGTGCCGCCGAGCGACATCGACAGGTCCGCAATGCCGGCGGGCTTGGTGCCCGAAATGTCCCCGAACGCCGAATTGACGAAGCTGTCATATTTGGGGTCGAGATAGGTCATCGCCAGCGTCAGGTTGAGCCCGCGGACCGGGCGCACCGATCCGTCGAACTCGATGCCGAAGGTCGACTGCTTGCCCGCATTGGCGAGTGCGAAGCCGGTGCCGGTGAAGATGTTCGACTGGAACCCCTTGATCGACTGTTTGAACACCGCAAGGTTCAGTGCGGCGACCGACCATTGTGCCTTCAGCCCCGCCTCATAGACTTCCGATTCCTCGGGATCGGCAAAGCGCGAACCCGCAACCAGATTCGGTGTGCGAAGCCCGCCCGAGGTGATTGCGGGCAGGTCGGCGGCGAGCGGACGGCTGTCGCGCGACAAATTGACCGAGCTCGCCTTGAAGCCCGTCGCATAGGTCGCATAGACGTTGACCGTGTCGGTCAGCTCGTACGACAGGCGCGCGCTATAGGCGAGGTCGCTGTCGTTCGTCCGCCCATCCTCCACCGCGTTCGGCAGGTTCAGGAACGGTGGCAGGAACTGAAAGGCTTTCAGTCCTGCAAGCGGGTTCGCGCTGCTGCCGTCGGGCAAGGTCATCGTCGGGTTGGCGGCAAGGAAGGCCGCAGTCGCGGGATCGACGCCGGCGCCGATCAACAGTGCCTGACGGAAGGGCGTATAGGCAGCCGCGTCGAGGTTCACGCCCGAAAAGACGTCGTTGCTGATGACGTCGGTCGCAAAGCGCTTGCGGTCCTTCGTATAGTTGGCGCCGACGGTAAGCATCAGACGGTCGGTAAACTCGAAATCGAGCGTGCCGAAAATCGACCAGGCGGTGTTCGACATGCGATACGCCTCGTCGAGCCCGTCGCCTGCGCGGAAAAAGCTGCCGACATATTTCGTCGGAGCGCCTTCGAGCGCGCCCAGCGTGCCTTCGAGCATGGCGACGTTGAGCGCATTGTCCGACGCCGCGCGGATCAGCTGGTCGCCATAGGGGCGGAAGTGCGTCCCGAAGCGAATGTCGTTCTTCTGGTCGATCTTTTCGTTGAAATAATATCCGCCGACCAGGAAGTTGACCGGACCATCGAAGTCCGAGGTCAGCCGCACTTCCTGCGTCCAGGTGTCGATGCCAAGCTGCTGGCTGTTCTGGCCGATCAGGTCGGCGCTCGTGAAGTCCGAATCCTGGTTCGTGTCGGCGCGCACTTCGCGATAGGCCGTGATCGACGTCAGCGCGAGGTTGCCGAGGTCATAGTCGATCTGCGCCGAACCGCCGTAATTCTCGATCTCGTTGGTCGACAGGAAATTATTATAGACACGGTACGAAAAGGGGTTGTTCGCGTCGACGCTGGGGCCGCCCGCAAGCGCGTTGGTGATCGCAACCGTCGGTCCCGCGATGACATTGCCCGCGATACAGCAATTTTCGTCGATCTTGTCGTAATCGGCGATCAGGCGGATCGACAGCGCGTCGGTCGGCTCGAACAACAGCTGGCCGCGAAGACCCCAGCGGTTGCGGTCGTTGACGTCGGTGCCGAGGTTGACATCATAGGCATAGCCGTCGCGACGGTTGTAATTGCCGCCGATCGAGAAAGCGGCGGTGTCGCTGATCGGCCCGGTAACATTGCCCTTCACCGTGATCGCATCAAAATTGCCATAGGTCGCTTCGACCGAACCGCCGAAGTCATATTGCGGCTTTTGCGTGACGATGCTGATGACGCCCGCCGACGCATTCTTGCCGAACAGGGTCGACTGGGGGCCGCGCAGCACTTCGACGCGCTCGAGGTTCGGAAGATCGCCGATCTGCGCCGCCGAGCGCGAGCGATAGACGCCGTCGATGAACACGCCGACCGAGGGTTCGATACCCGCGTTGTTTGCGCCATTACCGAAACCGCGGATGATGAAATTGGTGTTCGCGCTCGACTGGAGCTGCGACACGCGCAGGCTGGGGACCGCCGACTGGAGGTCGATCAGGTCGCGGATCTGGGCATTTTCGATTTCGGCCGCCGAAGCAACCGAAACCGCGATCGGCGTATCCTGCAGGGTCTGCGAACGCTTCGAGGCCGTCACGATGATTTCGTTGCCGTAATCGAATGCATCGACACCGCCGCTGCTGTCGGTGGACGCCGCGGCGTCCTGCGCGTGGGCAAGGACAGGAAGATTTGCGGCGCACAGCATGGTGGCGCCCAACAAGATGTTGCGCAAAGTCATGATGGTCTCTCTCTCCAACCCGCCGAAACCTGACCCATCGGGCCTCTGGAGGGGATGCTCCGGCAGGAACCTTCCGACCTAATCCGGCGGCCGCCGAGGTCAACAACAGCGCAGTCGAGATTTGGATTTTGCAAAAATTTGTGGCTAAAAAGCAACAGTTTACGCTACGGAAGCCGTCGCCATTCCGTCACGGGCGCGTCACAATGAAGGAAGTGATTGTGGTGCCGGGGACGCGATCCAATTGAGAAGTAACGTTCTGAAAAACCGATATTCTTTTTACTTGCAATTTTTTTGTTACCGCCATTCTGTGCGATTTTCGGGGGTTCGATGCCGAATTTCGACAGTTTGTGCAACAGATGCGGTGATTCGTTTGAGGGTACGACCGACTATAATCCAGAGCGTCGAATCCCGTTTGTCCCGTTACCCGGATAACAAGCAGGCAGTTTCCGTGCAGCCTCGATTAAAGCGGAGAATCAGACATAGACTCTGGCAAGATGGCGCCTGAATTCAGCGTCGCGGGGGTACGGCACGCTCATTTGTTACTCCGAAGCGCCGGTTTGGACGCCGAGAAGTAAGCGGCTGCCCCGCCTCCAGCCCCGCAATTATGGGACAGTCGGGCCTCGCATCACCCGTGCAACAATCTGCCAAGGATTTAAGTGTATCGGCCATTTCCTGGAGATGTCGCGCCTTTTGCTCGAGTAGCCTGATTTGATCGAGCGCCATCCGCTTTACATCGGCGCTGCGACGGCCCTGGTCGCGCCAAAGACCAAGCAAATCCCTGATCTCATCGACCGTAAAGCCCAAATCACGCGCGCGTCGGACAAATCGCAGGTTGTGGACGTCGCGGGATCCATAGGATCGATAACCGGCATCGGTGCGGGCCGGCGCCTCTACCAGGCCTACCTTCTCATAATAGCGGATCATCTTGGCCGACACGCCCGAAGCGCTTGCAGCTTCGCCAATGTTCATCGGATTGTCTCCCCTATCAAATTGCCGACGGGACGAAACGCTTGAGGCGCAGCGCATTGGTTAGCACGAACACCGATGACAATCCCATCGCTCCGGCCGCAAGCATGGGCGACAGCAAGGTGCCACTGGCAGGGTAAAGCAAACCTGCCGCAACGGGAATCAACGCGGTGTTGTAGCCAAACGCCCAGAACAAATTTTGCCGGATATTGGCCATCACTGCAGAGGAAAGTGCGATCGCCTTGGGAACATTCCCGAGGTCGCCCGCCATCAGCACGACGTCGGCCGCCTCGATCGCAATGTCCGTTCCGCTACCAATCGCAATACCGACATCGGCTGCGGCGAGCGCCGGCGCGTCGTTGATCCCGTCACCCACAAAGACGGCCTTGCCGAAATCGTTGCGGAGGGCTTCAAGCGCGCTGACCTTGCCGTCCGGCATCACCTCGGCCACGACATGGTCGATGCCGGCCTGACGCGCAATCGTGCGGGCGGTGCGCACATTGTCGCCAGTGATCATCGCGACCTTCAGCCCCAGCTTGCGCAAGGCGGCAACGGCCCTGACAGCCTCCGGTTTCAAGGGATCGGCTACCGCAACCATGGCGGCGAGGCGGCCGTCAACTGCCACATAGAGCGGAGACTTGCCATCGTGACCGAGGTCTGCCGACAAGTCCTCGAACGATGCGACGTCGACACCCAACTGGTTCAGATAGCGATCGGCGCCGATGGCAACCCGCCGCCCCGCGACTTCCGCTTCCACCCCAAATCCGGGGCGCGCCTCGAATCGGCTGACGGCAGGAAGCGTCAACCCTTCGGCCTCGGCAGCCTCCACGATCGCGCGCGCGATCGGATGCTCCGATTTCGCCTCGATCGCCGCGACCATCGCAAGAAGTTCGTCGCGCGGTGACGCGTCAAGCACGATGAAGTCGGTGAGCGTCGGGCGCCCTTCGGTCAAGGTGCCCGTCTTGTCGAGCGCGACGATCTTTGCTTCGCGCAACGCTTGAAGCGCCTCGCCCTTGCGGAACAACACGCCCATTTCGGCCGCCCGGCCGGTGCCGACCATGATCGACGTTGGGGTGGCGAGCCCCATCGCGCACGGGCATGCGATGATGAGCACAGCGACCGCATTCACCAACGCAAAACCAAGCGCGGGGTCAGGCCCGAACAGCAGCCAAATGATGAACGTGAGCGACGCCAACGCGATTACCGCAGGCACGAACCACATGGTTACCCGGTCGACGAGCGCCTGGATCGGCAGTTTGGCGCCCTGCGCCTGTTCGACCATCCGGATAATGCGCGCAAGGACGCTCGCCTCGCCCACGGTCGTGGCGCGAACGGCAAGATTGCCTTGCCCGTTGATCGTGCCGCCGACGACCTCGGCGCCTTCGGATTTCGCGACTGGAACGGGTTCGCCGCTGATCATCGATTCGTCGACGAAACTTTCGCCTTCGACGACGACGCCATCGACCGCTACGCGCTCACCCGGTCGCAGTTCGACCACATCACCGCTTTGAATCTCTGCAACGGGCAGTTCGACGATCGCGGTTCCCCGGCGAACACGCGCGGTCTGCGGCGCAAGGGCAACGAGCTGCTCGATTACGCGCGACGTCCGCCCCTTCGCTTTCGCCTCGAGCCAGCGCCCCAGCAGGATCAGCGTCACGATCACCGCCGCTGCCTCGAAAAAGACATTCACTGTTCCGGGCGGCAGCCAGTGCGGTGCAAAGGTTGCGACGGTCGAATATCCCCAGGCGGCCATGGTGCCCAGCGCGACGAGCGAATTCATGTCGGGCGCACGCCGGAGCAAGGCCGGCACGCCCTTGGCGAGGAAGGCGCGGCCGGGGAACAGGAGGACGAGGCTGGCAAGGACGAATTGCAGCGTCCAGCTCGCCTGCATGCCGATCGTGCGCATGACCAGATGATGGAGCGGCGGGAAAAGATGTGAGCCCATTTCGATCACGAATACGGGCAGCGTCAGTGCGGCCGCGATCACGAGGTTCCGTTGCAGCACCGCGGCCTCGGCGTCGCGTTTCGCCGCATTGCCGCTGTCGACCGCTGCCGAGACACGCGCCGCTCCATAACCGGCCTTCTCGACAGCATCGATGAGCGTTTCGGCGCTCACGCCCGCACCGGCGGTGACGAAGGCGCGTTCGGTCGCCAAATTGACCGTCGCCGACTGGACCCCCGGGACATCGGCGAGGCTGCGCTCGACCCGTCCCACGCACGAGGCGCAGGTCATGCCCTCTATGCTGAGCTCGATTGGCGCAGGTACGGGGACAATATAGCCTGCGGCACCGATCGCACTCACCAGATCAGCGACATCGACATCGTCCGCGACGCTCACCGACGCACGTTCGGTGGCAAGGTTGACCTCGGCGCGCTGGACGCCGCGGACGCCCCGAAGCGCTTTTTCCACGCGGCCGACGCATGACGCGCAGGTCATGCCTTCGATTGGCAGGCTGATATCGTGGAGCGCTTGGCCCGGTATCTGAGTCGCGGCGGTAGCCATCTTGAAATTCCTCATAGATTTCGAAGCTGGCCCGAAAAATGCACCTTCCAAGTATGGTAAGGTCAAGTCCGAAAATTATCCTGAAATGGCTTGACCTTCCAACGCTGGCACACTGCATCCCCCGCTCCACACCGTAATCTACAGGAGAAAAAGCGTGGAATTTCACATCGAGAATATGACCTGCGGCGGATGCGCGCGTGGCGTGACCAAGGCCATCGAAACAGTCGACCCCGGCGCGAAGGTCGATGCGCGGCCCGCCGAACGGACGATCAGTGTCGCAACCCGCCTCTCCGCCACCGAAATCAAGCGCGCACTGATCGCGGCCGGCTTCCCGCCGACGACGGGCAGCACCGCCAACGATTAACTGCCTCAGCAGAGGGGCCGGTTCGGCGGGGCTTTCCCGGCCTCCGCCGAACGAACAATCGCGCTTCACGAAGCCCAGGCGGTTTCGATTGCTCGATTTTTTTCACTTGGCCGGTTGGAAAATCACGTCTGCAACCTGTATAGACGGGTGATGACATCACGTTCGCCACTGGCGGTCTCGGATTCGGACCATCCTGCATCGACTGCCGAAGGCAACGACGACGAAGCGATTGCTCCACGCTATGCCGTAATCAAACAGCGCATCGCCGATGCCATCAAGGACGGATCGCTCAAACCCGGCGACCGGGTGCCATCGGAATCAGAGTTGGTGCAGCAATTCGACGTGTCGCGAATGACGGCCAACCGTGCGCTTCGCGAGCTCCAGACCGCAGGCGTTCTGGTCCGGCGCGCCGGCAGCGGCACCTTTGTCGCCGAGCCCAAGCCGATCGGCCAGCTGATCGAAATCCGCAACATTGCTGACGAGGTGCGGGCACGCGGCCATGTGTATCGCGCGCGCGTGATCCAGAATCGTGCCGAACGCGCCAATTCCGACACCGCGCCTCTTATCGAGGCCCGGCTCGGTACCAAGCTGTTTCATTCGATCATCGTCCACCATGAAGATGAGTTCCCGATCCAGATCGAGGAACGCTTTGTTCTGGGCTCGATTGCTCCCGATTATGACAAGCTCGACTTCACACAACTGACGCCGAACGAATATCTGTCGCGCATCGCTCCGCTCGAACGGGTCGAGCATCGGGTCAATGCGATGATGCCCGACGAGCGGACACGGACCATGTTGGGTCTGGCCTACAGTGAGCCGGTTTTGCGTATGACGCGCCGCACCTGGAGCGCGGGGCGTCTTGTCTCGCATGCCTGGTTGACGCACCCCGGCAAGCGCTTCGAGTTGACCGCAGCCTTTTCGGTCGACGACTGACGCCCTTTAGCTGGCGTCCGCCACGACCGGGGGCTTGCGGCGGCGACGCAGCCAGCGGAAATCGGCTCGGCTGAAGCTTTTGAAGAGCAGGTAGAAGCCCGTTCCCGAAAGCCACAATACGCCAAAGGCCATAAAGATGATCAATGGGTGGTTGAAGCTCTTCCGATCAATGTAGTCCATATTGTGGAGCATCCAGAAGAAGTCCCAGGTGCGCCATGTGTCGCCGCGCATGACAAGGAAGCGTGCGGTGTCGAGCGAGACATAGGCGCTGCTGTTCTCTTCGTCGTCAAAGTCGATGCGCCACATGGCGCCTTCGTGATCGCGCGCTTCGAGATTGGGCTTGGGAAGCACGCTCGCGCTCCGGATAGGCGCGTCGTTCATCATCGACGCGACGTGGCGTGCCAAGTCGCCATCGACATGGATTTCGTCGCCGCTGGTCGCATCGAACAGTTGAACCCCCGTGCGCGTCCGGATTTCATAGACAGGCCGGGCGCCGAGATCGCGAAGCACGATACCGACTATGGCTTTGTCATCCGGCAAATTGGCGAGATTGAAATAGGCGCCCTCCGGCAGAGGATGTGTGTGCGCCATTTGCCCGCCGTGGCCGCCGACGGCATCCTTGTCGAGAAGCGCCATCACCGAGCCGCTGAGCGCCCAGAGCAGGAATTGAATGCCGAGGATCAGGCCGACCCATTTGTGAATGCGCCGGAAGAAAAGCGGCGTCAGGCGGATAGGTTTCATGCCTTTTTCCTCTTGCGGCGGGGGAAAGACCAGATGAGCAACCACGCGCCGGTCAGCGCCATGGCAAAGGTGCTCCAGGTTACGACGCGCAGCAGCGGATTGTTGACGTCGCTGCGCTCGTCATAGTCCATGATGTGCAGCATCCACGCGAAATCGAAGACCCGCCAGAGCGCGTGGCGCCGCGAAATGAGTTCGCCGGTCGTCGGCGACAGATAGAGCGTCGGGCGATTCCACCCTTCGAACTCGACCTGCCAATAGGGCGGCTTGCGCGCCTGCATTTCGACCGGCGCTGTGTCGAGCAAACGAGTGGCGACAATCTTTCCTTCACCGGCATAGATGCGCCGCGCCTGTTCCTCGATCTGGAAATTGGAAAGGGCAGGCAGCGGCGCACCCGTGACCGCATCGTACAGGCGGGCGCCGTCGGGAGTTTCGGCGCGCCAGACGGGGCGGTCCAAAAGTCGCTGAAAACGGACCTCGGACGTTCCGGGTGCCGCCGCGACGATCCGCGACGGCGCCACAAGACTTGCCACGTCCACCGGTGTGGCTGCGGGAGCCCTGACCAGATGGTCACCGTGAATGATGTCGATATGCACCGCCACCATGTACATCCCGGTCAACGTCCAGAGCAGCGCCTGGACGCCGACCGCGAGGGCGAGCCATTTGTGCGTCCGCCGGACGAGAAGCGGCCATCGGATTGCCATGTCGCCCTTCCTCAGAACGCCGTGCGGAAACCGACATAGAAACGCCGGCCGAGCAGATCATAGGTCATCGTGTCGGTGTTCGCATCGGTAAAGCTCTGGATATAGGGCGCCTTGCGATCGAACAGATTGTCGACACCGACCTGGAAGCGCGTCTTGTCATTGACCTCATAGGCAAGCTGGAGGTTGTGGTAAAAGACGTTCGGGGTGCGATAGCCGATGTCGCCCGGGTCGGCGTTGAAGTCGGTGGCCTTGCCGATCCACTGGGTCGACCAGGTCGCACTGACCTCATCCTTGGCGAGCGTCAGCACGCCATAGCCGCGCCATTTCGGATAACCGCCGTTGCCGCCGCCGATGAAGCCGTCGAATTCGATCGGCGCACCGCCCGGGAAGGGATGGACGACATATTTGTTGAGGTAGGTGACGTTCATGTCGAACGAGACCGACACGCCGCCGACCATCTTGTTGTAGACGAGACCGAGGTCGAGCCCGTTCATTTCCTCGCGCCCGGTGTTGATCGGCTGCGCCGAGAGGAACGTCACCTCGCCGGTCAGCGGACTGCGCGTGAAATCGTCGCAGAAAGGATGCGACAGATTCTGGCTCGCATAGCATACGGCGAGCTTGGTCGATCCCGGGATCGCCCGGATCGCGTCCTTGATCTTGATGTCGAACCAGTCGGCGGTGAGCGACAGGCCGGGGATCATCGCCTTGGGCGAGATCACCGTGCCGACCGTCCAGGTCGTCGAGCTTTCGGGCCGAAGATCCTCATTGCCGCCGACGGTCGTCAGGATCGTCGTGCCGAGCTGGACATAGTTGGCGGGTACGCCCGATGCCTGGCAATTGGCAATCAGCGTCGCGTTGCCGCTCGTCGAATAGCGCGAGCAGGGATCGGTAGTGGTCAGATTGCCTTCGGATACGCCGCCGAACAATTCGGGGACGTTGGGAATGCGGAAACCCGTGCCATAGGTTCCGCGCAGGCGGAAGCTGTTGCTGATCATCCAGTCGGCGCCCAGCTTGTAATTCCAGTCGCTGCCGAACAGGTCGTAGTCCGAATAGCGGACCGCGCCGTCGAGCGTCAGCGCCTCAAAGAAAGGCTTGTCGGCGAGGACCGGTACCGACAGTTCGAGATAGGCTTCCTTCGCCGTGCTCGATCCCGAAATCGGGTCCTGCTGGTTGGTGTTGGCGACGCCGAGGACGGTCAGCGGATCGGGATCGCGCCAGCCCTTTTCCTTGCGATAGACGACGCCCGTCGCAAAGGAGAGCGGTCCGGCGGGCAGTTCGAACAAGCTGCCGGTCAGGTCGGCCGTGACGGTCGCCAGTTCGTTGCCGCCGCGGTCGCGCGAGGTGAAGAGGATATAGTCGAGCACTTCCGGCGTCAGGTCGCCCGCGCCCAGATAGTCGCCGCACGGGATCGCCGCGCCCGGCGCGGTGCTGCACTTCGACGTGTCGATCGTGTTGCGCACGCGCTCGAGGTTGGCGATGTTCGTCGACCCGTCGACCGCGGTGTTGCGGCCAAAGCTGCCCGCGACATTCCAGTGCCAGTCATTCGACAGTGCGCCGCGCAGGCCGAAAGTGCCCTGCCAGGTATCGGTTTCCTGGAAGAACTGGCGCGGCCCCGGCTCGGCGAGGCGGCGCTGGATGAGGACGATATTCTCGCCCGTGGGGTTGGTCGGGTTGGTCGCTGAAATCGCCAGATTGCGCAACGTGCCGGGCGTCGCGATCTGGTTCGACTTGCGGAAGGTATAAAGAAATTCACCAAATGCTTCGACGCCGTCCGACAGGTCGTAATCGACGAAAAAAGCGGTGCTGACGCGCTCGATCGGGCTGACCGCGTTCAGAAAGGGCGCCGAATTGAAATTATGCTTGGCGGCGCTGTAGGGCTCAAAGAAATCGCCGTCGCCGCCGAGCACCTGATTGAAGTTGATCTGCTGACCGTTGGGCAGCACAGCGCGCCCGCCGATCGTCGAGGCGCTGTTGACGCAGCTCAGCGCGCCCGGCGTGGTTTCGGCGAGCGAACAGGGCGCGCGCGTCGCCATGTTGACCGCCTTGGTCTTTTGGTAGGTGACGGCAGCCATGAAACCGCCGCGGTCGTTGCGTATCCCCCAGATGAGGTCGGCGGTGAAATCGGCCCCGTCGCCCTTTTCCGTGATGCCCTGACGCAGGCTGACGCCCAGACCTTCATAGTCGGTGCGCGTCACGAGGTTGACGACGCCCGCCATCGCGTCGGCGCCATAGATCGCCGACGCACCGTCCTTGAGCACGTCGGTGCGCGCAAGCGCGACCACAGGGATCATATTGAGATCGGGCGACGAGTTGGCGCCCGTTCCGCCAGCGACGATCCGGCGATCGTTGAGCAGCACGAGCGTGCGCTTGATACCGAGGCCGCGCAGATTGACCTGCGCGGTGCCATAGCCGTTGCCGGTCCAGTAAGCCGAGGTCTGGTTGCCGGCAAAGCCGGCGTTCGCCGGCAGGCGCTGGAGGACGGTTTCGATATTGACGAGGCCGGTATTCTCGATCTGCTCGGCCGACACTACGGTGGCAGGACCGACGCCGGCAAGATCCTGACGGCGGATGCGCGACCCTGTTACGATAATGTCGGATGCCGCTTGCGAGGCAGCGGCATCGTCGTTCGCGGCCATGGGCGCTTCGCCGCTCTGGGCGTGGGCGGGCAGCGTAATGATTGCGGCAACAGCCGCGCTCGCGAGCAGAAATTTCCTGGATGACATGGAGAGACCCCCCTTCGGTTACCGGACGGGGCCGAGAGAGCATCAAATGTATATACAGGTCAACACAAAAATTCGTTTTTTATCAACGTGTTAAATCTATTTGCGCTCAATAGAGATGACAGTTCCATTACGCAGGCGCGCGGATCATCCCTCAAAATTCTGTTCATTTTTTTGTTCGCGCGAAAATGTGTGCGACAAGGCGTCACCGTCGGCCCCTACACTCCGGAAAATTCCAGGGCGATGTAGCAGGGTGCCAAGCGACGGGAGCCGGAAATGCCGAGTCGCGCCATCGGTATGCCAAAACCATAGATCGCGGAGAGTCGGCCATCTTCAATTGGGTCTGATCGTCACGCACACTTGCCTTCTCTGACCGGACAGGTCCGAAATTGCGCGGCCTTGCCACTGCCGACGCGATCGTCGCCCGTGTGGCTGCGAAGCGCATTCCTCTTCCCTCATCAGGGCGCGCTTCGTTCGACCGGCAAAATCAGGGTAGCGACGGGCGCCTTCGCGTCCCCGACATTTGTCTCTGCGTGCGGGGCGCGAACGCCGTTCGACTCGATATCGGCGATCAGATATTTCATCTCGGCAATTTCGCGC
This sequence comes from Sphingopyxis jiangsuensis, assembly GCF_016734905.1. Classification (GTDB taxonomy): domain Bacteria; phylum Pseudomonadota; class Alphaproteobacteria; order Sphingomonadales; family Sphingomonadaceae; genus Sphingopyxis; species Sphingopyxis jiangsuensis. The sequence continues at coordinate 965,767 of NZ_JAERPO010000001.1, forward strand.
CGCTGAGCCGCGATGATTTCGTTCGCGAGCGCACGCGTGCGCGGATCACGGATGTGGGCGCGCTCGCTCGTCATGATCGCGATCGAATGATGCGGGATCATCGCACGCATATAATCGACGTCATCGATCGTCTCCTGGCTGCGGACGAGCCAGAGCGCCGTCGCAAACACGACCACGGCCGTTCCGAGGACGAGGTAATTTTTGCTTGGGTTACGATACATCGACCGCACGAAGAGCAGCATCACGACCATCATCGCGGCGCCCATGATGAACGCCATCCAGAAACGCGTTTCGCTCCAGAAAATATGAGCCGCGCTATAGGTATTGAGATACATCAAGCCAAACATCACGGAAGTCGATGTGCCGATCATCGCCATGAAGCGGGTATAATTTCCGCCGTGTGACCGATCTTCGACATTCCGGCGATCCGTCATCGTTGGTTCTCCTGCTGTCTGGAGTATCAACGGTCATGGGCGGGCGGGGTTGCCCGGTCACTGATGTTACTGTCCGGCGCAGTTGCGATCAGGCGCGATAGGTCCGGCTGTTGCCCGCTCGATCGAATGCCATGACCTCAAAGGGATCGATGGTTCCGTCCGCCATTTCCATACCCGGCGAACCGCGCGGCATCCCCGGAACTGCGAGCCCGACAATGCCGCGCGGCCTATCATCGATCAATTTTGCTACATGCGGCATCGGGACATGCCCTTCGATGGCATAGTCACCGATAATCGCGGTGTGGCACGACGCGAGATCGGCCGGAACTCCATAGCGCGTTTTGACCGCCGTCATATCCGCCCGGTTGACGACTTCGACGCGGTAGCCTGCGACGCGCGCGATTTCGGCCCAGTCTTCGCAGCAGCTGCAACCGGGGTCGCGGTAGACGAGCATCGCCTTGCCGGCGCCATCGTCGGATGCACCGCCATCGCGCGCGCCGGCATCCGCCGCCATGCCGCGGTTGCATCCGGCGAGCGTCGCGCCGGCAATTAGGGTGCCGAAAAGGACAAGCTTCCGCCTGTCATAGACCAAGGTCAAAGCCTAACTCCCTGCCAGCCGAATCGACATGATGTGTCAGAACCAGGCACGCACCCCGACAACGAAACTCGTGCTTTCCACGCTTTCGCCGGCAAGGCGCGCGAAGCGGGCCGTGTCGCCGAACTTCCGGCTCCATTCGACGCCGATATAAGGCGCAAATTCGGGCACGATCGCATAGCGCAGGCGAAGTCCGAGCTCGACGTCGGAGAGACCCGATCCGATGCCGTTCGCAGGCATGTCCTGAAGCGAAAAATTGGCCTCGATCGCGGGCTGCAGCACCAGCCGCTGCGTGATGCGCTGGTCATATTCGCCTTCGACCCGCGCGAGCACGTCACCCTTGTCGGACAGGAAGAGCGCGCCTTCGACTTCGAACCAATAGGGCGCGAGCCCTTCGATCGCGAGCGTCGCATAGCTACGGTCGGGGCCGCCCCCGAAATCCTGCCGCACGCCAGCCTGCGCATTGAAATAGGGGCCGATTGCACGGCTATAGAGCAGTTGCACCTCGCCCTCTTCGAGCCCTTCACCGATTTCGCTTTCGCCCTCGCTCTTGATCGTCAGCCGGTCGATGTCGTTGCCGTACCAGGCTTCGCCTTCCCAACTGAGCCCGTCGTGGCCCTTGCGCGCCTGATACTCGAAATCGAGATTGATGAAGCCAAAAGTCTGGGCGCCATTTTCTTTCATCATCTGGTGGCGCGAATGCTCCATTTCGGACGCTGGATAGATACGATCGGCATACCAGTCGGACGGCGGCGGCGGGGCCGGCGCATCGCCAGGGGGAAGATCGGTGCCGACCGCGGCTTCCCCATGTCCTTCGGTGATGGCTTCGCGGGGCGTGCAATGCCCCATCGCGGCATGTTCGGGGGTGCAAGCGCCGTTGGCCGGCATGGCGGCGTGCGCGCCATCGTCCATATGTTCGCCGGGATCGGCTTGCATTTCGGTATCGCCATGCGCCCCATGGTGTTCGACATCGTTGTCCATGGTGCAATGACCCATCGCTGCATGCTCGGGCGTGCAACCAGACGCCCCGCCTTCGCGCGCGGGGGCCATTGGCGCCGAAGCGCCGTGCCGGGCATGCGGGTCCGCCTGCGCCGCGGCGGGCATTGCAAGCGCGAAAGCAGAGAAGCTCGCGAACAACAGGGAAGCGCGCCTCATGCTGCATCCTCCCGCGGGCGAACGCTCACGACGCGCATCATTCCGGCGTGCATATGATAGAGAAGGTGGCAGTGAAACGCCCAGTCGCCGAGCGCGTCGGCAGTGAAGTCGAAGGTTGCGATGCCGCCGGGCTGCACAATCACCGTATGCTTGCGCGGCGCATGGTCGCCCTTCCCCGTCACCAGCTCGAAAAAATGGCCGTGCAGGTGAATGGGGTGGCTCATCATCGAATCGTTGATCAGGTTCACGCGCACGCGCTCGCCCTCGATGAAGGGAATCGGCTCGTGATGGTCGGACATCTTCACGCCGTCGAACGACCACATGAAGCGCTCCATATTGCCGGTCAGATGGATGTCGAGCGACCGGTCTGGCGCACGGACATCGGGGTTGCGGTCGAGCGCGACCAGATGGTGATAGGTCAGCACCTCGTGTCCTACATCTTCGAGCCCCTGACCCGGTTCGCCCATGCGGTCGACCGGCATCGGCGAGATCGATTGCACGCTCGGGTCGCGCTTGACCTGCGGCGCGACATCGAAATCGCGCATGCTGTGATCCATACCGCCGTGCCCGCCATGTCCCATCGCGGCGTGATCCGGTTCGGACGCATCTGCGACCGTACAATGGCCCATCGCCGCATGCTCGGGCGTGCAGCCGGCATCGCCGCCCGACATTGCCCCCATGCCCATATCCTTCATCGTCGCGAGCGGGCGCGCGCGCAGCGCCGGAACGGGCGCGATCATACCCACCCGCGGTGTGAGCGTCGCGCGCGCCATGCCCGAACGGTCGTTGGCTTCGGCAACGAAGCTGTAGGCACGCTCCTCGACCGGCGTCACGATGACATCATAGGTCTCGGCGACACCGATCTGGAATTCGTCGATCTCGACCGGAACGACGTTGAGCCCGTCGGCCTGGACAACGGTCATCCGCAAGCCGGGGATGCGCACGTTGAAGATCGACATGGCCGACGCGTTGACGATGCGCAGCCGCACGCGCTCGCCCGGGGCGAAGAGCGCGGTCCAATTGTCGTGCGGCCCATAGCCATTGACGAGGAAGGTGTAGGTCGACCCGTTGACGTCGGCGACGTCGGTCGGGTCCATCCGCATCCGGCCCCACTCGACCCGCTCCTTGAGCGGCTGATCCTTGCCCGCGAGCAACCCCGACAGTGTCTGGCGCTGGCGATTGAAATGGCCCGGATTGACCTTCATCTTGCGAAAGATTTCCTCGGGCGCAAGCCGGCTGTGGTCGGACAGAACGATCACATGCTCGCGGTCGTGCGCGATGGGATCTGCGCCCGCGGGATCGATCACGATCGGTCCGTAGTGGCCGAGCTGCTCCTGCAATCCTGAATGGCTGTGATACCAATAGGTCCCCGACTGGACGACGGGGAACTCATAGACAAAGGTCGAGCGCGGCTTGATGCCGGGGAAACTGACCCCCGGCACCCCGTCCATCTGGAAGGGCAGGATCAACCCGTGCCAGTGGATCGAGCTGTCTTCGTCGAGGTCGTTGATCACGGTAAGACGCGCCTGCTGTCCTTCGCGAAGGCGAACGAGCGGCCCGGGAATCGTGCCGTTGATGCCGATCGCGCGGCTCAACTTGCCGTCGATCCGCATGGTCTGCCGCGCTATGCGCAGACGGATGTCATTACCCGAGACGGTCGGCAGCGTGGCGGCGAGCCCCGCCGAAACAGGCTGCGCCCAGGCCGGAAACCACGCGGCCATCGCTGCTGCGGCGCCGCCGCCCAATGCTCCGCTGACAAAGCGGCGTCGATCTATCTGCATTTTCTTCCCGACATTGTTGGTCTTATCCAGCCATACGCAGGCAACAAGGGCATCCCTCACCCGCGGCCCGAAATTGCCGCACGGTCGGCGGCTATCCGATTCCGGCGATCACGCATCGCTATCCGCAGTTTCGTCCCCGCCAAGCAATTGCCTGAGCTTGCTCCGCGCCCGGTAGAGGCGCGTTTCCACGGTCTTTTCGCTGACCTGCAAAATTGCCGCCGTCTCGGCCTGGGTCGCCTCTTCGATACCCCGCAGGACAAGGACTTCGCGCAGCTTCTGCGGCAGTTCGGCAATGGCGCCGCGAACGCGTTCGAGCTCCAAGCGGGCGTCGGCCTCCATATCGGGGGCGGGCACATCGCTCGCGATATGATGCGCCTCGTCGAGCGGAAACGCCCACGAGAAGAAAGCGCGCACCTTGCGCCTGCGCGCCCAATCGCGGCATTTGTTGATGGCGATCGTCGAAATCCAGACCCGAAAGGGGCGGTCGCCGTCGTAGCGGTCGAGCGCCGCGAAGCCCGACACAAAAGTTTCCTGCGTCAGGTCGAGCGCCTCGTCGGCGTCGCCCGTATGCCGCGCGATAAGCTGATAGACCGGTGCCTTGTATCGTCGGAGAAGTTCGCGGTGGGCGTCGTCACGGCCCGTCCGCGCCATCGCCGCCAGGTCCCGATCGCTCCTTTGCGCCAGGTCCGGACTCACCGCGCATCGGCGGTCAGCGCTTTGACCACGCTCTCGTCAAACTCCTGCGCCTGTTCGCGATTGAGAACCGCGCGCATCTCGAAAAGATGTTCGAGCGTTTCCTTCTGCAGCGTTCCCATGACATCATGCGTATGATCGATCGCTTCGGTCACACGCGGACCATAGCCCTGCTCGGCCTCGATCGCCTTGGCGAGCCGAATGTTCGAAGCGCGCATTTCCTGCTCGAGCGCATGGCGGCGCACGGCGAAATCCGCTTCGATCTTGTCGATCCGCGCCTTTTGCGCGGCCGTCAGCGTGATCCGGTCGTGCAGGACGGCGTGAAGCTCGGTTTCATTGGGGTTAGGGGTATCGGCAACGCGCTGACCAAGAAACACTCCGGCGAAACAAGCGGCGAAAGCTACGGCTCCAACAAGGAGCAAGCGGCGCAGATTCATGTTCAAGGCGCCTCGAGCAACGTAGAAGGCGCCAAAGCGCTTGCCGGACCAAAGGGGCTGAGCGGGCTCGCGGCAACCGCCGGCTGCGGAACGGCGCTCCCTGCAACCACGCCCGTACCAAGCGAGAAAAGTGCGACAAGCGCGACAAGGCGGCGCGTCGCCATCGCCTCCTCGCGGCGCAGGGCGAGCGCCGAGAGAATCCGGTCGTCGAGCGTGTCCAGCGCCGTCGGCGCAGCGACCTTGCTCAATAGGCGCAGCTCTTTGTCCATCGCTTGATCTCGTCAAACCTTCCCATCATGTCCATACGCACCGGCAAACGGCATCCCTCGCCATGTCCGCCAAATTGTGCGCAAGGGTTACAGACATCGATCGCGTATTAGCAGGACCGACATGCAATTGGAGATATTAATGTTCCGGAACATCCTCCCCCCCGCGGCCGCCGCGCTTGCGCTTCTTGTCGCGCCAACCGCTGCCTACGCGCACGCAAAGCTTGTCAGCTCGACGCCCGCGGCCAATGCGACGGCAACAAAAGTGACCAAAGTCGAACTCAAGTTCAACGAAAAGCTCATCGCCTCAACGGTCAAGACCGAGCTCGTGATGACGGGCATGCCGGGAATGACCGACCACCCGCCGATGAAGATCCCCTATACCTCGGCGATGGGGAAAGACGGCAAATCGATGACGCTGATGCTGAAGCGCCCGCTGGTGCCGGGTACCTACAAGGTGAAATGGTCCGCCGCCGGCGCCGATACGCATCGGATGGGCAGCGAGTTCAGCTTCACCGTCAAATAGGTACATGGGCGACCCCATCCTGATCGGCATCCGGTTCGCGCTGTACGCGGACCTGATGCTGATCGCGGGGCTTGCGGCTTTTGCCCTACATGCGCTTGACGCCGACGAACGGCGGAATCCCGTGTTGACCGAACGAATCTGGCGCGCAGAACGATGGCTTTGCGTCGCCGGGCTTGCCGTATCGACGCTCGGCTTTGCGGTTCTCGCAGCGTCGATGTTCGGGGTGGGCATCCTTGATCTTGAAGCAGCGTCGGTCGGCGAGCTGATTGTTCAGACCGATATGGGGGTTGCCTGGCTGGCGAGAAACGCGGCGCTTCTGGTGGCGCTCGCCGCCACATTCAGCTTGCGGCAGCGCCCGACAGGTGCGGCCATTGTCGCAGCGACAGCCGGCGCATTTGCGCTCGCAAGCCTTGTATGGACGGGCCATGCCGGCGCCTCCGAAGGAGCTGGCGGATCGTTGCACCGCATAAGTGACATTGTACACATGATCGCAGCCGCCATTTGGGTCGGCGCGATTGCGGGCTTTCTTCTGTGGCTGGCGCCGAGACCCGCTGCACCGGAGTCCCCAAGACTCGAAGTGGCGGGTCGCAGTCTCGAAAGATTTTCGCGAACAGGAACGATCTGCGTGCTCCTTATCGCTGCGACCGGGTTGATCAACACCCAGATGACTATTGGGATCCCGGGTCTTTCGAGCGCGCACGCATCGCCATATGGGCGACTGCTCCTCGCAAAGCTCATTCTCTTCTCGATCATGCTCGCCATCGCAGCAGCCAATCGGTGGCGATTGGTACCGGCACTCAAGCAATTTCAGGGCACCGCGTCGACACTGGGCTCCGCGCGAAGCCTGGCCAGCGAAGTTGCCGCATTGCGCCGAAGCCTGCTTGTCGAAGGTGGTGCTGCACTGACGATACTGGGACTGGTTGCCTGGCTGGGCACGTTGCCGCCTGGAACAGGAAGCAGCGGCAACTGACTGCCAGCAATGTCAGGGCAGCAGGACTCGCTACGACCTCGATGCGCGCTCAGAACATCGTCCTGCTGCAACGCCGATCGGGAGCGGCAAGGTTCCGACGGCCAGATCGGCCGCCGCAATTGCGAGCTACTCCTCCGGCCTCGGCACCGCGCGCGCGTCGGTCTCGCCAATCGTCCGCTCGGCCATCCACTGCGGCACACCCCAACTTTCGGGAAGCGACCGCGCAATTGCGCCGGGAAGGAAGGACCAGAGAAGGATGCCGGCGATGAACCCGGCGACGCCTACCTGGATCTGCCGCTGCTTCTGAGCCTGGGTACTGAGCGCGCGCGGCACATGGGACGCAACAGCCCGCGCCTGCCCGTCGAGTTCGCCGATCGCGCGTGCTATCTCGCTGCGCATGTCGCCGATGAGCCTCCGGTCCTCGGCACGAACCTCGACGGCGCGTTTCCCGAACTCGTCGGCCATCACCGCCGGGGTGAGCTGCAACGCGGGCTTGTCCGCAATATGAGCATGCCATTGATCGATCCGATCGAGACGCGCCTCGATCTTGCGAAGCGTCGGCGCGTAGTCGGGCAGCTTCTCCTTCGCGGCCGTGAGGCCTTCAATCGCCGCGTGCAGGAGCGATACTTCGTCGCGCAGCTTGTCGAAATAATCGCGCCGTCCGCACTTTTGCGGGGGCCCGCGCCGGTCCAGGTCAGATCGCCCGTCGCCGGGATGGTGCTGCTGCGCAGCAGGGACGAGGGCGGCTCGGTGGAGAATGGACGTCGATAAGCAAGCAAGCCGCCCCTCTCGCTTACGCTCGCCCGAAAATCCGTAATCGCCGATCGGCGTTAAAGAGTCCTGCACCCGACAGTCCCATATCGAAGCGTCAAGCGTGCGGGGCGCTAAATTCGCAGGCATTCGCACCGCAATCTGCTCGCGCCGCGCCGATTGTCGCAGCGTCGAGACGAACGCGGCCCTAAGCTGACCGCAGCAGTTCACCGCCGGATGCAGACACCGCGACCCGTCTGCAACCGGCGGCGGGGGCGATGGCACGCCATCGCGGGGCGGCGCGAGACACTCGCGCCGCCCTTCTTCTTACGGCGTGCCGATGCCGCCTGTGGCGGCGGCGCGCCCCCAGCGAATATCGCCGCGCCGGTAGCCAAGGCCGGCGCGACAATTTCAGCGCGCACAAAATGGGCGGGCGACCGAAGCCGCCCTCCCTGCCCTCACGCCGCAAGCGGCGTCTCCTCGTCAACCGACGCGCAATCCTGCTCGACCGGATCGGCATCGGCGCTCGCAGAAAGCGCGAACGCCACCCGCGCCGCCGCCTTCACGCTGCCGACCCCGCCACGCGACGTGTAGGCGGCGGGCGGAAACGCCATCCATTGCGGCACCCACGGCTCGGCCTTGGCGCGCCCGTTGGTCCCCGCAAGGCAATCGGCGATGATCGTCTTCAAGGCCTTCGCCTTCTCACCGGCGTTCGCCGCCGCTACCTCGGCGCCTGCGACCTCGCCGGTGATGGCGAGCAGCACTTCGCGGTCGCGCAGCTGGTCGAAGAACGCCGCGTCGGCTTGCCAATGCTTGCGCATATCGGTGCCGAGATGAAGACCGATCATCTCGACCGCCTCGCTGCCCGCCGCCAAGGTCTCGCCCATGACGATCGCCACGATCTCCATAACCACCGGATCGGGGAGTTCGAGCAGCCGCGCGAACAGCGGCGCGAAAGGGGGCCGGTCGAAACCCTTGCCGGTTTCGGTGTGCGCGAAGTTGTTCCCGATCTGGACCCTTGTGATCGACCACTTCCCCGCCCGATTTCTGACGGCAAAGGGATTGGTTTCACGCGGATTTTGTAGCCCATCCGGCGCTTGATGGATAGCTGTTCCGTCAAAAATTCCTGTCCTCAAACTGGCGCATTTGTAGCAGATGGCCATCCGGTGCCGTGGAACTACACTCCAAATGCAGAAGCGGTTCGATGCTCGCTGGGCCGCTTCCAATCGATCAGGCTTGGTACGAAATCGGTTGCCTCAAAACGCCCTTGTGACCCCTATTTCCGTACGCACCTTGCGGTAATCGTAAATCTCGACTGTGCTGTGGTTTCGTTCATATGTTGCGCGCATGAACGGTGCAAATGTGCCGATGCGAAAGTTGCGAAATGTTGCGCCCAGGCTCGCGCGATAGAGCCGGTCTGATCGCGTTTCAGGAAACAACAGAAGACGTTCGTCGGCTCTAAGTCGACCATAGCTTGCCGCGGCAACCAATGTGACCGGTCCAGTCTCGCGGTAAACAAATAGTGCGACTTGTCCGGCCCATGTGGAATATCCTGGATCGCGCAGTGCCTGCCGGTCCACTGAAAGTGTGACCCCTGCGCCTGCGCGGTTTGACAAGGCGCGTTCATAGCTGAGCGAGGCTGAGTAGGTCCGTCCATCCTGCAAAGCGTTGAAGCGGTTGTCCACGAATGCCACAGCCGCTGCACTGCGCAACTGTGCCTTTCGTCCAAGCGGATGAAAGTAGTTCAGGCCAACAGTCGCAGCACTTGAATAAGCTTTCCCGCCAAACCAGCGCCATAGCCCACCTACCTCAAACGATATGCGATCTGCACCGCTTCGAATCTCCGGGCCAAGCGTAGGGGCCAACGCGATGTCGTTGAATTCCGCGTCGCGATAGAGATCGGCAAAGCCGGAGATTCGACCGAATAGATTGATCGAATTGTCGACGGGAAGCCGCGCATATACCTGTCCGCGCAAGGCCAGACCAAGGCCTGTGCGTTGCTTTGCCTCGTCATCGAGAACGAAGTCGCCAAGGACCGTCCCGAGGGTGTTCGACCGGGTTGCGCGGTTGATGTTACTGTCGGGCGCAAGGGCGATATCTAGGCTCGCACCGACCGGCTTTTGAGCACGCAGCGCTGCCGAATAGCGATCGACAATGCGTGCCACGTCGGGTGGTAATCCTCCGGCTTGTGCCTCTCGAAGGGCCCGGCGTGCGCCTGCCTCATCGCCCAATTGGTCGAGGATATGGGCGAGTTCGAGCCGCACCCTTTGGGCCTGAGGCTGTTCGTCGAGAATGTTACGAAGCAGGACCGCAGCTTCGCCAAGGCGCCCTTGTTTCACAAACAGGTTTGCGAGACGGAAACTTGCCTCACTGCGTACCTCGACCGACGGGTCAGCAAAGAGCGCGCGATATGCAAGTTCAGCGGTAACAGCATCACCCGCTTCCTGCGCTCGCGCGGCCAAAGCAAGAAGCTGCCCCGCATCCAGTTTGACGGCCTGATCATCTCGGTTGCCAGAGTCGGATGCAACCGCTGGAGTGGAATGCGATAGGACTGCAGTGCCGCAAGTGATCGCAAAGAGAACAAAGGCCAACCTGTCACTGTCGCTCTTGACGCGACGTGAGGCACGTAAACCCTGCCTACCTCTGCGTTCCCGGTTCAGTTTTCTCGCTTCGCAATCCATGCGCCGATGGCCTGATGAGGTTGACCATCGATCATCAGGGGCAAGGCCCAGGAACCGATGGCTTCCTGCGCCGATGGCCCGGTGAACAGGCCATTGAACTGGTTGAAGCCGGATTGGCTGGTGTCGAACCGGCCGGAAAAGGAGTTGGTACCTGACGCTAGGGCGATTGGCAGTGTCGTGTAGGTGCCGACAGGACGCGGGTTCATCCCATCCGGTACGTAAAGCTCAAGAGAGCCCGTCAGCAAGCTCCGGGCAAAATCGACATTCAATGTCGTGTAGCCGTCGATCCCGCCGAAATAATACCCGCCGTACAGACCGTTGAAATAGGTGATATCGACCTGCCCGGATGTTACGCCGCGATAGGTCGCGGTTCCCGAAACCGGGATTGCGGATACGGGCGTAGGTGTGCCGAAGGCGAGGTATCCGATGCGCCCGGTGCTTGCATCAGTCCAATTCGCCAGTTCAGAATAGGTAAAGCCCAAATCCGTAGATCGGCGCGTTATGAAGGTCGCATGATTTTGCGGCGCGGATGCGGTCTGGAAGAAGTTGTTATCCGGCGTTGGATTGGCCAGTCCCTTGTAGTGGATCAGGCGATCGTATGTGGCGCCAGGAAGCTGCACTTCGTAATAGCCTGCCGCATTGTAGCGAATTTTCGACTGCTGAGAGGGGGCGAAGGATACGTCGGTCAGCTTGGCATCCTGCGCTACCGGCGTGTACCCATCGCCCGCACTCGTCGTGCTGACACCAACCGCTGCGTATTCTTGTGGCGTTGGATTGGCGAAGATTGTGACAGGTACGTTTGTCGGCGCAGGGGTGGGAGTTGGCGATGGCGTCGCGACCGGTGGAGGTGGTGCCGAGACGATGCCGCCTGAACCTCCACCGCCACAAGCGGACAGGGCCGTGGTCGTGACCGCTAGCGCGACTGCCTTGCTGACAAACAAGCGCTGCATTTCACCCTCCTTGATCTCGTATTGCTCTGGTCAAAATCCGAACCGAATGCCGACGTCGATGTTGGAACCCTTGTGTTCGCGGACGTGCCCGACGCCGGCTAGATCGCGAAAATGGACCTTGCCAGCGCTCAGCCAGCGGTACTGCGCCGTTAGCGCCACGCGCGCCGATAGCTGGTAGGCGACGCCCGCCATCGCTTGATATGCGAATTCACCCTTGTGATCGTTCATGATCAGGAATGGCGCTTCGTTCGGGAAAGGGGCGCGAGCGGCAAAGAAGCGGGCCTTGATGTCGGCGTATCCGATACCTCCGCCGAGATAGGGGCGGAAATCGCCGCTTCCGAAATCGTAGTAGACATTGGCCATCGCTCGCCACGCCTTATGCCCACCTTCGGATGCGATATCGCCGGTTGGCGGTACGATTGCGGTGTAGTGCTTCGACTTGTTGTCGGTGTAGCCGCCCTCGATCTCGACCCGCGCATTGCCGATGCGTCGTCCTATCGCCAATTGAGCGCCGTAACCCGTATCCATCCTGTTTTCCGTTTCGGCGTAGCCGGGCGGTACGGGGATTGGGCCGATGACGGTGTGGGAATCGTTGAGTAGTGAGGCGGTGCCGGACGCTGCGACGTACCAATCGCCTTCATCCGAGGCGTAGGCTGTCGTGGAATACATCCCGACGGCGAGTACAAGTGCGGCTGATCGAATGCCTTTCTTCATGGTCTGGCTCCCTGTTGAATTTCGACGAAAGTATCGCGAATTCAGCGGGAAGCGTGAATGAAGGGATGCCGCTATTCTGCCGATGGATTGCCGATGGTTCGGCGATCAACCCAATTTGGCAGGATCAAGCGCACCGCGCACGAAGGGATCGGGCCAGATGCCTCGCCTGCGCCAGTAGGCGACGTGTCCCAGCCGCTGGCATAGGTCTGGAAAGCGAGAGTCCTCCCGAAACGCGTCCGTGGCAGGGATGAACAGGAATTGCGTGCGCGCCCAGTCGGGTGCGGAATAGATGTCGTTGATCCCCGCCCCTCTCATTTGCTGGACCGCCGTGCCGCGCCCCTCGAACAGACCTTCAGCAACACGATAGGCAGCATCGAGCTCACCCAGATATGAAAACAACATGATCGCATTGGCAGCAAGTCCAGGCGCAAGGGAAGCTGTCTGGGTGCATATCTCAACCGCAGACGCAATGGCTTGTGGTGTACGGCTCGCGATAGCTTCTAACCCGGCATGCCAGGACTCGATGCTTGGCGATTTGAGATCGCTAGGGCGAACGGCTTTGTCGTCAAGCAGGGCCAATGCCGCAGGCGCGCGGTTGGTACAGGCATAGATCAGCATTCGCGCATTCCAAACACTCGGGTCATGCGGCCATAGCTCAAGGGCACGATTGGCAACCTTGTCGGCATCGCCGACGTTGCCGAATATCCAGTATTTGAGTGCCCGGCGAGCTTGGTGCGATGGCTCGAACGGCTCGACCTTGATTACACGTTCGTTGGCTAGCAAAGAATCCTTGCAACGCCCCATGCCCTGATAGAACAGCGTAACGTGATCCAGAGCGACGGCGCTGTTCGGCGCATCGTTCAGTACGCCAAGCAAGGCATCTTCCCACTTCGTCCAGTCGTCCAGATCACGTTGCAGGTACGCGATTACGGTACGAGCGTTCGGCTCCCTGGGGTCGAGCGCGAGTGCACGTTGCGCAGCTTCGCGTTCCGCAACGGGATCGGGCAATACGACGGCCAGCCACCCCCAGGCGTCGGCTCTTTGCGGATCGAGAGCGATTGCTTGCCTGAAGACAACTTCGGCCTGTTTTTGGCCGTCGGGAATGCCCGACGAACGAAGCACGCGGCCACGTTCTATCAGTCTGTTGATCTCCACTTGCCGATTGCGGTAAATGAGCCCTGCGCTGCCACCTGCGACAAGAACGGTTGCGGCAATGCCACCCACAATCAGATTTCGTCGGCTTACGGTCTTCCCTGACGCTTGGGCTTTGCCGACAATTTGGCTCTGCCAATCCACACTGTTGATCCGATATCCGACCCGCGGTATTGTTTCGACTTCGAAATTAGCTCCCGTCGCCAGAAGGATTTTGCGCACTTCGGCCACCGCGCGATTGATCGCATCGTCGCCGACGATCCGCCCCTCCCAGCAAATCTGCAAAAGGTCTTCCCGAGAGAGCACCGCGCCCTTCGCATCGGCCAGCGCGACGAGCACCTGAACGACTCTGGGTTCTCCGGTAGCCGCCCCCGATGGCCCTTCCGCTTGACGCAAGGAAGGCCGGATACTGATATTCCCGATTGGGAAATCGTCGCGCTTAGCAAGCTGGATTGCCGCGCCGGAGTCAAGTGTTGCTGATTCGGATACTTCTTCCACAAGCCTTGTTTAGGCGAATCCCTCGAATGGCGCGAGAGGGGCGAGTTGGGATCAGAAACGCATCTCTAAGCCAAGGCCCCACTCGCGAGGGTCACCCGCCGTAGCGCTAGCCGGATCGGTGAACCGGTAAGTAAGATGAAACTCATCAAACAGGTTACGAACATAGCCGAACATCGTGATTCTCTGCCATGTCCACGAGGCCTTGGCATCGATTGTGGTGGACGCACTGACCCGCTGCGCAGCAGTTTCCAGATCGTCGCTGAAATAGCTGCTGTTGTGTCTCACCTGCGCCGAAAGCATAACAGATTCTAGCGGTGTCCACGTCGCTGACGCCGATCCGCTGAAATGCGGAGATCGCTGAAACTGTTTGCCAAGCGTCAAATCGGTGGGAGCAACGGTTCGTGTGATCCTGGTGTCGAGCAAGCCAACAGCCCCGCGCAGATGAAGCTTCGATGATGGTCGCCAGTCCAGCTCGACCTCTGCACCCTTGGACCATGCGCGAGGCGAATTATCTACCCGAGCAATCGTGGTGACTTGGCCACCGGGCAGAACAACGGGGATGGCAGTTGAACGCTGGGTCTCGGTCATATCGTATCGAAACACATTGGCTGTGAGCACCAGCCTGCCGTCGGCAAGCCGAGCGCGCGCGAACAGCTCGTAATCCCACAAGTGTTCGGCAACGAAGGATTCAACCTGCGCGGTCGCCAGATTGAGGTTGACCCCGCCCGGATTGAATGCCCGCTGCGCCAGCACGCCGACCCGTAAATCTGGTGTGATATCCCATGCTACAGAAGCTTTCGGCAGCCATGCCGTGAAAGTTCGATCGTAATCCAGCGGCAATGTGATTGCATTCCCACTTAGCAACCCCTGCCGCACGTGTTTGTCATACTGGTAACGAAGGCCAAGCGTTAGGATTACATTCGAGCTTAGCGGGATTTCGCCTTCGCCGAAAAATCCCAGACTGTTCTGAGTATCTGAAAACGCACCGATCCCTTGCGCTCGCGGAAACGCAGCAAGGTTGATCGTCTGGTCCTGGGTTGCACGAGTATAGTTCATGCCGCCGGTCAGGTTCCAACCCTCGTCCGAATGCCAGGCTAAAACCGGCTCAACCGAATAGTCCTTGGCATTGATATGCGCATCGCCGAATCCCGAAGGCGCGCGACGGTGCACATCGGCCTTGCCATAGCTGACCGTGGCCTTTGCCTCGAAACCGCCTGCTGGCTGGTAGGCAAACCGCCCTGTCAGCGAATCCACCTTGACCGAGAACACGCCATAAGTCGCGTTCGGGTCGCGGCGGTCCTCGAATTTCAGGCCCACCGCTTCATTCTGCTTGATACCTTCGATTTGCGGCATCGACGAATGGCCATGCGAATAGGTGAGAACAAGGCGTGTATCCGGCAGGGCCGTAGGTTCAGCCAGAAACTTGACCCGGATGAGTTCAGAGTCGTCACGGTTTGCGTCAATGTCAGGATCGATGCTGGTGATCTTGCTGGATGTGCGGCTGCGGCGAAGATCGCCGCTTAGCCGGATCGCCAACTGGTCATCGGCAAGGGGGGCGGAGATCACTGCCGCAGCTTGCCGGGTGGAATAGTCGCCTGCGATCAGGCGCGCATGGCCCTCCCATTCAAAGGTGGGGTCGTTGGTTTCGACAAAGATTGCGCCGCCGATTGAATTGCGTCCCTGCGTCGTGGTCTGGGGACTGCGAAAAACCTCTACCCGGTCGATATCCCAGATTGAGGTCAGCCCGAAGGCCAGTTCGTAATATGTTGCTGACCGGCCATCGACACGGATGGTTGTGCGTGGCCGGGTGCCGGACAGAAACGCGGGGAGATCACGCACAACCCCGGTCGAATCCTGCCCCCGGATGACCGGCCCCTCGCCACCCGATCCAAGCTGCACATTCGGCACTGATTGCAGGATTTGGTCGACCCTGTCCGGGACAGCCTGTTCATTTAATGTCTGGCTGTCTTCAACCGCAACACTTGAAGCGGTTTCCATTATGCTGCGCGGGACACGCTCGCCCGTCACGACAATTTCAAGTCGTCCTTGGGACTCGGGTTGAGCAACTGGTTCGGTCAAGGACGAAGCCAGAATCAATGCGTCGATCATCGACGGCTAGAATAGTGCTGTTTCTCACTCTCATCCAACAATTTGCAGACTTCGTGACCTGTTCTGCGTGGTTGCGCACCGAAAAGCCAGAATACCGCCCATTTCAGGCCACAGCATCAAGCCCGCTGCGCTGAATGATTGACAGCAACCGCAGAGCTGGTCCTCCCGGTTTCTTCGCGCCGCGTTCCCAGTCGGAGACAAGGTTCTTCGACACATTGAGATAGCGCGCGAACACCGGCTGCGAGACATGCTCCGCCTCGCGGATGGCCTTGATCTCGTCCGGCGAGAGTACCGGCGCGGGTGCAAGGCAGGCCTCATCAAATTCGCGCATGGTGCGCTTGTCGATGCTGCCCGCCTCGTGAAGACCCTCCATCATCTCGTGGACCGCGGCCATCGCCTCGCTCTTGTAGATCTTTGCCTTAGCCTTACTCATCGTCTTTCACCTCGACCAATCGGCCTGCGTCAACTTCCATTTCGATCTGGTCATCGCCCAACTCCAGCATGATGCCGGCGGCCTTGCGATAGACCTTCAGTTCCGCCGCACTCAGGTTTGCCTTGTCGCTCTTGGCGAAAGCAAACACGAATATGGCCCGCTCGCCCGAGCGGAAGATCAGGATCGAGCGATAACCGCCCGATTTGCCTCCGCCCTGACGCGCGATGCGCTGCTTGATAAGGCCACTGCCAAGATCGGCATCGATCAGGCCGGTCTCGGCCCGATGCACAGCATCAGAAAGCGTGGCATCACCGATCTTTTCCTTGGCCGCGAACTTGGCGAACCAGCGGTTGGCGTAGATGCGGATGCGCGGGTTCTTAGTCATGCAGCAACGGGCTACTATCATACTCAGTGTTACGGCTCAATGAATATGAGCCGCTCATGTTTTGTTCGATCAGGTCGCCGAGATGCGGGTGATCGGGCGGCAGGTCGTCGTGGCGGTGCGCGAGCACGTCGGGATCGCCTTGCGGCCATATCCGGATTGCGAGGGTCGTGCCGACGAGCGCGAGCACCGCGCTCGCGCCGAGCGCCGCGTCCATGCCGGCGCGGGCGCCGACCTGCCCCGCGAGCGGATAGGCGACAAGCCAGCATATATGGCTGAGCGCAAATTGCGCGGCGAACAAGGCGGGGCGATTCTCGGCGCCGGACGAGCGGCGCAGCAGTCTTCCCCCCGGCGTGACGCTTGCCGCATAGCTCAGGCCCAGCGCGAACCATCCAAGAAAGATGATCGGCCAGTGATGCGACGCGTCGGTGACGGCCCAAGCCACCGTGAGCAGGGCCAGGACGGCAGTCATGAAAGCCGCCGCCGCGATCATGATGCTGCGGTCGGAGATATGATCGAGGAGACGCGGCAGCAGCAGCGCCGCGATCATCGAACCGCCGCCGAACGCCGCGAGCGTGATCGCCACCTCGCTTTGCCCGAGACCGAGCGCGCCGCGCACGAGCACCGGCGTGTTGACGATGACCATCGCGCTTGCGGCCGCCGCGGCCAGCGTGACGGCAAGGAGACCGCGCAGGCGCGGCGTCCCCAGATACTGACGGATGCCCCGCGTGGTCTTGTCGTAAATCCCGCCGGGCTGCGCCTTGGCCGCAGTTCGCGGCAGGGTCACCGACAGCACCAGCAGCGCCGACCCGGCAAAGCCGATCGCGGTGCCCGAGAAGAGCCAGTGGAAGTTCATGATGCCGAGGAGGGCGGCCGCCAGTACAGGGCTTGCAAGACTTTCCATGTCATAGGCGAGCCGCGACAGCGACAGCGCCCTCGTATAGTCCCTTTCATCCGGAAGAACGTCGGGGATCGTCGCCTGGAAGGTCGGCGTGAACCCGGCCGATGCCGACTGAAGGATGAAGATCAGCAGGTAAATCTGCCAGATCTGGTCGACGAACAGGAGGGTCAGCGCCACGAGTCCGCGCACGACATCCATTGCGACGAGAAAGGCCTTGCGCGGCAGGCGGCTTGTATAGGCGCCAACCACCGGTGCGACTCCGATATAGGCGACCATCTTGATCGCCATCGCCGTTCCGAGCACCGCCCCCGCGTTGGCGCCGGCGATCTCGAAGGCGAGCAGCCCGAGCGCGACGGTCGCGAGACCCGTGCCGACGAGCGCGATGACCTGGGCAAGGAAGAGGTGGCGATAGGTACGGTTGGCGAGCACGTCGAGCATGATCAGTCCTGGCAATGGTCTCCGGCCCGACGCCGTCGGCCGGGGACAGGCCGCCCCGTCAGACGACGCGGCGGAGGTCGCTATAGGCGCCTTCGGTGCGCAGCGTAATCGTTACCGGGCGAGCCGAGCGGTTGCGCCAGAACCAGCCATGTTTGCCATCGAAGGCGGCGACAAGCTCGCCGGACTCTCCCGCTGTATCCTTGCCCTTGTCGTAACCGTGATAATCGACGCCCGGCGCGTCGGCGTGCGTGTCGAAATTGACGCGGCCGCCTTCGACCGACCAGTTGAAGGTGAGGCGCGCATCCTTCGCCATGATCGCCTTGATCTCGGCACCCTGGCCCGGCGCGAGGGTCAGTTGCATCGTGTCCGAGCGCGAGGACTCGGCCGTCGCGGCTGCCGTCGCGACCTTTGCGGGTGCTGCCTGCGAAGCCGGGGCAACCCGCGCGGCGCCAGCGGCCGCATCGGCTGCGGCTTCCTCTGCAAGCCGGGCCTTGATCTCGCCCATCTGGGTGAAGCCGAGCTGGCGGCCGATGCCCGTTGGATCGACCGCATATTCGCTGGGAAGCACAACGGCCACGAGGATCGCGCCTGCCGCGACGATCGCAATTGCGGTTGCGCGCACAAGTTGGCGGCTCGTTGGCAAGTCGTCGACTTGGGGTTTCTGGCTATTGAACATGGTTGTTTCCCTTGAATCAGCTAATGGCGAAGCCGCCGAGCTGATAGCCGACGAGGACGAATCCCGCGGTCATCAGCAGCACATTGGCGGCGAAGGCGTGGCGCATGAAACTCGGCGTGCGGCGCCAATAACCCATGAGGATGAGAATCGCGCCGAGCGCGAGCAACTGCCCGATCTCTACCCCGAGGTTGAAGGCGAGCAGGTTCGGAATCAGGCCATCGCTTGCAATCTCGAACTCGATGATCTTGGTCGCGAGGCCGAAGCCGTGGAAGAAACCGAAGATCAAGGTCGCGGCCTTGGTATTCGGCTGGACGCCGAACCAGCGCTGATAGGCGCCGAGATTGTCGAGTGCCTTGTAGACGACCGAGAGGCCGATGATCGCGTCGATGATATAGGCGTTGGCGCTGATGCCGGTGAGCACGCCGAACAGCATCGTCGTCGAATGACCGATTGCGAACAAGGTCACGTAAAGACCGATGTCCTTCATCCGGTAGAGGAAGAAGATGACGCCGAAGAGGAAGAGCAGATGGTCGTAACCGGTGACCATATGCTTGGCCCCCAGATAAACGAACGGCCAGAAGAGGACGCCGCTGCTTTCCTGAATATAGCCCCTATCGCCCTCGGCGACGTTATGCGCCCACGCTTCAGCGCCTGCAGCGAGGGTGAGCAGGATCAGGCTGAGCGCGAGCAGGAGCCTCCGAATATTGGTGCCCGGCGGGGCGGTCGTTCGGATGAACATGCGAATTCTCTCCTTCGACTTGGATGCCCCGCGCACCGCAAGATGCGCGGGGCGAGCGGTCAGACCGGCAAAGGCCGGGCCGCTGGGGGCTCGGTTGTCTGGCTTTTCGCTCGGCGTCCGTGGACCATGCGGTAGAGCGCAGGCAGGACGAGCAGGGTCAGGATCGTCGAGGAGACGATGCCGCCGATCACCACGGTCGCGAGCGGTCGCTGCACTTCTGCGCCGGCGCCGACATTGAACGCCATCGGCACGAAGCCGAGGCTCGCGACCAGCGCGGTCATCAGCACCGGGCGCAGGCGCGTCAGCGCGCCCTCGCGGATGGCGTCTTCCAGCCCGGCTCCACTCTCGCGCAGCTGGCGGATGAAGCTGAGCATCACGACGCCATTGAGCACCGCCACCCCGGACAGGGCAATGAAGCCCACCCCGGCCGAGATCGACAGCGGCATGCCGCGAACGAGAAGCGCGGCGACGCCGCCAGTGAGCGCGAGCGGCACCCCCGAGAAGACGATCGCCGCGTCCCTGCCCGATCGGAACAGCGCATAGAGCAGTCCGAAGATCAGCAGCAGCGCCGCGGGTACGACAATTTGCAGGCGCTTCGCCGCCGAAATGAGCTGCTCGAAGGTGCCGCCATAGGCGACCCAGTATCCGGACGGCACCTCGACCTCGGCATCGACCCTGGCCTGCAATTCCTCGATGAACGAGCCGAGATCGCGGCCGCGCACATTCGCGGTCACCACGACGCGGCGCTTGCCGTCCTCGCGGCTGATCTGGTTGGGACCGATGACGACCTCGACCTTCGCGACATCGGCGAGCGGCACGAAGCCGCGCAGCCCTGCGTCGGGCGCGGCTCCCATCGTCACGTCGGCCGATGGACCGATGGCGGGAAGCGGAATGCGCAGCCGCCCGATCTCGTCGACCCGTTCGCGGACATTCTCGGGCAGGCGAACGATGATCGGGAAGCGCCGGTCGCCTTCGAAAATCTGCCCGGCCTGAACGCCGCCGATCGACACCGCGACGACGTCCTGAATGTCGCCGACGTT
Organism: Sphingopyxis jiangsuensis; assembly: GCF_016734905.1. Taxonomy (GTDB): domain Bacteria; phylum Pseudomonadota; class Alphaproteobacteria; order Sphingomonadales; family Sphingomonadaceae; genus Sphingopyxis; species Sphingopyxis jiangsuensis. The sequence goes on from NZ_JAERPO010000001.1 coordinate 986,087, forward strand.
GAGACCGAAGCGCGCGAGCGCGCCGCGATCGGGCGTAATTTGCAGCATCGGCAGGCCGGTGACCTGTTCGACGCTGACGTCCGCCGCCCCTTCGATGCGCGAGGCCACGCCTTCGAGCTGCCGGCCGACTTCAAGAAGCGTATCGAGATCGTCGCCGAAGACCTTGATCGCGACATCGGCGCGCACCCCCGAAAGCAGTTCGTTGAAGCGCATCTGGATCGGCTGGGTGAACTCGTAATTGTTGCCTGGGATCTCTGCCACTGCGGCTTGCAGCTCGCGGACCAGCTCAGCCTTGGGCTTGCGCGGGTCCGGCCAGTCGGCGCGGTCCTTCATGATGATGAAGGTGTCGGCGACCGAGGGCGGCATCGGATCGGTCGCGACTTCGGCGGTGCCGATCTTCGCCACCACCCGGTCGACCTCGGGAAACTGCTTGATCCGCGCTTCGAGCGCGGTCTGCATCTGCACGGCCTGGCTGAGGCTCGTTCCCGGGATACGAAGCGCGTGAAGCGCGATATCGCCCTCGTCGAGATTGGGCACGAACTCCGAGCCCATCCGGCTTGCGGCGAGACCCGAGATCAGGACGAGCGCGACCGCACCCGCGACGAAAGCGGTGCGAAGCCGCATCGCCTTGTCGAGCGCGGGGGCATAGAGGCGCCGCGCCCAGCCCATCAGCCGGCTTTCCTTCTCCTCGACCTTGCCGCTGACGAACAGCGCGACGGCTGCCGGCACAAAGGTGAGCGAGAGGATCAGCGCCGCTGTCAGCGCCATCACCACGGTGATCGCCATCGGGTGGAACATCTTGCCCTCGACCCCCGTCAGCGCAAAGATCGGCACATAGACGAGCGCGATGATCAACATCCCGAACAGCGATGGACGGATAACTTCAGACGTCGCCGTCGCGGCGAGCTGGAAGCGCTCGTCGCGATCGAGCAGGCGTCCGAGCCGGTGCTGCGCCTCGCCGAAGCGGCGGAGGCAATTTTCGACGATGATCACCGCGCCATCGACGATCAGCCCGAAGTCGAGCGCGCCGAGGCTCATCAGATTGCCCGAGATGCCACCGCGCACCATCCCGGTGATCGTCATCAGCATCGTGATCGGGATGACCGCCGCGGTGATCAGCGCCGCACGGACATTGCCGAGCAGCAGGAAAAGCACGACAATAACCAGCAGGGCGCCTTCGAGGAGGTTCTTCTCGACGGTCCACACCGCGCGCTCGACGAGATCGGTGCGGTCGTAGATCGGCACCGCCTTGACCCCGGCGGGCAACGCCCGCGCCGCGACTTCGAGCCGTTCGGCTGCGGCGCGCGCGACGATGCGGCTGTTCTCGCCCGCAAGCATGAAGACGGTACCGAGCACGACCTCCTTGCCATTTTCGGTCGCGGCGCCCGTGCGCAGTTCCTCGCCCATGGCGATGTCGGCGACGTCGGCGATACGGATCGGTACACCATTTCGGTTGCTGACAATGATCATGCCGAGTTCGTCGATGCCAGCGGCCTGTCCGGGAGTGCGGACGAGATATTGCTCGCCGTAGCGCTCGACATAGCCTGCGCCGCGATTGTCATTGTTGCGTTCGAGCGCTTGCACGACATCGCCGAGCGTCAGCCCATAGGCCGAGAGCCGCGCCGGGATCGGGGTCACATGATATTGGCGCTCATAGCCGCCAATGCTGTTGACCTCGGTCACCCCCGGCGTGCTCCGCAGCTGCGGCCGGATCACCCAGTCCTGCAGCGTGCGCAAATCCTCGGGCGTGTAGGCGCTGCCGTCGGGCTTCTTCGCGCCGGGTTCGGCTTCGAGCGTATACATGAAAATCTCGCCGAGACCGGTCGCGATCGGCCCCATCTCGGGCGTCACGCCGGGCGGGAGCTGCTCGCGCGCCGATTGCAGCCGCTCGTTGATGAGCTGCCGCGCGAAATAGATGCTCGTGCCGTCCTCGAACACCGCGGTGACCTGGCTGAGGCCGTAGCGTGAGATCGAGCGCGTATATTGCAGGCCCGGCAAGCCGGCGATTGCCGTCTCAATCGGAAAGGTTACCCGCTGCTCGGCTTCGAGCGGCGAGAAGCCGGCCGCCTCGCTGTTGATCTGGACCTGAACGTTGGTGATGTCGGGGGTGGCGTCGATCGGCAGCCGCTGAAAACTCCAGACGCCGATCGCGCACAGCAGGACGACGGCGGTGAGGACCGCCCAGCGGAAGCGGATCGCGCCGGCGATCATCCGCTCGAGCAGGTGAACCTTGCCCGGTGGCGAGGCGATGTCAGTGGTCATGGCTGGCTCCCGACTTCTCGATGTCGGCGCGGATCAGGAAGGCACCGTCGACGACGTAGATTTCGCCGGGCGCGAGCCCCCCGAGGACTTCGGTCCATTCGGGCGTTCTCCGCCCGATCTCGAGCATCCGCACCTCATAGGTGTTGCCGACCTTGGCGAAGACGACCTCGAAATCGCGGAAGCGCTGGATCGCCTTGGTCCGCACCGCGAGCGGGACATTGGCTTGAGCCACCGCAAAGCTGCCTTCCACGCCCATCCCTGGCCGGAATGTGCGCGATGCGACCGGCGGCAGATGGACATGCGCGAGCATCGTCTGGCTTGCGACATCGGCGGTCGGCAGCACCGCCTCGACCTCGGCCTGGAAGCGCGCTTCGCCCGACAGGCTCCGGAGGCTCACCTGCTGACCGACCCGCACCCGCTCGGCGTCGCGCGGATAGACGAAGAATTCTGCGTGGAGTTTGGTCGGATCGGCGATGACGAACAGCGCGCGGTCGCCGGTTGTGTCGCCGACATTGACATTCTTCTCGACAATCGTGCCGCTGATCGGCGCTGGCACCGTGTAAATCTGGAGTGAATGGCTCGATTCGACGCGTGCCAGCACTTGACCGCGGCGGACATGCTGACCGAGCTTGCCGTTCAGCGATACGATCAGCCCTGGCAGCCGTGCGCGGACGTCGGCCTTTCCTTCGGGCGTGATCTCGATCCGGCCGCCCATGTCGATGAGGTCGCTGACGGTCGCGGGACCTGCGGCCTCAACCTGGACGCCGCCGGCCTTGGCGGCTTCGGGCGCGATCGTGGTCCGGCCTTCGTAGGAAGCGTAGGACCATTTATGTTTGCGCCCGCCTTCCGACGCCGCGACGCGGACATCAAAGCTGTGCGGTTCGGTGACGACGCCGCTGCCGCGCAGGAAATCCTCCTGCGGCGTGAAGCTGAAGCGATCGATCTTGCCGCCGAGGCGCCCCAGTTCCATCGTCAGCTTGACCTCGGATGGCTTGAGCGGCTTGTCGTTCCGATAGGCGTAGACGCGAAACTCGGGATCGACTCCATCCTCGAAGATGGTGATCTCGAGCGCGAAATCGCCGTCGCGAAGCATCCGCCCGCGATGCGGGCCGCGCTCATATTCGCCGGCTTCTGCCGCCGTGGGTTCCTTGGTGTCGCTGGCGCTCTCGCCGCAGCCGACGAGCAGGACGAGGGCTACGGCCGACGTCGCTCCGAGCAGATATTTGGTCATCTTGCCGTCTCCATTTTGGCGAGCAGGGGTGCGTGCCGGCCTGTCAGCCGGTCGAGACGAACCCCGAGAAGGTGAAAGCGGCGCAGCAGTTCGATACGCTGCGCCCGCGCGTCGGACACCGCCGCTTGCGCTTGAGCAAATTCAAGGAAGGTGAAAGCCGTGCCGCCGCGCGCCAGCCCGTCGCGGATCAGTCGCACCGCGCGCGTCGCGCTCGGCAGCACCTCGGCATCGATCCGCTTTATCTCGGACGCGATGAGCTTGCGATCCGCCACAATCTTGCCGATCTCGCGCTCGATCTCGACGCGCGTCACCGCGACATCCGCTTCGATGGCGCGCTTCTCGGCCTGTGCCCGCGTCACATTGCCGCGATTGGCATTTTTGGTGCCGAGCGGGATCGAGCCCCCGACCATGATCGCGACGTCGCTCCCCTCGCCAAAGTGGCGAAGCCCGACCCGGCCGCTCGGATCGGCGACATTCCCGGTCTCGGCGAGTCTCACCTTGGCATCGGCCGCCGCCAGCTCCGCGGCGAGAACGGCGACGTCAGCCGCATCGGCCTTGGGCGGCACGGCGAGGTCGAGGGTCTCGAAAACTGCCGGATCGAGCTTGAAGTCGCCGCTGCCTCCCCACCAGGCCGCGAGATTGGCGCGCGCGTTCCGGGCGCTCGCGCGTGCCTGTTCGAGCGCGATTTCGGCCTGCGCGACATTGGTCCGCGCGCGCTCGGCGGCGAACCAGGGATCGAGCGCGCCGGTAACGCGCTTCACCACATCGAGCTCGACACGCTGGAGATTGGCAAGCCTCGCCTCGGCGACAGGGATCGCGGCCTCGGCGGCAAGCGCCTCGACCCAAGCCGCCTGCACGCGCGCAAGGCGGTCGAGCAGACGGACACGGTTCTGCGCCGCGACGATTCCAACATCGGCCCGCGCTGCACCGATCCGCGCCGCGCGCTTGCCGCCGCGTTCCCACGTGCGCTCGTACCAACCGGTCGTCTGCGACCGGTTCAGCGGCGAATAGGGTCCGGTTCCCGCGAAATCCTCGAAGTCGACGCCGATCACATCGCGCGGGCGCACGTCGGCCTGCAATATCGCGGCGTCGGCGGCTTCGAGACGCGCAGCATTGGCAGCTATGGCAGGATCACTTGTCGCAACCCGCGAGAGCGCCTCGTCGAGGCCCAGAGTTTGCGCCGATGCAGGCTGCGCCACGAGGACGAGCAGAACGGCCCCGCAGAGCATGGCTCTACGCGCGGCACGCGCGCCGGAGCGCGCACGATAAAAGGAAAACATGAGATAGCGGCCTCGCTGAAAGGCGTGAAAACATCCCGCGCCGCATGGGCGCGGGAACTCAGACGGTCAGCGAGATGCTTCTGGGAGGTCGTTCGGGTCCGGGCGATCGCAGCCCGACGATATGTTGCTCGCGAATCGCCTGGTGAAGACTGGCGAGCAACGCACACACTTGGCCTGAAGCGGCTTCGGGTACGAGCAGATTGGGGCCGCTGTCACCATGATGATGGTGACCGCCACCGGTGCGATCGCCGGACTCGCCATCGGCGATGTCTTCATGATGCTCGGCATGCGCGTCCTGAAAATCGTGGACGGTATCGACCGAGAAGCTGGCGGGGCCATCATGGTCGTGCGCGATCATCAGTCCCGGCATGTGCTGGATCTGGTTCGCCGCTTTGGCCGGTATCGTTGCCGCATAGAACAGCATGAGCGCAACGCAGAGCGTGGCAATCAGGCGATCCATTGCAAGAGCAAGCGAAGTCGGCACGGGCAAGTGTGTAATCGCGGGTGTGGCGATTGACAAGCGGGGACGGTTTCAACGCCAGAATGTCCGAAACAGCTCCGTCCGCGCCGAAAAGCAGAATCTCTCCGGGCAGCCGCCGTCTTCCATTTCAGTGTAGCGGAACCAGGCCTAAAGGCGGCAGCGCAGAGCTGCCACCGTACCGTCATTGCTCCGCCACAACCCTGCGCGCCGCAAATCGATGAAACCGCCGCCCGGCGACCTTTCCATTGGACCTGAGACTGTCGAGCCGGTTCGACCAATAATCCATCATCCTGACCCGCTCGGCCCAATGCTCGCCACGCACATAAGCCCGCCGCACGTCATTGTCTTCGACATGGCCGAGCTGGCGTTCGATGGCATCGGGATGCCACAGGCCGCACTCATTGAGTAGCGTCGCAGCCATTGCGCGGAACCCATGGGCGGTCATTTCTTCGGAACCATAGCCGAGCCGGCGCAGCGCGGCACTGAGTGTGTTGTCCGACATGGCACGGTCCGCCGATCGCACGCTCGGGAACAGAAGCCTGCCGTCGCCGGTAATTTCATCAAGCTGTTCGAACAGGGTGATGACCTGATCTGTCAGCGGCACCTTGTGGGGCCTTCGCATCTTCGTGCGCTCCGCCGGAATCGTCCAGACGCCGACCTCGAAGTCGAACTCGCGCCATTCGGCGAGCCGAAGCTCGCCGGGCCTCGTGAACAGATGCGCAGAAAGCTGGAGCGCGATGCGCACGAGGACGCTGCCATCATAGCCATCGACGGCGCGGAGCAATGCTCCCACCGCCTTGGGATCGGTGATGGCTGCCCGATGCTTTACCTTGGCTGTGATCAGCGCGCCGCGAAGATCGGCGGCAGGGTCGCGATCGGCGCGCCCCGTTGCGATGGCGTAGCGGAAGAGCGAGCTCAAGGTTCCGCGCAGGCGGTTCGCGGTTTCGTAGCGGCCGCGCGCTTCGACCTTGCGAAGGACCGCGAGAAGGTCGGGCGCGGAAATCTCCGACATGAGCCGGCGTCCAAGCGCGGGCCGGACATGGTCGAAGAGCCAGACATTCTTGCCGATGGTGGACTCGCTGCGGCCCTTGAGGCGCAGCCGCTCGATATATTCGTCGGCCACCACATCGAAGCTCCCGGCCTGTCGAAGCTGCAGGGCGGCGGCATGCTGGCGTTTGGAAGCGCCGGGGTCCTCGCCGAGGGCGACGAGCCTGCGTGCTTCGTCGCGCTTGTCGCGAGCGACCGCGAGACCGACATCGGGGAAGACCCCGAGCGAGATGGTCTTTCGCTTGCCGGCGAAACGATAGTTGAAACGCCAGTAGCGGCTGCCATTGGGCATGACGAGCAGAAAGAGGCCGCGTTCGTCCCAGAGCTTGTACTGATGATCTTTGGGGCGGGCCTGGGCGACGGCTGTTGCACTGAGCATGGCGGTAACTCCTTTCGCGAGCTGACGATAGATACCGCCAAACTGTGCAAAAAGAGGCTGGGATGCAAAGCGACGCCCTGGGACGAGGCGCGCGATTAAATCGTTGAAACGGAACGACTTAACGGTCCTTCCGGGATTTTCTGAAACGTTCTGAAAAGGGTCGTGGTGCCCGGGGACGGGATCGAACCGCCGACACTGCGATTTTCAGTCGCATGCTCTACCAACTGAGCTACCCGGGCAAGGCCGCTGCGACCGGTCGGTCGCGCTGGCGAGCGGCGGCTATAGGCAGGGCATTTCATCCTGTCCAGAGGCTTTTCGCACGCTTTTCGACCGGTCAGCTATCGTCGAAGCGATCGTCGTCCGCGGTGCCGTCGGGCGACTGGTCGACGGGCACGCGATAGCCCTCGTCGAACCAGCGGTTGAGGTCGCGGTCGCGGCAGCCGCGGCTGCAAAAGGGCTTGAATTCGTCGGCCCGCGGCTTGCCGCAAAGCGGACAGCTGCGCACGCGCGGGGAGCTATTGGGCATGGCCCGGTCCTTTCATGGCTGCGTCGGCGCGGATCGCAACCGGGCGCCCGGTCCGCCGCTGCAACATGTCGATCCAGTCCGCGCGGGCGCTCAACAGGTCGGCAACGGCCGGGCGCGCCACGAGTTGCAGTTCGCCCGTTCCCGCCGTCCGCTCGGCCACCCGCAGAAGCGCCAGCGCATCGGCCAGCGCCGCATCGAAGCGGACTTGCTCGACCAGCGAAGGCCGCGACCGGCGGCGGATAATCTGCATCAGGCCGAATCCGTTGATCGCCGTGCGCTCGAACGGCTGCGGCAGCTGCGCATCGACCAGCGCGTCGATCTCCTGCCGCTCGGCGCGCCCGGCGAGCGAGGGAAAGTCGATCGCGATCGACCCGCCGATGTCGCAGCAGCGAATCGCCGCGGCCGCCGCAATGGCTCCGGCCCGCGCGAGAGCCAGCGTATCGCCCGCGCCGTCGATGTCGATCACCGTCATCGCGGGGGTCGAATCGATCCACAGCGCGCCGCCCTCAAAGGGCCAGTGGCCGCGCCGGACCTCGTCGATCAATTCCGACCAGCCTGCTTCTTCGAGCCGGTCGGGATCGCTCGGCCCCAAATCGGCAACGGGCACCCCGTCCGCCGCGATCCGCTCGCGCAGGCTCGCTCCGTCGGTGAACTCCGCCCCCTCGGGCGCAATGCGCGCGCGCGCAGGCTTGTCGCGGCCGCGCTCGCGCAGCGCCATGCGGGTGATTTCGACGGTCAGCGCGGCGCCGATCGAGGTCTTGGCTGGAACTGCCGTCAGCGTTGCCACCGGCGCTCCGGGAAGGTCGAGCGTCACAAGGGCGCCCTTCCCCGCCTTTTCGCTCAGCCGCGCAGCGACGACCGCGCCGACGCGCGGGCGCTCGTCGTCGCGCTCGATCCGCGCCTCGACGATGCGGCCGTCGTCGACGAGCGCGGCGCGCGCCTCGCCGATCCCGGCCTCGTACAGCCACTCAGCCAAGCGGCACCCCGGCGGCGGAAAGCAGGCTGCGCGTTTCGAACAGCGGCAGGCCGACGACATTCGAATGGCTGCCCGACAGGAAGCGCACGAAAATCTCGGCGCGCCCCTGGATGGCATAGCCGCCCGCCTTGCCCATCCCCTCGCCGCTCGCGACATACCAGTCGATTTCGCTGGCGCTCAGCACCTTGAACGCGACGATCGTGTCGGCAACGCGCACGTGAACCTTGCCCGCGGCATCGACGACGCACACGCCCGACCAGACATGATGCCGCCGCCCCGAAAGCAGCGCGAGCATCCGCCGCAGGTCGGCTTCGTCTCTCGGTTTTTCGAGGATGCGGCGCCCGACCGCGACGGTGGTGTCGCCCGCGAGCACAACCTCGCCCGCCGCGCGCTCGACGGCACGCGCCTTCGCTTCGGCAAGCCGCGCGACATAGCGACGCGGCAGTTCGCCTTTCAGCGGGCTTTCGTCGATGTCGGGGGCCGCGATGCGCGCGGGTTCGATCCCGATTCGCGCGAGCAGTTCGCGCCGGCGCGGCGATGTCGAAGCGAGTACGAGCGCGGGATGTTCAGGGTTCGAACCCAATGCCGCGCCGATCACTTGAAGCGATAGGTGATCCGACCCTTGGTCAGGTCATAAGGGGTGAGCTCGACGAGCACCTCGTCGCCCACCAATACGCGGATGCGGTTCTTGCGCATCTTTCCGGCCGTGTGGCCCAGAATCTCGTGGTCGTTTTCGAGCCGCACGCGGAACATCGCGTTCGGCAACAGCTCGACCACCTGGCCGCGCATTTCCAGAAGTTCTTCTTTCGCCATCAATCCTCTATGGGCTCAAATTCCGTGGATGCGCGCCCATAGCCGCAATTGCGCGCAATTGAAAGCAATCTGTCACAGCCTCGTTAGGCGACGAGCCGCAGCCGCCGCAACACGCGCCAGCCGAGTGTTTTCGCGCGCGCGTGGCGCGGCCAGCGCGGCGGCATTGCGGGGTCGAATCCCAGCCGGCGCAGCGCCGCATTGGCGGCGTGCGCTTCGGACTCGCGATAGCTCCATTCGCTGCGCCAGGTGATCGACAGCGAGATTGACGGCGCATCGCCGTTGGCGACGAAATGCGGTGCCATCACCGGCATCAGCACCGCATCGCCCGGCGCGAGCGGCACCTGCTGCGCGCCGTCCCGAAAGCCGTCGTCCCACGGCAGGTTGCGGTGGCCGCCGGTGTGATAGCGTTCATGCTCGACCCGGCTCGCAAAGCGCTCGTCGCCCGCGGGCCAGACGTGCATCACCTTCGTCCCGCGAAGCTGGAGCAGGATGTTGTGCTCGGGATCGAAATGAAAGGGCGTGATCGACCCCGGCGACGAGATGAAGATAAAGCCCTGCGGCGTCAGCATCGCGCCGGTGCGCGGCGCGACGACAGCCTCGAGTTCGCTCAGCAGGTCCATCAGCAGCGCGCGATACTTGGGCTCGCTCTCGATATTCTTGAGCACCGCCCAGCTCCGGTTCGCGTCGATCGTGCGGATCGTCTCGCCGATCGACAGCCCGTTCGAGGGGATGTCCTCGGGCCGGATGCCGATGGGAATGTCGCCGGGATTATATTCGACCTGCGCCGCGGGCAGGCGTTCGCCGAGCGTCGCGAGCGCCTCGAGCGTCAACAAAGGATGATCGCCGAGGCTGTGGCCGAGCCGCCCCGCCTTGACGGGATAAAGCGCGGCCATCGCCGCCAGCGCCTCGTCCGGAAAGACGGGCGCGACGATCGGTTGATGTGCGGTCATGGCTGGTCCCCCTTATCCGCAGCAGCGCCCTTCCAGCGCCGCCATAAATCCTCGGCGCGCGTCAGCGCCGCGAAGCGCCAGCGGTCGGCGCGCCCCGCCAGCGGCGCGTTCACCCACACGAGCCGCCGCCGTTCGCGCCACACGCTGTCGATCATCGGGTGTCCCGGCGCCGCGCAGCTGTCGACCCAGGCGATGCGCGGCTCGGCAAGCAGGTCGAGGTTCGCCTGTTGGAGCAACACACCCGGCGAAAAGCGGGCATAATCCTCGTCGAACGCGGTCTTGAACGAAAAGCCCCCCGGCGGGCACAGGAAATTGACCAGCATCGCGAGCGGTCGCCCGTCGAGGTCGAGCGCACGCATGTCGAGCTTGCCGGCCTCGGCGGCCGCGCCGACGATCGCGCGGAACCACGCCTCGGTCCCGCCGTCGCACGCCAGCGCCGATCCCGCGCGCCCCTTCCACCCGCGCGCCTCGAGCGCGAGAAAGGCGTCGATCCACGGCCCCGGCGCCTCGTCCGCGCTCCAGCGACGAAAGGCAACCGCGCCCTCCTCGGCGAGCCGGTTTGCCTGCCGCCGCAATTCCTTGCGCTTCTTCGTGCGCACCGCCGCCTCCCAATAGGCCTCGGCGGAGAGGTTGCTTTCGAGCAGCGCGCGCTCCTCGCGGTGTACCGTTCGCGCCGCGCCCCCGCGCTCGTCCGCCGCCGCGACGAGCGCGCGGTGGAGCGGCCCGTCCTCGGTCAGTCGCGGGGCATGCAGCATCGTCTGCGCCCAGCGCGCGGCATCGCACCAGCCGAGCAGGATCGACCAGAAGAGCTGCTCGAACCCCGCGCGCACGAGCGGCGTGCCGAGAAAATGATTGGGATGCGCCCAGCCCGTGACGTGGCGAATCGGCAGCCGTCCGTAGCGCTCGGCGCGCGCGAGCGGCATGACGCCGATCAGCGGCCCCGCGCTGCCGCCCATCACCATCACCAGCCGCGCGCGCCGGTCGGGGTCGAGCAGGTGGAGCGCCGATTGCAGGCACCAGCGTTCGACAAAGGGGTTGGGTTCGCTCGCCTCGGCGGCCAGCGCGTCCCACGCCGCCGCCAGCTCGGGCGACAGCGCCAGCGGATCGACGACGCGCACACAGAGCGGCGCCGCGCCCGACGGCACGGGCACGCCGTCGACGGGAAAGGCAGGATGAACCGTCATCGGCGAGAGGGTAGCCGCGATGGGTTAAGAGGTGGTGCAAGTCGGCGCGAACTTTCGCCCTGCCATTCAGATCCCGAACAGCTTCGCCAGCGATTTTTCGAGCATGAAGAATTGCCAGATCAGCCGTCCGTGATCGCGCCGCCCCGACTGGTGCGCCGCGACGATGCGGTCGATTTCGGCCATGTCGAACCAGCCGGTGCGCGACAGCGTCGCCGAGGTCGCGAGCGCGCGCGCCTGATCGGTCAGCGCGCCGCGGAACCAGTGCGACACCGGCGTCACGAACCCCATCTTGGGGCGATAGAGGATGTCGCGCGGCAGATAACGCTCCATCGCGCGCTTCATCAGCGCCTTCCCTGTCCCGCCGCGCACGCGCATCGCCGCGGGCAGCGCGGCGGCGAATTCGATCAGCCGATAATCGAGCAGCGGCTCGCGCGCCTCGAGGCTGGCGGCCATGCTCGTCCGGTCGGTCTTGGTCAGAATGTCGCCGGGAAGCCAGATCATCAGGTCGGCATATTGCGCGGCGTCGAGCGGCTCGCGCGCGGGCGCCTCGGCCATCGCCTTCCAGTAACGCCCCTCGGCGACATGATCGCCGAGCGCGCGGCGCGCGGCATCGTTGAACAGCCGCGCGCGCTGCGCCGGTCCGGTGACCCCGACCGCCTCGGCATAGCCCTCCGCCCCGCTCTTTGCGAGGCTGGCGAGCGTCGCGCGCGCGCGCAAGGGGCGCGGCGCCCAGTCCATCTGCGGCCAGACCTTCGCGAGCGGTCCGAGCAGCCCGCGGCGCAGCGGCGCCGGGATCATGCGCCGCAGCCGCTCCTCCTGGTGATGGAACACCATCCGGCGATAGCCCGCGAACGCCTCGTCGGCGCCGTCGCCCGACAGCGCGACCGTCACCGTCTCGCGCGCCAGTTCGCACACGCGCCACGTCGGCAGCGCGCTCGCGTCGGCGAAGGGTTCGTCGAACATGTCCGCGATCCGGTCGATCAGCCCGAAATCGCCCGCCGCCACGGTGCGCGTCCTGTGATCGGTCGCAAAACGCTCGGCGATTGCCTGCGCATAGGCGGTCTCGTCGAGCGCCGCCTCGTCGAAACCGATCGTGCAGGTCTTCACGGCTTTCGGGCTCGCCTCGGCCATCAGCGCGACGACGCTGCTCGAATCGACGCCGCCCGACAGAAAGGCGCCGAGCGGCACGTCGGCGACCATCCGGTCGGTCACCGCGGCGCGCATCAGGTGGATCAGATGCTCGGCCGCCTCGCCCTCGCTCGCCTTGATCCGGCGCGAGAAATCGGGCGCCCACCAGCGCGTCGGGGCCGGCACCGGCTTGCCGCGCTCGATCAGCAGATAATGGCCCGCCGCCAGCTTCTCGACGCCCGCGACGATGCTGCTGTCGTCGGGGACATAGCCAAAGGCCAGATAATCCTCGACCGCCGACAGCCGCGCCTCGCAGCGCAGCAGCGGGTGGCGGAGCAACCCCTTGAGTTCGGAGGCAAAGGCAAGCGACCCGTCCGACAGCCGCGCCATATGCAGCGGCTTCACCCCCAGCCGGTCGCGCGCGAGGAACAGGCAGCCGCGCGCGGCATCGTGGAGCGCAAAGGCGAACATGCCGTTGAACCGCGACAGGCACTCAGGGCCCCATTGGCGCCACGCCGCGATGATGACCTCGGTATCGCCGCTCGTGCGAAAACGATGGCCGCGATCCTCAAGCTCGGCGCGCAGCTCGCGGAAATTATAGATTTCGCCATTATAGCTCAGCGTCACCGCTTCGTCGGCGCTCGCCATCGGCTGCGGGCTGCCCTCGATGTCGATGATCGACAGCCGCAGATGCCCCAGCCCGACCCCCGGCGCGGTCCACACGCCCGACCCGTCGGGGCCGCGATGCCCCATCGGTTCGAGCATCGCGCGAAGCCGCGCGGGATCGACGGGCTTTGCCGTCTCCGGGTGATAAATGCCTGCGATCCCGCACATAGGGCTGTGCTCCTATCGCAGTTTCAGCGCGCGGTCAGCCATTGCCTGCGCTCCGCCCGACGCGGAAACGAAATCGCTTATCGCAGCGGCACCGCCCTGCCCGGCCTCGGCGCTGACGATCAGCGACAGCGCGCGCGGGTCGCCGCCGCCAAGCCGCGCCTTCAGCCCGAGCAGCTTGGCCGTGCGCGCGCTCCCGGTCGCGCGGCCATCGACGACATACCAGGTCGCCGCATCGCGCAGCACCGGTCCCGGGTGGAACAGCCGTTCGGTGCGCGCGCCGCCCACCGGCGCGAGCGCCGCGCTCCACGCCCAGTCGCTCGCCGGATCGACCGCGCCCTGCCCGAAGCCCGCGACCTCGCGCCCCTCGGCCTGCCGTTCGAACCCGCCGATCGCCACGGTGACGACGCGCCCGCGCGCATCGGCAAAATCGCGAAGCACGATCTGGTCGGCGCCGTCGAAGCGCGGTCTCCACGGCGCCGCGTCGGCCGCCGCCGCTGACCAGCCCGCAGGTGCCGCGACCGCCATCGTCGCGGGCAACGGCCCCGACCGCCCGCCGATCAAAGCCGCCCATCCCGCAAAGGCGAGCGGGATGGCGAGCGCGGCGGGAAGTATATGGCGCGCCGCACCGCTGAACCGCGGGGTTCCCTGAAGCCCCGTCACGTTGACGGCGACATCGCCCGCGGGCCGGTCGAACCAGCGCCGCGCAACGAGCATGACAATCAGGATGACCAGCCCGAAAAAGATCCAGCCATAGAAGATATGATCGATGCCCCCCGCCGCCTCGATCCCCCATATGTCGGCGGCGAGCATCGTTCCCCACGCGCGCAGCGCATTGGCCAGGATCGTCGCCGCCAGCGCGGAGAATACGAACAGCGTGCGCCGCCTCCATCCCCGAAAACAGAGATGCGCCGCGAACACCGAATAGGCGAGCATCGCGATCAGGAAATTGACCCCGGCGCACTCCTCGGCGACCTCGAACAGCCCCGCGCGCGTCGTGATGAACACACCCTCTAGCGCCGCCTCCAGCCCCGCAAGCCGGAGCAGCGCGACGCTGATCGCGGCGGTAAAGGTCTGGAGCAGCGGCACCAGTTCCTCGCCGAACGGCACGAGCAACAGCGCATAGGCAAGCGGGAACAGCAGCGCGCGCACCAGCCGCTCACCCAGCGCCGCGCCCACCGCGCCCTGGAGCATCAGCACCAGCCCCAGATGCCGGAACAGCGCGACGCTCGCCGCCTCCCCGACCAGCCAGACGAGCCCGCCCCCGGCGAGCCACAGCAGCGCGGGCCACCAGTAAACCGGCGTCAGGCCGCGCAATTGCGGCACCCGCTGCGCGACGAGCCAGCCGATCAGCGGCACCATCAACAGGCAATGGGTGAAGGTCGCGCTGTTCCACCAGATGCCCGCCATGTCGGCTGCATCGCGTGCAAACAGCGCGGCCAGTGCCGTCCACAGCAGCCCCAGCGCGGCGAGGTGCCGCCGCCAGCGCGTCCACGCCCCCGGCGGCGCGAGTCGAAGCGCGCGCACCGTCATGCCGCCAGCCCGAGCAATTGCGCGAGCGGCGCGAGCTGCGCCTCCCAGCCATAGCGTTCGATCATCCGCGCGCGCGCCGCCGCGCCCAGGGCTGCGGCGCGCGCCGGGTCGGCAAAGCATCGCGCGACCGCCGCCGCCATCGCTTCGGCGCCGTCGGCGACGAGCAGATGCTCGCCCGGCGCGGCGTCGATCCCCTCGGCCGCCGCCGCACTCGCGACGACGGGGCGCGCCATCGCCATCGCTTCGAGCAGCTTGTTCTGCACCCCGCGCGCGAGCAGCAGCGGCGCGACGACCACGTCCGCCGCGGCGAGCCACGGGCGCACGTCGGGCACCTCGCCTGTCACGCTGATCCCCGCACGCTCGCCCAGCGCGCGCACCGCGTCGGTCGGCGCGCGCCCCACGATGGCAAAGCGTGCCCCCGGATGCGCCGCCTGCACGCGCGGCAGCACCGCCTCCGCAAACCAGCGCACCGCGTCGATATTGGGCCGATAGTCCATCTGCCCCGTAAAAACCGCGAGCGGCGCATCGCCCTCGCGCGCGACCGGCGCCACCGTCGCGGGGTCGAAATGGCCGGTGTCGATCCCGTTCTCGAGCGCGCGGACGCGGTCGGCGCCGAGCCCGCTTCGCGTCCGGAACAGCGCCGCTTCGGCCTCGCTCACGAACAGGCTCGCATCGACCGCGCGCGCGACCTCGGCCTCGAACGCGCCGAGCCGCGCCGCCTCGCGCCGGTGGACCCAGTGCAGCGGCTGGCGCGCATCCTGCGCGGCATAGGCGGCGAACTTCGCCGAATCGACGTCGACGAAATCCATCACGCGCGGCCCGTCGAAATGCGGTGGCAGATATTGCGCCATCTGGCCCGAAAAGGCGACGATATGAGTGATCGCCCCGCTGGCGAGCAGCCCGTCGACGTGGCGTGCGAGCGCGCCGTTGCGGAACATCCGGTTCGACACCGGCTCGCCGCGCAGCAACGCCTGCGCGAGCGCGACCGGGCGCGAAACGTCGCGAACTTCGATGCACAGACTCTTGCAAAGCGGCGCCATTTTCGCGCGCGCTACCGCCGCGTCGGCGTCGCTGTCGGCGAGCGCCGCGACATGCACCGGCGCCAGCTTTGCCAGCGCCTCGAACATATGCCAGCTGCGGATGCGGTCGCCGCGGTCGGGCGGCCACGGCGCACGGTGGACGAGGAACAGGATTTCGCTCACCCCCGCCCCCTCCCGTCCTTGCGAGCGAAGCGAAGCAATCTCCAGCCGGCAACCTTGCCCGGCGCCGGAGGCTGGAGATTGCTTCGTCGCCTGCGGCTCCTCGCAATGACGAAAGGTCGTTCCACCCCCATCACCCCAGCCCGCGCGCGATGGCGGGCCCGATGCGGTTCGCGGCCCACAGCGGCAGCTTCTTCCACAGCGCAACCTGCATCCGGTATTTCGCGCTCGTCGGATTGGTGTCGCGCGCCGCCTGCCCCGGCGCGAGCCAGCGCGCATAGGTGAGGGGCTGCGGCGCGAAACCCCAATTCTTCTTGTAGGCGAACGGCCCCGTCCCGACCTTGGAGCGCCCGAAGTCGAAGCGCGTGCAGCCGCGCGCGCGCGCGTGGCGCATCAGCGCGAAATACATCAGCTCGTTCGCGCGCAGCCCCCGCGCCTCGGCCAGCCCGCCGCCCCAATAGGGCATCACCGTCCCGCGCCAGTAAAGGCTGAGCACGCTCGCCACCGCGCGCCCGCCGCGGCGCACGGTCAATATGTCGGCGTCCTCCCCGAAAGCGTCGAGCACCGCGTCGAACAGCGCACGCGGAAAGACCGGCGTGCCAAGGTTGCGCACGCTCGTCGCATAGACGCGGTAATGGTCGCGCCGCTCCTCCTCGCCGCGCCCCGCCGTCACGGTCAGGTCGCTCGCGAGCGCCTTGCGAACCTCCGCGCGCTGCTTGCGCGGAATGGCGAGCAGTTCGCCATCGTCGCCGTCGGCAAGGTCGCGCGCAAAGCCCGCATAGACTCCCTCCTCGGCGCGCCAGCCCTCGCCGTCGGGCACCGGTCCGCCGCGCAGTTCGACCGCGGGCACGCCGCGCGCGCGTGCGACATCGGCGGCGCTGTCGGCAAGCAGCTCCGCCGCCGCCGCATCCTGCGCCAATATCCCTCCGCCCACGGCAAAGCCGCTCGAAACCAGCGCGTCGCCGAACAGGCGCGAGCGGATATGGTGCAGCGGCAACAGCCCCCGCACCCGCCCCGCCGCGTCGCGCGACAGGATCGGCTCGAGCCGGTGCCCGGTCGCCGCCGCGACCGCCTCGCACCACGCGCGGCTGTGAAAGGGCGTCGCATCGGGATGCGCGGCGACGAAATCGTCCCACGCCGCGCCCGCTTGCGGCGCGGCCATTGAATGCACTGCCGCGTCCGCCTGCGGCGCGGCCATTGGATGCACCGCCGCGTCCGCCTGCGGCGCGGGCACCGGATGCGCCGCCGCGTTCACGCCGCCGCGCGCCACGGCCCGGCGCGCTGCTGCTGCGCGGCGATCAGCGCATCGGCGCGCGTCCATTCGAAATCGCCGACGAGCCGGCGGAGCTTGCCCGCCATCGCGCCAAGCCCGCTGTAATGGCGCAGCTTCGAGCGCAGCGACGCTCCTGCGACGCGCGGCTGGCGGGGGTCGACCTCCCACGGGTGGAAATAGAGGATCGCCGGATGCCCTTCGGCGTTCATCCGTTCGATCGCCCAATGGGTGAAGCGATAGGGCAGCAGCCGCATGAAGCCGCCCCCGCCCGCGGCCAGCGTCCGCCCCGCGACGCGCGCGGTCGTCACCGGCCATTCGACGAGGTCGCTGTCGGCGAGCGGTCGCCACGCGTGGCGCGGGCTCTGCGGCCAGCCATAATGGTCGTGGACGACCGGCGCGACGCTCGACGAATAGGCATAGCCCTGCTCGGCGAGCACGGCATGCGCCCACGGCGTGCGCCCGTCGACCGAAAAGCTCGGCGCGCGATAGCCGCGAATACCCACGCCGCCCAGATCCTCGAGGATCGCCTGCGTCTTCAAAAGGTCGGCGGCAAATTCTTCGGCGGTCATCGTGAATATGCGGCGATGGTCATAGCCGTGGCTCGCCAGCTCGTGACCCGCCGCGACGATCCGCCGCACGAGTGCCGGATAGCGTTCGGCGATCCAGCCCAGCGTGAAAAAGGTCGCCTTGACCCCCGCCGCGTCGAAAATCTGCAGCACCGTCTCGCAATTGGCCTCGACCCGGCAATCGAGCCGCGGCCAGTCGGCGCGGTCGATCACGCCTTCAAAGGCGCCGACCTGGAACCAGTCCTCGACATCGACCGACAGGCCGTTCTGCATCACTCGTCACCTTCGTCGCCCTTTACCCTGATCGCAAAGCGTCAGGCCGCCCACACTTTCGACTTGGCGGGGTTGGGGGCATTTTCGGGATCGCGCTCGACCCATTCGATCAACAGGTCGAGCACGCGGCGCAACGCCTCGTCCTGCTCGACAAGCCGCGATTCGAGTTCGGCGATCTGCCGCTGCAATGCTTCGACCTGTTCGGAATCGACCGTGGGCGGCGCGGGGGCTTCCGCGACCGGAGCGGCCGGCGCGGGCTCGGACGGGGTTGGCGCAGCAAAGGGCGGCGGCGTTTCGGGCGCAATCGCGGCCTGCGCCTCGGCGACGATCGCCTCGACCGGCGCGGGGGCCAGCGTCGTCTCGTCGACGCCGCGGTCGGCCTCGATCTCGGCGATCACCGCGCGGACGTGCTGCGCCGTGATGCGATTGAGTTCCTCGACCGCGCCATAGAGCAGCAGGCGGCTGACGAGGACGTTGAGCTTGCGCGGCACGCCTTCGCTATAGTTGAAAATCTGCTCGAAACTGTCGGGGCTGAAGCTCGGGTTGCCCGACCAGCCGACCTTGCCCAGCCGGTGCAGGATATAGGGCTCGACCTCCTCGGGCTCCATCGGGTCGAGGTGGTGCGTCGCGATGACGCGCTGGCGCAATTGCTCGAGCGTCGGGGTGTGGAACAGCGTCTGGCGAAACTCGGGCTGGCCGAGCAGGAAAATCTGCAGCAGCGAATGACCGCCGAGCTGGAAATTCGACAGCATGCGCAGCTCTTCGAGCGCCGAGATCGGCAGGTTCTGCCCCTCGTCGACGATCAGCAGCGTCCGCCGCCCCGCGCGCGCCTGTTCGCGCAGATATTGCTCCATCGCGCGCAGCAGTTCGGCCTTGCTCTCGCCTTCCCACTCGATGCCGAATTGTTCGGCGACCAGCCGCAACAGGTCGTCGCCCTCGACCTGCGTCGAAACGAGCTTGATCGCGGTCAGCCGGTTGGGGTCGATCGTGTTCATCAGATGGCCGACGAGCGTGGTCTTGCCGGCACCGATGTCGCCGGTGATGACGATGAACCCCTCCCCCTGCGCGAGGCCATAGCCAAGGTAGGACATCGCCTTGCGATGCGTCCCGCTCTCGAAATAGAAAGCGGGATCGGGGGTGAGCTGGAACGGGCGTCCCGAAAAGCCGTAAAATTGATCGTACATCGCGTGTTCCCCGGGATCAGAAGTTGTACCGCAGCCCGACCAGCGCAGAGCCGATCAGCTGGCTGTTGAAGCCGTCCTGGTCGAAAGCGGTCAGGCTCGCCGCGGCGGTGCCGGTCAGGCTGCGCCAGAAACGGCGTGCATAGGCGGCCGACAGGCCCGCCGACTGCACATCGCCCGCGCCCGGCGCGCCATTGTCGAAATAGTTGAGATAGCCGGTCAGGCTGATGTCGGAATCGGCGTCGATCCGGCGTCCCGCCGACAGGAAGAGATAATAGCCTTCGTCGATCACGCCGTTGAGGCTCGCGATCGGCGAGGTCGCGGGAACGAGCAGGCGGCGGCGGTCGTACCCGATGCCGACGCCATAATTCCATCCCGCATAGCGCGACGACAGCACCGCCTGGACGCCGCGATTGCGGAACTGCGCTCCGGTCGCGCTGCCGAGCTGCGGGGTCAGGCAATTGCCCCCCTGCGGCCCGAAGACGCAGCTGTTCAAAGCGCCATCGACCGGGTTGCGCGACGCGTCGAACTGCGTCGGCAAGGCAGCGAGCCCGCTCGACAGCCCGCGGCCGACGCTCGACAGCCCGTCATAGACGCCGACCTGCACGACCGTCGCATGGTCGGCGCGATAGAAGAAGCTGCCGGTATAGATGGTGTCGCCATAGCGCCGCCCGACGCGCGCGGTGGCGGAGGTGCGGCGGCTCGGCTGCCACATCACGCCCGCGTCCCAGATCAGCCCGTCGGTGTCGAACGACAGCAGGCGCGGGCTTGCGGGATCGGTGACGAAGCGGCCGTTGCCGTCACGCACCGGAAAGCCGCTTCCGTCGAGCAGCGGCGCGCGCTCGCTGATCTCGATATCCTCATAACCCACGCCGCCGAGCAGCGCGAGCGTCGGGCCCACCGGCACGGTGACGTCGGCGCGCGCATATTTGCCCTCGTAACGCTGGTCGAGCTGGCTCGTATCCTCGCGCTCATAGCCGGCCGACAATTGCCAGCCGAACGGCAGGTCGCCGGGACGCTGGCCGACGCTGCCCCACGCGACATGGTTCGTCGACGAATCGAACAGGCCCTGCGACGTCGCCCCGCCGGGAAGCAGCGCGGGCGTTTCGACATCGGCCTTGCTGTAACCGAAACGATAGCCCGCGCCGACGTCGAGCCCGCCGATCCGCCGCGTCAGCGTCGGGCCGGCATAGAGTGAATAGAGATTGGCGACATTGCTCGAATCGGCGTTGACGATGCCATTGTCGGCGCCCGCGACATCGGCGCGCGTGCGCGTCGCAAGCGCTCCGGCCTCGAGGTTCAGCCCGCGCGCCGCCTCGAACCGCCCGCGCAACAGCCCGCTCAGAATGTCCTGGTCGCCCAGATTGTTCCAGCCGAACTGGTGCTCGTAACGCACCGTCGCCGCGAGTTCGGCGCGCTGCATGACCACCGCGGCGTCGACGCCGACCGCGACCGTCGTATAGGTCAGCACGTCGCCGCCGTTCTTGAGGTCCGCCGACAGCACCTGCCCGACTTCCAGATAGGGGCTGATGTCGCTCCGCCGCTGGCTGCCGCGCTCGCGGCGGCTGTTCTCGCGCGTCGCGCCTTCGGCCTGCGATGCAGGCCCCGCCTGCGTGCCGCCGCTTCCCGCGCCGGCGTCGCTCGACCATTGCGCGTGGGCGGTCCCTCCGGCGGCTGCCGCCAGCATGGCCGCGAGCGCCGTGGCGGCGCGTGAAATTCTCCGGCAGCGTGTCACGACGCGCCTCCCTGTCCGTAATAGGTTCCGAAACGCCGCCCGCCGGGTGAGTATTTCACCCCGTTGAGCAGCAACTGGATATGCGGGCATCCGCCCATCAGCCCGATCGCGTCGCGCAGCGCGGATTCGAGCGTCTCGTCGGCGCGCACGACCATGATGAGCTGCCCGACGTGCCCCGCGAGCACCGCCGCGGGCGACGCCGCGAGCACCGGCGGCGAATCGAGGATGATGATCCGCCCCGGCGCGCCCTGTTCGAGCTGCGCGAGCAATGTCTCGGTCCGCGCCGAGGCGAGCAGTTCGGTGTCGTGCAGATGCTGCGCGCCCGCGGGCATCACCTTCAGCCCCGGAATGTCGGTCTGGATCAGGCAGTCGCCAAGCGCCAGGTGCGGGTCGGCGAGCGCGTCCATCAGCCCCGGACCGTCGGTCAGCCCCAGGGCCTCGATCACGCTCGGCTTGGCGATGTCGGCGTCGATCAGCAGCACGTCGTGATCGGCCTCGACCGCGAGGCTGAGCGCAAGATTGACCGCAGAGAAAGTCTTGCCCTCGCCGGGGTTCGCCGATGCGATCAGCACCCGGTGCCCGCGCGGCACCACCGGCCGGTTCGCGGTCCCCGAAAAATTGCGGATGATCTCGCGCTTCACGATGCGATATTCCTCGGCGATCCCCGTCACGGGGGCGCCGGGGACGACCATGCCGCGCTCGGCGAGGCGGTCGCGGTCGATGCGCCCGTGACGGTTCGCCCGGATCGCCGGCGCCGCCTTGGCTACCTCGGCCCGCGGCGCCGGGACGGCGGGCGCGGGGTCGGCTTCGACCGCCGGGGCGGGTGCGGCGGGCGCGGGCATGTCCACCTGCGGCGGCGCGGCAGCGTCTTTCGATGCAGCCGCCTTGCGCCGCGCCTTCTTCGGTTCTTCGGGCGGCAGGCTCGACACGTCGATCGTCGGCGCGTTCGCCGCGGGGTCGAGGCCGAACATGTCGGCGGCGCGTTCGAGCAGCGAAGGCTGGCGCTTGACGGGGCGTTGGTCGGTCATTGCATCCCCCTCACGCAACCATGCCGCGCTGGACAAATTCGGCGATCAGCAGCAGCGCATAAAGGCCGACGAGCGCCCCCGCGCCGCTTGCGAGCCAGACGAGCCGCTTCCTGCGTTCGACATGACGATCGGCGGTCACGACCTCGGTGATAGAGCCGATCACCGGCAGCCCGCTCGCGCGCTCGAGCTTGGCGGCGGTGGCATAGCTCGGGCGCACCTGGCTCAGGGCAAAGGCCCCGGCGACACCCCCGCCGATCCCGGCGAAGAGCACCAGCGACAGGAACAGCGGCCGGTTCGGTGCGGCGGGGCTCGTCGGCTTCGTCGGCGGATCGAGCAGCTCGACCTTGATCGCGTCGGTCTCGGTCTGCACGTCGCCGCGCAGCCGCACCTGCTCGCGCTGCGCGAACAGCTTGTCATATTGCGCCTTCAGCGCCGTATATTCGCCGTTGATGCGGTCATATTCGGCGGCGACGCCGGGGTTCTGGATCTGCTGCGCGTTGATCTTGGCGATGTCGCCCATCAGCTGCGTCTTGCGGGCCGAAAGCGCACCG
This sequence comes from Sphingopyxis jiangsuensis, assembly GCF_016734905.1. GTDB lineage: Bacteria > Pseudomonadota > Alphaproteobacteria > Sphingomonadales > Sphingomonadaceae > Sphingopyxis > Sphingopyxis jiangsuensis. The sequence goes on from NZ_JAERPO010000001.1 coordinate 1,008,514, forward strand.
ACGGTCGCCTGACGTTCGGCGCGCATCGCGGCGAGCGAGGCATAGGCGGGATTCTGTGCATTGCCGCCGCCCCCGCCCGGACCTTCGCGGTCGGCGATCGCCTTCAGCGACGCGATCTGGCTTTTCAGCGCGACAATGTCGGGATGCGCGTCGGTCAGCCCGCGCGCCCGCATCGAAGACAGTTCGGCCTGCGCCCCGGCAAGCTGCTGCCGCGCGACGCCGCTTCCGGTCGCGCCGAGGCCGGGGACGTTGATCGTCGCGGGCGTCGCGGCGAGCTGGCCGTTGGCGGCGGCGAGCGCCGCCTGCGCCGCGACGAGCTGGCTGTCGATCTGGCGAATCTCGGCGCGCGCGGCCTCGACCTGCTGCGCGGGCGATCCCGCGCCGCCCGCCACCAGCCCGACATTCGCCGCCTCGAACGCCGCGCGCCGTGCCTCGACCTCGCGCAGCGCCTGTTCGCGGTCGGCAATCTGCGAATCGAGGAATTTCAGCCCCTCGCGCGCATTCACCCGCCCCCCGCGCAACTGGTCGTCGCGGAATACCGTGATCAGGCTGTCGAGCACTGCAGAGGCGAGCTTGGCATTGTCGGCGTCGGACAGGCTGCCGACACCGATCGACGATGTTATCTCAAAGATATTATCCTGTTGCGGGATGATCTTGATGTTCTTTTGCAGCATTGCGATCGCGCTTGCCTTGTCGCGCTCGCTGGCGCCCGCGGCGACCATCCCGGTCGTCACCGCGACCTTTTCCAGGTTGCGCGCGCTGGTCAGCGTCTCGCGCACCTGGTCGATGCGCTGCGGACGGCCAAAGCCGCCGCCTGCTGCGTCGTCGGGCAATATCTCGTTGATCTCGACGAGCAATCGCGCACGGCTGTCATAGCGGTTGGGGATCGACGCGATCGCCAGCCAGCCGAGGATGCAGATCCCCCACGCGACGCCGAGCACGAGCCAGCGCCGCGTCCACACGCTGTGTACCGCCACGCGGAATTCGTCATACAGGCCGTTCATTGTGTCGGTTCAGTCCTTGCCGGGCCGCCGGTCAAAACATGCTTTCGGGGATGATGATGACGTCGCCCGGCTGCAACCGGACGTTCGCCTTGATGTCGCCGCGCTTGATGAGGTCGTTGAGCCGCAGCGCATATTCCTGTTGCTTGCCGCTGCCCTTGTCGAAGCGCACGAGGCGCGCCTTGTTGCCCGCGGCAAACTCGCCGAGCCCGCCGACGGCGATCATCGCGTCGAGCACGGTCATATTGGCGCGGAACGGGATCGACGCCGGCTTTTCGGTCGCGCCGACGACGCGCACCTGCTGCGAAAAAGTGCTGTTGAACGTCGTCACGATCACGCTGACGATCGGGTCGGTGATATATTCGCTGAGCTGGAGCTTGATGTCCTGCTGCAACATCGTCGGCGTCTTGCCGACCGCGGGCATGTCGGTGATCAGCGGCGTCGTGATCCGCCCGTCGGGGCGCACCTGCACCTTGCCGCCCAGCTCGGGGTTGCGCCACACGAAGATCTGCAGTTCGTCGAGCGGCCCGATGATATATCCCTCGCCCGGCCCTTCCTGGTTCTGGACAAAGTTCGCGCTCGGAAGTTGCGGCGCGGTGGTTCCGGCGCCCATGCACCCGGCGAGCGCGGTCGCGGCAACGCCGGAAATCAGGGCCGCACGGGCAGCGCGAAGCGGAGCGGAGGACATCATCGTGAATTCACCTTTCCGAACGGGCGGAAACCGCCGCCGCAGCCATGCGGGCGGCAGAAGCCTTTGGGTCGGCCTCAGCCTTGTTCGAAAAGGGTGAAAATACCGTTAGTATTCGGCCAGGTTCGGCCCGCACTCGTCGCAATTTGTGCCGTATCGGGACGGATTGCGCTGGCGCCGCTCACACCAGCATTTCGCGCGCCGGGCCCTGCCCCAGAAAGGCCGCGGGGCTCGCGGTTGCGCCATAGGCGCCCGCCAGAAAGATCGCGATGAGGTCGCCGACGTCGGCCCTCGGCAGCGCCACCTGGTCGCCCAGCCGGTCGAGCGGGGTGCAGAGGCACCCGACGACGCTCACCGTCTCGGTCGGCTCGGCGCCAAAGCGGTTCGCGACCGCAATCGGATAGTTGCGGCGGATCACCGTCCCGAAATTGCCGCTCGCCGCAAGCTGGTGATGCAGCCCGCCGTCGGTGACGAGAAAGGTCTCGCCGTGGCTCGTCTTGCGGTCGACGATTCGCGTCAGATAGACCCCCGCCTCGGCGACAAGCCAGCGCCCGAGTTCCATCGCAAAGCGGCTCGTCGCCAGAACCGCGTCGCGCGCGGCAAGCGTTTTGCCGAGCGCCGCCCCGACGGCCTCCGCATCGACCGGCGTATCGCCGGGGAAATAGGGCACGCCCATCCCGCCGCCGATATTGACGAGCGGCGGCGCCGCGCCGATCTCGTTCGCGAGCCGCGCGGCGAGCGCGACCGTCTGCGCCTGCGTTTCGGCAATCGCCGCGGCATCAAGCGCTTGCGATCCCGCGAAAATATGAAAACCTTGCCAGTCGGCGCCCGCTTCGATCACCTGCCGGACGAGCGGCGGGACCGCTTCCGCGTCGACGCCGAAGGGCTTGGCGCCGCCCCCCATCTTCATCCCCGACCCCTTGAGGTCGAAGTCGGGATTGACACGCACGGCAAGCCGCGGCCGCATGTCGAGCCGCTTTGCGATCGACAGCGCGCGTGTCGCTTCGCCCGCCGATTCAAGGTTGATCGTCGCCCCGGCTTTGATCGCGGCTTCCAGCTCGCGGTCGCGCTTTCCGGGGCCGGCAAAGCTGATGTCCGCCGCCGCCATCCCGCTCGCGAGCGCGGCCTTCAGCTCGCCGCCGGAGGCGACGTCGAACCCGTCGACCATCGGCGCGATAAAGGCGAGCAAGGGCGCAAAGGGATTCGCCTTGATCGCATAATGAAGCTGCACGGCGCGCGGCATCGCGGCGCGCCATTCGGCGACGCGCGCGGCGATTTTCGCGCTGTCATAGGCAAAGAGCGGCGTGTCCCCCGCAAGGTCCGCCAGCCGTTCGGCACGGTCGTCGCCGATCAACAGCATCCCATCGGCATCGGCGCGGTAACCCGCAGGGATCGGTCCATGCGGCTTCATGCCGTCACCTCCTTCTGCCAATCCGCCGCAATCGCCGCGCGGTCGAGCTTGCCATTGGGGTTGCGCGGCAGCGTGTCGCGCCATTCGATATGCTGCGGCTGCATGAAATTGGGCAGCACCTGCCGCAGATGCGCGGCGAGCGCCTCGCGATCCGTCCCCTCGCGCCCGCGCACGATCAAGATGATCGCCGCGCCGAGCCGCGCGTCGGGGACGCCAAAGGCGACGCTTTCATGCACCAGCCCCGACGCCGCGGCGGCGTCCTCGATCTCGGTCGGGCTCACGCGGTTCCCCGCGGTCTTGATCATCGCATCGTCGCGCCCGACGAAATAAAGGAGGTGGTTTGCGTCGCGGCGCACCGTATCACCCGACCACACCGCCGTGCCGCCATATGTCGAAACGCGCGGCGCGGGCCGGAATCGCTCGGCGGTGCGCGCTTCATCGCCCCAATAGCCCTTGGCGACGAGCGGCCCGCAATGGACAAGTTCGCCCGGCTCCTCGTCGGCGGTAATCGTCCCGTCGGCGCGGCACACCAATATTTCGGCATGCGGGATCGCGCGGCCCATCGAGGTCGGATGGTGGGCGACGAATTTCGGGGCGAGATAGGTCGACCGGAACGCCTCGGTCAGCCCGTACATCGGATAGATGTCCGCCGCTGGAAATGTCGCGCGCATCGCGTCGATCAGCGCGGGCGTCAGCGCGCCGCCGCTGTTGGTCAGGCGTTTGAGATGCGCCGCGGCGTCGGCGGGCCAGTCGCTCTCTACAAGCTGCACCCACAATGGCGGCACCCCCGCAAGCGTCGTCGCGCGATGCTTTGCGACCGCCTTCACGACGTCGCGCGGCGTCAGATAGTCGAGCGGCGCGACCGCCGCGCCCGCATACCAGCTCGAAAGCAGCTGGTTCTGCCCGTAATCGAAAGCGAAGGGCAGCACCGCGAGCACGCGGTCGTCGCGCGCAATCTCAAGGTAGGACGCGACGCTCTCCGCCCCCAGCCACAGGTTCGCGTGGCTCAGCATCACGCCCTTGGGCCGCCCCGTCGACCCGCTCGTGTACAGAATCGCCGCCAGATCGTCGGGCATCGCGTCCGAAGGCGGCAGGCCCGGCGCATCGGAATCGATCGCCGCCTCCGCCGCCGCCAGTTCCTCGACCGCGCACGCCGCCGGTCGCAGCGCGCCGAGCGTGTCGGCACGCGCGCCGTTGGTGATCAGCAGCCTGGCGCCGCTGTCTTCCAATATATGCAGCACCTGCGGCGCTTTCAGCAGCGGGTTGACCGGCACATGGATCAGCCCCGCGCGCGCCGCGGCGAGCGGCATCAGGCAGGCGAGCCGCGTTTTCGCGCTCCAGCTCGCAACGCGCTCGCCCGGCCCGCCCGCGCGCTCGAGCAGCCAGGCCGCGAGCCGGCCGACCCCGGCCTCGAGCGCGGCATAATCCATCGCGCCGCCGGGCAGCAGCAGCGCAGGCGCATCGGGCGCGCCGCAGAGCGCGAGATGGTCGAGCGGACGCGAGGGCGGATCGGTTGGCATGGTCATCGGCTGTTAGGAGCTTTGGTGATAGAGGCCGCGATCATGGAAGGGAACGGTGAAGATCGGGCTAATGATAAAGCGGCGGCGCAGGGCGCGCGCGCCGCGGGCTTTGCCTCGCCCTTCGACCAGCCGCACTGGTTCGACCTCCTCGCCGCGCACGGCTTTGCGGGCGAATGCCGTCACGACGCGCTCGGATCGGCGGCGAACAGCGTCGCCGTCCTCCCGCTCCGCCGCGACAAGCCGGGCCATTATGCGGGCCTCACCTGCTGGTACAGTTTCGCGATCCGTCCGCTCTACAGCGGCCCCGGCGACCGCGCCGCGGCGCTGCGCGACCTTTTCGCCCGTCTCCGCGCGCAGGCGGCGACGCTGACGCTCTATCCCGTCCCCGACGCCGAACAGGCGGGCATCGTCGCCGCGATGAGGGCCGCCGGCTGGTGGGTTCGCGCGTCACGCACGGGCGACCGCCACTGGCTCGACCTTTCCGAACTCGACCATGACGGCTGGTGGGCGACGCGCCCCGGCGCGCTTCGCAGCACGGTGCAGCGCAAGGCGAAAAAGGGCGTGGTCGACATCCAGCTTCTGGACCGCTTCGATCCGGGAAGCTGGGTCGCCTATGAAGCCGTCTATTCCGCAAGCTGGAAGCCCGAGGAGGGCCACCCCGCGCTGCTCCGCGCCTTTGCCGAGGCCGAAAGCGCGCGCGGCACCTTTCGCATGGGGCTCGCGCGCATCGACGGCGCCCCCGTCGCGGCGCAGTTCTGGACGGTCGAGGACGGCACCGCCTTCATCCACAAGCTCGCGCATGTCGAGGACAGCCAAAAGGCGTCGCCCGGCACCTTGCTCTCCGCGGCGCTCTTCCGCCACGCGATCGAGGTCGACCGCGTGTGCCGCATCGATTTCGGCACCGGCAACGACGCCTACAAGCGCGACTGGATGAACCGGCACGAGCCCTTGTGGCGCATCGAGGCTTTCAATCGCGCGCGCATCGCGGCATGGGGACCGGCGATCCGGGCGTTCGCCCGCACCTTGCTGGGGAAAGAAGCGTGACCGAAAGCATGACCGTCGATTCCACCCTGCGCGCGCTGCTCGCCGATGTGCTCGGCCTTGGCGAAGATCGCGCCGCAACGCTCGCCGCCGACAGCGGCCTGTTCGGCGAGCTTCCCGAATTCGATTCGATGGCGGTTGCGACCGTGCTCACCGAGATGGAGGACCGGCTCGGCATCGTCATCGACGACGACGAGGTCGACGGCGAAATCTTCGAAACCTATGGCAGCCTGCTCACCTTCGCGACGCGCAAGGTGGCTGGGTGAGGCCGTGCGCTGCTCAAGCGCCCCGTTACCATCCCGTCATCCCGGACGGGGTGCATTGAGCCGCGCGCATGAACGCTCCCGCCGACCATATCCTCCGCATCGCCCCCGCCGCCGCGCCGCGCGCGACGGTGCTCGTCGTCCCGCCGCTGTTCGAGGAAGCGAACCGCACCCGCCGCACGCTCGTGCTCGCGATGCGCGCGCTCGCGGCGCAGGGGTTCGCGGCGCTGCTCCCCGACCTTCCGGGTCAGAATGAAAGCCGCGTCGCGCTGGTCGAGGTCGACCTCGACCGCTGGCGCACCGCGCTCGCCGATGTCGCCGCTACAATCGATTCGCCGCTGATCGTCGCATCGGTGCGCGGCGGCGCGCTCATCGACCATCGCGTCCGCGCCGACGGCTGGTGGCGCCTCGCCCCCGTCGGCGGCGCGTCGCTGCTCCGCACCTTGCTGCGCGCGCGCGTCGCCGCCGACCGCGAGGCGGGGCACGAAAGCACGCTCGAAACCTTGCAGGCCGCCGCGCACCGCGAACCGCTGCTCCTCGCGGGCAACCGCCTGTCGCCCGATATGGTCGCGCAGCTTGGCGCCGCCGCGGTCGAACCCGTCGCGCCGCTCCGCACCGCCGCGCCCGGCGCCGGCGACGGCAGGATCGCCGGCACCCCGCTCTGGCTGCGCGCCGAGCCGGGTGAGGATGCCGCGATGGCCGCGGCGATCGCCGCCGACATCGCCGACTGGAGCGCCGCATGCGGCATCAGCTGAGCTTCGATTGCGAGGGCGCGGCGCTCGCCGCGACGCTCGACGCCGCGCCGGGCAGCGCGGGGCTGCTCATCGTCTCGGGCGGCAACGAAATCCGCAGCGGCGCGCACCGCGGCATGGCCATGCTCGCGCAGCGCGTGGCGGCGGCGGGGCATCCGGTCTTTCGCTTCGACCGCCGCGGCGTCGGCGACAGCGAGGGCGACAATGGCGGGTTCGAGGCAAGCCGCGCCGACATAATGGCCGCCATCGCCGCCTTCCGCGCCGCCGCGCCGCAGCTCGCGCGCATCACGGCGTTCGGCAATTGCGACGCCGCGAGCGCGCTGCTCCTCCACCAGCCGCTGCCGCTCGACGCGCTGATCCTCGCCAACCCCTGGACCTACGACGCGACCGCGTCGGAGGAAGACGCCCCCGCGCTTCCCCCCGCCGCGGCAATCCGCGCCCGCTATCTCGCGCGCCTCAAAGACCCCAAAAGCCTGCTCCGCCTGCTGAGGGGCGATATCGACCTCGCCAAACTCACCCGCGGCCTCACCGCGCTCGGCAGGCGCAAAGCCCCCGCCGCCCCCGAAAGCCTCGCCGCAAGGCTCGATGCCGCAATGGCGTCGCTCGCCTGCCCCGCCACCATCCTCCTCGCGACGGGCGACCGCACCGCGCAGGCGTTCGTCGAAAGCTGCCGCAGCGGCACGATCCCGGTCGAACGCCTGGACAGCCCCTCGCACAGCTTTGCGGGCGCCGACGCCGACTGGCTGGCGGCGCGGATACTGGAACGGCTGGCGTAAGCGGATCGCCGCTTCGGGGGCGGGAAGCAGCCTCCAGCCCGTCGGTCATCGCGGCGAAAGCCAGCCTGGCGGATCCCGGTGCCCCCTGGGGACAGGACCCTAAGCCGCCTTCTTCTTCTGCCGATAGGCATGCAGCAACGGCTCGGTATATCCCGACGGCTGCTTGACCCCCTCGAAAATCAGCGCGCGCGCCGCCTGCCACGCCACGCCGTCGGGCGTCAGCCTCTCATAGAGCGGGTCGCCCGCATTCTGCGCGTCGACCTTTGCCGCCATGCGCGCGAGCGCCGCGTCGACCTGTTCGGCGGTGCACACGCCGTGGAGCAGCCAGTTGGCGAGCGCCTGGCTCGAAATGCGCAAGGTCGCGCGGTCTTCCATCAACCCCACATCGTCGATGTCGGGAACCTTCGAACAGCCGACACCCTGGTCGATCCAGCGCACGACATATCCCAAAATGCCCTGGCAATTATTGTCGAGCTCGCGGCGCACCTCCGCCTCGCTCCAGTTGCGCCCGTGCGCCACCGGAATCGTCAGCAACCGGCCGAGCGACGGCACCGTCTCGTGCGCGATTTCCTTCTGCCGCGCGAACACATCGACCGCATGATAATGGAGCGCGTGCAGCGTCGCGGCGGTCGGCGACGGAACCCAGGCGGTATTCGCGCCCGATTTCGGATGGCCGATCTTCGCCTCCAGCATCGCCTTCATCAGGTCGGGCATCGCCCACATGCCCTTGCCGATCTGCGCCTTGCCCGACAGGCCGCACGCCAGCCCGATGCGGACGTTGCGGTCTTCGTAAGCGGCGATCCAGTCGCTCGCCTTCATCTCGCCCTTGGGGATCATCGGCCCAGCGCGCATCGACGTGTGGATTTCATCGCCGGTGCGGTCAAGGAAGCCGGTGTTGATAAAGACGATGCGGTCCTTCACCGCCTCGATGCACGCGGCAAGGTTCGCCGACGTCCGCCGCTCCTCGTCCATCACGCCGACCTTGATCGTGTGGCGCGGCAGGCCCAGCATATCCTCGACCGCGTCGAACAATCGGTCGGTGAAGGCGCATTCCTCCGGCCCATGCTGCTTGGGCTTGACGATATAGATGCCGCCCGCACGGCTGTTGATCAGCTCGCCAAGCCCCTTGACGTCGTGGAGCGCACAAAGGCTGGTGATAACGGCATCGCACAGCCCCTCGGGCGCTTCGCTGCCATCGGGCAGCCGCACCATCGGCGTCGTCATCAGATGGCCGACGTTGCGCACGAACATCACGCTGCGCCCGTGCAACGCAAAGCGCGTGCCCTCGGGCGACGTCCATTCGCGGTCGGGCACCATCGCGCGCGTTACCGTCTTGCCGCCCTTGTCGAAACTTTCGGTCAGGTCGCCGCGCATCAGCCCCAGCCAGTTGGAATAGCCGAGGATCTTGTCTTCGCCATCGACCGCCGCGACGCTGTCCTCAAGGTCGATGATCGTCGTCAGCGCTGCCTCCAGGATCACGTCGGCGATGCCCGCGGGGTCGGTCTTGCCGATCGGATGGTCGGGATCGATCGCCAGTTCGATGTGCAGGCCGTTGTGCTTGAGCAAGATGCCGCCGGGCTTGCTTCCCACCCATTGCGACGGGTCGGCGAGCGTCAGCTGTCCCCCCTGCCAGTCCGCCCATTTCCCGTCGGCCAGCGGCACCGCCTCGTCGAGAAACGCCTTGGCGCGCGCGATCACCGCCGCGCCGCGGTCCGCATCATAGCCGCCGGGCCGCGCGGGCGGCGCGTCGAGCGCGTCGGTGCCGTAAAGGGCATCATAAAGGCTCCCCCAGCGCGCATTGGCGGCGTTGAGCGCGAAGCGGGCATTGAGCGCCGGAACGACAAGCTGCGGCCCCGCCATCGTCGCGATCTCGGGATCGACATTGGCGGTGCCGACCGAAAAGCCGACGGGTTCGGGAACCAGATAACCGATGTCGTACAGAAAGGCCTGATAGGCTTCGGCGTCGTGCGGCTGGCCTTCGCGGGCGATGTGCCACCCGTCGATCTGTACCTGCAACGCCTCGCGCCGTTCGAGCAGCGCGGCATTTTCGGGCGCGAAGCGCGTCAGCAAAGCGGCGAAATCGGCCCAGAATTTTTGCGCGTCGACGCCGGTCCCCGGCAGCGCCTTGTCTTCGATGAAGGAAATCAGACGCGAATCGACGGAAAGGCCGTGACGGTCGCTAAAATCGGTCATTCAAACACCCTCTGGTCAGCGCAAGCGCGCAATGGGACCCGGGGAGGAAGGGCAGCCGCGCTATGCCGCGAATGCGCCGCGAAGGCAACCGCCTGCGCGGCGCCACTCTCTGCCAGGGCCAGGCCCCCAGGGGCAGGCCTTTAGGCGACTTCGTTCGCGGCGCGCAGTTCGCTCAGTTCGACGCGGACGAGATTGCGGCCGCCCGCCTTGGCGCGGTACAGCGCTTCGTCGGCGCGCCGCGACAGGTCGGCAAGGCTGTCGCTTGCGGTGCGTTGGGCGACGCCGAACGACGCCGTGAAACGCTGGTTGACGCCCAGTATCGGCAATTGTTTCGTGGCAAAGCGGCCGCGCACCGTCTCGGCGTAAAGCCGTCCGTCGGACAGCATCGCATCGGGAAGCAGCACGGCGAATTCCTCGCCGCCGATGCGCCCGACGATCGCATCATCGGGCGCGGCGTCGCGCATGATGGCCGCGAAATGCGCGATCACCCCGTCTCCCGCCGCGTGCCCGAAATTGTCGTTGATCTGCTTGAAATAGTCGAGGTCGGCGACGACGAGCACGGCATCGCCCTGTTCGAGCGCCGCCTCGGCATGAAATTCGAACCCGCGCCGGTTTAGCACGCTCGACAGCGGGTCGGTCTCCGAACGGACGATCATCTCGGCGGTCGTGTCGCGCATCATCACGAGCAGCATCACCAGCGCCTGCGCGACCAGCGTCCCGGCACCGAGGCTCTGCGAAATCGCGGCATAGTCGGTCGCCATATAGTCCTGCGCGAGGCTGGCCTGACCCAATTGCCACGCGATCAGCGGACGCGAGGCATAGATCAGCGCGGCCGTCGCCATCACGCCCGCGAGCAACAGGTCGAGCTTCAACCGCCGCCCCGATTCGATCAGTGCCAACAGGATGAGCAACTGCATCGCAAAATATGGCGACTGGTACAGCATCACGCGGTGCGGCGAAGCATAGGGAATGGAAAAGGTCAGCGGGATGGTGAAGATTGTGACGATCCAGATTCCCGCGATAACCGGCCAGCGCGGGTCGAAGCCATAGTGCCGCGCGACCCCTACGACGCAAAAGGTCATCGCGAGCAAATAGGTCAGAAAGACCGCGATGCCGACCGGGACGGGGTTCGTCTGCGTCGGAAGCAGATATTCGAACAGGATCGTCGCCACGCCCGTCGCATAGCCGAGCGAAATCCACTTCGCGCCGTGCGCCGACCGGCTGATGGCAGCGACCACGGCAAAGGCCACCGCGAAAATCCCCGCGATGAACAAATTGATGCCAAGAACGAAAGCAGCCGTCACCGAATCCCAGTTTCCATCCCGATTTCCTGCCCGTTTCCAACCCTATACCGCCCACGCAAACGATCGATTAACGCGGGCGCTGAATTAGGGTCAGGACCCATTAATTACGCGTACGAGGTTTGAAGCGATTTTGTTCAGTGCGAGGAGGCAAGGCGACGGAATATGTCGATATTTCAAGGCTTGCCGACGAAGCAATGGACAAAATCGGTCAAATCCCGGAGGGACGCCGAAATGGCTTCGATCTCGGGCCCGTGCGGCCTTGCGGGTAGCGATGCTACCCGCTGCACCCGCCCGGACCCGATATCTTCGCCATTTCGACGCCTCGTACGCGTAATTAATGGGTCCTGACCCTAACGCTGGCGCCGAATCTTCGGTCCGCGCGCGATCATGGTACGGATGGAAATTGGCCGTAGTGACAGCGGTCACACAGGCCGCCGACAATAATCGTCGCCGGGGTGTAAATAGGTGCGGCTGCTCGCTATACGCCTTCCGATGACCAGCCTCACTGAAACCGAACGGGCCGCTCTTGACCAAGCCGCGGGTGCGCCGATGCTCGCCGCGGTCGAACGCTGGGCGGCGGTGAACAGCGGCACGGGCAATCTCGCGGGGCTTCGGACCGTCGCCGGCATGCTCGCCGATGCCTTTTCCGCGCTTCCCGGCGACGTGCGCCTCGTCGATCCCGATCCGGTCGAGGCGGTCGATCCCGACGGCAGCATCCGCACCGTCGAGCGCGGCGCGCACCTGCACCTGCGCATGCGGCCCGATGCGCCGGTGCAGCTTCTCCTGACCGGCCATATGGACACGGTCTTTGCCGCCGATCACCCGTTCCAGACGCTCCGGTGGCTCGACGACGGCGTCCTCAACGGCCCCGGCACCGCCGATATGAAGGGCGGCCTTGCGGTCATCCTCGCGGCGCTGTCGGCCGTCGAAACCTCGCCGCTTGCATCACGCATCGGCTATGACGTGATGATCAACAGCGACGAAGAGACGGGCAGCCATGCTTCGGCAGGGCTGATTGCCGAACTGGCCGCGGGCAAGACCGCCGCGCTCACCTACGAACCCGCGCTTCCCGACGGCACGCTCGCGGGCGCTCGGCCGGGAAGCGGCAACTTCAGCGTCACGATTCACGGCCGCCCGGCCCACGCCGGCCGCAACCCCGAAGAGGGGCGCAACGCGCTCGTCGCCGCGGCCGACCTCGCGCTGCGGTTGAATGCGCTCAAATCATTGGAACTCAAGGTAAATCCTGCGCGAATCGACGGCGGCGGGCCGAACAATGTCGTCCCCGACCAGGCGATCCTCCGCGTCAACATGCGCCCCTCGACCCCCGCGGCAAAGGCCGCCGCCGAAGCCACGCTCCGCGACACCATCGCCAACATCGAACGCGACCACGACGTCCACTGCCACCTCCACGGCGGCTTCAACCGCCCGCCCAAGCCGCTCGACCCCGCCGCGACGCGATTGTTCGAACTCGTCCGCGAATGCGGCAGCGCGCTCGGCCTCTCAATCGGCTGGAACGCGACCGGCGGCGTGTGCGACGGCAACAATATCGCGGCCTGCGGCGTACCCGTGGTCGACACGATGGGGCCACGCGGCGGCGCGATCCATTCTTCGGACGAGTTTCTTATTGTCGACAGCCTTGCCGAACGCGCGCAATTGTCGGCACTCACCATAATGAAAATAGCAGAACGGGGGACTGTGTGAGCTATGTGATCCGGGCGGCCAAACCGGGCGATCTCCAGAGCATCTATGAAATGGCGAAGCTGACGGGGGGCGGGTTCACCAACCTGCCGCCCGACAAAAAGGCACTGCGCGGCAAGCTCGAGCGTGCCGAGGCGAGCTTTGCTTCCGAAAAGGAATATCCGGCCGACGAGCTGTATCTGATGGTGCTCGCCGATGCCGAGACCGACGAGGTGCGCGGAACGTGCCAGGTGTTCGGTCAGGTCGGCCAACGCTGGCCCTTTTATTCCTATCGCATCGGCACCGACAGCAAGCACAGCGAGCAGCTTGGGCGCACTTTTCACGCGCAAATCCTGATGCTGAGCAACGACCTCAACGGCGCGAGCGAGGTCGGCGGGCTGTTCCTCCATCCGGCGGCGCGCGCCGGCGGACTCGGCCTGCTGCTCGCGCGGTCGCGCTACCTGTTCATCGCGCGTCACCGCGCGCGCTTCGCCGACCGCATCCTTGCCGAGCTGCGCGGCGTGATCGACGAAGCAGGCGGCTCGCCCTTCTGGGACGGGGTCGCGGGCAAATTTTTCGGGATGAGCTTTCAGGAAGCCGATCAGTTCAACGCGGTCCACGGCAACCAGTTCATCGCCGACCTGATGCCCAAGCACCCCGTCTATATCGCGATGCTTCCCGAAAGCGCGCGCAGCGTTATCGGCGTCCCCCACCCCAGCGGCCGCGCGGCGATGCGGATGCTGGAAAATGAGGGCTTCGCCTTCGATAATTACATCGACATTTTTGACGGCGGCCCGACGATGACCGCACGCACCGACCAGGTCGCGAGCATCCGCAATGCGCAGCATCTCGAAGTCACCGGCATTGCCGAGGGTGAGAGTGATGCGCTGATCGCAACCGGACGCCTCGCGGGCTTCCGCTGTTGCTTCGGCAAGGTCGGCGCGGGGGGGACGATCGACGCTGCGACCGCCCGATTGCTCGGCGTCAGCCCCGGCGACGACATCAGCTGGATTGGACGCTGACATGCTCACCGAGATCAATTTCGACGGCATCATCGGCCCGACGCACAATTATGCGGGGTTGAGCCGCGGCAATATCGCCTCGGCGAGCCACGCAGGCGACGTGTCGCAGCCGCGCGCCGCGGCGCTGCAAGGCATCGAAAAGATGCGCCACAATCTGGCTCTCGGTCTGCCGCAGGGCTTTTTCATGCCGCTGGACCGCCCCGATGCGGCGTGGCTCGAAACGCTCGGCACCAGCCTCGACAATGCCGAGCCGCATTTGCGCGCGCAGGCCTGGTCGGCGTCGTCGATGTGGGCAGCAAACGCCGCGACCGTGTCGCCTGCGCCCGACAGCGGCGACGGCAAATGCCATCTGACCGTCGCCAATCTCGTCACCATGCCGCACCGCAGCCACGAATGGCAGGGAACGCTCGCGCAGCTTCGCCTCGCCTTTGCGCATCCGGCCTTTGCCGTCCACGGGCCCATCCCCGCCCCCTTCGGCGACGAAGGCGCGGCGAACCACATGCGCCTTTGCAACGGGCACGACCAGTCGGGCGTCGAGATATTCGTCTATGGCGTCGGCGGCGGCCGCTTCCCGGCGCGCCAGCATCTCGACGCTTCGAAAGCGCTCGCCCGGCATCACCGGCTCGATCCCGCGCGCACCCTGTTCATCCGCCAATCGGACACGGCGATTCAGGGCGGCGCCTTTCACAACGATGTCGTCGCGGTGGCGAACGAGCATGTGCTGTTCACCCACGAAACGGCGTTCGAAGATCGCGAAGGCGCACATGCGCAGATCCGCGCGGCCTTTCCAGATGTCGAGATCGTCGAGGTGCCGGCAAGCGCGGTGAGCCTGTCCGACGCGATCAAATCCTATCTGTTCAACGCGCAGCTCGTCAGCTTGCCGGACGGCGGCGGCATGGGGCTCGTGCTGCCCACCGAAGCGCGCGACACGCCGAGCGTCTGGAACTGGCTGGAGGCGCATGTCGCGGGTAACGGCCCGATCCGCCGACTCTATCCTGTCGATGTCCGCCAATCGATGGCGAATGGCGGGGGGCCCGCCTGTTTGCGGCTCCGCGTCGTCGCCGACACCGCGACCGTCGATCCGCGCTTCGTTGCGGACACGGCAAAACTCGACCGCATCGCCGATGTGATCGCCGCGCATTGGCCCGAGGCAATCGCACCGTCCGACCTCGCATCAACCGCGCTTGCCGCCGATGTGGTGCGTGCGCGTCGCGCGCTTCTCGACGCGCTCGATCTGGGAGAGCTTGGCTAGGGTCAAGACCATAGAGCCGGTGCGCCGCCGCCACTATTGACCCGGCACGCGAAGCGCGCCACCACATCGGCGATGGACGATCAACAGGACCGGGACCAGGCACCGCGCGCCGCACTACCGCCGATCGAGCGTGCGATCCGCTATCTGCCGCTTATCGCCATCAGCAATTTCCTCATCGCCGTCCCGGCCTTCGCGCTGTCGATAGCGGTCGCCTATTTCACCTTCATCCAGGCCGATGCGACGACGAAGATGCAGATTGCGAGCGTCTGGCCCTATGTCGCCTTTGAAACGTCGAACCGCAACGAACAGGATGATCCCTTCATTCGGTTGTCATTGACGAACAAGGGGGTCGGGCCCGCGCATATCCGCGGCCTCGAAGTCCGTTATCGCGACAAGCCCTATACGCAGTTTCGCGAGGTGCTGGGCGCCTGTTGCAGCGATTCGCCCGAGACCCTGTCGGTCGGCATCGGCAGCATGCTCGGCGAAGTCCTGCGACCCGGTGAGAATGTGATGTTCGCGCAGCTCGACCCGCAAAAGGTTCCCGCCGACACCTGGTCGCGCTTCGACGAGGAGCGGCTGAAGCTGAAGGTTCGGATCTGCTATTGCTCGGTGTTCGAGGATTGCTGGATCGCCGACAGCGGCAACGACCGGGCAACCCCGGTCAAGCAATGTCCTGCCGACTGGCATCAATTCTACGGTTCGGCAGAGCTGGGCAGAATGCGCAACTGACGCGAACGGCGCTCGCCGTCACAGCCGCCTTGTATTTTTGGCTCCGCTTTCAGACAATAAGCTCTCTTTGCTTTCGGGGGACAGGCATTGCAGACCGATCTCGTCGACCGCATTTACGAATGCTCCGTGGTTCCAGAGGCGTGGCCCGCGGTCCTCGACGATGTCGCCGCGCTGGCAAAGGCGACCGGCGGCCTGCTGTTCTCGGCGCACAAGGCGCTCAATTGGACGGCGTCCGAAAGCGTCAGCGATGTCTTTGCCTCTTATGTCAACGATGGCTGGTTCGGGAAATGCAGCCGCCGCGTCTGCCTGATGAGCCAGGACGCGCCCTCCTTCTTCGTCGAGCATGATTTCTGGAGCGAGGACGAGATCGACGCCGACCCCGTCTATCGCGATTTCTTCCGGCCGCGTGGACTCGGCTGGTCGGCGGGCACCGGATTGCAGGTCCCGACCGGCGACAATATCGTCTTCAGTGTCGAGCGCGCCTTTGCCGACGGCCCGGTCGACAGCGCCAGCGTCGCGCGCCTCAATGCCATTCGCCCCCACCTCGCGCGCAGTGCGCTGGTCAGCGCGCGCCTGCAGCTGAAGCGCGCGCAGGGAGCGACCGAAGCGCTCACCGCGCTGCAACTTCCCGCGCTGCTTCTGAAGCCGAGCGGCGAAATCGCCGAAGCGACCCTTCTGGCGCAAGAGCTGGGCGATCATATCGTCTGGGCAGCCCATGGCCATGTCCGGCTGGCGGACCGGCAGGCGGACCGGATGCTCGCCGATGCGCTCGGCGCGATCGGACGGGACGCGGCCGACGATGTCCGATCCTTTCCGCTCCGCGATGCGGATGGCATTCCCGCCTATGTCGCGCACGTGATCCCGGTGCGCCGCAGCGCCCACGATGTTTTCGGCGACAGCTTTGCCCTGTTGTTGTTGGTCCCGGTCGCCTCCGATCGCGCGCCGTCGGCGACGTTGATGAAATCGCTCTTCGACCTGACGCCTTCGGAGGCGCGCGTCGCACAGGGCATCGCGGGCGGTGCGACGCCCGAAGCCATTGCGGCCGATGGCGAGGTCGCGATCAGCACCGTGCGCACGCAGCTACGTCGCGTCTTGGAGAAGACGGGATGTGCGCGTCAGGCCGATCTCGCCGCGCTGCTCGCCCGCATCGGTGCGACGGCTCCCCGCTGAAAATTTTCGAAAACGGCGCGCGATCATCCAAATGGAGGATGCGATGCGCGGGGCGAAATACGACAAGAACGTCAGCTGCCGGCCGTTTCTGCGACCCTAGGCTGGTCAGTCAGCGACACCTTTGCTGCCGCTCGCACCGCGACCGGCGGCAGGGGTGTCGCTATCGCGCCCTTCCCTTTCCTGTCGAATTAACTTACAGTTTACCATCGCTGTGGCGCGCCGATGCAAGGAAATGCGCCACTGGCACGGCTTTTGCTGGATATGGGACGATGTGGAAAAAAGTCGGTCGCCTGTTCGTAATCAAGACCCGGTTCGAAGCCTGTCTTATCATCTACGCGCTGGCCGTTGGCGCGATGGCGCGCGGTACGGCCTATCTTGAGCAATATCCCGGTGTCGGCGGTCAATTGTTGATGGCGGCATGCAGCGGGGCCGTTTTCCTTGCCGGCGCAAAAATCTTTGATTGCCTCCGTTACGAGCAGGCGGCGCGCGCAGCGCAAGCCGTCGAGAATCAGGGCTGACGCCCGTCCGCCTTTCCCTCGCCCCCAAGCTGTGCCAAGGCTGACGGCATGACGAGGATCAGCGGTCGACCCGACATCAGCAGCGAGACCGTTTTTGGGCAGTCGCTTCGCGTCGCGCGCTGGCGGACCGATTTGCCGGGAACGCCCCTTCTCTATCTCAACGGCGTTGGCGCCGACATTGCGACCGCCGCGCCACTGCTCGCGCAGATTTCGGGGCGCGAGGTCTGGACGCTCGACATGCCGGGCGTAGGCGGCTCGCCCGATGCCTTTCTGCCCTATACGGCCTCGGCCATGGCGGCCACTGTGATGACGATCGCCGACCGCTTCGGCCACGACCCGATCGACCTTGCAGGGTTCAGCTGGGGCGGCGCGCTGGCGCAGCAGATCGCAGTGCAATATCGTTCGCGCATTCGCCGGCTCGTGCTGATGGCAACAACGCCCTCGCTTGGGGCACCGGGGATCGGCTGGGCGGCAATGCTCGACGGCGACATTTTGGCCAACGGCCTGCGCTTGCCGACGGCGACGCCACTGGGTCTCGCCTATCAGGGGATGGCGCTCGCCGGCTGGACGAGCGTTCCGATGCTGCCGTTGCTACGCGGCCTGCCGGTTCTGGTCCTGATGGCGCGCGACGATGGCATTGTACCGGCAAGCCACGGTCAGATGATCGCCGACCTGGTCGACGAAGCCCAGATCGAAACGGTTCCGGGCTCACACCTCTTCCCCTTTGCCCATGCCGCGCGAACGGCATCCCGGATCAGCGAATTTCTCGATCAGCCTGCGGCGGAACGGCGAGCCGCCGCGTAAGGAAATCGGCAATCGCCGCAGCGGTCCGGTCGGGTGCCTCTTCCATCGGCAGATGGCCGATGCCTTCGAGCAGCACAACCTCGGACCCCGCGATACGCTCGGCAAAGCTTTGCGCGGCGGTGGAATTGATCAGCCGGTCCTCGCTCCCGAACAGTATGAGCGTCGGGACGGCAATGTCCCCTGCTTTGGCGGCCATATGCGCCTCACGATCGGTGCGCGCGCGAATGACCGTCGCCTCGCGATTGCCGGGAAAGCGCAGCAATTCCCAGTAACGGTCGATCATCGCCTCGTCGATGAAGGCCTCTTCCGAAACCGATCCGCGCAGCGATTGTTCGACCAAGGCGCGCGGCGTGATCCGCGTCGCCAGCCAGCGCCCGAGTGGATATTCGAGGATGCGGAATCCGATGTTCGATTCGGGCGGCTTCTCGCCCTTGCGAAGCGGCATGCCGCTGGCGTCGAGCAACAGCAACGCCTCGACATTCTCGGGGCGCGCCAGCGCATAACGCCACGCCACCCATCCGCCCATCGAATTGCCGCCGAGGATGAAGCGATCGAGGTTCAGCTTGGCGGCAACGACATCGACGGCCGCCATCATCCCGGCAGCGCCATAATCACGGTCGGGGGTCGCGCCCGTCAGGCCGTGCCCCGGCAGGTCGAGCGTGACGACGCGGTAATCGGCACCGAGCCGCGCGACCATCGGCCCCCAGGTGTGGAGGCTCGCATTCGATCCGTGGAGCAAAATAATGACGGGACCGTCGCGCTTGCCCTGATCGCGGTAATGGATGCGCTGCCCCGCCGGGCCCGCCGCAAAGGCCGCGTCGGGTCCGCCATATTTGGCGATCATTGCGTCGCGATCGGTGTCGGGGGTCAGAAGGAGAACGAAGCCGGCAACGAGCGCGGCCAGAATGGCGAGCGGCACAAGCACGCGTTTGCGCCGCCAAAAGGGTCGCCGCAGCGGCGGCGCAAAATCCTCGTCATCATCGTCATCGAAACCGGCCATCACGCCCCCCTCAGAGCAAGGGCGAACCCAGGGTCAGGACCCTAGCGCCGCGATACCGCCCGTCAATGCGCCGCGATCATTCGTGGATCTTGCGCCGGAAGGTTTCGGGCAGGAACAGCAGGCCGACGACAAACGTCAGCAGTGCAATGACGACCGGATACCAGAGACCGTAATAGATATTCCCCGTCGCGGCGACCATCGCAAAGGCGGTGGTCGGCAGGAAGCCGCCGAACCAGCCGTTGCCGATATGATAGGGCAGCGACATCGCCGAATAGCGGATGCGGCTCGGGAACATTTCGACGAGCAGCGCGGCGATCGGGCCGTAAACCATCGTCACGAGCAGCACGAGGTAGAAGAGGATGCCGACGACGAGCGGCTTGTCGATTGCGTCCGTATCCGCCTTGGCAGGGTAGCCGGCGGCGGCCAGCGATTCGGAGAGTGCGGCGCCAAAGCCTTGCCTGTCTGCGACGGAAATCACCTCTTCGCCGACATGCACGAACGCGCGGCCGTCATCGGCACCATCTTCGTTGGCGTACGGAATCCCCGCTTTGGCGAGGGCGGATTTGGCGATGTCGCAGCCCGTGCGGTCGAAAGAGGCGCGACCGATGGGGTCGAACTGAAATGAACAGGTCTCTGCGTGGGCAAACACGATGACAGGCGCGCGTGCCTGCGCCTCGGCGAGCGCCGGATTGGCAGCGGTGGTGAGCAGCTGGAAGGCCGGAAAATAGGTGAGCGCGGCGAGCGCGCAGCCCGCGAGGATGATCGGCTTGCGCCCGATCCGGTCGCTGAGCCAGCCGAAAAAGATGAAGAAAGGCGTGCCCAGCACCAATGCAATCGCGATCAATATATTCGCGGTCGCGCCATCGACCTTCAGCGTCTTTTCGAGGAAGAAGAGCGCATAGAATTGCCCGGTGTACCAGACGACCGCCTGCCCCGCGACCGCACCGAGCAGCGCGACGAGCACCCATTTGAGGTTCGACCAGCGCCCGAACGCTTCGGTCAGCGGAGCCTTCGACGTCGTGCCCTCGGCCTTCATCTGTTTGAACACCGGGCTTTCTTCGAGCTGCATCCGGATCCACAGCGATACGCCCAGCAGGATCACCGAAATCAGGAACGGCAGGCGCCAACCCCATTCGGCGAACGCCTCTTCGCCCAGCAGGGTCCGGGTCGCGATCACGACGAGCAGCGCGGCGAACAGCCCCAGCGTCGCCGTAGTCTGGATAAAACTGGTGAACAGGCCGCGCTTCCCCTCCGGCGCATGTTCGGCAACGTAAGTGGCGGCGCCCCCATATTCGCCGCCGAGCGCCAGCCCTTGCACAAGCCGAAGCACGACGAGCAGGATCGGCGCGGCAACACCGATCGCCGCATAATTGGGCAGAACGCCGACGAGGAAGGTCGACAACCCCATCAGCCCCATCGTCACAAGGAAGGTATATTTGCGCCCGACCAGGTCCCCGATGCGCCCGAAGACGAGCGCCCCGAAAGGACGCACCGCAAAGCCCGCCGCAAAGGCCGCCAGCGCAAAGATAAACCCCGTCGTTTCGTTGACCGCAGAAAAGAACTGCGCCGAAATGACCGTCGCAAGCAGGCCATAGAGGTAGAAATCATACCATTCGAAAATGGTGCCGAGCGACGAGGCGACGATGACCTTGCGCGCATCCTGCCGGGTGTCGATGGGTACTGCTGCCCCGGCCTGTTCGCTCATCCTTTTCCCCGTTCGCCCTGAACCCGTTGAAGGGCCGTTCTTCCTTTTGCCACGCTAGAGGAAAGAACGGTGCTTCGACAAGCTCAGTGCAAACGGAAAAGAGCGAAGTGCCGGGTCTTAACCGACGCGCGTCACCGCGCCCTTGTGCGCGCCGACGCCGCCGCGGCGCGGACGGAAGCGGCGCTTGCGCTGCGGCTGGCCCTCACCTGCTGCACCCTCACGGCGTGGACCGCGCTCGCCGCGCGGTTGGCCGCCGTCGCGCTTGCGCACGGCCTCTTCACGCTGGCGCTGCGGGTCGCGGCCGCGGCCGCCGGTGTCGCGCGGAGGCGTCGCCGGCTTGGGCAGGTTGCGGACCATTTCGTTAAAGCCCTCGGGCAGCTTGACCGGTTCTGCGCGTGTGCGCGTCACGCGCTCGATGTCGCGAATATATGGCTTCTCGTCGGGCGCGACAAAGCTGATTGCGATGCCTTCCGCCCCCGCGCGCGCGGTACGGCCGATGCGGTGGACATATTGTTCGGGAACGTTCGGGATCTCGAAGTTGATCACATGGCTGACCCCCGACACGTCGATTCCGCGCGCCGCAATGTCGGTCGCGACGAGCAGCTTGACCTGCCCCGAGCGGAACGCCTGCAGCGCGGTCGTGCGCTGCGCCTGGCTCTTGTTGCCGTGGATGGCGAAGGCTTCGATCCCTGCGCCCTTCAGGTGGCGGACGACGCGGTCGGCGCCGTGCTTGGTGCGGGTGAAGATCAGCGCCCGGTCGATGTCTTCGGTCTTGAGCACATGGTGGAGAAGCGCTTGCTTTTCCTTCTGCTCGACGAAGGTAATCTGCTGGCGGACCTTCTCGGCGGTCGTCGCCTGCGGCGCCACCGACACCGTAACGGGATCGTTGAGGAACTGGTCGGCCAGACCCGCGATCTCCTTTGGCATCGTCGCGGAAAAGAACAGATTCTGACGGCGCGACGGCAGCAGTTTGGCGACACGCCGCAGCGAATGGATGAAGCCCATGTCCATCATCTGGTCAGCTTCGTCGAGAACGAAGATTTCCACATCGTCGAGTCGCAAAGCGCGCTGGTCGATGAGGTCAAGCAGGCGCCCCGGCGTCGCGACGAGGATGTCGACGCCTTGCGACAAGTCGCGGATCTGCTTGTTGATCGGGACGCCCCCGAACACGGTGGAAACCGACAGCTTCGTGAAGCGACCATAGTCGCGACAACTCTGCGCAATCTGCGCCGCGAGTTCGCGGGTCGGCGCGAGCACCAGCATCCGGCAGCCACGCGGGGTCGGCCGATGCGGATAGGTCAAAAGATGATGGATCGAGGGCAGCGAAAAACCGGCGGTCTTGCCCGTCCCGGTCTGCGCGATACCGCACAGGTCGCGGCCCTTCATCAACGGCGGGATCGCCTGCACCTGGATCGGCGTCGGCGTCGAATAATCCTTGGCGGCAAGCGCGCGATTAATGTCTGCGTGCAGGCCAAAGTCGTTAAAAGTCGTCATAAAATACTCACATAGGGCGACGCGCAGGCGCATCCGTTCGTGTCGAACGGACGGCGCACGGCCGCGGGTTCGAAACGACCCGCGTGAAAGGGTGCCTCTTGGGACAATGCGCTATTCCGGCTCGTCCCGCGCCTGTCTCGGACGGGAAAATCACGCTGCCGGTGGTTACGGCGGGTCGGCCCGCCATGCTGCGCTGCACCATCATATGGGCGATATTGCGTGAAATTGCAAGATCGTTGCGCGAGGCCTCCTCCCTTTCGTCCCGAGCTTGTCGAAGGGCGGTTCTTTCTTCATGAAACAGCAAAGAGGATAACGTCGCCTCGACAAGCTCGGCACGAACGAAAAGGGGGAGGCTTTGACCGAAAAGATCATCGTCATCGACGAAGGCACGACATCGACGCGCGCGATGCTGTTTTCCGTCGACGGCACCCCGCTCGGCAGCGCGCAGCGCGAGTTCCGCCAGCATTATCCTGCTCCGGGGCTTGTCGAACATGACGCCGCCGAAATCTGGACCGCGACGCTCGCCTGCACGCGCGCGATGATCGACAAGGCGGGTGGCGCGGGGGCAATCGCGGCGATCGGGATCACCAACCAGCGCGAGACCGTCGTCTTCTGGGACCGCGCAACCGGCGAGCCGCTCGCCCCCGCGATCGTCTGGCAGGACCGGCGCACGGCCGCCGATTGCGCGCGGCTCAAGGCGGAGGGTCACGAACCCGCGGTTCAGGCGGCGAGCGGCCTGCTCCTCGACCCCTATTTTTCGGGGAGCAAGATCGGCTGGGCGCTCCGCAACTGGCCGCAGCTTGCCGAGGCTGGCGACCGGCTAGCGGTCGGGACGGTCGAATCCTATCTCGTCCACCGGCTGACGGGCGGCGTCCATGTGTCCGACGCGACCAATGCGTCGCGCACCTTGTTGATGGACATCAATGGCGCGAGCGGATGGGACGCGGGACTGTGCGACCTCCTCGGCGTCCCGATGTCGCTGCTTCCCGAAATTACCGGCTGCACGACGACCGTAGGCACGACTATGCCCGACCTGCTCGGCGGCGCGATCCCGATATGCGGCATGGCGGGCGATCAGCAGGCGGCGACCATCGGCCAGGCATGCCTCGCTTCCGGCCAGACCAAGGCGACCTTCGGCACGGGTGCCTTCATCCTGTCGGCGAGCGGAACCACGCGGCCGCGATCGGACAACCGCCTGCTCGCGACGATCCTCGCGCAGGAGGGAGAGGTCCGCTCCTATGCGCTCGAAGGATCGGTATTCGTCGCGGGAAGTCTGATCAAATGGCTTCGCGACGGGCTGGGGCTTTTGGCAAACGCGGGCGAGAGCGAGGGGTTGGCGCGTTCGGTCGACGACAATGGCGGCGTCTATCTGGTACCGGCGCTCGCGGGGCTCGGCGCGCCGCATTGGCGTCCCGACGCACTCGCCGCCCTGTCGGGCCTCAGCTTCGCAAGCAACAAGGCGCACATCGCGCGCGCGGCGCTCGAGGCGCAGGCCTATCAGGCCCACGATCTGAAAACCGCCTTTGCCGCCGACGGAGTCGATTGGTCCGAACTCCGGATTGATGGCGGCATGGCAGCGAACGACTGGATGGCGCAGGATCTTGCCGACATGCTCGACCTGACCGTCGAGCGCCCCGAGTTCGTCGAGAGCACGGCGCTCGGCGCCGCCATGCTCGCGGCAACCGGTGCCGGCCTCTACCCCGATCTCGCCAGCGCGACAAAGGCGATGCGCGGGCGCACGACACGCTTCACGCCGGCGCTCGCCCCCGAAAAGCGCAAAGCGCGCCTCGCCGGATGGCAAAGCGCGCTTGCAAAGGTCCTCGGCTGACGCCGAAGCGGATCAACGCTTGAGCGTAAGGCCGCCGAAACGCTTGTTGAACTTTGCGACCTGGCCGCCAGCATCGAGCATACGGCCCTGACCGCCGGTCCATGCCGGGTGCGCGGTGGGGTCGATTTCGAGCGTCATCACGTCGCCTTCGCTGCCCCAGGTCGAGCGCGTCTGATATTCGGTGCCATCGGTCATCTTGACCGTGATCATGTGATAGTCGGGGTGGATGTCTTTTTTCATGTCTCTTGGCTCCTGTGCCGCTGGTTTCCGACCAGCCGCGTGAGTCGGTGCGTCCGGGGACGCGAAGCGGCGCCCTTACTGGGCAATTGGGGAAAATGCAACACCTGTACCCCGTTGATCGTCGTCCCGGCGAAGGCCGGGATGACGTATAAAGGGGAGGTCTCCGCCCTAGGGTCAGGACCCATTAATTACGCGTTCGAGGCGTCGAAATGGCGAAGATATCGGGTCCGGGCGGGTGCAGCGGGTAGCATCGCTACCCGCAAAGCCGCGCGGGCCCGAGATCGAAGCCATTTCGGCGTCCCTCCGGGATTTGACCGATTTTGTCCATTGCTTCGTCGGCAAGCCTCGAAATATCGACATATTCCGTCGCCTTGCCTCCTCGCACTGAACAAAATCGCTTCAAACCTCGAACGCATAATTAATGGGTCCTGACCCTAGTCGCTCGGCGGATCGGCGATCATTGCGGTGAACTGGCACTCGGTGGCGAGTTGGTCGCCCAGCATCGCTTTTCCTTCGAACTTGCAGATGTTCCGCTTTGTCTGAAGGATGGTGACGTGCAGGTCGAGCAAATGGCCGGGTTCGACCGGCTTGCGGAACTTCACGCCGTCGATACCCATGAAATAGACGAGCTTTCCGCTGCCCGCGAGGCCGAGCGATTCGATCGCCAGAACGCCGCCCGCCTGCGCCAGCGCCTCGACGATGAGGACGCCGGGCATGATCGGTCGGCCGGGGAAATGCCCTTGGAAAAAGGGCTCGTTCATCGTCACTGCCTTGACCGCGTGGATCGAGGTGTCCTTCACCATCGATTCCACCCGGTCGACGAGCAGCATCGGATAACGATGCGGCAGCAGCGACAGGATGCGGCGGATGTCCGCCGGCCCCATCCTGCTCTCGCTATTTTCCCCGGCCGTCATGATCGATTAGCGCGTCGTCGGCTGGCTGCCGGTGGGCGCGGGCGCCGCGGCGCCCTGCGCTGCGCGCGCCTGGTCCATCAGCTGCTGGTTGCGCTGCTGCACCAGCTGGCCCGGCTGGTATCCGGCCGGCGGCGTGATCGACACGTTGGGCAGGATGCGGTTGAGTTCGGTCACGACGGCATCGGTGATGTCGACGTTATTCTCGCGCGCGATCACCGCTTCCGGATTGACGAGAAGGTCGACCTTCTTCGCCGTCATCGCGGCCTTGATCGCTTCGTTCATGCGCAGGCTGATCTGGTCTTCGACATAGGCGATCGCGAGGTCGACGGGCGCGCCGATCTGGCCCAGTTCGGCCGAGGCGGCCTGGCGCTTGTCCTGGACGGCCTTGCCCGCCGCCTGGATTGCAGCCTGGTTGGCAGGCGTCTTCTTCACCTCTTCATTATATTTGGCGACGAGGACGTTGAGTTCGGCCTGAAGCGTCTGTCCGCGCGTCTGCTGCTGATCGATCGTCGCCTTGTAGGTCGTTTCGATCTGCTGCGTGGCGACGGTGAAAGCATTGGACCGCCCGGCAGCGGCGCGGACATCGGCGACGGCGACCGCGCGAGCCTGCGCTACGGCGGGCGCTGCGAACATGGGTGAAACGGACAGGCCGGCAATCGCCAGCGCCGAAGCGGCAAAAATTTTCTTCATCAGAATTGGGTTCCTACATTGAATGAGAAGCGTTTGGTATCATCGCCCTCTTCTTTGCGAAGGGCGTAAGCGAAGTCGATCCGGAAGGGACCGAAAGGCGAGTTCCAGTTGACCCCGGCGCCGATAGAGACACGCGGCATCCACGTATCGCCGAAGAAGCGTTCTTCGAACGGGGCGAGTGAAGAGAAGCCGGTCGGACAGGACGTGTACTGAGCCCCGAGCGGCTGGCCATTGTTGTCGACGGGTCGCGTCGCGAATTGCTGCGTTCCGGTCTGGGCATTGCGGCACAGATTCTTGGTGATGCCGTCGCTCGGATCGCGGAAATCGGTCAGGGTGGTGAGCGTCGGGCGCTTGACGCCAAAGACCGAACCCACATCGAGGAAGACCGAGGGCCGCAACCCCAGTTCCTTTGCTCCCGTGCCGAGCGGAATGTCGACCTCGAGCCGTCCCTGGTAATATGCACGGCCGCCGAGCGCGTCGTCGATCAGGCCGTTGCGATTGCTGAGGCTGGTGTCGAGGACCGGGTTCATCGGGTCGGTAAGGTCGACATTGCCGTAACGGATGACGCGCGGGCCAATGCCGCGAATGTCGAAGCCGCGCATTTGCGGTTCGCCAAGGAAGAAGCGGTCGGTCAATCGAACCTTGTCGCTCGTCGGCGTCGGGCGCCCGCCGAGCGGATAGATATAACCGCCTTCGGCCGAGATATTGAGGATGAACCGGCTGCCGAGGTTGAAGTGCTTGCTCGCCGCGGCGCGGGTGCGGACATATTTGACGCTGCCACCAAGGCCCGCGAAATCCTGACTGATCGACGCCGACTGGCCGCGTGTCGGACGCAAACGATTGTCGCGGTCGTCATAGGCGAGCGTGAATCCGACCAGCGAGGTCGTGCGCTTTCCGATCGCGTCGCAAAGATAACGCCCCGCGACGAGCGGGTCGCAATTGTCGCCGAAGAAATAAACGCCGCGGTCGAGCGTCACATCGTCGTAATTCAGGCTGTACCGTACAAACAGCGACATATATTCGGTGAGCGGCACGCCCGAGTTGATCTGGAAACCCGTCGTAACCTGTTCAAAGGTCGTGCGGCGATCGTTCCCGATGAAGTTGAACGAGTTCAAATCGCGGCGATAGACGCTGCCGCCGATCGAGATGTTGCGGTCGAGCAGATAGGGTTCGGTAAAGCCGAGCTCGACCGATTTCGAATAGCTCGAATAGTTGACCGACGCCTGCAGCTGCTGGCCGAGGCCACGGAAGTTGCGCTGGCGGATCGAACCCTGGAGCAGGAAATTCTCGATCGACGAAAAGCCAGCCGACAGCGACAATTCGCCCGTCGGCTTTTCCTCGACATTGGTTTCGAGAATGATGCGGTCGGGCGCGCTGCCCTCCTTGCGCTCGATCTCCAGATTCTCCTGGAAAAAGCCAAGGCTGTTGATGCGGTTCTCGGTGCGCTTGACCGCAAAGCTGTTGAAGGCGTCACCTTCGTTCAGGCGGAACTCGCGGCGCACGACCTTGTCGTGGGTCAGCGTGTTGCCGTTGACGTCGATCCGTTCGACATAAGTACGCGGCGATTCCGCAACGTCGAACGTGATCGCCATCGTGCGATTTTCGGGGTCGCGACGGAACTGCGGATTGATGTCGGCAAAGGCATAGCCGAACAGGCCCGCCGTTTCGCTGAGGCTTTCGACCGTATCCTCAACAAGCTTGGCGTTGTACCAGTCGCCCTCTTTCATGGGCAGCAGCGTCTTCAGCGCTTCCGGGCGGAAGTCACGGATTTCGCTCTTCACGTCCACGTCGCCGAACTTGTAGCGCTCGCCCTCCTCGACGACATAGGTGATGATGAAGTCCTGCTTGTTGCTCGTCAGCTCTGCGACCGCCGAAATGACGCGGAAATCCGCATAACCGTTCTGCAAATAGAAAAGACGCAGCTTCTGCTGGTCATAGGCAAGACGGTCGGGGTCGTAGCTGGTGTTCGACGACAGGATCGTCAGCAACCCCGTTTCCTTGGTTGCCATCTCGTCCTTGAGATCGCCGTCGCTGAACTTCTCGTTGCCGATGATGTTGATCTGGCGGACCTTCGACTTCGGCCCTTCGTTGATTTCGAAGACGACATCGACGCGGTTCTGGTCGAGCTGGACCATCTTGGGTTCGACAGTCGCGGCGAAGCGGCCCTGCCGCTTGTAGAGCTCGATGATGCGCGCGACGTCGGCACGGACCTTCGAACGGGTGAAGATCTGGCGCGGCGACAGTTTGATCTCGGGACGGATCTTGTCTTCCTTGAGCCGCTTGTTGCCTTCGAGGATCACGCGGTTGATCACGGGGTTTTCGGCAACCTGGATCGTCAGCGCGCCATTGTCATCGCTGATCTGGAAATCCTTGAACAATTCGGTCGCCGCCAGATCCTTGAGCGCCTGGTCGAGCGTCGCGCGGTCATAGGACTGGCCGACGCGCAGGCGGAGATAGGACAGGATAGTCTGCGCCTCGAGCCGCTGGTTGCCCGTGACGGTAATCGACCGGATCGTCGATGCGGCAGGCTGGCTGGTCTCGGCGGGCGCCGGGACGGCCGGCGGAGCGACCTCTTGCGCCATCACCACCGCGGGCCATGTCAGCATCGTTCCGGCCAGAAAAAGCGCCGAAAGCCGCGTCCGTGCCGTGTTATTTTGTGAAGCCACGCTGTTCATCCCGCAAAATCTTCTAAATAGCGACGAACCCGCGACATCGCGGGTTCGGCGCACTCCCTGCCCCAGTCCGGCTATCCAATCAAGCGCGCGATCCCGTCCCACACGCCAATTGAGCCCAAATCGTTGAAAGTCACGACCAGCATCAACGTCACGATGGCGACAAAGCCAAAGCGAAACGCCCATTCCTGCGCCACCGCGGGCGCCGGACGGCGACGGATCGCCTCATAGCCGTAGAAAAGCAGATGTCCTCCATCAAGCATCGGCAATGGCAACAGGTTGATGAACCCCAGATTGATGGAGACCAGCGCGACAAAGTAGATAAGAACGCCAACCCCCAATGAGGCGGCCTCGCCCGAAGTCTTCGCGATCTTGATGGGGCCGCTCAGATCCTTGATCGACCGGTCGCCGCCGAGCAATTGCCCGAGCACCTCAACGGTCTGGCGGACGATTTGGGTCGTCTGGCGGATCGCGATTGCCGGCGCCTCAGCAAGCGGCGCGCGTTCATATATCGGCGCGGTTGCCGCAATGCCGATCACGCCGCGCTCGATCGGATTGCCGAAGCGGTCCTTCTCCTTCACGAGGCGCGGGGTCAGACGCACCGTCTGTTCGCTTCCGTTGCGCTGGATGCGCACGTCCATCGCCTCGCCGGGCCGGTGGATGACCGACATCAAGATGTCGTCGAATACCTTGATGGTGCGGCCGTCGATCGCGACGATCCGGTCGCCCGGCTGCATGCCCGACGCGGCGGCGGCGGAACCCGGCATCACCATGCTGGCAACAGGGGGGGTGGTCGGCGTTCCGACAAAGGCGGCGAAACCGGCGAGAATCAGGATCGCAAACAGGAAATTGGTCACCGGCCCGGCAGCGACGATCAGCGCGCGTTTCCACACCGGCTGCGCCGGAAAGGTGTGCGAACGTTCGGCGTCGGGGAGCGATTGCCATTCGGCGTCGGGCTGGCTTACCGCGTCGCGGTCGCCCGCGAACTGGACATAGCCGCCGAGCGGCAACCAGCCGATTTTCCATTCGGTGCCGCGCTTGTCGGTCCAGCCGAGGATGCGCCGCCCGAAGCCGATCGAGAAGGTTTCGGCTTTCACCCCGCACCAGCGTCCGACGATGTAGTGGCCATATTCATGCACGAAGACGAGCGGCCCGAGCACGAGCAGAAACGCAAGGATGGTGAACCCGATACCGGGAGATTCAAGCATGTTCGAAACTGTCCACAAATGTCTGCGCGGCCGCACGTGATGCCGCATCGACGCTGAATATGTCCTGAAGCGACGCGGGAGGCGGCGGCGCTTCGGCCTCCATCACGCTGCACACCGTATCGACGATGGCGGGAAAGCTTATCCGCCCGGCAAGGAAGGCCGCGACCGCAACCTCGTTCGCCGCGTTGAGCTGCGCCGGGCGCGCGCCGCCCTCGGTAATGGTCGCGCGGCACAGCGCGGTTGCGGGAAAGCGGTCCTCGTCGGGCGCCTCGAAATCGAGCCGCGCGATGCTTGCAAGGTCGAGCGGCGCGCACGGTGTCGCCATCCGCTGCGGCCAGGCAAGCGCCGAGGCGATGGGGATACGCATGTCGGGCGAACCCAATTGCGCGAGCGTCGAACAGTCGACGAACTCGACGAGGCTGTGGACCACCGATTGCGGGTGAACCAGGATCTCGATGCGATCGAGCCCGACCGGAAAAAGATGATGCGCCTCGATAAGTTCGAGGCCCTTGTTCATCATCGTTGCCGAATCGACGCTGATTTTCGCGCCCATCGACCAGTTCGGATGCGCGACCGCCTGCGCCGGCGTGACGGTCGCCATGTCGGCGGCGCTCATCGTGCGGAACGGGCCGCCGCTCGCGGTCAGGATGATGCGGCGTACTTCGGACAGGCGCCCGCCCGCGAGGCACTGGAAGATGGCATTATGTTCGGAATCGACCGGCAGGATCGTCGCTCCCGAGGCACGCGCCGCCGCGGTCATCAGTTCCCCGGCCGAAACGAGCGCCTCCTTGTTCGCAAGCGCGACATCATGCCCTGACGCGAGCGCCGCCATCGTCGGTGCAAGACCGGCAGTTCCGACGATCGCCGCCATGACGAGATCGGCAGGTCGCTGCGCTGCCGCGACGAGTGCGTCGGCCCCGGCGGCCACTTCGACGCCGGTGCCCGCCAACGCGTCGCGGAGGGCACCATGGCAGCTCTCGTCGGCGACCACCGCCAGCTCGGGTCGAAACTCGCGCGCCAGCCGCGCAAGCTCGGCGACATCGCAATTGGCGGTGAGCACCGAAATGCGCCAAGCCTCGCTGTCGCGGCGCACAAGATCGAGCGTCGATTGCCCGACCGACCCCGTGGCACCGAAAAGGGCGAGGCGGCGCGTCATGTCAGCCTGCGGCCCGAACCGTCAGCGCGCCCGCCATCGCCAGCGCGCCAAGCAGCAACGCGACGGGCAGCAGTCCGTCGACGCGGTCGAAAATGCCGCCGTGGCCGGGGATGAGCTTGCCCGAATCCTTGACGCCGGCACGACGCTTCATCCAGCTTTGGCCAAGATCGCCCATCTGCGCGAGCAGGCCGACGAACAGGCCGATCCACAACGGGACGCCGACGATGCCCGCCCGGTCGCCGATGCTCGCGCTCGCGATCAGGGCAGCGACCATGCCGCCGATGAGTCCCGACCAGGTCTTCGACGGGCTGATCGTCGGCGCCAGCCGCGCGCCGCCAAAGGCACGCCCTGCGAAATAAGCGCCGATGTCGGTCGCCCAGACCATGCCGAAGACCCAGAGCGCGGCCGTCATGCCAAGCTTTTCGCGGATGAACCAGAGTCCCGCGACCGCGCCGACAATGAACAGCGGGCCAAGGATCGTGAGCGCGGCCTTTGCACCGCCCCCCTGTCCCATCGCGCGCACGAGCGCGAGCCACTCGACAATGACGAGCGCGCCGCCGACGAGCAGCAGCAGCCCGAACGCCAGCCCGCCGAACCACAGCGCAGCACCGGCGATGGCGAACAAAATGATCGCCGATCCGACCCGCGTCCAAAGATCCGACTTCACCGCAGTCGCCATCACAAACCCCCATAGCGGCGTTCGCGCCGTTCAAACTGATCGAGCGCCGCCTTCAAATCGTCCGGTGTGAAGTCGGGCCACAGCCGGTCGGTAAAGTAAAGCTCGGCATAGGCCGCCTGCCACAGCAGGAAGTTCGAAAGCCGCACCTCGCCCGAGGTGCGGATAAGCAGGTCGAGCGGCGGCATGTCGGCGGTGTCGAGATGCGCCTCGATCGCGTCCGCCGTGATCGCACCCGCCGCCGCGGCCGCCTGCGCCGCGCGAACGAGTTCGTCCTGCGCTCCATAATTGAGCGCAACGGCGAGCGTCGTGCGCTTGTTGCCCGACGTGCGGTCGAGCGCATTTTCGATGAGCGCGACAACATCGGGAGCAAGCGCGCGCCAGTTGCCGATGACTTTCAGCTTGACGTCGTTCGCAGCAAATTCGTCGAGGTCGGACAGAATGAAGCGCTTCATCAACCCCATCAGGTCGCTGACTTCATCTTCGGGGCGCTTCCAGTTTTCCGACGAAAAGGCATAGAGCGTCATCGCCTCCAGCCCCAGATCGCCCGCGGCGCGAACGATCGTCCGCACCGCCTCGACCCCTGCGCGGTGCCCGGCGACGCGCGGCAGGTGGCGTTTCTTCGCCCAGCGGCCATTGCCGTCCATGATGATCGCGACGTGACGCGCGCGGTTTTGAGTATCAGACACCGACAGAACCCGATTCCGTTCGCCGCGAGCCAGTCGAAGGGCCGTTCTTTCCCTTGCCAGAAAAGGACGGGGCTTCGACAAGCTCAGCCTGAACGGCTGAGAGGTGAGCCCGGAAACGCACTAACCCAAGATTTCCTTTTCCTTGGCGCTCGCCGCCGCGTCGATTTCGGCAATCGTCGAATCGGTCAGCTTCTGGACTTCAGTCTCATGACGCTTGCGCTCGTCCTCGCTGATTTCCTTCTTATTCTCGTCCTGCTTCAGCCCGTCCATCCCGTCGCGGCGGACGTTGCGAACGGCCACACGCGCTTTTTCAGCATATTGGCCGGCGAGTTTCGACAGCTCCTTGCGGCGCTCCTGCGTCATTTCGGGGATCGGGAGGCGCATCATCTGCCCATCGACGATCGGGTTGAGACCGAGGCCCGCCGAACGGATCGCCTTGTCGACCGGTCCGACATTCGCCTTGTCCCACACCTGAACCGTGATCATGCGCGGTTCGGGGACACTGATCGACGCGACCTGGTTGAGCGGCATCTGCGCGCCATAGACTTCCACCGTCACCGGGTCGAGCAGCGCAGCATTGGCGCGGCCCGTCCGCAGGCCCGCCAGATCGTGCTTCAGCGATTCGACCGCGCCGTGCATGCGGCGCTCGAGGTCGGCCTTGTCATATTTTGCCATCTATCGTTCCTCTCTCAATCGCTTCGGGCAGCGTCGCTGACGACGGTGGCGACACCCTCGCCCGCCAATACGCGCGCCAGATTGCCGAGTTCGCGAATATTGAACACGACAATGGGAATATTGTTGTCGCGGCACAGTGCCACAGCGCTCGCGTCCATCACTTTCAGATTATCGGCGAGCACGCGATCATAGCTCAATGTATCGTAACGCACCGCGTTCGGATCTTTCTTCGGGTCGGCGTTGTAAACGCCGTCGACGCTGGTGCCCTTCAATAGCGCGTCACACTTCATTTCGGCAGCACGCAGCGCAGCGCCACTATCGGTCGTGAAATAAGGCGCGCCGACGCCCGCGGCAAAGATGACCACGCGGCCCTTTTCCATATGGCGCTCGGCGCGGCGGCGGATCACCGGTTCGCACACCTTGTCCATCTCGATCGCCGACTGGACCCGCGTCTCCACCCCCAGTTGCTCCAGCGCATTCTGCATTGCGAGCGCGTTCATCACCGTCGCGAGCATGCCCATATAATCGGCCTGCGCGCGGTCCATGCCCTTGGCCGCCCCCGCCATGCCGCGAAAGATATTGCCGCCGCCGATGACGAGGCAGATTTCGAGCCCGCGATCCTTCGCCGCCTTCACCTCGGCGGCCATGTTCGCCACTGTTTCGGGATCGATCCCGAACGGCGTCGCGCCCATCAGCGCCTCGCCCGACAATTTGAGCAAAATGCGTTTCATGCCGGGCAATGCCATGTGCGGGGGAACCTCTTGCCAATTCTCTATATGCGAATGGCGCGCACCCTAGAGCGGGCACGCGCCATTGCCAAGCGGACTGCCACACCCCGCGATCGCCCTCCCCGCTTTCGTCACCCCGGACTTGATCCGGGGTCCATCTGCCCTCGAAGGCCGGAGTGGATGCCGGATCTAGTCCGGCATGACGAAGGAGAGGAAAACGGCGCCCTGCGGGCCAGCAGTCCAATTCTGCGGATCAGACGCCGGCGGCAGCCGCGACTTCGGCGGCGAAATCGCTCTCTTCCTTCTCGATGCCTTCACCGAGCTGGAAGCGGACGAAGCCCTTGAGCGTGATCGCCGCACCGACATCCTTGCCCGCAGCCGCGACGACCTCTGCAACCGGGGTCTTGCCGTCGATCACGAACAGCTGCGACAGCAGCGCATTTTCCTTGCGGAACTTGGCGATCGAACCGTCGACCATCTTGGCGACGATGTCGGCAGGCTTGCCCGACTGGGCGGCCTTTTCTTCGGCGATCGCGCGTTCGCGCGCCACCAGGTCGGCGTCGAGCTCGTCGCCGTTGAGCGCAAGCGGGTTGGCGGCTGCGACATGCATCGCAAGCTGCTTGCCGAGCGGTTCGAGCACGTCGGCGCCCGCCGTCGATTCGAGCGCGACGAGGACGCCGATCTTGCCCATGCCGGGCGCGGCGGCATTGTGGACATAGCCGGTGACGACGCCCGAGCCGACCGAGACGATCGCGGCGCGGCGCAGCGACTGGTTTTCGCCGATCGTCGCGATATTGCTCGTCAGCTTTTCGGCGACGGTGCCGCCGGTCGGATAGGTCGCGGCGCCCAGCGCTTCGATGTCGGTGATGTTGCCGGCGAGCGCAACCTGCGTCACGTCGCGGACGAAGTCCTGGAACTGTTCGTTCTTGGCGACGAAGTCGGTTTCGCTGTTGACTTCGACCATCGCACCGCGCGTGCCGTCGGTCGCAACGCCGACAAGTCCTTCGGCGGCGACGCGGCCGGCCTTCTTGGCGGCGGCGGCAAGGCCCTTGGTACGCAGCCAGTCGATCGACGCTTCGATGTCGCCGTTGTTTTCGGCGAGCGCCTTTTTGCAGTCCATCATGCCGGCGCCCGTGCGGTCGCGCAGTTCCTTGACGAGTGCAGCCGAAATCTCAGCCATCGGATATTCCTTTCAAAAAGGGGCAGGCCGTCATCGGCCTGCTGTCCGCCGCGCGCATGGCGGCGTGATAAGTCAATACTATGACCGGGACGGCGCGGACTCGCCGCGCCGTCCCGTCACACGCGAGCGGCGCTCAGGCGTCGCTCTGGCGTTCGGTCTCGGCTGCCGCTTCGGCGGGAACCTGTTCGTCCTCGGTCGCCGGAGCAGCGTCGGCCGCCGGGGCTTCCTCGGTCAGCGCGGGCTCGGCGACAGGCTCGACGGCAGCGCCAAGGTCTTCGCCGCGATCGGCGCGGGCCTGCTGGCCGCCGCGGGTCGCCGCTTGGGCAACCGCATCGCAATAGAGGCGGATTGCGCGCGCCGCGTCATCGTTCGCCGGAACCGGGAAAGCGATGCCGTCGGGCGAGACGTTCGAATCGAGGATCGCGACGACGGGGATGCCAAGGACATTGGCTTCCTTGATCGCCAGCTCTTCCTTGTTCGCGTCGATCACGAACATCACGTCGGGGATGCCGCCCATGTCGCGGATGCCGCCGAGCGACATTTCGAGCTTGTCGCGCTCGCGCGTCTTGTTGAGCACTTCCTTCTTGGTGAGGCCCGAGGTGTCGCCCGAAAGCTGCTCTTCGAGCGTCTTGAGGCGCTTGATCGAGTTCGAGATCGTCTTCCAGTTGGTGAGCATGCCGCCCAGCCAGCGGTGGTTGACGAAATGCTGGCCCGACGCGCGTGCCGCATCGGCGATCGGTCCCTGCGCCTGACGCTTGGTGCCGACGAACAGCACCTTGCCGCCCGCGGCCGAGGTCGACGAAATGAAGTCGAGCGCGCGTGCGAAGAGCGGCACGGTCTGCGACAGGTCGAGGATGTGGATGCCGTTGCGCGCGCCGAAGATGTACGGCTTCATGCGCGGGTTCCAACGGTGGGTCTGGTGGCCGAAGTGCGCGCCGGCCTCAATAAGATTCTGCATCGTGACGACAGGAGCCGCCATAGTCTTTCTCCTTCCGGTTAGTCCTCTGAAAGGCAAGAACCGAGGCATCCGTCGGGGGATGGACCCGGCACCGGTATGTGCGCCTTCCATGTGGAATGGGCGGCCCGTTAGCGGCTTCGATCAGGAAAAGCAAGGCCCCGGCGCGCGATTTACGGCGCCAGATCGCCCGCCCAGGCACACGCATTGCCGCTCGATCCGGCGACAATCCGACTCGGTTCGTCGCAAAACCGTTGAGAACAAACCACGAACATGCAACAAAAACCGCTGCAAAGCCGTAGTTTCGCAAAAGCGCTTCGCCACGAAGCCGAAAGGACAAGATGATGGTTCAGGTCGCTGCCGCTCTCCTTTTCGCCATTGCCGCCGGTCTTGGCGTCACGGTCATTCTTGCGATGCTCCGCAGCAATGCGGACGCGATACTCTCCGCACTTCTCGGCGAAGGCGCCTTCACCTCACCCGCTGCGCCGGGACCGGTTTCCGATGGAAAAGCTATCAAATTGCGCGCCGCACCGGTGCGGC
Source organism: Sphingopyxis jiangsuensis (assembly GCF_016734905.1). Lineage (GTDB taxonomy): Bacteria > Pseudomonadota > Alphaproteobacteria > Sphingomonadales > Sphingomonadaceae > Sphingopyxis > Sphingopyxis jiangsuensis. The sequence goes on from NZ_JAERPO010000001.1 coordinate 1,044,985, forward strand.
GCTTGGGAACTCACCGTAGCCGCGCTCCCTCGCGCAGCGTGAAGATCGTCAGCCACGCCGCCTGACGCGCGCGTAGCTCGCAATGCCGAAAGGCAGCAGCACCAGATAGATCGCGCTGACCGCAAGCAGCGTCCACCAGGGCGCAGTAATGAGCGCCGCGCCGAGGAGGCCGATTCCCGCAAGTGCGAACAAACGCCACGACCGACGTAACCGGAACGACGACCAGCTGTAGGTCGGCAGCGCCGAGATCATCAGCATCGCGACGCCGAGGGCCCACGGCATGACGACGAACCATTCGCGAAACCAGCCATTGCCGGTGACGAGCCACAAATAGATTGGCACGAACGCAAGTCCTGCCCCTGCAGGTGCCGGAATGCCGGTCATGAAGCCCGCCGACTTGTGCGGCTGGAAATCGGAATCCATACGCGAGTTGAAGCGCGCAAGGCGCAGCGCGCAGCAAACGGCAAGCGCAAGCGCCGCGGTCCAGCCGAACTTCGGCGCGTCGGTCAGCGACCAGAGGAAAAGGATCATCGCCGGCGCCACGCCGAACGCAATCACGTCGGATAAGGAGTCGAGTTCGGCGCCGAACTTGCTCTGCGCGCGCAGCAGGCGAGCGATGCGGCCGTCCATCCCGTCGAGCACCCCGGCAAAAATAACGGCCGCCACGGCAATTTCGAACTGTCCGCCGATCGCAAAGCGGACCCCCGTAAGTCCGAAGCAGAGCGCGAGCACCGTGATCGCATTGGGCGGAAAGGCACGCAGGCTGATCCCCCCGATGCGGCGCCCCGCGGCATCCGCCGGCGGATGATCGGCGTCGGTCACGCGTTATTGTCCTATGCCGTCGATAGTCTCCGACGTCCCGATCCGCGCCACGATCGTTTCGCCCGCGAGCGTTCGTTGCCCAAGGAGAACCTGAGGCGTCGTGCCTGCGGGAAGATAAACATCGACGCGGCTGCCAAAGCGGATCAGTCCGACCCGCTGCCCGGTCGCAAGCGTCGCGCCCATGCTGACGAAGGGCAATATCCGCCGCGCGACGAGGCCTGCGATCTGGGTAAAGCCGATCCGTACCCCGTCGGCGCGTTCGACGACGAAGTGCTGACGCTCATTCTCCTCGCTCGCCTTGTCGAGGTCCGCGTTCACAAATTTGCCGGGAATATAGACCAGCTTTTTCAGCGTCCCCGCCATTGGCGTGCGATTGATGTGAACGTCGAACACGCTCATGAAAATCGACACGCGCATCATCGTTGCTTCGTTCAGCCCATCGGGACCGGCGATTTCAACCGGCGGGGCGACTTCGGCAATCTGTGTGACAAGGCCATCGGCGGGGGCGATGACAAGATCCGCGCCTGTCGGCGTAATCCGCACCGGGTCGCGAAAGAAGGCGCCGACCCACGCGGTGATGCCAAGCATCAGCCACCCGGCAATCCCCCAACCCAAAAGCCAGAAACAAAGGGTAACGATCCCGGCGATCAGCAGGAATTTGCGTCCCTCGGGATGGATTGCCGGCCAGCGCCATTTGATGCCGCCGCCCGGACGATTGGATGATATACTATTGGACATGGCGGCCTTCTAGGGCGCGCGCCGGGCATAGACAATGGGATACGCACCGCGGCAGTTGAACATTCGTGCGGCATTGCCTAAGGCGCCCTGCATTCCGACTCCCCAAGAAAAGGCAGCAGCATGGGCAAGATCAAGGTAGCCAACCCGGTCGTCGAACTCGACGGCGACGAAATGACCCGGATCATCTGGCAATGGATCCGCGAACGGCTCATCCTGCCCTATCTCGACATCGACCTCCATTATTACGACCTCGGTATCGAGGAGCGCGACCGCACCGACGATAAGATCACCGTCGACGCCGCAAACGCGATCAAGAAATATGGCGTCGGCGTCAAATGCGCGACGATCACCCCCGACGAGGCGCGCGTCGAAGAATTCGGTCTTAAAAAGATGTGGAAGTCGCCGAACGGCACGATCCGCAACATCCTGGGCGGCGTCGTCTTCCGCGAACCGATCGTGATGAAGAACGTCCCCCGTCTTGTCCCCGGCTGGACCGACCCGATCGTCGTCGGGCGCCATGCCTTCGGCGACCAGTATCGCGCCACCGATTTCCGTGTCCCCGGCCCCGGCAAGCTGCGCCTGGTGTTCGAGGGCGAGGACGGCCAGACAATCGACGAGGAAGTGTTCCAGTTCCCTTCGTCGGGTGTCGCGATGGCGATGTACAATCTCGACGATTCGATCCGCGACTTTGCGCGCGCCAGCCTGAACTATGGCATCGCGCGCCAATGGCCGGTGTATCTGTCGACCAAGAACACGATCATGAAAGCCTATGACGGGCGTTTCAAGGATCTGTTCGAGGAAATCTTCCAGAGCGAATTCAAGGCGAAGTTCGACGAGCTCGGGATCACCTATGAGCATCGCCTGATCGACGACATGGTCGCATCGGCGCTCAAATGGTCGGGCAAGTTCGTATGGGCATGCAAGAATTATGATGGCGACGTCCAGTCCGACACCGTCGCGCAGGGATTCGGCTCGCTCGGCCTGATGACCAGCGTGTTGATGACGCCCGACGGCAACACCGTCGAATCCGAAGCCGCGCACGGTACCGTGACCCGTCACTATCGCATGCACCAGCAGGGCAAGGCGACCTCGACCAATCCGATCGCGTCGATCTTTGCCTGGACCGGCGGGCTCAAGCATCGCGGGAAGCTCGACGACAATGCGGCCTTGGTGAAGTTCGCCGACGACCTCGAAAAGGTCTGCGTCGCAACCGTCGAGAGCGGCAAGATGACCAAGGACCTCGCCCTGCTCATCGGCCCCGACCAGAATTGGCTGACGACCGAGGGCTTCTTCGAGGCAATCGTCGAAAATCTCGAAAAGAAAATGGGCGCCTGATCATATGAACGCCGCCCCCGCAAACGCGGGGACGACGTTAAATCGTCGGTTCCATAACACAACCTAGCCAATCGGGGCCGGCCCGCATAAGGTCGGCCCCTATGGTCTCGGAAAGTGATACGTCGGCGATCGGCAACGCCCTGGTCGTACTCGGTGCCGCAGGCATCGTGATCCCCGCATTTGCGCGCTTTCGCATATCGCCCGTCATCGGTTTCATTCTGGTCGGCTTGCTCGTCGGGCCGTCGGGGTTGGGCGCGCTCGCGCACGACTATCCGTGGCTTGATCATGTCACGATCGGATCGACCGAGGACATCGCGCTTTTTGCCGAATTCGGCATCATCTTGCTCCTTTTCTCGATCGGGCTCGAACTGTCGTTCCGCCGCCTGTGGCAACTCCGCCGGCTCGTCTTCGGGGTCGGCGCGACCGAACTGACGCTCGGCGGGGCCATATTGGGCAGCGCGCTGCTCTTCTTCGGCGATATGTCGCCGCCGGCGGCCTACGGGCTCGGCATCGCGCTCGCGCTTTCATCCACCGCGCTGGTAATGCCGATTGCAGGAACCAAGTCAGCGGTGGGGCGCGCATCCTTTTCGATGCTGTTGTTCGAGGATCTGGCAATCGTCCCGATCATCTTCATCCTCGGCGCCTTCGCCCCCAATCCGGCGGGCGACAACACGCAATTGCTGCTGACAACTTTGTGGCAGGGCGTCGCGGTCGTCGCGGCACTGGCGATCGGCGGCTGGTTCCTGTTGCCGCGCATCTTCGCGCAGGCCGCTCGCGCGAAGGACCCCGAACTCTTCCTCGCGGCGAGCCTGCTTGTTGTCATCATCGCTGCGCTCGCCACAGCGGGCGTCGGCCTGTCGCCGATCGTCGGCGCACTGCTTGCCGGTTTGATGATCGCCGAAACCGAATATCATGGCGAGGTCGAGGCGATCACCGCACCGTTCAAAGGGCTCGCGCTCGGGGTGTTCCTGATCAGCGTCGGAATGGGGCTGAACCTTGAAACCATCGTGAAGCAATGGCCGATGCTGATTGCGGCGGTGGTCGGCGTGGTCGCGGTCAAGGCAATCGTCACGGCGCTGCTGCTGCGTTTTTCGGGTGCGCGACAAGGCACCGCGGCCGAGGTCGGCCTGCTGATGGCAAGCCCGTCGGAAACCACCTTGATCGTCCTGACCGCTGCATTGCAGGCACAGCTCATCAGCCGCTCGACTGCCGAATTCTGGCAGCTTGTCACTGCGATCGGCCTGACGATTACCCCCCTGCTTGCACGCGTCGGCCACGACGTCGCGCGCCGGATCGAAATGGCAGGCGCCGAGCGCGAGGACGAGGCCATCCCCACGGCGCGCACGGTGATCGTCGGTTTCGGCCGTGTCGGTCGCACGGTCGCCGAGCTGCTGCGCGAACATGATCGCGCCTATGTCGCGGTCGATGCCGACATCGACACGGTCGCTCTGGCGCGTCGCGACGGGTTCAATGTGCGCTTTTCGGACGTCGCACGGCCGGGCGCGCTCGACAAGCAGGGGCTCGAACATGCCAATGCCATCGTACTGACGATGGACGACCCCGTGCAACAGCTGCGCATGACGCGCCAGCTCCGCAAGAAATATCCCGACCTGCCGATCGTCAGCCGCGCGCGCGATTCGGACCATGCAGCGGCGCTTTACGAAGCGGGCGCGACCGACGCCGTGCCCGAAACGCTGGAAAGCTCGCTGCAACTCGCCGAGGCTGTGCTGATCGACCTCGGCGTCGCGATGGGACCGGTAATTGCGTCGATCCACGATGTGCGCGCCAAAATGCGGCACGACATCATGACCAAAGGGCATCTGGAGCGCGAGCCGCGCATCAACCGGCTGCGGACGCCGCCGACGGGTGCGCAGCGGGCAACCGAAGACTAAACGCCTGGCGTCGGCCGCCGGGCGCTGCTGTCCCTGCGCCTACCGACCCCCGACCGCTGCCTTGCCTAGCGCCGACGCATCGGCAAGTGACATGCCCTGCGGCAGGATTGCCATCGACCATTGGCGGTCGGGTTTCAGATAGGCGCGTGCCAGCCGCTGGATGTCGGCCGCCGTCACGGCGCTGATATCGTCCTGAATCGTCAGCGCATTGGCGGCAACGCGCGGATCGCGCGTCGCGCCTTCGAGCAGGAACATCCAATAGACGTTGCCCGTCGAGGCGCGCGCAACCTGCTCGCGCAGCGGCCCGGCGTTGCGCGCCAGTTCATCGGCGCCGATCGGATTCGCGACCAGATCGGCGGCGATATCGCGAGCGATGGCGTAAAAACGGTCAATATCGCGCGGAGCCAGCAAGCTTCCGACGAGCAGATAGCCGCCGCTGCCCTCGAAACCGGTCGGCCAATAGCTGTCGACGACCGGGCCGTAGCTTGCCCCCTGCTCGGCGCGCAATCGGTCGAAGAGGCGGTCGTTGAAAATGGCGGCGAGAATGTCGAGACCGCGTGCATCGCGCGGCGATGCCAGCCCACCGCCCGTCGGCCATGCGGTCATCGCCGCCGCTTGCCCCTTTTCGCCGCGATGGAAGGAAATTTCGGGCGCCACCGTATGCGCGGCGAACTGGACACGCTGCCCGCTCGACGGAACGATCGGGGCACGCGGCGAAAGCGCACCAAATGTCTCGGCCAGCAGCGTCGTGTAATCGACGCCCTGCAGATCACCGAACAGCTGGACCTCGATCGGCCCGCTTGCCAGCCGCGGCTCCCAGAACTCGCGGAACGCCTCTGGCGTCAGCGCCTCGATCGCTGCCCGGTCGGGCGGCGACCAGCGCGCATCATTGCCCGAGAGCCACCCGCGCAAATGTCGATCGAGGACCGCATTGGGCGTCGCGTCGTTGAGGTCATAGCCGGTCAGAAAGCCGACGCGAAGCCGCTCCACGGGCGCCTTGTCCCAACGCGGATGGGCGAGCTTTCCGGCCATCAGTTTCAGCTGGTCGCGAAGATCAGCGGGTTTGCTTTCGGCTGTCAGCTCGAACGCGTCGTCGTCGATCGAAAAGCCAAGCTGTATCTGGCGACCATTGGTCAGTTGGTCGAGCTCATTCTGGCCCCAGGGACCCACCCCGCTCGCGACCAGCGCATAATCGCCCGTCCACAAAAGGTTCGGCGCATCGGCCGCGACGCTTCGATTCCCGGTGCCGAAGCGCACATTGACGCGCACCTTGCCCGGCTCAACGCGGTTGTTCGAAACGAGCGCCGTCACCCCGTTCGAAAATTCGATCCGTTCGGCACGAAGCCCCGGAAGCGGCGCGCTGGCAACAAGAGTGCCTGGCGTTCCAAGCGAGGGAAGCTGGGTGAAATCGGCAGCCACGCTCGTCAGCCGGTCATCGCGTATGGTCGCGGGCGCTGCAAGCGCCGCAAGCAGCGCCTTTTCTCCACCCTCGGTCGCCTTCGGACTGGTCAGGACGACCCGCGTCGCGTCGCCCCGGAAAACCGCCTTGCTTGTCGCCAGCATGACTTCGGGGGTTGCCGAGGCGCGGATCGCGCGGAACATATCGACCTGACCTTGCGGGGTCGACACCACCTCGTTGATGTCGACCGCCCGTACCAGATCGTCGGCAAGGCGCGCACCGGGTTCGTTGCGCGCATTCTCCAGCTCTTTCATCAAAAAGGCCTCGATCTCGTTCGCTTCGCGATCGATATCGGCCTGCGAGGGCGCGGTCGTAACAGCGTCTGCGATGACGCCCCGCACGTCGGCGAGCGCATCCTTCCAGTCGCCGAGCGGCACGATCTGCGTCAGCGTAATATCTGCGCTGCGGCTGATATATTCCTGTTCGACCGTCGCGACGAGATAGCTGCCGCCGGTGCGGGCACGGTTTTCGAGGCGCCGGTTGACCAGCGCCAGCGCGATGAACTCAAGGTAGAGACGACGGGTATTCTCGACCGTATCGACGCGCTTTATCCACGGCCGGATCATCGCCAGCGTCAGCGCGGCGGGCTGATTGGCTTCGACAATTTCCTTGACCACGGCAGCCTTGGGGTCGGGTTTTCCGAAATCCGGCTGGCGCGGCGCCGGGCCGTCGCCGCGCCAGTCGCCGTAATATTTCGCAATCAACCGCGCGAATTCGGCGGGATCGCCGTCCCCCACGATGACGACGACCGTGCGGTCGGGACGATACCAACGCTTGTGGAAGGCGGCGACAGCGGACGCGCGCGCGACCTCGAGCGAGGCGGGCGTACCGATTGGGGCGCGGTCGCCGAGCAACTGGCCTGCGAACAAATGGGCATTGGTCGCGTCGGCGATACGCCGCTGCGGACCGTCCGATTCGCGCAGTTCGGACAGGACGACGCCGCGCTCGGCGGCCACAGCAGCGTCGGAAATGCGCGGCTCGCGGATCATTCCCGCGAGCAGCTTCATGCTCTCGTCGAGATTGGCGCCCGTCGCACTCGGCAGGTCGAGTTGGTACACGGTCTGCGTCGGCGTCGTCTGCGCATTCGAATCGCTACCGAATGTGACGCCAAAGCGTTGCCAGATCCGCTTCGCCTCGCCGTCGGGAATATGTTCGGACCCGCGGAAGCTCAGATGTTCGAGCAAGTGTGCAAAGCCGCGCTCCTTGTCGGTTTCGAAGAGCGATCCGACGTCCATACGCACGCGGATCGAAACCTGCCCGGGAGGCACGCCATTGTTGCGCACCGCATAGCGCACGCCGTTCGGCAGCTCGCCGAACTGCCATGCGGCATCGCGCGGAATGTCGCTGCCCGCATAGAGCCAGCTCTGATTCTTGGCGCTTTGTGCGGCCGTCGCCATTTCACTGTCGGCGGGCGCCGCGAATGCCGCGGGCACCAGCAACAATGCGCTAGCTGCAAAAGCGGAAACAAGAATTCGGTGAGGGGCATGCGGCGCATGCGTCGGGGCGTTGGGCATCGGCGCATATTATCCTGTTCAAAGCTTGCTGGCCACTGAACTGACACGGCTTGTCGCACGCGCGCACTCGGCCTAGCGATAATCCATGACCGAGCCGACGCCCGATCCCGGATCGCCCACCGCGCCACCGCTTGCCGCGGCCGTCCAGATGAGGAGCGGGTTCGATCCTGCTGAAAATCTTTCCGTCATCGACCGCGCGCTCGGTGACGCTGCGGCAGCGGGGGCGGCGATGGCGTTTCTTCCCGAAATGTCCCTGTTGCTCGACCGTGACCGCGCGCGGTCGGCGGCATATATGGCCCGCGAAACCGATTCCCCATGGCCTGCGGCTTTGCAGGACATGGCGCGGCGTCACGGGATCTGGCTTCACAACGGCTCGATGCCCCTTCTCGCCGACAACGGCGCGCGGCGCGTCAATCGCAGCCACGTCATCGCAGGCGACGGCAGCATAAGGGCGCGATACGACAAGATTCACATGTTCGATGTCGATCTGCCGACGGGCGAGCGCTGGACCGAATCCGCAGCCTATGAAGGTGGAGGCGAGATCGTGGTCGTCGAAACTCCGATCGGCCAACTGGGCCTCACCATCTGTTTCGACCTGCGCTTTCCTGAACTTTTCCGGGCGCTGGTCGAACGTGGAGCCGACGTCATCGCTGTTCCCGCAGCCTTCACCGTCCCGACGGGTGAAGCGCATTGGCATGTCCTGCTTCGCGCCCGCGCAATTGAAACCGGATCGCATGTGATTGCTGCAGCACAACAAGGCACGCACGCCGACGGCAGGGCGACCTTCGGCCACAGCCTGATCGTCGATCCGTGGGGCGCGGTGCTGGCAGAGGCGGGCGACAGCGAAGACGCCTACCGTCTTGCCATAGCGCCCATCGCGCCGGGCGCCGTCGCTCGGGCGCGCGGTGCCATCCCGCTCGACCGCTCACGTCACGCCCGCTCGGCAAAATTCGACTAGCGGGGCGAAAGCCGAACCGCAGCCCCCGCCTGCTTCGTCAGCACGGCGCCAAAAGTCAGTAGCCCGTAATGCACAAAGGGCCCCGGGGAGAAACCCGGAGCCCTTTGAAAATTTCGTTCTGATCAGCCGGTAATTACGGGCTGGTCGGGGTATCGTCGTTGTTGTCCGACGCGATGATGATGCCGCCAACAATGGCGACGAGTGCCACGAGCGCGATGATCCAGCTCGTGCCGCCTTCCAGCTCGCTCTGACCGTCGACGGTCGAGAACGCACGAGCGCCGTCGACTGCGGGAGCAGCCGAAGCCACGACCGGAGCCGCGATCATCGAAGTCGCTGCGAGGGAGATCGCAACTTTCTTAAGCAGGTTCATCATATTCTCCGTCCACTGGATTTGATCTTCTCGAATCGAATTGAGAGCAAGCTCTCCGCTCAATCCGGCTTCACCGCTCTAAGCTTCGCTACAAATAATTGCAACGATGATCTGCATTATGGATCCAATTGTTAGGAAATCACTAAATTAGGAAAAAGTTTCATTTTAGCGACAAATTCTATCCGCGACGCACGCGCTCGAAAGGCTCGCACGTTACCGGGTATCCCAAATGGTCCGGGATACAAAGATGCGTCGTTCCATCGCGATCTTCAATCCATGGTGTTATCAACTCGACCGGAAAATCGCACGCATGCGCTGCAAATTCTGAAAAATCGCCTGCGAGCGCCAAGCGTTCGAGGTTGCGACGGGTTGGAAAAATCACCGAAACCGCGCCACGATCAGCCATTTCGAGCGTCTCGCATGCGCTCGCCCAGAATATGTGGCTGTGCTCAGCAGCCTCGACAGTCAATTCATGGCGGTGCGATGGCGATACAATAGCAAAGAAACGCGTGTCGAACGTGCGTGCTTCCTTGAAATTGGGGCACCAGCGCGCAAAGGGAACCATTGCATCAAGCGACAGTCTATCGCCGCGCTGCGCCAGAATATCCGACAGCAGCACGCCCGCGAGGAGATCTTCGCGGACAGAGGCAATTTCGGCATCGTCAAGCGCGGGCCACCCCACGGCAAGCCCCGTTTCCTCAAGCGTCTCACGCAGCGCCGCGACGCGCGCCGCGCCTTCGGCGGGTTCGCCCTCAAAGCCGCAGAGCTGGGCTACGACCAAGTCGTCGGGATCGACGCGTCCGCCGGGAAATACGACCGCGCCGGCCGCGAAGGCCATCGTCGTCGCGCGTTTGACCATCAGAATCTCATCTGGACCACCATTCGCGGCGGGGCGCATGATGACAAGCGTAGCGGCGGGTATCGCGCCATCTGGCAAGGACGCGGGCGAAATATCGGACCTCATGCCGAGGGCGATACCTGCGGGGCGTCCCCGTGTCACCCGGCGTATGACTATGCCATTGCCTGACGGAACGGTGCAGTGCAGGATGAACCGGCGGAAGCGGCCGGGAGCAAGGCCATGGGAATAGTCGAGATTTTGGGTGTCGCGGGCAGCCTCAGCCTGCTTGCCGGATGGCGTCTCTATTTGACCGTCCTCGCGACAGGAATTGCAATGCACTTCGGATGGCTTCCGCTCCCCGAACATCTCCAAGCGCTGCAGGTTTTTGCCAATCCTTGGGTTCTTGGCGTCGCCGCTGCAGGAACGGTCGCGGAATTTCTGGCCGACAAGATTGCTTGGGTCGATTCCGCGTGGGACGGTAGCCACTCGATTATACGTCCGCTTGGCGGAGCCCTGCTCGCGCTGGCACTGGTCGACGCGTCCGATCCGGCGTGGCAGGTCGTTGCATTTCTGCTCGGCGGCGGCGGCGCCCTGCTCAGTCACGGCGCGAAAGCGACGACGCGCGCCGTCATCAACGTCAGCCCCGAACCTTATAGCAATGCAGTGGTTTCAACCGGCGAAGACATCGCGACCGGCGGTCTTCTGGCGCTTGCCATCGCCTTTCCGCCGCTGGCGATCGCGATCGCGCTCCTGATGGCGATCGCCGCGGTGATCGTGATCATCGCGCTACGTCGACTGCTCCGCAATATTAAGGCAGGAATGAAGAAGATGCTCGCCGCCGACCCGTCCCCGGCGCCGGACCTTCCGCCCCCTGCCTAGCTCGGCAGCAGAGCCTTCAGCGGCGTGTCGGTGTCGGCAAGCTGTTCGGCGGTGGCTTTGAGACCCGCAGTGACAATCATCCGGCCCTGAACATAATCCTTGGTCGCATTGACACAGTCGAGCGCGACGACCTTTCCGGCCTTGAGATAGACGATCGAGAAGCTGCGCGACGCGGGATCACCGCGGAGGATAGCCTGGTCATGCCCGGTCGAGAGGCCCGCGGTCTGAAGCTTCAGATCATATTGGTTCGACCAGAACCACGGAATCGCATGATAGGGCGCCTCAACGCCGCAAATTCCCTTGGCGACGACATTCGCCTGATCATTGGCATTCTGAACCGATTCCAGACGGATGACCAACCCTTCGGCAAAATCATTCTCATGCGCCGCGCAGTCGCCGATCGCATAGATGTCGGGAAGGCTCGTCTTGCAATAGCGATCGACGAGGACGCCATTGCCGCCTTCGGCGCCCGCCGCGACGAGCGGCTCGACCGCCGGGATGATGCCGATGCCGACGATGACGAGATCGGCGGGGATCACCTCGCCGCCCGCAAGGCGCACGCCTGCAACGTGACTTTCGCCCTCAATCGCCTCGACATTGACGCCGAGCCTAAGGTCGACGCCGTGATCGCGATGCTCCTTTTCGTAAAAGCGCGAAAGTTCCTCGCCCGCGACACGCGCGAGCACACGGTCGAGCGCTTCCAACAGCACCACCTTCTTGCCCGCCTTGCGTAGCACCGCCGCTGCCTCGAGCCCGATATAGCCGCCGCCGATCACGACGATCTGGTCCGCGCTTTCGGAGGCTGCCTTCATCGCGTCGGCATCGGCGCGCGTGCGCACGCCCTGCACGCCCGGGAGGTCGCCGCCGGGGATCGGCAGCATCCGCGGCCTTCCACCCGTCGCCCATACCAGCTTGCCATAGCTGATCGTCTCGCCCGCGTCGGTCGCCACGCTATGCGCCACCGGATCGACCGAAACGACGCGCTTGCCGAGCAGCATCGTTATCGCGCGCTCGTCCCAATATTTGGGGGGACGCAGTAGGATGCGCTCGAATTCCTTTTCGCCGGCGAAATATTCCTTCGACAAAGGCGGACGATCATAGGGAAGGTCGGTTTCGTCGCCGACGATAGCGATGCTGCCTTCGAACTTCTGCGTGCGCAGCGATATGGCCACCTGCGCCCCGCCATGGCCACCGCCCACAATCACCACGTCGAAATGCATCTGTCGGCCTCCCAAATTCGGCCCGATGCCCCTTGCACAGGGGGAGGCGGCGGGCAAGCGCCGCTCCGGATCGCGCAGCCGGCAGGACTGGCTATCGCCCTGACAATGCGGGGTCAGGCGGGCTCTCTGCGATCGTGCCCGACTCGCTGGCTCCCGGCGGAACCTCATCGGCCGCCCCAGCCGCGGCGTCGAGGGCCTTGGCGCGCGCTTCGATTTCCTTGCTTGCGGCATCATAGCGCGCGTCGAAGTCGGGCTCCTCCTTGCACGCCCCAAGGAGCAATGCCGCGATGCACAGGAGCGCCCGCATCAATAATCCTTCCGGTAGCGGATACTGAGGTTCGACTGGCCCGCCCCCCCCGCCTGGCTGAGCAGCGACAATGCACGCGTCAGGCTGATTTCGAGCTGGGTGGCGGTATAGCCGCGCCCGTCGGTGATGATCTCCAGGTAAATATCCTTGGAAATATATTGCCCCGCGGCGATCGCAGTGCCGCGCCCTTCAGTATCGTCGGCGCCGAGCACGCGCAGCCGGTCGATCCCGGTCGCCGACTGGAGCGCACCGAGCGGGCTGAGCCCACCGCTGCCGCGCAGGGCGTTGAGCGAAGCGGCGAGCTGCACCGCCTGAAGCGGCGACAATTCGGTGATCGATCCGCCGAACAGGATGCGCGACACAATCTCGTCCTGTGGCAGTCCCGGTATGCTGGAAAAGCTGATCTGCGGATTTTGCGCACGGCCCGACACGTTGACGTTCACCGTCACATTGTCGAACGTGTCCGACGCGACGAGCCGCAGCGCAGGGTCATAGGCATCGCCCGTCGGGAAGCTGATCCGCCCTTCGTCGAGCGTAAACGAACGTCCTGCAAAACCCAGCGTCCCGCGCACCAGTTCGATGTCGCCCGTCACGCGCGGCGCCTGCGTCGTCCCCGTCAAGGTAACATCGCCCTGCCATTCGGACTCCAGCCCCATGCCCGAGACATAGATTTCGTCGCCTGCGCGCAGCCGGATGTTGAGTCGGATCAGGTCAAAGAGGCTGCCACCGACCGCCGCGATGCCGTCGCCGCTGACGCGCGGGCGACCAGCAGGGGGCTTGCGGCGAACGCCGGTTAGCGCGGGCACCTGCGCTGCGCCTTCGCGCACGATGCGATAGCGCGATTCGGGAAGCTGCAGATCGCCCGACAGCAGCGCCGTCTGCCCGGCCCGCTTTTCGAGCGTCAGCGTGCCTGTCGCGCGCGCGCCGATATTGTCGCTTCGCGCAAGCCGCGCATTGTCGAGCGTCGCTGTAAGATTCATCGGATAGCCGTCCGACGCCGCAAGGCTGATGAAACCGCTCGCCGAAAGGCTGCCGTCACCGGCGGTGGCAGTGAGTTCATCGATCTCGAGCCGGTTCCCCGTGAACCGGCCATTGACGGCCAAATTGGTCAGGCGCGTGCCATAGGCTTGATTCTCATAAGTCAGCGTCTTGCCGCGCACAACGCCTTGCAGGCAGGGATCGTCGAGGCGGCAACCGAAGTCGGCAGCGACGCCGATCGGCCCGCCCACATGCTGGCCAGCAGGGCCGACGAAGCTGTAGAGCGTATCGGCCGGACCATTGTAGCGGATACCGCCGCCGAGCGGCGCAGCGCGTAGCCGTTCCGTCCAGCTTCCTGCCCCCGGCCCCAACGGACGTAGCGATGCCTGCATCCGCCCGATCACGCTGCCGCGCTTGCGCACGACCGCGCGCGCTTCGCCGCCGTCGGAAAGCAGTTTGCCCGCGAGATTGATGTCGACCGGTTCGCTGACCGATGCGGCGGTGGTGCGCGTAAAATTGTCGATAGTCAGCCGTGCGTCGGCGCGCGGGAAAGCATCGGCGCCAGCCTGCTCGAAATCGAGGCTGCCGCTCGCGCGTCCGCCCAGCCCCATATCGGGATAGACGGCGTTGAGGCTCGCCATATTGACGCGGTCGAGACGGCTCTGCAGCATAATGCCATCGCCGAAACGCCCCGCAATGCGCGCGTTGCTTCCGCGTCCCAGATTCACCGTCGTCGGCAGCAATTCATAACCGTCGTCGCCGGGGACGATCCGCGCGGGCGACGTCGTGCGGAAATTGATGCCGGTGGCGCGCCCCTGAACCGACGCGCGCCAGAGCCCGGGCGCGAGATCGGCGTTCGCCGCAACGCGGAAAGGCACGCCGTTCGTCCCCTCGACAAGCGCCTGCGCCTTGCCGGTGCCGTCGCGATAATCGATCTTCACACGTCCGACGGCAATATCGAAGTCGCGGATGCGCGTCTGCGCAAACTGTATATCGGCAACGATATGCGGGCTGTCATAAAGCGTCACATCGGCATCGACGATCGCGCCGCCGACGGTGAGTTGCGCCGGTCCCTGCAAGGACAGATTGTTCGCACGCAAGTTGATCGCCGCGGCCTGATGCGGTCCCGCTGCGCTCAGTCGCACGAGCCCGCCGAGTCCCTGCCCCCTCGCATCGAGCTGTCCAACGAAGGGTCCCGCATCGCTGCGGACGAGCCGGCCCGAAAAACCGATGCCCGACAGGTCGCCGCGTTCGACCTCGATTGTCAGCGGTCCCGACGCGGTCAGCAGGACGACGTCCGCCGACAGCGGGCCATAGTCGGTTTCGCCGGTGGCAGCGAGACGATAGCCGTTGGGCGCACCGTTCACCCGCGCCTCGAGATTGGCGAGCCCGATACCAAGCCCCGGCCGCTCTGCGGTGAGCGTCGCGCGCGGATCGCTAATTGTTCCCGCGAGCTCGACGCCAAGCGGACCATAGTCGCTCGACATGGCACGCGCGCTCAGTTGGACGCGACCGTCGGGCGCATAGCTGCCGCGCCCGCTCGTGATCCGCAGCAACGGCGATGTGAGGCGCAGGTTCGCGAAGCGCACGAGCCCGTCGGTGCCGTAACGTACATCCGCCGAGACAGTGCCGTTGCCGCCGAGCAAATCGCGGACACCCGAATTGAACAGCCGCGTCGAACGCGCGCGAACGCGCCCCGCAATTTCGAACCCGCCATGCGCCGCCGTCAGGAGATCGGCGTCGGTATCGATGTCGAAAATGCCGACGCTTTCGATTCGATAGTCGTTGACCCGCCCGTCGATCGCACCAGTGTAGAAACCGCGGTTGAAGTCGGCGATCACGATCGCCTTGGCATCGATCCGCGACGATCGCAGCCGCAGATTGTCGCTGAGCAACCGCCCTTCGGCAAAGGCAAGATCGCCGTCGAGCCGCACCGCGGTGAGCGTCCCGCCCGCAACGCTGTCGAGCCCGCGGATGCGCGCGGCGCGCCCGACGACGGGAATGACAATCTGATCGGCGTCGATGCGCGCCTTTCCCGACAGGCTGAGCCTTTCAACGACAATATCGTTAAAGGCGAGCGCCGCCGCATTGGCCCGATAGTCGACCGTGGGGTGTGCAAATGCGCCGTCGAGGCGCGCCGTCGCGCGCACGCCGTTTCCGCGCACCGCGGGCGCGATGGCCCCGGGACGGACGACATTGAGAGCGAGTTGCAAACCGTCATAACGGTTCGTTCCCAGATCGACCCCTCCGCTGACGCCGAGCCGCATCGCTTCCGACGCGACGGCGCCATCGAGGTCGGCTTTTCGCTCGTCGAGCTTTGCGACCAGATCGACCCGTGTTTCGGCGCCGAGCAGCGCGGCTAGCGAGCCGGAGAAGAGGCGCGAGGGCTGCGCTGTTCCCTTGGCCGCGAATCTGCCGTCGCGCGCCGTCAGACCGATGCGTGCAAGCGGCGCGGATCCAAGGCTGGCGGTGAGCGACCCGTCCCACTTCGCCCAATCGCCGCGCCCGTCGAGCTGCGCTGTGAGCGGTTCGTCCAGTCCCGCCATCGCCGCGATAACGCCGTCCTGCGGCGCGCTGAGGTCCAACGTCATCGCCAGCCGGTTGGCTTCGGGGACCGCATCGAGCAGCAGTTTGACCCGGTCGCCTCGCGCACCGGCGCCAACGGTCACGGCATTGGCGCTGACCTGCGCACGCCGGTCGGCAATTGCGATCTTGCCATCGATTTGCGCTACCTGCCGCTCGCCGGCGACGGCAGGCTCGAAGACGAAGCGATCGACGCGCAGGCGGCCAACGTCGATGTCGATATCGGGAAGCAGCGGCTCGCCCGTGTCGGGAACCGGCTTGAACTGCGGCAAGCGCTGCAAGCGAATTTCCTCGGCGGTCGCCGAGCGAATGTCGATATGGTTCGAAAGATAGGCGAATGGTCGCCAGTCAATCCGCAGTTCGGGCGACGCCAAGAATACGCCCTCGGGGTCCGACAGGGTGAAATCGCGCACGACCATCGCGCCGTAAAGCGATCCGTCGAGCCGGCCGATGCCGATCGTCATCCCGTTCTCAAACTCATATTTCTCGATCTGGGTGACGACGAAACGCCGTCCGGCGTCGCTATTGAGCCCGACGAGAAAGAGTGCGACCAGCGCGAGAAGGCCGAGGATGGCAACCGCAGCGCCGCGCGCGATGCGCGAGGTCCGGCGCGGTGTTGCCGCACCGTCGGCGACCGGAGGCGCCTCTTCCGCCATCAGAAAGCCTGCCCGATCGACACATAGACACTGACGCGCGATTCTCCCGGCTGGCGGTCGATCGGCGTCGCGATGTCAAGCCGCATCGGCCCGAAATTGGTGTAGAAACGCCCGCCAATCCCGGCGCCGAAGCGCAGGTTCGAAAAATCGGGCGTCGATCCGCGATAGACCTGCCCCGCGTCGACGAAGCCGACGACGCCGAAATTGCCGAAGCGATAGCGCGCCTCGACCGCTGCTTCGTTCACGCTCCGCCCGCCGATGGGATCATTGTTGGGGTCTTTTGGGCCGAGTTGCTGATAACCGAAACCGCGAACCGAACCGCCGCCACCGGCGTAGAAGCGCCGCGACGGCGCCAATAGTTCGCGCGCGGCGCCGATGATCGAGCCGACGCGAACGCGCCCCGCAAGCACGACGCTGTCGGTGACCGGATAATAGCCGCTCACGTCGACACGCGCACGCATATAGGGCGAGAAGCCGCCCGCAAACGACCCTTCGGGCTGGAGCAGCGTCGTGATGCGAAAGCCCTTCGTCGGATCGAGCAGACTGTCGGTGCGGTCAATCCCGACCTGTCCGCTGATCCCGGCAATGGTATAGAAATCGCGGTCGCGCAAACCGCGCGTGAACTCATAATCGTCTTCGCTCGTTGCGATCAGTTCGACACCGAAGGCATAGGTGAACTTCTTTTGCCAGATTGGCGTCGAATCATAGCTGATGCGCGCGGCGACGCGGCCCGTGATTGCCTCGAACGCGTCATAGTTGCTGCGCGTCGCCTCGGCGACCAGTTCGAACGTGCGGTCGCGCCGCCCCGCATTCGAACGGCGTAGCGTCGCGCCGATCCCCTGCTCCTGCGTGCCGACAATGGCACGTCCGATCAGTGCTCCTTCGGGCGGGAACAGATTGCGATGCGTCCAGCTCCCTTCGAGCCGCAGCCCTTCCCCCGTGCCATAGCCCGCGCTCGCGGCAATGGTACGCGGCGGCCCCGCCTGCTGGGTGACGAGCGTTGTCACATATTCGGTATCGTCGCCCGCGCTTTCGCCGGTGCGCTGCGGCTCGACCGCTACCGTCGCAAACAGCCCCGTCGCGACGAGGGCCTGGCGCAAATCATCAACCATCCGGCTGTCGTAAAGGTGGCCGCGTTCGAAGCGCGCGAGGACTTCGACATGCTCGGCGTCAAAGGCGAGATCGCCCGTCGTCTCGATAGCGCCGAAACGCGACCGGGGCCCGATCTCGACCGGCAGGGTATAATCGCCCTCGCCCGTCGCGCCGTCGAGGAGGATGTCGCGCTGGCCAACCTTGGCGAAGGGATAGCCTTCCTCGGGCAGTTTGAGCGCGATTGCCGCCTCGGCGCCCTGGATGCGCTGCGCGACGATCGGCTCGCCGATGGTCAGCGGGAAATTATCGGCAATCAACGCCGGGGGAACGGTCGGTTCCGCATCGATTGAAACAGACCCGAGCGTGTATCGCTGTCCCGGCGTTATATCGAGGATCACAGTGAGCGGCGCGTTGCGTTCGCGTGCGGTCCGGTCGATCCGCGTACCGATCGCCGCGTCATAAAAGCCCTCGGACGCAAGGATTCGCTGCATAAGGTCGGCATCGGCGCGGAGCCGCGCGCGCACCATTGCCGCATTGTCCGCCTTGCCGTCGCCATCGTAAAGCGCCGACAGGTCGCTGAACAGGTCCGCAAGATCGACGTCGCTTGCGGCATCGGCAGCGTCCAACCCGTTGACCTGCACAATATAGGTGACGCTGCGGTCGCGGGCTTCCTCTTCGGCCTCGGCATATTCCACCGGTTCGACGTCAAAGCTTTCGAGCGGCGGAAGCGGTGCGGCCAGCTCGACATCGCTGATCGGCGCGTCACCGATCGCCTCGACGACGTCGCCGTCGGCGAGCGCGGGAATAGCAACACCATCGACCACCGGCGCCCCGTCGGCAGCGTCGTCGTCCTCCGCAGCGTCGGCGTCACCCGACGCGGCTACGGCGGTCAGCCGACGCTCGAATTCGGCGATCGTTTCCAGCGGACGATCGAGTTCGGGATCGTCCTCGGCGGCGATATCGGGGATCGCCCGCTCGAACTCGTCGTCATCGATGATCGGCGGAACCTCGGGAAATTGCGCACCCGCTGGAGGCGGCGTGGGCGCAGCAATGTCATCGGGAGCGGTTGACGGTTTCGGCGCGGCGGGGGCGTTGGCGGGGGACGGTTCGGGCGGTTGGGCGACGACCAGCGAGCCATGTCCTATGGCGAACGCAAACGCCGACAGCCCAACGAGCGACCGCAACAGCGGCGCACCCGCTCTCCCCAAATCGCAAGGCTTTTCAAATGGTCGCATCTGCCCTCGGTCAAGGCGCATTTGTGGCTTGCGGGGTGCAGCGGCGCAACCGGAATCTCCCTTTACCGGTCAACGTGCAGGATTCGGGGGAGTTCCGCGCCTTGCCTGGCGCCCAGCCCTAGCTGTCAGCGCCAAAGAGGTCGCGGCTATAAACCTTGTCGGCGACATCGGCGAGGTCGTCGGTAACGCGATTGGCGATGATGACATCGGCTTCGGTCTTGAAGGCGTCAAGGTCGCGAACGACGCGCGAGTTGAACAGCAGTTCCTCCTCAAGGAGCGGCTCATGAACGATCACCTCGATCCCCTTCGCCTTGATCCGCTTCATCACGCCCAAAATACTGCTGGCACGGAAATTGTCCGATCCTGCCTTCATCGCAAGGCGATGGATGCCAACGACGCGCGGGTTGCGCTTGATGACCTCGGCCGCGACGAAATCCTTGCGCGTCGTATTCGACGACACGATCGCCGCGATCAGATTTTGCGGCACGTCCTGATAATTGGCGAGCATCTGCTTCGTGTCCTTGGGCAGGCAATAGCCGCCATAGCCGAAGGATGGGTTGTTATAGAATTGCCCGATGCGCGGATCGAGGCACACGCCTTCGATCACCTGCCGCGAGTCCAGCCCGTGAGTCGCGGCATAGGTGTCGAGTTCGTTGAAGAAAGCGACGCGCATCGCAAGATAGGTGTTGGCGAACAATTTGATCGCTTCTGCCTCGGTATTGCCGGTTTGGAGGATGGCTGCCTCGGGCTTCAGCGACGCTTCGAGAAGCAATTGGCCGAATTCGCGCGCGCGCGGATGCGTGTTACCGACGATGATTCGCGACGGGTGGAGATTGTCAAAGAGAGCGCGCCCTTCGCGCAGGAACTCGGGCGAAAAGATCACCGTGTCGGTATCATGTTCGGCGCGCATCCTTTCGGTGAAGCCGACAGGGACCGTCGATTTGACGACGATCAGCGCGTCAGGCGCCATCACGAGCGCGTCTGCAATCACTGCCTCGACCGTGCTCGTGTTGAAATAATTGGTGTCGGGATCATAGTCGGTCGGCGTCGCAACGACGACAAAGTCGGCACCGCCATAGGCCGCTTGCTCGTCGAGTGTAGCAACGAGGTCGAGCGGCTTGTTGGCGAGATAATCCTCGATCTCGGGGTCGGCGATGGGCGACTGGCGTGCATTGATCTGTTCGACCTTGCGCGCGTCGATGTCGAGGGCAACGACACGGTTCCGCTGGGCGAGCAGCACGGCGTTCGATATGCCGACATAGCCCGTCCCGACGACGGCGATCTTGGGAGCGGAGGCCGAGACGCCGGATTGCGATGCGGGGGATGCGGACAAGTCGATATCCTTTGTCTGACGGGAGCGGCTCAGTAGCAAGCGCGCGCGCTGCGCTCAACACGCGCCGCGCGTGTCAGGTGCCGCAATAGGTCACATAGGGTTCGGCGTCGTCGGGACCGGGACCGGCAAATTCGCTCCATTCGTCACGCGCGACAAAGGGATTGCGGACGACATCGAGCAATGCCAACCAAGGCGCCATATCGCCCGCCTCGGCACTTTCGAGCGCGGCTTCGACACGATGGTTGCGCGGAATATAGAGCGGATTCACCGCGTCCATGGCGTCGGCCCGCGCAAGCGGCTCGTCGGTTTCGCGCGCAAGCCGCTCCCACCAGTCAGCGATCCACGATGCCATGGCGTCGGGATAGGGCATCAGGCTTTCGAGCAGGTTTCCGTCACCGCGCAGCATCATGGCGAGCCCGCGGAAAAAGAGCGTGAAGTCAATGCGATTGCCCTCAAGCGCATCGAACAGCGAATCGAACAATTGCTGGTCGCCGTCCTCCGATTGTTCGAGCGCCAACTTGCGCCGCATCACTGCCGAGAGCGCCGCGGCGAAGCGAGCGGGAATGGCGTCGGCAAGCGCCTTGGCCGCTTCCACCGCGGCAGGGTCGATGGCATGGATCGCGGGAAGCAGCGCTTCGGCAAAGCGCGCCATGTTCCAGTGCATTATCCGCGGCTGGTTGCCATAAGCATATCGGCCTTGCGTATCGATCGAGCTGAAAACGGTGCTCATCGCGAAACGATCGACAAACGCACAGGGGCCGTAATCGATCGTCTCGCCGCTGATCGCGACATTGTCGGTGTTCATGACGCCATGGACAAAGCCGATGCCGAGCCAGCGCGCGACGAGATCGCATTGCAGACCGATGACGCGGTCGAGCAACGCAAGATGCGGGTTCGCCTGATCGGCAAGGTCCGGAAAATGCCGAGCGATACTGTAATCGGACAGCCGCGCGACATGCTCCGCGCCGAAATGCGCAGCGAAGAACTGAAAAGTTCCGACGCGGATATGGCTGCTCGCGACGCGCGTGAGGACGGCGCCCGGATGCCCGCGCTCGCGCTGCACCCGGTCGCCCGTCGCCACCGCCGCAAGCGAGCGCGTTGTCGGAACGCCAAGCGCCGCCATCGCCTCGGACACCAGATATTCGCGCAGGACGGGACCGACCGCGGCCTTGCCATCACCATTGCGCGAAAAGCTGGTCGGTCCGGATCCTTTGAGCTGGATGTCGAAACGCGCACCGTCGGGCGCGACGATTTCGCCGAGCAAAAGCGCGCGCCCGTCGCCGAGCTGCGGCGAAAAATGGCCGAACTGGTGCCCCGCATAGGCGAGCGCGATCGGATCGCTGCCCGCGGGGAGGCTCGCGCCCGAAAACAGCGCTGCCAGATCGGCCTCGCCGACATCTTCAAAATCCAGACCCAGCGCTGCAGCGAGCGGATGATTGAAGGCGAGCATCGCCGGTGCCGACGGCTTGACCGCCTCCGCCGGCGTGTAAAAGCCGTCCATCCGATTGTGAAAACTATTGTCGAAGGCGAAATCCACCGCGTCGCTCCTTGCCCGCCCCAGATTGACCGGCCGCGCCGCGATTGCAAGTCGTGCTCTTGGATAATGAGAGGGCGCGGGTGGGACGGAAGGCGCCCCGCACCCGCGCCCATTCGTCAGCCGTCAATATCGAGCTGCAGGGCGAGACGACCGCTCAACTCGCGCTGTGCTGGCTCCTGAAGCGGATGATAGCGCGCGCCTTGAACGTCGCGGAAGGCGCGCTCGATCGTCGACCCCTTATAAAAGGCGGCGCCGCCGGCCACTTCCATCGCCAGTTCGGCGGTGCGAATTGCGGCGCGACCGGTCACGGTGCGACCGGTCATGACGCTGCTCGTCTTCGCAGGTCCGGGTCCGCCCGCCTCCGCCTCCGCAATCATCGCGTCGAGTGCGGTTTCCGCGATCCAGAAACTATTCTGCATTTCGCCGACAAGCGCGATCATCCCGCCTGTCGAGGCCTTGCGCCGTGCCGCCTCAAGCGCGGCGTCGCGCGCCGCCTCCGCGACGCCGAGATAGGCGGAATAGATCAGCGGAAAGGCGATCATGCTGATAATGTGGAACAACATATGCCACTGCCCCTGCGGCCGCCGGCCGGAAACGGCTGCATCGGCAAGGAAAACGTCCTTCAGCTCGACATCGTGCGAACCGGTGCCACGCATCCCCATCGTGTTCCACGTATCGAGGATGGTTACACCGTCGGCATCGAGCGGCAGCGCGAAGTGGAGAACGGTCGGTCCCGCATCGGGATCGTCATAGACCGCACTCGTCATCAGCAGATCACCCGCCTGACAACCGCTCGAGAATATCTTGCGCGCGTTGATCCGGAAGCCGCCATCGACTTTCGTTGCCGTCCCGCTGCCCTGCAGCCAGTCGGACCCGCCGCTCGACACGAGCACCAGATTCTCCGACGCGATCCGCTTCAAAAGACCGTCGGTCGGCGCCTGCATATGCTGCCAGCGCCATGCCGCGACCGCGACCTGGTGGCAGTGCATCGAAAAGGCAAGCGCGGTCGAGCCGCATCCCTTGCCGAGCCGCCGCACGACGCCGCAAAGTGTGCGGTAATCCATTCCGTTCCCGCCCAGGTCCACGGGCACCGCGGCCCCGATCAGTCCAGCCTCGCGGAGCAGCCCATAATTGTCGGCGACAAAGCGCCCCTCGCAATCGTGGCTTTCGGCCGTCGCTCCGATCGTCGCAGCAATGCGGTCCGCAATTTCGTGCCAGTAATCGGCGGTCATTGCCTTCGCTTCTACAAGCATATTCATCTCCATAGGTTGCTTCCCTGCTGGCGATGGTTGTGTCGGTTCGTGGCGACCGCGAATAGTTCAGGAACTGAATCGCCGCCGATTCAGAAACTGAACTCGCGCCCGCCAAACGGCATGGGCTATAATGCTGCGGAAGGGAGCCTATCATGGCAAAGGCGAGCTATGGGCAATTTTGTCCGGTCGCGATGGCGGCCGAGATTTTGTGTACGCGCTGGACGATTGTTCTCGTGCGCGAACTCGCAGCCGGGTCGACGCGTTTCAATGACTTGCGCCGCGGCGTCCCGCGCATGTCGCCGGCGCTGCTCTCACAGCGACTGAAGGATCTGGAGGCGGCCGGCATCCTCCGCCGCACGCCGGTTCCCGGCGACTCGGGCGTCTTCGACTATGTCCTCACCCGTGCGGGACAGGAACTCGCACCCGTTGTCGAGGCCTTCGGCGTCTGGGGAAAGCGCTGGATCGACGGCGACCTTTCGCTCGAAAAACTCGACGCGCATTTGCTCATGTGGGACATGCGCCGCGGGCTCGTGCTCGACCCGATGCCAGCACGACGTTCGATCATCCAGTTCCGCTATCCCGAACTTCCCGCCGAGCGCCGATCATGGTGGCTCGTCGTCGAACCCGGCAGCGAAACGCAGCTGTGCTCGGTCGATCCCGGATTCGACGTCGACCTTTATGCATCGTGCGACCTGCGCACGATGACGGCGATCTGGATGGGCTATGACACTGTGGCCGCGGCCATCGAGGACCGAAGGTTGCTGCTTACCGGCGACGACCGGCTGACGGCGAGTATTGAAACCTGGCTGGGGCTCAGTCCTTTCGCGCGAACCAGTCGTGTCGTCGAGGCTGCGGCGTAAAATTGTCGATTGCGAACCGCGCAAGGCTTTGCTAGCCGCCGCGTCCGTGACCTCAGGTTCCCCGGAAACGGGGTGAAAAGGGAAGTCCGGTTCCAATCCGGCGCTGCCCCCGCAACTGTCGTCGGAGAGAAGGGTGCGATCGTGCCACTGGAACGATGTTCCGGGAAGGCCGCATCCCTTTGATGACCCGGCAAGCCAGGAGACCTGCCCGAGCGTCGCCGTTATCTGCGCGCGGGCGGGGTGTACCGGGAGCAGGCGAGGTTCCTCGCGTGACGGCAAAGCCGTGACGTTGGAGAACCTCTTATGAAGACTTTTGCCTATCGTACCGCCATTTCGCTGATCGCCTTCGCGGCCACCGCGCCGGCGCTCGCCGCCGAGGCGAACGAGGACGACCGCATCGCGATCACCGTCATCGGCGTCCCGCTCGCGCGCGAAGACGCCAACGCATCGCTGTCGATCATCGATGCCGAGGATATTGCGCGCGCGCAGAACGGCGCCGCCGCCGACCTTGTCGCGCGTCTTCCCGGCGTAACGCTCAACCAATATGGCGCACTCGGCGGCGTCACAAATCTGCGTATCCGCGGCGCCGAGACCGACCAGACGCTGGTCGTTATCGACGGGGTGCGCGTCGGCGACCCCTCGTCGCCGGGCGGCGGGTTCGACTTCGGCAATCTGATGCTCGGGACGATCGACCGGATCGAAGTGCTGCGCGGCGCGAACAGTCTGCCGTGGGGCAGCCAGGCAATCGGCGGCGTTGTCGCGGTCACTACCACCGCTGCCACGCCTGCGGCAGGCGCGGTCACGAGCGGGCGGATCGGCGCCGAATATGGCGCGCGCGACACGGTGCGCGTCAACGGCCAGCTTCGCACCGCGGTGCTTGGCGCTTCGCAGTTCGGGATCGGCGGCGGCTATGTCCGTACCGACGGCTTCAGCAACGCGGCGGGCGGGACCGAGCGCGACGGCTATCGCCAATATAGCGCGAACATCAGCAACCGCACCGACATCGGCGACACGCTGACTTTCCGCGCCTTTGGCCTCTACGCCGACAGCCGGATCGACCTCGATGGTTTCGCGCCGCCGACCTACAGCTTCGGCGACACCGACGAATTTCAGAAGACGCGCGAACATTATGCCGCCGCGTCGATCGAGCATCGGCCCGGCGGACGCGGGACCGGATCGACGGGTTTCACGCACCAGCTTCAATTCGGGATCGCCGACGTCAACCGCGACAATTACAACCCGGCGTTCGGCACGGCGCCCGGCTTCAGCGCGCGCGGACGCAGCGAAAGGCTGAGCTATAGCGCCGACTGGACCGTGACCCCGGAAATTCGCCTGATCGCCGGCGCCGAGCGCGAGTGGAGCCGCAGCCTGACCGATGACGGCTTTGCGCCCGACCGTCGCAAGACCGCGACGACGGGCGTCTGGGCGATGGCGACGGCGAAGCCGACCGATACGCTGACGTTGACCGGCGGTGTGCGCCGCGACGATCACCGCGACTTCGGCGGCGCGACAAGCGTCGCCTTCGACATCGGCCAGCGGCTCGGCGAGATCGTCACGCTGCGCGCGAGCTATCGCGAGGGATTCAAGGCACCGACCTTGTTCCAGCTCTCCGATTCGGCGGGTGCCTATGGCAACCCCGACCTGCGCCCTGAAACCGCGCGCTCCTATGAAATCGGCGTGCGGATCGGCAACGCGCAGCGCTGGTACGCCGATATCGCCTGGTACCGCCGCGACAGCCGCGACCTTATCGATTTCGTGTCGTGCCCGCCGGGACCCAATCCCCTTCCCCCGATCTGCGCCACCGGCACCCGCCCCTTCGGTACCTATGACAATATCAACCGCGCGCGCGGTCAGGGTGTCGAGGTCGACGCGGGTGCGAAGCTGAGCGACACGATCGAGCTGCGCGGCAATTACAGCCTCGTCGTCGTTACCGACCGCACGTCCGCCGGCCTTTATGAAGGCAATCGCCTCGCGCGGCGGCCGAAGCATCTCGCCAACGCCGAGCTTGCGTGGACGCCCGGGGGCGACCTCGCCGGCGCCGACCTGTCGGTCGCGGCACGCTATGCGTCGGCGAGCTTCGACAATCGCGCCAACACCGTCCGGCTCGCACCCTATTGGCTCGTCGACCTGCGCGCGAGCTATCCGCTCACTGGCGCTATCGAACTGTTCGGCCGCGTCGAAAATCTGTTCGACGAGGAATATCAGACGGTCGCGACCTATGGCACCGCGGGCCGCTCGGCCTATGCCGGGGTGCGCTGGAGCTTCTGATGCGCATGGCAGCGGCCCTCGCGATGCTGGCGCTCCTCGCGGGTTGCCAGCCGCGCGCGCCGCTGCCCGAGCGCCGCGGCGTCGCGAGCATCGACTATTGCGCCGACCAGATGGTGCTCGGGCTGCTTCCCCGCGGAAAGATCCGCGCCGTTTCGTTCGAGGCCGACAGCGACACAAGCTTCTCGGCCCCGCGCGCCAAGGGCATCGCCCGAATTCGGCCACAGCTCGAGGACATTGCGCGCCTCCGTCCCGCGGTGGTCGTGCGCTCCTATGGCGGCGCTGCGCGGCTCGACCGCCAGCTCGAAGCGATGGGCATTCACGTCGTCCAGCTTGGCTTCCCGAACAATTTTGCCGAAACGCGCGCCGACCTGCTGCGCGTCGGCACCGAACTTGGAGCCGCCCGCCAAGCCCGGCGGCTCGCCAGCGACCTTGAACAACATCTTGCCGCCGCGCAGCGTCCGGCGCCGGCAAGCGCGCCGTCTGTGCTCTATGTGACCCCCGGCGACGTTACCACCGGTCCCGGTTCGATGGTCGCCGAAATCGTCGCTGCCGCAGGATACACGACCTATCGCAAGCAGCCCGGCTGGGGCACGCTCCCGCTCGAGGCGCTCGTCCGCCGCCCGCCCGATGTCGTGATGCGCGCCTTTTTCGACAGCCCGCGCTACCGTCAGGATCATTGGACCGCTTCGCGTCACCCCGTCGTCGAGCGGGCGACACGCGGTGCAGCAGACGTCGAGGTGCCGGGGGCATGGATATCGTGCGGAAACTGGCTCGCCGGGCACGCCGTACACGCGCTCGCGACGACCGAAAGGGAACAGCGATGACCGCAGCGCGACTGAACCCGGCGCTTGCCCTGCTTCTTGTCGTTGCCGCACTGGGAGCCGTGATGTTCGGCCCCGATGGCGCCGCGCCGCGCCTTGTCGTCGATGCGATCGGCGGGAGCGATCGGGCGGCAGCAATAATCCTTCTCGACATCCGCCTGCCACGCGTGCTGGCGGCCGCAATTGTCGGCGGAGCGCTGGGCCTCTGCGGTGCGGCGCTGCAGGCGCTGACCCGTAATCCGCTCGCCGAGCCGGGGATATTGGGCGTGTCGGCGGCGGCCACGCTGGGCGCGACGCTGACGCTCTATTTCGGCATTGCCGCTGCGCTCCCCTGGGTGCTCCCGATCGGGGCCATCGTCGGCGCGCTCCTTGCGACGAGCCTCCTCGCCGTCGCGGCAATGCGAACGCAAGGGATGGCCACGCTGATCCTCGTCGGCGTCGGCCTGTCGAGTCTCTCGGGCGCGCTGATGGCGCTTATCCTCAATTTCGCGCCAAACCCCT
This sequence comes from Sphingopyxis jiangsuensis, assembly GCF_016734905.1. Lineage (GTDB taxonomy): Bacteria > Pseudomonadota > Alphaproteobacteria > Sphingomonadales > Sphingomonadaceae > Sphingopyxis > Sphingopyxis jiangsuensis. Next base: position 1,072,434 of record NZ_JAERPO010000001.1, read on the forward strand.
TCTCGCTTTCGGATCTCATCAACTGGACGCTGGGGTCGGTCGCCAATCGCTCGCTCGGCGACCTCGTCTTCACGGCGCCGCTGGTTCTCGCCGGCTGCGTGATCCTGCTCGGCCAGCGCGCGCATCTGTCGCTGCTGGCGATCGGCGAGACCGCCGCCATCGCGCACGGTCTCGACGCGCGGCGCACGCGCATCGCCGTTATCGCAGGCACCGGAATCGCAACCGGAGCCGCAGTCGCACTTGCCGGAGCGGTGGGGTTTGTCGGCATCGTTGCGCCGCACCTTGTCCGGCCATGGGCAGGGCATGATCCGGGCCGCACCCTGCTCCCTTCGGCAACGCTCGGCGCCCTCCTCCTCGTGCTCGCCGACTTGCTCGTGCGCCTCCTCCCCACCGATACCGAGCTGCGGCTTGGTGTCGTCGCGGCGCTCGCCGGCGCTCCCGTCTTCACCATGATCGCGTTGCGGCGCGGCCGGGGCGCCCATGTCTGACGCGCTCCACATCAAGAATCTGACGGTGCGCGCTGGCGCCAAGACGCTGCTCGACGACGTGACGGCGACGATAGAACCCGGGCGTATCACGGCAATTGTCGGCCCCAATGGCGCGGGCAAATCGACGCTGATACGGGCGCTCGCGGGCGTCGCGCCGTTCGCAGGCACGCTGGCTCTGGGGGCGACGCCGCTCGCACACCTCAGCCCGACCGAGCGCGCCCGGCGCATCGCCTATCTTCCGCAGCACCATGATCTTGCGTGGAACATCAAGGTCCGCGACATGGTCGCGCTCGGACGATTCGCTTATGGAGCCGAGCCCGGCAAGCTGGGCGCGACCGACCGTGCCGCCGTCGAGCGAGCCATGGAAGCCGCCTGCTGCGCCGCGCTCGCCGACCGCGGCGTCGCCGACCTTTCGGGCGGCGAGCAGGCGCTCGCCTGCCTCGCGCGGGTGCTGGCAGCCGATACGCCTGTGCTGCTCGCCGACGAACCCGCAGCGGCACTCGATCCCGCCAACCAGTATCGCGCGATGGAATGTCTCGCCGAAAAATCGGCGCATGGGTGCACTGTGCTCGTGGTTCTGCACGACCTGACGCTAGTTGCGCAGTTTTCCCACAGCGTGCTGTGGCTGCAAGGCGGTCGCCTCGTCGCGCACGAGCGCGCCGATTGCGAGAGTCTCGCGCACCACATACCCACGCTTTTTGGACGCACGCCGAGTTTTGCGACGGATGGTTCGGAGGCCCTCTTTTTCGTTCGTGACCCGAACGAGTCGTGACCAGTGGGCTTCCGGTTATGGTGCGCGTCTCAAGTTAAGCGCTTGCCTGGCAGACTATACCACGACATCCAACTGCGATGCTGTCGCAATAGTAGCCCGGGCTGGCCCAGCTTAATACGGGCAAAGCCGAAGTCTGGCTGACGGCGCTGCGTCGTGCTGACGAAATTCCGCGCGCGCCATGGCGCGACCGACAGGGCAAAAGCTCTTCCTCGTAGCAGATCCGTCCTGGCATCAGGCCAATATGACGGGCGTGCTTTGCAACACGTCCCCCATAAAGATCAATTCCCGTCGCGTACCTTTGTGCCGCATGCGACCCAATAGGGAGTTCCGTCGCGAAACCGAATGTCTTCCAGCCCGCATGCCGTCATCATGGCTTCGATCTGTGGTCGCGTGAACCGCTGTTCCAGACGAGTGCCGAATCGATCGAGCGCGTCGGTGCGCATTGTGTAAAAACTCTGATCGCGATAGAAGCTAAGCGGCAGACCGTCCACTTTCAGCCCGATGCGTGCGCCGAGCATCGCCATCCGCGCCAAGGGCCAGTAAATGGCGGCAGCGATCGCTGTTGTTATGGTCTTGCGGAGAGGGAATGGCATCGGGCTGATGGCCCTCCGGACATAATCACTCAGTTTCCATATGAAGCGGAACCACGCGGGCCGGTCGTCAAAACCGTAATAGAGATACACGAGGAACGGCGCACCAGGTTTCAGCTTGGCGACACATGCCCGCATCGCTTTCTGCGTGTCCGGAATATGGTGAAGCACGCCAAGAGAATAACCAAAGTCTTGGCTGGCATCGGGAAGGGGGATCTCGTCGACCCCGGCATGGTGAAACCGGACATTCGACACATTGCCGAGCACGCGCCTTGCAACCTGCAACGCTTTTTCGGAAGGGTCGATACAATGGAGAATGTCGACGCGCGGGGCTACGCCGCGTGCCCACCGACCTGATCCACATCCCAAGTCGAACCCGGACGCACCTGCGGGCAGAGCATCCCATGGAAAAAGCGAAAAATAGCCGTCAAAAAGTTGGCGCCAATCCGCTTCATCGAGCGCAGTCTGGTCGAAGGCCGCCCATTCCTCACCAAAGCCTTGTACGGTCTTGGGGTCGATATTGCCCGCCGTGGGAGTTCTGAGCATCAGCGCGTCATTTCCTGTTTAGCCGTCGCCAGACCGCCTCCTTGGCCCCGCGACGAACGTCCCACGCAATCAGATTCCGAAAGCGCGTCATGTCCGAAATTTTCCACTAATATCCTCACTGTATCTGCAGAACTGTCCGTGGCGTCCTACCTCGCCGCCAATTGGTGCAACATCGCATAACGGGAACGCGAAACCTTTGGTGGCAAGAAATAAAACGTCGCGGACTTAGGGCATCGCCGCCGCTTGGGCAATGTCGATGACAGATTGTCCTACCAGAAGCCGACAAGGATCGACTTGGCATTTACTGAAGGACTTCACGATCTGCGCCACCCGCAGAATACCGCTTATCCCGCCCCGCAGTCTGAATCTCGTCTTGCCAGCTTCTCGTTCCATAGAGCCTCGTCCGGCGTGTGCCACTATTGATTATGGTTCGACAGGCAGGACGAATTGCGTCTGTAGTCAGAATGCATAGCCGCAACGTCGATCCCGGCGCGGCGGGATCGTGGCAAGCTTCGCGAGAATCACCCGGCGACTAAGCGGCATCACGGGTTCCGGCAATCCCATGCAATAGTATGATTTGGAGCCGCCATGCACCCCTTCATGCACGAGCCGATTGGGATAATTATTCAACCGACACGGGCGACACTATCAACTTGTTTGGATGCGCGCCTCTCGCGCAAGTCTCGCAAGTAGTGCGCGGCGAGGCTATAGTTTTGGCGGAGACTCAGCGGCGGGTCGATCTTTGCGGTCGCGCCCGTCCGTTTTGGGCTCCGGTATCGAATGGGAAACCCGGACGATGATAAGGCCCGAAAATTTTCGCCAGGCTGGCGATACGCACCTGCAGCGTTTGCAGCGATTTCTCGATGCGCTCGGCGGCGGGACAGATGGCGAACTGGACGCAGATTATGTCATACCCTCGCAACTGGTCCTGAGCGGAAAATCGAACTTTAGGCTGCGCGGCAATGGTCACCGGATCAGGGTGGCTGATGGCGCTCCCACCGGCTGGGGCGGATCGGCACTCTACATCGTCCAGTGCAACGACTTCGAGATCTCCGATCTACATTGCGACGGCAACCGCGAAAGCCGCATTCCGGCAGAAGATCCGGCGCACGTAATTGTCGTCGACAAATGCCATCGGTGGCTCTTTCGCAATGTTCATGTGGTGAATGGCACGTGCGACGGATTTCTCGTGTATGCTGGCACCGACGGAAATGGCACGGGGCCCGGCGGCGCTGTTTCTACATTGGACTTTCCTTCACGCTGGAAGCTCAAAGATTGCACCGCGCTCAACAACTTTCGACAGGGCCTGTCGATCATCGAGGGTGTAGACGCATCGATCGAAGGCGGTCGCTATGGGCTAACTCATGGACTTTGGGATACCGGAAACGGCCCTTGCGCAGGTATCATCCTCGAACCCGATGATGTTCCGTCAAGACCCGCGAATCGCATTCGCAACATCCGGCTTCAGAATATATTGTTCGACGGCAACCAAGGCGCCGGATTGGCGATTACGCGAGTGAACGGCGTTCGCAACATCGAGGTAGTTGACTGTATTTTTGATGCAAACAAGAAAGCTGCGATCGAATCCTTTGGCGACGAGATCGCTATATTGAGGCCGACAGTTCGCAACTGGACAAACGAGCCCTATTCAAGCCGAGCCAGCGCTCCTCCCAAACGCGGCGCTATCGACATCGGTTATCTGGCGGGCCCGACCAGTATTGCCGATCCGAAGTTCGAGTTGATTGACAACGGCGCATCGGATCATCACCCCTGCATTTATGTACATGGCGCCGCCGCTGCGGGGATCGCGATCAGCGGGATAAGGTCGGACGGGAGCGCATCGTTCATCTGCGGCGCCCATGCGCCGCGGGTCCAGGTGAGCCACAGCGTGGTCGATCTGCGGTCGTCAGTGCGCCCCGACGCCTTTGTCTTTCTGGGCGACCACGCGGTGTTCGAACATATGATGTTACTCGGTGTTTATGAACGCGCGGCCTATTTCGGCGGGAAAGCGCCGCAGATAAAGGAGAATAAATTCTATGTTCGCATCAGCCGGCCGACAACCCACATCGTCGGCGCATGGGATGCGATCGCCCCCGAGCTGCGTGGAAATCTCGTAGAATTCGAGCAACCGGTCGCATCGAAGGCGTTCTCAGTCGGACAAGACGCGACCGTTGTCGACAACAAGATCGTAAATAGCCTTAGCGATCGTCTGTTCGATTTTTCAGGTCCACCTCGAGCATCCACTGGGAATTCGCGCGCTGTCCGGCGAGCGCGAGAGAGTCCATCAGCACAAGCTCCCTGATTTCCGTGGGATAGCTAACACAACTGGACGCAACGCTGGTTGAATGGCAACGGTATTGCTTCTATGACAATCTTGTTTTTTGTCGCGCCCGCTTCATTGGTGCGCAACCACTGCAGGAGCATGTCTCGCAAGTTGCACCCCACAATGGCCATCTGCGAGGAATAGCGGCAATCTATGAAAATTCTCGACCAAAATCATTGGCGCAACCTGCGGAAGGGGGGTCTCGCTTTCATCGGCGAACGGCCGCGCATTCAACGCCAGTTCGCCGCGGTGGCGATCGACGGCGCGCTATGCTTGGTTGCCGTATGGTTTGCCTTCTCGCTACGCTTGGGCGTTTGGGAGCTTTTCTCACGCCCGATCATGACGTTTGCTGCTTGCTCATTGATATTCTGGTATCCCATCGCGTGGAGGTCCGGCGTTTATCGGTCGCTCATACGATATTCCGGCTCGCGCACGGTCACGGACCTTGCGGTCGCGTGCGGGTTGCTGATTCTTCCGCTGCTGGTGGTGTGCGTCGTATTTCGTCTTCCCGGTGTGCCGCGAACGCTGAGCGTACTGCATCCGATGATCTTTCTGCTGCTGCTAGCAGCGAGCCGCGTCGGCATTCGCTTCGCACTACTCGACCTTCTGAACGTCGTCGGCGTCAACGCGCGGCGTATGCTGGTCTATGGCGCCGGACGCGCCGGCCAGCAGCTTGCGCTGTCCTTGCGTCATGAACCGCAAGTGCACCTCGTCGGCTTCATCGATGACGACCCGAGACTCGACGGACAGCGGCTCGACGGCGTCCAAGTGTTCGGCTCGTTCCGCCTGCATCAAGTGTTGCACGAAACCGCCGCGGATGAGGTGCTGCTGGCGATCCCGAGCGCTTCGCGCGCACGCCGCCGGGAGATTATCGAGGAGCTGCAGAAAGAGGATGTCTACGTCCGATCGCTGCCCAGTCTGACCAATGTCATCGACGGAAGTATAACCGTCAACGATTTGCGCGAGATTCAGATCGAAGAGTTGCTCGGACGTGAACCGGTAGCCGCAAATGAATTGCTGATGGGAAGGACGATCGTTGGAAAACGAGTCCTTGTTTCGGGGGCGGGCGGATCGATCGGAAGTGAACTATGCCGACAGATAATTCGCTGCCGCCCCGCGCTGCTCGTCCTGCTCGAACAAAGCGAGTATAGTCTTTATGCGATTGAGCGCGAACTCGACGCCATGATGAAGGCGCTTGGCCTTGCAATTCCGATCCAACTCGAACTCGCTAACGTATCCGACCGGTCATCGATGCGACGCATATATAAGCGCCATCGCCCCGAGACCGTGCTTCATGCGGCAGCTTACAAGCATGTGCCGTTAGTTGAAGCCAATCCGCTATCGGGCCTCCGCAACAATATCATGGGGACGCTCCATAGCGTCAAGGCAGCCGAAGAGGTTGGCGTCACCAACTTCACGTTGATTAGCACCGACAAGGCGGTGCGGCCGACGAACATCATGGGCGCCTCGAAGCGGGTTTGCGAAATGATTCTGCAGGCGCGCGCGACCGAGCCGGGAGTGAAAACGATTTTCAGCATGGTGCGGTTCGGCAATGTCTTGGGGTCGAGTGGTTCGGTTGTGCCGTTGTTCAAGGCGCAGATCGCGGCCGGCGGCCCCCTGACGCTTACGCATCGGGAGATAACACGTTACTTCATGACGATACCCGAAGCTGCACAGCTCGTCATCCAGGCAAGCGCAATGGCCAAGGGCGGCGAGGTTTTCGTTCTCGACATGGGCGAGCCGGTGCGGATCATCGACCTGGCTCGTGCCATGATCCGGCTTTCAGGCCTCAGCGTACGCGAGCCTGACCTTCCGGAGGGCGATATCGAGATTATCGAGACCGGCCTGCGACCGGGCGAGAAACTTTATGAAGAGCTACTCATCGGAAATAATCCGGAACCGACGCACCACCCGCGAATCATGCGCGCGCGCGAGGGATTGATACCCTGGGTCGAGCTGGATCGCATGATGAAGCGGCTTAACGCAGTCATTTGCGAGTCCGGCGATGCCGCCACCGCAATGCAGATCATCAGCAGCCTGGTGCCCGAATATGCCGCCAGCGGGCAATGGCTCGGAGGTCGCGGCGATCTTGTCGAAATCGCCGAATGATTCGCCGCGGCGATAGCCGTTGACAGAGACCGGCGCGGCTGGTTGGATCCGACGGGCCGCTCCAGAGCCGCCGCCTCCCCTTCATTTGGAACCGTTTGAACCCGTGTGATGATCGTCGACACTTCGCGTCCCTATGATTTCATCGTCACCGGCGCTTCCGGGAAAGTAGGCCGGCATCTGGTTCCCCTGTTAGCGCGGAACGGGCGCACGTTGCTCGCGGTCGGACGCAACTCGGACACGCTGCGCCGCCTGTTCGCCAACCAAATAGGTTCCGTGGCAGTCGCGGACTATGGCGATCTTAAGCGCCTGCCCGGCTGCGATACGCTGATTCATCTGGCCGTGCGCAACAATGACGCACCCGGGACGCTGGCCGATTTCTCGGCGGTGAATGTGGATTTCGCATCGCAGATCGCACGCGAATTCTCGCGCATGAACGGGCGTCGTTTCCTCAATATTTCCTCTATCCTCGCGCTCGGCGACTTTGAAGAATCGCCCTATGCGGTCAGTAAGGCTATAGGAAAGCGCGCTATTCACGATATTATCGGCGACCGTCTCGACAATGTTCACATCGGTTATTTTCATGACCGCGGATACTTCGGCGAAAGGCTCGCCTTTCTCTCCCGCTTCGGCCCTGCGGTTGGTGGTATGATATTTGCTCTGTTAAAAATGCTGAAGCCCGCGACTTCGGCGCAAAGCCTCGTCGACTATGCGCTTGGCGAACCCCATTCCCTTCCTCCACCTGGAATATTGACCGACGACCTATCACGCTCGCGCGCCTACCGCGCCATTTCACGCTCAATGGACCTTGGTGTCGGCTTGGGCATCCTACTGCTATTCTTACCAGTTTTTGCTGTGATCTGGATCGCGATCCGGCTCGACAGTCCGGGGCCAGCAATCTTCGCGCAGCAACGTGTCGGCGCCGCGCAGATTCCGTTCACCCTCTATAAGTTCCGGACAATGAAGCGCGATACTGTGGCCGCCGGAACGCACGAGGTCAGCTCCAGCGCCGTAACCAGGATTGGCGCGTTTCTCCGCCGGACCAAGTTGGATGAACTACCCCAGGCGATAAATTTGCTGCGCGGGAATATGACCCTTGTGGGGCCCCGTCCCTGCCTGTACTCGCAGACCGAACTTATGCAGGCGCGCGAAGCGCTTGGGGTTTACGCACTAAAGCCGGGGATAACCGGCTATGCGCAGATCCGCGAGATCGACATGAGTAGGCCAATCGCGCTCGCGCGCAGCGACTATCGGTACAAGAAGTTGCGATCGTTGCTGCTCGATCTTCGCATCATCGTGGCAACTGCGCTCGGACGCGGTGGCGGTGATCGCATAACCGCGTCCGACCAAGTCTGATTGATCATCATGCCGAACAAAAGGATTCTCTTCTTTGTCGGCGATGCGCCCTTTTTCGTGTCGCACCGGCTCAACCTGGTCGAGGGCGCAATCGCCGGCGGCTATGACGTCGTGGTCGCCTGTCCGACTTCGCCGGCCACCGATACGATCCAGGCGAGCGGCGCGCGATGGGTCGAATGGAAAATCGACCGCGGCGGCACGTCCATCATAGGCGAGGTTCGGACCTTTCTCGGCGCCGTCAGGATTGCCCGTGCAGCAGCTCCCACGATAATTCACGCCATAGCGCTCAAATGTATATTACATGCCGGATTCGCGTCGAAATTATTACGCGTCCCGATCGTCGGCGCGGTCTCGGGGCTCGGGTATGTCTACACCGGTGCCGCGCGCGGATCGAAAGCCGTGCTGCGACGCCTCATCAACCGCTTTATGAGCATCGGCCTCAATCGCCGGAATGCCAGTTTCATCTTCCAGAATCGCGATGACGCAAAGATGGTCGAATTCGCCCGCCTCGACAGGGCCACCGTTTACATGATCGGCGGCTCAGGCGTCGACTTGGGCGCGATCGTGATGCGGCCACACCCGGTCGGCGCGACGACCGCCGTCGGCCTCCCCGCCCGCCTGCTCCGCGACAAGGGAGTCTATGAGTTCGTCGACGCCGCACGACAGCTTCGCGAACGTGGCCGCGATGCTCGCTTCCTGCTGATCGGCGATCCCGATCCGACCAATCCCTCGTCCGTAACGTCAAAAGAAATCGAATCCTGGGTCGCCGATGGCGCCATCGAATGGCAGCCGCATACGCACGATATCTCGACAGCGCTCGCGGCGCTCCATATTGTCGCCCTGCCGTCCTACCGTGAGGGATTTCCAAAGACGATCATCGACGCCTCCGCGGCCGGCCGCGCGTCGGTTACAAGCGATGTTCCCGGTTGCCGTGACGCAATCGTCGACGGGGTCACCGGGATTTTATGTCCGGCGAAGAATGGTGCGGCGCTGGCCGACGCGATCGACAAACTGATCCTCGATCGCAATCTCTGTATTGCCATGGGCAAAGCGGCACGGCGGCACGCCGAAACCCATTTCGATGTTCGCGAAGTCACTGCACGGCATCTTGAGATTTATCGACACAGCGAAATGCGCGGCCACCGACCCTGATAGCGGCGGCCGAGAACGCCTCGCCGCCCCCGCCTCACCTCGTTGCTTGAGCGTCAAGCCAAGCCTGGAACATCAGCACGTCCCAAACGTGATAGTGCAGTCGCCGACGACCGCTGCGTGTGTCGGACCACAGCCGGGCGACGGCTTCGGCATCGAAATAGCCGTCGCGCCGCAAACGGTCGGGTGCGAGCAGATCATCCGCCCACGACCGAAGCGGCCCGCGGAGCCAATGCTCGATCGGCACGCCGAAACCCATCTTGGGTCGCTCCATCATCTCGCGCGGTACGTACCGATAAAGAAGTTGACGCAGCGGCCATTTCGCCTCGTCGCCGCGGAGCTTGTACGACAGCGGAAGCGCGAGCGCGAATTCGACGACGCGGTGGTCGAGCAACGGCACGCGCGATTCCAGACTGACGGCCATGCTGGCCCGATCAACCTTCACCAATATATCGTCGGGCAGGTAGCTGCGCATATCGAGATACATCATCCGATCCCGGAAATCGCCGTCCGTGGGCCAGTCCGGATCGGACTCGGTCAAGATCGTCACCGGCTCGTGCGCGCCAGGCACGAGCGCTGACGGGTTCTTGGCATGTGACACCAGCGAGCGGTAGAAATCGTCAGCACGCTCGACGTTCAGCACATCGGCAAGCTTGAGCATCCGATCGCCAACCGCCATCTTACGAAGCCGTTCGGGTGCAAACTTCATCGCCCCGTCGATAAGGTTCGCGGGCGTCATGCGAAGCATAGCCGCGGCCAGCGTGCGGGCACCGCGCGGCATCCTGCCGAGACGACGCCAGATATCATAGCCTTGGGCGTAACGGGTGTATCCGCAGAACAGTTCGTCGCCGCCGTCGCCCGACAGGCTGACGGTCACTTCCGATCGAGCAAGGCGGCTGACCAATAGCGTCGGAATTTGCGAGGAATCAGCGAAGGGTTCGTCCCAGTGATGCGGCAGGATCGGGATCTGATCGAGCGCATCCTGCGGTGTGACATAGAGTTCGGTGTGGTCGGTACCGAGGTGCGTCGCGACCCGCTTTGCATGATGCGCCTCGTCATATTCGGCTTCGGAAAAGCCGATCGAGAAGGTTTTGACCGGGCGCGCCGATCGATGCTGCATCAGCGCGACGATTGTGCTGGAATCATAGCCGCCGGACAAGAAAGCCCCGAGCGGAACGTCGGCCGCCATCCGAATCCCGACCGCATCGAGCAGCAGTGTCTCGAGAGCGTCGACCGATTCCTGGGCCGATCCCGAAAAGGGGGTGTCGCGCCCCGCTTTCGCTTTCGCTGCGATGTCCCAGTAGGCGACAGATGCAGGAAGTGCCACATCGTTGACGCCGATCTCAAGATAATGCGCAGGTGGTAGCTTCTGAATGCCTTCGAAGATCGAGCCGGGTCCGGGGACATAATTGTGGCGCAGAAACAACGCCAGCGCGTCGCGGTTCACGCCTGCACGCCACGCCGGATGCTGGCGAAGCGCCTTGAGTTCCGACCCGAAGAGCAATGTATTGCCCTGCAGGCCGTAATAAAGCGGCTTTTCGCCCATCCGGTCGCGTGCCAAGAACAGCTTTCGCTCCCCCTTGTCCCAGAGTGCCAGTGCGAACATGCCGTTCACGCGATCGAGCGTCCCCGGCACGCCCCAAGCCGAAAAGCCCTGAAGCAGCGTTTCGGTATCCGAATGGCCCCGCCATCCGATTTGGCCGTTCGCTTCGAGTTCGCGCCGCAGATCGAGGTGATTATAGATTTCGCCGTTGTAGCTCAGGACAAATCGGCCGTCGTGGCTTGCCATCGGCTGATGTCCGGCAGGGGACAGGTCCATAATCGCCAGCCTGCGATGCGCCAGCGCGATCCCAGCCTCTCCATCGACCCAATAGCCGTCGCTATCCGGCCCACGATGCACGAGCGTATCGGCCATCCGGCGCAGCACGGCTTCGCCGTCGGCAAATCCCGCCCGATCGAGAAACCCTGCAAAACCACACATTAGACTTCTCTTTTCATCATTGAATCATAGAGTTGCATATAGGCAGCAACGGTAGCCCGGAGACTGTAGCTAGCCTCGATCCGCGCTCGCGCCGCTTTGCCGATTTCAGCGCGGCGCGCAACACTCATCCGCGCCAGATCGGTTATCGCCACGGCCATTTCCGCGGCGTCGCCGCGCGGTACAATTCGCCCGTTGCCATCGAGAAGCCTTGCACAATCCCCTACATCGGTCGCCACGCATGGCAGGCCACTCGCCATCGCTTCGCCGATCACGTTTGGAAATGCCTCGCTCACAGACGACAGGCAGAAGAAATCCATGCCGGGCAATATCGCCTCGATGTCGTCCCTCGGGCCCAGGGCAAAGAATCGCTGTGCCGGCAGATCGGCGAAATGCGGTTGCAGCGCAATCGTGTTGCGGGTCAGACCATCACCGATCATGACCACATGCAACTGCGGGTTTTCCACCATCGCGATCGCGCAGGCTGCCATGAAGGTCGGGACGTCCTTAAGCGCGTGAAAGCGACCAACAAAACCCGCGAGCGGCACATCATCGCCAATGCCCAATTTCGTCCGCAGCGCCGCCCGGCACCGCGCATCAGGTTTCCATCGCTCGGTGTCGAAGCCGTTCGGAATGACGATACCGCGGCGCGCGGAGAAGCCCATGGCTTCATGATGCGCACGGGCCTGGTTGCTATTATAGATAATCGCATCCGGTCGCGCGGACTTGGCTTTTAGACCGCGGATCATCCATCGCGTCGCGCGCTTCTCGGCGCGCAGGTCGTAAAGCGATTGACGGACGTTCCACGCGAGGCCAACCCGCCGGCCCGCCATCGAAGCTGCCATTGACGCGATCACGTTGCCGTGCGGCATCCATCCCTGGACAATGTCGGGGCGTGTCCGTCGAACAACCCGACGCACCCCGAACAGCGCTGCGGGAAGCCCGACCGCCCCCTTCATGCCGAACGCCTCGACCGATATGCCCCGTTCCAGCAAGATAGGGCCGTAGTGCCCCATGCCAGCCAGCGACACGACATCATGCGTGAACCGGTTGTCGAGGTTCGAGGTCACCAGATTGAAAAGCGATCGTTCGGCCCCGCCGGTCCCGAGTCCCGTGATGATGTGAAGCACATGTCCCGACATGCGGCGTCATCCTGAAATTGTGGAGAAATAATATATCCACTGCGCGATCGTGTAGATCGACATCGCCGGAATCGCGAACATCTTCACCGACGGCTTGGCGATCAACACCGTCGAAATGACGAAAGGATAACCGAGCGCCAAGAAGCGAAGCGAATAGCCGCCGGTAAAGACGTTCACCGTTACGAGCGAAAGGATGAACAGCGAAAACCGGCCCTCGATCGAGCGAAAGGTGTCGCGATAGTCGATCAGGAAAAGTCCCAAGAGGCCGACCCAGAAGCTAAGATAGAGGGGGCTGCTCGACAGGTCCAGATATTCGGCTCGCCGGTCGCCGATCAGTGTCAGCAGGACCTCACGAAGCGGTCCGATCACCAGCCCCATGACAACCCCTGCGCCCAGTATCAGCGCGAGGCGTAGCCCCAAAGGCCAGCGCGACAAACGCCCGCCTTCGCTGTCGGTCATCAGGCAAAGGACATAAATCGCGAGGAAAATGATCATCGTCGTATGGATCGTGGCTGCAAACAGGCATAGGGCGACGGCAATATAGGTCGATCGCCGCAAGAAGAGATAGACGAGATAGAGAATACTGATCGCCAACCCCGACCGCAGCTGCGAATAAGCGAGCTCGAAGATGAGGGGGTTTGCAAGAAAAATAAGCGGAAGCAGTCCACCACGCCTGTAGACGATAAGCGCAGCCGTCGCCAAAAATACGGTCGATATAATTTGAAAAACGGTATCGTACGTTACCGGAAGCAGATCATCCTCCAGGAGTTTCATCAGAAACCACCAGGAATATTCGGAAGTGAAATAGTCTAGGTAGCTATCGAAGTAAAAATAATCCAAAAGATTATCCTTGTAGATGATCTTTTGGATATAGACTTCTCTGTCTTGCAATATACCACGCGTACCTGACATGATAATATCAGGCCACGGCATCAAAGAAATGATAACAGATAATACAATAGGAACAATGTATGATCGATAGTCTTTTGGAAGAGACTCTTGATAATTCTGCCGATTGTTCATATTAGACTACCACTAATCATTCAAAGGTCAAAACATTGAAATGAAAATATTATTTCTGGTATCTTCAATGCAGGGAGGTGGAGCAGAACGGGTTGCCGCGCTGCTCGCAAATGCGTGGGCTGCGCGCGGTCACGATGTCAAGCTCATGCCGACCTTTTCGGCGCGCGGAAATTGCGTCTATCCATTGTCAGAGTCGGTTCATCTGGATTTTCTCTCTGATCATTGCGCGCCTACCGCGGGACGGTTGGCACGACTTATGACGTTGCGGCGGCTCATAAGGAGCATCAGACCCGATGTCATCGTTTCATTTCTGTCGCACGTCAATGTCGCCGCCCTGATATCCGCGCTCGGAACCGGCGTGCCGGTGGTCGCCTGCGAGCGCACATACCCGCCACTTCTTTCGCCTCCCCTGCCGCTTTCCTATCGCTTGCTACGTCGACTTACATATCCCTTCGCCGCGGCGCTGGTTGCACAGACACAGCTCATGGCAGCCTGGATGCGCCGCCGCGCGCCCTGGACGGAAACCGCCATCATAGCGAACCCGATCCTTCTACCGATGATCGACACCGAACCCGCTGTACCGCCATCGTCGCTCGTTAATGACGCGGCGCGCGTTCTGCTCTGGGTGGGTCGGGTGGATACTGTAAAACGACCAGAGCTTGCGATTGACGCCTTTGCCGTGCTGGCGAACCGGTTTCCCAATTGGGTTCTCGTAATGCTAGGCGACGGGCCGCGCCGCGCCGGACTGCAGACCTCAGTCGCCGAAAAGGGATTGGACGACCGAATATTTCTTCCGGGCTTTGCCGGAAATCTCGGCGCCTGGTACGAGCGCGCCGATATTTATCTTCTGTCGTCGAGCACCGAGGGATTTCCCAACAGTCTGCTCGAAGCCATGGCCCATGGTGTCGCGTCGGTGGCGTTCGACATTCCGACCGGCCCGGCCGAGCTCAGCCACGACCGCCAGCGCCTTCTGCTGCTTTCGGACGACAACCAGTCCGCTCGACTTCTGGAGGCGCTCCAGAGCCTAATGACCGACGGCAACGGGCGGCGTGCGCTTGGGGAGCGTGCGCGCGACGTGACGGAAACCTATTCACTCGACAGAATTCTGGGTCAGTGGGACAGATTGTTGGAAGAAGTCACAAAAAGACATCATGCTCGCGGCAACCGTCTTTCGTCATAGAGAAACGCAAGAAATCCCACAGGCCAAGCAAGCAGCTTCAACAAACAGCCTCCTATGCTTTGGGGCGGAAAGCCGCCTTTTCTTCCGCTTCGCCACATGTGCCAGGCATAGCGCGTGTGATTGGCCGCGATCTTGAGCACCTCGACCGGCGCCCGGAAAAGCCAACGCCAGTCATGCGTGAGAAACTCGGCAGCGAAGTAACCACGCCCGACCGCCATGCTTCGAATCTTGGCAAGCGTGTTTGTGCTGTTGATGATCGAATCCTGTTCGACGTGATAGATCAACACCGGTTCATTAATGTACCGCGTCTTGTATTCTCGGGCGATCGCGTTCCACACAACCCCTTCAGGAACAAGGCCTTCGATAAATTCCGGGAAAGGATGTCGACGCAGAATATCGACGCGTTGGAAACCAGACTTATCGCCCCGGATGCGGTCGCACAGCGTCGATTCGACCGGATTGCTGTCATAGGGACTCTGCGGATAGGTATCGCCGAAAATTTTGCCATCCTCATAGCAGCAAAGGCCGGTGATGCCGACAAAGGCGCCGCGGTCGGCCTCAGGGATCGCCAGCCACTCATCGCGAAACAGACGCAGCGCGTGCGGGAGCGCGGCGTCATCGCTGTCCCAGCATAGGAACAACTCGCCACGAGCCTCGCGAATGCCGTAATTATAGGCTGTTTTTTTGTGCCCGTGCGATTGATGAAAATACCGGATCGGAAAATCCGCTTCGTCGATCCATCGCGCGACCAATTCGCGGGTGTTATCGGTCGACCCGTCGTCGACGATCACCCATTCAAAGTCCCGAAACTCCTGCGCGGCGATGCTTTCATACAAGCGCAGCAAGGTATGGGCCCGATTGTGCGTCGGGGTAAAAATGGTGAAAAGCGGAGCGGCGCCGGCATCCGACATTTCTCAGACCACACCTAGATCGCGGTGCACAGCGACGATCATCTGGTAAAAGGCGGGCGCGATCTTTCCGATCGGCCGCACGTCGAGCCGGTCTCCGAAAAGGGTTCGCAGCAGGAAACCTGTGTAGCGGCCGAACCTCGATTCACCAAAATCGAAGTTTCTTTCAACCGAGACGAAATCATAACCCGCATCGGAAAGAAGGTTGACCACATCCGAACCATCCGGCCCGAAATCGCTGGGCGATAGTTCGAACATGATGACGGGTCTATGCGCAGCGATAACCGAACGCGCGCCGCGAAGGACACGCGCCTCGAATCCTTCGGTATCGATTTTGATAAAGCCAATTCGGCCAAGCGCGTGGTCGGCCGCGAACCGGTCCAGCGTCGCCAGTGATATGCCTGCATCGACAGCGGGAACGACGCCCTGCGCGGCGACCTCGATGAATGTCCCACCCATGTTGGTTGGATTTTCGCGTAGCGTCCCGAAGACTTCGGCATCGGAGAGGCCCAGTCGGTGCGGCGTCACATTTATGGTCTGAGCCGCATTGAACCTCAGAAGCTCGAACGTGCGTGGATTGGGCTCGAACGAATGCACGGCGTGGAAATATCTTGAGAAGAACACCGAGTGATTGCCGATGTTTGCCCCGATATCGAGCGCCACCAGCTGATCCATATCCGTCAGGAAGCGACCGAGCCACCCAAATGCTGCGCGCAAATAATCATCTTCATACCGGCCTTCGATGTTGATAATATGTCCGATGTGATCGTGCGAAAAGATCGCCAACTGCGGGTAACCGGCGGCATGATGCTCGCGCGCCAGCTTGTGCAGTTGCCGGTTGGTCACGAACCGCGACACTTTCGTCAGCCCCTGGCTCGACGATCGAAAACTGTGGAGGGCATTGGTCAATTTCAGTCCAATCTAGGGAATGAGTAATTTCGGGATCGCGCCTCACTCGCCACGGCAGTATGCTCGTTGCGTGCCGCCGGATCACGCCACACGGTCAGGCACCGTGCCTAAGGTCGTCAGTTTGCCAAAGATCGCACAATTCACACCCAATCTCTGGAAAACCGCGCGGCAGGCCAGATAGCGATAACAAATCAGGGCGACCGATGCGGCGATAGCCGCCCCGGTTCCACCCAAGGGCGGGATCAGGATCAGGCACAGCAACAGGGACAAGGCGAGGCTGATCGCAACGAGCAATGTCACCCTGTCATGATGCCCGGTCATATTCAGAATATAGACGGGGTCGCCAAACAGGAACGAGACCAGGTACCCCGCCGCGATGATCGAAAGTGCAAGGCTGGCCGGAACATAGGATTCGCCGAACACGACCGCAATGAAGAGATGCGATCCGAAAATGAGCGGAAGCGCGATCAGCCCCCCGATCAGCAAGATGAGCCAGGTTGCGTGACGCACGGTTTTCTGAAGCCTTTCACGGTCTCCGACCGAATGGATCCGCGCATATTCGGGAGCCAGAACCGTCGTCACCGCAGTATAGCCGAAGGCGACCAGAAGCCCACCCTCCGCCGCGACGCGATAAAGCCCCACGGCCTCTTCGGTCGCAAGGATGCCGAGAAGCAGGAGATCGACACGCATCAGTGCCATGTTGATCACCGAGTTGAACATGAAGCGTGAGCCCGTGGACATTATAACCCCTGTTCCCAGAACGCGACCGCCAGCGACGGGCTGTAAACGACGCAGGATCAGCACAAGGTGAACGCAGCAGACCATGAGCAATAGCGTAAATGCCGCAAAACGCGTCTCGATCGCGATTCTTGCCGTATAAAGATCAAGCAGCAGCATTGCCGATGCGCCGATCACGAGGGTCGCCCCTGACAATAGCACCGAACCATAGAGCTGAAAGGCAATGGTCCGGCCAAGGCCGCGTATGATTCCTGCCACAACCTCGAAAAAGGCGGATGGAATGACCATCCAAAGGCCGATTTTCATAAGCCGGCTAATCGGCGTATCGGCGGTGAACTGAAGAACCAGCTGGCCGACGGCCACGATGGCGAACGAGGCCGCGCCCACGACCGCAAACCCCTTCAGTATCGAACGCCCAAGCGCGAGCGGCTCGGCGCTGCCGCGCGAGGCAGCAATATCGCGAGTGAGCAATTCGGGGATGCCGAGCTTTGCCGGAATGCATAAGAGCGCAATAGCGGTGACGACAAAAGCATAGGTCCCGAACTCATTCGGTCCGAGCCATCGCGCGAAGATGATACCAAGGCCGACCGCCACAATCCGATCGAGCAAACCGATGGCGCCCACGCTCGCGGTTAGTTGGATGAGACTGCGCAGTTGCATCGGTTCCCCTGCCCCGGTTTACAAATTAGATGCGCAAATCGCTCTCGTCGAAGCCCAGCGTCCCCTTGATGTCGACCAGCACCGACGATGCATTGCCGAACTTGCGCAAGGCCTGCGCGCCCGCATCGACAAACTCACGATGCGACACCGCCAGGATGACCGCATCATAACCGCCCTGCGGGGCGTCGAGAATCTCGATTCCATATTCGTGGCGGGCTTCGTCTGCGTCGACCCATGGATCATATACGTCGATTTGCGCACCATAGTCCCGAAACTCGCTGATCAGGTCGATGACTCGCGTATTGCGGATATCTGGGCAATTTTCCTTGAATGCCAGCCCCAGCACGAGGATGCGCGCGCTCTGGACAGGAAGGCCTCGTCTGATCATCAACCGGATGACCTGGCCGGCAATATACCCGCCCATGCCGTCGTTGACGCGGCGCCCGGCCAGGATGACTTGCGGGTGATAGCCGACCGCCTGCGCCTTGTGCGTCAGATAATAGGGGTCGACGCCGATACAGTGCCCTCCGACTAGTCCCGGCGTAAATTTCAGGAAATTCCACTTGGTTCCTGCGGCTTCCAGCACACTGTGCGTGTCGATGCCGAGCCGGCCGAAGATGATTGACAGCTCGTTCATCAGCGCGATGTTCAGGTCGCGCTGCGTATTTTCGATCACCTTTGCCGCTTCGGCGACCTTGATACTTTCGGCGCAGAAGGTTCCAGCGGTGATGATCTCAGCATAAAGGCGATCGACCCATTCGGCGGCCTCAACCGTCGAACCGCTCGTCACCTTCCGGATGGTCGGGAGGCGGTGCTCCTTGTCGCCCGGATTAATCCGTTCGGGGCTGTAGCCGACAAAAAAATCCCGGTTGAACTTAAGGCCGCTCACTCGTTCAAGGATCGGTACGCAATCTTCCTCGGTACAGCCTGGATAGACGGTGCTTTCATAAATTACGATGTCGCCGCGTTTGAGCACGCGGCCAACCGTCTCCGACGCCTTCACAAGCGGCGACAGATCGGGGCGTTTATGCGCATCAATCGGCGTCGGCACCGTCACGATATAGATACGAGCTTGCTCAAGATCGGACGTATTGTCCGAAAAATTGAGATGCGCGGCGGCGGCGAGTTCGTCCGACGTCGTCTCCATTGTATCGTCACGCCCCATCCGGAGCGCTGCGATACGGTCGCTATTGATATCGAAGCCGACAACCGCCCGAACGCGGCCGAATTCGACCGCAAGCGGCAAGCCCACATAACCGAGGCCGATGACGGCGATGGCAGCCGTATCGAAATCGGGCAGCGGTGCGATCTGATCGGAAATCATTTGCGGAAATAATCCCTGTACCAGGTGACAAATTTCTCGACCCCGTCACGGAAGTCGGTCTGCGGGCGGTAGCCGGTCAGTCGTTCGAGCAGGCTGGCGTCGGCCCAGGTGGCAGGAACATCGCCCATCTGCATCGGCATCAGGTTTCGGCGGGCCTTCTTGCCGAGCGATGTTTCGATCGCCGCGACGAAATCGAGCAGCTTGACTTTGTCGTTGTTACCGATGTTGACGATGCGGAAAGGCGCGACCGGCGACAGGCTGTCCCCTTCCGCGATCTCTGTCGCCGATGCAGGGCGTTCCGGAACCGCATCGATGAGGAGGCGGATGCCGCGCACCAGATCCTCGACATAGGTGAAGTCGCGGTACATGTCCCCGCCGTTGTAGAGGTCGATCGGCCGGTTATCGAGGATGGCATCAACGAATTTATAGAGTGCCATGTCGGGGCGGCCCCATGGGCCGTATACGGTAAAAAAGCGGAACATCGTCGTTGGCACGTTCCACAGGTGCGCATGGGCGTGCGCCATCGATTCCGTGGCCTTCTTGGTCGCCGCATATATGGTCAGCTGGGTGTCGGCTTTTTCATTTTCATGAAAGGGCATGTCCTCGTTCGCACCATAGACCGACGATGTAGAAGCCATCAGCAAGTGACTGACATGGTTGCGACGCGCGGCTTCCATGATGTTGAACGTGCCGATGACATTCGCCGACAAATAAGCGTGCGGGTTTTCGAGAGAGTAGCGGACACCGGCTTGCGCGGCGAGGTGCACGATGACGTCCGGGCGGAATTCGTCGACCGTCAGATCGACCCGTTCGCGATCTTCCAGCATCGCCTCGACGGCACTGAAATGCTGATTCTGGAGCAGTATCTGATGGCGTCGACGTTTGAGATCGACGTCATAATAGTCGGTCATCCCGTCAAAGCCAGCGACTTCAAAACCCTCGGCAAGCAATAATTTGGCCAGATGAAACCCTATGAAGCCGGCGGTACCGGTCACGAAAACTTTACGGCGCATGCAAATCTCCGCTGGGGAATGTCAGTTTCCGGCGTTCGCGGCCGACGCGTTGCCCGCACCCCCGGAATCGCGACGTAGGCTGAGTTGCTGGATAGCGATGTCCGTGCCGGTCGCAGTGTCGACCGCATCGAGCTCGAGCATGACCGAATACCACTTGCAGGCCGAGTTTGCGATCGCGACGATTGCGCTGCCTGCCCCGTCCTTCAGCGCAACGACAGCCACCGGGGTACGGGCCTTTCCCGATTCGACGCAGGTCAGCCGAAATTTCAACGTCGCGCCCAGGCTGTTGTTTAGTCCCGACAACTTCCATCGCAAGCGATAGGGTCCTGCCGATGGAACGAACACAAGCTGGCGGGCGGCGATGCCCGACGCGCCCGGAAGGCTCGAAATCGAAAGGGTGCGACTCTTCGGTTCGATCGTCGTTCCGATATCACCGGTCTGGAGCAAATCCCATTCAAAGGGTCTGAAATGCGGCTCGCGATCGAACCGCGAACCCGCCAACAACTCGCCGCCCCGCGGCGCTTGCATCCCGAGCGCGCGGGCGACGTCATAGGCAAGAGCCGGCTCATTGCGGCCAGCAAGTTCAGCAACCAGATCGAAGTCCGTCTGAGTAGGCTCTTTCAAGTTCCAGGGTGGGCCGGCAATGCGCAGGCGTATCCGCCCCGCCTGCGGAATGACCGCCGGAATTCGCAGCACCGCTGCCCAATAATCTGCGCTCCAATTGGGATTTTGGCCAAGCATTGGTGCAAGGACAGCCATCGCTCCCGAGCTCGCTGTCGCGGTCGCCATGCGTTCGACATAGAAGTATCGTGCATCGTAATCGACCGACATGGCGCGCGCCAAAAGCCGGACCGCCCGTTCGGGCCGCTCGCGTTTCAACTCCTCGTCGATCAGCATGGCATTGACCAGGTTATCGCGGCGGGTGAGTTCTCCGGCCAGAGTCAACAGCCGCCGCGACTGGCGTTTCTTGCCGTCAGCTGCAAGCGACTGGACCAGCACCGGCAAGGCCGAAGTGGCAAGCGGCTCTGCCGCGAAAGCATCTTGCGCCATGCGACGCTCCAATGACTGCGGGACCGATTTCGGATCCTTGATCAGCCGCGCGCCCAGCAAGGCACGGCTCAGCGATGCCTTAACCCACCCTTGCGGGGGAATGCCGATCATGGCGGCCTTCGCCGGCGCGCGTCGTTGATTAACGATAACGGCCGATTGGGCCCAGACGACACCTGCCGCCAGCAGACCGGATACGATCAACAGAGAGGACTTAACCGACTTTTTCATACATCATCGCCGCGCCGCGTCATTCGCTAAATTCAATCGTCGCTGTTGCGGTTCTTGTCCGCGCCATAACCATAACCATAGCCGTAGCCATAACCGTAGCCATAACCGTAGATCTCGTTTCGCCGACCAACCTTTGTCACCAGCGCGCCAAAGATGTGTGCATCGGTCTGCCGAAGGCGATTGAGCGCCGACTTGATGGCCCTCGAACTGCTGCTCGAAGCATCGATCGTGAAAATGACGCCCTCGACCGGTCGCGCGAGCAAGGACGCATCGGCCAGTCCAAGAACCGGCGGAGCATCGAGGATGACATGGTCATAGTCGCGCAGGAGCAACTCGATCAATTCACCGAGGCGCGACGAGCTGAACAATTCTGCCGCGTTCGGCGGCATCGGCCCTGCCAGCATATAGTCGAAGCCGAATTCGGGCGACTTGGCGATCAGCTCGCCGACATTGTCGAAACCGGTCAAATAATTGCTCAGCCCGGCGCCATTCTTGATATCGAGCAGCTCGTTCAGCGACGGACTGCGAATATCGGCGTCGATCAGGATGACCCTTTTTTCCGTCTGGCTGAAAACGCTCGCAAGGCTCAATGCCGAGCTGCTCTTGCCTTCGGCGGGCCGCGTCGAGGTCAGCATGAAGCTGCGCGGCGCGCCGTGACTTGTCAGAAAGGTCAAATTGGTCTGGGCCGTGAAATAGGCTTCGTAGACCATCGACTTTTTGTCGAGCAGCAGTGTTTCGAACTCTTCGGAATCCACCTGGGGGATCGATCCGAGCAGCGGAAGCCCGAAGCGATCGCTAACCTCGCTCGGATCGCGAATCGATTGATCGAGCTGCTCGAACATGAAGACAATCGCTGCAGCGATCCCGAATCCCGCGATCAGCGCTAACACGATATTCAGGATCAGCTTAGGGCTGGAGGGAACCTGTGACGGAGCCGCCATATCGACGACCGCGATATTGTTGGTTCCCACCCCCGCGGCGCCGATTTCCTTATACCGCTGCAACAGGCCGTCATAGAGTTGTCGGTTGGTATCTACTTCGCGCTGGAGAATGGCATATTCGATCGACCGGCGCTGCTGGTCGCGATATTTTCCGGTGAGACGATCCAGTTCGGACTGCAACTCCCTTTCCCGCTTCAACGCACTTGCATAGCTCTCCTGATTGAGCGCGCGCGAACGTTGCGTCTCGGTAACCACTGACTGGCTAAGGGCGGCAAGCTGTTGCCTCTTGGCCAGAACCTCGGGATATTCCTCGCCAAAGGTGGTCGTCAGACGCGCCAGCTCCGCAGTCAGCTCAGCTCGCCTTTGACGAAGCGCGCTGACCGACGCGTTGCTGGATGAGTCGGCCGACGAAACCGAGCTGCTCAACTGGCTTTCGGCGGCGATTCGTGCATCGCGCGCATTCGAAAGCGCGGTGCTGATCTTCTCCACGTCGGCGGCAATAAGGGTCCGGTCGCCAACGGACCGGCCGCTCGCAGGATCGCCGCGGCTTTCCAGCGTGATGATATCGTTGTTTGCGGCATAGGTTATCAACTCGCGCTCGGAATCCTCGAGGTTGCGGCGAAGCGAGGAGATACGCTGTTCGAGAAAGCGCCTTGCATCGCTGGTCGCCGCGAAACGACGGTCGAGATTTGCGGCGACGAACTGCTGAACCCAAAGATTGGTGAGCTTAGCCGACAAAGCTGGCGACGGCGTTGCGAAGGAGACGTCGACTAGGCTCGATTGGCGCACAGGTTCAATGCTTACGGCATCGAGCAATATTTTTTCTGCGCGCTCGGCCATCCGCGTGCGCTGCGCGCTGTTGGGCGTGCCTTCCTCGCCGCCCGTCAAGTCATAGTGCGCGAGGAATTCCTTGTCGTTGAGCAAATTGCCCGCACGGACCGTGCGGGCCGCGAGTGACCGCGATTCCAGGAGGCTGTACTGCGTATTGAAAAAGGCGATCTCGTTCGAGATCGTCTTTTCGCGCGCGCCCTTCACGTCGGTTTCCACCGGAGCCTGCGGCGAAATTTCGATCCGCGAAGTGCTCGTATACAGGGGTGTCATCAAAAAGGTGACGACGAGCCCGATGGACAGGCAGGCGAGAATGCTGCCGATCACCCAGGCCTTGTGGTTCAGCAGCGCGACAAAGGCCTTTTCGACCATATGCATGTCGAGGAACCCGCCTTGATAGGGTGCAGCCATTTCGCCCTGTCCCGCCGGCGCCTCCAGCCTCGCAATCGAGCGCCCGGTATTTACGGTATCCATCTGCAATATCATCCGTTCAGAAAATGCGATCGCTCGATCAATTGTTGTTGGTCAGATTGGTCAGGACGATGAGCGGAGTACTCAGCAATGTCGCGGCCTTGATGATGTCTTCGAAAAGACGGCGCTGCGGCGAATCGCCCACGATCACGACATCATTCGGAAAAATTTCCGGGTCCGCATAGTTGCCTCGCCTGATCGCTTCCAAGTTATAGATGCCGACATACTGGCGGTTGTCGACCTTGCGGAACACGAGCACCTCGTCGCGCTTTGCCAGTTCCGTCAGCCCCCCCGCCAGCGAAACCGCGCGCATCAGCGTCGCGCGGCCGACCAACGGATACTGGCCGGGACGCTGCACCTGGCCATCGACGGTAACGGCCTGCGAAAGCAAATGCGTCGCCGCCGAGGTTGCCTTGAAATTCACCGTTACCTGAGGATCGCGCACAAATCGTCCGCGAAGCCGGTCTTCGATCTCAGCGGCCAGCTGGGTCGGGGACTTGCCCGCCCCTTCCAATGTTCCCACCAGGGGAAAAGAAAACTTGCCTTCACCGTCGGTCAATATGTCGCGTTGAAGATCAGACACGCCATAAACATCGACCGTCAGCTCGGTAAATGAACCGACATATGATTGGCGGGTTGCCTGCCGCGCGTCTCCGCTTGTCGGCTGCGGAAGCGCCTCAAGAAGGGTCACGCCGCTGGCGGGAACTGTCGCCACTGGTTGTTTGCCGGAACATCCCGCCAGCGTGAGCAGCGCATAAGCGAAAAGGTGACGCAAGCGAGGCATATTATACATCCATAAGCCTAGAATTTTCGAAAAATTTGTTCGCCCATAGGCCGAAACATCAGGTGACGAAAGCCGCTTTAGCTTGAGGGTTGGAATTGAATAGTTCGTCGCGGCAACGAACCAGAATGACGATCAGGAGCGCCGCAGTCATCATGATCGACGGTACGCGGAGCGGATAATCGAGCGCCGAACTCGTAACGAGCAAGGCGAACGCGGCTGCGAGCATCACAACTTCGGCCAATTCGCCGCGCATCGGCGCTGGGCGGCCACGCCAGGCGGAGATGAGCCCATACGCAACCCAGACGGCGCCCCCGACAAAGATCAGGGCGGCCGGCAAACCGCCTTCGATCAGCAGCTGAAGCCAGTCGTTGTGAGCCTGGTTGAGATAGGCTTCGCGAAGCGCTGAATCAGGCTCGACGATCTGATAGACGCGAGCGAAAGAGCCAAAACCGGTGCCGAACAACCATTGTTGTTTCACCATGGCGGTGATCGTACCGAAGGTAGCGACGCGAATTTCCTCTACCCCGTCGCCATCGAACAGGCGGCCGACCGCATTCTCGCGCCCCGAAAAATAGAAGAGCGTCGCCAAGCCGGCGATAAGTACGAAGGGAAGAAGCGTCCGGAAAATGCGCCTTGCGCGGTTGTCGCGGCCCGGCGGCGAGCCGCGGCCACCCCGGCGAGCCGATATCTGATTGATCGGCTTGGGCTCGAAACGGTAGGACCAGCGCACGACGACATAAACCAGGATGACGCTGGCAGCGCCGCCTACAAGCCCCATTCGCGAACCGATAATCAGCGTGAACAAAAGAAATACGACGATGCTGCCAATCATCGCCGGGATCAGCAACGGGCGGCGCTTCCGCCGCAGGACTTCGTTGGAAATCAGCCATCCGGCCGCTAGGATCGACAGCGACAGCATCAGTGCATGGTGATTGCGATTGGCGAAAAGACCGACTGGCGACATGTCGTTTGTGATGCGGTAGAGATAGAAAATACTGCGCGGCCCGCCCATGATCTGCAGCAGACCGAAAACGACCGAAGCCACGCCCAAGCCCCAAATTGCCCACCATAGACGGACCCGTTCAGCGGCCGGGAGCGTCGCCGCGACCAGCAATGCTGCGAAAGGGACGGTGAGGGACAAAAGGCTGTTGACCGTCAGCGAAGGCGCCATGCTGATTGGACGCCAGCGGTCGGGCATGCCCAGCAACTGATCGATCGCGAAAATCTGGCCCCGCAGCGGTAACTCCGACCACAGCCCCGGGGCCAAGGGAATCAACTGAATTCCCATCCAGATCGCCAGCGCCGCCAGCAATATAAACGGAATGCGCATAGCGCGCCAGGTCTGCAGCGGAGCGAGCGCGATCACGGCGAAAGCGGAAAATGTCGCAAACGCGCGCAGAAGAGGGGTCGATGCGATATCGTAGCGCGATCCGCCGCCCATCAGCGCGATGATGGCGACGAAAGCGCCCAATATCCAGATCGAGCGGCGTGCGGAAATGTCTTCGAACCTCGCAGGCTTGGTCTTAGGCTTCATCAACGCACTTCCATCCCAAATTCATTATCCGTAACTGCTATGCTGTGGGACCGGCGAAGCCAAGCTTCGATTGCCCATCCGAATTCGAAAGCGCGCTATTGCGCCTGCAAATCTGCGGTATCGAGGATCCACCGTTCGCAACCTTCCAGCCCTAGCGCAGTCAGCCGACCTGTCAGATAGGCACCGGTATCGATCCCGATGCGCCCCCACGCTTCGTCGACGGTGTCCGAAATGGTATGGCCGTAGACGACCGTTAAGCCATGATCATGATGACCCTCGATAAATTCCTCGCGAATCCAGCGCAGATCGGAGATTTGCTGCCGGTCCAGCGGTACGCCAGGCCGCACGCCCGCGTGCACGAAAACGTAGTCACCTATCTGGATCATGTCTTCGCCGCGCCCAAGAAAATCGACATGCGATTGCGGAACGAGGTTCGGAAGGCGTGCTGCAACCTCGTCGAAATCCGCTGCCGAATAGGAAGCATCGTCGCCCCAATAGCTCTTGATGGTCGCGTCGCCGCCAATGCGAATGAAATAACGAACGCGCCGCGGATCGCCCGAAAGCGCCGCCAGAAAACATTCCTCGTGATTGCCGATCAACAACCTGACCATATCGAACGGTGGTCCCAGGCAGAGCGCCCGTTCCACGACTGCCGCCGAATCCGGTCCGCGGTCGACCAGGTCGCCCAGCAAGATCAGCGTCGTATAAGCCTTTTCGCGTGCCGCATTGTCGGCTTCGATTTTTTCCAGAAGCCGCCAGAACAGGTCGTCGCGCCCGTGAATGTCGCCAATAGCGTAGACACGCTGGCCGAAAGGAATCCGCGACGGCGCTTCGAGCACCCGGTCCTCGCGTGGCCGACGCTTCAGGAAATCTAGAAAGGACATATTGGCCTGTACAAGCTGTTCAGTATCTTACCAAAAAAGACATTCCATCCGCCCCTTGATGGATGCCATGCAGTGCGGGGAAACATGCTTCAGGCCGGTGCCCGAGAATCCCGTAGCGAACGGCGCGGCGATTAGAGCCAAGTTAAGCGACCGGCAAGAGCTTTGCGCTAAGGTGGTTTGAAGACTCCCTGAGAAGGCCACTAGTTTATGCCCTTGGAATCGCATCCAACGACAGGTCGCGTTACCAACAAGATAGCCATTGCGTTCGGCACCCGTCCCGAAGCGATCAAGATGTTCCCGGTCGTCCACGCCTTGCATCGGCAGTCGGGCATCGACGTGCGCGTCTGCGTAACGGCGCAGCATCGCGAGATGCTCGACCAGGTGCTGGGCATAGCGCGCATTACGCCAGACGTCGATCTTGACGTCATGACTCCCGACCAGACGCTCGACGCGCTGCTCGCTCGCCTTGTCACAAGCCTCGGCAAGACATTCGATGACGAAAAGCCCGACCGCGTCCTCGTCCACGGCGACACGCTGACGACGATGGCGGCAACGATCGCCGCCTATTTTCGCAAGATCCCGGTGAGCCACATCGAAGCGGGGCTGCGCAGTGGCGATATCTATCAACCCTGGCCCGAAGAGGTAAATCGCAAGGTCGCCGGAGCCGTCGCCGATATGCATTTCGCGCCGACCGAGACCGCGGCCGCCGCGCTGCGCGCGGAGAATATCCCGGCCGAGCGCATCCATGTTACCGGCAACACGGTGATCGATGCGCTGCTGGCGACGCGCGCTCGGATCGAGGAAGAACCCGCACTCGCCGCCGGCCTCGACCCGCTGGCAGCGCGCTTCGCGGGCAAGCAGATCGTCGCCGTCACCTCGCACCGGCGCGAAAATTTCGGGGAGGGTATGAAGGCAATCGCCGGCGCCATCGCCGCAATCGCCACCCGCCCCGATCTCGCGGTGATCTTCCCCGTACACCCGAATCCGCATGTCCGGAGTGCGATGGAGCCAATCCTTGGCGGGCTCGACAACGTCGCGCTCATCGATCCGCTCGATTATCCGCACTTCGTCCGCCTGCTCACGATGAGCCACCTTGTGCTCACCGACAGCGGCGGGGTGCAGGAAGAGGCGCCGTCGCTCGGCAAGCCGGTGCTGGTGATGCGCGAAACCACCGAACGCCCCGAGGGGATCGTGGCGGGCACCGCGCGGCTTGTCGGCACCGACAAGGACCGCATCGTTTCCGAAATTTTCAGCCTTTTGGACGATGATGCCGCCTATTCCGCCATGGCCCGCGCGCACAATCCCTTCGGCGACGGCAAGGCGGCAACGCGAATTGCGGAGATCATCGCGCGTGCCCATTGATACCGAACAGAGCGTCTGCGTCCTCGGGCTCGGCTATATCGGGCTGCCGACCGCCGCGCTGATCGCGCGCTCGGGCTGCCGCGTGACCGGGGTCGACGTCAGCCAGGCGGTCGTCGACACGGTGAACAGCGGCAAGGTGCATATCGAGGAAATCGACCTCGACGGGTTGGTCCAAGGCGTCGTTGCACGCGGCGTGCTGACCGCATCGACCAAGGTGACCGCCGCCGATTCCTTCGTGATAGCGGTCCCGACACCCCACGACGACGAGCATCGCCCCGACACCAGCCACGTATTGGCCGCAGCGCGCGCAATCGCGCCCGTCCTCGTTCCCGGCAACCTCGTCATCCTCGAATCGACGTCGCCCGTCGGGACGACCGAGACGGTCGCGGCGTTGCTCGCCGAGCTACGCCCCGACCTCAAGGTGCCGGGGACCTGCGCGGGCGCTGCCGACATCTTCATCGCCTACTGCCCCGAGCGTGTGCTGCCCGGCCGTATCCTCGTCGAACTCGTCGACAATGACCGCTGTATCGGCGGTATCACCCCGCGCTGCGCGCGGCGCGCGATGACATTCTATCGCCAGTTTGTGCGCGGCGCGTGCGTGACCACCACGGCGCGCGCTGCCGAGATGGTGAAACTCGTCGAAAACAGCTATCGCGACGTCAACATCGCCTTTGCCAACGAGCTGTCGATGATGGCCGAGGCGCTGGACGTCGATGTTTGGGAGGTCATCCGCCTCGCCAACCGCCACCCGCGCGTCAACATCCTCCAGCCCGGCCCCGGCGTCGGCGGGCACTGCATTGCGGTCGATCCCTGGTTCCTCGTCCACGGTGCGCCGGACCAGAGCCGCCTGATCCGCACCGCGCGCGAGGTCAATCTCGCCAAGACCGCGCACGTCATCGGCGCCGCCGAAATGCTGATCACGCAGCACCCGCGGGCGCGGGTCGCCTGCCTCGGTCTCGCGTTCAAGCCCAACATCGACGATTTTCGCGAAAGCCCCGCGGTCGAGGTCGCCGCCGCCCTCGCGCGCCGCTTCGGCGAACAGATCGCGATCGTCGAACCCTATGCACGCGGCCTGCCGATGGAATTCGCGGGTACGGGTGCAACGCTCGTCGACCTCGACACGGCGCTCGCAAAATGCGACCTTCTGATCGTGCTCGTCGATCACGAACTTTTCAAGTCGATCCCGCTCGAAGAGCGGGCGGACAAGTTCGTCTATGACACGCGCGGCCTGTGGCCCGACCAGCCCGGCCAGAGCGCTCCCAATCGAATCCCGCGGGCGGCCTGACGCCATGTATGCCCCCTCGAACGCGTTCCGAAACGGCAAGGCCGGCTTCCGGCTGCTCGAACGGCGCATCGTCGAGAAGCCCTGGGGCCGCAGGCATCCGGGGAAGGACTTCGGCGATCTTGGCGATGGACGGATTGGCGAGATCTGGTTCCTGCCGCCACCCGACGATACGCGCTCGCCGCTGTTGAAGTTTCTGTTCACGAGCGAACGGCTGTCGATCCAGGTTCATCCCGACGACAAGGTCGCGCGGCGAACAGGGGCGCCATGCGGCAAAGACGAATGCTGGCTTGTCGTCACGGGCGATGACGATGCGCGAATTGGCGTCGGCCTGAACCGGAACACCGATCACGAGGCGTTGAGAGCAGCCGCGCTCGACGGATCGATCATGGACATGATCGACTGGCGACGCGCCCATGTCGATGATTTCATCTACAATCCGGCCGGTACGATTCACGCCATCGGCGCGGGCCTGACGATCGTCGAGGTCCAGCAAAATTGCGACACCACCTATCGCCTCTATGATTATGGGCGCGAGCGTCCGCTGCATTTGGACGAAGCACTCGAAGTGGCCCATCTGTCGCCGACGCGCGATGAACGCGACTGCAGTATCGATCCCAATGCCGCCAGCGAGCTCGTGCGCGGTCCCTATTTTCACCTGCATCATCTGGTGGCGCCATTCGACCCCGCCACGGTCGCGAACGCCAAGGGAATGATGACCTTGCTACCGCTGGCAGGCGATTGCCGCGTCGCGGAGGTTTCGATCCTGGTCGGACAAGCTGCCCAGTTCGACGACCCCAACCTTCTCGACCTCCGAAAAGGCGCGCGCGCCCTGCTCGCCTGGGCCGCCTGACGCGCTTCGCAGACCCCTCCCCTTGCGGCGCCCGCGCCCATCGCCCATATCCCGCCGCATGACCGACCCTCATGCGCAGAGTGCCGCGCCCTGGCACGGAACCACCATCCTTTCCGCCCGCAACGCCGACAAGGTCGTCGTGATCGGCGACGGGCAGGTGTCGATGGGCCAGACGGTGATGAAGCCCAATGCCAAAAAGGTACGCCGCCTCCACGATGGCAGCGTGATCGGCGGCTTTGCGGGTGCGACCGCCGATGCCTTCACGCTTTTCGAGCGTCTCGAGGCCAAGCTCGAGCGCCACAATGGCCAGTTGCTGCGTGCTGCGGTCGAACTCGCCAAGGACTGGCGCACCGACAAATATCTGCGCAACCTCGAGGCGATGATGATCGTCGCAGACAAGGAGGTGACGCTCGTCATCACCGGCAACGGCGATGTACTCGAACCCATGGGCGGAATCGCGGCGATCGGATCGGGCGGAAACTTCGCGCTCTCGGCAGCGCGCGCACTCGCCGAATATGAGAAGGACCCCGCCGTCCTCGCGCGCAAGGCGATGGAAGTCGCCGCCGACATCTGCGTCTATACCAACGACCAGTTCACCCAAGAACTCATCGAAATCCAGGCCTGAAAAGCATGAACAAGGATCTGACCCCGAAGGCGATCGTCGCCGCGCTCGACACGCATATCATCGGACAGGACGCCGCAAAGCGCGCCGTCGCGGTCGCGCTGCGCAATCGCTGGCGCCGCCAGCAGCTCGGCCCCGACTTGCGCGACGAGGTAAGTCCCAAGAACATCCTGATGATCGGCCCCACCGGCTGCGGCAAGACCGAGATTTCGCGGCGCCTCGCCAAACTTGCCGACGCGCCCTTCATCAAGGTCGAGGCAACCAAATTTACCGAGGTCGGCTATGTCGGCCGCGACGTCGAACAGATTGCGCGCGACCTTGTCGAGGAAGCGGTGCGGCTCGAACGCGACCGCCGCCGCGAGGCGGTGCGCGGTGCCGCCGAGGAAGCCGCGATGGACCGGCTGCTCGATGCGCTCACCGGCAAGGGCGCGAGCGAGGCGACGCGCGAAAGCTTTCGCCAGCGCTTTCGCGACGGCCATCTGGCCGACAGCGACGTCGAGATCGAAGTGACCGATACGCCGTCGATGCCGTTCGAGTTACCAGGCCAGCCGGGGCAGGTCGGGATGATCAACCTCTCCGACATGCTCGGCAAGGCGCTTGGCGGCGGCCCCAAGAAGCGCCGCCGCATGAAAGCGATGGAAGCGTGGACGCGGCTGCTCGAGGAAGAGCAGGACAAGCGCCTCGACCAGGACGATGTTGCGCGCGTCGCGCTCGGCGATGCCGAGGCGAACGGGATCGTCTTTCTCGACGAGATCGACAAGATTGCGGTGAGCGACGTGCGCGGCGGATCGGTGAGCCGCGAGGGCGTCCAGCGCGACCTCTTGCCGCTGATCGAGGGCACGACGGTCGCGACCAAATATGGGCCGATGAAGACCGACCATGTGCTGTTCATCGCGAGCGGCGCCTTCCATGTCGCCAAGCCTTCCGACCTGCTCCCCGAACTCCAGGGCCGCCTGCCGATCCGCGTCGAACTCGGCGCGCTCAGCGAAAAGGATTTCGAACGCATCCTGACCGAGACCAAGGCAGGCCTCCCCGAACAATATTCGGCGCTGATCGCGACCGAGGGCGTGACTTTGAGCTTCACGCGCGAGGCGATTGCGCGTGTGGCGAACCTCGCCGCCGAGGTGAATGAAAAGGTCGAGAATATCGGCGCCCGCCGCCTGCAGACGATGATGGAGCGGCTCGTCGAAGAGGTGAGTTTCACCGCCGAGGACATGGCGGGCACGACGCTGGAAATCGACGCCGCCTATGTCGACAAACAACTCGCCGATGTCGTGGGCGACACGGACCTCAGCAAATATGTGCTTTAGCCTGACAGATTTCGGCTAAACATTTTCAGACAGGCCGAAATCTTCGTCCATTTGGCCTGCCGTCCACCGAACTCCATTTGACTTTCGCGCGCCGTCGATGCGATGAACAGTAAAGCGGTCGAACCGGGTTGCAGTCGATCGTCACGGAGACAGCAATGGATGAGGAAGAGGTCGCCACCCAAGGCGAACTGGCGATCACGCGCACGGGCGACCGGCTTCGGCTGGCACGCGAAGCGGCGGGGCTTTCGCTCGCCGACGTCGCGACGCGCACCCGCATCACGCAGCGCCACCTCGCCGCTCTCGAGAAATCCGATTTTTCCGAACTTCCCGGCCGCACCTATGTGACCGGCTTCGCGCGCGCCTACGCCCGCGCCGTCGACCTTCCCGAAGCCGAGATCGGTGCGTCGGTCCGTCAGGAGCTCGAAGACGACGACTATGGCGCGCGCCCGGCCTATGAGGCCTATGAGCCGACTGACCCGGCGCGCCTGCCGACGCCGCGCCTCGTCTGGACCGTCGTCATCGTCGCAGCGCTTCTTGCCTCGGCTTATGGCGTCTGGCGCTTCCTGTCGGTCGAACCCGACGAAGCGTTGATCGCTGCGCAGAACCGCGATGCCGATGCATCCGAAGCCCCCGCTGCCGCGCCGTCGGTCGAAAAGGCCGCGGCCCCCAACGGCGCCAATGTCGCCCCCGATGCCCCGGTCGTGCTGACCGGACTTTCGGAAGTCTGGATCGGTTTCGACGATGCAGAGGGCAAGACAGAAAACTGGCGCACGCTCGACCCGGGCGAGACCTATGAGGTTCCGCCCGCCTATATCGAACAGTTCACGCTGCGCACGAGCATTCCGCAAGCGCTGAAAGTCACGGTCGGCGGGCGCGATGTCGGGGCGATCGGCCCTGCCGATACGCTCGTAAAGGGCGTCTCGCTCAAGCCGGCGGACCTTCTTACGCGAAGCGGCGGCTCCGCCAGCGGCGACGCGGCAGGAACGCAACGTCGCCCCGGCTGACGTCGGCTGAACGTCGGATCGCGCGCGCCTGCCGTCGATTCTGGACTGATTTTGGTTTGCACTGACGCCGTTTGCGGCGTTAGGAAACATTCTCAATATGGTTAATGGCTAGGGGCCAACGGCAAATGATGAAGAACAGACTGATTGTCGCGGGGGCTAGTGCCATTGCGCTCGCCACGATCGCACCGGGTGCGGGGGCACAGCAGGCAGGGCTCGACAAGCGCGTCGAGCGGCTGGAGAAGGAAATGCGCGCGGTGCAGCGCACGGTGTTTCCCGGCGGCAGCCCGACCTTTTTCGAAGGCGAGATCGCACCCGACAACACGCCGGGCGAGCGCGCCCGTGCCAACGCGCCGGTCATCGACCTTACCGCGCGCGTCGACGCGCTCGAAGCGCAGCTCCAGTCACTCACCGGGCAGACCGAACAAAATGCCTTCCAGCTTCGCGAACTCGAAAAGGCATTCGCCGCCTATAAGGCCGACATCGACAAGCGGCTGGCGAGCCCCGACACCACAGCGACGCCGGCCAGTCTGACGCCGGCGCCCACCGCGACACCCAAGCCGGCCGCAACCGCGACGACGGCAACCAACAGCACGGCAACCACCGCTCCGGCCAGGAAGCCCGCGAGCCCGGACGCCGCACGTCTCGCGCTCGTCAAGCAGGTCGAAATCCCGGCGAGCGGGAATGAGGTCGAGGACAGCTATAATTATGGCTACCGGCTCTGGAACGCCAAACTCTATCCCGAGGCGCAGGCGCAGCTTAAACAGGTGGTGGGCAAATGGCCGAGCCACAATCTGGCAAGCTATGCGCAAAATCTGCTTGGCCGCGCCTATCTCGACGAAGGGAAGCCCAGCCTTGCCGCGGTGGCCTTCTATAACAATTACAAGGATCGGCCGAACGGCGCGCGCGCGCCGCACAGCCTGATGTACATGGGCATCGCGCTCGACAAGCTCGGCCGCAAGGCCGATGCGTGCAAGGCGTTCCGCGAGCTCGACGACGTCTATGGCGACAAGGCCCCGCAGGATGTCCGCAGCGATGCAGCCGCCGCAAAAGCAAAAGCCGGCTGCTGAGGCCGACGCGGCGATCGAGCGCTTCGCGCTCGATCTGTCCGCGCTCGTCGGCCCCGACTGGCATCGACGCGATTATGGGATCGCCGTTTCGGGCGGTCCCGACAGCATGGCGTTGCTCTGGCTGATGGCGAGCTTGCTTCCCGGTCAGGTTCGGGCAGCAACGGTCGACCACGGCCTTCGCAAGGGATCGGACGACGAGGCGCGCATGGTCGCCGGATTTTGCGCGCGCGAGCATATCCCCCACGCCATTCTGGTCCCGCCCGAACCGATCCGCGGCTCGCTCCAGGCTGCGGCACGCGCGCAGCGTTACCGGCTGCTCGAAACATGGCGCGTCGCGCACAAGGTCGATTTCATCGCGACCGCGCATCATGCCGACGACCAGCTCGAAACGATGGTCATGCGGCTCAACCGCAGCAGCGGGGTCGGCGGGCTGGCGGCGATCCGCGCGCGCAACGGCACGATCCTGCGCCCGCTTCTGCGCTGGCGCCGCGCGCAACTTCTGGATCTCGCGCTCGACCACGACCTGCCCTTTGTCGACGATCCGTCGAACAGCGATAATCGCTTCGACCGCGCGCGGCTGCGTCAGGCGTTGAAATCGCAGTCAGCGCTCGATGCCGAGGCTGCCGCCCGTTCGGCCGAATGGCTTGCCGAGGCCGATGACGCGCTCGACTGGGCGGCCGAGCGGCTGATGGCATCATGGCCCGACGCCTCCGACGTCGCGGTCATCCGCGACGATGGCTATCCGCCCGAGATTTTCCGCCGCATTGTCAGCGCCCGCCTGCACGCGCACGCGCCGCATCTGTCGATCCGCGGCGCGACGCTCGACGGCGTGATCGCCGCGATGCGCGATGGCCGACGCGCGATGATCGGGAGCCTGCTGATCGACACCGTCCGCGGGCTCGAAGGCACGATCTGGCGCATTTCGGCGGCGCCGCGCCGGACACCCCCGAAAAAGGGCTGATTGCCTCATTGTCATTTAACCCGATTATCCTATCTTGTGCAGGTAGGAGCGCGCATTTCGCGCGCGTTTGGAAAGATTCCGATGCAGGACGACAAGGAACCGCAGGGCAACCCCTGGATGAAGAGCGTGATGATCTGGACGGGCATTTTGCTCGCCATGCTCATGGTCGCATCGGTCTTCGGCGGCGCCTCGCAGCCTGTAGGCGAGACGCTCGCCTATTCCGAGTTCCGCCAGAAGGTCGAAGAGGGCGCGGTCAAGGAAGTCGTTCTTTCCGATGATCGCGTCACGGGCGAGCTTACCGGAGGCGAGCGCTTCACCGCCAATGTCGTGCGCGATCCCGAACTGCTCAAGCTACTCAATACCCACGACGTCAAATATGACGGCAAGGCTGCGGAAACCGGCAATATCTGGATGTATTTCCTGCTCCAGTCGCTGCCCTTCATCCTGATCCTCGGCATCGCCTTCTTCGTTTTCCGGCAGGTTCAGAAGAATAATGGCTCGGGCGCGATGGGCTTTGGCAAATCGCGCGCGAAAATGCTCACCGAAAAGCAGGGCCGCGTGACCTTCGACGATGTCGCGGGCATTGACGAAGCGCGCGAAGAGCTAGAGGAAATCGTCGAGTTTCTGAAGGACCCGACCAAATTCTCGAAGCTCGGCGGCCAGATCCCGAAAGGCGCGCTGCTCGTCGGCTCGCCCGGTACCGGCAAGACGCTTCTCGCGCGCGCTATCGCGGGCGAAGCGGGCGTTCCCTTCTTCACCATTTCGGGCTCGGACTTTGTCGAAATGTTCGTCGGCGTCGGCGCCAGCCGTGTCCGCGACATGTTCGAACAGGCGAAGCGCAACGCGCCGTGCATCGTCTTCATCGACGAAATCGACGCTGTGGGCCGCCACCGCGGCGCAGGCCTTGGCAACGGCAATGACGAGCGCGAACAGACGCTCAACCAGCTCCTCGTCGAAATGGACGGGTTCGAGGCGAACGAGGGCATCATCATCGTCGCCGCGACAAACCGCCCCGACGTGCTCGACCCTGCGTTGCTGCGCCCCGGCCGCTTCGACCGGCAAGTCGTCGTCCCGCGCCCCGACATCGAGGGTCGCCAGAAGATTCTCGAGGTGCATACGCGCAAGAAGCCGCTCGCGCCCGACGTCGATCTGCGCCGCGTCGCGCGCGGCACGCCGGGCTTTTCGGGCGCCGACCTTGCCAACCTCTGCAACGAGGCGGCGCTGCTCGCGGCGCGCCGGGGCAAGCGCCTGATCGCCTCGAACGAGTTCGAGGAAGCCAAGGACAAGGTCATGATGGGCGCCGAGCGGCGCTCGATGGTGATGACCGAGGACGAGAAGAAGGCCACCGCCTATCACGAAGCGGGCCATGCGCTCGTCTCGCTCCACGTCGAAGGCAACGACCCGTTGCACAAGGTCACGATCATCCCGCGCGGTCGCGCGCTCGGCGTGACGTGGAACCTCCCCGAACGCGACCGCTATTCGACCAATATGAAGCAGATGAAGGCGCGGCTCGCGCTGTGCTTCGGCGGCCGCATCGCCGAGCAGCTGATCTATGGCAAGGACGAACTCAACACCGGCGCATCGAACGACATCCAGCAGGCGACCGACATGGCGCGCTCGATGGTCATGGAATATGGCATGTCCGAAAAGCTCGGCTGGCTGCGCTACCGCGACAATCAGGACGAGGTATTCCTGGGCCACAGCGTGTCGCGCGCGCAGAATATGTCGGAGGAAACGGCAAAGCTGATCGACGCCGAGGTCCGCCGCCTCGTCGAGGAAGGCGAAAAGACCGCGCGCAAGGTGCTCACCGACAATATCGACCAACTGCACCTGCTCGCCGCCTCGCTGCTCGAATATGAAACGCTGTCGGGCGAGGAAGCCAAGCGCGCGATCAAGGGCGAAGACATCGGCCGCGAAAGCGATGGCGACCGTTCGGGAACGCCGATCAAGGGCCACGCCGGTTCGCTCCCGCAGATCAAACGCAAGCCGCGCCCCTTTGGCGGCGCCAATCCGCAGGGCGCCTGATTGAAGCAGCGGGGCGCATGAGGGGGCGGCGTAGCAACCGGCTGACGGCATGATCGCGCCAACCAAGGCGCGCATGGCTTCGGCCCTCCTTGCCCTCGGCGCGGGCGTCACGCTTACCGCGATGACCCCCGGCGACATGAGCATCGCCGCCTTTCTCGCGCGCGCCGACTCGATCTCCCGGCTCGGCCCGCTCGCCATCGCCACGCCCGATGGCGTGCGGCTGAAGAATGAGGTCATCGCCGCAGGCCATCGTTACAAGACGCGGATCGACGCGCAGCGGCGCGCCGGACGCCCGACGACGAGCTGCCCGCCCGAATCGGGTTCGCTGACGCCCGAGGAATGGCTGGGGCATCTGCGCAGCTATCCGCCCGCGGCGCGACGCTCGGTCAGCGTCTATTCGGCATTCGAGGCGCTGATGAAAAAGCGTTACCCCTGTCCCGCCGCGCAATGATCGCGGGTCAATGACAATCTATTGCGACGAATCGGGCGGGTTCAACGCGGGGGCCATGACCTTTGCCGCCGTAATGCTGACCCCCGAGACGGCCGCGGCGATCCACGAACGCTTTCGCGCGGTGACCGGGCTGCGCGGCGAGCTCAAGGGCAGCCGGATCAGCCTCACCGAACGCGCCTATCTGCTCGAACTCTTCGACCGCGCAGGTGGCCGCGCATGGGTCGCAGTGGCGCGGCGCAGCGAACTCGAAGCGGAAAGCGGCGGCGCGCCGCCAACCGATCTTGCGATCTATGCCGCGCTGCTCGACCTCGCGATCGCAAGCTGGCTCCCCGAGACCGGCGGTGTCTGCACCGACGTCGTGATCGACGACGGGCGCTACGACCCGGCGATCCTCGAACGCGTGCGCGCGACGATCCAGAAAGGGCTTGCGGGATGGGGCAAGGCCTCGCTTGCCGACAGCCGCCGGTCCGAAGGCGTGCAGATCGCCGACGTCATCGCCAACAGCCTGTTCAATATCGAGGCCGGTTCGCCACGCGCCGCACGGATGGCAACGATCGTCGCGCCGTTGCTGGCGTCGAACACCATTCGGATCGCGCGACTGGCGCATCTCGTCTGAAGCAAGAAGGGCCGCGGTTTCCCGCGGCCCCCTTGGCGATTGTTGCTCGGCTTCGACGATCAGTCGAAATCGCCCCCGCCGCCCGCGGGGCTGCGCGGCGGAGCCGCCGCGGTCAGGCGGAGCGCCTCGGCCGAACGCGAGATCGAGCTGATTTCGTCGGGAGTATCGTCATCGTCGACGACCACCTTCTGCATCGACCCGACGAGCGTGTCCTGAAGTTCGGCAGGACGAATCGTCTGCTCGGCGATTTCGCGCAGCGCGACGACCGGATTCTTGTCGCGGTCGCGGTCGACCGTCAGTTCCGAACCACCCGAGATTTCGCGGGCGCGGTGCGCCGACAGCAGAACCAGGTCAAAACGGTTGGGAACCTTGTCGACACAATCTTCGACGGTAACGCGGGCCATGATAATTCCTTGGATTGAGGAGAGGCTAGCCAGAGGCGTGGCGGCAAGCGCTGCGCGCTAG
This sequence comes from Sphingopyxis jiangsuensis, assembly GCF_016734905.1. Lineage (GTDB taxonomy): Bacteria > Pseudomonadota > Alphaproteobacteria > Sphingomonadales > Sphingomonadaceae > Sphingopyxis > Sphingopyxis jiangsuensis. The sequence goes on from NZ_JAERPO010000001.1 coordinate 1,111,377, forward strand.
CAGGGAGGGGCGCCAATGTCAATCGAACCCCCGGCTTGCGGCAGGCGGCGCGCGCAGCCTATGAGCAGCGCATGACCGACCCCCTCCGCCCCGCCAGCGAGACCGAGGTGATAAGCGCAAAGGTGGCAGGGCACGACCTCGAGGTCATCGTCGACGGCGATGTGCGGCGCGAACGCCTGCTCGCGATGCTGGCGGGCGCGACGCGCAGCATCGCCATCATCATGTATATTTTCGAGGCCGACGGCGCAGGCACGCGCGTTCTGGACGCGCTCGTTGCCGCCGCCCGGCGCGGTGTGCGCGTGCGGATGATCATCGACAGCTTCGGCTCCGCCGACCTGTCGGACCATGTTTTTGCGCCGCTGCGCGAAGCGGGGGGAAGCGTGACCTTCTTTTCGCGCCGCTGGCGCTCAAGCTATCTGGTCCGCAATCACCAGAAGCTCATACTCGTCGACGAAGAGGTCGCACTCACGGGCGGCTTCAATATCGCCGATGCCTATCTGTCGGAGCATGACAGCCGGTGCTGGTTCGATCTCGGCCTTTCGGTTCGTGGACCGGCGGTGGCGCGGATTGCACGGTGGTTCGACGCGGTCCACGACTATACGGTGAACCATGACGGCAAGTTGCTGATGCTCCGGCGCATAATCCGCGAATGGCCCGTCGACGATACGCCGGTCGAGTGGCTCGTCGGCGGCCCGACGCAGCGGCTGTCGCCCTGGGCGCGGGCGGTGCGCCGCGACCTCGACGCCGCGCGTACGGTCGACATGGTGATGGCCTATTTCTCGCCGGGGCAAGGCATGCTCCGCCGGCTCGGCCGCGTCGCGGCGCGCGGGCGTGCGCGCTTCGTCATGGCGGGCAAGTCCGACAATGCGGCGACGATCGGCGCCTCGCGCCTGCTCTACGGCTATTTGCTCCGCAAGCGCGCCGAAGTGTGGGAATATCGGCCATGCCGCCTGCATATGAAGCTGATCGTCATCGACGATGTCGTCTATATCGGGACCGCCAATTTCGACGTCCGCAGCCTGTTCGTCAATGTCGAGGCGATGTTGCGCATCGCCGACGCCGGTTTCGCCGCAACGATGCGCGATTTCGTCGCGCGGATGCAGCCCGAATCGCGCGTCGTGACGCGCGAAGGCCATAAGGCGAGCGCTTCGTGGCTCACCCGGCTGCGCTGGACGCTTGCATGGTTCGTTGTCGGCGCGGTCGATTATACCGTGTCGCGGCGGCTCAACTTCGGGCTCGCTGAACCCGACCTCGATGTCGAGTGAATCCTAGTCTTTCCAGCCCCAAAAGAGGTAGCAGGGCGGCACATTGACCCATTCGAACGCGTTGTCGATGCGCTCGAAATGGCGCGCGAGATAATCGCGCGCGCGGGCACGAAATTGATAGACGAGGAAAGCGCCGCCGGGACGCAGCACGCGGTGCGTCGCTGCGGCGATCGCAGGACCGACACCCGCGGGAAGCGTCGAAAAGGGCAGGCCCGAGACGACATAATCGGCATGATCGAACCCGTGCGCCGCGATGATCGCCTCGACATCGGCCGCCGACCCGTTGACCGCGATGAAGCGGCTGTCGCGGATATCCTTGCGCAGATAGTCGATGAAATCCTCGTTGGTATCGATCGCGATCAGCGTCGCGTCGCCCGGCAGATGCTCGAGGATCGGGCGGCAGAAAGTGCCGACGCCCGGGCCATATTCTACGAAGAGCTTCGTCCGTTTCCAGTCGACGGGGCGCAGCATGTGGCGGATCAGGGTCGGGGACGAAGGCACGATCGAGCCGACCATCACCGGATGCTTGATAAAGCCTTTCACGAACATGCCCCACGGTCCGAAAAACCGTCTGAGCCGCTCGCGCATCCGGCGGGACAGCGCGACTTTCGATGCTTGGGCCTGCGCCCGCGGATTGGTCATGATGGCTTTCGCGTTGTTGGCGTTCCCAAAAGCGTGGCAAATGCGGCGGGCAAGCGCAAGGAAAGAGTCACGTTTCGCGGTGGACAGACGGGCGCGCCGTTGTAGGGAGGGCGCGCGGCGCACGAAGAGGAGGAGCGCGACATGGCGACATTATCGCGCGCGATCCCTGCCGACCGCATGGCGGTGCTGTTCGCGATCATGCTGGTCGCGGCGGCAGGCAATACCGCGATGCAATCGATCCTCCCCGCGATCGGCGCCAAGCTCCATATCCCCGATGTCTGGGTCAGCCTCGCCTTCAGCTGGTCGGCGCTGCTCTGGGTGCTGACCGCCCCGCATTGGGCGCGCCAGTCGGACAAGCGCGGACGCAAGGCACTGATGGCGCTCGGCATCACCGGATTTCTCTCGTCGATGGCACTGTGCGGGCTGATCCTGTGGGCCGGGCTGTCGGGCTGGCTCGCCGCGGGGGCGACCTTCCTTCTCTTCGCGCTGTTCCGCAGCCTGTACGGCGCGCTCGGCTCGGCCGCCCCGCCGGCGGTGCAGGCCTATGTCGCGGCGCGCACCGATCCCGAGGAGCGCACGCAGGCGCTGTCGCTCGTCTCCTCCTCCTTCGGGCTCGGCACCGTGATTGGTCCTGCGGTTGCGCCCTTCTTCATCCTGCCCTTTGTCGGCCTGTCGGGGCCGCTGCTCGTCTTCGCGCTGATCGGGATTTTCGTGCTCGTGATGCTGCGCTGGCGGCTTCCGAGCGATACGCCGCGCTTCGCCGCGCGCGGGGCAATCGCGCCCTACCCCACCGCGGGCCTTTCGGACACGTCACGCAGCGACGACGAGGAAGGCGAGGAAGCCGAGGGCGCCGACCCCCAGCCGCCGCTCCGCTGGTCGGACCGCCGCCCACGGCCGTGGCTCGTTGCCGGACTGCTCGGCGGACAGGCACAGGCGATGATGCTCGGCGTCATCGGCTTCCTGATCCTCGACCGGCTCGCGCTGCGCAGCGACCCCGACGAAGGCGCGGCGATGACCGGCATCGTGATGATGGCGGGTGCCTTTGCGACCTTGCTCGCGCAATGGGGGCTCATCCCGCTGCTCAAGCTGACGCCGCGCACCGCGGTGCTCGTCGGCGCGGCGCTCGGCGCGGCCGGGACGCTGATGACGGGGCTTGCCGAGGGGCTGCACGCGATCATCATCGGCTTTGCGCTCGCCTCGCTCGGTTTCGGCCTCTTCCGCCCGGGCTTTACCGCGGGCGCGTCGCTCGCGGTACCGCGCCGCGACCAGGGCGCGGTCGCGGGCATGACCGCGTCGATCAACGGGTCGGCCTATATCGTCTCGCCGGCGATCGGCGTGCTGCTCTACAATTGGCACGCGATGGTCGCATACGGACTGATGGCCGGATTCTGCGCGATCCTCGTGCTGTGGGGGTGGTCGGCGCTGCGCACCGACGCACCCGCGCCCGCGGAGACGCCGCGCTAGGCCTTCGGATCCTCGCCATGTTTTGAATCGCGCACGGGCTTGAGCATCCCGGGCGCGAAGAAACCGATCGGATCGACGCTCATGGCATTCTGCTTGATCTCGCCCTGGATTTTTTCATAGTCGCGCTCCATCGCCTCGGTCACCGAGGCGCGCGTGTCCTTCATCGCCGCGTCGAAGTCGTCCATCGTCACGAGGTCGCTGTCGAGCGACCGCTTGAGCGCGGCAAGCCCGGCCCTGCGCACCAGATCCTCGAGGTCGGCGCCGGTGAAGCGGTCGGCGCGCTTCGCGAGCGCGTCGAGGTCGACATTTTCGGCGAGCGGCATCCGTTTCGTATGGATCTCGAGGATGCGCCTGCGCCCTTCGGCATCGGGGACCGACACATAGATGAGCTCGTCGAGCCGCCCCGGACGCAGCAGCGCCGGATCGATGAGATTCGGGCGATTGGTCGCGCCGATGACGACGACCGACTGCATCTCCTCGATCCCGTCCATCTCGGCGAGGATCGTGTTGACGACGCGCTCCGTGACCTGCGGCTCGCCCGACGTGCCGCTGCCGCGCGCGGGGACGAGGCTGTCGAGTTCGTCGATGAACACAATCGTCGGCGCGACGGCGCGCGCACGCGCGAACAGCCGCGCGATCTGCTGCTCGCTCTCGCCATACCATTTCGACAAGAGGTCCGACGATTTGATCGCGATGAAATTGGCATCGGATTCGCGCGCCGCCGCCTTGGCGAGCAAGGTCTTGCCCGTTCCCGGCGGACCATAGAGCAGGAAGCCCTTGGCGGGACGGATACCCAGTCTCCGGAAGGCCTCGGGATTTTTGAGCGGCAGCTCGATTCCCTCGATCAGCTTCTCGCGCGCCGCATCGAGCCCGCCGATGTCGCTCCACCGCGTCTTGGGCGCCTGCACCATCACCTCGCGCATCGCCGACGGCTGGACACGCTTCAAAGCCCCCAGAAAATCGTCGCGCGTGACGCGTACCTCGTCGAGCACCTCGGGCGGAATCGTGCCTTCCTCGAGGTTGATCTTCGGCATGATGCGGCGCACCGCCTCAATCGCCGCCTCGCGCGTCAGCGCCGCCATATCGGCGCCGACAAAGCCGAAGGTCGTACGGGAGAGCTCGGCGAGGTCGACATCGTCGGCGAGAGGCATGCCGCGCGTGTGGATGCCCAATATCTCGCGCCGCCCGCTCTCGTCGGGAACGCCGATGACGATCTCGCGGTCAAAGCGGCCCGGACGCCGCAACGCCTCGTCGACCGCATCGGGACGGTTTGTGGCCGCAATAACAACCAGATTGGTTCGCGGCTCGAGTCCGTCCATCAACGTGAGGAGCTGCGCGACAAGGCGCTTCTCGGCCTCGCCCGTCACCTGCCCGCGCTTCGGCGCGATCGAATCAATCTCGTCGATGAAGAGGATCGAGGGCGCGGCCTTCGCCGCCGCCTCGAAAATGTCGCGCAGCCGCTTCTCGGACTCGCCATAGGCGCTGCCCATGATCTCCGGCCCGTTGATCAGGAAGAATTGCGCTTCGCTCTCGTTCGCGACGGCGCGCGCGAGGCGCGTCTTGCCCGTTCCCGGCGGGCCGTGGAGCAGCACGCCGCGCGGCGGGTCGACGCCGAGGCGGCGGAACAACTCGGGATAGCGCAGCGGCAACTCAACCATCTCGCGCAGCTGGTCGATCGTCTCGCCAAGCCCGCCAAGATCGTCATAGGTGACGTCGGTGCGCCGCGCATCGTGCGGTTCCTGATATTCGGCGAGCAGTTCGACTTCGGTATTCTCGTCGATGAAGACGACGCCCTTCGGCACGGCCGAGACGACGATCAGACGCACCTCGGCAAGCGCGTAGGCTGGCGCGTTGAGCATCTGGCGGAGCTGCGGCGGCATGTCGCCCGCGGGAAGCCGCTGCTGCCCCGCCGTCGCTACCGTATCGCCCGCGACGAGCGGCCGCCCGAAAAAGCTGCGCTTGAGCGCGAGCGCCGACCCCTGGAGGCGGAGATTCTCCTGCGCTGGGGCAAAGACGACGCGCGTCGCGGGGCGCGTTTCGACGCGGCTCAGCGTCACCATATCGCCCGCGCCCGCGCCCGCATTGGCCCGCTGGAGTCCGTCGAGGCGGACGACCTCGAGACCTTCGTCTTCGCTATAGGGCGCAACGACGCGCGAGGCGGTCTGCCGCTTGCCGCTGATCTGGATGACGTCACCTTCGGTAACGCCGAGTTCGGCCATCGCCGAGCGTGGAATGCGCGCGATGCCGCCGCCGCTTTCCTCGGCGCGCGCATTCGCGACCTGCAGTTTGACGGTCTTCTCTTTTGCCGCTGCTTCGGCCACGCCGTTTCTCCTGCAAAATGGTCAGAATGCGGAAGATAGGAAGCGGGTTCCCGAAATGCGACCCCGCACCAAGCGCCAATTTATGCCGCAGTGCACAATAATTCTGGCTTGTCACCGCGCCCCATGTCATCATTAGGCAGAGATACTTATGCCACGCCTTCCTCCCCTGAGCAGCATGGAGGCCTTCCTCGAGGTCGCCCGCCACGGCACGGTGAAAGCTGCCGCGAGCGAGCTCGGCCTGTCGATGCCCGCACTGTCGCGCCGCATCCAGACGCTCGAACATGCCGTCGGCCGGCCGCTGTTCAACCGCCATCATCACGGGCTCAAGCTGACCGAGACCGGGCGCGAGTTGCAGGATCAGCTGTCGCCGATCCTCGACGAATTGCGCGCCGCGATCGCCCGCGTCGGCAGCCCTGACGCGTCGCTGCGCCTGCACCTCAACGTGCTGCCGCTGTTCGCGCAGCAGCGGCTCTTCCCGCGCCTGCCCGAACTAAGGCGCGAGCATCCCGAGCTACATATCGATATCGACACCATGTCGCACGCCGAGGCGCGCCTCGGCGACGGCATCGACGTCGCCATCGCGCTCGCGCGTTCGATCGACCCCGCGCTCTATGCCGCGCGGCTCGACCAGGACAAGGTGTTCCCTATCGCCTCCAGAACGCTGACCGACGGCGACCGGGTGATCGCGGTTCCCGAACAATTGCAGCGATTGACCATCCTGCTCCACCGCGAAATGCCCGAAACCTTCAGCGAGTGGAAAAAGGCGATCGGCATGCCCTATCTCGAGCCTGCCGGAATCGACTTCTTCGATTCGGGGCCGCTGATGCTCGAAGCCGCAGCGCAGGGGATCGGGGTCGCCTTCATGCACGGCCACCACTTCGACGACGCGCACGACCCGCGCCTCGTCCGCCTGTTCGATTTCGACGTCGACAGCCCGTACAGCTATTGGTTCGTCTGCCGCCCGCGCGCGCTGCGCCAGCCGGCGGTAAAGCTGTTCCACGACTGGCTGCTCGCCGCGCGCATCTGACGGAAAATGGTGCTGCTGGAGAGGATTGAACTCTCGACCTCACCCTTACCAAGGGTGCGCTCTACCACTGAGCTACAGCAGCGTCCGGGACGCCCGCGACCGATGTGTGCGGGGCAGGCGCGGCCTATGGCGGGGCGACCCTCGCCTGTCAAGGTGCGAGGCTTGACGGGGCGCCGAATTCGGACGAATGCGCGGGACGTGAGCAAGCCGCCCTCCCCCGCCGACCTCGAACGCGAACGCCGCCTCGCCGAGGCGCTGCGCGCGAACTTGCGCAAGCGCAAGGCGCAGGCGCGCGATTCGCGGACGCCGGAACCGCCTAAAGACTGATCGTAACCGTCACCATATCGCCATCGGCCAGCGCTTCGGCCTTGCGCACCGCCGCCTTTATCGGGAGCAGCCATCCGCCGCTTTCCTTGTGCGGAAAGACCGATGTGTTCCACACCGTGTCGCCGATCGCCGCGCGCACCTTGGCCGACCCGAAGCCGCCCCTCCCGTCGAGCCATTGGCCCGACATGGCGGCGAGACGTATGCCGTCGGCTGCGTCTCCCGCAATGGTCAGAAAATGCCAGGCTCCCGGCGCGGTCGCCGACTGCCAGCGCCACAGCGGCGTGGCGATGGTGAAATCCTCCACAGCCGATTACTCCGCAGCAACCGGTCGCACCGGGACGGGAATGTTGCAAATGTCGGCGCCGCCGGCGGGCCGGATGAAAAAGGGGTCGCGGCGGTTCGCGCGGGCGTCGGCGTAACGCGCGAAACTGTCGCTTTCGGTCGACAGATATTCGAAGTGCAGGCGGTCGCCACCGGTCAATTCGCTCGCGAGACGAACCGACACGATAGGAACGCGTTGGGCCGCGTCTTCGTAAAAGCCAAGCGCTCCCGTCCCGCGCGGCAGGCTCGACAAATGTTCGATGCCGCTGATCACCCGTCCGACGAGCGCGATATTGCGATCGAGGTGCCGCGGCGCGTGACCGATCACCGTGTAAAGCTCGGCCCCCGTACCCGTGTCGGGTGACAGATTGCGGCCGACGCCGACCATGGCATAGCAGTGGATGGGCCACGCGGACTGATCCTGACGATCAACGGCAATCGGCCAGCCGCGAAAAACGATCGTCTCTTCGGCGAATGGATCGCGAGGGATTGCCAACTGAATCGCCCGAATCTTCTTGTCTCGCGGTTGACGGAAGGCAGCTAGCAGTTCCGCCTCCTCAGACTTCAATTTCGCGCGCAATGCAGCCTGCAAATCATCCTCGAACGGCGCTTCATATTTTCTCTCTGGCACTGTCACCAAACCCTCCGGCAGCGCCTTTTCCTCGGTCGCATCGCCCCACTGCACGACATAATTGTCCTGCACGCGATTGACGCTCGTCCCGTCCCACCAGTGCGCGGCGGCGAGCTTGCGGATATTGTCGATCCAGCCCTGGCTGAACGGCGCCGGCATCAGCTGGATGACGACGCGACGCGGGTTGCCAATGGCGTCCGCCGCCAGGTCCATCACCAGCAGGTCGGACGGCGCGATCGCAATCCAGTCATCGGCGGGAGCAGCATCGACGATCTGCCCCGGCGACGATGCCGCTTCGTCGGCGAGGAGCGGAGCATGGACGGGAAGGACGAGCGAAACCGCAGCGGCGGCAAGGAGCAATTGTCTCATCGCGCCTGTCTGCCACCGCCAACCGGCTTGCGAAAGCCCCTCCGAGCGATTAGGGCGCGCCTTCCAGTGCGAATTGGTTCGGCACCCGATTCACGCTCCGTGCTTCGCACGAAATGACCGGGTGCCTATGCGGAGCGGTGGCCGAGTGGTCGAAGGCGCTCGCCTGGAAAGTGAGTATACGGCAAAACCGTATCGAGGGTTCGAATCCCTCCCGCTCCGCCAACTATCTGTAATATATAACGTTTTATGACTTTTCAGCGGCCTTTGCGCTTGGATCGAGCGCCTTCCTGAGGATGCCGCTGCGGTAATCCGAAGGGACCGTTGCTCATCCGCTGCGAGCTACCCGCAATGCTGGCAAGGCCCTTTGCTGCCGTTTCGAGAGCCGTGACGGCGGGATCACCGATGCATGGTTGCCAACCGTGACCCAATGCTTTTCGTCAAGATGCTCCGGCATGGGATTGGTCCAATTGCGCAAGGATCCTTTGGAGGGGCAGCTTTACCACTGCTCACTCATCAGATTGTCGGCCCCCGAACTTCAGATATGCCAAACATCCAACAATGACCACCAACGAAAAAGGGCCCCGGATGAACTCCGGAGCCCCTTCAAAAGTACCAATCAGCCGGAAATTACGGGCTGGTCGGAGCGTCGTCGTCATTGTCCGACGCAATGATGATGCCACCCACGATCGCAGCGAGAGCGATGATTGCGATGATCCAGCTGCTGCCTTCCAGCTCGCTCTCACCGTCAACTGCTGCGAGCGCACGAGCGCCGTTCACTGCGGGGGCAGCCGACGCCACGACAGGCGCCGCAATCAACGAGGTCGCCGCAATCGACAGCGCGACTTTCTTGATCAGATTCATGATATTCTCCACACACCGATTACTATTTTCGAATCAGCCTATGGGAGAGCTGCTTCGGCATTGGCGGTCTATGAGAATTCGCGTCTGATTTCAATGCGAATTCGCCACCAGATTCGGTTACTTTTCTTTTGTTATTTTTGGGGTTAGCGGCTTGTGGAGTACAGCACTCACCGCGCCGAATAGTGCCTCCAATCGCGGGGTGATGTGGCGGCAAAATTGCCAGAAGCGACGGACGCGTGCCGACTTGTCGCTTCCACCCCGACGGCCGGTAAAACACGCTCCTGGGCCGCCTTGCCGCCATACTTCCAAATTCCAGTGAACGGGCCAATCGCTGCTGAGCAGCTGTAGCATTGCCGTTAAAGGCCGAATGGCCACTCCAACGAGTGCCACAAACATTCCTGCCAAGAAACTGCCGGTAGCCGCCAAAATCACCCACCGGCCCTGTTCGTCGGTTCGACCGACGTTGCTTCATCATGCCCTCGACGCTGCCAAGTTCCCTTGCGAGTGCCTCGCGAGCCTCGCCAACGGATTTGCGATCCTCGGCACCACAGGATCGCGATGCCTGGTCGTTTTCGGCAGCTAAGGTCATTGGTGGGAGCCACATAGCCAGCTTGCCGTGGATGCTTTTGATTTGCTGATCGATTCGATCGAGGCGCGCCTCGATGGTGCGAAGCGTAGGTGAGTAGTCGGGGAGCTTCCCCTTCGCAGCGGCAAGCCCTTCGATCGCGGCTTGAAGGAGTGATATCTCGCTGCGCAGTTCCTCGAAGGCCGCGGCAGCGTTGTTGGCGGGCGTGACCTCGTCGAACTCGCCGGCGACGACCGCGCGGTCATTCTCGGGCTGCTCGTCGAAGCCGCCGCGACATGGCGCGGCGAAGCGCGCGAGCAGCATCTGACGCATTGGCGCCGCCTCGGAAAACGCGCGTTCGCCTATGGCGCCAGCGCTAATGCGATATCGACATCTTGACCACGTTGCATAACCCGCACGACCGTTTCTCGCGGGCGTAACCGCGCACGCTGCCGAGACCGCGCGTCACGACATTATCCTGCGAGCGAACCAACAGATTAAGCCGGTCCGTGATGCAACCATTGCAAATCGCGACGCCTCGAGGCGCCGGATCAGCGCATCGATCTCGGCGGCAATGGTCATTTCGCCTTGGCGCGTCCGCGCGGCGGGCTTGCGGCCACCGCCGCGCTCCGCAGTGCCTCTTCGATCCGGTCCCTAAGCAGATAAGCGCCTCCGAACGGGTCCATGGCAACGAAATGCCGATAAGGCGTCGCGACCAGCACACTGAGGTGCGAACGGTTTCGCCGCCCGATTTCGAGTACGCTTTCGATCCGGGCCACGAGCCCTGGATCCTCGTCAGCATGAACCAGAATGTTGCGCATCGACCATCTCCTGCATATTCCTGCACAATAGCAGGGGCCCCTCCCAATCATTGACCGCGTTCAAATTGCATTATGCACTGAAGGATATGGGCGGACGGTTTCGAGCACCGCCATCAAGGCGCGAAAGGATCGGCGGTTTTGGACCTTCTCGGCTTTGCGTTAGCGGTCCTTTTGATCGAACTCACGCCAGGCCCCAATATGGCCTGGCTCGCTGGACTTGCGGCCGCCGAAGGCCGGCGTAGCGGAACCGCAGCCGTCGCCGGCGTAGCACTGGGATTGCTTGTTAACGCGCTGCTTGCGGCGCTGGGCCTGGCTCTCCTGCTCGAGACGATCCCGATGCTGCAAAAGGTGCTGCGCGTCGCGGGCGCCGCCCTGATGCTGTGGCTGGCATTCGACACGTGGCGGAGCGCGGCAAGCAATATGGACCTTCCCGAGCGTCACCATTCGCTGCGGCGCGCATTCGCGACAGGAATGATGATCAATCTGCTCAATCCGAAATCCTACCTCTTCTTCCTTGTCATGGTTCCGCGCTTTCTAGGCGGCGAGCCATTAAATCCAGTCAATGCCCTCACGCTGGCAGCAACGAGTGCGGCAATCGCAACGACCATCCATTTTGCGGTCGTCTTCGCTGCCAGCAAGGCGCGAGCCTATTTTTCGCACCCGCGCCATCTTGTCATGTTACGGTGGCTGCTTGCCCTCATCATGGTTGGCGTCGCGGCATCTTTTCTTGTGAGCGATTTCGGTGGCGCGGCCGTGTAGCCCGTTGAGCCCAACGGCTCAAAGACCGCCCAATAGATATCGCCCGACCATTTCAATCGATCCCAGGCCGAAAATCAGTCGGCCCGCTGCAAATGACGCGAGTGCGAAGAGGACAAGACCCCAGAGCCCCAGAACGCCGCCGGTCATCCGCCAACTCTTGGGCGGGAGGCCCTGTACGAGAAACATCACGATTCCGGCGACATTCACGCAGACGAGATTGACCGCGAACAGGAAAAGCGCGTTGCCTGCGACAACAGGCTCGCCGATCCCGAGAAAGATGCCGGTGGCGGCTAGCGGTGGAACGAGCGCGACGGCGATCATCACCCCGACCAGCGTAAGCGAGGCTCCGCGGCTGAAAGCGAGGACTCCGGCGGCACCGCAAGCAAGCGCGAGGACGATATCGGCGGGCTGCACGATCGTGCGGTTACGCAATTCATCGACGAGCGGGTCGATCGAAACGCTCAATCCGACAACAAATCCTGCCATGACCGCGCATATCGAGCCGACGAGCAACGTCGCTGCTGCCTTTCGTCCGAGATTGCCATTACCGACGGTCGCAGCGAGCGCGACGCCCATCGTCGGCCCGAGGAGCGGCGCGATGATCATCGCGCCGATCACGACCGCGGTCTGCCCGCTGCGCATGCCCAGCGCCGCAATGGTCGACGACAGCACGACGGTCAGAAGATAGCTTGGCGTGACGTGAAGGCTTTCTTCGATATCGTCGTATAGCTCATCGGTGCTGATCCGGTCGCGGCTGAAGAAACGCTCGAGGGCAGTCGGAGGTCGCAGCGCACCCTGCGCGGGCAATTCGGTCTCCGCGTTTTCGACAACCGGCGGCAACACCGCCTCAAGCTGCGACACATAGGCTGTAAAGTCAGGCATATCGCCGAATTTCGAGGAAAGGTCCTCAAGCAGGCGCTCAGCATATCGCTGCTGGACGATGCAGCTAAATTTCTCCTGGCCGCCCGGCACCGTCTCCCGCCAATAGCGCCGGCTATGGCGTCCGAGCACCAGTTCGAGCTCTCCAATTTGCTCGTCGGGCAAGAAAATCTCGACCAAGCGCGCCGCCATGCGTCATCCCCCGCCAAATTCGAAGCCTCGCCCCAGCTCGCGCCCCCCCCTGCTCAGGCGCCCCCGATCAGGATGTAGATGCCGACAGATATCACGAGGACAGCGAAGAGTCTTTCGAGCAACGACTTGCGTTCCGCCATAATGCGCCCGATCGCGATCCCCGAAACGGCACCCGCCGCTCCGCCAGCCATCAGCAATCCGACGAGTGCCCAGTCGACGAGCCCCGATAGTGCATAGGATATCGCGGTCGTTGTCCCGAGCGCGGCGACGACAAACAGCGAAGTCCCGACGGCCGCGACAATCGGCATCGCGGTCGCTGCCATCAGGCCGGGCACGATCAGAAATCCGCCACCAATTCCGAAAAATCCAGCCCCCAGGCCAACACCGAAGCCGATCGGCACGAGACGTGGAAGCAAATGGGGGGCGCTGCGTCGCGTGAGACGCACCCCCGGATCGTCGGGCCTCTTGCGCTTGCGCAGCATGGAAAGCCCGACACCGACCATCAACAGACCGAACAGAAACAATAACCTCGCACCGTCGACGGATTTTCCCAATTCTGCCCCGATCGCGGCACCGACGACGCCAGCCAGAGCGAAAGTGAAAGCACAGGGCCATTTGACATTGCCCCTGCGTGCATGACCGCCGAGTCCGGCGAGAGCATTGACCGCGACAGCGACCGCCGCGGTCCCGATCGCTTCATGGGTCGAATCGACGCCGACGACATAAATGAGAAGCGGGACCGCGAGGATCGATCCGCCGCCGCCCACGAGCCCGAGCACGAGGCCGATCAGTGCCCCCGAAGCGACGACCGGCAGAATATCGGCAAGCGACACGATATTCAGCCGGAACGCGCAGCACGGTTCCACGGCATGTGGCCAAGCAGCAGCGCCATACCGCACCATCCCGTCGCGCCAGCCGCCATCAGTCCGCCCCCCACAAAGGCTGAAATCCCGAGAAAGGCCGGGGACACGGTCAGGCCGAGCGCAATTCCGGCCAACACCAGGCCGCCCGCGACGAGCTGGACCTGGCGCATGATTTCAAGCGGCTGCCGCCGATCGAGACGAAGCGGCAGACCCGCACGCCGCCATGCATCGAGCCCGCCGCCAAGGATGTGACACGGCGCGCCGCGCGAAGCGCTGAAAAGAATGTTTTGGTTGGCCGACGTTCGTGCGCCCGAGCGACAGTGAAAGACCAGCGAGCCTGGTGGAAGATCCCCGAGACGGCCGACCGGAACATTCCTCGCCCCGGGGATATGCTCGCGCGCATATTCATCGGGCTCGCGAATGTCGACAAGGGTCGCGCCGCGATCGACAAGCTCTCGTGCTTTATCAGCGTCGATGATCGGTAGGGACATTGAATCAATCCTTGCAATAAAGTTTGTAGAGTGTCGCGAGCAGCGCCTCGGCGTTGGGATCGGCAATCCTGTACCAGAGCGTCTGGCCTTCGCGTCGGAAGGCCACCAGTCCTTCGTCGCGCATCCGGGCGAGGTGCTGCGAACATGCCGATTGCGACAAGCCCACATCGTGCGCGAGGCCCCCGACAGCCACTTCGCCATGTTCGACGAGCTTGCAGAGCAGCATCAGGCGGCGCGCATTACCCATCGCCTTCAGCAGGTCGGCGACCTTTGCAGCCTTCGCCTCGAAGTTTGCGAGGTTCATCGGTGAGCGCAGCATCGCAATTCCTTTCATCAGGTATTGCTAATTTAGATACTTCTAATATATTGTCAAGGATAAGGAGATCATGATGCAAGCCAAAGCCGTCATCACACCATTTTTCGACGAGGCGACCAATACGATCAGCTATCTCGTCGCCGACCCGGCCAGTAAGGAGGCGGCGGTTATCGATCCGGTTCTCGATTTCGACCTCGCCAGTGGCGCGGCCAAATTCGGATCTGCCGATCGCATTCTCCAGGCCGCGGCCGATGAGGGGTGGCGGATCGTCCTGATCCTCGAAACCCATGCCCATGCCGACCATCTGTCGGCTGCGCCCTATATCAAGGCAAAGACGGGCGCGGACATTGCCATCGGAGAGCATATCCGCGATGTTCAGAAGATCTTCGGTCCTATGTTCGGCCTTGACGATATGACGCCCGACGGCTCGGACTTCGACCGGCTGTTCGCCGATGGCGACCGGTTCAAGGTCGGCGAACTGACGTTTGAGGTCATGCATGTTCCCGGACACACGCCCGCAGATGTCGCCTATCGCGTCGAGGATGCAGCCTTCGTCGGCGATACGCTGTTCATGCCTGACTATGGATCGGCGCGTGCCGATTTCCCGGGCGGCGACGCACGAACACTTTATCGCTCCATTCGCCGCCTTCTTAAACTGCCGCCGGAGACACGGCTCTTCATGTGTCACGATTACAAGGCTCCGGGGCGCGATGAATATCGCTGGGAGACGACCGTTGCCGAACAGCGAAACAGCAACGTCCACGTCCATGAATCCGTTTCGGAAGATGAATTTTCCGCCATGCGCGAGGCACGCGACGCAACGCTTGCGGCTCCGAAGCTCCTCCTGCCTTCAATCCAGGTCAATATTCGCGCGGGGCGCTTCCCCGAAGCCGAAAACAATGGCGTCCATTACCTGAAAATCCCGCTGAGAATTCAAGAGACACAGCCCTAGGATCGTGGAGGAGGGTTAGGCGGCTTCAGATCGGAAGTAATGGTGGGCTTAAGGCACAGCGCGATGACCTTTCATGCCGACTTATTGCGTAGCGTCTCGCGGAGCCGCGTCCGATCCCGCAGCGACGCGAGCATTGGACATCGTCAAGATGTTGCGGCGGGTCGGCGCGCGAACAGGAGCGCCGTTTTGTGCGCAGCGGCGCGTTCCCTGTGTTCCGAAGGTTGGGTGCATCCAGCTATATGCTGGTGGCCCGTCCGGCGACGATCAGCGGAGGCATGAAGGAAAGGGCGAACCGGTTCGATGCGGGGTAGAAGGCGCGCGGCGCCCGCCGGAGGTTCAACGTTTTCGGACGAACTCGGCACGCAAAACGAGCCCCCGGATGCTTTCGTGTCGGCAATCAATCTCCTGCGGATCGCCGGTCAACCGGATTGACTTGATCACCGTTCCGACCTTGAGGGTTCTGCCTGCGCCCTTGACCGCGAGATCCTTGACAAGAACGACGCTATCGCCGTCGGCGAGGAGGTTGCCTGCGGCATCGCGCACATCGACATGACTGGCGGCTTCACGGAGCCGGACCAGTTCGGAAGCCGCCACCCACTCGCCACTCTCTTCGTCGTAAACATATTCTTCGTCACCGTTCATGTACCGCTCCTTGTATATCTGCGCAGGCTCCTGACTTTGCTCTGCGGCCAGCGCCGTCAGATTTCGGCAATCTCCGCCAGTTCGATACCGAGCGCCTGCGCGCTTTTGTAATCGGAGGCATAGAATAACCGGCTCGCACCCTCCCCAAGGCGCATGCGCGCAAGAATTGCCGCTGGTTGCGACTGCACGCCGGACAGGATGACATATGCTCCCGCAGCCGAAGCCTGATCAACGAAGTCCGCGATTGCCTGCGCACCGCTGGCATCGAGCAGCGGAACGAGCCGCATACGCAGGATGATGACGCGTGGTGCCTCGCCGAGCCGGCGAAGCGTGTCGAGCAACTCACCGGCCACGCCAAAAAAGAAGGGTCCAGCAATGCGGAATACCTCAACCCCCGGTGGCAGATCATCGCGCTGGTCGATGTCCTCGGCGTCGCGACCTGACTCGGTCGGCATGCCGCGCCCGACTTCCACCGCCTCCGCCATCCGCGCCATGAAGAGAAGCGAAGCCAGCGTAACGCCGACCGCGATAGCGACCGTCAGGTCGACCGATATCGTCAATATGAAGGTGAGCAACAGCACGGCCCTGTCGCTGTTGGGCATCCGGAGCAGTAGCAGAAACCGCCGATGCTCGCTCATGCCCCAGGCCACGATGAAAAGAATCGCCGCGAGCGACGCCATTGGCACAAAGGACATGAGGTGCCCGGCAAACAGGATGAAGGACAGAATCGCCATTGCATGCACGATGCCTGCGACGGGCGTTCTTGCTCCCGATCGGATATTGGTCGCAGTTCGCGCGATCGCACCGGTTGCCGGAAGTCCGCCGAACAGAGCCGAACCGAGGTTCGCGACGCCCTGTCCAACGAGTTCCTGATTCGGGCGATGCCGGGTTCCGGCCATACCGTCGGCTACGACGGCCGATAGCAATGCTTCGATTCCGGCGAGAAAGGCGATGGTGAAGGCCGAAGGCAGCAAAGCGCTGATGCGCATGAGCGACAGATCGGGAATGGAGGGCACCGGCAGACCGGCGGTTATGCCGGGAAAGCTTGTGCCTACGGTGTCGACCGGCAGTCGAAAATGCGCGACGGCCGCCGACGTCGCCACGATCGCGATCAGGAATGCCGGGAACCGTGGTGCCAGTCTTCGCAGGCCGACGATGATTGTCAGTGCCGCGATGCCGACCGCCAGCGTCACTGGATCGAACGTGTCGAGCGCTTCCAAAAGGGTGTGCCACCTTGCAAGAAAGTCCGCCGGCACTTCGGCGACCGAAAGGCCGAGGAAATCCTTGACCTGGCTCGAGGCTATGATCACCGCGATGCCTGCCGTGAAACCGGTAACCACTGGATGCGGGACATATTTTATCATTTGCCCGAGGCCGAGCGCGCCCGCGGCAATCAAGATCAGTCCTGCCAGCAGCGTCGCTATAAGCAATCCGTCATAGCCGTGGGCAGCAATTACGTTGAAGACGACGACCACGAACGCACCGGTCGGCCCTCCGATCTGGACGCGCGACCCGCCAAGAGCAGAGATCAGGAAGCCCGCGACCACGGCGGTGACGAGCCCCCTGTCGGGGGACGCGCCGCTTGCGATACCCAATGCCATCGCAAGCGGCAGCGCCACGATCGCAACCGTCAGGCCGGCAAGCGCATCGGCGCGAAAGGTAGCGAAGGAATAGCCCTCGCGCCACACGCTCAACAGCTTGGGTGTCAGGCTTCGCGCGCTCACTGCACGCCGGACTTGCCCGCGTAGCGGGGCGAGAGCTGGGATCGTCCGGACCTGTCGGGCGGTTCGCTCGACGGGACGAGAGTGTCGCGGAAACGGACGCCACGTCCGGTTCCGATGCTCGGCGCATTCTCACCGAGCAACTCGATGCCAGCGGTCTCAAGCGCCGAAATCACCTTCACGAGCGTGTCGACAACACCGCGCACTTGACCATCCGATGCTTCCATTCGCTGGATCGTCGGGAGCGACAAACCCGCCAACTCGGCAAGCTGTCGCTGATCGATCCCCAGCAGGGCACGGGCAGCCCGCATTTGTTGCGATGTGATCATTCAGCCCCTCTATGATGTATTATACATCATTTATAATTTGGAGAACTGAATATACAAACTTCAAACATGCTTTTCAATAATCAAAACATGCTCCTGTGGGCAGCGCATGCGGGATATCGTCCATCAGGATAGAGAGCCCGTGTCGATGTCGATATTGGCCGCTGACCGCGCGGCGCCGGCAACCTCCCCTGGCGAGGTTGCCGCACGGCAATCAAGAAGCTCCTTGTAGACACAGCAAATCTTACGACTTCCATCACTTGCCCCGACCGACAATCGATGCGTTCCATGCTATACTCATGGCGAGGGAGAGATAATCATGCGCAGCATCCTCGTTCATGCCGACCATGATACAGCCTGTGACAGGCGGCTGGATGCCGCCATAGGATTGGCGAAGCGCCATGGCGCTCATCTCTCGGTGATGATTGCAACGCCGTTTCAGCAATATCTGGTCGGTGACCCCTTTGGCGGCGCCCAGATTGCGGCCGAGGCCTTTGCGAAGGCGCAACAGGACGACGCATTGCTCGATGCGCGCCTACGCGAGCGCCTCGACGCTGACGATCTGTCGTGGGACATTCTGGGCGCACGCGACGGTGTGATACCGTCTCTGGCCGGCGCCGCTATATTGGCAGACCTCGCGATCGTGGGCCTTCCCGAGGCGGGGAAGGATGATCGCAGACGACCGGCAATGCTGGCGGCCGATCTTGCGCTTGCAACGCCGGCTCCCGTGCTCGCACTTCCCGGCCATTCGAAAGCGATCCCCGCCGATGCACCAATGCTCATTGCCTGGAACGGCAGTGACGAGGCCGCCCGCGCGCTGCGCGGTGCCTTGCCGCTGCTCAGCGCCAGCCGCGAAATCCTGCTGCTTTCGGTTGGCGAGACTTCGGGAACGTCCGCCGACGACGCATTGTTGTTCCTGTCGCGCCGCGGCATCAAGGCGAATAGCAGAGTGGCGCAGCGGGTCGGACTAAAGGCCGAAGAGCGCATCGAAAAAGAGGCTGAGGCGATGGACGCCGAGTTGATCGTCATGGGTGCCTTTGGCCACCATCGCATGCGCGAGACCATCTTCGGAGGAGCGACGCAATATCTCGTGCGTTGCGGGCGCTTCGCATTGCTCCTCGCCCACTGAGCGCGAACCGGGAACGGCCGTCGGTGCGGCTCGATAGACATGGGAGAGCAATCGCGTTGGACCAGATTGGCACCGACCGGAACTTCGATTCCGAGCCTTCTGAGCCCACCCTTCTGCGTGCATTGAATTTGCCGCTGCTGACGCTTTATGGGCTTGGCGTCACCATTGGAGCCGGGATTTATGTTCTCGTCGGCGCGACCGCCGAGGATGCCGGCACGCACGCCCCCCTCGCCTTTCTGATCGCCGCTGTCGTCGCCGCCTTTACCGCGCTCTCCTACGCCGAGCTTGCCGGCCGCTTTCCGGTCAGCGCAGGTGAAGCCATTTATGTCGAAGCCGGATTCGAAACGCGGCGGCTGACACTGCCTGTGGGCCTGCTGGTGGCATTATCGGGAATTGTATCGGCTTCTGCCATCGCTATCGGGGCGGGGGCCTATCTTCAGGGAATCACAGGCCTCCCCGTGTCGGTGCTCGCCATATCTGTAGTGGTTGCCATGGGCCTGCTAGCGGCATGGGGGATTGCACAGTCGGTGACGGTTGCCGCAATCGTAACGCTTGTCGAAATAGCAGGACTGCTGCTCGTCATAAGCTGGGGTCTTGCTGGCACCCGATCAACCGGTGCAGCGGCTGCAGACCTGGTTCCTGACTTCAGCTCAGACACATGGGCCGGGATCGGCGCCGCATCGCTGCTCGCCTTTTTTGCCTTCGTCGGTTTCGAAGACATGGTCAATGTGGCCGAAGAGGTGCAGGAGCCCGCGCGGACCTATCCACGCGCGATTATCTTGACCCTCGTGATTGCAACCCTGCTCTATGCGGCCACGACGACGGCCGTGATCCTGAGCGTCCCGATGGTCGAACTGGCGGGGAGTGCAGCGCCGCTGGCGCTGGTGTTCGCAGATGCGCCGACGCTGCTGCGCGATCTGTTCGTGGTCATCGCGATCGTCGCGACGATGAACGGAATTCTGATCCAGATCATCATGGCCTCCCGCGTGTTTTTCGGGCTGGCGCGCGGTGGCCACCTTCCTCGACAACTCTCCGCGATTTCACCGCTGACGAGGACGCCAATCGTCGCAACGGCGTTGGTCGTGCTGATTATCGCCGTGCTGACGCAAGCCCTTCCCATCGAAACGCTCGCCGAACGGACATCGCAGATTGTTCTCATCGTATTCATCCTCGTAAACTTGGCGCTCCTGCGGTTGAAAAGCCGGACAACAGCGCCGGCCGCCGAATTTTCCATCCCCCGCATCGTCCCGGCAATTGGAGCTGTTTCCGGCGTCGCGCTTATGTTGTCAGGCTTGCTGTGATATCCGCCAACCCAAGGGCAGCTCCATGGATGTAGCGTCCGTCTGGATAAAATTTGCACTCTGCTCGGCGCTAATCGCCGTGGCAGGGCCCAAGTTGGTCAAATATGGGCATCGGATTGCCGAGCTCACCGGATTGTCGAGCACCTGGGTAGGACTCTCGCTGCTGGCAACCGCCACTTCGCTCCCCGAGCTGATCACCGGCGTGAGCGCAGTAACGGTTGCCGATGCGCCAAATATTGCGGTGGGGGACGCGCTCGGCAGTTGCATCTTCAATCTCCTGATGCTCGTGCTCCTCGACGAGTTGTCACGCACGCATCCCGTTTACCGACGCATCGAGCAGGGCCATATTCTGACGGCCGGATTTGGCGTGATCATGATCGGTACGGTCGGAGCCGCGATCCTCTTGAATCAAGCTGGCCTCGATGGCCGCGTACTGCACATCAGCCTGTTCACACCTTTCCTGATCCTGCTTTATCTCGTCGCCATGCGCGCCTCGTTCGATTACCAGCGGCGCGTCACGCGCCCATTTGCGAAAGAAGATGTCGGTGCAGGGCTGACGCTGGGACAGGCGGCGCGGCGCTATGTCGCCGCCGCATCCGTGGTGATCGCAGCCGGGTTTTGGCTTCCGCTGATTGGCGTCGAACTTGCCGAGACGATGGGATGGCAGACAACCTTCGTCGGCACCCTGCTCATCGCGGCCAGCACGTCAGTCCCCGAATTTGTGGTCAGCCTCAGTGCCTTGCGAATCGGCGCAATCGACATGGCAATCAGCAATCTACTCGGGAGCAATCTGTTCGATGTTCTTGCGATCGCCATCGACGATCTCGTCTACGGCTCAGGGCCGTTGCTGTCCTCTGTATCCGGCGCCCACGCTGTCACTGCCTTTGCCGCCGTCATCATGTCGGGCATTTTCATCGTGGCCTTGCTGTTCAGGCCCGACAGCCGCATACGCGGGACCATTAGCTGGATAAGCCTTTCGCTGCTGATGACCTATCTATTCGGCGCATATGCAAGCTTCCTCCTTGGTGAATAGGGTTTGAGTCCTGACCCGTCCCGGCCCGAGCCTGCACTGAAGAAACTTGTGTCGTCACTGTCACACTTCCTATGCTGAGAAAGAAGGAGCGCATCTGCGAATGGAGATTCCGGTCCACATTCCTTATCTTCGGGAGGTTCTGCTTTTCCTTCTAAGCGCGGGCCTGATCGTGCCGCTGCTGCAGCGGGCAATCAGTCCGGTGATCGCCTATTTCTTTATCGGCAGCGTAATCGGCCCCTTTGGTCTTGGCCTTCTCGCCGACAAGATCGACGCGGTCTCCTGGTTTGTGATCACCGACCTCGAGGGTGTCGCCATTTTTGCCGAACTCGGCGTGATATTCCTTCTCTTCGTCATCGGACTCGAGCTTTCGCTTCAACGCTTGTGGGCGATGCGGCGCCAGGTCTTCGGCCTCGGCGGTGCGCAGGTCATCGCCACGGGAATGGTCATCGGGGGAATAGCCTTTTTGTGGGGCAATAGCCCCGCAACCGCTATCATCCTCGGCGCCTGCCTGGCGCTGTCGTCGACTGCCATCGTCACCCATCTGCTGATTGAGAGCGGAAGGCTCGGAACGCCATCGGGACGCGCGGCCTTCGCCATTCTGTTGATGCAGGATTTGGCCGTCGTCCCGATCCTGTTCGCCGTGAGCGTGCTTGGTACCGTTGCGATTGGCAATATCGCGCTTGGCTTCACACTAGCGCTGCTTCAAGCGCTAGCGGCCATCGGCCTGATCTACATCATCGGCCGGATTGCGCTGCGCCCGCTATTGCGCCTCGTCTCCGGCACAAACAGCCGGGAGGCCTTTGTGGCGATTGTGCTCGTGCTCGCCATCGGCACGGCGGCGCTGACCGGCTATGCTGGTCTTTCGATGGCGCTCGGTGCTTTCCTCGCAGGCCTGCTCGTCGCCGAAACCGAGTTCCGACATCAGGTAAAAGTCGACATCGAACCCTTCAAGGGCCTCATGCTCGGCCTGTTCTTCATGTCGGTCGGCATGGGGATCGACTGGCGCCTTGTGATCGACAATCCGGCCTGGATTGTCGCATCGGCAACAGGCCTCATACTTCTGAAAATCACGATCAACTTTGGGCTGTGTTTGGTCTGGGGTCTGCCGCGCCACCGCGCTGCGGAAGTCGCGATATTATTGGGGCAGGCCGGCGAGTTTGGGTTTCTCGTCGTCGGGCTTTCGGTGACGGTCGGCCTCTTGCCCGCACCGGTCGGCCAGTTCATGCTCATGGTGGTCGGGCTGACCATGGTGGCGACGCCTGCGCTCGACCGAATCGCGCGAAGGGTATCGAATGCCTGGGCGAAGCCGACGGCCGACGAAAATATGATCACTGTGTCGAGCGACGAATGCGACGGCCATGTCATCATAGCCGGTTACGGGCGCGTGGGCGAAACGATCGCCGAGATACTCGACAGGCAGGGTCTTCGCTATGTTGCAATCGACCGCGATTCCCCATTGGCGTGGTCGGCGGCTTCGGCCGGCCGCCCGGTGCGCGTCGGCGACGCATCGCGATTGGATACGCTACGCGCGGCGGGACTGGACCGTGCAGCAGCGGTCGTCGTGACAATTGCAGACGAGGATGCCACCGAAAATCTTACGAGCGAGATCCACCGCATCGCCCCCCTGCTTCCGATCTTTGCGCGCGCGCGCGACACGGCCCACGCACAAAGGTTGCTCGAAAAAGGCGCGAACGTCGCCATACCCGAGACGGTTGAGGGGAGTTTGCGGCTTGCGCAGACGCTGTTGACCGAATTCGGCATCGATGAGGAGCTTGCCTCGCAGAGTATCCGCGCAATGCGGCCGGCTACTGAGTCCTGAAGAAGGTTACTGCAGAGTTGGCCCGGAACTTTATGGAAAGGCGGCAAAAATGTATAAGAGGCTGCTGGCGGCGATCGACAGGACAGACCCTATCGGAACCGATCTGATCGGTCGGCGCTGCAAGACGCTGGTGGATGCGTCGGGACCGTCGATTGCGCTGATCCATGTGCGCCTATCGCTCCCCGAATCCTATGTCCGTCACCTCCCGCCGCAATGGGAGGCCGATGAGTTTATCGAAACCGAGAATTGGTTGCGGCAAATCGCCATGGATCATGGCTTTGCCGCCCATCTGTCAGATGTGTTCCCGCCCACCGGAAATGTTGCGAGCGAAGTGACACAGATCGCGACAAATATCGGTGCCGATCTGATAATCGTCGCGGCGCAGAGAGCGACAATCGGCCGACGTATCCTGGGCTCGAACGCGCATGCCATCATGCGCGACGCGCCGTGCGACGTCCTCATCGTACGCGATTAGTCAAATGTTCCTCGCCGCATTGTCCGACGATGCGGCGAAATCTCAATGCTGCTCGCGCCGCGCGCACGCAATACATAGTGCGGCCTCGGGGCGTGCTTCCAACCGCTCCGGCGCAATGTCTCCGCCGCATCGCACACACTCCCCATAGCTGCCCTGGTCAATTCGCGCCAAGGCTCGCTCGACCGACGCGATCTCCCGCGTGATCAATGCTCCCTGGCCTTGAAGCGACGCGTCATCCTCCATCTCGACCGCCTGTTCGGAAGAGTCCGGGTTGAGCGGTTCGGCAAGGTCCTCCGCAATCCGGGCAAGACGCGCCTGAAGTTCGGCAAGCTGATTCTCCAACCCTCGTTTGATTTGCGACATGTTTGCCATTGCTTCTCTCTTTCCGAAGTGAAGATCAGTGCGCCAGGAACAGGGGCGTCGCCACATTGCTGAACATGTCGCGACTGACGCCGCCCAGCACCAGTTCATGAAAGCGTGTTCGCCCGTAGGCGCCCATGACAATCAACCCCGCTTCCAAGCGGTCAGAAAGGTGGCGCAGCGTCGACGCAATTCCTGTTTTCAAGACAGGTTCTTCGGCCACTTCGGCCGCGATGGCGTGCCTCGACAGATAGGCCGCTGCTGCAGTGGCCGGAACTCGCCAGTGATCGTCCTTTTCCTCGATCGTGACGACAATGACCTTCGACGCCATCGCGAGCAACGGTACCGCGGCGCGCATGGCGTTGGCGGCTTCTGCCGACCCGTTCCAGGCAAGCACGATCGGCTTGGCAGGATCGTACCCACCCGAGTCTTCGCCGACCAGCATGACCGGTGTACGCAGATCGATTGCAAGATCTGCCGCCAGCGCGGAATACCCCTTGCTCCCTCTACGAAAGTCGCACGCTCCCAGTACTAACAGATCATGCATGGGGGCGTGTTGACGGATCGCGCCATAGGCATCGAAATTTTCGAACACCCAGTTCCATGGCACATCCTCCTGCCGCATTGCCCCCTCCACACGGTTGCGAAGCGCGGATGAACCTTTCTCGATGATCGGCATTACCTGCGCAAATGCGGTCCCATAATAGTCACCGTAGCTGGCTTCGATCGGGGCCGACTGCAGACATGTCACGTGCCCGCTGAACGCACGCGCGAGATCGAGCGCGACTTGCCTGCGCGGCTCAAGGCAATCGTCATCGTGAATATGCAGAAGAATACTGCGCATTATTCCCTCCTGTTGCGCGGCCGGTCGAGCGATCGGAGGCCCGGTGATGGATGATGACCTTCTCTCGCAGAACAAAACGCCACCAGCGCGTAAAGGCAGGCTGGGCGACTCCATGGCTCGCGAGATAGAATTCCGTAATCGACAAAGTTCTCCAGTCGATCACTGCTCGTGACGCCCTAGTCCATCCGAATATAATCCAGATAGCAAAATTTAGAGACAAAAGGAAGGATTGTTTAGATGTCTTATCTTTCTCTTTCTATACTTATATCTGTTCAACAAATATCAACACATGGATTACCTATAATTTTTCTGATATTGTAATAGCATGTACGATACTGAAAATCATGAGGTATCAGGATGTCGAGATCGGAACCGCGTTATTGTGATGTGATGGTGTGCGAGGAGCCGGATGTCCCGTTGCGTCGCGAACAGCGCGCAATGCCCGTTCCAGGTCCCGGCGAGATCCTCGTTGCGGTCCATGCCTGCGGGGTGTGCCGTACCGAGAAGTACGGACGCACGCGACGCAATATCCGCTGGCCGCCGCCAACGCCGCACTTGCCGACTTACGGCACGGCCGTCTGCAGGGTGCCGCAGTGCTCGTGCCATGAGCGATCACAATCGAACGCTCGTGCAAGTGAATTCGCCAAACGGCCGCCGCAATTTGACGGTGCGTTTGTCATCGCTATGATGAAAGAAAGGCGGCAACCCGTCCTCGCCTGCGCTGTTCGTGCTCGCGTCGCCGTCCGACGCCCCGCCAGCCGGAGGATTCAACCATGCTCAACATCGTCAAAGTGTCCGCCAGTCGTATGGATATCGAATTGTCCGGAAAGCTCGATGCCGACAGCATGCGAGAAGCCCTCGACGAGTTGATCGAACAGTCGGAGGGCATCGAACACGGACGCATGCTATACCGAATCTCGGACTTTTCGTGGCCGACGCTGGGAGCGATCGGCGTCGAAATGACCCGGCTCCCGAAATTGTTCGGCCTCCTCGGTAAATTCGATAAATGCGCGGTGCTCAGCGACTCCGCTTGGCTGCGGAACGCCGCGGCAATCGAAGGAGCGCTGATCCCGGGGATCGAGATCAGAAGTTTCGAGATGAACGAAGCGGACAGCGCCGAGAAATGGCTTGCCCAATAGAGCGCCACAGCCTCTGCGGTTCAGGCGACAGCGAACCGCCGGCCCGGTCTAACGCGTCAAACAAGCCCGAGTTGATCGTCTGTTGGGACGTTGAGCAGGATAGGACAGCATTGGTCCAAACTTAAAGTGCCGGGAAACAACGCAGAAACGGCGTGCCCGCGCGCCTTTCCCACGTCCGCCTTCGCGATCCAAATCCAGACGGTCCACTATCGTACACGTCCGTTTTGAGCGGCACTTGGCTACCCCACGACCGGCACAAAGCCTCTTTCCCAATAGTTCAGCCCATGACCACCGCGGGTCGGGCACCACCGACTTTCCGCCGCCAGACGGCGTCCGAAACTCTAAACGATAGCGGTTAGGCGGCTTTAGGAAACACAACCCATCATTCCAGCCGTAAAGTTAGCCGACAGCAATTCAGTTCGGAACCTCCACAACAGTCCCCTGCGCGGCCATCGCGCCGAGAACGTTGCGCGCAGTACGGTCGGCGTCAGTCCGCGCGGCTGATTGCCAAAGATCGTCCAGATCGCCTTTGTCAAAAAGGCGGCCATCGACCACCATAGCAACGGGACGTCGCAGGACATCGATCTGCGTCAGCGGGTCACCGTCCACAAGGAGCAGGTCGGCACGATAGCCGGGTCGGATTCGGCCAACAGACGTGCCGTTGCCCAGCACGTGCGCGGCGTTCACGGTCGCTCCCCGAATGGCCTCGTACGGCGTGAGACCTGATTCGATCAGCAAATCAAGCTCGTCATGGAGCGCGACGCCGGGAATATTGGTTGCGATGCCTGCATCCGAGCCGACGACAAGCAGCACGCCTTCTTCGGAGAGTATCCGGGTGAAGTCGCGGTAAAAGGCGAGTTGCTCCCGCGCCCGCGAGCTATCTTCTGACGACCATCGCGCGAACTGCTCCATTTCGGTCGAGCCGATGAACGGATTGAGCGTTTCGGTTCCGGCTCGGTGAAGATGTGCGCCCCGCGTGTCGGCAATGCGCGATAAATTGGCAAATGCGATGAGTGTCGGTGTGACCGGAACGGATTGCGCTGCGATGTGCCGCGCCAGCGCCCTTGCCGCGACCCGATCATGCCTGTTTCTCAAGCCATGCCAGACAATCGACTCGACATGCTCGATCGTCTCGAAACCGTCGTCGACGATATCGGCAAAATCGATCGCGAAGGGGCGCTGCTGCGGGACGCCGCGCGCTCGCGGACCTTCCGGTGTGTGTCCCGTGACGGGCATTTCCAGCCGCGCGGCCTCGTCGAGAATTGCCAAATAGGCAGGCTCGTTGAGGTTCGAGTAAACCTTGATCCGCCTATAGCCTTGGTCATATTGCGCCTGCACTGCTGCTCGGGCTTCGTCCGCAGTCTCGACAATCTGATGATTGAGTTGGGCGTTGGGGCCACGACTGTTGAGGATTGGCCCCGTTGTGAAGATCTTCGGACCGGCCAAAGCCCCTACTGCGATGCTATCCCGCATCTCGAGCAAGAAGGGCATGCCCGACATATTGCGTACTGTTGTCACGCCGGAGGCAAGATAAGCTCCAAGTTCAGCCTCGTCCCAGATGTGAACGTGCATGTCTACGAGACCCGGAACCAGCGTCCGGCCGCCACCTTCGACAATCCGGTCGCCAACAGAAGCTTCGAGATCGGTAGATGGAGCAACGGCAACAATTTGCGCGCCCCGGACCAACACCGATTGGTTGTCGTCTATTCTCGGCTCAGTTCCGGAAAAGTCGATCAATCGAACATGGCGAATGAGAATACCGCTGTCCGTGCCGCAGGCGGAAGCCGTGGGCGTCGTCGCTGCGGCTACCATCAGCAACAGACCGCTTCCGAGAAAACGCCAAAGGGGCCCCGCACGACTGAGTAAAAAGACAAATCTACCCATGCCGCCGAACGCTATCAATCATACCCGAAGCTGGCAACCGATGGCACGGACGTCATCGGTCGGATTAGCCGCCGGCGGGACTTCCAGCCAGGATATTTACGACAAGCGCCGCTACAGACGCCGCAACCGCATCGAGATCATGTTCGGCCGCCTCAAAGACTGGCGGCGCGTCGCAACACGCTATGATCGGTGCCCGAAGGCCTTCTTCTCCGCCGCCGCCTTCGCCGCAACCGTCATCGCCTGGCTCTGATCAATGATTGCAAATCGCACGATATTCGCCGATGAGAGCGCCGGTTTTGTTCTGCGGCTCGAGCGCGGCAGGTCGAGACTGCATCATAACCTCATGCCCGGCCATCATCGCCGGTTCCACATGCTGCAAAGCAACCCGACGGCATCGCGATCCGTGCATCCCGGAACCGGTCGCGCTCCCACCAGAACGCGACGAAAATCGAAAATTCCCCAAGCCGGTGACAAGGCGTCAGCGGGCTCGTGCCTTGGACCTGGCGGCGCCCGAACCCTTCACGATATCGGATAGCCAGCTCCAAGGCCACCAGCGGGAGACGCGGACAACGGAAGGCTACAGGGCAGCGATAACGACTTGCACCAAATGCAAAGCGACAGGTTCTCGGCCGACAGCCTGGCGAAGAATGGGGTTCGATTTGCCGACGGGCTCGCTGGAGCGCCCCTCGCCTACCGGCATGACCCTTCAATCGTTCACATCGTCGAGCATCGCGCCTATTGGGCGACCAGACGATGCCAGTCGGCGAGGCGCGCGCGCCTGACGTCCTCCTTGATGACGGGATCGAAGCGGTCCGATTGGCCGCACATATCGGCGGCCTCGATCAATGAAGAGAAGCGCCCAATCCCTACCGCCGCGAGCATCGCTGCACCGCGAGCGGTCGTTTCGACGTCGTGGGGGCGTTCGACGCCGAGGCCGAGGATATCGGCAATATCCTGCGCAACCCAGTTATTGGCACTCATCCCGCCATCAAGCCGCAGCCGATTCCAGTGGCAGCCATCGCCTGCGTAGGCGGTTTTGAGATCGTCGAGTTGATGCGCGATCGATTCAAGCGCAGCGCGCGCGATTTCCGCGCGTCCCGTGCCGTGCGTGAGGCCGGCGATGACGGCGCGCGCCTCGGCGCGCCAATAGGGAGCGCCCAGCCCCGACAACGCCGGAAGAATGGTCACGCCGCCGCTGCTTTCGACGGACCGTGCCAGCGCTTCGGTTTCGGACGCATCCTTGATAATGCTGAGCTTGTCGCGGAGCCACTGAACGAGGCTTCCCGCAACAAAGATCGATCCTTCGAGCGCGTAGGAGCGTTTACCCCCGACCTGCGCGAGCACGGTACCGAGCAGGCGATGGGCACTTCGGACCGGCCGATCGCCCGTATTGCTGAGAATGAAGGCTCCGGTGCCAAGCGTAGCCTTCGTCTGACCGTCAGCAAGGCATGCCTGCCCGATCATCGCGCCCTGCTGGTCCCCGATGAGCCCGCAGACAGGAATCGGCGCACCGAAAATGTCGGCGCTTGTCGAACCAAGCTCGCCACAGGAATCGACAATTTCAGGTAATATGCTGCGCGGCACGCCGTGAAGCGCCAGCAGATCATCGTCCCACCGGCCGCTGTCGAGGTTCATCAGCATCGTGCGGCTTGCGTTGCTCGCGTCACTAATATGAAGGCCGCCCGTCAGATTCCAGACCAGCCAGCTTTCGACTGTGCCGACCGCTAGCCGGGAACCGAGCGCGCGTGCCTCCGGATTGTTTGCCAACACCCAGGCGATCTTTGTCGCCGAAAAATAGGGATCGAGTACGAGACCGCTCCTATCGGATACGAGCGCCTCATGCCCCTCGTCGCGAAGCGTCGCACACTGCACCGCGGTCCGGCGATCCTGCCAGACAATCGCCCGGCCGACCGGCTCGCCACTCGTCCGGTCCCAGGCGACGATCGTCTCGCGCTGGTTGGCAATGCCGATCGCAGCGATGCGATCAGCGCCGCCAGCCCCGGCTACCATTTCGCGCGCACATTCGATGGTGCGATCGCGAATCTCGGCAGCGTCGTGCTCGACCCATCCGGGCGCCGGATAATATTGGGTAAGCTCGGCCTGCGACATGGCGCGACGCACCCCGCGGTCGTCATAAAGGATTGCGCGCGTCGACGTCGTTCCCTCGTCGAGCACCAGAAACAGCCGCTCGTCTTTCAGCCCGGAATCGATCATCGCCCTTCCCCCAATTGGCGCAAACTAGCCAATGCGGTCGATCAGCGCGCCGATGTCGGCGACGGGAATCGCATGCCGGGCGATGAAATCGTCAAGATCGTCGATCCGTGCCATCTCGCCATCGTCGCGCATGATCGAACAGATCACAGCCATGTCGCCTGCACCCGCAAGGTTGCAAAGCTCGATCGACGCCTCAGCGGCGGCCGCGCGCTCGCGCACCCCTCCCGGCGCCCCGATCAGCGGAAAGACGTGTCCGGGCGACACGAGGTCGTCGCCCGTTGCCTCGGGCGCTGTCGCAACGCGGACCGTATGCGCGCGATCCGCCGCGGAAATCCCGGTTTCGACGCCATGGCGCGCCTCGATCGAACGGCCGAACGGCCGGCCCGACTGGCGCTCCGCACCGGGATTGAGAAGCCCGATGCCCAATCGAACCGCACGTTCGGGTCGCATCGTCAGACAGATGAGCCCACGCCCGTGACTGGCCATGAAGTTGATAGCATCTGCCGTAACATGCCGTGCGGCAACGGCGAAATCGATGTCGCCGCCGCGCAACCGATCGCCGGTGATGATGATGATGCGTCCCTGCGCCAGCGCTTCGAGAGCGTGTTCGATGTCAGGCATCAAGCTGCCTTTCGCGCGGCAGCAAAGCTGCTGGCGCCCGCGACAAGCTGGTCGGCGACGAGTTCGAGCTGAAGCCGAGCCCTGTCCTCAAGACATTCGCCGTCGGGCGAAAAGAGCCCTCGATAGGTGCGAACGGTCGCCCCCATCGGCGTCGGCCAGCCGCGCAGCGCGTGAACGATGCTGCGCAATGTTTGCATCGTGCTCATCGTCGCCTGGTCACCATAGGCCGTCGCGATAAGGCCGACCGCCCGTCCGTCGAGATAGGGACGCACATCGCCCGCCAGTTCCTCGAGATAGTCGAGGGCATTTTTCACCAGCCCCGAAATCGTACCGTGATAGCCGGGCGCTGCAATCAATATGCCGTCGGCGTTCCGTACAGCCTCGACAAGCTTTATGCCATCCTCAGGGCCGTGGAGCGGACCCCGATAATGCGGTAGTGCGCCCAAATAGCTGCCGCCGAACAGGTCGACGTGCGCGCCCTGCGCCGTCGCCCGCGCCGCAGCAACGCCAAGCGCCTGTTCGGTCGCGCTGATCGGCGACACCGTGCCGCCAATAGCGACAATGTTGATGCTCACGCACATTTCCTTTCGTCAAAGGCTTCCGCCAGCGCCTGCTGCGCCGCAGCGTCAAGGTGCAGGCCAAGCTTGGTCCGGCGCCAGAGAAGATCGTCGGCTGTCTTGCACCACTCCTGTTCGACGAGATAGCCAATCTCGCGATCGGTCAGTCCAAAGCCATAATGGCGCCCGCATTCGTCGAGCCGCGACGCTCCGGCAAGGATCCCAAAGGTTCGCGTGCCGTAGCTGCGCGCGAGACGCTCGGCCCAATGCGCCTCGAGAAAGGGAAAGGTCGCACGCAGCGACCGCACGAGATCCGCGAAACCATCGATCGCGAAATCTCCGCCAGGAAGCGGCGCGTCGCCCGTCCAGCGGGTCCGCGTTATCGCGGGAACCCGCGGCGTAAGCAGGTCAAGCGCGTCTTCGGCAAGGCGGCGATAGGTCGTTATCTTGCCACCAAAGATGGTCAGCAGCGCCGGGCCGTCGCCTTCGGGAGAGAGGTCGAGATTGTAGCCGCGCGTCGCCGCCTCGGGACGGTCCGATCCATCGTCGACAAGAGGGCGCACCCCCGAATAGGTCCAGACCACATCGGCCGGGGATACGCTTTTCCTAAAAAAGCGGCTCGCGCCTTCGCACAGATAAGCGACCTCCTCGTCGGAGGCTCGGATATCCGAAAGATCGCCGTCATGGTCGCGGTCGGTCGTCCCGATCAGCGTAAAATCGCCTTCATAGGGGATGGCAAAAAAGATGCGCCCGTCGGGAAGCTGGAAAAAATAGCTATAGTCGTGAGCGAACAGCGCGGGGACGACGATATGCGATCCGCGTACGAGCCGCACGCGCTTGCCGACCGGCGCATCGCCGAGCCCCGACACGTCGACCGCCGCGGGCCCCGCTGCATTGACGATGGCGCGCGCACGAAACTGGCCGGCGGGCGTATCGACAGTCCAGTGATCGCCCTGGCGCTCGAAACGCGTTACGCGGCATCCAGTACGAATTTCAGCGCCGCGGTCGGCGGCATCACGCGCATTGAGAAGAACGAGCCGAGCGTCATCGACCCAGCAATCCGAATAGACAAAACCTGCCGCAAACCCGTCCTGAAGCGCCCGCCCTGCGACATGCTTGCGCAGGTCGATGGTTGCGGTCGCGGGCAGCCGCGCTCGCCCGCCGATATGGTCGTAGAGGAACAGGCCCAGCCGGATCAGCCAGCGCGGACGCAGGCCCGCAACATGCGGCAGGACGAACCGCATCGGTCTCACAATATGCGGCGCGATCGCCCACAGGCGTTCGCGCTCGGACAGCGCCTCGCGGACGAGACCAAACTCATAATGTTCGAGATAGCGCAGGCCGCCGTGGATGAGCTTTGTCGAGGCAGAGGACGTCCCGCTCGCAAGGTCATTTGCTTCGAACAGCAGGACGCGCGCGCCGCGCCCCGCGGCATCGCGGGCGATACCGCAGCCGTTGATGCCACCGCCGATCACCGCAATGTCAAAGATGTCGGCGGACATTCGCGCGCTCCGTTACCGGAACTCGAGCGGCGCGTGCGCGATGTGCGGCAACACATGGCGTGCGAACAGGTCGGCTTCCTGCGCGTGCGGATAGCCCGACAGGATGAACGCCTCGATCCCCTCGGCCTGATAGGCGCGAAGCTTGGCGAGCACCTGGTCGGGCGTACCAACGATAGCGGCTCCACAACCCGAGCGGGCGCGGCCAATGCCGGTCCACAGATTCTCCTCGACGAACCCGTCGCCGCCCGCCGCGCTACGCAGTTCCGCCTGTCGCTGGACCCCGTAATTCTTGGCGTCGAGCGACTTCTCGCGGATTGCGGCGCCCGTTGCCTCGTCGAGTTTTGAAAGCAGCCGGTCGGCGTAATGACGGGCCTCGTCCTCGGTTTCGCGCACGATCACATGGACGCGATATCCGAACTTCAACGTGCGCCCGAAGCGCGCCGCGCGTTCGCGCATATCGGCGATCGTCTCGCGCACCTTGTCCATCGTGTCGGGCCACATGAGATAGACGTCGCAGCCCTCGGCAGCGCATTCGCGCGCCTCGTGGCTCAGCCCGCCGAAATAGAAGGGCGGGCACTTGCCCGAAAGCGTCGTGATGCGCGGCGGCTCGAGCTTCAGCTGATAAAATTCGCCGTCATGGTCGAGCGCCTCGCCATTGAGCAGCGTGCGCACGATTTTCATCACCTCGGTCGCGCGTGCATAGCGCGGCCCTCCAGCGAGCTGCTGGCCGGGCATGTCCGAGGAGATGATGTTGACGTTAAGCCTTCCGCCGGTGCCCGCCGCGTTGGGGCCTAGGATGCGGTCAAGCGTCGCAATACGGCGCGCAAGCTGCGGCGGCCAGTCTTCGCCGATGCGCGTCGCCCACAACAGCTTCATGCGCTGCACCTGCGTCGCAACGGCGGCCGCAAAGACCGTAGTGTCGAGCCCGAGCTGATAGCCCGAAGGCAGCAAGATATTGTCGAATCCGCCCTCTTCGGCGCGGAGCACGATATTGCGGCAATGCTCCCAGCTTGAGCGCAGATAGGGGTCGGAGACGCCCAAAAATTCATAGTCGTCGTCGCACAGCGCCGAGAACCAGGCGATTTCGCATTGCTGCTGGGTCATATTCTTTCCTCTCTATCTCCCACGCGCCGCGCGACGCAGGACCGTGGCCGGCGCGGCTGTCCCGCGCCGCCATGTTCAGGGCAGCGGGGCGCCGCGCGCTGCAACCAACACATTATACCATTCGGCGCGCGTCCAGCGGACGTTGAGCGCACTCGCCGCCTCGCGGATTCGCTCGGCGCGCTGCGATCCGACGATCGGCACAATTCCCGCCGGATGAGCCATCAACCAGCTGTAAGCCGCGATTTCGCGCGACACATCCTGCGCTTCGGCGACGCCGTCCAATGCGGCGGCAACCGCTTTGTCGCGCTCGCTTTGCGGCGCTAGCAGTCGGCCGCCGCCGAGCGGCGACCATGCAAGTACTGCAATCCCGTGCGCCATCGCGTGATCGAGCTCGCCATTTTCGAAGCAATCGATACGAAGCGGGCTGATTTCGGGCTGCGTCGAAACCAGCTTGTTACCCAGGAATCGGTCAAGCGCGTCAGTCTGCGCAAGGGTGAAGTTGGAGACACCAAGCGTCCGGATCTTGCCGGCCGCGACCGCATCGTCGAGGACGCGCGCCACCTCTTGCGGGTGGGTCAGAATATCGGGGCGATGGACCTGCCAAAGATCGACGAAGTCAGTGCGCAGCCGCCGCAAGGATGCATCGATCGCTTCGACCAGATACTCGCCGCTCTGATCATAGGGGAGCGGCGGACGGATGCCGCCCTTCGTCGCCAGCACCATGCGATCGCGCAGCGCGGGCTCATTGGCGAGTACGTCGCCCAGCAGCGCCTCGGCATCGCCAAAACCCTGCGCGCCGTCAAAGCCGTAAATGTCGGCCGTATCGAGAAAGTTGATCCCCGCGTCGAGCGCGGCGTGGACGAGACGCGCCGCTTCGGTTGCGGTGCGTTCGCCCTCGGCAAGCCGCCACATCCCCCACGCGATGGACGAAATCGAAATTCCGCTGTTTCCAAGCGGGCGGGAAACAGGGGGGGCAGACAAAAGGCTCATATATTGGTCCTGTTTGGCGGAGCGACCGAAGCGCGCTCGACGAGGGTGTGGGGAAGACGGTGGTGACTGATATCGCCTCCCTCGATCAAAATACGGGTCGCGGTGCGGGCAAGCTCAGCCATCGGCTGGTGGATGGTGGTGAGCGGCGGCCAGACGGTTCGCGACAAGGTCGTGTCGTCGAAACCCGCCACCGAAAGCTCGGACGGGAGGTCGATTCCGCGATCGTGTGCGACTGCGAGCACACCCGCCGCCATATCGTCGTTTGCCGCGAAAATGGCTGTCGGAGGATTGTCGAGTCCGAGCAGGAAGCGTCCGGCAGCAACGCCACTGTCGAAATCGAACTCACCGTCGCAAACGAGCCCGGGCTCGAAAGCGATTCCGGCACGGTCGAGCGCGCGGCGATAACCATAGAGGCGATCATCGGACGCGCGGTGGCTCGGGTGCCCCTTGATGAATCCGATCCGCCGGTGGCCCGCGTTGATGAGGTGCGTCGTCATATCGTCGGCGGCCTGCGCGTCGTCCATGAAGACCGAGCTTGTCAGCGAATGGTTCGTTCCCGGCGAAATGCGCACGAACGGAATGTCCAGCGTCTCAAGCGCTGCGAGGACCGGCTCGCAATCGGTGACCGGCGAGGACAGGATGATTCCGTCGACGTGCGTTTCGGTCACGAGTCCGCGCACCTGGTCACCGACGCACGGGTCGGCGACATCGACGGGCTGGGCGAGCAGGCGGATCCCTCGCTCCTTGCAAAGCTGCCAGCAGCCTGTCTGGATCTGGAACATGTAGTAGGGGCTGTGATTGTCATAGATCAGCGCGATCTGGTTCGACTTCGCGCCTGAAAGGATACGGGCAGCGACGCTCGGGCGAAAATCGAGTTCCGCCATCGCGGTCTCGACCCGGCGCCGCGTTTCGTCGCTCACATAGGGATGACCATTAAGCACGCGGCTCACCGTCTTTACCGCCACACCCGCCTTTGCGGCCACGTCCCGAATGTTCGACCGCTCGCTCATCGATTCAATACCTCCGCCATCTCGCCGAACAGCGGTGCAAACGCGCTGTCCGGCCGGTAAAATACCGGTGGCATGCCGACAGGCGCAGGGATATCGTGGATGCCGCCGGCGAAATCCTCGCCGGTCCAGCAGTGGCGCCACGGCCCTTCGCCCGGAAGGATGACGTGCCGCGCCTCGACCCCCTGCTCGATGACCGGCGCCACCAAGAGGTCTGCACCGTAAAGATATTGATCCTGCACCGTAAAGAGGCCGCGATTATCAGGGTAATGGAGAAAGAGTGGCCGCTGTGCAGGCAGCCCTTTATCTTGCGCTTCGTGGGACAGATGCCGGACATAAGGCGCAAGATGCGCATGGACGCGGCTCCATCGTGCGAAGCAGGCCAGCAGTTCGGGCGTCGAATCATATTGCAGATTGTCGTCGGGCCGGTTGCCCTCGTGGCTGCGCATGACCGGGGCGAACGCAGCCAGTTCGCACCAGCGCTGCATCAGTTCCTCGGTGCGGACATTGCCATGCAGCGAGGTATAGCCGCCGCAGTCCGAATGGCTGTACGCATTGCCGACGAGCCCTGCCGACAGCGCTCCTGTAATCACCGTTCCGATGCCGTCGTGGCGGGTGAAATCGACACATTGATCGCCCGCCCAGAGCAAAGGGCAGTGCGCTTGCACGCCGGAAAAACCGGCGCGCATGAATGAAGAGCGCATCGCCCGTCTTGCCGCGCGAGGCGAGCGCCTGTGCATTCACCTCGGCCCACAGCACCGGCCAGCGGTTGTGCGCCTCCATCGGGTCCGATCCGTCGGCGAGCCGCACGTCGGTCGGCAGATATTCGCCAAAATCGGCCATCCATCCGTCAATGCCGATGTCGAGCATCTCGCGACCGAGAATATGTTCGGCAAACCAGTCGCGCGTTTCGGGGCGGGTGAAATCGACGACCCCGCAGTCGAACTCGCCAAAGTCGACAAGATAAACCTCGTCACTGTCCTGGCGCAGGCAGAAATGCCCCTCGGCCTTCGCCTGCTCATAAAGCGTGCCGTCGACCGCCAGATAGGGGTTTGCATATGCGAGGAAACGAATGCCGCGGGCGTTCAACGCTGCGATGCGCGCGCGCAGATAGGGGTAACGCTGTTCGCTGCGCGCTCCGCCAGTCCAGTCCCAAAAGAGACGGCGGCCAAAGCTCGTCTCGCGAATGCCCGCCCAGTCTTCGCACCAAAGCCCCGATATAGCGGCCCCGGCATCGACGAAGCGCTCAAGGCGATCGAAGCTCGATGTCCCGGACTTGAGGCCGACGATCGCGCCGCCGATCGCCCAGTCGGGCAGCGCTGGCTGGCGGCCGAAGCGCGCCGACAATTGCCCGACGATCTCTCTCGGACCTTCAGCGGCAAAAAACTCGAACCGCGCCTGCGCACCCCAATAATCGACGCAGTGCGCCGCCGGATCGGAAAAATCGAGGACGCTATACCCGAAATTGTCCAGATGGACCGCCAGCCACCGCGACGTCAAAAAGGTCGGCTGGGGATAGTTGCTGTTCCAATAGTCGCCACCAGCCATGCCGTCGGCGTCCATGATGCGCGTGATCTCGGTCGATTTGTCGCGACCGACTCCCGGCTCGCTCGTCCAGATCGGAAAACGTCGTCCGGCAAGCATCAGATAGCTCATTTGCTCGCCGCCGCCCCAAACGGCCTCGTCAGGCTCGGCGTGGAAGCGGGTCGTTATCCGGTCATAGCCGCCGCGCAGAGCGTCAACGACCAGCGCGTCGCCGTCGAGACGCAGCCGCACCGCGGGCTCGCCCGCATCGAGCAACAGCATGTCGGCGCCATCGGCACGCCATTCCGTCGGCGCAATGCGCCCGCTTGGCGCATCGTCGATGCGGAAATTGCCGCGATACATCGCGACCTGCGGGTCGCCCTTCGCAATGACCACCGATGGACATTGAACGGCATGGCGCAGCACGACATGCGCTCCGAATCGAAGCTCAAAACCGCCTTTACTGTCGGAAAATCGCAAATTCACGCTACAGACCCTCTCGCCTAGGTGTTTTAGAACCACAAATCCGGCCGCATCGCAAGGCCTATATGACACCGCTTGACATATTCGGAGGACAGGCGCATTGCCATGCAGGAAGCGAGAGGCGTTTTTCGTGCAGCCGGGCTTCCGGCGGCAGAAAAACGCCCCGAATCGATATTGGGAGGAGAATGCTATGAGTGCGTCCAATTTTACCCTTTTGCGCGCCGCGGCCGCCACGGCCAGCATGATCGCAGTCGCTTCGGCCACCGCAGCGCACGCGCAGGAAGTCGAAGATATCATCGTCACCGCGCAGAAGGTCGAGGAAAATGTGCAGAAGGTCCCGATCGCGATCACCGCGGTTTCGGGCGACCGCCTCGAGGCGACAGGCACGACGAGTCTCGAAGGCATTACGCGCATTGTTCCCTCGGTGACGTTCCGCAAGGGCACGACCAGCGCGAACAGTGCAATCGTGATGCGCGGCGTCGGAACCATCACCTTCTCCGTCGCGGCGGAGCCGAGCGTGTCGACCGTCGTCGACGGCATCGTTCTCAGCCGTTCGGGCCAGGCCTTCATGGACCTCGTCGATGCCGAGCGCCTCGAGGTCCTGCGCGGCCCGCAGGGAACGCTGTTCGGCAAGAATGCGTCGGCCGGCCTCGTCAACATCGTGTCGAAGGGCGGCACGGACGAACTCGAAGCCGAGGCGAAGGCCGAATGGTTCGAGGGCGACGAATATCGCCTCCGCGGTTCGGTTTCGGGCCCGATCGGCGGCGACTGGAGTGGTCGCATCACCGGCTTTTACGGCAGCTATGACGGCAACATCACCAACATCAATGGCGGTCGCAACCGCAAGGTGAATGGCTATGAACATTGGGGCACGCGCGGAATCGTCGACTATCGCGGCGACGTGGCGCGGCTGCGCTTCATTGCCGATTATTTCGAGGCCGATGACGATTGCTGCGCCGATGTAACGGGTGCGAGCCGCGGCGCGGTGCTCGATGCAGAACTCGGCCTCCCGGGCGGCGTTGCGCTCGGCGAGAAGCAGCGCTTCATCAATCACAATCTTGTTACCCGCACGCGCGACAAGCAATGGAGCCTGACCGCCAGCGGCGATTTCGATCTCACCGACACACACACGCTGAGCGTCGTCGCGGGCTATCGCAACTGGGAGAATGAAGAGATCCGCGAAGGCGACTTCCTGCCCCGCGCGATCGTCGGCACGGCCGAATTGCACGACAACGGCCTCGTGAAGACGCAGCAGTTCTCGGTCGAGGCGCGCATCGCGTCCGACCAGTCCATGCCCTTCTTTTACCAGGTCGGGGCTTTTGCCTGGCATTCGGACAACAAGCAGGACTTCACGCGCCGCGACATTACCTGCACCACATCGACGCTTCCCGTCGATCCGGTAACGGGTGCGCGCCCGTGCAACGTCAACGACACGGTCAACACGCTGTTCCCGACCGCAACGTCGAACAGCGATGTCAATTCGACCAACTTCGCGCTGTTCGGTCAGGCGACCTATCGCTTCAACGACCTCTTCGCGTTGACCGGCGGGCTCCGCTACACCTGGGACGACCTCAGCTTCACGCACTTCCGCGCGCCGGGCATCAATGCGGTGACCGGCCTCCCGGCGACCGGCCCGGGAATTTCGGGCAGCCCGGCGGGCGGTACGATCGCTTCGGGCGGAACAGGCCTCAACACGTCGAGCGGGTCGAGCAGCAACGGCAACCTTTCGGGCAAGGCCGTGCTGCAATTCACCCCGTCGGACGACATCATGCTCTATGGCAGCTATACGCGCGGCTATAAGGGTCCGGCCTTCAACGTCTTCTTCAACCATACGGCGCCGACCAACGCGGTTCCGATCGATGAAGAAACGTCGGACGCCTTTGAAATCGGTCTGAAATCGCGATTCCTCGATAACAAGGTCCAGCTCAACCTCGCGGGCTTCAGCGTCGAGTATGACGGCTTTCAGGCGAACAACTTCGTGCTGCTGAACGGTGCCGTGGTCACCAACCTGACCAACGCCGGCACCGTGAAGAGCGAGGGCTTCGAGGCGGACCTGACCGCGGTTCCCGTCGAAGGGCTGACGCTGCGCGGTAGCGCCGCCTATGCCGACGCAAAGGTGAAGAAGTTCAATCCGAACCCGCTCACCAATGCCCCCGATGCCCGCGACGGCACGCGCCTGCCGCTCGCCCCGAAGTTCACCTACACCGTGGGCGCGGACTATGAGGTGCCGGTAGGCGGCATGATGCTCTACCTCGGCACCGACTATCGCCATGTGTCGAAGCAATTCTCCGACCTTGGCGAACAGGGCCTCATCGACGCTTATGGCCAGTGGAACGCATCAATCGGCATCTCGGACGCCGAGGACCGCTATCGCCTGACCTTCCACGCACGCAACATCAGCGACGAAAGCTATGTGCTGCTGAACGTCTCGAACGGCCAGCGCCTCCAGATCCCGCGCGATGCCGACCGTTACTTCGGCGTGAGCCTCCGCGCGCGCATGTAATCGGAATGGGCGCCCGCGGGTCGGGCCGCTCGTTCCCCACGAGGATCATCCCCTGCCCCCCTGCGCCCAGCGCAGGGGGGCTATTCATGTCCTTCACACGGCCGCCGACCGCCTGCGCCGCGCAATCGGGCAGGGCTGACGACCGCGATCGGCCGCCCGCGACAGAATATCGGCCGACAAGTCCACCAGCGATCAATAACGCTCTGCCTGCGGCGCCGACCTCTTCGTGCCGGCCCGCTTATCGACATGCGCCAAGCTACGAGGATAGGCGGCATCCAGTGGATCGGCGTATTGGAACGGCGAGCTGGCGCCGATGTGCGGTGCCTTGGCCGCGCACCATCTGAGATGCTCCCCCGCACCCTTCGCGCGACGCCCGGTCAAAGCCGGGCGCAATGAACCTGCAAATTTGGGGACTTTCGGATCCCGGCCTTCGCCGGGAATCACCGACAATCCTGATTGAAGGCGCGCCGAACGCCGCGCCTCATTCCTTCGTGTCAGCGAGCTCTAGGCGCGGCACGACCAGATGGACCAGCCCAAGCGCGCACAGATAGGCGACGCTGCAAATTGCGAAGAGCGGCCCATAGCCCAGCCCGTTTCCGAGCGACCAGCCCGCGAATTCGATGATCGCCGTGCCCGACAGATTGCCTGCCACGGCGCCAAGCGCAATGACGGTTGCGACGCGCAGCGGCGGGATAATGTCGGCGGTCATGCCAAAGATATTGGTCGAGAAACCCTGATGCGCGAACAGGCCGATGCCAACGCACACGGCCGCGACCCAAGGATTGGCCGTGTACATGGCGAGCGGCATTGCCAAAACCGCGAGCGCAAAGATGAACATCGACAATTTGCGCGCACGATTGACCGAATAGCCGCGCGCAAGCAGGATCGGATAGAGGGCGCCCGACGTCACGGCACCGAGCGCTGCCAATGTAAAGACGATGGCGATCGGCAG
The DNA here is from genome assembly GCF_016734905.1 of Sphingopyxis jiangsuensis. Classification (GTDB taxonomy): domain Bacteria; phylum Pseudomonadota; class Alphaproteobacteria; order Sphingomonadales; family Sphingomonadaceae; genus Sphingopyxis; species Sphingopyxis jiangsuensis. Next base: position 1,152,573 of record NZ_JAERPO010000001.1, read on the forward strand.
ACCGAGTGCGCTTTGGCTCATCCCGAAAACCCGGTTGAAGAAATCGGGCATCCAGAAGAGCACAAACCACCACACGCAGTCGGTGCAGAATTTGGCGCCGACGACCGCCCACGTCCGGCGGTCGCGCAGCAGCGGTCGCCAAGCGACTTTCGCTCGCTCGGGAAGGTCGCCGAGCGGGCGCATCTTGCGCATTGCGGGTATCCAGAAGGCAAGCCACACAAAGCCTAGCGCACCGGTTACGATGAAGGCCGCTTTCCAGCCAAAGGCCATCGCCAGCGGCGGGATAAGGAGCGGCGTGATGATCGCACCGATATTGGGGGCGGTGTTGATCAGCCCGATCGCCATATTGCGCTGCCGCACCGGCAAATAGGTGGCAGCCGTCTTGATTCCAGCCGGCGTGCTGACCGACTCGCCGACCGCGAGGACGACGCGCGCTGCGACGAATTGCTGAACGGACTGCGCCAGGGCGTGCGCCATCCCTGCAAGGCTCCAGACCGCTATGGCGATTGCATAGGCCCAGCGTACGCCAAGACGGTCGACGAACCAGCCTACACCCAAGAGAGCGACGGCAGCCGCGATCTGGAAGGTCGATCCCAGATGTGCATAATCCGAATCGCTCCATCCGAACTCGGCTTCAAGCGTCGGCTTGAGGAGCGCAAGCACCTGCCGGTCGACATAGTTGAGCGCGTTGCCCAGAAAAAGCAGCGTAACCAGCATGATCGCGATGCGCGTCGAGCGGTCCTGCTGCGCTGCTGCGGTCGCCATCATCTTCTCTCCCTCGCCCTTGAAGCTGTTTCGACTTGCAACCTAGCGCACGCCGCCGATAAGGGAAGAAAAATATGACACCGTAGGACATAAACTGAAGGACAGCGATGCGATGGGCCGCGCCCCCTCTCCCACCGAGCCCTATTCCGGCGACCTGTTCGGCGAGATCCACCTTGCCGAATTGACCCGAAGCGCGGCAGCGCCGACGGTCCGCGACTATTTTCCGGGCCTGACGATCTGTGCGGTAGCCTCGGGCGCTGCGGCCTGGCTATCGGACCACTATGGCGTGCCCGTCATCCTGCTCGGACTTCTTGTCGGTCTCGCGCTCAATTTCGCGGCGCGCGACCCACGGACGCATCGGGGACTCGATCTGGCATCGCAGCAATTTCTGCGGATCGGTATCGTTTTGCTGGGTTTCCAGGTCAGCGCATCGCAGATCATGGCACTGGGAATCGGACCCTTCGCGGCCCTGTTGGCGATTATGGCGATCGCCTTGGCGGCCGCCCTGATCGCCGCCCGCCTGTCGCGCCAATCACCATTTGCGGGCCTCCTCGCGGGCGGCGCGACTGCGATCTGCGGCGCGAGCGCCGCGCTGGCGCTCTACAGCGTCATCGGGAAGGAACGGCTCGGGCAGGCGCAATTTGCACTGACGCTCGTTGGCGTGTCGATGGCGAGCGCGCTCGCCATGTCGCTCTATCCTGTCATTGCCGCACAGCTGGGACTCTCCGACGCGCAGGCCGGTTACCTGATCGGCGCGTCGATCCATGATGTCGGCCAGGCGATCGGCGGCGCTTATGATTTTTCCGATACAGCGGGCGCCTACGCCACGATCGTGAAGCTCGCGCGCGTCACCATGCTCGCCCCAGTGGTACTGCTGGTATCGCTCTGGATAGGCCCCGCCGCCAGCAACGCCGCGCGACCCGCCTGGCGCCGGCTTGCCGTCCCGTGGTTTATCACGCTCTTCCTCGCTATCGTCGCGGTCAACAGCCTGATCGACCTGCCTGCAATGACAGCAACGACGTCGCTCGCCGCGTCGAAGGCCATGCTTCTGCTCGCCGTCACCGCAACGGCCATGCGTTCGCGAACCGACTTGCTGCTCGATCTTGGCTGGCGCGCGACGGCTCCGGTGGCGGCAGCGTCACTCGCCAGCTTTGCTGCCGCTCTCTTCTTCGTTATGTTCGGTGTGTCCGGTTAGGGATTGCCATTGCAAAGCTGACTGGTGGGAATGGCGCCTCTTGACCGCTAGCCGACTCTCTCGGTGTAAACGAGATGGTTTTAGCATGCGCAATGCCGTCATCTCTTTCGAGCCAACCTTTAGCCGCATCGCCATCGAACGCCGGAATGCGTCCTGCAGAATCCTCGGCGAACATCAACTGCACAGCTGCCGCCAGATCATCGCGGCAGCATGTTAAGCATTGCTTGCAAAACAGTCGATGACTGCAGATCGCAAGTTGTTCCGAACGGCTGCTGCGCTGCGGAGGTCGTCCCCACAAGAGGCGCTTTACTCGCGCATGGACAAGCGTCCTGTCGAGATAATGACGCCGCCGCTTGCTGTCGTCCGAATTCGGTATCGGTTCAGCGATCACCAAAGAATAACAGTAATCCGAGCCCGAGGTACCGTCGGTGACATAGCTCGCAGATAGACCCCCAAGGCGCGGATTATCAAACGGCTAGCGTACTGATCCTCCGTTCCCGCTGGAACGGTTGACGCCGACCGTATAATTATAGGAAACCGAACAGACGCGGGTCCGAGAGCCCATGTTTCGGTCCTCGCAGCGGCATTGCGTAACAGTCGAAGGAATGACTTTTCCGACCGTCGCAGGCCGGAGGTTTGCGCACAATTCGGCGTCACTCTTCACCGGTTGCCCATTTCTGTATCCGGCCGAACGGGAGGTCACACCCTGTTTGGTTTCGACGCCCTGTCCATAGCTGGGAGCGGCAACGGTCAGCGCAGCGATCGCAAAAGCGGACATTCCAGCGGTGGCGATGATCATTTTTTTCATCCTGATTTCCTTTTCCGAGTTTTTAGCGGGGACATGCGATAATTTGTCAGCGGACCAATCGGCGGCCCTATTCTTGCCAAAGGCGTTGAGGAGGACTGCGGGGTTCAGCCGCACAGGGTTTTTATCTGTTCGAATTGGCTCAACAGCCGATCAGCATCTTCCTTTGACCGGAGGAACAGGCGAACGGCGGTGCTCTTCGTTTCGCCATATCGCCCATTCATTTCATAGCCGTAGGTGGCAAGCTTTTGCGTCAGGTTCAGCCGGAACCAGCCGCTACCGTCGGGCGCCGCGCCCCATGCAAAACTGGCGATATCGCGGGCAGCAAAGCGTGATTGATGCTCTTCCATATTGCGCGTGACGCGCGGGCCCTCGCGATCGACCGAGGTCGCAATATCGAACTGGCACCCCTTCACCAATATTTTGTTGGCGTAGAAGGACCGCGTCTGGTTGCGGGAATTGGTGGCGCTGAAGCCCGACGGTATTTGCGTGACGATCGTGCGGCCGACCGCGCTAATCTGGCTATTGGACTGAGCGAACGACGGGCTGAACGACATGGCCGCTGCAAGGCCGGTCATGATGAGGACGATGCGCATGGACTTTCTGATCCTTCCCTGATTTGCCTGATGATCCCAGCCTGGGCTGGCCAATATTTGACCGGCCTTGGCACCGACGCACGGTCAGTCGGTCAAAGTGACCGCGATCTTGCAGTCATACCAAGTGGATTGCGGACTGCCTTGGCGCGTGCAGTTGCAATGGCCGAAACCCTTGATCTTCGACCGCCCGTAAATGGAAATCGCGCTGCTCTTTGCCTTTGCGCAGGCCTCTGCCCGCGTGCTTCCGATCGCGCTCGTGCTCGCCCCGCTCGCGGCAATCAAAAGGACGGGGCCCGAACCCAGGAGCGCCGCTCCGAATTTTTGAATGGCGGATTTTTCGCTCCGCTTTTGCACAACCGATCTCCCGGAACATTGCCTGAGCCGTTTGCAAGCGGCCGTCAGGGGAAAGGATCACGGAGGCGTGGGTCAAGTCTTTGCCGCGAGCGATGAAAATTTCTGAAATTTGATGAAACAGAAATATATATACTATATTACAATGGCTTATTGCAAATCGGTTTTCTCAGCTGCTCGCAAGGACCATCCGCTCGGCTTCGATCAAGACAGGATATTCGGGCGGCACATCGGCACGCTGCAAGGTCTCGAGACATGCACGGGCTTGACGCGTAGCCGCGTCCGGCTTCGCAAGGCGCGCCGCGGCGCAGAGGCTGCGTGCATGCCAAGGATGGGCGGACCCAAAACTTGATCGCAGCGCGGTCTGGGACCGCCGCAACTCGGTTGCCGCAGCCTCTTTATGATCGATTTTGGTGAGGATTTCGGCCCACCGCAGGCGGAACCAGCCTTCCTTTCCCGGACGCCCATAGAGCAGACGCTCGGCATTTTTCTGGGCCTCGATCACCAGTTTTGCGGCGGCGTCGATGTCGCCCAGTTCGGCCTCGACATCGGCCAGTTCGGTCATCGTATAGAGCGTCCAGAAATGGTCGCTGCCGAGTTTTTCGCGAAATATGGCCAACATGGATACGAAAATGTCACGGGCCTTGTGCCGGTCGCCGCGCGCCGCATGCACCAGCGCCACGCTATATTTGGGCGATTGCGATTCCAGATGGTCGGAGCCGAGCCGGGCATCGAAGATTGTCTGTGCCTTTTCGAGCGCCTTCAGCCCATCGTCATACCGACCGGCATCGACCAGCAGGTCGCCATAATCCGAATAGGCCCAGCCCGTGAGCGGGTGATCCGCCCCATATTGTTCCTCGCGCATCGCGATATGCGCGCGCAGCGCTTCGTCAGCCGCGGGGAAGCGCGCAAGCTTGCGCTCGGACAAGCCGAGGAACCAATAGGCGTCGGCAAGCAAATTGGGATCCAGGTCTGCGGGCACCGCAATCGTCTGCCGCAAGGTTGCGCGCGCGGCGGCATAGTCGCCAATCTCGAACGCCATTTTTGCGCGATTGACGCGGGCACGGGGCAAGGATGCCCTGTCTCGCACCTCGGCCCCCGACAGCGCGCGCAAGCATACGCGCTCCCCTCGCTTGGTCAGTCCCGCGAGCCGCAGTTGCTGGCAGAGATCGGTATCGATTTTTACGAAGACCGGATCGGAAGCGGGAAGATATCGTTCGGCATAATCCCGTGCCGCATCAAGATGCCGAACCGCCCGGCCATATTCGCCCCAGCCGCTCACGGCGTTCGCGACCATCTGATGAAGTGACACCAGCGATGCGGGATGGTCGGCGAAGCGCGTGTCCATCGAGAGGGCAATCCGCTCGACGACATTGCGCAATTTCGGGTCGCGCTCGTTGAGCGAATAGGGGTCGGTCGCCGCGATCAGATCGTTCGACACATAGGCGACGAGGGCTTCCGCCTCGGCGCTTCGCCCGGCGTTTGTCTTCGGCGCCCAGAGGCCGCTGAGGAGCAGTGCCGCTATGAGCAGGATCGCGCCGCTCAAGACCGCCATGCCGCGCCGCGACCTGGCCGCACTCACGAAACGATCGACTATCCGCCTCGGCGCCATGACGGTCGAGCGGGTGGGCACAGCCGCGGGGGCGCTGTCTACGCCCTGCCAAACGGCCTCGCCGACCAGTGTATAGCCCCTGCCAAAGACCGTTTCGAGCCGGTCCTTGTCTTTGCCCAACGCATGACGCAACCGCCCGATCGCCTTCGCGAGCGAATTTTCATGAACAATGCGTCCGGTCCAGCCGGCTTCGAGCAATTCGTCCTTGGAAACCTCTTCGCCGCAGCGTTCAAGCAAAAGCGCGAAGATCGCGCAGGAACTGCGATCGAGCAGAATATCTTCGTCGGCCGAACGGACAAGACGCACATCGGGAATGAAGCGGATCGAGTGAAAACTGCAGCAACGCTGTTCGGCTTGGAACAATCTAAACCCCCGTCGCGATTGTCGTAATCCTGAGCGTATCTCCCGCAGTAACGATGGTCCAGCCTTGATAAGGCACAAAGGCGCCCGCGGGCGCACTCAACCAGCCGCACCGCCGTTTGATTTTTAGCATGTAAATCCCCGCAACCGCCGGGAATGCTCGCCCGGCGAGCGGCGACGCCGAACGCGTTCGGCTCGCTTCAGAATTTTTCATAACTTTTCACCGGGCCGACAAAGACCTGGCCTGCGCGACTGTCAGAATGGGAATTGTTGCCGGTGCGCTCTCCGGTGCTCGGGGCGATCGAGGGAGAAAGTTCATGCATTCTCGCGCATATGCCATGGTGACGATGATCGCCGCGTGGGCCATGGCCCTGCTCATCGTCGCACCCCAACCAGCGTCGGCCCGGTCGCTCGGCGACGGCGATTATGAGATCTGCTCCATCTACGACCGCGACGACGCGTTTGTCGGCTATGACAATGTCTGTCTCGAGCGGCGCAAAGCGATACTCCGGCGACTGCGGTCAAGGAACAACAACGAGAGACATTCAAGCAGCCTGCTTTGTCCCTGGCACGCCAATAACGGGCAGGGCTATAACGCGACCTTCTATTCCGACGGGCGTAATCCCAGCCTCTTTGGTACATGGGATTCGACTTGGGACGGTCAACGCTGCGTGCCGCGTGGACGTCCGTTGGCCGGAGGAAGGTGATGGACAAAATTTGCCTCGCTACCCTGACCCTGACCGGCTTCCTGTTCATCACCACCCCCGCCGTCGCTCAAAATGGCCATCAACAGCATCTTGACCCGAGCGACTATTGCCAGGTCCCGCCGGAACAACGGCTATCGCTGGTCGGGGGCGCCATACGCAGCGCCTGGTACGATCTCGACGTCCATGGCCGTGCGACGCTCGCCCGGATCAGCCCCCATTCCGCTCAATTTGGTCTGTCGCCTCTCTCTGCGCGCGACCCGATGCGCGCGCGAATGGAGCGGTATAAGGAGCGGCTCCAACATCTGATGGCGCTGATGGGCGCCTTGTTCCCGCAATATAGCCGGCCAAGCGACGGCGAAAGGCTCGTCGAACGATTCGCGACACGCTCGGTTCCCGCCTATGGCACGGCCGCCGAGCACCAGATCGTGGCCATGGAGCAATTCTTGTCCGGCGCGCAGGAAAACCGCGCACTTGGCATCGCCTTTGTCGAGGCGCTCCATGCTCTTGAGGGCAGCACGCTTGCGCTGGCATCGGGTCAGCCGGCGCCAGCATTCCATGACCAGAATTCCGGCCTGAAAAACGCCTTTGAAGCGTTCATGCCCGCGCTCAAGACAGCGTTATTTGCACCCGGGTTCGAAACGGCGCTTGGTCGCCGGATGACATCATATTGCGACGATATCCTGTCCGAACGGGACCAATCCGAATGACATTTCGAAAAGGGAAATGACGATGTTTGTTCTTGCGGCAATGGCCCTGACACTCGGTGCCAATGATTCAACGCCGAGCGCGACGCTGGCCTGGTTGGCGGCAATGACGGCATCTCCCGAAATGTCCCGCATCGAACAGCAAATCGCGGATGACACGAATATCAGGATGGAGCGAAGCAACGGGTCGATTAACAAACGACGCTGGAAGAATGCTGTCGAAATTGCCGATTGTATCGCCGATGTCACGGTTGAGGTGGGGACATGGGAGCGGGGGATGACTTCGACATTTCGTCAAACCGCCAGATTCAACCTCTCGCAAATACGCTGGCTCAGTCGCAGCCACGGAGCCAGCTTCAAGCAAGAGACAATTTATCTGGTTCTCAGTTCCGAACCCGGCGGCCCGAAACCCGTTCGCAATGTCGATAGCACGGCGGGGGTGCGTCAAGTTGATAACCTATCGCTTTCCTATCTGTCCGCCGCTGCTGCCGACCGAGCGGCCGCGAACATCAAACGGCTACAACAGATGTGCGCAGCACGGTGACATCGCTGCAAGCCGAAGGTGAGATCAATGAAAGCCACAATGTTCGTCACGGTAATTCTGGCTATTACAATGAGTCCGTCACAGGCCGCCGCGGGAGAGTTTTGGAGCGCATTCGACGAGGATCGCGTCGACCTTTGCCCTGCAGAGGATGAATTCCCGGCCGATCAGGCAAGCGAATATATCGCCTATAATGTCCATGAGCTGGGCAAGGCTCTCGAAACGCTCGCCGAAGACCGGGAGCGCCATGATCAAAACAGCGACCGATGGGGCCAGCCTGTCCCGTTATTCGATCGCGAGCGCCAGACTATGCTGCGTTCGGTGATCGACAGCGCCCAATTTTTCAGTCTGAACATCCTTGCACCAGTCGAGCGGGTCGAACGTGCCGATGGCGTCGCGACCGATGTGCGTTCGATCCGTGTGCCGCCGCCGACGGGAACCGGAAGCAAGGAGCGTTTGCGCATCGGTTTCGCTCGCATGCTGGCCAGTGCCGAAGACGAAAATGGAGCAATTTTGTTCGATTATAACGATGCCTTGCGGGAAATGGATGCGTGGACGCCCGTGCACGACAATATCGATGGCAAAAGCTTTCATTCCTATCCGCTTCTGCTCGCCAGGGATCGGCTGGCCGCCGCGCATCGCGCGCTCCATTCGGTCATGCTTGAAGCGATCGAGCAACCGTCTTTCGCGCCAAATCTCGAGCGTTTCGTCTGGACTGCCTGCCATGACGATATCGAGAAATAATGTGCCCTCGGGTCCCGGGCAGCATAAAGAAGGACGCCGAATCGTGGTAACCAGGGCATCGGGCATGAGAGGTTTGTTCCTGCCTTTTGCGCTGCTTATGGCCGGATGCGGCTTGGCCGGTTCGCCGCGCTGTTCTTTTGACCCGGCGCAAGTGGCTTTGGATTTCAAGAAGCCGATACGCGACCAGCAAGCGGTGCATGACGAACTGCAATCCAGATATAGCGGCGCTCGACCGAACGAAACAGCGACGACGAATGATCGGCAGATTGATGCGATAGGAGAAGATGCCTGGGGCCTGCGCTTTGCCCTTCAGGAATTTTTGCCGATCGGCTCCTATCCCCGCGCCATATATGGCTGGGACAGGCGGCTTGCCGAAAAGGATGTGGAGATGTCGCCAGATAGCGGCCGACAAGATCGATTGAAGGCCGTCTTTCTCCAAACAATGTTCGAACTTTCACCCGGCTCCCATATCGCGGCTTCGGATTACACCCATGAAGTCACCAAATTATGGGCACTGACGACTGCCGACGAGTGGGACACCGGCAACCAGGGTGTTGAGCCCCCTGCCTTCCCGACAATTGTGGAGCAATTGCGCGCAACACAAAAAAGTTACGGCTCGTTCGGGAAAGCCCTGTCCGATACCGTGAATCACCCAGATTACGACGACACATTCGAACGTGTTGCGACGAGCCAGTGTTAGTAGGCTGAAACGCGGGCCGCTCGACGGCATTGATCGCGCGCAGTCCGATGCGGACTCCTCCAAGCGAGACCAGCTTCAGACTATCCCCTAAGAACGACGAACGGAGCCGGGGAGACCCACGCTCCCAGTCCCGAGCCCCCCGGACAAGGGCAGTTCATTTATACCGATGATGAGCACTGCTCTGAGCGCGGACCAACTGGCACGTGACGAAGCCCCTGAGCGAAAGCGATCTTTTCGCGATAGGCTCCTGCGCCCAGCCTCCATTGCGGATTTGTCATCCAACCGACCATCAACCGTCATTGCTTCGTGTGATGACTGCAACAAACCACCCCTAGGGGGTCAGCTCCTTCCCGCCGAAAACAAAAACAGGAGCCTCCCCCCATGATTCAAATGGTGTCGCAATCGATCCGTCATTCGTTGCTGACCGGTGCTGGCGTGATGGCGCTTTGTTGCCCGACCGCAGCTTTTGCACAGGAGGATCAAGGCGAGGATATCGTCGTCACCGGCTTTCGCGCCCAGAACCAGCTGGCCGTCGATGCCAAGCGGAACGCCGAAATCATCGCCGAGTTTGCCAAAAGCGACGATATCGGGCAGCAGCCCGACTATAATATCGCCGACAGCCTGCGCCGCCTTCCCGGCGTTCAGACGATTTTCGACGAGGATGAAGGCCGCTATGTTTCGATCCGCGGCCTGAACCCCAGTTTCACTATTGGCAGCTTCGACGGCGGCACGATGGCCACCGCCGAACGCGGCAATCGCCAGCTCAACATGGAAGCGATTCCGTCGACCGCCGTGTCCAGCCTGGAAGTGCTGAAGTCGCGCACCCCCGATATGGAGGGCAACGCCATCGGCGGCGCGATTAACGTCGTCACCCGTTCGGCGTTCGACAAGCCCGGCACTTTCATCGCCGGCAATGCTTTTGTCGGCATGTCGGATTCGCAGGATATTCCGGGCCGCGGCTTTGGTCGCGACAGCGATGATGGCATCAATTTCCGCGGCGACGCGATTGCCTCGACCCGCTTCGGGCCCGACGGGATCTTCGGCTTGGTCGTGACCGGATCGTTCAGCCGCAAAAGGCGCGACCAGGAACGGCTGTTGCCGCAGAATATCCCGGCGGGCACGGGCGCGACCGCCGCGCCGGCCGGTCCCAACACCAACCTGCTCTGGTCGACCTATCCCAATTCGGTCGACCGTTATGGCGGCACGGTGAAGCTGGAGGCGCGCCCCGGCGACGGGCTCGAAGCCAGCCTCGCCTATACCTATTTCTCGCAGGACGACACCGAACTGCGCCATTCGCAGCAGTTGCTCAACACGGCGGGCGGCAGCTTCGTGCGATTCAACGATTTCCCGATCCGGAAGCCACTCCACATGGGACAGGGCAAGCTGTCTTATGAACAGGAAGGCCATTATGTTGCACTGCGCGGATCCTATTCGCAGGCGAGCTTCGTCGAACCGTCGAACCAGCTGCAGTTCAACCTGGTCGGCGCGGCGCCGACCTTCGATCTCGAACTCGACGGGCGCTATCCGGTTGCGACCAACATCGACCCGCGCTTCAGCGATCCAGCGCAATATCGCTTCACCAGCTATAATCCCTATGAAGATGACTCGACCGACAAGGTTACCGAAGGCCAGTTCGATTACGGCTGGAACAACGCTTCTGGCGATGACGGCTTCGGCGTAGGCATTGGAGCCAAATATCGGCAGACGATCCGCGACAACGACCGCACGCAGGATTTCTGGTCGCCTGCCGCAGGTGTCGACCTGCGCCTGACGCAGTTCAACCAAGTCGAAAATTACCAGCCGATCTTCGGCAATTTCAACCACCTGTTCGTCGATTTCCAGAGCTTCCTCGACTATTTCAACGCCAACCCGTCGCAGTTCACCTATAGTGCCGCGAACAGCGCGCGGCAGACCATCGGCGGCGACTGGCGGTTCCAGGAAGATGTCTATGCCGGTTACGGCCTTGTCCGGCATCATGGCGATCGGCACACCATCATCGCCGGCGTCCGCTACGAAAAGACCGAGACGACGGCCGACGGTTATTCGCGGCGTACCGTTGGCGGCGTCGACCAGTTCACCCCGATATCACGCAAGAATTCCTATGACGACCTCTTGCCGTCGATCACGGCGTCATATGATATCAGCGAGAACCTTCGCCTTCGCGCCGCCTGGTTCAAGGCGATCGGCCGGCCGAACCCTAATTCGATCGCGGGCCAGGAAGTGATCAACGCAGACGATTCGATCAGCCGCCCGAACCCCGACCTCGATCCGCGTCGCGGCGACAGCTATGAAGCGAGCCTCGAATATTATCTGCCCGACCGGCTCGGCATTTTGTCTTTCGCGGCCTTTCACAAGAAGATCGAGGACGAAATCTATACCTTCGCGTCGATAGAGACGATCGACGGCGTGCAGCGGAATGTCAGCCAGCCGCGCAACGCCGAAGGCGCGAAGGTCACGGGTTTCGAAGCCAATCTGGTGGTCAACCGTTTGGCCTTCCTGCCGGGCTTCTTGTCCAACTTCGGCGTGTCGGGCAATGTGACCGTGCTCGACGGCAGCATCACGATCCGCAACAATACGGTTCGCCGCAAGCTCGACCAGCTGCCGGGCCAGGCAAAGTTCCTGGCCAATGCCGCGATCTTCTATGAACAGGGGCCCGTGCGCGCGCGCCTCAGCTATGCACATATCGGCAAGAACAAGACGTCGGTGAACGCCGCCAACCCGGCGGCCGACCGGACCGAAGCAGCGTTCAACACCTTCGATTTCCAGACGCGCATCCGCATCAATTCGGGGATCGAAATGATCGGCGAGGTCCGCAACCTGACCAATCAGCAGCGGTTGAACCTGACCGGACCCGACCAGAATATCGCGCGCGACATTAACCGGTTTGGCCGCCAGTTCTGGGTCGGCGTAGCGTTCTCGTTGTAATCGGGACGCCGCGCATGAAATACGCGCTTCTCCTTTCCCTGTTGGGCGGCGGCACGCCCGCCGCCGCCCAGTCGGTCGATCCTTTCCTGTCCGGACCGATCGGCGCCGAGCGATGCGTCGGCGGGGATGAGACGCCGTGCGACATCGCGCTCGGCGTCCGATACTGGCGCATCGTCCGCGCCGGCGATGCGCCGTTGGTGATGCATGTCGCCGAAATCGACCTCACGCGCTCCGATGTTCAAGTGAAGGTCACGCCCGCCGACCGTTCGGCCGGGATGGAGTATCGGGCACAGACCGCTAGCGATTATCTCGCAAGGTCCGGCGCGGTACTTGCGGTCAACGCCAGCTACTTCCTGCCATTCGTCGGCGGATCGAAAGGTGGCGATGATTTTGTACCGCAGCCGGGACAAGCCGCAGCGGCATCAGGCGCCGTGATCTCGGACGGCGCGACCGTCTCGCCGGTCGAGGGCATTGATGCGCGCGTCGACAGCATGATTTGCTTCGCGCCGACCCGTGCGGCGATCGTCGAAGGTCAGGTCTGCCCCGCGGGCTTTACCGAAGGTGTGTCGGCCGGGCCGCGCATCCTGAAAGCTGGCGAATTCGTACCGCGTCGCCGCCTTGGCCGCGACGGCGTATTTCACGGCGCGACCGAATTGACGCCCGAGGAAGCGGCGCAGCTTGCAGCTGCGCCACCGGGTTCGGGTGGCGGCCCGCGCACCGTCGCGGGGCTGAATGCCGACGGCACGAAACTGTGGCTCGTCGTCGCCGACGGCCGCCAGCCGGGATGGAGCCTCGGCGCGAGTACCGACGATATTCTGGCCCTGTTCCGCAAGCTTGGCGCAAGCGACGTCATGAGCCTCGATGGCGGCGGCTCGGCAACGATGGTCGCCCGCGGCCCCGCTGGCCCCATCGTGATGAGCCGACCGATCCACACCGGCGTCCCGGGACGTCAGCGACCGCTCGGCAATCATATCGGCGTTTTTGTGGGCGACGCTGCGCCCCCCGCGCGCGGGCTGAGCACGTTGCTGCCGCCTTTGCAGCCGCGTGAGATTTCGCGCCTCAAGGCCAGGATGGAATATGTTTACGGCGCGCCAGAAGCGCGGCAGGGCGTCGCGGTCGACGCGCAGAATATCTATGCCGTGGTCAACACCGCGATCGGCAAATATTCGCGTGCCGACGGGCGACTGCTCGCTCGCTGGGCGAGTCCGCGCGGCGGGATGCTGCGCCACCTCAACAGCTGCATCGTGATGGACACCGAGCTCGTTTGTGCCCATTCGAACCATCCCGAAGTGCCGATGGGGAGTTCGGTGGAAGTCTTCGACACGGCTACCCTCGCGCACAAAGCGAGCCACAGCCTCGGCAATAGGGACGAGGGGTCGCTGACTTTCGCCGAACCGATGGCGGGCGGTTGGCTCCTCGGCTTCTCGCATTATTCGGACGAGACCGGTGTGCCCTTCAAGTCGTCGGACTATTCGTCGATCATCAGCGTCGACGACCAATGGCGTCGTACAGGTGGCTGGCTGATTCCGCCCTCGATCCGCAAGAAAATGGCGCCGCAGGCAGCATCGGGCGGCGCAATCGGACCCGACGGCTTCCTCTATCTCTTCGGTCACACACTGCCCGAGCTTTACGTGCTGGCGAAACCCCGGATGGGCGTCGAACTGCTCCATGTCGCGACGATCGACCTTGACGCTGGAGGTCAGGCTTTCGCCTTCGATCCGGCAGAGCCGCGGCGAATTTTCGCGATTGACCGCCCGGCAGGCGAAGTGCGTGCGTTCCGGTTGCCCGAGATCGGCCTAGGCGAAGGTGATCGCTTCGAGCGGCGGCCGGCAGCAAAGCGGAGGCGATGATTGGCGGTCAGGTAGCGATGCGGTGGGCTGGATCCCTTGACCGATACGGCCGACATTATCGCATGTTTTCGTTCGGCGAGGGTTAAGGTCGTCCTTGTCAAATCGGCCGAAATCAATCGCCGCAGGAAGCGGCTGACGTAAGGGAACGAAATGACGCTTCGCGCAACGCTTGTCGCTGCTTGCCTTGTTTTTGCTCATCTCGCGAGCCCGTCGACCGCGAATGCGAGAGACCAGGTCACGCCTGCAACGAACGCGTCTCCCGACGCCGTCATTCCTCTGGAGCGCTGGCGCACCCGGTGGTTCATCCGGGTCGACTTTGGGGGTGCGGAACGCAAGCTTCTCTTCGATACGGGCGCCGGCCTGACCCTGCTCCATCCCGATGTGCTTTCGGCCGCAAAATGTGAACTTTGGGGACGCGTGACGGGCTTTCGGATGTTCGGCCAGCGGGGCGACGGGCCTCGTTGCAACGCGATGGATATCTTCGTCGCAGGTCATCCATTCCGGCCACCGCTTCTAGGAGCAATCGACCTCGGGAAGCTCAATCCCGCCGATGCCGAATTGGAGGGAATTGCTGCACTCAACATGTTCGAGGGTCGCGCAATCACACTGAATCTTGGCGAAGGCGAAATCATCGTGGAATCGCCAGCGAGCCTCCACGAACGCGTGCGTTCGATGCGGCCATTCCCGATCCGCATGAAACGCGAGGTGGAAGGCACCGCGCTTGCCATTATGGCCGAAGTAACCAGCCCACGTGGTCCGGTCTGGATGGAATTGGACTCAGGTAATGGCGGCACGGTGCTGGTAGCAAAACACAACGCGGCCCTGTTCGGCTTGCAGCCTGATGCAGAGGAACCCCAGTCGGGGTATTTCCAGGTTGCCGAAGGCGTAGATCTCCAATCCGAACATATGTTCACGCCAGATATGATTATGGATGGCAATCTGGGCATGCCGTTTTTGCACGACTGGATCATCACGCTCGACTTGCGCGAGGGTCGGGGCTGGATCGTTCGAAATCCGGAAGCAGGCCCCGCGCCAAAGCCGGCGCTGCCGAGCAAGACTTCACAATGACTGAGCAAGCCCAAGGAACCTCGGAGAGCATCAATACTGGCCGTGTTCTGTCGGTCCGGTATCAGGAACAGAATTTGGGAAAGCTGACGTTCGGTCGAACCGCTGAATCCGTCAGCCGCTTGCGATCGCGAACCGGAACATTTGTCCGATGTTCTGCTTGAGCCGCCTGCTGTTATCGAGCGCTCCGCACGCCTCCACCGTGCGAATGACGTCGAGCACCCCGGGCACCGCAATGTATCGGATTGGCCTTTTGCCAAGTACAGGAAAAACGTCGCGTTCCAAGCGGCTCAGCACCCGATCGGCATGTGCCGGGCTAAAACCGTCGACGCGATTCGCGTGCCACGCCCGCGCGACAGGCTCGAAGAAGTCAGGCGAGGCCGCCAATCTTTTTGCCACCCGCCTCGTTTCGGCGGGATCGCATCCTGCGTCGATTAACGCCTTGGTATCGTTCAACTTCATTCGCGCCATCGCGAGTGTCACTGCTGGATATTTGCCAAAGCTGAGCAGCTTTTCCTTGCCACGGAAATGATATTTCATGCGCCAGAACTTCGATCCGGTGGGCTGCACGAGCAGCTATAGTCCGCCTCCGTCAGACATTTTATACGGCCGCTCACACCGCGTCGCATATTTCACTTCGAGCTCTTTCAAGGTCATTGGGCATCGCCTGTTTGAGGAACAGGCAAAAATTATCCCCCATCCACCCCCAAAATCAAATCACCGCACCGGAACGCAACGCTCTCTATCGGCACCCATCGGCGCCGATTAAACGGCTGGTTTCAGGAAAAATAAATACGGAACAGCGCAAACCGGGATGAGCTGGGATTTTCGGCTCTGGTAGCGGAGGAGGGACTCGAACCCCCGACACGCGGATTATGATTCCGCTGCTCTAACCTGCTGAGCTACTCCGCCCCGAAAGGCCGCCGCTTGGGCGAGCAGCGCCTATAGGCAGGGCGCGGCGGGCGGTCAATATCATCTGCGCGGTCCGCGAAATTTGCGGGCAAAGGCGTCTTCCCAGGGGCCGCCGCGATAATGATGTGCCGCGAGACCTGTGATCTCCAGCGGGCGCGGGCGGAAGTCTGTGGCGAGACGGGCAAGCAGGTCGCGCGCCGTGGCGGACGTCACCTTGTTCTGAACCGTGATGTGGAGGCGCGGCACGCCCCGGTCCTGCGCGGTGAGCATGCCGGTGAAATGGTCCGCAATGCGTTCGCAGATGACGAGCAGTTCGGGACTGTCGACGCGAAAGGCAACGCCGCGCCCGAGCGAATAGGGCGCGCCAAGTCTCGCGGCGGGCGGCGGTGTGTCGGCGGCGATCCGGCGGACGAGCCGATCGAGTTCGTCATGTGCCGACGGCGGGAGCTGATGAAGCAGCGTAATGTGCGCCGACAGGAAATTGCGGTCGGGAGGGAAGTGCGCGGCGCGCAGCGCGTCGAAATGGCGCTGGTCGGCCGCACCCATCATTCCGGTCAGAATGAGGGGCGCGGCACCAGTGGCCCGGACGGGAGGGGGGATGTCCGGGTCGCCGTTCGCGAAGCGGGATGGGCGCGGCGGTCGGGAGGGGGATGTGCCGTCGTCCATGGGACGCCCTTTCGCGTTCAATGGCGCATCTGGTAGTTCGACCGCGCAAACGCCAATCGAATTACTGCATCACAATCATCGTATAATGCGATGACATAATATTATCCGCGTCTTAACGCCCCCCAGAAGGTCCTCAGGGCCGCCGCCACCTCTGCCGGACGTTCGGCAATCGCCCAATGGCCGGCCTTTTCGACGATGTGAAGCGACACGCCGGTAGCCGCGGCGAAGCGCTCCGCAACCTCCAGCCCCACATAGGGATCGTTGGCGCCCCAGACCAACGCGCCGTTCGGCGGCAGCCTGTCCAAATCGCGCGCCCAATCATGCTCGAAGCTCAGCCCCCGCGCCGAGCGATAGAGTTTGAGGATCGCGCGGCGCTTGTCCTTGTTCTGCCACTGCTCGGCCTCTTCGCGCGCAATGGCGGCGGGCATGCCCTGCGCGGCGAGCCCCTTGGCGAGCTTGTCGGCGCGGCTCAGCGCCATGAAAATTTCGCCGAGCACCGGGGTGTTCCAGATGCGCGCGATGCGGTGGCCGCGATAATCGGGGTCGATCACAGCATTCGATACGACCCAGCTGCGAATGAGGTCCGGGCGCAGCATCGCCACGCGCTGCGCGATCAAGGCGCCCCAGTCATGACCGACGATGTCGATGGGGCCGTGCGCGGCGAACAACGCCTCCGCCTGCCCCACCGCCCATTCGGCATAGGCCTCCTTGGTCGCGGCGAATCCTGCCGGCAGCGGGCCGGTGAATCCGGGAAGCGCCGGAACCGTCACGGGCGTATCGCCAAGGTCGAGCGCGGCGAGCAAGGGGCGCCAGATCGCCGGGCTGTCGGGCACACCGTGGAGAAAGAGCTTGGCAGCCATATTTCATCCCCTCGTTGGCCGCCCCCGGCGAAGACGGAGACCGCTATCGGTTTGGGCAGCCCAGGCTGGCAGGTCCGCCAGCGGCCCGCGTCTTCGCGGGGGCCGCGGATTCCCTACATCTCGCCCCGCTCGCGGCGGAGCGCATACCATTTCTGCACATTGGCATCATGCTCGGCGAGCGTGCGCGCGAAGATATGCCCGCCATCACCCTTTGCGACGAAATAGAGATAGTCGTTGGGCTCGGGATCGAGCACTGCGGCGATCGAGGCCTTGCCCGGATTGGCGATCGGCCCCTTGGGCAGCCCTGCCATGCTGTACGTGTTGTAATCGTTCACGTCCTGGATTTCGGATCGCTTGATACGGCGGCCGAGCGGCTTGCCCTTGGTGATCGGATAGATGATTGTCGGATCGGCCTGCAGCCGCATGCCCACCGCGAGCCTGTTTGTGTACACGCCAGCGACGGTACGGCGTTCGGCGGGTACGCCGGTTTCCTTCTCGACGATCGAGGCGAGCGTCAGCGCCTCGTTGCGATCCTTGACCGCCGAGCGCGGGCTGCGCTTTGCCCAGAGTTCGGCAAAGGTCTTGTCCATCGCGTCCTGCATCCGCTTCAGCACCGCGGCGCGCTTCTCGCCCGTCGTGAAGGCATAGGTGTCGGGAAGCACGCTGCCCTCGGGCGGCACGGGCACCTCGCCCTTCAGCCGCTCCTCGGCCATCAGCCGCTCCCACACCATGATCGACGGCATGCCCTCGGGCACGGTGACGAAGCGCTGGACGGTCTTGCCCGATTGCATCAGCGCGAGGATGTCGCCCGCGTCCATGCCCTTTTCGATTTTATACTCGCCGGGCCTGATCGGGTCGTCGCCGCCGAAAAAGCGCGCGTGATTGACGAACGCCGAGGCAGAGGTCGCCCCCGCCTCCTCCAGAATCTGCCCTGCCTTGGCGATGCTCGATCCGGCCGGAATGACGACTTCGGCATCGCGCGGCGCGCCGCCCGAACAGGCGGCGAGGAGGAGCGCGAGCAAGGCTGCAAGCAGCCGGCGCATCGCGTCAGTCCTCGACCGCCTTGACGATCAGGCTGGCATTGGTGCCGCCAAAACCGAAGCTGTTGTTGAGCGCCGCCTTGACCGCGCGCTTCTTGGCCGTGTGCGGGACAAGGTCGACGCCCTCGGTCCCCTCGTCGGGATTGTCGAGATTGAGCGTCGGGGGGACGATCTGATCGCGGATCGCGAGGATGCAGAAGATCGATTCGACCGCACCCGCGCCGCCGAGCAGATGGCCGATCGCCGATTTGGTCGAGCTCATCGACACATTGGCGATCTCGTTTCCGAACAGGCGCTTCACCGCGCCCAACTCGATCGTGTCGGCCATCGTCGAGGTGCCGTGCGCGTTGATATAGTCGATGTCGGCGGGGGTCATGCCCGCCTTCTTCAGCGCCATTTCCATCGAGCGAAAGGCGCCAAAGCCTTCGGGATGCGGCGCGGTGACGTGATAGGCGTCGCCCGACAGGCCATAGCCGACCACCTCGGCATAGATTTTCGCACCGCGCGCCTTGGCATGCTCATATTCCTCGAGCACGACAACGCCGGCGCCCTCGCCCATCACAAAGCCGTCACGGTCCTTGTCATAGGGACGGCTCGCTTTTTCGGGCGCGTCATTGCTGCTCATATTGAGCGCGCGCGCCTGCGCGAAGCCGGCGATACCGATCGGGCAGATCGTCGATTCGGCGCCGCCCGCGAGCATGATGTCGGCGTCGTCGTCGCGGATCATCCGCGCCGCGTCGCCGATCGAATGCGCGCCGGTCGAGCATGCGGTGACGACCGCATGGTTCGGCCCCATCAGGCCGTATTTGATGCTGACCTGCCCCGAGATGAGGTTGATGAGGCGGCCGTGGACGAAGTGCGGGCTGACGCGGCCCGGCCCCTTTTCGGCGAGCAGCAGGCTTTCGCTTTCGATCCCCGGCAGACCGCCGATGCCCGACCCGATCGAACAGCCCGCACGCAGTTTTTGCTCGTCGGTCATGTCGGAAAGGCCGGCATCCTCGAGCGCCTGTCCGGCGGCGTCGATGCCATAAACGATGAACGGGTCGACCTGGCGCTGGACCTTGTGGTCGACGCGCTTCATCGGATCGAAGCCATATTCGTGATCGGCGGGTTTGACCTCGCACGCGATCGTGCATTTCTGGTCGGTCGTATCGAAGCGCGTGATCGTTCCCGCACCCGATTTGCCCGCGAGCAGGTTCTTCCAACTCGTTTCGACATCGCCGCCCAGCGGCGTCACCAGACCCAAACCCGTCACCACAACCCGGCGCATAGTCATTCCTTTCGTCGGCCCCACCCCCGCAGGTGCCCGCATCAATATCGTGAACGCATGTCCAAAAAAAAGGCTTCCCGGTCTGGGCGCACATGCGCTCGGAACCGGGAAGCCGGAAACGCGTGGGCGGCGTCGCCGCCGCGTCCGGCCACGCCGGACCGGGGCATTTTAGCCCTTGTTCGCTTCGATATAGTCGATCGCGTCCTTGACGGTGGCGATCTTTTCCGCCGCATCGTCGGGGATTTCGACACCGAATTCTTCTTCGAACGCCATCACCAGCTCGACGATGTCGAGGCTGTCCGCGCCCAGATCGTCGATGAAGCTCGCTTCTTCGGTGACCTTGTCGGCTTCGACGCCCAGATGTTCGACGACGATCTTTTTAACCTTGTCGGCCGAATCGCTCATGCAGATTTCCTTTTTCTTTCTTGCTGACGCGTGAATGTTGGGTTTTGCCCTAGAGCGAGCCAACGGGGCTGGCAAGAGGGCTGGCGCTTCGTGACCATCGAAAATAGCGCGCGAACGGCACAAATGCGGCGATCGCAGCACTACAGGAGCCGGTTCAGCGCGGCGATTTGGCAGCAACGACCCCCGAATCGCGCAACGCTTCGGACGAGCGTGCGATGACGGAGGGTGTGATGATGAACTGGCGAAGCACCGTTTCCGGAGCGGCGTCTGCAGGCTGCTTCGTATAGGCGACAAGTTCTTTCCAAAGCCGCCGTGCCGTTACGGAATCGCCTTGGCGCGCGGTGACGATTGCGCGCACCATCTTATATTGCGGTTCCATGTTGCTGGGCGACGGCATGTTGTCGAGCACTGCCATCGCCTCGTCCTGTTCGCCGCGCTGCGACATCAGGAAGGCGAGCGTGACCGCGGGCACCCCCGGAAAGGATGCGTCGAGGTCGAGCGATCGCTGGAGCATCGCTTCGCCTTCGGCTGCCTGTCCGCACGCGACCTTGTAAAGGCCGAGGAAGCCCGCAATGTCCGGGTCATAAGGATTGAACCGAACTGCCGCGCCGCCGAGCGTATTGCCCGCCGAGCAATTGCCCGCATAAAAATTGGCGCGCGCCATCGCGAAGAGGCCCGCACTCGAATTCGATCCGTTATGATAAGCGCGTTCCGCAAGCTCGCGCGCCTCGGCGAAGGCTTCATTGCCCGCCGGCGTTCCGCGCAGCGGTTGCCAATCGCCAAAGCGAAGCAGCGACAATGACGAGAGTATAATCGGGTCGAGCGGATCTTGAACGAGCGTTTCGCGCAGACACGCCTCGACGCGGCGCGCCGTCGCGGCCTGACGCATCTGGCGCAACCGGTTGAACTGCGCGAGACACGGAAAGCCCGTGGCAAAATTGTTCGGTTGGCGCTGCACCTGGTCGCGAACGATCATGCCGAAATCGCCGGCAATCTGGGCAATGGCGGGCTCGACCGTCGTGAAAGCCGGCATGTCCTGATGCGCGACACGAAATTGCTGCGACCAGATGGTCCGTTGGTCGGCGACGCGGTTCAGGACGAGCGTGACGTCGACCGGACCTTCAACGGTGCGAACGATCGAGGAATCGAGGCGATAATCGGGCTCCGGCGCGCGCGTATCGGGTTGCCGCCTGCTTTGCAGTTGGACGAGGCCGAAGCGCCGAATGCCGTCGCGAAGCTTGCCGTCCAGCGCGCGGGCCATGGCGCGCGAGACGGCCGTTTCGCCCGACTGCGGCGCGCTGACCTCGACGACGGGCATCGGGATGGGCTTGCTGGAGAAATAGCGCCCCGCGCTGCCGAGCAATTGCCAGCCGACATAAAGAGCGACCACGAACACCAGCACCGAAATGACCCAGCCATAACCCCGGCGCGACGGCTGGCTCGCCGACGAAGCCGGCGCTGGAGCGACGGGTGGTTGCGTCGCGCCGCCTGCGGCCATCGCGTCCGCCGTGGTGACGGAGGCGTTGTCCGAGGATGAATCCGACCGGCCCGGCGGCGACGCGCGATACTGGACGACGACTTCATAGCTGCCTTGCGGAACGCGCAAGCGGTGAACCCACGGCGTTTCGGAATAATAGCGGTCGAGCAATGTCCGCAGCCGCCCGACCATGACGCGAGGATAGCTGTCGACCGCAGGGTCGAAATCGGCGCTGCGACCGAGCGCCTCGGTAGCGATGGCATAGGCCTTGGGCGTCGTGCGTCCACCGCGCAATCGATGGTCAGCCAGATATTGCAAGAGCCGCGACAGCACCGGCGAACGCACAAACATGGGCGATTCCAGCAGCCGCTGAAGCTCTTCGGCTATGATCCTGTCGGCTTCGCCGGAGTCCTGAATGTCGTTATCGCTCACGCTGTCCCAAATTCCATTTGCCCCACCGGGCGGTGCGCGACCAATAAGCCAATCGAGAACCGGGGCTAGTTGCTGTTACACCCATGTAACGGTAACAGCGGCGGCGTGCCTTGTAACAAATTTCAGCGAGTTGGCCAATCCGCATTGAATTCGCGTCCATTCGGGTTAACAAATTTCTACCAAATCGCTACTCCCCGCTACGTGACCTCTTGTAACTGCAATTTCGCCGAAAACTGCACCATTTTGGGAAAGTCACGGAGCCCCCCATAGCACCGTGGTCCGCCCCGGTCTTCGACCGGGCCGGGCGGATTGAAGCCGCTGTTGCGGCAGACGCGAGCTGGTCCCTGGCGTCCGCTGCACATCAATCGGCTTCATGAACATGTGACTTGGCCGGGCGGAGGCGTAGCCCCACCTACAATTCCGCCCGCCAAGTCCGCAAATCCCTCGACTGAGCCGATTCTCGGCCGTCCCCCAAAACCGCTACGCCCAGCGCCGCTCAGCTTTGCGTTGTCGCCGCTCCTTCCTTGCACGGGCCGGTATGCGTGCTCGTCATCTGCATCACCATTTCCATTTCGCCGCCCGCCGGGACCGCGCCTTTGGTGGTGATCGTCACGTCGGTCTTCTTTGCCGCCATCGTGCCCGCCATGGCCATGTCGACCGTCTGGCCATTTGCTGTGCAGGTCCCGGCAACGTCGATCGTGCCGCCGCCCACATCCTTTTTCGTCCAGGTGCATTCGCCGCCATTGCCCGGTCCCTTGGCAAGCTCGGCCGCAATGTCTTCCTTGTCGACCTGTTCCTGCGTGAAGCACTGGTCCATGCCGCTCGCGCCTTCGACCATCTGTTTCATCCCGGCCTTCATCTCGTCGGGAATGCCCGGCACATCGAATTTCACGAGCTTGACGTCGGTTTTCCAGTTGCCCGCCTCGCGTTTCACCGGCCCACCCGCATTTTCGGTCTTTCCACAACCCGCAATCGCCAAGGCAGCCCCCAATGTGGCCAGCGCCAACATAGTCTTCATACTCTGTCTCCTGTGAAAGTCGCGTCGGTCGCCGTTGCGATTCATTGCGATTGTGGACCCGCGCTATCGTTACCATATTGCCCGCGATGGCAATTCAGATTCGTACCTCGCTCGACGAAATCGACACGACGGCCGATTATGTCCCGCACCGGCCGGCGCGCCCGGAGAAGGTCGAGGGCGGCAAGCGCTTCGAACTTGTCAGCGACTATCAACCCGCGGGCGACCAGCCGACCGCGATCAAGGAACTGGTCGAAACCGCCCTTGCAGGCGAGCGCGATCAGGTGCTGCTCGGCGTCACCGGCTCGGGCAAGACCTTTACCATGGCAAAAGTCATCGAGGAGTTGCAGCGCCCTGCCCTCATCCTCGCGCCGAACAAGATCCTCGCGGCGCAGCTTTATGGCGAGTTCAAGAGCTTTTTCCCGAACAATGCGGTCGAGTATTTCGTCAGCTATTACGACTATTACCAGCCCGAAGCTTACGTCCCGCGCAGCGACACATACATCGAGAAAGAGTCGAGCGTGAACGAGGCGATCGACCGCATGCGCCACTCGGCAACGCGCGCGCTGCTCGAACGCGATGATGTCATCATCGTCGCGTCGGTGAGCTGCCTCTATGGCATCGGCTCGGTCGAGACCTACTCGGCGATGATCTTTGACCTCAAGAAGGGCCAGGTCGCCGACAGCCGCGAGATCATCCGCAAGCTCGTCGCGCTCCAGTACAAACGCAACGATCAGGCGTTCGCACGCGGCAATTTCCGCGTGCGCGGCGACAGCCTCGAAATCTTCCCGTCGCACTATGAAGATATGGCGTGGCGCGTCAGCTTCTTCGGCGACGAGATCGAAGAGATTACCGAGTTCGACCCGCTGACCGGCAAGAAGATCGCGAGCCTCAATTACGTCCGCGTCTTTGCGAACAGCCACTATGTCACGCCCGGCCCGACGCTGAAGCAGGCGAGCGAGGCGATCCGCCACGAACTCGCCGAGCGTTTGAAGGAACTCGAAGCCGAAGGCCGCCTGCTCGAAGCGCAGCGGCTCGAACAGCGCACCAATTTCGACCTCGAAATGATCGCCGCGACCGGAAGCTGCGCGGGCATCGAAAATTACAGCCGCTTCCTCACAGGCCGCCTCCCCGGCGAGCCGCCGCCGACCTTGTTCGAATATCTCCCCGACAACGCCCTCCTCTTCGTCGATGAAAGCCACCAGACGATCCCGCAGATCGGCGCGATGTCGAAGGGCGACCACCGCCGCAAGATCACCCTCGCCGAATATGGCTTCCGCCTGCCGAGCTGCATCGACAACCGGCCGCTGCGTTTTGCCGAATGGGACATGATGCGCCCGCAGACGGTGAGCGTGTCGGCGACGCCCGGCACCTGGGAGATGGACCGCACGCAGGGCGTGTTCGCCGAACAGGTGATCCGCCCCACCGGCCTCATCGACCCGCCGGTCGAGATCAAGCCGGTCGAGGAACAGGTCGACGACCTGATCGCCGAGGCGAAAAAGACCGCCGCGGCGGGATACCGCACGCTGGTGACGACGCTGACCAAGCGCATGGCCGAGGATCTGACCGAGTTCCTCCACGAAGCGGGGCTGAAGGTCCGCTACATGCACTCGGACGTCGAGACGCTCGAGCGCATCGAGATTATCCGCGACCTGCGGCTCGGCGTGTTCGACGTGCTCGTCGGCATCAACCTCTTGCGCGAAGGACTCGACATTCCCGAATGCGGGCTCGTCGCGATCCTCGACGCCGACAAGGAGGGCTTCCTGCGCAGCGAAACCAGCCTCGTCCAGACGATCGGCCGCGCCGCGCGCAACGTCGACGGCCGCGTCATCCTCTACGCCGACCGCATCACCGGCAGCATGGAACGCGCGATGCGCGAAACCGACCGCCGCCGCGAAAAGCAGAAGGCGTATAACGAAGCGCACGGCATCACCCCGACGACGATCAAGCGCAACATCGGCGACATCATCGCGCATGTCGCGTCGAAGGACGGCGTCGTCATCGACATCGGCGACGACAAGCCCGCGCACATGGTCGGCCACAACCTGCGCGCGTACATCCAGGAGCTTGAAAAGAAGATGCGCGACGCCGCCGCCGACCTGGAATTCGAGGAAGCCGGCCGCCTCCGCGACGAAATCCGCAAGCTCGAGGCCGACGAGCTGGGCCTGCCGCCGGACCAGCAGGTCGCGCCGCGTGTCGGGCGGAGCAACGAGGGCAAGCCGGGTACGCGCAAGGGGCGGTTCGGAAAGCAGAGCAAGACGAAATGGGGGCGGTAGAACCCGCAGGTTCGACCAAAACCCCACCGCAACCGACCAGCGCCCTTGCCCCCTCCCCGCGTGCGGCTTAGCGTCCGCGCTTCGAACGGGGAGAGCAGTTTATGAAATCGGGTCTGTCGCTGATCGCGCTGGCGCTTGCCGTCGCGGTTCCTGCCATCGTCCACGCTGCGGACGCGACTGACAAGGCGAAGGTCGAAAAGCCCGCCGACTACGAACCGCAAATCCGCACCACCAAACTCAGCGGCACCTTCGGCGGCCAGCGGATCAATTACGCCGCAACGATCGGCGAGACGATCATCAGGAACAAGGACGGCGTGCCCGAAGTCGCGGTAGTCACCACCTCCTATGTCAAGGAACCGCGCGACCCCAATCGCCCGGTGACCTTCCTGTTCAACGGCGGCCCGGGGTCGGGCACCGTCTGGTTGATGATGGGCGCCTTCGGGCCGAAGCGCGTCGCGATCCCCGGCACCGGGGTCGATGATGGCGCCCCGCCCTATCCGATCGTCGACAATCCCGATGCGCTGCTCGACGTCACCGATGTCGTGTTCATCGACCCGCCGGGCACGGGCTTTTCGCACCTGATCAGCAAGGCCAACCCCGAGGATTATTATGGCGTCAAGCAGGATGCGAAGCTCGTCGCGGAGGTGATCCGCCGCTGGCTGAGCGACAATGGCCGCTGGAACAGCCCCAAATATCTGGGCGGCGAAAGCTATGGCACGACGCGCACCGCCGCCGTTGCGCACCAGCTGATGAATGCAACCTATAATGACGTCGCGTTCAACGGCCTGATCCTGATTTCGACCGTGCTCGATTTCGCGGCGGGCGCCGACACGCCGGGCAATGAACTGTCGCCCGTCACCAACCTGCCCTCGATGGCGGTCACCGCGCTCTATCACGGCAAGGCGAGCGCCGCGTCGGTCGAGGCCTTTGCCGAGGAAGCGCGGCAATGGGCGATCGGCCCCTATGCGACCGCGCTGCTGAAAGGGCAGAAATTGCAGGGCGAGGAACGCGCCGCGATCCGCCGCGAGCTTGCGCGCTTCACCGGCCTTTCCGAAACCTATCTCGAACAGGCGGACCTGCGCGTCACCCCGGCGCGCTTCTACAAGGAACTGCTGCGCGACCGCGGCCTGACCGTCGGGCGGCTCGACAGCCGCTACACGGGCAAGGACTATGATAACGCCGGTGAAAGCCCGGACAACGACCCGAGTTTCTATGGCATCGACGCAAGCTACACCGCGGCGATCAACAGCTGGAGCCGCGACGGGCTGGGGTTCAGGACGGACCGCGAATATCAGTCGATCAGCGGCATCGGCGGCCAGTGGGACTGGCGCATCGGCGGGCGCGACGCCAACGCCTACCTCAACGTCGCCCCCTGGATCGGGCAGGCAATGCGCGAGAATTCGGGGTTACGCGTGCTTGTGGCGCAAGGCTGGTATGATTTCGCAACGCCCTTCTTCGCCGCCGAATATGCGCTGTCACGCACCGGAATCCCGCAGGACCGCATCACTTACACTTATTATGGCGCGGGCCACATGATGTACATCCGCGACGACGACCGGCGGAAACTGTCGGAGGATGTGCGGGCGTTCATCCGGGCGCGGTAGAACGGCTGCTAAGGACCGGTTGCGGACGTTCGATCCTCCCTGTGCCGCAGGCATGGGGAGGTGGCAGCCCGAAGGGCTGACGGAGGGGCTAATGGCGCAACGTCGCGGCCCCTCCACCCCTCGCTTCGCGAGCGGTCCCCCTCCCCATGGCTTCGCCACAGGGAGGATTTAGCGGCAGCTCTCCACCCCGAAGCAGATGCTTCTACCGCAGCACGCCCTTCGCCGCCTGCGCGCGCGCATACAGGAACAGCGCGATCACGATCACCCAGATCACGGCCGTAAAGATCATCGGAAAAATCCCGAACATCCGTTCCAGATCGCCATAATGCATCCCGAACTGATAGACACTGCTGATCGCCAGCCCGACGAGCGACAGCGCAAACGCCGTCACCGCGTGACGGCTGCGCGCGAGCAGCAGCACTGACCCCAGCACCGATCCCCACACCCCCAGCGCCCAGCCGACATTGGCCCACAGCGGAAAACCATAGAAATACGCCTGCTGTTCGGGCGTGAACGCCGCCATATAGCCAGGGTCTTTAAGCTTGGTCATCACATAGTCGAACGCGCCAAAGGCGTTCCACAGCAGCGACACGATCCCCACCACCCACAGGTGCAGAGGCGTCTTCACAGCATCGGTCATATTCATCTCCCCCTCCAGAAAGATGGGCGGAGGCTATCACCATTCCGCTGCGTCGGCAATTAGTGATATATCCATACAATACACCACGGCACCGGCTTGGCAAATCGAGCGCGACGACCGATATGGGCGCGCATGTGCGTCGTCGCCCTCGCCCACCGCGTCCACCCCGACTGGCCGCTCATCCTCATCGGCAACCGCGACGAGTTTCACGCGCGCCCCGCCGCGTCGCTCCATATGTGGGAAGACGGCAGCGGCATCGTCGCGGGGCGTGACTTGCAGGCGGGCGGGACATGGCTCGGCGTTCATCGCCCGAGCGGCCGTGCCGTGGTCGTCACCAATGTCCGCGGCGCGATGCCCGATCCGGCAAAGGACTCGCGCGGCACGCTCGTCACCGATCTGCTACGCGGGCAGGGCCACTTTGCCGACCCGGCCGCCGCCGACCTCGACCGTTTCAACGCCTTCAACCTGTTTGCGGTTGGCTTGGGCACCCCGCGCCTTTTCACCAACCGGCCAGCGCCGCAGCTTTCAGCTTTAGAGAAGGGCGTCCACGCGCTCGCGAACGAGCCCATTGACCGCCCCTGCCCGCGCGCCGAACGGCTGCGCGCCGCGCTCGCCGCCGTGGTCGCGACGGGCAGCGATCCCGAGGGGCTGCTCGACACGCTGACGGCGGAAGGTGATCCGGCGCTGTTCCTGATGGGCGAGGTGTATGGCACGCGCGCCTCGACCCTCGTCGCGGTGGCGGCGGACGGCGCCGTCCGGATGGTCGAGCGCCGGTACGAAGCGGGCGGCCGCCCCGGTGGAACGACCGCCCTCGATTTTCGGATCGGTTGAGATAATCCTCCCTGCAGCGAAGCCATGGGGAGGAAAATATATCACTTCGGTGCGAGCACCATCAGCATCTGACGGCCTTCGGTGCGCGGATGCGCTTCGACCTTCGCGATCTCGGCGGTCATTTCGGCCACGCGCTGAAGGACGTTGAGGCCGAGCTGCGTGTGGCTCATCTCGCGGCCGCGGAAACGCATCGTCATCTTGACCTTGTCGCCATCCTCGAGGAAGTCGAAGACCTTCTTCATCTTCACCTCGAAATCATGGTCGTCGATGTTCGGACGCATCTTGATCTCCTTGATCTCCTGCGTCTTCTGGCTCTTGCGCGCGGCATTGGCCTTTTTCTGGGCTTCGTACTTGAATTTGCCCACATCGAGGAACTTGCACACCGGCGGATCGGCGTTGGGGGAGACTTCGACCAGGTCGAGGCCCACTTCGGCCGCCTGTTCGATCGCTTCGGCAGTCAGCATTACGCCCAGATTTTCGCCTTCCTCGTCGATAACGCGGACTTTCGGGGAGGCGATGAATTCATTGTATCGCGGGCCATTCTTGGGCGGCATCGGCGCCAAGGGGCGGCGGGTCATGGGCGGGCGTATAGCTGTATCTCCTGGTTATTGATGATCGACGCGACAAGCCATAGCCGTCGCGCGCACTGTCCATATAGTGAACAGCACGGCCACGTAAAGGGCGCGGCACGCCATTCGGCGCCGCTTTTTACCCGACTGTGGCGGCTATGCCACGCCCCACGAGCCTACCATTTCGCTGGCGCGGGGTCGATCACGCGAAAACCGCCGGCGCCGATTTCGCTGACTTCGAGCGCGCGAATGGCGACGCCGCGATTGTTGAAGCGGAAGATGCCGTCAATCCCGCCAAAGCCGTCTTCGGCCATCAGCTTGCTCACGGGAAAATTGGTTCCGGGCTTCCAGTCGCGGGCAATCCGCACCGTGAGCAGCACCGAATCATAGCCGAGGCTGGCGAGCCGGTAAGGCGCCCGGCCAAAGCGCGCGCGATATTTGCCCGCGAGCTGGCCGTAAAGGCCATCGGACACGCTCGCAAACCACGCGCCGCGCATTGCCGCGCTGCCGCCCAGCGAGGCGTCGGTGTTCCAGAGTTCGGTGCCGAGGATCTGTTTGTCGCCGCTGCTCTTGAGCACGGGAACCGCGCGCACCGCATTGCCACCCGAATCGGCGACGAGCACCGCGTCGATGTCGCCCGCATTGGCGAGCCGCCGCGCGGCGCCGGTCAGCGCGGTAGCGCTGCGGTCATAGCTTTCGACCGCGACCAGCGTGCCGCCCGCCTCGGCGACAGCATCGCGAAACGCCGCAGCCGACCGGTCGCCATAGACATTTTTGGGCACGAGAGCGCCGAAGCGGCTGTGCCCTTGCGCTTGCGAATAGGATATGACGCGCTCGACCGACTGGCCGGGCACAAAACCCATGATGAAAACACCATTGCCCGCAACGCCGGTGTCGTTCGAGAAGCTGAGCACCGGCACTTTCGCCGCGCGCGCGATCGGCGCGACGGCGGTCACATCCTCGCTGAGCAGCGGGCCGAGGATCAGCTTGTTGCCGTCGGCCACCGCCTGCCGCGCCGCCGCGGCGGCGCCCAGCGCTGTGTCATAAGTAGTGATACGTAGCCGCTCGGTCTTTGTATCGAGCAACGCGAGCGTCGTTGCATTGGCGATCGAGGTGCCGACGTCGGCGTTGGTGCCGGTCTGCGGCACAAGCAGCGCGATGCGGTGACGATCGGTATCGGTCGGCAGCCCCGGGCCGACATTGTCGGTCGGCTGCTCGGGCGGCGGCGGCGCCACCGGCCCGCCCGCCTTTGGCACGACCTGGCATGCGGCGAGGAAGCCCGCCATCGCGGTAACGCCGAGCCCGCGCAACAATTGGCGCCGCGACGACGCATAGGCTTGGCGCTCCGCCGAAGTTTCTGCCATTTTCGGCGTCATGCCGGATTCGACCATCTCTCAATCTCCCTTGCCCGGTCTCTATATCGTCGCGACGCCCATCGGCAACCTCGGCGATATCAGCGCGCGCGCCGCGGCGTTGCTCGCGCGCGCCGATGTGATCGCGGCCGAAGACACGCGTGTGACAGCGAAGCTGCTGTCACATCTGGGACTGCGCGTTCCGATGACCCCCTATCACGATCATAGCGACGAGCGGGTGCGCGCCGCGCTTGTCGAACGCATGGCGAGCGAAGTGGTTGTCCTGGTGTCCGACGCAGGGACGCCGCTCATTTCCGACCCCGGTTACAAGCTGGTGCGCGACGCGCGCGCGGCGGGGCGGCATGTCACGACCCTGCCCGGCCCCTGCGCCGCAATCGCCGCGATCACGCTGTCGGGACTGCCGAGCGACCGTTTCGTTTTTGCGGGCTTCCTGCCGTCGAAGGCAAAGGCGCGCGCCGACACGATTGCCGAATTTTCCGGGCTTCGCGCGAGCCTGGTTTTCTATGAAAGCGGTCCGCGCCTGTCCGCCTCGCTTGCAGCGCTGGCGCAAGGGCTCGGCGACCGCGAGGCAGCGGTCGCACGCGAGATCAGCAAGTTCTACGAGGAATGCGTGACCGGCACGCTCACAGAGTTGGCGGCGCGCTATGCCGACACGCCGCCAAAGGGCGAGATCGTGATCGTCGTCGGCCCACCGGGCGAAGCGGCCGCCGAAGAGGCCGACGATGCCACGCTCGACGCTGCGCTCCGCGAAGCGATGGCCGACAAGCCCGTGGCGCAGGCTGCAAAGGCCGTCGCCAAGCGCTTCGGCCTCGACCGGCACGAGATTTATGCGCGCGCGCTCACGCTGAAGGACGCGGGTTGAAACGCGCCGAGGCCGAAGCGCGCGGGCGCAAGGCCGAGGCGCGCGCCGCCTGGTGGCTGCGCCTTCACGGCTGGCGCATTCTCGGCCAGCGGCTGCGCGTACCGGTTGGCGAGGTCGACCTCGTCGCGCGGCGCGGACGCATGGTCGCCTTCATCGAAGTGAAGTGGCGCGAGCGTGCCGAAGACCTCGATCTCGCGGTCGACCAACACCGCCTGCGCCGCGTCGCAGCGGCCGCCGAAATGCTGAGCTCGCGTTTCGCGAAACCCGGCGACGACATCAGGATCGACGTGATGCTCCTTGCGCCGCGCCGCCTGCCACGCCATCTGGTCCATGTTTGGCAGCCGTGAGGGTGCTAGGCGCACGCCACTATGCGTCATCCCGGCGAAGGCCGGGATCTCGCCGGGGCGTCATAGTGTGACGTCGAGATTCCGGCCTTCGCCGGGATGACGACAGTTTGAATGCCGCGCAGCGCGCAGGCCAAAAGGAGAAGACAATGACCCTGCGCGCCGCGGTGCAAATGGACCCGATGGACGGCATCAACATCGCCGGCGACAGCAGCTTCGCATTGATGCTCAGCGCACAGGAACGCGGCTATTCGCTCTTCCACTATGACGTGCGCGGTCTGACGTGGGAGGCGGGACGGCTGACGACGCGCGCGCATCCGGTGCTCGACGTCAAGCGCGAGGCCGGCAATCATTATCGCTTCGGCGATGAAGTGACGCTCGACCTCCGGCGCGATGTCGATGTCGTGCTGATGCGGCAGGACCCGCCATTCGACCTCGGCTATCTGACCGGCACCTGGCTGCTCGAGCGGATTCGCGGCGAGACGCTGGTGGTCAACGATCCCGTGTCGGTGCGCAACGCGCCCGAGAAAGTCTATGTGCTCGATTTCGCCGACTATATGCCGCCGACGATGGTGACGCGCGACTTGGGCGCGGTGAAGGATTTCCAGAAGCGCTACGGCGCGGTCGTCATCAAGCCGCTGCACGGCAATGGCGGCAAGGCGGTGTTTCGCATCGACGCCGACGGCAGCAACCTCGGCGCGCTCGTCGAACTCTTCGGCCAGGTGTGGCCCGAACCCTTCATGGTCCAGCAATTCCTGCCGAGCGTGGCAAAGGGCGACAAGCGCATCGTACTCGTCGACGGCGAGGTCGCGGGCGCGATCAACCGCAAGCCAGGCGAGGGCGAGTTCCGCTCGAACCTTGCAGTCGGGGGTTATGCAGAGGCGACCGAGTTGACGTCGCGCGAACGGGAAATCTGCGACGCGCTCGGCCCGCAGCTTCGCGAGCGCGGGCTGATCTTCGTCGGCATCGACGTCATCGGCGGCGAATGGCTGACCGAGATCAACGTCACCTCGCCCACCGGCATCGTCGCCATCGATCGCTTCAACAACAGCGACACCGCGGGCATGATCTGGGACGCCATTGCACGGCGGATAGGGTAAGTCGTGCCCAACATCGGGGCATCTATCCGCACCTTTGCGGCGTTGACACCTCCATGACCGACTTCATCCTGAACCTGATCGAAAGCTGGGGTTACGCCGGCATTTTCGTCCTGATGGTCATCGAGAATGTTTTTCCGCCGATCCCCAGCGAGGTGATCATGGGGCTGGGCGGGATCGCCGCGGCGCAGGGACGGTTCGATTTCTGGACGCTCGTTGCGGTCGGGGTCGCGGGAACGACGCTCGGCAATTGGGTGTGGTACGGCATCGGACGCTGGATCGGATATGAGCGCCTCAAGCCCTTCATCGACCGGCACGGTCGCTGGTTGACGCTCGACTGGAGCGAGGTCGAGCGGCTCCACAACATCTTCCTCCGCTTCGGCCCCGGCATTGTATTCGTCGCGCGCTTCATGCCGGTGACGCGGACGATGGTGTCGCTGCCCGCGGGGATGGTGCGGATGCACCAGGGCAAGTTCCTGTTGTGGACCGCCGCGGGGTCGTCGATCTGGATCGCCGCGCTCGCAGGCGCGGGCAACTGGTTCGCGCGCAGCTTCGCCAATCTCGATGCGATTGTCGGCCCGCTCGCCCTCGTGGCAATCGGCTCGCTGGTGCTGTTCTATGTGTGGCGGGTTTTCACATGGAATCCGAAGGCCAAGGAAGAATAGCCGGGCCCTTGCTTTCCTTCGGTCGAGCCGACTGCTTGCGACCTAAAACCGTAATCTCGATTCGTCGTCACCCCGGGCTTGCCCCGGGGACCATGCTTTCAGCGCGGTCGTGGATCCCGGCCTTCGCCGGGATGACGAAAGGCGGGAAACGACCGATAGTTGCCGTAAGGAAAAGACAGCCCCTCCCCTTCAGGGGAGGGGCAACGAAGACTTGGCAGCTTGCTGCCTAGTCGGAGTGGGGTGGGGGCCAGCGGCCTTGCGCAAGGCGTCGGACCCCCACCCCAAACCCCTCCCCTGAAGGGGAGGGGCTTTAATCGCGTCGAACGTCCGCTCCCCACCCCTCTTTGGTCATTCGGCAAGCTCGCATCGCCCCTTGGAACCAGCCTGACGGCTTTACCGAACAATCAGAAAAAGCTGCCTGCCGGCAACCGACCCCATTGCGGTCATTCACCAATGGCGGCAGAAACAGCAACGGTTCAGCATGAGGAGTCTAGATGCGAACACTTATTCCACTCGCCGCTATGATTCTGCCGACTTACGCGGCCGCATTCGCACAAAACGCTCCTCCGGTGCTGATTGTGCCCGGTGCGTCAATGCTTCATGTCGACTTCGAAGAAGGTCAAACGAATTTCTCGTCTGGACAAAATATCATCATCCGAGAAATAGTGGGCGCTGCCAAGACGATCCCCGGTAGCGCGATGGTACTCTGTTACAGGTTCGGACCAAACCGCGCGGCAGATTATTTACTGATGGACAAGAGGTTCAGCAGCGTGGCCGCGGCACTAAAGAAGCAAGGAGCGCCAACGATTTTGAAAGGAACGCACGACCTGTGTCAGACCCTCACGAGCAAGTCGCCTCATGCGAAAGCGAGCGTCTCGATACACAGGCTTGCTCCAGCGAAGTAATTTCGCTGAACGACCGCTTTCCAACCCCAAAACGGACGTCACGCCCGCGGGTGCGCGTTGCGATAGATGTCGAGCAGGTGCGCCGCGTCGACTCCGGTATAGACCTGCGTCGAGGCAAGGCTCGCATGGCCGAGCAATTCCTGCAGCGACCGTAAATCCGCCCCGCCCGCGAGCAGGTGCGTCGCAAAGCTGTGGCGCAGGGCGTGCGGCGTCGTCCGCTCGGGAAGCCCGAGCGCGCGCCGCGCCGAACGCACGCTCGCGCGCACGACGCCGGGCTGGAGCGCCCCGCCGCGCGCGCCGACGAATAGCGGCGCAGTCTTGGCGATCGGATAGGGACAAGCCTCGACATAGCGCGCCACCGCGTGCGCGACCGCGGGCAGCACCGGCACGATCCGCGTCTTGCCGCGCTTCCCCGTGACGCGAAGCGTCTCGCCGAGCGGCAGCGCCGCGCCAGTCAGCGCAAGCGCCTCGCCGATGCGCAAGCCCGCGCCATAAAGCATCAGCAACAGCGCAAAATCGCGCGCACCGACCCAGCCTTCGCGCGCATTTGCCTCGACATCTTGCGCAAGCGCCAGCGCCTCTTGCGGTGCGACGGGGCGCGGCAGCCCCTTTTTGACCCGCGGGCCGCGCATCGCGGGCACCTTCGCCTCGGACCCGCCGACGAAACGCAAGAAACCGCGCACCGCGCTCAGCTCGCGCGCTGCCGACGCATTACCGAGCCCCTCGGCGCGGCGCTCGGCGAGGAATGCGCGCAGATCGTTGGGCACGAGCGCCGCGAGCATCGCGGTATCGACTTCGCCGCCACGGTGGCGCGACAGAAAGGCGCAGAAGCGCTCGGCCGTCGCGATATATGCGCGGCGCGTATGCTCCGACCGGCGCTTTTCATGCGCCAGATGGGCGTCCCATGTGCGGATCAGATCGTCGGCCAACACCATCCCTTGATATCCGTTCGTGTCGAGCGAAGTCGAGACACCCCGAAGGCAAGCGCGAGGCCGGGGGGCATCTCGACTTCGTTCGATGCGACCGGCCTGAAAGCTTAGTGGGTCTTGACCACCTCGGAAAGGATGCTGTCGAGCAGCAAAATCCCCGCATCGGTGACGCGCAGCCGGTCGGCCTCGGCGCGCATCAGTCCCTGCCGTTCCAGCCGCGCCACCGCATTCACATCGACAAAGGCATCGCGGCCCAGCCCGCTGCGCGCCTCGACGCGCGCCAGGTCGACGCCCTCGGTCAAGCGCAGCCCCATCAGCATCGCCTCGGTCGCGCGTTCGTGCGCGGGCAGGTCGCTCTCCTGCTTCAGCCCATGGCTATTGCGCTCCACCGCCGACAGGAAATTCTCGGGCTTCTTGTGCCGCTCGGTCGCCTGCGCCAGCCGCCGCCCGTGCGCCCCCGGCCCGACCCCCGCATAGTCGCCATAGCGCCAATAGGTGAGGTTATGCCGGCTCTCCTCGCCCGGACGCGCATGGTTCGACACCTCGTAGCGCGGCAGCCCCGCGGCGCGCGTGATCGCCTGCGTCGCGTCGAACAGGTCGGCAGCGGCATCGCCATCGGGGATGACGAGGTCGCCCTTTGCCGCGAGTGTCGCAAAGCGCGTCCCCGGCTCGATCGTGAGCTGATAGAGCGACAAATGTCCCGTCCCGAACCCGAGCGCGTCGGCAAGCTCCGCCTCCCACGCGGCGAGCGTCTGGCCGGGGCGCGCGTAGATGAGGTCGAAACTGACGCGCGCGAAATGCGCCTGCGCTGAGGCAATTGCACGCCGCGCCTCGTCGCCGCTGTGCGCGCGGCCGAGGAAGGCCAGCACATCGGCGTCAAAGCTCTGCACGCCGATCGACACGCGATTGACCCCTGCCGCCGCGAGCGCCGCGAAATTGGCGACCTCGACCGAATTGGGATTGGCCTCCAGCGTGATTTCGCAATCGGCGGACACGCCCCACAGCGCTTCGGCCTCGGCGATCACCGCCGCGACCGTTGCAGGCGGCATCAGGCTGGGCGTCCCGCCCCCGAAGAAGATCGACGAGACCTTGCGTCCGGGCAACAGCGTCGCCTCGTGCCGCAGATCGGCGAGCAGCGCGGCGCGCCACGCATCCTGATCGACAGCCTCGCGCACATGGCTGTTGAAGTCGCAATAGGGGCATTTCGACACGCAAAACGGCCAATGGACATAAAGGGCGAGCGGTTCGGCCATGCGATCAGCGCGACGCGGCGGCGGCAAGCAACTTCACGGCGCGCCATTCGGGCTCGCGAAAGGCGCGCTGCTGCCAATCGGGGACCAGCCGGTCGACGACCAGCATCAACGCCAGGCCTTCATCCTGGGCCCAGAACCGCCCCCCGCGGCGGGCTTCGTCCATCGCGCGCTGTGCACCGATCCCGGGGAGCGATGCGAAATGCCGATAGACAAGCCACTGCCCCATCCCTTCCATCGTGAGGAACACATCGTCGGCAACGGTCAGCCACGCGCGATCGTCCGTGAACCAGCGGGCGCGACGCGCGCGCATCAGCTCCAGCGCCTGCCCCGCCAGCGTCCGCGCTTCGCCGATATCGTCCGCAGACGCGGCGGCGAACAACATGTCGCGTTCCTGCCGGTAGGCGGCACCATAGGCTGCATCGGCTTCGAACAGCGCCTGCACGAAATCGTCTGAAAGCTCCTCGGTCTGTTCGGCTCCGAACCCTTCAAATGCGGCGTTCGCCAATGAAGATTGGCGTGTGTGCATGATCTCATGAAGGAACACGCCCTCCATCAGCACCTCGAGACCAAGCGCGCTGTCCACTCCGGCAGCGCGCCAGACGCTCGGAAGGCTCATCACAAAAGCCCCGCTGCCATCGGCAAAAGAGACCGGCCCCATCGGGAGCGGGTGACCGTCGTAGGTGGCCATGCCGTCGACATTTGCCTGCGAAACCAGCGCCCCGAAATCGCCATCGGGCAGGCGATAGGTGCAGTTGCCATCGAATACGACAATGTCGGGAAGCGGCTGGGCGACAAGGCGCAGCCAGTCGGTCTCGGCCGTTTTCCACAGCACGATCGACCGCGCGAGCCACGCGCGGTCCGCCTCCGCCATCCGGCAGCTCGGCTCCGCCGCGATGCTCGCCGCAGCCAACAGGAAAGAAAGAAACACGGATATCAGGCGCATTGCCGACCTCCAATCGCGCAAACTGGACCTCCGCACTGCCGCTGGCGAGGCCGCGCGCTTCAGAACGCCCCCGCCACCAGCTTTGCAAATGCGTCGGCACGGTGGCTGATCGCATGCTTTTCGGCGGGGTCGATTTCGGCAAAGGTCAGCGCGCTGCCCGTCGGCACGAACACCGGGTCATAGCCGAAGCCCATCGTCCCGCGCGGCGGCCAGGTCAGGCTGCCTTCGGCGCATCCCTCGAACACTTCGGCATGGCCGTCGGGCCAGGCGAGCGCCAGCGTGCAGACGAAACGCGCGCTGCGGTCGACGTCATGGCCTTGCTCGGCGAGCAGCCCTTCGACCTTGCCCATCGCCATATACCAGTCGCGGCCGGGCTCGCCCTCGAACCACTGCCGCTCGGCCCAGTCGGCGGTGTACACCCCCGGCCGCCCGTCAAGCGCCGCAACCTCGAGCCCGCTGTCGTCGGCAAGCGCGGGAAGGCCCGCCGCGTTCGCGCTGGCGTGCGCCTTGAGCAGCGCGTTTTCGCGAAAGCTCGTCCCCGTCTCCTCGGGCTCGGGCAGGCCAAGGTCGCCCGCCGACACGGGCTCGATGCCATAGGGCAAGAGCAATGCGCGAATCTCGCGCACCTTGCCCGCGTTGTGGCTGGCGATGACGAGTTTGCCGGGGGCGAGTTTGCGGCTCATAAAGCCCTCTCCCCCCGGGAGAGGGTTGGGTGAGGGGTTCCGGCGCCTGCGACAGCAATCAGGCGGCTACGCAAATCCTCCAACACACCCTCCATGTTTCGCATCACGTCGTTGTTCCAGTAACGGATGACCTGATAGCCGGCCGCCTGTAATCGCGCCGTCCGATCGGCATCGGTGCTGCTATCGGAGTGTTGGCCCCCGTCAAGCTCGACGATGATCCGCAATTCTTCGCAAAGAAAGTCTGCGATGAACCCCGCGACCGGCGATTGGCGCCGA
Organism: Sphingopyxis jiangsuensis; assembly: GCF_016734905.1. GTDB lineage: Bacteria > Pseudomonadota > Alphaproteobacteria > Sphingomonadales > Sphingomonadaceae > Sphingopyxis > Sphingopyxis jiangsuensis. The sequence goes on from NZ_JAERPO010000001.1 coordinate 1,190,820, forward strand.
AATTTGAAGCCGAGTATCTGCCGCCCGCGAAGCCATCGCCACAGGTGCTTTTCGGCCTCGGTCGCGTCGCGGCGAAGCTTCCGCGCGATGGGCGTGGACGGTTTGTGCTGCCGCTCGGTCACATCCCCTCACCTGCTGCGACTAGCCAGCAAGCTGGCAAGTCTCGCTTCCTCTCCCGACGGGAGAGGAAATCCTACCGCCCCGTCGCCTTGTCCTGCGCCGCGAAAATTTCGCCGCAGCCGATGCGCGCGAGGCGAAGGAGGCGGAGGAGGCCTTCCTCGTCATAGGTCGCGCCCTCGGCGCTCGCCTGCACCTCGACGATCTGGCCCTTGCCCGTCAGCACGAAATTGCCGTCGGCCTCCGCGACCGAATCCTCGTCATAATCGAGGTCGAGCACCGGCGTGCCCTTGTAGATGCCGCACGAGATCGCGCCGACCTTGTCCGCGATCGGGTCCCCGACGATTGCCTTGCTTTCCAGCAACTTGTCGACCGCGAGCCGCAACGCGACCCACGCGCCCGAGATTGAGGCGGTGCGCGTCCCGCCGTCGGCCTGGATCACGTCGCAATCGATCACGATCTGCCGCTCGCCCAGCTTTTGCATGTCGACCACGGCGCGCAAGCTGCGTCCGATGAGCCGCTGGATTTCCTGCGTCCGCCCCGACTGCTTTCCCTTCGCCGCCTCGCGGCTGCCGCGGGTGTGCGTCGCGCGGGGGAGCATGCCATATTCGGCGGTGACCCAGCCCTGCCCCTTGCCGCGCAGGAATGGCGGCACCTTTTCCTCGACGCTCGCGGTGACCAGCACCTTGGTATTGCCAAAGCTGACGAGGACGCTGCCCTCGGCATGGATGGTGAAGGCGGTTTCGATGGCGATCGAACGCATCTGGTCGGGGGCGCGGCCGGAAGGGCGCATGGGGGATTCTCCTGTGGCTGTGTGCGGGGGCGCTTAGCGGCGATGCGGCGCGAGCGCAAACCCTCTGCCATCCTCGTTGAGGACTGCCAACTTGCCCCATCGCCCTCGCCATCCTAAATCCTCCGCATGAGCACACCGCCGATCCCCGAACTGACGACGCGCGCGCGCGACGTGTTCCGGCTCGTCGTCGATGCCTATCTGGAGACCGGGCAGCCGGTCGGTTCGCGCACTTTGTCGAAGCTCGCCGCGCTCAACCTGTCGCCGGCGTCGATCCGCAACGTGATGCAGGATCTCGAGGAGTTCGGCCTGCTCGCCAGCCCGCACACCAGTGCGGGCCGCCTGCCGACCGAACAGGGGCTGCGCCTCTTCGTCGACGGGATGATGCAGGTCGCCGAACCGTCGGCCGAGGACCGCGCGCAGATCGAGGCGAGTCTGTCCGAAGGCGGACCGATCGAAAGCGCCCTCGCGCACGCGACTGCCGCGCTGTCGGGCCTGTCGGCCTGCGCTGGGCTGGTGCTGGTGCCCAAGCACGAACGCGTGCTGAAGCAGCTTGCCTTCGTGCCGCTGTCGGCGGCCCAGGCGCTCGTCGTGCTCGTCGCGGGCGACGGCGCGGTCGAGAATCGCGTGATCGACATCCCGCCGGGGCTAAACCCCTCGGCCCTCATCGAAGCGGGCAATTATATCTCGGCGACGCTATCCGGCCTGACGCTCGACGAAGCGATGGTGCGCGTGCGCCGCGAGATCGAGGCCGAGCGCATCGCGATCGACCGCGCGGCGCAGGATCTTGTGTCGCGCGGCCTCGCGGTCTGGTCGTCCGACGGCTCCGACCGCCCGGTGCTGATCGTGCGCGGGCAGGCGAACCTGCTCGACGACAGCGCCGTCGGCGATCTCGACCGCGTGCGGCAGCTGCTCGACGAACTCGAAACGAAGCAGGACATCGCGCAGCTGCTCGACAGCGCGCGCGAAGGCAGCGCGACGCGCATCTTCATCGGGTCCGAAAACAAGCTCTTTTCGCTGTCGGGATCGTCGGTTATCGCCGCGCCCTATCGCGGCGGCGACGGGCGCGTGGTCGGCGTTGTCGGGGTTATCGGCCCGACGCGCTTGAACTATGCGCGCATCGTTCCCATGGTGGACTTCACCGCACAATCACTCTCCAAACTGATACGATAGGTCTATGACAAACACCGAAAATGACACGCCCGTCGAGGACGGCGCGACCGAAGATACCGAAGCTGCAGAAGCCGTCGCGGCCGAACCGCAGGACGAAGCGGCGGACGCTGCCGAACAGATTGCCGCGCTGCAGCAGGACCTGCTCTATGCGCGCGCCGAGACGCAGAATGTCACGCGCCGCAAGGACAAGGAAATCGCCGACGCGCACGCCTATGCCGCGACCAAATTCGCGCGCGACATATTGTCGGTCGCCGACAATCTGGGCCGTGCGCTCGCCTCGCTGGGCGAGGAGCAACGCGCGAACGAGGCGATCAAGCCGCTCGTCACCGGGCTCGAGGCGACCGAGCGCGAGCTGATGAGCGTGTTCGAACGCCACGGCATCACGCGCATCGCCGCGATCGGCCTGCCGCTCGACCCCAACCAGCATCAGGCGATGCTCGAAATTCCGAGCGACAAGGAGCCCGGCACGATCGTGCAGGAAATGCAGGCGGGATATATGATGAAAGACCGCCTGCTGCGCCCCGCGATGGTCGGGGTCGCCAAGAAGCCGGATTGATGACCTACCCCCTCTCCCCTTGTGGGAGAGGGTGCTACGCCGCCTTGCGCAGCTTCGCGAGCTTCTTCAGCACCATCTCGCGCTTCAGCCGCGACAGATGGTCGATGAACAGGATGCCCTCCAGATGGTCATGCTCGTGCTGGATGCATGTCGCCATCAGGCCGGTCATGCGCTCCTTGTGGTGCTTGCCCTCGACATCCTGCCAGTCGACGGTGACCTCGGCGGGGCGCGTCACCTCGGCATATTGTTCGGGGACCGACAGGCAGCCTTCCTGATAGACGCTATGCTCCTCCGAAAAGTCGGAGAAGACGGGGTTGATGAACACGCGCGGGTGGCGGATCACCTTCTTGCCCTCTTCGTCCTCGGGATCGGCTTCCTGCAGGTCGATAACCAGGATGCGTTTCGCCATCCCGACCTGGATCGCCGCCAGCCCGATACCGGGCGCGTCGTACATCGTCTCGAACATGTCGGCGACAAGCTGCTTCAGCTCGGCATCGAACGTCTCGACGGGCTTCGAAATGACGCGCAGCCGGGGGTCCGGCGTCTCGATGATGGGTAGGATGGCCATGGGGGCTCAGGTATGGTCGAGGGGGCGTTTGGTCAAGGGGGCGCGCAACAGGTCCGTGACCGCAACACCGTCATTGCGAGCACAGCGAAGCAATCTCCGGCGACCGGCCTCACGCAGCGACGATAGCTGGGGATTGCCGCGTCGCTACGCTCATCGCAATGACGAATGCGAATGCGGTATCACCCCACCGGCCGCCGCGCCCTGAGCGCCTGCGCCAGCGTCCCCTCATCGAGATAATCCAGCTCGCCGCCCACCGGCAGACCGTGCGCGAGCTGCGTCAGCCGCACCGGATAGCCCTCCAGCCGCTCGGCGAGATAATGCGCGGTCGTCTGCCCCTCCAGCGTCGCGTTCATTGCGAGCACGACCTCGTCGATGCCGCCCGCCGCGACGCGCGCGACGAGGGCGTCGATGCTGAGATCCTGCGGTCGCACCCCCTCCAGCGCCGAGAGCCGCCCGCCGAGCACATGATATTTTCCGGGAAACAGCCGCGACTTGTCGAGCGCCCACAGGTCCGACACCTCCTCGACGACACACAGGCTGCGCGCGTCACGGCGCGGGTCGGCGCAGATCGCGCACGGGTCCTGCGTGTCGACATTGCCGCAAATGCCGCAGGTGACGAGCCGCTCGGCCACCGTCTGCAGCGCCGCGAGCAAGGGCACAAACGCGCTCTCGCGCTTTTTCATCAGGTGCAGCACCGCCCGCCGCGCCGACCGCGGGCCGAGGCCGGGGAGCCGGGCGAGTTGCTGGACGAGCGCTTCGATTTCGGTGGACGCCATGCGGCGGTGGTAGTGGCTGCGGGCGCCACCCGCAATATCCCCAATCCCACCTCCTTCGTCACCCCGGGCTTGACCCGGGGTCCCGCTGTCGGCCGCTCAATTTAAAGCGGGACCCCGGGTCAAGCCCGGGGTGACAATTCAAGGAACCCATCGCCCTTGCACTCCCCCCCATCCTCCGCCAAAGCCCGCACCCATGCGTATCGCCTTCATGGGAACGCCGCCCTTTGCGGTGCCGACGCTCGCTGCGCTTCACGCGGCGGGGCATGATATTGCGGCGGTCTATACCCAGCCGCCGCGCCCCGCGCAGCGCGGCAAGAAGCTGCAGCAAAGCGCGGTCCACAATTGGGCCGAAGCGCACGGCCTGTCGGTGCGCACGCCCAAGAGCCTGAAGGATGCGACGGCGCAGGCCGAATTCGCCGCGCTGAACCTCGATGCCGCGGTGGTCGCGGCCTATGGCCTGATCCTGCCGCAAGCGATCCTCGACGCGCCGCGCCACGGCTGCCTCAACGTCCACGGTTCGGTCCTGCCGCGCTGGCGCGGCGCGGCGCCGGTGCAGCGCACGATCCTTGCGGGCGATGCCGAAACGGGCGTCACGATCATGCAGATGGACGCAGGGCTCGACACCGGCGGCATGCGGCTGATCGGGCGGACGCCGGTCGATGGCAAGAGTGCGGGCGACCTCACCGACGAACTTGCCGACATGGGCGCGGCGCTGATGGTGCAGGCGCTCGGCAAGCTTACCGCCTATCCGCCCGAACCGCAGCCCGATGCGGGCGCGACGTACGCGGCCAAGATCGACAAGAGCGAGGCGCGGCTCGATTTCCTGACGAGCGCAGTGCAGGTCGAACGCCAGATTCGTGCCTTCAACCCGATGCCGGGCGCCTTTTTCGAACTCGACGGCGAGCGGTTCAAGATATTGGCGGCCGAGGTCGTGCATCCTGCCGACACGGTCGTCGGGGCCGCGCCGGGGGTGGCGCTCGACGATGCGCTCACCATCGCCTGCAACCCCGGCGCGATCCGCGCGACCCGCATCCAGCGCGCGGGCAAGCCCGCGATGGACGCGACGGAGCTGCTGCGCGGGCGGGCGATCGCCAAGGGAACACGGCTCGCATGACCATGTTCCTCCCCCCTCGTCACCCCGGACTTTATCCGGGGTCCAGTCGCACGACGGTGGAAAAATGGCCCCCGGATCGAGTCCGGGGCGACGGCAATGGGCAATGGAAACGCCCATGACCCGCTTCGCCCTCACCATCGAATTCGACGGCCGCCCCTTCATGGGCTGGCAGCGCCAGTCGCACGGTCCCAGCGTCCAGCAGGCGATCGAGGAAGCGGTGACGCGCATCACCGGCGAGGAGGCCGCGGTGCATGGCGCGGGGCGCACCGACGCGGGGGTCCATGCGATCGCGATGCGCGCGCATGTCGACATCGACAAACCGCTCACGCCCTTCCGGCTGATGGAGGCGCTCAACGCGCAGCTTCGCCCTGCTCCCGTCGCGATCCTCGCGTGCGAGGAAGTGGCCGACGACTGGCACGCGCGATTCTCGTGCATCGGGCGCGCCTATGAATATCGCATCGTCAATCGCCGCGCGCCGCTGACGTGGGACAAGGGACTGTCGTGGCAGTTCGCCAAACCGCTGGATGCCGAGGCGATGCACGGCGCGGCACAAGCGCTCGTCGGACGCCATGATTTCACGACCTTTCGCTCGGTGCATTGCCAGGCCGAAAGCCCGGTCAAGACGCTCGACCGGATCAACGTCAGTCGCCACGGTGACGAGATCATCATCGAGACGGCGGCGCGCAGCTTTCTCCACCACCAGGTGCGCTCGATGGTCGGTTGCCTGTCAATGGTCGGCGAAGGCAAATGGTCGGCGCGCGATTTGAAGGCTGCGCTCGATGCCGCGGACCGCAGCGCGCTCGGCCTGAACGCACCGCCTGACGGGCTCTATTTCGTCGAGGCGCGCTATCCATAACAGCCGCGCTTCGTCACCCCGGACTTGATCCGGGGTTCATGACGGCAACGCCGCGGTGATGCCGGATCAAGCCTGTCCTGAGCATGTCGAAGGGTCCGGCATGCCGAAAGAATATCACGGGCGACGAAAAAGGGCGGCCCCGCAGGACCGCCCTTTTGTTGTGGCTATGCGCCCGGCTTACGCCTTTTCGGCGTAATAAAGCGGCGCATGTTCGTTCAGAATCTGCAGGATCTTCGCCTGCGCGGTCTTTTCGTCGCTTTCCTCCATCGCGGCGAGTTCGCGCGCGAGGCGGCTCGACGCCGCTTCGAAGATCTGGCGCTCCGAATAGCTCTGTTCGGGCTGGTCATCGGCGCGGAACAGGTCGCGCGTCACTTCGGCGATCGACACGAGGTCGCCCGAGTTGATCTTCGCTTCATATTCCTGCGCGCGGCGCGACCACATGGTGCGCTTGACCTTCGGTTTGGTCGTCAGAACCTGCAAAGCTTCCTTCAGCGTCTTGTCCGACGACAATTTGCGCATGCCCACGCCCTCGGCCTTGTTGGTCGGGACGCGCAGCGTCATTTTTTCCTTTTCAAAGCGAAGGACATACAGCTCGAGCTGCATGCCGGCGATTTCCGACTTCTGCAGTTCGATGACGCGCCCCACGCCATGCTTCGGATAAACGACATAGTCCCCAACTTCGAACAAAAGCGTGCTCGCGGACATTCAGCTTCCTTTCTTTGGCCTCGCCGGACGGAAGAGCGCGTACAAACCGATGCCTCCGGCCCTTGTTGAAGGGGGATTGGACATGCGGGCGGCGCTAGCCTGTCAAACTGGCAAGGGATTCAGCTCCATCGGGAGCGCCGACCATGCCCGACCCGGCGAGGGGAAGAGGCAGAATGTCGGCGCGTTGATATTTATTATAACAGATTCGCAACAAAATTGCCACCCCCGCACGGAAATCTGCGGCAAGGCGCCTTGACGCCCGTGTGGACGCGTTTCACGTTGCAACGAAACAACAGATGGGGATGCTGGCATGCACGATCAAGTGTGGTGGGTGACGGGCGCGTCGTCGGGAATCGGGGCAGCACTCGCCAGGGCGCTGTCGATTCGCGGGGCGCGGCTGATCCTGTCGGGGCGCAATGTCGCGGCACTCGAAGCGGTTGCCGCCGAATGCGAAACGGCGACGATGATCCTTCCTTTCGAGGCGACCGACTATGCCGCGCTGCCGCAGCTTGCCGCGCGGGCGTGGGATTGGTGCGGGCGCATCGACGGCCTTGTCAACAACGCCGGCATTTCGCAGCGCAGCCTTGCGGTCGATACCGACTTTGCCGTCTATGAACAGATTGTCGCGGTCGATTTGCTCGCCCCGATCGCGCTGACGCAGCAGCTGTTGCCGCGCATGATCGCGGCGGGCGGCGGGCGGATCGTCGCCATCTCCAGCGTCGCGGGCATGGCGGGCGTGCCGCTGCGCAGCGCCTATTGCGCGGCAAAGCATGGGTTGATCGGCTATCATGACGCGGTGCGTGCCGAGAATGAACATCTGGGCCTGAACGTGCTCGTCGTTGCTCCGGGTTCGGTGCGAACGAACGTCAGCCGCAACGCACTCACCGCCCACGGCAGCGTGCGCGGGACGAGCGACAAGGCGATCGACAATGGCCTCCCGCCCGAAGAGGCCGCGCGGCAGATATTGACCGCGCTCGACGAGGGCAAGCGCGAGATCGTCGTTGCCGAAGGGATGGAAGCCGCCATCCCCGCCCTTCGCCGCAGCGACCCCGACGCGCTGTTCGACCGGATGAGCGCGATGGTGCAGGCAGGCTATGCGCAACAAATGGAAGCGACCGAGTCGTAAGGGCGGGTTAAGGTCAAAGCCTGACTTTCAATTCGCCGTAATCTCCGCTCTTCCCGCAACAAAAAACCCCGCCGGATCGCTCCGGCGGGGTTCTTCGTCACCAGCAAGGGGCAACGCAGCTTACGCCGCGCCGTGCGCCAGTGCCGCGAGGAGCAGGATCGCCACGATGTTGGTGATCTTGATCATCGGGTTCACCGCCGGACCCGCGGTATCCTTGTAGGGATCGCCGACGGTGTCACCGGTCACGGCCGCCTTGTGGGCTTCGCTGCCCTTGCCGCCGTGGTTGCCGTCTTCGATATATTTCTTGGCATTGTCCCAAGCGCCGCCGCCCGAGGTCATCGAGATTGCGACGAACAGCCCGCCGACGATCACGCCGAGAAGCAACGCGCCGAGCGCCTCGAGCGCCGCAGCCGTACCCGCCACCCACTGGATGACGAAATAGACCACAATCGGCGCAAGTACCGGCAACAGCGAAGGAATGATCATTTCCTTGATCGCCGCCTTGGTGACGAGATCGACGGTGCGGGCATAATCGGGGCGGCTGGTGCCGTCCATAATGCCCTTGTTGTTCGCGAACTGGTCGCGGACGTCCTTCACCACATCGCCCGCCGCGCGGCCGACCGCGGTCATGCCCATAGCCCCGAACAGATAGGGCAAGAGCGCGCCGAGCAGCAGTCCGACGATGACATAGGGCGACGACAGCGAGAAAGTCAGCGGCGCTTCGAGTCCGAGCGCAACCGAATATTCGGTGATGTCGGCGGTATAGGTTCCGAACAGCACCAGCGCGGCCAGGCCCGCCGAACCGATCGCATAGCCCTTGGTCACCGCCTTGGTCGTGTTGCCGACGGCGTCGAGCAGATCGGTCTTTTCCCGGACCGAATCATCGAGACCTGCCATTTCGGCGATGCCGCCGGCATTGTCGGTGACGGGGCCATAGGCGTCGAGAGCAACGACCATGCCCGCGAGCGCGAGCATCGCGGTGGCCGCAAAAGCGATGCCCACAATACCTGCCGTCTGGAAGGCGACAACGATCCCGACGCAGATAACCAGCGTCGGCAGCGCGGTCGATTCAAGGCTGATCGCCAGCCCCTGAATAACGTTCGTGCCGTGGCCCGTTTCCGATGCCTTGGCGATCGAGCGCACGGGACGATAATTTGTGCCGGTATAATATTCGGTGATCCAGATGATCAGCCCCGTGATGACGAGACCAAGCAGCGAACAGAAGAAAAGGTCGCTGCCGTTGAACGTCGTGCCGGTAATGTCGGTGGCCATGTCGCCGGCCAGCGCATAGCTGGTCGAGAACCAGATCGCCGGGATCGACAGCACCGCGGTGACAAGGAAGCCCTTGTACATCGCGCCCATCACGTTGGTCCCGTTGCCGAGACGGACGAAATAGGTGCCGATGATCGAGGTGATGATGCACACGCCGCCGATCAGCAGCGGCAACGTCATCAATGGCATCAACATATCGCCCGCACCCTTGAGCAACAAGGCGATCAGCACCATCGTCGCACCGACGGTGACGACATAGGTTTCGAAAAGGTCGGCGGCCATACCCGCGCAGTCGCCGACATTGTCGCCCACGTTATCGGCGATCACCGCTGGGTTGCGCGGATCGTCCTCGGGGATACCAGCTTCGACCTTGCCGACGAGGTCGGCGCCGACGTCCGCGGCTTTGGTGAAGATGCCGCCACCCAGACGCGCGAAGATCGAGATGAGCGAAGCGCCGAACGCCAGCGCGACGAGCGCGTCGACGACGGTGCGATCATCGCCGCCAACGGTGAAGCCGCCGGGGCCGGTCAAATACCAGAAGAAGACCGAGATCGCGAGCAACGCAAGCCCCGCGACCAGCATACCGGTGATCGCGCCGGCGCGGAACGCCATGGTCAGCCCCGCCTGAAGGCCGGTCTGTGCCGCCGCCGCCGTGCGGACGTTGGCCTTGACCGAGATGTTCATGCCGACAAATCCCGCAACGCCCGACAGGACAGCGCCAATGACGAAACCCGTCGCTGAAATCGCGCCGAGAAACAGCCCGACGATGATCGCGACGACAACGCCGACGACAGCGATGGTGCGATATTGACGGCCCAGATACGCCTTGGCGCCTTCCTGAATGGCGCCGGCGATTTCCTGCATCTTTTCGTTACCGGCCGAGGCGCTGAGCACCTGCCGGGACGTGACAAAGCCATAGAGCACGGCCAATAGGCCGCACGCTATCGCGATCAAAACCGGATTCATGCGTGACTGTTCCTTCCCCATTGAGAAGGGCGAACGCAAGGATAGCAGTCGAGCCCGTCCGACTTATTGATGCCGGTTCGCTCTCTCCCCTGATGCGACCGCCCCAAATTTGGACGCTGCGTTATGGGAAGAAAGCCCAGTCAGGGCAAGCCCGGTAATTCCTCGAAATTCCCGCCGATTCCGAACTAGTGCGCGAAACCGAGACGGTCGGGCAGCGCGATGCGCCGCGCACGATGGGTCAGTGTGATTCCTTCGCCGACGCCGGCATGTCCCACCACGGTCACCGCGACCCCCAGCCCCGCGGCAATCTTGCGGATCGCCGCATCGGCCTCCGGCGCAGCGGCGAAGAAGAGTTGATAGTCGTCGCCCGCCGTCGCCGCCGCAAGCCGCGTATCGAGAACATCGGGCCGCACCGACAACAGCCCCTGCGACAGCGGAATATTTTCCAGCATCAGCGCGATCGCGCACCCACTCGCCTCGGCCATCCGCTCGGCGTCGATGAGCAGCCCGTCGGACAGGTCCATCATCGCATGAACATGCGGCGCCACCGCGAGACCGAAGGTGAGTTGCGGCTGCGGGCAAGCATAGGCAGCAAGGCACGCGTCGGCGGGGTCGACCTGCCCCAGCCGCATCGCCAGCCCGACACCCGCATCACCGATCGTCCCGGTGACCCACAGCCGGTCGCCGGGGCGCACACCGCTGCGCGACGGCGCGCCGCCCGTCGGCGCGCGTCCGATCGCGGTCAGCCCCAGGCTCCGTGGCGCGCCCGCCGGAGCGCGCACCGTGTCGCCGCCGATCAGGATGATGCCGAAATGGCGCAGCGCCTTGCCCAGCCCTTCGACGAAAGCCGCATCCCATTCGCTGTCGCCAAGGCTGTATCCGACAAGCACCCCAACCGGCGCCGCTCCCTTGGCGGCGAGATCGGACAGGTTCACCGCGACGAGCTTCCACGCAACATCCTGCGGCACATCGTCGGGCAGGAAATGCACGCCCTCGACGATCATGTCGTGCGTGAGCACCAGCCCTTCCCATACCGCCGCATCGTCGGTGAGCCCACGCGCGGCAGGGTCGGTCGCGATGCCGCGCAGACGCGCGATGAAATCGGGTTCGTTCATCCTACCCTCTTGCCAATCCCGGGCATCTATCGTCGGCTCGGGGCGAGCGAAGACGTCCGTCGAAACTGCGCAAGACCGAGGGGCATCTCGACTACGCTCGATGCGAACGGACAGCTTATGCGGTGGTTCCCCGCACGTCCTTGCCGATCGCGTCGAGCAGGCCGTTGGCAAAGCCCGCTTCGCGCCCGTCGAAGAACGCCTTGGCGACATCGACATATTCGCTGACCACCGCACCCACCGGCACGTCACCGCGCGCGACCAGTTCATAGGCGCCGGCGCGCAATATCGCCTTCATCGTCCGGTCGAGCCGGTCCATCGTCCAGCCGCTCGCCAGCCGCGCCGTGATCGCGGCATCGACCTCGGTCATGCGCGCGAGTGCGCCTTTCACAATGTCGTCGAAGAAGGGAACGTCAGCCTCGGCATATTCGGCATCCTCGATGATCGCGCCGATACGGTGCTGGTGAAATTCGTGGACAAGCTGCGCGACCGGCGTGCCCTCCATCTCGTGCTGATAGAGCGCCTGGACAGCAGCAAGCCGGGCAGCGGAGCGGGATTGGGCGCGTTTGTTCATGGTTTTTCGCTTTATCTCAAATCGTCATTCCAGCGAAGGCCCGGATCTCGCCGGCGCGACATTTCGCAATGATGAGATTCCGTCCTTCGCCGGAACGACAAATATTGGGGTTCAATGGTTGGTCTTGTTCAATCTGTTCCGAACACTAAGCGCGTGCGCGGGCAGCCCTTCTGCCTCGGCGAGCGCGACCGCCGCCGGTCCGATAGCGACGAGACTTTCGTCGTCGAGTGCAAGGAAGCTTGTGCGCTTCATGAAGTCGGTGACTGAAAGCCCGCTCGAAAAGCGTGCGCGGCGTCCGGTGGGAAGGACATGGTTCGGGCCGGCGACATAGTCGCCGATCGCCTCGGGCGTCTGGCGACCGAGGAAGACCGATCCCGCGTGCCGGACTTGTGCGAACAGCGCCTCGGCCTCGGCCGGATCGACCGCGAGTTCGAGATGTTCGGGCGCGAGCCGGTCGCACAGCGGGATCGCAGCACCAAGCGTCGGCACGACGATCACTGCGCCATTGTCGGCCCAGCTCGCCTGCATCGTCGCCGCGGTCAACAGCGTCGGGATGACGTCTGCCACCGCCGCGGCCACGGCATCGGCGAATTCCGCGTCATCGGTGAACAGGATCGACTGGCTCGTCGGGTCGTGCTCCGACTGGCTCATCAGGTCAGCAGCGATGACATGCGGGTCGTTCCGGGAATCGGCGACGACGACGATCTCGCTCGGCCCCGCGACCATGTCGATGCCGACGACACCGTAAAGCTGGCGCTTCGCCTCGGCGACCCAGGCGTTACCCGGACCCGTGACGACATCGACCGGCGCGATACGCTCGGTACCATAGGCGAGCGCGGCGACCGCGTGTGCGCCGCCAACGCGCCAGATTTCGTCGACCCCGCCGATATGCGCGGCGGCCATCACGACCGGGTTGGCCCAGCCATCGGGTGTCGGCGTCACCATCACGATGCGCTCTACCCCCGCGACCTTCGCCGGAATGACGTTCATCAGCACCGAAGAAGGGTATGCGGCGCGCCCTCCCGGGACATAGACCCCTGCGGCATCGACCCCACGCCAGCGCGCACCGAGCCGCGCGCCCACCGCGTCGCGATAGTCGCGGTCCTCGGGCAATTGCGCGGCATGATAGGCACGAATACGCTCCGCCGCGAGGTCGAGCGCCACGCGCAGCTCGGGCGCCAGCGCCTCATAGGCCGCGGCGCATTCCTCCTTCGAAATGCTCCAGCCGCTCGCATCGAGATCGAAACGGTCGAAACGCGCGGTATAGTCGGCGAGCGCGGCGTCGCCCTCCGCCTTCACGCGCGCGATGATCGCCGCGACGTCGGCCGACACGTCGGACGCGCTCTCGCGCCGGTCGTGTACCAACGCGTCGAACGCCGCCGCAAAACCGGGATCGGAGGCGTCAAGCCGCCGCATCGCCCTGCCCCGCTGCCGCGCGAAATTTTTCGACCAGTTCCGGCACTTCCGCCGAGCGCAGCTTGAACGCCGCGCGGTTGACGATCAGCCGCGCCGAAACCTCGCTGATGACGACCTGCTCCGCCAGCGCGTTTTCGACGAGCGTGCGCCCCGTCGAAACCAGATCGACGATGTGCGAGGCGAGCCCCAGCTTCGGCGCGATTTCCATCGCGCCGTTCAGTTTGATGCACTCGGCCTGGATGCCCTGCGCCTCGAACCAGCGGCGCGTCGTCGCCGGATATTTGGTCGCAACGCGGATGTGGCTTTCGCCGATCCCCGGCGGCGCACTGCCCTCCGGCCCCGCGAGCGACAGGCGGCAATGGCCGATGCCGAGGTCGACGGGGGCGTAGAGCTCCGAATAGGCGAATTCGTCGACGACGTCCGACCCGACGATGCCAAGCTGCGCCGCGCCATGCGCGACGAAGGTCGCGACGTCGAACGCGCGCACGCGGATCAGCGAAATATGCGGCTGGTTGGTGCCGAACACGAGCGCGCGGCTCTTCTTGTCAAAGAAGTCTGCCGCAGGCTCGATCCCGACGCGCGCGAGCAGCGGCAGCGCCTCGTCGAGGATGCGTCCTTTCGGGATGGCAAAGATGATCGGTTCGGGCATAAGCGAGGCGCACATAAGCGGCAGCGGGAGAAAGGGCAATGAGCGAGCGTATGCAGCCGGTCGAACTCAACGAGGCGGGACCCGCCGCCATCCGCGCCGCCTTTGCCAATCAGGTCGCCTATTGCCGCGCCAACGACGCCCCGATTACCGCGCGCATCGTCGCGGCGCTCGCGACCCTGCTCGACAAGCCCGCAACCGAATTTGCGCGGCGAATCGCGGCGTGGGAGGGCGCCCCGCTCGCCGATGCCCTGCCGCTGCGCGCCGCCGGCGGACTCCACGCGTTGCATCTCGGCGGCGTCGCCCCCGATCTTGCACCCATCTATGCCGATGCCGAGGACATCAACGACGCCGCGATCGTCGGCGCAGTCGTCGCGCATCACGAAGCCAGCCTGCTGCCGTGGCTCGATGGCCCGCCGCAAACGAACGAGGCGGGGCGCTCGTCGAACTTTATCGCCGCGATGCTCTGGCTCGCCGATCAGGGATTGCCGCCGCTGTTCGACTGTATCGAGATCGGGTCGAGCGCGGGGATCAACCTGATGCTCGACCGCTATCATTACGACCTCGGCGGCGTGCAGGTGGGGCCGCATCCGGGCGTCATGGCGTTTACCCCCGAATGGCGCGGTCGCCATCCGCCGCAGCACGGCATCGGTTTTGCCGAGCTGAAGGGTTGCGACGTCGGACCGGTCGATCTCACCGATCCCGAACAGGCGCTGCGGCTCAAGGCCTATATCTGGCCCGAGCATCATGTGCGGTTCGAGCGGATGGAGGCGGCCATCGCCGCAGCCTATCGCGACCAGCCGAATCTCGTCCGCGCCAACGCCGCCGATTTCGTCGAAGCCGAACTCGCGCGCCCGCAAACCGAGGGCCGGACACGCGTGCTGATGCACTCGATCGTCTGGCAATATGTCCCCGCCGACCAGCAAGCGCGTGTTACCGCGGCGATGAAGGCCGCGGCCGCGCGCGCCACTCGCGAGCGGCCGCTCGCATGGATCGCGCTCGAAGCGAACCGTACCGTCCACCACCATGAACTGGTCGTACGCCACTGGCCCGGCGATGGCGAACCCAGGATGCTCGCGCGCGCGCACGCCCATGGCGCGTGGATCGAATGGCTGGTCTAAGGGGGCAGGCGAAGGTCGTGTCGAGGTGGTTCTGAGGGGATAGCCGATTGTCGCTCGCTTCAGAGCTGCGCGTGCAGCCGCGCCAGCATCGCCTGCACCGGCGCCACCGCTGGCGCATCCCATCCCGCTTCGAGCGCCGCGACACGGTCGAACAAGCGCTCGCTTGCCGCGATTATGCGGCGCACGGGTTCGTCGAAACTTTCGCAAAGGGTCCAGTCGGCGGCCACGGGTTCGCCGATCCGCGCAGCACTGTCGTCGGCGCGGGCGCCGAGATCGCCTGCGAGCATCGCGCGGCGGTGGAGCAGCCAGGCGATAACGTGCATCAGCCGCGTCGTGGTCTTGAGCGATTCGCAGGCCAGGTTGATGCGGAGCAGGCTGTCGCCCCGCGACGTGCCAAGGTCACGCTCGGCCGCGAATGTCGCATGCGCTTCGTCGGCGAGCAGCATTGCCTCGACATAGAGATTTTCGACCTGCACGCGGTGCAGCGGCCGTCCTGCTATCGAGTCCGAGGTAGGTCCACCGGTCATGCGCATCCGATGCCACGAGGCGACCGCGGGGGGCAATGGCGGTAACCAATTTTGTCGGTTAACGCGTCGACACGATATTGCTCGCGCCTTTCGCGCTCAGGCGATGATGTCGGGGAGCAGCTGGTCCTCGCACCACGCTATTTCGTCGCGCAGCTTGAGCTTGCGCTTTTTCATCCGAGCGATCTGGAGTTGATCGGGGACCGCCCCTTCCGACAGCGCGAAAATCGCGGCGTCGAGGTCGCGGTGCTCGATCTTGAGCAATTCGAGGCGCTGGACAATCTCTTCGGGATTCACTCGATCTTCCTGCCAGAATCGCGGTCCGTCCGCAACGGGCACCGACTGACCGAATCGTCACGACATCGGGCGCAATTCATGATTTACTCAGCCGTGCCTACCCGAGTCGAAAAGGAGAATGGCCAATGAGCGAGTCGCACCTTTCCGCCCTGAAGTCCCGCCACGCGGACCTCGACGCGAAAATTGCGAATGAAGAGCGCCGACCTTGCCCCGATGCGGCCATGCTGGCGCAGCTGAAAAAGCAGAAACTCAAGATAAAGGAAGAGATGCTCGCCAGCGTTTAGCGCGAGCAACGCTGCCGTCGGCTGACGGGCTTTGTTCCGAAGCCCTTCAGCGCCGACGGTGGCTTCATCTGCGACGGTGAAAGGGTCCCCGGTTCAGCACCGAAATATGCGCCGGCACTTCCGGTGTCCGCGCAATCTGGCGGCGCACCGCCTGCGGGTTGACCTGATATTCAAAGGCGATGCCGAACTTGCCGTCGCCGACCCAAACAATGTGCCCCGGCACCGCGCCGATGTTGCGCAGATCGACCTCGACCGTCGTGCCTTGTGCAATGCGTAATGGCGCTTCGGCGAGCATCCCGCCGGCGGAGAGGTTTCGCACGCGCACCGTTGCAGTCTTGGTTTGCCCGGGCAGAATCAGTTCGGCCTGCATGAACAGGCTGTCACGATCGGCGCCGCGCGACAGCGCCGCCACTTCTTCGTCCAAAGTTTGCGGCACCCGCGATTCCATCTGCGCCCGACCCTCTTTTGTTGTGGGGCGCGAATTTAAGTCGCGGCTGTTTCCGAAAGGTTAAACCGGGGAGCTTGTGTCCCGTCGCGGGTCAATCCTCGCGCGAAATCCGTTCGTTGCGCTCGTGCCGCTCCTGCGCCTCAAGCGTCATCGTCGCGATCGGACGCGCCTGAAGCCGCGCGAGCGAAATCGGTTCGCCGGTGACGGCGCAATAGCCATATTCGCCTTCGTCGATGCGACGGATCGCCGAGTCGATCTTGGCGATCAGCTTGCGCTGGCGATCGCGGGTCCTGAGTTCGATCGCCCAATCGGTTTCGCTCGACGCGCGGTCGGCGAGGTCGGGTTCGCGCAGCGGCCCGTCCTGCAGATGCGCGAGCGTCGATTCGGCTTCGGAGAGAATCGACTTTTTCCAGGCGATAAGCAGGCCGCGGAAATATTCCTGCTGCCGCTCGTTCATGAACTCTTCGTCTTCGCTCGGCGTATAATCAGAGTCGAGTTTGGATTTGGCTACTAGAAGCGCATCGGCGCCAACATCGGCAATCTTGGTCGGCATGGTGGGCTTCCAAGTCCTTTCCTGTCGCCTTGCCGCCGAGCTTGGCGAACCAAGGTTGCGCCGCGCCTATAACCACCCGCCCGATGCGATACAAGCGCCGAAAAAATGAAGTAGGGAGAAAGGGGTGAAGCAAAGCTGAACCAGCCGAAGACTCCGACGTCGCTACGCAGGCCGGACATTCCGGCGCGCTTAATATTTTCGCGATTTTGTTAACACGACCCTTGTTAACAGTGCGTTTTTCGTACTGTTTTGGGACAGTTGAGGTTGCCGGGGTTGATTCTGCGTCCGAATTCCCGCTGTCGAACACCTAAATGCGGTTAACGCGATTGCCGTATCAACAAAGCGTTGGCCAATTGGCGCTAGCGACAAACTATCGGGGTCTGCCGGCAGTGCCAGCGACCCGCCAACGGGAAAGAAAGTCACGCCTATGTCAGTCCGTATGGCCCTCGCCAAGCTTTGCGCCTGCACCTGCGGCGGTGCCATTATCGGCGGCGGTGCGATGCAGATTTCGGATGTGCCGTCGGCGCAGGCCCAGGCGCAATCCTGCTGCACGACGAAAAAGGTCGTCCGCAAGCGCCAC
The DNA here is from genome assembly GCF_016734905.1 of Sphingopyxis jiangsuensis. Classification (GTDB taxonomy): domain Bacteria; phylum Pseudomonadota; class Alphaproteobacteria; order Sphingomonadales; family Sphingomonadaceae; genus Sphingopyxis; species Sphingopyxis jiangsuensis. Next base: position 1,208,394 of record NZ_JAERPO010000001.1, read on the forward strand.
GCCGCGCGTAAGCCGGTCAAGCGTGTGCGCCGCGTCGTCACGACCAAGCGCGTGATTCGCACCGAGACGCCGCAGACGCGCGTCGTGACGCAGACGGTTCCGCTACCCCCGATTCCCTATGCGCCCTTCCCGCCGCGCGGCAGCTGGGAAGGCGGCGGCAGCAGCGGCAGCGGCCTGACCGTCATCGGCGGCGGGTTCGGCGGCGGGTTCGGCGGCGGTTTCTTCGGCGGATTCTTCGGCGGCAGCTCGGGTGGCAGCAGCGGCAGCATTGTCGTGACGTCGACGACGACCGGCGGCCTCAGCACGACGAGCAGCAGCACCTCGGGCGGCGTTTCGACATCGACGGGCGGCGTCAGCACGACCTCGTCCACGGGCGGCGTATCGACGTCGACGGGGGGCGTCAGCACAACCTCGTCGACCGGCGGGGTCAGCACGACCACCTCCACCGGCGGCGTGTCGACCTCGACGGGCGGCGTCAGCACGTCGAGCGGGGTTTCCACCTCGACCGGAAGCGTGTCGACTTCGACCGGCGGCGTGAGCACGTCGACTGGTAGCGTCAGCACCTCGACCGGCGGCGTGAGCACCTCTTCGTCCAGCAGCAGTTCGTCGTCGAGTTCTTCGTCTTCGTCCTCCTCGTCGTCGAGTTCCTCCTCGTCGGGCGGCAGTTCGTCGAAGGGCGGGTCGTCGCACGGCAGTTCGAGCTGGGGCGGATCGTCGCGCGGTGGTTCGACAAGCTCGGGTGGGTCGAGCAGTTCCTCCTCATCAAGCTCCTCTTCCTCGTCGGGCAGTTCATCGACGAGCAGCGGTGCAACGTCATCGGGCGCGACGAGCAGCACCAGCAGCTTCGGCTCGAGCAGCAGCACCAGTTCTTCGTCATCGAGCAGTTCCTCATCGTCGAGTTCGTCGTCCTCTTCGAGCTCCGGCGGCAGCAGCGGCAATCCGCCGCCGACCCCTGTTCCGGCACCGCCGATGATGCTATTATTCGGCGCAGCAGCAGCCGCGCTCGTTGCTCGCCGCCACGTCGCGAATCGCGAAGGGCGGAAGTCGGACGCAGCCTGACGAAATCCACTGGGGGTGTGGGGGGGAAACCCAGACCACCGGACTGGGGCCATCGCTTGCGGTGGCCCCTTTTTCTTCGGCCAGGATTGCCGCGGTGCGTGGCTCGCGATAGGCAGCAACGCGCACCGTCGGGAGGAATTTCATGCCCAGATCGCTTGGCGTCGCTTCGCCTACCCTGCTCCTCCTGCTCGCCGCCTGCGCGACGACCGAGAGCGGCTGGACCGGCACGGGCGCCGAACCGTTCGATCAGGCCTATGCCGACTGTCAAGGCCGGACCTCCGCGCTTGGCGGGCGTGAGGAACGGCGGTTCGCGATCGACACCTGCATGGCGAACAAGGGCTGGACGCGGCCCAAGCGCTGAACGACACACGGGGTTGCGCGGCGCGCGCGGCAACGCCATAGCGCGGCCATGCACGATATCCGCCTGATCCGGGACAATCCCGCCGCATTTGACGCTGGCCTCGCGCGCCGCGGCGTCGCGCCGCATTCGGCCGAAATCCTCACGCTCGACGCCGAGCTGCGCGCGCTCCAGACCGACATGCAGGCTGCTCTCGCGCGCCGCAATGAAGCGTCGAAGGCGATCGGGCAGGCGATGGCCAAGGGCGAAAAGGAGACGGCCGAGGCGCTCAAGGCCGAAGTTGCCGCGCTCAAGGAATCGCTGCCCGCGCAGGAACAGGCCGAACGCGAACGGATGGCCGCGCTTCAGGAACTGATGGCGGCACTCCCCAATCTTCCCGCCGACGACGTGCCGGAGGGGGCGGATGAGGATGGCAATGTCGAGATCGCACGCTGGGGCACACCACGCAGTTTCGACTTCACGCCGCAGGAACATGCCGACTTCGCTCCGGCACTCGGGCTCGATTTCGAGACGGCGGCAAAGATGTCGGGCGCGCGCTTCGCCTTCCTCAAAGGACCGATGGCGCGGCTCGAACGCGCGCTCGGCCAGTTCATGCTCGACATGCAGACGGGCGAACCGGGCTATAGCGAATGCGCGACCCCGCTGATGGTCCGCGACGAAGCGGCGTTCGGCACCACGCAGTTGCCGAAGTTTCGCGAAGACCTGTTCCAGACGACCGACGGCCGCTGGCTCATATCGACCTCCGAGATGAGCCTCACCAATGCGGTGCGCGAGGAAATATTGAGCGAGGCCGACCTGCCGATCCGCATGACCGCGCTGACGCCCTGCTTCCGCTCCGAAGCGGGATCGGCGGGACGCGACACGCGCGGCTATATTCGCCAGCACCAGTTCTGGAAGGTCGAACTCGTCTCGATCACCCGTCCCGAGGATTCGGACGCCGAACTCGAACGCAAGACGCGCGCCGCGGAAAGCATCCTAGAGGCGCTTGAGCTTCCCTATCGCAAGATGCTGCTGTGCGCGGGCGACATGGGCTTTGCCGCGCGCAAGACCTATGACCTAGAGGTCTGGCTCCCCGGCCAGGGCGCATACCGCGAAATTTCGAGCTGTTCGAACTGCGGCGATTTCCAGGCGCGCCGCATGAACACGCGCTTTCGCCGCGAGGGCGTGAAGGGCAATGAGTTCGTCCACACGCTCAACGGCTCGGGCCTCGCGGTGGGGCGCACGCTCGTCGCGATCCTCGAAAATTACCAGCAGGCCGACGGCAGCGTCGATATTCCCGCAGCGCTCCACCCTTATATGGGCGGGATCACGAAACTTACGCCCAACAGTTAAATCATCGTCGCCCCGGACTTGATCCGGGGTCCATTCAGCGGCGATGTCGTGGACCCCGGATCAAGTCCGGGGTGACGAAGAAGTGAAAGAATAAAAATGCGCATCCTCCTCACCAACGACGACGGCTATCACGCCCCCGGCATGGCGGTGCTCGAAACCATCGCGCGCCAGCTGTCCGACGACATCTGGGTCTGCGCGCCGTCAGAGGAACAGTCGGGCGCGGGCCATTCGCTCACTTTGTCGCGCCCCGTGCGTATCCGCCAGCATGCCGAGCGGCGCTGGTCGTGCAGCGGAACGCCGACCGACTCGGTGATGATGGCGATCGGCAAGCTGATGCCCGAACGCCCCGACCTCATCCTGTCGGGCGTCAATCGCGGCGCAAACCTTGGCGACGACATCACCTATTCGGGCACCGTGTCAGCGGCGATCGAGGGGGCGCTTGCGGGCATCCCGGCGATTGCCTTGAGTCAGGTCTATGCACGCGAAGGCATGGGCGACACCGTCCCCTTCGACGCCGCCGAATCCTGGGGCGCCAAGGTGCTCGCGCCGCTGCTCGAAATGACGATGGCGCCGCGCACGCTGATCAATATCAACTTCCCCGCGATCCCCGCAGGCGAGGTGCGCGGCGTCCGCGCGACGCGGCAAGGATTTCACGACTATGGCCGCGGCTCGATCGTCGAAGGCACCGACCCGCGCGGCTATCCCTATTATTGGTTCGGCCTCCACGGCATCGAACATTCGCTCGCGCACGACAGCGATCTGGAAGCCATCGACGACGGTTTCATTTCGGTGACGCCGCTGCAGCTCGACCTGACGCACGACGCGTCGATGGCCGCGCTGCGCAGCGCCTATGAAGCATCGACGGGAAACGCAGTGCCGTCATAGCCGTTGACCGGCCGCGAAAAATGCCGCCAAGATAGCGGCGCATGGCAAAGAAACGCCCCGAACCGCGGCTGCATCGCTTTCAACCGCTACGCCGCGCGAGCAAATGGCCGGTGTGGGCCGACGTCACCGCACGCCTCGGCCTCGCCTTTGCGCTGATCGGCGTCGTCATCCTCGTCCACTGGCTCGATCGCGGCGGGCTGATCGACCATTATGACGGCCATGTCAGCTTTCTCGACGTCGTCTATTTCACGATGATCTCGGTCACGACGACGGGGTTCGGCGACATCGCGCCGATCTCCGACCGCTCGCGGTTGATCGAATCGGTCATCGTCACGCCGATCCGCATCGCGGTGCTCTTCATTTTCGTCGGCACCGCCTATAGCTTCGTCATCAAACGCACATGGGAAAAATGGCGCATGGCCCGCATCCAGGCAGAACTCACCAACCATATCGTCGTCCTCGGTTTCGGCATCAGCGGGTCCGAAGCAGTCAAGGAACTGATCGCGCGCGACACCGACCCGGCGTGCATTGTCGTGATCGACGGCAATCCTGCCCGCATCGCGGCGGCGGAAGATCTGGGCTGCAATGTGCTGGAGGGCGACGCCTCGAACGACGAAACGCTGCTCGACGTGCGCATCGCGAACGCGCAGACCGTGCTCGTGTCGGCGGGACGTGACGACAGTTCGATCCTCATCGTGCTTACCGTTCGCCACCTTGCCCCTGACGTGCCGATCAGTGTCGTCATCCGCGCCAAGGACAATGAACTGCTCGCCCGGCAGGCGGGGGCGAACAATGTGATCAATCCTGTCGCTTTTACCGGGCTATTGCTCGCGGGATCGGCGCAAGGCGTGCACGTCGCCGAATATATGGCCGATCTCGCCTCGGTCACCGGCAAGGTGCAACTGAACGAGCGCGCCGTGCACCCCGAGGAAGTCGGCCGGAGCATCGACCAGCTGGCGACGGGCGGGCGCGGCCTGCGCGTCTATCGCGGCGGCCACCCCTATGGCTTCTGGGAGCCGGAGGCGCAGTCGCTGCAGAGCGGCGACCTCATCGTCGAAGTCATCCGCTGCGATCCCGAATAGGGGGCGACGCGACTAGGGCCATGACCCTAAGGCAGACTGCGCCTGCCAGCCTTACCCCAAAAAGGCGAACACGAGTCCCATCGCGGCGTAGAAGACGGTCCAGTATCCGGCGTCGATCGCGAACAATTTGAACGTCGCGCGGCTGAACAGATAGTTGGTACCGATCGCCGGCACGACGAAGCCGATCGCGACGCCTATCGCGATCATCATCGTCGATCGCATGCTCATCTCGCCGAAATGCGCGAGCAGATGGCCAAGGAAAATGGCCGAAACAATGCTCAGCAGGAAGGTGGTGCCGTAAATCAGCGCCATATTGCCTTCCTTCAACTCCTCTTCGGTAAAGCCGCGCTCCTTCATCCATGCCTTGCCGAACAGCGGGCCGTACCACAGCCCCCCGACGAAAAACCCCGCCGCCGCAGCGACGATGATTGCGATCCAGCTCATATTGGCCATGATTTTTCTCCCCTCGTCCCCCGCCACCATGCGCCCGCGGCGCGCGCGTGACAAGCCGGGGAATTTGGGCTATGGGCGCGCCCGATCATGACAACCAAGACCCTCCCTGCCCAGCCGAAAGTCGGCATGGTGTCGCTCGGCTGCCCCAAGGCGCTCGTCGATAGCGAACGGATTCTGACCAAGCTCCGCGCCGACGGCTATGGCCTCTCGCCCGACTATGCGGGCGCCGACGTGGTGCTCGTCAACACCTGCGGCTTCCTCGATTCGGCGAAGGAGGAAAGCCTCGAGGCGATCGGCGAGGCGATGGCCGAGAACGGCCGCGTCATCGTCACCGGCTGCATGGGCAATGAGGCGGAGGCGATCCGCGCGCGCTTCCCGAACGTGCTCGCCGTCACCGGCGCACATCAATATGAGCAGGTGGTCGATGCCGTCCACGACGCAGCGCCGCCGACGCAAGGACCTTTCGTCGATCTCGTCCCCGAAGGCGGGCTCAAGCTCACGCCGCGCCATTACAGCTATCTCAAGATTTCGGAGGGCTGCAACCACAGCTGCGCCTTCTGCATCATCCCCGACCTGCGCGGCAAACTCGTCAGCCGTCGCATCGACGCGGTGCTGCGCGAGGCCGAAAAGCTCGTTGCGGCGGGCACGAAGGAATTGCTCGTCATCAGCCAGGACACCTCGGCTTATGGCGTCGATATCCGCCATGACCCGCGCCAGTGGCACGGCCGCGAAGTCCGCGCCCACATGACCGACCTCGCGCGCGAACTGGGGCAGCTCCAGACCAGCGAAGGCCGCGCGCCCTGGGTGCGCCTCCACTATGTCTATCCCTATCCGCATGTCGATGCGGTCATCCCGCTGATGGCCGAGGGACTGCTGACGCCCTACCTCGACATCCCCTTCCAGCACGCGAGCCCCAGCGTCCTCAAGCGCATGAAGCGCCCCGCGAACGAAGCGAAGGTGCTCGAACGGCTGAAGAACTGGCGCGCGATCGCCCCCGACATCGCGATCCGATCAAGCTTCGTCGTCGGTTTTCCGGGCGAGACCGAAGAGGATTTCCAATATCTCCTCGACTGGCTCGACGAAGCCCAACTTGACCGCGTCGGCGCCTTCCGCTTCGAACCCGTCGCGGGCGCGCAGGCGAACGCCCTGCCCGATCCGGTGCCCGAAGAGGTGAAGGAAGAGCGCTTCCAGCGCATCATGGCAAAGACTGCCGCGATCAGCGCCGCCAAGCTCGCCGCCAAGGTCGGCCGCACACTGCCTGTGATCATCGACGAGGTCGGCGAGGCGGATGAAGAGGGCAGCTTCGGCGCGACCGGGCGCAGCCAGGCGGACGCGCCCGAAATCGACGGCCATGTCTATCTGCGCGACGTTGCCGAATCGCTGCAGGCGGGCGACATCGTCGATGTGACGGTCGAGGACGCCGACGAACACGACCTGTTCGGGGTCGTCATCGACCGCTGACGAATAGGCACAGCACCCCGATTGATGCTATCGACGGCATGAATCGGGGAGCGAATGACGCACGCGATCAGGACGATGGGCCCGGCGCTGCTGACGATGGCAGTCCTCGCGGGCTGCGATCCGGCCAAGGGCGGCGCGGAACCACCGCCGCGCGCGACCGACATCGCTCCCTCCCCCAGCCAGTTATCGACGATTGCCGTTCCGATCAACGCCGATACGGCGGCGCTCAAACGCGCGCTCGAACGCGCTGTCCCGCGCACCTTGTGGACGATCAATCGGCGCGAACCGCGCTGCGTGCCGCCGCAAGAGGTCAAGGTGCTGGGGCGCCGGATCGACGTGACGCCGCCGATCGCCTGCACGATTGTCGGGCGCGTCACGCGCGGCGCGCTGCGCCTGCGCGGCGAGGGTGACGAGATCGTCGTCGACGTTCCGCTCAACGCGCGGATCAGCGCGCGCGACGTCGGCGGCATCCTGAAGGAGGAAACCGCCAACGGCTCGGCGCTGGCCCACGCCCGCATCCGTGTCGAACTGCTGTCCGACTGGCGAACGCGCGGTACCGCGCGCATCACCTATGGCTGGACCAAAGCGCCCGGCATCGACTTCCTTGGTCATCGCATCACCTTCACCGAAGAGGCCGACGCAAAGCTGAGGCCGGTGGTGCGCAACGTCGAGCGCGAGGTAAACCGCGAAATCGCGAAGATCGACATGCGCACGCAGGCCGCCGACATCTGGCGGCAGAGTTTCACCACCCTGTCGCTCAACCGTGAAAATCCGCCCGTGTGGATGCGCGTCACGCCGAAGCGCATCCTTTACGGCGGCTATCGTATCGACGGTCGGCGCATCCGACTCGACCTCGGCGTAGAGGCCGTCACCGAAACCTTTGTCGCGAAGCGCCCGGCCGACCCCGTACCCGTGCCGCTTCCCGCGCTCGACAACGGCGTTCCCAAGCCGCAGCTCGACATTCGCGTGCCCGTCATCGCCGCTTATGCGCAGCTTCAGCCGGTCGTCGACCGCGCGCTCGCCAAGCGCGCGCAGCGCCCGTTCGATCTGCCGAAACTTGGTCCGATGGACGTCAAATTCGGCAAGTCGACCATCTATGGCGCGCCCGGCGGCCGCATCGCGGTCGGCGTCGATGTCGACGCGCGCCTGCAAATCCGTTCGGGCGACCCGACCCGCGGCCGTATCTGGATGACCGCCGTGCCGGTGACCGAAGCCGGATCGGCAAAGGTGCAGTTCACCGATCTGGTCGTCAACGGCGACAGCGACGGAATCGGCGGCGACCTGTTGATCCTGCTCGGCCGCAACGAGGAATTCGCGCCGCTGATCGCCGAAGCGCTGAGCCAGAATTTCACGCGCGACGTCGCCGAACTCGAAACCAAGATCCGGCGCGCGGTCGACGAACGGCAGGAGGGCGCCTTCGTCATCCGGACGCGCATCGACGGCTTTGAAACGGGCACGATCCGCGCCTATGGCAACGGCCTGTATATGCCGGTGCGGATGACCGGCGGCGCGACGGTCGATTACCGCCCGCGCCGCTGACGATCAGAAAAGCCGCGTCAGCGCGTAGAAAAGCGCCGCCACCAAACCGCTCGCCGGGATCGTAATGAACCAGGCTGCGATGACGTTACCCGCAACGCCCCAGCGCACCGCGCTCGCGCGGCGCGCGACGCCCGCGCCGATGATGCTGCCCGTGATCGTGTGCGTCGTCGATACCGGGATGCCGAGCAGGCTGGCGGTGAACACCATGATCGATCCGCCGGTCGAGGCGGCGAAGCCCTGATGGTGCGACAGCTTGGTGATCCGGCCGCCCATCGTCTCGATAATCCTCCAGCCGCCGGACAGCGTACCCAAAGCGATGGCGACATAGCAACTGAACGCCACCCAATGCGGAACGTGAAATTCACCGCTGAGATAGCCGGTCGAATAGAGGAGGACCGCAATGATCCCCATCGTCTTTTGCGCGTCGTTGAGTCCGTGGCTGAGCGAATAGGCTGCGGAGGAGAAAAGGTGGAGATAGCGAAAGGATTTTTCGGCAAATTTCGCTGTGGCGCGGCGGAGCGCCCAACTGCTCGCCAGCATCACGAGCATCGCCAGCAGCATGCCCAGCATCGGTGACAGAAAGATCGCGACGACGGTCTTGTTGAGCCCGGTCCACTGGATGCCCTCGAACCCCGCGTGCGCCACGCCCGCGCCGACGATGCCGCCGACGAGCGCGTGACTCGACGAGGAGGGGATGCCCTTGAGCCAAGTCACGACGTTCCAGAACATCGCCCCGACGAGCGCGCCGAACACGACCGCCGGGGTCACCAGATCCTTGTCGATCAGCCCGGATCCGATGGTTTCGGCGACCTTGTGGAGCGCCGGAAAGGCGAGGCTGAGGAAATAGGCGGCGAAATTGAAGAAGGCGGCAAAGATCACAGCCTGCACCGGCCGGAGCAAGCGTGTCGCGACGACCGTCGCGATGCTGTTCGCAGCGTCATGCAAACCATTCAGAAAGTCGAAAGCCAGCGCAAGGATGACCAGCCCGACCAGAAGGTGAAACGCGAGTTCGTGCATGTCAGCCGCGTGCGCTACGCGTGGTCAATGACGAGGCCGTCGATTTCGTTCGCGACATCCTCGAAACTGTCGGTAACGCGCTCGAGGTGCCGATAGAGTTCGCGCCCGATGACAAAGCGAACGCCATTCGACTGGCCATGCTCCTTGAACAGGCGTTTCAGACCCGCAGCATGGATTTCGTCGGCATGGCCTTCCATCCGGACAAGGCGTTCGGTCAACTCGTGCAGGCGCGGGCCATTGGCCGAAATATTTCGCAGCAGCGGCAGCGCCTCGGCGGTCAGGCGGGCAGCATCGACGATGATCCCGGCGATGTCGCGCATTTCGGGTTCGAATTCGGTGACGTCGTAGAGGTCGACCGCCCCGGCGGTTTTCTGCATTTCGTCGATCGCATCGTCCATCGACGCGATGAGGTCGGTGATCGCGCTGCGATCGAATGGCGTCAGAAAGGTGCGGCGCACCGTCTGCAGCACTTCGCGCGTGATCGCATCGGCGTCATGTTCGCGCTCGATAATCTCTCGCACATGATCGGCCATGCCCTCGCCGCCCTGCAACATCCGTGACAAGGCGTTCGCTCCGGCGACCAGCGTCGCGGCGTGACTTTCGAACAGCTCGAAGAAATTGCCCTGCCGCGGCAACAGCCGCTGGAACCATGCGAACATCCGGTTGACCCCTGTTTTTTCGGCTACATTATGGACGACCCCGCGCGGCTGCGCGGCGGCGCGAAAGCCCCCGTCGCCGAACGAACGGATCATCGCCTGCAGGTCGGGCTCATCGACGGCCGCGGCCGCGTCGCGGAACGAGAACCAGCGCCTGTCGCGCTCGTCCATTTCCTTCCATTCGGACAGTTCGCGCGTTACCGCGAGCGGAAAAACCTCGACATTGTACATGATCGACGCGCCGTTCCCGCGCCGTTTGCGATATTCATAGCTGCCGATCGAAGTCGGGCATACCGCGCCCAAAACGCCAGCCTCTTCCTCCGCCTCGATCGCCGCGGCGGCGTGGCGTTCCATCCCGGTCAGCGGATTGCCTTTCGGGATCACCCAACGCTTGGTCTCGCGCGAGGTGATGAGCAGGATTTCGGTCGCGCCATCCTGCGCGGGGCCACCGAATCGATAGGGAAGGACAGCGATCTGGCGCAATTAAATTCGTCTTTTCATGATCTTGAACGACAGCGAGGATCGTATCGTTGCAAAACGATGTCGCTCTTATGACAATAATGTGACAGCGGCAATGGTGGCCCTGACAACCTGCACTTTCCGTAAACGTCAATTCGATTGCAAAATGCAACGCGGTGCGTAAGCTGGGGCCAAAGCAGATGGGAGATGCGATGATGGCAGCCACGGCGACGATGAACCGCCCTGCAGGCACGCAAGCTGCGCCGGTCGATCAGGATGTGCTGATCGTCGGCGCCGGGATTTCGGGCATCGGCATGGCGGCACATCTGCAAATGCGCTGCCCCGACCGCAGTTTCGGCCTCGTCGAACGTCGCGCCAATCTGGGCGGGACTTGGGATTTGTTCCGCTACCCCGGCATCCGCTCGGACAGCGACATGCACACGCTCGGCTTTGTTTTCGAACCGTGGAAGCATGAGAAATCGATTGCCGACGGCCCGGCGATCCTCGACTATCTCAACCGCATCGTCGACGAACGCGGCATCCGCGAACGCATCCGTTTCAACCGCAAAGTCATCGGCGCCGACTGGGACAGCGCGACGGCGCGCTGGACCGTGACGATGGAGGACGACGCCGGTGCAAAGTCGACGACGACGGCGCGATGGCTCTATCTCGGGTCGGGCTATTATGACTATGACGAGCCCTTCGACGCCAATTTCACGGGGCGCGAGGCGTTCAAGGGACAGATTGTCCATCCGCAATTCTGGCCCGAGAACCTCGACTATGCGGGCAAGAAGGTGGTGGTGATCGGATCGGGCGCCACCGCCGTGACCATCGTCCCGGCCATCGCCGACAACAGCGAGGGCAAGGGAGCGGAGCATGTGACGATGCTCCAGCGCACCCCGACATGGTATTTCATCCGCCCCGCAAAGGACGCACTCGCCAATTTCCTGCGCAAGATCCTGCCCGAGAAGGTCGCGTACAGGATCACGCGCTTTAAAAATGTGAAGCTGCAGGACATTGGCTTTCGCCGCGCGCGGACGAAGCCCGAAAAGGTCAAGGATTTCCTGACCGGCAAGCTCAAGGCGGCGCTCGGCGACCGCTATGACGAAGAGGCCTTCACCCCGCCCTATAATCCGTGGGATCAGCGGCTTTGCCTCGTCCCCGACGCTGACTTCTTTGAAGCAATGAAGGCCGACAAGGCATCGGTGGTCACCGATCATATCGAGCGCTTCGACGAAAGCGGCATCCTGCTCAAGTCGGGCCGCCACCTCGACGCCGATATCATCGTCACCGCAACGGGGCTCAAGCTGGCTGTTGCAGGGAAGATTCCCGTCCATGTCGACGGCGAGCGGATCGAATGGAGCGAGCATTTCTATTACAAGGCGTGCATGTTCTCGAACGTCCCCAATTTCGCTGCGGTGTTCGGATATCTCAACGCGTCGTGGACGCTGCGCGCCGACATCGTCGCCGAATATGTGTGCCGCGTGCTCAACCACATGCGCGCGACGGGGACCGAGGTGGCGACGCCCGCACTCGAAGACCCCGCCAGCCTGACCGAGGAGAATATCTTTGATTTCTCGTCGGGCTATATCCAGCGGTCGCTGCACATCATGCCCAAAAATGCCGATGCGCTGCCGTGGCGGCTCAACCAGGATTATGTCCACGACCGCGCTTATATGCGGAGCGGCCCGGTCGACGACGGCGTGCTGGCCTTCGGACATGCGAAGAGCGCGGCGACGGCCCCCGCGCTCGAGGCCGCCGAATAGCGCGCTCCGCCTAATCGACGTGCTCGGGTTTGCCCTCGCGCGAACCCTTGGCGAAATCCTCGAGCTGGCTTTCGCTCATGCTGTCGTACATGTCCTTCGATGCACCTTTCAGCTCGGACTTGGGCGTATCGCCACGCTTGGCGCTGAGCGCCGCGCCGGCGGCCTTTTGCTGGGCTTTGGATTTGGCTGGCATGACAATTCTCCTGTCTGCCCCCGCTATCCGTTAACGATCATCCCGCCATTGGGATGCAACACCTGACCCGACATATAGCTGCTGTCGTCGCAAGCGAGGAACAGAAAGGCGGGCGCGACCTCATTCGGCTCGCCTGGCCGCTTCATTGGCGTCGATTCGCCGAATTCCTCCACCTTCGACACGGGCGCGCCACCGCGCGGGTTGAGCGGCGTCCAGATCGGCCCCGGCGCGACGGCGTTCACCCGAATGCCCTTGTCGACCAGATTTTCGCTGAGCGAGCGCGTGAAAGCGGTGATCGCGCCCTTTGTGGCGCTATAATCGAGCAGGCCCGCCGACCCCTTGTACATCGTCACGCTCGTACAATTGACGATCGCCGCGCCTTTGCCGAGATGCGGCAGCGCAGCCTGCACAAGATAGAACATGCCAAAGATATTCGTCTCAAAGGTGCGGCGAAGCTGCTCGGCCGAAATGTCGCGGATATCGGCGGCCGGATGCTGCTCGCCGGCATTGTTGACGAGGATGTCGAGGCGGCCGAGGCGCCCGACGGTTTTGGCAATGACCTTCTCGCAAGCCGCGGGCCTCCCGACATCCGCCTTGATCACCACCGCACGGCTCCCCTCATCGGTGACAATCTGCGCCGTCCGTTCGGCGTCCTCGCGATTCTCGTGATAGACGATGGAGACAGCGGCGCCTTCGCGCGCAAAAAGCGCGCACACGGCGCGGCCGATCCCGCTGTCGCCACCCGTGACGATCGCCACCTTGCCGTGGAGGCGTCCTGATCCCGGATAGCGCGGCTCCCATTTTGGCGCGCGGTCGAGGTCGGTCTCGCGATCGCTCGGCGGATCGGCGATCGATTGCGACTTGCCGACTTCCTGTTCGAGCTTGGCGGCGGTGCGCTTCTTGCCTTTCTTTTCCGCCGGCGTCTCGCCGACCTTTCCGGCCTTCGGTCGCTTCGCCATGAGAAAGTCCTTTCCGGTCAGTTGAGGGGGAGAAATTCGCGGGCAAATTCGGGCTTCACCGCATCGACTATGGCCCGCGACATGGGGAGGTTGACGCGATAGCTGCCCTCGGCCCATGGCCCGACCTCATAGGGCGCGATGGCGATGGTCAGCCGGTCGAGATGCTTGCCGTCCGACGAGCCAATCCACACCGTCTGCGCCGACGGGACCGGGCATTCGCCAAAGGGGCCGTCCGCCGAGCGATCCCATTCGATACCTTTGCGCTCTTTGGCCTTGTTCAGCCGCGCGCACAGATCGTCCTTCGCCGCGCGGTCGAATGCGTCGGAACTCGTGAAAAGATCCATCGGGCGCAGCAACCGGGCGCGCGTGCGATCCCAGATCAGCGAATCGAAACTCAACATGCCGTGCGCGCCCCCAGTATAAGTGGCGATTTCGGAGGAGAGGCTGAGGAAACGCGGCGTATCCGTCACCCGCTCCCATTTCTGCAGGTGACTGTGCTGACGATAGGGAAAGCCACCCTTTTCAGCCGCGGTGCGGTCACGCCTCGCTGCCGCGATCAGCGCCTCGCGTTTTGTCTCGCGGTCATTGTCGAGCCACGCGGCGAGCTTGGCAATTCGTGCTGCCTCGACCGGATAGGCATAGGCAAATTCGACGAGTTCGTCCGACTGCCGCTCGTCGGACGCTTGCGCGCCGCGCGCGACAAGCTCTTCGGCACCCTCGGGGGGCGCCCCGGGCACCGACACGGCCTCGACCTCTTCGGCAAGGGGCGACGCCTTTTCGCTGCACGCGGCGATGACAAGCGATGCGGCCAGCAGCGCCGCGGGTACTTTAAGGTTCGTCACGATTCTCATTCCTCCCTCAACGCCGGGAATCGACAAAGTTTCCCGCCGCGCCTAGCAAAAGCGGATGACCGACTATTCCGACCTCGTGCAACCCGACAAGGGGCAGGACGCCCGCATCATCCACCTCGTCGACAAGAAGAGCTATGACAACTGGCTCAAGGGGCGCAGCGCGCGCGAACGCGCGGCGCTTGAGGCCGCAAACTACAAGCCCGACGGTTACGCCCATGCCATCTTGCCCGGCGACGTGCCTGAAAGCTGGTCGGTGGTTACGGCAGTCGCCGATGTCGACAGCCTGTCGGCCTGGTGCATTTCGAAGCTCGGCACCGTCCTCCCCGAAGGACGTTATCGGCTTGAGGGGCGCCAGCCAGGCAAGGCAATGTTCGGCTGGATGAGCGGCCAGTATCGATTTGATAACTACAAATCAAAGAGCGAGACTCGCGGGCCGCGCACCCTGCTTACCACCGACGTCGGCGCGATCGCGCCGATGGTCGCCGAGGTGCGCGCGGTCGCGCTGGTGCGCGATCTCGTCAACACCCCCGCCGCCGATATGGGACCCGCGACACTCGAAAAGACTGCCGAACGGATCGCCAAGGCGCACGGCGGCAAGCTGACCGTCACCAAGGGCGAGGCGCTCGAACAGGGCTATCCGATGATTCACGCGGTCGGGCGCGCGGCGGCCAAGCATCATGCGCCGCGCCTCATCGAGATCGACTGGGGCAAGGATCAGCATCCTCGGGTTGCGCTGGTCGGCAAGGGGATCAGCTTCGACAGCGGCGGGCTCGACATCAAGCCCGCTTCGGGGATGCGACTGATGAAAAAGGACATGGGCGGCGCCGCGCACGTCCTCGCGCTCGCCGAACTGGTGATGGCGAGCGGCCTTCCCGTCCGGCTCCATTGCCTCGTCGCGGCGGCCGAGAATGCGATTTCGTCCGACGCCTTTCGCCCCGGCGACGTGCTCAAAAGCCGCAAGGGGCTGACGGTCGAGATCGGCAATACCGACGCCGAAGGGCGCCTCGTCCTCGGCGACGCACTCGCGCGCGCGGGCGAGAGCAAGCCCGAGTTGATCGTCGATTTCGCGACTTTGACCGGCGCAGCACGCGTTGCGCTCGGCCCCGACCTTCCCGCCCTTTACGCCAATGACGACACGCTGGCTGACGACCTGCTCACGAGCGGGACCGAGCGCGACGATCCGCTGTGGCGCATGCCACTGTGGGACGGTTATGCCGAGTTGCTCGAAACCGACATCGCCGACCTTGGCAACGCGGGCAGTTCGCCCTTTGCGGGGTCGATCACCGCGGCACTCTTCCTCCAACGCTTCATTCCCGACAAGACCACTTGGGCGCATTTCGACACCTTCGCCTGGCGACCGACGGCAAAGCCCGGCCGGCCAAAGGGCGGCGCGGCGCTCGGGCTGCGCGCGGCATGGGCGATGCTGCAGTCACGCTACGACCGGCGCGGCAAACGGGAAGCGGCTTGATAAACTTCGTCCGGCTGGGCTAATGCCGCGCGATTCCGCCAGCGGCGGCTATTCGGATAGTGACAGGACAATAGGTGACTGGAGAAAGCGGCGATAATCAGGTCTCTTCGCGGGTACGGATGGGGCGGCCCGGTGTCGCTGGCGCCGGCCGCGATCGCTTTGGCCTGACCGGCGTTTCGCAGTCCTTTGATCCGCGCATCGTTGCGATCCGGCCCGACCTCGCCGATATCGCGGTCGCAGGCCGCTATTTCGCGCCCCATTATGCCGCGCCGATGATGCGGAGCGGCGCGCTGCCGGCCGCGGCGATGCGCGCTTCCCCGGCGACCGACGCCGAACAGACAAGCGAATTGCTGTTCGGCGAAGGATTTGCGCTTCTCGACATCACCGGCGGCTGGGCGTGGGGTTACAGCCTCGCCGACCATTATGTCGGCTATATCGCCGCCGACGCGCTCGCCGCACCGATTGCCCCGACCCACCGCGTTATTGCGCGCGAATCGATCGTCCACAGCGCGCCCGATGCCGCGAGCGGCGGCTCGGCGATCGTCCCGCGCGGCGCGCTGGTGATGGGAGAGGCGCAGGGCGAGTGGCTCGCCACCTCGCACGGATATTTTCCCTTGGCGGCGCTTGCCGAGGTCGACGAAACCGACAGCGACCCCGTGGCGGTTGCAGAGGATCTGATCGGCACGCCCTATCTTTGGGGCGGACGCACGGCGAAAGGTATCGACTGTTCGGGACTGGTCCAGCTCGCCTGGCATGCGGCAGGCGTACAGCTGCCGCGCGACAGCGACCTGCAGCTCGATGCGCTCGGCCCCGACAAGGATGTGGCGCCGGGCGATCTGGCGCGCGGCGACCTTGTCTTCTTCCCCGGCCATGTCGGGATCGTGGCCGACGGGGGGACCATCGTCCACGCCAGCCAGCACTGGAACGAAGTGCGCGCCGAACCGCTCGCCGACCTTGTCGCGCGCTCGGCCGCCGAAGGGAATGACCCCGCCGTGCTCGGCTACAAGCGGCCGCGCTGACGCATGACACAGTCGATCTTCATCGACGGCGCTGCCGGTACCACGGGGCTCGAAATCGCCGAACGACTGGCGGGGCGGAGCGAATTTTCGCTGATCGCGCTCGACGAAGCGCGGCGCAAGGACGCCGATGCGCGCCGCGAGGCGCTCAACGACGCCGATTTTGTCATCCTGTGCCTCCCCGACGATGCGGCGCGCGAAGCGGTCGCGATGATCGCTAACGAACGAACGCGCGTCATCGATGCCTCGACCGCACACCGCGTCGCGCCCGGCTGGACCTATGGCTTTCCCGAAGTCAGCGGCCATGATGCGGTTGCGGCTGCCGCGCGCGTCAGCAATCCCGGCTGCTATTCGACCGGATTCATCGCGCTGCTCGCGCCGCTCGTGCGCGCGGGACTGCTCCCCGCCGACTGGCCCTATAGTTGCAACGCAGTCAGCGGCTATTCGGGCGGCGGCAAGGCGCTCATCGAACGCTTCGAGCAGGACCGCGACATTGCATGGCGCGGCTATGCGCTGACGCTCGGCCACAAGCATGTGCCGGAGATGCAGGCGCATTGCGGCCTGTCGGTCGCGCCCTTGTTCACCCCTGCGGTGATTCCTGCGCATCGCGGCATGGTCGTCGAAATCCCACTGCCGCTCGCCGCTATGCCGCGCGCTGCCAACCCTGATGCGCTGCGCGCCGCTCTGGCCGAATTTTATGCGGGCAGCGCGATCGTCACGATGGGCGAGGCACCTGCCAGTGGCGAAATGCTGCTGCGCGGCTCCGAGGAGGGTGGCGACCAAATCGAACTGTTCGTGTTCGGCAATGGTGACGGCAGCCAGGCGCGGCTCGTTGCGCGGCTCGACAACCTCGGCAAGGGCGCAAGCGGAGCGTGCGTCCAGAACCTCAATATCATGGCAGGATTGCCCGAGACCGCGAGCCTGCGACTCTGACCTCAGTGAACCGTGTCGAGCGCGGTGTCGATCGACAGATAGGTAATCAACCGTTCGATCTGGCGCCAGCGCGCAAAGTGGATGTGGTTCCCAAGGACGCGGAACTGCTCCGCGCGCGCCGCGGCGGCAAAGCCGGCTTCATCGCCATGTTCGCGGATGAGCGCGTCGGCTTCGTCGACCGCACCGCGGTCGGTCAAATATGGCGCTTGCAATTGCATATCGTTCCCGGCCCTCTCGATCGCCGACCTACCTACCCCCGCGCCCCTGACTGCGCCGTTCCCAACCGTGATGAACAAATGGGTAAGCATATTTCGGGACCAGACTTGGGCTGCGTTTCGCCCCTTTGCCGCCGCGCCGCGCGCGTGTAGGAAAAGACCATGCGCAAGATCCTGAAATATGTCGCCCTCGGCCTTTTGGTGCTGCTGATCGCCGGAGGTGTCACGCTTTACGTCATGTCGCGCCCCGACATCGCGCGTTTCTCAACCGCCGAACTCAGTGGCCGCGTCCCCGTGATGGCGTCGCAACGCACCGAGACTTTCCCGACGATCAACGTGCCAGAGGCGACAAGCTGGCCCGCCGGCGAGGCGCCGCGCGCCGCGCAGGGATTGACCGTTGGCCGCTTTGCCGAAGGGCTCGACCATCCGCGCACGATCCTGGTCCTGCCCAATGGCGATGTGCTCGTCGCCGAAGCACAGAGCCCGCCGCGCGACACGTCGGGCATCGAAGGCATGGTGATGGGCCGGCTGATGAGCAAGGCGGGCGCAGGCGGCGTCTCGGCCAACCGCATCACCCTGCTCCGCGACGCCGATGGCGACGGCAAGGCCGAAGTGAAGACCCCCTATATCACCGGGCTCAACTCGCCCTATGGCATGGCGCTGGTCGGCGAAACGCTTTACGTCGCCAACACCGACGCCCTGCTCGCCTTTCCCTATGTCGAAGGCGAGACTGCAATGAGCGCCAAGCCCGAAAAAATCGTCGACCTCCCCGCCAAGGGCACCAACCGCCACTGGACCAAGAGCCTCGCCGCGGCGCCGAACGGCTGGCTTTACATCGGTGTCGGCGCCGATTCGAATATCGGCGAGGCGGGGATGAACCGCGAGTTCCGCCGCGCGAGCGTGCTCGAAGTGCGCCCGGAACAGAAATATATGCGTACCTATGCCGCGGGCATTCGCAACCCTGTCGGGCTTGCCTTTTATCCCGGCACCGACCGGCTGTGGACCGTGGTCAACGAGCGCGACATGATCGGCAGCGACCTTGTCCCCGACTATCTGACCGACGTAGCCGAAGGCGATTTCTACGGCTGGCCCTGGTATTATTGGGGTGGCTTCATCGACCCGCGCGTCCCGCCCGAGGCGGAGGATCGCCGCCAATATGTGAAGCGCCCCGAATATGGGCTGGGCGCACACACTGCACCGCTCGGCATGACATTCACCGACGGCCTCGACCTTGGCGAGCGCTGGGCGAACGGCGCCCTCGTCGCACGGCATGGATCATGGAATCGCGATCCTGTGGCAGGCTATGACGTTGTGTTCGTCAAGTTCGGCGCGAACCGCAAGCCGGTCGATGCGCTGCCGGTCACCCTGCTCGACGGATTCCTTGCCCCGGATACAAAGACTACGCGCGGGCGCCCCGCCGACGTCAAGGTTGCAAAGGACGGCAGCGCGCTGATCGCCGACGATACCGGTGGGGTTATCTGGCGGGTTGCGAAGGGAGGCTAAAAGGCATCGTCCCCGCACAGGCGGGGACCACTGGCAGCCTTGCTCCCACCCTCGGCCTAAAACGATGGCAACCCCGCCTTCGCGGGGGCGAAGGTCTTTAGACCCGCATCGGCATCAGCACGTAAAGCGCCGGGCTTTTCTCGCTTTCGCGGATCAAGGTCGGGGCGTTGGCGTCGGCGAGGTGGAGCTCGACGCTGTCGCCGTCGACCTGGCCCAAAATGTCGCTGAGATAGCGGGCGTTGAAGCCGATCTCCATCGCGTCGCTGTCATAGCCTGCGGCGAGTTCTTCGGCCGCGGTGCCGTTTTCGGGGCTGGTCACGCTGAGCGTGATGCGGTCCTTGTCGAGCCCGACCTTCACCGCGCGCGTCTTTTCGCTCGCAATCGTCGACACGCGGTCGACGCCCTGGAACAGGCTCTTGGGATCGACCTTCAGCAGCTTGTCATTCGCCGTCGGGATGACGCGGCTGTAGTCGGGGAAGGTGCCGTCGATCAGCTTCGACGTCAGCACCGCATGGCCCAGCGTAAAGCGGATCTTGGTCGCCGACAGGCTGATCTCGACATTGCCCTCGGCCTCGTCGAGCAGCTTGCGGATTTCGCCGATGCATTTGCGGGGTACAATGACGTCGGGCATGCCGCTCGCGCCTTCGGGGCGCGTCACCGTGTAACGCGCGAGGCGGTGGCCGTCGGTCGCCGCGGCCTTGAGCACAGGACCCGTCGCATCCTCGGCGACATGGAAGAAGATGCCGTTCAGATAATAGCGCGTTTCCTCGGTCGAGATGGCAAAACGCGTCTTGTCGATAATCTGGATGAGCTCGGCGACGGGCAGCTCAAAGCTCGTCGGCAGGTCACCCTCGGCGATCACCGGAAAGTCGTCGCGCGGCAGCGTCGGCAGGTTGAAGTTGGAGCGGCCGGCCTTGACCTGCATCTTGCCCTCGGCGGCAGCGAGGCTGACCTCGGCCCCCTCGGGCAGCTTGCGCGCGATCTCGAAAAGCGTGTGCGCCGACACGGTTGTCGTGCCCGGCGTTTCAACCTTGGCCGCGATGGTTTCGACGACCTGCAGGTCGAGGTCAGTCGCCATCAGCTTCAGGCTGCCCGACGCGTCGGCTTCGATCAGGACGTTCGACAGGATGGGGATGGTATTGCGCCGCTCGACCACCGACTGGACATGGCCGAGGCTCTTGAGCAGCACCGCACGTTCGATCGTCGCTTTCATCTAATCCATCATCCCTGTGTCTGTCAGGATTGCCCTGGGAAATTCGGCGGCGCGGGCCAGCATGCCCCGAATCCCGTTCGCCGAAAAATGTCCACCTTCCTTAACGAACGCAACGCGCCGCGCAAGCCAAGCTTGCATTGCAGCGCCATTCGCGCGAACGAAGGCGCGATGCGGCGCGCGGCCTTCTTTTCTCTCATTCTGGTCCTCCTGCCCGCCGCGGCGCTCGCGGCGCCGCGCACGGCGCTCGGCATTTTCGAGGATTGGGGCGCCTTTCGCGAGGCGAGGACGCCGCGCTGCTTTGCGATTGCCGAGCCGTCGGCTTCGATCGGTCGCGCGCAGGAAAAGCCCTTTGCGAGCATCGGATATTGGCCGCGGTCGCGTATCCGCGGGCAATTCTATATCCGCCTGTCGAAACCGCGCCTTGACGGCAGCGAATTGCGTCTGACCGTCGGCAGCCGCCGCTTCATCCTCGCCGGCAACGGCGCCCACGGTTGGGCGAGCGATGCCCGGATGGACGCCGCGATCATCGCCGCCATGCGTTCGGCGCAGACCATGCGTGTCGAAAGCCGCGCGGCGAGTGGGGGTGCGATTTCGGACCGGTACCGCCTGCGCGGCGCAGCGACCGCGATCGACGCCGCTGCACTTGGCTGCGCGAAGCTTCGATAGCGGGTTCGCGCTAACCGCGCGCCACGCGCTTCAGTTCGAGCGCGAGGAAATCGAGCACCGTGCGAACGCGCGGGACGTGGCGCAGCCTTTCGTGGACGAGCAGCCAGAGGCCGGTGGTGTCGTCCTTTCGCGGCGGTATGCAGCGCACGAGTTCGGGGTCACTGTCCGCCAGAAAGCTGGGAAGGATTGCAAGCCCCATCCCCGATCGGACACCGGACAACAGCCCCGCGGCGCTGTCATATTGCATGACGACCGAATCCTCGAGACCGTGCCGTTGCAACCACGCCTTATAGGGTCCCCAGACGTTACCCCCACCCCCGATGAAGGGGTGCAAGACAAGGTCGTCCCGGCGCTGGGGTTTGCCGTGGAGTTCCGCATATTCGCGGCTGCAATAGAGCGTCCAGGGATTATCGGCGACGCGGCGACCGACCAGTCCTCCCCCCGACGGTTGCTTGCTGCTGCGGATTGCGATGTCGGCCGCGCCCGCAGCGAGATCGCGCGTTTCGTCTGCCGAGTCGACCTGCAAGTGGATTTCGGGATGCGCGGTGCGGAGCGCGCGGAGGATCGGAGGCAGAATCGTGACCGCGATCATTTCCATCGTGGTAAGACTTACCGTCCCTGCCGTATCGCGCGACCTTGCGCCAGCGGCCTGATCAAAGCGCTCGGCGGCATCGCGCACCGCCGCCGCGTGACCCAGCATCGCTTCCCCAACCGGGGTCAGCGCATATCCCGCCTGCCGTCGCTCGAACAGGGCGAGCCCCGTCGCCTCCTCCAGCGCCGCGATTCGCCGCGCGACCGTCGTCTGGCTGACGCGCAGCGCCTGCGCCGCGGCGAGCGTGCTGCCCGTTTCCGCCACGGCGAGAAAGGATTTGAGGTCGTTCCAGTCGTACATGGTGCGCCGGCTCATACGCCCACTCGCGCGGTTCTGCAATTTCGCAGAATGATCGCGCAACATCGTTGCTCCCGGCGCGCGCGACGATTGCCTAAATTGGCTCCACCGGCTTCCTCCCCTCCCTAAACAGCCGGCCGATGGAGACATATGATGAAAAAGCATCTGATCCTCGCCGCCCTGGTTACCATCCAGCTGGGCGTGCCTGCCTATGCCGAACCCGCTTCCACCCAGCGGACGGCCTTTATCCACCATAGCGACCTCGATCTGGCGACCAAGTCGGGACAGGACCGGCTCAAGCACCGGATCTGGCGCGCCGCCGCCGATGTGTGCGGAACCGCGCATGAATTCGACCTCGAAGGCAAGAATGAAGTTCGCAAATGCCGCCGCGAGACGGCTCAAGTCGCTTCGGCCCAGGCCGACGAACTCGTCGCGGCCGCGCGCGGGAGCCAGCCGATCCTCCTTACGGCCGCGCAATAACAGACATTCCGTCCAGGCCTTTACGGACTCCTCTACTCCCGCGCGTCGGACGACGCGCGGGTCTTTTTGCGCCCTTCATCCGCCATGATTGCGCAACCGGGCGTTCGTGCCTATATGCGCGCATATCATGCAGATTCCCGGCCATATCGACCCCGTGACGACGGGCACCGTCCCGCTGCGCGGCGGTAACCGCATCGACCTTGTCGGGTTGACGCGCGACGGCGTACGTGCGGCGCTCGAAGAGGCCGGGCTCGACGCCAAGGCTGCGAAGCTTCGCGCGAAGCAGATCTGGCACTGGATCTATCATCGCGGCGTCACCGATTTCGACGCGATGACCGACATCGCCAAGGCGATGCGTCCCTGGCTGACCGAGCGATTCATCGTCGGGCGCCCCACGGTTGTCACCGCGCAGGTGTCGAACGACGGCACCCGCAAGTGGCTGCTCGCCGCCGCCGACGGCCAGGAATATGAAATGGTGTTCATCCCCGACGCCGACCGCGGAACGCTCTGCGTGTCGAGCCAGGTCGGCTGTACCCTGAACTGCCGCTTCTGCCACACCGGCACGATGCGCCTCGTGCGTAATCTGTCCGCGGGCGAGATCGTCGGGCAAGTGCTGCTCGCGCGCGACGCGCTCGGTGAATGGCCGAAGGGGACGATGGCATCGAGCGCGGATATCGAAGACGAGGACGACGACGCGGGCCATTACACCGCCGACGGCCGCATGCTCACCAACATCGTGATGATGGGCATGGGCGAGCCGCTCTATAATTTCGACGAGGTCAAGGGCGCGCTCAAGATCGTGATGGACGGCGACGGCCTTGCGCTGTCGAAGCGGCGCATCACCCTGTCGACGAGCGGCGTCGTTCCGATGATGGCGCGCGCTGGCGAAGAGATTGGCGTCAACCTCGCCGTTTCGCTTCACGCGGTGAACAAGGAAGTGCGCGACGAGATCGTCCCGCTCAACCGAAAATACGGCATCGAACAACTGCTCGAAGCCTGCGCCGCCTATCCAGGTGCCAATAATGCGCGGCGCATCACGTTCGAATATGTGATGCTGAAGGACAAGAACGACAGCGATGCCGACGCGCGCGAATTGGTGCGGTTGATCAAGCAGTATCGGCTGCCCGCAAAGGTCAATCTGATTCCTTTCAACCCGTGGCCCGGCGCGCCCTATGAATGCTCGTCGCCCGAGCGCGTGCGCGCGTTCAGCAACCTGATTTTCGAGGCGGGGATCTCGGCCCCGATCCGCACCCCGCGCGGTCGCGATATCATGGCCGCGTGCGGCCAGCTCAAGAGCGCCGCGACCAAGCCGACGCGCGCCGAACTCGACCGCATCGCTGAAGAAAAGCAGGCCGCGCTGGGCTGATTACGCGCGTCTTCCGCGCCCGTTCCACCATTTTCCCAATGTGCCGCGACCCGGAAAACGCCCGTTTTCCGCCTGAACGCCGCATGAACAATTCTATACCGTGTTGTAAAAATAACACAGGTAAGAAAATTGTCATAGTCTGAACGATCCGTTCATTGAAGCGACAGCCGCAATCGCCATTTAGGGCGCCGGGCCGCGACCCAAAAGGGCGGGCTCGAATCATAATGAAGGATATAAGACGATGAAAAAATTCGCAGTTGCAGCAGCTCTCCTCTCTGCCGTTGTCGCCACCCCCGCACTCGCCGCCCCCGGCGGTGAAGGCCGTGTCGAAGTTCGCGGCGGCCTGATCACCGGTAACGGGATCGACGAAGGCACGCTCGGCCTTGCCGCCGGCTATGACTTCGACCTCGGCAGCACCGCGTTCGCCGGCGCCGAAGTCGCGGGTGACAAGGTGCTCATCGACGGCGCCGACGTCCAGTTCTCGGCCGGTGGCCGCGTTGGTGCCAAGATCGGCTCGAACGGCAAGCTCTTTGCCACCGCCGGTTACACCTTCAGCGACATCGACGATCCCTATGTCGGTGCAGGCTATCAGCACAAGTTCGGCTCGAACGTCTATGGCAAGGTGGAATATCGCCACCAGTTCATCGGCAACTTCGGTGACTTCGACACGATCACCGCGGGCGTTGGCTTCGCTTTCTGATTTTCGGAACAGCGATTGAAACGGGAAGGGGCGGCCTTTACGGGCCGCCCCTTTTCATTTGCCTCGCCGCCGTTGGCGTTGCATCGGTCCGCCGAAGGAGTCTTCATGGAGCATCGCATTGACGCCCTACTCACCGGAAAGGCGCGCGCCTTTCGCGGGACCGAAAAGAGCGCCATCGCCAAAACCCTGGTGGACGGCCCACGCAAAGTCGGATTGCTCGGTATCGAAGGCGACGAGCAAGCCGACCTGACCGTCCATGGCGGCCCCGACAAGGCTATCCATCACTACCCGCGCGATCATTATTCCTTCTGGGACGAGATGTTCGGCGGCCACGCGTTGCTCGTCAACGCGGGCGCGTTCGGCGAAAATGTCTCGACAATCGGCCTTGTCGAGGCCGAAGTCTGCGTCGGCGACCGCTTCCGGCTCGGCAGTGCGCTCGTCGAAATCAGCCAGGGACGCCAGCCGTGCTGGAAACTCGGCCACCGCTTCGGTATCGCGAGCGTTCCGGCGACGGTTGTCAAGACGCGGCGCAGCGGCTGGTACTACCGCGTGATCGAGGAAGGGGCGGTCGCGGCGGGCGACGCACTCGCCCTTCTTGATCGCCCGATGCCCGAATGGACCGTCGAACGCGTGTTCGGCCTGCTCATTGGCGGCGGAGGCAAGCGCGAGCCCGCGGCTTTGCGCGAGCTGACGGGCATGGATGTGTTGGCAACGACGTGGCGCACGCGCGCCGGAAAACTGCTGGGATGACGCGTTAGGGGACCGTCCGGTCATTCGCCGTCGGGCAACGCCTCTCCTACCAACGGTGCCAATGCCTCGGCAATCACCGTCACCCCTTTGGCATTGGGATGAAGATCATCACCCAGCATCAGTGACTTGTCGGCTATCACCCCATCGAGAATGAAGGGGTAGAAGTTGACATCATATTTACCCGCCAGCTCGGGATAGATGGGGTTGAAAGCGTTCGCATAGTCGCTGCCGAGATTGGGCGCCGCCATCATTCCTGTGAGCAGCACCGGAATCTTGCGCTTCTTGAGCTCGGCAAGCATCGCGTCAAGATTGGCACGCGTCTGCTCCGGCCCGATGCCGCGCAGCATGTCGTTGCCGCCTAGCCCCAGCACGACGAGCGCGGGCTTGGTCTTCGCATTGTCGAGGACATAAGAGAGCCGCTGAAGCCCCGCCGCGCTCGTATCGCCCGATACGCCTGCGTTCTGAACGCGCGCGACCACGCCATCCTCGGCAAGTGCGGCCTGAAGCTGCGGCGCCAGCCCCTCCTTCGGCCCAAGCTGATATCCAGCATAAAGGCTGTCGCCGAACGCAATCACGAGCGGTGCGTCGGCAGGAATGGCGGCGGTCCTGGCAGGCGCCGCCGCCTTGTCGTTCGTCGATGCCGATGGCGCGTCCGCCGAGCCGCACGCGGCGAGCGGTTGGCAAAGCGCGACCGCGCAACCATATATCAACGCAGAACGCCATCCAGCCGTTTTCATTCCAAAGGGCCCCTTCTTGACCGACGCCACCCGACCATCGCCCGAACCGGCGATCGCCGCCCACAATGTGACGCTGACGCTGGGGAGCGACAAGGCCCCCGTCGAAATTTTGCGCGGCGTCGATCTGGAAGTCGCGGCAGGAAGCTCGGTCGCGCTGCTCGGCCCGTCCGGTTCAGGCAAAAGTTCGCTGATGGCGGTACTCGCCGGACTCGAACGCGCAGGCAGCGGGACGATCAAGGTCGCGGGGCTCGACTTCGGCACGATGGACGAGGACGACCTCGCACGCGCGCGGCGCGGACGCATCGGTATCGTCCTGCAGGCTTTCCACCTGCTTCCGACAATGACCGCGCTCGAGAATGTCGCCGTCCCGCTCGAGCTTGCGGGCCACGCCGATCCCTTCGGTCGCGCCGCCGCCGAGCTTGTGGCGGTCGGGCTTGGCCATCGCCTCACCCATTATCCCGCGCAGCTTTCGGGCGGCGAACAACAGCGCGTCGCCATCGCGCGCGCGATGGCGAGCGAGCCTGCGATCATCTTCGCCGATGAGCCGACAGG
This sequence comes from Sphingopyxis jiangsuensis, assembly GCF_016734905.1. GTDB lineage: Bacteria > Pseudomonadota > Alphaproteobacteria > Sphingomonadales > Sphingomonadaceae > Sphingopyxis > Sphingopyxis jiangsuensis. The sequence continues at coordinate 1,234,952 of NZ_JAERPO010000001.1, forward strand.
CAATCTCGACACGGCAACGGGTCACAGCATCATCGAACTCATCTTCGCGCGCCGCGCCGCGCTCGGCGCGACCTTGCTCATCATCACGCACGACCCCGAACTCGCCGAGCATTGCGACCGCGTCGTCGTGATGCACGACGGGCGGATCGAGGAACGGGCGTGAGCGAGGCAATATCAAATCCTCCCCACTTGTGGGGAGGTGGCAGCGGCGGAGCCGCTGACGGAGGGCGCTCGCGGGCTGATACCTCGGTGATGGCCGCTACCCCCCTCCACCGTCCTTTGGACGGTCCCCCTCCCCGCAAGCGGGGAGGATTTTGATGCTCCCCCTCGCGAGCCTCTGGCGCATTGCGCGGCGCGACCTTGCGGCGCGTATCCGTGGCCTTCGCCTGCTCGCCGTGTGCCTCTTTCTCGGCGTCGCGACGCTCGCCGCCATCGGCAGCCTGACCCGCGGCATTACCTCCGAACTCGAGGCGCGCGGGCAGACGATCCTCGGCGGCGATATCGAATTCAGCCTTCCGCAACGACAAGCGACCGACGCCGAAATGGCGGCGTTCCGGGCTGCCGGCACCGCTTCGGCAACCGTGCGGATGCGCGCGATGGCGAATGCGCCGGGCGGCGACGCGCTGCTCGCCGAACTCAAGGCCGTCGACGCCGCCTATCCGCTCTATGGCACGATGCGCACCGACGATGGCGCGCGTCGCGGCCCGCCCCCGCCCGGAGCGGTTTGGATCGGCGCCGACCTCGCTTCGCGGCTCGACCTCAAAGTCGGATCCAGTGTGAAGTTCGGCGAAAAAGCGTTCGTTATCGACGGCATCATCGCCGAAGAGCCCGACCGGCTTGGCGAAGGATTCACGCTCGGCCCCGTCGCACTGATCGGCATCGGCGACCTTGACGCGACGCAGCTTATCCAGCCCGGCAGCCTGTTCGAGAGCAAATATCGCATCCGTTTGCCCGGCGGCGCCAACCCCGAAACCGTCGGCAAGCAATTGACCGAGCAATTTCCGGGCGCCGGCTGGGACATCACCGACCGCAGCAACGGCGCCCCCGGAACGCGCCGCTTCATCGAGCGCATGGGCCAGTTCCTCGCGCTCGTCGGGCTTGCCGCGCTCGTTATCGCAGGGATCGGTGTCGGCAATGGCGTCGCAAGCTATTTGTCGGGGAAGCGGCCTGCGCTGGCAACGCTCAAGGTGCTCGGCGCCGACAGCGCGACGGTCGCGCGCATCTATGGGCTTCAGATTGTCGCGGTTGCCGCCGTGTCGATCGTCGCGGGACTCGCGGTCGGTGCGCTCATCCCCTCGGCAATTGGGTGGATCGCGGGCGATGTGCTGCCGGTCAAGCCCGGCTTCGCCCTCTATCCGCTCCCACTGGCGGTGAGCGCCGCCTATGGCCTGCTCATTGCGCTCGCCTTTGCGCTGCCGCCGCTATCGGCGACACGCCACGTCACCGCCGCGGGCCTCTACCGCGCGACCGTCAGCGGCGCGGCGCGCATCGGCAAGCGCACGATCGCGGCGGTCGTGATCGCCTTCGCGGCCATCGTCGCACTCGCGGTCGGCACTGCGCGCGAGCCGCTGTTCGCGCTGAGCTTCATCGGCGCCGCGGTCGGGCTGCTTCTCATCCTCGTCTTCCTCGGCTGGCTCGTCCGTCGCACCGCGAGCCGCCTGCCGCGCCCACGCCGCCCGCTGCTGCGCCTTGCGCTGGCGAACCTCCACCGGCCTGGCTCTGCCACCGGCGCGCTCGTCGTCGCGCTCGGCCTCGGCCTCACCCTTTTCGTCACCCTCGCCGCGATCCAGACGAGCATCACTGCGGAGATTTCACGCACCGTGCCGCAGCGCGCGCCAAGTTTCTTTGTGCTCGACATCCCGCGCGACCGCAGCACCGAATTCCGCGCGATGGTGACCACCGCCGACAAGGGCGCCGAGCTCAACCTGATCCCCGCACTGCGCGGCAGCGTCACCGAATTCCGTGGCCAGCGCGTCGACGAGCTCGAACAATTGCCGGAGGGCGCGTGGGTGCTGCGCGGCGACCGCGGGCTGACCTACAGTCCCGCGCTGCCCAACGGCAGCACGCTCGTCGGCGGCGAATGGTGGGCGGCCGATTACAGCGGCCCGCCGCTCGTCAGTGTCGAACAGGAGGTTGCCGCATCGCTTGGCCTCGAAATCGGCGATACGCTGTCTGTAAACGTGCTGGGGGTCGAAGTGCAGGCGCGCGTTGCCTCGTTCCGCACTGTCGACTGGGACAATTTCGGGCTCAACTATGTGCTCGTTTTCTCGCCGGGCAGTTTCGACGCCGCCCCGCACAATATGGTCGCGACGGTCGCAGTCGGCGAGACCGCGGAAACCAACCTTGCGCGCAGCATTCCACGCGCCTTCCCCTCGGCATCGCTCATCGCGGTGCGCGATGTCGTCAGCCAGGTCACGATCCTGCTCACGCAGATGAGCCAGGCGATCGCCGCCGCCGCCAGCATCGCGATCCTCGCGGGCATCGCTGTGCTCATCGGCGCGATCGCCGCGAGCCGCGAGCGCCGCGTCTATGACAGCGTGATCCTGAAGCTGCTCGGCGCGACGCGTGGTCAGATTCTGGGAGCGCAGGGGATGGAATATGCGCTGCTCGCATCGGTACTCGCGTTGCTCGCGCTGGGGCTCGGACTGGCCGGGGCGTGGTATGTGGTGACGCAACTTTTCGAATTCACCTTCGCGCCCGATCCGCTGATCGTCGGCCTGACCCTGCTCGGCGGCGCAGGCCTGTCCTTCCTGATCGGGATCGCGGGAAGCTGGCCGCTCCTCTCGGCAAAGCCGGCGCAGGCGCTGCGGAGCCTCTAGTCGATCAGCCTGACCAGCGCCGATACGGCGGCAATGCCGAGCACAAGCGCGACCATCGTCTGCCAGACATGCGGCGGCACGCTGCCGAAATGGCGCCCGCCCAGGCGGTTGCCGAACCACATCGGCGGAAAGAGCAGCAGTGACAGCAGGAAAAGCTTCCACGTCGCGATCCCGACCCACAGCGCCGCGAGCGTCCCGGCAATCGCGGTCAGGAAAAAGATCAGCAGCATCGACGCGCGCGACGTGCGCGGGTCGAGCGCGCGGCGGAGGTAAAAGGGCACAACGGGCGGCCCCGGCATCGCCGCAAAGCCGGTCAACACGCCCGAGACCAACCCGGTCCCCGCGACCGCGATACGCCCCGGGCGGTGCCCCGCCGGCTGCTTGGGCAGCAACACCGCGACAAAGGCACCAACCGCGACGAGCGTGATCAACAGCCTCGCCACCTCAGGCCGCGTCGCATCGAGCGCGACCATGCCCACCGGCGTCGTCGCCATCGCAATGAGCCCGATCGGCAGCGCGGTCGCGCGATCGGCATCGGCCAGGATGATGTTGATACCGACCGGTCCGATCAAAAGCTGAAGCAGAATGCCCAGCACCACCGCCTCGCCCGGCGGGACGATCAGGCCCAATAACGGCACGAGAATGATCGCCATCCCGAACCCCGTCAGCCCGCGCACATAGGCTGCCCCAAAGGTCATCGCCGCCGCACCGGCAAAGGTCAGCGGCGCGAGGTCGACCAGGTCGGCAAGCACGTTCAATCTTTGCGCAGATCCGGCGGCGTCGCTTCGGCCTTCAGCATCGCGATCGCTTCGGAGAGCGGCATGACGCGCTGGCCATCCTGGCCGAGCGTACGGATCGCAACCGTGCCTTCCTCTGCCTCGCGCTTGCCGACGACGAGCAGGTACGGAACCTTGGCGAGGCTGTGTTCGCGGACCTTGTAGTTGATCTTTTCGTTGCGCAGGTCGGTGTCGACGCGGATGCCCGCGGCGGTGAGCTGCGCGACCGCCTCCTTCGCATAATCGTCGGCGTCGCTGACAATCGTCGCGACGACCGCCTGCACCGGTGCGAGCCACGTTGGAAAGCGCCCCGCGAAATGTTCGATCAAGATGCCGATGAAGCGCTCATAGCTGCCGAAAATCGCACGGTGGAGCATCACCGGGCGATGCCGCTCGCCGTCTTCGGCCACATAAGAGGCGTCGAGCCGTTCGGGAAGCACGCGGTCCGACTGGATCGTTCCCACCTGCCACGTCCGGCCGATCGCGTCGGTCAGATGCCATTCGAGCTTGGGCGCATAGAAGGCGCCCTCGCCCGGCAATTCTTCCCAGCCATAGTCGTCGGTCGCAAGCCCCGCGCGCGCCACCGCGGCGCGCAGTTCGGCCTCGGCCTTGTCCCACATCTCCTCGCTGCCGAAGCGCTTTTCGGGGCGCAGCGCGAGTTTGATCGCATAGCTGTCGAAGCCCATGTCCTTGTAGATGCGGTCGGCGAGTTGGCAAAAGGCTTGCACCTCGTCGACGATCTGGTCTTCGCGGCAAAAGATATGCGCGTCGTCCTGCGTGAACTGGCGCACGCGCATCAGCCCGTGGAGCGCGCCGTGCGGTTCGTTGCGGTGACAGCAGCCGTTTTCGTAGAAACGCAGCGGCAGGTCGCGATACGACTTGATCCCCTGGCGAAAGATCAGGACGTGCGCGGGGCAGTTCATCGGCTTGAGCGCCATCCATTCGGCGGCGTCCGAAACCAGCGGCCCGTCGTCTTCGGTATTCGGCACCTCGTCGGGGATGACGAACATATTCTCGCGATATTTGCCCCAGTGGCCCGATTGTTCCCACTGGCGCGCATCCATCACCTGCGGCGTCTTGACTTCGCGATAGCCCGCCGCGTCGATGGCACGGCGCATATAGGCCTCAAGCTCGCGCCAGACGATATAGCCGTGCGGGTGCCAGAACACGCTGCCGTGCGCCTCTTCCTGCAAGTGGAAGAGGTCCATTTCGCGCCCCAGCTTGCGATGGTCGCGCTTCGCGGCCTCCTCGAGCCGGTGGAGATGCGCGTCGAGTTGTTTCTTGTTGAGCCAGCCGGTGCCATAGATGCGCGTGAGCTGCGCGTTGCGCTGGTCGCCGCGCCAATAGGCGCCCGCGACGCGCATCAGCTTGAACGCCTGGGGGTCAACCTTGCCCGTGCTCGCAAGATGCGGGCCGCGGCACATGTCGAGCCAGTCGTCGCCCGACCAATAGACGGAAAGTTCCTCGCCCTCGGGCAATTCCTTTGCCCATTCGGCCTTGAAGACCTCGCCTTCCTTTTCCCATTTGGCGATCAGCGCATCGCGGCTCCACACCTCGCGGCGGAGCGGCTTGTCGGCGCGGATGATCTCGCGCATCTTTTCCTCGATCGCGGGCAAATCGTCCATCGAGAAGGGGTCGCGGCTCTCTGGCGCCTTCACGTCATAGTAAAAGCCGTCGTCGGTCGCGGGACCAAAGGTGATCTGCGTTCCCGGCCACAGCGCCTGCACCGCTTCGGCCAGGATATGGGCATAGTCGTGGCGCACCAATTCGAGCGCGTCGGCCTCGTCCTTCGCAGTAATCAGCGCGAGTTGCGTGTCGGCATCCAGCGGCCGCATGATGTCGCGCACCTCGCCGTCGACGCGCGCCGCGAGCGCCGCCTTGGCAAGGCCGGGGCCGATATCCGCCGCAATCTGCGCCGGGGTAGTCCCGCGCACGACTTCACGGGCAGAGCCATCGGGAAGGGTGACACGGATCATCTCGGACATCGGGAAAGCGGCCTTTCTGGCGGAGTTAAACTGCGCCCCTTTGCCAGCCATGCTGCGCCGCCGCAAGAGGCCCGGCGTATCGTCACGCGCGCGCGTTGCCGAAGACTCGGAACAGGTTGCTTGTCACTATGTAAATGACACTTGACATGCGCGACTCGCTATGTCAATGTTCCTTTACTATTGAACAAGGAGGCTTGACCAATGAATCCCGTTCACCGCGCCCTGCTCTGGTCGGTTGCCCTGATGGGCGTTGCTGTCGCGAGCATTTTTGAGCTGGTCCCGACGGACCTCGCCAACACGCTGATCATCGTGCTGCCGGCGCTGATGATCGCGACGACGCCGCGCGCAGCACGCTGCTGCAGCCTACGCGCAAAGGCCTGACCGATGGCGATCGATGCCCCGACCCGTCGCTATTTTCGCCGCATGGTCGCCGTTTCGGCAATTTATGTGGCCGCGATCTTCGCTGCGAGCAGCATCATCCCCGACGATGCGAAAGCGACGCCGCTGACGGTCGCCATCGCGCTCGTTCCCGGTATCGCGGTGCTCGCTTTCATCTGGGCGATCGGCAGCTTCCTTGCGGAGCTGACCGACGAATATTTGCGTTTTCTGGAGGTGAGAAAAGCGCTGATTGCAACGGCCATGACCCTCGCGCTGACTGCGACTTGGGGCATCCTTGAAATCTATACCGACGTACCGCGGATCGAGATTTTCTGGGTGTTCCCCCTCTGGTGCATCGGCCTTGGCGTCGGCGCGCTTGTCAACAAGCTCACGCTTGGCGACGGGGGCTGTCCGTGAAGAACCGGCTGAAGGTGCTGCGCGCCGAGCGCGACTGGAGCCAGGGCGACCTTGCCGAGCGGCTCAAGGTATCGCGCCAGTCGGTCAATGCGATCGAAACGGGGAAATATGACCCCTCGCTCCCACTCGCCTTTCGCATTGCCGACCTGTTCGACCTTTCGATCGAAGAGATTTTCCTGCGCGATTGACGCATTTTCCCGGAGACTGAACATGTTGAAATGGACGTTTGCTGTGGCGTTTGCCGCAGCCTCGCTTTCGACTACCGCTGCCACTGCCGCTGCTATCCCACAAGCATGCAGCGCGCCATTGTTCGACGGAACGCGCGTTACCGTTGCAATTTCGGGCAATGGCCCCGACGTCGTATTGCTTCCGGGCCTGTCGTCACCCCGCGCGGTGTGGGATCGCACGGCACGCCGGCTGAAGGACGCGTACCGGCTCCACATCGTCCAGATCCGCGGGTTTGGCGATTCTGCGGGCGCCAATGCCACTGGGCCGGTGCTGGACCCGGCATCCAGAGAGGTCGCGGGTTATATCGACGACTGTATCTTGGGAGCGGGACGTGAAGCTCCGGCAATCGTCGGCCACTCGATGGGCGGACTCGCCGGGCTGATGATCGCGGCGCGCCAACCCGACGCGGTCGGGAAGCTGATGATCGTCGACGCGCTGCCCTTTATCGGCACATTGTTCGCCCCGGATGCCACTGTCGAGACGCTGCGTCCACAGGCCGAGGTGGCAGCGGGTGCGATGCGCGCAGAATACGGCCGCCCGCAGCCCGACGGACCGGTCGCCGACCCGGGCGAAAAGAGCCCGATGGGGCGCATGTCGAATAGTGCCGAAGGGCGGATTGCGGTTGCGACATGGGCAAGGGCATCCGACCCCCGAGTGTCCGCCCAGGCCTTTTATGATGTCCTGACGACAGACATGCGCGCTGAACTCGGCTCGGTCACCGCGCCGGTGACGCTTGTCTATGCGCAAGACGATCGGGTGGCGTCGCCCGTTGCAACCAAGGCACTGTTCGAAACGCCCTATCGCGATATTGCCAACTTCCGCGCACAGATGATCTCAGATAGCCGTCACTTCCTGATGCTCGACCAGCCCGCGGCTTTTGCCGAGGCGCTCGATAAATTCTTGGCCGACTGACGCCACAATTTAGATCCGATGCGCGTGCCGCATAGGCCCGCACTTCCACCGACAGCCACACGCGCGACAAGACACTCTTGCAATGATATACTGTATCACTAAATGGGGCGTACGCCTGATCGAAAGCTCCGTACATGTCCCTTGCCGTCGCGCACCGTCCGTCCCTGCGTCATCGCGCCGCCGATCTTGCGGGTGTCGCGTTGTCCGTCGCCTGCCTCGTCCATTGTCTGGCCCTGCCGCTCGCCCTCGTGCTTGCGCCCGCCCTTTCGACATGGCTGGACCTTTCCGGCGAAGTCCACGCCGCGATATTGATGCTGGCGCTGCCGGCTGCGCTTGTCGCCATGGTTGGGGGATGGCGGCGGCATAGGCGGCCGATGCCGGCCCTGCTGGCAGCGACAGGCCTGACGCTTCTTGCGCTGGGCCTTGCCGCGCACGAAACTTGGCTGCCGGTGGCCGACCCCGAGATCGCCGACCGGTTTTTCTCCGGCGCAGGGGCGCTGCTGCTCGCCGGCGCACACCTCATCAACTGGCGCCGCGGCGGCCATCCGGCGACGCATGATTGAATGGTGCGAGCGCGGCTGCGCTTGCGAGGCACCGCAGCGCCCGCTAGGGCGGCACCCATACGGAAGGAAGCCCAGTCGATGTTCAACCGCCTGTTTGTCGATCACCCCAAAAGCGTCGACGAAAGCTATATCGAACATTTCGGCGTCGCGTCGAAATTCGGTGTGACGATGATCTGGGGCGGACTTTGTGCGCTGGTCCACGCAATCGTCCCCGGCTGGTGCATCACCACGGGAAGCGACACGATCCGGCGACTCAACAAGATCATGGTCGAACAGCGCGCCGCAAAAGGCCAGGCGGCCATACAGGTCAACACTGTCGACTGGGTGATCTGAACCCATGACGGATGGTCCCGCGTTTCAGCTCCTCGACCGCACCGGCCGCCCACGCCTCGCCTATCGCCATATCGCTGGCACCGGCCCGACGATCGTCTTCCTCCCCGGTTATATGTCCGACATGGAGGGCGGCAAGGCGACGGCGCTCTATGCCTGGGCTGCCGCCGAAGGGCGGGCATGCCTGCTGCTCGACTATGCCGGGTGCGGATCGTCGGAGGGTTTGTTTGCCGAGCAGGACCTGATCGACTGGCGGGGCGATGTGCTCGACCTGATCGACGCGAAGGCTGAAGGGCCGGTGCTGCTGGTCGGCTCATCGATGGGCGGCTGGCTGATGCTCCTGGTGGCGCTCGCGCTTGTCCGGCGCGACGGTCCGGCGCGCGTGGCCGGACTTGTCGGCATTGCTGCGGCGCCCGATTTCACGGACTGGGGCTTCAGCGACGAAGAGAAAGCGATCATCCAGGCCGAAGGCGAGCTGCGCGAGGACACGCCCTACAGCGACCAGCCCTATGTGACGACGCGGCGTTTTTGGCAGTCGGGCGAGGCAAATCGGTTGCTCGACGCTCCGATCCCCCTTGCCTGCCCCGTGCGCCTGCTCCACGGGCAAGCCGACGGCGACGTCCCGCCCGGGATCAGCCATCGCCTCGCCGCCGCGCTGGCGAGCGAGGATGTACAGGTCACGCTGGTCAAGGGCGGCGATCACCGCCTGTCGCGTGAGGGCGACATCGCGCTACTCATCGATACCGTCGCGCGGCTTGCAACGAACGATTAGAGGAATAAATGGCCCGCAGCGATTTCAAGTTCCACGTCCGAAAACGCGTCCGCTATGCCGAAATCGACGCGCAGGCGGTCGTGTTCAACAGCCGCTACCTCGAATATTTCGACATCGGCATCACCGAATATTGGCGGGCAGTCGGCATCTATGAACGCTGGCCGGTCCACGACAGCCCCGAGTTTCACGTCGCGCGCGCCGAGGTCGACTACAAGGTGCCCATGCTGGTCGACGAAGAGATCGACATCTGCGTGCGCTGTTCGCGGATCGGACGCAGTTCGGCGACATTTCTTTTCGAACTTCACGGCGCGGGCAAGGAGGATTTGCGCGCCACCGGGCTTGAGGTCAGCGTCCATGTCGCCGAAGCGCGCGGCGCCCCCGCTCCCGTGCCCGATGAAATCGTAAACATGTTCGAAGCATTTGAAGGATGCGCGCTCCGCGCCTAAATTGCCCCCATGACCAAATATCTCCACACGATGATCCGCGTCAGCGATCCCGACGCGACAATCGACTTTTTCAAGCTGATCGGGCTCGAAGAAGTTCGCCGCTTTGATAATGAAAAGGGCCGCTTCACGCTGATCTTCCTCGCCGCTCCCGGGCAGGAGGGGATCGCCGAGGTCGAGCTTACTTATAATTGGCCGCCCGAAGACGGTAGCGCGCCCGAGGCCTATTCGGGCGGGCGCAATTTCGGCCATCTCGCCTATCGCGTCGAAAATATCTATGACACCTGCCAGCGCCTGATGGACGCGGGAGTGACGATCAATCGCCCGCCGCGCGACGGACATATGGCCTTTGTGCGCTCGCCCGACGGCATTTCGGTCGAATTGCTGCAGGACGGCTATCTCGACCCCGCCGAACCCTGGGCGTCGATGCCGAACAGCGGAAGCTGGTAAGCAACCAAGGCTGCTTCGTCTTCGCGCCGTCTATGCTATGAACGATGGACGGGGGAAAGGAGACGAGATGGCTGCGCTTGAAATCGTCCGCATTCCGGTCCTCAGCGACAATTATGTCTGGCTGGTCCACGAGTCCGAAAGCGGCGCAACGATGGTGGTCGATCCGGCGGTCGCCGACCCGGTGCTCGCGGCGGCAACCGAGCGAGGCTGGACGATTACCGACATCTGGAACACGCACTGGCACCCCGATCACACGGGAGGAAACGCCGCAATCAAGGAGGCGACGGGGTGTACGATCACCGGGCCCGCCGCCGAAGCGGCGCGCATCCCGACGCTCGACATCACGGTAACGGGCGGCGACACGGTGCGCCTCGGCAATCATGTCGCCGCGGTGTGGGACGTTCCCGCGCACACAGCGGGACATATCGCCTATCATTTCGCCGATGATGGCGCGATCTTTGTCGGCGACACCTTGTTTGCGATGGGATGCGGGCGCCTGTTCGAAGGCACCGCCGAACAGATGTTCGCGAACATGCAGCGGCTGGCAGAGCTGGACGACGCGACGCGCGTTTACTGCGCGCACGAATATACTTTGTCCAACGCGCGCTTTGCCGTCACGGTCGAACCCGACAACAGCGCACTCGCAAAGCGCCTTGCCGCAGTCGAGACCGCGCGAAGCGCCGGTGACGCAACCGTGCCGACAACTATCGGAGAAGAGCGGGCCACCAACCCCTTTTTGCGCGCCAACAGCGCGACCGAACTCGGTCGTATTCGCGCCTTGAAAGATGCCGCCTGATGCGCCGGCTTCAGCGCCTATTCATTATCGATAACAATAATCGCAAGTCGCAAGGAGCATATTCATGGCAAAGCTGAATCTCGTGGGGGCCGCGCTGCTGGCTGCGGCGATGCCGCTTGCTACCGGCTGCGCCCCTGCCGGTTCGGGCGAGCCCGGCGCCGCTGCACTAACGCCGCGGCAGGCCGAAACGCTCGACAAACAGCTTGCGGGCAAGGTCGCGGGTGAACCGACCAAATGCCTGCCCAACTTCCGCACACTTGACCTCGTCCGCGTATCGGACGACATCTTGCTCTATCGCAGCGGATCGAACCTCGTTTATCGCAACAATCTCAAGAGCAGCTGCCCGGGCCTCGCACGCGACAGCGATATATTGGTCATCGAACAATATGGGTCATCGACCTGTTCGGGCGACTTTTTTCATCTGGTCGACCGATCGAGCGGCATTCGCGGTCCGACCTGCGTTTTTGGCGACTTCGTCCCCTATCGCAAACCGGCGGGGGACAAGGGCTAGGCTCCGGCCCGGCAGCAGGCGAGGTTCCGGTTTGCACCGAGCTCTTCGGGTCGCACCCTCGCCTGCGATATGCGCCTACGCTTTGTAGAGCGACGCGATTTTCTCTTCATAGACCTGCCGCAGCACATGGCGGCGGATCTTCATCGACGGCGTCATCTGTTCGTTCTCGATCGTGAAAGGCTCGTCGGCAAAGTCGAACTTCCGCACCTTTTCGATGACCGAAAGCTGGCCGTTGACGCGGTCGACCGCCGCGCGCACCGCCGCGCGAAATTTCTCATGCTCGCGCAGCAGCTTCATGTCCTTGGGCAGCCCCTGTTCCTCGGCCCATTCGCTCGCCCATTCGGGATCGGGCACCAGGATGCCGACCAGGTGCGGACGCTTGTCGCCATAGACCATCGCCTGCAGGATTTCGGGCTGCAATGTCAGCATTCCTTCGACCCGCTGCGGCGACACATTGTCGCCCTTGTCGTTGACGATCAGATCCTTCTTGCGGTCGGTGATGACGATGCGGCCCGCCTCGTCGACATGACCGATGTCGCCCGTGTGGAGCCAGCCGTCGACCAGCACACGCTGCGTTTCCGCCTCGTTGCGCCAATAGCCCTTCATCACCAGCTCGCCGCGCACGCAAATCTCGCCGTCGTCGGCGATGCGCACCTCGGTGTTCATCAGCGGCGGCCCGACCGTGTCCATCTTGAGCCCGGTTTTCGGTCGGTTGCAGCTGATCACCGGCCCTGCCTCGGTCTGCCCATAACCCTGTAGCAGCGTAAGGCCGATCGAATGGAAAAACACGCCGATTTCGGGATTGAGCGGTGCGCCGCCTGAGACGAGCGCCTTCATCCGGCCGCCGAAACGCTTCTGAATCTTGGGCCGGAAAAGCCGGTTGAGCAGCATGTCGACCGGCCGGTCGAGCACCCCCATGCGCCGCTCATAATCCTTTTCGCCGACGCGCAGCGCCTGCGCGAGCATCCAATTGGCCAGCTTGCCCTGCTTTTCGAGCGCCTTGATCATCCGCGCGCGGATCACCTCGAACAGCCGGGGGACGACCACCATGATCGTCGGGCGCGTCTCCTCGATATTGGCGACGAGCTTTTCGAGCCCCTCGCTGTAATAGATTTGCGCGCCGACCATGATCGGGAGGAATTGCCCGCCCGAATGTTCATAGGCGTGGCTCAAGGGCAGGAAGGACAGGAACACCTCTTCCTCCCCGATCCCGAAATCATTGACCAGCACCTCGGCGGCGCCGGCCGCATTGTGCAGGATGGCGCCGTGATGCTGCATCACCCCGCGCGGCGCGCCGCCGGTGCCGCTGGTGTAGATGAGGCAGGCAAGGTCGTCGCGCTTGACGCCAAGGCCGCGCGCCTTGGTTTCTTCGACATAGGTCGCGCCGTCGGTGACGAGGGGCGCCCAGTCGCAAATCTCGACATCGCCCTGCTGCCCGACGCGCAGCGGCTCCATGCTGATAACCAGCTTTGCATCGGACCGCATCACCGCTGGCATCAGGACGCGCGCAAGTTTCGCGGTTGACACGATGACCGCGCGCGCGCCGCTGTTGTCGAGGATATGCTGGTGATCGCGCTCGGTGTTGGTCGTGTAGGTCGGGACGGTGACGCATCCCGCCGCCATGATTCCCAGATCGGCGATGCAGAATTCGGGGCGGTTTTCGCTGACCAGCACGACGCGGTCGCCTTCTTTCAGCCCGAGCTTGCGCAGGTTGTGCGCGAGCGCCGCAACCTGGTTCGCAACCTCGTTCCAGCTCAGCGGTTGCCACGCGCGATCGGCCTTGCGCCACAGAAAGGGCGAATCGCCTCCCTTTTCTGCACGGTCAAAGAACATCGCGACCAGACTCGGAAAATGGTCGAGATGTGGATTCTCCAGCTTCATTCCTCTGCTCTCCCGGGGAGGTATGGGCGTCGGCCTGTGCAGCCGTCTTATCGTATCTGATTAGCCCTGCGGCGGGGCGTCGTCGACCGCCGATGTTCCCGGACCGCGCGGATCGGCGGCGCCGCGCCAATGACCGTCGACGCGTTCGGCCGCATTGAGTTTCGATCCGAGATCGGTGGGCGAAAAGCTGTATCCGAAGGGCGCGATTTTCGCCGCAATCGCCCTACCGGCCTCATTGTCCTCGATGAGAACGCCGTCGCGACCGAAATACAGGTTTGGAAGCGCGATCGCCTCCTCGGCGCTGAGCCCCCAGTCGAGCACTCCGATCAGCGTCTTGGTCACATGCATGATGATGCGCTTGCCCCCCGCCGAGCCAACGGCGAGAACAGGCTTGCCGTCTGGACCGTAGACGATCGTCGGCGACATGGACGAGAGCGGGCGCTTGCCCGGCTGGACACGGTTGGCGGCAGGCGCCCCTGCCTTTTCGGGGCTGAGGTCGAAATCGGTGAGTTCGTTGTTGAGTACAAAGCCGTTGGCAATGAGGTGGCTTCCGAAAATGCTTTCGACTGTCGACGTCATCGAGGCGACATTGCCGTCGCGATCGACCACGACGAAGTGCGTCGTACCATTTTCGGCGACCGGCCCCGACGCGGTCCGCGCCGGTGCGCCGGGCGGGGTTCCGGCGGGATAGTCCTCGGCCGGTCCGAAAGGCGAAATACGGCGGCGGCGCTCGGCCAAATAGGATTTGTCGAGCAGGCCGGCGACCGGCACCTCGACGAAATCGGCATCGCCGAGATAGAGTTCGCGATCGGCATAGGCGAGTTGCATCGCTTCGGCGAGCAGGTGCCAGCTCATCGGATTGTCCTTGCCCATCGCCTTCATGTCCCAACCCTCGAGCATGCCGAGGATACCGAACACGGTCGTCGCGCCCGAGGAGGGTGGGCCCATGCCGCAAAGCTTGTAAACGCGATAGGTGGTGCAGACCGCGGGACGTTCGTCGGCCCGGTAGGCGGCGAGGTCCTTCGCGGTGATTGTCGCTGGGTTGCGCGGGGCGGTCGCGACGGCGTCGATAATCGCGCGCGCGTTCGCGCCGCTGTAAAAGGCGTCGGGCCCGCGCGTGGCCATGTCGCGCAGCAAGGCGGCATAGGCCGGATTGCGAATGCGCGTGCCGACGGGTGCAGGCTTGCCATCGACATAATATATGGCCCGCGCCGCAGGAAAATCCTTCCACAAGGGCTCGAAACGGACGAGCCAATTGTGGAGCACGGGGGTAACCTCGAACCCCTCTTCGGCAAGGCGAATTGCGGGCTGGAGCAGTGCGTCCCAACCCAGCCGCCCCCATTTGCGATGCGCCATCTCCATCAGTCGGACGTTGCCGGGTACGCCTACCGACAGTCCGCCGGGAATGACATCCATATAGCCGCGCGGCTTGCCGTCCGCGCCCAGGAAACGTTCGGGCTTGGCAGCGGCGGGCGCTCGCTCGCGCCCGTCAATGGTGGTAATATTTCCCGCTCTTTCATCATGATAGACGAGGAAGCCCCCGCCGCCGATGCCGCTCGATTGCGGCTCGACGAGCGTGAGCACCGCGACCATCGCGACCGCGGCGTCGGCAGCCGAGCCGCCTTGCTGCAAAATCTGTCGCCCAGCTTCGGTCGCGCGCGGGTCGGCCGATGAGGAGACCCCCTGTGCGAAGGCCAGCGAGGGAAGGATAAAAAGGGCGAGGATAAAGCCGAGGAATCGTTTGATCATGCGCGCGACATTGGCGCGGCGCCCGCGCCCGCGCAACCCTGTCAGTGATCGATGCCCACCGCGTCACTTACCCGGGCGAAACCATCGCGCGCGGCGAGTGCTTCAAGCCCTTTCGCAATCCGACTTGCGAGACCGGGTCCCGAATAGACCATGGCCGAATATATCTGCACCAGTCCGGCACCCGCGCGAATGCGCTCCCACGCCTGCTCGGCGGACCCGATGCCCCCGGCGGCCACGAGCGACAGCGATCCGCCGCTCGCCGCCCGGAAATCCTTGAGCCGCTGAAGCGCCAACGCAGCGAGCGGCGCGCCCGAAAGCCCCCCTGCCTCTCCGGCGTGAGGCGACGCCAGCGGCGGGCGCGTAATCGTGGTGTTCGCAACGATGACAGCGGCGATCCCTTTGTCGAGCGCGACCTTGACGATATCGTCGATGTCGGCGGACTCGAGGTCGGGTGCGACCTTCAGCAACACCGGTACGGCAACACCCGTCTGCTGCGCCGCCGCGACGGCGTCGAGAAGCGCCTCGAGCGCACCCTTGTCCTGAAGCGCGCGAAGCCCGGGCGTGTTGGGTGAACTGATATTAACCGTCAGATAATCGGCGAGCGGCGCCATCGCCGCCGTGCCCTTTGCATAATCGGCAACGCGGTCGGCGCTGTCCTTGTTCGCGCCGATGTTGATGCCTAGCGGAACCGGAAGGCCGAAGCGGCGCAGGCAAGCGATGCGTTCGGTCGCCTTCGCCTGCCCGCCATTGTTGAAACCCATGCGATTGATAACGGCACCGTCCTCGACAAGCCGGAACAGCCGAGGGCGAGGATTGCCCTCCTGCGGCAGCGGGGTGAGCGTGCCCACTTCGACAAAGCCGAAGCCGAAATGCGGCATCGCATGCGCGACGCGTGCATCCTTGTCGAAGCCCGGAGCAAGGCCGACGGGATTCGGGAACTCGATCCCCGCAAAGTGCGTTGCGAGCGCGGGACTGGTCAGCGCGTGGCGCGCTCGCGGGAGTGGCTGCAGCGCGTTGAGAGTCAGATTATGGGCGGCCTCGCCGTCGGTGGCGTGGACGACCGGGCGCACGAGCGCATAGGCGGCGTCGGTGAGCGAAGCAAAGAGCGACATGGCCCCGCCATTGCGCGCGACCGGGCGCTATGGCAAGCCTGCAGACAACAGGAAAACCGGGAGAAAAATGTGTCGCCGCTTCGCAAAATCGTCCTGACATCGACCGCGCTCGCCGCATTTGCCCTCGTCGGCTGTGCGCCGATGGCCGCCGAACAACAGCCGCAGGCAGCGTCCGACCCGGTGCCCGCAGGTGCCGACCTCGGCGAATTTTTCCGCAAATATGACGAAGCCCAATTGTCGCTGTCGCCCATCGACAAGGCGTATCGCGGGATTCGCGACGCCGACTATGGCCGATGGGACGACCCGAGCGAAGAGGCTGAAATCGCCAATCATTCGTTGCGTCAGGCAACGGCGGCCGCGCTGCGCGACGGCTTCGATCCGCAACGCCTTTCACCCGACGATGCACTTTCGCACGAACTGTTCCTCGCAGCGGCGGCGCGCGCCGACCGGCTGTTTCCCTATCGCAACCACGGCTACATCTTCGACCAGATGAACGGCGCGCAGAGCAGCGGCCCCGCCTTCCTGATCAATATCCACCGCGTCGCCGACCCGGCGGAGGCCGAAGCTTATGTCGAGCGCATTCGCGGGCTCGGGCCGTGGCTCGACATCCAGACGGCCGAATCGGCGAAGCGCGCCGCCGCTGGCGTGCAACCGCCCAAATGGG
Source organism: Sphingopyxis jiangsuensis (assembly GCF_016734905.1). Lineage (GTDB taxonomy): Bacteria > Pseudomonadota > Alphaproteobacteria > Sphingomonadales > Sphingomonadaceae > Sphingopyxis > Sphingopyxis jiangsuensis. The sequence continues at coordinate 1,251,738 of NZ_JAERPO010000001.1, forward strand.
TCTATCCCTATGTCATTTCGGACATTGGCAACATCAACCGGCCCGACAATGCGGTGCTCGACGATTTCGCCGCAAAGGTCGGCAAGCTGACGGTCGCCGACGCCGAAAAGGCGCGGCTGATTGCGGCGGCAAAGGCGGCCTGGGTCGAAAGCGCCGGTCCGGCCTACGACCGCTTGCTCGCCGAGATGAAGCGTCAGCAGGCCGTGGCACCGACCGACGACGGCGTCTGGAGGCTGCCGGACGGCAAGGCTTATTATGAAGCGTTGCTCGCCAATTACACCACGACCGACATGACCGCGGAGCAAATCCACAACCTCGGCCTTTCCGAAGTCGCGCGCATCCATGGCGAGATGCGCGCGATCATGGCCAAGGTCGGGTTCAAGGGGACGCTCCAGCAATTTTTCGAGCATCTGCGCACCAGCCCGCAATATTTCCACGAAACGCGCGAAGCCTATCTGGCCGACGTCGATGCGCGGGTGAAGGCGATGGAGGCGCGGCTTCCGCAATTCTTCCTCACGCTCCCCAAGGCTGCGCTCCAAGTGAAGGCGGTCGAGGCGTTTCGCGAGAAATCGGCGGGCAAAGCCTTTTATCAATCGCCTTCGCCCGACGGATCGCGCCCCGGCACCTATTATGTGAATCTGTACGACCTGCGCGACATGTCGAAGACCGAGCTCGAAGCCCTCGCCTATCACGAGGGGGTTCCGGGGCACCATCTCCAACGCGCGGTGCAGACCGAGCTTGAGGAGCTGCCACCCTTCCGCCGCTTCGGCGGCGTGACCGCCTATACCGAAGGCTGGGGCCTCTATTCGGAAGAGCTGGGCAAGGACATGGATTTCTACACCGATCCCTACAGCGATTTCGGCCGCCTCGGTATGGAGCTGTGGCGCGCGTGCCGCCTGGTCGTCGATACCGGCATCCACGACAAGCGCTGGAGCCGCGAACAGGCGATCGCCTATCTCAAGGAGAACACGCCGAACCCTGACGGCGACATCGAAAAGGCGATCGAGCGCTACATCGTCTATCCGGGCCAGGCGACCGCCTATCTGATCGGCAAGCTCAAGATCATGGAATTGCGCGGACGGGCGCAGGCGGCGCTCGGCGACCGTTTCGATTATCGGACATTTCACGAGGTTGTGCTCGAATCGGGACCGGTTCCGCTCGACATACTGGATCGGCGCGTCGACAGGTGGATTGCCAAGCAAAAAGGTTAACAAGAATCGGATTGCGCCTTGACGCGCGGGGGTGAATTGAAAATTATAGAGGCATCAACAAGGCAGCAATAATGTTGCCGGGGGTCGTCATGAATGCCTGACCAGTTACCTCCGCCGGACGGTGCGGACACCAGCCAGCCATTTGAGCTGCACTATTTTGCGCCCGATCCCGACCTGACCGACATGGTGTCGAGCTTTTATTTCGCGCGGCTCGATATGCCGCTGTTCGACGAATATGAGCGCGCCGACCGGCCGCAGTTCCGCATCATGACCAAGCCCGACGGCGAATATGTCTTTCCCGGCGGTCACCGTTTTCCGGCCGCGCGCGCTACGATTATCGGCCCGACTAGCGGCAGCGTTCGTGCGATCGCGCGCGGGCCGACCGCCCTCTATGGCTTTGGCATCATGCCCGCCGGCTGGGCCGCGCTGATGGGCGACGAAGCCGAAAAGTTGACCGACCGGGCGATCGACGCCGCCGATCTGTTCGGCGGCTGGATCGACGATGCGGTCGGCGCGCTAATCGAAGCAACGAGCGTCGAGGATCGGCTCGTGATCGCAAACAATATCGTGCGCGAGATCATGAAGCCCGGCGAGCCGGCGCCGCTGTGGTTCATCCGCACCGTCGACAAGTGGCTGACCGAATCGGCGTCGCCGCAAGTCCCCGAACTGGTCGAAGCGACCGGCATGTCGATCCGGTCGGTCGAGCGGATGACCAAGCATTATTACGGCCTGTCGCCGCGCATGCTCGCGCGCAAATATCGCGCGGTTCGCGCGGCATCGGCTCTCGCGCGCGGCGAGGACCTGGCTTCGGCGAAGCTCGGCGACGCCTTTTACGACCAGTCGCACCTGATCCGCGAGATCAAGCGCTTTGCCGGCGCGACGCCGGGACAGCTCGCACGCCCGTCACGCTATACCGAGGCGACGGCCAAGGGACGCAAGAATCTTGCGGGAAAAGTGAGTCCGATTGTTTCAGACACGTGACAGTTCGGGCCTGTTAAGCATCTAATTTCAATCGTCATGTCGATTTGGCGTTTCCATACAATCGCGAATCGCTGGCAAGGCATAATCGGGCCTCGCGACCCAGAAGAGCTCTTCCTCTGACGAGGACTGAGACCTTCATCTCGGCACTCGTTTGGCCCCGGCCGGACGGGTGCCTTTTTTTGCCTGCACCCAATTTTGCCTTGCTTGCACCGCGCGAACGCCGCGCCTATATAAGTGGAACGATTTACTCCACTTAAGAATCGTTCGCAGAGTGCGGACGATATGAGGCACCCGACGCACCCATGCGCCTGTCCAACCTTGCCGATTATGCCGTCGTGCTGATGAGCGCCGCCGCCCGCCAGTGCGGGTCGGTGCCCATCCACGCCGCGATGCTCGCCGAGCAGACGGGAATCCCGGGGCCGACCGCGCAAAAGCTGGTGAGCGGCCTCGCGCGCGCCGGCCTGCTCGTCGCATCGCGCGGCAGCGGCGGCGGCGTGCGCCTCGCGCGGCCCGCGGCAGCGATCAACGTGGCCGAGATTATCGAGGCGGTCGAAGGGCCGATCGCGTTGACGAGCTGCGTCGACGAAGGCCGGCACGACTGCGCGCTCGAAGGCAGTTGCAAGGTGCAGCCGCACTGGGGCGTGGTGAACGGCGCGGTGCGTGGAGCGTTGGCGGAGATAAGCCTCGCGAGCCTGACCGCCACGCCAACCAAATCAAACCCCTTCGTGTCGAGCGAAGTCGAGACACCCCTCGACAGTGCACCCACGATGGGCCTCTCGACTTCGCTCGAGGCGAACGGAATTTTGCAATGACCGACACACCCGAAACCCCCGTCAAGGACCAGGCCGCCCACGATGCCGCCGCAAAGGTCGCCGATTATGAGCATGGCTGGTCCTCGGCGATCGAGACCGACTTTGCGCCCAAGGGGCTGACCGAGGATACGGTGCGCTTCATCAGCGCCAAGAAGAACGAGCCCGAATGGATGCTCGACTGGCGGCTGAAGGCGTTCCGCCACTGGCAGACGATGACCCCGCCCGACTGGGCGAAGCTCAACGTGCCCCCGATCGACTATCAGGACGCCTATTATTATGCGGCGCCGAAACCCAAGCCGAAGCTGAGCAGCCTCGATGAGGTCGATCCCGAAATTCTCGAGGTTTATAAAAAGCTCGGCATCCCGATCGAGGAGCAGAAGGTGCTCGCGGGCGTCGAGGGCGCGCGCAAGGTCGCGGTCGACGCGGTGTTCGACAGCGTCAGCGTCGCGACGACCTTTCGCGAAGAGCTGAAGCGCGCGGGCGTGATCTTCCTGTCGATTTCGGAAGCGATCCGCGAATATCCCGAGCTTGTGAAGAAGTGGCTCGGCAAGGTCGTGCCGATGCACGACAATTATTTCGCGACATTGAACTGCGCGGTCTTTTCGGACGGGACGTTTGTTTATGTGCCGGAGGGCGTGCGCTGTCCGATGGAGCTCAGCACCTATTTCCGCATCAATGCCGAAAATACAGGGCAGTTCGAGCGGACGCTGATCGTCGCCGACAAGGGCGCCTACGTCAGCTACCTCGAAGGTTGCACCGCGCCGATGCGCGACGAGAATCAGCTCCACGCCGCGGTGGTCGAACTGGTCGCGCTCGACGATGCCGAGATCAAATATTCGACCGTCCAGAACTGGTATCCGGGCAATGCCGAGGGCCTTGGCGGCATCTATAATTTCGTGACCAAGCGCGCGCTGTGCCAGGGCAAGCGCAGCAAGGTGTCGTGGACGCAGGTGGAAACCGGCAGCGCGATCACCTGGAAATATCCGAGCTGTGTGCTCAACGGCGACGACAGCGTCGGCGAATTTTATTCGGTCGCGGTCACCAACAATTACCAGCAGGCCGACACCGGCACCAAGATGATCCACAACGGCAAGCGCACCCGCTCGACCATCGTGTCGAAGGGGATCAGCGCGGGCAAGTCGAACAACACCTATCGCGGGCTGGTGCGCGTGGCACCGAACGCGGAGGGCGTGCGCAACTTCACCCAGTGCGACAGCCTGCTGCTGGGCTCGCTCAGCGGCGCGCACACCGTACCGTACATCGAAGTCCGCAACCCGAGCGCCACCGTCGAGCATGAAGCGACGACGAGCAAGATCAGCGACGACCAGCTTTTCTATGCCATGCAGCGCGGGCTGGATGCGGAGGAAGCGGTGGCGCTGATCGTCAACGGCTTTGCGAAGGAAGTGCTGCAGCAATTGCCGATGGAGTTTGCGGTTGAGGCGCAGAAACTGCTGGGGATTTCGTTGGAGGGGTCGGTCGGATGAACTGGACCCTTCGCGATCAGGCGAAGCAACTCAACACCCCTCCCCTTCAGGGGAGGGGCCGGGGGTGGGGTCTATCGGCCTTGGACATCGCCGAGTTGCAGTCTCGCGCGCGCCAGATGCGCAACAACCCGACCGAGCCGGAAAAACGCCTGTGGCGGAGTTTGTCGAACGGACAGTTGGATGGACACAAGTTCCGGCGTCAGCAGGTGGTCGGGTGGTTCATTGCAGATTTCGTTTGTGCGTCGGCAAAGCTGATTATCGAAGTCGATGGCGACACGCATGAAGAGTTGGTGGATCGCGCTCGCGATAAGGCGCTGTCGGAGCAAGGCTATCGCACCATCCGCGTTACGAACCATGATGTGATGTCCAACATGGACGGCGTTTTGACGTTCATTTCAGAAGCCTTACGCAAGGCCGATGGCCCCCACCCCAACCCCTCCCCTAAAGGGGAGGGGCTTAAGAGGGTTGAGGCGCAGAAACTGCTGGGCATCAGCCTTGAGGGGAGTGCGGGATGATAGTGACGTTAGCCACCACTCTAATAATTCTCGCCCAACCTATGCCAGCGATTACTACCCGCCCCAGAGACGGCAAGGGCGATAGTGTTTACGACTATTCCCGAAAGCCTGAAAACCAAGTTCATGCGCTTCATCTCGAGACGATCAATAAAATCTATTACCCTTATTTTATATGTTATTACAACCACCTTAGTGCCGATGATCGCTTCGGCACTGAGGAGGGGAAAGTAGCAATTGAAGCTATGCATTCAGCGCGCTCCCGTTGCACAGAAAAGCGACACGCGGCGGACCTTAAAGCGGGTAAATATCTGTCGAAACAAAGAATATACGGCGATTCAGAGAACCAACGAGTGGTTCTTGAACGCTTTCGTCAGGTCGCGGGGCTGTGGTTTACCTACGCCACCGCCCGGCTGAACGGTCGCGGCGATGAATTTGACAGAATGGCTCGGGCAATCACCAATGAATTGGTGCCACCCCATGACTGACCGCGAAACCCTCCAGCTCCGCGATTTGTGGACCACTGCCAGCACAATTCCAATAATCCCCGGCAGACCCGACCCCGCTAGGACCGCGCGGACAACGGTCCGCCGCGCAAGCCCTGGGAAAGACTAATGCTCAAAATTGAAAACCTCCACGCCACCGTCGCCGACAAGCCGATCCTCAAGGGCCTGTCGCTCAGCATCAATGCGGGCGAGATTCATGCGATCATGGGGCCGAATGGCGCGGGCAAGTCGACTTTGTCCTATGTGCTCGGCGGGCGGCCGGGGTATGAGGTCACCGATGGCTCGGTGATGTTCACCCCTCCTCGTCATGCCGGACTTGATCCGGCATCCACGGCTGCGGCGCCGGAATGGACCCCGGATCAAGTCCGGGGTGACGATGATGGGGAAGCCATCGACCTCCTCGCCCTCGAACCGCATGAACGCGCCGCCGCCGGCCTGTTCCTCGGCTTCCAATATCCGGTCGAGATTCCCGGCGTGTCGAACGTCCAGTTCCTGCGCGAGAGCCTCAACGCGCAGCGCAAGGCGCGCGGCGAGGAACCGCTGTCGGGCGGCGAGTTCCTGAAGCTCGCGCGCGAGAAGGCGGGGCTGCTCAAGATGGACATGGACATGCTCAAGCGCCCCGTGAACGTCGGCTTTTCGGGCGGCGAGAAAAAGCGCAACGAGATGGTGCAGATGGGGATCCTCGACCCCCGCCTCGCGATCCTCGACGAGACGGACTCGGGCCTCGACATCGACGCGCTGCGCACCGTCGGCGACGGGATCAACAGCATCATGCGCGCACCCGACAAGGCGGTGCTGCTGATCACCCATTATCAGCGCCTGCTCGATTATGTTGAGCCCGATTTCGTCCACGTCCTCGCAGGCGGCCGCATCGTCAAGTCGGGCGGGCCGGAGCTGGCGCGGGAATTGGAAGCGCATGGTTATGCGGAGATTGCGGCGTGAACAATCGCGCCCGCCTTTCCTTTCCTCGTCATGCCGGACTTGATCCGGCATCCATGACCGCGTGGCCCCCGGATCAGGTCCGGGGTGACGAGGTGTGGGGAGAAGCGCGGTGATCTTGTCGCTGGCTCTTTTGGCGATGGCACAAGTGACCGAGCCCGTTCCGACCGATGACGAGATCGTCGTGATCGCGCGCCGCTTGGACGAGATTTCGGCCAGCGTCGGTCGCGATGACAAGGGGCGCTATCATTGCAGCCTCAGCGGCAGCACGGGTCTTGCCCGGCTTGATGACCGTTTATGCCGCGCGGTGACCAGATGCGTGCAAAAGGGCGCAAGTGACGATCAGACGATCAACCAGTGCGTTGCGGCAAGCAAACCAAAGTTGATCGCGCAGATCCGCAAAGAAGCGCGAAAGAAGAAATGATGACCACCCTCCCCACCCGCCGCGACGAAGCCTGGCGCTATAGCGATATCGATGCGATCGCCGCCGCATGGCCGCTGCCCGCGCCCGAGAGCATCGTCGTGCCCGCGGGCGGCGACTTCAAGCGCGCAATCGTACAGGATGCGGGCGCGATCCATCAGGTCGAGATGAGCATCGGCAAGGGCGCGACTGCGGCGCTGCACGTGCTCAACATCGGCGGCGCTTATGGCCGCATTGACCTGAACATCACGCTGCACGAGGGCGCCGACTTCACACTCGGCGCGGCGCAGATCGGCGGCGGCGAGCAGAACCTCGAAATCATCACCACCGTCACCCACGCCGAACCCGGCGCGACGTCGCGGCAGGTTGTGCGATCGGTGCTCGGCGACACCGCGACCGGCACCTATCTCGGCAAGGTCGCGGTCGCGCGCGATGCACAGCAGACCGACAGCGAGCAGGACGTGAAGGCGATGCTGCTCGACCGCAGCGCGACCGCCAACGCCAAGCCCGAACTCGAAATCTTCGCCGACGACGTCAAATGCGCGCACGGCTGCGCGATTGGCGAGCTCGATCCGATGGCGCTCTATTATCTCCAGTCGCGCGGCATGCCGCCGGGCGAAGCGAAGAAGCTGATGCTGCAGGCGTTCGTCGCGGGCGTGTTCGACGGCGCCGACGATGAGGTGCGGTTGCAGGAACTGGCGCTCGCGAAATTGGGAGAGCTGGTGTGAGCAACCTCCCTTCCCCGTTCGCATCGAGCGAATTCGAGATGCCCATCGGGAACGCACGCCTTCGGGGTGTCTCGACTTCGCTCGACCCGAACGGCATTCGAGACCAGTTCCCCGGCCTCACCCCCGGCTGGCACTATCTCGACACTGCCGCGACCGCGCAGAAACCGCAGGCCGTCATCGACGCGACGGTAAACGCAATCGGCCGCGATTATGCGACCGTTCACCGCGGCGTCTATGCGCGCTCCGCCGACATGACGCTCGCCTATGAGGCGGCGCGGCGGCGCATCGCGGCGTTCATCGGCGCGAAGGAGGACGAGATCGCCTTCGTGCGCGGCGCGACCGAGGCGATCAATCTTGTCGCCTATTCGCATCCACGCAAAGGCCGCGTGCTGCTGTCGATGCTCGAACATCACAGCAATATCGTGCCGTGGCAGCTTGCAGGCTGGCAGGTCGACGTCTGTCCGCTGACCTCTGACGGCTGCATCGACCTCGATGCCGCCGAAAAGCTGCTCACCCCCGAACACACGATGGTCGCCTTCGCGCATGTCTCGAACGTGCTCGGCAGCCCGCTCGATGTCGCGCGTGCCGCCGAATTGGCGCACCGCGTCGGCGCCGAACTGCTGATCGACGGCTGCCAGGCGGTGCCGCGCCTGCCGGTCGATGTTTCCGCGCTCGGTTGCGACTATTATGTCTTTTCTGGGCACAAGCTTTATGGGCCGACCGGCATCGGCGCGCTGTGGAGCGACAAGCTCGACGCGCTTCCGCCGTGGCAGGGCGGCGGGTCAATGATCGACCGCGTGACCTTCGAAAGAACGACCTATGCCCCTGCGCCGACGCGCTTCGAGGCGGGAACGCCGGCAATCGTCGAGGCGCTGGGGCTCGCCGCCGCGGTCGATTATGTCGAGACGATCGGGCTCGACGCGATCCACGCGCACGAATGTGCGCTTGTCGCCAGCTTGCGCAGCCAACTCGCGCGGCGCAACAGCATCACCCTTTATGGTCCGGAAAACAGCGCCGGAATCGTCAGCTTCTCGATGGCAGGGGTTCATCCGCACGACATCGGCACTATCTTGGACGAAAGCGGGGTCGCGATCCGCGCCGGGCACCATTGCGCACAGCCGCTGATGGAGCATCTGGGCGTCCCGGCCACCGCGCGCGTGAGCTTTGGCGTGTACAGCAACGACGACGATGTCGCCGCCCTGATCGAAGGGCTGTCGCGCGTCGAAAGGATTTTCGAATGAACGAGGAACGGGCGATCAAGGTTGAAGAAGTGACGAGCGTCGAGGCGCCGCCCAAGGCGCGCGTCGGCGATGTCGAGAGTGCGCCCGAAAAGCTCGAACGCAAGCGCGACTATCTGGAAGGCTTCCTTGCCGCCAAGCCCGCGGCGGTCGATCCGCACAGCGTCGGCGGCGACCTGTACGAGGCGGTGATCGCGGCACTCAAGGATATTTACGACCCCGAGATTCCGGTGAACATCTATGACCTCGGCCTCATCTATAATGTCGAGATCGACGAGGGGCATGTCGTTGTCACGATGACGCTGACGACGCCGCATTGCCCCGTCGCCGAATCGATGCCCGCCGAGGTCGAGCTGCGCGTCGGCGCGGTGCCGGGCGTGGGCGATGCCGAAGTGAACCTCGTCTGGGACCCGCCCTGGTCGCCGCAGAATATGAGCGACGAGGCGCGGCTGGAGCTGGGGATGTTGTGAAACAGGCCCTTGAAAATTTTCCATTCGCATCGAGCGATGTCGAGATGCCCCTCGGGCCAGACGCCACGTCGATGGGTGTCTCGACTTCGCTCGACACGAACGGGGAAAGGAACCAATTGTGACTGAAACGAAAACCCGCCCCCGTCCCGCCGCCGTCACGCTGACGGCCAACGCGGAAGCGCGCATCACGAAGCTGATGGCCGCTGCCCCCGAAGGCGCGATCGGCGTCAAGCTGTCGACCCCGCGCCGCGGCTGTTCGGGCCTCGCCTATTCGGTGGACTATGTGACCGAGGAAGCGAAGTTCGACGAAAAGATCGAAACGTCCGGCGGCGTTTTCTACATCGACGGCGCGTCGGTGCTCTACCTGATCGGCAGCACGATGGACTGGGTCGAGGATGATTTTGCCGCGGGCTTCGTGTTCAACAATCCGAACGCCAAGGGCGCGTGCGGCTGCGGCGAAAGCTTTACCGTCTAACCTATCGGCACACCGTCCAGCCCGCCATCCGTTCCGCCATGTCGAGGTGAAAATGGTCGGCGTGCGCGCGATTATAGTCGGGCGATAGCACGGTACTGAACAGCCCGCAGGATTCGTCGCGCACGGCGCGCAGGAACTCGCTGCGAATATCGGCATCGTCCCAATCGTTGATCAACGAAATGCGCGTTCCGTCGGACAGGATGAAGGCTGATACGTCGATCGCATTCGCTGTCGAATGTTCGCTCTGCGCCTCGCGCCCGGCTATTTTGCGGCAATTATAGCTGCCCAGATTTTCGATCTCGACGACGCGCTGGCCGAAATGGCGAATGGCGAGCGGCTGCACAACGTCGCGTGTCCACAGCATCATCGCCGCGGTGACGGCGCAGCCGGGCGCGGCGGTGGCGGGGCGCATCGTCGGAACGAAGCGATTGCTCGTGAGAACGAGCCGCTGGCTCGCGCGGCATATCCCCTCGCCGACCACCGGCCGCATTTCATAGGCCGCACCCGCGCGGTCGAGCGCCGCGAAGCAGGCCGTATCGTCGCTCGCGAGCGCGACAAGTTTGCGGTGCGTCGCCCACCCCTGCGGATGCGCGACCTCGAAGCGCGCGGTCGGGTTATGCTCGGGATGGTCACGCACCCACTGCATCGCGCGCACCGCCCCGAATGCCAGCAGCACTGCCACGCCGAACCATATGAGATAGGGACGAAAACTCTTCACGCCTGCCACTTGGGGGCAGACACGCCGACTGGCAAGCTCAGAGCGGCACGAACCGCACCGGCAGTCCGTCCTTGGGGCGGGGGATCGGAAGCAACTGCCACTCGGGGGCATAGCCCTCGTCCACTTCGATGCGGTGCGTCGTCAGCAGGTGATGGAAAAAGATCTTCGCCTGCATGTAGGCGAAGTGCAGCCCCAGGCACATATGCGCGCCGCCGCCGAACGGCACCCACGCATATTTGTGCCGCTCGCGCGCCTGTTCGGGGGCGAAGCGCATCGGGTCGAACTTTTCGGGCTCGGGCCAATGCTCCTCCATCATATGCGTGAAGGCGGGGCTGACGCCGACCGGGGTCCCCGCCGGAATGCGATAGCCGCCGAACTCGAAATCCTTGAGCGCGCGGCGCGGGAAACTCGGCACGGGGGGAACGAGGCGGAGCGATTCCTTGAACGCCCATTCGGTGAGCTCGAGCTCGCCGAGGCCATTGTGCCCGACGCCCTCGCCCGCGGGCGCAACGTCGAGCATCTCGTCGCGCAACCGCTCCTGCCATTCGGGGTGCATGGCGAGCATCCACACCATCGTCGTGATCGAACTGGTGATCGTGTCGTGCGCCGCCATCATCAGGAAGTTCATATGGTCGACGATTGCCTCGACGCTCATATGATTGCCGTCGTCGTCCTTTGCGCGGCAGATCTGGCTGAAGATGTCCTCTCCCGTTCCCTCGCGCCGCTCGGGCACCATGCGACCGAAATAATCGACGAGATAGGCGCGCCCCTTCGCCCCGCGGCCCATCGCGGTGAAGGGCAGCGGCACCCGCACGATGCCGATCGACGCCTGCACCATGTCGACGAACGCCTTGTTCACCCGGTCAGCTTCGGGACCCCAAGGGATGCCGAGGAAGCTCGTCGCGGCGAGGTCGAGCGTCAGCTCCTTGATCGCCGGATAGAATCTGATGCGCTTGCCGCTCCAGCGCGCGACGCGCTCCCTGATGCCCGTATTGAGCGCCTCGGCATAATGGCGCATCGGTTCGGGCTTGAAGGCGACCGACAATATCTTGCGGTCGGCGCGGTGCTTGTCGAAATCCATCAGCATCAGCCCGCGCGGAAAGAGCAGGTTGAGCACCGGCCCCCAGCCCTGTTCGGACGAGAAAATCTTCTCGCGGTCGAACATGACCAGCTCGTTCGCTTCGGGGCCATGCAGCGCAACATTGCGCCCGCCGAAGCTATTGTTGCGATAGACGTGGCCATATTTGGCGACCATCCGCCGCGTGAAGGCGCGGTAATCGCGCAATTGTTCCAGCGTATTGCCCACCACCGGCAATCCGTCCTCGCCGGGGATATGGTCGAGCGCGGCGTCGGGCGTTCGCGGCAGCCAATGCTGCGTTTCGGGACCGAAGCGGGTTTCTGACCAGAAACTTTTGGACGGCGCGTTCATCACTCTGCTCCTTGGCAGGACGGGAGATGATCCCAGCCTATCGCGCTACTGACATTGTTGCAAGCAAGCGCATTGCCCGTCCTCATAACCGTTCACCGCAAATTCAATTCGACTCGCATATTCTGGCTCGCATGATGAACGGCTCGCACGCGCGGGCCAGCAAAGGAATTTGATATGTCGAGCGTCCTCCGCCGCCCACTGTCGATCGCGCTTGGAGCGGCCGCGACTGCTGCGCTCGGCGGCTGCTATTATGGCGACGTCAACGGCGCGAGCTACGCGTCGGCGGGCTATGCGTGCGAGACGCGTTATGGCTCCGGCTATTACGACGCCTATGATCCCTATGCTTATGACGATGGCTATGGGTACGACTGCTACGACGGCGGCGACTATGGATCGGGCTTTGTCCAGATCGGTTTCGGCGGCGGCTGGTACGACAGCTATTATTACCCCGGCTATGGCCTGTGGATGTTTGACGGCTATCGCAACCGCTATCCGCTACGCGGCCATTATCTGAACTATTGGGGTGGCCGCCGCGCGTGGTGGAAGCATCATGGGCGTCGCGGCGACGGCAATTGGAACCGGCCGGGTCGCGGAGATCACGACGGACGCCCGGGACGCCCCGACGGCTGGAATCGCGGCGACCGCGACGGCGACGGCAAGGGTCGCCCCGGACATCGGCCGGGACGCGGTGGTGGCACCGATCATCCGCCGACTTCCCATACGCCGGGAGCGCCCGTGGGAACGCCTTCTCAGCGTCCACCGCGCGACCCCGACGCCGTTCGTCCGCGTCCGAATCGCGAAACGATCGGCGGCGATCCTGTGACATCGCGCCGACCGGCCATGCGTGCGCCGGCACGGCAGGCTGCCCCTGCTGCGGCGGCTCCTCGACGCGAACCCGTTGCCGCACGCCCCGTGCAGCGCGCGCCCGTCCCTGAGGCCGCGAGGGCGCCTGCCCCGCGCGCGACTGCTGCTCCGGTCGCACGGCCGGAACGCGCCGAGCGACCCGCGACCCGCGCCGCCTCGCGCGGCGGCGACCGGGCCAACCGGATGCGCGAAGATTAGGCTTGGCGCCCGCTAGACGTCGTCGGCGGACACCAGCTCTTCGACATTGAGTTCGCCGGTCATCGACGCGACCGTCACCGCGACCGCTGCGTCGCCCGTGACGTTGGTGGTCGTGCGCATCATGTCCATGATCCGGTCGACGCCCGCGACAAAGGCGATGGTTTCAAGCGGAACGCCAACGCTGCCGAAAACCAGCGCCATCATGATGAGTCCTGCGCCGGGTATCCCCGCCGCGCCGATCGCTCCGAGCGTCGCGGTGACCGAAATCATGATATAGTCGGCGAGGCTCAGGTCGACGCCAAAGATCTGCGCACCGAACAGCGTCGCGAGCCCCAGATACATCGCCGTGCCGTTCATGTTGATCGTCGCGCCGAGCGAGATGACGAAGCTCGACACACTCGGCGACACGCCAAGGTTGCGCTGCGTGCAACGCAAGGTGACGGGCAGCGTCGCGTTCGACGAAGCGGTCGAATAGCTGACGGCCATCGCGTCGATCATGCCTCGGAAAAAACCGATGACGGGCACTTTGGCGAGCAGACGGATCATCAACGGATACAGGCCGAAAATGATGAGGAGGCAACCGAGATAGTTGAGCCCGACGAGCTGCGCGAGCGACTGGAGCGCCTCCATTCCGAGCACGCCCGCAACCCACGCCATCAGTGCAAAAACGCCGAAAGGGGTCAGCTCCATGACGAGCATCGTGACCTTCTGCATGATGATTGCGCCACTGTCGAAAATTTTGGCGACCGGCGTGCCTTCCTCCTTCGCCATCAGGATGCCGATGCCGATCAGCAACGCAAAGACGATGAGCGGCAGCACCTGGACGTCGGCCATCACCTGCACCGGGCTTTCGGGAACGATCGACAGGATCATGTCGGTCCAGCCCGTCGCGTTCGGCTCGGGCACCGGCCCGCGCTCGATCGCGCTCGTATCGACACCTACGCCCGGCTGAAGGACCGTCCCCAGGCCAAGGCCGAGCCACACGGCGATTTGACCGGTAACAACGAAAAGCAGCATCGCGCGCCCGCCGACCTTGCCGAGCTTGCGCAGGTCGCCGATCGCGGCGACGCCCGAGACGAGCGAAAAGAAAATCAGCGGAACAACGAGCATCTTCACCGCCTTGATGAAGAAGTCCCCGATCCATTTCAGGCTCGCGGCCTCCGGCCCCCACAGAAATCCGGTCAATACGCCGAGGACGAGCGCACCGACGACGCGCTGCCAAAGGGGAATGCGGAACCACCAACCCATATAATATCCTTTCACTCCCTGCGTCCGGTTATGGCTTTTGTTGCCGCGTTGCGGCCCAGCCCCTGTCCCGCGCATTGCTTTTCGCGGCGCACCCTTTCACCAATTCGCGTACCACGTCCAGTAGGCTACAACGGCTTGCGCCCTAGATGAGCAATGTTATTGCGACGCAGGTCGTCGCCCCGACGATGAGCGTCAGCGGAATGCCCGCGCGGAAGAAATCGACGAAACGGTAATTGCCCGCCGCATAGACGAGCGTGTTTGTCTGATAGCCGATCGGCGTCGCAAAGCTCGCCGATGCGGCGAACATCACCGCGACGACGAGCGGATAGGGATCGACGCCAAGATCGCGCGCGACGGCGATGGCAAGCGGGGTGACGAGGATCGCAACTGCGTTATTCGTGATGATCTCGGTCAGCATCACCGAAATGACATAGGTGGCGAGCACCAGCCCCCATGGCGGCACGTTGCGGAGCAGCGGCGTGAGTTCGCCCACGACGATCGCGACGCTGCCCGAGTTTTCGAGCGCGAGCCCCACCGCAAGCATCGCGAAAATGAGGACGAGGACGTTGCCGTCGATCGAATCCCACGCCTCGTCGGCGTCGATACAGCGCGTAACGAGGATAAGCCCAACACCGATGATCGCTGCGACGCCGATATCGAGGATGTTGAATGTCGCGAGCAGGACGACGCCGAGCAGCGCACCGATGGCGATCGGGGCCTTGCTGCGCCGAAATTCGCGCTCGTTGGTCGACCCGACACCATAGAGATGCGGATTGCCATAAAGCTGCCCGACCTGATCGGCGGGGCCGGTGACGAGCACGCGGTCGATCGCCTGGATGCGCGCATTGGGCAGGTCGGGGCCCGGGGTCTTGCGAAAGCGGGCAATGCCGAGCACGCGCACCTTGAGCGCCGACAGAAACGGAATTTCGACAAGGCGCCGCCCGATGGCGGGATGGCTCGGTGCGATCATCGCTTCGACGATCGCCGTGTCGTCCTGGTCGATGTCGTCATGTCCCGCAGTCAGGCCAATCGCGATATTCTTGTTCGCGCGCATCGACAGCAGTTCGGCCAGCTCGAGCCGAAGCACGAGCCGGTCGTCGGCTTCGAGCCGCTCGCTCTCGATCCCGCTCCGGCGCAGCACCGCGCCACGTTTCAGGCCGACGAGCTTGACGGTGGCGCGCTTCACGAACGGCACATCGCTGACCTTGCGCCCGACGAGCGTTCCGCCCTTCAGAATGCGGACCTCTGACAGGAAACTGCGATGGTCCTGGCTCAGCGCGATCTGTTGCGGCGTGTCGTCGGGAAGGAAGTGCCGCGCAATCAGAATCAGCGCGAGCACACCCGCGGCGCCCGCGACAAGTCCGACCGGCGTGATGGTGAAGATACCGAACCGGTCGAGGCCGTTTTCGTCGGCGACGGCGGCGACAAGCAGGTTCGTCGATGTGCCGATCAGCGTCGTCGTCCCGCCGAGGATCGCAACATAGGAGAGCGGTATCAGCAAGCGTTTCGCGCTCAGCCCCAGCGCGCTCGCAAGCTTCATCATGATCGGGATCATGACGACGACGACGGGCGTGTTGTTGAGGAAAGCCGAGGCGAAATAGGCGCCGACGAACATTTCGGCGAGCGCCAGCTTCGGGTGGCGCTGCGCGCGCGCGATAATCCGGTTGGCGATCGCATCGAGCGTCCCGGTACGCAGCAGCGCACCCGACAGGATGAACATTGCGCCGATCGTCACCGGCGCCGAATTGGAAAAGACCGAGAACAGGTCCTTGCCCGACAAAATGCCGAGAAACAGGAAGGTGCAGGTGCCAAGGATCGCGACAACTGCCGCAGGGAAGCGCTCGACGACGAAACCGACGAACATCAGCGCGAGCACGATAAGGCCGATGATCGCCTGATAATCGGCGATGAAGGCCTGCGCCGCCGCGATCATACGCTCAGCCGCATTGCGCCCTGTGGAGCAGCTTGTGGTCGGCGAGGACGAGCGCCATCATCGCCTCGACGACCGGCGCGCCGCGGATGCCGACGCACGGGTCGTGTCGCCCCTTTGTTACGATATCGGTCGCCTCGCCCGCCTTGTTGACCGTCGGCACGGGCGTCAGGATCGAACTCGTTGGCTTGAACGCGACGCGGACGACCACGGGCTGCCCCGTCGAAATGCCCCCGGCTATGCCGCCCGCATTGTTCGACAGGAAATCGGGGCGGTTGCTGCCGTCGGTCGCAGGACGCATCGGGTCGGCATTTTCCTCGCCGCGCAGCCGCGCCGCGTTGAAGCCAGCGCCGATTTCAACGCCCTTCACCGCATTTATCCCCATCATCGCCGCCGCCAGATCGGCGTCGAGCTTGGCATAGACAGGGGCGCCCCACCCGGCAGGCACGTCGCTGGCCGCGCATTCGATGACCGCGCCTAGCGAGCTTCCGGCCTTGCGCGCTGCGTCCATCAGCCCTTCCCACCGCTGAGCCGCCGCGGGATCGGGGCAGAAGAAGGGGTTGCGGTCGATCTCCTCAAGATCGAAATTGGCGGGATCGATCGCATCGCCCCCGATTTCGGCAACCCACGCATGGATCTGAACTTCGGGGATGACGAGCCGCGCCACCGCGCCCGCCGCCACCCGCGCTGCGGTCTCGCGCGCGCTCGACCGGCCGCCGCCGCGATAGTCGCGGATGCCGTATTTGGCGTCATAGGCATAATCGGCGTGGCCGGGGCGATAGGCTTGCGCGATCTCGCCATAATCCTTCGACCGCTGGTCGACATTCTCGATCATCAGGCTGATCGGCGTGCCCGTCGTCTTGCCCTCGAACACCCCCGACAGGATGCGCACCTGATCGGGTTCCTTGCGCTGCGTGGTATGGCGCGACTGGCCCGGGCGGCGCTTGTCGAGAAAAGGCTGGATATCCGCCTCCGACAGCGACAGGCGCGACGGGCAACCGTCGACGACCGCACCGAGCGCGGGGCCATGGCTTTCCCCCCAGGTCGTGAAGCGAAGAACGCGCCCGAAGCTGTTGAAACTCATCGTCCCCTATCCCAGTCGGCCGAATGCTGGCGCATAGTCCGCCCGGCCGCCTTGCGGCCATTCGGCGTTCGAGTCCAGCATCATCGCCATGAAATGCGGCCCTGAAAACGGGGACGCGAAGCGATCGGCAAGATCGATGGAATAGCCAAAGCGCCGGTAATAGTCGACGTGCCCCAGCACGAAACTCATCGCAATGCCTTGCTGACGAAGCGCATCGAGCCCGGCGTTGATGAGCGCTGCGCCGATGCCTTCACCCTGCCGAGCGCGAACCACCGACACGGGCGCAAGCCCCGCTGCCGACAGCGCGGCGCCGTCCGCCTCGACATCCATCCGACTGAACAGCACATGTCCGACCAGCGCACTACCGCTTTCGGCGACGAGCGAGACGAGTGCGTCGCCATCGTCACTCAGCATCCGTACCAGCTCAGCCTCGCCCTGATGACCGAATTCGGTCTGTGCAAAAGCCGCGCGAACGAGCAGGTCAATATCCTCGGCATCGGTCTTGCTGGCTGACCGTATCAGCAGTTCGTCAGGCAAGCGCGATATCCGGCGCGTCTTCCTGTTTCATGCCGATGGTGTGATAGCCCGCGTCGACATGGTGCGTTTCGCCCGTCACGCCGCTTGCCAGATCGCTCAGCAGATAGAGCGCCGATCCGCCCACATCGTCGATCGTAACGTTGCGGCGCAGCGGCGCATTGAACTCGTTCCACTTCAGGATCAGGCGGAAATCGCCGATTCCGCTCGCCGCCAGCGTCTTGATCGGCCCTGCCGAAATTGCGTTCACGCGAACGCCCTGCGGGCCATAATCATTGGCGAGATATTTGACGCTCGTCTCGAGCGCCGATTTGGCGACGCCCATGACATTGTAATGCGGGATGACCTTTTCGGCGCCATAATAGCTGAGCGTCAGCAGCGACCCGCCGCCCTTGCCCGTTTCGGGGTCATAGGGCGTCATCATCGCCGCCGCGCGCTGCGCGACCGCGGTGAAGCTGTACACGCTGATGTTCATCGTCATCAGGAAGTCGTCGAGCGTCACATCGGCATATTTGCCCCGCAGCGCCTCCTTGTTCGTATAGCCGATGGCGTGGACAACGAAGTCGATCGTCGGCCAGCGGTCGGCGAGCGTCGCAAAGGCGGCGTCGAGATTGCTCATGTCGCCAACGTCGCAGTCGATCAGGAAATCGCAGCCGAGCTGGTCGGCGAGCGGCTTGACCCGCTTCAGCATCACTTCGCCCTGATAGCTGATCGCAAGTTCGGCGCCGTGCTCGTGCAGCGCCTTCGCAATGCCCCATGCGAGCGACTTGTCGTTGGCAAGCCCCATGATCAGCCCGCGCTTGCCCTTCATCAGACCCGTCATATATTTTCTCCGGCTTCGGCAATTCTTTCGTCCACGCGCCCAATAGCGTGATGGTCCAAATCCTCAACCTCGACGAGCGCGGCGTTGAGTTCGGCACCGATGACCATACCCAATCCGACGAGGTAGAAAAAGAAAAGCGCGACCATCACTCCGGCAAGGCTGCCATAGGTCGCGTCATAGCGGAGCAGGCCCGCAAGCAGCGGCGGCAGCGCGAGCGTCACGCCGATCCACCACAAGGTCGTAAACAGCGCACCCGGCCATTTGGGACAGTGCTTGAGCCGCCGGTATTTCGACGGGGTCAGCCAATAGAAGAGCATATAGATGGCAAGAAACAGACCGAAGCCCGACACGCCGCGCGAAATCGCAACCGCGCCTGCCGTTTGATAGGCTGCGGGAAGAAAGCGGGCAACGAACTGCTCGATCCCCGAAATCAGCACCTGCAGGCTGAACGACAGCAACATCAAGACGACCGCGCCGGTGATGATGCCGATCGACAGCAAGCGATAATGAAAAAAGCCCTTGGAAAAATGGGTGCCATAGGCACGGCGCAGAATGTCGCGGATCGTTTCGACCAGGCTGCCGACGGTCCAGAGCGCGACGAGCGCGCCGAGCCATAGGAAAAGCCCGGTGCGCGCCGTCATCACCTCGCGGATAGGCCCTGCGAGCGCGCGCGCGACGGTGGGAGGCATCAACGAAAACACCGCTTCGATCGCGGCCTCACCGCCCGCGCTACCACCGATCAGGCTGAGTGCCGCAGCAAGAAGAATGAAGAAGGGGAACAACGCGATCAGCGCCAGATAGGCAAGATTGCCGGCGTGGATAAACCCGTCCGTATAGGTGCCGACGACCACGCGCCGGAGAATCTCGAACACCCGCGTACCGGGGCCGAGCCGCTCGCGGCCGCGCTCGATAATGCCGAGCGAATGGGCGCGGACATGGGTGCGTTTTGCGCGCTCGGCGCGCGCTTCGGGCGAGTGCGGCGAGTGACCCTCGGCGAAAAACTCCCGATCGACCTCTTCGGCAACCTCGCGCTCCAGCGCATCGACCGATTCAGGATTGGGTTTATCGCTCACCGGTCACACGCCGAGGTCGGCCCGCACCGCGCGCTTGTCCGACCATGCATCGACCAGCTTCGCCAGATCGGCGTCGTCGCCCGGCAGATCGACCATCAACCGCACGAGCTGGTCGCCGCGCCCGCCGCCCTTCTGGCTGAATCCCTTTCCTTTCAGCCGCATCACCTTCCCCGACGTCGAGCCTGCGGGGATCGAGAGCATGACCGGGCCGTCGACCGTCGGAACCTTGACCTTTGCGCCTTTCACGGCCTCGGTCAGCGTGACGGGCAGGTCGAGCCGGATATTCGCTCCGTCGCGTTCGAAAAAGGGGTGGTCCTTGACCGTGATGGTGACGATGCCGTCGCCATTGCCGCCGGGTCCCGGTTGCCCCTTGCCCGCCAGGCGCATCTGTGTCCCGGTTTCAACGCCCGCGGGCAGCTTGAGATCAATCGTGCCGCCGTCGGCGAGCGTGATGCGTTGCGGCGCCTGCGTCGCGGCGTCGATGAACGATACCGACAGCCGATAGGCGACATTGGCGCCTTTGGGCGGCGGCGCCTGACGTCCGCCAAAACCGCCGAACGGACCGCCGCCCGCGCGGCCACCGAACAGCCCTTCGAAAATATCGGCGAAGTCGGCGCCATCCCCGCCAAAGCCGCCCTGCGCGCCCCGCGGGTCGCCGCGAAACCCGCCGCCGCCATAGCCGAAGGGCATGGCCGGGTTTCCATCGGCGTCGATTTCACCGCGGTCGAATTGCGCCCTCTTCGTCTTGTCGGAGAGCAGGTCATAGGCCTTGGTCGCGTCCGAGAATTTCTCGGCCGCTTTCGGGTTATCCTTGTTCCGGTCGGGGTGAAGCTCTTTCGCGAGCTTGCGATATGCCGATTTGATCTCCGCGTCGCTTGCGCCCTTTGCGACGCCCAGGGTGGAATAGGGATCTGCCATAAACCTGTCTGTAGCCTGATATGCCGACGGGCGAAAAGGCCCGATTGCCGACCGATGTGGGAAAGCCGCGTCACCCGGTCAAGCGCTTTGCAATATGTGGTTTTCATTCGGCACCGGGTAGCGCACCGACGGCACAGGCTTTCGCTCGACGCGACAGGCGCTCGGCATTATGACCGCGGACATGACGAACGACCCCTTTGACCTGTTCGACGCCTGGTTCGCCGAAGCGGCGGCGAGCGAACCCAATGACGCCAATGCAATGGCGCTCGCGACGACCACCCCCGCAGGGCTTCCATCGCTCCGAATGGTCCTTCTCAAAGGGCATGGCCCCGACGGCTTCATCTTCTACACCAATCTCGACAGCCGAAAGGGCGGCGAACTCGCGGAGAATCCTCATGTCGCGCTGCTCTTTCACTGGAAGTCGCTGCGCCGTCAGATCCGCATCGAAGGCCCGGTCGTGCCCGTCGACGATCGCGTCGCCGACGCCTATTTCGCGACCCGCAGCCGCGACAGCCAGCTTGGCGCCTGGGCGAGCGACCAGTCGCGTCCGCTCGACCGGCGCGAGACGTTCGAGGCGCGTTTCGTCGACATGCAGCGGCGCTTCGAAGGGCAGGACGTCCCGCGCCCGCCGCGCTGGTCGGGTTGGCGCGTCGTGCCCGACCGCATCGAATTCTGGCAGGACCGCGCGCACCGGCTGCACGAGCGCACGCTGTTCGAACGCGACGGCGATGCCTGGACGAAGGGAATGCTCTATCCATGAGCTGGCGCCGTTTTCCGATCACCCGCGTCGACGCATTTGCCGACCGGCCCTTCGCAGGAAATCCCGCGGCGGTGATGCCACTCGACGACTGGCTCGACGATGCGACATTGCTCGCGATGGCTGCCGAGAACAATCTGTCCGAAACTGCCTTCCTGGTCCCCGACGACAGCGACGACGCCGATTATGAGCTGCGCTGGTTCACGCCGGGGCTGGAGATTGCTCTGTGCGGGCACGCGACGCTCGCCAGCGGGCACGTGCTGCTCACCGCGGCACCCTATCGCGACAAGATGCTGTTCCGCACGCGCAAGGCCGGCGTGCTGACGGTCGCGCGCGATGGCGAAGATGGCTATCGCATGGCGCTCCCCGCCTTTCCGCCGGAACCCAAGCCACTCGCCGGGATTGCGGCTGCGGTCGGCGGAACGCCGGTCGAGACGCTGTGGCACGATGGGCGCTATGCCGTGCTTGTCTACGCGACTGCCGCCGAAGTGCGCGGGCTCGCCCCCGACATGGCGGCGCTCCGCGCGATCGGCGACGTGCAGGCCATTGCGACCGCGCCCGGATCGGGCGATGCGGCAGGAAGCGACATCGTCAGCCGGGTTTTCGTCCCCGGAGCGGGGGTCGACGAAGACCCGGTGACGGGCTCGGCGCATTGCGTGTTGACGCCCTATTGGACGAAGCGGCTCGGCCGCGACCGTTTCACGGCCTTTCAGGCGAGCGCACGCGGCGGCCATCTCGGCTGCCGCCTCGACGGCGACCGTGTCGAGCTGTCGGGTCGTTGCGTCACGACGCTGACCGGCGAATTCCTGCTATAGCGCTGCCTGCAGGTCGGCAAGACGCTGGCGCAACGCCGGAAACTGATCCTCTTTGGTGACGCCCAACCGCACGATCGTCACCCGCTGCGACGGCGAGACGATGATATATTGGCCCTGATGGCCGATGCACGCGAACAGGTCGTTCGGCCCGCGCTCGGGCCAAAGCGCCGCGCGCGCGCCCGGCGGACGCCGCCGGTTGAGCCAGATATGCCCGCCATAGCCCGCATCGTTCGGCGAAGGCGACAGCATGAAGCGCATCCAGCTTTCGGGCAGCAATCGCTGGCCGCCCGCGACGCCCCGGTTGCGCAGGAACTCTCCGAAACGCGCATAATCGCGTGCCGTGGCATGCATGATCGAGCCGCCGATCATCGTCCCCTTCGCGTCGAATTCCGGCGTCAGGCTGGTCATACCGAGCGGCTCGGCCAGTCGCCCGCGGATATATTCGCGCATCGCGTCGCGGCGCGCGGTCGCGCCTTGCGCGGGGGTCAGCGTGTCGGCCAATATGTCAGACAGGATGACACTGGTCGCCGAACTATAGTTGAACCGCTCGCCGGGCTGCGCGGCCGCGGGCTTCGCTTCGGCAAAACCCGCCATGTCGGCGGCTCCTGCGCCGAACAGCATTTCGACGGTGTCGCCCTCCCAGATCGGATCGCCATTTTCGACATGCTCGATCCCCGACGACATATGGAGTAGATGGCGCAGCGTGATGGCGCCGCGCGGATCGCCGCTGCGCTGCCACGCGGTGACCGGGGCGGGACCGTCGAGCGCGAGCTGCCCGTCGGCGACCATGAACCCCGCGAGCACCGCGGTAATGCTCTTGGCCATCGACCAGCTGATAAGCTTCGTGTCGGGCCCGAATCCCGCGGCATAACGTTCGTAAACGAGATCGCCATCGCGCAGCACAAGAAGCGCGCGCGTCTGCCCGACCGCTTCGCTTTCCGAGAACAGCGCTTCGGCCTTCGTACGAATATCCGCGGGAAGCGCGGGGAGCGGCTGTGGGTCGTCGGCAGCCGCAGCGGGGTCGAGCGATGCACCGAGCTTCGGGACCGGCGCCGCGGGCGCCATTGTGCCCGGCGCGGCCGCGAGCGACAAGGTCCAGCTGCCCAGAAGCACCAGCGCGGCACTTGCCACCAAGGCTTTTTTGGTCATCATGCCCGACCGTGACTAACACCAACCCGCCCCCATCGGCAACGCCCGAGCCCGTACCGCCGCCTCCGTCGTCTGTATCCCGGTCCGACACCCCCGCAACCGGAAGGGACCGGGCGCGCAAGCCCGGACGCTGGGGCGGGTGCCTTCCGTGGGCGATCCTCATCGGCGTCATACTTGCGGGCTGGCTGGTCTGGAAATTTCCGTCGTTCAAGGCACAGGCCGAGCTCGGTTCGGCCTATGCCGCGCGCGTCGGTTGCTCGTGCCGCTACGTCCAGGGCCGCAGCCTCGAAAGCTGCCAGAGCGACTTCGAACCCGGCATGGAGATGGTGTCGCTGAGCGAGGATCCCGACACGCGCACCATCACCGGCAGCGTCCCCCTCCTCGCCTCGCGCAGCGCGCGCTATGCGGGGGCAAGCGGCTGCCTGCTCGACCCCGCCGATTAGGGTCAGGACCTCAGGAAACCAGAAAGGCGTCCATCGCGGCATTGACCGCGTCGGGCGCCTCCCACGGCACGAAATGGCCGCAGTCGGGGACGCGGACAATCGTCGCGTTGGGAACAAATTCGTCGATGCCCTCGAGGTTGCATGGCGGCAGGGCCGTATCGTCCAGCGCCCAGATCACGAGCGTCGGAATGGTCAGCGTCGGAAACGGCGACGACGGCGGTTCGGCATAGGGATCGTCCATTGCAGGCACCGCCAGCGGCGACGCGCGGTACCAATTGAGCATCGCGCGGCAGGCGTCGCGATCTTCCCAGTCGGCGAGCAGACGGTCGATCTCGTCGGCGGGCTGCAATCCGCCACTCGGCGTCCGCCCCTCGAACGCCAGCCCCAATATCCCTGCAATCCCCTTTTCCTCGACCAGCCCGTCGTTCGCGGCGTCGCGGAAGGTGCGGATATATTGGCTGGCAGCGCGCTGCTCGGCATTGGTCGCGAGCAGGCGCTGGAAAATGCCGGGGTGCGGCGCGTTGGCAATCACCGCACGCGTCACGCGCCCGGCCCATTGGGGATGCAGTCCGCCCGGCTGGCCGCCGAGTGCGACACCCCACGCAATCGCCCCGCCCCAATCATGACCGACAACGGTGAACTCATCGACCTCGAGCGCGTCGGCGAGCGCGAATATGTCGGCGATCAACTTGTCGGGGGTATAGGCCTCGACCGCCTGCGGCTTCGACGAGCCGCGATAGCCGCGCTGGTCGGGCGCGATGCAGCGAAAGCGAGTCGCGAAATGCGGAAGCTGGTGGCGCCACGTGCGGTGCGATTCGGGAAAGCCGTGGAGGAAGATCAACACCGGCGCGTCGCGCGGCCCCATATCGACCGTGTCGAGTTCGACTCCGGTTGCAAGTTTCACCCGCCGCTGTTCGAAATCGCCGACCATCGCCCGCTCCCTTTGGTTTCGTTTCGCAACCAATGTGGCGAGGATCAGAGCGGCTGGCAAGCCGCGACAATGGATGGGGTGCGAGGTTATGGGGCCGGGAGCGACGGCAGGTCCGGATCGGGTGGATCACGGCCGTTTCCCATAGCGGTCGCCGCTAGCTAAGGATAGCTCACCGTCTTTGGCACTTCGGGGATCGGGATGAATTCCTCGCTGTCGCCGGGGACGAGCGGGAAATTGCGGTCCTTCCAGTCGTGTTTCGCCTGCGTGATTCGTTCGCGCGACGAGCTGACGAAGTTCCACCAGACGTGGCGCGGGGTCGTGAACGCCTCGCCGCCGAGCAGCATCACGCGCGCGTCGCTCGCCGCACGCAGCGTCATCGCCTCGCCGGGTTTCAATATATACAGGCTGTGCCTTTCAAGCCGCTCGCCGTCGAGGCTGGCATCGCCGAGCGCCACGAGCACGGCGCGCTCATCCGCCTCGGCTTCAATCGGGATGCTCGCGCCTGCGTTCATCAATATATCGGCATAGATGGTCGAGCTGTGCTGGGTGATCGGCGATGTCGCGCCCCACAGGCTGCCCATGATAACGCGCGCCGAAACGCCATTGTCTTCGACCAAAGGCAGGTCGTCCTTCGCCACATGCTCGAACGCCGGATCAATCTCTTCCTTGCCGTCGGGCAGCGCGAGCCAGGTCTGCATTCCCGAGATCGGCGATCCCGTGGCGCGCGCGGCCGAAGGCGTGCGCTCCGAATGAACGATACCGCGGCCAGCGGTCATCAGATTGCACGCCCCTGGCCGGATCGTCGCATAGGTGCCAAGGCTGTCGCGATGATCGATCGCGCCTTCGAAGAGATAGGTGACGGTGGCGAGGTTGATGTGCGGGTGCGGGCGCACGTCCATCCCCTTGCCGATGTCGAAATGCGCCGGGCCGAATTGATCGACGAAGATGAAGGGGCCGACCATCGTGCGCGCCTTGTCCGGCAGGGTGCGGCGCACCTCGAAAGCGCCGATGTCGTGCGTCGAGGGCGTAATCACCGTAACCATCAGCCAAGCCTTTCGAGGGTCGCTCGCGTCTTGTCGGTTTCGACATTGCCGGTGTTGAGCACCGTGTTGGGCTCGAGAAGCAGGACATGGCATTCGCCGTCCAGTGCCTCGGGGCAATGTTCCACGCCGTGCGGAATGATGATGAATTCGCCTGCTTCGACGATCACATCGCCGGTGCGCAGCCCCATCTTCATCCGCCCTGCGACGACGAGGAACAATTCATCCTCGCGCTCATGATGATGCCAGTCGAACTTGCCGTCGAGTTTCACCAGCTTGACCTGGAAATCGTTGATGTCGCCCGCAACGCGCGGATTCCAATGGTCGCCAAAACTCGCAAAGGCGTGCGCCAGATTGACCTTGTCGATCGTCATGATGCCGGCGCCCGAAGGATCTTTTCCATCGCCTTGCCCTTGGCAAGCTCATCAACCAGCTTGTCGAGATAGCGGATCTCGCGCATCAGCGGGTCGTCCACATTCTCGACGCGGACGCCGCAGACGACACCCTTGATCTGGTCGCGCGCGCTGTTCATCGCGGGTGCCTTGTCGAAAAAGCCGCGAAAGTCGGTCGCAGACGCGATCTCCGCGTCGAGTTGCTTCTGGCTGTATCCCGTCAGCCACCGGATGATCTCATCAACCTCGGCCTTTGTCCGCCCCTTGCGTTCGGCCTTGGCGACATAGTGCGGATAGACGCTGGCGAAGCTGGTCGAAAAGATGCGATGCTCCGCCACCCGCTACTCCCCCGGCGCCGTCGCGCGGATCGCGAGCGCGTGGACGCGCTGCCCCGGCAAATCGCCGAGCGCCTTGTTCACCGCGCGCTGGCGCGCGACGCGATTCTGCCCGGCAAAGCCCGCCCATTCGATGCTGAGGCTGAAATGCGACTCGCCCGACCCGTCATCGCCGGCATGGCCATGATGTTGCGCGCTATCATTGCTGAGCACGAAATTGGCGTCGGGAAAAGCTGCGCGTAGCAGGCTTTCCATTTCTGTTTGCACGGGGCCCTTGGTCGTCATGGGGTTGACCATAGCCGCCGCGTCGCCAAATTATAAGGCCTCCCAAGACTCCCGAAAGCCTGGTTTGCCTCCTTCTGCCCGCCCCAATCGATTCCACGGTCGCATTCCCCGCGAAGCGCCCTGCGCCGTTCCCGGCTGCGGCGAGGCCGGCGAATTTCGTGCCCCGGCCACGGCGCATCGCTCGCCCGACGGGCCGCCGCCCTACCGCTGGCTGTGCCTTGACCATGTGCGCGAATTCAATGCGGGCTATAATTTCTTTGACGGGATGAGCGCCGACCAGATTCTGGCCGCGCAGTCGCCGACGTCGGGCTGGGAAACCGAAAGCCGCGCCTTTCGCGCAGCGGGGAGCGCGGACCTGCCGCCGCGCTGGGCCGATTTCAAGGATCCGATGGACGCGCTCGGCGCGCGCTTTCGCCAGCGGATGGACGAGGCGCGGCGCGAGGCCGCCGACCCGCGCTTCACGCGCGACGAGCATCGCGCGCTCCAGACGATGGGGCTTGCGGCCGATGCCGACCGCACCGCGTTGCGCCGCCGCTACGGCGAACTGGTCCGCAAATATCACCCCGACCGCAACGGTGGCGACCGCAGTTACGAAACGCGGCTTGGCGCGGTGGTCGAGGCCTATCAACTGCTCCGCAAATCGCGCGCCTTCGCCTGACGTGTCGACGACAAAAGGCGTTGCAAGCCGCAACCCGTCGCTCTACCGCGCTATGCTTGGCGCCGTCGGCTCCGCCGGCGACTCTCCTCCAATATCAGCTGGGCCTTTGACATGACCGACATTCCGAACAGCCTCCCCGACCATCACGGTTCGACGCTCCTCGCCGCGCCCGATACCGAGGTCGATGCGCGCGAGATGTTCGGGGTCGACATCGACATGAAGGTCCCGGCGTTCAGCGAGGCCGACGAGCGCGTTCCCGACCTCGACCCGGCCTATGTCTTCGACGGCGACACCACCCTCGCGATCCTCGCGGGCTTCAAGTTCAACCGTCGCGTGATGGTGCAGGGCTATCACGGCACGGGCAAATCGACGCATATCGAACAGGTTGCCGCGCGGCTCAAATGGCCGTGCATCCGTGTCAACCTCGACGCGCATATCAGCCGCATCGACCTTGTCGGCCGCGACGCGATCGTGCTGCGCGACGGACAGCAGGTCACCGAGTTCCGCGAAGGCCTGCTCCCCTGGGCGCTGCAGACGCCGACCGCGCTCGTCTTTGACGAATATGACGCGGGACGCCCCGACGTGATGTTCGTGATCCAGCGCGTGCTCGAGGCCGAGGGCAAGCTGACGCTGCTCGACCAGAACCGCGTCATCCGCCCGAATCCGCATTTCCGTCTTTTCTCGACCGCGAACACCGTCGGACTTGGCGATACGAGCGGGCTGTATCATGGCACGCAACAGATCAACCAGGGCCAGATGGACCGCTGGAACATCGTCGTCACGCTGAACTATCTGCCCGCCGCAACCGAAAGCGCGATCATTCTGGCGAAGGTTCCTGCCACCGACGAGACGACCGTCGCCAACATGGTCAAGGTCGCCGATCTGACGCGGCAGGGCTTTATCAACGGCGACATCTCGACTGTGATGAGCCCGCGCACCGTGATCAGCTGGGCGCAGAACACCGCGATTTTCAACAATCTCGGCTTTGCCTTCCGCCTGTCCTTCCTCAACAAGTGCGACGAGGCCGAGCGGATGATCGTCGCCGAATATTTCCAGCGCGTGTTCGGCGAGGACCTTCCCGAAGGCGTCGTCGGCAAGTGATTTCGCCGCGCCGCCTCTGGGTGGCGCTCGCGGCGCTCGCGCTCGTCGGTTGCGCGACCGGCGTCGACTACGGACCGGTGCGCCACGCCGACTATGTCGCCGACGCGCGCTGCACGCCGGACCCCGGCGCGCCTGTCGATGACGCTGCGCTGCTGCTCTTCTTTGCGACGAGCCGCCTGCCCGATTGTCGCAGCCCCGACATCGTCCTGCTCTCCCATCGCGGCGACAGGGTGCGCTATGGCCGCTTCGCCGCACCGCGCGATGAGATGCTGGGCGGCAAGCAACGCTTTCGCACGCCCTTCGCCCTGCAGACACCCGACGACTGGTGGCGCGCGCTGCGGGCAGAAACCGACCGCCGGCAGGGCCGCGTCCTGCTTTACGTGCATGGATATCGCGAGAATTTCGAGACGACCACAAAGGATGCCGCGCAGATCAGCCGGATGACGGGGTTCGACGGTCCGGTTGTCGCCTATAGCTGGCCGTCGCAGGGCGACCTGCTCGGCTATGGCGTCGACGAGACGAACATGTATCACGACGTCCGCAATTTCCGCGACTTCCTGAAAGCGCTCGCCGAACAGGACTGGGTCAAGGAAATCGTCGTCGTTTCGCATTCGCTCGGCGCGCGGCTGGTCGTTCCCGCCATCGCCTATGTCGACCGCGTCGCCGCCCGCGAAGACAGCGGCAATATTTCGAACATCATCCTCGCCTCGCCCGACATCGACCGCGAAACGTTCGAGCGCGACGCGCAAGACCTTGTGCTCACTGCGCGACACGTGGCGGCAGGAAGGCGCATCACCGTCTATGTTTCGCATTCCGACAAGGCGCTGGCGGCGTCGCGGACGCTGCACGGCTATCCGCGGCTGGGTTCGCCCTATTGCTTCGACACTTTCGCCGCCGACGAACTCAAGGCCGAGGGGCTACCCGTGCGTTGCTACGCCGCCGCGATGCCGGGGGTCACGATCATCGACACGACCGACGTGTCGCGCGGGGCGACCGGACACAGCAATTTCCTGCGCAGCGCCGTCGCGTGCCGCGACTTCATCGATGTCGTCGCGGGCAAAAACGAACGGTCCGAGCGCGTCGCAACGAAATGGCCGCACGTCTTCCTGCTACGCCCCGATCCGGCGATGCCAAAGGAGATGGATGGAGCCATCTGTCATCGGGTGGGCAACGGCGAAGGCTGACGCCGCGTCAGCCGAAGCCGCACATGATCGCCATATCGGCGAGCCAAACGACCGCACCTTCCCTACGCCACAGCGCCAGACCGGCGACCGCGATCAGCGCAAAGGCGCCGAGCGCGATCCAGTCGTGCCGCGCGATCCTCATGCCGGTTGCAGCCTTTTGACGGGGCTGTCGGCGATCGGCAGGTGCACCAGCCCTGCAAACAGGCCGAGCGCGATCGCAAAGCCCCACGCGATGTCATAGCTTCCCGTTGCGTCGAAGATCAGCCCCGCCATCCACGCGCCGAAGAAGCTGCCGACCTGATGGCTGAGGAAGACGATGCCATAGAGCATCGACAGGTGACGGATGCCGAAAATGCGCCCGACGATGCCGCTGGTGAGCGGGATCGTTCCGAGCCACAGGAAGCCCATCGCGCCCGCGAAAACGAGCGCGCTCGCATGGCTGAGCGGGACGAAAAGGAAGAGCGCGATGACCGCCGAGCGTGCGGTGTAGAGCGCCGACAGCACATATTTCTGCCGCATCATGTCGCCCGCGCGCCCGAAGACATAGGAGCCGAGGATGTTGAACAGCCCGACCAGCGCCAGCACCTGCGCGCCAATCTCGATACCCAGCCCCTTGTCGTCGAGGTAGGATGGCAGGTGCGTTGCGATGAAGGCGATGTGGAAGCCGCAAACGAAAAAGCCGGCGTTGAGCAGCCAGTAACCGCGATGCACCGCCGCCTCGCGCAGCGCCTCGCGCGCGCCTTGTTCCTCGACCGCCAGCGCCCCCGGCGCACCGGCCGCAGCCGGGCGTCCGGCGACGCCGATCGCGAGCAGCCCGCACAAGGCGACAAGCGCCGCCATAATCCACAAGGTCTGCTCATAACCGACACCGCCCAGCAGCGATGACGCGACCGGCACGACGAGGAACTGGCCGAGCGATCCGCCCGCAGTGACGATGCCGAAGGCGGTGCTGCGCTTCTCCGCGCTCACCACGCGCCCGACTGCGCCGAGCACGACGACAAAGGTCGTCGCCGACTGCGCCATGCCGATGAGCAGCCCGAAACTGATATGAAGGCCGAGCGCGTCGGTCGCGAGCGCCGCGCTGACGAGTCCGGCCGCATAGAGCAGCGCCCCGGCGACCACGACGCGTCCCGCGCCGTGCTTGTCGGCGAGCGCGCCGACGAAAGGTTGGACGAGGCCGAAAAGCAGGTTCTGGAGCGCCATCGCGAGCCCGAAGTCGGACCGGCTGATGCCGATCTCGACGCTCATTTGCGGAAGGAACAATCCGAAACTTTGCCGCACGCCCATCGCGAGGGTGACGATGAAGGCCGCGCAGGCGATGACGATCCAGGGTTTTTTCATTGGGGGAGACCTATGGCTGGGGGAAACCATGGAGCGCCGATGCGCCTCGGACGGCGCAAGGTCAAGCGAGCTTAGGGTCAGGACCCATTAATTACGCGTACGAGGTTTGAAGCGATTTTGTTCAGTGCGAGGAGGCAAGACGACGGAATATGTCGATATTTCTAGGCTTGCCGACGAAGCAATGGACAAAATCGGTCAAATCCCGGAGGGACGCCGAAATGGCTTCGATCTCGGGCCCGTGCGGCCTTGCGGGTAGCGATGCTACCCGCTGCACCCGCCCGGACCCGATATCTTCGCCATTTCGACGCCTCGTACGCGCAATTAATGGGTCCTGACCCTAGCTATGGCTTTGCTTAACCCTTCTTTCGTCACCCCCGCACTGATCGGCGATCATACCTCTCAGGCGAGGAACTGGTGCCCCCCGGCGAAAGCCGGGGCCACGCGGCGCGGCGCTGCCCCGGAATGGACCCCGGCTTTCGCCGGGGATCGCTTGCATCACGGATAGGTATAATTTCCGACTTGATCCGGGGTGACGGTCTCAATGCAAGCCCTCATCCTCTTCCTTCCC
Source organism: Sphingopyxis jiangsuensis (assembly GCF_016734905.1). GTDB lineage: Bacteria > Pseudomonadota > Alphaproteobacteria > Sphingomonadales > Sphingomonadaceae > Sphingopyxis > Sphingopyxis jiangsuensis. The sequence continues at coordinate 1,283,333 of NZ_JAERPO010000001.1, forward strand.
TTACCAAAGCCGGTTAGAGCCGACTCGTCATGACCGCCCACTCTCCCCTCGACGATCTGAAGGCCGCGCTGTCGAGTGTCGCGCGCGCAGTGACGCGCGATGCCGAGGTCGAGGTCGGCTTTACCGCCGACGCCCCCGCGCAGATCGGCAAGGCGATTCGCGTCCCCACCCCGTCGCGCACCCTGCCGCGCGACCAGGTGGCCGAGGCGCGCGGCTTTGCCGACAGCTATGCGCTGCGGATGAAGCATCACAGCGAAAAGCTCCACGCCGCCGCGCGCCCGGCCGAGCCCATCGCCGCCGCCGCGTTCGACGCGATGGAGCGCGCGCGGATCGAGGCGCTCGGCGCCCGCAACATGGAAGGTATGCGCGCCAATCTGTCGGCGAGCCTCGCGATGCGGATGCGGAGCGACCCGATCAGCCGCGCGCAAAGCCGTGACGATGTGCCGATGTCGAGCGCGCTCGAACTGCTGCTGCGCGAAGCGCTGACCGGCGATCATGCCCCGCAGGGGACCGAAACCGGCCTGTCGCTCGTGCGCGAATGGATCACCAAGGACGCGGGCGGCGACCTGACCGCGCTGTCGATGCTGCTCGACGACCAGGCCGCCTTTGCCGAAACCGCGAAGATTGCGCTGCGCAACCTCGACCTCATCCACGGCGACGAGCCGCTCGAAGAGGGAGCCGAGGACGGCGGCGAGGACGACGAGACCGAGGCCGAGGAAAGCGCCGAGGAGCAGGAAAGCGAGGACGGCGGCAGCGGCGAGAGCCAGGTCGACGCGCGCGCCGAAATGGCGGGCGATCAGGCCGACGACGGCGACAGCGACCCCGACGCGCAGGAGATGGAAGCCGACGGCGAGCCCGAAATGGGCGGCGAAGGCGACGAGGGCATGCTCCCCGTCCGCCCCAACCGCCTGCCGACCGACGTTCCCGATTTCAACTATCTGCGCTTCACCGAAAAGCATGACGAGATCGTCGCCGCGACCGAACTTTGCGACGCCGACGAACTCACCCGCCTGCGCGCCTATCTTGACCAGCAGATGACGCATCTGCAGGGCGCGGTGACCAAGCTCGCCAACCGGCTCCAGCGCCGCCTGATGGCGCAGCAGAACCGCGCGTGGGACTTCGACCAGGAGGAAGGCCAGCTCGACGCCGCGCGGCTCGCACGCGTCATCGTGTCGCCCGGCCATTCGCTGTCATACAAGATCGAGCGCGACACCGACTTTCGCGACACCGTCGTCTCGCTTCTCATCGACAATTCGGGATCGATGCGCGGGCGCCCGATCAGCATCGCGGCGATCAGCGCCGACATCCTCGCGCGCACGCTCGAACGCTGCGGCGTGAAGACCGAAATCCTCGGCTTCACGACGCGGACATGGAAGGGCGGGCAGAGCCGCGAGGACTGGCTCGCCGCCGGCCGACCGCTGCACCCCGGCCGCCTCAACGACCTCAGGCACATCATCTACAAGCCCGCCGATGAACCCTATCGCCGCGCGCGCAAGTCGCTCGGGCTGATGATGCGCGAAGGGCTTCTCAAGGAGAATATCGACGGCGAGGCGCTGATGTGGGCGCACAGCCGGATCGTCAACCGCCCCGAGGAACGCCGTATCATGATGGTGATTTCCGACGGCGCGCCGGTCGACGACAGCACGCTGTCGGTCAACCACGGCGCCTATCTCGACCAGCATCTGCGGCAGGTGATCGAGTGGATCGAAAAGAAATCGCCGGTGGAGCTTTGCGCGATCGGCATCGGTCACGACGTCACCCGCTATTACAGCCGCGCGGTGACGATCATGGACGCCGAGCAATTGGGCGGCACGATGGTCGAGCAGTTGGCGGGGTTGTTCGATATTGATTGAGCGGGCTAACCGTTGGGCGAATTATTGGAACTGTGTTGCATTGTCTAACCAATGTATTTGGAGGCTCAATAAGTCGCGAGGAATCCCCTGTTTTAAATTACAGCGACAACTCACTTAACCCCTGAATTCGATACCGGATTTCGAAACAAGGCAAATCGCTTCCCCTACGCCGTCATGGCTCAGGCCGCGATCAGCCGCTTCACGACGAGGTCGGCTTCATGCTCTCTCGCCTTGGCGAGTTCATAGCGCGAATGCATCCGCAGCAGCGTCTCGGCCTTCACGCCGAACGCCTTCTCAAAGCGGATGGCCATATCGGCGGTCAGCGCCGCGCGGCCATTGAGCACGGCGCTCACCGACTGGCGGCTGACGCCGAACGCCTCCGCCAGGTCATTGATCGATACGCCATGCGCTTCGACGATCTCGGTCTTCAGCCACTCGCCGGCGTGGATCGCGAAAGAGGGGTGAACCTTGATAGCCATCAGTGATAATCCTCCAAATCCAGGTCGATAATCGCCCCCTGGTCGTTGATCGAGAATGTCATCCGCCAATTGCGCGTGACGGTCATCGCCCATGTCCCGGCCCGGTCTCCCGTCAGGGGATGCAGGCCATAGTTGGGCGGCGTTCCAAGTTCGTCGATCGTCTCTGCCGCGATGATGAAGTTCATCATCCTGGAGAGACGGTCGATCAGATCACCCGGCAGGCCCTTCGGCTTGCCCGTCTCGACGAACCGCCGCAGCGCTTTATGGCTGATGCTCTCGATCTCCACGAGTGGAAAGTATCACTTTACATGCAACATGTCAAGCGTGGCTTTACATGGATGTGAGTTACGGAATTAAGGCCTCAGCTTGCTCAACCCCCAAACTCGCCCCCACCGCCTGCCTCTGCGCGAACCCCCATGAATGCGACCGAAGACACCCCGCGTGACAACCCCCTCCCCCCTCGTTACAAATCCTGCGTGATGCAGCAGGGACTCGCGGGCTTACGACGGGCGCCGCTGCAACGACATGATGCCGAAGGGTCGCCGGCATGATCTGGGGCCGCACCATGGCGGTGCGCGGCTTAAGGGGGCGACACGCATGAAAAAAGCATCCGACCTGTTCATCGAATGCCTCGAGGAAGAGGGTGTCGAGTATATTTTCGGCGTTCCCGGCGAGGAAAATCTCGATTTTCTCGACAGTCTGTCGCGGTCGAAGAAGATCAAGCTCATCCTCACACGCCACGAACAGGGTGCAGGGTTCATGGCCGCCACCTATGGGCGGCACACCGGCAAGACCGGCGTGTGCCTCGCGACGCTCGGGCCGGGGGCGACCAATTTCGTGACCGCGGCGGCCTATGCCCAACTCGGCGGGATGCCGATGATGATGATCACCGGGCAAAAGCCGATCAAGAAATCGAAGCAGGGCCGCTTCCAGATCCTCGACGTCGTGCGGATGATGGGGCCGATCACCAAGTTCACGCACCAGATGGCCTCGTCGGACAATATCCCGAGCCGCGTGCGCGAGGCCTTTCGCCTCGCCGAAGAGGAAAAGCCCGGCGCGGTGCATATCGAACTGCCCGAGGACATCGCCGACGAACATACCGACTCCACCCCGCTCAAGCGCAGCCATTCGCGGCGCCCGAACGCCGACAGCAAATCGATCCGCGAGGCGGTGAAGGCGCTCGAAAAAGCGAAGTCACCCGTCCTCGTAATCGGCGCGGGCGCGAACCGCACGATGACGAGCCGCATGTTGCTGCAATTCATCGAAAAGACCGGCATCCCCTTTCTGACGACGCAACTCGGCAAGGGCGTGATTGACGAGCGGCATCCGAAATTCCTCGGTTGCGCGGCCTTGTCAGCGGGCGATTTCGTCCACCGCGCGGTCGAGGCTGCGGACTGCATCGTCAACCTTGGCCATGACGTGATCGAAAAGCCGCCCTTCTTCATGCAGCAGGACGGACCGACCGTCATCCATGTGTCGACCAAGACCGCCGAGGTCGACCCCGTCTATTTCCCGCATATCGAGGTGATCGGCGATATTGCCAATGCCGTTTGGCAGATGAAGGAAGATATCGTCCCCAACGGCGGCTGGAATTTCGATCATATGCTCGCCTATCGCGCGGCGGAGGTCGACCATACGCGCGGGCTGGCCGACGATGCTCGCTTCCCGATCTTTCCGCCGCACCTCGTCCAGCAGGTCCGCGACGCGATGCCCGACGACGGCATCATCTGCCTCGACAATGGCGTGTACAAGATCTGGTTCGCGCGCGGCTATACGGCGTGCAAGCCGAACACCGTGCTGCTCGACAATGCGCTCGCGACGATGGGCGCGGGGCTGCCGAGCGCGATGATGTCGGCGATGGTCTATCCCGATCGCAAGGTCATGGCGATCTGCGGCGACGGCGGTTTCATGATGAACAGCCAGGAAATGGAGACCGCGGTGCGGCTCGGCCTCAATCTCACCGTGCTGATCCTAAACGACAACAGCTATGGCATGATCCGCTGGAAACAGGCGAACATGGGGTTCGAGGATTGGGGGCTGACCTATGGCAATCCCGATTTCGTCAAATATGCCGAAAGCTATGGCGCGCACGGCCACCGCGTCGAAAGCGCCGCGCATCTGAAGGCGGTGCTGCAGCATTGCACCGACACGCCGGGCGTCCACCTGATCGACTGTCCGGTCGATTATTCGGAGAATGACCAGATTTTGAACATCGACATCAAGAAATTGTCGAAGGAATTATAAGCGCCTAAGCCCCTCCCCTTCAGGGGAGGGGTTGGGGTGGAGGCTGCGGCCTTTTGCTACCCCGATGGCCCCACCCCCGGCCCCTCCCCTGAAGGGGAGGGGGGAGAGATGCGATGAAGCTCAAAGACGTCTATCCGCTCTATCTCAACAACAAGGCGGCGCAGCCCAATACCGACCTTGTCGTCACCGACAAATATACCGGTGAAGCCGCGTTCCGTACCGCGCTCGCGACCCCAGACGTGATCGACGAGGCGATTGCCGGCGCGGTGCGCGCCGCCGAGCCGATGGCGCGGCTTGCGAGCTACGAGAAACAGGACGTCCTCAACCATTGCGTCGCGCGCTTCAAGGAACGCTTCGACGAACTCGCCTATGCGCTGTGCATCGAGGCGGGGAAGCCGATTGCCGACAGCGAGGGCGAGGTCAGCCGCCTGATCGACACCTTCCGCATCGCGGCCGAAGAGGCGGTGCGCAACTATGGCGAGATCCAGCCGCTCGACATTTCGGCGCGCGCCAAGGGCTATATGGGGATGTGGAAGCGCGTGCCGATCGGGCCGTGCAGCTTCATCTCGCCGTTCAATTTCCCGCTCAACCTCGCCGCGCACAAGATCGCGCCAGCGATCGCGATCGGCTGTCCTTTCGTGATGAAGCCCGCGTCGATGACGCCGTTGGGCGCGATCATCATGGGCGAGATTCTTGCCGAATGCGACATATTGCCCGAAGGCGCATTCAGCATTTTGCCTGCAAGCCGTGACGGCGCCGACCTGTTCACCACCGACGAGCGGTTGAAACTCCTTTCCTTCACCGGCTCGCCCGGCGTCGGCTGGGATTTGAAGGCCAAGGCGGGGAAGAAGAAGGTCGTGCTCGAACTCGGCGGCAATGCCGCGGTCGTCGTCGACAAGGACGCCGATCTCGATCACGCGCTCGAACGCATCATCTTCGGCGGCTATTACCAGTCGGGGCAAAGCTGCATCCACGTCCAGCGCGTGATCATCCACGCCGACATCTACGACCGCTTCCGCGACATGCTGGTCGCCAGGGTCAAGACGCTGAAATCTGGCGATCCCAAGCATCGCGACACCTTCATCGGCCCGATGATCTCCGCCAAGGAGGCGCAGCGGCTGAAAGGCTGGATCGACGATGCGGTCGGCGCGGGCGCGACACTGCTCGCGGGTGGCGGCTGCGATGGCAATATGCTGGAGGCGACCTTGCTCGAAGACGCCCCCGAAAACAGCGATGTCGTGCGCGAGGAAGCCTTCGGCCCCGTCGTCATCCTCTCGAAATTCACCGACTGGAAAAAGGCGCTTGCCGAAGTCAACGACAGCAAGTTCGGCCTCCAGGCCGGCCTCTTCACGCGCGATCTGCACAAGGTGCTCGAGGCTTGGGACGAGCTCGAGGTCGGCGGCATCGTCGTCAACGACGTCTCCTCCTATCGCGTCGACAACATGCCCTATGGCGGAGTCAAGGACAGCGGCCTCGGCCGTGAAGGCGTCCGATTCGCGATGGAGGACATGAGCGAAATCAGGAATTTGGTTATCCGGCGGACCTGATCTCTTCCCCCTTGATGGGGGAAGTTGGATGAGGATGAAGGTGCGGCCTTGCGCCGCCGGTGTAAGGCCGAGAAATCACCCCCACCGCTGCGACCAACGAACAAATTCGCAAGTCTCGCTGCCTCCCCCATCGAGGGGGAGGATAGGTGTCACTCTGGAGCAACGTCACCGAACCGCCACCGATCTTTCTTCAAACTGTCGCGGCTTTGATTCGCCGCGTGTAACAAATCTCCTGTCTAGGCCGGGGGCAGCCAAGAGCTGCTTACGGAGTACGACATGGCCTCGATCTCGACCCTGCCGATCCCCGCGCGATTTGCCGATCCGTTCAACAGTGAACCGCATGTTCCCGAACGGGTGATCGGCGAACGGCGGAGCTATCGCACCGTGTGGGTCAGCGACATCCACCTCGGCACGCGCGGCTGCAACGCTAAGCTGCTCATCGACTTCTTCGACCATGTCGATTGCGAGACGCTCTACCTTGTCGGCGACATCATCGACGGATGGCGGCTCAAGAAGCGGCACTTCTGGCCGCCCGAGCATAATGACGTGGTGTGGCGCGTGCTCAAGCGCGCCAAGCGCGGCGCGCGCGTCGTCTATGTTCCCGGCAACCATGACGAGATGGTCAAGCCCTTCGACGGCTTCGATTTCGGCGGCGTCGAAATCCGCCGCGAGGCGGTTCACGAAACCGCCGACGGCCGCAAGCTGCTCGTCGTCCACGGTGACGAATTCGACGCGGTAATGCTCGCGCACCGCTGGCTCGCCTTTGTCGGCGACGCTGCCTACACGACGCTGATGAAGTGCAATGTCGCGGTCAACTGGGTGCGCGGCAAGCTCGGCCTTCCCTATTGGTCGCTGTCGATGGTCGCCAAGCATAAGGTCAAGAATGCCGTGCAGTTCATCGGCCGCTATGAAGAGGTCGTCGCGCATGCCGCACGCTCGCGCGGAGTCGACGGCGTCGTGTGCGGCCACATCCACAGTGCCGAGATGCGCGAAATCGAAGGCGTCGATTATTATAACGACGGCGACTGGGTCGAAGGCTGCACCGCATTGGTCGAGCATCACGACGGACGCATGGAGATTTTGCACTGGGCCAAGGAGGTCGAGGCGCGCGACGCACCGGCGCAACTCGAGCTTCCGTCGCCGGCACGCGCCGCATGAGGATATTGATCGTCACCGATGCGTGGGAGCCGCAGGTCAACGGCGTCGTCCGCACGCTCCAGGCGACAATCGGCGAACTTCGCGCCGCGGGGCATGAGGTCGGCGTCGTCTCGCCCGACCTCTTCCGTTCGATCCCCTGCCCTTCCTATTCCGAAATCCGCCTCGCCTTTGCCGGACAGCGCGCGGTGGGTCGCCGCATCCGTACGTTCGATCCGCAAGCAATTCACATATCGACCGAAGGACCATTGGGCCTCGCGGCGCGGCGCTGGTGCATCAGGAACGGCTTTCCCTTCACCACCGCCTATCACACGCGCTTCCCCGACTATGTCGCGGCGCGCCTCCCTATTTCGCCCGATCTGGTCTGGCGCTTCATTCGCTGGTTCCACCGCCCCGCGCAGCACATCATGGTCGCGACGCCCTCGCTCGTGAACGAGCTGGCGGCGCAGGGTCTCGACCGGACGATGCTCTGGGAACGCGGCGTCGACCACCGCCTGTTCCGGCCTGACCGTCCGCCGCACCCCGGCTTCTCCGGACTGGCGCGTCCGATCCAGCTCTATGTCGGGCGCGTCGCGGTCGAAAAGAATATCGAGGCCTTTCTCGACACCGCGCAGCCGGGCACCAAGGTTGTCGTCGGCGACGGCCCCGCGCTCGCCGAATTGCGCGCGCGCTACCCGCATGTGCATTTCCTCGGCAAGCAGACGGGCGAGGCGCTCGCCGCTGCCTATGCCGGCGCCGATGTTTTCGTCTTTCCGAGTCGCACCGATACTTTCGGACTGGTGATCATCGAGGCGCTGAGCTGCGGCACCCCCGTCGCGGCCTATCCGGTGGCTGGGCCGGCCGATATCGTGACCGAGAAGGCCGGCGCGCTCGACGAGGATCTGGACGAGGCGATCGCCGCCGCGCTGATGCGCGAGCGCGCCGATGCCGCAGCGCTCGGCGCGCGCTACAGCTGGCAAAGCTGCACCGGGCAATTCGTCAAGGCGCTGACCTTCGTTCCCGCTCGCCCGGCGCCCGAGCCGATGCACGGTGCCCCGGGCCTCGCGGCCTAGAGCTTGTTCGGTTTGGGTGGAATCAAGCCCCTCTCCTTCAGGGGAGCGGCTTGAATCGGTTCAATCCAAACAGGACAAGCGCTAGAAGCTCTTCCGCCACTCGATCTCGATGTAGCGGCCCAGCGGGTCGATATATCCCGGTTGATAGTTGAACGGCACGACCCCGTTTGCGTCACTGATCCGGCGCTGCGCGTCAAAGATATTGTCGATCGCAAGCCGCAGGCGCGAACCCTTCAGGAAGGGCAGCGCTTCGGTGATCTTGGGCTTCTGGTTCAGGTCGACGAACATGCGCAGGTTGAAGGTCGCAAGATCGCCGAAATGCAGGTCGCCCGCGGTGCCGCCCGTCACGCGGCTGCCGCTGTCATATTTGGCGCTGAAGCGCGCGCCGACGCCCTTGTAAAAGACGCCGCCGTCGAGTTCGACAAGATGCCGATTGCTTCCACCATTATTGCCGGTCGCCGAGCCATTGAGACGGTCGAGCTCGGGGACGCCGGGCCGGATGAGCGCCGTGTCGGTGAGCCTCAGCGTATGATAGAGCGACACCTGCCAGCGCCCGCCCTGCGGCCCGCCGAACATCCGGCCGCGCATACCGCCGCCACTGCCGCCCGGCCGCGGGCCGCGGGCCGCCCCCGGCGGAGGCCCACCCGCGCCCTCGCGCGCGCCGCCTGGCGGCGGACCGCCTTCGCCCCGGCGCCCGCCGCCACGCTCGTCCGATTGGCCAAAGCTCTTCCCGAAATTCAGCCCCCAGCGGATCTGTGAATTTTCGCTGCGGTTGAAATTGACCGGCCGCTGGTCGAGCGCCACGAGCACGCCACCGGCGTCGCGCGTCACACGGTCGGGAAAGGCCGCTTCGATTTCGGGCGTCAGCAGCGGGAAGCTTTCGGCGGTGTCATGGCTGACGTTACGGTTGTAATTGACCGACAGGTTGAGGCCTTCGACCATCGGCGGCGACCAGTTGACCCCGAGCTTGAGGTCGCGGCGCCGTTCGGCGAGCAGGAATGGATTGCCGCCGGTCGTTGTCGTGATCTCCACCGTCTGCCCGGTCTGGAAATCATAATAGGTGACCGCGGGCGTCACGAGCGGCGCCGCGCCGAGTTGCTGGATGCCGGGCGCCGCTTCGTCGCTGTTGAAGCTGGCGAGCAGCGACAGGCTGTCGGTCACGCCCCAGTTGAGGCTCGCTCCCCAATTGACGAGCGACTGAAAATCGCTGGGCTTTTGCGTCTGCCCGCTCAGCGTCAGCGACACGCGCCCGATGTTCGCGACATCATATTCGGGGTCGAGCAGCGGCACGGTGAGCGATCCGAACACGCTCGGCGTATCGCGCGACAATTCGGTCAGCGTCACGTCGCCCGACCGTTCGGAGCGGCTGTCGAACCGGATGCCGGAATAGCTCCCTGTCATCGAGAGGCGAATCGGCCCTGCCCAGCCCTCGGTCACCGTGCCCGACAGATTGGCATTGCCGCCAAAACTCTGCTGGCTGCTGTCGAAACGGTCGCGCGCGCCTGCATTCCGGTCGGTAAAGATACGCGAATCCGCGTCGGCATAATTGCCTGTCGCCGACCAGCGCCAGTCGCCGAGCATACCGTTGACGCTGGCGGTGCCGCTGAGATTACGACTGCGACTGTCGCGGGTCAGCGGATCGTTCGCATCGCCATTGCGCGGTCCCAGCCACGACAGGCTGTCGGTCTGGTCGAAGCGCAGGTTGATCGAGGCGTCAGTCACCTTGTCGAGGCTGCGCTGGATGGTTGCATCGAGCTTATATTCGTCGGTCGCCGGGAGCAGGCTGCGTGCGGGCGCCTCGGCGGCGCGGCCGGTCGCCGGATCATAGGCGATGTCGCGGTCGGTTTCGCGCAGCATCGTTCGATGCTCCCATCCTCCATTGATATTGACGCGCCCCTTTTCGCCGATGGCCAGGAAGCTCGGTTCGAGTTCGCTGTGGAAACGCCCGCCCTGCGTCGGGATGCCCGCCTCGCCTTCGAGGGCGATCTGGCGAAAATTGGGTTTGAGCACCAGGTTCACGACGCGTTCGTCGGCGGAATATCCGTATTGGAGCGCGACCTCCTCCGGAAAAATCTCGACCTTCGCGATGGCGTCGGGGGGAAGGTTGCGGACCTCGCCGAAGCCGCCGACACGGCGCCCGTTGACCAGGATTACCGGTCGCCCGCTGCCGCGTCCCCGCCCCGAGCGCGTCTGCGGCGCGAGCGCTTCAAGCAGTTCCGACACGTTCGACGCGCCATAGCTCGCGATCGCGGCCTCATCGAGTTCAGCCTCGGCCTTGATATCGGTGTCAAGCTGGCCCGCAAGCCGGGGGGCGGTCACGATGATTTCATCGCCTTCCTCCCCGCCGAACACTGTGTTCTCGATGCTGTCGGCGGGTACCGCGACCGGTTGCGCCGGTTGCGCGGTGTCGGCCGCCGTGGCCGCATCGGCTGCAGCCTTCGCTGTATCGGCCTGTGCCGGGACGGCCAGCGACGCCGTTGCGGCCAGCAGCGCCGCGCGCAACGACAGCGGGGAGCATGACATCGTCATTGGGGAGGGGAGCCTTTCCTGACTAACTTCTTGATTCTGTTATTTTGGTACAGCCAATCGGTCCGCGAATGCGGACGGTCGATGACTGCGGACCGGCTAGGCGGCAAATGTCGCAAACTTATGGCACCACGATCCGCAATCGACGAATGACCACCACCGACCGCTGGACAGCATCGCTTCGCTTCCTTATCGGCCAGCCATGCCGACTCCCAACCCCTCCGCCGCCCCCGAATCCATCCTGATTGTCGACTTCGGCAGCCAGGTGACCCAGCTCATCGCCCGCCGCGTTCGCGAAGCCGGGGTCTATAGCGAGATCGTGCCGTTCAGCGCCGCCGAGGCCGCGCTCGAACGCATGCAGCCGAAGGGCGTGATCCTCTCGGGCTCGCCCGCCTCGGTCCCCGCACCTGGCAGCCCGCGCGCGCCGCAGTCGATCTTCGACAGCGGCCTCCCTATTCTGGGCATCTGCTACGGCCAGCAGGTGATGAGCCAGCAGCTCGGCGGGCAGGTCGAGCCCGGCGGCATCGACGGCGAGCGCGACGGCGAATTCGGCCGCGCCTTCCTGACGGTCACCGAACCCTGCGTGCTCTTCGACGGCCTCTGGGACGTCGGCGAGCGCCACCAGGTGTGGATGAGCCACGGCGACCGCGTGACCAAATTCGCCCCCGGCTTTCGCATCGTCGCGGTCAGCGACGGCGCGCCCTTCGCGCTGATCGCCGACGACGAGCGCCGCTATTACGGCACGCAGTTCCACCCGGAGGTCGTCCACACCCCCGACGGCGCCAGGCTGATCGCCAATTTCGTGCGCCACGTCTGCGGATGCGCGGGCGACTGGACGATGGCCGAGTTCCGCGCCACCAAGATCGCCGAAATCCGTGAGCAGGTCGGCGACCAGCGCGTGCTCTGCGGCCTGTCAGGCGGCGTCGACAGCGCGGTCGCGGCGGTGCTGATCCACGAAGCGATCGGCGAGCAACTCACCTGCGTCTTCGTCGACCACGGCCTGCTGCGCATGAACGAGCGCAAGCAGGTCGAGGAGTTGTTCCGCGGCCATTACAATATCCCGCTCGTCGTCGTCGACGCCGAGGAACGCTTCATGAAGGGGCTCGCCGGCGTCACCGACCCCGAAGCGAAGCGCAAGTTCATCGGCGCCGAGTTCATCAATGTGTTCGAGGAAGAGGCGAAGAAGATCGGCGGCGCCGACTTCCTCGCGCAGGGCACGCTCTATCCCGACGTGATCGAGTCGGTCTCCTTCACCGGCGGACCGAGCGTGACGATCAAGAGCCACCACAATGTCGGCGGCCTGCCCGAGCGCATGAACATGCAGCTCGTCGAGCCCTTGCGCGAGCTGTTCAAGGACGAGGTGCGCCTGCTCGGCAAGGAGCTTGGCCTCCCCGACATCTTCGTCGGCCGCCACCCCTTCCCCGGCCCCGGCCTCGCGATCCGCATCCCGGGCGAAGTGTCGAAGGAGCGCTGCGACATCCTCCGCAAGGCCGATGCCATCTATCTCGAAGAGATTCGCAATGCGGGCCTCTACGACGCGATCTGGCAGGCGTTCGCGGTGCTCCTCCCGGTCAAGACCGTCGGGGTGATGGGCGACTATCGCACCTACGACCATGTCTGCGCGCTGCGCGCCGTCACCTCGACCGACGGCATGACCGCCGACATCTACCCCTTTGACGCCGGTTTCCTCAGCCGCTGCGCGACGCGCATCATCAACGAGGTGCAGGGCATCAACCGCGTGGTATATGATTATACGTCAAAGCCGCCGGGAACGATCGAGTGGGAGTGAAGCGCCATGCCGGAAAAGCTCGAGCGAATTGAAACCGACGCCTCCGGCGGCTGCCAATGCGGCGCGGTCCGCTATCATGTCTCCGCGATGCTCGACACGTCGCACATTTGCCATTGCCGCATGTGCCAGAAAGCGGCGGGCAATTTCTTTGCCGCGCTCGTCGGCATTCCTCGCGACGCGATCGTCTGGACGCGCGGGGAGCCGGCCTCGTTCAACAGTTCGGACCAGGTCGCGCGCGGTTTCTGCCGCGATTGCGGGACGCCGCTCTATTACGACTATCTCGCGTCGAAGCATCTCAATCTGACCACCGGCTCGTTCGACGAACCCGCGCGCTTCACCCCCAAATATCAGTTCGGGGTCGAGGCGCGGATGCCGTGGTTCGATACGCTGCCGTCCTTGCATCAGGAAGGGACGACCGAAGAGGTGATGGCCGATTATGTCGGCGCAATCGCGGCGTCGAACCACCAGCATCCCGACCACGATACGGAAAACTGGCCCGAATGACCCCGACCGCAAAAATCCTCCTCCTCGGCTCGGGCGAGCTGGGGCGCGAGTTCGTGATTTCGGCGAAAAGGCTCGGTTGCCATGTCGTCGCCTGCGACAGCTATGCGGGCGCACCCGCAATGCAGGTTGCCGACGCGGCCGAGGTGTTTTCGATGCTCGACGGCGACGCGCTGCGCGCCGCGATCGAAAAGCATCGCCCCGATCATATCGTCCCCGAGATCGAGGCGATCCGAACCGAGATATTGGCCGAGGTCGAGGCCGGGGGCTTTCACGTCGTCCCGTCGGCGCGCGCGGCGCAGCTCACGATGAACCGCGACGCAATCCGCGATCTTGCCGCAAGCGAGCTTGGCCTCGTCACCTCGACCTTCGAATATGCAACCAGCCGCGACGAGCTCGCGGCCGCGGCGACGCGCATCGGCTTTCCGCTCGTCGTGAAGCCCGTCATGTCTTCGTCGGGCAAGGGGCAGAGCACGGTCAATGACGCCGCGGGCATCGACGCGGCGTGGGACTATGCCGCCGCCGGGATGCGCGGCGACCGGCTGCGCGTGATTGCCGAGGCCTTCATCGACTTCGACTATGAAATCACGCTGCTGACCGTGCGGCACAAGGACGGCGTGTCCTTCTGCCCGCCGATCGGCCACCGGCAGGAACGCGGCGATTATCGCGAAAGCTGGCAACCCGCCGCGATGTCGGCGGCGGCGCTCAAGGCCGCGCAGGATATGGCGGCCAAGGTCGTCGACGCGCTCGGCGGGCACGGCATTTTCGGCGTCGAATTTTTCGTGAAGGGCGATGCCGTCATCTTCTCCGAACTCTCACCGCGGCCGCACGACACGGGGATGGTGACTTTGATCTCGCAGCAATTGTCGGAGTTCGACCTTCACGCGCGCGCGATCCTCGGCCTGCCGATTCCCGACGTCGCCGTCCCGCACGCCAGCGCGAGCGCGGTGCTGCTCGCCGACCGCGATGCGGAGAGTTTCTCAATCGCAGGCCTCGCGGACGCGCTTGTGCCGCCGAATGCCAAGACATCCGTCGATGCGCGCATCTTCGGCAAGCCCGTAACGCGCCCCTGGCGCCGCATGGGGGTCACATTGACCCGGGTAGCCGATGGCACGACCGACGACGCCCGCGCGGCGGCGGTCGCGGCTGCGGCGAGGCTGCGGATCGAATATCCATAGCGGGCCTTGCTCCACATGCTCGCCCTGCCCGATTTCTTCCCGTAAATACCGCGGCATGATAGCCTCCCCCGATCTGCGGATCCGACGCCTTGGCCCCGACGATGTTGCCACAATGCGCGACCTCAACGCCCTTTACGCCGCGGCCTTTGAGGACCATGAAACCTACCGCCGCGACACGCCGGACAACGCGTGGCTGACACGCCAGTTGGCCAGGGATGCGATCATCCTGCTGGTGGCGGAAACGAAAGGCCGGGTCGTCGGCGGCCTCACCGCCTATGAACTCCCCAAGCTCGAGGCGGCGCGCAACGAAATCTATCTCTACGACCTTGCGGTCGCCGAGGACCATCGCCGCCGCGGAATTGCGACACGGCTGATCGAGGAACTACAATATATCGCCGCGGATACGGGCGCCTGGGCGGTCTTTGTACAGGCCGATTACGGCGACGATCCAGCGGTGGCGCTCTATACCAAGCTTGGCGTCCGCGAAGACGTGATGCACTTCGATCTGAAGCCGCGCGCGCGATCGACAGGACGCGAATAAGCCTCGCGCCCGCCAGAGCGGCATCGAGGTCCGCGCGCGACGGCGGAACCCCGCCTTCCTTCAAGGGTTCAATCCGCATGCCCGTCTGGGGCTTTGCATATCCTTGGGAGACGAGTGATGGACAAGAATTTTTGGGCCGCACATCTGCTTGCGGTCACGATGCTCGCGGGCTGCGCAACCCTCGAAGAAGGGACTGCCGAAGCGCTTGCCGAAACCCACCGCACCAATCTGACCGGCGCGCAAGAGGTCGGCCCCGGCGATCCCGACGGTTCGGCCACGGCAGAGATTAGCGTGTCGGACGAATTCAACCAGATTTGCTATGACGTGAAGGATATTCGTAACATCGACACGATCACCGGCATGCATATTCACCGCGGGCGTGCCGGGACCAATGGCCCCGTCGTTCTCCCGCTCACCAAATCGAACGAAGGCGCCTGGAAAGGCTGCAAGGGTCGTTCCGAATGGCTCGAAGATTCGATCGAGCGCGATTTTTCCAACTATTATGTGAACATCCACACCGCCGCCTATCCCGACGGCGCGATACGGGGCCAGCTCGGCAACCGTTACTGATATCCGGCGCGCGGCGATGAAAGGACTTCGCCGCGCGCCTCCATCGACGCTCGCGTGGCTGCGACACCCCTGCTACACCGCGCGCCATGTCGGACAAGAATCATCTCTATCTGGTCGATGGCTCCAGCTACATCTTCCGCGCCTATCACCGCCTGCCACCGCTGACTAACCCGCAGGGCGTCCCCGTCGGCGCGGTTTACGGCTATACGACGATGCTGTGGAAGCTCGCGAAGGATCTGCACGAGGCCGACGGACCGACGCACCTCGCCGTCATCCTCGATCATTCGAGCCAGTCGTTCCGCAACGAGATTTACGACCAGTATAAGGCGAACCGGCCCGACCCGCCCGAGGACCTCGTTCCGCAATTCCCGCTGATCCGCCACGCGACGCGCGCCTTTTCGCTGCCGTGCATCGAGATGGAGAATTTCGAGGCCGACGACCTCATCGCAAGCTACACCGAGGCGGCGGTGCGCGAGGGTTGGGACGTCACCATCGTCAGCAGCGACAAGGATTTGATGCAGCTCGTCCGCGAGCCCGACGAAGGCCCGCGCGTCGACATGCTCGACACGATGAAGAATGTCCGCCTCGGCGTCGAGGCGGTCCACGAAAAGTTCGGCGTCGGCCCCGAACTGGTCGGCGACATATTGGCGCTGATGGGCGACAGCGTCGACAATGTCCCCGGCGTCCGCGGCGTCGGGCCCAAGACCGCGACCAAGCTGATCGTCGAATATGGCGACCTCGAAAAGGCGCTCGCCGGCGCCGAGACGATGAAGCCGTCGAAGCTGCGCGACAATCTGATCGAACATGCCGACATGGCGCGGCTGTCGCGCATCCTCGTCGACCTGAAGCGCGACTGCCCGCTCCCCGACGCGCTCGACGCGTTGAAGCTTGGCGCGATCCCGCCCGCGCCGCTCAAGGTCTTCCTCGACGAGCATGGCTTCCGCTCGCTCTCGGCCAAGCTCGACAATGGCGCGTCGCCCGGCGGCCCGCCGACGCTGCCGAAGGCGACATCGGCGGCGGCAGCCGAGGCGCCTTCGACGCCTGCCCTGCCTGCAATGCCGGAAATCGACCGCGCGGCCTATGAATGCGTCACGACGCTCGACGCGCTCGACCGCTGGATCGCCGAAGCGCGCGCCGCGCATGTCGTCGCGGTCGATACCGAAACCGCAAGCCTCGACAGCGTCACGGGCCGCCTCGTCGGGGTCAGCCTCGCGACGGCGCCGGGGCGCGCCTGCTATGTCCCGCTTGGCCATGGCGGGACCGATATGTTCGCCGAACGCCCCGATCAGGTCGATTTCGATGCGGCGCTCGACCGTCTGCGCGACCTGTTCGCCGACGAGGCGGTGCTCAAGGTCGGCCACAACCTCAAATATGACATCGGCGTGCTCGCGCAGCATGGGATCGCGATCGCGCCCTATGACGACACGCTCGTCATGAGCTTCGCGCTCGATGCGGGCAAGCATGGCCACGGCCTCGACGAGCTTGCCAGGCTCCACCTCGACCATGTCTGCCTGACGTTCAAGGAAATGTGCGGCACCGGCAAGTCGCAGATCAGCTTTGCCGAAGTACCGCTGGACCGCGCGACCGAATATGCCGCCGAGGACGCCGACGTCGCGCTGCGCCTCTGGAATCTGCTCAAGCTCCGCCTGCCGCTCGAAGGCGGGACGCGCGTATATGAAATGGTCGACCGCCCGCTCGTCGCGGTGGTCGAATCGATGGAACGCGCGGGCGTCATGGTCGACCGCGACTATCTGGCGCGGCTGTCGGGCGAATTCGCCACCGAAATGCAGCGCATCGAAGCCGAAATCCACAAGGAGGCCGGCCAGCCCTTCACCATCGGCAGCCCCAAGCAGCTCGGCGAAATATTGTTCGACAAACTGGGGCTGAAGGGCGGGCGCAAGGGCAAGTCGGGCGACTGGTCGACCGACCAGAACGAGCTCGAACGGCTCGAACGCGACGGCGTGCCGATCGCGCGGCTCATCCTCGAATGGCGCCAGCTTTCGAAGCTCAAATCGACCTATACCGACGCGCTCCAGGCGCAGATCAATGCAAGCACGGGCCGCGTCCACACCAGCTACAGCCTCGTCGGCGCGCAGACCGGGCGGCTGTCGTCGACCGACCCCAATCTTCAGAATATCCCGATCCGCACCGAGGTCGGGCGCCAGATCCGCGACGCCTTTGTCGCCGCGCCCGGCCACTTGCTGCTCGCCGCCGACTATAGCCAGATCGAGCTGCGCCTCGCCGCGCATATGGCCGACGTTCCCGAACTCAAGGAAGCCTTTGCGCAGGGGCAGGACATTCACGCCGCGACCGCGATCGAATTGTTCGGCGAGGTCAATCGCGACACGCGTGCCAAGGCAAAAACGGTCAATTTCTCGATCCTCTACGGCATTTCGCGCTGGGGCCTCGCGGGCCGCCTCGAAATTACCCCCGACGAGGCGCAGGCGCTGATCAGCCGCTATTTCGAGCGCTTCCCCGGCATCTCCGACTATATCCGCGACACGCTGGAGGGCGCGCGCGAGCGCGGCTATACCGAAACCTTGTTCGGTCGCAAAACCTGGTTCCCGCGGATCAAGGCCGCGAACCAGAATGAGCGGCAGGGCAGCGAGCGCGCCGCGATCAACGCGCCGATCCAGGGCACGAGCGCCGACCTCATCAAGCGCGCGATGGCGCGCATGCCCGCCGCGCTCGCCGCCGCGGGGCTCGCCGACGTCAAAATGCTGCTTCAGGTCCATGACGAACTGGTGTTCGAGGCGCCCGAAGCCCTCGCGGAACCCGCGAAGGAAGTCATTCGCGGCGTGATGGCGGGAGCGGCCGAGCCGGTGCTGAAACTCAGCGTCCCGCTCGACATCGATATCGGCGCGGGCAAGAGCTGGGGCGACGCGCATTGATCGCCGCCCTGCTGGTCCTCGCGGCGCAACTCGCCGCCCCCGCTGACGCGCCCGCCGAAGCGCCGCCCGCTGCCGTCGCACCCGTTGCCGATGCCGACATTCGCGAATTCGCGGCCGTTGCGGGGCGCAAGGTCGTCGGGCGCCCCGTTGGCGGCCCCTATGGCACCGCCGACAAGCTGTTGCTGCTCGCGCGCGACGACAAGGGGTTTCCGGTGGTCGCGGCAAGTTTCGGCTTCCCCGCGCGCGAATCGCTTCCGCCGCCGCCCGCAGGCACGATCGCGATCGTCCGCCTCCACCAGAAATCCGAAACCATCGTCCCAGGCCCGACGCCCGACGACCTCGCCTTCGTCGCGCGCAACCGCATCCCGCTGTTCGTGATCGGCGAATGGGCGCGCCCGGCGCCGATGTGGGAGGTCGCATGGATGGGCGACGGCGTGCAATATCGTACTATCGGCGAAGTCGGCGAAATCGGCCCCTGGCGCGACTGAGCGCCGCACACGCGCGGTGCAGCGAACGCACCGCCCTTTCGCATAGCTGACATTGCCCCTATTACGGTGCGATGACATCCGGCTGGCGCTTTTGTGACAGGCGGCAACAAAGGGTCGGCATGAGCAAGTTCGAACCCGTCGCCAAGGCGCCGGTCCGCATCCAGCAGAATATCCTCGCGCGCAGCGAGCGCCGCCTGCTCAACTGGCTCTGCGCGCGGCTGCCCGCGTGGGTGACGCCCGACCAACTCACCGCGCTCGGCTTCGCGGGCGCGGTGCTCGTCGCCGCGGGCTACCTGCTCAGCTGGGTCGACAGCGAGTGGCTGGGCCTCTCGCTTGTCGGCTATATCGTCAACTGGTTCGGCGATTCGCTCGACGGCAGCCTGGCGCGCTGGCGCGGCATCGAACGGCCGAATTACGGCTATTTCGTCGATCATAGCGTCGATGCGATCGCGACCTTTCTGATGATCAGCGCGATCGGCATGAGCCCCTATATGCGGCTCGACGTCGCCCTGATGGCCGTGATCGGCTATTTCCTGCTGTCGATCCACACCTTCATTTCGGCGAAGATCCTCGGCGAATTTCGTCTGTCCTACATGGCAGGCGGGCCGACCGAACTGCGACTGATGCTGATGGCGATGACCGCGCTCATGCCCGTGATCGGCGCCGCGGACGTTGCCGGAACCAATTTTTCGGTGTTCGACCTGTTCGCGCTCGTCGTTGCGAGCATCCTCGTCACGCTGTTCGTCGTCCAGACATCGACAACCGCGCGGATGCTGCGTCGCCGCGGCGACTAGCCTCGTCGTTCAGGGCCGCGGACGCGCCTGCGCATAGCTGCCGAGCAACCGTAGCGATTTGGTCTGGAACTGCAGCTCGTCGAGCGCATTGTCGATCCGCTCGTCGCCGGGCGCGCCGACGATGTCGGCATAGAATTTGGTCGCCGCAAAGCTGCCGCCGACCTGATAGCTTTCCAGCTTGGTCATATTGACGCCGTTGGTCGCAAAACCGCCGAGTGCCTTGTAGAGCGCGGCGGGGACATTCTTCACCTCGAAGACAAAGGTCGTCATCGGGGCGGCAATCGCCGACACGTCGGAAAGCGGCTCGCGCGCGAGGACGACGAAGCGCGTCATGTTATAATCGGCATCTTCCATTCCGGTGCCGTGCAGCGTCAGCCCATAGAGTTCCGCCGCGTGCGGCGGCGCAAGCGCAGCGAGCCCCACCTCGTCGCTATCGGCAACCCATGCCGCAGCGCCCGCCGTGTCACTGTGCGCAACGGGCGAGATATTGTTCGCGCGCAGCCACTGCCGGCACTGGCCGAGCGCTTGCTCGTGGCTCATCGCACGCGTCACCGGCCCGAGGTCGCGGCTCATCAGCCCGTAGCGGATCGGCAGGAAATGCTCGCCAACGATGTGCAGCCCCGATTCGGGAAGCAGGAAATGGATGTCGGCGACGCGGCCGTGCAGGCTGTTCTCGATCGGGATGATCGCGCGGTCGACGCGGCCGTCGCGCACTGCATCGATCGCATCGTCGAACGAATAGCAGGGCAGCGGCAGCGAATTGGGGTCATATTCGCGCGCCGCAAGGTCGCTGTTCGCGCCGGGGGCACCCTGGAACGCGAGGCCGCGCGCCGGATTGGCGAGCGCCGCCGCCTTCATCGCGTCCACCAGATGCTGTGCCGATGCCGAATAACTGCCCATGACTGCCTTTCCGCGCCAGAGCCGCGGCGCATAGCGGGAGGTCCGCCGACGCGCAACCGGCCCGTTCGCCGATTTCATCCCCTTGCGCCGCCGTCCGCGCGCCAGTAAGGGAGCGTCCAAATTCACAGCAAGCGCCCCGCGCCGGGGCTATCGAACGGGGCTGCAGAGCATGGACAATCGCAACAACACTATTGCCGGCTGGATATTGTTCGCCGGCATTTGCGCGCTGGGCCTGACGATCGGCACCGGCATGTTGTCGGCGACCCATGCCCCCGAAAAGCCCGGCTATCCGATCGAGGACGCCGATGCGGGCGCCGGTGGCGGCGAATCCGCCGTTCCGCTCGCCAACCTTCTCGCCGCCGCCGATCCGGCGAAGGGCGAGACGGTGTTCGCGAAATGCGCGGCATGCCACACGATCGACGCAGGCGGCGCCAACGGCATCGGCCCCAACCTCTATGGTGCGCTCGGCAAGGCGCACGGCCATGTCGCAGGCTTCGCCTATTCGGATGCCTTGAAGTCGGTCCCGGGCAACTGGACGTTTGAAGCGATGGACGAGTGGCTCGCAAGCCCGCGCAAATATGCGCCCGGCACCAAAATGTCTTTCGCCGGCCTGTCGAGCGCCGAGGATCGCGCGAACCTGATCGTTTACATGAACAATATGGGTTCGAACCTGCCCCTCCCCGCTCCCGAAGCCGTGCAGGCCGAAGGTGAAGCCGCGGCAGAGGATGGCGTGGTGGCCGAAGGCGCCGCCCCCGCCGAAGGCGAAGCGACCGAAGCGGCACCGGCAGAAGCCGCGAAATAATGCGCCCCGCGTCCGTCGTTCTGGCGGGCGCAATGGCCCTTGCCGGATGCGGCAAGGCCGACGGCCCTGCACCGGGCGACGCGCCGTCCGCCTCCGAAAGCGCTGCGCCCGCGGTAGAGCCGACCGCGGCGATGGGCGAGCAGGTCTTCAAGCGCTGCGTCGCCTGCCACACGATCGACAAGGGCGGCGCCAGCGGCATCGGCCCCAATCTTCACGGCATCGTCGGCCGGACGGTCGCATCGCACCCCGGCTTCTCCTATTCAGGCGCGATGAAGGCAAAGGGCGGGGTCTGGGACAAGCCCGCGCTCGACACCTATCTCGAAGCGCCGATGAAGGCGCTCCCCGGCACGCGCATGGCGTTCGCGGGCGTCATCGATCCGGCAGATCGCGAAGCGCTGATCCTGTATCTGGAAGAACAGTCGCAATAAACCGGTCCTCCCCATCGCTACGCGACAGGGAGGATGCGCGTCAGGATTCAACCTGCGCGTAGAATTCCTCGATAATCGCCCACGCCTCGGCCGCCGTCTCGACGAAGGTAAAGAGGTCGAGGTCGCGGGCGCTGATCACGCCTTCCTCGACCAGCGCGTCGAAATTGACGACGCGATGCCAGAATTCCTTGCCGAACAGCACGATCGGGATCGGCTTGATCTTGCCCGTCTGGATCAGCGTCAGCAGCTCGAACATCTCGTCGAACGTCCCGAAGCCGCCCGGGAACACCGCGACCGCGCGCGCGCGGAGCAGGAAGTGCATCTTGCGCAGCGCGAAATAGTGGAACTGAAAGCTGAGATCGGGGGTGACATAGCGGTTCGGCGCCTGTTCGTGCGGCAGCACGATGTTGAGCCCGATCGAATCGCGCCCCTCGTCGGTCGCACCGCGGTTCGCCGCCTCCATGATCGACGGACCGCCGCCCGAGCAGACAACGAAATGACGGCAACCGTCCTCGTCGCACGGCACCTGGCTTGCGATCCGCGCGAGCGCGCGCGCCTCGTCATAATATTTGGCCTTCGCCTTCAGGCGGCGCGCGATGTTGCGCTGGACGTCGTCGGTCGCTGCGGCTTCCAGACCGTCGGCCACCTCGGGTTCGGGAATGCGCGCCGAGCCATAGATGACGAGCGTCGATTCGATTCCCGCCTCGTCGAGCAGCAATTCGGGCTTGAGCAGCTCGAGCTGGAAGCGCACCGGGCGCAAATCTTCGCGCAGCAGGAAGTCGGTATCCTGGAAGGCGAGCTTATATGCCTCGCTCGCGGTCTGCGGGGTGGTCGTCGCCTGCTGGGCGAACTGCGCGTCATCCTTGGCCTTGTGGAAACGCGAGCGATGGGGTTGCTTGTCTTTTGTCATTCCCTCGCGGCTAGCCGGTCCGCGTGACTTTGCCAAGACGGCCCCGCCTCAGCGGCAATAGCCGTTGCCGCTCATGTCGAAATGAAAATGGTTGTAGTGCGCGGCATTATAGTCGGGGCCGAGCACGGTGCCGAAGCGGCGACACGCCGATTTGTGCAACGCACGCAGGAATTGCTGCGACGCGCGGTCGCCGTTCCAGCCGCCGTCGAGCATGATGCGACGCCCGTCGGCGAGCACAAATCCCGAAACATCGACCGCGTTCGAATAGGCGTGCTGCGACAGGCGCCCCGAACGGCCGCCATAGATGTTGCGGCAGCTATAGGTGCCGAAGGTTTCGATCTTCACCACGTCGCTGCCGAGATGGAGCCGCGCAGCGGGGCGCACCGCATGTTGCGCCCACGCCGCGAAATTGCGCGCGAGCGGACAGGTCATCGGGCCGAGATTGCTCGTCGGCGTGCCGATGTCGAGCAGCTTGACCGAATCGATCGCGCTGCACCCACCGCCGAAATCCTGGTTCGCGAGCGGCGTGAAGCGTACCCCCGCCCGCTCGAGGTCGACCGCACACTGCCGCGCCTCGGGGGTCGAAAAGGCAGGCACTGTCGAAAGTTTCGGGTCTTTTGCAGTCGACGGCCCCGACCCCGTTTGCGCACGGCGGTCGCCGGGCACGTTGCCGCCGATACAGCCGGACAGGCTGACGGCAAGGGCGGCGACCAGCACAATCCGCAAGGCCGCGCCTGGGCGCATCGGACGAGGGAAACGGACACCGGACATGGACCCGAAATCTAAAGAACTATCGTTAACCAATTGCTAACGCCCCGGACCTTGTTGCGAACGATTATCATTTTGATTGACCATCGCGACCGCTTTCCCCTATCCCACGCCGGTGGCAAAACTGCGATCCCTGCTCAACAGCCTGCCCTTTTTCTGGCTCCTGCTGGCGATTCCGGGTGCCTTGATGCTCGCCGGATGGCTCGATGGCGCGATCGATACGATGGACATGCTCCACCCGACCGGCGAGACGAGCGCGCGGCTGATGATCGCAGCGATGCTGATCGGCCCGCTGACCGGCGTGCTTGGCGCCCGCCGCTGGCTCGGCTGGCTGCTGCGCCGGCGCCGCGCGCTCGGCGTTTCGGCCTTTCTCTACGCGCTCGCGCACCTCGTCTTTTACGTGATCGACATGGGCAATCTCGATGACATGCTCGCCGAAATCGGCGCGCCGGGCATCTGGACGGGATGGGTCGCGCTCGCGCTGATGCTGCCGCTCGCCTGCACGAGCAACAATGCCGCGATGCGCGCGCTCGGAGCGGCGTGGAAACGGCTGCAGCGCCTCGCCTATCCCGCCGCGCTCCTCACCCTCCTCCACTGGTGGTGGGTCCACAATGGCCTTGCAGGGGCGCTCGCGCATTTCGCACCGCTCGCCCTCGTCTGGCTTGCCCTTGCGGCGCGGCGCCTCCAATCTGTTGACGCTCCCCCTCGAACCCCGAAAGGAATCCGACCATGACCAAACTCCCCCTCGCCGCGCTCGCGCTTGCCGTCGCCGCCACCGCGGGCCTGTCGGCGCCCGCGCACGCCACCGGCGCGATCAAGTGCGATGCCGGCCCGCAATCGGGCTGGAAGAGCCGCGAAGCGCTCGAATCGAAATTGACCAAGGACGGCTGGCAGGTCCGCAAGTTAAAGGTCGATGGCGGCTGCTACGAAGTTTATGGCACCACCCCCGAAGGCGACCGGGTCGAAGCCTATTTCCACCCCGTCACCTTCGAAAAGCTCTATGTCGCGCGCCGCGGCCAGGTGCTCTTCCGCGCCAAGGGTTATTGAGGCGGCGCGCCGCCAGGGTCAGGACCCAAATCATTTGACAAACCCGGCGCCGTCCTTAAACGCGGCGCCGGGCCACGCGGTCCCAACGCCGCGCGAGCTCTCTGCAAGGAGAGACTGATGACTGACGTAACGACGCCGCAGGTGCGCCCTGCGCGCCCCACTTTTTCTTCCGGTCCCTGCGCCAAGCCGCCGGGCTGGACCCCCGAAAAACTTTCGACCGACTCGCTGGGCCGTTCGCATCGCGCGAAGATCGGCAAGTCGCGACTCGCATATTGCATCGACCTGATGCGCGAGCTGCTCCAGCTTCCCGACACGCACCGCATCGGTATCGTGCCCGGTTCGGACACCGGCGCCTTTGAAATGGCGATGTGGACGATGCTTGGGCAGCGCGCCGTGACGACGCTTGCGTGGGAAAGCTTCGGTGAAGGTTGGGTCACCGATGCCGCCAAGCAGCTCAAGCTCGAACCGACGATCCTGCGCGCCGACTATGGCCAGCTTCCCGACCTTGCTCAGGTCGACTGGTCGAACGACGTACTCTTCACCTGGAACGGCACCACAAGCGGCGTTCGCGTTCCCGATGGCGACTGGATCGCCGACGACCGCGAAGGGCTGAGCTTTGCCGACGCGACCAGCGCCGTGTTCGCTTACGACCTGCCGTGGGACAAGATCGACGTCGCGACCTTCAGCTGGCAGAAAGTGCTGGGCGGCGAAGGCGGCCACGGCGTCTTGATCCTCGGCCCGCGCGCGGTCGAACGGCTCGAAAGCCACACTCCCGCCTGGCCGCTCCCCAAAGTCTTCCGCCTGACCAAGGGCGGCAAGCTGGTCGAGGGCGTGTTCAAGGGCGAGACGATCAACACCCCGTCGATGCTCGCGGTCGAGGACGCGATCTTCGCGCTCGAATGGGCGAAATCGGTCGGCGGGCTCGACGGGCTGAAGGCGCGCAGCGATGCCAACGCCGCCGCGCTCGACACGATCGTCGCGGAACGCGACTGGCTCAGCCACCTCGCCGCCGATCCGGCAATCCGCTCGAAGACCTCGGTCTGCCTGTCGGTCGCGGGCGCCGATGCCGACTTCATCAAGAAGTTTGCGGGGTTGCTCGAAGCCGAAGGCGCTGCCTTCGACATCGCGGGCTATCGCGACGCCCCCCCGGGGCTGCGCATCTGGTGCGGCGCGACCGTCGACACCGCCGATATCGAAGCGCTCGGCCCGTGGCTCGACTGGGCCTACGAAACGCTCACCGCCTAACATTTTTTCGTCATCCCCGCGAAAGCGGGGACCCAGAGCGTGCCTGGGCTGATCCCACACTGGGTTCCCGCTTTCGCGGGAATGACGAGGTAAAAGGAATATCGAAATGACCCAACCCAAAGTTCTCATCAGCGACAAGATGGATCCCAAGGCCGCCGCGATCTTCAAGGAACGCGGCATCCAGGTCGACGAGATCACCGGCAAGACCAAGGACGAGCTGATCGCGATCATCGGCGATTATGACGGCCTCGCCATCCGCTCGGCCACCAAAGTGACCGCCGACGTCCTCGCCGCCGCGACGAACCTGAAAGTTGTCGGGCGCGCCGGCATCGGCGTCGACAACATCGACATCCCCGCCGCATCGGCCAAGGGCGTCGTCGTGATGAACACGCCCTTCGGCAACAGCATCACCACCGCCGAACATGCGGTCGCGATGATGTTCGCGCTCGCGCGCCAGATCCCCGAAGCCAACACCCGCACCCAGGAAGGGAAATGGCCGAAGAACGACTTCATGGGTGTCGAACTGACGCAGAAGACGCTCGGCCTGATCGGCTGCGGCAATATCGGCAGCATCGTCGCCGAACGCGCGCTGGGCCTCAAAATGAAGGTCGTCGCCTTTGACCCCTTCCTCACGCCCGAGCGCGCGATCGAGCTGGGCGTTGAAAAGGCCGATCTCGACACCTTGCTCGCGCGCGCCGACTTCATCACCTTGCACACGCCGCTCACCGACCAGACGCGCAACGTGCTGTCGCGCGAAAATCTCGCGAGGACCAAGAAGGGCGTGCGCATCATCAACTGCGCGCGCGGCGGCCTGATCGACGAGGAAGCGCTGAAGGACGCGCTCGAAAGCGGTCATGTCGCGGGCGCCGCGCTCGACGTCTTCGCGGTCGAGCCGCCGCCGGCCGACCACCCGCTGTTCAGCGCGCCCAACTTCATCTGCACGCCGCACCTCGGCGCGTCGACCGACGAGGCGCAGGTCAATGTCGCGATTCAGGTCGCCGAGCAGATTTCGGACTATCTGCTGACCGGCGGCATCACCAACGCGCTCAACGTCCCCAGCCTGTCGGCCGAGGAAGCCCCGAAGCTGCGCCCCTATATGGAGCTTGCCGAAAAGCTCGGCAGCCTCGTCGGCCAGCTCGCGCACGACAATCTCACCACCATCTCGATCGAGGTCGAGGGCGCTGCGGCCGAACTCAACATGAAGCCGATTACCGCTGCCGTGCTCACCGGGCTGATGCGCCGCTATTCGGACAGCGTGAACATGGTCAACGCGCCGCATCTCGCGCGCGAACGCGGGCTCGACGTGCGCGAAGTGCGTCACGATCGCGAGGGCGACTATCACACGCTCGTCCGCGTCACCGTCGCGACGAGCCAGGGCGACCGGTCGGTCGCGGGCACCCTGTTCAGCAACGGCGACCCGCGCCTCGTCGAAATGTTCGGCATCAAGGTCGAGGCCGACCTCGACGGCGACATGCTCTATATCGTCAACGAGGACGCACCGGGGTTCATCGGCCGCATTGGGTCGACGCTGGGCGATGCCGGGCTCAACATCGGCACCTTCCACCTCGGCCGCCGCGAAGCGGGCGGCGAGGCGATCCTGCTGCTCTCGATCGACTCGGCCATGCCCGAGCCGCTGCTGTGGCAGATCTGCCAGCTCCCCGGCGTGAAGACGGTGAAGGGGTTGAAGTTCTGACGCAGCTACGCCCTCCCCTTCAGGGGAGGGGCTTTCACAAGCCCGCACCAAGGGCTAGAGGAGCCCCCATGACCAAGGCCCCTGCCCTGCTGCCCGAAGGCCTCCGCGACCGCCTGCCCGCGCAGGCCGAAGCGGCGTCGCGCGTCACGCGCGCGCTGGTCGATGCGATGCGCGCGCATGGCTATGGCCGCGTGTCGCCGCCGCTCGCCGAGTTTCGCGAGACGCTGGGCGGCAATGACGAACGGTCGGCGCGCGACCTGCTCCGCTTCACCGATCCGGTGTCGCAGCGCACGCTCGCGCTGCGCCCCGACATCACGCGGCAGGTCGGACGCATTGCGACCTCGCTGCTCGCGGCCGCCCCCCGCCCCTTGCGCCTTTGCTACGCCGGCCAGGTGGTCAAGCTGCGGGCAAGCCAGCTTCGCCCCGCGCGCGAAATGCTCCAGGTCGGCGCCGAACTGATCGGCAGCGACAGCGTCGCCGCGGCGCGCGAAATCGTGACCGTCGCGATCGACGCGCTCGAAGCCGCGGGCATCGGCCCGGTGACGATCGACTTCACCCTGCCCGACCTCGTCGACCTGCTCGCCGAGGTGCATCCGGTGAAGGTGCCGCTCGACCAGCTCCGCGACGAACTCGACGCCAAGGATGCCGGCGGACTCACGCGCCTCGGCGCCGACGCCTATCTGCCGCTGCTCCGCGCGACCGGCCCCTTCGACCGCGCGATTGCCGAGCTTGCCGCGTTCGACAGCGAAGGCGTGCTGGCGACGCGGATAGAGGCGCTGCAGGCGATCGCCGCCCCGGTGCGCGACCGCGTCACCTTGACGCTCGACCCGACCGAACGGCACGGCTTCGCCTATCAAAGCTGGTTCGGCTTTTCGGTCTTCGTCCCCGGCCAGGGCGACGCCGTCGGGCGCGGCGGCAGCTATGCCATCCCGCTGGGCGAGGATCAGGAGGAAGCCGCGGTCGGATTTTCGCTCTATCCCGACCCGCTGATCGACGCGGGACTCGGCACTGCCGATCAGGCCGAACGCCGCATTTTCCTGCCGCTCGGCCACGATGCCGAACTCGCCGCAAGCCTGCGCGCCGACGGCTGGCACACGGTCGCCGCGCTCACCGATGCCGAGGATGCCGACCGGCTCGGCTGCGGCTATGTCCTCGGCCCCGACGGCCCGGTCGAAGCTTAAAAATCCGAAACGCCGAAGCGCGCGACACCCTGGTTCGTCCCCGGCGGATCGAGCACCGAAAGGTTGAGGGGGAGCGGCGCGCCGATCCAGTGCGCAAGCGTAGTGTGATCGGCAAGGTCGTCGTCGGTCAGCGGATGAACCAGCGCGCGCAGCCCCGTTGCCTCGACTGCCGCGACCACGGCGGCACGATGTTCGCCAAGAAAATGCACCTCGAACTGCGCAATCGGATGCGGCCCGACGGGCGCGTCGCTCATCGCGCCGACGAACAGGATCGCGGCATCGCGACCGAACGCCTGGCGCAGCGCAAGCGCCGCCGCCCGCTCCGCGGCGTCATAATAGATATGGGCGTGCCAGCGCGCGTCGGGGTCGGTCATATTCACCTCACTGCCGCGCCCGTGCGCGCACGAACCCCTCGCGCGCCATGCAGCGGGCGAGCCACGCCTGCGTCGCTTCGCCCAGCACATCGTCGGCGCCCAGCGTCGTCGCAAGAAATGCCGCATAGCCGATCACGATGTCGGCGATGGTGAAGCGCCCCGCGACGAGCCAGTCGCGCCCGTCGGACAGCGCCGCCTCGATGCTCCTGGCGCGGCCGCCGAAGAAAGCCTTGTAATCCTGCACCGCCTGCGCGAGCCGCCGCTCTTCGGGCTCGACGCGCGTGTAGCGGATCATGATCGCCAGCGGAAAGGTCAGCGTCGCGTCGCTGCGGTGGAGCCAGTTGCGCCAGGCCCAATAATCGCTCTCGTCGCGCCGCACCTCCAGCGATGTTCCCTCGGCGATGCGTTCGCAGATCGCCGCCGATTCGGTCATCAACCGGCCGTCCTCGACCCAGCCGGGGACGGTCATCAGCGGATTGACGCTGCGATAATCGGGCTCGAACGCGCGGGGCGGGAACTTGAGCAGCCGCAGGTCGATGTCGAGCCCCGCTTCCTCGGCCGCCCACAGGCAGCGCAGCGAACGCGCGTCGGGGCAGTGATAGAGGATCGGGCGCGGCGTCTCGCCGGTCATGCGGCAACCTCCTTGGTCCGTGCGATGTGCAGCCGGTGTTCGCGCCACGCGATGAACAGCCCGCTCGCGACGATCAGCGGCGCGCCGATCCACGTTGTCTCGGCGGGGAAGGTGCCAAAAAACCACCAGCCAGCCGCGATCGACCAGAGCAGGCTGGTGTAATCCATCGGGATCACCACGGCGACGGGCGCGAGCCGCAACGCGCCGGTCAATGCCATCTGGACCACGGCCCCCGAAAATCCGAGCCCGAGGAGGAGCAGCCATTCCTGCGCGCTGTGCGAGGTAATGACAAAGGGCAGCATCAGCCCGAGCGGGATCATCGACAGCGCGCTGAACCAGAAGACGATCGTCGCCGCCGCCTCGGTGCGGCCGAGGTCACGCACCGCAATGGTGATCAGCGCGGTCATCACCGCCCCCGCGAGCGCGATCAACGTGCCCATGCCATGATCGCCGCCAAAGCCCGCCGCGATGCTCGCGCCGGGGTCGAGCACGACAAGCACGCCGACAAAGCCGACGATCACCGCGCTCCACCGCTGCCACCCCGTCGGCTCGCCGAGCAGTGCAGCGGCAAAGATCACGGCAAAGATCGGCACCGACAGGCTGATCGTCGTCGCCTCGGCCATCGGCAGGAAGATCATCCCGCCGAAATTGCACGCCATGCCGACCAGCCCCATCGTCATCCGCCGCGCATGCGCGCCGATGCGCTGCGTCCTCAGCGAAGCGAAGCCGCCCGTCGTCGCGCGAATCCAGACGAGCAGGAATGGCAGCACCAATGCCTGCCGCCAGAAAAGGCTCTCGACGATATGGATGCCGGCGCGGTCGACATATTTGACGAGCACGAACATCAGCGACAGGCTCGCCATCGCCAGCAGGCGCAGCGCGATGCCGCCCAGATAATGCTGGGGCGCCTGCGTCGAGGCGGCGGAGGTTGCGGCAGCCGACATGGCGTTTGCGCATATCAGCCCCGAAGCCGCTGGCAAGGCGTTCATCCCCCTTGCTCCCATGCGGCAATCGGTATAGGGGCGCACTCCGGCCTAGGGGTATAGCTCAGCTGGTAGAGCATCGGTCTCCAAAACCGAGGGTCGCGGGTTCGAATCCTGCTGCCCCTGCCAGGCCGCACCATCGCCATTTGCTTGCCAATGGCGGGACGCGCGGTTAAAGGCCGCTTTCATTCGGACAGATGCGCCGTTTTCCTTCCGCCTTTCGCCGACCTGGTCGGGGAGGGTGGGCGGACTATTGCCCGAAGCGCGCTTGACGCGCCGCGGGCGGCGACCCATCTGGCCAGATATTGGACGCTTGAAGGACAGGACGATCGACATGGCCAAGACCAGCCCGGGTGAATTTATCCGTCAGGTGCGCGCCGAAGCCGGCAAGATCGTGTGGCCCACGGGCCGCGAGACGATGCAGACGACGATCATGGTCTTGATCATGACGACGATCCTCGCGCTCTTCTTCCTCGGCATCGACACGGTTTTCAACGCGATCGTCAACTGGTTGACGTCGCTCGCGCGCTAATCGCCGCGGTTTCACAGGACAGGACTTCAACACATGGCGCGCTGGTACATCATTCACGCCTATTCGGGTTTCGAAAACAAGGTCCGCGATTCGGTGCTCGCCGAGGCCGAGCGCATGGGCCTGACCCAGCTCGTCGAAGCGGTCGAGGTGCCGGTCGAAACCGTCACCGAGGTCAAGCGCGGCAAGAAGGTGCAGGCCGAACGGAAATTCTTCCCCGGCTATGTCCTCGCCAAGCTCACGATGACCGACGACGTCTATCACCTCGTCAAGAACACGCCGAAGGTCACGGGCTTCCTCGGCTCGTCGGGCAAGCCGCAGCCGATCAGCGAGGCGGAGGCCGCGCGCATCCTGAACAGCAAGGAAGAGGCCGCGGCGCGTCCGAAGACCGAAATCCGCGTCGATTACGAGATCGGCGATCAGGTCAAGGTGCTCGAAGGCCCGTTCGCAAGCTTCAACGGCGTCGTCGAGGAACTCGACTTCGACAAGGCGCGCGTCAAGGTCAGCGTGTCGATCTTTGGCCGCGCGACGCCGGTCGAGCTCGACTTCGAACAGGTCGAACGCATGAAGTGACGATCCCGCGGGATCGTATTTCACTGTGAAGTTCGGCGGATTTCTGCGCTTTTCCACCGCAGACATCGATCCGTTTTCGCCTTCGTCACCGAGGGCGAACCAAGGCAATCCTTGCCTTTTCGCTCCACCGGCGCTAACGGCGCCGCTTCGCGTCGAAAAAGGGCGCGAGTCCGTGCGGGAGGAAGGGGTGATGCCCTTCTGCTTGACCGCTTATTTTGAGCCGCGGACCTGATCCGCGGCGACAGAAAGAAAGGAGGCCATCATGGCCAAGAAGATCAGCGGCTATATCAAGCTGCAAGTTCCGGCGGGGACCGCAAACCCCTCGCCGCCGCTCGGGCCGGCATTGGGTCAGCGCGGCGTCAACATCATGGAATTCTGCAAGGCGTTCAACGCGGCGACCGACGGGCTCGACAAGGGCACGCCGACGCCGACGATCATCACCGTCTATGCCGACAAGAGCTTCTCGTTCGTCACCAAGACGCCCCCGGCGACCTACCTCATCAAGAAGGCCGCGAACCTGAAGTCGGGATCGAAGGAACCCGGCAAGATCAGCGGCGGCAAGATCGCGCGCTCGAAGCTCGCCGAAATCGCCGAGATCAAGATGAAGGATCTGAACGCCAACGACATCGAACAGGCGACGAAGATCATCGAAGGCAGCGCCCGCTCGATGGGCCTCGAAGTGACGGAGGGCTGAACCGATGGCAAAGCTGACCAAGAAGCAGAAGGCCCTCGAGGGCAAGGTTGACGCGCTGAAGCTTCACGCCGTCGACGAAGCGATCAAGACCGTGCGTGACCTGTCGTCGACGAAGTTCGACGAAACGCTCGAAATCGCGATGAACCTGGGCGTCGATCCGCGCCACGCCGACCAGATGGTCCGCGGCGTCGTGACGCTGCCCGCCGGCACCGGCAAGGACGTCAAGGTCGCGGTCTTCGCGCGCGGCGACAAGGCCGAGGAAGCGCTGAAGGCTGGCGCCGACAAGGTCGGGGCCGAGGACCTGATGGAAGACATGCAGGCCGGCAACCTCGACTATGGCCGCGTCATCGCGACGCCCGACATGATGGGCATCGTCGGCCGTCTCGGCAAGGTGCTGGGTCCCAAGGGCCTGATGCCGAACCCGAAGCTCGGCACCGTCACCCCGAACGTCGCCGAAGCGGTCAAGGCAGCCAAGGGCGGCCAGATCGAATTCCGCGTCGAAAAGGCGGGCATCATCCACGCCGGTATCGGCAAGCTGTCGTTCGGCGAGGAAAAGCTCCGCCAGAACTTCGACGCCTTTGTCGACGCGATCGTCAAGGCGAAGCCGGCGGGCGCGAAGGGCAAATATGTCCGCAAGATCGCCCTGTCGTCGTCGATGGGTCCGGGCGTGAAGGTCGACACCGCCGAAATCGGCGCCTGATCGACATCGCAACGATTTAGCGAAGGGCCGGGGGAAACTCCGGCCCTTTTCTGTTTGGCGGCTTTGATGGCGGCGGCTGGCGGAGAAGGAACAGTTTTTCGTTCCACCTCGTCACCCCCGACTCGATCGGCGATTATGGCCCCTAGGTGTTCTCCGGCGAAAGCCGGAGTCCACGCGGTGCAGTGCGGCCCGAACCTGGACCCCGGCTTTCGCCGGGGAGCACTTACTTCGCGAAAATGGACAAGCGCCGACCTGATCCGGGATGACGATGGCGGATTATTTACGCTTCGTCGGGCTCAAACCTTGTCGCTCACCGCCTTGATTACCAGTGCCTTGTCGTCGGTCAGATAGCGCCGGGCAAGCGACTGCAATTCTTCGACCGTCGCCGCCTCGACCTCGGCGATGCCGTTGCGGCTGCGGTCGAGGCGGTCGGCGGCGCTCGTCGCTTCGGCGACATAATTGAGCCAATAGACGTTCTCGCGCCGCGCCTTCACCATCGCCTCGACGAGCGGGCGCCGGGCGCGGTCGAGAAGGTCGGCATCGACGGGCATGTCGCGCAGTTGCTTGGCGATGGCAAAGATCGCCGCTCGCGTCGTCGCGAGATGCTGGAAATCGACATTGCTCGACGCGAACAGATGGCCATAGCCCGGAAACTCGTCCGACAGGCTGGCGCCCGCGCCGGGGCTGTAGCTTTCACCAAGCCGTTCGCGCAATTCCTCGGTCAGCATCAGTTGCATCACGCGCGCGAGCAGGTTGAGCCGCATCGCTTCGGCGAGATCGCTGTCGTCGCGCGCGGGCCAATAGACGCGGATCTCGGCCTGTTCGGCGGGGCCTTTGTGGATCAACGTGCGCTCGCTGCGGTCGACCGCAAATTCGCGCACGCGCGCCTCGCTGCGCGGATCGAAGGCGGCGCGGCGTTCGGGGAGCGCGCCAAAGCTTGCCGCAATCGCGTCGATCGCCGCCTGCTCGTCGATGTCGCCGACGACGCCGATCTCGATCGCGCCGTTGACCAGGCTGTCGGAGATGGCGCGGCGCAACTGGTCCCAATCGAGCGCGAGCAGGTGGTCGAGCGGCGGGGTCTGCGCGCGCGGATCGTCATTGGCAAGGATGCCGCCCGCATCGCGCCCCAGCACCGCCGCGGGGGTCGCGTCGTTCGCGGCATATTGCTGCGGCAAATAGCGGCGGATCAGCGCAAGGCCGTCGGGGCGGTAGCCCGGATCGGCGACGAACGCCGCCATCAGCTTTGCCTGCAGCGCGAAATCCTCGGGCGAGGTCAGCGCCTTGGCGCCAAAGGCGTCGGTGTCCGACCCGAAGCTGGTGCTCACCGTCTTGCCGGCGAGGATCGAGCGCAGATCGTCGAGGCCGTGCATCCCGAGACCGCCGAGGCTGAACGAGCCCGCGAGCGACACGCGCGTCGGATCGTCGCGCGTCGCGAGCAGATTGCCGCCGTCGACGCGGAGCGACAGGTAAACGCGGTCCTTCTGGAAATCCGTCGTCTTGATGTTGAGCATCACATTGTTGGCAAAGCGCACGCGCCGGATGCCGAGGTCGTCGATGCGGTCGTCGGCGACGACGCGCCCGGGTTCGCCGAAATCCTCATAGGCAAAGGCGATGCCAACCGATTCGGTCGGCGGCGCGACCGCAACTTCGGTCGATGCCTCGAGCGCGGCGAGGATTGCGTCGGCGCCGCCCTCGATCGGCTTTTTGGCGGTCACGCGGACGAGCGGCGCGCTGAGTCCCTCGGTGCGCGCGCGGAAGGCTGCACTGACCGCAGCGGCACTTAGCGTCGGCGCGACCGCCTCGAACAGCATCTGGCTCGTTTCGGGGCGCACGAAAACGAATTTGCCCTCGGCGGCCTCGACGAGCCGGTCGGCAAGCGCCTCGCTGCGCCGCGTCGAGGCGCCCGCGACGGCGTTGCGGAGCGCGGTGCGGCGGATCGCCAACTGCTCGGCGACCTCGGTTTCGGTGAAGCCATGGTCGCGCGCGCGGCGGAACTCCTGCTCGATCAGCGCCAGCGCCTCGCGCCACGCCCCCTCCTTGGCGACCGCGCCCATCGTCACCTGGTCGAAAATGTCCCAACCGGCGGCCTCGCTGAAATAGCCCGCGAGGATCGGCGAATCCTCGGCAAGCGCGATCTTGGCGAGGCGGCGGCTGACGATCGCCTCGCCGACCTCTTCGGCCAGGTTGCGGGCGCGTTTGGCGCGCGTATCGGGTTCGTCGACCCACGGTTTGAAGGTCGCAATCGTCACCGAATCCTGCACTGCGGGATCGATGAAATCGTCCGCCGCCGCGGCGCGATCATAATCGATCGTTCCGATGTCGGGGTCGGCGCCCGCGGGGCCGCGCCCGGTCCAGTCGGCAAAGCGCGCCTTCACCTTCGCCTCGACCGCCGCCGGATCGAAATCGCCGACGATCACCAGCGTCGCCCGCTCGGGCCGGTAATAGCGGTCGTATAGATCGCGGAGCCGCTCGGCAGGGGCGGTGCGGATCACCTCTTCGGTGCCGACCGGGATGCGGCTCGCGACTTTCATCCCCTGCATCTGGAAGTCGAGCTGGTCGATGACGTTGCGGAGTTGATAGGTGTCGCGCGCGCGGCGTTCGGACAGGATGACGCCGCGTTCGCGGTCGACCGCCGCAGGGTCGATCGTCAACTCGCTTGCCGTCTCGCGCATCAGCATCAGGCCGGTGTCGATCAGATCGTCCGAGGCACCCGGCAGGTTGAGCTTGTAGATCGTCTCGTCAAAGCCGGTCGACGCGTTGGTGTCGGCGCCGAACGCCAGCCCCTTGCGCTCGAGCAGCTTGGTCATTTCCCCCTCGGGCACATTCGTCGAGCCGTTGAACGCCATATGCTCGAGGAAATGGGCAAGGCCGCGCTGGTCCTCGGCCTCGGCGAAGCTGCCGACGTCGAAGCGCATGCGGATGACGACGCTGTCCTTGGGCGTGCCGTTCTGGAGGAGCGCATATTTCATGCCGTTGGGCAGGACGCCGAAAATGATGTTCGGATCGACGGGCACGTCGCTCGCGGCGAAGTTCCATGCCCTTGCCGCGTCGTTCTGCGGATTGACCGCGGCGGCCACCGCGGACCGTTCGGCCTCCTTGGCAAGCAGCGGCGGCGAGCAGACGGCAAGAAGGGCGAGGGCCGACAGCGCGGTCGCGGCACGCCGGAGGATGGGGCTGGTCATTCGGCCGTTCTGGCGATCATTGCGCCCGCGTCAAGGCCATGCGCTTTTGGAAGCGACTGCGGACATACCCCTATCGTCATCCCGGCCTTCGCCGGGATGACGGATATGAGAGGGCCGTTCAGCCCTTTTTCTTGCGGTGGCTTTCGAGGTCGAGAACCGCATTGTCGCCGCCTTCGGGCATCAGGCCCAGGCGGCGGGCGACTTCCTGATAGGCTTCCACCTCTCCGCCCAGATCGCGGCGGAAGCGGTCCTTGTCGAGCTTTTCGCCCGACGCCATGTCCCACAGGCGGCAACCGTCGGGGCTGATTTCGTCCGCAAGGATGATGCGGCTGAAATCGCCGTCATAAAGACGTCCGAACTCGAGCTTGAAGTCGACGAGGCGGATACCGACCGCGGCGAACAGCCCGCTCATGAAATCATTGATGCGGATCGCCATGTCCTGGATGTCGTGAAGCTCGTCCTGGCTGCACCAGTTGAAGCAGGCGATATGCTCCTCGGCGACAAGCGGATCACCGAGCGCATCGTCCTTGTAGCAATATTCGATAAGCGTGCGCGGAAGCTGCGTCCCCTCTTCGATCCCCAGCCGCTTCGACAGCGAGCCCGCGGCGACGTTGCGGACGATAACCTCGATCGGCACGATCTCGACCTGCCGGATCAATTGCTCGCGCATGTTGAGGCGGCGGATGAAATGGTGCGGCACGCCGATATTGCCGAGCAGCGTGAAGACATGCTCCGAAATCCGGTTGTTGAGCACGCCCTTGCCGTTGATCGTCCCGCGCTTCTGCGCGTTGAACGCGGTCGCGTCATCCTTGAAATATTGGATCAAGGTGCCGGGTTCGGGACCCTCGTACAGGATCTTGGCTTTGCCTTCGTAAATCTGGCGGCGACGGGCCATGGCGGTCAACTTTCTGTCGGAACCAAATGAATGACCCCGGCGAAAGCGACTCGGATAAGCGAGCGCGGCGCCGGGGCGGTCGGCGCCCTATAGCGGCAAAGCATCGGCGCGTCATCAGTCACGTCGCTCCGGCCAGGGCGGGGGACACCGGGAGCGGGGAGCCATGCCGACAGCGGCTCCCGCCTTCGCGGAGGCGACGATTGATTTACGTTTACGTAAAGCGCTTGCCATCGCCCGCCCTGCTTGCAACCATGGCCAGAAGCCAGGGGGAGAGACGCGATGAGCTTTGAACAGATCAGCCTCGACAAGCAGGAGGGGATCGCGCTGCTGACGCTGAACCGCCCCGACCGGATGAACGCCTTTACCACGCAGATGATGCTCGACATCGTCGCGGCGCTCGACGAATGCGACGCCGACGACGCGGTGCGCGCGGTGATCTTCACCGGCGCGGGCGAGCGCGCATATTGCGCCGGGGCAGACCTTGGCGGCGGCGCCGCGACCTTCGATTATGACAAGCGCACCGACAAGGCGGTCGCGCTGCCCGACGGCGTCGCGCCGACCCCGGTCCGCGCCGACGGGTCGATCGACTGGTCGCACCCGCTGGTGCGCGATTCGGGCGGGCGCGTGTCGCTGCGCATCTTCGAGGCGAAGAAGCCGGTGCTCGGCGCGATCAACGGCGCGGCGGTCGGCATCGGCGCGACGATGACCTTGCCGATGGATGCGCGGCTGGCGAGCGACACCGCACGCTATGGCTTCGTCTTCGCCCGGCGCGGGATCGTGCCCGAGGCGGCCTCGAGCTGGTTCCTGCCGCGGCTTGTCGGCATCGCGAATGCGGTCGACCTTTGCTATTCGGGCCGTCTGATTTCCGCCGAAGAAGCTCGCGACAAGGGGCTCGTCCAGTCGGTCCACGCACCGGGCGAGCTCATCGACGCGGCGATCGCCAAGGCACGCGAGATGACCGAGCACAGCGCGCCGGTGTCGGTCGCGCTGACGCGGCACATGCTGTGGCGGATGCTCGGCGCGCCGCACCCGATGAGCGCGCACCGCTGGGACAGCCGCGCCATCTATTCGCGCGGACGCAGCCCCGACGCCGCCGAAGGGGTGACAAGCTTCCTCGAAAAGCGCGCGCCCGATTTCACGGCGAGCGTCGCGGAGGATTATCCGTGGTTCGACGAATTCGAGGATGCGCCGCCCTATAGCTAGGCGTCGTAGCGGTTGCGCCCATGCTGTGCGGTCATGCGGTGCGTGCCAGCAAGCGCGAGCGACTTCTGCCCCACGGTTTCGAGAAAATGCCAGTTGGCGGTCACTGTGTCCGGCGTCAGCGCCACGGTCGCATAGCCGCGCCGTTCGGTGTCGACCCAGCGCAGCTGCGGCGACGAGCCGCGGAGCGCGGCGGCGCGGTCGGCGGCGCTCGCCGCCTTGGCCGATGCCTCGATTCCCGGCGAGGTGACGCTCTGCCCCGCGACCTCGATGCCGGCGGGGCGCCCGTCATGCGGCAGGTCGAATGCCCAGCTGTTATGACTGTCGCCGGCGAGAGACACGAAATTGGCCCCCGCCGACTGCGCCGCGCCGAGGAGCCGCGCGCGCGCGGCAGGATAGCCGTCCCACGCGTCGAAGTTGAACGGCAGCCCCGCCGTCGCCGCAAGCTGCGCCGACTTGATCCGTTCGAGCACATAGTCGGGCGCGTCGGCGCCGAACCATCCCGCCGACTCGGGCGGGCTGTAGGTGCTGCCCATGATGACCTGCTGCGCGCAGACCTGCCAGCGCTTGCCCGCCGCGACCGATGAGGCGATGCCGCGCGTCAGCCAGCTTTCCTGATCGGCGCCGAGCAGCTGGCGCTCCGGATCGACATACCCCGTTTCGCGAAAGCGTCGCAGCGCGGCCGCAGGATCGCCGGCATCCCTGACGATGTTGCCGACCGAAAATTGCTTGTCGCGCCCGGTCAGCCGCGTTTCGGGGAGGAAGATCGTCGCAAGGTCGCCGACCTCATAATGGCGCCAGCGCGTATCGGCGACGGGCATCCATTCGCGCCACACGCGCTCGGCAACCGCCGCCCGTACGCTCCATTCGCCTTCGTCGGGCTGATGATTCTGCGCTCCGCCCGACCAGGCGTCGTTGGTCAGCTCATGATCGTCCCATTGCGCGATCATCGGATAGAGCTGGTGGATGCGCTGCAAATCGGCGTCGGCGCGATAGGAGGCGTAGCGCAGGCGGTAATCGGCGAGCGCGACAATCTCGTGGCTCGGCTGGATGAGGCGCCCCGGCAAGGCTTCCTTCAGCGTCGGATATTGGCCGATCTTATATTCGTAAAGATAGTCACCCGCGTGGACGACCAGATCGATGTCCTGCCGCGCCGCCGCGTGGGCATAGGCGTTGAAATGACCGAAAGGCAGGTTCGCGCACGAAAAGAGCGCGAGCGTGAACGCCGACGTCGCGCCTTCGGGCAGCGTACGCGTGCGGCCGAAAACCGACGTGCCGCCATCGGGGGCGATAAAACGATAGAAATACCAGCGCCCGGGGTCGAGGCCGTCGACGACCATCTTCGCGCAAAAGTCGCGCTCGGCCGAGGCACGAACAGTGCCCCCGGCAACGACCTTCGCGAAATCCGCGCTCTCCGCGACCTCGACGGTCAGATCGGTGTCCGAGGATGCGGCGTAGCGCGTCCAAAGCATCACCGAATTGGGGCCCGGTTCGCCGCTTGCGACGCCATGGGTAAAGCCTTGGGCCACCATCGCCCGCGCCGCGCCCGGGAGCGCGAGCGCCGCCAGCCCCGCGGTCCCCAGCTTGACGAGCAAACGGCGTTCGATGGCGCTCCAAATCGGATGCATGGCGTTCCTTCCCTTCCCGGATGCGTCTTCCCTGCCCCGCCAATGTTACAATTCGCGCTACCCCATCATCCCGAGTGTAAGCAGCAGCAACATGAAAGCGATCACCGCGAACAGGCTGAAATTGAGCAACAGGATCGACCGGACGATCGCGCCGAAACGCGACGAACGATACGCGCCACGCAACTGTCGGTACATATGAAAGGGGACATAAAAGAGCGCAGCGACGCTTATCGTTTCGCCAAGGATGGTCATGTTGAACAGCCGCACAACCACGAACAGCAACAGCATGAAGCTGATCGAATAGGTTATGAAGACGAAATGGTCATAGGTGTGAAAGCGGCGGCTGAACGGATAGAGCAGCCACAGGAAGGGCAGCGATAGCGGGATCAGCGCCCATGCGAACTTATAGGCGTTCGCCTGCAACTTGTAGAGAAGCAGTCCCGGGTTCGCCCAAGCCTTTTGCAGCGCCTTGTCGATAAAGGGAACGCCACTGTCGATCTTTGTGCGCGTCAGGAAATCGGCGCTCGATGTGACCTGTTCGACCGGATCCTCAAGCACCGGCGGTCCGGCGGCGCGTTCTTCGTCGGTCAAATCGCGCGCGATACCCAGATATTGTGCGCTCTTTTCGAGCGTCGCGCGCTCGTCGGCCAGAGACGCCTTTTCGGCATCGGTCGCGCCCGCCGCCGCAAGACGTGTGTCGATCCGTTCGACCTCCGCGCGAAAGCTCGTCTGAAGCGCGTTGCGGCGCGTCTGTTCCGCGGCCGCCTTCGCCATCTGGTCGCTGAGGCCGCTCCCCGAACCGACCATCGCCAGCACGGCGTAGGTCAGAAAGACGGCAAACAGGAACAGCGCGAGCGGTGATATGAAGCTCGCGCGCTCGCCGTGGATATAGCGCCGCGTCAAGTCACCCGGCCGCCACACGAGCAGTGGCAGCGTATTCCACAGCTTGCCTTCGAAATGAAAGATGGCGTGGACCAGGTCGTGCCCGATCGCACCGAAGCTGCGGTGGATGTCGGCCTTTTGCCCGCAGCGGTGGCAATGCGCGCCGACAAGGCTGGTCCCGCAGTTGAAACAGCGGCGCGGACCGCCCTTCTCGGCAGCCATCCCGCGCGCGGGTTCGACCGCAGCGCCCGCGAGTCCCGCCGTGACCGCCGCCCCGATGCTGTCGATGTCCCCGCTCATCGCCCCTGCCTAGTCCGGCACGCCGCCACGCGCAACGGGGCTTTCGCAGCCGCGGATAAGCGTGATAGAGCGGCGTCATGACCACCGACACGCTTGCCTCGCCCGCCACCGCCGACCCCGATGCGCTGATCGCCGACATGGGGCTGCGCGCGCGCGCTGCGGCAAAACGGCTTGCAGTGACTGCGACGGCAGAGAAGGCCGCCGCGCTCAATGCTGCCGCGCGCTGGCTGCGCGCAAAGGCGAACACGATCCTCGAGGCCAATGCGCGGGATATGGAGGCCGGCAAGGCGGCGGGCCTCACCTCGGCCATGCTCGACCGTCTGCGGCTCGACGAAAATCGCCTCGGCGCCATTGCCGATGCGGTCGAAGCGGTCGCCGCGCTACCCGACCCGGTCGGCGCAATCATCGACCGCGCCAAGCGCCCGAACGGAATGGAGCTCGAACGGGTGCGCGTGCCGCTCGGCGTCGTCGGCATCATCTACGAAAGCCGCCCCAACGTCACCGCCGACGCCGCCGCGCTCGGGCTGATGTCGGGCAATGCGGTGATCCTGCGCGGCGGCAGCGAGGCGGTCCATTCGAATGGCGCCATCCATGCGGCCTTTGTTGGAGGGCTGACCGAAGCGGGACTGCCGGCTGAGGCGGTGCAGATCATCCCGACGCAGGATCGCGCGGCGGTCGGGGCGCTGCTGCGCGCGCAGGGCCATATCGACATCATCATTCCGCGCGGCGGCAAGGGGCTGGTCGCGCGCGTGCAGGACGAGGCGCGCGTCCCGGTGCTCGCGCACCTCGACGGCATCTGCCATCTTTATATCGATGGATCGGCCGATCCCGACAAGGCGGTCGCGCTCGCGGTCAATGCCAAGATGCGCCGCACCGGAATCTGCGGTGCAACCGAGACGATCCTGATCGACCGCAGCTATGGCGCACCGCAAGCCATCGTCGATGCGTTGATCGCGGCGGGCTGTGAAGTGCGCGGCGACAGCGCGATCACGGCGCTCAGCCCGCATGTCACTCCGGCGAGCACGGTCGACTGGGACAGCGAATATCTCGACGCGATCGTGTCGATTGCCGCGGTCGACGGAATCGAGGGCGCGCTTGCACATATCGACGCGCATTCGAGCCGCCACACCGATGCGATCGTCACCGAGGACGAAGCGGCGGCGCGGCGCTTCCTGGGCGAAGTCGACAGCGCCATCGTGATGCACAACGCCTCGACCCAGTTCGCAGACGGCGGCGAATTCGGCCTCGGCGCCGAAATCGGCATCGCGACGGGGCGGCTCCACGCGCGGGGACCGGTCGCACTGGAAGGGCTCACCACCTATAAGTGGCTGGTGCACGGCACGGGACAGGTCCGCCCCTGACTCGCGCCCGTCCCACCGGTCTCCTTGGCGGCAGTTTCAACCCTGCGCACGGCGGGCACCGCACAATCAGCCTCAATGCCATCGACGCACTGGGGCTCGACGAGCTGTGGTGGCTCGTCTCGCCGGGCAATCCGCTCAAATCCGCAAAGGGCATGGCGCCCCTCCCCGCGCGACTCGCGTCGGCGCAGCACATGGCGCGGCGCGCGCCGATCCGCGCAACGGCGATCGAGGCGGAATTCGGGACGCGCTATACCGTCGATACGCTGCGAAAGCTGGTGCGCCGCTACCCCAATCGCCGTTTCATATGGATCATGGGTGCCGACAATCTCGTCCAATTGCCCCGCTGGCGCGACTGGCGGGACATTGCGCGCTTGATGCCGATTGCGGTTGTCGCGCGCCCGGGCTATAATGGCCGAACCCATGCCGCGCAGGCGATGGGCTGGCTTCGGCGCTTCGTCCGGCCCGCGGACCAGAAACTTCATTGGACGAACTGGAGACCGCCTGCCCTCGTGTTCCTGCGTTTTTCGCCCGATGTGCGATCCGCAACCGCTATACGGCAGGCCAATCCCCGCTGGTTCGAACGCTATGCAGGCCGCGCGATGCGCGACCCGCTGACGCATTCGCGCCTGCGCGACCGCGAAAGGAAAGGAACCGCTTGATAGCCGCGAACAAGGATGCCGCGCCCGGCGCCGCACCCGCAAACGACAGCGTGGACGCACTCCACGCGCTGATCCTCCACCAGCTGGAAGAGGACCAGGCCCAGGAAACCATTTCCATCCCGCTTGCCGGCAAGAGCAGCATCGCCGATCATATGGTGATTGCGAGCGGCCGGTCGACGCGTCATGTCTCGGCGATCGCCGACAAGCTGGCGCAGCGCATCAAGCAGGAAGCGGGCCGGCTTGTCCGCGTCGAAGGGCTGCCCAACGCCGATTGGGTGCTGATCGACGCCGGCGATGTCATCGTCCATCTGTTCCGTCCCGAGGTGCGTAGCTTCTACAATCTCGAGCGGATGTGGTCGTTCGGCGACGCCCCGCCGGTTGCTGCGGCAAATTGATGGCGCGCGCCCGCTGATCCTGTAAGACGGCGGGAATGTTGCTCCATATCATCGCGCGCGGTCGCATCGGGCGCGGCCCCGAGGCCGAACTCGTCGATCGCTACATGAAACGGCTCGGCTGGCCGCACAAGATTTCCGAACTTTCCGACACGGGCGGGCGCTGGCCCGCCCCCGGCGATACCAGCCGTACCGTCCTTCTCGACGAGGGGGGCGAACAAATGTCGTCGCTCGAATTCGCTCGGCTTCTCGAAAAGTGGCGCGACAGCGGCGTGCGCGAAACGCGCTTCTGCCTGGGCGCCGCCGACGGCTTTACCCCCGACGAGCGCGAAGGCGCCGACAAGGTGATCGCCTTTGGCCGCGCCACCTGGCCGCATCTGATGGCGCGCGCGATGCTCGCCGAACAATTGTGGCGCGCGACCAGCATCATCGCGGGCCACCCCTATCACCGCGAGGGACGGCAATGAGGCGCGCGCTCTTCGCCCTCGTTCTCGCCGCCGCAGGCACCGTCGGCGCCATCGCCCTCGCGCAGAGCGACATCTTCGACCCCGTCGTTATCGCTGAGAACGAACGCCAACAATTACGCGAAGCGAAGGAGCAGTCGGTACAAGCGATGGCGCGAAGCGCGCAGTTCGAGGCGCAGGCACTCGCCGCCCGCTCCGAAGCCGAGCGGCTCAAGAAGCAAAGCGCGGCGCTTGCTGCACGAATCCAGTCGGCCGAGGCCGAC
Organism: Sphingopyxis jiangsuensis; assembly: GCF_016734905.1. GTDB lineage: Bacteria > Pseudomonadota > Alphaproteobacteria > Sphingomonadales > Sphingomonadaceae > Sphingopyxis > Sphingopyxis jiangsuensis. Next base: position 1,327,625 of record NZ_JAERPO010000001.1, read on the forward strand.
ATCCGCGCGGGCGAGGCACGGGTCGCGCTCGTCAACCGCCGCCTCGCGATCCGCCGCGCGCGGTTGGCCGAGCAGCAAAAGCCATTGCTCGAACTCTCCGCGACGCTGCAGCAATTGTCCCGCCAGCCGCCCGTCAGTGTCCTCGCGCAGCCCGGTTCGCTCCGCGACATGGTCCACGCGCGCGCGGTGCTCGATGCGACGATGCCGATCATCGAGCACCGCACCGCAGGCGTGCGCCGCGAACTCGCCGAACTGCGCACCGCCCAGCAGCATCAGGCGATTGCGCTGAAAGCACTGGCGGCGAGCAAGGAGCAACTGGCCGAACGTCGCGACACGCTGACGCGGCTCGAAAACGAAGGCCGACTCCGCTCGCGCGAACTCATCAGCAGCGCGCGGCTGGAGGCTGACCGCGCGCTCGGGCTCGGCGAAAAGGCGCGCGATATTGTCGAACTGATGGACACACTCGAAACCGACAGCGCGGTGCGCGCGGAGCTCGCCCGGCTGCCCGGCCCGATCGCACGGCCGCGCGATCCCTCGCGCGCTTCGTCGCAGCCCACCCCGCCAGCGCCAGTCGAACCCGAACTGACCGTGGGCGCCTATCGCTTGCCTGTCGTCGGGCGCATCATCGCGGGACTGGGCGAAGTCAACGACAGCGGCGTTCGGTCGCGCGGGATCACCGTCGCGGCGCAGCCCGGCGGGCAGGTGGTGGCCCCCGCGCCGGGACGCGTGAGCTTCGCCGGCGACTATCGCGGTTATGGCAAGATCATCATCATTGACCATGGCGGCGGCTGGACGTCGCTGATTACCGGACTGATCGGCCTCTCTGCCGGTGTCGGCGACGTGCTCGATGCCGGCATGCCGATCGGTCGTGCGGGGTCGAATGACAGCCGAATCACCATCGAATTGCGCCGCGCCGGACGGCCTGTCGACATCGTCGCGATGCTCGGCTGACGGCCGGTTAATCGACCGTTTGACCCCTGTTCCGTATCGGGATGCCATGCTTGACGGGCGCGCAATTGCGTAGGAGGATGGCGCGCCGGGGTTTATAGAGCGGGGATTCCCGCATGAGTGAAAGACGTATATGACCGCAACGCCCAAGACTTCCGCGTCGCCCAAGCGCCGTTTTGCGCTGTGGCAGGGTGCCGCCGCGCTGAGCACGCTCGCGCTCGTCCCGCTGGCAACGGGCGCGATGGCCGCCGTCGATTCGAAGACGACCGGCGAAATCTCGCGCTTCATGGACGTGTTCCTCGAGGTCAAATCCAACTATGTCGAACCGGTCGACGATTCGACGCTGATCGAGGGTGCGATCAACGGCATGCTCGCCAGCCTCGATCCGCATTCGGGCTATCTTGATGCATCGGGCTATTCGACGCTGCGGACGCAAACCGACGGCGAATATGGCGGCCTGGGGCTATCGGTGACGATGGAGGACGGCGTCGTAAAGGTGATCGCGCCGACCGCCGACACCCCGGCTTCGCGCGCGGGCATCAAGGCGGGCGACTATATCACGCATATCAACAAGGAGCTGATTTTCGGCCTGACGCTCGACGAGGCGGTCGAACAGATGCGCGGCCGCCCCGGCACAAAGATCGACATTACCGTCGTTCGCGAGGGCCAGGACAAGCCGATGGAATTGTCGCTGACGCGCGAAATCATCGACCTCAAGCCCGTCAAGTGGGAGGTGAAGGACGATGTCGGCGTGCTGACTATCAGCAGTTTTTCGGCCGACGCGACGCGCGATTTGAAGGCGGCAATGCTGTCGGTCGAAAAATCGCTGGGCCACAAGCCGCGCGGCTGGGTTCTCGACCTCCGCTCGAACCCTGGCGGACTGCTCGACGAAGCCGTTGGCGTAAGCGACGTCTTCCTCGAACGCGGCGAAATCGTGTCGCAGCGCGGCCGCCGCAAGGGCGACATCGAGCGTTATTTCGCCGAGCCGGGCGACCTCGCGAAGGGCGCACCGGTCATCGTGCTGATCGACGCCGGGTCGGCATCGGCGTCGGAAATCGTTGCGGGCGCACTGCAAGACCAGCACCGCGCCGTGGTGATGGGCGAACGCAGCTTCGGCAAGGGGTCCGTACAGACCGTCCTGCCGCTGACCGACACCACCGCGCTTCGCCTGACCACCGCGCGCTATTTCACGCCGTCGGGGCGCAGCGTGCAAGAGGGCGGGATCGACCCCGACATCCGCGTGCCGCAACTTTCGGACCCCGACTACGCTTCGCGGCCCAAGTTCCGTGAGAGCGATCTGCGCCGCCACCTCGTCAACGAGAAAAAGGTCGACAACAGCCTGATCGAAAAGGACGAAAAACCCGATCCGCGCTTTACCGCGACCGCGGCGGACTTGAAGGCAAAGGGGATCGAGGATTTCCAGCTGCACTACGCGTTGGAAACCATCGGCCGCATCGGCGCCACCGCTCCGCGCATGGCGCAGGCCAAACCGGTCGCCAAGCCGGCGCGCCGCAACTAAGGGGCGCGACCGATGCCGAAATCGCGCCTCGCCGCGCCGCTGCTCGCGCTCGCCATCCCGCTCCTCCTCTATGGCGGTGCGCTCGTGTCGCAATTTGGCTTTGGCCTCCACCCGTGTGAGATGTGCTATTGGCAGCGCTGGCCGCACCAGGCGGCGATCGTGCTTGCTGCGCTGGCGCTGTTGCTGCGCAGCAATGGCAAGGCGATGCGCCTGCTGACGGCGCTAGCGGCGATTGCGATCGCTATCAGCGGCGCGATCGGCATCTTTCACGCAGGCGTCGAATATGGCTTTTGGGAAGGTCTGACGAGCTGCTCGACCGGCGCCGCCGGCCCCGTCTCGCTCGAATCGATCATGAACGCGCCGCTGATCCGGTGCGACCAGACGCAGTGGGATTTGTTCGGCATTTCGCTCGCAGGCTTCAATGCCATTTTCTCATTGGGCGGCGCGGCGCTTGTCTTGACCTTGCTGCTCCGTCGGCCCACATCGGACGCATGAGCGAAAGCCCTGACCCGACCGACCGCCGCACGGCGTCGATGATCCGCGTCGATCAGGCGGGCGAATATGGCGCGACGCGTATCTATGCAGGGCAGCTTGCGGTGCTCGGCGACCGGCATCCAATGGCGCGCGAAATTGCCCACATGGCCGAGCAGGAAGAGCGGCATCGCAAATTTTTCGACGATATGATCGCCCGGCGCGGCGTGCGCCCGACCGCGTTGCAACCGCTGTGGAACCGCGCGGGCTTTGCCCTCGGGGCGATTACGGCTGCCATCGGCCCGCGCGCCGCAATGGCCTGCACCGCCGCGGTCGAAACCGAGATCGACCGCCATTATCGGCAGCAACTCGACGAACTTGGCGACAGCGATCCCGAACTGAGCGCTGCAGTTGCCGATTTTCGCGCCGAGGAGCTGGAACATAAGGAGGCGGCGATCGCCGCAGGCGCGGAAAATGCGCCGGGCTATCCCCTGCTCAATCTTGCGATCCGCGCCGGGTGTCGCGCAGCCATCGCGCTGTCGAAGCGTATCTGATAGGCTCGCGCGCGGGCCTGCCCGTTCAGCACCGATGCAGCTTCGCACTGTCATGCCCGCCGAAACCATAAAGGAACGACCGATGACCCGCCTTCTTTCCCTCGCCTTGATCCTCGCCGGAAACGCGGCGATCCCGTCCGTCGGCGCGCAAGAAGCCACGGTCGATGGCGAGAAGATCAACCAGGTCATCGTCTATGGCGACGACAAATGCGAACAGTCGAGCCCCAACGAGATTGTCGTCTGCAGCCGCCTCCCCGAACAGGATCGCTATCGCGTCCCGCAGATTTTCCGCGGCGACCCGCTCGACCCGCGCAACGAAGCGTGGGCGAACAAGGTCGTCGCACTTGAGCGCGTCGGTCGCTTTGGCACCGACAGCTGCTCGCCGGTGGGCCTTGGCGGGTTCACGGGCTGCACGCAGGCACTCGTCGCGGGAGCCAAGGCCGAGCGCGTCGCGGCCGACAAGACCGACTGGCAGACGATGATCGCCGACGAACGCGCCAAGCGACTCGCAGGTATCGACTCCGCAGCGGCCGAGGTCGAGGCGGCAGTCGTGGCCGAAGAACGCGCGATGGAAGAACGCCGCCGCGCCGCCGCCGAACTCGAACGGCAAGCGAACGGCGAAGCGCCGACCACGCCCGATAGCGAAGCAGACGCCGAACCTTTGCCGCTCCCGCCGCAGAGTTGAACTAGCTTATCCGCAGTTCTGGCGGGAGCCGGAATGTCGATCACGCGTCCACAGGGATCGGGATGATCTCGGTGGACGCGCGAATGATGCTTAATTCAGCAAGTACTGCTTCCAGAACATGAGCGACGTCCAGAAGCTGTAGTCGGCATTTTCCTTTTTCGCGAAACCATGGCCTTCGTTGGTGCCGACAAGGTGCCAAGCCGTCCCCCCATTCTTGCGGACCGCCTCGACAATCTGGTCGGCTTCGGACGCCGGGACGCGCGGGTCGTTCGCGCCCGTGACGACGAACAGCGGCTTCTCGATCTTGTCGACATGCGTCAGCGGCGAGATTTCGATGAGCTTGGCGCGCTGTGCCGGATCGCGCTCGTCGCCATATTCGACGCGGCGCAGGTCGCGGCGATAATCCTGCGTATTTTCAAGGAAGGTCACGAAGTTCGAGATAGCGACGACGCACAGATTGGCGCGCAGTTTGTCGGCGTAATGGATCGCCGCAGCATAGCACATATAGCCGCCATAGCTGCCGCCGGTCAGCGCAAAGCGCGACGTGTCGAGCATCTTGTCCTTCGCCAGATGGTCGAGGAAAGCCCCCATGTCCTTGACGCTGTCTTCGCGCTTGAACGGGCCGTTGTCGAGGCTGACGAAAGTCTTCCCATAGCCCGTCGAACCGCGAACGTTGGGATAGAAGATCGCAATCCCCATTTCGTTGAGCAGATAGTTGTTGCGGCCCATGAAGCCGGGGCGCGACTGCGCTTCGGGTCCACCGTGGACATTCATGATCAGCGGGCGCTTGCCGGGGAATTTGGCCGGGTCCGGGCGATAGAGGAATCCCGACACCTCCAGCCCATCAAAACTTTTGATTTTGACGAGTTCGGGTTCGACATTCTTCGTGACGTCGAGACCGCCGGTCTCGCTTTCGGTCCAGCGCGTGACCTTCAGCGTCTTGGGATCGACGCTAAACGCGTCGGCAGCACTGCGCGCTGAGGTAAAGGTCAGTCCGATTTCGCCCCACGGCGCGATGTCGATGCCGCCGATGATGCCCGGCGGCAGCGCCTCGACCGTCCGCACCGCGTCGCTTTTCGGATCGAGGATGCGGAGCTTGGCCATGCCCGCCTCGTTCACGACATAGGCGATAAAGCTGCCGTCATGGGCGATGTCGAACGTATCGACGTCCCATTTTTCGGCAGGACCACGCGGGGTAAACGCGCCCGTCGCCGGGTCGACAGTTCCGAGCCGCTGAAAATCGCTTCCCTCGTCGCTCGTCACCCAGATCGTGCCGTCGGGCGCAAATTCTGCGCCGCCGAGCGCGACGCTTTTCGAATGGTCGCCGATCGGCGTCATCGCGCCGGTGGCGAGGTCGAGCCGGAACAGGTCCGATTTCTGCACCGACGTATATTTGGCAACGAGCGCCCAGCTCTTGTCGGGCGAAAAGTCGGCGAGATACCAGCCGCCGCCCTGAACTTCGGCCACCATCCGGCTCGATGCCGGGTCGCGCGGGTTCATGACATAGATGTCGCTATCACGCCCATTGCGACGCGTCGAAGTAAAGCCGACAAGCGTCCCGTCCTTGCTCCACGCGTTCAGACCGTTGCGACTCTTGCCATCGGTAAGCAGGTCGAGCCGCCCGTCCTTCATCGCGTAGATCTGATAGAATTCGTTCCCGCCGATGTCCTTTTGCACGAGCATCATATCGCCGGTCGACGGCGACCATGCACCGCGCCCGACGGGTTCGGCTTCGAAGGTCAGCTACTTGCGCGCGCCCATCGGGGCGGCGACGCGATGGATTTGCGATGTATTGCCGAAACGCGTGGCGATGAGCATCGACTTGTCGGTCGGGTGCCAGCCGACGAAACCGGCGCCGCGATTTTCCATATAGGGACGCGTTGCGGCAGGCAGGTCGGCCGGGACCGCGGGTACGCCATCGGCGATCAGTGCTGCCGGCTTGGGCTCGACCGCGGCGCCCTCTCCTTCGGCGGCAAGTGCCGGTGCAAACGGCAAGGCAAGAGTGGCCAGAGCGGCAAGATAGCGCATGATGATGTCCCCGTTTTGAAATGAAGCAATTGACCGGGCATAGACGCTATCGCGCACTCTCGGCGATGCAAGAGTTCGACCAACGATGCGTTGCAATCGACCGTCGACAAGAATGTTATGCTCGACCGGTCGAACGGGGACGAATCGCAACCGAAATGGCTGAATTTGAAACCGATTTGGCAGCCTGGCGCGATTTGTTCGATTTTCGAGGCGAGTCGAGCAAAAAAATTAACGAATCGGTGCGAAGCTGTCTTGACTTGGGAATTATTGGGGCAAACGTGGCGTTTCTGGGAATCGCCGGCCGGGGAGGCTGAAAACAATGGCATCGACCTTCGAACCACGCTTGTGGAAACGAGCGAGCGCATCGGTTCCTCCCCCGCGCAGCCTTGGACGCCGCATGACATTCCATGCCGCCGCGGCGCTTATCGCTTTCTCCGTTCTTCAAATCTGGCTGGTATCGAGCGCGATTTCCGCGGGCGCGCCCTCGGCATTCGTCATCACCGCGCTCGTGGTCCTGCTTGCGCTCGCCATTCCGGCGGCGCGCGCCATTGAGCGACACTGGTATCACCTCAGCCGCCAAGCCCTCGCAAGCTGGGGGCTTCATGCACGGTTTCGCCGCGATGTCCGCCGCCTGTGGGCGGCCGCGCTGTTCGTTCCCATCATGTGGGTCAGCGGCGCGATGGCGGCGACCGACGCGATTGCGGCAATCGCGAACTAATCCCGCGACATAGATTTTGACGCCTTGGTTGGCGCCGTATAGGGCGCGACCATGCTGAGTGTTTCCGAAGCCCTCGACCGCGCGCAACTGCTGTGCGACGCCGCGACAAAGGCGGGCGCCGATGCCGCCGACGCGCTGTTCTACTGCAACGCCTCTACTTCAGTGTCGATGCGCCTCGGCGCGCTCGAGGATGTCGAGCGGTCCGAAGGCCAGGACATTTCGCTGCGTGTCTTCGTCGGGCAGCGTAGCGCGAGCGTGTCGACCGCCGACATGGATGCGGGCGAACTTGCCAAGCTCGTCGACCGCTGCGTCGCGATGGCCCGCGAGGCGCCCGAGGATCCCTACGCCGGGCTCGCGCCCGAAGACCGGCTGTTCAAGGGACCGACGCCCGACCTCGAGCTCGACGACGGGAGCGAGGCCGACCCGCAAGCCCTGCGCGAAACTGCACTCGCGGTCGAGGAAGCTGCGCGCGCCGTCGCCGGGGTAACGAACAGCGAAGGCGGCAGCGCAAGCCACAGCCGCATGCGCTTTGCTCTGGTCACCAGCCACGGCTTCGCCGGCGGCTATGGCGCAAGCGGCCACAGCCTGTCGGCCAGCGTCATTGCGGGCGAAGGTGCGGGAATGCAGCGTGACTATGACTGGCACAGCACGCACCATCTGTCCGATCTCGAAAGCGCTATTGACGTCGGCACGCGCGCCGGAAAGCGCACGGTGGCACGGTTGAACCCAGGTAAGGCCCCCGTCGGCAAGCTGCCGATATTGTTCGATCCACGCGTCGGCGGCAGCCTGCTCGGCCATTTGATGAGCGCGATTGCCGGGCCGGCCATCGCCCGTGGCACCAGCTTCCTGCTCGGCAAGGAAGACCAGCAGCTTTTCGACAGCGCCATTGTCGTCCGCGACGAACCGCACCGGCTGCGCGGCTTGCGCAGCCGCCCGTTCGACGGCGAGGGCCTTCCCACTGCGGCACGCGACATCGTGTCGGACGGACGCATCAGCGGCTGGCTGCTCGACACGGCGTCGGCCAAGCAACTCGGCCTGTCGCCCACGGGCCATGCCAGCCGCGGCGGCGGCGCATCGGGGGTGAGCGCAAGCAACCTGCATCTCGTCCCTGGCCTGCAAAGCCCCGCCGATTTGATGGCCGGCGTCAAGACCGGCGTCTATGTCACCGAATTGATCGGCCAGGGCGTCAATCCCGTCACCGGCGATTACAGCCGCGGCGCGTCGGGCTTCGTCATTCGCGACGGCCAGATTGCCGAACCGATCGCCGAATTCACCGTCGCTGGGAACCTGATCGACATGTTCGCGGCGATGAGGCCCGCGAACGATCTCGAATTCCGGCAGGCCGTCAACGTCCCGACGATCCGCATCGACGGCATGACCGTCGCGAGCAGCTGATCCCGGCGATGCCCGCGCGCAATCTTGAGGCCGTGATCGCCGCAACGCGCGAGGTCGGCGACATGGCTATGGCGCGCTGGCGCGGCGAAGGGCGGCCAGTCGACGTCTGGCACAAAGGCCACGACAACCCCGTCAGTGACGTCGATCTGGCGGTCGATGCGCGGCTGAAATCGGTACTGGGTGCGATGGTCCCCGAAGCAGGCTGGCTGTCAGAGGAAACCGCCGACAGTGACGACCGGCTGTCGCGCCGCGCCATGTGGTGCGTCGATCCGATCGACGGCACCCGCGATTTCATTCGCGGACGGCCGGGTTGGGCGGTGTCGGTGGCGCTCGTCATCGACGGCGAACCCGAACTCGGCGTGCTCTATGCCCCCGCGCTCGACGAATTATGGGTCGCGCAAAAGGGCCAGGGCGCAACGCTGAACGGCGAAACGCTGCGCGCGAGCCGCCGTATGATCTTCAACGGATCGCGCGTCCCCGCCGACAGCCTGCCCAAGATCGACCGCGACCTCATCATGGTCACCAAACCGAACAGCATCGCGCTGCGCATGGCACTCGTTGCCGACGATCGCGCCGATCTGGTCGCGACGCTGCGCTGGGGGTTCGAGTGGGATGTCGCCGCCGCCGCGCTGATCGCCACCGAAGCGGGGGCCGCCGTCACCGACGCTTTTGGCGACCCGCTGCGTTTCAACACGCCGCGCGCGCAGGCCTTTGGCGTCATCGCCTGCGCCGCCGGAATCCACCGGGCCGTCGTTGCGCGCTTGCATGACCGGGCGGTGGCGCTTACGTCCGCACCATAGGACGGCACCCGCCGCCGGTTTCTGCATCGCGGAAACCCCATCAATGCGCCGCAGTTCGCTTGACAATTCGGGCGACTCACCTTAACTGCGCCTCCATTCCGACAGCCTGACCGGACGGCGAAGCGCAGCAGCGTGTTCGTGGTCCGTTTTTTGCGTTGGAAATCAGACGCTTTGAGATGGGGCCGTTTGCCAGCGCGCCCTGTGGAGCAGGAGAAAGTTTCATGGCACGTATTGCGGGCGTCAATCTGCCCACCAACAAGCGCGTAATCATCGCCCTTACCTATATCCACGGCATCGGTCGCAAGACCGCCGTCGACATCGCCGACAAGCTGGGTATCGACCACAGCCGCCGCGTCCAGGACCTCAGCGACGCCGAGATCCTGCAGATCCGCGAAACGCTCGACGCCGACCACACGGTCGAGGGTGACCTTCGCCGCAACACGGCGATGAACATCAAGCGACTGATGGATCTTGCCTGCTATCGCGGCCTGCGCCATCGCAAGGGCCTGCCGGTCCGCGGCCAGCGCACGCACACCAATGCGCGCACCCGCAAGGGCAAGGCCAAGCCGATCGCTGGCAAGAAGAAGTAAGCCGGTTTTTCCGCGCCGGCGGCCGCCTTCACGGCTCGCGCCCCGGCCCGCTTCAGGATTAGGTAGGATTTATCACAATGGCTCGTGAACCGCAGCGTCTTCGTCGGCGCGAACGCAAGAATATCTCGTCGGGTGTGGCCCACGTCAACGCGACCTTCAACAACACGATGATCACCATCACCGACGCACAGGGCAATGCAATTGCCTGGTCGAGCGCCGGCATGATGGGCTTCAAGGGCAGCCGCAAGTCGACCCCTTACGCGGCGCAGGTTTGCGCCGAAGACGCGGGCAAAAAGGCCGCCGAACATGGCGTCCGGACCCTCGAAGTCGAGGTCAAGGGCCCCGGTGCTGGCCGCGAATCGGCGCTCCGCGCGCTGCAGGCGGTCGGGTTCCACATCACGTCGATCCGCGACGTGACGCCGATCCCGCACAATGGTGTCCGCCCGGCCAAGCGCCGCCGCGTCTGACTCCAATATCGGGCGCGCCCCGTCGGGGTGTCGCCCGCACCTATTCTCGCCGGACCGGTGGCCGACCCCCGCCCGTCCCGCCACTAGCAAAGGGAAATCCATGACTGTCAATATCCGGAACTGGCAGGAATTGAAGAAGCCCAGCAACCTGGAAATCAAGGCTGGCAGCGACGGCAAGCGCAAGGCGACCTTCGTCGCTGAGCCGCTCGAGCGCGGTTTCGGCTTGACGCTCGGCAACGCGCTGCGCCGCGTTCTCCTCTCGTCGCTCCAGGGCGCGGCGATCACCTCGATCAAGATCGAGAATGTCCTTCACGAATTCTCGAGCCTCGCTGGCGTTCGCGAAGACGTTACCGACATCGTGCTCAACGTGAAGCAGATCGCGCTCAAGATGGAAGGCGACGGACCGAAGCGCCTCCAGCTTTCGGCGACCGGCCCCGCGACCGTCAAGGCGGGCGACATCATGGTGTCGGGCGACATCAAGGTGATGAACCCGAACCACGTCATCTGCCACCTCGACGATGGCGCGACGCTGAACATGGAACTCGTCGCCGATACCGGCAAGGGCTATGTCCCCGCGACCGCCAACCGCCCGGTCGACGCGCCGATCGGCCTGATCCCGGTCGACTCGCTCTATTCGCCCGTGCGCCAGGTCGCCTACAAGGTCGACAATGCCCGCATCGGCCAGGAGCTTGACTATGACAAGCTGAACCTGACCGTCGAAACCGACGGCACGGTGACCCCGGAAGATGCCGTCGCCTATGCCGCGCGCATCCTGCAGGACCAGCTCCAGGTCTTTGTCCACTTCGAAGAGGCGATGGCCGAAGGCGGCCTCATCGGAATGGCGGCGCCGAGCCAGGCAAGCGACGAGTCGGATGTCAACCAGCTCAACCGCTTCCTCCTGAAGAAGGTCGACGAGCTCGAACTGTCGGTCCGCAGCGCGAACTGCCTGAAGAACGACAACATCATCTATATCGGCGACCTGGTTCAAAAGACCGAAGCCGAGATGCTCCGCACGCCGAACTTCGGCCGCAAGTCCTTGAACGAAATCAAGGAAGTGCTGTCGTCGATGGGTCTGCGCCTCGGCATGGACATCCCCGGATGGCCGCCCGAGAATATCGAGGAAATGGCCAAGAAGCTCGAACAGGAGCTGCTTGGGTAACAAACGCGTCGCCCCCCGCGAAGACGGGGGCCGACTGCAACCTTGCGCTACGTCTCCAGCGGCCCCCGCCTTTGCGGGGGCGAGGGGACAGGGAATGGGCTCCTCCGCAAGCGGGCCTGGCTTGGGGTTCCGTCAAACGGCCCCTCTGACAAACGAAGGAATGGATTATGCGTCATAAATCGGGTGGCCGGAAGCTGCAGCGCACGAGCGCGCACCGCACCGCAATGTTCCGCAACATGTCGGCATCGCTCATCAAGCATGAGCAGATCACGACGACTGTCGCCAAGGCGAAGGAACTGCGCCCCTATGTCGAAAAGCTGGTCACGCTCGCCAAGCGCGGTGGGCTCGCCAATCGTCGCCTCGCGCAGAGCCGCCTGATGGACGACACGCAGCTCAAGAAGCTGTTCGACGTTCTCGCCGAGCGCTACAAGGACCGCAACGGCGGCTATACGCGCATCATCAAGGCTGGCATCCGCGCTTCGGACGCGGCGCCGATCGCGATCATCGAATTCGTCGATCGCGACATCGATGCCAAGGGCCAGGATTCGGGTCCGGCCGAGCAGTACGACGAGGATATGGCCGAAGCCTGAGGCTTCGACATGAAAGAAAAAAGACGGGCGGCGATGACATCATCGCCGCCCGTTTCTTGTTTGGCGTCGTTTCTGCACTTTCGCTGGTTGCAGTCGCCGGAAATGGGATTATCGTTGTGCAAAACATAGCAACAAGTCGCCAGCGATCCCCCCGTGTGAAACCAGCCCTGATACCCGTTTCCTTCGCCGACCGCCTGCGCCGCGAACGCGCGGCGCGCGGCTATAGCCAGTCCCGGCTTGCCCAAGCCCTCGGCGTCAGTGTCGCGACGGTGTGCGGATGGGAAAAGGGTCGGATGCGACCGAAGGTCGATCGGATGAAGGCGCTGTCGGATCTTCTCGACCTGTCCTACGACGCACTGGAGACACCTGCCCGATCGGTGGGATTGACGGAATATGTGGCGCATAGCCGCGAAACTATTGCGCAGCTTGCGGGCACTTCGACCGACAAAGTCCGTATCATTATCGAGATCTGACGCCCACCCGATTGGGCCACGCTCAATGTCGTCGCCCCCCGAATCCTCTTGCCCGCCCCTTGTCGATGCTTACATTGAGACGCACGAATATTACCCCAACGATGAGGATCGCCTTGCCATGTCCCGTAACTCCTTCGGCGCGCCGCTGGCGCTCGCGCTGCTGCTGATGTCGCCCGCCACCGCCTTTGCCGCCGAGGACAGTGCCGCATCGGCAAGCGCACCGGCGCTCGCCTATCCCGCGACCGAGCGTGGCGACACCATCGACCCCCAGTTTGGCGTCGATGTCGCCGATCCCTATCGCTGGCTCGAGGACGATGTGCGCGTCAATCCGAAGGTTGCCGCGTGGGTCGCCGAACAGAACAAGGTCACCGATGCTTATCTCGACACTCTGCCGGGACGCGATGCGTTCAAGGCGCGGATGACCGAACTCTACAATTACGAACGCTTCGGCCTGCCGAAGAAGGCGGGGTCGCGCTATTTCTATGCGCGCAATGACGGGCTGCAGCCGCAGTCGGTGCTCTATGTGCGCGACGGACTGCACGGCGAAGGCCGCGTACTGATCGACCCGAACCAATGGGCCAAGGACGGCGCGACCGCGCTTGCCGAATGGACGCCGTCGGAGGACGGCAAATATCTGCTCTATTCGGTGCAGGACGGCGGCACCGACTGGCGCATCGTGCGCGTGATGGACGTCGCGACGGGCAAGGACCTCGCCGACGAGGTGCGCTGGGTGAAATTTTCCGCGCTCGACTGGGCGAAAGACGGAAGCGGCTTTTTCTATTCGCGCTTCCCCGAACCCGCCGAGGGCGCGGCTTTCCAGTCACTCAACGAAAATCACAGCGTCTATTTTCACAAGCTGGGTACACCGCAGAGCGCTGACCTGCTGACCCACGCAACGCCCGACAAGCCGAAACTCAACAATGCGGCAATCGTCACCGACGACGGCAAATATCTGCTCGTCATCGGTTCCGAAGGGACCGACGAACGCTATGGACTGACGCTGCATACAATCGGCAAAGCCAAGGCAAAGCCCGTCGTGCTGGTCGACGATTTCGCGAACAACTGGGAATATGTAACCAACGAGGGCACGCGCTTTACCTTCGTCACAAACAAGGGCGCGCCGCGTCAGCGCCTCGTGTCGATGGACATTCGCAAGCCTCGCGATCTTACGGAGCTGGTGGGCGAGCGCGAAGCGACGCTCGTCGGAGCGTCGCGCGTCGGCAATCGTATCATCCTGTCCTATCTGGGCGATGCCAAATCGCAGGCCGAAATGATCGCGCTGGACGGCAAGAAGGTAGCCGAAATCAATCTGGCCGACATCGGATCGGCATCGGGCTTTGGCGGCAAGTCGGCCGACCCCGAAACCTTCTATGCCTTTTCCAGCTATGCGCGGCCGACGACCATCTATCGCCTCGATACAGCGACCGGAAAGACCGAGATTTTCGCAGAGCCCAAGCTGACATTCAAACCTGACGATTTCACCGTCGAACAGCGTTTCTTCAAGTCGAAGGACGGCACCGAAGTGCCGATGTTCCTGGTGATGAAAAAGGGTGTCGACCGCAGCAAGGGATCGCCAACGATCCTCTATGGCTATGGCGGTTTCAACGTGTCGATGACCCCGGCCTTTTCACCGACGCGGCTCGCCTGGGTCGACAAGGGTGGCGTGCTCGCCATCGCGAACCTGCGCGGCGGCGGCGAATATGGCAAGGCGTGGCACGATGCCGGCCGCCTCGCCAACAAGCAGAATGTATTCGACGATTTCATCGCCGCAGGCGAATTTCTGATCGCCGAAGGCATCACCGGCAAGGGCCAGCTCGCGATCGAGGGCGGGTCGAACGGCGGACTGCTCGTCGGCGCGGTGACCAACCAGCGCCCCGACCTGATCGCCGCCGCGCTGCCTGCCGTGGGCGTGATGGACATGCTGCGCTTCGACCGTTTCACCGCCGGGCGCTATTGGGTCGACGATTATGGCTATCCGTCGAAGGAAGCCGATTTTCGCAATCTTCTGCGCTATTCGCCTTATCATAATATCAAGTCGGGCGTGGGCTATCCGGCGGTGTTGGTGACGACGGCCGATACCGACGACCGCGTCGTTCCCGGCCACAGCTTCAAATATACCGCGGCGCTCCAACATGCCGAGACGGGCGACAAGCCGCACCTGATCCGCATCGAAACACGCGCCGGCCATGGTTCGGGCAAGCCCACCGACAAGATCATTGCCGAGGCCGCCGACAAATATGCCTTTGCGGCGAAATGGACCGGGCTGGCCGTCGAATAAGGCGCTGGCCGTGGGCCGTGGCGGCGCTCCTGCTGGGCGCCGCCGCGGTCTGGGCCGTGCTGCCCGACGGGCGCGCCGCGCGCGTCGAACGGGTCGCCGATTGCTATAGCCCTACCGCGCTGCCGCCGGTCGAGACGCTGGCCGACGGCCGCAAGGCGGTGCGGCTTCGCATCCTGCTCTGGAATGTCGAGGGCCTCCCCTGGCCGATCCGCAGCGGCCGCGCGGCGACGCTTCAACGCATTGCCGACTGGATCGCCGCGCGCCGCGCGGCCGGACGCGGCCCCGACATATTGATCCTGCAAAAGGCGTTCACGCCCGACGCCTCCCGAATTGCCGTGCAGGCGGGATATACCTCTATCCTGCCCGGTCCGGCGCGGGACCAGCTTCGGCGTCTTCCCGCCGCTGAAGCACCAGCTGCCTTTGCCGAAGGCGCACGCTGGTGGAAGGGCGAAGGAATCGGCAAATGGCTCGATGGCGGGCTCTATATCGCCACCGACATCCCTGTCGCCGCGGCGAAAAGCGAAGCCTTCGGCAGTCACAGCTGCGCGGGTTATGATTGCCTGTCGAACAAAGGGGCTGCGCTCGCAGAGCTCCGCGTTCCCGGCGCGCCAGAGGCGCTGTTTCTGTTCAACACGCACCGCAACTCGCGCGAACCCGCCAAGGTCGGGATCACCCGCGCCGAAGCATCGCACCTGTTGCAGACACAGGAGAATGACGCTTTCCTTGCCGCCGTTGCTCGCAACGCCGCACTTATCGCGGCTGGCGATTTCAACAATTATCGCGCGGGCGACCGCAGCGGCCGCTTTGCCGAGGATCCGGCTTTCCGATTGGCGGCAAAGGGCAGCGGCTTTGCCGGACGCGCCGCGCCGATGCGCGACGGCAAGGCGTGGCGGCAGGCCTACGACCTTGTCGGCTATCGCAGCGGTCGGGCCCTTCACATCGAACCGCTCGCCGTCGCAACCTTCTTCGACGGTAAAAATGGCCCTCGCCTTTCGGATCATGACGCCCAATATATAGTTTTCCAGCTCAGCTGGCGCGGCGACGCGGCGGCTGCGCCGGTTCCCTTGTCGCCCTGCACTCCCTGAACGGAAAAACCATCCATGTCCTACGCCCTTGCCTTCTCAGCCACCGGCCCCGCCGAACGCTGGGCCGAAGCCGCTGATACGGCCGACGCGCTTGTCGCCGGAGAACCCGACGCGATTGCGAATATGGCCAATGTCGCGGCCTTGATCTGGCAGGCGATCCCCGACCTGAATTGGGCCGGATTCTATCGCTTCGACGGCGAAGAGCTTGTGCTCGGTCCGTTTCAGGGTAAGGCCGCGTGCATCCGCATTCCGCTTGACAAGGGCGTGTGCGGCGCCGCGGCGCGGCTGCGCGCGACGCAGCGTGTCGACGATGTCCATGCCTTTCCGGGCCATATAGCGTGCGACGCCGACAGCCGGAGCGAGCTGGTCGTTCCGATCGTGGCAGATGATCGCCTGGTCGGCGTCCTTGACCTCGACAGTCCGCTGCCCGGCCGCTTTTCGGCGGCTGATCAAGCGGGCGCCGAAGCGCTTGTCGCGCGCATCGCGGGGGCATTTACCGCCTGACCCAAAATGGGACGCGGCACAAAGGGTTAACAGATTCGCGAGTCAGCGCTAATTTTGCTAAACATTTGTTAACAAATTGCCGGAGCGCAATGGTTCGGCAGGGGTTGGCAGGGAGTTTGGCATGCGGACGATTTTGCTTCTCGGGGTGGCTGCGGGAACGCTGTTGCTGTCGGGACGCGCATCGAGCGCCGAGCCGCACCTCGATTATAGCGCGCCCGCCACGACCGATACGCGCGTTTACACCGGCTATCCTGACCGCGTCCCGAGCGAGGTCGACTATCGCCGCGTCGACGGTCATTATGAGGCCGAAGGGCGCTGGTCGGGACGTTGGGACGGCACTTATGAAGCCCCCGACGGTCGACGCTACGAAGGCAGCTATGAAGGTGTGGTCGAAGGGCGACCCGGCACGAGCTACGCGCCGCCGCCCTATCATCCCGCTTATGACGGCGCGTCGGATTCGCGCCATGACGAAGACATGTATCGCCGCTGCGGCCGGGGGGGCGCAGGCGGGGGAGCGGTTGTCGGCGGACTCGTGGGGGGAATCGCCGGCAACCGCATCGCCGGAAAGGGCAATCGCACGGCGGGAACGCTGATTGGCGGCGGCGGCGGCGCACTCGTCGGTGCGGCGATCGGCGATGCCGCCGAGCGCAAGAAGTGCGAGGAATGGTGGGCAAGCCGGGGCGAGCATCAAATCCGCCGCTATCGCTACGACGGCCGTCCGGGGACGACTCATCGTTATTATGGCAGCCATGCCTACGGTCATTATGGCTATGGCTGGTACACGCCGGGCGTCGTCATCACGACCATCATCGAAGGCGAACCGCTGGTAACCGAAACCGTCGAGACCACCACCAAAACTTATTATGAAACGGCACCGGTCCGGAAGCGCTATGTTGCCAAAAAGCGCACGAAGCCAAAGGCAAAGCCCAAGCCGCGCTGCGTCTGCTGAACCAGTTTATCGAGGCGACCCGAGAGCTCGTCATCCGCAAGGGTGGCGAGCTTTCCTTTGGCCGCATCTGCGCAACGGTTCAGCGACGCGACAGCAAAGCGGGAATAGAGGAAAATAGAGCGGGCGAGACGCCCCTTGTCCCGCACCGGTGGAGTCATTCCAATGCGTAAATTTTCGGGTGCTTGCGCCGCAGCCGCAGTCGTCTTGAGTTCGGTCGGCCTTTTCGCGACTCCCGCCGAAGCGCGGCATCGTCACGGTGGTTGGGGCCACCGCCACCACGACCGCATCGACGCGGGCGACGTCATCGGCGGCCTGCTGATCATCGGAACGATCGCCGCCATTGCGAGCGCTGCAAGCAAGGATCGGCGCGACCGCGACGAACGTTATGACCCGCCTTATCGCGAACAGGACCGGCGCGCCGTTCCGAACTATGACCCCGGAGACGATGACGACGCTCCTCAGACGGGCGCCTATGGCCGCGGCGAAGCAGAGGCGCGCGCCGCCGATGCATGCAGCTGGGCGGTCGAGGGCGAAATGGGCGGCGACGCCCGCGTCGACGACGTTAGCGAGACGCGCGCGGATGGGGACAGCTGGCATGTCGCGGGCACTGCGTCGGACGGCGGCGGCGACGTCCGCCGTTTCGAATGCAGTTTCCGCGAAGGCCGCGTCGTCGACGTCAGCTTCGGCTGACACAGCCCGTCCACCCGGTAGAGCTTTCGGTGGCTCCGGCACTTGTTTGCCGAGGCCGCTTTCCGTTGATGAACACCAGCAAAACCAAGGCTGAACGCCAGATAAGCGGCGGGTTCAGCGTGACGTCACAGCCAGACCGGTAAAAGGTCTTCAACAGGCAGCGACTGTCGCCGCCTGCGCTTCAGGAGACCGAACCATGGCTATGAACAAGCTAAGCAAGGCCGCGATTGGTGCGGCCACTGCCGGCGCAATGGCGCTGACCGCCACCCCCGCGACGGCGCGTGACCGGCATGATCGCGACGGCATCAGCGCTGGCGAGATTATCGCAGGCGCCGTTGTGATCGGCGGCCTCGCCGCCATCTTGTCGTCGGGAAATGATCGCTATGATCGTTACGACCGTCGCTATGACAACCGCTATCGCGGCCGCTACGACAACCCGCGCTATGGGTATGGCTATGACTATGGCCGGTATGGCAACAGCCGCAGCGCGGTGAATCAGTGCGTCAACGCCGTCGAACGCGGCAGCCGCCGCTATGGCCGCACCGACGTGACAGAAGTGACGAAGATCGACCGCAAGCGCGACGGCTATCGCGTAAAGGGCCGTGTCGTCGTGACCGACGGCTATCGTGGCCGCTGGGGCCGCGGCGGCGGCTATTACGACCGCGGCAAGTTCAGCTGCGACGTGCGTTACGGCCGCGTTGTCGACATCGACTTTTCGGGTCTGCGTTAAGCTTTTCCAACTGTCGGCTCATATCAGGCCCGCCTGCGTATCGGCGCGCGGCGGGCCAATTTTCGTGCTCCTTTTGGCGTCAACGGAACCGAAATAGAAAAACGCTATACGAAAATTCACCTTCCTCGTTTAGGAGGGACGATGGGAACAGTTAGAATAGCCGCCTGACGTGGGAACAGGCGGTCGATTATAATATTAGGTCGCTTATGCCCGATTCCGAGGCCCGATCTGCCTCAACGGCCTCAGCCGAAAAGCGCCAACCGCGGCAATCGCGGCTGGTTAAGGCTGCACTCGCCTGCCAGCGGCTGGGCCGATTCGACGTTACGCTACGCAACGTGTCACAGACGGGAGTCGGCGGCCGCGGGCCGCATGTTCTCGAAAAGGACGAACAGGTGACGCTGTATATGCCGGGGCACGAGGCAATGACCGGGACCGTGCGCTGGGTCGCGGGCGAGCGATTCGGGCTCGAAACCGACAAGGAAATCGAAACGGCCCGCCTGCGCGCCGCGCATGCCGACGAACTGGTAGCCGCGGACAGCAAGAGCGAGTTCCAGATCGTCCCCGCACCACAGGTCGATACCTGGCGCCCGGGCCTGCGCCGTGCGACGAGCCTGCCCGGCCACTACGGCCGTAAGCGCTAAACCAAAAAGCCAAAAGGAAACCGGCGCGGATCACTCCGCGCCGGGTCCCCTCGTGAACTTGTCGTCGCAGAAAATTGCGTCAGGCGACGCGGCGCACCTCGTTGCCGTCGTCGTCGATATCGCGCAGCACATAGCCGCGACCCCAAACCGTCTCGATGTAATTTTCGCCGCCGCACGCGAGCGCGAGTTTCTTGCGCAGCTTGCAGATGAAGACGTCGATGATCTTGAGTTCGGGCTCGTCCATGCCGCCGTAAAGGTGGTTGAGGAACATTTCCTTGGTCAGCGTGGTGCCCTTGCGGAGCGAGAGCAGCTCGAGCATCTGATATTCCTTGCCGGTCAGATGCACGCGGATGCTGTCGACCTCGACCGTCTTGGTATCGAGATTGACCGCGAGCTTCCCGGTTTTGATGACGCTTTGGCTGTGGCCCTTGGAACGGCGAACGACGGCGTGGATGCGTGCCACCAGTTCGTCGCGGTGAAAGGGTTTGGTGACATAATCGTCGGCGCCAAAGCCGAACGAACGCACCTTCGAATCCATTTCGGAAATGCCCGACAGGATCAGCACCGGTGTCTGCACCTTGGCGGTGCGGAGCTTCTTGAGCACGTCATAGCCGTGCATGTCGGGCAGGTTCAGGTCGAGAAGGATGATGTCGTAATCATAGAGCTTGCCCAGATCCAAGCCCTCTTCCCCCAAGTCGGTGGTATAGACGTTGAAGCCTTCGGTCGTGAGCATCGTGTCGATCGCCTTGGCGGTCGTCGGCTCGTCCTCGATCAGCAATACACGCATTGGGCACCCCTTACACTCGATCCCCGAAGGGACTTCCCACGATGACCCCGCAACCCGGTCGCTGGCTCGTCATAACGGTGCCGGCGCCCGACCCCCGTTGCGGGACTGCCGGAACATTAACCATGAAACAAATGAAGGGGAAAGGTTAATTTTGACTTAACCCGCGGAATCCCGCGAGTCGCGCCCTGTGCATGACAGTTTCAGACTGTCGACAAGATGGTCAGAAAGCGCGCGGACGCGCGCCGGACGCAAGCGCGTCGGCGGCGACAGCAGGTGCAGAAAAGACTGCGGCAATGACCAGTCGGTGAGGATCGGCACCAGCTGTCCCGCCGCGATTTCCTCACGCGCGATGAACTCCGGCAACACGGCAACGCCGCCGCCGGCCACCAGCAGCGGCACCATGATGTCGCCGTTGTTCGTGAACATGGGGCCCGTCGGTATCACCGTCGCTTCCTCGCCTTCGCGCGAAAAATGCAGCGGCAATATGCGGTCGCGGTGGCCGTAGCCGATCAGGCGATGGCGCGCGAGTTCGAGTGGATGGCGCGGCGTACCATGCGCTTCAAGATAGGCCGGGCTTGCGATGATCGACGCGGCGACCGGCGCGATGGTTCGCGCAAGCAGGCTGGAATCGGCTAGCGGCGCGATGCGCAGCGTCAGGTCTATCCCTTCGGCTACCGGGTCATGCCGCGCGTCGCTGAGCATCACATCGACCGTGACCGCCGGGTGCCGTTCGAGGAAGACGGCGAGCGGCGGCCCCAAAACCTTGATGCCGAAGCTCATCGGCGCCGCCAGCTTGATCGGCCCCGAAAGGTCGATGCGGTCGCCGCGCGCCGCTTCGGTCGCCGCCATCGCCGCCGCAACCATCGCGCGCGCCTCGTCCAGGAGTCCCGCACCAGCGGTCGAGACTGCGACCGTGCGCGAACTGCGGTGAAGCAACGCGATGCCGAGCGACGCCTCCAGCCGCGACACCGCCTTCGACACCGTCGCCTTTGACAGGCCGAGCGAAGACGCTGCGGCCGTGAAGCTTCCGCCGTCCGCAACCGCCACAAAACAAGCCCAGCCTTCATAGTCGGGGAGCGACATGCAATCATCCTGCATATGGAAACAATAGATTTCCATCTATGCTATTTTGGAAACAATGCCAATCGCTATGTTGGGCTCAACCCAAGGCCGCCGCCATGCCGGGGGCGTGCCAGAGAAAGGAATGCCCGATGATCGACATTCGCAAATTCGACACGCTGGGCCACGCCAACCACGGCTGGCTCGATGCCCGCCATCATTTTTCCTTCGCCAACTATTATGACGAAGACCGCATGGGCTGGGGGGCGCTGCGCGTCTGGAACGACGATGCCATTGCCGCGCAGGCCGGCTTTCCGCCGCACCCGCACCGCGACATGGAAATCATCACCTATGTCCGCACCGGCGCGATCACCCATCGCGACAGCATGGGCAACAGCGGCCGCACCGAAGCGGGCGACGTTCAGGTGATGAGTGCCGGCACCGGCGTGACGCACAGCGAGTTCAACCTCGAGGACGAGGAAACGACGCTGTTCCAGATCTGGATCATGCCCGACCGTGCCGGCGGCAACCCCGGATGGGGCGCGCGCCAGTTCCCCAAGGCGGATCGCTCGGGTCGCTTCGTAACGCTGGCAAGCGGCATCGAGGGCGACGATGTCCTGCCGATCCGCGCCGACGCCCGTGTCGCGGCCGCGACGGTCAACGCCGGTGAGAGCGTGTCCTACGACCTCGGAGACGGACGCCACGCCTATCTGGTCGCTGCCAAGGGACGCATCCGCGTCAATGGTCTGAATGCCGATCCGCGCGATGGCATCGCGATCCGCGATGTCGGCACGATCATCGTCGAGGCGCTCGAAGACGCCGAACTGGTGCTCGTCGACAGCCTCTGACGAAATCCCCCCGGGCCGCCGCTTGTCCCCTCCCTGAGGCGGCGGCCCACCCCTTCTCCCTTCTCGAAATGTTCAAGGAGCAATGCCATGACCAATATTCTTCGTATCGACGCCAGCGCCCGCTATCAGGGTTCGACCACGCGCGCGCTCGCCGAAAAGCTTGTCGAGCGCCTGCTCGCCGAAAGCTATGGCGCCAAGGTCGTCCACCGCGACCTTGCAGCAACGCCGCCGGCGCTGCTCGACGAAAGCTGGGTATTCGCCAACTTTACCGACGAAGCCGAACGCAGTGACGACCAGAAGACGTCCCTCGCGGGATCGGACGCGTTGATCGCCGAACTCGAAGCCGCCGACACGATCGTTATCGGCGTCCCCGTGTATAATTTTGCAATCCCCGCCGCGCTCAAGGCATGGGTCGACCAGATCGCCCGCGCGCGCAAGACGTTCCGCTACACCGAAGCCGGTCCCGAAGGCCTGCTGAAGGGCAAGCGCGCCTTCCTGGTCGTCGCCTCGGGTGGCGTCCCGGTTGGCAGCGATTATGACTTTGCCACCGGCTATCTGCGCCACGTCCTCGGTTTCGTCGGAATCACCGACGTCACCATCATCGCTGCCGACCAGCAGATGGCGGACGAAACGGCAGTCACCCGCGCGACCGCCGCGATCGACGGCCTACAGCAGGCGGCCTGACCCGAAAGCGCGTCCCGCCGGGTTTGTTCCTTTCGCTTGACCCGGCGCGGACCGCGCCCGCACCCGGTCCGGCGCGGTTTCCGCTGCCGGACCGGGTCACTTTCCCGCTGCATCCATCCGATGGCCGCTGACGTTTCCGCTTTCGGCAAGGGGCTGCCCGCCCTATAGCGCGGCGATGCTTCTTTCAGACCGCATCCTCTTTCTCGACGGCGAAGCCCTCGTCCTCGACAAGCCCGAAGGCCTGCCCGTCGATCCGCCGCGCGACGGCAGCCTCAGCCTCGAAAACCATCTCGACAGCTTGCGCTTCGGTTTCAAACGCTGGCCGCTTGCCGTCCATCGGCTCGACCGCGACACGTCGGGATGCCTGCTGCTCGCGCGCAACCCAAAGGCACATGGCCGCTTCACGCGCGCGTTCGAAAGCCGTGCGGTCAACAAGCAATATCTCGCGATCCTCGACGGCGTTCCCGATGCAGCGAGCGGCACAATAGACCTGCCGCTGTCCAAAACCTCGACCGCCGAAACGGGCTGGCGGATGGTCGGCGACCCGACCGGCAAACCGTCGGTGTCGCACTGGGAAAAGCTGGCGGTCGTCGAGGGCCGCGCGCTGCTGCGCTTTCGCCCCGAGACGGGGCGCACGCACCAATTGCGCGTCCACGCGCTCGAAGGTCTCGGTTTCGCGATCGTCGGCGATCCCGTCTACGGCCGCGGCGGCCCGCGCGACCGGACGATGCTCCACGCCGAACGGCTTGTGGTCGATCGTGACGTCAAGCCGCCAATCATCGCCGAGGCGCCGTTCCCCGATCGTTTTGCTGCTCTGGGGTTCGAGGCGCCCGAGGGCGCGGCACCAACCCGTGGCTGAGATTCCGGAAAGCGCGATCAGCGAGCGCTTCCTCGCGGGGTCGGGTCCGGGAGGGCAGAATGTCAACAAGGTCGCGACCGCGTGCCAGCTACGCGTTGACGTCTATGCACTGGGCTTGCCGCCCGATGCCTTTCGCCGGCTGAAGACACTCGCGGGCAGCAAGCTGACGAGCGAAGGGGGGCTTGTCATCCTCGCGCGCCGGTTTCGCACCCAAGAAGCGAACCGCGCCGACGCGCGGAATCGGCTCAGCGAACTGATCGACGCCGCACTCACCCGTCCCGAACGGCGGATCAAGACCAAGCCGAGCAAGGCCGCGAAGGCGCGGCGTGCCGAAGGAAAAAAGGCCCGCAGCGCGGTGAAAGCGATGCGCGGCCGCGTGCGCGGAGCGGAGTAAACAGGATTTTTACGATGCTCCGCTAGACCACTCGAGCGATCAAGCGGAGCAGTTCATGAGCGAAATCCCAAAATCCGCCCTGAGGCCCCCCTTGTCTGACCGCCCCGAGTTTCGTCGGAGGCAGTATGAGGGGCGCCGGGATGATGATTGCCGCCGATCAACCGCGGACCATTACCGTGCCCGACAGGCGCCCGACAAAGCGCTCTCGCCGGGACAAATAAAGCCCCCACAGCCTGTAGCCACCGACGTCGAGTTGTTCCGATAAGAAACAGGAGTGCCGACTGTTTACCAAGTTCGTCTATCTTGCGGTAACTGTTTACGGCTTAGATCGACGTAGCGAAACTGGGTTATGGAAATCAGCGCCGTGATAGAAACGCAGAAGTTCAAGGTCAGACCAGCCCCCGAAGCCGCTCGTCGTTCGAAGCGTGCCCCCGTAAAGGCGCGCGCTCGGTTCCGCGAACCCGGGCTCAATCCATTCGATGTTGACCTGTTCGACCTGTCGTCGACCGGGTTCCGGATGGTCACCGCCTTTCGCCCGCAAATCGGCAAACACATCTGGGTGAACTTGCCCGGACTGCAACCGCTCGAGGCCGTGGTGCGCAGAGCTGACGGCAATAATTACGGGTGCGAATTCATTGCGCCGCTTCATCCCGCGGTGGCGGATCATCTGCAGGCAAGCCTGCGCGGCGCATAACGTCCCCAGGAATCAACGCGCGGCGTTCTCCGACAGGCGCAGGATATGCGTCCATTCAGCCGGGCGCACGCGCCCGACCGACAGCCGCGACTGGCGGATCAAATCCATGTCGGCAAGCTTGAGGTCGGCCTTTATGGTCGCGAGCGTGACGGGGTGATCGAGCGGCCGGACCGGCTCGACGCGCACGACGACCCACGGCGATCCTTCATCGGCGGTCGGATCGGGAAAGGCGGTTTCGGTAACCCGCATGATCCCGACACATTCCTTGCCGATATTGCTGTGATAGAAGAGCGCCTCGTCGCCGACTTGCATCGCCATCATGTTGAGCTTTGCCGTATGGTTGCGCACACCGTCCCATATGCCGGTGCCGTCCTCGACGAGTTGGTCCCACGGATAGACGTCGGGTTCGGACTTCATCAGCCAATATTGCTTGCTCATGCCGCGCGGTTTAGCCGAGCCGTGCGGCCGACGGAACCGCCTTTTTCCCTTTCAAGCGCACGCGGCAGCGCCTAAATCGCTCGGCATGTCGCGCGCCTTGCGGCGCCACCCCTGACCATATGGATTCGCAATTTATGACCGCCGCCGTCCCCGTCATTTCCATGTCGCTTTCCGCCGACGATTTTGCCCGTGATTTCGGAGCCTCGTTCGAGCGTTTCGGCTTTGCCATGATTACCGACCACGGCATCGACCCCGCACTGATCGACGATGCATGGACAAAGGCGAAGGAATTTTTCGCGCTGCCCGAGGAGGCGAAGCGCAGCTATCACATCCCCGGCGGCGGCGGCGCGCGCGGCTATACCCCGTTCGGAACCGAGATCGCCAAGGGCGCGAAAGAAGTCGATCTCAAGGAATTCTGGCACGTCGGCCGCGACCTGCCCGCAGGCCACCCGCTTGCGGCGCAGCAACCGAACAATGTCTGGCCCGCCGAGGTCGAAGGCTTCCGCGCCGTGTTCGATAAGCTCTTCGCCGAATTCGACCGCGTCGGAGGACAGCTGCTGTCGGGCATCGCGCGCTATCTGAAGCTCGCCCCCGATTTCTTCGACGACACGGTGAGAGACGGCAACAGCGTGATGCGCCTGCTCCACTATCCGCCGGTCGAAGCGCCCGCGAAGGGCATCCGCGCCGAGGCGCATGAGGACATCAATACGATCACCCTGCTGCTCGGCGCCGAGGAGGCGGGGCTCGAAATCCTCGACAAGGATGGCAGCTGGCTGCCCGTGTCGCCGCCTGCAGGCGCGATGGCGGTCAATGTCGGCGACATGCTCCAGCGGTTGACCAATAACCGCCTTCCCTCCACTACCCACCGCGTTCGCAACCCCGACGAAGGGCGCGCAAGCATCGCACGCTATTCGATGCCTTTCTTCCTGCATTTCCGCTCGGACTATCTGATCGAGACGCTCGATAACTGCATCGATGCCGAGCATCCGAACCGCTATCCCCAACCGATTACCGCCGACGATTATCTGCAACATCGGCTGCGCGAGATCGGGCTGAAGAAATAGCGTCCGGCGGCGGCCCGTCCCGCAAAGCGTTTCGCTAATTGGTCCAGTAGATATAATCCTGCCCATCGCGCCACGGCGCGTCGAGCGGCACGTCAATCCGCACGGGTCCTTCGACAAGGCCGGGCCAGATCGGTTTCGCCATCCCGGCGTTCTGCCTTGCAATCAGCGTGCGCAGCTCCGCAACGCGGGCGGGCTCGCGCGCCGCAAGGTCGGTTTGTTCGGTGGGATCGGTCGCAAGGTTATAGAGCCGCGCCTTTTCAGGCCGCTTTGTCAGCTGCAGTTTCCAGTCGCCGGTGCGCACCGCGCGATAGTCCCCCGAGCGCCAGAAGATCGCATCGCGCTGCGCCGGGCCGGCCAATATATCTTCGCTGTCGAGTAGGCGTCCGCTGGGCAGCTTTGCGCCCGCCGCCGCCGCGATCGTCGCGAAAATGTCGATATGACCGGTGACATCGGCGCGAGCCGTGTTTGCCGCAATTGCCTTGGGCCACCGCATGAAGAGCGGCGCGCGGATGCCGCCTTCGAAGAAGGTTGCTTTCCAGCCGCGGTACGGCGCGTTGAGATCGGGAATCCCCGCATACCAGGCGCCGCCATTGTCGCTGGTGAAGATGACAAGCGTGTCGTCGTCGATGCCAAGCTGTTCGAGCTTTGCCAGAATGTCACCGATCCGCCGATCCATATGCGCGACCATCGCACCATATACGCGCGTCTTGTGGTCCTTGATCTGCACGAACTTGTCATATTCGGCGCGCGTCGCCTGCAGCGGTGTGTGCGGCGCGGTAAAACCAAGGTAGAGGAAGAAGGGCCGGTTCCGGTTCGCCTCGATCGCCTCAATGGCCTCGTCGGCGAAATAGTCGGTCATATGCCCTTTCGCGGCAAAGCGCGGACTGCCGTTGAACGTCACCGCATGGCGCAGATTGGCCCAGAGAAAGCGATCGATCGGATCCCAAGGAAGCTTGGCATTGACCGCGTCCGCATCATCCTCGGGCAGGAACATCGCCGCGCCCGCCAGCACCGCGAGGCTTTCGTCGAAACCCTGCGCCTGCGGCTGGAGCTTGGGCGCTTCCCCCAAATGCCATTTGCCGATGTGAAGCGTGCGATAGCCCGCTGTCTTGACGGTTTCGGCGATCGTCACTTCGCTCGCCGGGACGCCCATGTCGGGATAATCGGGTATGTCGTCGGTGATGCGGTCCGCGTGAAACACCGCTTCGAGCGGCCCGACTCCGCCGCCATGGACAAGATTCTCCGCAAATTCGGTCGGCACAGCAGTAAATTCGAATCCGAAGCGCGTGGGATAGCGCCCGGTCATCATTGCGGCGCGCGAAGGCGAACAGGTCGCGTTGGCGGCATAGGCCGTCGTAAAATTCACTCCTTCACGCGCGATGCGGTCGATATTGGGCGTGCGCACGATGCCGCCCGCAATGCCGCCACCGTTCAAGCTGATGTCGTTATAGCCCAGATCGTCAGCGACGATCAGGATGATGTTGGGCGGCCGCTCACCGCTCCGTGCTGCGTCGGGACCGGCCTGCCACACGACCGGACGGTTCGGCTGAACGGGGTCGCGCCAATCCTGCACGATGCCGGGCAGCCGATATCGGTTTTCGGTGTAAGCCCAATATCCACCCGCGACGGCGAGCGCCACGACGCTCAGCCCGATCCAGCCCTTTGCCATCGCCCCACCCCTGCTCGCTGCCGCACAGCTATGAAAGTGACACTATATGTGTCATTATGTCGGTGGTCGCGCAAGCGCGGCATTGACGAAGGCAACGGAACAGGCCAGCGGGGTTTTATGGCCCAAAGCTTGCAAAGCCGGATCAGTGAAGTCGCCGCGCCCGCGCGCGTCGACGGCCGACGCGAGCGCGGCCGGTCGAGCCGGCGCCGGATCGTCAAGGCGATGATGACCCTGATCGCGGGCGGCGACCTGATGCCGAGCGCAGCGCGCGTTGCCGAGGAAGCGGGGCTGGGACTGCGCACCGTCTTTCGTCATTTCGACGACATGGACGCGCTTTACGCCGAGATTTCTGCGACAATCGCCGAACGTGTGTTGCCGATCGTTACAGCCCCCTACGACAGCACCGACTGGCGCGTGAACCTGCGCGATCTGGTCGAGCGGCGCGCGCGCGTTTTCGAAACGATGCTGCCTTTTCGCCTTGCCGCGAACATCAAACGCTACCAGTCGCCCTTCCTCACCGCGCAATATGGGAAAGTGGTTGCGATCGAGCGCGATCTGGTGCTGCGACTACTGCCCAAGGAAATGCGCGGCCGCACGGTTCCGGCCGAAGCGCTCTGCGCGGCGTTGTCGTTCCAGAACTGGCGGGCGCTGCGTCACGATCACGGAATGTCGGTCGAAGCGGCAGGCAACGTGACCGCGCATATGGCCGAGGCGCTGGCGGCGGCGCTCGCCGCCGGGGAATGACCGCCTAGTGCACCGGACGTCGCCGTCTGCGCCGCCATGCCCAAACAAGGGCAGCTACCAACAGACACGTCCCACCAACCCAAAGCCCAAGCCGGATCAGCCGCGCGCGTCCCTGCTGCGCGAAGGCATAGCGATCGATTTGGTCCGCGGCCGAATATCCCGGCGGCATGTCGAGTACGCCGTTCGCCTTGGCAAAGGCGCGATAGTCGGCGAGCATCGACGCGAAGCGGTCGGGCATCGCCGCCGACAGGTCGCGCGTCTCTCCCGGATCGCGCGACAAATCGTGCAATCGCCAGCGCCCGTCGCCCACCGGCGGCAGATTGCGCACCAGCTTGAAATCGCCCCGAAACAATGCAGCATTGCCCGACAATTCGTAACCAAGCGGATCATCGCCGTGCACGCTGCCTGCCGCATCGCCGAGCATCGGCACGAGGCTGCGCCCCATCACCGGTTCGACTGCCTTGCCCTGCCATTCGCCGCTGTGCAGCGCAACGCCGGCCAGTTCGGCCAGCGTCGGGACGATGTCGGTCACATGCGCAAAGCCCGCTTGGATTGTGCCCGCCCCGACCTTGTCGTTGCCGGGCCAGGCAATGATGAGCGGGACTCGCAATCCGCCTTCGGCCGCGCTGAACTTATATCCGGCTAGCGGCGATGCGGCAGCGCTCGCCCATCCCGGGCCGATCGCGCTGAAGCTGTTCGGCCGGCCGATATTGGCGGTCGAAAGATCATATTGCTGGTTCAGGAAGAACCGGTTGCGCCAGCGGTTGAACGGATTGGTCGGCTCGGCGCCATTGTCCGACAGAAAGACGAAGATCGTATTCTCATAATCGCCGGTCGCCTTGAGGTGCGCGACAAGGCGGCCGACCGCGCGGTCCATCGCCGTCGCCATGCCGGCATAGGCCTGCATCACGCGCACCGCGGCGGCGCGCTCGTCGCGATCGAGCGTCGCCCAATCGGGCGTGGTCGCCATCCGGACCATCGGCGCACCGGCGGGGACGATCCCGAGCGCCGCCGCCCGCTTTGCCCGCGCCGCACGCAACGCGGTCCAGCCGTCGCGGTACATCGCCGCATAGCGAGCGATGTCGCTGTCGGGTGCCTGGATCGGAATATGATTGGCGAGGAAGTTGATCGAAGCGAAGAAGGGCGCATTCGCGGCACGGCCCTCCTCGATATAGTCGATCATCCGTTCGACGACGAAGCGCGACGAATAATAGTCGGCCGGCAAGGTCGCGGGCTTGCCGCCCTCGGTCCAGGCAGCGGTTTCGTATAACCCCTCGATCGGGCGCTGCGCGAAATTGTCGGCGCCCGCATCGGCCAGGCTGAAGGCGCGATGATAGCCGCGTGCTTCGGGAAGCCGCCCGGCATCGCTGCCCAAATGCCATTTGCCGGTCAGATAGGTACGATAACCTGCCGCCTGAAACATCTGGCCGATCGTCACGACGCGATGGTTCATTACCGTGTCGTATCCCGGCTTTCCGCGATGTTCGTCGGGGATGGTTTCGGGCATGTTGCCGAGCCCCGCGCGGTGGCTCATTACCCCCGTCTGGAGCATCGCGCGGGTCGGCGAACAGGAGCCGGCGACATGGAAATTGGAAAAGCGCACTCCCGTGCGCGCGAGCGCGTCGATATTCGGTGTCGCGAATTCGGCGCCAAAGGCCCCGACGTCGGTGAAGCCCCAATCGTCGGCGAGCAGGATCACGACATTGGGGTAACGCGGCGACGCCGCAGGGCGCTGTGCCTGCGCTGGCGTCGCCGCGAACAGGGTTGCCAGAATCAATAAGACGGTGCGGCACAACCTACCGACGCGACCCGGCACCCTCCAGCTGTGCACGCGCACCGCCATGACCCTCGCTCTCCCCTCGATTATATTGACATTGATTATGTCAATATCCTGTTGGGGGCAATGGCCTTTCGGGCGTGATTTGCTGCCGGATCTCGTAGCACCGGCGCATCGACTCCGCGCATCGAAATGGGGTTGACGCGATCATTTTGTTCACTTAATGTTCTTTTTGTGCACAAACAACCTTTCCCCCGTCGCGGCCGCCGGGCGCGGCGGGCGGGGGACAAAGGTTCGCTGCCTCAGCTATCGGGTTTGACGATCTGACCAAAGCGCGCGAAGCTGATCATCAATGTCGACGCCGATGAACAATGCGATGCACAGACACACCTGCGTGCCCCCAGCCCAAAGATTTCTCCGCGCATCGACCAGAGCGGCGATAGCTGCATTTCGAGCCCGATGATGAAGTGGAAGAGCACGACGCCGAGTTCGGCGACGTGCAAGATCGCTTGGGGGTCGGAGAACAGTCTGAGCCCGAACAGACCGATTGCCAGCCCCCCGGCGGCCACGACATTCCGCTGCCCGCGTCCGAGACTTAGAACCTGCCCCTTTGTCTGAGCCGAGATCAAGCGGCTTTCGCGCTTCTTGACCGGATACGGCGCCAGCGCGATAGGATCGCAGACGGGGGGAGCGCCCCGCCCGTGGCGACGCGAACAAGGGGAATGCCATGACGCAGCAGGCGGCGCCACATTTTCCGACCCTTCCGCAGCTGTTCCTCAAATTCCTGCGCTTTGGCCTGCTGGCTTTTGGCGGTCCGGTCGCGCAAATCGCGATGATCCGCGAAGCGCTGGTCGAGGACGAAGGCTGGATATCGTCGGCGCGCTTCAACCGGTTGCTCGCGGTGATGCAGGTTCTACCCGGACCGGAAGCGCACGAACTGTGCGTTCACATGGGGATGATTGCGCGCGGGCGAATAGGCGGCCTTCTCGCCGGGCTGGGCTTCATGCTGCCGGGCTTCGCGCTGATGCTGGCCGCGGCCTGGGCCTATGACGAATGGCTCGCCAGCGGCACGGCAATGGCGAGTGCCTTTTTCGGCGTGCAGCTTGTGGTGCTGGCAATCATCCTGCGCGCGATCGAGCGCATCGGACGCCATGTGTTGGAAGACCGAATGCTCTGGCTGCTTGCCGGACTGGCTTTTGGTGCCACACTTGCAGGCGTTCCATTCTGGATACCGCTGATTGCATCTGGCCTCGCCTATATTGTGTCGGATCGACCATGGATGCTCGCCTTGATAGGCGCCGCGGCCCTGCTCCTGACCCTGCTCGTACCGTACATGCACGCCATAGGGTTGAGCGCCGCGCTCACCCCAAGCCGCGCGACCACCGCCGCGCTGTTCGTCGCCGGACTGAAGGGCGGCCTCCTCACATTTGGCGGCGCCTATACCGCCATCCCTTATGTGCGCGCCGATACTGTTGGACGCGGCTGGCTGTCCGACGGAATGTTCCTCGATGGCGTTGCGGTGGCTGGGGTCCTGCCTGCGCCGCTCGTCATTTTTGCAACTTTTGCTGGATATATGGCGGGAGGGTGGAGCGGTGCGGTTGCGATTACCGCCGGGATATTCCTGCCCGCCTTTGCTTTTTCCCTTATCTTTTTCGAACGGCTCGAGGCTGCAGTCGAGAACCCGGCGCTTCATCGCATGCTGACCGGCATCGCCGCCGCAGTCGTCGGCGTCATCGCCGCGACACTGGTTCAGCTCGGCACTTCGACCGCCGCACGCGCCTCCAACGTCGGCGTGGCGGTGACGATATTTGCCGCCGCAGCGGCGCTGATCTGGAACGCAAGGGGCAGCGCGCGAACGCCGGCGATAATCGCGGCGGGCGCGGCCGCGGGCTGGCTGTTCGCGCCCTGAGGAACGCCCACGATCGGAAACTCACCGGCTGGCTGGGGCGGCAGGATTCGAACCTGCGCATGGCGGTACCAAAAACCGCTGACATGCCGCCAAAGCCTAAGATCGGCGAGGCCGAAAGCCGCAGAAAACTGCGGATTTTTCGCGTTTAGCGAGTTTCGATTCCGTACTCAAGCAATTTTCGGGGACAAACTCGGGGAGATTTCCGATGTATGCGAGTTGAGCGCCGGATGTCCGAGGAGCGGATTATGATGTCACTAGCCATCTTCGCGCCTCGCGGCAAAGCAGCGGAAAACCGGCACCAAAGCATGTCTTTTCACTGCATTATTTGGGTCAATCACAGAAATTCTCGGCATGGTTCTGCCGAGTTCCAATGGGCGTGCGTCAAACGGCTCTCGGGCTCGTTCATGCCCCTATCGAGCTTTGCCACAGACTCAGGCGTATATTTCGCCCACATGGCAAGCCCGGCCGACTGCTGCCTGTCGCGGAACAGATAGAATTGCTGATGGATCAGCGCAGGCATCACCAGCCATTCCAGATTGAACCGCCCCGGGACCGCGGCCACCCTCTTCTTCAGGCTCCTATATACGATTCCTGACCCGAACACACACTATCTGCCACCTAGCAAAGTGGAGGGTCGAACTTGCTGCATCCCTGAGCCAATTGAAGTCTATTGGTGATTTGTAGACGCATGAAAGCCGCCCGCCTGATCACAGACGAGCGGCCATCGGTATTTCCGATCGGCTTAGAAGGTATAGCGCAAGCCGAAACGGAATATACGGCCCGTGTTCGAGATCAGAAGGGTGCGGTCCTTGGGGGCACTCCCCAGCGACAAGGATTCGCCGGCGATTGCATTTGGGACCGGCTCGTCAGCCTCCAACACCGCATAATCGCGACGCACCGTATCGAGCAAGTTCACCGCCTGGAAGTTAAACTGGAGCCGGTCGGTGATGTCGAATCCACCCGAGATATCGAGCGAATCATAGCCCTCAGAGTAACGGCGCAGACCGCCCTGCTCGGGAGCCGAAGAGACGAGATAATCAGAGCGCCAGTTGTAGGCCACACGGAGCTGTATGCCGTCCTTCTCATAGAAACCCGTCAGGTTGAAGGTGTGGTTCGACGTGTTGGGCAGTGGCGCCGCACGGAACACCTGCGGATTGCCGAGCGCGTCGGTAATCGTCTGCTCTTTCAGTTCCGAGTCCGCATAGGTATAGTTGGCCACAAATCCGAGGCCGCTCAGAATACCCGGCAGATAGGTGAAGTTGTGCTGGAGCGAGACCTCGACGCCGCGGACATAACCGCTGCCCGCATTTACGGGCCGGTTGAACTGCACGATCTCGCACTCACGCAGCGGGTTCTGAAGCGACAGGTCGAGCACGCGGTTCGGCAGACACTGGTCGAGCGGCTGCGCGTTCGGCGTATAGGGAAGAAGCAACGACGAAGCCGTCGGCTCAAAGCCGCTATTGGGATCGAACCGTCCGTTCGCATCGAAAAGCAGGCTACGGAAGTCGCGGATATAGAAAGTTTCCGAAACCGTTCGTTCGGCATCCTTGATCTGCTTGTTGAACAAGGCGACCGAAAAGAGCGAGTTTCGATCAAAATACCATTCGACTGACAGATCGAGGTTGGTCGATCTGAAAGGCCGCAGGCTGGGGTTGCCGGCGCTTGCGAAGGAATTGGCGAACGTATTTTCGTTGAACAGGAAGTTCGGCCGCAAACGGTCGATGTTCGGGCGCGCCATCGTCTGCGACGCCGCGAAGCGGACCATCAGCTTCTCCGAAGCGAGCCAGTTCAGGTTCAGCGACGGCAGGAAGTTATTGTAGCTGAACGTATCTGATGCATCGACAGATTCCAGCGGCACGAAGCTCGGGTCGGTTTGAGCGACCAGGTCGGGACCGAGTACCGCAATCACAGCCGCCTGGGCGTCGGCCAATGTTGTCGTATTTGCCGGATCGCCAGGACCGAAATATCCAAAGAAGGCGAGGTTTTCGGGACGCGTCGCGAATGACAGGAAGCTTGGCGTCGGAAGCGAACCGCCCCTGACGTCAACATTGGTCTTGACCCAGCGTCCGCCAACGTCGCCAAAGATGCGGCCATCGGCGAATTCGAAGTTGGCGAGAGCATAGCCGCCGAAGACTTCAAGCGTCAGATCGCGGAAATCGCGCCCGTCGGGCGAAGTGATCCCGGCGTCTCCACGCTGTTCCTGAAGCGCGGTTCGCAGGGCGAAGGGGTCGAACTTGACGATGCCGTCCGTGATGCTGTCGCGCCGGAGGCCGAGTTGCTCGCCAAAACCGTCGCGCAGGGCGCTTTCCCCGGCCACGACGAACGGCAAGATACTGGCGCGCGGATCGCCGAATGCGAAGCGATCGAGGAAGGTGTTGGTCTGGCGCTGAACGCGGTTGCGTTTGTCCCATTTCACCCCGAACTCGATCGACTTGATTGGTCCGAAGCGGGTTTCCCAGTCGACATCGAAGAAGAGACTCGTGGCCTTGTCGTTGATCGCACGGTCGCGCGAGTTGATCGAGCCGATATCGAATTCAAATCCGTCGTCGACGATCGCGAGGTTCGGATTGGCGCCGTTGGTACCGCCTTGCGTTCGATTGGGAACAGTATCGCTCAAAAAGATCGAGCAAAGCCCTCCCGAGACGCAGTCATAACCCTTAGTAAAGCCGGGGCGATTGTCGAAGCCGTTAAAGCCATTGTCGAAGCTTGCCGCTCCGGCTTGAGCCTGATTTTCGAGCTGCGCTGTCGCATAGATATAGTCATTGTCGCGGCCCTTGCTGTTCGAATGGCCACCCGACAGGTTGAACGTGAATGGCCCTGCCTTGTGCTCGGCATTGAAGCCGAGAACGAAGGTTTCCTCATAGGTGTCTTCATATTCCTGCACCGGGCGGACATAGCCGGGGTTGCGCGCGTCGCCCGGGCCATAGTCGGTGGCAATCGAACGATACCGAAGCAATGTCGAATTGGAGGGGTCGTAGACATTGTCCTGCCCCTCGCGCAGCGGAAAAAATTGCGGCGCGGCGCGGATCGCCAGCTGCGCACGGTCGCGCTTGCGGTTCACATGCGTATAGGTGGCATCGACCTGGATGTCCGTGTCGGACGTCGGCTGCCATTGCACCGTACCCGTGATGTTATTGCGCTTCGTTTCGAAGAATAGCTGGTCGTAGGCGATCTCGAACGGGAGGAGTACGCGCAACTGATCTTCGGGTGCTGTACCGCTTTGGTCGATCTGACCGGTCTCGATATTGGTGAGCCCGCCGGTGAAGAGAACGCCGGTGTTGTTCGAAAATGGCCCGGCGATATTGTTGGTCGCTTCATAGCGTGAGATGTTGACCGCATCGGTCCGGCCCGACGTCTGTTCGGAGGTCGCGACGAGTGAAATGCCGATGGTGTCGTTCGCGAATTTCTCCGACAGCGCGAGATTGACGCGATAATCGCCGCCGAAAATGTCATCACCGACGCTGAAACCCGGGTCGGCAAAGGGCGAATAGCGCGCCTGAATGTCGATCACGCGGCGATCATTCTTGACGCCGAGCGGTTTGAAGGTGGTCAGGCTGATCGTTGCGCCGAGGCTGCCTTCGTTATGATCGGCGCTCGCGGTCTTTGCGACCTCGATGCGCGAGAGGATATCCGAGGTGAAGGCGCTGAAATCGACTGCCTGACCTGAACTGCCGTTCCGCACATCGCCGGCGGCGTTGGTAACGGTGACCCCGTTCAGTGTCACATTGTTCAAATTGGCGTCGACGCCGCGCACGGTGACTGTCGAGCCTTCGCCATTGTTGCGCTCGATCGACACGCCCGTAACACGCTGGAGCGCTTCGGCGATATTCTGGTCGGCCGATTTGCCGATGTCTTCGGCGTTGATGCCGTCAACGATATTGCCCGACTCCCGCTTGGCATCGAGTGCGTCGGCGAGCGAGCGACGAAAGCCGGTGACGACGATTGCATCGTCGTCCTCGGGTTCTGCACCGACCGGTTCGCTGCCGGTCTGGTTCGAAGAAGGGCTATCGGTCTGCGCATAGGCCGGACCCGCAGCACACAGCAGCGCGACTGCGGAAGCCGAAAGAAAGAGGGTGCGGCCGAAGCGCAGCTCCAGGCGATCGTCATAATTCTTGGACATGATACTCTCCCCAAATTCGATACTATTTCTTGTCGTTCGTCTATGGCGCGCAGCACCGGCAGGCGGATGCTCCGGTCTCAGTTCACTTCGAAATGTCGGATGAAATCCGGATCCGGGTCGACACCGAGGCCGGCCTTGGTGGGCAATGCCACGCTGCCGCCGCTGGCTTTGACCTGTTCGGAAATCCTCAGTGGCTCCTGAAGCAATTCCTCGCGAAAGCGATTTGGCGTCGTGTCATATTCGAGCATCGGCTGGACAGGATGCGCGCCACCCGGAAAATCGGGGAGCGCCGCGAGCAGATGCAGGTTGGTGCCGACGGCGACGGCCGATCCCCACACATGGTTGACAACCGGCACGAAATGCGCCTGCGCGAGCGCGAGCACCTTCAGATATTCCGTGATCCCGCCGAGACCGCAAACCTCGGGCTGGAGAATGTCGACGCAGCGACCGCCGACGAGGTCACGAAAGCCCCAGCGCGTAAATTCCGCCTCGCCGCCCGCGATGTTGAGATCGAGCGCTTCGCACAGATCGCGGTAGCCTTGGCGATCCTCTGGCGCGACGGGCTCCTCGAACCAGGCGACATCGAGCTTTTCGAGCGCCCTTCCCAGGCTCACCGCCTCGCGTGTCGTATAGGCATGGTTTGCATCGACCATCAGGCCCGTGTCGTCGCCGATCGCGTCGCGCACCGCTTCAACGAGTTCGATGTCGGCCTTGGGGCCGAGACCGATCTTCATCTTCATTGCGCCGAAACCCGCATCGCGGATTTTCACGCTTTCTTCGGCGAAGCGGCGCGCGAGGTCATTCTTGCGCTGCAACATCATGCCATAGCCATAGACCGGGATGCGCTCCCGAAAGGCGCCGCCCATGAGCTGGTAGACCGGACAATCACAGGCCTTGCCGGCAATGTCCCAGAGCGCGATATCGACCCCGGACAGTGCCTGGATCGGCATGCCTTTCTGGCCGTGATCGCGCAGCAGATTATAGACCTTGTGCCAGATGACTTCGCGGTCGCGGGGGTCCATTCCTACGACCAGCGGCGCGATCACGCGCTCGACGATCGTCTTGTTGGCAAAGGCGACCGCGCCTCCGCCGAAACATTCGCCCCAGCCGGTGATGCCCTCGTCGGTCTCGACCTCGACAAGGTGCGCGGTGCGCTTCGCATAATATTGCTGCGAATAGCCTAGCTCTTCGTCGAGGTCATATTGCAGCACATGACTCTTGATAGCGGTGATCCGCATCAGATTGTTACCGCTCTTGTAGTAATGACCGGCATAGCCCGGCTTCTCCCTCTCCCGTCGCTCGGCATCGACCGAATCGACAACACATCTAATTAAACATCATATGTTTTGGAATGCAAGACATATAGGCCTGTCGGGCAGCGCAGGTCGCGCTTCCAGCGCCCGTTCTACCGTACCAGTGTCGGAGGAGCGCTTTCCTCGGCGGAAAGAAAGCCGTCCTTGTTCTTGTCCCGGTTGGAAAAAATCCAGAGGAAGACCCGGACGATCTCGTCGACGCCCATCTCGTCATTGCCGTCCGCATTGAAACGATCGAGCGTCAGCCTCTGGAAGCCGCCCTCATTATCACCGAGCCATTCGACCGCGGAAATCTTGCCGTCTTTGTCCGCATCGCGAATCTGCAATTCGCGCGTTCCCATGAACATGACAAATTCGTCCGGTGACAACCGGCCGTCCCCATCGGCATCGGCACCGGGCTTGAACACCGAAGATTGTGGCGGGGCGGCCCTCTCGGCTGCGGTCGAAGCCTTCACCAGCTGCGGCGATCCCACGCGGGGCTCGTCGGCCCGGCGCCAGCTGCGAACCCAGTCGACCTCCATTGATGCGGGATATCCGTCGCCCGTAGCCGCGCCCGGCACCGGGCAACGCCAGAATCCGTCAGGACAATCGCGATAGGTCACATGCGGCGAGCGCAGACCGAGCGAGAGCGTCACATACATAGGGAGGTGCCAATAAAGGTTCGGCTTGCGCGCAACCTCGACGCCATCGATGTACCAGATGACCTCATCGGGCGAGACGCGCGCGCCATAGATATGAAAATCGTCGCGCGGATCGAAGCCCGCCTCGATCCGGTTCTTGGCGAGCTCGGGAAAATTGCCCGGTCGCTTCCAGATTTCCTTCCCGTTTTCGATCATCCGCATGTGAAGGTTCATGTCGATCACTTCGGGTCCATCGCGTCCGACCGCATTTTCGACAAAGCCACCCTGTTGCAGCTCGACGATGTCGACTTCGGAATAGGTGACCGCCCCCTCGCCGCGCGTAAACCCATGCCGCTTGTTGGTCTCCGCAATGCTATAGATCCAGAAGGCCGGACTGGAGCCGGGATAGGTCGGCACACCCTTGATGCGGGCTTCATAATAGCCGTAAGTCTGATAGCCCCGCGAACGAACGATCCCCGACTTGTAGAAGAGCCGCTGATCGGTTGGCCCACTCGCATCGGGTGCGCGGCGCGCAGCCCGGTGCGGCTCGTAACGGATAGTCAGCCGCAACGTGCCGTCGTCGACGGTTGCATTGCCGGGCTCCCACGACCAGGGACCCCAATCCTCGACATCGGCATTCCAGCGCGCTCCATCGATCCTCGCACCATCAAATTCGTCAGACAGTTCGGGAACCAGCTCCCACCCGGAACGAAGGTCGGCCGGGAGCGTGGGCTGCGATTGCGCAGCAGCCGGAGGCGCAGCGAGAGCCAGAAATCCCAGGCCGATAGCGATCGACGACACCATTCCCGACAAATGCATATCTCACTCCCCCGCTGCACGGGCACATGAACGCGCCTCGCTCTCTATGATGTTATCAAACATCATATGTTTTAGAATTGCAAGCGGTCTTCGTGACATTGCGGAGCGCAAAGCGCCTACCAGTTGGTGTAGGAGCCGTCGGGTTTCTGCATGCGCGGAGCTTCCCAATATTTGAAGCTGCACGCGGCAACGGCCTCCTCGTTCACGAGGACACCGTGCCCCGGCCGGTCGCCGATCGGATAGGCGCAATCATCGACAACCGGGACATGGTCGAAATATCGCGACAGATCCTCATTATCGCGCAGCTCGTACGGCGCGATCTCGTGCGAAAAGAAATTGGGGATGGCAGCGACCAGCTGCAGCGTCGCCGCGGTGCAGATGGGCCCGAGCGGATCGTGCGGCATGACGTCGATATAATGCGCCTCGGCGAAAGCCGCGACCTTCATCGCCTCGGTGAGCCCGCCCACATTGCACACGTCGATCCGCGCGAAATTTGTCAGACCCGACTCGATGAGCGGCATGAACTGCCATTTGTCAGAACATTCCTCGCCGATCGCAAAGGGAATGTCGGTCATTTGCCTCAGCGTTCGATAGGCCTCGATCGATTGATAGCGGATCGGCTCCTCGAGAAAATCGAGCGTCGCTGGCGGCAGCTTTTGACAGAAGGATGCCGCTTCCGCGACGCTTAGCCGGTGGTGGAGATCAATGCCGAGCACGACCGAAGCACCGACCTCTTGCCGCAATTCGGTGAGCGCTGCTGCCGTGTCAGCAATCGATTTGCGTATGTCGAGAACCGTTGGCTCGTCGCTCTTGCCGAGATCGCCGGCCGCGAGCCGGACCGTTTTCCACCCCGCGGCCACGAAGGCTTGCACTTCCGCGATCATGGACGCGTCGTGCGGCTTGATGCTCGTCACGAAACAGTCGGCACGATCCCGCTGCTTGCCGCCGAGAAGCCGGTGCACCGGGACGTCGAGCGCCTTGCCCGCTATATCCCAAAGCGCGATATCGATTGCCGACAAGGCCGCGGTAAGCACGCGACCGCCCTCGAAATACTGACCGCGGTAGACTTCCTGCCAGATCGCACCGATGCGGGTAGGATCCTTGCCGATCAGAAATTCGCGAAAATGATCGATGGCGCCGACCACAGCCTTCTCGCGGCTCGAAAGCCCCGATTCGCCCCAACCGTGCAGCCCTTCGTCCGTCTCCACCTTGACGAGACAAAGATTGCGGTGGCCGACCCATACAGGATAGGCCTTGATATCGGTAATCTTCATAATCGCCCGCAAGCCTCCCCTAAATTGGCCTTCAAGCGCCGACCGCCGCGCCGAGCGCCCGGGCCTTGGCCCTGACCGTTTCGACACTGTCTCCGGGGCGATAAAGCTCGCTTCCGATCCCGAAACCTGCCGCGCCCGCCGCTTTCCATTCCGCGATATTCGACGAACTGATGCCGCCTGTCACGAGGATGCTGACATCGGCTGGAAGGATCGAGGCCAACGCCTTGAGATGCCCTGTGCCATAGGTTGTCGCAGGAAAAAGTTTGAGAAAACGAGCGCCTGCGTCAACCGCAATAAAGGCCTCGGTCGGCGTCGCGACGCCCGGCACGGCGATCATGCCCGCAGCGATCGTCGCGCGAATGACGTCGGCATTGGTGTTCGGGGTGACAATTATCCTGCCGCCTGCGGCCGCGACCTTGTCCACCGATGCGACATCGAGCACGGTCCCCGCCCCCGTGATGCAATCGCCGGGGAGCGCTTCGCTCATTGCCCGGATCGATTGAAACGGCTCGGGCGAGTTCAGCGGCACTTCGATGCAGCGGAATCCCTCGTCGTAAAGAACTTGTGCGACCGGTGCCGCTTCGTCCGGCCGAATGCCGCGCAATATTGCGACAAGCGGCGCGTGCGCGAGCGCCTTTTCAATACTGGTCATGGTCGATCGTCCTTCGCGACAGGCTTAGAGTGCAAGAAAGCCGGCGTGGACGGCGTCAACGCCGTCGAATATCCGGCACGAATGGCCCATGCGCTCGATCGCATGAGCATATTTGCGGCACAGCGATGGGTCGCCGACAAGTTCGACCCCAGCCGGCGGCACGCCATAGAGGTCGAAGGCATTTTGTACGCAGGACCCGATGAGAAGCCCCGAAAGATAGCTTGGCCCGTCGCCTGCGCGCTCGCCAAGGACGAGCTTGCGTGTCCGCGTCGAAAACAGCGAATGGAGGAGCGCACTCGGTTGGTCGAGAATCAGCTCGACGCCCTTCAGAAAGGCCGCCTGCTCAAAGGGCTTGGCGAAGATGACATCGTCCTTGGCGACGAGGATCGAATGCTCCTTCAGCAAGGCGAAGAGCTCGCCGGTGAGCGAGGTATTGAAATAATCCAGACGTCCGCCCTCCACCCGGCACCATTTGGTGTGCGTACCGGGCAGGCAAAAGAGTCGATCGGACTGCGAAGCACCGGGATTCGCGCTGAGCCAGCCGAGCAGCTGCAATTCCTCGCCGCGCATCAAATCGGGCTGCCCCATCGGGTTGGTGCATTTCATGCCGGGCAGTATCGCCATACGGTGGCCGCACTGCTCGAACCGCTCGGCTTCGCCGGTAAGGTCGGAGAGGCTCGCGGGGCAATCGAGATATTTTGTCTCGCGCCACCCGATGTTCGATCCGACCATTCCCGCCATCACGATATCGAGCTTGCCATGCTTGTCGGTCCACGGCTCGATCGCCGACAACAGAACATCGGCAATCGGGCGATCGAGTTTGGCGATGCCGTCGCCATAAACGACATGGTCGCGGTCGGGAGCCTGGCCCTCCGCCTCGATCAGCATGGCGCGCATTCGGCTGGTGCCCCAGTCGACGCCGACATATGGCCGGGTTAGCATGATACGTTCCTCTCCGCCGTGCAACCGCCTTCTCTTTGAGGACGATTGCGAACGCTCCTATCATTCATCATATGTTTGCGAAGGTCAAACATTTATGTCATAGCGATACCGTTGACCCATAATAAGCGCCTCCGCCAACATGTTGCGGAGACCGGGCAAGGGAGAGAAGAGTCGATGCTGGCAACCGCCACTCAGCGCAATGCGACGCGCTATGCCTTTATTGCCGCGTTTGGCGGTTTCGTCTTCGGCCTCGACGCGGCCAATCTTTCGGGCGCGATTCGCTATATCAGCGCGCTCTTCGCGCTCGATTCGTTCGAAGTCGGGCTGGTCGCCACCTGTTCGATCGTCGGCGTGATCATTGCGCTCTTCTTCACCGGATGGCTCTGCGAACGCTTTGGCCGCAAGAAGATCCTGCTCGCGATCGCGCTGGCCTATTCGCTATCGTCGATCCTGTCGGCACTTGCCGTCAATTTCGAGATGCTCGTCGTCGGGCGCTTCATCGGCGGCGTTGCCTTCGCCTCGATTACCGTTTCGGCGATGTATATCGGCGAAATAGCACCCGCCGACCAGCGCGGCCGGTTTGTTTCGATGTCGCAGCTCCTGATCGTTCTCGGCAGCCTCGTCGCCTTCGTTGTCAACTATTTCCTGGTCAAGGCGCTCCCCGGATCGGCCCTGCTTACCGAAGCGAACATCTGGCGTTTCATGCTCGGCTTTGAATTGATCGCAAACATCATTTGGGTCGCGAGCCTGCTCACTGTCCCCGAATCCCCGCGCTGGCTTATGGCCAAGGGACAGAAGGACGATGCCCGCCGCGTCTTTTGTCAGACGATCCCCGATAGCGACATTTCTGCAACGATTGCCGACGTCGAAGCCAGTATCGCCGAGGAAGCCCGGCAACACCCCGTTGCCCAGCTTCGCGAATTTTTCAGCCGCCCGTATGGCTATGTCATCGCGATCGGGGCGCTATATGCGATCGTCCAGGGTGCCACCGGCATGAACGCCGTCCTCTTCTTTGCGCCGATGGTGTTCGAGCAGATCGGGATGAGCGTCGAGGACAGCTTTTTCCAGACGATCATCCTCGGTGCCACCGCAGTGTTCGGCACCATTGTCGCAATTCTCTTCGTCGAAATGTGGGGACGCCGCTTCCTGACGCTCGCCGGGCTGTCGCTCATCTTCATTGCCCATCTGTCGACCTGGCATGGGTTCGACAGCGCGAAATACCGGATCGACGACACCGCCATCGCCGCGATTGCCGACCAAGGCATCGACGCGACGAAGCTGGCGCCGCTTTCGGGACGAACCTATGACAGCGACGTCGCGCTCAAGCGCGACCTTGCGTCGGTCTATTCGAAACAGGAACTGCCGCTTGCGACGGGTCCGGTGATCAATTCGACGATCGACATCAATCCGGTCTTCGTCCTGTTCGGGATTTTCGCCTTTTATGCAGCGTTCAATCTGTCGATCGGGCCGATCATGTGGGTCATCTTCTCGGAGATTTTCCCGAACGCGGTGCGTAGCGTCGCGATGCCCTTCGTCGCGCTGGTGCAAACGATCGCCGGCTTCGTGATTTCCTATTTCTTCCCATGGCAGCTCGAAAATCTCGGGGCCGCATCGACCTTTTTGATCTTTGCTATCGTCGCAGGGATCGGGCTAGCCTTCATGGCCTTCATCCTGCCCGAGACCAAGGGCAAGTCGATCGAGCAGCTTGAGCGCGACCTCGTCCGAGCCTAGCCTTTTCAACCAGCGAAATTGCAGCCCTGCTGCGAAGGAGAGACATCATGCCGGGACGGCTCGAAGGCCGCGTCGCAATTGTGACCGGAGGGGCCGACGGCATCGGCCGCGCGATCAGCGAACTTTTCGCACGCGAAGGCGCGAGCGTCTGCATCGCCGACCGCAATGAAGAACTGGGCGGCGAAGCGGCGGCACAGATTGCCGGCCACGGCGGCCGCGCAGAATATATTGCGACCGACATCGCCGACGCTGCCAGCATCGCGGCCATGGTTGCCGAGACGTGCAAACGTCTGGGCGAACCAGCCGTGCTCGTCAACAATGCGGGCTACATCACCTTCACCGACGATCCCGTCGAGGCGAGCGCCCAGACCTGGCACGACATTTTCCGCGTGAACCTCGAGGGCATGTGGGAATGTTGCCGTGCAGTGCTTCCCTATATGCGCGCGGCCAACAAGGGATCGATCGTCAACCTGGGGTCGGTTC
Source organism: Sphingopyxis jiangsuensis (assembly GCF_016734905.1). Classification (GTDB taxonomy): domain Bacteria; phylum Pseudomonadota; class Alphaproteobacteria; order Sphingomonadales; family Sphingomonadaceae; genus Sphingopyxis; species Sphingopyxis jiangsuensis. The sequence continues at coordinate 1,371,779 of NZ_JAERPO010000001.1, forward strand.
ACTCGTTCCAGATCGTCACTGGCCACTTTCCCTATGCCGTGACCAAGCACGGCGTCATTGGCCTGACGCGAAGCCTTGCGGTCGAATATGGGCGCGAAAATATCCGCGTGAATGCGCTTTGTCCGGGAATGGTCGAAACGCCGACGGCGCTGCGCACCTGGGCAGCGACCGATGACCCCGAAGGGATCCGTGCTGCCGTCGGGGCCATCCATCCGCTCGGACGCAATGCGAGTCCGGGGGAGATGGCCTATCCCGCGCTGTTCCTGGCAAGCGACGAATCGAGCTTCATGACGGGGCAGTCGCTCATCGTCGATGGCGGACGGTCAGCCTTCTATTCCGACTGAGCCGTCGATCCGTCAGCTTTCCAATTCCACGGCTCAGCGTGCGCGTCGCGCGCGGGGACACGGTAGCGATCCATGCGATCAGTATCATATTCCTCGAACTGTTGGTCGAGCGTCCAGAGCGGACGCTCCTGGGTCAGCTCCCACTCGTGCAGTCGTTTGAAGAGAGCGAGCACGCGATCGGGGAAACGTGCGGCAAGATCGCGCTGCTCGCCTTCGTCGCGCGCGAGGTTGAAGAGCATCGCCGGCCGGTCGGCGAAGCGGACAAGCTTCCAGTCGCCGTCGAGCACTGCGGCGCGCACATCCTTCTTCCAAAAAAGGTAGCGATGCGGCGTCTGGGCGTCGCCCGGCTTGGCGAGGGTGGGGAGCAGATTGCGACCGTCGACCTTCGGCAGAACCGCGACCTCGCCTCCAGCAGCCGCGAAAAAGGTCGGAAGCAGGTCCATCGTGCTTATCGGGCGATCATAATCGACGCCCTGCGGCAATCGCGCGGGCCAGCTCAGGAGGAATGGGACCCGGATGCCCCCCTCGAGATGGTTCGATTTCGTCCCGGCAAGCGGCCAGTTGAGCGAGCCGTTCTTGTCGGTCGGTCCGCCATTGTCGTTGGTAAACACGACAATCGTATTGTCAGCGAGGCCCCGCTTCTCGAGCGCTGCCATCACGCGGCCGATCGCGCGATCCATCGACAGCATCATCGCGGCATAGGTCTTGCGCTTGCCGCTCAGCGCAGGAAAGCGCGCTAGATCTTCCTCGGTTGCTTCCATCGGCGTGTGCGGCGCGTTGAAGGCAAGGTAGATGAAAAAGGGCTGCGCAGCGTTGCGCTCGATGAAACTCGCGGCCTCGTCACCGAGCTGGTCGGTCAGGTAGCGGCTGGGTTCTTCGAGTTTTCCGAAGCCGCGCTCCATCAGCTTGTCGCGCGCGACGCCAGGCTCGCCATTACGATAGGCGAAATAGCTGCGATCGCCGCCCCGAAAGCCGTAAAACTCATCGAAACCGCGATTGAGCGGGTGGAAGCGGTCGGCATTGCCAAGGTGCCATTTGCCGTACATCGCCGTGCGATAGCCGCGGCCTTTGAGAAGCTCGGCCATCGTCGTCTGGCTGAGCGGTAGCCCCATATCATCGCCGAGGAACTTCGAATTGGGACTCATGAAGCCCGGGACGTTGATTTCCTGATAGCCGAACTTCTGCTGGTAGCGCCCGGTAAGCAGCCCCGCGCGCGAGGGGCCGCAGGTCGCGTCGGTGACATAACCGCGCGTGAACCGGATGCCCCGTTTCGCAAGGGTGTCGAGGTTGGGCGTCACCATGTCGCGCGCGCCCTGAAAACCGAAATCGTGATATCCGGCGTCGTCCGAGAAAATGAGGATGATGTTGGGCCGATCACCGCGCGTTTCGGGATGCGCCTGTGCGCCCGATGCGCTCAGAACAATCGCCGCGGCGGCGGCGTAAAGGGTCAGGCATTTCCGCAACATCGGCTTTCGCTTTTCCTCGCTTGAATAAAGATGAGATTTGCGGCTGGCGCCGCTAGATGACCGGATCGTCGCCAAATTCGAGATTCAGCCGGCGAACGGCGTCCTCGAGCAATTTGGCCGTCAACTTTTCGGCTTTGGCGCCGTCGCGCTTTTCAATCGCATTGGCGACGTCGCGATGGAACGGAATCGACGCACCATTTTCGCGCGGGTCCTTGTTCGTGATCCGCACGCTGATGAGCAGGGCAGAATAGGTGACGCCCTCGATCGCGGCGATGAATTCATTGTGCGCCGCGTGCAGGATTGCCTTGTGGAACAGCGCATCGGCGATGATGAAGCGTTCGGCCGAACCCTGTTCCTCGGCCATCCGGTCGCAGGCAAGCTGGATATCCTGGATTTCTTCGTCGGTCGCGCGTTCGGCCGCCCACCGCGCCGCCTTGGGTTCGATGGCCAGCCGGATTTCGGCGAGCTGCGCGAGGAACTGTTTGCGCGGCGGCGCCGAGAGGTGCCACGCCATCACATCGTCATCGAGCAGCTTCCAGTTGTTGCGCGTTCGTACATGGGTGCCAATGCCGCGACGAACCGATAGCATACCCTTCTCGACCAGAATTTTCACCGCTTCGCGGACAACGACGCGGCTCACCGCATAGCGTTCGGCGAGCGAATTCTCGTCCTCGATCAACTCGCCGGGCTGGAAGGTGCCGGCCACGATCCGGCGGCCCATCTCGCGCGCCATCTGTGCAGGAAGGCTCAACCGGACGTTCGGCGTGTCCTTGAGGTCATAATAGACGAGTTCGCTCATAATATCTCCATCAGGCTTGCCCGCACACTATATCAAATAGATATGATGTTTCTATTCGCATTATGCTCAGAGCCTGACCCGGGGTTCGGGGGCGCCCCGCGCGACGCCCGGAAAGCATAAGGTGCTGCCATGCGCGACCGCATCGCCCGCCTTCGGCTCCAGCCCAATCGCCGCTGTTGTCACGTAAATGTCGGAACAGTCGGTCCCGCCGAAGGCCGGACAGGTGGCGCGCGGCGTGAGCGTTCCCAGCCGCCCGACGAGTTCGCCCTCGGGGCTGATGCGCAGCACGGCCGATCCGTCGAAGATCGCACACCAGAGGTATCCGTCGCGGTCGACAATCGTGCCGTCGATGGTTGTTACCGATCCGGAGTAATCGAGAAACAGCTCGGGTTCGGCCGATGGCCAGCCATGCTCGTCCAGCGCGATACGCCAGGTCTTGCGCTGCGCTGAGTCGGTAAAATAGCCGATGCCACGCGTCCGGTCGAAACACAGGCCGTTGGGGATGGTAATCTCGCCGGCGATCCGGCGAAGCTCTCCGTGCGAATAACGGTAAATCGCCCCGCTGCCCTCCGCAGCCTTCTTGTCCATCGTTCCGATCCAGAAGCCGCCCCAGGGGTCGGCCCGACCATCATTGCTTCGCGTCAGCGGATTTTCTGCTTCGATCGGGCACAGCAAGGTCCGCGACCAGTCGGAAATCGCAAGGCTGTAGAGGCCGGTCTCGCTTGCAAGGAGCAGCGTATCTCGATCGATCCAGCCGAGCGCCGACACCATCTCGTCGAAGCGATGCGCGCGCGCGCCGCCTCGCCCGCGCGCCAACACCGTCTGCGCAGGAATATCGACCCAGAAAAGCTCGTGACGCTCGGGATGCCACAAGGGCCCCTCGCCCAACCGACAAATCCGATCGTCGAAGACGACAGGCGTGACGCCCGACAATGCGTCATCCGTCATCGCCCGCTCCGCTCGATCAGCAGCGCGAGATTGGCTGCAGCAGGGTCTTCGACAGCCTTGAGGCGATCAAGAAGCCGTTGGCGTAGCGCCATCACTATCGAAGCATGGCGCGGTGCGTTGACCAGATTGACGGTTTCCCCAGGATCGGCCTTGAGGTCGTAGAGCTCGTCAAGCGACTCTCCCGGGTTCCACACATATTTATAATCGCGCGTGCGCAGCGCACGCAGGCCGAACCAGGCACCATTATACCATTCATAGGCATAAAGGGCGTCGTCGGGCCCCTTGTAGGATGAGCTTCCGTCGATCACCCCGGCAAGCGATTGGCCATCGATCGGCTTGTCGGGCTCCAGGTCCATCCAGTCGAACAGCGTTGCCGGGATGTCGATGAGCGACACATGATGGTCGACAATACGCGGGCGGGCGCCGGGCGCGCGCATCAACAAGGGGATGCGCATCAGCTCGTCATAGGCATAGGCCGCCTTGTCATAAAGGCCATGCTCGCCGATCATGCTCCCCTGGTCGCCCAGCAGGACGATATGCAGATCGTCATAAAGGCCGGTTTCCTTGGTTGTTCGGATAAGGTCGCCCACCGCCCGATCGATCATCGCCACGGCGCCATAATATTTGGCGCGCGCCTCGCGCCAGTCGCGGTCGGTCATGTGCCCGACGTCGTGCCACGGCCACCAGGGATATTCCTGGCTCAGCGGCTTTGCCTCGCGCGGGGCGAGGTGATTGGACGGAAGCGCGAGCTCTTGGGGATCGAACATCGAGGCATAGGGTTCGGGCACGCGATAGGGCGGGTGCGGCTGCTGGAAACTCACCACGGCGAAGAAGGGCTTGCCGTCCCCCGCGACTTGCCGGAAAAATGCCTGCCCCTTTCGAACCTTTTCCGCAGTAAAGCTCGATTCGTAGCTACCCGGAAGCGTCTCATAATATTGGTGCTTCTCGCCGCCCGCGTCGCGCTCGCCCAGCTGGTACCGCCGAACGGCGGCCAGCGAATCACGCGGCGTATAGAGTTTGCGTGCCGCCTCCTCCTCGACAAAGGCCTCGACATAATCGGCTCCGCGGATCTGCGGACCGCGCTCGCCGAGATGCCATTTGCCGACATAGCCGACCCGATAGCCATTCGCGCTCGCGACGCGCAGCAGGCCGCCCTCGTCATCGCGCAATTTTGCGAGGCGCGAGTGCCAGAGCTCGACATTGTCGTCGAGGCCTGTGCGATGGCCCCACCGGCCGGTAAAAAGGGCGGCGCGTGAGGGCGAACAGAGGCCCGTCGTGCTGATCGCAAGGTCGAAACGCGTCGACTCCGCCGCCAGCGCATCGATGTTGGGCGTGGGAACCGGACCGCCGCGATAGGAGAAGCTGTCGAAGCGCAGGTCGTCGAACAGAAGGATGAGGATGTTGGGCTTGCGCGCCGAGGCGGCCGGCTCCGCCGCGCGAGCGCCGCGGGGCGCAACGACCTGCGGCTCCGTGGCCGAAGCCAGCACGGAAACCCCCAGCGCCAGACCGAGTGCGAGCGTACGTCTCTTCATCGGTCAGGACCCCTCCCACTCATTATATATCGCTATCGCGCTGCGCTTTGCCATCTGATCGTTCCAGCGCTGCCAAGCCGCGTCGAGCTCGCGCGCGCGGACTTTCCTGCTGCTCCGAAGATTCTTCTTTTCGCCAATATCGCTCGCCAGGTCGAAGAGCGATTGATCGCGCCGATATTCGACCAGTTTGTCGCTTCCGTCGATCGCGGCGCGGCGCCCGATCCGCATATTGTCGCGGCTGTCGCTGGGGTAACGCCAGAATAGCCGTTGATGGGGTACCTCGCCCTTTCGCTTTCCGGTCAAATAGGGAATGAGATTGACGCCATCAAGCGCATTGCGCGCGGGCAGGCTGATCCCGTTTACGCCGGCCGCGGTAGCCGCGATGTCGAGCGAACTCACGCTGTGCGGATAGTCGATCCCGGCCGGGATGCGTCCGGTCCAGCGCATGGCAAAGGGTACGCGGACCCCGCCTTCGAACAGATCGCCCTTGCCGCCGCGCAGCGGCAGATTGACCGAGCCGTTGCGCGCACGGTGAAGCGGGCCGCCATTGTCCGAGAGGAAAAAGACGATCGTGTCATCGGCGAGGTCCAGCGCGTCGAGCTTGTCGAGGAGAGCGCCGACGCCATCATCGACGGCGCTGACCATTGCGGCATAGGTGCGGCGCCGCTCGTCGGCGATGTGGGCAAACCGGTCGAGATATTTCTGCGTCGCCTGCATCGGCGTATGCGGAGCGTTGTACGCGAGGTACAGGAAGAAGGGCTTGTCCTTGTGGCGGGCGACAAAATCGACCGCGCGGTCCGACAGCCAGTCGGTCAGATAGCCCGACGTCGGCACCTGCTGTCGCCCGACCATCAGCCAGCTCTGATATAACTGACCACCGTTCTTCGCTTCCTTGACCGGGATGTTGCGCAGCCGGTCGAGGAAATAATCGTGCCCGCCGTTGGTGAAGCCGTAAAATTCATCGAACCCGCGTTCAAAGGGATGGAATTGGTCGTGGTTGCCCATATGCCATTTGCCCATGACCGCGCTCGTGTAGCCCGCCTGGTCGAGCATATCGGCGATGGTCATCTCGGTGAGCGGAAGGCCCGCGGTCGGATCGAGCGGGTTTTCGCTGGCATTGAGATCATAGCCGAACCGCGACTGATAACGGCCCGTCAGCAGCCCGGCACGGCTCGGACCGCAGACTGGAAAGCTCACATAGCCCCGGTCGAAGCGCACGCCTTCCTTCGCGATGCGATCGATATTGGGGGTCGGAATTTCGGTCGAGCCGTTGAAGCCGACATCGGCATAACCCTGGTCGTCGGTCAGAATGACGATAATATTGGGGCGCCGTTCTTGCGCCTTGACCGACGAGGCAACCGCTTGCGAACGCGAAGCGGGGTTGACGGCTTCTCCGTCGGAAGCAGAGCATCCGGCGAGGGTGGCTGGCGCCAAGGCCAGTACGGCACAGAACGCTATAGTCTTGAACGCGGCCATCGTCACTTCGCTCCCTGTTCTGGCTTCAACGACAGTTCGTCGAAATAATAAGTCCCGCTGGCGTCGCCATCGTCGTTGACGAGCGTGATGCGCAGCCGATCATTCGCGCCCGACTTTGCGGGGCGCGCAATGTCGATCGGCAAATTCACCCACTGCTCACGGGGGAAGCGCGACAGGTCGATCAGCGGCGACTGATACCAGGGATCTTCGAGACTGAACTGGACGACCGCGCGACCGGCGCCGGCAGGCACATAGACGCGCACCGCGAGGACATGATTGCCTGCGTCAGTCTGGACCGACCCATATGGCGCAAAACCGGTCAGGCGGCCTTTGGGAGCCTTGTCGGCTATCAGGCGCAGACTGCGCTTGCCGCCCAGATAATGGTCATTTTCGACGATCTGGAAATGCTTTGCCGCAGCGGTATCGAAATACCAATCCTGGCGCCATTCCTCCTTGTTCCGCACCTTTTCCGATACGCCGGGGGGCTTGCGTCCATAGGTGAACAGCGGCCCTTCGAAACCAAAGAAGGCCCGGTCGAGGCGCTCGGCATCGGGCTTTTGCCAGACGCGCACATAATCGACTTCATAATCGGCCGGCAGTTCGGCAGCGTGCGGATAGCCGAGCCAGGAAAATATTTCCGAATCGAAATAGAGCTGCAGTGGATTGGTGAGCACCCAGCCGTCTCCGATCTCGGCGCGCGACGCCTCGCGGACAAGCTTGCCGTCGACATAGAAGCGCAGGAAATCGGGGTCCCATTCGGCGCCATAGACATGAAAATCGTCCGCGACGCGAAAGCCAAGGTCATGCTTCAGATTATAGACCTTGTTGAGCGGCACCCCGCCGGTAGAATATTTGCCGGGACGCCAGTCGTGGATCGCGGCGTTCAGGGTGTCCTCCACGATCCCCCCATCGCTCTTCTTGGGGCGCCCCATCTGCTCGTAGATGTCGAGTTCGGACTCGTGCCCCAGCGTCCAGAAGGCGCTCGTCATCGCAGCGTCGGCGGCCTTTGAACGAACCTCCATATAGCCATAGAGAAAGCGGCGATTGCTTATCACGCCGCCGGTCGTGACGGGAGCGACTGGATCGCCATAGCGTACGCCCCCCTGCATCTCGTCGGCAAATTCATATGCGGGATCCCATTTCGAGCGGATCTTGAGCTTGCCATCCTCGACGAGGACATTCTCCGGAGCATATTGCGATGGCGCGCGCCCCTTCCAGCCGTTGAAACCACCGCCGCGCCCCTGCACATTCCATTTGTCGTGATCGATCGCCTCGCCGTCGAATTCGTCCGAGACCGATGCGTTAAGCACCCACCCCCCCTTGTTCGAAGGATCGGAGGCGGGCGCGGGATCGCGCGCCAATGCGGAAGTCCCCGCGCCGATCCAGATCGCGCCGATCAGCAGGGCGGTGGTGCTTGCGCCGCGCAACGGGCGCGCCTTGTCGCTCGTCATGCCGCTGCCTCCGGCGCGAGCGCGGTGCTGATCCGCTTGACCGCGAAATAATCGTCGAGCGCGAGGTGCGAACAATCGACCCCGATCCCCGATTGTTTCAACCCGCCGTGCGGAAGGTTGATTGCATATTTGACGCCATTGATCTGGACCTCGCCGAACCGCAGCGCCTGCGCGCAGCGACGCGCTCGCTCGTGGTCGGCAGTAAAGACATAGGCGGTCAGTCCCGCGTCGGTATCGTTCGCAGCCGCGATCATGGCTTGCTCGTCGCCGGGCGATTCCATCAGATTGACGACCGGACCAAAGACTTCTTCGCGTGCGATGCGCATATCGGCCGACACCCGCCCCAGCACGGTGGGCGCGAGAAAGGCGCCAGCCGCGCAGCCGTCGGGCGCTGACCCACCGGCCAAAAGTTCGGCGCCCCCCGCCACGGCATCGGCAACCAGCGCCTCGATCCGGTCGCGCGCGCCGCGGTCGATAAGCGGCCCCATCCCGATGGGTGCCGTCCGGTCAAACCCGACGACGACAGCGCGCGCACGATCGACGATTCTTCGCGCAAGCTCGTCGCGAACCCCCGTGTCGGCAAAGACACGATTGGGCGCGACGCAAATCTGTCCCGAGTTTCCGAATTTGAGCGCGGTAATGACGTCGGCCGCGAGGTCGAGATCGGCGTCGGCGAAAACCAGCACCGGCGCATTGCCGCCGAGTTCCATCGAATAACGTTTGATCGACGTGGCGCCGGTCCGCATCACATGCACGCCGGTCGCGGTCGATCCGATCAGCGTGAGCATGGACGGGATTGGCGATGCCGAAATGCGATTCCCGATCATCGCGTCGTCTCCGCCCACTATGTTGACGACGCCGGCGGGCAGGCCGATTTGATGGCACAGCTGGCCAACTGCATAGGCCGACAGCGGGGTCTTGGCCGACGGCTTGATGACGATCGGACATCCCGAAGCCATCGCGGGACCGAGCTTGTACGCAAGGTTCAGCAGCGGAAAGTTCCAGGCCAGAAATGCCCCCACGACCCCGACGGGTTCGCGGATGATTTCGTGGCGGTGCGTCCCCTCGCGGTCGGCGATTTCCACGACATCAAGTTGGCGCGCGAGCCCGGCATAATAGTCGAGGCTGTCGAGCAGCATGGCATAGTCTTCGCCCGCCGCAGCCCAGGGCTTGCCCATTTCCTGATGCACGAGGGTGCGAAGCCATTCCTCCTTGTCCCCGACTGCCGTGCGCAAACGGTCCATCCATTCGGCGCGCGCGCGGGGCCCGAGCGCCGACCAAGCAGGAAAAGCCGCGGCTGCCGCATCGAGCGCCCCATCGACTGCGTCGGCCGCCGCCGCCGCAACGCGGCCGACGACCTGATCGGTTGCCGGATTGATCACGTCGACTGCGGTGTCCGTGGTGATCAGACGACCACCAATATAAAGGGGGAAAGTCTCGCCCGTCATTCCATCTCCCGCGGTCGCACCGCCCGTTTGTCATGGCCGACGAAGTCCTGAAAAATTTGACCTCACCGGAACACGGTTATAGGACGTGATTAAACATCATATGTTTGATGAGTCAATGTGCTTTGGGAGATAATGATGTCGAACCATGGCAATCGCCGTCGCAGCGCTGCGGCGCTCCTTTGCTTCCTCGCGCTTGCAGGCACGGCAGCAGGTGCCTGGGCCCTATGGCCGACCGCCGCTGCGCCCACGGCCAGCGACCCGCGTCACTGCGTCTCCCCTACCCCCTCCTATATCCGCGTCCCTGCAGGATCTTTCCTGATGGGGCAGGAGGACGTCTATGCCGGCGAAGGGCCAATGCGCCAGGTCGCTGTCGACGGCTTCTGGATCGACCGCACCGAAGTGACCAACGCCGATTTTGCGCGCTTCGTTCGGGCGACGAGCTATGTCACCGTGGCGGAGCAGCCGGTCGACCCGGAGCAGTTTCCCGTACCTGCCGATCAGATTCCGCCTGACCTGCTAAAGCCCGGCTCCGCGGTCTTCACCGCGCCTGCGCGGCCCTCGAACAATTATGCCGACTGGTGGGAATATCGTCCCGGCGCGAACTGGCGCAAACCGTTCGGCCCGCAGGGTCCCGATGCGCTACCCGACCGCCCAGTCGTCCACCTCGCCTACGCCGACATGGAAGCCTACGCCCGCTGGCGGGGCGGGCGGCTGCCGAGCGAGGCCGAATGGGAGTATGCCGCGCGCGCCGGCCAGGACAATTACACCGCGCAACCGAGCGAAGCGAACAGCTGGCAAGGCGTGTTCCCGGTCAAGGATTTCGCGACCGACGGCTATGGCGGGATTGCGCCGGTCGGCTGCTATGCCCCCAATGAATGGGGGCTTCACGACATGATCGGCAACGTCTGGGAAGTGACGAGCGACTTTTATGCGCCGGGCCATGACCCCGATCGCCCTGTCCGCAACCCGCGCGGGCCTTCCCAGGGCGAAGCCTTCGATCCCGCGAATCCCGGCCAGCCCTCGCGCGTGATGAAGGGCGGCTCCTATTTATGCGCGCCCAACTATTGCCAGCGCTACCGCCCCGCTGCGCGCACCGGACGCGACGCGGGGATGGGAGCGAGCAATGTCGGATTCCGGCTCGTATATGAAAGCGAGAAAGCAGCCCGCGATGCAAGTTGAACCCTATATTGCAACAAGAACTGTGGAGCATCCATGACCATGATCTCTCGTCGATCTCTGCTCGCAGCAGGCGCAGCAGCGCCACTGGTCATCAGCGACGCCGCAGGTGAGCGGCCCGCGTCCGGCCCCGTCGATCTTGCCGGAACCTCGATCCTGATTACCGGCTGTTCGAGCGGCTTCGGATATCTGGGGGCACTGCATTATGCGCGCGCGGGCGCGACGGTGGTAGCAACAATGCGCAATTTGCCGCGCCCCGAAGCCGACCGCCTTCAAGCCAATGCTGCCAAAGAATCGCTAAGACTGTATGTCGCGGAGATCGACGTGCTCGACGAGGCGAGCGTCTCCCAGGGGGTCGAGGAGGCGCGGCGCCTGATAGGCGACGTTCCCGATGTCCTCGTCAACAATGCCGGCATCGCGATTGTCGGACCGCTCGAAGCCCAGGACATCGCCGCCACAAGGCTTGCCTATGAAACCAACGTCTTCGGCTATCAGCGAACGATCCGCGCCATATTGCCGGCAATGCGCAAGCGCGGCCGCGGGCATATCGTCAATATGTCCTCGCAATCGGGGCGGCTCATATGGCCTGGTCTTGGTCATTATTGCCCGACGAAGTTTGCAGTGGAAGCGATGTCCGACACGCTCGCCTACGAGCTGGCCGGCCAGGGCGTCGATGTGACCTGCGTTCAGCCAGGGAGTTATCCCACCGGGTTGTGGGATAACCGCGAGCGTCTCACCAAGGCGCTGAAGGACCGATCGGACCCCGCGCATCTCGAAGGCTATGGCGCCATGAGCGCCGACATGGGGTCAGGCCGGGTGACGACGCCGCCCGGTGACCCGCAAGAGGTCGTAGCGGCCATCGCGCAGGCTATCGCTGCGCCGCCCGGTGACCGGCCGCTACGCTTGATGCTAGGGCACTGGGGCAACCCGCAGGCACCGATCAATAACGTCAGCCGCGACGTCCACCTCGATTTCCTCGGCAAGGGACATTTTGGCGAGGCGGCGCGGCAGGTTCACAAGGCTTAACCGGCCCCTCACGCGCCCCTTAGCTGACTTTCATCAGCAGCACCCCATTGCGCGCGATGGGGAATTGCGACCCCAGCGCCTTCCCCGTCATCAGGTCAGTCGCGCTAAGCGGTTTGCCGTCGCGCGTCTCCATTCGCAATGCGGCAGGATTCTTGCCGATATTGAGTGCATTGACCAGCCAGCTTCCATCCTTCTGCCGAACGGCGCGCCAGGTCACACCTTTGTGCTGCGTGCCATTGTCTTCGATGAGCCGGACATCGGGCAGCCCGGGCCGGGCCGCATCGAGAGCCGCCGCCTTCACCGCCCCTAGACCGGCAACTTCCCCCAGAATGACGAGCTTCCCGGACTTGGCCCGCAATCGCCTCGATCGCCGCTGACCATATTCGTCCATCGAAAGGCTCTGCGGCCGGTCGAGGATCACGGTGCCGCCACGATCGAGATAGGCCTGAAGCGCAGCGAACTCGGCATCGGTCACATACTCGGTACGATAAACGAGGATCGCGTCCCACGAGCCATTGTCCTGCTTCTCGATGATCTTCTGCGTCGCGAAGCCGACAGGAAAACCCTCGAAGAACAAGGATTCATAGATTTTGGCCTGCTCGCTCATATGCGCTGATTTGTTGATCGCCGACGTCTCTGAATAGAAAATCCGCAGCGGGCGCCGCTGCTCGCGAAGCGCAAGGATTTCCTCCGAAAAGCTGTTGAGGTCCATCATCACCTGCGTCACCGCATCGGCGACCTGTGGCTGCTGGTTGACCGAACCGACAAAGGAACCGGCGAGTGCGGGATCGAAGAAGTTGAGCTCGCCTTCCAGCCGATCCTCGAACGAACCATCGGGATCGCGCGCCCAGAACCAGCCGAGATTGGCATCCATCCCCTGCAGCGTGGCGAGCCAATAGGCGTTCCGCACATATTCGGGGGTCATGTCCATCTTGCGGAAGCCCGAGGTCGACAGGAAGTGCGATTCAGAATTGAAATGCAACTTGTCGGGCGCGACCGATTCCATGAAGTCGTACGAAAGGCTCAATTCTTCCCAGAAATAGGAATAATGCTCTTCCCACGGCTGCGGCTCGCTCAGGCGAAGGTCGCGTCCTTCCTTTGCCTTTGCATCGTCGCCGATCATCGAGGTAAGCTCGGTGAGCGCCTCGAGGTCGATGCCGTGCGACCGGGCATTTTCGGTGAACATGTTCGGCATGATCTTGATGCTGGTATGCGCCTCGGGGTTCGCCTTGCGCAGCTCGCCCTGGATATGGGTGAACCAGTCGATCGCCCGGTCCATGTTGAAGCGTGACCAATCGTACCACATAGGGGTTCCGCGCGTTGCCGGATCGATCGGGATCGCGATCTCCACGCTCGCGAAATCCTTGAACGCCGTTCCCCAATTGGCGTTGAGGCGGGCGATGTCCCCTGCGTATTTACGGTCGAGCCAGCTTCGGAACTTCGTGCGCGTGTACGAGGAGATGGCGGTCATCTCCCGGAAATTCTGCGTCCAATGTCCTTTTTCGGAGAACCAGTGCGGTTCGTTCGAAAGGATATAACCGAGCTGCGTCACCTTCTTGCCGCGCGTCATCGCGCCGGTCTTGCGGGCAATCTTGCCCCAGACGTCGCGCACGAGCGGATTGTCGATGTCAAAGCCCGTAAAGAGCGAGCGCCCCTTGCGCACCTCGGGCTCGCGCCGCTCGACCCATTCGGGAATGCCCATGTTCCAATAGATGAGGAAACCGACATTGGTGTCGGGTATTTCAGTGATATAGCCGAGCCGTTCCTCGTCCCAGCTGCCATCCTCTTTCAGCAGGAAGGAGTTGATCGCGCGGTCGTGATCGACGTCATAAAGACGCTGCCCGCCATGATAGATCGCGCCCAGATGGTCATTGTAAACCGCCTCGTCAGTGAGCGGTCGCCCCACCGATTTCGAGAAATAATCATAGAGAAATATCGGCCGCCCGTTGGAATAATAGGCATTGTCGCCGACAACGACATTCTGCCAGTCGACCTTGTTGACGGGCCGCCGGGCCACCTCGCCGGACGTCACGCGAGCAAGCTCGGCGATCGCGCGATCGAGCATCTCATTCACCTCCCGGCGCTGGAAATCGGGGATCTCGCGCGCCCAGCGTTCGGCCTTGTCAGCATAGGGTCCGAATTTCGAAAAGGCATATTCGACAGCCTTGGGATTGGCTTCATCCCAATTGGCAAACTTCAGAAACTCGCGCGCGAACCAGACGGTGGTTTCCTCGCGCGTGATATCGTGGCCGGCGGCCTTCGCTGCGCCCATATGCGCTTCGAGCGCGGCGATCTTTGCGACCGCCGACTGTTCGAGACCGGCAGGCACAGGCGCTTCCGACGAAACGGGGGGGACCGCCGAGGTGCTGGCGCAACCCGCAAGAGGCGCCGTGCCGGCGAGAGCAACACTCGACAACAGTGCAAGCCGCCGCGGACCTTTAATCATCAACGTCATTTCCCATCCCCGACATTAACATAGGCGCCGCGCCGCAGGGTCACGGGCACGGTTTCTCCATTGGTCCATCGCACCTCGGCTTTCCCGATGGCGGTGCAGTCACCGAGCCCCAGGTGCAGATCCTGATTGAAGCTTTGCGAAAAGGCTCCCGATCCGGCACCGACGACACGTTGATAGGTCCGGCCGCATGCCGTGGCTGTCAGCACAGCTCCCGGCGCTTGCGCTTGACCGGTTGGCGAGTATCCGACCCGGGCGCCGGCAAAATTTCTCCGGTCTGCGGCGCGGTTGTGCAGCAACTGCCATCGGCCACGCTCGCTCGAGACGATGAGATCGAGGGCGCCGTCATTATCATAATCGAATATCTCTACGGCCCCGCCGGTCGTCCCGATGTCCGGCACCATAACGCCGTGGCCGTCAACGCGCTCGAAGTGCTTCCCCCCGCGGTTGAGCAGCACAATGTGCGACGTCGGACGCGACATGTCGCCATAGCGAAGGATGGCGAGATCGGACCAGCCGTCATTGTCGAAGTCGCCAGCTGCTACGCTCGTCGTTTGTTCATCGATATCGATTCCCATCGCTTCGCTTACATCGACGAAGCGCCCGTTCCGGTTCTCGAACAGACGAGCGGGAAGCGCGCGTTGCGGCTCGATCGGTGCGGCAATATCGACGCCGCGTATGGCAGCTGCAAGACGCGACTGAACCTGCCCGGCGATCCGCCACACGCCATTTCCCAAATGACCGATATAGAGGCCCTCTTCGGTCGGACCTTCGGGCCATCCCTCCGCCGCGCTCGCGGCAATCGTCAAATCGCGTCCGGCGTGGCGATCGGGCACATCGGCAAGCTTCCGCTTCTCCTTGCCGAGATAAACATCATAGTGGGGATAGCTGCGCTGCAGATTCTCGATGACCAGATCGCCGGTAACATTCTGAAATTCATGCCGGAAGGGTTTGCGGAAAGTCAGGAAGGCAAAGGTCCGGCTCGCCGGGTCATAGTAGGATTCCAGGTCGAACTGATGCTCCGCCCTGGCGAGGAAAAGATCGAGGTCGCCATCGTTGTCGAAATCGATCTGCGCAACGCCCGCCACATCGCTCGTATTGGCGAGCCCTCCCAGAACCGCCGTGCTCGCGTCAGCGAAGCTGCCGTCAGCCGCGCCCTTTAGCGCCACCATATTCTCTCCGCCGAAAAGCAGGATGTCGGCAACGCCGTCGCCATCGAAATCGGTCAGCGCGGTGCGATAGCCAAGCCATTTGGCCTGCGGCAGCACTCCGCCGAAGACGAGCTTTTCTTCGGTCACATAGCGATAAAGATGATTGGCGCCTTCAGGCTGGTCGGGCGTGGGAAAGCCCGTCACGACCAGGTCGAGCAGACCGTCATTCCCAACGTCCAGAAAATTCACCGCACGGCCGCGGCCCTTTTCAAAATAGTCGAAGGTACCGCGCGATACGACGGTGCGATCGCGCGCGATACGCAGATGCAAGGGTCGACGCGGGTTGGCGCCATCGCCGCCACCCTGGGCGACGACGAGATCCATGACGCCGTCGCGGTCGAAATCGGCTGCGGCAAGTCCGTGCAGATCGCCGCCGGCAAGTTGCTGCGCCCTGCTGAATCGCCCTCGCCCTTCGTTCCAATATACAATGAGGCTTTTGCCATGTTCGGTGACGATGAGGTCGGAGCGGCCGTCCTGATCGAGGTCGACCACGACCGGGCTATCCCATTTTTGCCGCCGGTGCGCCTCGAAGGGGATCGCGTCCACGACCGGCGCAAACATCGGTTCCAATGCAGCTTGGTCAGCTGTCGCATCGCGCGCCTCGACCGCCGATACCATCACGGCGGCGCCGAGGACGGGAACCCCAAACTTTATCGCTAGCCCTAACCGAAATACCCCAACTTGTCTGCCTGACATTATTGCTCTCTCCCCAGCGGCTCTGTGGGCCCTACTCATCTCTGCATAGCATAACATCATATGTTTGCAATTTTCATATGAGAGGAAAGGGCGAGGCGACCGTCGATAGCGCCTTGCGGAGCTAAGCAGCCGCCTTCGGCCAGTCGTGACCGCGGTGGCACAACGGGGGAGAAACCATGTGAAGACGCTGGCGGCGATTCGAATCGGCCGCGTCGCCCTCAATGCCGAGCAACGTCAAATTGCAGCTATTGCGCCCGATGCTTGGAAGGCCCGATCTTAAACCAATCCGAAAGCGGGAGCACAGCTTGGAGCTTGAAAGAAATCAATCTCCAGCATGCGTTCCGCCGATCGTGATGATCTGGTTGGCCCGGATTGTGCGAAGTTGCCGCTGACTTCCGTCCCGCCAGGTTACGGTGATCGCCTTCACTTGGCTCGACCGGCCAATCCCAAAATGGACGACATCAATCAAACTCTGGCTATGCACCTCGCCGCTGGAGCCAACACGGCGTATCTGCATGCCGCCAGCATAGCTCAGCCGAACGACCGCCCCGTGAGCATCGGTGCCACGCGGGGACGTGCCTACGCGAACTTCAAGCCAATTGCCGACATTTTGGGAGCGGTTCGAATAAAGATGCCAGGATCCGAGATCGTCGTCACTGCTCAGCAGGTCGAGGCGGCCGTCGCCATCGACGTCGAATGCGGCGCCCATGTCTCCGTGGCTGTTTGTCCCCGTCGCGGTCGTTGCACCCGCGATGGACGCCGCGGCGAAATCCCCGCCGCCCATGTTGACAAGCAGGCTGTCCGCTATTCGATTTCGCAACCCACCGAAGTGATACAGGAAGAAGTCCGACCGGCCATCGTTATTGAAATCACCGGGAACAACGCCCCAATTGTTCAAACCGGCGGCGCGGGGAAGTTTGGCCGATACGTCGGTGAACCGATCCCCGTCGTTTCGCAGCAGAACGTCCGGAACGTCGAGAAGCTGTGGCGTCCAGTCGGGGTGGACCGCCGAAACACCGGACAAGGATGCTCGCACGTCCCAAGCCACGTCACCCGCGAGCGTCCACTCGAGCCGCCATTTCCCCGCTCCTAGATATCCCAGATACCATCCATTTCGCGAGCGGTCGGAAGGAAGGCCTTGGGCATCGGCGGGATCAATCTCAACCGTTTCGACAGGCGTGTCGAGACGACGTGCGTCGGCGCCTACGTAGAGGGGAAGAACCAGGCCGGGTTCGCGACGCCAGTGCCAGAAGTCGCTCAGGACGACGGGGCCCGGAGCGGAGAAGCCGACGCCGTCCGACCCTCGATTCCCTTCGTCCCTCAGATCAAGCCGTCCGCGCGCCGCATCGAAATCCAGCGCATTGTTGGCAATCTCGTAATAGACTTTGCCCCTGGCGAGATAGAGATCGAGGTCGCCATCGTTGTCGATGTCGGATTCGGCTGCTGCGGTCACTTGATCGAGTTGGGACAATTTTTCGCCGAGACGGTCGAGCGTTACGTCACGAAAGCGAAATTCCCCTTCATTCTCCAGCAATGTGGCGGGTGTGAACAGGACCACATCGGGTTTTCGATCCCCATTGAAATCGGTGACGAGTATCCGTTCAGCCTCGATGGATTCGAAGAGCGGGCTGGGACGATAGCGGAACTGCTGTCCCAGGTTTTCGAACAACAGGTTGCGCGGACCGGTTTCTCCCGGAAGCTGACGCGCGTTCACGGCCATGATGTCGAGATCGCCATCGCTGTCGATATCGATCCACCGCACCGCACGCCCACGCGCGCCGTAGCCGGTGAGCCCGGATTGCGCAGACACGTCCTGAAATCTGCGCGCGGCCTGCCGTAGCAGGATCGGGGGGCGAGGCTGCTTTCCGTTGCCGCCGCCCACCGCGACAAGGAGATCGAGATCGCCATCGCGATCATAGTCTCCCGCCGCGATTCCATGAACGTCGCGATAGATGTCGGGGAATTCGCCTTCGACAAACTTGCCGTCTGCCGCGCCCCAAAAGATTTGAGCCGGGTGTTCGTCGTGATTCCCGAGGACAAGATCGAGGAACCCGTCGCGGTCGAGGTCGGCGACGACCGGCCCACCATATTTCCATCCGGTCGGCGTCTGGAGCCCGGCAATGTCGGTGACATCGTCGAACGTCAGCTGCTGCGCAAACGCTTGCCCGCAAAGGGCCGTCATTGCTGCAAAACAGGTCATGATGCGAAAGACTGCCGGTTGCATTCACGCCTCCTCTCCAAAAGGCTCTAAACGATCAGATTATTGTCGATTGTCAACAATAATCTGATCGTTTAGAGGGCGACGCAGGAAGGCATTACATGGAAATCTACGACGACCGCATGTGCCAGCTCGGGGAATCTCCGATCTGGCATTCAGGACGGCAGCAGCTCTTCTGGACGGACATCCTCACCAATCGGCTGTGCTGGCGTAGCGAAAATTCGGACGGCGAATGGAAATTCCCCGGCCCGGTATCGGCCATCGCGATCGTCGATAGGCGCAGGCTCGTCGCAGCAGACGACAAGGAGATCTTTCTTTTCGACCTGGAATCAGCCGAGCGCTCGACCCTTTGCCCCCTCGAAGCCGACATCGAACGCCATCGGAGCAACGACGGCCGTGCCGACCCCTGGGGCGGCTTCTGGATCAGCACGATGGAGCGCGAGGGCGAGCCTGGCGCGGGCTCGCTCTATCGGTGGTATCGAGGGGAATTGCGCAAACTGGTCGACGGTCTGGCCATTCCGAACGCAATCTGTTTCGATGAGAAACGCGGCTTGGGATATTACAGCGATACGCTGACCCACTGCCTGTTCCGCATGATCCTCGATGCGGATGGGTGGCCGCTCGAAGACCCCGATCTTTTTCTGGATTTGCGCGCGGAGATGGCGCTGATCGACGGGGCCGTCACCGATGCCGACGGGAATATCCACTTCGCGCTCTGGAACAGCGGCGAAATCCTTACCGTGAACCCGCTGGGAGTCGAGATCGCGCGACTCTCGCTAGGCGTGAAGCAGACCACCTGTCCCGCTTTTGGCGGTGCGGACTACCAATCCCTGTTTGTGACCAGCGCAGCGGTCGGACTCCCGGAAGCGCCCCACCAGGGAACGGTCTTTCAATTGCGCTCACCGTTTCGCGGCCTCCCCGAGCCGCGCGTCATTGTTGACTGAAACAGCGCGAAGGATCGCTTGACACAATCGTTGACAATTGACAATTGACGTTCATGGATATTGCCTATCATTCCGATGCGTCGGGGCCGGTCGGGTGCAATGGCGCTTCGCGCATCGTGGCGGTCGAACCGACGCTCTTTCGCGTCCCGCTTGCCGAGGCGCTCAGCGATGCCGGGCATGGGCTGCATACGCATTTCGAGATCGTGACCTGCCGCATCGTCTGTGCCGACGGTCTTGAAGGCATCGGCTATACCTACACCGGCGGACGCGGCGGCCAGGCCATTCATGCGCTGCTCGCGCACGAGATCGCCCCGCTCCTCCTCGGCCGCGACGCCGCCGAGGTCGAGGCCCTCTGGGCCGACATGCGCGGATGGCTTCATTATCTCGGCCTCGGCGGCGTTTGCGCTTTCGCGGTCGCTGCCGCCGACATCGCCCTCTGGGACCTGCGCGGCCTGCGCGCGCAGCGGCCGCTCTGGCAGCTCGCCGGCGGCCATGCCGACCATGTCGCCTGCTATCGCGGCCTTATCGACCTCGGCTATTCCGACGACCAGCTCCTCGCCGCCGTCGAGCGCGAGTTCGCCGCCGGGCATCGCGGCATCAAGCTCAAGGTCGGCCGCAAGGATATCGCAACCGACGTCCGCCGCGTCCGCGCCGTCCGCCGCCTCATCGGCGACGATGCCATCCTCATGGCCGACGCCAACTACTCATGGGATGCGGACCAGGCCATCGCCTTCGCCCGCGCCGTC
>NZ_JAERPO010000002.1:0-391424 GCF_016734905.1 Sphingopyxis jiangsuensis
GAAATATGGCTGAAGACGCGCCATCTGCTCGTCCGTCAGCCAATACAAATCACTCATCATTCAGGCTCCTCACCCCAAGCCTGAATCACAGCCTTCACCGCAAATCAATGGGTCCTGACCCTAGTGGGAACAGTTCGGTAGTGAGTAGTGGAGGACGTTTCCTTCTCCCGCGCCATCGGCTTACGCGGACATCCGGCGCGCAGTTTTTTGAAGTACGCAACAGTGGGTCCGCCGACGCGGTGAAGGCGCTTGCACAATATCTGATGCGGCAGGCCACGGCTAACTTGCCCCCCGTTTTGCCGCCAGCTGGAAACGAGTATCGGACGGCTGTGGCGCTCTGTCACCTGAGACCTAAGCCGGCCATGAACTCAGCTAGATTTTTGCACCCAACATTCAAAGATGAATTGCATGCGCCGTCCGTTTTCGGCTATAAAGCATGAGCATCGAATAGGGCCAAGTGGTTTTTTGCGTTCAAAAGACGATGGAAAGCCAAATTTGTTGGACTTTGGCGCTGGAGTCGGATGCAACTCCGCCGTCTCATTGCACCCGCCTCGCCAGATGGGGCGCATTCGTAAAGGTGTCGATCAATGAATCCTGCAATTCGTCGCGGACTGGCAGCCTGGCTTTTGGTACCGTCGCTTGCCGCGCCTATTCCCTCGCCGGCGAAATCCGGGACCGAGAACCAGCTTGTCCCCTCGACAGGAGATCAGCGGCTCGCCGAGATCGAGTTGCTTCCCTATTTCTATCCCGCAGGCACGCAAAGCCTCCAATTTTCATCCTATGATCCAACAGGGGGGAACCGCGATGGCGAGTATCGCAAGTCCTTCGTCAAATATGTCGATGAGAATGGCGAGGACGTAATTTTCGACGCCTACGGCCCCGGCGCGCTTCAGCGCCAGCAGTTCAATATCTGGTCGGCATTCGCCGGACATGCCTTCGTCCTCAAGCCGGGCGCGGCTTCGTCGCGCCTGCGCTACTATTTCGACGACGAGGAAAACCCGCGCATCGATGTGTCGGTGGCCGAGATGTTCCAGGGCAAGTCCGGCCGTTTTGGCGGCCCGCTGTCATTCACCGGAAACTGGGCCGACGCCGATATCGGACTACCGATCCCGACCCCGGATGACGGCCCGCTCTTCGGCGTCCAGTATCGGTCGCTGCCTTTTGCCAGGCGGCTGAAGATAACCTTCATCCCCAGCGACGAATATCGCGCCAATCTCGGGATCGATTCCAGCAGCTGGTACCAGTTCACCTATCTGCTCTATCCGGTTGGTACGACAGTCGCGAGCTGGTCGCCCGAACGCGGTGTGACCGGCCGGATCGAGCGCCAATGGTTGCAATTGGGAGAAGAGCCGAAGGCCCCGAAGAACAGCGCAATCGCCGAACGCGAGGTCGCAATCGAGCCTGGCAAGGCGACCACCATTTTCGAACATTCAGGTGCTGCCGCGATAGCGTCGCTGAAACTGAAGCTCGCTCCCTATGATCGCGATACATTCTTCAAAACGCGGATCCGGATGAGCTGGGATGGCAACCGTCCAGCCGTCGATATGCCGCTGGCATCATTCTTTGGGGGGGGCGGAGCCGATTTTGCGACCGGCGCGTCGGTCCCGTCGCGAACGATGCGGAATCTGCTCTTCGGCTTCGACGGCGAAAACGGAACTTTTTACAGTTATTGGCCCATGCCCTTCTGGCGTTCTGCCAAGATCGAGATCGTCAATGACAGCGGTCAGCCAATCGTCATCACGGCGAGCGGATCGATCTACGAAAGCAATCAGGTAAAATATGTCGAAGGCGAAGCAGGCTATTTTTCCGCCCGGCTGACGCGCGATCGTGACGAGGGCGACGGCCTCTATGCCAGAGCCTTTCGCGAGCAGGGGTTGGGCCATGTGGTAGGGCGCACGCTCTATTCCGAAGGCTATGCGATGGATGGCGACGAGTTCACCTATATCGACGGCAATCGCAGCCCGCAGATTCACGGCGACGGGACCGAAGACGATCATAATCAGGGCTGGGCCGGAGCCGCCTATCGGCAGCCGCTTTGGGGCGGCGTCGTCAACGGGTATCAAGGCGCCTACCGGCTCCATATCAGCGACCCTTATGTGTTCGAGGACGAAATTCGCACGAACTATGAGTATTCGAAGCTGTTTCGCAGTTCGAACGGCGCCGTTGAGACGGTATTCTATTATTACAAGGCCGGCCTGTCGCCGCGCGGGATCCAGCAGACCGACATGGTCGATGTCGGGCTCGAAGCGTCCGAACGCGCGCATGATTACCGCATCGAAGGGCAAACATGGGCCGGGCAAGTTCGCAGCAGCTATGACGGCTATGAGAAAAATGTCGCGGCGAACACGTTCCTCGACGAAGGTCGCGCCTTCAATGGCGCAAGCGAGTTCACCGTCGCCGTTCATCCAGCCAATGTCGGCGTCAAGCTGCGCCGGCTGATCTCCCGCCTTGGAAACGGCGTACAGACCGCCGAGGTCCATGTCGATGGCGTACAAGTCGAACGTCCGTGGCACGTCGTTCAAAGCGCGGCTGCAACGGCTGATCAAGCGTGGGTCGACACCGAGTTCGAGATTCCCGCCGCGCTCACGAAAGGCAAGAACCGGCTGCGTATCAAAGTGAAATATCGTGGCTCGGCAAAGGGCGAGATTAACGAGTTTCGCTATTGGATATTCTCGCACGTGCCGCCGCGCACCTTCTGACCGAGCCGTGAAAGAGGTTGAACGGCCCGGAGACACATGCCTCCGGGCCGCGCCTCGTCACCCAGCAACGTAAGCCGTCTTGACCGTCGTGTAGAATTCGGCGGCGTATCGCCCCTGCTCGCGCGCGCCGAACGAGGAGGCCTTCGTGCCGCCGAAGGGGACGTGATAATCGACTCCCGCGGTTGCAAGGTTCACCATCGCCATTCCCGCCTCGATATTGCGCAGGAAATGACGCGCAGTCGACAGGCTCGTCGTGCAAATGCCGGCCGAAAGGCCAAATTCGCTATCGTTGGCGACCGAAAGTGCCTCGTCATAATCGGCAACCTCGATGACCGATGCGACCGGACCGAATATTTCTTCGCGCGCGATACGCATTTTTGGGTCGACGCCAACAAAGAGCGCGGGTGCCATATAGTGGCCGGGCGCACCGCGTTCGAGCAACTCGCCGCCGCCGAGCAGCGTCGCGCCTTCGTTGACGCCGATATCGATGTAGGAGCGATTCTGTCCGAGCTGCCGTTCGTCGACGACGGGCCCGATATCGGTGCCCTCCTTGCGCGCATCGTCAACGGCAAGCCGTTCCATGCGCGCCTTCATCGCATCGACAAAGGCCGCGTGGATCTTGCGCGTCACGATGATCCGAGAGGAGGCGGTGCAACGCTGACCGGTCGAATAGAAGGCGCCGTCAATGGCGCAGTCGACGGCCGTGTCGAGCATGGCGTCGTCGGTGACGATCAAGGCGTTCTTTCCGCCCATTTCGAGCTGGAACCTTTTCATCGGCTCGCCGGTGACGCAATTGGCCGCGATCGCGCGTCCAACCCCGACCGAACCGGTAAAGGAAAGGCCACGAACCAGCGGACTTTCTGCAAAGGCCGCGCCCACCTCGGCGCCGCTTCCCATGACCAGATTGAAGACGCCCGGATCGATCCCGGTCTGGGCGATGATTTCCGCGAGCATATGGGCACAGCCGGGGACGAGTTCGGCCGGCTTGAAGACGACGCAGTTACCGAATGCCAGCGCAGGGGCAATTTTCCACGCGGGAATCGCTATCGGGAAATTCCATGGCGTAATCAGCCCGACAACGCCAAGTGGCTCGCGGCGCACCTCGACATCGATGTCGGCACGGATCGACGGCTGATGATCGCCGACGAGCCGCACCGCCTCGCCCGCAAAGAAATGGAATATCTGCGCCGCGCGCACCGTTTCGCCCACTGCCTCGCGCAGCGTCTTTCCTTCCTCGCGCGCCAACAGATCGCCAATCTCTTCCTTTCGCGCGAGAATTTGGTCGCCGACATGTTTCAGCGCGGCGCTGCGAACCTGCGGGCTTTGTCGCGACCAGCGGGGAAAGGCTGCATGGGCGGCCGCGATCGCGCGCTCGGCGTCGTCGCGCGAGGCGCGTGCATATTCGCCGATAATGTCGTTGGTGTCCGAGGGATTCACATTGACCGTCTGCCGGTCGCTCGAACTCCACTCGCCGGCGATATAGTTTCTGTATTGCGACACGCTCAATCCTTCCAATAAGTGTCAGTTCGCCCAGCGAAGCGCGAGGACGTCGGCTTCCCGAGCCAATTCAAGGAGTCCGCCGCGCGTGCCCGGATGGAGCGGCACCTGCGGGTGGCGCACCTTGTCGGTCCGGATAACGCCCCCTTCCTTCAGCACGGCCTTCGCCGCGCGGAGTCCGCACTGCCGGTTCTCGTAATTGATCAGCGGCAAGATGCGCGCATAGAGTGCCGCCGCCTCGGACCGTCTGCCCTCACGATGGGCAATGACGACAGGGCGGATCAGGTCGGGGAGCAATGCGCTGCACATCGTGCCGGTCGCGCCCGCGTCGAGATCGGCCATGAGGGTGATCGACTCCTCGCCATCAAACGGCCCGCCGATGATGTCGCCGCCCTGGGCGATCAGGCTGCGCAACTTCGCGGCAGCGAAGGGCACTTCGATCTTGAAATAGCGCACCTGCGGAATCTCGGAAGCAAGTCGCACCAACAGGGACACGTCGAGTTCAACGCCGCTGAGGGGGGCGTCCTGTATCATCAGCGGAATCTGCGCCGCCTTCGCCACTGCAGCGAAATGCTCGACGATCTCAGAAGAGGCAACCTTGAGGCCGGTGCCATGATAGGGAGGCATCAACATCACCATGGCCGCTCCGCCTGCAGCTGCCATGCCAGCGCGCTCGGCGGCGATCGCCGTGCAATAATGACTGCAGGTCACAATCACCGGCACGCGCCCGGCCACATGGTCGAGACAGAGATCGACAAGGCGCGTGCGTTCGCCGTCCGACAGAACGAACTGCTCGGAATAATTGGCGAGGATGCAAATGCCGTCGGCGCCCTGATCGATCATGCAATCGAGGACGCGCTTTTGACCTTCGATGTCGAGTTCGCCGCTCTCGCTGAAAATCGTCGGCGCGACCGGGAACACCCCCGTCAGATAGGGGGCCGAAATACCAATGCCCAATGTCTGTCTCCTGATATTAGCTTGGGTCGTCGCCGTCGGCGTCGACGAACTCGAAGCGTCCATCGTTTGCGATCGACCTTTCGGCTGCCTCGAT
Source organism: Sphingopyxis jiangsuensis (assembly GCF_016734905.1). Classification (GTDB taxonomy): domain Bacteria; phylum Pseudomonadota; class Alphaproteobacteria; order Sphingomonadales; family Sphingomonadaceae; genus Sphingopyxis; species Sphingopyxis jiangsuensis. The sequence continues at coordinate 5,248 of NZ_JAERPO010000002.1, forward strand.
TATGCGCTGGGCGGTTCGCGCGTCGGCGAGCGTCGAGAGCGGCGGCGCCCCGCGCGCGATGCAGACGCCGACAAAATGCTCGAGCTCTGCCGCAAAGCTCTCGACATATTCGGGAATTCCCCATGCCGGTCCGCCCTCGTCGGAACAAAGCGTATCATTCCAACTGAAACTGGCCGCGCCGCCGTCGCCGATCAACTTGCACGTCATTGTCCAGGGATCGCGCGCCACATCGGAGGCGGCAAAGCTGACCCACAGGTTGGCGAGCGCTCCGCCCGGCAACTCGCAGGTGATCATCGCCTGATCCTCGAACGGCAACCCGCGCGAGGCGAGCCGCGAGGCCGCGGCTTTGACGCGCACCGGGCGACCAACCAGATAAAGCATCGTGTAGATGGGGTGAATTCCCACAGCGCGGAGCACGCCGCCATAGCGGCGCGCGACATCGGGAGAATGCGCGATATTGTAGAGCATCCAGAAGCTTGCGATATTGCCGAGCTTCCCGTCGCGGGCCAGTCGGTGAGCGCGCTGGAGCGTGGAATTGTAGATGTAATTATGCGCAGGCATGCAGACCAGCCCGCGCGACCGCGCCGCCTGGTCGAGCGCGTCGATTTCGGAAACGGTCGTTGCAACAGGCTTTTCGAGAAGGACATGCTTGCCCGCGGACAATGCCTGCATTGCAATTGCATAATGCGTTTCGGTCGGGGTCATCACGATCACGGCGTCGACCGCCGGATCCGCGAGCAGTTCCTCCACGCCGGCATAAGCTCGCCCGCCTAGGTGCTCGGCCATCAGGGCAGCCGCGCCTGGATCGCGATCGAAAGCTCCACAGAAACGGGCGTTGACGCCAGCCTCAAAGGCTTGGCCATAAAGGCTGGCGACGGTTCCGGCGCCGATGAAAGCAACGCCCGTCATGACAGGTTCAGCCGATAAAATTCGATCGCGTTGCTGCCGAATGCCCGTTCCATGTCCGCCGGTTCAAGGAGCGTCTCGAGATTGCAGCGCAAGGCGTGGATGACTTCGCCATATTCGGCCGCGAGCCGACAGACGGGCCAGTCGCTGCCGAACATGATCCGGCTCGGACCGAACAGCCGAACGGTTTCCGCAATCCAGGGTAGAAGTCTCGCGGGCGACCACTGGCCGTGATCGTCTTCGGTGACCATCCCCGACAGTTTACAATACAAATTAGGAAATGCGGCAACCTCTGCCATTGCGGCCGCCCACGGATCGATCACCCCCGACGCGATCGGCGGTTTGGACAGATGGTCGATAACCGCGTGGAGGGCAGGCACCCGGCGCATCACCGCCACGACATGCGGAAGGTGACGCGGATAGGTCAGGAACTCGAAGGGAAAGCCGCTCTCTGCAACATGTTCGAGGTTGCGGACCACGCACGGCTGGAGGATCCACGCGTCGTCGTCGATATCCTGCAGCATCGGTCGTATCGCAACGAACTTGGGATGTCGACGATAGTGGGCGAAACGCGCCTCGAAATCATCCGCCGACAGATCAAGCCAGCCCGTTACCCCGGCGATGAAATCGGTCTCCTCTGCGATTTGGAGAAGAAAGTCGGTTTCTGCTTCGGTTTGCGCTGCCTGCACCAATATCGTCCGGTCGACACCGGCCTTTCGAAGCAGCGGTGCGATGTCGTCGACCAGATAATCCCGCGCCAGCACCGGCAGGTCGGGCGACATCCAGTGATAATCTCCGCGATCGGCTTTCCAAAGGTGATGGTGGGCGTCGATGATCATGGCTTCTCCCCCTCGGTTCACCGGCTGACGATGATCCGCGTCAGCTCGTCGAGCGAGACCTCGTCGCTGGGAGTATCGAGGATCTTTCGGCCGCGCGCCATGACAACGAAACGATCGCAAACCTGCTTCGCATGATACAGGTTGTGGGTGACGAAAACCGAGGAAATCCCCTCGCCGCGAAGCCTGACGATCGAGGCCAGCACATTTTCGGTTTCGCGCACCGAAAGCGCGCTCGTCGGCTCGTCAAACACGACCATCCGCTTGCGGAAATGCACCGCCCGCGCAATGGCGACCGCCTGCTTTTGACCACCAGAAAGCGCCGCCACCACTTTTTCCGGATCGTCGAGTCCGGAAATTTCGACAGCCGACTCCAAAATGGTCTGAGCCTTCCGCCGCATCGCATCGCGGTCAAGGAAACCGAAGCGATTCGTCTCCTCGCGGCCGAGGAACATGTTTCTATAGATGGACATCGCGCCGACGAGCGCACAGTCCTGATAAATGGTCTCGATCCCGAGCGCCTCGGCGTCGGCGTGATTTGCAAGGCGCACCCTCACGCCATCCTGATACACTTCGCCGTCGTCGGGGCGCACAACGCCCGACAGCGTCTTGACCAACGTCGATTTTCCCGCGCCATTGTCGCCGAGCAGGCCAACCACCTCTCCCGACATGACATGAAAGGCAACATCGTCGAGGGCCCGGTGGCTACCGTAGGTCTTGGTGATGCCGCGCATCTCAAGGATCGGAAGACGGGACGGCTCGGATTTTGAAACAGCGGTCATCTTCAATCCTCGCGATAGACAAGGCGGTTGAGCACCGCAGCGCAAACGATAAACAGGCCGACGAAGGCTTGCAGATAATAGCCGGGGACGGAGGTCAGGAGGAGGATGTCCTGAACTGTGAAAATCATCGCCGCGCCAAGGAAAATCCCCAAGATGGACCCTCGCCCGCCCGAGAGCGCGACGCCGCCGATGACGCAGGCCGCGATTGCCTGCAGTTCCAGTCCCTGTCCCTGAACCGGTGAAACCGAGTTGACGCGCGTTGTCGCCAATATGCCCGCGATCGAGGCCGCCAGCGACGACAGGCAGAAGGCGATCAGCTTGACTTTGCCGACATTGACACCGATCGCGTTCGCGGCCTCGGCGCTCCCGCCCGTCGCGTAGATATGGTTGCCAAGCTTGTGCCGCTCCAAAATTGCGTATGCGACGGCGGCGAGCAGGAGGAGCCATAGGAATTGAAGCTGCAGCACCCCGATTTCTCCGCTCAGAACGGCCTGGACCGCTGCCGGAGGATCGAAAGGCTTTGATTCCGCGCCCGACGCAAAGAGGATGAGCCCCCGGATCATCATCATCGTCCCCAAGGTCGCGATAAATGACGTGATGCGAAAGCGAAGGACTATGAGGGCGTTGACCAACCCCACGGCCACCCCTCCTGTAAGCGCCAGGACGATCGACAGGCCGAGCGGCATGCCGGCCAAATAGGTCTCGGCAAGAAGCAGCGACGTAAGGGTGAAGGTCGCCCCGACCGAAAGGTCATATTCCCCGGAGATCATGAGGATCCCGACGCCCAGCGAAACGATGCCCAGCACCGGAATCGACCGCAGGATGACCGCAACATTGTCTTCCGACAGGTACCGGAAATCATCCGGGTACAAGAGCCCGGCGACGATGCACGACAGTTGGAGCGCGATGAAAACGATAAGGGCGCTCAGCGCCGGGTTGCGACGAAAACGCGCGAAAGAGCGGGCAACACTGGACATGCTCGTTGATACTTCCTGAACTTCAGTCATCATCGCACCCTGTCCGAATGGGCAAGGGCGCTTCCTGCGTTCTTCCGGTCAATGATCGCTGCGCCGGTGTTGACCGACATCGGCGCGAGACCGTAGCGCCGGGCGTAATAGAGCTGCGCCACGGTCATAAATCCCTGATAGAAAGGCTGCTGGTCGACCACAGCGGCCGTCCGCCCCGACATTACATTATTGACGATCGCCTTGCTGAGATCGAACCCCCCATTGGGAATATCGACACCGGCTTCGTCGAGCGCCTGGGGTGCGACTTCCGTGGGAAGGCTGCCGAGACTGATAACCGCAGCCGTTCGTGGGTGGCCGATCAGATATTGGGTGAGCTTGGTCAGCGTGTCTTCGGGGCCGATGCTGCCCGTGTTGACAACCTCGCATCGTGCGCCGACCTCTGCCAGCGCCCTGTTGACGCCCGCAAGACGCTGCGCTGCATAGCTGGCCTCGGGATGCTCCACCGGGCAGGCAGCGACATCGCCCTGCCCGAGTTTCGCGACCGAGGCCATACGCTTTCCGAGCGCGAAACCGGCGACCCCGAAGTCCTGCCCGACAAACGCCTGGCGCCCACTCGCCTCGCCGCGAGGAGAGTCGATGTTGAAGGCAATAACGGGAATATTCCGCGATCGCGCGCGCGCTATATTTGCATCATAGGCGCCATCCTGGTCGATCACGATGCCCAGACCAGCCGTCCGATTGACCAGCGCCGTTTCCAGAATTGCATTCTGCTGGAGGGGGTCATTCTCGGCAAACTGGACGTTGACGCCGACGCCCAGCCGGTCACCAGCCTCCTTGGCCCCAGCAACCACCTTTGACCAGAACGGATTACCGACACTCCCGTAAATGACGAGAGTGACGTCGCCGACCGTCGATGCGGAGCGTCCATTTTCGTGATCTGCGCCATTCGAACATGCGCCGAGCGCAGCCAAAGCGACCCAGCCGGCCGCCAAGCGCCGGATAGGTAACGCGAAGATGCGCCTCCTTGCCTTTTTGGAATCCTGCAGCGTCACCTCATCCTCCCATCGTTACATCAACCATGCCATTTGCGTCTTTTGACGTCAATATGCATTATCTTTGCCCGGATTACTTTGTTATTGCGTCGGCCGTTCCCGCGATATATGAGTTTTTTGAGTGCAACAATCTCTGGAGGCAAGGGTGGCCACGATCGCGCGAGTCGAAGTGCATGAATTCACATATGAGGCCGCGGACGTTGGCTTTGATGCCGGCGGGTTCGATTTTGTCTATGCTCCCGGGGGCAGGCAGCCCGTATCCAAATATGCTGTTGTGATCGAAACGCGGTGCGGAGCCCGCGGCGAATACGTCGGCCTGTGGGGCGCGACCGGCATGGCGCTGGGGCAGACCCTGCTTCTCGCCTCGCGACTGCCGGGCCGCGATCCGATGCAGCGCGAATTGATCTTCGACGAGTTCAAACGTGCGCTTCGTCAATATGATCATATGGGCCACGGGATAATCGATATTGCACTGTGGGATCTTGCCGGGAAAATGCTCGGCGCGTCGGTCTCGACGCTGCTTGGCGGCTGGCGAAGCCGCCTCAAAGCCTATGCGAGTACGGCGCACGGCGACCGTGCGGGGGGGCTGAGTTCGCCATCGGACTATGTGAACTTCGCCGAACATTGCTATTCGCTGGGTTACCGCGGCTTCAAAATGCACGGATGGTATGAAGGCAATGTCGCGGAAGAGGCTGAAACGGTGCGGGCGCTGGGCCGGCATATGGGCGGGCGCATGGAGCTGATGCTCGATCCGGCTTGTCATCTTCGGACCTTTGCCGACGCGCTCGCGGTAGGGCGGGCCTGTGACGATGCCGGCTTCTTCTGGTACGAGGATCCGTTCCGCGACACAGGCGTATCGGCGATCGCGCATCGCAAGCTCAGGGAACTCATCCGTACCCCGCTGCTGATCACCGAACATGTTCGGGGCATCGAACCCAAGCTGGATTTCGCGGTCGCCAATGCCACCGATTTTCTGCGTGCCGACCCCGAATATGACCTGGGAATAACCGGGATGATGAAGATTGCGCACGCGGCAGAGGCGATGGGCCTGGACGTAGAAATACACGGGTCGGGACCCGCGCATCGTCATTGCATGTCGGCCATTCGCAATACCAATTTCTATGAGGTCGCACTGGTCGGCCCCAAGATGGCGAACCCCCTTCCGCCCGTTTACGTTTGTGGTTACACCGACAATCTCGAAGGGGTCGGCGAGGACGGCTGCTTCCCGGTGCCGACCGGAGACGGTCTCGGCGTCGAATATGACTGGGACTTTATCGCCCGACACAGGACCAATCTGCATGAGTATTGTGAGTGAGGACTTCAATTACGGCGACGCCCGCCTGAACGAAGTTGTCGAACAGATATTGCGGGCGGCGATCGCCGATCACAGCATTCCTCAAGGCGCCCTTTTGGCCGAGGCGCGCCTCGCCGATTTTTTCGACCTGAGCAGGGCTCCGGTTCAGCAAGCGCTGAAACGGCTCGAGCGCGACAAGATCGTCGAAAAGGTTGACGGCAAGGGCTATTTTGTCGGCAGCGCTGGCGACCGAGCCGATTCAGCCAAGCCGTGGGCAGACATTCCCATTCCCGCGGAGGCGCGCAGCGCCCTCCTCGCGCGCGCCGGGTGGGAAAAAATCTATCCACATGTCGAGCGTGACATCGTCGGGATGATGGCTTTTGGTCGCCATAACATCAACGAGTTGGCGCTCGCCGAATATTATGGCGTCAGCCGCACTGTCACCCGCGACGTACTCAGCCGACTGGAAACGGCTGGCCTGCTCGAAAAGTCGCAGCGGAGCCACTGGGCCGTTCCGCGCCTCGACGCGCGGCTGATGAAGGATCTTTATCAGATGCGCCGCTTGCTCGAGCCTGCAGCGCTCCTCGATGCAGCTGAGGTTGTGGATCGCGATTCAGTCGCTGCCATGGTCGATCGCCTGCGCGACGCCGAAGCACGCTATCCCGATGTCGATCTGGAAGAACTCGCCGCCTTTGAGGACGATCTTCACGTCAAGGTCGTTGGAAGCTGCCGCAACAAGCGCATTCTGTCGGCGCTCCAACAGAGCCAGGTACCGCTTGTGGCGACCGCCTATCTCTTTCAGCTCTACCTCGGCATACCGGAGGACGAGCCGTTCCTGGTCGAGCACCGGCTCGTACTCGAGCTTCTCGCGCAAGGTACGCCGCAGCCCGCCGCAGCGGCTCTCGATGCGCATCTCGCCTCGGCGCTCGGCAAGGGGCTAAAACGGCTCGAATTTCTCTCGCATATCAAGAGGCCCGAAGCGCCGCCCTACCTGCAACCTGCGGTCTGACAGGCGCGCTACTCTTCGAGGCCGAGCCGAACGGGGCCCAAGAGGCCCGATGATTGCAGGGGCATGTCGGCGGCAAAGGGCGCATGGCTCGCCCATGTCCGGCGCCGATCGGAATCGACGCCGGCGTCGGCTATCATCCGGTTGCGCCACAGGTTTGTGATGTCGACCTCGAGGACGTTCTCGCCCTTGCGAAGCGCTCCCGACGTATCGATCCGGTATGGCGGATTCCATGCCCCGCCGAGATCCTCGCCATTCAGGCGGACCCTCGCAAGATTGCCCAATTTCCCAAGATCGATCACTGCGCGACCGCCTTTGCCCGGCCAGTCGTCGGGCAAGGTGAACGAGATATTGTACGTTGCCTTACCCGAATAGTGGCGCAAGTCGATATCCTCGGACGCGGTCCAGTCGAACAGGCCCTGATCGAGACGTATCTCCCGGTCACCCCATCGAAGCGTCCATTCGCCGTCGATCGAGACGACGTTTCTGAGTTCGCCGCTCGGCAGGCGGGGACGTTGTCGATCTCCCGGAAACGGACGAAAAAGGACGAACGCTGATTCTGACGGGCCCAGCGGAAGCGAGACGGTGGTTATCTTGCCATCATCGCGGAACTCTGCGCGGTAGATGCGCCCGGAAACGGCGTCCCATACCTCCGGAACCATGCCAGACCGCCTGAAGCTGATTGCATGTCCCGCATCTTCGCCGCGCGTCTCGCGCACGAAATAAATGTCCCCGTCACGAAGCTTGCGGTGGACAAAGTCCACCTCTCCCGACACGGCTAGGACATCGGGTCCGAGCGCCAATTCGCCGAGTGCCTGTTCGAGGCAGCGCCCACAGAATATGTTCCGCGTCGATGCGTGCGACGCGCGGCGATCGGCCGGCCAGAGGCGGTCGGCGAGGCGCTGAAACTCTTCAGAATCATCGGCCGCCGACGGCGTGCCGTTCGGCCGGTCACCCACGAGCACAAGACCTTGCTCGACCAGTGTCGCAATCCTGCGCAGCGTTTCGAGCGACATCCATTGGACATCGGGGTCGATAACGAGCAGCCGGTAAGCGGTGCCGCCATCGGAAACAAGCTTCCCGTCTGCCATGCGAAGAGCGTTGTTCAGGCCGTGCGCATTGACGAAATCATATGCGTATCCGGCAGGAATATCCGGGAGGCGCTTGCCGAATTTCGTCGTTACATTGCTGTCTTCGCCATAGAAATAGGCGATGTCGGCTTGGAACACACCCTGCTGGAGGAGATGCGAGCTGCGCGCGAGATAGTCGATCCAGGGCTTGGCGTTGTCCGCCCAAGTCTCATGCCGGGTAAACCATTGGCCAAATGGCCCCAACCCAAGCCCCGGCTTCTCTTCGGCGGGCTGGTGGACCGACGTGTGAATGACGAACTGGTTCAGCCCGCTTGCCAGCGCGATATCCGCCGTCGCCTTGAGCGAGGCAGGATCAAATCCATAGGCGTTTCCGGCCGCCGTAAAACTTTCGGCGGCCACAAGTGCCTGTCCATAGACGTGCGCGACCGATGCCGATTCCCGGATATCCGCTTTGAATGGCGCCGCGGGACGCTCGACCCATATCGCGCTCATCGGCACGTCGGCGTGGCGTTTGGCATCGATTCCGTCACCAATGAACGCCCGGTGCGATTCATGCGCCTCGCTGTAGAGTTTGATGCCGTTTTCGCGCGCGTATGCCGCGATCGCGCCATAATGGGCCTCCGACATCAGGGCGCCGAGCGTCCGGCGAAAATCCCAAAGGACGCGGTCGCTTTGCGATGCGCTGGCTACGATCCGTCCAGTAAGGGCGGGCAGCCAGTTTTCGAGCGGATATCCGTTTCGCCGAACAAATTCGGCCAACATATTGTCAGTCCAGTTCTGCGCGCCCGCCTCGTAGCTGTCGAGCATCAAAGCGCCGATACCTTTCCCGCCCATCGGAACCGGAAAATGGCCGGCGTATTGATCCAGGTAAGATCGCACATGGCGGGGATCGAGTTTGTCAACTTCCAAGCCCGTCGCCGCGGCCGGGGCCGGCCCATTCATCGAGCCGGTCAGCGACCAGCCGAACCGCTGGATGATCCAGCGTCCGGGCGGGGCGTGCCATTCGATCCGCCCCCCAGCCGTCAACTTGTCGCTGATGTCGACGACGGAGGACAGCGCAACAACGTCGCGCATCGCAACGGCGGGTGTCGGAGCGTCGACGAGATCGACCCCGACCGCGAATCCGGCCTTTTCTTCGAAGCGGTGGATGCGCGGCGAAGCAGAGAGCGAAAATTCGACAACGGGGATGCGCGTAGCCATCGGCCGGCCGCGCGCGTCGACGACGCCACGCAGATCCGGCCATTGCAGGCGAAAATATCGACCCGACGCCTGATCGAACGTGATGCTGTTCTGCGGCGCGACGAGGTCGAAACGTCCGATCGAACGATAATCCTTGCCATCATCGCTGACCTGCAGCTCGGGCGATGGCGGCGGCGGAGCACCGGGATAGTCGGCCGGCAATCGGATTGACAGGGTCGCGGAACGAGCCGTGACCGGCGCGTCGAAGCAATAGACAAGCGATGCTGACCGGTCGGCCTGCGTATCGACAATCATCGCAGCCGAATGATCGCCGTCCCACAGGAGCGGCGCACTAACAATTCCTTCGCTCGTCCGCACGCAAGAAGGCGCGATAATGGCGGCGTCAGGCGGCGCGGGAAATGCGATCACCCGCACGTCTCGGGCGTATCGTGGCGCTGGCGCCGCATCGCGATGGACGAATGCACCGCGCTCTGCGTCCATGTTCTGAAAAGGGCCAGCTACGTCAGGGAGGCTCGGCAGCTCGATCGAAAGCGTCCGTCCCCCCTCGACTTCCACCTCGCTCCATACCAGCTTTTTCATCGCCTGCGCCGGTGTGACCCAGGGACCACCGGTTTCGCTCCAGCCTGGCGATGCAGCAACCGCGAGTTCGAGCCCATATTCTTGAGCGGTCGCGACCGCGTGGCGTATCATGTCCCCCCAACGCGCTTCGCCGAAGCGCGTTGGGGGGACAATCTGGGGGGTCTGAAGCTCGACATTGAATATCTGGGCGCCGCCCAGCCCGATGCGGCTCATCCATTCGAGATCGCGGCTAATGCCGGACTCGGTAACATTACCCCCCATCCAGTGCCACCAGACGCGGGGGCGTGCGTCGGGCGGCGGAGTCTTAAATTCTTCCTCGAGCGCATTGATCGAAGGAACGGGTCCGGTTTCGGCGGACCATGCCGAACCGGACCCGAGTGGCAGGCAAGCGAAAAATATGGCTGCCAGCCTGCCACGACCCACTGCTTTCGACCACCGATGCCGCGGTTGGCCGGATGTCATGTGTCAGAACCTGATTCCAAGTTTCGCTCCGAAGGTACGCGGCGCACTGAACCCGGCGACGGTCGACGTCGCTGTTGCGTTGGCATATTCAATGACCGCCTTGTCCTCGATATTCTGCACAAACACTTCGGCGTACCACGGGCCGTCGTCCGGTTCGTAGCGCAGGCTCGCATTGGTTCGCGTGTACCCGCCCTCGTAAGCCAATGCATAAGGAGCACTGGGAACGCCGTTGACCGGAAAGACCGTGTCATTGAACTGCGAGAAGTACACGCTCGACGAGTAGCGGAAGTCGACACGCGCGGTGAGAATGCCCGCACCGACCGGCGCTTCATATTGCGCGCCAAGATTAAACTGCCATCGGGGAGCGCGGGGCAAACGGTTTCCGGTCAGATCGACGGTTGTACCGGTGATCGGGTCGAACGCCTGCGGGTAACTCGTGAACTCGCTGTGAAGATAGGACAGCGAACTGTCGACGCGAAACGCCGGCGTCAATTGGAACGATCCCTCGATCTCTGCTCCGTAAATCTCGGCCTCGGCCGCGTTGGTTGTCACACCGGTCGCAATATTGTTGTTGAGGATGACCGACGTGACCTGCAGGTCGTCATATTTATAGTAGAAGCCTGCCAGGTTGAGGATGACTCTGCCACCGGCGAAGCGGTTCTTTGACCCAACCTCATAAGCCGTCACCGTTTCAGGATCGAAATTGGCGATCGGCCCGACACCGCCCGCCTTGAACCCCGTACCGACGTTGGCATAGAGAAGGTTGTTCGGCGTGACTTGCCAGTCAACACCCGCTTTCCACGTCACCTCGTCCCATTTTCCGCGAAGGTTTGGCGTTGCGAAGCCTGGAACGCCGATCGGTGTGAAGATGCCATCGAGGTCGTGCTTCTTGTCGCTCGAATAGCGAATACCGCCCGTCACCTTCAGCGTGTCGGTCAGGCGCAGATCCGCCTGACCGAACGCCGCAAGCGAACGCGCGGCGACATTCGGGCGTCGCTGATTGAAGCCAGCGGTCCGCGCATTACTGATATAAAAATCGACATGGTCGCCGTTGCGCTCGTGCTGGAAATAGCCGCCGAGCACCAAGTTGAGCGGCTTGTCCCAGGTGGTTGCGACCCTGAGCTCTTGACTGACGTTGCGATTGGGATTCCACAACCGGACGCTACCGCTTCCCGGCACGCCCGCGATCCGTGCGAATGTAACGTCGACCGTATCGCGCCGGTACGACGTCAGCGAAACGATGTCGAAATCGTCGAACGAATAAGTCAAGTCAGCAACGAAACCATAGCTTGTATTGTCGAGCCGGTAGGGTGCGTCGCTCGTCGTCCGATAGGGATCAAATCCGGCTTGGCCGATGTTGACGTGGCTGCCGCCTGCACCACCACGGTGATAATAGTTGGCCGAAAAAAGCATCCGCAGACGGTCGCTTGGCTCAATGAGCAAATGGATCCGGCCAGCGACCTCTTCCTGGTCGGCAAGATCAGGACCGTCGATGCTGTTCTTTTGATAACCGTCATGGCGATTGGTCGCGAAGGCCGCGCGAACCGCGGCGACCCCGTCGGCGAGCACGACATTGGCCATGCCGCGCGTACTCATCGCCTTGTAGGAACCAAAGGATATTTCGGCCGCGCCCTCATCCTCATAAACCGGCTTTTTGGAGATGAGGTTGATTGCACCGCCCGTCGTGTTGCGGCCGTAGAGCGTGCCCTGCGGGCCGCGCAGAACCTCGACGCGCTCAAGGTCAAAGAAAGCGCCATTTGCGCCCGAAGGCCGCGGCAGATAAACGCCGTCATAATGGATCCCCACCGAGGAATCCTGCGCCGGCGGGACATTCGCCGAACTGATGCCGCGGACACTCACCGTCATTTCACGCGTCAGCGAACCGATCTGCACGTTGGGAACAATACCGCCGAGATCTGCGGCGCCATTCAGGTTGCGCGCCTCGAGCGCATCAGCGTCGAATGCCGTGATTGAGGCAGCCGTTTTTTGAACCGTGCTCGCACGCTTTTCGGCGGTCACGACAATTTCGGCGATACCGCCGTTGCCGGACTCGTCCGCCTCTTCTGCATATGCCGCAACCGGGCTCAGTGCGGCCATGGCACCACCAAGAAACAGCCTCGTCTTCCAGTCGATCATCCCTACCTCCCAAAGCAGATTCGCAAGGCTTTGCGTCTGTGGGGAGCGTTTACGCACTTTTGAGTGCAAAAGTCAATCATTTTCGATCATTTTCACCATCAAATGTCTATATATCTATAACAGTGCCAAAAATACTATGCTTTCTGCGCGCAATAAGCTCTTCTTTGCGGCACGTCGGCGGCCACGGCGAATCACTCGATGGCCGCCACCTCCCCTTCGCGTAGCAGGTACAGTTGCCATGGCTGTTCCAATGCAGCTTCGACGAAGTTCGATATCGGCTCGCGATACAGGCTGAACGTCGAGTGATGGATCGGGAGCACCATTTTGGGGGCGACCTTTTCCGCAAATTTGACGGCCTGTTGTGCGTTCATGCTGACTTGGCCGAAGGGACCGCCGCCGCCGACTGCTCCGAGATGCGGTACAAATATGTCCGGTGAACGGGGCCATCGCGACAATCCTTCCACATAAAAGCTGTCGCCAGTCCAGTAGAGCGAACGCTCATAACCTTCGGCCATGAACTCGATCCAATAACCGTTGACGCGACCGAGCGCCGCGGCCACCTCGGAACTCTCGCTGTGTTGTGCGGGCACAGCCGTAATTCGCACCTGATACCCCTCGCGCTCAATCACATGCGTCGCGTCCCAAGCCAGCGCATCGATGTTCGCAACGCCGCGCCCCCTGAGAGCGTCTGCTTGACCGGCCGGCACGAGGAAATGGGCCGCGTCGCGCAATCGGCCGATCGCCTCCTCATCGAGGTGGTCAGGGTGATCATGGCTGAGCAGCACGTAATCGGCATCGATCGTAGCAGGGTCGATTGCGGTTCCAAGCCTTTGATGCACGACTTCATCCTGGCCGCTATTTGGATCAAACATCCGAAACGACGCCCCTGCCACCGGATCGGTGATGATCGAGATCGGACCAAAGCTCAGCCGGAGGGTCGGTCCGCCGATCCAGCTTAGCCGCAATTGGCGTGCCGACGCCGACTGTACACTCGCCTCCCCACCCGGCGACGCGCTTTCGCGGGCCCATGCGAGCGGCGCTGCCGCAACCATGGAAGCGGAAACGAGGGCCGCCAACGACCCATGGGCGATACGCCGCACCGTGGCGGCCAAAGGATGATCTATCTGCATGTCGTCAACATAGCCGAATGCGACTTTAGCGATTATACCGGACATTCAGAACAAACTGTCCATAATTCTGGACAATGAACAGGAAGCCTATCCTTGAATCTCGATCACGCCAAAATCTTTGTCGAGGTTGTCCGCACAGGCACCTTTACCGCGGCAGCTCACCGCCTGCGCATCCCCAAATCCACCGTCAGTGCGCGCGTAAAGGCGCTTGAGGAGCGGTTGGGCGCCCAGTTGCTGAAGCGGACCACACGCAATGTTGTCCTCACGTTCGAGGGAGAAGCGTATTTCCACGCGGTTGCCGCTGCGGTCGATATGCTCAGCAACGCCGAAGCCGCGATCGTGGGTGATCGGGGCGTTCTGTCGGGCGTCATTCGTTTCACGGCTCCACTCGACTTCCCCGTTGAGCTCCTTAATTCGGCCATTTGCGATTTTTGCCGCGACCATCCGCATATCCGATTTGACATTCGTTTGACGAACGATCCGGTCGATATGGTCACGCATAATATCGACCTTGCGCTTCGCGGCGGCGAGCCTGCGGGCCGCGACATGGTCGTGCGCAAGGTCGGGAGGATCGACTTCGGCCTTTTCGCAAGTCCCGCATATTTCGACGGCCGCATTCGCCCCCGCAGCATCGGTGATCTTTGCGGCCACGATATGCTGCACTTTGATCCTGGACCAAGTCGCGGCGCAACGGCACGGCTCGCAGTTCCCGGAGGAGGCGAGGCGCGCATCATTTCGGACAGCTACGCGCAGCTCGCCGCGCTTGCGACCGAAGGCATGGGAATTGCGTGCCTCCCTTCCCCGATTGCCGCCCGCGGCCTGGAAACGGGGTTGCTGGAAAGGATAGAGGCCGGGTGGGAACCGCCGTCAGCCAATCTTTACCTCGTTTATCCTACACGCCGCGATATGTCGGCACGCGTCAAAGCGTTCGCTGCGCATCTCACGGCGCTTTTGGCCAGGAGCAATTAGCTTAGGGTCAATGCGCCGCCGGCGCGCCAAGCATATTTCCCGCTCCAATGATGACGGTCGACCCGACCAGTAGCGCGATGCCGCTCCATACCATCGTGCGCGTCCTTCTGCTCGCTCCCATCCATTCCTTCAGCGCAAATCCCCAGAGCGTAGAGAACAGAATGATGCTCGCCATGTGAAGCGTCCAGGACGAGAATCCATATTCCCCCATCTGGCTTTCGCCCATCGTGTAAAAGAAGAACTGGCCGTACCAGAGCGTCCCGCCGAGAGCGGCCAACAGATAGTTGGCCAAAAGCGGCACACGCCCGACGGCTTCGCCCTTTTGGTTCCCGATCCACTCCCCCGCGCTGCGGTTCTTCCAGATCAGATAGCCACACCAGATGCTGTTCGTCGTCAGGCCGCCCAGAAGCACGATGCAAAGCACCGGAAGGCCCTGGCTCAAGGTTGGCGTTCCAGCCGCGAGGCTGAGTTCGCGGATCGGCGCGCCCGCATCGAGTCCCCATGCAAAGCATCCCGACATGACGCCAGAAAAGATTGCGATCAGCAGCCCCTTTCGAAGATTGAATTCGGCGACGCCGACCGACGCCGCATCGCCGAGCTCGACGTCCTTGGCGTGACCGGCGCGCGCGACGACGACAATCCCGACGAGCGTCACCACGATACCTGCGAGCGTCAGCGCGCCGCTCCGCGTCGCGGCGATTGCCCAGAGCGTTCCGTGGAAGATGGGCGGCCCCAATGTCCCGATGACTGTCGTCAGCCCAAGTGCCACGGCCATCCCGAGCGAAAGACCAAGATAACGAAGCGTCAGTCCGAACGTCAGTCCCCCGAAGCCCCACATCGCCCCCCAGAACCAGCACCAGAACAACGTCGCGGCGGGGGTTTCGGCGAGGACCTGCAACAGACTTTCGGTTTGCAACGCCGCGAACAGCCATGGAGCGATCGCCCATGAAAAAATGCCACCGGTCAGCCAGAAGATTTCCCATGACCACAAGCGAATGCGCTTGTACGGCACGTAAAAGCTCGCCGATGCGAACCCGCCAAGCCAATGAAAAAATACGCCCAGCACGGGGTTGCCGTTCATCGCATCGTCCCTTCCACATTATGATCCTGCACTAAAACCGAAGCGTCGATTTCGTCGATTCTCGTCACACCGGTCAGGGCCATCGCCACGCGCATTTCGGCCTCAATGATTTCAAGCATCCGAGTGACGCCCGCCTCGCCCCCCGCCGCCAAAGCCCAGGCCCAGGCACGACCGAGCATCACGCCGCGTGCTCCGAGCGCGAGTAAGCGAACGACATCGAGTCCCGACCGGACGCCGCCGTCAGCAAGAACCGTCAGCTCGCTGCCGACCGCATCGGCAATCGCCGGCAATACGCTCGCTGTCGAAGGAACGCCGTCGAGCTGCCTGCCGCCATGGTTTGACACGACGACACCGTCGGCGCCGAGACGCGCGGCCTCGCGCGCATCATCGACATCGAGCACGCCCTTGACGATGAGCAGGTCGCCCCATTCGGCCCGGATGAAATCGAGATCGCGCCAGGTCGTCGATGGATCAAAATTGTTCCGCATCCAGGCAAAGAAATCCTCGATCCCCGTCCGGCCATCGAGCACCGGCGCAACATTGCCGAGATGATGAGGTTTTCCGCGCAGTCCGACATCAATTGCCCAGCCGGGGCGCATCGCGGCCTGCATGGCCCGTCGCGCAGCTCCACGCCATCCTGGCGCGCCGGCAAGCCCCGTCCGATAGTCGCGATAACGGGTGCCCGGCACAGGCATATCCACGGTAAAGACCAGTGCCGGGCACCCTGCCTCGCGCGCCTGCGCCAGTAGGTCGCGCATGAAGCCGCGGTCGCGGATCATGTAGAGCTGGAACCAGAATGTTCCCCCGCCTGCAGCCGCGACCTCGCCGATCGGACAGGCCGACACCGTCGAGAGGGTGAACGGAACCCCTGCCTTGCGCGCAGCACGAACCGCCTGGCACTCGCCCCGCCTTGCGTTAAGGCCAGCGAGGCCGATTGGTGCTAGCGCGAGCGGAAGTTTGAACGTCTCGCCAAACAGCGATGCCGAGAGGTCGACGGACGACACGTCGCGGAGGACACGCTGGCGAAGCGCCACGCGTTGCAAGTCATCGACATTGCGGTTCAGCGTTGCCTCGGCGAAGGACCCGCCGACGATATATTCATACAGGAAGCGCGGCAGACGGCGCCGCGCCCTCACCTGCATATCCGCGATGCTCGCCATCATCGTGCCACGCCGCTCCCGATCCGATCTGCAATCGCGGCCCGCCATTTCGTTCGATAGGTTTCGAGGTCGACGTCGAGGGGGGCGACGGCGTGCAATGGCGCGCCGGGCGCGATGCGCCGGTCGATTGCACACAATGCCCCGAAAGAAGCGTCAATGTGCGCCGGACTGGTACAAACGGCGAGGTCGGGCCGTAGCCGCGCGAGGCTCCTTACGAACACCGCGGCGGCCGCGAACCGTCCTTCGACGAGGATGCGCTCCTTCGCGCCGATCAAATCGAGCGATGCATCGGCGACGAGCGCAGCATAGATACAAGCGCCTGCGCTGCGCTCGAGCCTGCTCGGCTGAGCGCCGAGCCACTCGCCCTTTGCATGGGCGAACGGGCCATTGCCTGGCGCGAACGTCGGCAATATCATCGTCCCGAGACCGGCGAAATTTTCCGCCGCCGCGAGCAGGCGCGACTGGTCGGGGCCATGATCGACGCGCACGGCTTCCGGTCCGGCAACCGTTTCTATTTCGCGCCCGCCCATGAAGCGCGCCGACGGCACCGGCCGGCCATCGACATCGACGTTGACGAGGCAGTCGCGCCCCTCGGGCAGAGAGGGAGTCGCCTCCCCCTGCTCTGGCGAGCGCATTGCGACGAACCAGGTGCCCGTCGACAAGATCGTAGCATCGCCAGACGACAGTTCGCGGCAGCTTCGCGCAGCAAGCAGCGCTGCGTTACTGTCGTGCATGCCTGCATGAACGGCAACGCGCGCGGAAAGGCCGCTTTGATCGGCGATCGCGCGCCGTAGAAAACCGATTTGCTCGCCCGCGTGCGCAAACGGGGCAAATCTTTCTCCCCAGCCCTTGCGGTCGGCGAGCGGGGAGAAGGATTTGGCCTCCGGATGCCAAAGGTCGGAATGACAGCCCAATGTCGTGATCTCGCTGCGCGCTTCACCGCACAGAAACCACGCCCAATATTGCGCCCAGGGTACAAGCGTGGCGCGCGCCATCGCGGCAGGATAGACCTGCTCGAGAAGATATAGTTGCGCACCGAGGTTGAGCCCGCCGGGAAGAGCGGGAGATCCTGTGAGAGCAAATGCGTCGCGCTCGGCTCGGTATTCGGCAAGATGATGCGCCGACAGATCTTGCTCATAGTCGAGCGGCAGGAACGCCATATGATCGTCGACGAGGGCGACGACCGCTGCGCCATGGCCGACCGGAATGATCGCCTCGACCGGATGGTCTGCATATTCCGCAAGGGCACCGATCAACCAGTGGCCGATTGCATGCACGTCGAGTCGCCGCAGGCCGCCCTCCTCCACCGCCGCGTTAGGACGCACCTGCCGGTTCAGTATGCGGCCATCACCCGTCCACAGGCTGACCTTGCTGAGGGTCTTGCCCAAATCGACGACGATGTAGCGCCCTTCACCCAATCATCTTCTCCCATATTCCTGATCTGAAATGCTCATTATCAATCATTATTGCTCATTTCCACTAAAAATGCTAGCAGCCGTTTCGACTGATGCAAAATTCGCGCGCGAAAGCGCCAAACAGGAAAAGGCAGGCCATGAACGAGTTCCTTACCGAAAACGCCCCTGGAACGGCATTTGCCGTACCCTCGTCCCGTTGGGACGAATCGGCTGCGGCAACCATGAGCGCCGAGGAGCTTCTTCTCTATCGCTCCAACCTCTTGGGGTCCGACCTGACGGTCACCAATTTCGGCGGCGGGAACACCTCGGCGAAGCTCACTGACGTCGACCCGCTCACGGGCGACAAGGTCGACGTCCTGTGGGTCAAGGGTTCGGGCGGCGACCTTGGGTCGATGGCGCTGGACGGTTTCGCGACACTTTATCTTGAAAGGCTCTTGGGCCTTGAAAAATTTTACGCAGGTCCGGACGATGACGACAAGATGGTCGGCTATCTGCCGCACTGCACTTTCAATCTCAACAACCGTGCGGCCTCGATCGACACGCCGCTGCATGCGTTGCTGCCCTTTGCGCATGTCGACCATGTCCACCCCGACGCGATCATAGCGCTCGCGGCCTCGTCGACCGGCGAAACGGCGACGCGCGAAATCTGGGGCGGCCGGATCGGCTGGCTTCCATGGAAGCGCCCTGGCTACACTCTTGCCGTCGAATTGCGCGATTACGTGAGCGCCAACCCGGGGATCGAGGGCGTGATGCTCGCCGGTCACGGGATCATCTGCTGGGCGGACAGCGCGAAGCAATGCTATGAACACACGATCGCCCTGATTTCCGATGCCGCGCAATATCTAAACCACCGGATTGCCGGCCGCCCCGCATTCGGCGGCGTCGAGCACGCGCCCGACCCAGATCGTGCGGCCATAGCATCGGAATTGATGCCGCGACTTCGCGGTCTGCTGATCGGAGCCCGTACCAAGGTCGGCCATTTTTCCGACGACACCGAAACCTTGGAATTTGTCGGATCGGTCGATTTCGAACGGCTCGCAGCGCTCGGCACATCCTGCCCCGATCATTTCCTGCGCACCAAGATCGCTCCATTGACGCTCGACCCGGCACGCCTCGCCGACACCCAATATCTCGCCGCCAGCATCGAGGCGTATCGCGAGCGATATGCGTCCTATTATGCGCGCTGCAAAAGACACAATTCGCCCGCCATGCGCGACGCGAATCCGGTCGTCATCCTGGTTCCCGGCATTGGACGCATCACATTTGCCGCCGACAAGGTGACGGCACGCCTGGCGGGCGAATTTTACGGCAACGCGATCAATGTCATGCGCGGCGCGGAAGCGATCGGCGAATATGTCGCACTCGACGAACAAGAGGCGTTCGACATCGAATATTGGCTTCTCGAGGAAGCCAAATTGCAGCGCATGCCGGCTCCCAAACCCCTCGTCGGAAAGATCGCCCTGGTTACGGGAGGCGCCGGAGGGATTGGCGCCGCTACCGCAGCCCGCCTCCTCGCGGACGGCGCCTGTGTACTACTCGCCGATCGTGACGCCGATGCCCTTGCAGAGGTTTGCGACTCCTTTGGCCGCCGTTTCGGCCACGACCCGATACGCAAGGCAATCTGCGACGTGACCGACCCCGAAGCGATCAAGGCAGCAGTCGACATGTGCGCGCGCGAATTTGGCGGCCTCGACATACTTGTGGCCAATGCAGGGATCGCCTCCTCCGCGCCGATCGAGGGCACGAGTATCGAGCTTTGGCGCAAAAATTATGCGGTGCTCGCGGATGGCTATTTCCTCACCGCACGCGCTGCTTTCCCCCTGCTAAGGACGATGCGCGGCCAGGGCGGCAGTTCGATCGTTTTCATCGGATCGAAAAATGCGCTGGTGGCCGCAACAAATGCGAGCGCCTATGCTTCGGCGAAGGCCGCCGCAAATCATCTCGCGCGGTGCCTGGCTCTCGAGGGCGCGGCAGACGGAATTCGGGTCAATGTCGTAAATCCCGATGCCGTCATCAAAGGGTCACGCATCTGGAGCGGCGAGTGGCGCAAGGAACGCGCGGGCGCCCATGGAATTGACGCGGGCGAAGCGCTCGAGCAGCATTACCGCGAACGATCGATGCTCAGGCGGGACGTGCTACCGGAAGACATTGCGGAGGCTGTCTATTTCCTCGCATCCGAAATGTCTGCAAAATCGACCGGCAACATGATCAACGTCGATGCCGGCAACGCGCAAGCGTTCACGCGCTGAGCGAGCAGAGAGAATTACAATGACACACGGTCTTATTTCCGACGAGTTGATTGCCGAAAGAAACGCGCGCGCGCGCGCCGCGCTCGATGAAGATTATGCCGCACTCGGCAAGCAGCTCGATCGAGCGGACATCGCAATTGATTCGATCACACAGAGCATTTCGTCCTTTTCGGTCGCCGTGCCGACCTGGGGCGCGGGACGCGGTGGGACGCGCTTCGCGAAATTCCCGATTCCGGGAGAACCGACGACGATCCACGAAAAGCTGGAAGATTGCGGCGTCATCAATCAGCTGTGCCGAATGACGCCCCGCGTTTCACCCCATTTTCCGTGGGACAAGGTCGCCGATTACCAAGCGCTGCGCGAAGAGGCCGCAGCGGTTGGCCTAGGGTTCGACGCGATCAATTCGAACACATTCCAGGATCAACCGGGGCAATCTCAAAGCTATGCGTCCGGTTCGCTCTCGTCGACCAGCGACGCGGTGCGCCAGCAAGCGGTCGAGCACAACATCGAATGCATCGATATCGGGCGTCAGCTTGGAGCTTCCGATCTGACCGTTTGGGTCGGAGACGGCAGCAACTTCCCGGGTCAACAGGATCTCACTCGCTCATTCGATCGATATCTTGAAGCCGTGGGTTTGATTTATGCCGCTCTTCCTGGCGACTGGCGTCTCTTGATCGAGCATAAGATGTTCGAGCCCGCATTCTATTCTTCGGTCATCTCTGATTGGGGATCGTCGATCCTTGCCGCGCAGGAACTCGGACCGAAGGCCCAATGTCTCGTTGATCTTGGGCATCATGCCCCCAATGTGAATATCGAACAGATCGTTGCGAGGCTGAACCGATTTGGCAAACTCGGAGGTTTCCATTTCAACGACAGCAAATATGGGGACGACGATCTCGATTCAGGATCGATCAATCCGCACCAGCTTTTCCTGATATTCAATGAACTGGTCGAAGCCGAACGAAATTCGGGGAGCTCGTTCAGGCCGAGCTATATGATCGACCAGTCGCACAATGTCACCGATCCGATCGAAAGCATGATGATGTCGGCAGATTGCATCGCCGCCTCCTACGCCAAGGCTCTGCTCGTCGATCGGGCGGCGTTGCACGACGCCCAGGAGCGCAACGACGCGATGGCGGCCTTTCAAGCACTTCGCCGCGCCTATAATATCGATGTGACGCCCATCGTCGCAAAAGCCCGCGCCGAGGCCGGAGGCGCTATCGATATGATTGCAACCTACCGCGACAGCGGATGGCGACAGCGCAAGGCGCAGGAACGCCAGCGTGTCGGGCTTGGGGCGGGAATCGTTTGATCGAAACTGATTGAAAACAGGCGAATCGTGGCGCATTGTCATGCGATGCACGCCACCGAACGCGAACAATTTATCCTCTCCCTCCTCGAGACCAGAGGATTTGTTTCATTTCGAGAACTTGAAGAAAAGGTCGACGGGTCGGCCGCAACGATCCGTCGCGACCTTGAACGATTGGCCAGCAACGGCCGACTGGTCAGGGTTCGCGGCGGCGCCCGACTTCCACCCGAAACCGAAGACGACGGCGCGCCTCGAGAGAAGGAGTTCCATCTTCAAGGCGTGCCCTTTCACGAGAATATCGCACTCAATCGCAAGCAAAAGGAGGCGATCGGCGCGGCAGCGGCACGCCTTTGTCGGCCAGGCGAAGCCGTGATGATCGACGGCGGGTCAACAACGCTGCAAATGTGTCCCCATTTGCAAGGGCTCAATCTTTCCGTTCTCACAAATTCGCTCCATATCGTGTCCGCACTTATAAATCAGTCTGGAACGCGTGTTCTGGTGCCATCGGGCGCCGTCTTTCCGGAACAATCGATTATTCTCTCGGTCTTCGAAGATGCCGGCATGCCGCAATTCCACGCGCCAAAGCTCTTTATTGGTGCCGCAGCGATCGGAGGCGGCGGGATGATGCAGGTCGATCCGGTCCTGGTCGCAGCCGAGCGGCAACTCATCGAACGCGCGGACGAGATCATCCTGCTGGCAGACGCCTCCAAATTCGACGCTCCGTCGGGTCATATCGTGTGCCCGCTTGCAGAGATTGACATGGTGGTGACCGACGACCGACTGGTCGACAAACACGCCAAGATGATCGAGGATGAGGGCGTAAGAATTGTCATAGCGCCGTGAAGACGATCAGACCCGACGCTTTCAATGTACGGAACACCATGCAGTAGGTGTTTGGGACAAATGCGTGACGGAACCCTTGGCTCGTATTGCCAGAATAGTAGGATTTCTGTATTTTATATTTTTAAAAATTTAAATTTGGAGCAATCAGATTTATAATCTGAGCACATATATTATCATTTCGGCGCGACAGGCGGATCTGAGATGGAAAGTCCGACAACAATACTTCGTCGCGATATTTTTTTGGCGTCGCTGGCGGTCCGCCCGACGGCCAAGAAACGCGAAGTTGCACACACTGTCTCATTCCGGCCGTCCAGCCGCATGCAATCCCCTCTGAAATCATTCGATAAATTTCAAGCAGCGCCTGATCTGTGGAGATTCTTGTATGAATGCAGCTCGAATCCGATCCACGAACTGGAGACATCTGACCGCCAACGCCAAGGAGCTTCGACCTTGCGCCTCGACCGCCCTCTCGAACCGCTGGGATGGGGTGGCATAGGCAATGCAGCGCCGAAAGATGGAGCGGTTGGGAGTGTGGCCGCCCGACCTTGCCACCGTCGGAATTCACGATTTCGACGAAGGGCAGCAAAACGAAACCGCATCGGGTGTTGAAGAATGGACGACAGCCGACCGGACGCCGCATCCGACAGAAACGATCGTCGAATCCCCGGCTGAGTTGCGGACAACTGACCGCGCGCCGCGGCGAACTATTATCGCACGCGCTGGCAGGCTCGCCCTGGCTCGATGCGGGCATCGCCGAACAAAAAGGCGATGGCGTCGCCCGCCATTCCGGCATTGTCGTGTGCGACGCCAGGGACCAGACCGCAGCTCCAGCCGAAGGCATGTGAGCCAGCGGCGGCATAAGCGCTGGCGCGGGAATAGAAATTTTTCCCGCGCGCAAGGCGGTGGGCACCTTGTGCCATCGCCTCGGGCTGACGCGGCAGACTTTTATGATCGGGATCATTGTCTTCGGTGCCGAGCAGCACCAGCATCGGAACTGCGAACGCCTTTTGGGGATCCCACATGCCGGCGGGCAGCCCCGCAAGCCCGAAAGGCCAGCGGACCGCCGGATCGATCGCGGCATAGGAACCGGCGTTCGCCGACACCGCGCGCGCCAGATGCGGCCCGCCGCCCGATAGCACATAACGATGCACGAACTGCGCGCCGCCCGAATGACCATAAACCGAATAGGTTTCGGCGCTCAGTCCTTCGCGGCGCTTGATCGCAACGAAAATCGGCTCGACGGTCGCAAAGGACCATTGGGCACGCGGCCTCGGCGCGCCGTCTTTTTCCGCGAACCAGCCATGGCTGTAGGACTCAACCCCCGGAAAGGCACTTCGGCTATATTCGGGAACGATCAGGACGATGTTGTTCCGGCGTGCCAGGTCGATCCACTGGTTCATATAATTGTCGGCGTCGCGCTGAACTCCATGGAAAACGAACAGGACCGGTGCGTCGGCGCCAGCGCCCGCCGGGCGGAAAATCCAGACTGGAAAGGCGGGGCCCGCCCAGCCGTCAAAGGTGAACCGTTGGACTCCGGCGGCGAACAGGGATTTCTGCAGCGCGGTTTCGCCAGGCGGGGCGGCAACCGCCGACGCCGGGCCGGACGCGCATCCTGCCAGCGCCAACAGCACCGCGCCCGCCATGGCCTTCACGCGCCCAGTGGACCAAGCGCGCGAAGCCGGAGCCGTCGGGGCGGCCATCAAAAGCTGCCCCGAAGCTGGACGTAAAATTCACGCGGCTTCACCGAGTGATATTCGGGGTAATAGCCATAGCTTTCGTCGACGAGCGGCGGTTTGCCGTCGAAGACATTGTTCACCCCCAGCCGCAGGCGAATGTCGCGGCGGTCGCCAAGGCGAAAACGATACTCGCCATAGAGGTTGACGCGCCAATCCTCCTTGACCTTCCAATAGACGGTTTCGCCATCGACGGTGATGTCGGCGCTGGTGTCGAGCATGTCGGAGACATAACGGACCGAGCCGCCCATGCTGAAATCCTTGAGCCGCCATCCAAAGGTCGCGGTACCGCGCCAGCGCGGATTGCCGTCGAGCTTGATCCGGTCGACCTGCAGCGCGGCGAAGTCGCCGGCAAAGGCCGGGTTGTCCGCCAGCGCGGCAAGCAGTTCGTTTCGTACGACGTCGAGCCTGTTGAGATAGGTCGCCTCGATCCCGAAACGGAAAATGCCCGCCGATCCGGCATCGAAGCTCGTTGCAAGACCGAAGTCGAAGCCGTCGGCGATCTGCCGATCGAGGTTGATATAGGGGTCGATCACATAGAGCACCTGCCCCGCCGCCTGGCGCGGCGAGTCGGGGTTCGCGGCATTATAGGCATCGAACGCCGCCTGGTCCGCCGCCGTCACCGGCGCGCGGACGACGTTGGGGTTGCTCGATCCCTGCTGGCGCAGCAGGAAGTCGAGCGCGAGCGCCTCCTGGTCGCCGAATGCCCCGATCACGCCCTTCTGCTCGAAGCGCCAATAGTCGACATTGATGGCAAAGCGCCGGATCGCCGAGCTCGAAAAGGCTTTTTTGAGGTCGAGCGTCGCGCCAACGACGATCGTCTCGGTATCCTCATTTTCGAGGTTCGGGTTCGACTGGCGCACCGAGGCAAGATAGGCGTCCCCGGTCGAAACCGGGTCGCCGGTGACGTCGCGCCGGTAGTAATCCTCGTTGCCGAGGTTGAGGCGCGATACGTCGCCGCGGTTGAGCTGGACAAGGTTCGGGACGCGGAAGCCCTGCGAATAAGCCGCGCGCAGGTTGAATGCTTCGACCGGGAACCAGGACAGCGCGACCTTTGGCTTCACCGCGCCGTCGTTGATGTCGTTGAAATATTCGCCGCGCACCGCGAGTTGGAGCGTCAGATCGTTGATGAACGTCCCTTCGCCGCGGTGGAGCGGAACAAGCGCTTCGCCGAAGGCGGAAAAGACATCGCGTCCCGCGCTCGAATCGCGCGTCGGGCTGACACCGACGACATCGGAAATTCCCGACACATTCTCGTCCGAGAAGATGATCGTCCCGTCGAGACGGGGATCGCGATCCTCTTCATAATAGTCGTGCCGCCATTCTGCCCCGAAGGCGAGGCCGACCGGACCGTCGATAAGGTCGAAGGCAGCGCTGTTCGAAATGCGGAAATCAGCCGTCGTCAGCGTCGTCTTGCCGACATTGGTATTGGAGATGCGAACGCGACCCCATTGCTCTTGCGTGTTCGCATTGGGACCACCGAACGGGTTGATCGCATCGGGCGTCGATTTGGCCAGCTCGGCGGCGAGCAACGTCTTCGACAGGCGATTGCTTTCGGTGTCGGCGGTGCGGTTGCCGCTTGTCGCGATCGCGCCTTCCCAGTCCCACTGGCCGAACTGGCCGCGCAGCCCGGCGAGGAGGCGATAGGTTTCGGTCTTGGTATCGATGAAGCGCGGGCCGAGGTCGGTGGGGCGCCAGTTGACGAGAAGCACGTCGCGCCCTTCTGCGGGAACGTCGGTGGCGTTCAGCCCCGGAAGGCGGTTGGGACTGCCGACCGCGCCAAATGGATTCCAGTAGTTGCTCGCCGGAACGATCAGGAAAGCGAGTCCGCTGTCAACCGGCTGCGCGGCGCGGTTCGAACTGGTCGTCGCACGATAGTAGAGCGCCTCGGAAAATAGTTCGACCCCGCTGCCGAACTCATGCTCCAGATTGGCATATGCATTGTAGCGCTTCGCCGAGGAGATAAGCTGCCGCCCCTTCGCCGTTATCGGGTCATTGGTGACATTGACGCCTTCGTTCAGCGAATTGTTTGGCTGGTTGGCGCCAAAGTCATAGCGAAGCGCCGCGTCGAGCGAACCGTCGTCGAGGCCCATGCAACCCTCGCTCCCCGTCCCCAGCACCGCGCGGGTGCCCGCGAAATCGCACGGCTGGATGTGGAACACCCCGGTCGTGCTGGTGAGCGCCGTCGTGCCCTGACGGACGCGCTGGCCGACGAAGACGCCTTCCGAATTGACCGACCCGACCTGGAACTGGCCGAAGGGCGAGGAGGTCGATGTGTTGCGGAAATCGGTCGTTTCGGTCGCGAAGGGCGAATCGCCCAGGAAAGCGCGCTTGTCGACGGTGTTGAACTGGCCGCCAAGCTCGCTCGAAAACAGACCGTTGCGGTCATAATAGCTGCCCGAGAACATGACGCGCGTGCGCCCCTGATTGAACTCGATCCCAAAGCCGCCGTCGACGGTTATCTCGTCCGAATTGGTTCCTTCGAGCGTGCTGTATTCGAAGTTGAGGATGTTGCGGCGGAAATTGGCATCGAGGATCGTGTTGACGACGCCGGCCGTCGCGTCCGATCCATAGAGCGCCGATGCGCCGTCGCGCAGCACCTCGACGCGGTCGATTCCCGTCGCGGGAAAGGCGTTGACGTTGACGATCTGGCGCGGGGTCGAGCCGATGTCCTGGTTCGCAGCGTGCGCCGCGATGCGGCGGCCGTTGAGCAGGATCAGCGTATTGCCGGTACCGAGCCCGCGCAGGTTCACCGTCGCGACGTCACCGCGCGCGTCATTCGGTCCGTCGGCAGCGCCGTTGATCTCGGCCGACCCTGCCTGCGCGATATATTCCATGATCTCGCCGGTCGAGCTCGCGCCGAAGCTGTCGATGTCTTCCTTGCTGAGCGTCGTCACTGCGATTGCGCCGCTGTCCGATGCGCCCTTGATGTTCGATCCGGTAACGACGATTTCCTGATCGCTCGCCGCCGTTTCGTCGGCGACGTCGTCGGGGGCATTCTGCGCCTGGGCTGCGGCGGCCCAACCGCCGGCGGCGAGAATCAAGGCGATGCGGCTGCTTTGGCGCACCCAGCGAGCTTTCGGTGTCTGTGTCATATCTTCCCCCATAGCGGTTCTTGTTTCAGGCTTTGATTCAATCGGACGGTGCATCCGCGGCGAGGTCGCCCCGCAGCGGCAGGCTTTCGGCCAGCGGTGACTGGTGGGTGCGCAACGCGAGGTGGAGCGCTTCGCGATTGAGCGCCCCTTCCCACCCCGCGACGACGATCGCCGCCAGCGCATTGCCGATAAAGTTGGTGAGCGCGCGACACTCGCTCATGAAACGGTCGATGCCGAGGATCAGCGCGAGCCCTGCGACGGGCACCGACGGGACGATGGAGAGCGTCGCGGCGAGCGTAATGAAGCCCGCGCCGGTCACGCCCGCCGCGCCCTTCGAACTCACCATCGCGACAAGCAGCAGCGCGAGCTGATCACCGAGCGACAGGTCGACGCCAGTCGCCTGCGCGATGAACAGCGCCGCAAGCGTCATGTAGATGTTCGTGCCGTCGAGGTTGAAGCTGTAACCGGTCGGCACGACCATGCCGACGACGGGCTTCGCGCAGCCCGCGCGCTCGAGTTTTTCGATGAGGCTCGGCAGCGCCGCTTCCGACGAGGAAGTGCCTAGGACGAGCAGCAACTCGGCCTTCAGATAGGCAATCAGGCGAAAAATGGAGAAGCCGCACAGTCGCGCGACCGCGCCGAGAATGACGACTACGAAGAAAATCGAGGTGAGATAAAAGGTCGCGATCAGCGTACCGAGGTTGGCAAGGCTTCCGACACCATATTTGCCGATGGTGAAGGCCATCGCGCCGAATGCGCCGATCGGCGCAAAGCGCATCAGCATGCCGACGAGGCGGAAAAAGACCACCGACAGCTTCTCGAACATGCCAAGTATCTGCGCCCCGGGTTCGCCCGCATGCATCAGCGCCAGCCCGAAGAGGATCGCAACGAAAAGTGCCTGAAGGATCGATCCGGAAGTGAGCGCCGACACAAAGGTCGTCGGAATGATCTCCAACAGAAAGGCGGTCAGCGTCGCGTCATGCGCCTTGGCCTGATAGTCGGCAATTGCGCCCGCATCGAGCGTTGCAGGGTCGATGTTCATCCCTGCCCCCGGCTGCACCACATTGGCGACGACCAGCCCAACGATCAGCGCGAGCGTCGAGAAGAAGAGGAAATAGGCAAAGGTCTTGGCTGCGACGCGCCCGAGCGTTTTCGCCTCACCCACCGATGCGATGCCTGTGACCACGGTGAGGAAAATCACCGGGGCGATAATCATTTTCACAAGCTTGATGAAACCGTCGCCGAGCGGACGAAGCGCCTCGCCGGTTGCGGGCGCAAAATGGCCGATCAGCACCCCCGCCACGATTGCCGCCAGCACCTGCACATAAAGCTGGGCATACCAACGCCGACGCGGCGCAGCCTCGCATGGAGCAGTCAAATCGAGCACTACGGCCACCGGCCTCTCCCCTCTTGCACCTGTTCCGGCGCGCATCACCTGGCCGTTGACCGGCCTGCTGCGCAAAAAATAGGGAGCCATGGCCTCGCGGGTCAAACGAGCGAGGAAGAATTACATCTTATTGATTTTACGTATTTTTTCCTTTCCAACATGCACCTGCACCCATCGCCATGTGTGATTTTTCGCATAGACTTTTATCTTTTTGTGCGAATATTCGCACATGTCAGCAACAGGCGATTCGCCCATCTCTCCGCCATCAAGGCATCGGCGCCGACTACTCGTCGCGACGATCGTCGGCGCAGCGATCTTGCTCATCGCCGCACTCGGGCTCGCCCAATGGGCCACGCAGCATGGCCGGGCGCAGGCCGATGTCGAGGCGCGGCAGAATGCGCGCGCGCACGCCAGCCTGCTCGAAAGCGAGTTGCAGAAGTTCCGGCTGCTCCCCCGCGTGCTTTCCGAATTTCCCGACGTACGGCTCGCCCTGTCGCGGCGCGGCAATCCGGCCGTCGAGCGGCTCGACCGCGAACTTGCGCAACTGGCCGAGCGGACCGACGCGGCGGTCATCTATGTGATCGACACCGGCGGCACGACGATTGCGGCGAGCAACTGGGACAAGGCGACGAGCTTCATCGGTCAGAATTATCGCTTCCGTCCCTATTTCCGCGGCGCGATGGCAAAGGGCGAGGCCGAGTTGTTTGCGCTGGGAACGGTGAGCGGACGTCCCGGCCTGTTCCTCGCACGGCGTGTCGACGACGGCGATCGCCCGCTCGGCGTGATCGTGGTCAAGGTCGAGTTCGACAAGCTGGAGGCCAAATGGGCTGATTCAGGCGCGACCACGCTCGTCACCGATGCGGCGGGAATCGTCATCATGACAAGCGCGCCTGCGTGGCGGTTTCGATCCTATGATGCGCTGCCGCCCGCGACGCGCGCGCGGTTGAAGGCAACCCGCAGCTATGGCGAGGCGGCGCTTGATCCGCTCGCGATACGGCGTTCGGGCGGCGATCTGCGGATCGAGCAGCGGGACGGCGCCACCATCTACCGCGCATTTGCCGAACCTGTGTCGCTACCCGGCAGCCAGCTGCGGCTTTTGCAGCCCGCCCAGCCCGCGCGCGACAGTGCGAACGCCACCGCGCGCGTGATCTTCCTGGTCCTGCTCATCCTCGTTGGCGCCGCCATCGTGACGCTGCTGCGGCTCGTTGAACGACAGGCGCTGCGGCAGGCGGCGCACGCAGCGCTGGAAGGCGAAGTGGCAGCGCGCACGCGCGACCTGCGCAACGCCAATTCCGAGCTCAAGCAGGCCGCCGAACGTCAGGCCGAAGCCGACCGCCGCTATCGCGCCGCGCGCGAAGAACTCGCGCAGGCAAGCAGACTCGGTTCGATCGGACAGATCACCGCCGGGGTCGCGCACGAGATCAACCAGCCGATCGCCGCAATCCGCAGCTTTGCGGAAAACAGCCTCCGCTATCTGGAGCGCGATCAGACGGCAAAGGCCGGCGACAATCTGGCGGCAATCGTCGAACTGACCGAGCGTATCGGCGCAATTACCGGCGAACTGCGCAACTTCGCCCGCCGCGCGCCGGCATCGCTCGGCCCAGTTCCGCTGCAATCGGCGATCGACGGGACCTTGCTGCTGGTCGGCGACAGGCTGCGCGCGCAGGGCATCGCGCTCGACATTCAGATCAACAACCCTGCGGCGTGCGTATATGCGGATCGAGTCCGGCTCGAACAGGTGCTCGTGAATCTGCTGCAAAATGCCGCCGATGCGTTGCACGCGACGCCGGAGCCCCGGGTCGAGTTGCGCGCGCAGGGCACCGATCCCCAGATCATCGATATCTGCGACAACGGCCCGGGCGTACCGGCCGACCTATTGCCGCAGCTCTTCACCCCGTTCGTCACCGGACGCCCCGACGGGCTCGGGCTGGGACTTGCCATCGCCAGCGACATCATGACCGAGTTCGGCGGTTCGCTGACGCTCATCGCATCACCGCTCGGCGGCGCCGGGTTTCGACTGACGTTGAGGACTGCATGAGCCTTTATTCGACCGAACAGACCGTATTTTTCGTCGATGACGACGCGGCGCTCCGCGCGGCCAATGTCCAGACGCTCGAACTCGGCGGCCTGAAGGTCGAGGCTTTTGCCGACGCTTCGGCGATGTTGCCGCGCATCGCGACCGACTTTTCGGGCGTCGTCGTCACCGACATCCGTATGCCCGGCATGGACGGCCTCGAGTTACGCGCCGCTATCCATGCGATCGATCCCGACATTCCCGTCATCCTGATAACCGGCCATGCCGATGTCGCGATGGCCGTCCGCGCGCTTCACGACGGGGCCTTCGATTTCCTCGCCAAGCCCTTTGCTTCGGACCATCTGCTCGGCGCTGTGCGCCGCGCGCTCGCGCATCGGGGGTTGATCCTCGATAATCGCCGCCTGACCGCCACGGTGGCCGCGATCGATAGCCCGCTGATCGGTGAGAGTCCGGCGATGCAGCGGCTGCGCGAGACAATCGCGCAACTGGCGCAGGCCGACATCGACGTGCTGATCGAAGGCGAGACGGGAACCGGCAAGGAACTGGTCGCGCACATGCTTCACCGCCAGAGCCGGCGAAGCGCCGCATCGCTGGTCGCGGTCAACTGCGCCGCGCTTCCGCACGATCTGGCAGAGGCAGAATTGTTCGGAAGCGATCTCGTCGATCGCGCGACCGGCAAGCGCGGACAGGCGGGCCGTATCCGCAGCGCGCATCGCGGAACCCTGTTTCTCGACGAAATCGACACCATGCATGCTGGGGTTCAGGCCAAGCTGCTGCGAGTCATCGAAGAACGCGAAGTCCAGCCGATCGGGGCCAGCGAACCCGAACCGGTCGATCTGCGCATCGTCGCGGCGACCAAGATCGACCTGATGGATGCGGTGCGTGGAGGCGCGTTCCGCGAAGACCTTTATTACCGGCTGCACGTCGTCAAGTTGCGGATTCCCGCGCTGCGCGAACGCCGCGGCGACATTCCGCAGACCTTCGCCTATTTCCTCGGCGAAGCAGCGGAAAAAATGGGGCGCACAGGGTTTCAGATCGGCGACGCGGTGCGCCGCCATCTCGTCGAGCATGATTGGCCGGGCAACGTCCGCGAGCTCAAGAATTTTGCGTATAGCGTGGTGCTGGATCTTCCAACCGACGCGCCGCTGGCGGGTATGTCCGACACCGCGCCACTCGGCGAGCGCATCCGGAATTTCGAGGCCGCAATCATTCGCGACACGCTGTGCGAGACGCACGGAGATATCGCTGCGACGGTCGTTCGCCTCAAAATTCCGCGAAAAACGCTATACGACAAATTGAACCGCCACGGCATCGATCCGAAAGCCTATCGAACGTGACGGCCTCAGCCGCTCCCGGGAGGCTGCGTCGTACGCGTCGCCGATGGCACGCCGGCATCATTGATTGCGGCGCACGCGAGCAACCATTGGCCACTGCGACAGGGCAAGGCGGCTTCTGGCGTTGGTGCGAAGACTGGATTCATCCTGGTCAAAGCTTATCGAGGTAGAACTGTCTTAGCTGGAGTCGCCCATTGTATAATCTTCTCGCCGGTCTCTCGATTATCGAGGCATCGTCGTTCGTCGCCTCGCCGACGGCGGGACTCTATCTTGCGCAATTCGGCGCCGACGTCGTTCGCATCGACCAGATCGGCGGGGGACCCGATTATCGGCGCTGGCCGGTCACGGCGGATAATGATTCGCTCTACTGGGAAAATCTGAACCGGGCAAAAAGGTCGGTCGCGCTTGATTTGGCTCGGCCCGAAGGCCGCGAGCTTTTGCAGGAACTGGTGCGGGCGACAGGGCAATTCGTCACCAATTTCCCTGCCGACGGCTTCCTGTCGCATGCCAAATTGGCCGAAGGCTGTTCGAAGCTGATTACGGTGCGCGTGATGGGCTGGGCCGACGGATCGCCGGCGCTCGATTATACGGTCAACAACAGCGTCGGCTATCCGATGCTGACAGGCACGGGGCCCGAGCCGGTGAACCACGTCCTGCCCGCGTGGGATCTCCTCACCGGCGCCTATGCCGCCTTCGCGCTGCTCGCCGCGGTTCAGCGACGGGGCGCGACCGGCGAAGGTGGCGAAGTCCGTATTCCCTTGTCGGACGTCGCCATCGGGACGGTCGCCAACCTCGGCGGAATTGCCGAAGTCCTTTATTCGGGCGAGAACCGCCCGCGGCTCGGCAACGCCGTCTATGGCCTGTTCGGGCGCGATTTCGTCACGCGGGACGGGCAGCGGACGATGATCGTCGTGGTGACCCCGCGCCAGTGGGCAAATCTGGTGGCGGCGCTGGGCCTCGACGAGGCGGTCGCAGCGGTCGAGCAGGCCCGCGGCGTCTCGTTCGCGAAGGACGACGGCCTCCGCTTCGAACATCGCGACGCATTATACCCCTTGTTCGAACGAGCGATCGCGGATCGTGACCACGCCGACCTTGCGGCAGCCTTCGATGCGGGCGGCATCGTTCACTCGCCCTATCGCACGATGCTCGACGCGGTGCATGACCGCAGCCTCGTCGCCGACAATCCGATCTTTGGCACCGCGCCGAACCCCAGCGGTTTCGATTATCCCGCCGCCGGGGCATTCGCGACCATAGCCGGTGCCGCGCGCGGGGCGCCGCGCCCGGCCCCGCGCAACGGCGAACATAGCGAAGAGATTCTCGCGGCTCGCCTTGCGCTCTCTTCGGGTGAGATCGCCCGGTTGATCGACGCCGGCATCGTCGGCGTCGCCGACAAGGTGCCGACGGCATGAGCGCGTGGGAGGATTGGATCGGCCGCAAGGAAACGCGCAGCGACTATATCGACGAAGGCGCCGCGGCGCGGTGGCTGGCGACCTTTGACCGGAGCGCGGCGAGCGACGGCACGGTGCCGCAGGGCTATCATTGGTGCCTCTGCCTGCCCGGTGCGCCGACCGCGGCCTTGGGCATCGACGGTCACCCGCTCCGCGAAGAAAGCGCCCAGAGTTTCCTGCCGCCGATCCCCCTTCCCCGCCGAATGTGGGCGGCAAGTCGGGTAAGCTTTGTGCAACCGCTGCGTTCTGGCCAGTCAATAGTCCGCAATTCGCGCGTCGCGTCGATCAAGGCGAAACAGGGCGGCTCGGGAACGCTCGTGTTTGTCGAAGTCGACCATGCAACGCATGCCGATGGCGAGCTTGCGATCCGCGAGACGCAATCGATCGTCTTTCGCGACGTGGCCTCGAAGGACGCGCCGCCAGCACCGCCGCCGCCCGGCGAAGGACGGTTCGACCCGGCAGCGTGGCACGCGCACCGCAGGGTCGTGCCCACCGAAGCGTTGCTCTTTCGCTATTCGGCGCTGACCTTCAACAGCCACCGTATCCATTACGATCGTTCTTACGCGACCGAGGAAGAAGGCTATCGCGGCCTCGTCGTTCACGGCCCGCTTGCGGCGACCCTGCTGCTCGGCCTCGCGCAGGCGGAGTTTGGCGACAACGCCCTTTCGCATTTCGACTTTCGCGGCACATCGCCCGCCATCGTCGGTGAAGACCTGCACCTCGTCCTGCGCGAGACCTCGGAAGGGATGGAACTCGGCGCCTTCGCAAGGGACGGGCGCCAAATTATGGCAGCATCGGCGCGGCGGACGGCCTGAGCGACAGCGCGAGGGTGCTCAATAGCTGCGGGGCATCCCCAACACATGTTCGGCGATATAGGACAGGATCATGTTCGTGCTGATCGGCGCGACTTGGTACAGCCGTGTTTCGCGGAACTTGCGCTCGATGTCATATTCGGCGGCGAAGCCGAACCCGCCGAACGTCTGGATGCACGCCTCGCCGGCTGCCCAACTTGCCTCGGCCGCGAGCATCTTCGCCATGTTTGCCTCGGCACCCGCATTTTCCCCCGCCTCATACTTTGCGATGCCATCGCGCACAAGCAGTTCGGCCGCGCGCATCTGCGCATAGGCGCGGGCAATCGGGAATTGCACGCCCTGGTTCTGGCCGATCGGGCGTCCGAACAGGACGCGCTCCTTCGCGTAGCTTGAGGCTTTGTCGATGAACCATTTCGCATCGCCGATGCACTCGGCGGCGATCAGCAGCCGCTCGGCATTCATCCCCGACAATATATAGCGGAACCCCTTGCCCTCGTCGCCGATCAGGTTCGCGGCGGGAACGCGCATCTCGTCATAGAAAATCTCTGTCGTCGCATGGTTCATCATCGTGTCGATCGGCCGGATCGACAGCGTTCCCGCAGCAAGCGCTTCCTTCATGTCGACGAGGAAGACCGACAGGCCTTCGGTGCGGCTCGCGGCCTCTTCGCGCGGGGTCGTGCGCGCGAGCAGGATCATCAGGTCGCTATGCTCGGCGCGGCTCGTCCAGAGCTTTTGGCCGCTGACGACATAATCGTCGCCATCGCGGCGCGCGGTGGTCTTGAGGCTCAGCGTGTCGGTGCCGCTCGTCGGCTCGGTGACGCCGAACGCCTGGAGACGCAACTCACCAGTGGCTATTCTGGGGAGGTAACGCGCTTTCTGCTCGTCGGAGCCGTGGCGCAGCAGCGTCCCCATTACATACATTTGCGCATGCACCGCGCCGCCATTGCACCCCTGCCGCTGGATTTCCTCGAGGATCGCCGCCGCCCCCGACAAGGGCAAACCGGCTCCGCCATAGGTTTCGGGGATCAAGGCCGCGAGATAGCCCGCTTCGCCAAGCGCCGCGACAAATTCGGACGGATAGGCGCGCGCCTTATCCTTCGCCTGCCAATAGGGTCCGGGGAAATCTGCGCACAGCTTGGCGACCTCCTCGCGAACGGACTCATATTGCTCCACAGATCGTTCCCCCGTCGGCGCAAGCGGTAATGCCCCCCTTTCAGCGAGCGCGACGTTCAGTTCAAGGCCGAACGAGCATTGTACGGACCGACACCAAATTTGTTTCAAAATGAGTTGCCGTGGCGAAGCTGCGCCGCTAACGGCTTTCCCGCATTCACTGGACCCGGCCCGCCGGGTGGCTCGGCCCGGCGCCTATCCCCGGGACAACCCATGGCAACGCCGCTCCTATTGCGGGGCAACGACATGCTGATGTGCCGGCCCCGCCGGCGATGCCGCTGCAAGACAAAAGACATATGACCCAACTCGCCTCGATCCGTCGCGAATGGCTTTCAAATCCGCGCGGCGACATATTGGCCGGGATCGTCGTCGCCCTCGCGCTGATCCCCGAAGCCATCGGATTTTCGATCATCGCCGGGGTCGATCCCAAAGTCGGCCTGTACGCCTCCTTCTCGATCGCGGTCATCATCGCGCTTGTCGGCGGGCGCCCCGGAATGATCTCTGCCGCGACGGCGGCGATTGCCGTCCTGATCGTCCCGCTCGTCCGCGATCATGGTGTGGAGTATCTGTTCGCTGCAACGATCCTGATGGGCATTCTACAATTTGTCGGCGGATTTCTGCGGCTCGACCTATTAATGCAGTTCGTGTCGAAGTCGGTCATCACCGGATTTGTGAACGCGCTGGCAATCCTGATATTCATGGCCCAGTTGCCGCAGCTCATCGGTGTCGGCTGGATGACCTATCCAATTGTCGCCGCGGCGCTCGCGATCATTTACCTGCTGCCGCGCTTGACCAAGGTGATCCCGTCGCCGCTCGTGGCAATTGTGGTACTCACCGCCCTCGCCATTTACGCCGATCTCGACGTCAACCGCGTGGGAGACATGGGCGATTTGCCCTCCACCCTTCCCTTTTTCGCGCTGCCACAGGTTCCGCTCACAATTGATACGTTGGCGATCATACTCCCCTATTCGGTCGCCATGGCGGCGGTCGGGCTGCTCGAAAGCCTGCTTACGGCACAGATCGTCGACGACCTGACCGACACGCCGAGCGACAAGAAGCGCGAGGTGCACGGCCAGGGAATCGCCAATTTCGTCACCGGATTTTTCGGCGGGATGGGTGGCTGCGCGATGATCGGCCAGTCGGTCATCAACGTGAAATCGGGCGGCGACGGGCGTTTGTCGGCCTTCGTTGCGGGCAGCGTATTGCTATTCCTGATCGTCGTGCTCGGCCCGCTTGTCGCGCAGATCCCGATGCCCGCGCTGGTTGCCGTAATGATCATGGTGTCGATCGGCACCTTCAGCTGGCAGTCGGTCAAGGATTTGCGCAGCCACCCGTGGCACAGCTCGGTAGTGATGGTCGCGACGGTCGTTACCGTCGTGTGGACGCACGATCTTGCGAAGGGCGTGCTGGTGGGGGTGCTGCTATCGGGCGTCTTCTTCGCCAGCAAGGTGCGCAATCTGTTCGCGGTCGAAACCGCGCTTTCGGCGGACGGCAGCACGCGCACCTATCGCTTTACCGGACAGGTGTTTTTCGCCTCGGTCGAACGCTTTCTTGCTGCGTTCGATTTCCGTGAAGTTATCGAACGGGTCGTCATCGACGTCCGCAACGCTCATTTCTGGGATATTTCGGCAGTAGCAGCGCTCGACAAGGCGGTTATCAAGCTGCGCCGCGAAGGCACCGAGGTCGACGTGCTCGGCCTTAACGAAGCGAGCGCCACGATGATCGACCGCTTCGGAATCTCGGACAAGCCCGACGCCGACGCGCGGTTGGCTGCGCATTGAGGGAAAGAAAGTCATGACCCGAATTCTCGCCTGTATTGACGCCTCGCTCTATGCGACGAGCGTGATCGACCATGCGGCGTGGGCGGCTGGCCTGCTCGATGCCGAGATTGAAATCCTCCACGTGATCCAGCGCAAAGACGCTGTCGCGGCGCGGCGCGACCTGTCAGGCGCGGTCGGGCTGGGCGCCAAATCGGCGTTGCTCGAGGAACTCGTCCGCATCGACGAAAGCGAAGGCAAGCTGGCGCAGGAGCAGGGCCGCACCTTGCTGGCGGCCGCGCGGTCGCATCTGGCCGAACTGGGTCACGAACGGATCACGCTGACCCACCGCCACGGGGGCATCGTCGAAACGATCGTCGAGCGCGAAACCGATGCCGACATCGTCGTGATCGGCAAGCGCGGTGCGTCGGCCGACTTTGCCAAAGGCCATCTCGGCAGCAAGGTCGAACGCGTCGTGCGCCAGAGCGAAAAGCCCGTGCTCGTCGCGGCGCGCGCCTTCACCAAACCCGATATCGTGACGATCGCTTTCGACGGCGGCCCCAGTTCGCGCAAGGCGCTGGTCTATGCTGCGACCTCGCCTCTATTCTCGGACGCGTCACTCCACATCGTCATGGCCGGTCGCGAAGATACGACGAACCAGGCGCACCTCAATTGGGCACGCGAAATATTGACGATGCACCGCGATGCCCGCGTCAGCCTGATCGACGGCAAGGCCGACGAAGTCATCATGCTCGACGTCACGCGCAATGGCGCGAACATGCTCGTCATGGGCGCCTACGGCCACAGCCCGCTCCGCACCATGCTTGTCGGAAGCACGACGACAGAAATGGTGCGCTCCTGCACGATACCCGTGCTCCTGTTTCGCTGACGGCAGGAGGCGTTGCCCTAGCTGATGCGACCTTCGAGGATCGCAATCAGCCGGACGAAGCGGTCGCCCGCTTCGCTGATCGTGTCGAGCAACCCCTCGTCCAGTTCGGCCTGGCTCCCTGCTGGCGCCGACAGGGTACGAAGGCGATCGGAGAGAAAAACCGCGAGCGCCCGATAAAAGCGCGCTGCAAACCCGCTGTCCTCGGCAAACGCGGCGAGAATCGCTGCGCGCGGCACGGCGAGAACGCGCGCAGCGCCACGCGCGGTCACGGTCGCCGAGGGCAGCGCCTTTTCGACGAAGGACATTTCGCCGACGACATCCCCTAGCGACAGCTCGGCAATCGCGGTTCCGGCGGCATTGGTGACGTCGAAGATGCCGTCAGTCACGAAAAACAGCTCCCCGATCGGTTGTCCCGCCCGAATCAGCTGACTCCCGGGGGTCAGGCTGCGGACGTTGCCGTGGCGGGCGAGCCAGAGGATGTCGGCATCGTCGAGATCACCCAGTATATAGAGCGCCTTGCGCATGTCAGTCCTCCAGCAATTGACGGCGAGCGAGCGCCGCAAAGGCGCCATCCCGCGCCATAAGGTCGGCGAACGTTCCGCTTTCGACAAAGCGCCCGCGTTCGAGCACGCAGATGCGATCGGCGTTGCGCACCGTCGACAGCCGGTGCGCGATGGTGATGCGGCTCGCGTCGATGCCGTCGAGCGTTCGCGCCACGATCGCCTGGGTCGCATTGTCGAGCGCGCTCGTCGCCTCGTCGAAAAAGAGGATGCGCGGGCGTCCGGCGAGCGCGCGGGCGATCAGAATCCGCTGCCGCTGCCCGCCCGACAGCGTCCCCGCACCCTCGGTCACCATCGTGTGCATCCCCATCGGCATCAGCGCGAGGTCGCTGCGAAGCCCCGCCGCCTCAGCGGCCAGCTGGCATTGTTCGATGCCCGCATCGCTCGCGCCGCGGATATTCTCCATGATCGTTCCCGCGAAAAGCTGGCTCGATTGCAGGACGACGCCGATCTGGCTGCGCAGCCGCGCGGGATCGAGGCTCGCAAGTTCCTGCCCGTCATAAGCGATCGATCCCGTCGTCGGCGCCTCGAACCCTAAAAGCAGCCGCAAGAGCGTCGATTTGCCCGAGCCCGATCCGCCCACGATTGCCATATGCTCGCCCGGCGCGACAGCCAGCGACAGATTATGAAGCAGCGGCGCCATCATATTGTCGTAGCCAAAGCTCAGCCCGCTCACCTGAATATCGCCAGTCAGCGTGCCGGGGTCGGCGCGCGCTTCGGTCGCCTCGACCTCGGCCGTCAGGATCGGCCGTGCGCGCTCGGCCAATGGCCGCGCCATGTAGAGGGCAAGCAGCGATTCGCAGAGGCCGGTGAAACTCCCCTGAAAGACCGCGAACGCCGCCAGGAAGCCGATGAACTGCCCCGGCGGAACGTCGCGCGTAGCGAGCAAGGCCGCCGTGGCGAACAGCGCGAGCAAACTTATTACCCCCCACGCATCGGCGAAGGCCCCGAAATGGATGCCGATCCGGCGGCCGCGTGCATCGGCCTCGCGCTCCAATCGATAGGCGTCCTGCCAACGGTGTAGCACGCGCTCCTCGGCCGCAGCCGAGCGCAATTTGGGCAGCCCCTCCAATATCTCGAAGGTCAGCCCGGCCAGCTTTCCGTCGCGTTCCGCCGCTTCGCGCAGCGGCGCGGCCTGCGCCACGCGGCTGACGACCACCGCGACGACATAGACGAACGTCACGGCCAGCGCGGCGAGCGCCATGCGTGGTTCGTAAACGAAGAGCAGGCCCAGATAGAATAGCGCGAAAAAGGCAGTCAATCCGGCGTTGAGCAGCACCGAGGTGACAAGCGCACGAATCGATTCGAGCGCCTCGATCCGCTGGTTGAAGTCCCCCGGCGACAAGGTGCGAAAGAAGCGCGCGGGCAATCGCAGCACGCGGTCGGACACGCCCGCCGCCATCGCCACCTGACCGCGCGCTGCTACACGGGCGGTCGCCAATATGCGCGTGACCGAAAAGGCGGCTCCGACAAGTGCCGCGATGGCCAACGCCATGCCGACGCCGATGAGCAAGCCGCCGGCACCGCTGGGCACGATCTCGTCGAATATCCACGCGCTTGCGACCGGCACGAGCAGTCCCAACAACGCCGCACCAAGTCCTGCACCGGCAATCAGGGGAAATTCGCGCCAGATCCCGCCGGCAACGTTGCGGGCCATGTTGCCGAACGTCGAGATATCGCGCGTGATCGGCGCATAGATGCGCCAACAAAGCGAGTGGATGTCGGCCGGTTCGACAGCATTGTCCTCTTCGTCCCGATAGGCGCCGCGTATCCATATCGCCGCGCCGACACTGTCGTCGCCGCGCCGGAGCAGCATCGGGCCGGCATCGTCGCGCCACCAGCCGGGGGCCAGAATTGTCCGTGCCGCGCGTAGACCCGCCAGCCGCGCGAGTACGGGCGTCTGCATGAAATCGGTTGCTGCGCCGCGTAGGCGCTGCGTGTCGACCGAAATACCGAGCGCCGCGCCGAGCGCCTGCCAAACCGCCCAGGCATCCCCCGCCGCCACGCCGCTCGCTCGCGCGCGCGTAATCCGTTCGACAAGCGAGGCATCGCGCTCCGCGGCTTCGACGGCAAAAGCCGCATCGAGCGCCGCGCCATGATCGCTATCGTCGAACGTCCCGGCGGGGAGCGCGGCCAGATCGCATTCTTCAAGCGCGACGACGAGGAAATGACGCGCGCCTTCGGGCAATGGCGCGATACTGCCATCGACATCGAGCAGCTCGACAAAGCGCCGCCGGTCGTCGCTAACAAGATAAAGTTCGAGCCGTCCCGTGGCGACGCGCCATCCGGTCCCACCGTGCGGCAGGCGCTGCGCCTCGCCCGCGGACAAGGCGATCGAACCGGTCACGCCTCGACCAACTGTGCATAGGGGCCGCGCCCGGCCATCAAGCTCGCGTGGTCACCTGCCTCTACGACACGTCCCGCTTCGAGCACAAAGATGCGGTCGCAATCGCGGATAGCCGACAGCCGGTGTGCGATGATGATGCAGCCGATGCCGCGCCGCCGGATCGCCTCCATCACCGCGTGCTCGGTAACCGGATCGAGCGCGCTCGTCGCTTCGTCGAGGACGATCAGGCTGGGGTCGCTCGCCAGCGCGCGCGCAATCTCGATACGTTGGCGTTCGCCGCCCGAGAAATTGCCGCCGCCCTGCGCAACGCGCGCGTCATAGCCGCCTGGCCGCGATGCGATCACGTCATGGATCATCGCGTCGCGCGCCGCGCGCAGCATATCGGGTTCGGGGAGCGCATCGTTCCACAATGTCAGATTGTCGCGCACCGTCCCTTCGAACAGCACGACATCCTGCCGCACATAGGCGAGCCGGTTGGCAAGCACCGCGCGCGGCCAGTCGAGCAGCGTCCGCCCGTCGAGCAGCAAGGCGCCGCTGCGCGGCTGTTCGAGTCCCGCGACCAGCTTCCCGACCGTCGATTTTCCCGACCCCGACGGGCCGACAAGCGCGATGCGTTCGCCGGGCCTGATCTCAAAGTTCAGCCCGTCGATCAGCGGCGGATCGAGCGGGGCGTAACCGAAGCTGAGGTCGCGGACCTGCAAGCCGCCTTGCGGCAATCGATCGCCCAGCGCCGGCTCGTCGCGGTCGAAGCGCGGATCGCCCCGCTGCGCGAGCACATCGTCGAGCCGTCCGGTGTAGGACCGGATCTGGTGCAGCTCCGCACCAAAGCCCGCGAGTGCGGCGACCGGCGCGATAAAGCTCGCCGCGAGCGTTTGATAGCCGACTAGTTCACCGAGCGTCATCGCGCCGCCCATGACCGCAAAGCCGCCCCATACGAGGATAGTCGCCGCGATCAGCGCGCTGATCAGCGTCGGCATCGGCCGCACCAATGCGGCGATCCGGGCGACCTGCTGTTCGCCATTCTGCACCGCAACTGCCAGCCCGGTCCAACGCGCAAAGACGATATCCTCGCCGCCCGACGCCTTGAACGTCTCCATATCCTTGATCCCCGCGACCCGCGCACCTGCCAGCTTGCCGCGATCGATCGAAATCTTGCGATACCGGTCGGAAAGCAGGCGGTTCGACAGCAGCAGCACCGCCGCATTGAGCAGCGCGAGAGCCGCCACCGCGAGCGTCAGCGCCCAATGATAGAAAAGCAGGACGATCAGGAAAAAGAGCGCGCTGACGAGGTTGACCGCGGCCTGCGCGAGTTGCCCGGTGAGCAGCGTCGCAAGGCTTTCGTTCAACCGCACCCGGTCGGCAATCTCGCCCGCGAAACGCTGGTCGAAAAAGGCAACCGGCAGCGTCAGGAGCTTGCGCATCAGCACGTTGCCGGTGCCGAGGCTCATCGCGGTGCGGGCGCGCAGCAACGCGCGTTCCTGCAATTCGAGGAGCACGAAGCGGACAGCAGCGGTCAGGGCCATGCCCACGAGCAGCGGCACCAGCCAGTCGTCG
This sequence comes from Sphingopyxis jiangsuensis, assembly GCF_016734905.1. Taxonomy (GTDB): domain Bacteria; phylum Pseudomonadota; class Alphaproteobacteria; order Sphingomonadales; family Sphingomonadaceae; genus Sphingopyxis; species Sphingopyxis jiangsuensis. The sequence goes on from NZ_JAERPO010000002.1 coordinate 47,837, forward strand.
AGCCCACGCACGAGCACATAGTCGACGAATATCCGGCTGAAGACCGGGAGGATGATTCCTGGAATGACCAGGGCCAGCGCGGTCAATACCACGAACCACAGCGCTGTTTTCACTCCGTCGAAGCGGTGCCGGAGCGATTGGGCGAGGCTTGGCCGACTGTCGCCCGGCCGAAAATCGGCGCCCGGCGTGAAGGTGAGCACGACGCCCGTGAACCCTTCGGAGAATGTCTCGATCGGCTCGCGCCGCCGACCCGATGCGGGATCGTTCAGCCACACATGATGCGCGTCGATGCGTTCGACGACGAGAAAATGATTGAAGTTGACGAAAGCGATCAGCGGGAGCGGCAAGTCGGCGATATGTTCGGGCTCGGCCTTCAGCCCTTTGGCTTCGAGCCCCAGCGCGCGCGCCGCGCGCAACAGGCTCGACGCCTTGGTCCCGTCGCGCGACACACCGCATAAGGCGCGCAGCTCGTCGAGCCCCATGTGACGCCCATAGGTCGCCAATATCATTGCGAGCGACGCGGCGCCGCATTCGGCGGCTTCGAGTTGGAGAACGGTCGGGGTCGGTCGGCGCCGCGCCACGGGATTATTCGCCTGCGCCCGGCACCAGCAAGCCGATTATGCGGCGATCGGCGACAATGACGCGGCCGCCGACGATCGACCCCGCTCCGATCTGGCCCGGCGGCCCCTTCGAGGCCGACCAGGCAAAGCCGCTCGGGTTGGCGGCGTTGCCTTCGAGCGCGACGCGCACCTCTATGGGCGCGCCCGCCGCCGTGAGCTGTGCGACCAGTTGATCGTTGCGCAGCACCCGCCGCATACCTTCGGGCGTCGCCGGAAGCGGCGCGACCGACGTGACGCGGCCGGGGATGTGGCCATAAATCGCGCGCTCGACGGCGGTCGGCGTAATCTCTGCTGCCATCCCTACTGTAATCCGCTTGCCCTCCCCCGCCGGAACGTAAAGCAGCGCGACGAGCCCGCCCTGATCGGGTGCGACCGTCGCCAGCGCGGTGCCAGGCGCGATGACATCGCCTGTCCCGACCTTTACCTCGGTCACGCGCCCCGCGACCGTCGCGCGCACGACCTCTTCGTCGCCGAGGCGCGCCTCGAGCCGGCGGATCAGGCGAAGCTGGGAGTCGACCTCACGCTGTTCGTCGAGCAGGGCAAGGCCGCTCGTCCCCGACCGGGCATTGGCGTCGATGCGCACGCGCAGCGCAGCCTCGCCGAGGTTCGACAGTTGCTCGCGCACCGCCGCCAATTCGATCTGGACGTCGACGAGCTGGTCCTGCGTGATGAAGCCGCGCTCGATCAGGGCCTCCATGCGACCCGCGCGCTTTTCAAGATAGGCAGCACGGCTTTCGAGCGCGCGCCGCGTTTGGGCGATCGTGCGCAGTCGCGCGCCGTCGGCACCGCTCTCACGCGCGCCCTGCTCGCTAAAAAACAGGCGCAGCCGTTGCAGCCGCGCCTCGGCATCGCGCAAATTGCTGCGCGCGTCGGCGAGTTCGCGGGCGAGTTCGGTGCGGGCAATCGTCGCCACCGGCTGTCCGACACGCACGGTATCGCCGGGAATCACCAGCAGCGACTGTATCCGGCCGTCCTGCGCGGCTGCAATTTCGGCGAGACCGGCCCGGTTGATCAAAATGCCGCTCGCGCCGACCGTCACCGGCGCGCGCGTGACGCTGGCCCAGACCAGCGCCGCCACGAGCGCTACCGCAAAAGCGCCGAGCAATATCCACGACGGGCGCGAAACGAGCGTCAACGGGGCGTCGAGGCGCTCCGGGCTGGCCATGCGATCCAGCGCAGACTGACGATAGATGGTTTCGCTCATCCGTGGGCCACCCCCCAGTTGGTATGCGCGCGCCCTTATGGTTCCGAGCACATCATGACCCGATTTTCACTATCATGGCAAGCGCGCCGCACCCTGTGACGCGGCACACTGCAAAGCGCCCTCGTTCTGCTATGACTGCCGTAACGAGGAAGCGCGAACTTCCGAGTCGGGCCGCAAATTGTCGATCGGCCGCTATTCGCGGCAAGGAACGGAGAATTGCGATGACCAAGAAGAAATCGGACGTCACCAAAGCGGGCGCGGTGGAACTCAACGAAGACGCGCTCGATCAGGCTTCGGGCGGCATTCTGATCGGGCTCAACCAGGCCTATAAGATCGGCTCGACGAGCCTCAAGATCGAGGACAGCGCCATCAAGCTGGGGACGATCGACCCCAATCTTCAGACCGACGCATACAAGCTCAAACCCTGACCGGCTCGCCGGCATATGGCGATGGCCAAGGCCCGGGGCGGCACGACAACGGCTGGCCCGGGCTACCGCGATGCGCTCGACGGCTATGTCGCGGATTCGCTCTATCCCAGCAGTTTTCACGCAGCCTTTGCTCCGCCCAACATCGATGCGATTCTGACGCATGGCGGCATCGCATCGCCGCGTGGAGCCGCGCCGCGCGGGCCGTTTACGATGGTCGACATCGGGTGCGGCGACGGAATCGGCCTGATCCTTAACGCGGCAGCGCATCCCGAGGGCCATTTCATCGGGATCGACGGCAATCCGGCGCATATAGAATTGGGCGCATCGATTGCCGCAGCCGGCGGCCTGCCGAACATCAGGTTCGAGCATGCCTATTTCGACGCGGCGCGCGGGGCATTGCCCGCTGCGACCGCCGACTATGTGCAGTGCCAGGGCGTGCTGGCGTGGGTCAGCGAGGCCAACCGCGGCCATGTCCTCGACCTTGCCGGTCACTTGCTGAAGCCGGGCGGCGTTCTCGCCATCGGCTATAATTGCCTGCCCGGCTGGACGCCGATAATGGCCTTCCAACAGATGGTGCGGGCGTTGGCCGCCGATCGAAGGGGAACGCCGGTCGAACGGTTCGAGGGCGCGCTCGCGGCGCTTCGCGCGGCGGATGTGTTCGGACGTGAGCATTGGGAGTGGATCGACGGACTCCGCGCGCGTTACCCCGCCGATTATTTCGCGCATGAATATCTCAACGAAAATTGGTGTCCGTTGTGGGCGGGCGATGTCGTAACCGCAACGGCGGCGCGCGCGCTTGCCTGCGCCGGTCAAGCGCGCCCGTACCGGCTGCGCCCCGACCTGGCGCTCAAAGCGGCATGGCGCCGGTCATTGGACGCGATCGAGAGCGCGGCGGCGCGCGAAACGGCGACCGACCTGTTCACCGGCAACTGGTTCCGCACCGACCTCTATGTGAAGGGCGCGGTGCGGCGATTGACTGCCAAGACCCGCGATGAGGCACGAATGTCGGGATGGTGGGCAGCGACGAAGCCTGCAGGCGAGGCCCGCTTCGAGGCGCGCACGGCAGCGGGGACCATGGGCTTCGACAATGCGGCCGCCCATGCAATCCTCGCCACGCTGGCGGACGGGCCGCAACCGCTTTCGACCGTGCAGGGATTGGGAAGCGCCGACCTGCTCAATGCGATCGACGCGCTGTTCATGGCGGGCGAAGTCATAGCGGTCGACCCGCCCGCATCGGTGCCGCACGCCAGCGCCGTGAACGCTGCCATTCAGGCCGCAGGCGTCGGCGCGGCGATCAACGGCGCCGTCACGCGTCACGGCGCCATCGAGATTGTGCGCGGTTCGCCGAGCCCCCTCACCGACGAGCAATCACGCCGCCTTGGGTTCTGAAACGTTCGCGCAGCGCTATCCGGTCAGGGCCGTCCGCAACGCGATGAGTTTTGCTCCGAGCGCATCGATCTCCTCCGCCGTTCGCGACCCCGCAAAGACCGACGCCGACAGACAAAATCCCGGGCCGATATCGGCGATAGCCACGCCGACCGAACAAATGCCGCGATGCGCGAAGCCGTCGTCAACGGCAAAGCCCTTGCGCGCAGCCAGCTCGACCTGCCGCGCATAGGCGTCGAAGCTCAGGTCGATCTGCCAATGGACGGCCGAATAACGCCGCGCCAGTTCGGCCCGGTCGATCCTTTGCGCAGCCGCCATTGCCCGCCCGGCAGCGCCACCGCCGAGCGGTTGTCGCTGGCCATCGGCGATGCCGATCCGCATACCGGCATCGCTTTCGGCGCGCACGACAAGCTGGAGGCGGTCGCGCGGGATGATCCTCCACAAGGCAACGGCAGCGTCAGCCTCTTGCGCGAGGCGTGCGACACGCGGGCGTGCGGCGGCAATCACCGCCTGCGCGCGCGGCTCGCCGAGCGCCTCGATAGCCGCCCATGCCGGGGCAATCCGATAGGCCTTGGTTGCGCCGTCGCGCTCGACCGCCCCCTCGCGCTCCAAGGTTTTCAAAAGGTTGAACGCGCTCGACGGACTGAGGCCCAGCGCCCTGCCGATCGCCGACAACGACAGCGGCGACGAACCTGCCAACAGGCGCATCACCGCGAATGATTGCGTGACAGAGCGAACGACACTCATGCGAACATCATAATTTCATATATGTGAAAAACAATTCCTAATGTTGAAATAGTGCAGGCGTGGCGCTATCGCGCTATTCAACGACAAGGTTGGGAGAGGTGACATGGCAGGGATGGACGCGGACATATTCGACCAGTTCATCGAACAGCTGGAGCGCTATGTCCGCGAGCGCCTTCTCCCTGCCGAAAAGCATATCATCGAAAACGACCGGATTCCCGACGACATATTGTCGGAACTGCGCGACATGGGTTTGTTCGGACTGACCATCCCCGAAGAGTTCGGCGGCGCAGGGATGAACGTCAGCCAATATATCCGAACGATCCACACGCTCTCTTATGCCATGCCGGCCTTCCGCTCGATCATCTCGATCAACATCGGCATGTTCGCCTCGGCGCTTAAAAACGGCGGCACCGACACGCAAAAGGCCGAATGGCTACCGCGCGTCGCGGCGGGCGAAATCGCCTGCTTCGGGCTGACCGAGCCGGGGTCGGGATCGGATTCGGCGGGGCTCCAGACGAGCGCGGTCCAGACCGACAACGGCTGGGTGCTCAATGGTACCAAACGCTACATCACCAATGCGCCGCAGGCGAAGGTTGCGCTGATCATGGCGCGGACGAGCAAGGAGAATCTGCCCAAGAATGCCCATGTGTCGGCGTTCATCGTGCCGATGGACGCTCCCGGCGTTTCGACGGGAAAATCGGACAAGAAGATGGGCCAGTCGGGCGCGCATATCTCCGATATCATCATGGAGGATGTTCGCGTCGGCGGCGAGGCGCTGCTCGGCGGCGAACTCGGCAAGGGTTTCGCTTATGCGATGATGAGCCTCGACAATGGCCGCATGTCGGTCGGCGCCGCGGCGACCGCCTATGCCCGCCGCGCGCTCGATTCGGCGACGCGCTATGCGACCGAGCGCAAGGCGTTCGGCGAACCGATCGCCAATTTTCAGCTCATCCAGCAGATGCTCGCGCAGAGCGAGATCGACATCTATGCCGCCGAGTGCATGATGGAAGATGTCACCCGCCGCGCCGATGCAGGCGAGAATGTCTTGCGCAAGGCTGCTGCATTCAAGGTTTTCGCCTCCGAGATGTGCGGCCGCGTCGTCGATGCCTGCGTGCAGGTCTATGGCGGCGCCGGCTACCTCGCCGAATATGACGCCGAACGCTTCTTCCGCGATGCGCGCATCTATCGCATCTACGAAGGCACGACGCAGATTCTGCAGCTCCAGATCGCCAAACATATGCTGCGCGAGTTTCACGCGCAGGGCTGACGTCCCCTTTTCCCGACCGGAGTATTCCCATGTCCCTGCGCCGCGCCGCCATTGTCGCCCCGATCCGCACCGCCGTCGGCAAATTCGGCGGCACCTTGTCGCCGCTGACCGCGGGCGAGCTTGGCGCGGTGATCCTGAAGGCGCTCGTCGAGCGGACGAAGATCGACCCTGCGCGCGTCGACGACGTGGTGTTCAGCCAGGGCTATGGCAATGGCGAGGCGCCGGCGATCGGCCATTGGTCGTGGCTCGCCGCCGGGCTGCCGCTCGAAGTGCCCGGATACCAGCTCGACCGCCGCTGCGGATCGGGGCTGCAGGCGGTCGTCAACGCCGCGATGATGGTGCAGACGGGCATGTCCGACGTCGTCGTCGCGGGCGGGGTCGAATCGATGTCGAACGTCGAACATTACAGCACCGATATTCGGGGGGGCGTGCGCGCGGGCAATCTGACGCTTCACGACCGGCTGACGCGCGGGCGGTTGATGTCGCAGCCGATCGAACGCTTCGGGGTCATTTCGGGGATGATCGAGACCGCCGAGAATCTGGCAAAGGATTATGGCATCACGCGCGAGGCGGCCGATGCTTATGCGGTACGCAGCCACCAGCGCGCCGCGGCGGCGTGGAAGAAGGGGCTGTTCGACGACGAACTGGTGCCCGTCAGCGTCCCGCAGCGCAAGGGCGACCCCATTATCTTCGACCATGACGAAGGCTATCGCGCCGACGCGAGCTTGGAATCGCTTGGCAGGCTCAAGCCGCTGGAGGGCGGCGTCGTCACCGCCGGCAATGCGAGCCAGCAGAATGACGCCGCTGCCGCGTGCCTCGTCGTTGCCGAGGACAAGCTCGACGAACTCGGCCTCGAACCCATCGCCTGGTATCACAGCGCCGCGGCGGCGGGCTGCGATCCCGCGCGCATGGGGATCGGCCCGGTGCCCGCTGTCGAACGGCTGTTCGCAAAGAATGGCCTCGGTTGGGACGACATCGACCTCGTCGAACTCAACGAAGCCTTTGCGCCGCAGGTACTCGCGGTGCTCAAGGGATGGGGCTGGTCCGACGACGACAGCCGCCTCGACATGCTCAATGTCAACGGATCGGGCATCTCGCTCGGCCATCCGATCGGCGCGACCGGCGGGCGCATCCTTGCCAATCTGACGCGCGAGCTGGTGCGGCGCGAGGGGCGCTTTGGCCTCGAAACCATGTGCATCGGCGGCGGACAGGGCATCGCCGCGATCTTCGAGCGCGCCGTGTGACAATGGCGCTGCGCCACGCCCTCGCCGCCGCGACGACCTATAGCGACGCGGCCAAGGCCGCGCTCGTCGAACGTCTCGCGCATCGCCCCATCGATGAAGACCAGCGCGCCGCGCACGGATTCGCGTGGATTGCAACGACGGTGGCGGCGCTCGAAGCGGTGCTCGACTGGCTCGACGCTGGCAATGACACGAATCCGCTCGACACCAAGCTCGCCTCGCTCGCCTTTGCCGAAAGCGTCGCACAGCTCGTCGGCGGCCTGCCGATGGGGCAGAACGAAATCGTCCGCCCCGCCGATCTGGGGATCAGTACAGCCGCGCGCGCGCTCGGCGATGCCTGCGCAGACCTGCTCGTCGCCGATCACACCACGACGCGCGCCGAGATTGCCGCCGCACTCGCCGATGGCCAGTGGCCGAGCGAGACGCTTCATGCCAGCGACCTCGACGCAATCCGTGGACAGTTCCGCCGCTTCACCGAAGCCGAGATCATCCCGCACGCGCATCGCTGGCATCTCGCCAACGCCCTGATTCCCGACGCGACGGTCGAAGCGATGGCCGAACTCGGCACCTTTGGCGTGTGCATTCCCGACGAATATGGCGGGCTCGGCCTCGGCAAGCTCGTCATGTGCGTCGTCACCGAGGAATTGTCGCGCGGCTGGATAGGCGCGGGATCGCTCGGCACGCGCTCCGAGATCGCAGGCGAGCTGATCGCGATGGGCGGCACCGACGCACAAAAGGCCGCGTGGCTGCCAAAGATCGCAAGCGGCGACATCCTGCCGACCGCGGTGTTCACCGAGCCCGATGTCGGGTCCGACCTCGGCGCGCTTCAGACGCGCGCGCGGCGCACGGACGACGGCTGGATCATCGATGGTGCCAAGACATGGATCACCCACGCCGCGCGATCGGACCTGATGACCTTGCTTGCGCGGACATTGCCCGATGCAAAGGGCTATGCGGGCCTGTCGATGTTGCTCGTCCCCAAGCCGCGCGGGGCCGAAGCCACCCCCTTTCCCGCCGCGGGCATGAGCGGAAGCGAGATCGAGGTCCTCGGCTATCGCGGGATGCGCGAATATGCGCTCCAATTCGACGCGATGGCGGCCCCCGCCGACGCGCTCCTCGGCGGCGTGGAAGGGCAAGGCTTCAAACAGTTGATGCGCACTTTCGAGGGCGCGCGCATCCAGACCGCAGCGCGCGCAGTCGGCGTCGCGCGGCGCGCGATCGAACTGGGGCTGGATTATGCGTTGGGCCGCAGACAGTTCGGCCGTCCGATAATGGCTTTCCCGCGCGTGTCGGACAAGATCGCGATGAGCCTCATCGATTTCGTCATGGCGCGCGAACTCAGCTATGCGGCGGCGCGCGCCAAGGACGGCGGCAAGCGCTGCGATATCGAAGCGGGGATGGCAAAGCTTTTCGCCGCGCGCGCTGCCTGGGCGAACGCCGACGCCGCGCTGCAAATTCACGGCGGCAACGGCTATGCGCTCGAGTATGAGATCAGCCGCATCCTCTGCGACGCGCGCATCCTGAACATCTTCGAGGGGGCCGCCGAAATCCAGGCGCAGGTTATCGCGCGCGGGCTGGTTGAAAGGCGCAATTGACGGGCGAGAGGCTGCCTCGCGTTGCCCCATCACCAAATGCGCATGGGCGCTTGTCATCGCGCCACCGCGCTGCTAGTGGCGCCCCTCGTTGCCGCTTTAGCTCAGTTGGTAGAGCACATCATTCGTAATGATGGGGCCACAGGTTCGAGTCCTGTAAGCGGCACCATTTCCCCTATACGACAGCTGTAAACAGTCCGACCGCATGCGAATCGTGCGACGACCGAGCGCATTGCACCCGGCGCGCGAGTGATCCTTTAAAATGGGGAAAATGGTGCCCAGAAGAGGACTCGAACCTCCACGACCTTGCGATCGCCAGCACCTGAAGCTGGTGCGTCTACCAATTCCGCCATCTGGGCACGGGGTAGGAGCGGGCGCTTAGCGGCGGGGCGCGGCGCTTGTCAACCGCGACCGCGCCGATGCGGCGAAATTAATTGGGAGCGCGCGGATTTGCGTTGGCCACCGCCCGCTCCCCCTTGCCCGGACCGCCGCTTCGCGGCATGGGGGGCGCGAGCGTGGCGCCCGCGGGCGCGAGAATCAACGACAGGCTGAAGCGATGCACAATCTGGATGGGCAATTGATCACGGTGCTGGGCGGGAGCGGCTTTCTGGGCCGCTATGTCGTGCAACGGCTGCTCGCGCGTGGCGCGCGCGTCCGCATTGCCGAACGCGAACCGCGCCGCGCGACCTTCCTGAAGCCGCTCGGCGGGCTCGGCCAGACGCAGTTCGTCGCCGCCGACGTGCGCGATGCGGCGAGCATTGCGCGCGCGGTCTCGGGCTGCGACGCGGTGATAAACCTCGTCGGCGCGTTCGACGATATGCAGGCGGTACAGGCCAGCGGCGCGGGGCATGTCGCAGCGGCAGCCAAGGCCGCTGGCGTCCGCGCACTCGTCCATGTCTCGGCAATCGGCGCCGATCCCGACAGCGCTTCTGCCTATGGCCGCAGCAAGGGCGAAGGCGAAAAGGCGGTACGGAACGAATTTCGCGCTGCCGCGATCCTGCGTCCGTCGATCATCTTCGGCCGCGAGGATCAGTTCATCAACCGCTTCGCGACCATGATCCGCTTTGCCCCGGTCGTCCCCGTGATCGCGCCGAACACGAAATTCCAGCCGGTCTATGTCGGTGACGTCGCCGACGCCGTGGTCGCGGCGCTCGGCGCTGGCGCTGCGGGCAAGATTTTCGAGCTCGGCGGGCCGCAACAGATGTCGATGATAGAACTCTTGCGCTGGATTGCCGACGCGACGGGGCGCCAGCGGCTCTTCGTAGAGGTGCCCGATGCCGTCGCCTCGGCGCTCGCATCGACGGTCGGCTGGCTGCCGGGCGCGCCGATCACCAAGGACCAGTGGCTGATGCTCCAGCGCGACAACGTCGTTGCGCCGCGCGCCGCGGGGCTGAAACAGCTCGGCATCACGCCGACGGCGCTTGCTGCGGTCGCCGACGGCTGGCTCGTCCAGTATCGCCGCCACGGTCGATTTTCCGAATACGCGCGCTGAGCGGCATGTCGATCTGGCTGACCGCCATCATCCTCGGCATCGTCGAGGGGCTCACCGAATTTTTGCCGGTTTCCTCGACCGGGCATCTAATCCTCGCGACCGAGTTGCTCGGTTATGACGCGTCGCGCTGGGCGATCTTCAACATCGCGATCCAGCCGGGCGCGATCCTCGCCATCGTCGTGCTCTATCGCCATTTGTTCTGGGACATGGGAGTCGGTTTTTTCCGGCGCGATCCGGTGGCGATCGCCTTTGTCCGCAACCTTATCGTCGCCTTCATTCCGGCCGTGGTGCTGGGCCTTGCCTTTGGTGACCAGATCGAGCTGCTGCTCGAAAATGCCGTCGTCGTCGCATGGGCGCTTGTCATCGGAGGCTTTGCGATCCTGATCGTCGAACGGCTTGCCCGAACGCAGGAAAGCGGCGGGGTCGCCAACCTCTCGCTGCGCCAGTCGACAATAGTCGGCATCGTCCAGTGCCTTGCGATGATCCCCGGCGTCAGCCGGTCGGGCGCGACGATCATGGGGGCGATGGCAATGGGGGTCGACCGCAAGACAGCCGCCGAGTTCAGCTTCTTCCTCGCGCTCCCTACGCTAACCGGCGCGACCGCGCTGCAATTGTTCAAGCATCGCGATGCGGTCACGACAGGGGACCTGGGGCTGATTGCCGTCGGGTCGATCGTCTCCTTTGTCGTCGCCTGGATCGTGATCAAGGCCTTCCTTGCAATCGTGACGCGCTATGGCTTTGCGCCCTTTGCCTGGTACCGGATTATCGTCGGCGTCGCGGCACTGATATGGCTTGGGTCGAGATAGGTCCGATACGAGACTAAATAATGAAAGATTGTTGCGCACGGGAAGCGTGGCGCTCGGATCGAAGCAATTTTAGGTAAATATTGCTGTCTTATCTGAGATTTTGCGAGTGACAGCACGGTCAAGCCGATGCAACCACCTCTTCAACGAAGGGGAATTTGCATGGCTTCCGAACGCATGCTCCGGTTTGTGGAGCGTGAACAATCCTATCCCGACAAGCGCACTGCGGAGGAGCGCGCACGCGACTTTCGCGAGATCGCGGAACGCTACGCCGCGCCCGACGCCGACGCACAGGCGGCGCGCTGTTCGCAGTGCGGCGTGCCCTATTGCTCAGTGCATTGCCCGCTCCACAACCATATCCCCGATTGGCTGCGCCTGACTGCCGAAGGACGGCTGCGCGAGGCATACGAACTGAGCAACGCGACCTCGACGATGCCCGAGATCTGCGGGCGCATCTGTCCGCAAGATCGCCTTTGCGAAGGCAATTGCGTGATCGAATTCACCGGCCACGGCGCGGTGACGATCGGCAGCGTCGAAAAATATATCACCGATACCGCCTGGGCCGAGGGCTGGGTCGAGCCGTTGCAGGCCGGGCCGGCAACGGGCCAGTCGGTCGGCGTAATCGGCGCCGGACCCGCAGGGCTGACCGCTGCCGAATATCTGCGCGTCCAGGGACATGAAGTCCATGTCTATGACCGCCACGACCGCGCAGGCGGATTGCTGACCTATGGCATCCCCGGTTTCAAGCTGGAGAAGGATGTGGTGATGCGCCGCATCGCGCGCCTTGAGGAAGGCGGCATCCATTTTCACTTGGGCTTCGAAGTGGGTGCCGACGCGACGCTCGACGAACTGCGGCAGAAACACGACGCGCTCCTGGTCGCGACCGGCGTATACAAGGCGCGCGAGATTGCCGTGCCGGGCAACGAGGCGGAGGGAGTGATCGCCGCGCTCGACTATCTGGTCGCTTCGAACCGCAAAGGGTTCGGCGACGCCGTTCCCGCCTTCGACGACGGCAGCCTCGATGCCAAGGGCAAGCATGTCGTCGTGATCGGCGGCGGCGACACGGCGATGGACTGCGTCCGCACCGCGGTTCGCCAAGGAGCGAAATCGGTGAAGTGCCTCTATCGCCGCGACCGCGAGAATATGCCGGGATCGCAGCGCGAGGTCGCCAACGCCGAGGAAGAAGGGGTCGAGTTCGTCTGGCTGTCCGCCCCCGCAAGCTTCACCGCGGACAAGCGGGTCAAGCAGGTATCTGTGGCGGGCATGCGCCTCGGCTCGCCCGACGCGAGCGGGCGCCGCAGCCCCGAACCCGACCCCGGCCGCTCGTTCGACATCCCTGCCGACATGGTCATCAAGGCACTTGGTTTCGACCCCGAAGAACTGCCGCAGCTGTTCGGCTCGCCCGACCTCAGCGTCACGCGCTGGGGCACGCTGCGCGTCGATCACCAGACGATGATGACCAGCCTGCCCGGCGTGTTTGCGGCCGGCGATATCGTCCGCGGCGCGAGCCTCGTCGTCTGGGGAATCCGCGATGGTCGCGACGTGAGCGAGCAGATGGCAAAGTGGTTGAAGGCGAAGGCAAAAGGCGAAAAGAAGGCAGCATGACCAACAGGGGAAGGATCATGTGTATGTCGACGTGGAAATCTCTGGCGCTCGCGGGCGCCGCGGTAATCGTTCCGGTGCACGCCGGTGCCGCGCCGACGCCAACTCAGGTCGAGGCGGCAGAGGCGCCAGATGGCGCAATGAACGATGCCGCGCTCGCCGAAGCCAAGGCCAAGATGCAGAAGGAAATCGACGAGGCGATTGCACTCGTCGAGAAGATTTTCGAGGTCGACAAGCTGCCGCCGGTCGACCCCGCGCGGCTTGCGCTGGCGCGGCAGACGACGGCAGCGCTGATCCCGGCGGGCAGCCTCGAGAAGATGCTCGACAATATGTACGGCAAGATATTCAAGGCGGTGATGGAACAGGCCGGCGGCATGTCGGACCTGATGCTCTCGATCAAGACCGGCGTCGATGACGAGACGCTCGCCGGGCTCGACGCCGACACCAAGTCGAAGGCCGTCGAAATACTCGACCCCAATCGCAAGGCGCGCGAAGAACAGGTGATGGAGGTCGTGAAGCCGCTGATCAGCGAAGTGCTGCGCGATCTGGAGGCGCCGATGCGCGACGGCATGGCGCACGCCTATTCGCGCAAATTCACCGCGGCGCATCTTGGCGATATGAACAGCTTCTTCGCGACGCCGGCGGGAAGCGCCTTCGCGGGCGAATGGATGGCGCTTCAGGCAGACCCCGAAGTCATGATTGCGATGATCAAGGCTGTCCCGCCGCTGATCGAAAAATTCATCGACCGCGCGCCCGAGCTGGAAGGCAAGTTCAAGGCGTTGCCCAAGGAGCGCGGGCTGGCCGACCTCAGCGAAACCGAACTGTCGTCGCTCGCCAAGTTGATGAAGGTCGATGTCGCAACGCTCAAGGAGCATCGCGATATGTGGATGGGCAGCGGCGAGGCGAACGACGCCGGCGAGTCTGGCGGCGAAGCCGACTGGGAGTCGGCGAGTGACGCCGATTCCTATGATGTCGCCGACCCCGCCCTTGACCGCAGCAACTGGACCGCCGCCGACCGCGAGCGCGTCGAGACGCTCGAAGCCGCGGCCGACGAAGCGTCCGGGACCGCGTTCGACGCAGAAATGGAAGCCGTCGCCAACGCCCGCAAGCGGCTCAAGATTGCCGATCCGTCCGACTAGGGCGGCGCAAATTTCAGGAACGAAATGATGACCCACTACCCCACCCCCGAACATGCGCGGCTCGCCGCGACGGGCATGTATCGCCCCGACATGGAATCCGACGCTTGCGGTGTCGGCATGGTCGCGGCAACCGACGGCAAGCCGTCGCGCCGCGTCGTCGAGGCGGCGATCGAAGCGCTGCGCGCCGTATGGCACCGAGGCGCCGTCGATGCCGACGGCATGACGGGGGACGGGGCGGGAATCCATGTCGACCTGCCCGTGCGCTTCTTTGACGATGCGATTGCGGCATCGGGGCATAATGTGCTGCCGAACCGGCTCGCGGTAGGGATGATCTTTCTGCCGCGCACTGACCTCAATGCGCAGGAAGAATGCCGCACGATCGTAGAATCCGAGATCATCGACGCGGGCTTTACCATCTATGGCTGGCGGCAGGTGCCCGTCGACGTGTCGGTGATCGGCGACAAGGCTCAGCGCACGCGGCCCGAGATCGAGCAGATCATGATCGCCGGCCCGCTGCCGGACGAACAGTCGATCGACGAGTTCGAAAAGCAGCTCTATCTCGTCCGCCGCCGCATCGAGAAAAAGGTCGTCGCGGCGCAGATCCACGATTTCTATATCTGCAGCCTGTCGGCGCGCTCGATCATCTACAAGGGATTGTTCCTCGCCGAGAGCCTCGCCGATTTCTATCCCGACCTGACGAACAAGCTGTTCGAAAGCCGCGTCGCGATTTTCCACCAGCGCTATTCGACGAACACTTTCCCGCAATGGTGGCTCGCACAGCCGTTCCGCACGCTCGCCCATAATGGCGAGATCAACACGATCCGCGGCAACAAGAACTGGATGAAGAGCCACGAAATCAAGATGGCGAGCCTCGCCTTTGGCGAGCATTCGGAGGACATCAAGCCCGTGATCCCCGCGGGCGCGAGCGACACCGCCGCGCTCGACGCGGTGTTCGAGGCGCTGTGCCGCGCCGGCCGCGACGCTCCAACGGCGAAGCTGATCCTCGTCCCCGAAGCCTGGGCGAACGAAACCGACATGCCCGAGCCGCACACCGCCATGTACAAATATCTCGCGAGCGTGATGGAGCCGTGGGACGGCCCCGCAGCGCTCGCGATGACCGACGGCCGCTGGGCGGTTGCGGGGATGGACCGCAACGCGCTGCGCCCGTTGCGCTATTCGCTGACCGCCGACAATCTGCTTGTGGTTGGATCGGAAAGCGGGATGGTTCTGCTTCCCGAAGCGAGCATCCGCAAGAAGGGCCGCCTCGGCCCCGGACAGATGATCGCGGTCGATCTCGACAAGGGGACACTCTACGAAGACCGTGCGATCAAGGACAAGATCGCCAGCGCGCACGACTATGGCTCTCGCGTCAAGGGTTTCCGCTCGATGGACGACCTGCCAAAGGGCGGCAAGTCCAGCCTCGCCGGCTGGGACCGCAGCGAATTGCTGCGCCGCCAGGTCGCCGCCGGCCTGACCATGGAGGATATGGAACTCATCCTCTCACCGATGGTCGAGGACGCAAAGGAGGCTGTCGGCTCGATGGGCGACGACACGCCGCTCGCGGTCATTTCGGACAAGCCGCGCCATGTCGCACAGTTCTTCCGCCAGAACTTCAGCCAGGTCACCAACCCGCCGATCGACAGCTTGCGCGAACGGCATGTGATGAGCCTGAAGACGCGCTTTTCGAACCTCGCCAATATCCTCGACGAAAAGGGGCAGAGCGCGCACGTTCTCGTGATGGACTCGCCGGTTCTCGTCGGCGACGATTGGGACCGGCTGCGCGCCTATTTCGGCGATGCCGTCGCCGATATCGACTGCACCTTTCCCACCGGCGGCGACGCTTCGACGCTGCGCGAGGCGATCGCGCGCGTGCGGCGCGAGGCGGAGGACGCGGTGCGCGCGGGACGGAGCGAGCTGTTCTTGACCGACGAACGGATCGGGTCCGACCGTGTCGGCATGGCGATGGTGCTCGCCGCCGCTGCCGTCCACACCCATCTCGTCCGCAAGGGGCTGCGCAGCTATGCCTCGATCAACGTCCGCTCGGCCGAGGTGCTCGACACCCACGCCTTTGCGGTGCTCATCGGCGTCGGCGCGACGACCGTTCACGCCTATCTCGCCGAAGCCGCGATTGCCGACCGCCATGCCCGCGGGCTGTTCGGCAGCGAGCTGACGCTCGACGATTGCCGCCAGCGCTTCCGCAAGGCGATCGACGACGGGCTGCTCAAGATCATGGCCAAGATGGGGATCGCGGTGATCTCCAGCTATCGCGGTGGATATAATTTCGAGGCGGTCGGCTTGAGCCGCGCGCTCGTCAACGACCTGTTCCCCGGCATGCCCGCCAAAATCTCGGGCGAAGGCTATCAGTCGCTGTTCATCAACGCGACCGAGAAGCATGAGGCGGCGTTCGACAAGCGCGTCGCGACGCTGCCTATCGGCGGCTTTTATCGCCAGCGCGCAGGCGGCGAGACGCACGCCTATTCGGCGCAGCTCATGCACCTGCTCCAGACCGCCGTCGCGACCGACAGCTATTCGACCTATCTGCAATTCTCGCGCGGCGTGGCGGACCTCCCGCCGGTCTATCTGCGCGACCTGATGGCGTTCAACTATCCGTCGCAGGGCGTGCCGCTCGAAAGCGTCGAGGCGATCACCGAGATCCGCAAGCGCTTCGTCACTCCCGGCATGTCGCTCGGCGCGCTGTCACCCGAGGCGCACGAGACGCTGGCAATCGCGATGAACCGCATCGGCGCGAAAGCCGTGTCGGGCGAAGGCGGCGAAGCCAAGGAACGTTATCGTCCCTATGCCAACGGCGACAACGCCAACAGCAACATCAAGCAGATCGCCAGCGGCCGCTTCGGCGTCACCGCCGAATATCTGGGCGCATGCGACGAAATCGAGATCAAGGTCGCGCAGGGCGCTAAGCCCGGCGAAGGCGGTCAGCTTCCTGGCTTCAAGGTGACTGAATTCATCGCCCGCCTGCGTCACTCGACGCCGGGCGTGATGCTCATTTCGCCCCCGCCGCACCACGACATCTATTCGATCGAGGATCTGGCGCAGCTCATCTATGACCTGAAGCAGATCAACCCGAAGGCGCGCGTATGCGTGAAGCTCGTCAGCTCGGCGGGCATCGGCACCGTTGCGGCGGGTGTCGCCAAAGCGCACGCGGACGTCATCCTTGTCGCGGGCAACACCGGCGGCACCGGCGCGTCGCCGCAGACGAGCGTCAAATACGCCGGAACTCCCTGGGAAATGGGGCTTTCCGAAGTCAATCAGGTGCTCACGCTGAACGGTCTGCGCCACCGTATTCGGCTGCGCACCGACGGCGGTCTCAAGACGGGGCGTGACATCGTGATAGCCGCAATTCTCGGCGCCGAGGAATATGGCATCGGGACGCTGAGCCTCGTCGCAATGGGCTGCATCATGGTGCGCCAGTGTCATAGCAACACCTGCCCCGTCGGCGTCTGCACGCAGGACGAGAAGCTGCGGCAGAAGTTCACCGGGACGCCCGAGAAGGTCATCAATCTGATGACCTTCATCGCGGAGGAGGTCCGCGAAATCCTGGCCAAGCTCGGCTACCGGAGCCTCGACGAGGTGATCGGCCGAACCGAGCTTCTGCGCCAGGTCAGCCGCGGCGCCGAACATCTCGACGACCTCGACCTCAACCCCATTCTCGCAAAGGTCGACGCGCCCGACGAACAGCGCCGCTCGCAGGGGCCGCATTTCCGCAACCCCGTTCCCGATAGCCTCGACGCGCAGATATTGAACGACGCACAGCCGCTCTTCGAACGCGGCGAGCGGATGCAGCTTACCTATAATGTCCGCAACACGCACCGCGCCGTCGGCACGCGCCTGTCGGCCGAAGTGACCAAGCGCTTCGGGATGACGGGACTGGCGGACAATCATGTGCAGGTCCGCCTGCGGGGCACCGCGGGCCAGTCGCTCGGCGCCTTCCTGTGCCAGGGCATCACGCTCGAGGTGTTCGGCGACGCCAACGACTATGTCGGCAAAGGCCTGTCGGGCGGTCGCATCATCGTGCGCCCGACTGTATCGAGCCCGCTGGTCAGCCAGAACAACAGCATCGTCGGGAACACCGTTCTTTACGGCGCGACCGCGGGCACACTGCTCGCGGCGGGCCAGGCGGGCGAGCGTTTCGCGGTGCGCAATTCGGGTGCCAATGTCGTAATCGAAGGCTGCGGAGCGAACGGCTGCGAATATATGACGGGCGGGACGGCAGTCGTGCTGGGCCCGGTCGGCTCGAACTTCGGCGCCGGCATGACCGGGGGCATGGCGTTCATTCTCGATACCGATGAGAGCTTCGAGCGTCACGCCAATGGCGAATCAATCATGTGGCAAAGGCTCGACAGCGCCCATTGGGAAGCCGAGCTGCGCGCGTTGGTCGAGGAGCATGCCAAGGCGACGGGTAGCAAATGGTCCGGTGAAGTTCTGGCCGACTGGCACCTTTGGCGCGGTCGCTTCTGGCAGGTCTGCCCGAAGGAGATGCTGAGCCGCCTCGCCCATCCGCTGAGCGATGCCGAGGTGGAGATGGTTGCCGCCGAATAGCCGGACGCGGCGCGGCGCCTTTCCGGCACGTTCCGTCGAAGGGCGCCGCACGTTCAGCAAGGCGCAAGCGTGTGTCTGTTACAACGCGCGCCATCTTATCGCGCCTTGTTGAAGGACGAACACAATGCATCGCTGGACACTCGCGGCACTGCCGCTTCTCGTCATCACCAATCCATTGCCCGCTCAGGCCGCCGAGCGCGAGCTTGCCGATGCCGCCGCGACATTGAGCGACCCCATCGTGCAGGATCGGATGGCCGACACCGTGGCGTCCATCGTCGGCGCCATGCTGGAGATGCCTATTGGCCCGCTTGCCGAGGCTGTCGCTCGCATCGACCCCGACTCCGACGCAGCCTATATTCCGCCCGATGCAACGGTGGGCGACGTCGCTGGACGCGACCCTGAATATGGCGAACGTCTGGGCGACGACGTCCGCGCGAGCGCCCGCATGGCGAGCAGTGCCGCATCGACGATGGCTGTTTATGCTCCGGTCCTGAAAGACATGGCCCGCGACCTCCTCGCTCAATGGAAGTATGAGCGCGACGCGACGCGGCGCTAATCATCACCCCTCCCGCTGCTTGCCATAGCCGTTGCGCGGCAACCCCCGCTGCCGCTATGCGAAAATCATGTGGCAGCTTTACCAATTTCCCCTGTGTCCCTTTTCGCGCAAGATCCGGCTCCTGCTGGGCGAGAAAGGCGTCGGTTACGAATTGGTGCGCGAATCGCCGTGGGAACGGCGCGACGAGTTCGTCGACCTGAACCCTGCCGGCCGCACGCCGGTGATGGTCGATCAGGAACGTGGGCAGGTGCTGATCGACAGCAATGCCATCGCCGAATATTTCGAGGAGACAGTCGAGGGCAAGGCGATGATCAACGGCACCGCCGCCAACCGCGCCGAAATCCGCCGTCTTGTCGCCTGGTTCGATCAGGATTTCTATTTCGAAGTCACCGGTCCGCTGCTGTTCGAGCGGATGCAGAAACGCATCGTTCACCGCCAGCCGCCCGACGGCGGTGCACTACGCGAGGCAATGAAAGCCGCGAACCAGCATCTCGACTATGTCGACTATCTGATCGATCACCGCACCTGGCTCGCCGGCGCGACGATGAGCCTCGCCGATTTGACGGCCGCCGCGCATATCTCGGTCGCCGACTATCTGGGCGGAATCGACTGGACGGGGCACGAACAGACGAAGGGCTGGTATTCGGGCCTCAAGTCGCGCCCCAGCTTCCGACCGCTCCTTGCCGAGCGGATGGAGATCGTGACGCCGCCGAAATATTATGAGGATGTGGACTTCTGACGCGCCACGGAACGCGGAGCGTGTGATCCCCGGCGAAAGCCGGGGTCCAGCCGGCATGGCATTGCGCGACAGGGTCCCGGCTTTCGGCGCGGATCGTCCAAGCTAACGTCAACAGCCCTTATATTTCCAGTTGCGGTCCTTCCCTTCGGCGACCTGATCGGCGGTGGTCGCGATGCGCTTGGCGCGCGTCTCTTCGCGCTTCGCATCGATCACCCACTCGATATAATCGCGCCGTTTTCCGGGCGAGAACGCATCCCAATGGCCTTGCGCGGCGGCGTTGGCTTTCAATGCCGCGCGCAAATCGTCGGGAAGATCGAGCGTGGGCTTGGATTTGGGCGCCGCGCGCTTGGGCTTGTCCTCTCCGCACAAGGCGGCGGCCTTGGCAATCCAGGCTCCGAGCGCCTCGTCCGAAGGCAGATCGGACAGCCCCACCAATCGGCCCATGCTGCCCATTGCATCGGCGTTCCGCGGCGATCCGGTCACTTCTTCGTCGCGCCAGAAACCAAAGGTCGCATGCGCTTTGAATGCCGCCATCCCCGCCAGATTCTGTCCGTTGAGCACGAAATAGGGCATGCCCCACTTCAATGTCTCTTCAGTCCCCGGCGCGTGAGCATGAACCAGCTCGCGCAAATGCGTCAAGATTGGCCGTGCGAAGGGCTGGCGCGCCGCGATATAGGCGTCGACGCGCGGGTCGCGAGTCATTCGGCGTGCCGCGCCGCAACGAGATAGTTGAGCGCCTCGCTGCCGCCGAGCTTGAACCCGGTCGCGGCGGAAGGTGAGAGGCCGGTGCGGTCGATGACCGCCAGCCCCGCGGCCTTCAGCAAATCGCCAAGTTCCTCGGGCTTCAGAAACTGGCCCCAGTCGTGCGTCCCGCGCGGCACGGCGCCGAGGCGCTCGGCGGCTTCGACGAGCAATAGTTTCGACGCGATCGTGCGGTTGGGTGTCGACAGGATCATCAGTCCGCCCGGTGCAAGCCGCGTCGCCAATTCGGTGACAAACGCTGCCGGGTCGGCGACATGCTCGACGACTTCCATCGAGGTCACGAGGTCGAATTTTGCCAGAGGAAGGCTAGCAAGCTCGCCCGCAAAATAGTCGATCGCGAGTCCATGCCCTGTGGCATGATCGCGCGCGACGGCGATATTCTCGGGCGCGGCGTCGACGCCGGTCACCTTGGCGCCGAGCCGTGCGAGCGGTTCGGCGAGCAGTCCTGCGCCGCAGCCGACATCGAGTGCCGTCCGTCCGACAAGCGGATGACGGTCGCGCGCGTCGAGCTGCCAGTGAAGATCGGCCTGTTCGCGGATATAGCCCAGCCGCACAGGGTTGAGCTTGTGCAGCATCGCCGAGGAGCCCTTGGCGTCCCACCAGTCGGCGGCAAGCCTGCCGAAATGGGCGGCTTCATCGGCTTTGATTGTCGCGGCGTTCATGGAACAATCAGTGGCACCGCGCCCACGTTGGCGCAAGAAATTTGCGCCGCATACGATGGCGCCCTTGCCATCGCCCTCCCCCTTCCCTAACAGCCGGACGCCGCAGAAAACTTGGAAAAGTTGCGGCAGCAACCAGTTTGGGAGGCAGGGCGAAATGGCGCGGATCGTGATGAAATTCGGGGGCACGTCGATGGCGGGCACCGAGCGGATTCGCACCGTCGCGAAACTCGTCGCGCGCGAGGTCGCACAGGGCAATGAGGTCGCGGTCGTCGTTTCAGCGATGGCTGGCGAAACCGACCGGCTCGTCAATTTCTGCCGCGAGGCGAACCCGCGTCACGACCCCGCCGAATATGATGTCGTGGTCGCGAGCGGCGAGCAGGTGACGTCGGGGCTACTGGCGCTCACGCTGCAGGCGATGGGCGTCCCCGCACGCAGCTGGCTCGGCTGGCAGCTCCCGATCCGCACCGAAGAGGCGCATGCGCGCGCGCGCATCGCCGACATCGACACGGGCGCACTGAGCGCAGCGATGGCCAAGGGCGAGGTCGCAGTAATCCCGGGTTTCCAGGGCATGATGGACGACGGCCGCATATCGACGCTCGGCCGCGGCGGATCGGACACCAGCGCGGTCGCGGTCGCGGCGGCGGTCAAGGCCGACCGCTGCGACATCTACACCGACGTCGACGGTGTTTACACAACCGACCCGCGCATCGTCGCGCGGGCGCGCAAACTCGACTATGTCACCTATGAGGAAATGCTCGAACTCGCGAGCGTCGGCGCGAAGGTTCTCCAGACGCGTTCGGTCGGCCTTGCAATGAAGGAAGGCGTGCGGGTGCAGGTGCTTTCGAGCTTCGTCGAAGGCGACGAGGCGCCCGCCAAAGGCACGATGATCGTCAGCGACGAGGAAATAGAGGAACATCAGATGGAACGGCAGCTGATCACCGGCATCGCCCACGACAAGAATGAAGCCAAAATCATCGTCACGCGCGTCCCCGACAAGCCGGGCGCGGTCGCCAGCATCTTCGGCCCCCTCGCCGCCGCCGGAATCAACGTCGACATGATCATCCAGAACGTCGGGCGCGACAAGGGCGAGACCGACGTGACCTTCACCGTGCCGGGTGCCGATCTCCTCCGCTCGATCGACCTGCTCGAAGGCGCGAAGGACAAGATCGGCTTCAACCGTATCCTGAGCGACGACAAGGTCGCCAAGATCAGCGTCGTTGGCGTCGGCATGAAAAGCCACGCAGGCGTTGCGAGCACGATGTTCCGCGCGCTCGCCGACCGCGGCATCAACATCCAGGCCATCTCGACGAGCGAGATCAAGGTCAGCGTGTTGATTGACGAGGAC
Organism: Sphingopyxis jiangsuensis; assembly: GCF_016734905.1. Classification (GTDB taxonomy): domain Bacteria; phylum Pseudomonadota; class Alphaproteobacteria; order Sphingomonadales; family Sphingomonadaceae; genus Sphingopyxis; species Sphingopyxis jiangsuensis. Next base: position 69,979 of record NZ_JAERPO010000002.1, read on the forward strand.
GAGACCGAGCTTGCGGTGCGCGTTCTGCACACCGCCTATGGGCTCGACGCCGAATAATATCGGGTTCAGTTCGACATTATCAGCAGTGTTGAGGTCGCCGTTGCGAGCAGCCGCCCGTGCTCGTCGGTAAGCCGTGCTTCGCTGAACGCCACGCGGCGCCCGATCGAAATGACCTTGCCCTCGGCCCGCACCTTTCCGGTATTGGCAGTCATTGCGCGCAAATAGCTCGTCTTGAGCTCGAGGGTGGTCATCGACTGATCGTCAGCAAGCTTGGTGACCGTCGCAATTCCGCATGCCGAATCGAGCAAGGTCGCCGCATATCCGCCATGAACGATGTTCATCGGGTTATAGGTCTCGGGACCGGGGTTGCCTTCAAATACCGCCCAGCCGTCGCCGCAATCGACAAGCTGAAATCCCAGAGTCTCGCCGATGGGTGGTCGCCCGCCCGCGGCGATCAGCCGCCTCACACTTTCCACCGTCAAGACCGCGACTCCTGTTTTTAGGATGAACCGTCGCGGCTGCTATCGCCGTCGCACGGCAAAATAAAGACCGCTCCGGCGCAATGGCGCGCCGAAGCGGTCAAGGGTCATCGGGGAACCGTGCGAATGGTCAAACGATGTCGAAGCGGTCGGCGTCCATCACCTTGGTCCATGCCCTGACGAAGGTGTCGACGAACAGCGGGGCGCCGCTGCTTTCGGCGAAGACCTCCGAGATCGCACGGAGTTGCGAATTCGAACCGAAGACAAGGTCGGTACGCGTGCCGTGCCATTTGTCAGCACCCGTCTTGCGGCACTTGCCTACGAACTCTTCATCGCCACTTTCGTCGACGACGCGCCATTCGGTGCCCATGTCGAGGAGGTTGACGAAGAAATCGTTCGACAGTGTTCCGACGCGGTCAGTGAATACGCCGTCGCCGGTGTTGCCGGTCACCGCCCCGAGGACGCGCATCCCGCCAACCAGCGCAGTCATTTCGGGCACCGACAGGCCGAGCAGATCGGCGCGGTCGATCAGCATTTCCTCCGTCTTAACCTGCGCCTTGGTCTTCAGATAGTTGCGGAAACCATCGGCAAAGGGTTCGAGCGGCTCAAAGCTTTCGGCGTCGGTATGCTCGTCCCCGGCATCGCCGCGGCCGGTCGATACTGCGACCGCGACGTCAAACCCGCCGTCCTTCGCGGCTTTTTCGATCGCCGCCGCACCAGCGAGCACGATGGCATCAGCCATCGACAAATCGCCGCGCAGTTCGTCGAGCTTGCCGAGCACCTTTGCAAGCTCCGCCGGATCGTTGACCGCCCAGTCCTTCTGCGGCGCGAGCCGGACGCGCGCGCCGTTCGCGCCGCCGCGATGGTCCGAGTTACGATAGCTTGAGGCCGATGCCCACGCCGCCTTGACGAGTTCGGAGACAGTCAACCCGCTTGCCAGCACCTTCCCCTTGAAATCGGCGACCGCCGCATTCGACGGCTTGGTTCCGGCAGGAACCGGGTCCTGCCAGATGAGATCCTCGTCCGGCACTTCGGGGCCGAGATATCGGACCTTGGGCCCCATGTCGCGATGGCACAGCTTGAACCACGCGCGCGCAAAGGCGTCGTCGAGTGCAGCCTGATCGTCGCGGAAGCGCTCCGAAATCTTGCGATAGTCGGGGTCCATCTTCAGCGCCATGTCGGCGGTGGTCATCATCGTCGGGACTTTTTTCGACGGATCGCGCGCGTCGGGCGCCATGTCCTCGGGGTCCGGGTTGATCGGCTGCCACTGCTGCGCGCCGGCGGGGCTCTTCACCAGTTCGTAGTCATATTTGAACAGCAGGCGGAAATAGTCGCCGCCCCATTGCGTCGGGTTCGGCGTCCATGCACCCTCGATGCCCGAAGTGGTGATATGCCCCTTTCCGATCTCGTCCTTGTCGGTGAGCCAGCCAAAGCCCATCAATTCGAGCGCCGATGCTTCGGGACCCGATCCAAAATTTTCGGCGGGCTGCGCGCCGTGCGCCTTGCCGAAGGCGTGGCCGCCAGCTGTCAGCGCCACTGTTTCCTCGTCATTCATCGCCATGCGCGCGAAAGTTTCCTTCATGTCGCGCGCCGACAGCAGGGGATCGGGATTGCCGCCGGGTCCTTCGGGATTGACGTAGATCAACCCCATCTGGATCGCGGCGAGCGGATTTTCGAGTGCCTTGCCTTCATCGGGAATGATGCGCGTCTCGGCCCCCTGGTCGACCCAAAGCTCCTCGGTGCCCCAATAGACGGTTTCGGGTTCATAAACGTCGACCCGGCCGCCGCCGAAGCCGAACACCGGCCCGCCCATCGATTCGATCGCGACATTGCCGGTCAGGATGAACAGATCGGCCCAGCTGATCTTGTTCCCGTATTTCTGCTTGATCGGCCAGAGAAGGCGGCGCGCCTTGTCGAGATTGCCGTTGTCGGGCCACGAGTTGAGCGGCGCAAACCGCTGCTGCCCACTCGACGACCCGCCGCGGCCGTCGCCGGTGCGATAGGTGCCCGCCGCGTGCCAAGCCATACGGATGAAGAAGGGGCCATAATGGCCATAATCGGCCGGCCACCAATCCTGGCTGTCGGTCATCAGGTCGGTCAGATCCTTCTTGAGTGCCTGATAATCGAGCGACTTAAAGGCTTTCGCATAGTCGAACGCACCGCCCATCGGGTCGACCGCGCGCGCGCCACTTTGCAGGATCGAGAGGTCGAGCGCGTCGGGCCACCAGTCACGGTTCTGGCGTCCCAGGAACGATCGGACCTGGGTCCCTGTCATGGGGCATTTGCTTTCGACGTTCATGCTGACTCTCCTCTGTGGTTTGGTCTGATGTGGTGACGCGGTTCGGTGACCGGTGGATGACGCGGCGTTTTACCCCTTCTGGCGGACGCACGGCGATGGCCGGCGCCGAGTCGGTGTCCGACTGCGTTACTCTGACCGGCGAAGGATAGGCTGCGCTCGCGCTTCAACCTAAACGAATAAGCAGCACATAGTCATCGACCGGGCCGATTAATAGGGACGCTGGGCGCCGCAAAGTTCGCCGCGCGCGACGAACCGAATCAACTGCACGACCGGCTGAGTCACGCATTTTCAGCTAGTCATTGCGCCGGGGCGACAGTGCTGGCAAAGGCGGCAGCAATGGGCAAATTAAACGAATTGATGGCGCGCGGGACCGACCTTCTCGGCAGCGATTACGCCATATTGTGCGGCGCGATGAGCTGGGTCTCGGAGCGCAATCTGGTCAGCGCAATCAGCAATGCAGGCGGATTTGGCGTGATTGCGTGCGGCGCGATGACCCCCGACCTGCTCGATACCGAGATTGCGGCGACGAAGGCGCTCGCGAAGCGCAACTTCGGCGTGAACCTGATCACCATGCACCCGCAATTGTTCGACCTGATCGACGTGTGCGCAAAGCATAAGGTCGGCCATGTTGTTCTTGCGGGCGGCCTGCCGCCCAAGGGAAGCCTCGAGGCGATCAAGGCGTCGGGCGCCAAAGTCATCTGCTTTGCGCCGACGCTCGCGCTCGCGAAAAAGCTCGTGCGTTCAGGCGTCGATGCGCTGGTCATCGAAGGGATGGAGGCCGGTGGGCATATCGGTCCCGTATCGACGAGCGTGCTCGCACAGGAAATTCTGCCGGCCCTTTCGGCCGAGGTGCCGATTTTCGTCGCGGGCGGGATCGGTCGCGGCGAAGCGATTGCCGGTTATCTCGAAATGGGCGCGTCGGGCGTCCAGCTCGGGACACGCTTTGTCTGCGCGACGGAGAGCATCGCGCATCCCAATTTCAAAAAGGCCTTCATGCGCGCATCGGCGCGCGATGCCGTCGCGAGCGTCCAGCTCGATCCGCGGCTGCCGGTGATTCCGGTGCGCGCGCTCAAGAACAACGGGACCGAAGCCTTCACCGCCAAGCAGCGCGAAGTTGCCAACCTGCTCGACAGCGGCACCGTCGACATGGCAGCGGCGCAGCTAGAAATCGAACATTATTGGGCTGGCGCGCTGCGGCGCGCCGTCATCGACGGCGATGTCGAGAACGGCTCGTTAATGGCAGGGCAATCTGTCGGTATGGTAACCAGCGAAGAGAGTGTCGCCGATATCGTCGCATCTTTGGTGCAACAGGCCGAAGCCGCGTTGCACGCGCGCGGATGACGTCGCAGCATATGGCGGCAGGGGAGAATATCATGAATGTGTCGCGCAAGATTATCCTGGCCGGGCTGCTCGCGAGCGTCGCTGCCTGCGCTCCCGCGCCGGTTCCGCCCCCGCCGCCACCGCCGCCACCGCCGGTGGCCGTGGTCATCCCGCCGCGTCCGCTTCCGCCCGGCAATGCTTCGCTTACGCAGATCCTTCCGCAGCGGGGGCTCGACGGCCGCTTTGTGACCGCGAACAGCAATGTCACCGGCGACCGCGCTTTCTGGCAGCTCAAGATCGCGCTCAACGTCGCAGCGATCGGCTGCCGCGGTGCCGAGGAAGCGACGCTGGTTTCGGCCTACAACAATATCATCAAGGCGCATGGCAAGGTGATCCGCTCGACCGAAAAGACCGTCATCAGCCAGCTAGGCAAGGAGTCGGGCACCAACGGCACGGCAGCACGCGACCGCCTGGCGACGCAGCTCTTCAACTATTTCGCCCAGCCGCCGGCGCAGCGCCAGTTTTGCCCGCGCGCGAACGAGATTGCCCAGCTTGTCTCGACTACGCCCAGCGCGCAGATTGTCGAGCAAGCGCCCGCGCACCTCGCGCAGCTCGACCAGCCCTTTGTCGACTTTTACGAAGCCTATGCGCAATATCAGCGCGACGTGGTGGCGTGGGACGCAAAATATGCCATTCCCGCCAACGCCTCGATCTTCGATACGACAACGCCTGCGGCGACGACCGACAGCGCCGCGGCGTCGCCCCCGGGATCAGCTCCGGCCAGCAATTGACGCCTGGTTCTCTGGGCATCCGGAATTCGCTGTAAACAGCGGACGATTTCACCGGCGGGCGATGGCAACGTCGACAAGCTTCTGATAGCAGGGTGGAGCGATGACCAATGCTCCACCCCCTCCTTCGTCGGCTGCTCAGTCCGCCCGCAATATTTTGACGCGATTGCACGAGGTGATGGCGGCGCGCACCAATGCGCAGAGCAAACTCAACCAAGTCGTCGGAATCATCGGCGAGTGCCTCGATAGCGAGGTGTGCTCAATCTATCTGCTGCGCGAAGGCGCGCTCGAACTTTATGCGACGCAGGGGCTGAAGCAGGAAGCGGTCCATGTGACGCGGCTCGCGCTCGGCGAGGGTCTTGTCGGCACGATCGCCGATCAGATCGAGACATTGAACCTCGACGAAGCCGCAGCCCACCCCGACTTTTCCTACCGCCCCGAAACAGGTGAGGAGTTGTTCCACAGCTTTGCCGGGGTTCCGATCATCCGCCGCGAACGCGCGGTCGGAGTGCTCTGCGTCCAGCATGCCGATCCGCGGCGGTATGACGATATCGAGATCGAGACGCTGCAAACGGTCGCGATGGTCTTGTCCGAACTGATTGCCAATGCCGATCTGGTCGATACTACGGCGCGTATCGACGCCGCCGCCGCCGACCAGTCGGCGCAGCGCCTGACGGGGCAAAAGCTGGTCGATGGCATGGGCGCCGGCGTTGCCGTCTATCACCAGCCGCGCGTAACCATCGAGCACACGATGGCCGACGACATCGAGGCCGAGCGGCATCGCGTCTATGCCGCGTTCGACAAGATGCGCGAACAGATCGACCGCATGGCGAGCCAGGCGGAATTCGGCGTCGGCGGCGAACATGAAGAGGTGCTCGAAACCTACAAGATGTTCGCTTATGACGAGGGTTGGTCGCGCCGGATCAACGAGGCGATCGACAGCGGCCTGACCGCCGAGGCGGCGATCGAGCGCGTCCAGCAACGCACACGCATGCGGATGCGCCAGATCGACGACCCATTGCTGCGCGAACGCATGCACGACCTCGAGGATCTGTCGAACCGGCTGATCCGCATCGTGTCGGGACAGATGGGCACCGCAGCGCAAATGGGTCTGCGGCACGATTCGATTTTGATTGCGCGCAACCTTGGGCCCGCCGAACTGCTCGAATATGACCGGCGCCGGTTGAAGGGCGTCGTCCTCGAGGAAGGATCACTCACCGCGCACGTCATCATCGTTGCGCGCGCGATGGGAGTTCCGGTCATCGGCCGCGTCAACGACGTGCGCACCTCGATCCGCGAGGGTGACATGCTGTTGCTCGATGCCACATCGGGCAATGTGCACGTCCGCCCGACTTCGGCGGTGCAGGACGCATTCGATGCCAAGCTCGAAATTTCGCAAAAACGCCGCGCCAATCTCGCGGCGCTGCGCGACCTCCCTGCCGTTACCAAGGACGGCGTGACGATCGAACTCATGATCAACGCGGGGCTTCGCGAGGATGTCGCGGCGCTCGACCTGACGGGCGCGCGCGGGATCGGGCTGTTCCGCACCGAGTTCCAGTTCCTCGTGTCGGCCACCCTGCCCCAGCGCGAGCGCCAGCAGCGCCTTTATCGCGACGTGCTCGACGCGGCGGGCGACCGCCCGGTCATCTTTCGCACGGTCGACATCGGCGGCGACAAGGCGCTGCCCTATATGAACGTCGACACGGCGCTCGAGGAAAATCCGGCGATGGGCTGGCGCGCGCTGCGCCTCGCGCTCGAACGCGAGGGCCTGTTGAAAGTACAGGCGCGCGCCTTGATGGAGGCGGCCGCCGGTCGAACGCTGAACGTCATGTTCCCGATGGTCTCCGAACCCTGGGAATATGAAGCGGCGCGCGCCCTTTTCGTCGGGCAGCGTGCATGGCTTGCCAAGCATAACAAGAAGCTGCCCGCCGCGATCCGCTATGGCGCGATGCTGGAGGTACCGGGTCTGGTCGAAACGCTCGACCTGATGCTGCCGCACCTCGACTTCCTGTCGATCGGGACGAACGACCTTACGCAGTTCCTGTTCGCGGCCGACCGCGCGCACCCGCGGCTTGCCGAGCGCTATGACTGGCTGTCGCCGACCGTGATGCGCTACCTCGCCCGGGTCGTCAAAATAGTCGCGGGCAGCAAGGTCCAGCTTGGCGTGTGTGGCGAAATGGGCGGACGTCCGCTCGAGGCGATGGCGCTGCTCGGCATCGGCATCGAGCGGCTTTCAATCACACCAGCCGGCGTCGGACCGGTCAAGGCGATGATCCGCTCGCTCGACCTTGGTGCGCTGCGGGCCGCGATACCCGCGATGCTTGCGCAGCCGTCGGCCGACCCGCGCGGCCAGTATCGCGCCTGGGCCGAGAAGCATCAGGTCGATCTGGGCGATTGACGATAGCAGACCGTAACCTGGCAGGTCATTGCCTCGGCAAAAATGTTTATGTTATGTTCTCATCATACGATGAAGGAGAATAAGCATGTCCGATTCGAACGCGCGCGCCACGGGCCAATGCCATTGCGGGGCGATCCGCTATTCGATGCCCACCGCGGTAGCGCATCATGCGCTTTGTCATTGCAGCGATTGCCGCCGCCATGCGGGAGCGCCGCTGGTCGGTTGGGCGCTCGTCAGTCAGAGCGATCTGTCGGTCGAGGGAACGCCGAAAATCTATGCATCGTCGGAGCATGCACGTCGCCATTTCTGCGGCAATTGCGGCTCAGGGCTCTTCTATACGAACGAAGAGATATTCCCGGGACAGATCGACGTTCAGACGGCAACGCTCGACGATCCCGATCTGATTCCGGCGCAGGTGCAGATCCAGACCGCCGAACGCATCGGCTGGATGGAGAATCTGGACAAGATGCCTGCTTTTGACCGCTATCCGGGCTGAGCGCCGTCAATCGCGCGCGCGTCGGCGCTCGTCCCACCACGCCAGCCGCTCGGCGATCCGTTTTTCGAAACCGCGATCGACCGGGCGATAGAAGGTGGCGGGCTCCATATCGTCGGGCCAATAATTGTCGCCCGAAAAGCCGTCGGGCGCATCATGATCATAGCTGTAGCCCGCGCCATAGCCCAAGTCCTTCATCAACTTTGTCGGAGCGTTGAGGACGTTGGACGGAGGAGCAAGCGAGCCCGTGTCGCGTGCGGCCGTCCACGCCGCCTTTTGCGCGGCATAAGCAGCGTTCGATTTGGGCGCAGTCGCGCAGTAGAGGCATGCCTGCACGATGGCGAGCTCGCCTTCCGGCGATCCGAGAAACTGAAAGGCGTCCTTGGCGGCAAGGCACTGGGTCAGCGCCTGCGGGTCGGCGAGCCCGATATCCTCGCTTGCGAAGCGAACGAGGCGGCGCAGCACATAGAGCGGCTCTTCGCCCGCCACCAACATGCGGGCGAGCCAATAAAGCGCGGCCTGCGGGTCCGACCCGCGCAGCGACTTGTGGAGCGCCGAGATCAGATTGTAATGCCCGTCGCGATCCTTGTCATAGACAGGCATGCGACGGTGCAGGAATTGGGCCAATTCCGCCGCATCGAGCGGAGCGGCAATATCGGTCGCGAACAATGTTTCGACCTGATTGAGCAGGAAGCGCCCGTCGCCATCGGCACTCGCGATTAGCGCAGAGCGCGCCTCGGCAGTCACCGGAAGATCGCGACCTGCCGAAGCTTCGGCGCGATCGACAAGCGTCGCAAGCGCGGATTCGTCGAGGCGGTACAGGACAAGGACTTGGGCGCGGCTGAGCAAAGCCGCGTTGAGCGCGAAACTGGGATTCTCGGTCGTTGCGCCGACGAGCACGACGGTACCGCGCTCGACATAGGGCAGGAAGCCATCCTGCTGCGCGCGGTTGAAGCGGTGAATCTCGTCGACGAACAACAGGGTTCGCTTCCCTGCGGCGGCCATCTTGTCGGCGTCGGCAAAGACCTTTTTGAGATCGGCGACCCCCGAAAAGACAGCCGACAGCGGCGCAAAGCGCATTCCAACCGCTTCGGCAAGCAGGCGCGCGATCGTCGTCTTGCCCGTTCCGGGCGGTCCCCACAGGACGATTGAGGCGAGCGTTCCGGCAGTCACCATGCGGCCGATTGCGCCATCGGGTCCGGTCAGATGTTCCTGCCCCACGACGTCGGCCAATTTGCGCGGACGAAGCTGCTCGGCGAGCGGAACCGGAGCAGCATTATCCGTCGCTGGCAGCGGCTCGTCGTGCGCGAACAGATCGCCCGCCATTGTTAGCGCTGCCGCTGTTTCTGCCGGATCAGCCGCAAATAGGTGTCGGCAACCGCCTGATTGATCGCGTCCCACTGATAGGCGCCGCTTTCGGCGAGCGCGGCGGCGCCGTGCTGGCGGCGCAAATTCTCGTCGCGGCAATAAAGTTCGAGATCGTCGGCGAAGTTGCCGATCGAGCCCGGAGTGACGAGGTAGCCGGTGACGCCATGCTTGACGATGCTCGCGCTGCCCGTCGCGCGCGCGGCCACGACTGGCAAGCCGCACGCCATCGCCTCGAGCGTCACATTGCCGAAGGTTTCGGTCACCGACGGGTTAAAGAGCATGTCGCACGACGCAAGCGAGCGCGCCAGATTCTCGCCGCCCTGAAAGCCGACGAACTTCGCATTGGGCAAACGCGATTCGAACCACTCTCCGGCGGGTCCCTCGCCAATTACGACGACCTCGTGCGGGACGCCGCGACGTTGCAAGACATCGATGGTATCGGCGAAGACGTCGAGCCCTTTTTCCATCACCAGGCGCCCGAGAAAGGCGATGACGGGGCGAGCGTCGGCGATGCCCCAGCTTTTCCGCCAGCTCATGTCGCGACGGTCGGGGCGGAAAATGTCGCGCTCGACTCCACGCGTCCAGATGCCGATGTCATAGTTCATACGCTGGTCGCGCAGAACCTGCGCAAAGCTTTCGGACGGCGCGATCAGCGCGTCGCAGCGGCGATAGAGGCGGCGCAGCCACGCAACCACGAGCGGCTCGAGAAACGACAGATTATAATAGCGGAAATAGGTTTCGAAGCGGGTGTGCACCGAACAGGCCACCGGAATATGCCGCCGCCGCGCCCAGGCTGCCGCCTGTCGCGACACGCGGTCAGGGCTCGAAATATGGAGCACGTTCGGCGCGAACATCGCTATATCCTCGCGGACGCGCGCCGAAAAATGCAGCGGAATGCGATATTCGGGACGGTTGGGGATCGCCATCGACGGCACGCTGACGAGGTCGCCCGTCGGTTCGAAATCGGGGTCGTCGACGGTCGGCGAATAGACGCGCACGGCGGCACCCTGCCCCAACAGATAGCCGACAAGGCGGTTGAGCGCCTTGTTCGCCCCATCGACCGTCATATTGTAATTGCCGCTGAACAGGGCAATGCGCAAATCGGAAACTTCCATTGCGCCAGCGCTAGTCGCATCGCCGCGCAAAGGCAATCGAGCGCGGCGCGACGTTCAGCCTAGTCGCCGGTATCCGACGGCGCCTCCAACTCGACCTCGACCGGGGGGTGGAGGCGCAAGCGGTGGACGCGCTTCTCGTCGGCTTCGGTCACTTCGATGCGCCAGCCGCTCGGGTGGAGCAGCACTTCGCCAACCTCTGGAACATGTCCCGCAAGCACCGCCGCAAGGCCGCCGACAGTGTCGACATCTTCGTCGACCTCGGCAAGCCGCGGGTCGATTTCCTCACCGATATCGTCGAGTTCGGCGCGCGCATCGGCGTCCCAGCAGCCATCGTCGGCGCGTGCGAACAGCGCGGTCGGCTCATCGTCATGCTCGTCTTCGATCTCGCCAACGATTTCCTCGACCAGATCCTCGATCGTCACAAGGCCTTCGGTCCCCGAATATTCGTCGATCACGATGGCGAGGTGCGTGCGCTGCGCGCGCATTTCGGCGAGCAGGTCGAGCACGTCCATCGACTGCGGCACATAGAGCGGCTGGCGGATCAGGTCGATCAGCGGCGGCGGCGCGCGCCCTTCGGCGAGCACGGCGAACACGTCCTTGACGTGGATCATCCCGATCACCTCGTCGAGCGTCTCGCGATAGACCGGCAGGCGGCTGTGGCCCGCGTCGGCGAAGTTCGCGACAAGCTCTGAAAAGCTCGCGCTTTCGGGGATGGCGATGATCTCGCCGCGCGGCACCGCGACATCGTCAACCGTCTGTTCGCCGAAATGGAGGAGGTTGCGCAGCATCTTGCGCTCGATGGGCGAAAGGTCGCCGACGACGCTGCTCCCGCGGCGCTCCTCGCCCTCCTCTTCGGCCTCGTCGATAAAATCCTCGATCTGCTCGCGGAGCGACGGCTCACTGTTGCCGCCGAAGAGCATGTTCTTGAGGCCGGTCCACAGACTGGATCTACTGTCCTCTTCCGATCGGTTCGAAGACCCCTGGTCGTCGGGCATGTTGTGGGCGTTCCCTGTTAATCCTGATCCGCATATGGATTGCCGACGCCCAGCGATGCAAGTGCTTTCACTTCCAACGCCTCCATCGCCGTCGCACCGACCTCGTCCATATGGTCATAGCCGACGAGATGCAGTGTTCCGTGGACGATCAGATGCGTCGCATGGTCGGCGAGCGACACGCCCTTTTCTTCGGCCTCGCGGGCGCAGGTTTGGTGCGCCAGGACGATGTCGCCGAGCAGGATTTCGCCGTCGTCGCTGTTGTCGAGGCTTTCGAGCAGATCGACCTGTACCTGCGGAAAGGACAGGACGTTGGTAGGCTTGTCCTTGCCGCGAAAATCACGGTTGAGCCGCTGCACCTCGGCATCGTCGGTCAGCCGCACCGCGACCTCGACGAGTGGCGCCGCATGGGCGAGCGCGGCGAAGGGCGTCAGCCCGAGCGCGGCGGCGACGGATTCGTTCGCGCGCTTCTCCCAATCGAGCGCCGCCGGCCATGGCGAGGCCTCTTGCGTCTCGACGATCAGCATCGGCGGGCCACGGCGCGAAATGGCGCAGAAAACGGTGTAACTTCACGCGCAATTCGCGAACGCTTCGCGTTGGTGACGGATAAAATAGGACGGTTCATCACCGCCACGCTATCGCGCCCCGACGATATAGGACAGCCAAAAATGAGCGCGCATCCTATGGCGGCGCCGGTGCCGCCTCGATGCGTGTTTCGCCCTCGCCATTGACCGGAACGCGAAGGTCGATCCGCGTGCCGCCGATGTCGGTGCTGATCACCGCGTCGCCATCGCGCACGCCGATGCGCGTGCCATCGCCGACAGGGATGTCGCCAATGTCGGGAACGTCGAGCGGCTGTACCGGCCCTTCGGGATCGACGGCCGGCTGCGGCGCGGGCGGGCGGATATTGGTCCCCGCCGCCTCGTTCATGAAATCGCGCCACATGCGCGCGGGCAAGCCGCCGCCCGAAATACCGGCGAGCGGCGAATTGTCGTCGTTACCGATCCATATCCCGACGACCAGTCCGTTCGCATAGCCGACGAACAGCGCATCGCGATTGTCCTGGCTCGTTCCCGTCTTGCCGTAATTGGCAACGGCGAGCCGCGCTGCGCGCCCGGTGCCGCGATTGACCGCCGCGCGCAGCATCCTCTCGATCCCGTCATGCTCGCGTGAGCTGAAATGGCTCGGCCCCCAGACCAGCCGCTCGAACCAGTTCGTGCCCTCGGCCTTGAACGCGCGCGGCGTCACCGGATAGCTGTCGGCAGCCACCGCGGCATAGGCAGCGGTGAGTTCGAGCAAGGTCATCGTCGAAGTGCCGAGCGCGAGGCTGGGGTCGCCCCTTGCGAGCGGCGATGTCACGCCAAGGTCGCGCGCCATCGCGATCACCTTGTCATCGCCGACTGCGCCGAACAGGCGCACTGCCGCGACATTGCTCGACGTCGCAAAGGCATCCTCGAGCGAGATCGCCTCCGAATAGGAGCCGCCCGAATTTTTGGGACGATAGGCGCCGCTTTCGATCGGCATGTTGCCGATCGTGTCGCCGGGCTTCCACCCGGCGCGCAGCGCGGCGAGATAGACGAACAGTTTGAAGGTCGATCCCGGCTGGCGTTTCGCTTGCGTCGCTCGGTTGAACGGCGACTTCGCATAATCGCGCCCCCCGATCATCGCGACCACCTCGCCATTCGGGCGCATCGCGACGAGCGCGACCTGCGCCGACCCCAGGCCTGCCCGACTGGTCACGCGCCGGGCGATATTCTGGAGCCGCGAGTCGAGCGTGGTAACGAGCGTTTCGCGCGAATATCCGACGTCGCTCGCCTTGCGCGCTTCGGGTAGCGCCCAGTCGGCAAAATAGGTGCCCGTCGGCAGGTCGTTGCGCGTGCGCACGTCGATGCGCGGCGTACGGGTCGCGCGCGCCTCGCGCTCGGTCATATAGCCGGTCGCGACCATCGCATTCAGCACCAGCTTCATCCGTTTTTCGGCGAGCGCGGGGTTTTTCGTCGGCGCGAGGCGCGAGGGCGCCTGCACCAGTCCTGCAAGCATCGCCGCCTGCGCGCGCGTCAGATTTTCGGGCTGGCGATAGAAATAGTGCAGCGACGCGGCGCGCAACCCATAGGTGTTGTCGCCGAAATAGGCGTTCGACAGATAGCGTTCGAGGATCTGATCCTTGGTCAGCCATGCCTCGAGCCAGAAGGCGATCAGCGCCTCGCGCGCCTTGCGCCCGAGCGTGCGCTTTGGCGTGAGGAAGGTGAATTTGGCGAGCTGCTGCGTGATCGTGCTGCCGCCCTGCGTCGGCCCGCCGGTGACATTGCTCCACACCGCGCGCGCGATGCTGCGCGGGTCGATCCCCCAATGGGTATAGAAACGCCGGTCCTCGATCGCGAGAAAGGCCTGTTTGACGTGAGCGGGAAGCTTTGCCGCCTCGACCGGGCGCTCGACGATCGCACCGGTGCGCGCGATGGGAGTGCCATCGGCGGCCAGCAGCGTGATCTGCGGCGGCGCGATCGGTTCGAGCGATTTCGACAAGGGCGCAGTGAACGCAAGCCAGCCGACTAGCAGCACGAACAGCAATACGAGCGCCGCAAAGCCGCGGCCGACCCAGCGCAGCCGCTTGCGCCAGCGCGGCTCGGGCGGCGGCAGCCCTCCAGTCGACGGATCGAACGGCTCCTCCTCGGCCGGCGGAGGCGGCGCACGGAACAGCGGATGATAAAACGCATTCATGCCTGATGCCGTATTACACTGGCAACACAGAGCTTGCAAACGCGTTCGGCACGCGTTGGACGTCTGGACCGGGGCGGCCCCTCCCCTCAGTGCATATGTTTGAGCTTGTCGGGGTTGCGCATCACATAAATGGCGGCAATCCGGCCATCCTCGATATCGAGCGCGGTGGTCTGGAACTCGCCATCGGCCTCGCGCGTCACGAAACCCGGCAGGCCGTTGATCATGCCCGTATGAACCAGCGTCGAGCCATATTTGCGCAGCAATACCGCGACGCTGCGGTGGACCTTCATCACCAAGGTCTTGCCGAGGATCGGGATCGCGGCCGCGGGGCGTTTGCCGCCGCCGTCCGCCCACATTCCGACGTCGGCGGCGAGCATGGCGCCGAGCGCTTGCATATCGCCGCTTCGCGACGCTTCGAAAAAGGCGTGGGCTATTTCCAGCCCGCGCTCCTTCTCCAGCTTGTAACGCGGCCGCGCGTCGCGAACATGCGCGCGGGCCCGCGCGGCGAGCTGGCGTGTTGCAGCGGGATCGCGCTCGATCGTCGCTGCGACCTCGTCGAAGCCGACGCCGAAGACATCGTGGAGGAGGAAGGCTGCGCGCTCCAGGGGGGAGAGCCTTTCGAGCGCCAGCATCAACGGCAAGGTGACATCGTCCGCTTCGCCCTCCCCATCATCGACGAGCGGATCGGGAAGCCAGGGCCCGACATAGGTTTCGCGCTGCGCCCGCGCCGATTTCAGCTGATCGAGGCAAAGCCGCGTCACGGTGCGGCGGAGGAAAGCCGCCGGCTCGCGCACCGCCGCGCGGTCGGCGCCGAGCCAGCGGAGGAAGGCGTCCTGCACGACATCCTCGGCATCGGCGACCGACCCGAGCATACGATAGGCGACGCGCGTCAGCATCGGACGCAGCGGGTCGAAACTCGCCGCCGCATCCCCACCGTCGGTGGCGCCGCCCACCGCGGTCATGCCGCCTTGGCCACCGACGCCCCATTTTCGTACCAGAGGTCAAAGCCCACCGCGATGCGGTTCCAGCCATTGATGACATTGATCATCAGCGTCAGGTTCACCTGCTCCTCCGGCGTAAAATGCGCTTCGAGCGCCTCTTTGGCTTCGTGCTGTGTGTGCCCTTCGGGCAGGCGGGTCAAGGCGTCGGTCCATGCGAGGGCAGCGCGTTCGCGCGGGCTGTAGACGGGTGCTTCGCGCCAGGCGGCGATGAGGTAGAGGCGCTGTTCGCTTTCGCCTTTCGCGCGCGCCTCGACTGTGTGCATGTTGATGCAATTGGCGCAGCCATTGAGGATCGACGAACGAATTTTGACGAGCTCGATCAGGCTCGGCTCGAGGCTGTTCTGCGCGGCGATGCTGACGGCCATCCACTGCTTCATCAGCTGCGGCGCGGCGGCAAAGGGGTCTGTTACCTTGGTCATGTCACGTCCTCCTTCATGGGGTGGTACAGACATGACGAGCAAGGCCGCCGCCCTGTGACATGGCGCACGAATTAATTTCGCTTTGCGACCGAATTAAGGTAAATTCCCGCGCGTCATCAATGACAAGGAGGGGGTTTGCTCATGAAGTTTCTCGATGGATATGGCGAACAGGCCTATGCGCTGCTGCGTATCACGGCGGGTCTGATGTTCCTCGCGCACGGTGTGCACAAATTCTTCAATTTCCCCGACGCCTTTCCCTATCCGCTGGACCCCGTACTGATGGCGGCCGGCGCGATCGAACTGGTCGCGGGCGGTTTGATTGTCATCGGCCTGTTCACGCGCCCCGCCGCCTTCCTGGCCAGCGGCATGTCGGCTGTCGGTTACTGGATGGCGCATGGCACCCAAAGCCCCTTCCCCATCCAGAACGGCGGCGAGACGATTGCGCTTTACTGCTTCATCTTCCTGTTCGTCGCGACGCGCGGCGCCGGAATCTGGAGCGTCGACGGATCGCGCGCGAAGGCCGGTTGAGGCAGATTCGCGACCACAGCATGGTGCAGGAAAATTGGTGCTCCCCGGCTTTCGCCGAGGAACGCTGATTTGGCAGAAGGCGACAATCGCCACCTGAAATCGGGGCGGTCCCGGCGACGAGACCGCCCCCAGTTGCGGGCTTCACATGGTGAAGATGGTCACAGCTTGCGCGTGTTCGCTTCGATCAGCTTCTTCGCTTCCGCGACAGCCTTTGCAATCGTGAGCCTGTTTTCGTGGATTTCGTCGGCGATCGTCAGCAAGCGGCCGCTGATGACGGTGCCGGTATCGGTCTTTTCCTCGATGGCGATCCCGCCCTTGGTCGCGGCGATCCGGTCCCATTCGGCGCGCACCGCAGCCCAATAGTCCTTGGTCGCGGCCCAATAGTCATCGGCGGCCTTCACGTCGTAATTGTCATATTTGATATAGGTGTTGAGAACATATTCCTGGACGATGGGAACAAGCTTGCCGTCCCTGGTCCCCATCTTGGTATTGTCCTGCCAGTGAATCCAGCCGTCGGGCGTCGGCTGATGGCGATTGATCGAATAATAGCGGTCATAAACGGGGTTGCGAACCGCATCGCGGCGCGCGAGCGGGCGCCACGTCCAGTTCGAACGCCAGCGACGAATTCCCGCCTGCGTCTCGAATTGACCCCAGCCGCCGTAGCGGGGGGAATCGTCGACCTGCCACACGGTCTGCGACCAGCGGCCCGTCCGCATGCGTTCGGGAACATCTTCCCAAGTCCAGCCGCCCTTGTCCGAATAGACGAGCAGTTTTTCGGGCTCATATTCCCAGTCCTGACGCCAATGCTTGATGATGTGCGACTTGTCATTCTCGTCGGTGATGACCAGCAGGTGCTGGAGCACGATCTTGCGCCCCGTATCCTCGATCACGCGCACGACCTCGTTACCGCC
Source organism: Sphingopyxis jiangsuensis (assembly GCF_016734905.1). Taxonomy (GTDB): domain Bacteria; phylum Pseudomonadota; class Alphaproteobacteria; order Sphingomonadales; family Sphingomonadaceae; genus Sphingopyxis; species Sphingopyxis jiangsuensis. The sequence continues at coordinate 86,808 of NZ_JAERPO010000002.1, forward strand.
CGAACGCTTGGGATCGAGCACTTCGTAATCCGGGTCCCAGCGTGTCGATTCCTGCATATTGAAGCTGACGCGGTAATTGCCCGCCATCGCAAGGATGTCGGCGCGGTCCTTCTCGAAATTGGCGGCGGCATCCTCGGCGGCGATCGGTGGATGCGCCGTGGCAGGGAGCGGCAGCGCGACCGAAATCAGCAGCGCGGCGGCGGTTGTACGAATGGTTTTCATCGGTCCAATCCTCTTCATCTTGTCAGAAACGGAAGCTCAGCGACGCGCTCGCATTGCGGCCCGGCTGGGTGTAGGCGTCGGTAACGGTCGAGGTGGACGCGAGCCCGCGCACGTCGCTCCACCAGCTGTATTTCCTGTCGAGAATATTGAAGACGCCGGCGCGCAGCGTCAGCCCTTCGACGATGCGGACGAAGGCCGTTGCGTCGAGGATCGTGAAGCCGTCGGGACGGTAGCAGGAGGGCGTGCAGAGCCCTTCGGTCCGCGATGCCTCCTTGCGCGCGCTGTGCGTCATGATGAGCTGGCCGCCAAAGCGCCCGCTCTGCGGTTCGCGATAGCCGACGCCGACGACGAGCTTGAGCGGATCGATCGTCGACAAGGGCACGCGCGATCCATCAGGCAAAATCTCGTTACCCTTCGCATAGGATAGGGCGAGCGTCGCATACAGGCCGGACGACGCCCGCCCCTCGAACCGCGCTTCGGCTCCCTTGACGCGGGCGCGATCGAGATTGACGAACTGATAGACGGCGGGGTCGGCAGGCGTGAAACTGCCGCTCACCACTTCCTGGCTGATGAAATCCTTGTAGCGCGCCGAAAAGGCCGTGACGTCGAGACTGATATTGTCTGCCGAGAAGCGAAGCCCACCTTCGATGCTTTCGCTGCGCTCGGGATCGAGGTCGGGATTGGGCGCCGAGGTATAGCCGAACGCCAGATTTTCGAAGAACTGGTTGACCTGCCCCGGCTCGGGCGCCTTGAACCCGGTCGCATAATTGGCGAACAGGCGCACCTCGTCAGTGAGCTTCCACACCGCACCGAATTTCGGCGACAGGCGCGATCCGTCCTGCCCTGCCCCCGAAAAGGCGGGAAGCAGCGGGTCGTCCTGCGGCGACAGGTCATAGAAATCGAAACGCACCGCCGGATAGAGCCGCACCCGCCCGTCGGCGATCCCGATCTCGTCGCCTGCGAACAGGCCGCCGCGGGTGAAGTCGGTTTCGGGAAAGGCGCGTGTGGGAAAGGTTTCGCCAAAGGGCGGGACGGTGCCGTCGCGAATACCGCGCTGGCGCGTTATGCTGACATCGCCGCCGAATACCAGACGATGCGTGACGGCGCCGGTCGCAAAGTCGGCGCGCGCGTCGGCGGATGCGCCGATTACACGATTTTCGAAAGTGTTGAGGCGCGTGCGGTCGGCAGACGGCGTGCGATCCTCTTCGGTATATTGGCGATCCTCGCCGTCCTGCCAGTAAAGCGCGACGCGCGCGAAATCGATCGCCCCCTCGCCTTCCCAACTCCAGTCGATCGTGACGCGCTTGCGGTCGCCGCTGTCCCAGCCCTCGAGCCGGTCAACCGAGGCGCCAAAGCTGCCGGGACCAACTCCCGTCAGGCCATTGGTATAAAGCTGCGTATCGAGATATTCACCGGTCAGGCGCAGCTTGTGGCCGTTCGCCGGATCATAGACGATGCGCGCGAGCGCAGCATTCGAATAGCCATCCTGCGGGTTAGGCAAGGTGCGCGTCGACCCGGTGCCTCCGACGGCGCCCTTGTTATCGAGTTCCTGCCAGTCGCGGCGCGTATAGGCGGCCATCGCCGACCAGGCGCCGCTACGCCCGGCAAGAATGACGGTCTCGCTGAACTCCTTGTCGGCGCTGCCATAGGCGGCGCGCGCGAGGCCGCCGACCGCATTGCTGCCCGCGATGAAATCGGCCGGGTCGGCGGTAATAAAGCTGACCGCGCCCGCAAGACCGTCGCTGCCGTAAAGCGCCGAAGAGGGGCCGCGCAATATTTCAACAGACTTGATAAGGCCGAGGTCGACATAATCGCCGCGCCCCGACGCCTGTGCGCCGAAACTGAAACCGTCGGGAACGCGCACGCCGTCGATCTGGATCAGGACGCGATTGCCGCCGATCCCGCGGATGTTGAAGCTTTCATTACCGGCGCGCCCGGTCGCACCGAGCGCCGCACCGAAGCGCGCGGGCTGACGCTGGACGCTGACGCCAGGCTCGAAGCGGACGAGGTCGCGAATGTCGGTGACGAGTTCGTCGGCAATCTGTTCGTCGGTCTTGACGGTGACGGTGACCGGCAAATCCTCGGCCCGGGTCGCGACGCGCGTGGCGGTGACAACGATTTGATTCTTGCGTGCCAGCCAATAGGCACCGTCATTGTCTTGCGCGGCGGCAGGAGCGGCGAGCGACGCAAAAACAGGCACGGCCACGCCGCACGCAAGGCGTGCGCAATATATTCGTCGTTGTACGGACAATCTTGATCCCCCTAATTTTATTGCGAGTGATTCGCAATAGCCGCGAAATAGGCAATCAAATTTTAGGGGTCAAGGTTTTTGCTAATAGGAGTCGTTCGCATTAATTGCCTGAAGCGATGCCCAAGGCTTTCGCTCATTCAGTCGGGCAGAAAATCGAGCGTATCGACAGATCCGCTTGCCGGGCGCGCGATCACGCTAAGCGACCCGTCGGTTTCGAGCACAACCGCTGCAACGTCGGCGAGTTTTGCAACGCCCTGCCCGCGAACGGCCGAATAGACTTCGCTGGTGGTTACCCGTTCGTCGCGCAATGTCTCGTGCAAAATGGCCCCGTCGCGAAGCAGCAGCGCTGGCCGGGCACGCGTCGCGCGGCGTACCGGCGCCGAATGGATCGACAGCTTTGCGACGATCCATTGGAGCAGGGCGAGCATGACGAACGCCAAAGCCCCTTCGGCGAGTGCGATTTCGCTCGAAAGCAGGACGGAGGAAAGCGTCGAGCCGAGGGCGACAGTTACGACAAGATCGAAAGCGTTGAGCTTTGCGAGGGCACGTTTCCCGGCGGCACGAAGGATGAGGATCAGGATTGCGTAGGCGGCGACCGAGATCACGACCACGCGAAGCAGCCCGAAAAGATTGTCGTAGAACATGCCCGTCCAACGCCGCGACACGGCGAGCGTTGCGCGACCGCGGCCAGGAAAATCTAGTCGAGCCGAATGTCGAGTAGCCAGATTGCGGCGGCCAGCGCGAGCCCCCCAAGCGAGAACATGGCCGCGACGAGCCGCAGTTTCATTCCCTTGAGCGGCTCGGCCTGGTGCGCGCTGAGCCGATCGTTGACCGCGCAGCCACTGCGCTGCGCCGCCCAGAAAATGAACACGCCCATCAGGATGAAGATCGTGGCGATCGCGCGCGGCACCCACGCGGGCTCGAGCTTTCCGAACAGGGCATTGAAACCGAGGCCGATGCCGACCGCCGCCATTCCGGTGCGCATCCAGCCGGCGAAGGTCCGCTCGTTGGCCATCAGGGTGCGGTCCTCGGCCCAGGCCGTGCGTTCCTCGGCGAGCTCGTCGCGGTCCGTATCCGCGTTGGCGTTCAGCTGCCGGGCCCTTCATAGGCTTCGACAATGCGGCCGACGATCGGGTGACGCACGACGTCGGCGGCGGTGAAGCGGCTGACGTTGATGCCCTCGAGCCCTTCGAGCCGCGCCACAGCGTCGGCGAGACCGGAGGTTGCGGGCATCGGCAGGTCGACCTGTTTGGGGTCACCGCAAATGACCATCCGGCTGTTCATCCCGAAACGCGTCAGGAACATCTTCATCTGCGGGATCGTCGTATTCTGCGCTTCGTCGAGGATGATGAACGCATCGGCAAGCGTCCGCCCGCGCATGAAGGCCAGCGGCGCAATCTCGATCTCTCCGCTCGCAATGCGGCGCTCGACCTGCTCGGCAGGAAGGCAATCGTGCAGCGCGTCGTAGAGCGGGCGCAGATAGGGGTCGACCTTTTCCTTCATGTCGCCGGGCAGGAAACCGAGCTTTTCGCCCGCCTCGACCGCGGGGCGCGACAGGATGAGCCGCTGGACGCTGCCGGTGATGAGCTGCGCAACGGCCTGTGCCACGGCAAGATAGGTCTTGCCGGTGCCCGCGGGACCGAGCGCGAAGATCACGTCGTCGCGCGCGAGCGCCTGCATATAGGGAACCTGCGACGGCGCGCGTGGGACAATCGTTTTCTTGCGCGTGCGGATCATCACCGGCGGCGCTTCATTCTGGTCGTGCCGGATGATGCCGTCGAGCGTCGGCTGCGCCGACATCGCGATCACCCCGTCGACCATGCCCGCGTCGACCTCCTGCCCCTTTTCGATGCGGTCATACAGGTCGGTGAGAACATCGCGCGCGCGCGCCGCGGCCTCGGCCTCGCCCTCGATCTGCACGCGGTTGCCGCGCGCCGAAATATAGACGCCGAGGCGGTTCTCGATGGCCACCAGATTGCGGTCGAATTCGCCGAAAAGGATTCCCAGCAATTGTGTCCGTTCAAATTCGGCCGTCAGTCGAACGCGGTCGCCGGGTTCGGCGGGGGCAGCGGCGGTCATCGGGCGTTTGGACACGTGGGCAGGACTCCTTGGGCTAGAGGCATAAACTGTGTACTCCCGCGAAGGCGGGAGTCCAGCATGTGATGATCGGGCTGCGATACTCCGAGTTTCCGCCTGCAAGGGAACACGCGACGTGCGATGGCCACTAAACCGCCGCTTCCACCAGCGCCTCGGCGCCAAGGCTGTTCGGACCCGCCGAGGTGATGCGGACATCGACCATGTCGCCGATCGCGAGGCCCGGCGCGATGACGTGCACCGACTGGAGCCAGGGCGATTTGCCGATAAGCTGGCCGTCGAGCTTGCCCTTGCGTTCGAGCAACAGGCGCGTCGTCCGCCCCACGGTCGCCTCGTTGAACGCCTGTTGCTGCTCGTTGAGCAGCGCCTGAAGCCGCTGGAGCCGATCGTTCATTGCCGCTTCGTCGACCTGATCGTCCATCGTCGCGGCGGGCGTGCCGGGGCGGCGCGAATATTTGAAGCTGTAAGCCATCGCATAATTGGTCGCGCGCACGATATCGAGCGTCGCCTCGAAATCGGCATCGCTCTCGCCGGGGAAACCAACGATGAAGTCGCCCGAAATCGCAATGTCGGGGCGCGCGGCGCGGACGCGCTCGATGATTTTCAGATAGCTGTCGACGCTGTGGCTGCGGTTCATCGCCGCGAGGATGCGGTCGCTCCCCGCCTGCACCGGCAGGTGAAGGAAAGGCATCAGCTTTTCGACCTCGCCATGCGCGGCAATCAGCCCGTCGGTCATGTCGTTGGGATGGCTCGTCGTGTAGCGGATGCGTTCGAGACCGTCCTCTTTCGCGAGGGCGCGGATCAATCCGTCGAGGCCGATCGCCCTGCCCTTGTCGTCTTCGCCGTCCCACGCGTTCACATTCTGGCCAAGCAAGGTGATCTCGCGCACCCCGCCCGCGACGAGCGCGCGCGCCTCGGCGATCAGGTCGGCGAAAGGCCGGCTGATCTCCGCCCCGCGCGTATAGGGGACGACGCAATAGGTGCAGAATTTGTCGCAGCCTTCCTGCACGGTCAGGAAGGCGGTCGGGCGCTGGTTTCCGCTGCGTTTGGGCAGCGCGCCGAACTTGCTCTCGATCGGCATGTCGAGGTCGACCGCCTTCTCGCCGCGTTCGGCGCGCGCGATCAGGTCGGGAAGGCGGTGGTACGCCTGCGGACCGACGACGACATCGACACTCGGCGCGCGGCGCGCAATCTCGGCGCCCTCGGCCTGCGCAACGCATCCGGCGACGGCGATCGTCGGCGTGCTGCCGTCGGCGCGTTTCAACCGACCGATGTCCGAGTAGACTTTCTCGGCCGCCTTTTCACGGATGTGGCAGGTGTTGAGCACGACCAGGTCGGCATCGCTGCCGTCGGCGGCGGGCACATAGCCCTCGGCGCCCAGCATCTCTGCCATGCGTTCGCCGTCATAGACGTTCATCTGGCAGCCGAAGGATTTGACGTGAAAGGTCTTATGAGAATTTGGGGGAGAGTCGGATTTCATCGGCGCGCTATAGGCGATGCGGTGCGCGGGCGGAAGAGTGCGCGGGCTGCGCCATCCGCGCGGCGATTGCGGCGCGCGCTGCCTCGCTGAGGGTTTTCCGGTCGCGTTCCACCGCATCAGGCAGTGGATCGAGATAATGAATGATCAGCGGCACGGGATGCTTGCGCCCCAAAAGCCGCTTGAAATTATCGAGCCCGGATTCGGGATCGAGCCAAGCAATTTCAGGGCCTTCGTCGCCATAATCAAGGAATACCGGTTGAACCTGAAGTCGCGGCGGGGTCGGGATCACCGCCTGCAGCAGCGCCGGGCGAAAGGGCAACAGGCCATCCCCCGGCCCCGTGGTTCCCTCCGGAAACAGCGTCACCGGACGGCCGTGGGCAAGCGCGCTGCGCAAATTTTCCGCCTGGCTCTGGATTTCGCGCTTCGCTTCGCGCTGCACATAGATGGTATGGTTCTGATCGGCGAGCCATCCGACAAGCGGGGTGGTCCCGACCTCTGCCTTCGACACGAACGACGACCGCGCCGCGCCGCCAAGCGCCAATATGTCGAGCCAGCTGACATGGTTCGAAACGAACAGCACATCGCGACGAAGGCGGGTGCCCGTGGTGCGGATACGAAGACCCGCGATCCATCCGACCGCGTTCAGAAAAGCCATCACCATCGGCGACGGCCGACCCACTGCGCGATAGAGAAGATGCGGAACGATCAGGAACAGCAGCGTCAGCACCATCAGCAACAGGCGCGCAACGACGCGCCAGGTGACGCGTGCAGGTTCAGCCCTTGTCGCGACCGATGGCGACACCATAAAGCTCCATGCGATGGTCGACGAGGCGATAGCCCAGCCGTTCGGCGATGACCTTTTGCAACGCCTCAAGCTCGGGATCGACGAATTCGATGACCTTGCCGGTTTCGACATCGATCAGATGGTCGTGATGCGCCTCCGGCGCCGCTTCGTAGCGCGAGCGGCCGTCGCCGAAATCATGCCGGTCGAGGATGCCCGCTTCTTCGAACAGGCGGACGGTACGATAGACGGTCGCGATCGATATCCCGCTATCGATTGCCGAGGCACGCTCATAGAGCGTCTCGACGTCGGGATGATCCTCCGAATCCGAAATCACGCGCGCGATGATCCGGCGCTGTTCGGTGATGCGCAGCCCCTTTTCGTGGCACAATGCTTCAAGATCGATTTTACCGGACATGCGCGCCTTTCCTGCCTTGGGCAGCCGTGACTTTTATCTATCCGACTCTATAGTTTCGCGGTGCGGATAGAACAAGGGCGGCGCCCGCAGGCCCCGCCCCCGACCGCTTTGCGGCAGTACCGACCGGAACGGTCAGGCTTTTTTGCGCTTGCGCCCGCCGCCGCGCCCCTTGGTGCCCAACCCGATCTGCTTTGCGAGTTCGCGGCGCTTTTCGGCATAGTTGGGGGCAACCATCGGATAATCGGCGGGAAGTCCCCACTTCGCGCGATACTCGTCGGGCGTCATTCCATAATGCGTCATCAGGTGACGGCGCAGCATCTTCAGCTTCTTGCCGTCTTCGAGGCAGACGATGTGATCGGGTTTTACCGATGCGCGTATCGACACCGCGGGAACCGGTTTTTCTTCCGCGACGGGCTCGCTCCCCAGCGTCGAAAGCGCCGAATGGACGTTATTGATCAAAAGAGCGAGATCGGAAATTGCGACGCTATTATTGCTGACGTGGGCGGCCACTATATCCGCGGTCAGTGTGACGAGCATTTCATTTGTATCGGCTTGATCCGCCATCGATGATTTCCCTTGTCTTTAGCAACCCAGAGATATGGACGGCGAATATTACATCGTCCCCCCGCCCAGTTATATTTATGCCATTTTGGCGGTAATTTCGCAATGCCCCATAGAAATTTCCCGCAATTCTATTTCCGATGCCGCATTGTAATCGCGTCGCGAAGCTTGCCGTCGCCACCACGATAATAGTCGCGGCGACGCCCGCACTCCACAAACCCGGTCTGGCTGTACAGATGAACCGCGTCGTTATCGGCGCGCATTTCAAGGAAGTGATCGTCGGCGCCCTTGGCGGACGCCCACGCCTGCCAGTCACGCAGCAGCGCACGGCCGATGCCGCGCCCGCGCCACGCGGGGTCGACCGCGAGCAACAGCAATTCGCTTTCGGGGCCGGCAATCCGCGCCGCGTAGAAACCGCACGGCGACTCGTCATCGCGGGCAAGCGCAATCCGGGCCGAAGGCAGCGCGAACAGCGTGAGGAGCTGCGCCGAACTCCATGCTTCGCCATAGGCGGGATCGAACGCCGCCTCCATTACGGACATGACGGCGGCGAGGTCGGCGGGGGTTGCCGCAGACAGGGACACCGGACAGGTCATGGAGCGTGCATCGGCTTGGCATCGGGCGCGCGGCCATAGGTAGGGCCGGGATTATCGAACAAGGCCTGTTCGGGCAGGCGGATAAAGGCGCGCGCATCGGGCAAGGTCGTGCGCGCCCTGCCCGATCCGCGGCGTTCGACAAAGGCTTCCGCCCGATTGCCCACAGCCAGTTCGTCGCGATGCCCAACCGCGTCGTCGGGAAGGAGCGATTGTGCGTCGCCGCGCGGCGACAGGTCGGCGGCAAAGGGCTGGACGAAATACTGGCCGTGCCCACCTTCCATCACGACCACTGATCCGCCCGCGGCGGCAATATCGTCGGCGGCGCTCGCCGCGACCAGCGCGAGTGTCGAGAAGCCGCGCGTCGGGATCTGCCAACCGAGCGCGAGCGCGCGCGCTGCCGCGATGCCGATGCGCACGCCCGCAAAGCTTCCGGGGCCACAGCCGACCAATATTTCATCGGCGCGCCCACCGCCGTCCAGTTCGGCGATCAGCGGAACGAGCCGTTCAGCATGCCCGCGCCCGATTACCTCGTGCCGGAAATCGACCAGCGTCCCGGCGTCGAACAGTGCCACCGTGCAAGCCTCGCTCGCCGAATCGATGACAAGTTGGCGCATGGGATCTGGCGGGCCCGGTCAGGCGATACGGTTGAAGCGCGCAAAATCGGGGCGCGGACTGCGATCAAAAATGCTCGCGGGGTCGCCATAGCCCAGCGTCGAGATGAAATTGCTCTTCACATTGGGCTCATCGACGAAAAAGGCGGCATCGACCGCCGCATTGTCGAACCCTGACATCGGCCCCGTATCGAGCCCGAGCGCGCGCGCCGCCATGATGAAATAGGCGCCCTGCAAGCTCGAGTTGCGAAAGGCGGTGGTCTCCGCATGCTTTGCATCGCCCGCGAACCAGCTGCGCGCATCGGTGTGCGGGAACAAGTCGGGAAGATGTTCGTAAAATTCATTGTCCATCGCGATGATCGCGGTGACGGGCGCCTTCAAAATCTTTTCGCCATTCGCGGGCATGGTCAGCGGCGCGAGCTTCTGCTTCGCCGCATCCGAGACGCACCAGACGATCCGCGCCGGCAGGCTGTTCGCACTCGTCGGGCCGTACTTCATCAGGTCCCAGATTGCATGCAACTGCGTCTCGCTCACCGGCTTGTCGAGGTAGCCGTTATAGGTGCGCGCGGTACGGAACAGCTGGTCGAGGGCGCTATCGGAAAGCGGCTCGCTCATTCGGCAAACTCCTGATTGGGGCCGGTCAGACGGCGTGGACGGCCGTCACTTCGGGAACATAATGCTTGAGCAGCGATTCGATGCCATTTTTCAGCGTCGCCGTCGAGGAAGGACAGCCCGCGCACGCGCCCTGCATCTTCAGATAGACATTGCCCTTGTCGAACCCGCGATAAACGATGTCGCCGCCGTCGTTCGCAACCGCCGGTCGCACACGCGTTTCGATGAGTTCCTTGATCTGCGCGACGATGTCGGCATCGGCGGGATCGTCGGAGAAATCCTCTTCATTCTCGCCCGGAACGCTGATCCCCGCGGCACTGGCGGGATGGAACAGCGGCATTTCGGCCAAGAAATGGTCCATCACGATGCCGAGCACATCGGGCTTTGCGTCGCTCCATTCGGCCCCCGGGGCGATGGTGACCGAAATAAAGTCGCGGCCAAAGAACACGCCGGTGACATCGCCGAGCGTGAACAATGCGGTCGCCAGTGGCGACGCAGCGGCCTCCTCCGGGCTCGCAAAGTCGCGAGTACCGGCTTCCATTACCACCCTGCCAGGCAGGAATTTGAGCGTCGCGGGGTTCGGCGTCGATTCGGTTTCGATAAGCATGGGCAGCATGTGGGGCGCGGTGCGGCTTTGTGCAAGCCGCATCGCGGCGCTAAAGGGGCACGGATGCGCCATTTCACCCAATTTGCCGCGCTCGACTGGTCGGGCGCGCGCGGTCTGCGGCAGGCCGGAATCGCGCTTGCGGTCGCGTGCGAGAACGAGGCCCCGGCATTGGTGCGCCCGGGCCGCAAATGGTCGCGGGCCGAAATATTGGCCTGGCTCGAGGCACGCGCCGACGAAGGCATCGACATGCTGATCGGCTTCGATTTTTCAGCTGCCTTCGCCTTTGCCGATCATGGCGCCTATTTCCCCGAATGGAGCGAAAGCCCCGGCGACCTCCCCGACTTGTGGGCGCTCGTCGAGCGGATTTGCGCGACCGATCCGCATTACGAAGCGCACAGCTTTCTCGCCCATCCAGAAGCGCGGCGGCATTTTCGCCACGCCAAGGGCGACACCGGCGACCGTTTCGAACCCGGCGCGGGGCGGTTGCGCCTCGTCGAACGGCACCAGCGCGCGACCCGCCAAGCCGCCAGCGTCAGCAATTTCAACCTCGTCGGCGCCGCGCAGGTCGGCAAGGCGAGCCTGAGCGGCATGCGTTTGCTCCACCGGCTGCGCGGGCGCATCCCGCTGTGGCCGCTCGACCCGGTTCCGGCGCGCGGCCCGCTGCTCGTCGAAATCTACACCAGCCTCGCCGCACGCGCCGCGGGCATGGCGCCGGGCCGCAGCAAGATCCGCGACGGCGCCGCGCTCGATTGCGCGCTCGCCGCACTGGGTTCGCCCGTGACCGGGATGCGCGGCCCGCTGAGCGACCACGCCAGCGACGCCCTGCTCACCGCCGCATGGCTCCGCGCCATCGCGCACCGGCGCGACATCTGGTCACCTGTCCCGCTCGACGCGGCGATCGCGCACACCGAGGGTTGGACGTTCGGTATCCTTTGATTTCCAACGCGAAAGCCGTTTGACCCAAGCTCTGGCGTCAGCTCGTCACAAGCGGCCCCGCCAACACAATCGGGAGCACACCGCCGCCACCATTCACTCCAACAACAGAGTTTCCTTCGCGACAAAAAATGTTCTAGGGGGCGCTCAAGGTGCGCCGGCTTAGCTCAGTTGGTAGAGCAACCGCCTTGTAAGCGGTAGGTCGTCAGTTCGAGTCTGACAGCCGGCACCACATAACCCGCAGAAAACTGCGGGTTTTTCTCGATTTTGGCAGATTTTCTGGTATTACCGTGGTTATCGGTCGTTTCATGGTCTGCCTTGGAAAAACCGGTCCAATTCTCGAGAGAGCCCATTATTGCGAGAGAATTGAAGAAAGTGACATGCCCCCTGATTTTTCTCCACCTGTAATTATCGCACCGAAAAGACCGAAGCGCTGACCAAGGCCATCAGATATGCCACGCCCGCCCGACTGCGCCCGAGGGACGCGGCCGCGCACCTGCTGGCGGCAAAATATCTGACCGGCGTGCAATATCCCTGGAGGGCGGGAGTCGGGATCAGCCAATCGCAATCGTCCCGCTGGCAAGCGCTGTCCGGCGACTATCTGCTTCCGCGCAACACGGCAAAGGCCATCGAGATCCTGACCGAGCTGTCGATGCGCGGCGAGCTCGACGGTGCCGTGCAGGCTGCCTCAATGTATCGCGCCGGCCGCGGAACAACGAGTGGGCTGGCCGAGGTCCCCAACGCCTATGGTTATGAAAAGAAAGTCGAGGCGATGCGAAAGCTGACGCCGGAAATGGTCGCGTTGATCCGGTGCGGACATCGCAACAAATTTGGATAATCGGCTTCAGCAAAGACCGCCGCCGTTACAGCGACTGTCCGTCGTCGACGTCGATGACGGCGCCCGTCACGCAGGCCGACGCGTCCGACGCGAACAGCAGCATGAACGGGTCGAGCGAGGTGACTGGCTGCAGGCGGCGCCGGTGGAATGCGGCAATTTTCTGTGCGCCCGCTTCGGTCTGATAGAGGTCGCCCGCCAGCTCGCTTTGGATATAGCCCGGCTGGATGACATTGACGTTGATGCCCTGGCGCACCCATTCGCGCGCAAAATTGCGGCCGAGGTGCGCCACCGCGGCCTTTGACGCGGCATAGGCCGCGTCGCCAACGGCGGTCATGTGCGAAGTGATCGATCCGATGATGATGACGCGTCCCGCGCCGCTTTCGCGGCTTCCCGATGCGATCAGGCGCCGCGCGCCCTCGCGCACGGTCAGGTATACGCCGGCGATATTGGTGTCGAGCACCTGGCGGATCGCGTCCGCCGACAGGTCGGTCGACCGCCCCACCATCGAAACGCCAGCGTTGGCAACGATGGTATCGACAAGACCGAAGCGCGCCTCTGCGGCGTCGAAGGCGGCAGCGACCGAGTCCGCATCGCCGACGTCCATCGCGACGGGCAGCGCTTCGCCGCCCTCACCCTCGATCGATGCCGCCAGCGCCTCGACGCGGTCGACGCGGCGCGCGGCAAGGACGACGCGCGCGCCCGCCGCAGCATAAAGGCGCGCAAAATGCGCACCGAGCCCCGCCGATGCGCCGGTCACGATGATTGTCCGTCCCGCGACCGTTGTCATTATGCTGTCCCTTCGCTGTTCCTTGCGTTGCCCTGCATCCATTCGCGCTTCACCGCCTTGGCGAGCGACCATTTGTGGACCTCGGTCGGGCCGTCGTAAATCCGGAAGGCCCGCACCTCGCGGAAAACCTGTTCGACGATCGTGTCGCCGCTGACGCCCGTTCCGCCCATCACCTGCACGCAGCGGTCGGCGATCCGCATCAGCGCTTCCGACACCGCGACCTTCGCCATCGAACTTTCGGCAGTACCGAGCGAACCGCTGTCGAGTATGTCGGCGCACCAGTCGATCATCAGCTCGGCCTGCTTCAGGTCGATGCGATTTTCGGCGAGCATGAAGCCGACCCCTTCATGGTCGACGAGCGGCTTGCCGAACGCCATGCGCGTGCAGGCATAGGCGGTCGCAATCTCGTGCGCGCGCTGGCACGCGCCCCACCAGCGCATGCAGTGCGACAGGCGCGCGGGCGCCAGGCGGATCTGCGCATATTTGAACCCCTCGCCCGGCGCGCCGAGCATCTGCGCGCCGGGGACGCGCAGATTGTCGATCCGCACGATGCTGTGGCCGCCGGGCATCGAGCTGTCGATGGTGTCGAGCAGCCGCTCCATCCGCACCGCAGGGTCGGGCAAATCGACGAGGAACATGCACGCCCCCTCCTCGGCCTTGGCCATCACGATGCCGACGCTGGCGCCCTGCGCGCCCGTGATGAACGCCTTGCGGCCGTCGACGATCCAGTCGTCGCCGTCGCGGTAGCAGCGCGTCTGCATCATCGACGGGTCGGAACCCGCACCGCCCTCGGCCGCGGGTTCGGTCATGAAAAAGGCCGAACGCACCTCACCGCGCACGAGCGGCCGCAGGAAACGCTCCTTCTGTTCGTCCGTCCCGACCTTGCCGATCAGGTACATATTGCCCTCGTCGGGGGCCATGACGTTGACCGCGACCGGCCCGAGCGGCGAGAGGCCCGACGGCTTCAGCACCATCGCCGTCGCGCGCTGGCTGAGGTGCGCGCCATCGTCGAGGATGTGCGGCGTCAGGACACCCGCATCGCGTGCCTTGGCGCGCAGCTCGCGGACGAGATCGTCCGACGGGCCGTGCGGGCCGCAGCGATCGTCGCGCTCATAGGGCACAACCTCTTCACGCACGAAACGTTCGACGCGCGCCGCAATCTTCGCCGCGCTCAGGTCTTCGGACCAGTTCATTGCAGCGTCTCCCGGTACAGTTCAAACATTGGGAAAGGCCGGAGCCTTGCTGACGAGCGCAGGGAGCGATCGCTCCATTACGCCGGTCAGCCATCGGGCCGCATCGACCGCCTTGGCCAGGTCAAGGCCCGTGACAACGCCGCTTTGCTCCAAAAGATAAGCGACATCCTCGGTCGGAACATTGCCCGCAGCGCCGGGAGCGAAGGGACAGCCGCCAAGCCCACCGAGCGATGCGTCGACCGTCGCCACGCCCTCGCAAACCGCCGCCCAGACATTGGCGAGTCCGGTGTTGCGCGTATTGTGGAAATGGGCGCGGAGCGGCAATCCAGCGATCGCCTCGCGCACGCGCCCGACCGTCTCGGCCACCTGCCCCGGCGCTCCGACGCCGATCGTGTCGGCAAGCGCGACCTCGCGCGGCGCCGCGTCGGCGGCGCGTTTCGCCATCTCGACAACCTGCTGCAACGCCACGCGGCCCTCGAACGGACAGCCGAAGGCGGTCGCAATGGTAATTTGCGCGCTGCGGCCATACGCCTTTGCCAGCGCGACGATTTCGATGGCGGCGGCGAGCGATTCGGCGGCGTTCTGTCCCTGATTGCGGATACCGAAGCTGTCGGTCGTCACGCACACGGCCCCCAGCTCGTCGATGCGCCCCGTGGCAAGCGCCCTTTCGGCCCCGCGGCGATTGAGAACGAGGCCGATATAGGTCACGTCGGCGCGATCGGGCAGCAGCGTCACCAGCTGCTCGGCGTCGGAAAGTTGCGGCACCCTCTTCGGATTGACGAAGCTCGTCACCTCGATGCGGCGTGTGCCATAGTCGATTGCGCGGCGGACCAGTTCGGCCTTGTCGGCCGTCGAGATCACCCGCGATTCGTTCTGCAGGCCGTCGCGCGGTCCGACCTCGACCATCTCCACACTCTGATTTATCGACATTTTTTCCTTCCTGGCGGGTCCGACCAATTAGCAGGTTGAAAATTACATAGCATTCTAAGTATAAAGAGCCAATGGGGTGCGAGGCGACCGCCTCTGGCCAGTCCGGTCCCGAAAGGAATGAAATGACAGACGCGAACAGCGGCGGGGGAGCGCTGGAAGGAATCAAGGTCGTCGAAATGGGCCAGCTTATCGCAGGACCCTTTTGCGGCCAGCTCCTTGGCGACATGGGCGCCGAAGTCGTCAAGATCGAACCTCCCGAAACGGGCGACCAGATGCGCCACTGGGGCCAAGGCGAGAAGCCGAGCTGGTGGCGCGTCATTGCCCGGAACAAATATTCGGTGGCGGTCGACCTGCGTTCGCCAGAGGGTCAGGCGCTCGCCCGCGACCTGATTGCCGAAGCCGACATATTGATCGAAAATTTCCGGCCGGGGACGCTCGAAAAATGGAATCTCGACCCGGCCGAACTCCGCCGGGCGAACTCTGGCCTGATCGTCGTGCGCGTTTCGGGCTATGGCCAGACCGGCCCTTATTCGGCGCGCGCGGGCTTCGGCGGCATCGGCGAAGCGATGGGCGGCTGGCGCGGGATAGTCGGCTATCCCGACCTGCCCCCCGCACGGATGGGGGTGTCGATTGGCGATACGCTTGCAGCGACCTATGGATGCCTCGGCGCGCTTGCCGCACTCCACCACCGTACCCAGACAGGCGAAGGCCAGATTATCGATTCGGCGCTTTACGAGGCCGTGTTGCAAGTGATGGAATCGACAGTCTCCGACTATTCAGTCAGCGGCGCCAAGCGCAAGCGGACCGGTTCGACGCTGCCGGGCATTGCGCCTTCGAACGTCTATCCCTGCCGCGACGGCGACTATCTGATCGGCGCGAACCAGGACGGCGTGTTCGCGCGGCTCGCCGAAGCGATGGGGCGGCCCGGACTGGCGCACGACCCCCGTTATGCGACGCACCGCGCGCGCGGCGCGCATCAGGAGGAACTCGACGCGCTCATCGCCGACTGGACCCGCACGCTGACCATCGCCGAACTCGAGGCACGCCTGCTTGACGCAAGTGTCCCGGCGGGGCGGGTCTATGACGCGGAAGATATGCTGAACGATCCGCATTTCGCGGCGCGCGGAGCGCTTGTCACGGTCGACGACCCCGAACTGGGAGCGGTGACGATGCAAGGCGTGTTCCCGAAGCTGTCGGCTACACCCGGTAGTGTACGCCGCCCCGCGCCGCTCGCGGTCGGGCAGGATACGGGCGAGATTCTGAGGCGATGGCTGGGCCGGGAGGAATAGCGCAATGATCACCCTTTATGGCGGGCCGACGCCCAATGCGCGCAAAATCGCGATTGCCCTGCTCGAAATGGATCTCGAATGGCAGCTTGAACCGGTCGACATCCTCGCGGGCGATCAACTGACCCCCGCGTTCCTCGCGCTCAATCCGAACAACAAGACCCCGGTCATTGTCGACGACGACGGTCCGGCAGGTCCGGGTTTCGTCTTGTGGGAAACCGGCGCAATCCTGCTTTACCTCGCCGAAAAGACGGGGCGCTTCCTCCCCGCCGATCCGGTGAAGCGCGCGCTATGCTGGCAATGGCTGATGTTCCAGCTGTCGGGTATCGGCCCGATGTTCGGACAGGCTGCACATTTCACCCATTATGCAAAGGACCGCCACGATTATGCGATCGATCGCTATACACGCGAGGTCGACCGGCTGATGATGGTTCTCGACAAAAGGCTCGGTGAGACCGAGTGGCTTGCCGGCGACGAATATAGCATCGCCGATATGGCGACCCTGCCCTATCTGCGCCGCCAGTTGATTGATAATGGCGCGCGATTTCCCAATGTTGCGCGCTGGGGCGCCGCGATGTTCGAGCGCCCCGCGGTCGCCGAAGGCATGACGGTCGGCGTCGCGCGCGCCGAAACGATCGAAGGCGGACTGACAGGCTTCACCGACGAGCATCGCGCGATCCTGTGGGGCGACCGCCAACACGCCCCGCGCTGAGGCTGCTCGCGCTACCCCCCAGGACTATGCCCTAGTCGCGCGTAACAGCGGCGTGATTGGCCGGGCCGAACATGTTCGACCATTCCTCGTCATCGAGTTTCTGGTGGCGCCCGACATATTTCGCGGGCGCGGCCAGATCGGCACGTTCCATTGCACGCTTCACAGCGGGGCGCTCGGCGATCCGGTCGAACCACGCCTTCATTGCCGGCCATTTGTCGAGCTCTATGCCCATGACGAACGCCGACGCCCGGCCGGGCCAGATCGCCATGTCGGCGATCGTATAGTCCTCGCCCGCGACATAGGTCGATTTTTCGAGGCGGCGTTCGAGCACCGTTAGAAGCCGGTCGAGTTCGCGCGTGTATCGTTCGACCGCATAGTCCTGCCCCGGCGGAGCGTAGCGGAGGAAATGGCTCGCCTGCCCGCCCATCGGACCGAGCCCCGCGACCTGCCAGGTCAGCCACGACAATGTCGCAGCACGCGCCGCGCCGCTCGGCGGCAGGAAACGGCCATTCTTCTCGGCCAGATATTGCAGGATCGCGCCCGATTCAAAGACGGTCACGGGCTCGCCACCTTCGGCAGGCGCCCGATCGACGATCGCGGGAAGCTTGTGATTGGGGTTGATACGCCCGAACACGCTCGTCAGCTGGTCGCCCCGGAAAATATCATAGGCGATAACGCGATATGGCGCGCCTATCTCTTCGAGCATGATGGCAATCTTTTGCCCGTTGGGGGTCGCCGAATAATGAAGGTCGATCATCACAGCACCTCGTGGATCACATGGCGGGCGCCAAAATCGGTTCTCTCGCCGACGCCGACGGCGAGAATCGCGTTGAGCCAACCGAGCTCTGTGCTCGCCGTTTCGAACACGGGCGCGATTCGCAGATAATATCGCGACGATTCGACCGGCGCTGCGTCGGGGTCTGCGAAGGCCGCGCGCACATCGGGAGGAACGACGCTGCGTCCCGAATAGCTCACGAAGATGCGGTCGCCATTGTCGGCCTGCCACACGGATCGCGCGTCGAAAGTCCCGACCGCCTCGTCCCCGGCTAGCTGTCCGCTGCGCGACCAGTTACCGCCACCAGGTAACACCAAGCCGTTGATACGCAGTCCGAAAAAGCGGCCGCCCGTGACATAGCCCATCCGCTGCACACCGAATGGCGATGCCCCGATGTCAATGATGCCGCCTTCGACCTCGAACTCCACGGTACACAAATGGCGCGTGCGAAGCGGCGCGAGCGCGTTGGCGTCGTCGAGAGTGTCCATCTTGCAAATCCTCCTGTCCAGCTATGGACAAGTATAAAACAATTAGTATACTAAGGGTCAATCAAATTGACGGATGGGAGGCGGCGTGCCGCACCCATACCGTCAGCAAATTTACACAAGGGAGGGTGTCGATGCGCGCATTGGATCAGGTCCTGCTTTCGGGCGTTGCCGGGGCAGCAATTATTTTCGGGGCAGTACCGGCGATGGCGCAAACCGCGCCCGCCGAGGCCCGTTTGGACAATGAGATCATTGTTACTGCGCAAAAGCGCGAACAGGGCATTCAGGACGTCCCGATTTCGATGGAGGTTGTGAGCGGCCAGAGGCTACAGGACCTCGGCGTCAACGATTTCCAGGCGATGTCGTCCTATGTTCCCAACGTCGCCGTCCAAACGACCGCAGGCAACGACGTCATCTATATCCGCGGCTTCGGCTCGCCGCCGTCGAATTTCTCGTTCGACCAAGCGGTCAGCCTGTACGTCGACGGTATCTACGCCGGGCGCAGTCGCCAGACGCAGGCGCCCTTCTTTGACATTGCGCGCGTCGAGGTGCTGCGCGGCCCGCAGGGTGCGCTGTTCGGAAAGAACACGGCGGCGGGCGCGATCAGCGTCGTTTCGGCGACGCCGACGCGCGATTTCGAAGGTTCGCTCACCGGAAGCTATGATTTCGAATATGACGGCTTCGAACTGTCGGGCCATGTGTCGGGGCCGATTTCAGAGACGCTGAGCGTCCGCCTCGCCGGCCGCGTCGTCGACAACAACGGCTATATCCGCAACCTTGCGACGGACAAAAAGAACCCGCAGACGAAGCAGCAACTCGTTCGCTTCACCGCGCTGTGGGAACCCAGCCCCGACTTCGATTTCACCGCGCGCGTCGAATATGGAAACCAGGACATCGAGGGCGGGATCACCGTGTCCGATTCGGCGACAGCCGTCCCCAATCTGCGCCAGACGCGCTTCCTCGAAGATTCGGCGCTTGGCGAAGAAGGCATCCGCGGCGAGACTCTCAACATTTCGGGCACCGCCAACGTCCAGCTCGGCGACTATACGCTAACCTCGATCACCGGATACAGCTGGTTCGATTCGGCGATGATCAACGGGTTCGACCAGACGCTGCCAGGCGGCGGGGTGACGACCAATTCGGTGTACAACAGCTATCCTGAAAAGTTCGACCAATTCTCGCAGGAGATCCGGCTGCTTTCGCCGACCGGTCGCCCGCTTGAATTCATCGTCGGCGCCTATTTCGATAAGTCGGACTATCATCTCGACCAGTTCGGCGGCTTCAATATCGACAATAGCGCGCTGACCTATTTCGGGCTGCTCCACACCTTCTTCGACCAGAAGACCGAATCCTACTCGGTCTTTGGTCAGGCGACGTGGAATGCGACCGACGCGCTGCGTTTCATCGGCAGCCTGCGTTATACGCACACGAAGAAGGAAGCGACGTTCGACGGCGAGCGCATCTATGGCCCGTTCAACCTGCGTCCGATCACGCAGGCGCAGGGCAAGCGCAAGGAAAACAACGTCGATCCGTCGATCACGCTCCAATATGACATCAACCCCGACGTCATGGTTTACGCCACCTATGGCCGCGGGTCGAAGTCGGGTGGCTTCGTGTCGAACACCTATGGCACGACCGATGCGACCTTCCAGTACGAGCCCGAACGATCGCGCAATATCGAGGGCGGCATTCGTGCGACGCTCGGCGTGCTGACGGCCAACGTCTCGGTTTACGATACGCGGTTCAAGAATCTGCAGGTGTCGGTCTATAACCCGACGATCTCGACCTATCAGACAGGCAATGCGGCGAGCGCGGCATCGACGGGGATCGAGAGCACCTTCATTCTGCGACCGTCGCGCCATTTCGACGTGCAGGCATCGGCTGCTTACCAGGATATCCGTTACATCGATTATCCGGGCGCGGCCTGCCTTGCGACGCAGCCGATCTCCGCGTGCGATCCGGCCAATCCGGCGAGCATCGCGGCGAACAATATTGCCGGGGCGCCGCTGCCCTATGTGTCCGACTGGTCGGGAAGCTTGACGGCCCACGCATGGGTGCCGCTGTCGCCCTCGCTCGATCTCGACGTCACCGGGGTGGTGTCGGCGCGTTCGGGATATTTTAATTCAGACAATCAGGACCCGAATTTCGGTTTCCAGCGCGGCTACGCCAAGGTCGATCTGCGCGTCCAATTGAGCGGGCCCGAGGACCGCTGGCACGTCGCGTTCGTCGGGCGCAACCTGACAAACAAGCTAACCGCAGGCAGCGCCTTCCGCCTGCCCTTCCCCATCACCGACGTGACGCGCTCGATCCATTATCTCGAGCCGGCGCGCAGCATTTCGGTCGAGGCGGGCGTCAAATTCTGACAATGCCGGGGGGAGCGGCGGCCATCGCAGACCTGCTTGATCGGCAGTCCGCGGTGGCCGTCGCAATCGCTTATGCCTCGGCGCTCGACGCGCGCGAATGGACAGCGTTTCGCGCACTGTTCGGTGCAAACGTAACGATCGATTATAGCGCAATCGGCTCATTCAAGGCCGACGTATCATCCGACGAGTGGACTGCGCGATGCCGTCTGCTCGAAGCGTTCGGCGCGACCGCGCACCGCCTTTCGAACCTCCAGGCATCGGTCGAGGGCAAACAGGCCGAGGTAGCCGCAATCGTCGACGCCGCCCATTTCATTCGCGACGGAGAGGACGAGCTTATGGGCAACCTCATCGGACGCTACCGGTTCAGGCTGCAGCGCGGCGAGCGCTGGTCCATCGTCGGCGTGACGCTTTCGGTCGCGGGCTATCCGGCAGGCCGGGCGGCATTTGACCGCGTGTTCGCCCTCGCTCGCACCCGTTTCGCACAAGGGGCTTCAGCATGATCGACGTCTATTTCACCCCCACACCGAACGGGCACAAAATATCGATCATGCTCGAGGAAACCGGGCTCGACCACCGGCTGATCAAGATGGACATGCTCGCGGGCGATCACCTGACTGCCGCCTATCGCCGGATCAATCCCAACGGCCGACTTCCCGCCATCGTCGACCATGATCCCGTCGGCGGCGGCGCGCCGCTCCCAATATTCGAAAGCGGTGCCATCCTTCTCTATCTTGCGGAAAAGTCGGGCATGCTCCTCCCCGCCGATCCACGCCGCCGAAGCCAGGCGCAGCAATGGCTGATGTGGCAGATGGCAAGCTTTGGTCCGATGCAGGGACAGGCGCATCATTTCATTCGCTATGCACCCGAAGGCCAGACCTATCCCGTCGAACGCTATCGCAACGAAACGCTCCGGCTGCTCCACGTTCTTAACGGGCGCCTGTCGGAAGCGGACTATCTGGCCGAGGAATATAGCATCGCCGACATCGCGACCTGGCCGTGGACGCGCGCGATACGCGCCATCGGCCTGACGCTCGACGATTATCCCGCAATCGCCGACTGGTTTGTTCGCGTCGGCGAGCGCCCGGCCGTCATCGCAGGGACCGACGTCAAGAACGCCGCCAACCTGTCGAGCGCTCGCCCCGTGCTGAGCGAGGAGCAATGGTCAAACCTGTTCGGCAAGAATATGCTCGAAGCCCCAACGCGGTAACGCCGAGTGGCCGCACGGTCAGACGACCGTGTCGGCGTGCCCCCACTCATAATCGATCGCGCCCTCGAGCCTGCGCACGGCCAGCCAGTCGCCCCCGGCCAGCCTGTCGTCGGCGATGAGCATCGCGACGCCCTCGGCTATATCTTCGGGCAGGCATGCCTCATTGTTGGCGAGCACGGTTTCCATCCATTCCGATTTTCCTCCTGCGCCGGTGGTGTCGAGGATGGGCGTGTCGACAAGCCCCGGCAGGATGCCCATGACGCGGACGCCATGTTCTTCTTTCAGCGAGGCGCAGCAGCGCGTGAACATCATCGCCGCCGCCTTCGTCGTCGCATACATGGCGTCGTAAAAGCCCGTCCCGAGAGCGACCGTCGACACTGTATTGACGATAACGCCGCCGCCGCGCTGGCGCATCGCCTGCACCGCGAGCTGCGTCGCGACGACAAGCGCGGTGACGTTGACGTCGATGATCCATCGCAAGCGCGCGGCGTCGACGTCTGGAAATTGCGGAAGGCCCGACACGACCCCGGCATTATTGTGCAGGATGTCGACGTCGCCATGGTCGCGGAACCAGGCTTCGACCGCAGCGATGTCCGACAGGTCGAGCCGGTGGACGCTTGCACGCGTGCCCTGCGCTTCGACCAGCGCCGCCGTCTCTGCCAGCCCGGCATCATTCACATCGACGAGCGCAATTTCCGCAGCGCCCCGCCGCGCCAGAATTTCGGCGGTCGCGCGACCAATACCGCTCGCCGCGCCCGTCACAATCGCTGTTTTTCCGCGAATCTCCATGCCATCCTCCCTGCATTGGCCGGCACACTGTAAAGCACATTGACAGATAACCTTAAATATCTAAGTATTTTTGAAGCGAGAGGACTCGCCGACCAATGGGGAGAGCCATGACCGAGGCAACCGCCTTCGCGGCCACGAAAGGGGCGCAGATCTATGGGGGAACCGCGCGGCGAAATTTTGCGCTGGGGATGCTCTTCGTCGTCGGCACGATCAATTTCGTCGATCGCCAGCTCCTGTCGGTGCTCGTCGAACCGATCCGCGCCGACATGCAATTCAGCGACACACAGTTCGGGTTGCTGACGGGCCTTGCCTTTGCGCTTTTCTATGCGGCGATGGGGGTGCCGGTCGCGATGATCGCCGACCGCTGGAACCGGGTGAAGCTGATCGGTCTGTCGTGCATCGTGTGGAGCGCCTTCACAGCGGCGTGCGGACTGGCCTCCAACTTCTGGCAGCTCGCCCTGATGCGCTTTGGCGTCGGCGCGGGCGAGGCGGGCGGAACCGCACCGTCGCTGTCGGTGATTGCCGACCTTTATCCCCCGGCCAAGCGCCCCTTCGCCATTGGCCTGTTCACCTGCAACGGCCCGTTCGGCGTATTCGTCGGCGCGGCGTTCGGCGCGTGGGCGGCGGCCAATATCGGTTGGCGCAACGCCTTTGTCGCAATCGGTATCGTCGGTATCCTCGTCGCGCCGCTTTTGATCTGGCTGGTACGCGAGCCGATGCGCGGGGCGATGGATGCGCAGAAACAGGCCGACGCCGCCCTCCCCTTCGGCCAGAGCCTTGCGATGTTCGTGCGCCGCCGCTCGCTCCGCATGGTGATGGTGGGAAGCGGCCTCGCCGCCTTTGTGAGCTATGGCATGCTCAACTGGATCCCCGCTTTTCTGATGCGCACACAAAAGATGCCGCTCGAAGCGATGGCGAGCTGGTTCGCGCCCGCAGCCGGGATCACCTTCGGCGTCGGCATTCTCGGCGGCGGCTGGCTTGTCAGCCGCGCCGCAGAACGCTCGCCGCGCGCCTATGGGACGATCCCGGCGCTCGCGACCGCGGTGCTCGTCCCGACCTTCATCGCGGCGCTGCTCGTCGACAGCTGGCAGCTGTCGCTGGCGCTGATGCTCGTTCCGATGGCGGCCTGCACCGCCTATGTCGCGCCCGCGCTTGCGCTCGTGCAGAACCTCACCCCGCCGCGCTCGCGCGCCACTGCGGCTGCGGTGCTGATGCTGATGTTCAACATCGTCGGCCTCGGCCTCGGGCCGCTCTTTGCCGGCATGGTCAGCGACGCGCTGAAGCCGGAGCATGGCGATGCGAGCCTGCGCTGGGCGCTGATGGCGCTGATGCCTTTCGCGGTCGCGGCGGGCTTCGCCCAGTTCGCGATGACGCGCCACCTCGACAAGGATTTTGCCGAATGACCCCTGTTGCCGGAAAAACGGCCTTCATCACAGGCGGCGCAAGCGGGATCGGCTTCGCAACCGCCAGGGCGTTGGCAGACAAGGGCGCAGTAGTCATCGTCGCCGACATCGACGGTGCGCGCGTCGAGGACGCGGCCGAGACGCTGCGCCGCGCCGGCGCCGAGGCGCTCGGCATCAGGCTCGACGTCACCAGCGAGGAAGACTGGGCGGCGGCGAGAGAAGCCGCACGCGCCTTCGGCCCGGTACGCATCTTGTTCAGCAACGCGGGGGTCGGCGGCGGATCGGGTCCGTTCGAGCAATATGACACCGACGTCTGGCGCTGGAACTATGCTGTCAACGCGCATGCCCATCTTTATGCGTGCCGCACATTTCTGGGCGACATGAAGGCTGCCGGCGAGCCCGCCCACATTGTCATCACATCGTCGATGGTCGCCATTGTGCCGCCGCCGATCTCGGTCGCCTACATCAGCTCGAAATTCGCGACGCTGGGCATCGCAATGGCATTGCGCAACGAGTTGGCCGACAGCGGGGTTGGGGTATCGGTGCTGATGCCCGGCATGTCGGCAACACGCATTGTCGAAACGACGCGCGACCTCCGCCCGGTCGAGGTTGAGGTCGGTCAAGCTGCGGTGACGAGCCAGGCGATGCAGGGCGTACTCGCGGGCGGCATGTCGCCCGACCGGATCGGCGCGCGCGTCGTGGCGGCCGTAGAGGCTGGCGACTTCTGGATCTTCACCCACCCCGAATGGAAGGCGATGGCCGAACTGGTGACCGCCGACATGCTGTCGGCGTTCGGCGCGTCCGCCGATCCCGACTATTGCGGCGACGATATCGACGGGCTGATCGCCGCGAACGGCGGCCGCATGTTCGGCGCCAAGGCTTAGGAGAGCGACATGGCCGAAGAGGAACAGATCCGGGCGATGGCGACCCGCTTTTTCGACGCGATCGAGGCGGGCGACATCGATGCGATGCGAAGCTGCTTCACGCCCGACGCCGAAATCTGGCACAACACCGACGAGGCTATCGTCACCCGCGACCAGACTGCGACGACGCTGACCGGGATGGTCGCGCGGATCAAGGACCGAAAATATGCCGAGCGGCGGCTGACGGTCTATCCCGGCGGGTTCGTACAACAGCATGAGCTGAAGGGCGTCCGCGTACACGACGATGTGCCCGTGCGGCTGCCCTGCGCAATCATCTGCCGCGTCGAAGCGGGCAAGATCACGCGCCTCGACGAATATTTCGATTCGGCGCACGTCGCCGAATTCCGCAAATTTGCAAACGCCTGAGGACAAAATCATGCCCGTATTGCGCCAGGTTCCCCGTTCCGAAATCACCGACGAGACGGTCATCGCCTATTACAACCGCCTGTTCGGCGATCGCGACCCGGTGGCCGAACCGGGCACGGCGACGGGCACGCCCGGCGATTGGTGGACCGTCTATGCACTGTCGCCCGACATCTTCAAACATGCGGTCGACGGCTTTGCCGTCTATCGCAACCCCGCGCGCTCGATCGACCCGGTCTTGCGCGAACTCGGCCAGACGCGCGCCGGCTGGGTCAAGGGAAGCCAGTTCGTCTTTTCACAGCATTGCAAGTCGCTGCGGGGGCTTGGTGTCAGCGAGGACAAGATTGCGAGCATCGCGCATTGGCAGGTCGCCGATTGCTATGACGATCAGGAACGCGCCGTGCTTGCCTATGCCGATTGCCTTAGCCAGGCGGACGGCCGCGTCCCGCTGGAGGTTTTCGACAAGCTCAAAAGCTTCTGGACCGACGAGCAGATTTTCGAATTCACATACATCACCTGCCTGTATGACATGCACGCGGTCATCACCCGCGCACTGCGCATGGAGTTTGATGCCCGCGAGGACCCGATCGTCGAGGTAGCGGCGCCCGAAGGCTTCGACGCCGCCGACTTCCTGAGCGCCCCGCGCCCCACGGGCGAATGAACGACTTCGGCGCGCCCGAGGTCGTCGCCACGGGCCTGCGCTTTCCCGAAGGACCGGTTCCGATGCCCGACGGGTCGGTGCTGCTCGTCGAAATCGCGCGCGGCACGCTGACGCGCGTGGGCGCGAACGGCGCACTGTCCGTCGTTGCCGAACTCGGCGGCGGGCCGAACGGGCTCGCCGTCGGACCCGACGGCGCAGCCTATGTCTGCAACAATGGCGGGTTCATCTGGACCGAGGCCCAGGGCTTGTTGTTCCCCGGCCATGCGGCGCACGAGGCGGCTTGCGGGTCGATCCAGCGCGTCGACCTCGGGACCGGCGCGGTGACGACGCTGTACGACAGCTTCAAAGGCGCGCCGCTCAGTGGGCCCAACGATATCGTCTTCGACGCAAGCGGCGGTTTCTGGTTCACCGACCATGGCCATGTCCGCGCGAGCGGGCGCGATCATGGCGCGGTTTATTATGCGACCACGGACGGTCAGCGGCTCAGCCTCCAGCGTGCCGCGATGATCGGCCCCAACGGCATCGGCCTCTCGCCCGGTGGCGACATACTTTATGTCAGCGAAACGATGACAGCCCGGCTGTGGGCGATTGATATTGTGATGCCCGGTGTACTCACGCCGCCCCCGCCCTGGGCGCCCGGTCGTTTTGTCGGGACGCCGCCCGCCTTTCGTCTGTTCGACAGTCTCGCAGTCGAGGCGAGCGGGCGCGTCTGCGTCGCGACGATGGTCGAGGGCGGCATCAGCATTTTGGATCCCGCGGGCGGCGCGCCAGAGTTCGTGCCGCTCCCCGATATCGGCATCACCAACATCGCCTTTGGCGGCCCTGACGGCCGCGACGCCTAAATCACCGCATCGACAACCGGAACGCTTTATCGCGTCCGCTGGCCACGACCGGGGCTCGCGCTTCATATCTGTCAATTTAATTGACGATTTGCCGCTGTAATGGTAAAGAGCCAAGAGAGAGGACAGCATGAAATTCTATAACAGCGTCGGTCCCAACCCGCGTGTCGTGAAGCTGTTCATGACCGAAAAGGGAATCGAGATCCCCGAGGCCGTCATCGACCTGCGCGGGGGTGAAAACCGCCGCGCACCCTATAATGTAGAGGTCAACCCCGCCGGCCAGACCCCGGCGCTGGAACTCGACGACGGGTCAATCCTCACCGAAATCACCGCAATCTGCGAATATCTGGAAGAGCTTTACCCCGATCCGTCGCTGATCGGCACGACGCCGGAAGAGCGGGCGCAGACGCGAATGTGGGCCCGCCGTGTCGACCTGAAAATCTGCGAGCCGCTGACCAACGGCTTCCGCTTCGCCGAAGGGCTGCCGTTGTTCGAAACGCGGGTGCGCTGCCTGCCCGAGGCAGCGGACGGGCTGAAGGCGACGACGCAAGATGGCATCCGGTGGCTCGATCCGCTGATCGCGGGTCGCGACTTCATCGCGGGCGACCGGCTGACGCTCGCCGACGTCATGCTGTTCGCCTTTCTCCATTTCGGCGCGTCGGTCGGTCAGCCGATCGACCCCGCTGCAACGCATGTCCTGCGCTGGTACGAGCGGATGACGAGCCGCCCCAGCACGAACAATAACTGAACCAAAGGAGACGGATAATGGCGGAAACAAATCCGGAGTTCGATTTTCGCGGCATCAACCACCTTGCGCTGGTGTGCAAAGACATGGCGAAAACGGTCGAATTTTATCGCGACATACTCGGTATGCCGCTCATCAAGACGCTCGAGTTGCCGGGCGGGCGCGGCCAGCATTTCTTTTTCGATGTCGGCAACGGCGACAGCATCGCCTTCTTCTGGTTCAACAATGCGCGCCCCGGCGTCCCAGGCGTTTCGGCACCGCAGGCACTTCCGGGCGAAGGCGATTTCACGTCGGCGCACGGGTCGATGAACCATATTGCGATCAATGTCGCGGCCGACAAATTCGACGAGTATTGTACGCGGCTCGCCGAAAAGGGCGTGAAGGTTTCGGGCGTCCTCAATCACGACGATTCGGACACCAACCTCGCAGAAGAACTGCACCCCGGCGTGTTCGTCCGCTCGATTTATTTCTTCGATCCCGACGGCATCTGCCTCGAGTTTGCCGCCTGGACGAAGGAATTCGACGACAGCGATGTCGCGCACGATCCGATGCAGGCCGACGGCACGCGGCGCGAAGGACTGATCACCGGCCGAACCCCGGCGACCGCAGCTTGAATTTCCAGAGCCACTGGAACTCCTCCTCGACCCGGCCATTGGCCGGGTTCCTTTTTTGAAGTTCCGACGCTTATCCGACCGCGCGGTCGCGGCCTTCCCAGAAGGGCGCACGCAACTCGCGGCGAAGCACCTTGCCCGACGGATTGCGCGGCAGCGCATCGATGAACTCGACGCTTTTCGGAACCTTGTAGGCCGCGATCCGCTCGCGTGCCCAGGCGACGATATCCGCAGGGTCGGGCTGCGCCCCGGCCGCCGGGACGATCAGCGCCTTCACGGCTTCGCCCCATTTGTCGTCGGGAACGCCGATGACCGCGACGTCGGCGACACCGGGGCAGCCCATGATCGCGCTTTCGACCTCGGCCGGATAGACATTCTCGCCGCCCGAAACGATCATGTCCTTGATGCGGTCGTGGACGTAATAGAATCCGTCGGCATCGCGGCATCCGACGTCGCCGGTGTGGAGCCAGCCGCCTGCTAGCGTTTCCTCGGTCGCCGCCGCGCGGTCCCAATATTCCTTCATCACGATTGCACCGCGAATGGCGATCTCGCCGATCTCGCCGACGCCCAGCGCGCGCCCATCGCCGTCGAGGATCGCCATTTCGATCCCCGGCCACGGCTTGCCGCACGAGGTCAGCTTGCCCGGCAAGTCGTGCGCGGCAGGGGCGAGATAGGAGCCGCCCCCCGCCGATTCGGTCATGCCGTAAAATTGCACAAAGTCGCAGCCGAAGGCCTGCCGCGCACGGCGCAGCACATCCTCGGCAATCGGCGACGCACCATAGGCGATCGAGCGGAGTTCGGGGAAGCCCCCCTCCACCGCCCCCGGGTCGAGCAGCATCATCTGGATCATCGCAGGCGCCAGGAATGCATGCGCAACCCGCTCGCGGCGCATCATGTGCAGCGCGTCGGCAGCAGCGAAATCCTTGACGAGAACCAGCCGCCCGCCCTGCGCCAATCCCGAGAAACTGACGTTCGTCCCAGCGACGTGGAACAGGGGCATGACGATCATAACGGTTTCATCCTCGCCATAGGCGAAGCCATCGACCTCCGTCGCGGCTTCGAGGAAGGCGCGATAATTGCGATTGGTCAGGACCACACCCTTCGGCAGCCCCGTCGTGCCGCTCGTGTATAGCTGCAGCACATCATCAGCTAACTCGGGCGCGTCTGCGAGCGGTGCATCCCCCGCACCACCGAGCCACGTCTCGAGGGGCAGGAATGCGGGATGTTCGCCGTAAAGCGCGATCAGCAGCGGCGGGGCCGGCAGGTCGGCGACCGCCGCCAGCGCGCAGTCAAAGAAATCCTCGCCGACGAACAGCAGTCGGGGCGCAGCGTCGCCCAGGATGAAGCCGATCTCGGCGGGTGCGAGGCGGCAATTGATCGGCGCGAAACAGGCACGTGCCCGCGCCGTTCCGAAAAAGAGCGGATACCAGCTATCGTGGTTCTTGGTGAGTGCCGATACCCGGTCGCCCGGGCGAAACCCTGTCACGCGCAGGGCGTGCGCGACGCGGTTTGCACGCGCGTCGAGTTCGGAAAAGCTCGTCTCGCGGTCCTCGAACTTGACCGCCACCGCATCGCCCCGGCGCCGCGCCCATGCCGCCGGGATGTCCGCCAGCGTCCGAATTGCATCGAGGTCGATCATCGCCCAATCCCTTGTCTATTCATCCAGAAACGCCGCAAGGATCGTCCGGAACCGGTCCGGCGCCTCGACCATCGGCAGATGGCCTGCACCTTCGATTGTCACCGAGCGGGCGCCGGGGATCGCCTCGGCAATTTCTTCATGGTGCGCCGCGCTCACGATACCGTCGCCATCGCCGCGAACAAGCAGCACGGGCACCGCGATGTCCCCGAGCCGCGGGCGACTGTCGACCCGCGCCATGATCGCACGCTGCTGCGCGAGGAAGGTTTCGGCGCCCGTGTCGGCCGCCATCTGTCGCGCGATGCCGAGCAAGCGGGCATCGGCGCGTTTTTCCTCGGGGAAGAGGATGGGGATGCGTTCCTCGACGACCTGTTCGAATTTTCCGCTTTCGACGAGGTCGATATAGCCCTGCCGCCGCACGGTCTGCGCTGGACCGTCGGCCGGGGCGAGCGTCGAAACGAGCGCCAGCCGCTCGACACGTTCGGGGGCGCGGCGCATCACCTCGAACGCGATAAAGCCTCCCATTGCGTGGGCGACCAGCGCGAAACGCGGCGGCGCATTTTCGAGCAGGCGCGCGGCAAAGGCTTCGATGCTGTCGTCGCTCTTATTGTCGGCGACAACAAGCTCCCGGTCGGGCCACGCCTCGCGCAAGGGCGCCCATACCGCTTCGGTGAGCAATTGGCCGGTGATGAGAAAAATTGGGAGGGTCATGGCGCTTGGTCCGTATCAAACGGCGCGGTGGAGCAACGCTTCGCCCGCGGCAAGCCGGCGGCAGTTTTCATGCGCCACCGTCAGGCTTCGCACGAGCGTTTCGGGGGTGAGCCAGGCGATATGCGGGGCGAGCACGACATTGGGCAGGCCGAGCAGCAGATTGCCGCGCGGCAGCGGCTCTTCGGCGAACACGTCGAGCCCCGCGCCGCGCAAATGGCCGCTTGTCAGCGCCTCGCCCAACCGCCCCTCGTCGATCAGCTCGCCGCGCGCGCAATTTACCAGCACCGCGCCCTTCTTCATCGCAAAAGGGTCGATGCTCGCGCGGGTGTCGTCGGTGAGCGGCATATGCAGCGAGACGATGTCGCTTTGCGCGATCAGACGGTCGAGCGGCCAATGCTCATAGGTGACGGGCTTTTCGCTACGCGCCGTATAGACGACCCTCGCCCCCAGCGCTTCGAGCACCGGCGCGAGCCGCTGTGCCGAATGGCCGAAACCGACGAGACCGACGGTGCGCCCCTTAATCTCGCCGACCAAGTCGAGTTCCGATGGATCGGCGGTCCAGCCCTCGCCCGCTCGCGTGCGCGCATCAAAGAAGCAGGTGCGGCGCAGCACCGCGATCATCAGCGACAGCGCCATTTCGGCGACCGCCTGGCTGTTGGTGCCCGGCATGTTGCATACGGCAACGTCATGCTCGCGGGCGGCATCAAGCGCGATGGTGTTCACGCCGATGCCGAGCTTCTGTATCAGCTTGAGATTGGGCGCCGAGGCGATAAAGTCGGCCGTTACCGGGGTCAGGACGTGCAGCAGCGCGCTAATCTCGCCCGCCACATCATCAAGCGGCGCGGCTTCGTCGACATGGGTCACGACGCCGGGGCCGAAAATAGCATCGACGGCTTCCCGAAAACCGGGGCTCGGACGTGCGTGAAGGACGATCATGCCGTCACCTGGCCGATCGATCCGGCAAAGGCCGAGAACCCCGCCCATTCGGCGTCGCTTCCCAACGCCTCCTCGATCCGCAACATTTCGTTCCATTTCGCCATGCGTTCAGAGCGGGTGAAGCTGCCGACCTTCAATTGCCCCGCGTCCCAGCCGGAGGCGAGATGCGCGATGGTGACATCCTCGCTCTCGCCCGACCGCGCCGAAACGATGGCGCCCCAGCCGCGCTGGACGGCTGCCTCGATCGCGGCCTTTGCCTCGGTCACCGTACCAACCTGATTGACCTTGATGAGCGCGGCATTGCAGACCGCCGCATCGCCCGCCCGCGCGACGCGCTCTGCATTGGTGACGAGAACATCGTCGCCGATGATCTGCACCCGGTCGCCGATGCTGGCGGTGACCGCCGCCATCGTCGTCCAATCGTCCTGCCCCGCCGGGTCCTCGATCGACAGGATCGGATAGCGTCCCGCCCATTCGATGATGCGGGCCGCCATTTCCTCGCCCGACAGCCGCCGGTCGTCGAGCGCGAGGTCATAGCCCGCCGCGTCGCCAAGCTCGTTCGCGGCAATGTCGAGCGAGATGAACACGTCTTCGCCCGCGCGGTGCCCGCTCGCCTCGATGGCCTTGGTCAACGTGTCGAGCGCATCTTCGTTCGACGCAAAATTGGGCCACCAGCCGCCTTCGTCGGCGACTCCAGAGAGCGGCCCCTTGGCCTCCATCAGCCTGCCCGCGGCGCGATAGACCTCCTCGGTAATTTCGAGCGCGCGGCGAAAGTTTCCCGCCCTGGGGCACATCACCATGAAATCCTGCACATCGGTCCGCCGCCCGGCATGGGCGCCGCCGCCGAAAATCTGGATCTCGGGCAGCGGAGTCCGAATCTTGCGTCCGTCAGCCAGGTAGCGCCAAAGCGGTACGCGCGCGTTTGCCGCGGCGGCGTGGAGCACTGCCATCGACACCGCCACCACGGCATTGGCGCCAAGCCGCGCCTTGTTGGGCGTGCCGTCGAGATCGCACAGAAGCCTGTCGACCGCCGCCTGGTCGCGCGCGTCCTGACCCGCCAACGCGCGCGCAATCTCGGTACCAATGCCAGCGACCGCACTGTTCACCCCGAAGCCGCCGAATGCCGCCCCGCCGTCGCGCAGGTCGATGGCCTCATGCGCACCGCGCGACGCGCCCGCAGGCGCAATCGCGCGCCCGACCGCGCCCGATTCGAGCGTCACTTCGGCCTCGACCGTCGGGCGTCCCCGCGAATCCCAAATCTGACGGCCGGTGACAGCCGCGATGCGCGAACTCATGATATTGTCCTTTTCCATTCAGTGACGAGCGCGCCCAGCGGCGCGGGCGACAGCAGTAGTGCGCGCGCCTGTTCGGCGACGATGCACTTGTGATCGGGGTCGGTCAGATAGGGCGCGGGCGACTTGCCCTCGACCCGCGCAAGCAGCAGCGCTGCGGCGATCTGGCCGGCGCGGAGCATCAGCGCGTCTGCGTCCTCCCAATCGATGCCGTTGCTATAGGCCGTGACGAGCGCGGCAGCAGCGTCGCGCAGCCGCCCGTCATCGAGCCAGACGAGTTTGAGCAGCAGGTGCGTGGTGCAAAAGGCGAGGTCAAAGGCGGGGTCGCCATAAACCGCGCATTCGGCGTCGAGAAACAGCGGGCCGGCGGGTGCGACAAGGATATTCTTCGGGCTGACATCACCATGCACCAGCGCGCGCTTGGAGCAAGCGAGTTCGTCGGCGAGCGTATAAAGCGGTTCAGCGACAGCCTTATCGCGCTGCGCCACATAGAGCAGAAAAGGGTCGATACGCAGCGCGCGGAACATCGCGTCGGTGGCGAATGCATCGCGGTCGGCGGGGCTGTCCGCCGTGGCAGCATGCACCGCGACGATGCGCGCGCCGACCGCGGCAGCGAAGGTGGGATCGACACGACCCGCGACTAGCTCATCCTTCCACACGGGAGCGTGGGGAACGAAGCGCATAGCAAAGCCATAGCCGGGCAATTCGGCCACCACCTCGGGCGCCATGCGCGGATCGACCGATTGCGCGCGCTGCAGCCAGCGCACTTCGCTCGCACCGCGCTCGACCGGCGCGTGCCAGTCGGCGGCGACGCGCAATTGTTCGAGCGGGCGCTTGACGACGAGCGGGCCGGACGCCGTTTCGACCTTCCACACGTCGCACGAAACGCCGCCGGTCAACGGTTCGACCGCCGCATCGTCAGCGACGACAATGCCGGCGCCGCGCAGGTCGTCGATCAGGGCCGCGCCAGTCGCGTCCACTTACAGCTTCTCCCGAACCCATGCCCCGACCAGGTCGGCAGCGTTCCGGCGCTCTTCGATCGAATCCTCGAAATAGTGCGCCCCGGGGATCAGTTCGAGCTGTTTGTCCTCCGTGCCCAGAAAGTCGAAGATCTTGCGTGCATCGCTCGGGAAGACGCCGGTGTCGGCGGTGCCCTGGACGACCAGCGCGGGGGTGTCGTGTTTCGCGAGATGCGGCTGGCCCTGACACGGCGAGGTTTCGAGGCTCCACATGTTGAGCCAGGTCTTGATCGTGTTCGCCCGCCCGATGCTCGGGGTGCGGTTGGCGATCGCGGGGTCGCCGCGATAGCACCAGTTGGGCTTGCGGTCGGACGGGTCGATCGCCGGATCGACGCAGCGGATGTCGCCCCAGCAGCGGAACATCGGAAAGATGCGGTCGGGGATGCCCGCATCGCTGAGTCGCTTCAATTCGGCCTTCGCCCAATCGGTGATGCGCTGGTTGCGCGCCCGTTGGGCAGCGCGGTATCGGGCGATGAAATCGTCCGAATAGGGCGGGCCGTTGTCGGGGTTGAACGGGTCGAGTTCGGGGTCGGTCGCGACCGGGTCATTCTCGTCGATCACCGATGCGTCCATCCAGTCGGTGAGCACCTCGGGCCGCCCCTGATGCGCGTTGAAGCTGATATAAAGGTCGCCCTTCACCAGACTGGCAAGCGCATCCTGCCCGGCGGCCGGCAGACGGTCGGTCAGCGTCGGCGCAATGGCTTCGGCCTGATAGGCGCCCATCAGCGAACCGCCCCCCGAATTGCCGAGGATGACGATCGCCTCGACCCCGGCCTCCTCCTTCAGCCATTGCATGCCGACGCCGATGTCGACGATCGCGTGCTCGAGCAGGAACTGATCCTCCATTCCGCGATAGCGCGTGTTCCAGCCGAGGAAGCCGAAACCCTGCCGCGCGAAATATGGGGCGATGTAATGTTCGGAAAAATCGACATTATAATGGGTGGCGATGATCGCGACCTTCGGGCGCTTGCCCGCCTCAGTCCAATAGATGCCCTGGCACGGATGGCCGCCCGCCTGGATGCGCGGCGCGGTCGGCGAAACGCGGCCGATGAATTGTGCGTCCAGCCCTTCGATCCCGTTCGGGTCCATCATCGCCTCTCCTGCTTGTTGCAGCTCGTAGTCATCCCGGTCCGGGATGACGAGAGCGGGTTCCATGTTATCGACTGACCTCGAACGGCAGTTCATAGGCTTCGAGCCCTGCGCGGATCGCCTTCTTGTCGATCTTGCCGGTCGGACCGAGGGGAATTTCATCGACGAACAATATGTCGTCGGGCATCCACCATTTCGCGATCCGCCCATCGAGATAGGCACGCACATCGTCGCCGGTCGCGCTCGCGCCGGGTTTGAGCTGGCAGAGCAGGATCGGCCGCTCGTCCCATTTGGGGTGGGCTACGCCAACCACGGCGGCCACCGCCACCGCCTCATGCCCCGTCGCGATATTTTCCAATTCGATCGAGCTGATCCACTCGCCGCCCGATTTGACGACATCCTTCGCGCGGTCGGTGATCTGCATATAGCCTTCGCTGTCGATGGTACTGACGTCGCCGGTGTCGAAGAATCCCTCGGCGTCGAGTACGTCGCCGCCCTCCCCACCATAATAGCTGCGCGCGATCGTCGGTCCCTTCACCATCAGCCGCCCGGGCGTCTTGCCGTCGTGCGGCAAGCGATTGCCCGCGTCGTCGACCAGCTTCATCTCGAGCCCGCAAAGCAGCCGCCCCTGTTTGAGCTTGTACGTCATCTGCTCGCCATCGGATTTCGCCGCGACCGAAGCATTGGGTACCGACACCGTGCCGAGCGGCGAGGTTTCAGTCATGCCCCACCCCTGGATGACGTCGACGCCATAATCGTCGCGGAAGGTGCGGACGAGCGACTCGGGGCAGGCCGAGCCGCCGATGGTCACGCGTTCGAGCGTCGTGAAGCGTTTGCCATTGTCCTGCATATATTGGAGCAGCATTTGCCAGACGGTCGGCACCGCCGCCGAATAGGTCACGCCTTCCGCCTCAATCAGATTATAGATGGACTCGCCGTCCATCCTTTGCCCCGGCAGCACGAGCTTTGCGCCGACCGCTGGCGCCGAATAGACGACGCCCCAGGCGTTGGCGTGATACATGGGCACGACCAACAGCACGGTATCGCGCGCAGACAGAGCGAGCGCGTCGCGCTGCAGGGTCATCAGCGCATGGATATAGTTGGAACGGTGCGAATAGAGCACCCCCTTCGGATTGCCCGTCGTGCCGCTGGTATAGCAAAGCCCGCACGCCGCATTTTCATCGAACCCACCCCACGCATATTCGTCCGAATGGCCGGAAATCCAGTTGTCGAATGCGACCGCCGCATAGCGTGTGGCGGGGAGCGAAGCCTCGTCGCAGAAGAAGATCACCTTTTCGATCGACGGAACCTCCGGCAGCAGTTCGCCGACCAGATCGGCAACCGCCGGATCGGCGAGGAGCAGCCGGTCGCCGGCATGATTGGCGATATAGGCGATCTGCTCGAGGAAAAGCCGTGGGTTGAGCGTGTGCAACACCGCGCCCATTCCCGCCGCACCATACCAAGCGGCCAGGTGCCGCGCACCGTTCCACGCCATCGTGGCCACCCGGTCGCCGCGGGCAATTCCTTCTGCCGCGAGCGCATTCGACACGCGCTTCGCGTCGGCATGGACCGCGGCATAATCGGCGTGGGTGACATGCCCATCGGCATCGCGCGACACAATCTCGCGCGCGCCATGCCACGCCGCCGCATGATCGATGATCCGGTCGACCGTCAGCGGCGCATTCTGCATCAAACCGTCCATGCGGAGCCTCTCTCCCTTCATTGTCGAGAAAGATAGTATACTAAGTATTATGGCATTGCAACGCTGCCGTGCCTTGCTTCGCCCGCCGCGGTCCATTAGCTTGGCCGCCTCGGGCGATCGGTCGCCGGTATGGGGCATTCGTGGCCGTCAGATGCGCACAAACCAATTGATTATCGCACTTTTTCAACGCTTTTGCTGGCTGGACGAAGGCCTGCAGGCACGGCTGCGCGCGCGCGGCTGGCCCGACATCAGTCGACCGCAGTCGATGGTAATGACCAATATCGTCACCGGCGTCGTGCGGCCGTCGGATATCGCGCGCAACCTCGGCCTGTCGCGGCAGGCGGTGCACAATACGATCAATCAGATGGTCGGCCTTGGCATCGTCCAGCTGGCGCCCGATCCGACCGATCGGCGCCATATGATCGTGTCGCTGACCGAAACCGGCGCGCGGATGCGGCAGGATGCGCAGCGCGCGATGGACGGACTCGGCGACCAGCTCGCCGAAAGGCTGGGGCACGATCGCTTCGACGCACTGCTCGCGGCGCTCGAAGCCGACTGGGGCGACAATATGGAACAGCCCGCCTAAGCGAGCGAGCGCGCCACCGTCACGAGCCGCGCCGCCACCACATCGACGAGCGAGGCAGGCAGCGCGTCCTTGAGGTTGCCCCCCTCGTCGAACGCCATATGCGCATTGGGCACGAGCAGTTGGTCGGGGATCACCAGCGTCTGGACGGTCGACAGGATCTGGCGCAGGTGCATCAGCCCGCGTAGCCCACCGAAGGGGCTGACCGACGCCGCCATCAGCGCCGTCACCTTGCCGCGATAGGCACTGAGCGCGACCGCACTTTCGTCGCCGCTCGGGCGCGAGGCCCAGTCGATGGCGTTCTTGAGCAGCGGTGATACCGACCCATTATATTCGGGCGACACGAACAACAGCCCGTCCTGCGCCATGAACAGCGCCTTCAGCCGTCGCGCTTCCTCGGGAAAAGCCTCGGCCTCGAGCTTGGCCGAATAGAGGGGCAAATCATAATCGCCGAGATCGACGTCGGCAACGCTCGCGCCGTGCGATTCGAGCGCGCCGATCGCGAGCCTGCCCAGCGCGCGGTTATACGAGCATTCGCGCACGCTCCCGACGATGACCGCAATCTTTGCCAATTCGCCCTCCCTGTCCGATTTGATTAGAATACTAATCATTGGCGGGCGTTTCGCAAGAGGGCGCTCTAGGCCTTGATGTCAGAAAGTTCAGAGAGCTTGGCGGTTTCGTCGGCAAGGTTGGCGATGACGCGCCGCATCAGTGCCTGCAGCGTCGCCACCTCCTCGTCGCTCATCCCGCGCGTCGCGACCTCATGCACCTCGGCATTCATCGGTGCGAGGATCAGCTCGAGCTTTTTCGCATGGGGTGTCAGATAGATATAGGTCTTGCGCCGGTCGGCATCGGTCTTTTTGCGTGTGATGAAGCCCGCCTTTTCGAGGCCCTTGAGCGCGACGACCGTTGTCGGCTCGCGCATCCCGACGCGCTCGCTCAGCTCGCGCTGCGTGATCCCGTCCTCGCGCCAGAGCTGGCGCAGAAAGCGCCACTGTCCCGCCGACACGTCATGCTCCAGCGTGCTGCGCTCGAGCAATCGCGAGAAGGACCGGAAAACGATTCGGGCGAGATAGCCAATGCTGTTCTCGGGATCGGTGTAATATTCCGCCGGGTGACGGAACCGCTGTTTCTCTTTTGCCAAAGATTCTCCCCTTTCCCAAATCTTAGAGCCCTATGATTCGGTCGGCAATATGCTTCGAAGCCAGTGGACAGGCGACACACGTTCATTTACTTAGAATACTAATTGCATGGAGCGCAGCTTGCGGAAGTTCGAACGCCTGAAGGGTATCGCGGCCCCCCTGCCGCTCGCCAATGTCGACACTGACATGATCATTCCCGCCCGGTTTATGACCGCGCTGACGCGGCAGGGCCTCGGTCGACACCTGTTCCAAGAGCTGCGTTACGACGCGCAGGGCGTCGAGCGCGACGCCTTCGTTCTCAACCGCGCGCCCTATCGCGATGCGCAGATCCTGATTGCCGACCGCAATTTCGGCTGCGGATCGTCGCGCGAACATGCCGTCTGGGCGCTCACCGATTTCGGTATCCGCTGCGTCGTCGCGCCGAGTTTCGGCGACATATTCGCGAACAACGCGCGCAAGAACGGCTTGCTCCTCATTCGCCTGCCCGATGCGGAATGTGCGCGGCTGCAACGCGCGGCGAGCATGGCCGATATGGCGCTGATCGATGTCGACCTCGACAGGCAAATGATCTCGCTGGCCGATGGCGAGTCCACTGGCTTTTCCATCGATCCCGACGACCGCCACGCGTTGCTCGAAGGCCTCGACGACATCGCACGCACGCTTCGCCACGCGGAGGCGATCGCACGTTATGAAGCGCGCGCCTGATCGAGCGCGGCGGGGTCGGCAATGCGGCCGACGATCGCGCTCGCGGCGGCCAGTGCTGGACTCATCAGATGTGTCCGCCCGCCGCGCCCCTGGCGATTTTCGAAGTTGCGGTTCGAGGTCGCTGCACAGCGTTCACCAGGTTGCAACCGGTCCTCGTTCATTCCGACGCACATCGAGCAGCCGGGTTCGCGCCAGTCGAAGCCCGCTGCGCGCAGCACGGCATCGATTCCTTCGGCCTCCGCCTGTCGCTTGACGAGCCCCGAGCCGGGGACGACGAGCGCCCGCACATGCGGCGCCACAAGGCGCCCACGAACAATCCGGGCGGCGATGCGCAAGTCCTCGATGCGGCTGTTCGTGCAGCTTCCGATGAAAACGCGGTCGATCGCAATGTCGCGAAGCGGCGTCCCCGGCGTGAGCTGCATATAGTCGAGCGCCCGCGCCGCGGCAGCACGCGCCTCGGCCGTCGGCATCGATGCAGGATCGGGAACGGCACCGTCGACCGCAATCACCTGCGAGGGGAGGGTGCCCCAACTCACCATCGGAGCAACATCGTGCGCGTCGAGGCGAAACTCGCGGTCGAACGCCGCTTCGGCATCGCTCGGCAGGCCGCGCCAGCGGGAAACCGCCGCCGCCCAGGCCGCACTCGTCGGAGCGGCGGGGCGCCCGCGCAAATATTCGAACGTCGTTTCGTCGGGCGCCACGAGCCCTGCGCGCGCACCCATTTCGATGCTGAGGTTGCACAGCGTCATGCGGCTTTCCATCGACAGCGCGCGAACCGCCGATCCGGCATATTCGATGACATGCCCCGTCGCCCCATCGACGCCGAGCGCGGCGATCAGGTGGAGCGCGAGATCCTTGGCGCCGGCATGAGGACCGAGCATCCCGTCGACGCTGATCCGCATATTGCGCGACTTGCGTTGCCGGATGGTCTGGGTCGCAAGAACATGCTCGAGCTCGGATGTGCCGATACCGAAAGCAAGCGCGCCGAAGGCGCCGTGGGTCGAGGTATGGCTGTCTCCGCATACGATGGTCATCCCCGGCTGCGAGCGCCCCTGCTCGGGCGCGACGACATGCACGATCCCCCCGCGAGGATCGCCCATCGCAAAACTTTCAATCCCTGCCCGCCGGCTGTTCTCTGCCAACGCCTCGAGTTGGGCGCGCGCAGCCGGGTCAGCCACCCCTTGCGGTCCCCTATACTGTCCGTGCGTCGGGACATTGTGGTCGGAAAGAGCAAGTGCCAGCTCGGGGCGCCGAACCGCCCTGCCTGCGGCAGCAAGACCCGCAAAGGCCTGCGGCGAGGTCACTTCGTGGAGCAGGTGCAGGTCGACATAGAGGATCGTCTCGCCCTCGTCGGTCGCGACCGTATGCGCGTCCCAGATCTTGTCATAAAGGGTGCACGCCCGCCGCAATGTCATGAAAGCCTGCCCGCTCCAATAATACTTAGATAGCTAACTTATAACGGCAATGGCAGGAGATGGGCAAGGCAATTCGCACGCTGGGTGAGCGTCGCACCGCCGGCATACTCGCGCCCTGGGTGTGAGCGCAGCGAGCGGTTCAGATGCGCCCGATCGTCTCGCGCCGCGGGCCCAGATAACCAAAGAGATAGGCCGCCACCTTGCGCATCTGGATCTCTTCCGCCCCTTCGGTGATCCGGTAGCGGCGGTGGTGGCGATAGATATGTTCGAATGGCTTGTGCCGCGAATAGCCGATGCCGCCATGCACCTGCATCGCGCGGTCGGCGGCCTCGCAGACGAGGCGGTTCGCCCAATAATTGCACATGCTGACCTTGTCCGACAGCGTGCGTTCGATTTCCTTGTGCGGCGTGTTGTCCATGTCCCACGCGGTCTTGCGGATCAAAAGGCGCAGCATCTCGGCCTGCGTCGCCAATTCGACGAGCGGGAACTGGATCGCCTGGTTCTTCGCGAGAGCCTCGCCGAAGGGCTTGCGTTCACGCGCGTATCGGACGCTTTCCTCGATGCAATAGACCGCCGCGCCCAACGAAGACGCCGCCTGCCGGATACGATTCTGGTGGACAAAGCTCTGGGCGATCGACAGCCCGCCGCCTTCGGGTCCGAGCCGCGCGCTGTCGGGAACCCAGACGTCGGTGAACGTCATGCGCGGATGGTCGGTCGGCATGTTGAACGTCCACATATATTCATCGACCGTCATGCCGGGCGTGCCAGTTGGGACGAGCAGGCAGGTGATGCCCTTGGCATCGCCGTCTTCGCCGTCCGTGCGGCAAAAAGTTGCGCAATGCGTGGCAACGTGCATGCCGGTGATCCACATCTTGCGCCCGTTGATCAGCCAGCCCTCGACGCCGTCCCGCGTTTCGCGCACCGCGCGCGTCTCCATATGTGTCGCATCGGAGCCATGATCGGGCTCAGTCAGGCCGAAGGCGGTGCGGCGCCTGCCCTCGAACCCGCCGAGGATGAACTCCTGCTTCTGTTCCTCGCTCGTCGCGAATTGCTCGAACATCTCGACGAAGGGAAAATTGCCGACGATGCTGTGCTCGTTCTGCAGATCATTGTGGAGGCCGAGGCCCCGGGCGGCGAGATGCTCGCGGATCACCGCCATCCACAGGTTTGACCCGTCCTTGCCGCCATATTTCCTGGGCGCCGAGAAGCGCCAGTGGCCCGCCGCATCGGCTTTGCGCGTAGCGGCCTTCAGCAGCTCTTCCCACTCGTGGCGCGGCAACCCCTGATTGTCCCAGTCGGTGCGGCTGTGCTCGCGGCGATGGTCAAAAAAGCGGATATTGTCGTCAGCCTGTTCGAGCGGCTTGATCTCCGCTTCGATGAAAGCGTCGAGTTCGGCGAGATAGGCCTGCAAATCAGCCGGAACGGCGAAATCCATATGTCTTCCCCTATTGCATGCCCCACGCCGCACGGGCGCGGGCAAGCGGCGGATATTTCGGACTGTCGACCGCGCATTTGTCGAGCGCGGCGCGGCGCAGCCGGGCGAGCAGCCCCGGTTCGGCGAGCGTGCGCTCGCCGCCGAGCAGCGCGCGCGCCAGATCGGCATACTCGGCACGCACGCCCGCTTCGAGATCGCGCGCCACAATACCGAGCGCGTTCATCGCGACCACCGCTTCGAACTTTGCATGCCCCTCGGCGTGCGGCTTGATCGCCATATCGATCCAGTCGCGCACCGCCTGCACGATCTCGCCGTTGGTCGGCTCGCCGGCCGCCTCGGCTGGGGCCCGGTGTGCGGCCGGCAGGGCGGCTTCGCGCGCGGCGGCGGGCGCTTCGCTTTCGAGCAGCGCGAGCAGGTCGATCTCCTGCTCGGCCGTCCGGCGTCCGACAACGACGCGCTCGACGCTGCGGTCGGCGCCGCTGCGCCACGCCGCTCCCATCTGCAGGCAGCCGAGCGCCCACCAGAGCGTTCTGTAAACGAGCCAAAAGCGGAAACGCTGCCGGTCGACGGGCACACCGCCTGCCGCCTCGTAAAGGTTGAAAAATTCCTCCAGATCGCCGACGCCGAACGCCGGATGGTCGAGCCGTCCGAAACGCCACACCGCCATACACCCGAAGGCGAGATCCTCGTGCGCGTCGCCGCGATGCGCGAGTTCCCAGTCAAGCACCGCGGCGAGCCCATCGGCATCGACCATGATATTGCCCATGCGATAATCGCCATGGACGAGCACCGACCCGGTGGGCGCGGGCAAATTTTCCTCACACCACCGGATTGCGAGCGCGATGATCGGCCGGTCGCCGCCGTACCCGATAAAGCGCGCCTTGAGCTCGGCAAGCGCCGCAGCGGTATCCATCAGTGGGATCGCATCGGGGATACTCGCCAAGGGGACTGCGTGGATGCGCGCAAGCTCGAGCGCAAGGTCGGACAGCAGCGAAGGCGGTGGATCGGCAAGAATCCGTGCCGGATTCACCTCGGCGTCCACGCGGCGCATGATATAGCCCGTACCCATGCCGTCGGCTTCAGCAAGCACGCCGACCACCTCGGGCGCCTTGACGCCCGCAGCGTGCGCCGCGCGGACCAGCGCTGCTTCGTCGGCGTGGCCGAATGGCCGGTCCGCCATATATTCGGCCGACGGCGCCCGGCGGAGAACATAGCCCTCGATTCCCCAATCGAAAGCCCAGCTCTCCATGTTCGCGCCGCCCGAAAGTCGCCGCAAGTCGGTGAGGTCGCCATCCCCGAGCAGGCGGCGCATCGTTACCGCTAGCGCAGCAGGCAGGTCGATCAGACCGGTCATCACTCCCAGCTCTACATTTCCCGCGCGGTCATCTGCCAATCCACTCCCCGCCCCAATGAAGCCGCGACCGGCTCGACAATACTTAGAACGCTAATTATATAGGCGCGCCTTGCCAAAACATGCAAGAGGGAGGCTCAACATTCCACAAGTGTTTGCAAGAGTTGTTACCTGGATGTCGCACGCATGAATCCTATCTGGCTTCCCGCCGCATTGTTCGGCGGACTGTTCCAGGCATGGCGGACAGCACTTCAACAGCGCCTGCGCGCCGAACTCAGCGTCAGCGGCGCCGTGCTCGTGCGATATCTGTTCGGCCTTCCCTTTGCCTGCCTCTTCGCGGCGGCATGGCTCGCCATCCTCGGCGCACCGGTCCCACCGCTCACGACCGCGTTTCTCGCCTATTCGTCTGCCGGGGCCGTCACCCAGATGGCGGGGACGGTTCTGTTAATCCTGTCGTTCGGCCATCGCGGCTTCGTGGCCGGCACGGCCTTTTCCAAGACCGAGGCGATTCAGGTCGCATTGGTGACCGCCCTTTTCCTAGACGAGCAACTTCCGCTGCTCGCCTGGGCCGGCATCATAGTCGGCGTGACCGGCGTCCTCATTCTCGCCCTTGTCGGTCAGGGCGTGACCGCGCGACAGGCGTGGAAAGCATTCAGGCAACCTGCCGCCCTCTGCGGTCTCGGCGCCGGGTCGATGTTCGCATGCGCGGCGATTACCATCAAACTCGCGACAGCCGAACTCTCCGGTGTCGATACGGTCGGTTCAGCGCTTGTCGCGCTGGTTGTGGTCATGGCGATACAATCCAGCCTGCATCTTGCATGGGCGAGCCTGCGCGACCGCGAGACATTGCGCGGTGTCAAACGGTCGTTCCGAACGTCGAGTCAGGTCGGCCTGCTTTCGGCGCTCGGATCAGCCTGCTGGTACATCGGCTTTGCGGCCGCCCCGGCGGCGCTCGTGCGGATCGTCGGTCAGGTCGAGGTTATATTCACCATCGCGTTCGCCCGCTATTATCTGCGCGACAAGGTCCGCGTGCAGGAAATA
Source organism: Sphingopyxis jiangsuensis (assembly GCF_016734905.1). Taxonomy (GTDB): domain Bacteria; phylum Pseudomonadota; class Alphaproteobacteria; order Sphingomonadales; family Sphingomonadaceae; genus Sphingopyxis; species Sphingopyxis jiangsuensis. The sequence continues at coordinate 130,941 of NZ_JAERPO010000002.1, forward strand.
TTGGGCCTGTTGCTCGTCGCAGCGGGCGTCATCATGGCGCTACTCGCCGCAGCCTGAGATCGAGCGGGCATGTCATCGATTCCAAAAGCCCCGTGAAACTCGCATTCCGAACGATCGGGACCGAAAGGTGAAGCGCCGCCGGCAGTTGCGACAGCGCCAACGAAATGTCCTCGGTCGATCAGCTCAGGCCTTTGGTTCGCTGTCGTAAACCAGCCGGAATCCCACATTGCTCGTGCCGAGGCCCGGGTCGCGCCCCTGGCGCGAGGCCGGCCGATAGCGCTGGCAATAGTTGGGCGCGCAGAGATAGCTGCCCCCCTTCACCGTGCGCGACGCCATGCCGGGGTTATAGGGATCATAGGCCGCATTTTCGCTCGGCCCTTTCGGGTTCACCTTGTCCTCGGGATCGTGCCCCGGACGAAAATAGTCGGACGTCACCTCCCACACATTGCCGACCATGTCGTAAAGGCCGTTGGCATTGGGCTTGTAGCAGCCGACCGGCGCGACGCCCTTGAACCCGTCGGTTTCGGCATTGTGGTTGGGGAAAGCGCCTTGCCAGCTGTTCGCCTCTTTGGGTTGGACATTCGTCGATCGCTTGCCCGCGCTCGCCGCATATTCCCATTCGGCCTCGGTCGGAATACGCCCACCGCGCCATTTGGCATAGGCGATCATATCGTCCCACGCGAGGTGGACGACGGGCTCGTTCGGTACGGCATCGGCGCCGTCGGGACCGTACGGCTTTTTCCAGTTGACGCCCGGCATATATTCCCACCAGTCGGCGTAGTTGTTCGAGGGAAAGTCGGGCGGGGTGAAGACCGCCGAGCCGGGTTCCAGCATATGCGCGGGGATTTGATCCGCCGGAACCTGGAATTGCGTGGGATCGACCGGCTTTTCGGCAACCGTTACATAGCCCGTCGCCGCGACGAATTCGGCGAACTGGCGGTTGGTCACTTCGTGCGGGTCGATCCAGAATCCCGCGACCGTCGTCTGGCGCACCGGTCCCTCTTCGGCATAGACATCCTCTTCACCCATCGCAAAGCTGCCGCCGGCGAGTTGAACCGGCGTGTCGGCAATTGCCGGGCAGCTGCGCGGCGTGGCTGACACCTGCGCGGCCTCACCCCTGCTGTCGTCGCCGCTGCAACCGGCGGCCACAGTCAGCAGGATCGCCGCAGTGACGGCCGTCGACGCAAAAAATCTGGACAAGCCTTGCCTACTCCGTCTTCAACTGTGCGCTCCCCCTTCGCAGCCGCGCGGGGGTGAATTCGACAAGTGATACGTTACCGTACTTGACGTGCCCCATTTGGCAAGGAGCTGCGCGACCGCAACTGCCCCATCCCATGGCTCTCTGAGAGTTGAGCGACCGCTCCCCGCTGAACGGGCAGCGACCCTGCCGTTACGCGGCAAATTCAGCGCGCGACGTCGCCGGTCTGCATCGACGCCTGTTCGACCGACGCACGCGAAAAGGGTGCAAGGTCGCCGCGCAGTCCGTGTTTGAGCGCAGATAGCAACAAACCTTGATTTGCGATCGTCGCGAGCGAGCTGCCCTGCCAAAGCGCATCGAGCACCCCCGCTGCGAAAGCATCGCCAGTGCCGACCCGGTCGACGATGGCCGCGATGACGGCATCGCCGGTCGTTGAATGGGCGTCGCGCGAATCGACGCGCGCAGCGATATGATGCTCGGCGGCGCCGACAATATGGCGCGCGGTCGACGCGACGAGATCGAGCGCCGGAAAGCGCTCAAGCAGCGCCAACGCCGCGGCGCGTCGCCGGTCCTCACCCTCGCCCGAAAACTCCTGTCCGAGAAGCAGCGAAGCGTCGCGATGGTTGCCGAACAGTACGGTCGCCTGCTCGACGATCGCGCACAGAATTGCGGCAGGCTCGGCTTGCCAGCGCTCCCACAGCCGGCCGCGCCAATTGCCGTCGAACGAGACCCCCATCCCTGCGGCGCGCGCGGCGCGCACCGCCGCGAGCGCGGCTTCGGCCGAACGCGGCCCCAGCGCAGGCGTCACGCCCGAGACATGCAGCCATTCGGCTCCATCCAGCAACGCCGGCCAATCCCAGCTATGCGCCTCAGTCTCGGCAAATACCGATGCGGCGCGGTCATAAACCACCTCGGCTGCCCGCATCGGACCGCCGGGGATATGATAGTAAAGGCCCATCCGCCCATCGCCGCGCGCGACGCGCGCGGTGTCGACGCCGTGGCGGCGCAGTTCGGCGAGGACGCCGTCGCCAATAGGACCGGTCGGCACGGCGCTGATCATGCGGCTGCCATGACCCATCGCAGCCAGTGCAACCGCAACATTGGCTTCGGCGCCGCCCACCCAGGCGTCGAAGCGGGGCGATTGCAGCGGCAACTCGCCCGCGGGAACCGAGACGCGCATGACGATTTCGCCAAAACAGGCGACGCGGCGGGATGTAAGGGTCATCAGGATATTCCGGTTTCGGGGACGGCGGTACAGCCGATATGGATCGCCGGACCAAAGGACGCGGTCGCGCATTGGCCGGGAAGAATGGGGTGGACACCCGTGATCGCTCCAGCCGATATCCACTGGCCGGGCGCCAGCGCGATAACGCCGCGCAGGTGCAAATCAACCAGGAAACGGAGCGATCCCCACGGGCCGTCGAGCACATCGCAGGCCCGTCCGGTTCCGACGCTCGCGCCTTCGATCGCCGTGTCGACCTCCAGCCGGTCGAAGCTGGCGGCGTCAAGTGCCGGCCCCAGCAGGATGCCGTTGTTGATCCCGATATCAGCAATGATGCCGAAGGGTGCGTGATCATGGACATCGGGTGCAGGCGAACTCGCGATCTCGAAACCCGCGCGAATTTCGCTTACAAGGTTCCTTGCCTCCTCCGGCGACGGAATATGATCCGGAACGCGGTCGAGGCGCAGCATGACCTCGGCTTCGATCGCCCCTGCGCCGCCGATGAACACGGACGCTTCGGCAAGCGCGCCGTCGGCGATCTCGGCGCAACGAAATACCGGACCGGCAAGCCGTTCGGCGCCGAGCGACACGATCAGCGGAACGGGAATCCGCCCGACCTTCCAGCCAAGAACCGGCAATCCAAGCGCCGCAATCATCTGCTGCTGGATTGCATAGGCGGCATCCAGCGTCTTGGGCAAAGGTTGTGGGAACGCCGGCAACGCTGTTCCCGACCGGCGCGCATCCAACAAGACAGCAGCCGCGTCGCCGACACGCACAGAAATGCTCATGAGCGCGGCAAACGCAGCATCAGGCGAGCTTTGCGCTCAGTAGATAGCGTTCGCGGCTCTCGGCGGCGCGGCGACGCAACTCGTCGAGCGCGCGCTCCTCGGTTTCGTCGAGCATCGATTCGAGCAGGCGGTTGAAGTGCCGCCGCATGGCGAGGCGGGCACCCGCCGGGTCGCGCTTGCGCAGTGCATCGACAACGTCGGCATGTTCGGATTGCCGCGCTTTGCTGTTCTTGCGGCAGACGAGCGAGTGGCTTTCCTTCACCTCGGGCAGCTCTGTGCGCATCCGCCACAGATTTTCGATGACGTGGATGATTGCCTTGTTGTTCGATGCCGCCGCGATCGTCCGGTGAAATTCGCGGTCGATCGCGTTGATTTCATCCTCGCTCGCCTTTTCGTCGGCCATGGCGGCAAGCAGCTCGTCAAGCTTCTCAAGCGTTTCGGCCGCGATCGTCGGTGCGGCGAGCGCCGCGGCCTCGGCTTCGAACAAAGAACGCGCCTCGGTCACCTCGAACGCGCTGACCTGCGGCAGCCTCTTGCTGTCGCTCGGCAGTTCGGATTCGACATAAGCACCCGCACCGGTGCGAATGTGAATCCATCCCGTCGCCTGCAGCGCGATCTCGGCCTCTCGGATCGTCACGCGGCTCACCTCGAACTGCTCCGACAGCTCACGCTCGCCCGGCAGGCGCGTTCCGGGCGGATAGGTTCCGTCCTCGATCATGCCGCGAATGGCGTCGGCGATCTCTTCGAAAAGGCGGCGTTCAGCCATGTCTCAATCGTCTCCCCGCTTATGGTGGAGAGAGTCCATACAATCCGGTATGACAATTTTGAAGCATAACCGTGTGCCCGGATCAATTTTCATCGCCGCACGCTCCTTTGTCCACGATTTCCAAGGCGCACAGAAAAGCGAATATCCGCTTCGTCATCGCGTCCCGCGAGGCGACGTCGAATTTTCCATGCCCTCCCTGCGGAACAACGAACAAGTCGTGTGCCACCCCCAATTCGCCCAGCCGCCGCGCAAGCATTTGCGATTGGGCGACGGGGACGACCGGATCGGCATCGCCGTGCGCAATGAATATGGGCGGACTGCTCGCCGACAGCCAATTTACGGGCGACATTTGCCGCGCCAGATCGGCCGCATCGGGATGTGCGCCTATCCAGTTGGTAACTGTCGGGTGCAGTCCGCCGCTGCGCGCCCCCAGCGCAGCAAGATCGGTGGGTCCATAATGGTCGATAATCGCAGCCGCACGCGGCGGGCTGCGACATTCGGGTGCATCGATGGCGTTGGTTTCGGGAAGCAAGCCCGCCATCAGCGCCAGATGCGCCCCCGCCGAGGTCCCGGATATGACAATGCGATCGGAGTCAAAGCCCAGCGCAGCGGCATTGGCTTCGACCCAGTGGAGCGCGCAGCGCGCATCCTCGACCGCCGCAGGTGCCTTGGCTTCGCCCGCGAGCCGGTATTGAACAGTTACGACCGAAAACCCTGAAGCCAGGTAGGACCGGAACCCCGTCCAGTCATCAGGCCGCGCGCCCCGCGCCCATCCGCCGCCGTGGAAATGGATGAGCACCGGCACGGGCGATTTCGCCGCGGCCGGGTGGATATAGGCGTCGAGATGCAGCGCGGTATCGCCGATCTGGCGATAAACGACATCTCGCACCGCGCGTGCTGGCGCTTCGCCCTCGAATGCAATGGCAGACTGCGGCACCAGAAGCACCGCAGTCGCCGCTGCGACCCACGAGAGCATAGCCCCTTTCACGCCGCGCCGGTTCAGATCCGCGCCCGGATGCCGATGAAATATTTCGCGCCATAATAATGGTACTGACGCGCGTTGCCATATACCGGCATGTAGGTTTCCTTGGGGTCGTTGAAGATGTTGATCGCCTCGAAGCGAAGCGAAACGCCCTTCATCAGTGCCAGCGAAGCGCGCAGGTCGACTGTTTCGCTCGGTCCGACGTAACGCAGCTGCGCGTTGCCGCCGACGAAATCCTGATAATAGCTGGCGCGATAATTATAGATGCCCTGCAGCGAGATCGGGCCGATTTCATAATAGGCCTGAGCTGACAGGACATGCTTCGAATAGCCCGAAAGGTTCGCCGGTGCGATGATCCCCGGCTGGACGCTGTCGGTGACCGGATCATAGGCATCGCCCAGGCGAATGTCGTGCGTCACGAAGTTCGAGTCGGCATAGTTGTAGCTGACCTTGGCGCCGAGCCCGTCGAGCGGCTTCGGAAGGAAGCTGAACCGCGTCGCCGCCGTCAGTTCGAAGCCGTAGATACGCGACTTGTCGGGGCTGTTGCGCGTCTGCGCCACCGGCACCACAACGTCCTGCCCGCCGATGTTGAACGTTTCATCAATGATCACCGGCTGGAAACCGCCGTTGAACTGTTTGTAATAGGCGGTCGCCGACAGGATGCTATCCTTGTTCGGATACCATTCGATCGCGGCATCGGCGTTCCACGACATCAGCGGCTTGAGCCGCGGGCTGCCGTTCGCGTTGATATTGTTGATCGCATCCTCGATCGACGTGAAGCTGTTGCCGCTTTCCAGCGTAATCGTGCGCCCCGCGCCGAGCGCGCTCGGCGCCGGACGCGACATGGCGCGATAGCCCGCGAGGCGGAACAGCGTATTCGGCGCAATCTCGAAGATCGCATTGACGCTCGGCAGGATACGCGTGGTCGAGCTCTTGATCGTAACCGTTTCGAAATCGCCCGTAGTGACGAGCTGGAGCGAACTGTCGGGGTTCACGATCACATCGAGGTCGCTGCGCAACCCGTTCGACACCACGCGCGTGTTGACGACGCGCACCCCGAAATTGCCGCGCACTGGCATCGAACCCAGGTCGGCGTCATATTCGGCCATGATATAGCCCGCGAGCGTGCGTTCGGTGACATCGCGATTGGCGACCGAACGCTTGTCGTCGAGCGCGCCGGGGTCCTCGGTCCCCATATATTCGCGGAACAGACAATCGAGGTCAAAGGTCGCCCAGCTGTTGATGCCGTTGGCGTCGCCTGCAGCCGACAGGAAATCACGCTGCGGAAAGGCCTGAACGCGGCACAAATTGTTGATCCGGTTGTCTTCGGTAATCGGCGGATTGAAATTGAAGTCGCCGTTGCGGACATCATAGTCGCGATACACAAGTTCGGACCAGCGGCCGCCAGCGGCAATGGAACTCAGGAAGCCATCCATTTCATAGCGCGCGTCGGCACGGCCCGCGACAATCCGGTTGTACCGGCGGCTCTGGTCTCGGCGGAAGCGCGCATCGTCCCAGAAGAGGTCATGGTTGTTGAGGTCGAAACGCGGATCGATCGTGATCGTCGGGATGAAACTGCCCGGCTTCAGTTCATAGGTGTAAGGAATGCGTTGGTTGTTGATGGCGGTCCGCACCCCGTTGACATCGAACGCGTCGGTGCGCAGGCGCGCGTTGCGTTCATCCTCAACCCGGATGGTGCGCGAATAGGAGCCGTCGAGCGTGATCGTCAGCCGGTCGGTGGGCATCCATTCGACCGACAGGCCGCCGCCCAGATATTCTTCCGAACGCGACAGTTCGATCGTGTTCGATTCGATCGACGACAGACCATTGAAGCTGCGAAGCGCGCCATTGTCATCGAACACGGCATTGGTGATGCCATAGCGCCCTTCGGACAAATTCAGGTCGCGGCGGTTCTCCACATAGGTGCGGTCCGAATATTGGACGTCGAGGTTGACGTTGACCCTGTCGGACGGACGCCACTGGATTGCGCCGAAAATGGCATCGCGGCGATCGGTTTCGCTGATCTGGCGAAACGTATAGGCGTTCGGCGCCAGATAAAATGCGCGCGGCTGCGCATATTCGGCGCGCGTATATTCGTTGCAATTATTGTTGGCGACGACAACCGCAGCCTCGCACGCGGTCCAGGTCGTCGACGCGGCGAACGTTTCTTCCGGGTTGTTCGTGTCGTTGCGCTGAACGCCGATGGCGATGCCGATGGTGTCGTTCGCAAACTGATCGACATAGCTCAGCGTCCCGCGCCAGCCGATGCCGCCTTCGCCCACGATGCGATCGCCATAGGGATTATACTGCGCCTTGATTTCACCCTGCAGACGCTGCTTGCCGAAGTCGAGCGGACGTAGCGTGCCGATCTCGATCGTCCCCGCAACGCCGCCTTCGATCAGACTTGCCTGCTGCGTCTTGTAGATTTTGATGTTGTTCACGAGCTCCGAGGGGAACTGGTTGAAGTTGACCGAGCGGTCGCCGCTGCCATTCGAGGCGTCGCGTCCGTTGAAGGTCGAATTGCTGAGGAAAGGGCCGAGGCCGCGCAGCGCGATTTCGGACGCATCGCCCTTTTCGCGGTGCGTCGTTGCGCCGGTGATCGTCTGGATCGCCTGACCAACCGACAGCGCGGGAAGATCGCCGATGTCGTCGGCCGACAGTGCGTCGACGATCGCCGTCTCTTCACGCTTGGTGTTGATCGAATTCTGGATGGTCTCGCGAATACCCGTGACAACGATGGCATCGGAGTCGTCGGCATCGTCCTGAGCGACGGCAGGAACGGAGGCGAGCATCGTCGATGCGGCGCCGGTCAGCATGGCGGTGCGCAGCGCGCGCAGCGAGGCCCGATTGTGCGAAATCACTTCATCTCTCCCTGTAGGCATATCGATTCTGTTCTGACCAATGTCGTCAGCCAAAATCGCGTTTATGTCAACCATTTTGTAAGCCGGTATGGACTGGCCAATTTTTCAGGCCAATTTCCTCATTTTATGAGTTGGCTGCGCAATCCCGGTACGGCATGCGCAAGCGCCTGCGTCACCAGCCGCGCGGTTACTTCGGCGCCAATGTCGCCGAGGTGCGTGTAATCGAACTTGCGCGTCACCTGACCGCGCGGACCATTGCCTTCTATTAGCGGAGGCGTCGGCGGAGTAGGCGGCGCGGGCAAGGTCGTGCCAGCGCGTGCGGCGGCGAGTTCGGTGTCGCTCGGCGGCTCCTGCGCCAGCTTGGTCGCCATTTCGGCGCCCATCTCCTGAACCTGCCGGACGCTGAGCGCGTTGAGGTCGACGAGCGGCACGTCCAACGCCTTTGCGACGCCGCGGACTTGGTCAGACCAGCTTGCGAGCGTATTCTTGAGCCTGCCGTCCTTGAAATCACGCCGCGTCAGCGGGGTGACAAGCACGGGGATTGCCCCTGCCCCGCGCACGTCGCCGACGAAGCGGCGCAGGTTCGCCGGGAACTCGATGGTCTCGTCGGTCCAGCGTTCGGGCTGGCTCGACTGGTCGTTATGCCCGAACTGGATCAGCACATAGGTCGCACGATACCCCGGGACCCGCGCTTCGGCGAGCGCGATGTCCCATGACCCCTCCTGCCGATAGCTGCGCGTGCTCCGCCCGCCGCGTCCCGCGTTGACGCACGCGACCGACGATTTCACATGCTTCGCGCAAAAGGCGCCGCCCCAGCCGCTGTGCGGCGCCATGGTGGAGTCGCCGACGAGGACGATCTTGTAGGGCGCGATCGGCTCGGCATCGGTACGGTGGCGTTCCTGTGCCTGCGCGCCGCCTGCAAGCAGGACGGCGGCAGCCACCAAAGCACAATGTCGCATGAGTCCCATCCCCCGCGGCCAGTTTTAAGAGAAGTAGAGCCCGCCGTTGACGTCGAGGCAGACGCCCGCAAGGAAGCTTGCGGCTGGCGACGCCAGAAAGGCGATCGTCTCGGCAACCTCGTCGGGATGACCTTCGCGGCGCAGCGGCGTGTTGCCGGCAACTGCGGCGCGCCCTTCGGGTTTCGAGAAGATGTCGTGGAAGCTCGTGCCGATGAGGCCGGGCGTCACGGCATTGACGCGGATGCCCTGCGGACCCAGTTCCTTCGCCATCGCGCGCGTATAGGTCATCAACGCCCCCTTCGCGGTCGCATAGACCGACGCGCCCGGACCGCCGCCATCGCGGCCCGCCTGCGACGATACGTTCACGACCGCCGACCCTTCGCCAAGGAACGGCAGCGCCGCCTGCATGACCAGGAACACCGACTTCATGTTGAGCGTCATCACATGGTCGAAAAAGGCTTCGTCCATTTCGCCGAGCGTCTTGCGCGCAACCATGCCGCCTGCGAGGTTGACGAGGATGTCGAGCCGTCCGCTGAACGCCACCCCGACCTCGTCGAGCATCGCGCGCACCGCACCGCTGTCGGTGACGTCGGCCTGGACGAGGAAAGCATCACCTCCGGCATCCTTGATGGCCTTCAGCGTCTCTTCGGCCGCCTCGCGCCCGCTGTTGTAATTGATCGCGACGCGTGCCCCGCCGCGTGCCAGCGCGATCGAGACCGACCGGCCGATGTCGCGTCCGCCACCGGTTACCAGTGCGGTTTTGCCTTCGAAGTTCATTCTGTTCATTCCTTATTCTGGAGAGTTTGCTGCCCGGGCAGCGACCGGTTCGACCCGACCGCCAATCAGGCGGAAAGCGAGGAAGGAGAGCGGCACAATCGCCGCCGAAAGCGCGAAGATCGGCGCGTAGCTTGTCTTGGTGAGCACGGGCACCAGCCAGGTGGTGATCAGCGTCCCCGCCACCGCAGCAGTGCCGCTGATCCCGGCAAGGCTGCCGACCGCGCCGCCGCCGAAAAAGTCGCTGGGCAGTGTCTGGATATTGCCGATCGCGGTCTGGAAGCCAAAGAGGATGCAGGCGATCAGCAGCACCGCGGTCAGCGGATCGTCGGCGCGGATGGTGAAAAGCAGCGCAGGCAGCATGATTGCACAGCCGAGCGCGATCGCCGTGGTACGCGCCTTGTGGACGCCGCCGCCTGCGCCGATGATCCGGCCCGCGAGCCAGCCACCGAACAGGCTGCCGAGCATCGCGCCGACAAAGGGCACCCAGGCGAACAGCCCGATCTGCTTGACGTCGAAGCCAAAGGTTTCGGCGAGATAGATCGGTAGCCACGAGACGAACAGCCACCAGACCGGATCGAGGAAAAAGCGCGCGAGGATGACGCCCCAGCTCTGCCGGTGGCGCAGCAGTTCGCCGAGCGGGATACGGCGCGCATCGTCCTGCCCCGCCTCGGTGCGGCCGGAAAGGATATAGTCGCGCTCTTCGGCGCTGATATGCGGGTGACCTTCGGGGTCGGCCTTGTAGAACCAGAGCCACGGCACAAGCCAGATGAAGCCGAGCACGCCGATCAGCAGGAAGGTTCCCTGCCAGCCGAACTGCACGAACAGCAGCGCGATCAGCGGCGCCGATATAATCCCGCCGAGCGACGCGCCGGCGTTGAATATCCCCTGCGCAAAAGCGCGTTCGCGCGACGGAAACCACAGCGCATTGGCCTTGGCGGCGCCGGGCCAGTTCCCCGCCTCGCTGATCCCCAGCGAAGCGCGCAGCACGACGAGAAGCGGCATCGATCGGACGAACGCATGCGCGGCAATCGACAGCGACCAGACGACGATCGACAGGGTGAAGCCCATGCGCGTGCCGATGGCGTCGAAAATGCGTCCGAACAGCGACTGTCCGAGCGCGTAGAAGATCATGAAGATAGTGACGAGGAGAGCATAATCCTCCTTCGTCGCGCCGATATCCTTCGACACTTCGGGCCACATCACGGCGAGCGCGTTGCGATCGATATAGTTGATGACGGTGGCGAGGCCGATCAGGCCGATGACGCACCAGCGCAAACGTCCGTGCATTATATCTTTCCCTTCGGAATCATTTTTTTGCGCCCGCCGGAGCGAGGTCGAAGCGTCCGACCGGACCCGTCCAGCCAAGCTGGCGCCCGTCCAGCGTGATGCGATGCGCGGTGCCCGCCGCGACGTCAGACGCGACCGCCACGGCAATGCGGCGCCCGTCGGCGAGCGTGATGATGACGAGGTCGGCGTCCGGCACGCGGCGATGATCGAGCGCGGCGACGCGCGCACTGCTCGCGACGACGGTTTCGGCCGATGCGTCATAGCTGCCATGCGGTTCGAGCAGTCCGACGAAGCTCGCGTCGGTCGCGCCCTCGACGCGCTGGATCAGGGCCGGCTCGCGCCGCAGGTTGAACGCAGGATCGTTCGCACCGCTTTCGACGATCAGATAGCGCGCGCCCGCAGGAGGCAGCGCATGATAGGAGTAGAAACGGCTCGCCTTCATCCAGGTCAGCCGCGCCTTGCCCGCCTTGCTCCCTTCGCCATCGACCCACAGATGCTGATAGCCGTGCGCGCTCCCCAGCACGGGCCGCTCGGCAAGGTTCCGCGCGAATTCGATGTCGCTGTCGATGATATGCCCCGAAAAATGCAGCGGCAGGTCATAGACATGCCTGCCGCTGCTCGAGGCTTGGAGGAGGTCGAGGATCAGGGGTTCGGCGAGGCCGTCGACGTCAAGCATCACCAGCGCGCGGCGGATCGCGACGCCCTTGTAAGCTTGATCGATCGCGCCGATCGACCAGCGCGTCGGGCCTTCGAGGCCGGTCGACAGCTGCCGCGCGGGATGGTTTTCGCCGACGCGCCACTTGCCGTCGAACTGGCTTTTGCCGTCAACGACGAGCGTATTGTGCGCGACTGTCGCGCTCGCCCAACTGTCGTTTTCGGGAAGATAGCGCCCGCCCTGCTTGGCCTCGACATTGAGGAAGCGTGCCGCGCCATAATCGGTGATCACCGGTCCATTATCGTCGAAATAGAGCCAGTTGAGCCGGTCGAGATGTCCATGCCCCATTCCCTGCACGCCGTTCTTGGCGACGAGCAGCGGCCCGTCGATCGTCGGTCGCGCGCGGAGCAGCACGAGCGCGCCGTCCTTGCCCTCCGGCCCGTCTCCGAGCAGCCGTGAGCCGAAGTTCCACGGGGCGGTCTTGCCCGCCGCAAGGTCGGCGGCGAGCGCCTGTCCTTCTGGCGTCAATACGGTGCGCCCCTGCCATTTGGCGATCGACAAGAAAGCCGGGTCTTTCGTCGCGGCATAGCCGATCGCGACCGCGTGATAGAGCTCCTCGGTCCGCAGCGTCTTGTCGGGCATCGCATCGTTTATGGGCAGGAAATGGCCATTGTGCGTAACGTCGACCGTCGTACGGATCGCCTTTTTCAGTATCCCGTCGCGATAGTCGAAGATGCGGCGGTCGGGATCGTTCGCCGCAATGGCTGCCCCAAAGACCGCGAACGGCTGAATGGCATAGCGCTGGTAGTAGGGCCCTTCGGCATAATAGCCGTCGGGCGAAAAAAGCAGGTCGAGTTGGCGCAGGAAGCCCGACTTGCCACTCTTGTCGAGCCCGAGCAGCGCCTTGTCGACCAGTTCGCGATCACCGAGCAGATAGCCCGCGAGCCCGACGCCCGCGCATGCCCAGGTCGCATGGTTGTGGATCCGCCCGATGACCTCCGGCGACCCGTCGGAGAGGAACTGCGCCATCGGGCGGATCACACGATCGTCGATGCGCTGGCGATCGGCGGCGCTCAGCGCCGCGCGAACGGGCGCATAGCCCTGCACCGCATTGACGAGGAAAACGCTGTCATTCAGACTTTGCCAAAAGAGCCGCCCCGCCGTCTGGTTCGCCTGCGCGGGATGCGGGCCAAGGCCGGGATAGAGATCGGCATAGGCGAGCAGCAGGTCGCGCACATGGTCGCGGTAGCGCGCTTCGCCGGTCAAGCGGTAAAGCTGGCCCGCCGCGAAGATCGTGCGATAGTTGCGCTTATGCTGTTCGTGGGTGAAGCCGCCGCCGGGGTCCTTCGGCACCGGCACGTTGATGCCTGCGCGGATCGACGCATCGACCTCTCGCGCCGCGCGCTCGATTTCGGCGGCGAAGATCGGGGCATGGTCGGCTGTGACCGCTTCGGGCGGCGCTGCAAAAGCTGCCGCAGCACTTGCCGTCAGCGCGGTTCCCGCGAGACAAAGGGCGAGGAGGCGGGTCACGGCTGCCCCTCCACCTGATTGTCGGCGACAGTACCACGCGGCGCACCTTTCCACATCGTCTCTCCGATCCGGGGCGCAGGGGTGGCGGTAAAGCGGTTGCGGACGATCTTCGTATCGGGCGCGCCGACCGTGTGGATCACCTCGACGCCGCTCGATTGGGTAAAGTGGTTTTGCGCGATCTTGACGTGCTGCGCGCCGGTGACGCGGAGCGACGGTGCATCTCCGCCGCTTTCGGCAACGCGCGAATCGCGCATCGCGAACCACGGTCCGAAGGTGCTTTCGTCGGTACCCTTGCGCAGAAGATCGGCGACCATCGCGACGCGCACGAATTCGCTCTTCTCAATCGTCAGTCGTTCGGCGGGATACCAACCCTTCGGCTCCTGCTCGCCGGTGCCGTCGACGACGATGTCCATATCGGCAAAGCGGCTTTGGCTGATCGTGATCGCGTCGGCGAAGGTCGACGGTGCAATGCGGACCCCCGCAAGCCCCGTATCCTTGCCCGGACCCGTAACTGTCACGCCGTGGAACGCCAGCTCGTAATTGGGCGCGACGCCTGCCTCCACCGCGATCAGCACCGCGTCGCCGCGCACGCCGCGGGCATCGATGTCCAGATTTTCGAGGCGCAGACCGCCGCCCGCGGCGATCCGCGCGAGCCCCGTTCCGCCGAGACGCAGCATCGGCTTGGCACCGGGGGCGCCCGCGATGGTCAGCCGGCTCTGTACAGCGAGAGGCGCCGCAACGTCGTGGGTCCCGCTTGCGAGCGACAGCGTGTCCCCCGCGCTCGCGCCTGCAACTGCATCGGCGAGCGCGCCAGGGACTACAGATATGGTGCGCCCGCTGCCGAACGCAGCCCCTGACCCGGTTGCGCCATACCAGCGAACGCCGACCTCCTCACGCTTCACTGGTACAAGGTCGCGCGGCGCGCCGACCGAGGCGAGCGCCGGATCGACCGGATAGAGCAAGCCGTTCGCGGCGCGCTCCAGCTCGATCTCGCGATAGACGATCCCGCTGGAAAACATTGGCTTGTCGACGCTGGCAGCGACATTGCCCGCCATCGCGATTCCGCTCGCATCGCCCTCGGCGCGGAACGGGTCGCCGCCCTTCGCACCGACGATCAGGTTACGTTCGAACCGGCTGCCCACCGGCGCCGCCGAGCGTTCGGCATCGGCGCCCGCCGCAAGTGTGATGCGCGCGCTGTCGACAATGCTGTTGCCCTCGATGCGCGCATTGGCGACCTGATGGTAGCGGTTGATGACCGAGTTCGGCACGCCGTTCATCACGGTGATCGCGCTTTTGAACGACGAGCCGGCAAGTCCCTCAAAATAATTGTCGCGGACGATCTGGTCGCGATTGATGACGCGCACGCCGCCCGTATCGGGTATCCCGTGTCCAAGAAAGACATTGCGCTCGACCAGATTGCCATTGCCATGGCGCAAGACAAAGGCGCCTTGCGACCGAAGGATGAGATTGTCGCGCAATATATTGCCGCCCGCCTTGACCGAAACGATCTCGACCTCGCCGCTGCAACGGTCGAAAATGTTGCGCTCGACGATCGTCTTGCTGTCGGTCAGCGATTCCTCGCTGGTGCCGATACGGATCGTTTCGCCGCCGTTCGACCCGAGCGGCGGACGCGGCCCGAAATAATTGTGGTCGATGCGGTGGCTGTTCGCGCCCGGCTGCCCCTTCGGACGGATGACCGCGAGCGTGACACCGGCGTTGGTCTTGCCCTCGAAATGCGAATGGTCGACACGGTTGCCCGTCCCGTAAAGCGCCACCCAAATATCCTCGGCACGACGATCGGGCTTGCTGAACCCGTCGATGACGACCTCGGTCAGGCGGGAATCGGTGGCGACCTGTTTTGAGTCACGGCGAAAAGATATGACCTCGCCGGTCGGACTGAAACCGTCGCGAAAGACAAGGCCGGAAACGACGAGGTGCCGGCCACCGAGCCGCAGATTCGATTGGCCGGTCAGCACCACCTTGCCTTTGGTCTGTGCAGCAAGGGTGATCGGCTTGTCCGCAACTCCGGCGCCGGTGAACACCGCTTGGAAATCGCGCCACTCGCCATCGGCAAGCAGGATGGTGTCGCCGGGCTGGGCGGCTTTGACCGCAGCCTTGAACTGCGCCGGATCGCGGACCAGCACGTCACGGGCGAATGCGGTCCCGGATGCCGAGACCATGAGCGCAGCCATCAAAGCCGAACGAAGTATCACTGCCTCTCCCAACATTGTCTATCTAAAACTGGTCTATACAAGAGGTAGGACAATGGCAACAAATTCTTACTGTCAAACTGCCAGATTGGTCTATCCACTCGCGCACGTTTCCGCGGTTCCGGCAGCGCGGTCTGGACGGTGACCGGCTGCCGGATGGCCCGCATGCTCCGCGTTAGAAGCGCAGCGATGCCCCAAAGGTTATGCGGCGGTCGGGCAGCCCCTCGCCGCACAGCAGCGCGCCGTCGTTCACACAATATTGCGAGATCTTCGACTTGGTCAGATTCACGCCCTCGACCCCGATGTTGAGGAAATCGGTCACGTCATAATTGACGCTGGCATTGAGCTGCCCGCGCGCCGAGGTCACAACGGGGAAACCGAAGGTGCTCGCCAGCGTCGCGCCGCCCACCGTATCCAGCGTGCGGAACGCGCTGCGCCAAGTGTAGCGCGCGCGCGCCGACAGCCCGTATTTCTCGTAGTAAAGCGTCAGGTTGTACGCATGCTTCGAAAAATCGAGCAGGCCTTGCTTAGCGACGACCGGCACGAAATTGGCGTCGTTATAGATGCCGTTGATGGCGTTGAAGATGTCGGTCCCACGCACGGCCGATTCATTAACCGCGTCGCCGCCGCCGAACTTCTGATACGTATAGTTTGCGACGATGCCGAAGCCCGATGCAAAGCCGAGCGCATCCTCGAACTGCGACAGGTCATATTGGACGGCGACCTCGATGCCGGTCTGCGTCGTGTTGCCGGTGTCGTTGACCGTCGTCAGTATCGGCACGCACATGCCCGAACCGCCGATCGGCGACAGCTGGTTGCGGAATGCGATGGGGTTATAGATGCCGCCGCCTTCGCACGGCGCCGTAATGTCGCGGAAGCCATTGGCGTCGAGCGGCGCATCTTCCAGCTGCGTTACGAACAGATCGGTGCGCTTCTTGTGGAACACGCCGATGCTGAGCACCGACGCCGGCGCGAAGTACCAGTCGACCGACGCGTCATAGGAGGTGACGGTCTCCGGCCGCAGATTGGGGTTCCCGATCGACACCGCAGCATTTTCGCTCGTCACGAACGAGACCGAAGTCGACAAAAGGTCGAAATCAGGGCGGTTGATGTCCTTGCCCCAGCTGCCGCGAAGGAGAATGTCGTCGCTGAGGTCGGCTACGACATTCAGTCGCGGCAGCAGCTTGCTGTAACCGCCGCGGGTCACGACCTGCGTCACCGTATTGCCGGTAACCGAATTGCCGATCGAATCGAGACGCGTGTCGAGCCAGCGCAAGCCGAGATTGCCGCGCACCGGACCGGCTTCGAAATTGGCCTGACCATAAACCGCGTGCGTCGTTTCGTTGATCGTGAAAAAGCCAGCCGAATTGGCCGACGCGTCGTTCAATACGCGACCGCCGGGGGCGGCGAGAAGCGCCTGACGCAGGATGTCGATCGTCCCCTCGCGGTCACTGAACGCACGGTCCGGATCGATCAGGATGAAATCCTTGAAGAACAGATCGCGCCCGTCGCCATCGCCGAAATTATTCGGGCCGGGCACCAGCAGGTCGGCGAACAAGGTTCCGCGCGGGCTGTCGTTGAGCGCGCTGAGCGTCAGCGTCGTGCCGACGTCGTTGAACGTGCTGGTCGACTTGTTATAGCGATAACCGATGTCGAAGGATTTGAAGAAAGGCGTCAAATCCTCTGTGTCGAGCGCCATATCGAGGCGGAAGGCGTCTTCCTTGTTGCGCGTGCTGTCGTTGCCGATGACGACCTGTTGCAGCACGACATTGTTCGGATCGAGCAACTGGGCGACCGTCGGCGCGAGCGGCGAATCGAAATTGATCCCGAACCGTAGCGACCCACCCGACAGGTCATATTTGAACGGCACCGCATTGTCGTTGCCGGTGAAGACGGGCGCATTGGGGTTGATGAAATTCAACGTAGTGCTGAGGTCGGGGTTGGACGTGTTCGAAACCGACCGCGATGCTTCGGCACGGCCCGAGAAACGACCAGAGCTGAACTCTGTACCAAGGCGATAAATCTCGCTCTTGGTCAGGCGGGCGCCGACGTCGCTCGAAAAGCGCAGGTTCGGGTCGTCGCGGTCGACCACCAGATCGGGTTCGAGCACGCCCGTCTCGGCGACCTGAATGCTCCCGAGTTTCACGCCGTCGAGCGTCCCGAAATCGACCGTCCGGAACGAGGTGGGCACGCTGTGGTTCACCAGCACGCTCACGCCCGAACCCTGGACGCGCGAGCTGTCCTGCCGCCGTTCCTGGTCGTTATAGACGGTGTCGAAATAGAATTTCAGATTGTCGCTCGGCGCCCATTCGATCGTGCCGGCAAAATTCTTGGTATCATATTCGAAATTCTCGAGCTCCTGATTGAGGAACTGGATGCCGACGAAATCGAAGGATTGCGCCGCGGGGCGCTGTGTGGCCTGATTTTCCGTCACGCCGTTCCGGATGACCGTCGCGTTGACATTTTCGACAAGTCCGCCGTCAAGGTCGACGCGCGGGCGGAACGATGTCGCTTCCTGCTGGGCATAGCTGCCGCTGAGCACAATCCCGATCTCGCCGATGCCGGTCGACCATTTATTGCCGAAGGTCGCCGACAGGCGGGGCGTCACGCTCTTCGACAGCTCGCTATATTCGCCCTGCGCCCGTGCGGCGATGAGCGGTTCGCGCAAGTCGAGCGGGCGAATCGTACGCAGGTTGATCGTGCCGCCGACCGACCCTTCGATCGTTTTGGCTTCGGGGGCCTTGGTCACTTCGACCGAGGCGATGATCGAGGCGCTGACGTCCTCGAAGCTGATACCGCCGCGGCCCGAACCCGACCCGACGGTCGATACGCCATTGATCTCGACGCGGTTGTCATTGGTACCGCGGATCTGAACGCCGGTGCCGACGCCTGCCTCGCGTGTGATCTGAACGCCGGTGATATTCTCAAGAACTTCGGCAAGGTTCTGGTCGGGCAGCTTACCGATATCCTCGGCCTGAATGACCTCGATCAGGCTGTCGGCATTGCGCTTTTCCGAAAGGGCGCTCTGCAACGAACTGCGGATGCCGGTCACGACGATCGCATCGTCATCGCTCGCTTCGGCGGGCTGCCCCTGCGCGAAAGCAATCCCCGGTACCAGCATCGCCCCCAACGCCGTTCCGACGAGAAATTTTGCGAGCGGGCGAAAATTGGGCGCGGCCGAAACGGTGCCGCCGACAGACATCGACATTTACCTCTCCCTCGTTGACTATTTTTGTCAGGCATAATGGCCAGTCCATTTTTGTCAATCAATTTTATGAATTATGCCGCCAATATTGTCATACCAATTTGGTCTGCCGCGGTCGGAACAGCCTTTGCCCAATGGCTTGTCGCCAGCATTTGGTCTTGGGGGCGGTCGCGAAATCCGTATTTGCCGAAGAAGTGCCGGCGGACATGCGCCCATGAATGTGGCAACCGCCATGTCGGGCGATTCGCGCGCCTCGCCTATCTCGCACTCGACAAGACCACCGTCATTCTCGATGACACCCAGCCCGCAACGCTTGCCAGCAGGCGCCTGCTCATGCTGCCCGCGCTCCCGCTCGGTGGGCCCGACCAGCACCGGCTCCTGGGTTTTATCTGGCGCTATCCATGTCTCGGTGGCCGCAAAAATCGCTTGCAGAGACGCGCACGGATAATGCGCTCAATCCTCGCTCCGAAACCTGCGTCTCCGGCCACGGCATCGCATCCGCCTGCAAGAGACGCGCAAAAAGGGCGCCGATCCGCTGACCGCAGTGGCAATTTAGTGAACCATATCAATTTCTTGCATGTGCGTGGTGCGCCCGGCGGGATTCGAACCCACGGCTCCCAGATTAGCAAATGGGAGGGCCGCGGGCGGGCGTCGCGGACACGTACCAGCGTTACGAGTATGAGGACGAACAGCGCGAAGCCTTGAACACGTGGGATCGGCACGTAGCTGCAATAGTTCTCGACGCTCGCGAACCTCGGCCAGGTTGAATTGGCTGACGCGTCGTAAATGACCATAATTGGCCGATTCTGGTATCAATGCGGTTCGGATGCGATCCACAAGTTGGACGAAGGTTGGATCGTTGATGCTTGGATGCGCGGGTAACTCCCGATACCTCCCATCACTGTCAACGAGCCTCACGCATGCACGCTTGATGCCAAGAAGAAATACTGTAGGTCCAAGGGTGCACCGGTGCCGGTCCGCTATCACGCTATGGTTCCGTCCATCACGCGCCATCAGATTGCCAAGGTCAATATGGTAGAAAATGGTCGGAGCCCTTCGCTCTTCCTTGCAGGCGTAGCAGCGGTAACGATCGGAGTGATCGCCCATGCGCCGATGTTCTGGATGGGCCGCGACATGGGATTCCGCATGAGCGGAATGCCGATGGACGGTCTTATGATCGCGGGGATGGTGCTTGTCGCGGCGGGTGTCGGAATAGCAGCATGGGGACTGCTTCCCCCCAATATTGCCCGGCAGGTTGCGGAGGCTAATCGTCTGTCTGTTTCGGCGCCAGAGGATGCCCCGCTGTCACCCGCCCATTGGCGACTGATGGCAGCGCTGGCCCTCGCGCTTGTCATCGATATCATGAAACCGGCAAGTCTTGGATTTGTCATTCCCGGAATGATGGACGAATATGGGCTGTCACGCGAAGCCGTTTCGCTCGTCCCGTTTGCGGCCCTTGTCGGAACGGTAACCGGGTCGATCGTCTGGGGCGCCATTGCGGACGTTTACGGTCGCAAGGCGACGATCCTTCTTTCTGCCGTCATGTTCGTTGGCACGTCGGTTTGTGGAACCATGCCCTCCCTGGCCTGGAACATTGCCATGTGTTTCATGATGGGCGCGGCGGCGGGCGGCATGCTGCCCGTGAGCTATGCGCTGCTCGCCGAAATGATGCCCAGTCCTCACCGGGGCTGGAGTCTTGTACTCGTGGGCGGCCTTGGCGCAGCCGGTGGTTACGCCGCCGCGAGTCTCGTTGCCGCGTGGCTCGAACCGCTGCTGAGTTGGCGAATTTTATGGCTGGTCAATCTGCCGAGCGGCCTTGCCCTCGTTGCGCTTGGGGCGCTCATCCCGGAGTCGGCCAAGTTCCTCATGGCGCGCGGACGGCACGCAGAAGCGCGGCGGGTCATGGCGCGTTTTGGATCAGGTGTGCGAACCGCCGAGCAAGCGCCGCCGCGCCCGCAACCGGCAACTCGACGATCCGGAATTGCGGGCGGCATGGCGGCATTGAACCTCACGGCGATTGCATGGAGTCTCGTCAATTTCGGCTTGCTGCTATGGCTTCCTGCCGAACTGGTGGCGCGGGGATACAGCGTTTCATCGTCGAGCCGACTGCTGGCCGATTCCGCGCTTGTCGCGTTTCCCACGGTGCTTTTCGTTGCCTGGCTCTATCACGCATGGAGTACGAAATTGTCGCTCCTTGCTGCGTCGCTTGCGACGCTTGCAGGGCTTGGCGGGATGCTCTGGTTTGCGCTTGTCGACGCGGCATCACCGTTGCTGCCGGCTGCACTTCTCATCATCGGGAGCAATGCCATCATCGCTATGTTGCTTCCCTACAGCGCCGAGAATTTTCCGCTGAAGGTCCGCGCCCGGAACACCGGCTGGGTCGCGGCATCGAGCAAATTGGGAGGCGTTTTTGCGACGGGTCTCGCAATATTCGCAATCGTCCCGTCGCTGAGGGCGAGCATATTGGCAATTATGCCGGTGCTGGCCGTCGCGATCATTCTCCTCGCCCGTTATGGCCGCGAAACCCGCGGAACCGACCTGCGCGATCTCGACCCTCAAGGGCATATATTCGATAAGGCCGGCCTTTGAACGGTGGGTCGGCGTATTTCACCCGTCGCGTCGACCAGAAAGGTCGCCTGAGGCGCGCCGCACGCGCATGGCGGCAGATGACGCGCTGTACCAGGCCAAGGATGGCAGGCGCATTCGCATAGAGTTGCATGACTGTTTTGCCGCAAATGGGCGGACCAGCGGGCGGCGACCAACCGGATGGTCGCCGCCCGATTTTTCGTTCAAGCGGCGGCTGGTCGCCTTGCATAAATGCCAAAGCAGGCGATGACGGCATAGCAGAGCGCGGGTAGCAGCAATGCCGTGGCGAGGTTTCCGGTCAGATCGGCAAGCGCGCCGGTCGCGAGCGGAACGACCGCGCCGCCAAAGATCGCGACATTGATGATCCCCGACCCGTCGGCCGCGCGGCGCCCGAGCTTTTCGCACGCGAGGCTGAATATGGTGGGGAACATGATCGAATTCATGAGCCCGATCGCAAGCAGCGTATTCGCCGCCATTTCGCCGCTGCTGTTCGACGAGACGAGGATCAGGGTGATCGCGCCTGCCGCGACGCTGGCGAGCAGTTTTCCGGGGCTGACCAGTAGCATCGCCAGCGACCCGATGAATCGACCAGCCATCGCTCCGCCCCAGTAGAAGATGATCATCCAGCCGACGACCGCCTCGGGCTCGCCAAGCACACGCTCGAGCGCCAGATAATTGATGATCAGCGAGCCGATCGACACTTCGGCGCCGACATAGAGAAAAATGCACAGCGCGCCGAAGCCGAAGCGCGGGCGCTTGATCAGGTCGAGCCCGGCAAGACCCGCGCTTTCCTCGTGCTTTTCTCCCTTCAGCCGGTTGCGGAACATCCACACCGCCGCTGCGACCACCGCGAGCGCCGCCGCTATGCCCAGATAGCCGTTGACGATCGCCTGGCTTTCCGCGGTGCGATAGGCGTCAAGGGCCGCGCCCGACAGCTCGTCGGCGCTGACCGTCGCGAGACTGCCGAGGATCAATGTCGCGCCAAAGAAAGGAAAGACCGTCGTGCCGAGCGAATTGAACGCCTGCGCAAAGGTCAGACGGCTGTGCGCCGTTTCCGGCTTGCCGAGCAGCGAGATCAGCGGATTGGCGACGACCTGCACGATAACCACCCCGCTCGCGAGCACGAACAGCGCGAGGAGGAAGAGTCCGTAAACCGCCTGTTGTGACGCCGGGATAAACAGCAGGCAGCCGACCAGCATCGTCAGAAGTCCGGCCACTGCACCGCGCATGTAACCGATCTTCTTGACCAGCTTTGCGCCCGGAATTCCGATTACCAGATAGGCGGTGAAAAAGCAGAACTGGATCAGCATCGCCTGGGTGTAGTTGAGCGTGAACAGCTCCTTGAGTTTCGGGATCAGGACATCGTTGAGGCTGGTGATGCCCCCGAAAATGAAGAACAGCCCCATGACGAACAGGCGCAATTCGGGCGCGTCGACATGCGTCCCCTCGCCTTCGATGGCGACGGGATCGGTGCTGGATGAAATGTCGGGCGCCAGAGCCATCGTCTCTCTCCTTCTGGTTTGGTTGCAAAGTGGCGGAATTTTATTCCGCTTCGGAAGGACAGGATGACGCCGTTCCGGCCTCAACTCGTGCCGCAAGCAGTGTCAGCACCAGACGATCATGCCCCGCAAGGGTGAGCGGATTTCCTACCCGCTGGAGATCGGCGCCGCGATCGGCAAAACAGCGCAGAGGTATCCGCAGCGACGATACATTGCCCGCGCGAGCGGCGCCGATCCAATCGGTCACATCGACAGCGGCATTTCCGAGTGAGACGCTCACGCGATCCTCACCTATGGCATCGACGCGAATATCGAGGCGCAACGCCATGTCCTGGTCGAGATGACGTGTAAGATCGGCGTTCGGCCCCGCAATCTGGACGGTTCCCGGTCCCGACCATCGGAACTGCTTGCCGTCTTCCTGCGCCATAACGTCTACCGACCTGACGGAAATCATCGCATTCGGACTGACTGCCAAGGCGGATTCGACGGGCCTCACACCGCCATCGTCTCCGATGGTCATCGTCCAGGGGGTACGCGCACGTCCGCCGGCAAAGAAATTCTCAAGATTGAGCGCTGCTGCGACGTCGATGCCGGGGTCTTCGGACAATATTCCGACCATGGCAGGGGCATCGTAGCGAAGTCCGTATCCGATCGGAAACAGCGCATCTGAAACGGGAGAAACCGCCGTCGCCGGCCAGGCGAAGGGCAATGTGCCGCTGAAATCACGTGTCGGCTTGCCGTCACGGCGGGCGACCAGCACGTCGGCCACACCCGCCCCCTGCGAGCCCGGCAGCCATGCCGCAACAAAAGCGTCGGCGGCATTGATCTCGGGATTTGTGAAGAGCGGACGCCCCGATATGAAGACCGCAACGACGGGAATCCCTGCCTCCTTCAGACTTTTGAGCCGGGCAAGATCGACAGGATCGACCGGTTGGTAGTCAAGTGTCGGCACATCGCCCTGAAACTCGGCGTAAGGCTCCTCGCCGAATACGTAGATCGCTACGTCAGGTTTGGTTGCAAAGCTTCCGTCAATCGAAAGTGTCGCCTTGCCTCCAGCCTCGCGGACCGCCTTCGCCACTCCCTCCCAAATGGTCTGGCCGTTGGGAAAATCGTCGCGGGTTACGTCGGTACCTTGCCAGCTGATCGTCCAACCACCCGATTGCATCGCCATATTATCGGCCGCCGCGCCGGCCACGAGCACACGCGCGCCTGGCCGAATGGGAAGCAAGTTGCCGTTATTCTTAAGGAGGACGAGCGATTTGGCGACCGCCTCGCGTGCAACGGCCAGATGGTCCGGCGCACCGATCTTCGAGGGATCCGCTTGGACAGCCCGACCATCGTCGAAAAGTCCCAGCTTGAACTTCACCCGCAGAATCCGGCGGACTGCATCGTCGAGCCGCGCCGCCGGAATGGTCCCCGCCTTCGCCTGTTCGAGGGTCGACGCGTAAAGTCCCTTCCAGCTGTCGGGGGCCATGAACATATCCAGTCCCGCAAGGATCGATTTCGGACAATCGGTAACGCTGCAACCGGGAACCTGCCCGTGGCCGTTCCAGTCGCCAACGACAAATCCTTCAAAGCCCATCCGCTTCTTGAGGATGGTGGTGAGGAGGTCTTCGTTGCCGTGGTGTTTGGTGCCGTGCCAGCTTGAAAAGCTTGCCATGACCGTTAGCGCTCCAGCGTCGATCGCTGCCGGATAGCCCTGCGCATGCACGGCCACGAGTTCGGCCTCGCCGATTTTCGCATCGCCCTGATCCTTGCCAAGCTCGGTTCCACCGTCGGCCAGAAAATGCTTTGCCGTGGCAGCGACGCGGTCCTTCGCGATCGTCTGTTCCGGCACGAGCGATCCCTGCAGTCCCAGGGTCATGGCTTCTGCGTATCGAGCGACGAGATGCGGATCGGCCGCATAGCCTTCATAGGAACGGCCCCAGCGCAGGTCGCGCGGCACGGCAAGTGTCGGCGCAAAGGTCCATTCGATACCACTTGCCGCAATCTCGGAAGCCGTGATTTCGCCGATGCGGCGAATTAGACCGGGATCACGCGCCGCACCGAGCCCGATATTGTGCGGAAAGACCGTCGCACCCGGAATATTGTTATGACCATGGACGGCATCGATCCCAAAGATAATCGGCACCGCGACGCCGTTGGCGCGCGGCCGTAGCGAGGCCGCACGAAATTCGCCGACGAGACGAGCCCAGTCGGCGGCGGTTGAACGCTCGTTGCCATATGGACCGCTATTGCCCCCGGCGAGGATTGAACCAAGCGGATAGGTTTCAAGATCTTCAGGGGTGATCGCGCTAATGTCGGCCTGGATCAGCTGCCCGACCTTCTGTTCGATTGTCATACGCTCGAGAAGCGCGTCGATCCGGCGCTCGGTCGAGGCATTGCTGATCGCGTGGGGGCTGCGTGCAGCGGGCCAGATTTCCGGATGGACCCGCATCGCCTTGTCTTCCGTCGCGACAGCTGCGCCCGCGGTCGCGGCAAGCAGGAATGCAAGGGCCGCTCCTGTTGATTTCAGCCGCATCGTCTCTCCCTTTTGATCATTGTGAACGTTCTCATAACTGACTGTCAGAAACGCCGTCCAAAATCAAGGGGGCTAGGTGCGATCGGGATTGCGACGCGAAATCGTCGCTAAAATCAGCGTCGCGACCACGGTCAATCCGGCAAGCAGCAGGAACAGGACCTCAAACCCAAAACCGGGGACGACCGACAGCGTCAGAAGCGGCATGATGAGAGAAGGAAGCGTGTTGGTCAGATTGAAGATGCCGAGATCACGTCCACGGCGGTCTGAACGGGGGAGGATACGGAGCGTCTGGCCGGCATGCAATGCAAGGAATACAGTCGTGGCGATCCCGAAGAGGAGATAGGCGAGCTTGGCGAAGTCGGCCGAGTTGGCCAGTGCCATGGCAAGCATGCCTGCTGCTGAAATCGCACTGCTGACCATCAAAGGCAGAAAGGGACGACCGTTACGGTCGGACCAGCGCCCCAGGTAAAGGGCAATCGGAATAGCAACGGAAACCGCGATCCCGAACAGTTGTGCCTTTTCGTTGTCGCCCATGTCAGGGTCGATCGATCTGAACCAGAAATAGAGATAGGCGAACAGCGCGGCCTCGGAAATCTGCACGAGAAAACGTGCGAGCCACATGCGAACCGCAGGTCCTTTCGGCAGGACGTCGATGCGCCCGTCGGGACCGATCGACGGAGGACGCGTGAGGTCTTCGAAACGGCGTGGACGAGCGAATACCGTCGCGGGCAGCACCGCGCAGCTGATCAGCAACGCTAATGTGAGAAGTCTCGTCTCGAAGGTGACAAGAACCGACAGGGTGACGAGCGCTCCCGACCATGCCCCTAGCGCCGGAGCAAACGCAAGCAGCCCACCAAGCAGGCCTTTCTGGTCGTCAGGGACGAGATCTCCACCCCAGGCCGCGAGCGGTCCAAGCATCATGTTCAGCGAAAACTGCCAGCAAATAATGATGGCGAGGAGCGAGACGATATCCTTTGCCAACGGCATCGCGAGCAGTAGGGCCACCGTCAGGAGAAGACCGGTCAATATCCACCCTCGCCGATTCCGGGTCACGTCGCTCAGCCAGCCAAAGAATATGCCGCCTATGCTTGCTGCAATCGCGCCGGCGAAAGTCAGAAATCCAAGCCATTCGACATCGGCGGCGCCCGCAAGCTCCGCAACGCGCGAGGGAAGCAGGATCGTCAGAAAGGGAACATAGGCCATGGTCCCGCCGGCGACCGCCAAGGCATAGAGCAGCATGAAGACGAGCGACTGATGGCTGCGCTGGGCCGGGTCCCGGCGCGCGAAATCATCCCTGTGCATGCGCCGCCGTTGACTCGCGCGCGACGAAGCCGCCTTCGACCACCACGGGCTGCAGCGGTAGCCCCTCGCCTCGCTGCGCCTTGATGATCAGTTCAACGGCGCGCGACACCGTTTCTGCGACAGGTTGGTCGACCGCGGTAAGCGTTGGCCGGGTAAAGCGGACGATCGGGGTATTGTCGAAGCTCACAAGCGAAAGCCGCGACGGAACGTCGACGCCCTGCGCGCGCGCAGCCTCGAGCGCGGCAAGCGCCATCTGGTCATTGCTGGCAATGATGGCGGATGGAGGGTCGGGGAGGTCCAGAAGCCGCCGCGCTGCAACAGCACCCGATTCATACGTAAAATCGCCTCGCGCCATGAGTCCGCCTATTTCCAGGCCCTGGGCCTGCATCTCGCTTTCCCACCCGTCGACACGCCACTGGCTTAGCGGATATTCATCCGAACCCGAAATGAAAGCAATGCGTCGATGACCAAGGTCGATGAGGTGACGCGTTGCGCGGCGTGCCATTCCTTCATCGTCCATCACCAATGCGAATCCGGCCCCTTCGCTCCGCGATCCGATCCGCACAAATGGTATACGCTGTCGCTCAAGAAGCTTCACGATCAGCGGGTTGTCGGAATGGGGAGGCGTCAGGATCACGCCGTCGGGCTGCAGCGCCGCGATGGTCGCACGAAGTTCGCGCTCAACATGGTCACTATGCGTATCGACGAGTTCAAATATAAGCCGGTAGCCATATTCGGCACATTTGAGCATACCGCCGAGCAGCATCTGGTCCACCCAATCGGTACCCTGCCTTGCCGTCCAGTCAGCGATGGTACGATCGCGGTCGTTTATCGCAAGTATGAGGTAGGAGCGCGATCCGCTCATCCTGCGAGCGGCGATTGATGGCACATAGCCGAGCTTGTCGATCGACGCCTGGACGCGTCGCTTCATTGCCGAGCGCACGTTGGGTTCATCGTTGATCACGCGGCTGACGGTTTGCAGCGACACGCCGGCATCGGCTGCCACATGCTTGATCGTCACCGCTTGGCGGCGTCTCGCCATCTACTATTTGCCCCTTTCAGCCGGTTGGCCAGTTGCGGGGCTAACGTCTGTGCCTCCGATTTGCCAGACCCGAACCCAATCGATCTCCATTCGCTTGGGATATCCGCCGAGACCTACGCCGCCTAGCCCCCGAGACTCGGCGAGCCGTCCACCGATCGCGAGGTTGAGGATGAGATGGAACGGCTGGTCGAAAGGTGCTGTCGGGCGATCCGAGGCGGTTGTCGACCATTCGCCAAGCCTGCGTTCGGCAAATGTCCGGCCGTCCACTTGCCAGACCATGCGATCAGGATACCAGAAAAGTGCATAGGTATGAAAATCGCCGTCAAGCACGTCGGGGAACGCCATTTCATCGCCCTTGTGCTTGTTTCCGGGCCATTCTCCACCAAAATGGAGTGTCCCCAATATCCTGGTTTCACGACCCCCGGGACAGGCATCACAGGTCACACCAAGATTCACCGCTTCGAGGATGTCGATCTCGCCCGACGCCGCCCAGCCCCCGTAAATATCTTCCTCCGGGAGCATCCAGATGGCAGGCCAGGTGCCCTGTCCTTGCGGAAGACGGGCACGCACCTCGATCCTGCCATAGGTCCACGAGGCCTTGCCGCGCGTGGTTAGCCGGGCAGAGCTGAATTCACGCGTCACGTCGGCCGCCGGACTTGGCGACTGTTTTCGCATGCGCTGCGGGAGTGCGGGCCCCCTAACCTCTTCGCGGCGCGCGGTGATCACCAGACTGCCATTCTCGATCGTGGCATTGCGGGCGCTGGCCGTGTAACATTGCCGCTCGTCATTGCCCCCGCCCCAGCAATCGACGTCAAAACCCCACTTCGCAGGGTCGAGCGTTTTGCCATCGAATTCGTCCGACCAGACCAGTGCCCAGCCATGCTGCTCCGGCTTCGCGGGGGGCGCCTGCCCAGCCTCCAGAGCGAGCGCGATGACCAAAGCCAATGTCATGCGTTTTGCGGTTCGCCGGCCGCGCAATATTGAGCGATATACGCGTCGTGAGCGGGCAGGTTCGCCACCGTGCGGGTGACGCCGTCGCGTAACATCGCGAGAAATGATTCAAGTTCTTCTGGAAGAAGTTTGGCGGCGATCGGATGGTAGCGCTGCGGAGTGATGCCCTGGCCCATCATCACCTGAACCCAACTATTCTCGACAAAAAGCTCTTCGTTCTTGCGGAACACCCTGCCGGTTTCGCGAAACAGCTCGATCTTCTGTTCGAGGCTCGGCGGGACCGGCATCGCCGCGCACTGGCGCCAGAAGGGAGAATCGCGCCGATCGGTCACCTTGTAGTGAAGGATGAGAAAGTCGCGGATCTGTTCCATGTCGGCAAACTGCTGGTCGTTGAACTCGGCAATGTCGCGATCACTCACCGGCCCGGAAGGCAGCATCCGGATGAGGCGCAATACCGCGCGCTGGATCAAGTGAATCGACGTCGACTCAAGCGGCTCCATAAATCCGCCCGACAGCCCCACGGCCACGCAGTTTCGATGCCACTGTTTGCGCCGTGCCCCGGTGCGATACCCTATGACGTTGGGTTCCGTCAGCACCTCACCCTCGACGGAAGCGAGGAGCCGATCGAGCGCTTGGCCCTTGCCAAGATAACGGCTGCAATAGACGATTCCATTGCCCTGACGATGTTGCAACGGGATGCGCCATTGCCAACCGGCATCATGTGCGATCGCCCGCGTATAGGGGATGGGCGGCGCCACACTCGCCGTTTGCACGGCAATCGCGGAATCACAGGGTAGGTAATGGGTCCAGTCGTCGAACCCGGCATGCAGGGCGCCTTCGATCAATAGCGCACGAAAGCCCGTGCAGTCGATGAACAGATCCCCTTCCACCCGCCGATCGCCATCAAGCGCCAGCGCGGCAATATCGCCGCTTGCACCATCGAGTTCTACAGCGGCGATCCGCCCTTCGATGCGCTTGGTGCCATCCTTCTCGGCGCGCTTGCGCAAAAAGGCGGCATAAAGCGCTGAATCGAGTTGGTAGGCGTAGTTCATGCGGTCGTCGGGCAGATGGGCGAACTTGCCCGCGAGCGCAGCCTTCAGCTCCAGGCAATAATCATCATAAGCTTGGTCGTGCCCGCGGGTCAGGCCATGAAGCCAGAAATGCTGGAAGCCTGCCGACCAATGATCTTTGCCCGTGGTTCCGAAGGAATGGAAATAGCTGCTGCCGACATCCTTCCAATTCTCGAACTTGATACCGAGCTTGAACGTCGCCTGGGTCGCGCGCATGAATTCGGCTTCGTTTATCCCGATCAGTCGGTTGAACAGGACGATCGGCGGAATTGTGCTTTCGCCAACGCCGATCGTGCCGATGGCATCGGATTCGACCAGCGTCAGGTCGATGGCCGCGCCCAATGTGCCGGACAAAGCTGCCGCGGTCATCCAACCTGCGGTGCCGCCGCCGGCAATGACCACCTGGAGCTTGGCGGAAGGACCGGTCATACGCGTCATCGGGACAGGCTGCGTAGCAGCCGCGCGCGGATCTGTCCCGCGCTGTGCGGTGTGAGCGGCGCAAGAATCCCGCGCGCATCGGGAGGCAGATGCTGAGTCACTTCGGCTCCATTGGCGAAAACATAATGATCGAACAGCGCGCGCCAGCGCGCCTTATCTGCATCCGGCAGATCGCGCAGTGCGAGGATCGCGTGAAACAGCGCATCTTCCGGCTTTCCAAGGAAACTGGGGGCATCGCTCCACCAATAATTGACGAGTATGTTGAACGGCGCGAGGCCTTCGACATGATGCCACCAGAGAGAAGGTATGAAAATGGCGTCGCCCGGCGCGAGGTCCGCGACCTGGGCGCACTCAAGGGCATTGCGAAAGCGAGGGTGGAGAGAAAAGTCAGGCGCCGCAAAATCGACCATGCTGACAGGACGACCAGCTGGGGTATTTTCAAGCGGCCCAAGATAGAGATTGGGAAATTCTTCAGGAGGAAACAGGGTGAATCGCCTCCGCCCCGTCGCGCAGATCGCGAGATTGTGGGGCACGTCATTGTGCGCGGCGATGCGTGTACGTCCGCCGATCCAGACACTTTCGATCGGAACGCGATTCCCGAGCGGCAACCGGTTTTCTTCGCGCAGACCGTCGAAATATCCATCCATGTCGATCGACGAGAGATAGATGACCGGCGCGTCGGGTTTGCCGATATTGGCAAGGATTCCGTCGATTATTTCGCCGAGCGGACCCTGCGCCATCCTGAAATTCATTCCCATCTGTGCATCGTAGAAAAGCCGGTCACCGCCGCCCGGCTCGCCGATATTGACAGGAAAGCTGCGCGGACGCGCGTGTTCAACCAGATAGTTGCGCACCATAGCATCGCCTGCATTCGCCGCCTCGACCAACGGCCAATGCGCCGCAAGACCGCGCACGACGAAGGGTTTTTGCGCTTCGGACAATTTGGCGTCGAGTGCGCCAGGCGTGACGAGCTGTTCGGGGACCCGAGGGAGACCGTCCAAGAGGCTTTCCCCTTCAGCCATCATTTCGCGAAGCGCGGCGGCGCGCAAGTTTACCAAGGTTGCCGAGCGAGGCGAGCGCCATGAACAGCGGAAGCAGATGCCCTGCCGCATGCAACTCGCTTATGGCGCCGGGTTCAAGCGCACGCAGTCTGTCCTCGTTAATCAGCTGGTAACCGACCAGCCGGTGCTCGCCGCCGCCCTCGCGGGGGACGTCCAGCGCGAAGGGTTCGAGCAGTTCATAGCGGTCGAGCGCCGCGAAAAACGCCGCACTCGCCCGATGTCCCTCATCAAGCTCGGCGAGCATGGACATGACCTGTTCGAGATAGGGTGTCGGACGGCCTGCATCGTCGAACACGCGAACTCCATCCCCCCCGCTCGCGATGCGCGGATGGTCGAGGTCGATATGTACCTGTGCCTGTGCACCGCCATCGCGCGAACGCCCGATGAGAAATGGCTGGATCGCCAGCGCCATCGGTTTGGCGGGAGCGAGCCAGTCATCCCCGTCGAGAAACAGGTTTTCGCCCTTTTCAAACCCCATGAGTGCGAGCGCGGAAAAGCTGCTTCGCTCTCGATCGTAGTGGAACAATATCGGATAGTCGGTCGCCAGGCGGCGAAACTCATTGGGAACCGCGAGGCACGCCATGACTTTGTCGCCAAATTCCGACCCTGTCCTCGTATGGACACGCAACTCGGCATGGTCGGCCGGATTGAGGATTTGGTGGTTGCTCATCGACATTAAGGCTTTCAACTCGATGCGGGCTGCGCCGCAAGCGCTGCGAGATAGGCGCGGTTCGCTGGCAGCGCGGCAACCAGTGTGCGAGCACGCTCGGATATGTCAGCCAGGCGGGCGGATGCGTCCGACCGACCGCGAGGCGCCGACGCCGTTTCGCCTGGACGCATGCCATAGAGCACATATTGTTGGCTTGCGGCTGAAAAGACTTCGTCGATCTGCGGAAAATCCCAAGTCGATGGAGGCTGGTCTTGCCAAAGGGCAAGCTGCTCGGCGAGCCGGGGGGGGATCGTCGTGGGATCGCGCTGTGCCTGCCAATAGGGTTCCTTGCGCCGGCTCAGCACATAGTGGAGCTTGAGGAAGTCGACAATGCGTTCCCAGCGATAGCGAAAAAGCGCATCGAAGCGCCGCGCATGAATGTCCATTGAGGCGCGACTGGCCGGGAAATTGTCGGCAAGCGCCCGCAACGAAAGTTCGATCATGACGATCGCCGAAGCCTCCAGCGGCTCGATAAACCCTGCAGAAAGTCCGATGGCGATGCAATTGTTCTGCCAGAACCGCGCCCGGTACCCCGTACGAAAGGACAAGCCGCGCGGCGTCAGCCTGGCTGCATCGACTTTGGGCATGTGCGCCGCGATATAATTGCGCAGCACCGCATCGGCCTCGGCATCATTCATGAAGCGTGCCGCATAGACGCAGCCGACCCCGCGTCGCGTCGGCAGCGCGATGTCCCAGATCCAGCCGGCCTCATGCGCGGTGCCGACTGTTTGCGAAGCGATGATATTGTCAGCTTCGGTGGGCACCTGCACCACAAGCGCGCGGTCATTGAACGAAACATCCGAGCGATCGATCCATTCGACGCCAAAATGCCCGCCGATGAGAAGGGCGGCCTGTCCGCTGCAGTCGACAAAGAGGTCGCCCTCGACCGACGCGCCATCGCGCAGCGTAAGCGACATGATATCGCCGCCGCTCCCGGCGACGGTTCCGGTAACTTCGGCGGCAATATGCGTCACACCGAGGCGGCTTGTCGCGTGGCGTGCGAGCAGCTGCGCAAACTTCCCCGCGTCGAGGTGATAAGCATAATTCACGGTTCCGGCATAATCGGGCATTGCCGGGTGACGCGGGGCAAGGTCGCGTTCGCAGATCGCAGCCTGCGGCGTCATTGCCGCAGCAAAGGGCATGACGGGCTCGCTGGTCCGCCAGCCCGCCAACAGGTCACGCATGTCGCCGTGCGGCGGCGGCGAAAACGGGTGGAGATAGCGGTCGCTGGGTGCACCATCGACCCAGCCGCAGAATAGGGACCCCTGTTTGAACGAGGCGTCGCACGCGCGCAAGAATTCGGCTTCCGCGATGCCGACCGTCGCCAATGTCTCGCGCATTGTCGGCCATGTACCCTCGCCCACGCCGATCGATGCGATGTCGGGCGCCTCGATCAAGGTGATCGACAGATCGGGCCTGCGCGCGGCAAGGACGCAAGCCGTCAGCCAGCCGGCCGTCCCTCCTCCCACGATCACCACATTTTGAATCGAACGCTCCATTGCGCTTTCAGATATCCGACATTGACGAGGAAACAAAACAATGGGGCCGCACTGCAGAAGCAATGCGGCCCATCGTCATCACTACAGTCTGTGGGTCACGCCGGCTTCATCAGAAGGTGAAGCGGACGCCTGCCGAATAGCGCGCATAGCCTGGCGCCGCGAAAAATATGGCGCGATCGTTGCGCCGAACCCCGGTTCGGTCGGCGTTGGTTATGTTGATGCCTTCGACAAATGCCGTGAGACCCTCGCGGAATTCATAGCTCAGGCTGGCGTCAAACTGGCCATAGGACTTGATATAATAGGGGTCCTGATCCTTCCCTGACAGGAACCGGTCGCGCCAGTTGTAGGCTATGCGAGCCTGCAGGCCGCCCTTGTCATAATAGAGCACGGCATTCGCGCTGTCGCTTGCGCCTGGCACCGCGAACTGCGTCGTGGTCCACGGCAGTGTGTTGTCAAACGCCGTATCGCTGTTGACGATCGTGTAATTGAGGATTGCACCGAAGCCCGTGTCCCAAAAATTGTGCTGGATTGCGAACTCCCAACCCCACAACCGCGCCTGCTGGTCGCTGTTCGACGGCTGGGTAAAGGTGAATATGACGTCGGGATCGCCCGAGCGACCCGCAATGCCGCCCGCGGTGCCAACGCCGGCCACATAGTCCGCCGGGCGATTGGCCTGCACCCAGGCGACGATCTGGTCGAAGGTCGCATTCGGCCCGATCGCCTGGCGTGCCGCGGTGGCAGCAGCGCCTTGCGAAGGGTCGGGCAGGTCGAACAAGGGAGTCTGGGTCGTGTCGTTTGCAATGAAGTTGCTGACCTTCTTGTTGAAGAAGCCCACCGACACGTAGCTGCCGCGGTCATAATACCATTCCGCAGACAAATCGACGTTCTTGGATTTGTAGGGGAGCAATGCCGGATTGCCTGCGCTTGCCTGGCTGCCGCCAGCGCCGACGCGGAGCGGCTGTGCGAGCGTGATTCCGCCCTGCATGCTGGCATAGTCAGGACGGGTAATCGTGTGACTATACGATGCGCGCAGCTTCACATTTTCAAATGGCGACAGGTCGAAATCGATCGCGGGAAGCCAATTTTCATACTCGCCCTTAAGCGTGGTGAAATCGGTGCCAGGGGTTTTGACAAGA
The DNA here is from genome assembly GCF_016734905.1 of Sphingopyxis jiangsuensis. GTDB lineage: Bacteria > Pseudomonadota > Alphaproteobacteria > Sphingomonadales > Sphingomonadaceae > Sphingopyxis > Sphingopyxis jiangsuensis. The sequence goes on from NZ_JAERPO010000002.1 coordinate 165,195, forward strand.
CTGATTTCGTTCTGCGCGACCCAGATCGTGCCGGTCGGAATCTCGGCGAGCGCGCGCGACGTGACCTTTGTCTTTTCGTAGCGCAGCCCAAGGCGCAGATTGGCCCTAGCTTCACCCAGATCGAAGCTGTGGAAGCTTTGCACCCACGGCGTGATCGACTTTTCGAGGATGCGGCGGTCGGTTGAATAGGGCGCAAGGCAGGTGTCGCCCGGCGCAGCGTCGCAGATTCCAAGCCTGTCGTCGAGAAGCGAGATAAGCCCCTCGGTATCGATCAAGAAATAGGTCGGGATGATCCCCTGGCTGTTCGACCCGTTCATGCCGGCCAGGTCCGGCGAAAGTGCACGCGGAGTGAACAGCGAATCGGGCGTGTCGGCCGCCGAGAGCGTCCCGCCCCATGTGTCATTCTGGATGACACCGAATGCGGTGCGCACATCGTTTTCGATATAGCTGACACCGAAGTCGAGGCTCTCGATGAAGGAGGCATCAAAATCGAACCCGCCGCGCAGGCTGACCTGATCGATGGTATCTTTCATATAGGCGTTGCGGAAAGCATTGCCTGCCGGCCGAATATTCTCTGCCTCGACCTCTGATCCGGGGTGCATTGCGACCGAAATGACGGGCATATCGGTGGTGAAGTCGACGCGCTGGCTCGCCACGCCGAAGATCGCCGTACCGACGGCAATCCCGCTGCCATAGGGCGAAGTCGGCTTCGATTCCGCGGTGGAATGGTGAGCATCGAGTTCGAGGCGCAGCCCCCAGGGGCCTTCCCACTTGATATTACCGCCGAGCGAATGGTTGATATTGCGGTTCGATCCGACGGCGCCGGTTATCGCCAGATCCTTGCCTTCGGCTGCCAAGAAATTCTCGGCATAGAAGTTGGCGCCCGCCGCCGGACCGTCGGTCCAGCTGCTGGACGTGTCATTGTGATTGAACCATACCCCGATGCTGCTCTGGCGGCTTTCGAAGGTATTTTGCGCAAAGATGTAATCGAACGACACATCGAGCGTATCGGTCGGCTTGAACTGCAAGACCGCCTGGCCGTTGATCCGCTCGCGCTGGAAATCATAGAAATCATAGGCCGCGTTCTGCGGAACCTGGTAAATGTCGGTGGGACCAGGCCGGTTCTCGATGTTCGCAAAACGCGGGTCACCCGGTTGCGCCAGCGTACCCCAGTTGTTTTCCGCGCCCGTATAGCCCGGCCGCCAATTGCCAACAGTGAATTGCGCTTGGCCGCCATTGCGCTTTTGATAAGAGCCTGCGAGCAGAATGCCGATCGTGTCGTTCGCAAAGGTCTTGCTGACGATGCCCGAAATTTCAGGCGTTATATCGGTTCCGTATAGCTGAGACGTATCGTAAACGCCCTTGACGCCGATGCTGCCTTTAAGTCCGGGACGATCCAGCGGACGCGGCAGCTTTATGTTGATCACCGAACCTATGCCGCCCGTGGGCAACGACGCGCGACCCGACTTGTAGACTTCGACCCCGGCGACACCCTCGGCGGCGAGGTTGCCGAAATCGAAGCTGCGCGTCGAGGGCGCCGAGAAACCGTCACCTAGAGTTGACGTAGGCATCTGCCTGCCGTTCACCACGACAAGATTGAACTCGGGACCGAAGCCGCGAACCGTAACCGTCGAGCCCTCGCCACTCGCCCGGTCGATCGACACGCCGGTGATGCGCTGGAGCGACTCTGCAAGATTGGTATCTGGGAACTTGCCAATATCTTCGGCGGAAATAGCATCGACAATGCCCTGCGCATTGCGCTTGATATCCTGTGCCTGCTCAAGGCTCGCACGGATACCGGTGACAATGATCACATCTTCTTCATTGTCTCCCGAGGCCGACGTATCCTGCGCAAATGCCGGCTGCGCCGCTACACCTATCGCGAGCAGCGAGGCGCTCATCGCCAAGCGACCGAAATTGAGCTTCCGCGAATCATTCATTGGCGAATTCCTCCCCAGGACTATGCGTTTGCGCACGGTTGCCGCGCTAATTGTGAACGTTCACCTAAATGATAACGTTCACTTCGTCAAGCGCTGTCGTGCTGATCGCAGCGTCCAGCAAAGCGGCGGCCTGCGATCTTTGCCCGAACCGCCTACGCGCGATCCGCCCTGCGCGAAGCCGGGCATGCGGCCCGCATCCTGATCGAGGCCTGCGGCGACATTACAACACTGTTCAGCCGCACAACTCGCTGGGATACCGCCACCGGCGCCGGAGACCGCTCCATCGCCAGTGTTGCCGTCCGGTTCCGCTTCGCTCCACTTACGGCCAACGCCAGCGATGGAGGCGTCAATGCACTAACATTCCGCCCGGGCCACTTGGTGGGATCCGATCAAGTTGGGGCCTGCGAAATCGCCGAGTCCGGCTCACCACCTGTGGGGGAAATATAGGGCGCGCGCCCCCAAGGCTCCGAGCATTGTCGGCACCGCCGAGTTTCCAGCGTCTATCGTGAAGCGCGATCTGCGCTCAAACTACGAGAGCTTGCCCGTTCTAACGGAATTAGTCGCGCAAGCGCGTCTCGGTGCAAGCGACGAAAGAATGACCTCTTTCAGGCATTGTACAATGGTGACTTAAAGGACCGACACGAGGCGCGAAGCTGACGCAGGAACGACGCTGCCGCAAATCTGTGATTGCTATGAGATTGCTGGTGCAAGTAGCCTACGTTCGCTTCGGTCAAAAACTCTCCAGAACTGAGGGATCTTTCGAATGCCCAAGTCTGCAAGACCTCAGTTAAAGAAGTCTTGGGACCAGATTAATGTAAGTCATTGAAAAATGGTGCGCCCGGCGGGATTCGAACCCACGGCCCCCAGATTAGGAATCTGATGCTCTATCCTGCTGAGCTACGGGCGCGCCGCGGTTCGTTTAGCGGCGCGGAGCGGGCAGCGTCAATCAGGCCGCTCAATTCACCGCGTCGGGCGGCGCGATCGGGACGAGCAGTGGCAGCGCCGCAATCCCGTCGTCGTGAAGCGCCTGCACCTCGTCGGGCGACGCCTGGCCGTGGATCAGATCTTCGGGCGCACGTCCTTCATGCATGGCACGCGCGGCGTCCGCGAATTCGCGGCCGACCCAGCGCGACTGGGGCAGAAGCTCGGCCTGCTTCGCCGCGATCTCGGCAACCACGCGGCGGACAAGTTCGGGCGAGAGCGGCGTATCGCCCGACGTGGTGGGTGTGGCGGGTGCTGATACAGCACGGCTGTTCGACTTGGCACCGACGCGCGGCGCCATCACTGCCTTTTTGATATCGCCGTCGCCGCACACGGGGCAAGCGATCAGCCCGCGTTGCTGTTGTTCGGCAAAACTCTCGCTGCTCGCGAACCAAGCCTCGAACCGGTGATCGCCGGCCGCACAGCAAAGATCAAAGACAATCACGGGTCAGGCCGATCCCAGCAATGTATCGAGCGCCCCGCCCGCGTCGAGCGCCGCGAGGTCGTCGCTGCCGCCGATGTGGCGTCCGTCGATGAACACCTGCGGAACCGTCCGCCGTCCGCCCGCGCGCTCGACCATCGCATCAAAGCCGGCGCGGTCCATGGTCACGTCGATTTCCCGATATTCGGCTCCCTTCTTGTCGAGCAGCGACTTGGCGCGCGTGCAGAAGGGGCAGAGGAATTTCGTATAAACTTCAATCTTCGCCATTTGGCTTACCTGTCATCCTTTCGTCATTGATATCGGAATCCAACGACGCAAAGTCAAATATGTTGCCAGTCATCAGAGATTCGGGAACGACGCGCGCCCATGTCAGTGCCGACACGCGCGCGGCGCCGCTGCGGCGCAGAACGCGCGCCGCGGCGCGCAAAGTCGCCCCGCTGGCATGGACATCGTCGATCAGCACGACATGGCGTCCGGCCGCGCGCGCCTTGGCATGCGGCGCCAATGCGAAGGCGCCCGCAACGATGCGTTCACGCTCGCGCCGCCGCTTGCCGCGGAGCGATGCGGTCGATTTGGTGCGCAGGAGCAGCCGGTGGTCGCACTCGGCGCCCGTCAGCCGCGCGAGCGCATCGACGACGAGTGCCGCCTGGTTGAACCCCCGCGACCAGAGCCGCCAGCGATGCAGCGGCACCGGCACAAGGAGCATCGCGTCGACTGGCCCCAGCGCCGCAAGCCGCCGCGCCATGAACTGCGCCATCAACTGCGCGTGCCCGGTGCGTCGTCCATATTTGAGACGTAGCGCCACGGTCCGCGCGATCTTCCCATAGGCGACCGCTGCGGGGGCACCGTCGAACGGCGGCGGGTCGGCAAGGCATGCGCCGCACGACAGCGGCGCCGCTGCCAGCGCAGTGGGCAACGGAATCGAACATTGCATGCACGCCGGACCGTCGAGAAAATCGAGCGCCGACCAGCACTCAAGGCAAAATTGCCGGTCGGCGCCGACGATCACGCCGCACCCCGGGCAACGCGGCGGCAGCGCGTAATCGACGAGCGCGGACGCCGCAGCGCGCAGCGCACGCCACAGGTCAGGCGCCCGTGTCACCCCGGCGATTTCGGCGTCCCCCGCTGCCGTGTCCATCAGGGGCTTGTGAAGCATCGCGTGCGACGGCACAAGCGCGCGCATGGCGCATCCCCCTGCCCCGCTTTTTTCGACCGCACGCCTCCGCGCGCAGCGCGACCGGATGGGCGTCCAGCCCGCCGAAGCGAACTTCCTTGCGCCGATCATCGCCGAAACCTTGCTCGACCGGCTTGCGATGGTGACGCGCCCGTTGCCGCGCGTCCTGCTCATCGGCGCACACGATGCCGCTCTCGCTGACCAGTTGCGTGCTGCGGCAAACACGCTAACGCTATTCGAAGCGGGGCCGCGCCTCGCCGCCGCACGCGGTGCCTTGGTCGGCGAGGCCGATGCGATCGATCTGCCGTTCGAAAGCTTTGACCTGATTGTCTGGCCGGGCGGCCTCGAAAGCGTCAACGACGTGCCGGGCGCTCTCGTTCGCATGCGCGCGCTGCTCGCACCCGACGGGCTGCTTCTGGGCGCTTTCGTCGGCGACGGCAGCCTTGCGCGACTACGGCGCGCGCTGGTCAGCGAGGGTGTTCGTTCAGTCGCGCGCCTGCATCCCCAAATCGACCTATCGGCGATGGGCAATCTGCTCCAGCGGACCGGTTTTGCGCTTCCTGTCGTCGATGTCGACGCACTGACGGTGCGTTATGGCGATTTTTTTGCGCTTGTCCGCGACCTGCGCGCGGCCGGCCTGTCGAACCAGATGGCCGCCGCACCGCCGCCCTTGACGCGCGAGGAGGCCGCGCTGGTCGCTGCCGCCTTTGCTGCGCAAGCCGATCCCGACGGCCGGACCGCCGAACAGTTTCGAATTGTCCATTTCAGCGGTTGGGCACCGCATCCCGACCAGCCGAAGCCCGCACGCCGCGGCAGCGGTACGGCGTCGCTGGCCGACGCGCTGAAATCGAAGGATTAAACCAGCGCTTCCAGAAGCCCGATGAGCGGCTTGTCGGCAGGCGGCATCGGCAGGCTGTGCAATTCGACGGGGCGGACCCAGCGCAGCGCGCTCGCGTGCTGCGCGGTGGGCGCCCCCCGCCATTTGCGGCAAACATAGACGAGCAGCAACAGGTGCTGATCGCCGAGGGTGTCACTTGCAAAACAGGCTGGCGCAAGGCACGCCGCCTCGACATCGATCGCCAGTTCCTCGTGCAATTCGCGGATCAGAGCCGCTTCGGGCGTTTCGCCAGGCTCGATCTTGCCGCCCGGAAACTCCCACAGCCCCGCCATCGGCTTTCCCTCGGGACGCTGCTGAACGAGCAGCCGACCGTCGCGATCGACGAGCGCCGCCGCGACTACAATGAGACAATTATTCGGCGGATTTCCGCCATTTTCTACGGACAAATTGTTAACCTTCCTGTGCGATTGTCGGCAGCCTCGGGAACTATCACTTCAGTTAGGGGTGGAACAATGCGCAACATTATCAGGCTGATGCGGTCGACCAGGGCCGCCACAGCCGTCGAATATGGGCTGATTCTGGCGCTCATCTTTATGGCGGCGCTGGGCGCCATGACTGCGGTCGGTGAATCGGCGATCGCCATGTGGAACAATGTGTCCGACACGACAGCCGACGCCATAGGCCGCTGAAATGTCCGAATTCGGGACTTCAACCAGCGATTTGCCCGTGTTGGCATTAAGTTTTTCAAAACCAATTCCACTTAAACCGGCCAGTGTTGACCACGACCAGACTGTCAACAGGGTAAGTGACTTGTCAGGAGACCAGACATGAAGTTCATCAAAAAGTTCGTTCGCGACACCAAGGCCGCGACCGCCATCGAATATGGCCTGATCGCCGCTCTCATCGCCGTTGCCGGCATCACCGCGATGACCGCGGTCGGCGAAAGCGTCAGCGGTACGTTCAAAGAAGTCAAGGATGGCCTCGATAAGTAAGCCATTCGCGTCGCCGCACTCGATCGCGGCGCACGAACGATAAAGGAAAGGGCGGTGGAGCAATCCACCGCCCTTTTCGATTCTTCCCATGTCGGGCGCTTGGCCTCAACGGTTGGCGTAAACGACGATCTTGACCTTTTGCCCCGGCGTCAGTCGGCTCCCCGCATTCAACCGGTTGAGCACCTGGAAGCGTTCGGACTGATAGTTGGTGTAGGCCATGCGCCGCGACAGGCTCGCTACCGTATCGCCGCTTTGCACCGTTACCACATCGATCCGCCGCGGACGTACCGCCGACGCCTCGCTCGCGCTCAGCCGCCGGACGCTGTTGAACATCGAATTGAACGTCCCCGCACCGCCCGCTTTCGTCAGCGCCACGAAATGAAAGGCGCTGCTGCCCGAAAATTCATAGGCAAAGACGGTGACGTCGACCTGTCCCGACTGGGTATTCGCGCGCGCGACCGAATAATAGGCGGGAATGCCGCCCACCGTCGTGCGCTGGACCGTCCCCGGCGACAGCGTCGTGTTGCCCGCCACCACGCGAAAGGCCGACGCGATATAAGCGTTCATGTCGCCATTATAGGCGCCGGTCGTGAATTGCGCCTGCCCGCCGTTGCCGCTGACGGTCACGGCGGTGGTGCCATTCTGCATCCCATAGCCGTTCGGGACGGTGAAGCGCAGCCGCAGGTCGGGATGGATGAACTCGCGTCCCTCGACCACGCCCTGCGCCGGGTCGTCGCCATAGAGCACACCGTCGACCGACGCGAGGAAGGTGTCGGCATTGCGCATACCGCCGCTGCCGCCGAAGCGCTGCGCGAGCGTCTGCGCGTTGCGGACGCGCGATGCCGGATCGGGGTGCGTACTCGCCCATTCCGGGAGCGAGCGCGCATCGCCGCCCGACAGGCGCGCCTCGAGGCTCGTCTGGTTCGCAAGGCTCGCCAGCATCGTCGACAGCGCGAGCGTGTCATAGCCGGCGCTACGCAGATACTGGACGCCCAGCTGATCGGCTTCCAGTTCCTGTCCGCGCGAGAATCCAAGGGTCGCCAGCTGTGCGACCTGCATCGCATTGTTCTGGAGAAGGCCGCCGAGCCCGCCGAGCAGGCCACCCTGGTCGCCGATCGCGCCGCCCAGCACGGCGCCCAGCACACCGAGGATGGTGTTGCGTGTTGCCGCGCTCTGCCGCTTCTTGCTGTGCTGCGCCGCGACATGGCCGACCTCGTGCCCCAGCACCCCCGCCAGCTCGGCCTCGTCATTCATCAGCGCCATCAGCTGGCGCGTGACATAGATATATCCGCCCGGGATCGCGAAGGCGTTGTTCACCGGCGAGTTGAGCAAGGTGACGGTAAAATCGCTGCGCGCGTTCGAGAGCCCCGACTGCACCGCGATATTCTGGCCCACCCGGCCCACATAGGCCGTCTGCGACCCGCTATAGGCGCCCCCGAATTCCTGGAGCAACTGCGGGTGTGCATCGGCGCCCTGTTTGCGCTCGGCGGCCGAAATGGTCGTCGCCGTCTTTATTTCGCCGGTGGTGCGCGCATCGGCGGGGGCGGTCGCGCTGCCCCCCGCCATTGCGCATCCGGCAAGCGCGGCGACCATTGCGAGCGCCGTCATCGAGCGAGCCATCCGTGAACCTCCCAGTTTCGCGATCGTCATGTCTGTTTATCCCTGATTGCATGGGGCGCAAGCGGGGCGAGCAGGCCGTCGCTTGGCGGTCATGCAATAGGGAACGCGACGAACGCCGTTCAGGTTCCGGCGCGCGGCTCGCTGCTCTCAGGCGCGGCCCATCGCCAGGAATTTTTCTTCGCGAGCGGCGAGGAGTGCATCGCGCGGCAGCCCCGACAGCTTGTCGAGCTCGCGCGCAATCGCGTCGCCGAGCGACTTGATCGCAATTTCCGGCGCCCTGTGTGCGCCGCCCACCGGCTCGGGAACGATCGCATCGATGATCTTGAGCGCCAGCAAATCCTGCGCCGACATCTTCATCGCCGCTGCCGCATCGGCTGCCTTGTCCGACGTGCGCCACAGGATCGACGCGCAGCCTTCGGGCGAGATCACCGAATAGACCGCATGTTCGAACATCAGCACCCGGTTCGCCGCCGCGAGCGCGATCGCGCCGCCCGATCCGCCTTCGCCGACGATCGCCGCAACCATCGGCACACCAAGCGCGAGGCATTGTTCGGTCGAACGCGCGATCGCTTCGGCCTGCCCGCGTTCCTCGGCCTGAATTCCCGGGAAAGCGCCCGACGTGTCGACCAGCGTCACCACCGGCAACCCGAAACGGTCGGCAAGCTGCATCAGACGGATCGCCTTCCGATAGCCCTCCGGCTTTGCCATCCCGAAATTATGCTTCATGCGCGAGGGAATATCGTCGCCCTTTTCGTGACCGATCACCATCACGCGGCGTCCGCGGAAGCGCGCAAGCCCGCCGAGGATCGCCTGATCGTCGCCGAAATTGCGGTCGCCCGCGAGCGGCATCCAGTCGTCGAAGAGTCCCGCGACATAATGTTTGAAATGCGGGCGATCGGGATGGCGCGCAACCTGCGTCTTTTGCCATGGCGTCAGCTTGGCATAGATTTCGCGCAACAATTTCGAGGACTTATCCTCCAGTCTTGCGATATCATTGTCGATGTTGAGCGTCGGATCGCCGCCCATTTCGCGCAGTTCCGCAATCTGCCGGTCGAGCGCCGCCACCTGTTTTTCGAAATCAAGAAAGCCTGTCATGGCGCAGAGCGCTAGGCCGAAGGCGGCTTCAGGTCAACGCCGTCCATCCCCGCCAGCGGGTGACGCCGGTTGACCAGTTCGACAAGGCGGCGGCTGTCGACATGCGTGTAAATTTCGGTCGTCGCAATGTCGGCATGACCGAGCAGCGTCTGCAACGTGCGCAGGTCTGCCCCGCCCTCGAGCAGGTGGGTGGCAAAGGCGTGGCGCAGCACGTGCGGGCTGACCGACGCCGGTTCGATCCCGGCGCGTGCCGCGAGATCGCGCAGCAACTGGAACAGGCGCACGCGCGACAGATGCGCCTTGCCTGACGGAAACAGCCACGGCGAAGCGTCGCCCACCAGCGGCAGCCAGCGGTCGAGTGCCGTCCGCGCCCGCGCCGACAGTGGAACCAACCGCTCCTTGTCGCCTTTTCCGCGTACGATCAGAAATTCGCGCGCCCCGCCGACCGCGCGGCGTGGCAGGCTGACGAGTTCGCTCGCGCGCAGCCCCGAACCATAGAGCAATTCAAGGAGGAGGAGCAGGCGAACAGCCGCGGGAAGCGGGGCATCTCCTGCCGCTTCCTCGCTCGCCACGGCGAACAGCCGCTCGACGTCGGCGTGCGACAGGATGCGCGGCAGCGGACGCCGCGTCGCGGGCCGCGCGATGTCGAGCGCAGGGTTGTCGCTGCGGTCGCCTTCGTCGAGCAGGAAAGCATAGAATTGGCGCAGCGCGGACAATTTGCGCGCCGCGCTGCTCGCCGCAAGCGAAGAATAAGCCGCCATCAAATCGCGCAGCGCCGCCTGGTCGGCGTTGCCCAGCGTCCCGCGCACCAACTCGGCGGCTTGTTCAAGGTCGCGGCGATAGGCGACGAGCGTGTTGCGCGATGCCCCGCGCTCGGCCGCCATCATCTCGAGAAAACGGTCGATCAGCGACCCGTCAGCCATTGTTCCTCAGCGCCGCGCGCCGCTCAAACACGGACGAGCGCTTCGGCCGCAATCATGCGGGCTTCGGCTTCCAGCCCAACCTCGCGCAGCGCACGTACGATGTAATAGAGATGATAAGGCGGCACCTTGGCCCATTCGCCCTGCATCCCCGCCGCAGCGATCAGCGCGACCATAGCGGGTTCGCGGCGCTCGGCCGCTGCCATGATCGCACGCGTCCAGCGCGTCTGCTTGCCAAGGTCGGCGTTCAGGCTGCGCGCCGCCGACGCGGCCTCTCCCGCATCGATCCGCCCGAGCCCCGACAGGCCAGCAAGCAGGAACTTCGAGCGCAGCGAATCGGCGCTGTCGTCATCGCCCGCGAAATTTCCGATTGCACCCGCATCGGTGCCGCCAAGCGGACGCGGCGCGCCAACGGCCAGGACGCCCCACGCGCGCGATCCTGCCGCGAGTTTCGGCGCCCAGGCTGCGGCGTTGCGATCATAGCCGCCCGCGAGCATCGAGCCCAAAAGTTGCCACGGATCGTCGTCAACGTCGGCCGATGTCGGCACACCCGCCGCTGCCCGCGCTGTCGCGACGAGCGCGGCATAGCTTTGCGCGGCCCCGGTTGCACCGCTCCACAGGCTTTCCATCGCGGCATAGCGGTCGGCACCCGTTTCGCCCGCATGGGCGGTGCGCAGCAACGCGACTTGGTCGGCGAGTTCGGCCGACGGCTCGGCCACCTCCGATGCGGCGCTGAGCAACGACACATAGGCATCGCTCGACAGCACGCCCCGCGCAGCGGCGGTCGGCGCGGCGGCGACGCGGTCGGCCATCTCGCTCATCGGCGCGAGGACGGTCCAGCTGCGCATATAATCGGGAGCTGCGGCGCGAAGCTCGGCGGGCACCTCGACCGCGGTCGCGGTCGCCATGCCGAATCGCCAACTCGTCAGGCGGTCGACGTTCGTCCATTCGATGGTCGTCGAGCGACGCCCGGCTCCCGTTGCGCCGAGGACGCGTTCGGCGATGAGGACGTCGAAATTCTTGATCCGCCCGCTCGACCGGACGCGTGAAATCGCCCAGCCGGCAGGTCCCGCCTCCCCCGACAACCCTGCGCAAATACCGGAGGCGAGCCGCCAAGTATGTTCGTCGCCATGCGCCAGGCCGGCGGGGACATAGGGACACATGCCCGCCGGATCGGCGGTCGCGAGATAGCTTTGCTGCGCGACCTGCACGAGCCGCGGCGACGCGCGGTCATAATCGACCGACTGGACGACCATCCGTGCGGCGATCGATTCCCCCATGCGCAGCAACAGCGCGGCGCGATCGGCGGCAAGATCGGCGCCGTTGATCGTCGACGGCGTGTCGAGCGCCGACGCGAGCGCGCGGCGCAATAATATCTGACCCCAACGCGACGCCAGATTCCCGTTGGTGTGGCGCATGATCGCTGCGGCATATTGTCCGCGCACGCCGAGGGCATCGGGCACTAGTCCGCCCGTGTCGGGCGTCAGCGGACCAACGCGCGTCAGCTTGCGGCGCGTGCCCGGCGGAAGGTCGTATTTGAGCGTCCCGGGTTCGACCTCTTCCTCGTCTTCGCCGTCGTCGCTGTCGCCGGCCTGAACGGTGGGAGTGACGGCGGGCGGCGCGACGCTTCCGGAGGCGGGCGGCGTGCCCTGCGAAGGCGTCGGCGTCGCGGTCGGTGCCGGTGCGGGACGCGGCGCGGGGGTTTCGGGCGGGCTGCCAAAACCCTCGGGAAGCAGCGATTCCTGCGCAATCGCCGGAAGCACGAGCGCCGCGGCAATCGCCGAGCCGGAGAGGCCCAATGTCAGCGTCAGCAATTTCTTCGTCATTGCGCCGCGCTTTCGGCCAAAACGTCGGTCACGTCCACCTCTATCGTCCGGGATTCGATCGGCCGCCCCATGAAAAGCAGAAAGAGCCAAAGGGCCAGCAGCGTCAGAATCAACACGATGCCCCGTGTGATCCACCGGCTCTTTCCCGATCTGCCCCCGTCGCGCAATATCCCGTGCCTGCAGTTCGTCCGATTTTCAAACCGGCGAAAACCATTGTCCCGCGCGGCTCGGGCGGTATAGCCGCGCCCACCATGTCGCGAAACCCGAAAAGCCCCACGCCGCTGAGCGCAAAGGCGATCCCCGCATCGATCCGTGCGCGGCCGATCGTGCTTGTCGGACTGATGGGATCGGGCAAGTCGACGATCGGTCGGCGGCTCGCGCAGCGGCTTGGCATGCCGTTCGCCGATGCCGATGACGAGATCGAGCGCGCGGCGGGCATGACCATCGCCGATATTTTCGCCCGGTTCGGCGAGGCGCATTTCCGTGACGGCGAGCGGCGGGTGATCGCGCGCCTGTTGTCGGGCAAGCCGCTCGTGCTCGCGACCGGCGGCGGCGCTTTCATGAACGACGAAACCCGCAGCCTGATCCAGCGCGACGCGCTGTCGATCTGGCTCGACGCCGACATTCCGACGCTCGTCGAACGCGTGGCGCGGCGCAGCCACCGTCCGCTCCTCAAAGGGCGCGATGCGGGCGAAGTGCTGCGCGAGCTCGCCGCGGTGCGCAACCCCGTCTATGCCGAGGCGCATCTGCGCGTCAGTTCGGCGTCGAGCCCGCACGAATATACGGTCCGCGATATCATGGAGGCACTTGGATCATGGAAAGCCTGACCGTCGAACTCGGCTCGCGCAGCTACCCCATCCTGATCGGCGACGGCCTGATCCGGTCGATCGGCGAGCACGTCGCGCCGTTGCTGAAGCGCCCGCGAACGATGATCGTCACCGACAGCCACGTCGCCGACCACTATCTCGCCGCGCTCGGGCTCGGGCTGGCGGCCGAGAGCATTTCCTTTTCCTCGCTCAGGGTCGATCCGGGCGAAGCGAGCAAGAGCTGGGCGGGACTCTCCCGCGTCACCGAGTGGCTGATTGCCGAAGGGGTGGAGCGCGGCGACCATGTCATCGCGCTCGGCGGCGGCGTGATCGGCGATCTGGTCGGCTTCGCCTGCTCGATCGTCAAGCGCGGGTGCAATTTCATCCAGGTTCCGACGACCCTGCTCGCACAAGTCGACAGCAGCGTCGGCGGCAAGACCGCGATAAACGTTGCCGCGGGCAAGAATCTGGTGGGAGCCTTCCATCAGCCCTCGCTGGTTGTCATCGATCCCGAAACGCTTGCCACCTTGCCGCGTCGTGAACTCGCCGCGGGCTATGCAGAGGTCGTCAAATATGGCCTCATCGACGAGGCCGACTTTTTCGGCTGGTGCGAGTCAAATGGTGCGGCGCTGCTCGCGGGCGACAGCGAAGCCCGAACGCGCGCGATCGCGCACAGCGTCGCGGCCAAGGCGCGTATCGTTGCGGCGGACGAACGCGAAACGCTCGATGTGCGCGCGCTCCTCAACCTCGGCCACAGCTTCGGCCACGCCCTCGAGGCGGAGACGGGCTATTCGGACCAGCTGCTCCACGGCGAAGCGGTTGCTGCCGGCATGGCGCTCGCGCATCGCTTTTCGGCGGCGCAGGGCTTGTGCCCTGCCGCCGATGCCGACCGTGTTGCCGCGCACCTCGCTGATGTCGGCCTGCCGCACGGCCTCGCGAGCGCGGGGATCAAGGCCGATGGCAAGACGCTCGCCGCGCATATGGCGCACGACAAGAAGGTGCGCGGGGGCAAACTGCCGCTCATCCTGACGCGCGGCATCGGCCGCTCGTTCGTTACCGAGGATTATGGCCTCGATATCGTCGCCGATTTTCTCGACGCGGAACGCTCAGCCAGCTGACGGTGCGGGGTCGGCGGCCTGCTCCGCCTCTTCGCCATGATGCGCAGTCTTTGCGGCCTGTCGCCGCTGGCGCAGCTTTTCGAGCACACTCGCCGACTCGCGCCCGCCGCCTGGCTTGAAGCGGTGGTCCATTCCCGCCGACAAATTACCCTCGTCCATCTGCGCCGCGAGCCGCGTTGCGTCGAGCTGGCGCAGCGCGGTTTCGACATCGGCGATTTCGCGTGGATCGATGTCGAGCTGTTCGAGCGCCATCAGGCCCAGCGCCACCGAGCTTTCGAATACCTCGCGCACGGCGCCGCTCGTCCCCGCGCCGTCGATCGCAATCAGCTGACGGCGGTCGAACACGCGCGCGAGAACCTTTGCGTGTGGAAAAGCCTCGACCACTGGCTTCAGAGTCGCGGCGTCGAAAGCGGCGTCGTCGATGCAATAGATGATGAGCTTCGCCTCGTCGGCGCCCGCACGCCGCAGCAGGTCGAGCCGCAAGCCGTCGCCATAATAGACTTTGGTATCGAACCGTCCCGACCGCTCGATCTGGCTTGGCTTCTTGTCGATCAGCGTCACCGAACAATCGACCGCGTGGAGCATCTGCGCGACCGTCTGGCCGAAACGGCCGTAGCCGATGACCAGCGCCGAGCCGCGCGGCGCCTCTTCCGGTCCGTCCATCGCCGGCCTGTCGCGGTCGGGTGCAAATTCAAGGTTGCGGGCGAACAGCATCAGGAAGGGGGTCGAAATCATCGACAGGGTGACGACGGCGCTGAACAGGCTCGCGGCCTCGGGCGCGATGAGCAAGGCCTGTTGCGCCTGCGTGAAGAGCAGGAATCCGAACTCGCCGCCCTGGCTGAGCAACAGCCCGAGCCCGAGCGCGGTCTTCCACGACTTGCCGTAAATGCGAACGAGCAATGTCAGCACGGTGAGTTTGACGACGACGAGAGCCGCTGCGAGCCCGACGACGCGCAACGGATCGGCGAGCACGACATTGATGTCGAGCACCATCCCGACCGCGAGGAAAAAGAGGCCGAGGAGGATCAGGCGGAAAGGTTCGACATCGGCCTCTATCTCGTGCCGATAGGGCGAGTCGGCGAGCATGACGCCTGCAACAAAGGCCCCGAGCGCGGTCGACAGGTGCAGGCTGTGCATCAACGCCGCACTCGCGAGCACCGCGAGCAGCCCGACCACCACGAACAGCTCGCGCTCGCCATAGCGTCCGATGAGCTTGAGCAGGGGGTTCAGAATGAAACGCCCGGCGAGGACGAGTCCGATAATCGCACCAACCGTATAGAGAGCAAGCGTCCCGCCCGGAGGCGCCGACGGATCGGCAGGCGCGCGCGACAGCGCCGCGACGATGGTGATCAACGGAACGATGGCGAGATCCTGAAACAACAGGATCGAAAAGGCCTTTTCGCCGAAGGGCGAGTTGATGCGCCCCGAACTTTTGAGCCCTGGCAGAACCTGCGCGGTCGACGACAGCGCAAGCGGAAGCCCGAGCGCGATCGCGGCGGCAAGGCTGAACCCCTGCGTCAGGAAAATCAGCCCGGTCAGGATCAGGCCGGTGATCGCGACTTGCGCCATGCCAAGGCCGAAAATCGCGCGGCGCAGCTGCCACAAGCGGCGCGGATGCAATTCGAGTCCGACAAGGAAAAGCAGGAAAGCGATCCCGATTTCGGCAATCGCAAGTTTCGATTCGGCACCGCCGACGAGACCGAACCCATGCGGCCCCACCAGCGCTCCGGCTATCAGATAGCCGAGCACGGCACCAAGGCCGAGCCGACGAAATATGAGCACGAACAAGGTCGCGACGCCCAGCAGGATCGCCCCTTCGAACAGCATCGTGTCGGTCGCCGATCCGGCGGCGGCGGTCGCGGTTGCGAGAACCAGCGGCGTCACGCCGCTGCCCCGACGCCTTCGAGCGCGACGAGCGCTGCATCGAAGGGCAGCAGGATGGCACCGTGGCGGGCAGGATAATCGCGCGCAGGCGCCAGCAGATCGAATCCCGGCCAGTCGGGGCAGTCGCCCTCACCCGCAAACCAGGCGGCGATGCCGTCGCGCGCGGTGCGCAGATCGACGATTGCGCGGCCCGGCGCGTGGCGCGCGAGCAAAGCCGCCGACGCCTGCCCCAGCGCGCACGCTTCGACATGCAGCCCGACGCGCGCGACGCGTCCATCGGCGTCGCTGTCGATGTCGACGATGATTGCACTGCCGCACAGTGGTGCGCGGGCGCTCGCATGGTGGCGCGCCGCCGGTATCGGGGGATATTCGGCGGTCGCGACCGCCAGCGACAAAATGTCGCGGTTATAGAGCGCGCTCATGCGTCGTCCCCGACGGGAGCGGCCTGCTCCTCGGCCGCCTCGCGCGCTTCTGCGCGGCGCTCGGCGATGACGCGGCTGAGCGCCGCGCTTGTAGCGTTGAGCGCCGGAAAGCTGCGGCTTTCGGTCAGCCACGCCGGGCGCTGCGCATTGCCATAGCCGATGTCATAGAGGAACGAGACGAGCATGAAGCCGACCGTCGCGATCATCAGCCCCTTGACCGCACCGAAACCCGCACCCAGCCCACGGTCGAACCCGCCGACAAGCGACGCGCGACTGCGCTGGCCCATCGCGCGCGAACCCCATTTGGCTATCGCGAACACCCCGCCGAACAAAAGCACGAAGGCGAGCACCGCCGCGCCGCCATCGGTTCCCACCCAATCGACAAGCCAGCCGGTGACGAGCGGATGCAGGAATCGCACCGCGGCAATCGCAAGCACCCAGGCGAGAAGGCTTGTCACCTCCTGCACCAGTCCGCGCGAAAAACCGAGGATGGCGCTACCGCCGACGAGCGTGAGCACGATGATATCGAGAGCGGTCAGACTACCCATGTTCGGGGGGCTAGTCGCGCCCGAGCATCAGGTCAACGAGTTCGCCGAGCCGACCGAAGCCGGTGACGCCGATCCCGTTCACACCCTTCATTCCCTTTGGCCCCCATCCTCTTGAAAAGCCGAGCTTTGCTGCCTCACGCAGGCGCAGAGCATCGTGCGCGACGGGGCGCACTTCGCCCGACAGCGACAATTCGCCAAAGACGATCGCGTCCGACGGCACCGGCCGCTCGCTGAACGCCGAGATCAGTGCCGCAGCGACCGCGAGGTCCGCCGCCGGATCGGTGAGCCGATAGCCACCCGCAATATTCAGATAGACTTCGGCGCCGCCCATCTGCAGCCCGCAGCGCGCCTCGAGCACCGCGAGAACCATCGCGAGCCGCCCGCTGTCCCAGCCGACGACCGCGCGCCGCGGCGTTGCGCCGCTCGCTAGGCGAACGGTGAGTGCCTGCACCTCGACGAGCACGGGGCGTGTGCCTTCCAGCGCAGGAAAGACCACCGACCCCGGAACGTCACCGCTGCGGTCGGTCAAAAACAGGCTGGACGGGTTGGCGACCTCGCCCAGCCCCTCATCGCCCATCGCGAACACACCGATCTCGTCGGTCCCGCCAAAGCGGTTCTTGACCGCGCGCAGGATGCGATATTGGTGGCTGCGCTCGCCCTCGAAGGCGAGCACCGTGTCGACCATATGTTCGAGCACGCGCGGACCGGCGATCGTCCCGTCCTTTGTCACATGGCCAACGAGAACGAGCGCGGCGCCGCTGTCCTTGGCGTGGCGAATCAACTCCTGCGCGCTTGCGCGGACCTGGCTGACCGTCCCTGGCGCGCTGTCGATAAGGTCGCTGTGCATCGTCTGGATCGAATCGATGACGACGAAATCGACGGTCTGCCGGTCGAGCGTCGCGAGAATGTCGCGCACCGACGTCGCGCTCGCGAGCGCGACCGGCGCATCGCCAAGCCCCAGCCGCTGCGCGCGCAGTCGCACCTGCGCCGCCGCCTCCTCGCCGCTGATATAGACCACCGACTTGCCCGCCTTCGCGAGCCGTCCCGCGGCCTGCAGCAGCAACGTCGATTTGCCGATTCCCGGATCGCCGCCGATCAAGGTCGCCGATCCCGCAACAAAGCCGCCGCCCAGCGCGCGGTCGAATTCGGCGATCCCGCACAGCATCCGTTCGGGCATCGGGCTCGCGGCATCGAGCGTTTCGAGCGCGATCGTCCGCCCGCCCTTGCTCAGGTCATGCTTCGCCGAAAAGGCCGTTTCCGCGGCCTCCTCGACCAGCGTGTTCCACTCACCGCAATCGGCGCACTGCCCCTGCCAGCGATAGGTCGCCGACCCGCAATTTTGGCAGACATATTGGCGTTTCGCTTTGGCCATGCCCCCGCTTAACGGGAACAAAGACGGAACGCTAGCCTCTTTACCGCAATGGGCGGCCGATTGTGGCTGTCAGCCGCCGTTGGTCGAAATGTTCGACGAAATGGACCTGACCGAGCCATCGCCCATCGCTGCCGTCCCGCCATCGACGGGGGCGTCGGTAACACCACATTTTATTGTCGATGCTGCATCGCGCACCTTTTGGATCGCGCCACCCTGAACCGCGTCCAGATCGGTTTCGTCGATGGCGGTGGGCGCCGATTTAATATCCTTCTTTCCCATGACGTTCATCCTCTTCGTATCTGGAGCGCCAATGTGGTCGGCTCCGTGACGCAGGCCGTCTGTCACGATTCGCAACGCACCGCTGTGCGTAACGACACAGTTGAAGTCCTATTCTACCACCCAAAGACGCCGCTTTCACGTTATAGCAGCAAAACCGATTCGTCGCCGCCCTCGCGTGGCCCAGCAGGAACCCTGACACTCCTATGAAATTCTTTGCCGACACCGCCGAAATCGACGCCATTCAGGAACTCGCCGCGACCGGCCTGCTCGACGGCGTCACCACCAACCCGTCGCTGATCGCCAAATCGGGGCGCGATTTCAAGGAAGTGACCAAGGAAATCTGCGCGCTTGTCGACGGTCCCGTCTCGGCAGAAGTCGTCGCGCTCGACCATGAAACGATGATGAAGGAGGCCGAAGTCCTCCGCAAAATCGCCGACAATGTCTGCATCAAGGTGCCGCTGACGATCGACGGGCTCAAGACCTGCAAGAAGCTGACGAGTGACGGCACGATGGTCAATGTCACGCTCTGTTTTTCGGCGAACCAGGCGCTGCTCGCGGCCAAGGCCGGCGCGACTTTCGTCTCGCCCTTCGTCGGTCGTCACGACGACAATGGCTTCGACGGCATGCAGCTGATCGCCGACATCCGCCTGATTTACGACAATTATGATTATGGCACCGAAATCCTCGTCGCGAGCGTCCGCCACGGCATCCATGTGCTCGAAGCCGCCAAGATCGGCGCCGACGTGATGACCGCGCCGCCCGCGGTGATCAAGGGGCTGTTCAAGCATGTCCTGACCGAAAAGGGCATCGAGGGCTTCCTTGCGGATTGGGCAAAGAC
The DNA here is from genome assembly GCF_016734905.1 of Sphingopyxis jiangsuensis. Lineage (GTDB taxonomy): Bacteria > Pseudomonadota > Alphaproteobacteria > Sphingomonadales > Sphingomonadaceae > Sphingopyxis > Sphingopyxis jiangsuensis. Next base: position 184,290 of record NZ_JAERPO010000002.1, read on the forward strand.
CGGCCAATCGATCTGAGGCTTTCGCTCCATCATCCAGTCGTCACCCCGGCGAAGCCCGGAATCTCGCCAGTGCATCAATTTGCGACGTCGAGATTCCGGCTTTCGCCGGAATGACGAAAACTGGAGGGGTAACGCCGACCTTTCCAGTTGACGTAAACGTCAACCACCCGCGATACTCGCCCGAAAGGGAGAGATTCGCGATGTCCGACACCACCATCCTTACCGAGCGCCGCGGCCACATATTGATCGTCACGATCAACCGGCCAGAGGCGCGCAACGCGGTCAATGCCGCCGTGCATATTGGCATCGGTTCCGCGCTCGAAGAGGCCGAGACCGACCCCGAAATCCGCGCAGTCGTCATCACCGGCGCGGGCGACAAGGCCTTTTGCGCGGGCGCCGATCTGGTTGCGCTGTCGCGCCGCGAAAGGCTCTACCCCGATGATCCCGCGCAGCAGGCGTGGGGCTTTGCCGGCATGGTCGCGCATCCGATCTCAAAGCCGGTCATCGCGGCGGTCAACGGTTTCGCCTTTGGCGGCGGGTGCGAGATTGCGCTGATGAGCGACATCATCGTCGCCGCCGATCATGCCCAGTTCGGCTTGCCCGAGGTGAAGGTCGGGCTGTTTGCCGCGGCGGGCGGCGCCTTTCGCCTTGCCCAGCAACTCCCACGCAAACTGGCGATGGAACATATGCTCACCGGCGATCCGATCAGCGCGCAGCGCGCCGCGCACTATGGCCTCGTCAACCATGTCGTCCCGCTCGCCGAACTCATGCCCGCCGCGCTCGCAATTGCCGAAAAAATTGCCGCCAACGCGCCCTTGTCGGTTCAGGCGACCAAGCGCGTCGCGCTCGGCATCCAGGACGGCCGCATCGCCGCGGACGCGCCCTATTGGGAGCATAACACGCTCGAACGGAGCGCGCTGATGCGCAGCGAAGACGCGCGCGAAGGCCCGCGCGCCTTTGCGGAGAAGCGCAAGCCCGAATGGAAAGCGCGCTGACACAATGACGGTTGATGCCGTTTCGGTTCGCGTAGAGCGAAGTCGAGATGCGCATCGACTTGGCGCCTGTCCTCAGGGTGTTTCGACTTCGCTCGACACTAACGGAGAAATTGGATGACCGACGCCGAACGCATCCCGGTGATTATCGGTGTCGGGCAGGTCAACGACCGCCCCGACGACCCCGACGAAGGGCTCGACTCGCTCGGCCTGATGGTCGCGGCGCTGAACGTGGCGGCTGACGACGCAGGCGTGCCGCTGTCCGCCATCGACAGCCTTGCGATCGTCGACCAGATCAGCTTCCATCATCTCGGCAAGCTGTGCGAACCGCTAGCCGCTGCGATCGGCGCGGCGCCCGCGATCAACTATCAGTCCGCCGCGCCGCACGGCGACACGCCGGTTCGCCTGCTCAACGAGGCCGCGAACCGCATCGGCGCAGGCGAGGTCAAACTCGCCGCGATCGTTGGCGGCGAAGCGCTGCGCACCGCAGCGGGCCGCGCCGCCAAGGCCGCGACCGGCGAGGACAAAAGCTATAACGCAATCCGCAAGGTCGCGACGCGGCGCGAACCCGACTATGCGCAGAAACACGGGCTCGCCGCGCCGGTCGATGTCTATCCGCTCTATGAAAATGCGACGCGCGCCGCCTGGGGACAAAGCCTTGCCGAAGCGCAGTTCGAGAGCGCCGAGATCTGGTCGCGCTTTTCCGAAGTCGCTGCCGCAAACGACAGCGCGTGGATCAGGACGACCGCCACCCCTGCCGACATCCTCCGCGTCGACGAACGCAACCGCCGGATCGCCTTTCCCTACTCAAAGCTGATGGTCGCCAATTCGTCGGTGAACCAGGGCGCCGGCTTCCTCGTCGCGAGCCTCGCCGAAGCGCGGCGGCGCGGCATTGCCGAGGACAGGCTCATTTACGTGGGCATGGGCGCGGCAGCGAAAGAGCCGCCGAGCATCCTCCGCCGCGACCGCTATGACCATAGCGTCAGCATGGAGGTGTCGATTGACCGCACGCTCGACCTCAACGGCATGGCGGCCGACGATTTCGATTGCGTCGAGCTTTACAGCTGCTTTCCCTGCGTCCCCAAAATGGCACGGCGCATCCTCGGCTGGCCGTGGGATCGCCCCGCGAGCGTGTTCGGCGGCCTCACCTTCGGCGGCGGGCCGATCGCCAATTATATGAGCCACGCGATCGTCTCGATGGTCGAAAGGCTTCGCAAGGAGGGCCGCTATGGCTTCCTCTTCGCCAACGGGGGGTTCGCTACGGACAATCATTGCATAGTGCTGGGCAAAACACCGATCGCCGCTGCAAGCTTTCCGCAGGATTTCGACTATCAGGCCGAAGCCGAAGCGAAGCGTGGCCCGGTGCCCGACCTCGTCGAGGATTATGCGGGGGTGGCGACGATCGAGAGCTACACCGTCTTCTACCGCCGCGACGGCAGCCCGCGCGCCGGCGCGATCGTCGCGCGCACGCCCGAGGGAAAGCGGACATTGGCGCATGTCGATGTGAGCGATGCAGCGATGCTGGGGTTTCTGACCGATGGAATGGCGGAACCGGTCGGGAGCGAAGGGCGGGTCGTGGCGATCGGGGATGGTTATGGTTGGCGGAAGGCTTAACGGCCGTCGTCATTGCGAGCGAAGCGAAGCAATCTCCAGCTAACAACCCGGCGCAGGGCCGAGCACTGGAGATTGCCGCGTCGCCTTCGGCTCCTCGCAATGACGAGGGTTGAGATCAGATCTCGAAACTCACCCCTTGCGCCAGCGGCAGTGTGTCCGAATAATTCACGGTGTTCGTCGCACGGCGCATATATTGGCGCCACGAATCCGACCCGCTCTCGCGCCCGCCGCCGGTTTCCTTTTCGCCGCCGAACGCCCCGCCGATTTCGGCGCCGCTCGTCCCAAGATTGACGTTGGCGATGCCGCAGTCGCTCGCCGCGAGGAAACGCTCGGCCTCGCGCATGTCGGTGGTGAAGATCGCCGACGACAGCCCCGGCGCGACGGCATTGTGCTGGATCAACGCCGCGTCCAGATCGTCGTAGCGCATGACATAGAGGATCGGCGCGAACGTCTCTTCGAACACCGGCCCTATTTGTCCCGGCATTTCGACGAGCGCTGGGCGGACATAATAGGCGTCGCCCTCGCCCATCCGTTCGCCGCCGTGGACGCTGCCGCCCGCGTCGCGCGCCGCCGATAGCGCCGCCTGCATCGCGTCATAGGCCGCACGGTCGATCAGCGGGCCGACGAGCACGTCGCGCTCGAGCGGATTGCCAACCGCGACGCTCGCATAGGCGGCCTTCAGCCGCGCGACGAAGCCGTCATAGATGCTATCATGGACGAACAGCCGCCGCGTCGTCGTACAGCGCTGCCCCGCCGTTCCCATCGCCCCGAATGCCACGCCGCGCAGGGCGAGGTCCTGGTCGGCCGAGGGCGCGACGATCACGCCATTGTTTCCGCCGAGTTCAAGGATCGCGCGCGCGAACCGCGCCGCCAGGCGTGGCGCGACCGCGCGACCCATGCGCGTCGATCCGGTCGCCGAGACGAGCGCGACGCGCGCATCGTCGACCAGCGCCTCGCCCGCCTCGCGGCCGCCGATCAGCAACTGCGACAAGCCTTCGGGTGCATCGCCGAAACGCGCAACTGCGCGCTCGAAAATTGCCTGCGTTGCCAAGGCGGTAAGCGGCGTCTTTTCGGAAGGTTTCCAAACCACGCTGTTACCGCAGACGAGCGCAAGCGCCGCGTTCCACGCCCATACCGCGACCGGGAAGTTGAACGCCGAAATCACGCCGACGACGCCCAGCGGATGCCACACCTCCATCATCCGGTGCTCCGGCCGCTCGGTGGCAATCGTCAGGCCATAGAGCTGGCGCGAAAGGCCGACAGCGAAGTCGCAGATGTCGATCATCTCCTGCACCTCGCCCGCGGCCTCGGACGGGATTTTGCCCGCCTCGATCGTCACGAGCCGCGCGAGATCGTCTTTTGCAGCACGCAACTCCTCGCCGAACAGCCGCACGAGTTCGCCGCGTCGCGGCGCAGGGACATGGCGCCATGCGGCAAAGGCGCGAGTCGCGGCGTCGAACGCTGCGTCGATGTCGACGAGAGCGGCAACACGAACCTTTGCGATCTGCTCGCCTGTCAGGGGGGAGAGCGCTAGCATAGGACCGTCGGTCCACAGGACGCGATCGACGCCCAAAGCGTCGAGCAATTGTCCGGTTTCTTCTCCGATCCCGACCATGGCTTATCCTTTCATCTTGACAGCGCGCTGCCTCTAACCCCCTCCCCCTGCACGTGTCGAGTGTCGTCAGGCTGCGCCTCAGCACGCACGCATAAGGGCATCTCGACTTCGCGCGCTGCGAACGGCTAAGGGGATGGTCGAAAATACAGGAGAGCTGCCGTGACCGACCTTCCCCCCTCCGAGCCGTTGGTTCCCGTTCCCGCCGACGCTGCAGCCCGCACGCATTGCACCGCTGTCGAGTACGAGAAACTCTACGCGCAAAGCGTCACCGATCCTGACACCTTCTGGGCCGAACAGTCGAAGCGTGTCGACTGGATCAAAACGCCGACAAAGATTGCGGGCTGGACCTTCGACCCCGTCGAAATCAAATGGTATGAGGATGGCGTCCTCAACCTCTGCCACAACGCCGTCGACCGCCATGTCGCCGCGGGTCACGGCGACCGCATCGCGATCATCTTCGAACCCGACGCGCCCAACGGCGAGACGCGGCATATCAGCTACGCCGCGCTGCTCGCCGACGTCATCCGCTTCGCCAACACGCTCAAGAAAATGGGTGTCCAAAAGGGCGACCGCGTCACCATCTATATGCCGATGATCCCCGAAGGCGCGGTCGCGATGCTCGCCTGCGCGCGCATCGGTGCGGTGCACAGCGTCGTGTTTGGCGGCTTCTCGCCCGAGGCGATCCACGGCCGCATCGAGGATTGCGGCAGCGACTGGGTGATCTGCGCCGACGAAGGGCTGCGCGGCGGCAAGACCGTGCCGCTCAAGGCCAATGTCGACAAGGCGCTCGAGCGCGTCGATGTCAAAGCCGTGCTCGTGATCGCGCACACGGGCGGCGACATCATGATGAAGGAGGGTCGCGACCACTGGTATGATGCGCTGTCGGCCGATGTCGGCGACGAATGCCCGTGCGAGCCGATGAACGCCGAGGACCCGCTGTTCATCCTCTACACATCGGGATCGACCGGCAAACCGAAGGGCGTGCTCCATACCGTCGGCGGCTACAGCGTCTGGACCGCCAGCACCTTCTATTATGGCTTCGACTATCGTCCGGGGGAGATTTTCTGGTGCACCGCCGACATCGGCTGGGTCACCGGACACAGCTACGTCGTCTATGGCCCGCTTCAGAATGGCGCGACGACCTTGATGTTCGAGGGGGTTCCCAACTACCCCGACCATGACCGCTTCTGGCAGGTGGTTGACAAGCATCGCGTCAACATCCTCTACACCGCGCCGACCGCGATCCGCGCGCTGATGCGCGAGGGCGACGATTATGTGACGCGCTACGACCTCTCCTCGATTCGCCTGCTCGGCAGCGTCGGCGAACCGATCAATCCCGAGGCGTGGCGCTGGTATCACCAGATTGTCGGCAAGGGCCGCGTCCCCGTCATCGACACCTGGTGGCAGACCGAGACCGGCGGGATCATGATTACGACGCTTCCGGGCGCGCATCCGATGCAACCGGGCAGCGCGGGCAAGCCCTTTTTCGGCATCCGTCCCGAGCTCGTCGATGCCGAGGGCAAGACATTGGTGTGCGAGCAGACGGGCGGCGCGGCCGAGGGCAATCTGTGCATTACGCACAGCTGGCCGGGGCAGGCGCGCACTGTCTATGGCGACCATGATCGCTTCATCCAGACCTATTTCTCGACCTATCGCGGCAAATATTTCACCGGCGACGGCTGCCGCCGCGACACCGACGGCTATTGGCGCATCACCGGGCGCGTCGACGACGTCATTAACGTGTCGGGACATCGCATGGGAACCGCCGAGGTCGAAAGCGCGCTCGTGCTCCACGACAAGGTCGCCGAAGCCGCGGTCGTCGGCTTCCCGCACGACATCAAGGGGCAAGGCATCTATGCCTATGTGACGCTCAACGCCGGGATCGAGCCAAGCGACGCGCTGCTTGCCGAGCTGAGGCAGCAGGTGCGGACCGAAATCGGGCCGATCGCGACGCCCGACCATATCCACTTCACCCCCGCGCTTCCCAAGACGCGTTCGGGCAAGATCATGCGCCGCATCCTGCGCAAGATTGCGGAAAATGACTTCGGGTCGCTCGGCGACACCTCAACGCTCGCCGACCCCACCCTTGTCGACGGGCTGATCGCGGGGCGGAAGAACCGCTGAAATGTCCGATTCTGCGCTTCTGTGCTATAGAGCACAGCGGCAGTGGTTCGATTCCGCCATCATGCAGGCAACAGGCGACGGTATGGAAGGGAATGTGGAATGAGCAAGAAGACCGAAAAGAAGCCCGCCGAGTTGAGCGACACCGATCTCGAAGCGGCGGTGGGCGGCGGTTTCACTGGCGGCGTCTATGTCGCGACCGGCGACGTCAATGGCGACGGCGCCTCGGCGCACGAGCTCGCACATGTCGTTCAAGGCGGGTCGACCAAGAACTCCACCGGCGGCAGCCGCAACGGCTGACCGCGCGCCGCATCAAAAACGAAAGTCGGGAAGCTCGGCCAGCGCGATCCCCAGCGCTTCTGCCCAAGCCTCGGACACGCGGCGGAAATAGGGGTCGTCGCGCTCAAAGCGGCGCTCAACCACGCCGACAAAATTGTCGCGCTCGTGGATCTTGAGGTCGATCGGCAAGTCGACCCCCGCATTGGCGCGGATCGTCGAATCGAACGAGACGCAGAGCAGCTTTACCGCATCCTCGAACGACATGGCGGGGTCATAGGTGCGGACGATGATCGGACGGCCATATTTGGTTTCCCCGATCTGGAAAAAGGGATTGTCCTCGCCCGCCTCGATGAAATTGCCTTCGGGATAGACGAGGAACAGCCGCGGCTCGGCGCCCTTGATCTGCCCGCCGACGATCAGCGAAGCGCGGAACAGCGACTCGGCTTCGGGCCCCTCGTCGGTATGCCGCTTGACGATCTGGCGAAGCGTTTCGCCGACGATCGTCGCGACCTGGAACATCGACGGCGCTTCGAGGATCGAAGGATGGCGCTCCTCGGGCGCCTTGGTGCGCTCGTCGAGCAACGCGACCACGGCCTGCGTCGTCGCGAGGTTGCCCGCCGACATCAACGTGATGACGCGCTCTCCGGGCACGTGCCAGCTGCGCATCTTGCGGACCTGCGAAATATCGTCGACGCCGGCGTTGGTGCGGGTGTCCGACATGAACACCAACCCCTTGTTCAGCCGCATCCCCACGCAATAGGTCATCTTGTCCTGTTTCCCCGCCCCGCCTGTCCGGTCGTCCGGTCCGCTTATTGCTGGACCTGCAATTGGACAACCAGATTTTCCTCGGCGACGCCATAGCGCATGCCGCGCACCGGCGCCGCGTCATGATAGTCGAACCCGGTCGCGACGCGGATGTACCGCTGGTCGGGCGAGTGGCCATTGCTGATGTCGAAACCCACCCAGCCGATATGGTCGAAATGCGCTTCGGCCCAGGCGTGCGTCGCGTCCTGATGCGTCCGGTCGTCCATCATCAGATAGCCCGAAACATAGCGTGCCGGATGGCCGAGGTGGCGCATCGCCGCGATGAAGATATGGGCATGGTCCTGACAGACGCCGCCCTCGCCCGCGAGCGCCTGTTCGGCGGTCGTCTCGGCTGTCGTGATCCCGATACGATAGGGCAGCGCCTCGATCACCATCTCCGACAGTGCGTGCGCGCGTTCGATGCCCGATGCGAAATCGCGGCCGAGCTGTGCTGTCAGCGCCCGCACGCCGCGCCCCGCGCGCGTCCGCGGCGTCGAGCGTAAAAAGCTCCACAGCGGCATCGGTCCGCGATGTGGACCGATCACCCCGTCGATCGTCAACAACTCGACATCGCCGGTGCAGCGGATCACGAGCTCTTGCGAGCCGCCGTCGACCGCGATCAGGTCGACGCCATTGCCATGATGGTCGGTGTAATGAAGCTGGTGCTCGCCACCCTCGATCGCGATCTGCCAATCGTGAACGACCTGCTGGTCGGGGCGATCCTTGGCAGTCAGCTTGACCTGCTGCAGCGCATAGGAGACCGGCACATCATATTGATAATGGGTGACATGTTCGACCTTCAGGCGCATTTCACTGCCTCGCTCATTCGACGAACCGGAAATCGCGCTCGATCTGGCGGGCGAGCGCGGCGTTGGCTGAGAGGAACTCGGTGATATATTCATGGAGTCCCGCGTCGAAGATTGCCTGGATCGGCCGCGAAAGCCGGTCGCGACACATCGACGACGCCATCCGCGCCGCCTCCGGCTCCTCGTCATAGCTGCGGTGCAGCCAGCCGAGATTGCTGTTCATCTTGTCGCAGCAAAAGGCGAGGCTGCGCGGTAACTGGCGATAGAGGATCAGAAATTCGGCGATCTTGAGCGCGCTGATCTCTGCGCCGTACAGCCAGCGATAGGCGCGGTGCGCCGACACCGACCGCAGGATCGTCTCCCACTGCACATTGTCGATCGACGTTCCGATATGCGCGACCGAGGGAAGCAGCAGATAATATTTGACGTCAAGGATGCGCGCGGTGTTGTCGGCGCGTTCGAGGAACGTCCCGAGCCGCGCAAAATTGTAGCCGTCGTTGCGCAGCATCGTGCCTGCAAATGCACCGCGCACTTGCGCGCTCTGTTGCCGGATCGTGGTGAGTGTGTCGGGCAGATCATCCTCGCGCACCTGCCGCTTGAGGTCGGCGCACAGCGTCATCCAGCTCGTATTGACCGCCTCCCAAACCTCGCGGGTTAAATAGGTGCGCGCGGTGCGTGCATTGTCGCGTGCGTGCTTGACCACCGAGAGGATGCTCGACGGGTTCGCAGGGTCGCGCAGCATGAAATCGACGACCCGCGACGAGCTGTAATCCTCACCATGCGCGTCGCGGAAAAGCTGATCCTGCCCCGCCGTGACGAGCACTGACCGCCATTCGGCCTGCGCGGTGCTCGACCGCGTCAGCGCGATGCGGAAACCCGCATCGATCAACCGCGCATTATTCTCGCTCCGCTCAAGATAGCGCGCCATCCAGAAGAGCGATCCGGCGGTCTTGCCCAGCATCTTATAACCCCTCCCCTTCAGAAGAGCGGGCTGAGAAACGAAGAGGCAAGATGGAATCCAGCATCAATCCTCCAGCACCCACGTATCCTTGGTCCCGCCGCCCTGGCTCGAATTGACGACCAGCGACCCCTTGGTCATCGCGACACGCGTCAGGCCGCCGGGGGTGATGCGGATACCTTGCGGCGACATCAGCACGAACGGGCGCAAATCGACGTGCCGCGGCGCGAGCCCCGCTTTGGTAAAGATAGGAACGGTCGACAGCGACAGCGTCGGCTGCGCGATATAATTGCCGGGGTTCGCCTCCAGCTTCTTGCGGAATGCTGCAATGTCCTTCTTGCTCGCCGCCGGGCCGACGAGCATCCCATATCCGCCCGACCCGTGAACCTCCTTCACCACCAGCTCGGGCAGCTTGTCGAGCACCTCGCGCAGATGCTCGGGGTCCGAACAACGCCACGTCGGCACATTGGGAAGCAGCGCCTTTTCGCCCGTATAAAATTCGATGATGTCGGGCATGTAACTGTACAGCGCCTTGTCGTCGGCGATGCCCGTCCCCGGAGCATTGGCGATGGTGATGCCCCCGGCACGGTAGACGTCCCATATACCCGGCACGCCGAGCATGGAGTCGGGCCGGAAATTGAGCGGATCGAGGAAGTCGTCGTCAACGCGGCGATAGAGGACGTCGATCGGCGTATAGCCCCGCGTCGTGCGCATCGCGACGCGCCCGGCAACGACGCGCAGATCATGCCCCTCGACCAGTTCCGCCCCCATCTGGTCGGCCAGAAAGCTATGTTCGAAATAAGCGCTGTTGTGGATGCCGGGGGTCAGCACCGCGACCGTCGGCGTGCCACCGCATGCGGGGGGCGCGCAGGCCGCCAGCGACTTCAACAGGTTGAGCGGATAATCGCTGACCTCGCAAATGTCGATTTTCGCGAACAGTTCGGGAAACATCTGGAGCATCGTTTCGCGGTTTTCGAGCATGTAGGAGACGCCCGACGGGGTGCGCGCATTATCCTCCAGCACATAAAATTCGTTGGCACCGGTGCGGACGATGTCGATGCCGCTGATATGGGTGTAAACACCACCCGGCGGGTCCATTCCCATCATCATCGGCAGGAAAGCCTCATTGCGTGCGATCAGTTCGACGGGGACGCGCCCCGCCCGCAAAATCTCCTGCCGGTGATAAATGTCATGAAGAAAGGCGTTGAGCGCACGCACGCGCTGCTCGATTCCGCGCGACAGGCGCCGCCACTCGCTCGCGGCGATGATGCGCGGCACGACGTCAAAGGGGATCAGCCGCTCATCGGCGTCGTCGGCACCATAGACGTTGAAGGTGATGCCGGTGGTACGGAAAAAGGCCTCGGCCTGCTGCGCCTTGCGCTGGATGCGAGCGACATCCTCGGCCTCGAACCAGTCGCAAAAGTCGCGATAAGGCGGCCTCGTGTCGCCCCCATGGCCCGTCATTTCGTCGAAGAAGGAAATGCGCTGGCCCTTTCTACGCAGCATGCCATCGACAGGCCGCGCGGCGCGCGGCACGCGGCACCCATTGTTCCAGCTGCAGGGCGCTTTCCGGCTACGTGGCCGTCGAGCTTATGAAAGGGATGCTAATCAGGCGTCCGCGCTTTGGCAAGCGGTCTCATGGCGCCGATTGATATGGCAGGATCAGGGGTTTGCTCGCATTAAGCCCCTCCCCTTTAGGAGTGTCAGGCCGGTCATGCCCCCGGCATGACCTAAACCGTCCGAGGGACGGTTTACCTGACACTGGGTTGGGGTGGGGACCATCGGCCTTGCGCAAGGCCGATGGTCCCCACCCGCTGCGACTAAGCGAGCAAGCTCGCAAGTCTCGCTGCCCTCCGCTGAAGGGGAGGGCATGATTGCGTCAAATCGCCCCGTGGCAATGCTTGTATTTGCGGCCTGACCCGCACGGACACGGCGCATTGCGGCTGATTTCGAGCGCCGCATAGGGATTTTCACCCCTTGCGATGTCGTGCTTGGGCACTTGCATCGGCGGCAGCGTATTCGCGATGACGCCGAGCGATCCGGCATCATGGTCGGCGCTGTTGTCCTCGCCCGTGAAGGGGTCGATGTGCGTCGTCAGGAAATCGGGCAGTTCAGGGAGCGGCATCGGTTCGGGTTCCTGGAACTGGAAATCGATCCGCGCAACGGTGCGCGTCACATCCTCGCGGATGTTCGACAGCATGCGCTCGAACAGCGCAAAGGCCTCCTGCTTATACTCATTGATCGGCTGCTTCTGCGCATAGGCGCGCAGGAACACGACCTGCCGTAGCGCGTCGAGCGTCGCCAGATGCTCCTTCCAATGATGGTCGAGCGTCTGGAGCAGGATCGACTTTTCGATCCCGCGCCACGTTTCCTGTTCGACCTGTCCGGCCTTTTCGGCAGCGGTCGCATCGGCCATTTCGCGCAGCCGCTCCTCGAACACCTCGGGATCGACCGCATCTTCCTGCATCCACTCGTCGATCGGCGGGTGGAGGTCGAGGATATTGGCGACGCGCTCCTTCATTTGGGCAATGTCCCACTGTTCGGGATAGCTTCCCGGCGGGCAGGCGTCGGCGACGATGGCGTTCACCGTCTCGGCGCGCATATCGACCATCACATCGTCGACGGTCTCGCTGTCGATGATCTCGCCGCGCTGTTCATAGATGACCTTGCGCTGGTCGTTCATGACGTTGTCATATTCGACGACCTGCTTGCGGATGTCGTAATTGCGCGCCTCGACCTTCTTCTGCGCGGTCTCGATCGCCTTCGACAGCCATTTCGACCCGATCGCCTCGCCATCCTCCAGATTCTTGTTCATCATCTTGGCGAACAAGGTGTCGGGACCGAAGATGCGCAGCAGATCATCGTCGAGGCAGAGGTAGAATTTCGACAGGCCGGGGTCGCCCTGGCGTCCCGAACGGCCGCGTAGCTGGTTATCGATACGGCGGCTTTCGTGCCGCTCGGTTGCGAGCACGAACAGGCCACCCGCGGCCTTCACCGCCTCGCGCTCGGCGGCGACCTCTTCGCGGATGCGCGCCTCGGCGGCATCGCGCTCCGGACCGGCGGGCATGTCCTTCAGTTCGTCCTCGATGCGGAATTCCTCGTTGCCGCCGAGTTTGATGTCGGTCCCGCGGCCCGCCATGTTGGTAGCGATCGTCACCGCGCCCGAACGGCCCGCCTGCGCGACGATGTGCGCTTCGCTTTCGTGGAAGCGGGCGTTGAGAACGCTGTGCGCGACGCCTTCCTTTTCAAGGAACGACGACAGCAGCTCGGACTTTTCGATCGACACAGTGCCGACGAGAACCGGCTGGCCGCGCTCCTGCGCCTCGCGGATCGTGCGCGCGATGGCGCCGAACTTGTCGGTGATATTCTTGTAGAACTCGTCTTCCTCGTCGATCCGCGCGATCGGACGGTTGGTCGGGATCGTGACGACGTTCATCTTGTAGATGTCGAAGAATTCGGCCGCCTCGGTCGCGGCGGTGCCGGTCATGCCCGAAAGCTTGGGATACATGCGGAAATAGTTCTGGAAGGTGATCGACGCGAGCGTCTGGTTCTCGGGCTCGATCTTGACACCCTCCTTCGCCTCGACCGCCTGGTGCAGGCCGTCGGACCAGCGGCGGCCGTCCATCATGCGCCCGGTGAATTCGTCGATGATGACGACCTTGCCGTCCTTGACGATATAGTCGGTGTCCAGCTTGAACATCACGATCGCCTTCAGCGCCTGATTGACGTGATGGACGACCTGCGTGTTCTCGATGTCATAGAGGTTGCTGCCCTGAAGCAGCCCCGCGGCTTCGAGCAATCGCTCGACATGCTCGGTGCCGTCTTCGGTCAGGTTGATCGACTTGGACTTTTCGTCCTTTTCATAATCATCTTCGGTAAGCTGGTGGACGACCTCGTTGACGCGGACATACATTTCCGACTTGTCGTCGGTCGGGCCGGAGATGATCAGCGGCGTTCGCGCTTCGTCGATCAGGATCGAATCGACCTCGTCGACGATGCCGAAATTGAACGCACGGTGGACCATCTGCGCGCGGTCGAACTTCATATTGTCGCGCAGATAATCGAACCCCAGTTCGTTGTTCGTCGCATAGGTGATGTCGCTGTTATACGCATCGCGCCGCTGCATTTCATTGAGGTTGGGAACGATGACGCCGGTCGTCAGGCCGAGGAAGCCATAGACCGCGCTCATCCATTCGGCGTCGCGGCGGGCGAGATAGTCGTTGACGGTGACGACATGTACGCCCTTGCCTTCAAGCGCGTTGAGGTAGCAGGGAAGCGTCGCCATCAGCGTCTTGCCCTCGCCCGTCGCCATTTCGGCGATTTCGCCGCGGTGGAGGACGACGCCACCGATCATCTGGACGTCGAAGTGGCGCATGCCGAGCGTGCGCTTCGACGCCTCGCGGACGGTCGCAAAGGCTTCGGGCAAAATATCGTCGAGCGTTTCACCGGAAGCGAGCCGGTCGCGGAACTTCTGCGTCTGCGCCTTCAGCATATCGTCGTCATAGGCTTCGAGCGTAGGTTCGAAGGCGTTGATCTTGTCGACGATCTTGCGGATCGACGCGACATAACGGTCGTTCGACGAGCCGAACAGGCTTTTGGCAATGCCAGAAAACATCAAATTATCCTTGGATTTCAATTTGGGAAAGCGACGCTGAGGCCGCAAATAGAGATGGGTCCCGCGCGGACGGGACGGTCAGCGCGCCAACGGCGCGCTTCCTGCTATTCGAGCGCGCGGTCGCTGCGCGTCAAAAGTCCGGGAGTGTGCGGCGGTGCGGACTTGCGCGGCCGGATGCACGGCATGTCCGAGCTGCGCCGGGTCGCGGGCGTCGCGGCGGGGCGCCGATTGGCGTTGTCCGCCTCAGCCTTGTTCGCCGCTTCGGTAATCAGGACGAGCGACCCCATCGCCGCGGGTGCGGCGGGTGCGGCAACGGCACGGTCGGCAGTCGCCAGACCGGTCAGCAGCGCCAAAAGGGTCAACAACAAACGCAAGGACAGGCCCCTCATTACGTCCAGCCGACGCGCTTTGCGCGCCAGAGCCTGAACATAGGGTGAAAGCAGTGCTCAGTCTAGGGGAGCGAGTCGTTCGATTTGGGCTGAGGCGCGAACACTGATCTTTCCGTCATCCCGACGAAGGCCGCGACCGCGCCGGTGCGTAAAACCGAGAGGGTGAGATCCCGGCCTTCGCCGGGATGACGAGGAAAAGAAGACGCGCATGAGGAACAAAAGCGACCCTCATCCCAATTGCGGGTTCAACGCGCGAACCTCGCCCAGGAAACTCTTGGGCTTCTTGAAATATTTGCTGTTCCGATTGACCTTCAGCCCGACGATTTCGGCGAGTTCCATCACGAAATGGACGCAGTTGCGTTTGCCCAGATTATAGCTCGGCTGCTTGCGCTCGCTCCATTCACGAACCTTGGCGACCAGTCGCGCGTGGGTCGCATCGTCGACCGTTACGCTGAACTGGCGGTCGCTCTTCGCGATATAATCGGGATTCGACGATTCGACATGTCCCTTGACCGATCCGAAAAGGATCGCCGGACTGACCGACGTCGCCGTGAAGCCATAGCTTGCATCGACCGCTTCGCCCGACGCGTCGAGGCGACCCTTCATCACGATGAACGCATGGGGAAAGCGGTCGCCGAAATCATGGCTGTAAAAACTGACCTCGACATCGGCGCGCGCCGGAAGCGATGCGCCCGCACAAAAGACAAGCAAGCTCAACAGGATCAGGCGCAGGCCGCGAAGCATCGCCGCCCTCCTAACAATCCCGCGCCCACGATGCCAAGCGGCGATTGCTGCTTGACCTTTGCCACGCGCTCGCATCAATTCGGACTTACACCGATGTCAGGAGGGACAGGATGGGGCGCAAGGCGATTTTCATTACCGGTGGCGGATCGGGCATCGGCCGCGCGGTCGCGCGCCACTTTGCCGCGCAAGGCTGGTTCGTCGGCATCGCCGACGTCAACCGCACGGGGATCGACGAGACCGCTGCACTTCTTCCCGAAGGCGCGTCGTCGCGCCACGTGATGGACGTGCGCGACCGCGACCAGTGGCGCGCCGCGCTCGACGAATTCGCCGCCGCGTCGGGCGGGCGGCTCGATGTGCTGTTCAACAACGCCGGCATCGGTTCGGGCGGCCAGTTCCTCGACATGCCGCCCGAGGAGGCCGACCGGCTGATCGCAATCAACTTCGGCGGGGTCGTCAACGGCATCTATGCCGCGATGCCGCTGCTCCGCGCGACGCCGGGGGCGACGATCCTCAACACCGGATCGGCGTCGGGATTTTACGGCGTCGCGGGGCTTGCCGTCTACTCGGCAACCAAATTCGCGGTACGCGGCCTGACCGAGGGGCTGGAAATCGAGTTCGCGAAATATGGCGTCAAGGTGCGCTCGCTGATGCCCGGGTTCATCGACACGCCCCTGCTCGATCAGGTCAGCGCCGACAGCAACGAGCCCGCACGCACGCGGCTCGCCGAAGGAGGTTTCGAAATCTCCCCGGTCGAACGCGTTGCCGAAGCGGCGTGGGAGGCAGTCCACGGCAACCGCGTCCATGTCCCGGTCGGCAAACTCGCCAAACGCCTCGCGCGCCTGTCGCGCTGGTTCCCCGGGCTGATCGCCAAACAGTCGAAAAAGATCGACGGCCTCGGCGCGGTGTCCACCCCGCATTGATACGCCGGGTCAGTCGGAATTCGGCGACCGGTTATCGATGACCCGTTCGCGCGCCAGGGTGCCGACCACACCCCATCCGATCAATGCCTGCCCCGCAAAATAGAGCGGCCAGACAAGCCAGACCGTCACCGATTTCGACAAATTGCCGCTCGCCCCGGCAAAGATGAACAGGTCGCTCGCCAGGAACATCATCGCGCCGGTGCCTGTGCGATAGCGCGGGAAACGGCTCGCCCAGGCGGCTGCCGCCATCACCGCTACGCCGCCGGTATAGGCGATCGCCGCCCCCATCTGCAGCAACGGCGCCTCGCGCGTCAGCGACCAGGCAATCAGCAGCGACATCGGGACGAGCACCCAGACGAGCAGACGCTGCGACGGTGAGAGCGCGCGGCGTCGATTCCGCAGGTAGAGCGTGATCGCGATCAAATGGCCGACAGCGAAAGCCGCCGCGCCCTCAAGCATCCCGACCGCGTCGAGCAGCCAGTCGCCGAGCGCACCGAACGCGAGCGCCGCGGCGATCATCCGTCCGCCGCCATCGCGCGCGTTGGCCCAGGCCCAGACCGCGAGCAAACCGACACCCGACGCCTTCCACAAATGAACCGCCGGACCGTCCCAACCGGCCAGCACCGCGCCGAAATAGCTTGCGCCGCCCAGCAGCGCGGCGAGCCACAGCCAGCGTGCGCGATCCCAGCTCGATTCCCCGCTCATTCCCGCCCCTTTGCATCTTGGTCCCAACCGGCCTAGTGCGCGGCGAACGAAGTGCAAGTCAACGGACACGGTAAATGGGTCACGATATTCACATCATCGGCGGCGGCCTCGCGGGCTCCGAAGCGGCGTGGCAGCTCGCCGAAGCGGGTTTCCGCGTCCGCCTCTCCGAAATGCGCGGTGGCGGCGACATGACCCCGGCGCATCAGGGCGACACGCTGGCCGAGATGGTCTGCTCGAACAGCTTTCGCAGCGACGATGGCGACAGCAACGCCGTCGGCCTCCTCCACCGCGAAATGCGCGCGCTCGGCTCGATCATCCTGCGCGAAGCCGACGCGACAAAGGTGCCAGCCGGATCGGCGCTTGCGGTCGACCGTGACCTGTTTTCGGGCGGCGTCACGCGCGCGCTGTCCGAACATCCAAACGTCACCATCGTCCGCGAACGCGTCGACACGCTGCCTGCCGAGGGCATGACGATCGTCGCGACGGGACCGCTCACCGCCGCGAGCCTGGCGGAGAGCATCGGCGCCGCGACGGGCAAGGATGCGCTCGCCTTTTTCGACGCCATCGCGCCGATCGTCTATCGCGACAGCATCGACATGGACGTCGCGTGGATGGCGAGCCGCTGGGACAAGGTCGGGCCGATCGGCGACGGCAAGGATTATATCAACTGCCCGATGGACAAGGACCAATATCACGCCTTCGTTCAGGGGCTTATCGACGGCGAAAAGACCGAGTTCAAGGAGTGGGAAAAGGACACGCCCTATTTCGAAGGCTGCATGCCGATCGAGGTAATGGCCGAACGCGGCGTCGAAACCTTGCGCTTCGGCCCGATGAAGGGCGTCGGCCTCGACAATCCGCGCACCGGGCGCTGGCCCTATGCCGTCGTCCAGCTGCGGCAGGACAATGCGCTCGGCACGCTGTGGAACATGGTCGGTTTCCAGACCAAGCTCAAGCATGGCGCGCAGGTCGAACTGTTCCGTACCATCCCCGGCCTCGAAAAGGCCGAGTTCGCGCGGCTGGGCGGGCTGCACCGCAACAGCTTCATTCGTTCGCCCGAACTGCTCGACGACCAGCTTCGCCTGAAATCGGCGCCGCATATTCGCTTTGCGGGACAGATCACCGGCTGCGAAGGCTATGTCGAAAGCGCCGCCATCGGCCTTGTCGCCGCGCGCTTCACTGCCGCCGAACTCGCGGGCCGCACGCTACCGCCGCCGCCGCCCGAGACCGCACTGGGCGCACTGCTCGGCCACATCACCGGCGGCGCCGATGCGGCGAGCTACCAGCCGATGAACGTCAATTTTGGCCTCTTCCCCCCGCTCGCCGAGGACGTCCGCAAGAAGGACCGCAAACTCGGTTACACGCAGCGGGCAGGCAAGGCGCTGGCGGAATGGATGAAACTCGCGCAGGGCGTGGCGGCTTAACCGAACACGGCTGGGATGGGGCGTCGGAACGGCGGTTTTGGGTTGGAAAGCGGTCGCGGAGTTAGTCAGCCTGCGATGCAGTTCGCCGCTTCCAAAGCGCATATGCAACCGAAACGGGAAATGCGACGGCGACGTATACCGTCGGCAGAACCAAGCCAAACACCATGATGGCAAGAAAATCCATCCGCCCCGAGTCTCCATGTATGTTCTCGTCATAGTCGTAAGGTATCGGCGTCGGAGTGGCCATGATGTAGCATGCCAAACTCAGAAAAATCAGGGGAGCGAGGCCTAGGCGGAGAAGCCACCAGCGCGTTGGGAAACGCTCCTTGAATGCTTTGCCTAGCAATAAGCTAGACAGAATGATTAGCACAGGTGGGATTGCGATGAGCAGGACCATTAAAGCTTCATATCGTGCATTACTTCGACGGACAATCGATGTCCGCAATTGGTCGATTCACGTCATTGCGACTAGATCGGGAGCGAATGGGGAAAACGGGGCGGAATGCGGACTTGCCCACTTAGTTTCGTCATCCCGGACTTGATCCGGGATCCACGACGAGGGGGCGGCTACGGATCCCGGATCAAGTCCGGGATGACGATGAAAAAAGGATCGCGATCACTCGCCAGCCGCCCTGAATCCTCCCTGTCGCGCAGCGATGGGGAGGTGGCAGCGCGCAGCGCTGACGGAGGGGCAAATGGCGCAACGCCGCCGCCCCTCCACCACCGCCTATGGCGGCGGTCCCCCTCCCCATGCCTGCGGCACAGGGAGGATCGAACGTCCGCAACCGGTCGTTACAACACCTTCGTCATCCCGGACCTGATCCGGGATCCACGGCCGCGCTGAAGTCATGGACCCCGGGTCAAGCCCGGGGTGACGACGAACCGAGATTACGACTTTTGGTGCTTTTCGGACAGTCCGCCCTGTCTCTACTTCTTCAGCAACGACACTTCGGCTTTGCCGCTCGCTTCGGCGCGGTCGTTGCGAACTCGGCGCGGGTCAGGTCGCCCGACTTGTCGGCGTCCGCGCCCGCGAAACGCTCGCTGGTCGCCGCCGCCCATTCCTCGAAGGTCAGCAGATTGTTTCCGTCCTTGTCGAGCTTGCGGAACGCGGCGGTGCGCGTCGACAGCATCTCGACCCGGCTGATTCGTTCGTCGCGGTTGCGATCGTAACGATTGAAGCGCCGCTCCTCGCGCGATGCCTCCTTCGCGGCGGGAAGTTCGGGCGGGGCCGGACCGCGGGTAGGCGCATCGGCTCCAGCGACAGGAATCGCCGGCAGCGCCGGTGGCGGCGCTGGCACGACCGCCTCATCGCCGCCCTGACTATGGCCTTTCCACAGGAACACCCCGCCGGTCAGCAGCAAGGCGCTCGCCAAGCCACCGACCAGAAATCGCGAAACCGCCATCGCTCGCCCTCGCCCAACCCGGAGGGGCAATCTATCGCGGGATCGGCGCGGCGCAACCGACGCCGCCATAATGGCCGCAAAATTTCAATCGTCCGGATTGTTTAAACTTTCCGCAGCGATTGCTATATTCGATTAATGCACAACTACCTGCCCTCGCTCAAGCAGATGCAATATCTCGTCGCGCTGCACGAGCATGGTCATTTCGGCCGCGCCGCCGATGCGTGCAACGTCACGCAATCGACGCTTTCGGCGGGGATTCGCGAGCTCGAAACGCTGCTCGGCCAGACGCTGGTCGAGCGCACACGCCGCGTCGTGCGCTTCACGACGCTCGGCAATGCGATCGTCGAAAAGGCGCACCGCGTTCTGCGCGAGGCGGAAGAACTGGCCGACATGGCCGCAGCCGCAGCGGCGCCGCTGGTCGGCGAACTCCGCATGAGCGTTATTCCGACAATCGCGCCCTTCCTCCTCCCCGGACTGCTCCCGCGGCTGCGCAAGGAGCGCCCGTCGCTCAAGCTGTTCCTGCGCGAGGAGCCGAGCGCGCAGGCGTGCGAGTCGCTGCACCACGGCGTCGTCGACTGCGTGCTCCTCGCCCTCCCCTATGCTTGCGGCGACGTCGAGAGCGACAAGCTGTTCGACGACGCACTCTTTGTCGCCTTTCCGGGCGAGCAGGCCGAACAACTCCCCGCCGTCGTCAGCGCCGACCAGATCGACCCCGCGCAGATGCTGATGCTCGAGGACGGGCACTGCCTCAAGGACCACGCGCTCGCCGCGTGCAACCGGCCCGAGCTGCGCGCCGGCGCGCGCATGATGGGGACTTCGCTCCACACGCTGGTGCAGATGGTCGACAATGGGCTCGGCATCACGATGCTGCCGCAAATGGCGATCACCGCCGGCATCCTAGACCACACCGACATCGACACGCGCCCGCTCGATTCGGACCATGACTGGCGCACCATCGCCCTGGTCTGGCGCAAGGGCAGCCCGCGCGCCGACGAATTCAAGCTGCTCGCCGATATTTTCCGCAAGCATCAGGCGAATTAGGCGGACGCCATGACGCCGTTGGGCGAGCATTGCCGAAGCGCGAGGCTGGGCCCCGCGTCGGGCCTGTAATAATGAACGTCCCGAAGCGACCAAGTCGTAATCACGGTTCGTCGTCACCCCGGGCTTGACCCGGGGTCCATGACTTCAGCGCGGTCGTGGATCCCGGATCAAGTCCGGGATGACGAAGGTCTGAAATGGACCGGAATGCGACATATTTTCCATCGTCATCCCGGCGGAGGCCGGGATCTCGCCGCAAAACATCCCGTCGGACAAGGTTACCTCAACCCCTCGTCCCACCGCTCCGACCGCTTCCGGTCGCTGCCGCGCGCCTCGACCCATTCGACGCGGCCGTCGGCGAATGTCTGCCGCTTCCACAGCATCACGTCGGTCTTGAGCCGATCGATCAGAAATTCGGTCGCCGCAAGCGCCTCGGCGCGGTGCGGGCTGCTCGCGAGGACGAGCACGATCGTATCGCCCACCGCCATCGCGCCAACGCGGTGGATCACCGTCAACGCCGAAAGCTTCCAGCGGTCCGTCGCCGAATGCGCCAGCTCGGCAAGCCCCTTTTCGGTCAGCACAGGATGATGGTCGAGGAACAGTTCGACAAGATCGTCCTCGCCGCGCACCCGCCCGACGAAACTCGCGCTTGCGCCATGTCCGCCACCATCGTGGATGTCGAGCTCGGCGGGGACGTCGATCGGTCCCGACTGGACGGCGACGCGGATCATCCGCCCGTCACCGGCGGAAAGAGCGCAACCTCCTCGGCCGAGCCGATCGCCGCATCGGGACCGCCCATCACGCCATCGACCGCGGCGCGAACGCGCGCGGGGTCGGCAAAGGCATGCGCGCCCCGCGCATCGCGCGCCGCCAGCCAACCGACGAGCGCCGCCACATTCGCGATATTCGCGGGCAGATCGACGCTTTCGTCGGCGATGCCCATTCGCTCGCGCACCCAGGCAAAATAAGCAATTCGCATGCAATCAATCCATATGCTTCAGGCCGACGCGGAGATAATCCCACCCCGTTATGAGAGTCAGCACCGCGGCGCCCCATAGCGATGCGAGCCCGACCGTCTTGATCCACGCCATCGCGGGCAATGCCCCGGCAAGGATCAGCGCGCCAAAGGCAACGAGCTGGAAGGTCGTCTTCCATTTGGCGAGCTGCGTCACCGGCATCGACACCTGCAAGGTCGCGAGGAATTCGCGCAGCCCCGACACGATAATCTCGCGCAGCAGGATGATCAGTGCGGCGATGACATGATAGCCGTCGATGTCGCGCGTGAACACCAGCAGCAGGATGACCGCCGCAATCATGATCTTGTCCGCGATGGGGTCGAGGAAGGCGCCGAGCCGCGACACGGTGCCGCGCGAGCGCGCAACATAACCGTCAAAATAATCGGTAATGCCCATCAGGCAATAAAGCCCAAAGGCGAGCGCATAATCGATCGCCAGCGGCTGGTGCGACCCGACCCGGACGCCGGGCCAAAGGAGGAATAAGAGGATCGGAACCGCAAGGATACGCGAAAGGGTCAGGATATTGGGAAGACTCAGCATGACCCCTGTTCCGACACAGCGCTCGCAAGACCCAAAATGGGCTTTGACCCCTTCATCCCTAACCGATAAGCCCCCCGGGCCACAACTAGGATGCTGAAAAGAATGGACCCTGCATGACCGGCTCCTTTTCGTTGCTGAAGCAACGCCGGTTCCTCCCGCTGTTCGTCACCCAGCTTCTCGGCGCGTTCAACGACAATCTGTTCAAGAATGCGATGGTGCTGTTCGTCGTTTACGGCGTGTTCAACGACGAAGCGTCCGAAACATTGTTCAGCGCGGTGGCGACGGGCGTGTTCATCCTGCCCTTCTTCCTGCTCTCTGCGCTGGCCGGGCAGCTTGCCGACACGCGCGACAAGGCGCGCATCATACGCATCGTCAAGTTCTGCGAGATATTGATCATGCTCGTCGGGGGCGCGGGCCTCTTCCTCGCGTGGATGGGCTTTGCGGTTCACCTGATCGCCATTCCGCTGATGATGCTCGCGCTGTTCGCGATGGGCGTCCACTCGACCTTCTTCGGGCCGATCAAATATGCGATCCTGCCGCAGCACCTTGAAAAGGACGAGGTGCTCGCCGGCACCGGCCTCGTCGAGGCGGGGACATATATTGCGATCCTGGCGGGAACGATCCTTGCCGGCATCATCGACGTCGAATGGGCCGCGCTTGGCGTCATCCTGGTCGCCGCGATTGGATATTGGACCGGGCGCAAGGTGCCACCTGCCCCGCCCGAGCATGAAGAACGCGGGATCGATTGGCACATCATCCGCTCGTCGATCACGCTGGTCAGCGCGACCCTGCACATCCCTCGTCTGTTCCTCGCGATCCTGTCGATCAGCTTTTTCTGGACCATCGGCGCGGTGCTGTTCATCCAGTTCCCGCCGCTCGTCAAAAATATCCTCCACGCCGACAAGAGCGTCGCCAGCCTGTTCCTCGCCATTTTCTCGATCGGCATCGCGATCGGCTCGGTCGCGGTGAACCGCCTGCTCAAGGGGCAGGTGTCGGCGCGCTACAGCCCCGCGAGCGTCATCGTGATGGGGGTCTTTGTCGTCGCCTTTTATTGGGTTTGCCGCAATTGGGAGCATGACCCCTCAGGCGCAATGTACGGTATCGGCGGCTTCCTGGGACACGCCGACGTCATTCCGCTGCTCGCCGCGCTGCTCGGCATTGCGATCAGCGGCGGCATGTTCGTCGTCCCGCTCTATGCCTTTCTCACCACCACCGTGCCCAAGGACCAGACGGCGCGCACCGTTGCGGCGAACAATATCGTCAATTCGGGCGCAATGGTCGTCGGATCGCTGCTCGCGCTCGGCCTGAGCATGATCGGCGTCGGCGTCGTCGACCAGTTGTTGATGAGCGCGGTGATGTGCCTGATTTCGGCGTGGCTGGCAGTGAAACTCCACCGCGCCTGCGATTGAAGGGGGGCTCGGCTCCTGCCGGGCCTATTTCGTCGTCCCGCAAGTCACGGTCCCGCTCCCCAGCGCGCGCACGGTGCAGGTCGGGCGGCCATAGACGATCGTCTTCCCTACGCCGCGCGACGTGATTGTGGCGCTTTTGACCGCGCGCATCACATGATCGCCCGCGCCCTCGCTGTCGCTCACCAGTTCGTCGATGGTCAAGCCACCGGCATCGACCATTCCCGCGCCCGATAACGTCATCTGCGCCTGCTTCGCCTTACCGTTCAGCGTGATGCTGCCATTGCCGATCATCGCAACCTGCAGCCGGTCGGTCGCGATGTCCTCAACGACCAGTCGTCCCGGCCCGCGCAGCCCGATCGACACGCGCGTCCCTTTGAGCCGATCGATCGTCAGCGAACCCGCGCCCGCGAGCGTCGCCGAGCGCAGGTTTGCGGCGTTGATTCGGATGACCACTGCGCCGTGCGGCGCCCTGCGCTCCTCGTCGCCTGCAAATTTGCGCTGGCCGATGATAAGGCGTCCGTCGCGCGTTTCGAGCTCCAACCGGTCGAGCGACGCTTGTGGCCCCGTCGCGACGGCGCTCACCGGCGCACGATCGACAACCTCGACCTCGACGTCGGCGTTGATTTCGATCGCCTCGAAACTTGTGAGGCCATAGCGCTTTTCGGCGGCCGCCGCGGGGACGGACAGGACAAGGGCGACAGCCGCAGTCGCGGCCCAGTGCATCGCAGGGTTCATCCTGCGGTCCTATCGCCTTTGCTGCGCGCGCGCCACCACTCGCTCAGCGGCAGCGCACCTCGCCCGAGCCCAGCGTCCGCGACGAACATTTCGCCCCGCCGGCAATCGACGCGTCGCCCGATCCCATGATCGACACGCTGGCCGTTTCGGTCGCGCGCGCGTCGACATCGCCCGATCCGGCGATCGAAATGTCGAGCGTCCGGGCGGCGAGCCCTTCGGCCTCGATATTGCCCGATCCGGTAACGCGATATTCACCGCTGTCGACGGTTCCGCTGTCGACGTCGATGTCGCCCGATCCCGAAATCGCCATCGACACGCTTTTCGCGGTCAGCCCGGCGACTTTCAGATCGCCCGACCCGGTGACGACCGCCTCGACGGCATCGCCCTCCATCGCGTCGGCCTCGACCTCGCCCGATCCCGTCAGGCGCACGGCGGTGAGTCGCGGCATGGTGACCGCAATCTTCACGCCGACATGATTGCGGCCGCCGAAAAGCGAGTCATTCTTGCGGCGCCCGATCGACAACCGGTCACCATCGCGCTCGATCTCCAGCTCGTCGATTTCAGCCTGCGGCCCGCTGGCGCTGACCGAAAAGCCCTCACCCATCGTGATCCGAACATCGTCGGGTCCGGTCACGCTGACTGCGCTGAAATCTGACAGCGCATAGTCGCGCGTCGTTTGCGGCCCCGAATCGGTCGCGCCCGATTCGCCGGTCCTTCCCCGCTCGGATTCCTTCGCGTTACAGCCGGAAACCATCAGGCCCAGTGCCAGCGGCAGGGCGGCCAAGGTCAATCTGCGCATCAACAATCTCCTGCGTGTATTGCATGGCTAACACACGTAGGAGGGCGATGTCCAGTTGTTACCAGCGCAGCAGCGGCGGCAGGATGATGCGCCCGGCAACAGCAGCGCCCGCGACGGCCAGGCCGTGCCACAGAGAGATGTGCATCAGATTGTCGATCGGACAATGCAACGCGACGATCGTCGCCCCTGCGGAGCCCGCCGCGATGCCGACGACCCAGCCCGCTCGCGTGGGCGAAGTCGGCGCGCCGCCTTTCAGCCAAGCAAACAACGCGGCACCAACGCCGATACCCGCGACCAGACCTTGAATCGTGCAGCGGAGCCCTTCTCCCCGATGGATCGCCTCGGTCGCAGCGTGGCTATCGCCAAGGCCCGCCAGAACAGCAGCGAGCGGCAGCGAAAGCGCCGCAAGCCCCGCCCAGCGCCAACCGCTATAATCGCGACCAACACCGGGCAGCCCCATGCGCACAGCGCTCCATGTCGCCGCAATGCCCGCCGACGCGATCAGCCAAAAGGAAAGGAGCGACAGCGGCGGCATGCTGGCAATGTCGCTCCGCATACCAAGAAGCCACAATAAAGCCGTAGCGCCCACAGCCCAGCCCGATGCCGCCCAGATCGAGCCGCGCAGAACGCGACGCGGGCGGACCGGTTCCAGTTCACCGGCAAGGCCGTCGATCAGGTCTTCGATCGATGCGTGCTTCATTGTCATTCGCTTTCAATCATGAGCGCGAGCTTCTTGAGTCCGCGGTGGATATTCACTTTTACGAGCGACTCGCTCTGGCCGCAGATGCGCGACGCCTCGGCAATCGAGGCGCCTTCGATCTTGACCAGCGTGATGGCCTGCGCCTGCCCCGGCGGCAAGAACTGGAGCAGTCGGTCGATGCTGAGGCGGGCGTGGACCGCCTCGTCCTCGGCGCCGACCGCTGCGTCATTGTCGCCGAGTTCGGCTACGTCGCGCTGGCGGCGGAGCATATCGATCCAGCGATAACGCGCGATCGCCGCGAGCCACGGCAGGAACGGGCGGCTGCTGTCCCAGGTCGCAAGCTTGCGGTGCATCGACACGAGCGTTTCCTGCACCAGATCGTCGACATGATGCGGGGCGATCCGGCGCGCGTAATAGCGCTCGAGCCAGCGACGGCAATCGGCAAGCAGCGATCGATAGGCCGCACGATCCCCCCGCTGCGATGCCGCCATCAGGCGCGCGAGCGAAGGTTCGTCGATGCTCATTTCGCGCGCAGTCTAGCACCGAGCGTGTCGAGCGAGAACAGCCCGCCGCCGCGCACGATCAGGATCGCCGCCATCGCCGCCCACAGCGAATGGACCGGCCACCACGCATCGGGGAAAACGAATATCTGGATGACGAGCGTCATCACGAGCAGCGCCCCCGCCGAGATGCGCGTTGCAAAGCCGAAAAGCAGCAGGATCGGAAAGAAATGCTCGGCAAAGGTCGTCAGCGGGACGGCAATAGCCGGATCGAGCGGCAGGCCCGAAAATTCATTCTCGAATATGTCATAGGTGATCGGGTTGATTTCGAAGAAACTGCCTTCGACGACCTTGGTCTGGCCCGAGCGCCAGAAAACGCCGGCGAGCGCGAGGCGCAACAGAAAGAGCGCAAACCCCTCGACCACGCGGCTCGACGCCAGCGCGACACCGCGGTCGTATAATGTCAGGATGCTGTTCATGCCCTAAACCTTTTCAAATGCCCCTGCGTCGATAAGCGCCGCAATCGCAGCGCCGCCGTCAGGATGCGCTTCGTCGAGACCGGCGATCAGGTTACCGAGCGGCAAAATTTCTTCGGCGTCGGCCAGCACGGCGGCGACCGAAGCATCGATTGCAACGATCCGGACGTCGGCGCCCGGCCGGACGAACAGCAAGGTGCGCGCTTCCGGCGGCAAGGCGGGATCGAGCAGCGGCGCAATATTGCTGTCCAACGCCAGGCAGCGGGCCGCCGGGTGGCACCGCGTCGGACGGTCGAGCAGCGTCGCTTCGTCGAGTCCGGCAAGATCGGCCAATTGCAGCGCGGGCGCCTCGACGGCGTGATAGCTCTGCAGCCACAGCCATTCGGCACGCGCAAGATCGGCGGCGTCGCGGTTCGTCAGTCGTTCGGCAAAGCCATCGCCGATGTCGGTCAGCGACCGCCCGCTGGCGCCGCCGTCTTCGACGAACAGCCGTGACAGGCGGTTGAACTCGGCGTCGCCCAGCAATTCGCGCGTGCGCGGGAAACTCTCCTCCAGCGCGACGAGCCGCGCATGAAAGATCGTTGTCGCATGGACGCGCAAGCCGCGCAGGACGGCCGCCTCATCCCCTGCGAACAAACCATCCGGCAGATGGTCGGGGCCGTGCAGCAGCGTCGCCGCAATCGCCGCCTGATCGCGGTCAAGCATCGAGCGCCTCGCGGGCCAGCACCCTGTCGGCGGCGCGCGCCTCGGCCATCAGCACGGAAAATTCGGGGACATCCGTATCCCACTCGACGAGCACCGGCTTCGGCCCCGCGCGCGCAATGAAGCGCTCGAGCAACGCCCAGCAGCTCGGCCGCACCGCCGAACCATGATCGTCGATCGCGATTCTGCCGCCCATGTCGTCGTCCTTGACGGCGTGACCCGCGACATGGATTTCGCCGACGAACGCGGGATCGAAGGCATCGAGCCACGACACGGGGTCGAGCCCGAGGTTGAATGCCGACACCTCAATATTGTTGATGTCGAGGAGAAGGCCGCAACCGCTGCGGCGGCACAGCTCGTGCAGGAAATCGACCTCGCTCCAATCGCTTTCGGCATAGGCCAGGTAGCGCGAAGGGTTTTCGACCAGCATCGTTCGCCCCAGCCGGTCCTGCACTCGGCCGACCTCGCGCGCGAAATGGTCGAGCGCGGCGTGGGTATAAGGGATGGGGAGCAGGTCGGGAAACTTGTCCTCCGGTCCGTTGCTCCAGCTCAGATGGTCGGACACCATCGCGGGCGCGTATCGCGCGCACAGCGCCGCGAGCGCTTCGAGTTCGTCCGGGTCGGTGCCTGCCGCAGAGCCCAACGACAGCCCGACCGAATGAAAACTCAGCGGCAGATGCTCGGCAATCGCCGTCAACCAGCGATGCGGAGGCCCGCCTGCGCCGAAATAATTTTGGGGGTGAATTTCGGCCCAGGCGGGCGCGTCGCCCCGCTCGACCGCGGCCAGCACATCGGGATAGTGCCGGGGTTTCAGCCCTATGCCGGAACGCAGGGGCAGCGCGGGGGAACGGAACGACGACAAGCGTTGCGGCCTTACTTGGCCTTTTGCGGCACCGGCTTGGCGTTGCCCTTGTGTGCGGTCAGCGTACCGCCCATCTTCGTGCACTCGCCCTTCTTCACATATTTCCAGGCGTTGCCCTGATAGTCGACGGTCGAGGTGCCGGCGCAGCTCGTGCCCGGACCCGCGGCGCAGTCATTCTTGCCCTTCAGCGACACGCCATAGCATTTTTCCTTGGCGCCATCGGCGGCGGCGGCCGGAACGGTGGCAGCGCCTGCGGCCATCGCAAGAACGGCCGAAGCGGCGAGCGACAGTTTGAGTGTGTTGGTCATAGCGAATACTCCCTTGAATGATGGATGATGCGAGGGATGGCATCGCCTTCCGGTTCGTGGCTGCGGGGGCAATGGTTACACCGCCCGGATGTGCGCCATCTTGTCGCCACCTTCGCGGAGCAAAGCGTTAATTCTTCCGGAATCTGGATGACAGAGATGAGCGTAGCCTTTCGCCGCGAGAGCGACGACGAACATAAAGAGCCCGAATTTGAGCTTCCGATCCCGCTCGGAGCGAACCTCGTTACGCCGCGCGGGTTACGCCTGCTCTGCGACGAAGTTGCGCGGCTCGAGGCAGCGGTGGCCGCCGAATCCGACGAAGCGGCGCGCAAGAAGCTGCAGCGCCAGCTACGCTATTTCGGCACGCGAAAATCGACCGCCGATGTACAGCCGCCGCCGGCCGACGGCGTGGTCGGGGTCGGCAGCTGCGTGCGTTATCGGCTGCATGGCGCGGAAAAGAAGATCACCATTGTCGGACATGACGAGGCCGATCCGGCCGCCGGTCTGATCGCCTTTTCCGCGCCAATCGGTCGCGCGCTGATGGGCGCGGAAGTCGGGGAGTTGGTCGCTTTCCAGGGCGTTGATGACGCAATCATGGTGCTCGCCGCGACGTCGGACACAAAGGTGCAGGCATGAAAGACCGGTTCGAACGTCACAAGCAGCCGTGGATCGCATCGGAGATCGACAAGCTGCACACACTCGCCAAAAAAGGCATGGCGCTCAAGGCGATCGCCAAGGCGCTGACGCGCAGCGAAGAATCGGTGAAGGCGCGCGCCAAGGCCGACGGCCTCTCGATCGCCAAGCTGCACTGATCCGCGATGCCCGCCACCGAATTTGACGCCATCGTGCTGGGCGCCGGCGCGGCCGGGATGATGTGCGCCGCGGTCGCCGGGCAGCGCGGGCGGCGCGTGCTGCTGCTCGATCATGCCGACCAGGTGGGGAAGAAAATCCTGATCTCGGGCGGCGGGCGCTGCAACTTTACCAATATCCACACCGCACCCGACCGCTTCCTGTCGGCCAACCCGCATTTCGCCAAATCGGCGCTCGCGCGTTACACCCCCGCCGATTTCATCGCGCTCGTCGAAAGATATGGCATCGCCTATCACGAGAAGACGCTGGGCCAGCTTTTCTGCGACGGGTCGGCCAAACAGATCGTCGCGATGTTGCTCGACGAATGCGCCAAAGGGGGCGTCGACGTCCGCTGCGGACAGCCCGTCGGCGCAGTGGAACATGGCGATGGACGATTCCGTGTGCGCTTTGGCAGCGCCGATTTTGCCGCACCCAATCTCGTCATCGCGACCGGCGGCCCGTCGATTCCGAAAATGGGCGCGAGCGGATTTGCCTATGACCTCGCGCGTCAGTTCGGACTGAAAGTCGTTGAGCCGCGTCCCGCGCTCGTACCGCTGACGCTCGGCGGCGACGATGTGCTGTTCCGCGAATTGTCGGGCGTCGCCACCCCGGTCGAGGCGCGAGCAGGCAAGGCAGCGTTTCGCGAGGCGGCGCTCTTCACGCACAAGGGGTTGTCGGGCCCAGCGATCCTCCAGATCAGCAGCTATTGGCGCCACGGCGAGCCGCTTGCGATCGATTTCCAGCCCGACGCGGCACCCGGCTGGTTGCTCGCAGCCAAACGCGATCGCCCGCGCGCGACCCTTCGCGCTGCCTTGGGCGCGATACTGCCCGACCGTTTGGCCGAGACTTTGGCCGACCGGATCGCACTGCCGGGCGAACTTGCCGCACAGACAGACCGCAACCTCGCCGATGCCGAAGCGCGCCTTCGGCGTTGGAGCTTTCGCCCCAACGGCACCGAAGGCTTTGCGAAAGCCGAGGTAACCGCGGGCGGCATTTCGACCGCCGGCCTGTCGTCGCAAACAATGATGGCCAAAAGCGTCGCAAACCTCTATGCGGTCGGCGAGGCCGTAGATGTCACAGGGTGGTTAGGCGGCTATAATTTTCAATGGGCATGGGCCAGCGGTGTTGCCGCCGGCAAGGTGATTTGAGCCCATTGAGCCCCTTTCACGTCGGCTCGTCATCGCACCGGTGACCGCCTTTCTATTGAGAATATAATGTCTTTTGATAATCTTCCCCCCGTCCTCGCGGACGCTCTCAGCGCGCGCGGATATAGCGAGTTCACCCCCGTGCAGACGGCCGTGCTCGAACCCGAAGCACAGGACCGCGACCTGCTGGTCTCCGCCCAGACCGGGTCGGGCAAGACCGTTGCCTTCGGCCTTGCGATGGCCGGCCAGCTTGTCGAAGGCGAACGCCTGCCCTTCGCGACCTCGCCGCTCGCGTTGATCGTCGCGCCGACGCGCGAACTTGCGCTTCAGGTCAGCCGCGAACTCGGCTGGCTCTATGCCAAGGCCGGCGCGCGAATCGCCACTTGCGTCGGCGGCATGGACGCGAGCAAGGAACGCCGCGCCCTGAACCAGGGAGTGCAGATCGTCGTCGGGACGCCGGGACGCTTGCGCGACCACCTCGAACGCGGGGCGCTCGACTTGTCGGCACTGCGCGTCGCGGTGCTCGACGAAGCCGACGAAATGCTCGACATGGGGTTTCGCGACGATCTTGAGGAAATTCTCGACGCCACGCCCGAAACGCGCCGCACCCTCTTGTTCTCGGCAACGATTCCGAAGCCGATCGTTCAGCTCGCGAAGCGTTACCAGCAGAACGCGCTGCGCATCTCGACCGTCGGCGAGGATCGCGGCCACGGCGACATCGCCTACCAGGCGGTCACCGTTGCCCCCGCCGATATCGAAGGCGCGGTGATCAACCTGCTGCGCCTGCACGACGCCGAAACCGCGATGCTGTTCTGTGCAACCCGCGACAATGTCCGGCGCCTGCATGCCAGCCTTGTCGAACGTGGCTTTGCTGCGGTCGCGCTGTCGGGCGAGCATAGCCAGAACGAACGCAATTCGGCATTGCAGGCGCTGCGCGATCGCCGTGCGAAGGTCTGCGTCGCAACCGACGTCGCGGCGCGCGGGATCGATCTGCCGACCCTCAGCCTTGTCATCCATGTCGAAATTCCGCGCGATGCCGAGGCGCTCCAGCATCGTTCGGGCCGCACCGGGCGCGCAGGCAAGAAGGGCACGGCGGTCATCATCGTCCCCTATCCGCGCCGCCGACGCGTCGACGGCATGCTGCGCGGCGCGCGCATCCAGGCCGAATGGATGGACGCTCCCACGGCCGCCGACGTGCGCCAGCGCGATCAGGAGCGGTTGATCGAAAAATTGCTGGCCCCCGTCGAGCACGAGCCCGAGGATATCGAACTCGCGCAGCGGCTGATGGCCGAGCGTACGCCCGAGGACATCGCCGCGAGCCTCGTGCGCGCGCACCGTGCGCTGATGCCCCCGCCCGAGGATCTGATCGACACCGGTCCGCGCGGCCGCGACGGCGCCGGCCGTCCCGAACGCGGCGAGCGGTTCGAGCGCCCCGAACGCGGTAGCGCCGACCGCCGCGAAGGGTTCGAGGACAGCGTCTGGTTCAAGCTCAACATCGGACGCCACCAGAATGCCGACCCGCGCTGGATCCTGCCCTTGCTGTGCCGCCGCGGCCATGTGACCAAGGGAGAGATCGGCGCGATCCGCATCGGCCCCAAGGAAACGATGTTCAACATTCCCCGGGCGATCGCCGATCGCTTCGCCGAGGCGGTGCAGCGCAGCGCCAATGCCGATGGCGAGGACGACAGCGGCGTTTCGATCATGCCCGCACCCGACGGTCCGACCTATCCGCCGCGTCGCGACAAAGCCCCGCGCGGGCGTGCACAGCGCCCGACACTGGGTCGCGCGCCCGGCGGCGACCGCGACCGTGCGGGACCGCGCGGTCCGCGTGGCCCCGGCGACAATACCGACCGTTACAAGCCCAAGCCTTATGGCCAGCGCAGCCCGCGGCGCCCGGCGAAATAGACCGCAGGCCATTATCTGAAACCTCGTCATTGCGAGCGTGGCAAAGCAATTCTCGCCTTCGGTTCCTCGCAATGACGCATGGCGCGGTCGCACGACACTTGCGTTCCCCGGTTCGGCCCACCAGATGGGCCGGACAGCAGGAGCGCGCGCCATGAAAGCCATCGAAGCCTTCATAGAGACCCAGGGCGGTCCCGAAGTCATAGAGTGGCGCGAGGTGACGCTCGACAATCCCGGCCCCGGACAACTGCTCGTCCGTCAGACTGCGGTCGGGCTCAACTATATCGACATTTATCACCGCGACGGCACCTATCCGATCGACCTTCCCGGCGGGCTGGGGCTCGAGGCGACGGGCGAGGTCGTTGCCGTCGGCGAAGGCGTCCACGGCTTCAAGCCTGGCGACCGCGTCGCGACCTTCGGCCCCGAACGCAGCGCCTATGCGAGCGCGCGGCTCGTCAAGGCGTCGTCGCTGTTCAAGCTGCCCTCAGCCATCGACGACGATATTGCCGCCGCCGCTTTGCTCAAGGCCTGCACCGTCGAGGCGCTCGTCGAGCGCTGCGCAAAGGTCGAGGCGGGCTGGCCCGTCCTCGTCCACGCCGCGGCGGGCGGCGTCGGGCTGATCCTCGTCCAGTGGCTCAAGGCGATCGGCGCGACGGTCATCGGCACCGTCAGCACCGAAGCCAAGGAACATGCGGCGCGCGAAGCGGGTGCCGACCATGTCATCCGCTACAAGCAGGACGATGTCGCGGCGCATGTCCGCGAGATCACCGATGGCCAGGGCGTGCCCGTGACCTTCGATGGCATCGGTATGGCGACTTGGGAGGTCTCGCTGAAAGCTACCGCCCGGCGCGGGCTGATCGTCAGCTATGGCAATGCAGGCGGACCGGTGACAGGCGTCAACCTGGGCATTCTCGCGCAGCATGGCTCGCAGTTCGTGACGCGGCCGACGCTGTTCGACTATTATCTCGACCCCGGCGAGCGGGCGGCGGGCGCCGCGCGCGTGTTCGAGATGATTGGCAGCGGTGCGGTGACGGTCACGATCGGGCAGCGCTATGGCCTCCAGGATGCCGCCCGCGCGCACGCCGACCTCGCGGCCGGGCGGACGACGGGTTCGACGCTGTTGCTGCCCTGACCGACAAGCTCGTGCGTGCTCCCGCAGAGACGGGAGCCTTTCATTTGTCTCAAGCCTTCAACCGCTCGGCATGCCACGCAACATGCTCGGCCATGAAGGTCGAGATGAAATAATAGCTGTGGTCGTACCCCGGCTGCATCCGGATTTCGGCGTTCTGGCCGTTCCGCTCGCACGCCGCGACGAGCAGCTCGGTCTTCAGCTGTTCGGTCAGGAAATTGTCGGCATCGCCCTGATCGACGAGCAGGTCGGGAACGCGCAGCCCGTCATCGAGCAGCGCGCAAGCGTCATAGGCGCGCCATTCCTCGCGGTCGTCGCCCAGATAATGGCCGAGCGCCTTTTCGCCCCACGGGCAGTGCAGCGGCGAGACGATCGGCGAAAAGGCCGACACCGAACGGAAACGATCCTGATTGCGTAGCCCGATCGTCAGCGCGCCATGCCCGCCCATCGAATGGCCGCTGATCGCCTGCCGCGTCAGGTCGGCGCTCGCGAAATTGCGCAGCACCAGCGACGGCAGTTCATCCTCGACATAGGAGCGCATCCGGTAATGCTTGGCCCACGGCTCCTCGGTTGCATCGACATAAAAGCCCGCTCCCAGCCCGAAATCCCACGCGCCCTCGGGATCGTCAGGCACGCCCTCGCCGCGCGGGCTGGTGTCAGGCGCGACAAAGATCACGCCATGTCCGGCGCACGCGGCGCGATATTCGCCCTTTTCCATCACATTGGCATGGGTGCACGTCAGCCCCGACAGATACCAGAGTACGGGCAGCTTTGCGCCGGGCTCATGCTCGGGGACAAAGACCGCGAAGGTCATGTCGGTGCCCGTCGTCGTGCTCGCATGCCTGTACACGCCTTGCGTGCCGCCGTGGCTGCGAACGGTGGAGAGGGTTTCGAGGGTCATGGCGCCTTGTGCCGCGCACGCCCCGCACGCGCAACCCCGCCGTCCTTGCGGACAACGGGGCCGGGCGAAATTCGGTGACGATCAGATCTGGGCGAAACCGCCGTCGACGAAGAGTTCGACGCCGTTGACATAGCTTGCCGCGTCGGAGGCGAGGAAAGCCGCGACCTTGCCGATTTCGCGCGGGTCGGCGAGCCGACCGAGCGGAACCCGGGCGGCAAACTCGCCTTCGAGCGCATTCCATTGCTCATCGGTCGAGGCGAGACCCTTGAGCCCAGGGGTGGTCGTCGCACCCGGCGCGATCACGTTAACGCGGATCTTGCGATCGCGGAGGTCGAGAATCCAGCTGCGGGCGAAATTGCGGATCGCAGCCTTGGTCGCGCCATAAACACTGAACGCCGGTTCCGAACGCGTCGAAGTCGTCGAGCCGGTCAGGATGATCGACGCACCATCGCGAAGCAGCGGCAGCGCCTTTTGCACGGTAAACAATGTCGCTTTGACGTTGAGGCCGAAGGTGCGGTCGAATTCCTCCTCGGTGATTTCACCGAGCGGCTGGAATGCGCCGCCGCCGGCGTTGGCGACGAGGATGTCGATCGGCGCGCCATGCTGCTGGACAACATCATAGAGATGATCGAGATCGGCGAAGCTGGTGACGTCGCCCTGAACGCCAACCGCGCCATGGCCGATCAGCTTGACGGCGGCATCGAGTTCTTCCTGACGACGCCCGGTCACGAATACCTTGGCGCCCCGTTCGGCGAGTTCCTGCGCGATGCCGAGACCAATGCCGCTGTTCCCGCCGGTGACGACGGCGACTTTGTTGGTCAGATCATAGGTCATTGTCATTCTCCTTTTCGTGAGCGGCGAACCGTTCGCCGTCCGATGAGAAGGAGGTAAATCCGCAACGATATCTGCTGTAGGGGGATATATTGACACTTATCGTTCCATTGATAGAACGATAATATGCAGGACCTCAACGATCTGCGCTTTTTCGACGCGGTGGTGACCAATGGCGGCTTCGCACCCGCCGGACGCGCGCTGCATGTTCCCAAATCGAAGCTGAGCCGACGCATCGCGGCGCTAGAGGATCGGCTTGGCGCGCGGTTGATCGAGCGATCGTCGCGGCGTTTCCGTGTCACCGACATCGGTCTTGCCTTTCACGCGCAATGCCAGCTTGCGGTCGCCGCCGCCGATCGCGCCGAGGCGCTGGTCGAGGCGAGCCTGTCCGAACCGCGCGGCACTGTGCGCATGTCATGCCCGAGCGGTCTGGTGCCAATGATTTCCGACATGCTTCCCGAATTTCTGACGCTCTATCCCAAGGGCAATATCGAGATACTCGCCGCCGACCGCCCCGTCGACGTCATCGCCGAGCGGATCGACGTCGCGTTGCGCGTCCGCACGCGGCTCGACACCGATGCGGCGCTGACAATGCGGACGCTCGCGCACAGCCGCCGCATATTGATCGCTAGCCCGGCGCTCGCCAACCTGGTCGGGGGCAGCGACCTCGCGGCGCTCAAGCAGATGCCGACATTAAGCTCGGCAAGCGATGGCGCGGACGTGATCTGGCGGCTCGAGCACCGCGATGGGACCATCGACAGCATCCGGCACCGCCCCCGCCTGCGCTGCGACGATTTCAGCGCCGTTCGCGCCGCCGCGCTCGCCGGGCTTGGTGTCGCGCTCCTCCCTGACCACGCCTGCGCCGTCGAGTTGCGCGCGGGCACGCTCGTCCGGGTCCTGCCCGAATGGCGGAGCGAGAACGGGATCGTCCATCTCGTCTTCACCACGCGCACCGGCTTGCCGCCACTGGTGCGGGCGTGGATCGATCACCTGGCCAAGGCGTTCCGGAATCCCGAGCTGTTCGGCGAGCGTTAGCCCGCCTGCACCGGGATCGCTGCCACTACTGGTGCATGCCCCCAATGACGAAGCAGGTCGAGGATCATTGCCCCCGCCAGCCCGAGCGTCGCTGTGTTGCGCAAGGGATGGACGTTGACCCGGTCGACGGTCGCCAGCGCCGCATCGAGCACCACAGTGATACTTCCCGGCTGGGCGTTGATCGCGGCGAGCGGGGTCACCGACCCCGGCGCGATACCGAGCAGGCGCTGCATATCCTCGGCCTTGCCAAAGCTCACGCGCTTGCAGCCGATTGCCGCCGGCAGCGCCTTCAAATCGACGCGCGCCTCGGACGGGACGGTAACGAGCCAGAAGGCACCGCCAGCGTCCTTGAGGAACAGGTTTTTCGTGTGCGCGCCGGGGATATCGGCGTTCACCGCATCGCTTTCGGCGACGGTGAACACCGCAATATGTTCGTGCGCGGTGAAAGGGATCGCCAGCGTTTCAAGGTCGGCCAGCAAGCCCGCTTCACCGCGCATCAAGTCCCCCGCTCAAACGACGCGGTGGAGCGCGCAGAGCTTGTTCCCCGACGGGTCGCGCAAATAGGCGAGATAGAGCTGACCGAATCCGCCCTCGCGAACGCCCGGCGGGTCCTCGATTGCCGTCCCGCCATTTTCGACGCCCGCCTTGTGCCATGCGTCGGCCTGCTCGGGACCGTCCATCGCAAAACCGATGGTGCAGCCGTTGCCGGCCGAGGCAGGCTCGCCGTCGATCGGCGCGGTCACCAGGAACAAGCCGCCGTTGTGCATGTAAACGAGGCGTCCCTTGTCGTCGACGATCCCCGGCTTGCCGCCGATCGCCTGGAAGGTCGCGTCATAGAATTTCTTCGATGCTTCGAGGTCGTTCGACCCGACCATATTGTGGCTGTACATCCTTCCCACTCCTGCTGATTCGTTGCGATTAGCGACTTATCCTGAGCCTTGGTTCAGCGGAAGACAACCGTCTTGCGCCCGTCGATCAGCACGCGCTGTTCGGCGACCCAGCGCACCGCCCGCGCAAGCACCTGTGCCTCGATATCGCGGCCGGTTCGGATCAGCTCGTCGATCGAGTCGCGATGGTCGACGCGCTCGACCGCCTGCTCGATGATCGGCCCCTCGTCGAGGTCGCTCGTCACGAAATGCGCGGTCGCGCCGATCAGCTTCACCCCGCGCTCATGCGCGCGGTGATAGGGTTTCGCGCCCTTGAAGCCGGGCAGAAAACTGTGGTGGATGTTGATGCAGCGCCCGGCGAGCTTTGCCGACAGATCCGCCGACAGGACCTGCATATAGCGCGCAAGCACCAGATAGTCGGCACCGCCGCGTGCCATGATGTCGAGGATCGCCCCCTCCTGCTCGGCGCGGTTTGCGTCGCTGACGGGCAGATAGTGAAAGGGCACACCATGCCATTCGGACAGCCGCCGCTGCGCCTCGTGGTTCGATACGACGCCGACAATGTCGATGGCGAGGTTGCCGGTCGACCAGCGGTGGAGCAGGTCGTTGAGGCAATGGCTGCCCTGCGACACCGCGATAACGAAACGCGGCTTGGCGCTCGCATCGCTGATCCGCGCGTCCATCTGAAAACGCTGCGTGACCGGCGCGAACGCCGCTTCGACTCCCGAAAGCGTGTCGGGAAAGCGCGGTCCGGCGCCGCGAAACTCGACGCGCATGAAGAAACGCCCCGAATCGAGGTCGGCATATTGCTGGCTGTCGAGGATGAAGCCGTCGCGCTCCGCGAGCAGTCCCGTCACCGCCGCGACGATCCCGACGGTATCGACGCAGCTGAAGGTCAGCACATAGGAAGCACCGCTGTCCGCGCCCATGTCAGCCCGAAATCTTGTGCGACGCGCACAGCTTGTTGCCGTCGGGATCGCGCAGATAGGCGAGATAGACGGTGCGCCCCTCGGTCGCGTGGCGAACGCCCGGCGGGTCTTCGGCGGTGGTGCCGCCATTTTCGACCCCTGCGGCATGCCAGGCGTCAACCGCTTCGGGCGAGGCGGCGAGGAAGCCGAGCGTATGACCGTTGCCGCACGCGGCAAGCCTGCCGTCGACCGGCCGCGTGATGACGAGCCGCCCACCGGCGTGCATGTAGATGAGGCGCCCACGCTCGTCGATCCGCCCCGCGGGGATGCCGAGCGCGCCGAGGATCGCGTCATAGAAGGTCTGGCTAGCCTCGATATCGTTCGACCCGAGCGTCACATGGCTGAACATAGCTTCCTCTTTCGCAATCAATAAACGACGACGCTGCGGATGCTCTCGCCCGCATGCATCAGGTCGAAGCCCTTGTTGATGTCTTCGAGCCCCATGACGTGGGTGATCATCGGGTCGATCTCGATCTTGCCGGTCATGTACATATCGACGATCTTCGGCACGTCGGTGCGCCCCTTGGCGCCGCCGAACGCGGTGCCGCGCCAGTTGCGCCCGGTGACGAGCTGAAACGGGCGCGTCGCAATCTCCTTGCCCGCCTCGGCGACGCCGATGATGATACTGGTGCCCCAGCCGCGGTGACAGGCTTCCAATGCGATACGCATCACTTCGGTATTGCCCGTCGCGTCGAAGGTATAATCGGCGCCGCCGTCGGTCATCCGGACGATCGTCGCGACGACATCCTCGCGGCTCATGCCCTTCGAATTCAGAAATTCGGTCATGCCGAACTTGCGGCCCCATTCCTCGCGGTCGGGGTTGATGTCGACGCCGATGATCTGGTTCGCACCCGCAAGTCGCGCACCCTGAATCACGTTGAGCCCGATGCCGCCCATCCCGAAGACGACAACATTGTCGCCGACCTGCACCTTCGCGGTGTTGATCACCGCGCCGACGCCGGTTGTCACGCCGCAACCGATGTAGCAGCTCGTCTGGAAGGGCGCGTCCTCGCGGATTTTCGCGACCGCAATCTCGGGCAGCACCGTGAAGTTCGAGAAGGTCGAACAGCCCATATAATGATAGATCGGCTGGCCCTTGTACGAAAAGCGCGTCGTGCCGTCGGGCATCAGCCCCTTGCCCTGCGTCGCGCGGATCGCGGTGCAGAGGTTGGTCTTGCCCGAAAGGCAGCTTTTGCACTGGCGGCATTCGGGGGTGTAGAGCGGGATGACATGGTCGCCGGGGACGACGCTGGTAACGCCCGCGCCGACCTCACGCACCACACCCGCGCCCTCATGCCCCAGCACGCTCGGAAAGATGCCCTCGCTGTCGAACCCGTCGAGCGTATAGGCGTCGGTGTGGCAAATCCCTGTCGCCATGATCTCGACCAGCACCTCGCCCGCCTTCGGGCCTTCAAGGTCGAGTTCGACGATTTCGAGCGGCTTCTTCGCTTCGAATGCGACGGCGGCGCGGGTCTTCATGGGGCGGTCTCCTTCTCGGGCGCTCCAATCAGGCAAATGGGGCGGCAATGCAAGACGCTCATCGTCCTCCCTGTGGCGTAGCCGTGGGGAGGTGGCAGCGCGAAGCGCTGACGGAGCGGCGATGGCGCAACCGTCGCCGCCCCTCCACCACGCCCTGTGGGCGCGGTCCCCCTCCCCATCGCTCCGCGACAGGGAGGATTGAGGTCGGTGCCCCTGATATCGTCACGCCGGAGGAAACGGGGCTATCAACACTCCACGACGCTGACCGCAAGACCCCCCTTCGACGTTTCCTTATATTTGTCGCGCATGTCGCGGCCCGTCTGCAGCATCGTCGCGATCACCGTGTCGAGGCTGACGACATGCGTGCCGTCGCCTATCATCGCGATGCGGCTCGCGTCGATCGCCTTGATCGCGCCCATCGCGTTGCGTTCGATGCACGGAATCTGCACCAGCCCGCCGATGGGATCGCAGGTGAG
This sequence comes from Sphingopyxis jiangsuensis, assembly GCF_016734905.1. GTDB lineage: Bacteria > Pseudomonadota > Alphaproteobacteria > Sphingomonadales > Sphingomonadaceae > Sphingopyxis > Sphingopyxis jiangsuensis. Next base: position 224,360 of record NZ_JAERPO010000002.1, read on the forward strand.
GCCGAGGTTATGCTCCATGCCGATCTCGGCGGCATTCTCGACCTGCGCGTTGGTGCCGCCGAGCGCGGCGGTCAGCCCCGCCGCCGCCATCGAGCAGGCGACGCCGACCTCGCCCTGGCAGCCGACCTCGGCGCCCGAGATGCTGGCGTTGCGCTTGTAGAGCGCGCCGACCGCGCCCGCGGCGAGCAGGAAGGTGCGCACGCCCTTTGCATCGCCGCGATAGCTGCGGCGGTAATAGCGGATCACTGCGGGGATGATCCCCGCCGCGCCGTTGGTCGGCGCGGTGACGACCTTGCCGCCGGCGGCGTTTTCTTCATTCACCGCCATCGCCCACAGGTTGATCCAGTCCATCATCTGCATCGGGTCGCAGAGGTTCGATTCGTGCCGTTCGCGGATGTCGGCGGCGATTTGCGGCGCGCGGCGCTTGACCTTGAGCCCGCCGGGGAGCGTCCCGGTGCTGCAGCAGCCCGCGTCGATTGATGCGTCCATCGCCGCGGCGATTTCATCGAGCCCCGCCTCGACCTCCTCGATGCTGCGATGGACAAGCTCGTTTTCGAGCATCATCTCGGCGAAGCTCTTGCCCGACGCCGCGCCCATTTCGAGCAGGTCGGCGCCCGAGGTGAAGGGATAGGGCAGATCGACTTCATCCTCGCCGCCGCGGCTGTTGCGCCCCGCCTCCTCCTCGTCGACGACGAAGCCGCCGCCGATCGAGAAATACATGCGCTTCGCGAGCACTTCGCCGTCATTGTCGCGCGCGGTGAAGCTGAGCGCGTTGCTGTGAAAGGGCTGGCGCTGGCGCATCTGGAAATGCAGGTCGCGCGAGGGCTGGAAACGCACGCGCTGGCGGCCGAGCAGGTAGAGGAACCCCTCGCCTTCGGCGCGGTCCCAATGCGCCTTGATCGCGGCGAGGCTGGTCGAGGCCGGGATTTCGCCCGCAAGCCCCGCGACGACCGCGGTGTCGGCGGCGTGCCCCTTCCCCGTCAGCGCGAGCGAGCCGTACAGGTCGGCCTCGACATGTATCGCGCGGGCGAGCAGACCATGCTCGTCGAGCCAGAGTGCAAAACGCCGCGCCGCGACCATCGGGCCGACGGTATGCGAGCTTGAGGGTCCGACGCCGATCTTGAAGAGTTCGAACAGGCTGATCGTCATGGCGCGCCTATAGGCGGATTACGATCGTCGGGATAGGCGGCGCGAGCCAATTTTCGTTACGGATTACAATAAAATTACTCCCTGTCGCGAAGCGATGGGGAGGGGGACCGCCAAAGGTGGTGGAGGGGCGGCAACATCGCGCCATTGCCCCTCCGTCAGTGCTTCGCGCTGCCACCTCCCCATGCCTACGGCACAGGGAGGATCATTGGTTTACGCCGGATAGGTCCACGCCCCGTCGCGCGCGAAATTCTCCGCAGCGAAGTCCCAGTTGAGCAGTTCATCAACCACCGCATTCACATAGTCGGGGCGGACATTCTTGCGGTCGATATAATAGGCATGTTCCCACACATCGACGACGAGCAGCGGCTTGATACCCGCCGCCAGTTCGGTCCCGGCATCGTGCGTGTCGGTGACCGACAGCTTGCCGTCCTTGGCGATCAGCCAGGCCCAACCTGACGCAAAATGATTGATCGCCGTATCCTTCAGCTTCTTCTTGAGCTCGTCGAGCGAACCGAAATCGCGGTCGATCGCGGCGGCGAGATCGCCCTCGGGCGCCGTCTTCGCCGGCGCCATGCTGTTCCAGTAAAAGGCATGGTTCCACGACTGGGCGCTGTTGTTGAACAGCCCCTTGTTGCCGGCGCCCTCAGCGTGGTGGATGATTTCCTCGAGGCTCTTGTCGGCAAGATCGGTGCCCTCGATCGCGGCGTTGACCTTGTCGACATAGGTTTTGTGATGCTTGCCATGATGGGTCTGCAGCGTCTCCGCCGAGATGTGCGGCGCGAGCGCGTCGTGGGCATAGGGGAGCGGGGGGTGAGCGATCGTCATGGCAGTCTCCTTTTTTGCTGTCGCTTGGCTAACTCGGTATCGGAGGCTGCGGTTGCAACCCCATGACGGGGAAAAATTGCGGTTTTAGCGACGTCATTGCGAGGAGCGGAGCGACGAAGCAATCTCCAGCCAGCAACATCGCGCGATCGATGGCTGGAGATTGCCTCGCTCCGCTCGCAATGACGACACCCGCTAGGTCACCATCGCCTGCAACGTCGCGATCCGGTCGGCCTCTTCGGCGGGCTTGTCGCGGCGTATGCGCGATATGCGGGGAAAGCGCATCGCGAGGCCCGACTTGTGCCGCTTCGACGCATGGATCGAATCGAAGGCGACTTCGAGCACCAGCGTCTTTTCAACCTCGCGCACCGGGCCGAAGCGGTCGACGGTGTTGGTGCGGACGAATTTGTCGAGCCATTTCAGCTCGTCGTCGGTGAAGCCTGAATAGGCCTTGCCAACGGGCAACAACTCGCCCGCCTCGCTCCAGCAGCCGAAAGTATAATCCGAATAAAAGCTCGCACGGCGGCCGTTGCCGCGCTGCGCGTACATCATCACGCAATCGGCGGTGAGCGGGTCGCGCTTCCATTTGTACCAGAGCCCGGCGCGGCGCCCCGCGACATAGGGCGCGTCGCGGCGCTTGAGCATCACCCCCTCGATCGCCGCGTCGCGCGCACCGGCACGCAGCGCCGCGAGTTCGGCAAAGTCGCCGGCCTCGATCAGGGGCGACAGGTCGAAATGGCTCGCGGCAAGGCGCGGAACAAAAGCCTCAAGCTGCCGCCGCCGCCCCGTCCACGGCAGGCCGCGCAAATCTTCGCCATCGACCGCAAGCAGATCGTAAACACGCACGAAGGCGGGAAAGTCGGCGAGGATTTTCTTCGTCACCGTCTTGCGCCCGAGGCGCTGTTGCAGCGCGTTGAAGCTTGCGGCCTCTCCCCCCTGCACCTCGCCGCGCACGAGCAATTCGCCGTCGATCACCGCATCCTGATCGAACGCCGCGACGAGTTCGGGGAAGGCAGCGCTGATTTCCTCGCCGCCGCGGCTGTAGATGCGCGTTTCGCCGCCACCATGCGCGATCTGAACGCGGATGCCGTCCCATTTCCACTCGGCGGCATAGTCGGCAAGGTCGATGCTTTCGCCTTCGAGCGGATGCGCAAGCATGAAGGGGCGGAAAAAGGCGACGTCGGCAAGGTCGGGCCGCGCGACGCGCCCCTCACCCCAGGCGAAGAGCGCTTCATAGGGCGGCGGGATCGCGTGCCACAACTCCTCCACATCGTCGATCCCGACGTCGAACGCCTGCGCAAATGCCTGTTTTGCAAGCCGCGCCGACACGCCGACGCGCATCCCGCCGAGCGCCATCTTGAGCAGTGCGTAGCGCCCGTCGGCGTCCAGACGGTCGAGCAATCCGGTCAGCACCGCCGGCGCATCGCTGCGCGTGGTGGCGGAAAGGGCGGCGACGGCGTCGGAGACGCTCAATCCGCCCTTCCCTTCAGAGGAGGGCGGCGAGACTTGGGAGTTCCGCTCCTTCGTCGCAGCGGGTGGGGGTCCGCCCCCTTGCTCAAGTCCGGCGGCCTCCACCCCAACCCTTCCCCTGAAGGGGAGGGGCTTTTCAGGCCACAGCAGCGCCGCCGTTTCCGCGGTATCGCCGACAAAATGCCGCGACAGGCGGAACAATTCCTCGTCCACGCGCGTCGCGAGCAACGCGCGCACCGTCCCCGCCTTCACCGCGGGGAAATCGAGCGCTTCGGTGAGCGCGGCGAGCGCCCAGCCGCGGTCCGGATCGGGGGTGTGGCGGAGGTAATCGACGATCAGCGCGAGCTTCGAATTGCGCGAGCGCGTATAAATAAGGCGGTCGATGAGCGCGGCAAAGGCCTTCACGCCTCTTCCTCCATATCGCGCCCGACGAGATGCAGCGCGCGCGCCTTGCGCTGGTGGAGTTCGCACCAGCGCAAAAGGCCATCTTCGCTGCCATGGGTGATCCAGCTTTCCTTCGGGTTCACCTCTTCAATCGTCGTGGTGAGTTCGTCCCAGTCGGCATGGTCAGAAATGACGAGCGGCAGTTCGACCATACGCTGACGCGCGCGCTGGCGGACGCGCATCCAGCCCGACGCCATCGCGGTGACGGGGTTGGGCAGCCGCCGCGACCAGCGGTCGTTGAGGGCCGAAGGCGGCGCTAGCACGATCTGCCCCGCCATTTCGTTCTTTTCGGCCTCGCTCACGAGGCGCAGCGGCCCCAGGTCGACGCCATGCTCGGCATAGAGCGCGCACATGCGTTCGAGCGCACCGTGGATGAAGACCGGCGCGTTCCACCCAGCGCCGCGCAATTCGGCGATGACACGCTGCGCCTTGCCGAGCGCATAGGCGCCGACGAGCACCGACCGGTCGGGCTCGGCGCGCACCGCGGCGATCAGCTTGGCGATTTCGTCGTGCGTCGGCGGGTGGCGGAAGACCGGCAGGCCAAAGGTCGCCTCGGTGATGAAGATGTCGCACGGGACGACCTCGAACCGCGCGCAGGTCGGATCGGCGCGGCGCTTGTAGTCGCCGGTGACGACGATCCGCTCGCCCGCATATTCCATCAAAATCTGCGCGCTGCCGAGCACATGTCCCGCCGGATGAAAGCTGAAGCGCACCCCGCCCCGCTCGAAGCCGTCGCCGTAGGCAAAGGCGCGGTTCTCGCGCGCCGCGACATCGACGCCATAGCGCAGCGCCATGATGGCAAGCGTTTCGGGGGTCGCGAACACCGATGTGTGCCCGCTGCGCGCATGATCGGCGTGGCCGTGCGTCACCGCAGCGCGTTCGACCGGGCGCGACGGGTCGATCCACAGGTCGGCCGGCTTCACATAAAGCCCGTGTGGATACGGTTCGAGCCAAGGTTTTGGCAACACCCTCATCCCTCAACTGCTGAGGCGGCCGATCCGGTCATGCGCCGACATTAGCATGAAGAACGAAAAAAGAACAAAGCCCTTTCGATCATCACACCTCGTGCCACCGCGCAGGCAGCGCGATTTTAACGACCAGTCCCGCAGCCTCCCATCGCCGATCAATCGTGCCACCCAGATTGTTGCGCACGCTGCGTTCCATCAACAACGTTCCGAAACTCGTGCGATCGGGGGCGACGACTTCGCCCGTTCCACCACTTTCGGACCAGGTGAGATGGAAACGACGGTCGGCATCGTCGTCCGGGTCCTGGCTCCAGTTGACGTCGACGCGGCCGTCGGCAACCGAGAGCGCGCCATGCTTGACGGCGTTGGTCGCGAGTTCGTTGAAGACGAGCGCCATGGCGACCAGCGCGTTCTCGGGGAGGAGCAGGTCGGGTCCCGACCAGCGGATGCGGGGAAAGGCGGCCTGCACTTCGCGCATCAGCGCGTGCATCGACCCCGTCATGAAATTGGCACCGAGCAGGACGTTCTGCGCGCGGTTGAGCGCGTCGAGCCTGCTCGTGATCCGCTCGACATAATCATCGACGCCGGTCGCGGCGTGGCGGGTGAGCGAAATGATCGCGCTGACGGTGGCGAACAGGTTGCGCATCCGGTGATGCAGCTCGCGCATCAGCAGGTTTGTATTCTCCTGCCGGCTCTTCTGCTCGGTAATATCGATGCTGATCCCGGTCAGCTTCACATCGTCGACCTCGACGTCCCAGTCGCCGCGCGCCGAAATCCAGCGCACGCCGCGTTCGGGATGAACGATGCGATATTCCTTGGCATAGGGCGTGCCACCCGCAATCGCATCGTCGAGCACCGCACGCACGCCGTCACGGTCGTCGGGATGAACGCGATTGAAAAAACCCTCGCCGGTATTGAGCGCGGTTTCGAAATCGGCGCCCCACAGCTCGGCCGTCGCACCCTGCCAGCGCAGCGCGTCGGTGCGCGCGTCGAGTTGCCAGATCGCCGTTGTCGAAAAATCGAGCGCACGCTCGAGCATGCGGCGCACCTCGTCGCGCTCGGCCGCAGTGCGTCGCAATTCGGCTTCGGCCATAATGATCGCGGCGAAATCTTCGAGCCGCTCCATTTCGCGCGGCGACGGCGCTGCGCGCACTTCGCTGTCGATGATGCACAATGTTCCAAGAACCGCGCCATTATAGGCACGCAGAGGAACGCCCGCATAAAATCGGATGAAAGGCTCGCCGACGACAAGCGGATTGTCCGCAAACCGCGCATCCGTCCACGTATCGGTCACAACCAGAGGCGAATCGTCGGCAACGACATGGCGGCAAAAGCTGATGTCGCGCGGGGTCTGGTCGATGTCGAGACCGTGCGCCGACTTGAACCACTGGCGGCATTCGTCGACCAACGAGATCAGTGCGATCGGGACGTCGAAGAGATCGGCGACGAGCTTGGTCAAACGGTCGAATGCAACTTCGGGATCGGTATCGAGCAATCGATATTCGCGCAGGGTGTCGAGCCGTCGTTCCTCGCTCAGCCGCTCGTCGCCCCCCTCGCTATCTGCCAAGTTCCGCCCCCTGCTCCAAAATGGGCCTGCCGTCGATTTGGCCCCGGGCCGCTCTGCCATGATTCTCCGTCCCGAAAAAGCGTGCTCCGCGCCCCCGCGAAAAGCGGCGCGTTTCCATCCGGTTGCACTCGGCTTTCAGCGCGCCCCGGCAGACTCTACGCGTGGCCTTCATACAAGTTGCAGGAAATATCAACGGACCGCGTTGCCCGCATTGGAACCGGATTGCGCGGGGTGCGTATGAGCCGTTCAAGTGGGAGGTCACATCATGAGTCTTGGCGATGAAATTCGCGGACATCTTCCGTTCCTGCGCCGCTACGCGCGCGCGCTGACGGGAAGTCAGCAGCATGGCGACAATTTCGTTCACACGACGCTCGAGGTGATCGTCGCAGCGCCCGACGAATTTCACGCCGGCAACGATACGCGCGTCGACCTGTACCGCAATTTCCACCGTATCTGGGAAAGCGCCTTCATCGAGGATGGCGAGGGCGACGATGAGCAAGATCCCGTCATTCGCGCGGCCGGCCAGCGCCTTGCGCGCATCACGCCGCTCGGTCGGCAAATGCTGCTGCTGACCGCGCTCGAAGGCTTTTCGGTCGAGGAAACCGCGACGATTACCGGCACCGACGATGCCACCGTCGAAAGCCTCTTGACCGAAGCCATTGCCGACATCGACCGCGAAGCGCGCACATCGGTCCTCATCATCGAGGACGAGCCGCTCATCGCAATGGAACTTGAGCAGATCGTTCGCGAACTCGGCCACGAGGTCGCGGGCATCGCCACGACGCACAGCGATGCGGTCGCCGCGTTCGAAAACAGCGAAGCGGGGCTTGTCCTTGCCGACATCCAACTCGCCGACGGTTCGTCGGGAATCGATGCGGTCCAAGACATATTGGCAATTGCTCCGGTGCCGACAATCTTTGTCACAGCCTTTCCGGAACGGCTGCTCACCGGGCACTGCGTCGAACCGACCTTCCTGATTTCCAAGCCGTTTCGCGACAATACGGTGCGCGCGGCGATCAGCCAGAGCCTGCTTTTCACGCCGCAACTCGCGGCATAGGGTCGAGCCCCTAGTCCGTTGCGCCGCCGCCTGCGGACAGTTCGTCGACGGTCGCCATGATCGTCGCGAACGCTTCGCTCGGCACCGTGTCCCCCTCGCTACGCGGCGCCAGATCGTTGCCGTCGAGGATCGCCTGCAGCGCCGTGCGCGCGCGCGACACGCGGCTCTTCATCGTACCGACCGCGCAGCCGCAAATCGCCGCGCCCTCTTCATAGGATAGTTGGCCGGCGCCGATCAGTACCAGCGCCTCGCGCTGATCGACCGGCAACATCAACAGCGCGCGCTGGACATCGGCAAGATGCAGGCTGTCGTTCTGATCGTCCGGTGCGACCAGCAATCGCTCGGCGGCAAGTTCGTCATACTCGGCGGTGAATTTCTTGCGCCGCATCTGCGACAGAAAGCAATTGCGCAGGATAACAAAGGCCCAGCTCTTCATCGTCGAAGGCCCCGGGATATAGCTTGCGCGCGCCTTCCACGCCTTCATCATGGTTTCCTGCACCAGATCGTCGGCCATGTCGGGATTACCGCACAGACTGCGTCCAAAGGCGCGCAAATGCGGAAGCATCGCCGCCAGCTCGTTCTTGAAACTGGCGTCATCGAGCGGTTGAGGAACTATCTCGCTGATAATATGACCTTTGTTCGGGGGCGCCCCCGGTGGAACCCCGCAACAGGCTTAGCGCCTCGCGGCGGCGATGCAAACCGGAACCGACAATCATGCGCAAAAGCCGGCAGGACACCGCTACGTCACCGGCGCCTTCCGAGCGCAAGAAAGTTGGAGAGGATGCGCTCGTCGCCGGTGTCGATCCGGCCCTTCATGCCCAGCCCGGAAATACGGTCGGGATCGCCATCGAATCGCGGCTCGTACAGCATCGACCATTGCGCAAAATCACGGCAATCGATGGCGCGCCGCCGTATCTCGACCATCCCGCTATGCCGCCGGTCGTCGCGGATCGCGGCAAGACATGCGTCGACTTTCGAGGCGGGCCCTTCGAGCAGCTGCATGAAGTTCTGGCCATTGTAGATGAGCGCGCCCGTTATATCGTCGCGGGCGTTGTTTCGCTGGGCCGTTTTCACGATATCGGCGATCTCGCCTTCGCCGATCATCGGATCGGCGACGCTCACATATATAACCGAAATCAAGCGCCCCGCCCCCTCAACTGACCCGGAACCTAGGCACAGTGTTGCACCCTGGCAACGCATTCGTCGCAAAAAACAACCTGCGAGGAACCCCAGCGCACTTCTCTCGTTCAATCGACATGGCAACCCACGGCAACAACCGGATGAATGGCGATCGACCGCGCAAACCGATGCGCGACGAAGAGCCGCGTCAGTCCGCCGGCAGCTTCCCCGGTACCGGGAGCGATCAGTGGCATCGCGCGCTGACGGGCCGGCAATCGCCCGAACCGGTCAGCGCCAAGCTGCGCATGATCTATGGAAATATTGTCGCGGAAAAACTGCCCGATTCCATGCTCGACCTGTTGTCGCAGATCGACCTGAAGAGTTCGAAGCGATAATGCTCCCGTCCCGCGCCGCCCGGTTTCGGCACCATTCACGATCGCAGGATGACAAGGGCCTTTCGGACAGAGAGTTCAAGGCGTTGCTCGCCGGGGTCATCCCGCACTTGCGCGCCTATGGCCGCAGCCTGTCGGGCAATCCCGACCTCGCCGACGATCTGACCCAGGACACGATGGTCAAGGCGTGGGCGTCGCGCGACCGTTTCGAGCGCGGAACCTCGATCAAGGCATGGACGTTCGTGATCCTGCGCAACACTTTCCTGTCGCAGATGCGGCGCAACAAGTTTCGCGGCGATTATGACGAAAATGCTGTCGAGCGCACGCTGGCCACTCCTGCTGCGCAGGAAGATTCGGGCGAGATGGCCGACCTGCAGCGCGCGTTGATGGAATTGCCGCAGGATCAGCGCGAGGCGCTGATCCTCGTCGGTGCGGGTGGCATGTCCTATGAGGAAGCGGCCAACATCTGCGACTGCGCGCTCGGCACGATGAAGAGCCGCGTGTCGCGGGCGCGAACCGCGCTCGAGGAAATTATGCGGCGCGGGCAATTTTCCCAGAAACGCGCCGAAGCCCCCCCAGCGAGCGAAGCGATCGACGCGATCATGGACAGCGTCGACGAAATCGCCACGCGCCGCGGCTCCGGAAACCGCTGAGATCCACTCGACTTTGCGGCTCCGACACGGCAGTCTGGAGCATCCCCAGCAAAGCGTAAGCGAGATCGAGAATGACCCGACGACCCACCCTTGCTCTTTCCACCGCATTGATCGTGGCCGCGTGCTCGGCAGGCCCCGCGACAAGCGCCGCTTCCGGCGATTCGAGCGCGCGCGACGCGTCCGGCGCGCACCCCGCAGCACCGGTCGCCGAAGCCCCGTTCACGCTGCGTGAGGTCGCGAGCTTCGACGAACCCTGGGCGATGACCTTCCTGCCCGGAACGCGCCTCGCGCTGGTCACCGAAAAAGCCGGGAAACTGAAACTCTGGCAAGAGGGCGGCGCAACGCTCGACGTCGCGGGTGTTCCCACCGTCGCCTATGGCGGACAAGGGGGCTTCGGCGACGTCGTGCTGGCCCCCGATTTCGCGTCCAGCGGCATGGTTTACCTCAGCTGGGCGGAGGCGGGCGACGGCGGCACTTATGGCGCGGTCGTCGGACGCGCCAAGCTGGTGCAGGGCGAGGCGCCCCGGCTCGAGGGGCTGGAGATTATCTGGAAGCAGAGCCCGAAGGTCACGGGGCGCGGCCATTATTCGCACCGCCTCGCCTTCTCCCCCGATGGCCAATATCTCTTCATCGGGTCGGGCGAGCGGCAAAAGTTCGATCCGGCGCAGGATATGAACGCCAACCTCGGCAAGATCGTCCGCCTGAACCCCGACGGCAGCGTGCCCGCCGACAACCCCTTTGCTTCGCAAGGCGGTGTGGCGGCGCAAATCTGGTCGCTCGGCCACCGCAATGTCCTTGGCATCGTGTTCGACGGCGAAGGACGGCTGTGGAATCATGAGATGGGCCCGCGCGGCGGCGACGAGGTCAACCTTGTCGAACGCGGCGCCAATTACGGTTATCCGGTCGTTTCGAACGGCGATCATTATAATGGCGGCGACATTCCCGACCATCCGACCCGCCCCGAATTTGCTGCCCCCAAGCTCTGGTGGAACCCGTCGATCTCGCCCGCGGGACTCGTCTGGTACGGCGGCGATCGCTATCCGGGCTGGAAGAACAGCCTGCTGATGGGCGCGCTGTCGGGTCAGGGGCTGATCCGCCTCACAATCGACGGTGATACGCTTCACAAGAGCGACCGTTGGGATTTGGGGACGCGCGTGCGCGAGGTCGAAGTGCGCGAGGACGGCACGATCTGGCTGCTTACCGACGGCGACGAGGGCAAGCTGGTGCAACTCGTGCCCAAAGGTTGAATAGCGCCGAGGCAATGATCCGTTCGTTTCTCTCCCGCCGCGCCGAATGGCCCGCGCGCATCCCCGATCCCGACGCACCGCCGCCGCTCAAGCTGCTGTGGCGCGAGATCGGATCGCTGATGCGCGCCATCGGTGGACGTGTGCGCCCTATGCCGGCGGAGCCGAACCCCGACAGCGAGCATCCGCCGGTGATGGTACTCCCCGGCTTTCTGTCGGGAGACTGGGCGACCAAGGCGCTGCGCGCCGACCTGCGCCGCGCGGGCTTTCGCTGCTATGCCTGGGGGCTAGGCTTTAACCGCGGCGCGACCCCCGACATCATCGAGCGTATCGATACCCGCGTGCAATGGATCATCGACCGCACCGGTCACGTCCCGGCACTCGTCGGGTGGAGCCTCGGCGGCATTTATGCACGCGAATATGCGAAGCACCATCCGGGCAAGGTCGCGCGCGTCGTCACGCTTGGCTCGCCCTTTTCGGGCAGCCGCCGCGCCAACCGGGCGTGGCGGCTTTATCACTTGATTGCGCGGCATCCGGTCGACAATCCGCCGATCGACTTTCACCCCGCACCGCGCCCCGAAATGCCGACCTTTGCGCTCTGGTCCAAATATGACGGCGTGGTCGCAGTGAACAGCGCGCGCGGCACGCCGCACGAAAGCGACCGGCAGGTCGAGGTTGACTGCGGCCATATGGGCTTCGCCTATGCCCCCACCTCGGTCGCCGCGATCGTCAAGGCGTTAACCGAAGACATAGAATAGGCTGTTAAACGGCGCGTTCACCCTGATGGCGAAGGACAAGGGCCGATGCTGACGACGATGACCGCGCTGGCGATGACGCTGCAAGCTGCGAGCGCGCCCGCGCTGTGCAACTATGCGGTCGTCGCCGGATCGCGCCGCGACCCCAGCGTCTGGGTCTATCGCTCGCCGTCGATGGGCGCGCGCAAGACGGCAAAGATCAAGGCAGGATCGCCGGTGTTCGTCTGTGCCGGCAATGCCGAATGGTTCCAGGTCCATTATGCCGACGGGCGCCATTCGTGCCGCGGCACGACGGGCGGCCTCGACCGACGCCTCGCATCGACCTGCGCATCGGGATGGGTCCACCGCCACCGCATCGCAGTGGTCGCACGCTAGTCGGCTAGAGCGTCCGGTACATCACGAGCGCATCGACCCGGCCCTCGACCGGGTGTTCGAAAGCCGCGGGAAGCCGGCCGACGATTTCAAAGCCCATCGACTCCCACAGGCCCACGGCGCGGACATTGCTGCTCACGACGAAGTTGAACTGCATGGCCTGAAATCCGCGCATCTTCGCCTGTTCCAGCGAATGCAGACACATCGCGCGCGCCACCCCGCGCCCACTTGCCTGCGCGCCGGTGACATAGCCGGCGTTCGCGACATGCGCGCCGCCGCCCGCCTGATTGGCGCGCAGATAATAAGTGCCCAGGATCGCGCCATCGGCTTCGGCGACAAACACCGCCTTGTCGGGCCCGAACCAATAAGCGAGCGCCTCCGCCTCGCTCATGTCGCGGTCGAGCGTATAGGTTTCGCCCGCGCGGATCGTCGGGCCGATGATCGCCCAGATCGCGGCGGCATCGGCGGGCGTGGCGGAACGAATCTGCATATCCCGCCATCTATGGATTGACGGAATGATTTCACGCACTATTTAACGTTACATGAAACGCGACAGTCGACTCTCAGGCGTGCTCCACGTCCTCCTCCATATGGCCGAGCAAGGCGCGCCGATGACGTCGGAGCAGCTGGCGAAGGCGATGCAGACGCACCCAGTCGTGATCCGCCGTATCCTTGGCGGACTGCGCGACGCGGGATTCGTGCATAGCGAAAAGGGCCATGGCGGCGGCTGGACGATCGCGGGTGATCTCGCCGACATCACGATGCGCGACGTCTATGACGCGATCGGGCAGCCCACCCTGATGGCGATGAGCAACCGCACCGAAGCGCCCGGCTGTATGGTCGAACAGGCGGTCAACGCGGCGCTCGACGCGAGCTTTCACGATGCCGAAGCGCTGCTGCTTGCCCGTTTCACCGAGGTTACCCTCGCGCAGCTCGCTGCTGATTTTCATGAACGCATGGCCGCGCGATCCCCCAAAGCACCGGAGCAACATCATGGCTGAAGGCGCCCAGCATTTCCTCGACAGCTTCAAAGACCCTGCCGCGGTCGCGCGCTATACCGAGGGGCCCCGGCGCTTCGTCCCCGGCCTCGACGGGCTCCACCGCATGACCGGACTCCTGCTCGCCGAGCGCGTACCCAAAGACGCGCACATCCTTGTGCTTGGTGCAGGCGGCGGCAGCGAAATGAAGGCGATGGCCGAAGCCTATCCCGGCTGGCGGTTTGTCGGCGTCGATCCCGCAGGGCCGATGCTCGACCTTGCGGCGCGGGTCATGGGCGCGGATGCGCCGCGCGCCGAGCTGATCGAAGGCATCATCAACGATGCACCCGCCGGGCCGTTCGATGGAGCCGTGTGCCTGCTCACTCTGCACTTCCTCGATCGATCGGAGCGCATCCGCACCGGCGCCGAAATCCGCCGCCGCCTCAAACCCGGAGCGCCTTTTGTTGCAGCGCATGGCAGCTTTCCGCAAGGCATCGGCGAACGCGACCGCTGGCTCGACCGTTACGCATCCTACGCCATCGCCTCGGGCGGCGACCCGGAACAGGTGGCCAAGGGACGGCAGGCGGTCGCCACGCATGTCGCAATGCTGAGCCCCGAAGAAGATGAAGCGGTGCTGCGCGCGGCAGGCTTCACGGGTATCGAACAATTTTATGCGGCTTTTACCTGGCGAGGCTGGGTCGCATATGCCTGACGACCGACGTCGATGTTTCCGCCGCGCGACGCGTTGGGAACCGACCTAACCCAGAAAAGGCGCGGCAATTTCGTCGGTGATCCGCACGGGCCGTCCGCTCGCCTTGTCGAGCATCGCCCATACCGTGCGCGCGCGGACATGCACCTTGCCGTCCTCGCCGGTAAACTCGACGAAGCGATCGAATTTCGCCCCGTGCGGCTTGTCGGCGACCCACGTCCGGCCCGTCACCGTCTCGCCGGGGCCGAGCGGGCGGAGGTAATCGATCTCGTGCCGCACGATCACCCAGATATAGGCGTCCTTGTGCGCCTGCGGTGCCGCAGCCGCCCAATGGCCGGTCGCGACCTGCTGGATCCACTGGACCCAGACGGCATTGTTGACATGCCCCAGCTCGTCGATGGCGTCGGGGGTGGCGGTGAGGGGGAGGGTGAAATCTTTCATGCGTCGTTCCTAGCGCACAAACCGGATGACCAGAAAAGACGTCCTTGCGAGCGGAGCGAAGCAATCTCCAGCCATCGCGATCACGCTACCCCGATAGCTGTAGATTGCCGCGTCGCTTCGCTCCTCGCAATGACGATAGCGGGCTAAGCCAACTCGACCGTCGTTACCATATAGCCCGCAGCGCGCAGCGCCTCGACCAGGCTGTCGAGATGCTCGCGGTCGCGCGCTTCGCATTCGATGTCGGTGATCAGCCCCTTGGCGGGGAGCGTCGTGAAGATGCGCTGGTGATAGATTTCGATGATATTGACCTGCTTTTCGTCGAACAGCTTCATCACCTTGAACAGCGCGCCGGGCCGATCCTGCAACCGGATGCGCAGCCGCGCGATGCGGCCCGAGCGCGCAAGGTCGCGCAGCAGCACGTTCGCCAGCAATCGCGTGTCGATATTGCCGCCGGTCAGCACAAGCCCGACCTTGCGCCCCGCAAATTCTTCCGGGTGCGCCAGCATCGCGGCGAGGCCCGCTGCGCCTGCGCCCTCGACCACCGTCTTTTCGATCTGGAGCAGCAGGCTGACCGCGCGTTCCAGATGGCGTTCGGCGACGAGCACGATGTCGTCGTTAAGTTCGGCAACCAGCTTGCGCGTATAGCCCCCCGGCTCCTTCACCGCGATACCTTCGGCCAGCGTATCGCCCTCGCACGCCATGTCGACGCCGTTCAATTCGGCATACATCGACGGATACAGCTCGGCCTGCACGCCCACCAGCCGCATGTCGTTCTTGATCCCGCGCGCCGCGGTGCCCATGCCCGCGAGCAGCCCGCCGCCGCCGATCGGCACGATCAGCGTATCGAGTTCGGGCACATCCTCGAGCATTTCGAGCGCGACCGTCCCCTG
Source organism: Sphingopyxis jiangsuensis (assembly GCF_016734905.1). GTDB lineage: Bacteria > Pseudomonadota > Alphaproteobacteria > Sphingomonadales > Sphingomonadaceae > Sphingopyxis > Sphingopyxis jiangsuensis. The sequence continues at coordinate 239,386 of NZ_JAERPO010000002.1, forward strand.
CCCCGCCGCGACGTGCGGATGGTCAAAGGGGTGAACGAAGGTCAGCCCGCGCTCGACCTCAAGCTGGCGCGCATGGGCATAGGCATCGTCGAAAGTCTCGCCGTGAAGCACGATCGTCGCGCCATGGCTCGCGGTCTGCGACACCTTCACCTGCGGCGTCGTCTTTGGCATCACGATCGTCACCGGGACGCCGAGCCTTTTACCGTGATAGGCAAGGCCCTGCGCATGATTGCCCGCCGATGCCGCGATTGCGCCGCGCGCCCTTGCTTCGTCGTCGAGCAGCAGCAGCGCGTTCAGCGCACCGCGCTCCTTATACGCCGCCGTGAACTGCAGATTCTCGAACTTCAGCCAGACTTCGGCACCGACAAGTTCGGACAGCGTCTGCGACTTCAGCGTCGGGGTGCGCACGACCGCGCCATTAATTCGCGCCGCCGCCGCGCGCACATCGTCGAGGGCGATCGCCGGAAAATCGGCGGCGGCGGTCGGGGCGAGCTGATCGGTCATAGCGCGGCTGGCCCTAGCCCATCTGGCGCACGAAGCAAACAATGCTATGGACCACCCCATGAGCGAACGAAAATTGCGCATAGGCTTCATCGGCACCGGCGTCATGGGCGGACCGATGGCGGGCCATCTCGTCAAGGCGGGCCATACCGTCACCGTCTACAATCGCACCCGCGCCAAGGCCGACGCCTGGGCCGAACGCCACGGCGGAACCGCGGTTGCCACACCCGCCGAGGCCGCGCAGGGCGCCGATGTGGTGCTAAGCTGCGTCGGCAACGACGACGATCTCGCGCAGGTGACGCTCGGCCGCGACGGCGCCTTTGCCGCGATGGCCAAGGGCGCGCTGTTCGTCGACCATACGACGGTATCGGCGCGTCTCGCGCGCCAGCTGTCGGTCGAAGGGCAGAGCCACGGCATTCTCTGCGTCGACGCCCCCGTCTCGGGCGGCGAATCGGGCGCGCAGGCGGGCACGCTGTCGATCATGTGCGGCGGCACCGAAGCCGCTTTCGCGGCGGCCGAGCCGGTGATGCGCGCCTATGCGGGGCGCATCGTCCATATCGGCGGCCCCGGCGCAGGGCAGACGACAAAGATGGTCAACCAGATCGCGATTGCCGGCGTCATCCAGGGCCTGTCCGAAGCACTGCGTTTCGCGCAGGCGTCAAAGCTCGATACCGACAAGGTGTTCGAGGCCGTCTCCGGCGGCGCCGCGGCGAGCTGGCAGATGCTCAACCGCTGGGGGACGATGGCGAAGGACGAGTTCGACTTCGGCTTTGCGGTCGACTGGATGCGCAAGGATCTGGGTCTCGCGCTCGAAGAGGCACGCTCGAACGGCGCGACGATCCCCGTCGCGGCGCTCGTCGATCAATTCTACGCCGATGTGCAAAAGGCGGGCGGCGGCCGCAAGGACACGAGCTCGCTCGTGACGCGGTTGCCGAAGTGAGGGGGTTGAAGAACCTAAAGCCCCTCCCCTTCAGGGGAGGGGTTGGGGTGGGGTCCATCGGCCTTGCGCAAGATCGATGCCCCCCACCCGCTGCGACTAGCGAACAAGTTCGCAAGTCTCGCTGCCCTCCCCTGAAGGGGAAGGCGGGGGTCATGGCTATCGCCGCGCTCGCCTTCGCCCTCACCGCCCCCGCGCAGGCCGACACGCTCGTCGACAATGTCAACGGCATCACGCTCGACCAGAATGGCGAGCTCGTGCGTTTCACCGGCCTCGTCATCGACAAGGACGGCAAGGTCAAGGAACTGCTCGACCGCAAGGACAAGCGCCCCGAACGCCCCGACTTCAAGGAGGATGGCAAGGGCCGCACGCTCATCCCCGGACTGATCGATGCGCACGGTCATGTCATGGGGCTGGGGTTCCAGCTCATGCTGCTCGACCTTTCGGAGACGCGCAGCCTTGCCGAGGCGCAGGCGGCGATCCGCCAATATGCCGCCGAAAATCCTGAAATGCCGTGGATCATCGGGCGGGGCTGGAACCAGGAGAAATGGGGGCTCGGCCGCTTCCCGACCGCCGCCGACCTCGACGCCGCAGTGCCGAACCGCCCCGTCTGGCTCGAACGGATCGACGGCCACGCCGGCTGGGCGAACAGCGCCGCGATGGCGGCAGCAAAGATCAGCACCGCAAGCAAGTCGCCCGAGGGCGGGCGCATCGAGATGGAGGGCGGCAAGCCGAGCGGCGTCTTCGTCGACGCGGCGATGAGCCTGATCGACGGTGCCAAGCCCAAACCGCTCGCGCGCGATCTCGACCGCGCGCTGCTCCTCGCGCAGGCGAAGCTCATCGAACAGGGCGTCACCGCGATTGCCGACATGGGGACGACGATCGAGGATTGGCAGGCCTATCGCCGTGCGGGCGACAAGAAGCAGCTTGCGGTTCGCATCCTCTCCTATGGCGGCGACATCGACAACATGGCGATGATCGCCGGTCCCGAACCGACGCCGTGGCTCTATGACGACCGGCTCCGCATGGTCGGGGTGAAGCTCTATCTCGACGGTGCGCTCGGTTCGCGCGGCGCGTGGTTGAAGGCGCCCTATGCCGATGCGCCGGGGCAGAAAGGCCTGCCGCTCCTCACCCCCGCGCAGCTGCGCAACAAGATGGTGCGCGCGTCGATGGACAAGTTCCAGGTCGCGATCCATGCCATCGGCGACGCCGCCAATGCCGAGGCGCTCGACGCGATCGCCGATCTCACGACCGACCTCCCCGGCGAGCGCCGCTGGCGGATCGAACATGCGCAGGTGATCGACCCCGCCGACATCGCGCGCTTCGCAAGCCTCAAGGTCGTCGCCTCGATGCAGCCGGTCCACCAGACGAGCGACCGGACGATGGCCGAAGCGCGGCTCGGCCCCGGTCGCCTGACCGGCGCCTACGCGTGGCGCAGCCTCGAGAAAGCGGGCGCACGGCTCGCCTTCGGGTCCGACGTGCCGGTCGAAAGCGCCAACCCCTTTGCGGGGCTTGCCGTCGCCATTTCGCGCACCGACGCGGCAGGCCAGCCCTTCGGCGGCTGGCGCCCCGAAGAGGCAGTGGGCCGCGAGACCGCGCTCGACGGCTTCACGCGCACCGCTGCCTTCGCCGCCTATGCGGAGGATCGCATCGGCACGTTGATGCCGGGGATGCGCGCCGATTTCCTGATCCTCGACAGCGACCCGATGCTCGCGAGTCCCGACGAAATCCGTCGCATGGCGCCACTCGAAACCTGGATCGGGGGTTATCGCTATTACAAGAAGAACGAAGCGGGGACTGGTGGCCGATAACGTCCCTACGCGCCGCGCGCTTTTGACCGGCCTCGCCGCGCTGCCGGTGGCGGCGAGTGCTGCGGCGGCCGAGCGCAGCGAGCGCCGCTCAAAGAGGCGCAAGCCCGCGCGGCCGAAGGTGCAGCATGTCGATGTTGCGGTCATCGGCGCGGGAGTGTTCGGCGCTTGGACGGCATGGCACCTTGTCCGCGCGGGCAAGTCGGTGCGGCTGTTCGACGCCTATGGCGCAGGCCACTGGCGCGCCTCGTCGGGGGGCGAGAGCCGCGTCATCCGCATGGGCTATGGCGCCGACGCCATCTATTCACAGATGGCGCGCGACTCGCTCGAATATTGGAAAGACCTCTCCGACAGCGCGAGCGCCCCGATCTTTCACAAGACCGGCGTGCTGTGGTTCGCGCCCGAAGGCGACCGCTATACCGCGCAATCGCGCGCATGGCTTCACGCGAACGATGTTCCGCATCAGGTCGGCGACGTTCGCTGGCTCCAGGAAAAATACCGCCAGATCCAATTTTATCAGGGCGAAACCGGGCTGCTCGAAACCGAGAGCGGCGCGCTGATCGCCGGGCGCGGCGTGCAGGAGGTGATCGCCGATGCGCGGATCGAGGTCGAGCGTGTGGTGATGCCCGCTCCGCTCTTTTCGAAACGCATCAAGCGCCACACGCTTCCCGACGGCGGCACCGCCGACCATCTCGTCTATGCCTGCGGCCCCTGGATCGCCGAACTTTTCCCGCAGCAATTGATGGGACGGATCGTTGCGACGCGGCAGGAGATCTACCATTTCGGCGCGCCGCAGGGCGACACGCGCTTCGCGCCGCCCGAGCTCCCCGTCTGGGCCGATTTCAACAACGGCCGCATCGTGTACGGCATCCCCGATATCGAAGGCGCCGGCTTCAAGATCGCGTTCGATACGCATGGCCCCGTCGTCGACCCCGACACGATGGACCGCAGCCTGACACCGGCGGGCATCGCGGCAGCGCGCGCCTATGTCGCGCGCCGCTTCCCCGGCCTCGCCGACGCACCGCTGATCGGCGGGCGCGTCTGTCAATATGAAAATAGCTCGAACGGCGACTATCTGATCGACCGTTTTCCGGGGCAGGAACGCGTGTGGCTCGTCGGCGGCGGATCGGGGCACGGCTTCAAGAACGGCCCCGCGGTCGGCAAGCGCGTCGCAGCGCATATATTGGACAAGGACCTCGCGATCGAGCCGCGCTTCAGCTTTGCGAGCAAGGGCACGGTGGCTGGGCGGACGGTTTTCTGAGTCTCGCGTCATTGCGAGGAGCGAAGCGACGAAGCAATCTCCAGCCATCGGCCCCGCTCAACATTGAGGGCTGGAGATTGCTTCGCTACGCTCGCAATGACGAGTAAAAGCGGGGCCAGAATGAAACTCACAGACTGCCACAATATCGACGATTTCCGCACGCTCGCGAAGCGGCGTCTGCCGTGGCCGGTGTTCGACTATATCGACGGCGCCGCCGACGACGAGGTGACGCGGCGGCGCAATCGCGACGCGTTTGACAGTTGCGACCTCGTCCCGCGCGTGCTCGCGGGGGTCGCGAGCGTCGACATGCGCACGACCTTGTTCGGGCGCGAGATGGCGATGCCGCTGTTCCTGTCCCCCACCGCGCTCCAGCGCCTTTTTCACTGGCAGGGCGAGCGCGCGGTGCTGCGCGCCGCTGCCGATGCGGGGACGGTGGCGGGCATATCGAGCCTTGCGACCGTCGGCCTTGCCGAAGCGGGTGCGCTCACCGCCGGGCCGAAGATGTTCCAGCTCTATGTCCACAAGGACGAGGGGCTGAACCATGCGATGCTGGAGGCAGCACGCGACGCGAAGTTCGACGCCGTCGCGCTCACCGTCGATACGATCGTCGGCGGCAATCGCGAGCGCTGCCTGCGCTCGGGCTTCACCTCGCCGCCGCGCTTCACGCCGCGCAACATGCTGAGCTATGCCGCCAAGCCCGGATGGGGGCTCAACTATCTGCTCCGCGAAAAATTCAGCCTACCGAACCTCGCCACCCATGTGTCCGAAGGATCGAGCGTCCCAAAATCGGTCGCCGATTATTTCACCTCGATGCTCGACCAGAGCCTCGACTGGAAGCGCGCCGAGGCGATCCGCAAGGCGTGGGACGGCCCCTTTTGCCTGAAGGGCATCGTCGCGGTCGAAGATGCGCGCCGCGCGGCCGCCATCGGCGCGACGGCGATCATGGTGTCGAACCATGGCGGACGCCAGCTCGACGGCAGCATCGCGCCCTTCGACGCGCTCGCCGAAATCGTCGATGCGGTCGGCGACAGGGTCGAGGTGATCTGCGACGGCGGCATCACGCGCGGCACGCATGTGCTGAAAGCGCTGTCCGTGGGCGCCAAAGCCTGTTCGGGCGGGCGCCTCTACCTCTATGCGCTCGCCGCGGCGGGCGAGGCCGGTGTCGCGCGGGCGCTGGCGATGCTGCGCGCCGAGATCGAAAGGGGCATGAAATTGATGGGGGCCAAGACCCTCGCGGATCTCGGCCCCCACAATCTTCGCTGGCGATAGGGAAAGGGGCGGCCTCCCCCCAGAGGCCGCCCCATCGCCGGGCGTCAGAAAGACGCGCCGAGCGAAAAGACTACGGCTCCGTCGGCGCCGATGCCTTCCTTCCAGCCACCGGCCTTGGTTTCGTCGGTGTTCACATAGGCAACACCCAGCGTCAGGATTTTCCAGCTCGCCTCGATGCCGATCGAATAATCGACGACTTCGCCGTCGAGGCCGCCGAGGAAGCTGTCGCTCTTGGCATAGCCGAGGTGGCCCGTCAGCGTGAACGGGGTGTCGGGAATCCCGACGCCGACGTCGCCATAGACATAGACGGCGCTGGAATCGCCGAGCGAATCTTGCCCGCCCGGCGCCCAGGCGATACCCGTCTTGAGCGATGCCGGGCCGACGTCGCCCGACAGCGAGAAATAAGGTTCGATGATCGACGTATCGCCGCCGCCGCCGGGATAGAGATAGAGCGTCGCACCGATATCGGCGGTCAGCCCCGGTGTCACCTCGGTGGCGAAACCGCCATAGACGTCGATTTCGGTGCCGTTGGCAAAGCCGATGCTCGACCCCCAGGTACCGACATAGAGGCCGCTGTCGTGCGCGATGTCGAAGCCGCCCTGAATGGCAGCCTCTTCGTTCGATTGGCTGAAGCCGCGGAAGCGGTAATCGCTGACGACGGTCGCATTGCCCGAAACGGAAATGCCGTCGCTCGGTTCCTCTTGGGCATAAGCCGTTGCGGGAAGCGCCGAAGCGGCGAGAAGCATGCCGAGGCATGCGCGGGAGAGAGTCTTCATGGGTTGATCCCCTTAAAAGGTCGAAAGGATCGTCCCTACCTGCTGCGAGCAGTCAGCCTCTATCGGGCCGGTCAACCTCGCGTGCCCCCTGTGTCGGGAATTATGCTGCAGCGCACAACCCAAAACCGCCCTGCAAGCAGGTAAAAGTTCGCATTGTGACATTTTCGCAACAATGGATTGCGCAAAACTCGTTTCAATCGAAACAAAATTACGTGCGCTGAGCTCCGGACCGGCGCTCGATCATCGATCGAATGCCGGCCCGCGCCGCGCTATGCCGGCCTCAGAAGGCGACGCCCAGCGTAAAGACGACGGTGGGGTCGTAAAGCGTGTCAACCGCCTTCACTCCCGTCTTTTTCACGTCGGTATCGACATATTGGACCGAGAAGGTGAAAATCTCGTAGGAGTAGGAAGCTCCCAGCGACCAATCGAGATAATTGCCGTCGGCCGACACGCCACCCAGCGAGCCGTCGGTATAGCCGAGGTTCGCCGACAGCGAGACGGGCGTATTGGGAATCCCCGTCGACAGGCCAAGGTTCAGGTAGATATTATCGTCGCCGAGCGACGACTGGTCGGGCGCATAGGCGACGGTCCCCGACGCCGACACCGGTCCGATATCATGCGACAGTGTGCCGATGAACTCGATGTAATCGCTGGGACCGGCCGAACTCTCGCCGTCGGGATAGACATAATAGGTCGCATTGATGTCGAACGAGGTGCCGGGCGCTATCTCGGTCGAATAGCCTGCGATCAAGTCGAGCTCGAACTTGCCGTACAGCGGGCTGTCGGGGAGCGTGGAGCCCCACGCGCCGACATAGATGCCGCTTTCATGCTCGAGCGTGAGGCTCGGTTGCACCGCCACCTTCTCGTTCGAAAGCGAAATGCCGCGGAAGCGATAATCCGAAACAAGGTCGATGCCGCCCGACAGCGTCAATGGCGACGACGGTTCATCCTGGGCATAGGCCGGAGTCGAAAGCGCCGACGCGGCGAGAAGCGTGCCAAAGCAGGCTGTGGTGACGAATTTCATTGGGTGTACCCCCCGATAGTGGAACCAGTGTCCAACCCCTGCGGCCCGTGCCTGCACCTCTTTCAGCGGGTGTGTCGGCCCGGGCGCACAGAAAATTGCTTAAAATCATGCGCTGCACAAATGGAAATTGCGCGGGCCGGCGTTATACGGCGGCTGATGTGGCTTTCGCGCCACAAGGGCGAGCGCCGCGATGCTTTGCCAATCCGCGCGCGCAGCGCTAAAGGGTGGGCGCCCTCCCCCATGCGAGCAGACAGATGAGCGATCACAATCCCGGCCTGCGCCCCTGGCGCGACATTGCGCGGCGCGACTGCCGCCAGATCATGGTCGGCAACGTCCCTGTCGGCGGCGGAGCGCCGATCACGGTGCAGACGATGACCAACACGCTGACGAGCGATGCGGTGGCGACGATCGACCAGATCCGCCGCTGCGAGGAGGCTGGCGCCGACCTGATCCGCGTCTCCTGCCCCGACACCGACAGCACGGCGGCGCTCGGCCAGATCGTGCGTGCGGCGCGCATTCCGATCATCGCCGACATCCATTTCCATTATAAGCGCGCGCTCGAAGCCGCCGATGCCGGCGCCGCCTGCCTGCGCATCAATCCCGGCAATATCGGCAGCAGCGAGCGCGTCGGCGAAGTCGTCCGCGCTGCCAAGGCGAACGGCTGCGCAATCCGCATCGGCGTCAATGCGGGCAGCCTCGAAAAGGATCTGCTCGAAAAATATGGCGAGCCGTGCCCCGAGGCGCTCGTCGAAAGCGCGCTCGACCATATCAAGCTGCTCCAGGATCACGACTTCCACGACTATAAGGTCGCGGTGAAGGCAAGTGACGTCTTCCTCGCGGTCGCCGCCTATATGCAGCTCGCCGACGCGGTCGATTGCCCGCTCCACCTTGGCATTACCGAAGCGGGCGGCCTGATCGGCGGCACCGTCAAAAGCGCACTCGGCATCGGCAACCTCCTCTGGGCCGGCATCGGCGACACGATCCGCGTCAGCCTGTCGGCCGAGCCCGAAGAGGAAGTGCGCGTCGGCTATGAAATCCTCAAAAGCCTCGGCCTGCGCACCCGCGGCGTCCGCGTCGTCTCCTGCCCCAGCTGCGCGCGCCAGGGCTTCGACGTCATCCGCACCGTGCAAGCGCTCGAAGACGCGCTCAGTCACATCAAGACCCCGATGAGCCTCTCGGTATTGGGCTGCGTCGTCAACGGCCCCGGCGAAGCGCGCGAAACCGACATCGGCATCACCGGCGGCGGCAACGGCAAGCATATGGTCTATCTCTCGGGCGTCACCGACCACCATGTCGCCGACGCCGACATGATCGGCCATATCGTCAAGCTGGTCGAGGCCAAGGCGGCCGAGATCGACGCGGGCCATTCGGTGAGCATGGACGTCGCGCACGGCAAGGCGGCGTGACAATATACTGGTCAGCATTTTCATGGGAGGCTTTTGCCACCCTCCTGACTGGTTTGGCTGCCGTTATCGCTGCTTGGAGCATAGGTCATCGACAGCTAAAGATTCAGGAACAAAATCAGCGATTCCACGAGGCCCAAACATCTCGAGATTTTGGACTAAGGGAACAGGCGTTCAGAAATGAACTTCTTGATCGTCGCCTTGAATGCATAGCAATAATAAGAAGAGTTTCATCCGCTTGGTCACGCGACGCACGCATCGAAGACGAGGAATGGCAGGAACTTATTCTCACTTTCCAGCAAGCACAGCTCATTTTTCCAAAATCAATATCGGATTCGATCGGTGTTGCCTTGGAAAGCTCGTTTCGGCAACGCGTACATCTGAATCGATCACAAGACCTGTACAGGAGAGGTAACGAAAAGAAGGCTCAAGAACATCAGGAAAAGGCTTTCAAGGCGGAAGATGAGCTTATGGAAGTGATGATAGGCCTGCTTGAACGAATGATTGACGCTACTCGAATTCACGAACGCCAAGATCCGAACTGATGACCCTGACCATCCGCCTCGCCACCGCCGCCGACCTGCCGCTGATCGCTGGGTTCATCCGCGACCTCGCCGATTATGAAAAGCTGTCGCACGAAGTCCGTTTCGACGAGGCAAAGCTCGGCGAAAACCTCTTCGGCCCACGCCCCTATGCCGAAGTGATCATCGGAGAGATCGACGGGTCGCCGCAGGGCTTCGCGCTCTTCTTCCACAATTTCTCGACCTTCGAGGGGCGTCCCGGCATCTACCTCGAAGACCTGTTCGTCCGTCCCGAAGCGCGCGGGTCGGGGCTTGGCAAGGCACTCCTCGCCCATCTGGCAAGATTGTGCATCGAACGCGACTGCGCGCGGCTCGAATGGTCGGTGCTCGACTGGAACGAACCGGCGATCGGTTTCTACAAAAGCCTCGGCGCGCGGATGATGGACGAATGGACGGTAATGCGAGTCGATGGCGACGCGCTGGCGCGGTTCGCCGTCCCGGCTGGGTGACCTGTCGGAAAAATAGCGGCATTCCAATCGCCAAGACGCGATATTTGCCGCCACGTCGAAAACATGGTCTGATGCGCCCGGGGCCGCATGGATGCTCGCCCAACGCGAGCGGTCCGGTCACCCGACACGGGGACCGGCATTGACGGGGACACATAATGCAGACCAAGTTTTTGACCGCTTCGGCGGCGCTTTTCCTTATGGGCGCGGCGCAGGTCGCACACGCCCAGATGCCGACATGGTCGGCCGAACAGGCCGCAGCATGGAAAGTCATCGAACAAAGCTGGGTCGACGATGTCGCACAGAATGGCAAATGGCCCGCCGACTACGCCGACCCGCAAATGGTCGTCTGGTCGTCCGAATATGCCGGGCCGCGCGGCAAGGATTCGGCGATCCGCTGGACCAAGTTCCAGAACGGCCAGGGCAAGACGCTGCAATATGAGCTGAGCCCGCAGTCGATTTCGCTCAGCGGCAACACAGCGGTCGTCACCTATGCGCTGACGATCGTGACGCAGCGCGGCACCGAAAAGCCCGACTGGTCCAAGGAAGCAATCGTCGAAACGCTGGTGCGCAGCGGCAGCAACTGGAAATTCCTGTCCTCGACGAGCTTCTCTCTGGATAAATGAGACGGCGACCCCCGGCCCGCAATCGCGGACCGGGGGAGGTCATTTCATTTGGCTGTGGTCGCGACCTTCGGCTTGCGTCGCTCCATCGACCGCGTCGGCATATGGGTGTCGGACAGGCGTTTTGCTTCATCCGCCGCGATGCCGAGGTCGGTGAGCGCGACTTCGAGCGCGCGTTCGGGCGCGACGTCGACGTCGGGCTGGACGCCGTCGCCTTCCCAATCCTTGCCCGTCACCGGATCATAGGTGCGCCCGACCGGGATGAAGGCGCCGAAATCTCCGCCGAGTTCCTGCCCGCCGCCGAAATGGTTTGCGCCGCCCGTCGCAGCGCCGATCAGTTTGGCACGTCCCGTATGTTTCATCGACAGGGCGAAATGCTCCGCCGCCGACCGCGATGCGCCCGAGGTGAGCAGATAGACCTTGGCATCGCGCAGCCTTTTGTCTTCATTCGGCATCACCCAATGTTCGCGCGTCACCATCGCCGGATCGCCCTTGACGCGGCGCAACGTCGGGCCGTCGCCGAGCATGAAGCCCTTGGCATCGACCGAGGCGCGCACCGCCATCGTGACGAGCCGCGTCGGCTTGTCGAACAGCCACGGAAACATCGCGTCCATCTGCGCCATGCCGCCGCCATTGTGGGTTCGGATGTCGTAAATGATCGCCTTCGCATCGGCATGGTCGGCCATGAACTTTGCCGCAGCCGCGGTCGTCGCGTCGTCGTGAGGGAAGCCATTGAAGCGGATATAGGCGATGCCCGGCGCGATCCAGCCAGCCTGCTCGATCGGTGCAGGCATCGGCGGCGCGCTGCCCGCGCCCGGCGGCGGCGCGGTGACCCCCGCGCGCACGCGGATATGCCCGTCGGGCGAAACCGACTGCACCGTCGTCTCAAGCGCCCGGGCAAGCTCTTCGCCGGTCAGCTTCGCAAAACGTCCTGACGCAATCCCTGCGCGCAACGCGTCGGCATAGCGTTTGCCGATATCGGCATAGACATAATCGTCCTCGAGCAGCTTCGCGTAATTTTCGGCGATCTGATCCGGGGAAACGGTTTCGGCCGCCAACGCCGCAGGCGGCGCGACTAGGGGAAGCGTGGCAAGTCCGGCACCGACGAAAAGGCCGGACGCGAGAAGCGCGGTACGAATCATGAAATCCTCCAAACAAACCCCGGTTCGCCAGGAGGTGTATCATTTCACCAATACACGTCAACTACGATTGTAGTCGATACTGCTCACCGCTTGCGCGCGAACCAGACGAGCGCAACGCCGATCAGGGCCAGCACCGTTCCGTTGCGCGTCCATGTCAGATCGCCCAGCATGAAGCTGCTCGACGGCCAGCGCACGATATCGAGCCCCTGCAATATCCACAGCGCTCCCATCATGATCGCGGCAATCCCGACGACCGCCATCAACCCTTTGACCACGCCCATCATCTCCCTCCCCCTATTTGCGTTGCAGCCCGATCAGCGGGCGCAGCCATCCGATGCTGCGCCCGATCGCGTAAAAAAGCCAGCATCCCGCAACGGTGACCGTAACGAGGGTCAGGAAGGAGGGCAGCGCCGCCACCTCCGCCCGCAGCAATAGCCAGCCTGCCACGACGATGATCGTCTGGTGGACGATGTAAAAGGGAAACACCGCCTCGGCCAGCGTGGTGCGCCAGCGATGCTCGCGGTTCCAGAAGCGGTCGGCGATGCCGACGAGCGCGACGATCATTGCCCAGCCCTGCACCAGCCGCGCGACATCGAAGGGGATGCCGACCCAATCGGGTGCGGGAATATTGCCGGGCCAGTTCCATTCGACCCAGCTCACAAAGGCAAAGGCCGCGATCGCGATTGCCAGCCCCGCCCGCCAGCAGCGCGCGACCGCGGCAAACTGCTCCGGCCGGACGCGGAGCAGCCAACCGATGGCGAACGGTATCAGATAATGAAGATGCGACGGCCCGTCGTCGACCAGCGCGTGCGTTTCGTCATGTTCGGGGAAGAGCGCATAGATCAGCAGCCACCCCGCAAGCGGCACCATCAACATGCGCCATCCCTTGAGCAGACGCGCCGCGCCGTCGGCAAGCCGCGCGCGCAGCGTTTCGGGGAACCATGCCATCACCCCCGCCGCGAGCAGCGTATAGACCCAGAGATAGACGACGAACCACAGATGCTGCCACGTCGGCAGTATAATACCGTCGAGCGCGCCGAAGCGGAAATAATCTTGCGTCCAGAAATGCACGAAACCGCCGCGATAGCCGTGCTGAACCATCAATTCGATCCACGGCTGCGGAGGGATGACGACGATGATGCCGAAGGCGAGCGGGATCAGCAATCGCGCGCTACGCGACCGCACGAACGCGCCGCCGCCTCCAAGCTTCGCGAACAGCGCCGCGCTTGCATAGCCCGACACGAGGAACAGCAGCGGCAGCCGCCAACTGTTCGTCGCCCGCATCGGGATCGCGACCCAATCCATCGGCTCGGCAATTTTCACATGCCAGCCCCAGGGCACGAAATACATCCCGATATGATAGAGGATCAGCAGCCCGAACGCCCCGATCCGCAGCCAATCCATGCCAAGGTGGCGCGTGGCGGTTATGCGCAAACTCGTCCCCTCCCTTGTCATCCCGGACTTGATCCGGGATCCAGGCACCATCGCGCGAATGGATCCCCGATCAAGTCCGGAATAACGAAAAGATGCGTTACGTCACCACCCGCCAGGCCAGCTCGGCGAATTCGCACAGCAGCGGCCGCGTATCGCGCGGGTCGATGATGTCCTCGACCCCGAATTTCTCGGCGGTGCGGAAGGGCGAGCGCACGCGGTTGAGCCGCTCGCGGATCGCTTCCAGATGCGCCGCCGGGTCCTCCGCCGCCTCCAACTCGCTCTTATAGGCGACCTCGATACCGCCCTCGATCGGCAGGCTGCCCCAGTCCCCCGACGGCCAGGCAAAGCGATATTGAAAGCGCTCGGCGTTCGACATCGCGCTGCCGGCGATGCCATAGGCGCGCCGCACGACGACCGACGCGAGCGGCACGCTCGCGCGATAAATGGCGTTCATCGCCTGCACGCCATATCGGATGGTTCCCGTCCGCTCGGCCTCGCCGCCGATCATGAAGCCAGGATTGTCGACGAGGTGGACGATCGGCAAGCGGAACTGGTCGGCGAGCTTCACGAAGCGCTCGGCCTTTTCGCTCGTCTTCGCGTCCCACGATCCGCCGAGGTAGGATGGATCGCTCGCGAGCACCGCGACCGGCCAGCCGTCAAGTCGCGCAAAGGCGGTAATGACCGCCCGCCCCCAGCGTGCGCCCATCTCGAATAAACTCCCTGCATCGAACACCGCGTCGGCGATGCGCCGCATCGAATAGACTTGCTTCGCCTCGCGCGGGACGGTGGAAAGCAGCGCCTCGTCGCGGCGATCCGCCGGATCGCTGCACGGCGTGCGCGCAGCGCGTTCGTGGATCGAGGACGGCAGGTAAGAGAGGAAGCGCCGCGCCGCCGCAAAGGCTTCGGCCTCGCTCGCGACCTCGTCATCGACCACCCCGTTGCGCGTATGGACATCGCTGCCGCCCAGCTCCTCGCGGTCGAGCGTGTCGCCGATCGCCGCCGCGACTGCCGGCCCCGCCGCAAAAAGCTGCGACAGCCCGCGCACCATGATGCTGTAGTGGCTCGCCACGACGCGCGCCGCGCCAAGCCCGGCAGTCGGCCCGAGCGCAAGCGCGACCACCGGCACCGTGTCGAGGTTCGCAATGATCTGGTCCCAGCCCGGAACATGGGGGATATAGGTATAGCCCATATCCTCGAGCGTCTTGACCGACCCGCCGCCGCCGGTGCCGTCGATCATCCGGATCAGCGGCAGCCGATATTCATGCGCCATCGCCTCGCACTGGACGAACTTGCGGTGCAGCGCCGCATCGGCCGCGCCGCCGCGCACGGTGAAATCGTCGGCGCTCGCGACGACCGGGCGCCCGTCGATATTGGCGCGGCCGAAGATGAAGTTCGACGCCGCCAGATCTTCCAGTTCGCCGTCGGGTCCATAGCTGCCACGCCCCGCAATCTTGCCGATCTCGCGAAAGCTGCCCGGATCGACCAGCGCCGCCAGCCGCGCGCGCGCGTCCATCTTGCCGCGCCCATGCTGACGCGCGACCTTTTCTGCGCCGCCCATCTTCTCGGCCATCGCCCGCCGCGCGGCGAGTTCGTCGACTTCCTTTTTCCAGCTCATGGCGGCGAGGCTAACTGACGTTGACGGAAACGTCATGCAAAACCTATCGTGGTGCGATGATCCGTCACCTTGTCCCAGCCGTGCTGCTCTTATCCTTGTCCGCCTGCACTTCGGCGACGACACCGCCGCGTCCCGAAGCCCGCCCCTTTGCGGCAGCTCCGTCCGCTGCGGCATCGGTCGACGCGGCGCTCACGCGCGCGGCGGCGGCAAACAAGCGCGTCATCCTCATGTTCGGGCTCGACGCCTGCCACGACAGCCGCGGGCTCGCGGGCTGGTTCGAAACGCCGCGCTTCGCCGCGATGCTCGAACCGCGCTATGAAATCGTCTGGATCGATGTCGGCGCCGACCGCACATTGAACGCCGACTTGGCGGCACGTTTCGGCGTCGCTCCGATCGCCGGCACACCCACCGTCGTCATCACCGACGCAAAGGGAACGCCGCTTAACCTGACCGACGCGCCCGGCTGGCGAAACGCCGCCAGCCGCAGCGAGGACGACATCTTCGACTATTTCGAGAAATGGGGAACGGCCAATGACTGACCGGAAATTGGAAGGGCGGACGGCGCTCGTCACCGGCGCCTCGCGCGGCATCGGGCGCGGCATCGCGCTGGCGCTTGCCGACGCGGGGGCGGATATCGCGGTCAATTACACGCGCGACACGGACGCCGCCGTCGAAACCGTCGCGGCCATCGCTGCAAAAGGCCGCAAGGCACAGGCCTATCAGGCTTCGGTCGCCGACGAGGAGGCATCGGCGGCGATGATGGCCGCGATCGAGCGCGATTTCGGGCCGATATCGATCCTGATCAACAACGCGGGCATCGCCAGCCGCGGAAAAGCTGTCGCCGATACCGAAGCGGCCGAGGTCGAAAAGCTGCTCGCCGTCCATGCCGTCGGCGCCCATCGGCTGTCGCGCCTCGCTCTCCCCCAGTTGCGCCGCCACGCGCGGAGCGACATTGTCGTCATTTCGAGCATCGCGACGCTCCACAATGCGTCGAACGGCGCCCCCTATAATATGGCAAAAGCTGCCGGAGAGGCACTCGCACTTACCTTGGCGAAGGAAGAGATGAAGAACGGCGTCCGCGTCAACATCGTCGCCCCGTCGCTCACCGTCAGCGATATGGGCGAGCGCCTTGCGCGCGCAGTGACGGGCGAGGAGGACATCCACCACCTCGACGCCAAATTCCCCTTCGGCCGCGTGCCCACCCCCGGCGATGTCGCCGCGGCGGTGCTCTGGTTCGTCTCGGACGCGAACCCATATTGCTCGGGACAGAAGCTCAATATCGACGGCGCTGGATTGGCCAGCTTCCGCTAGGCTCAGCTTATCCCGTGCTCGGCCGGGATATCCGCGGGCGGCCCTTCGGGCATGGCCATCAGTTCGGCCTCGCTGGCCCCGGCTTCATAGCGGGCGAGCAATTCGTCGGGATCATAATCGACGCCGACTGCATTCCGGCCGAACTTGTCGCTCTTCATATAGGCAATGGCATCCTCCGCACTGCCATGGTCGACCTGAAACTCCATCCGGTTGCCGTCGGGGTCCCGGTAATACATCGACAGTGCGATGCCGTGATGGATCGGCCAATAGGGCGTGATTCCTTCCGCCTTCAGCCGCTTGTAGGTCGCGAGCAAATCGGCGGCGCTCGCGAAGGTATAGGCGACATGATTGACCCCGATATCGCCGCGCCCGCCGTCGCCGCCGGGTTTCAACAGGTCGAGATTGGCGAAGGCAAAGCGATGATGCTCGTCGTCATAGGTCAGAAAGGCGAGCGCCGGGTCCTGATGCACGACATCGGCCTGAAAGACTTTTTTGTACCAGGCGATCATCTCGTCATAGCGCCGCGTCATATAGACGACATGCGCGAATTTGCTCGGTTTCGTCATGGCCCCACTCCCTCCGGAAACCCCCTGCCATTCTGCACGCGATTGCATCGGTGTGCAAATCCGGAACCCTCGGCTAGAGCCAGCCGATGCGTCCCGATTCGCCCTCACCAGTCGTCCCCTTCCTGATCGCCTGCGCGGGGATCGCGACCTTTTCGGCGATGGACGTGCTGATGAAGGGGCTGTCGATCGAGCTTGGCGCTTATAATGCCGTGCTCTGGCGCACCGGCGCGGGAACGCTGCTCATGGGGCTCGCCTATTTCGCCAGCCGCCCCGTGCGGCCGGCGCACGCTACGCTGCGGATCCATGCGTGGCGGTCGCTGTTCGTCGCGGGGATGGCGCTCAGCTTCTTCTGGGCCCTCGCGCGGCTGCCGATGGCGGAAGCGATCGCCATCGCCTTTGTCGCGCCGCTGATGACGCTCTATCTGGCGGCGGTGTTCCTCGGCGAGAAAATCGGGCCGCGCTCGATCGCCGCGTCGATGCTCGGGCTCGTCGGTGTACTCGTGATCGTCGCGGGCAAGATCGGGCGCGGCGATTATTCGGCGGAGGCGCTGTGGGCGGTCGGCGCGGTCTTCGTCTCGGCCTTGCTCTATGCCTATAATCTCATCCTCGCACGGCGGCAGGCGAAGATGGCCGAGCCGATGGAGATCGCCTTCTACCAGAATCTGTTCGTGACGCTGATCCTCGCACTCGGCGCACCGTGGTTCCTCCACCTGCCCGACACCGCGAGCGGGCCGCCCATCGTCGGCGCCGCGCTGCTCGCGACACTGTCGCTGCTGTTGCTGAGCTGGGCCTATGCCCGCGCCGAGGCGCAGATCCTCGCGACGACCGAATATACCGGCTTCCTGTGGGCGATGCTGTTCGGCTGGGTCTTCTACGCCGAGCCGGTGACCTTGCCGACCATCGCCGGCGCACTGCTGATCGTCGCCGCCTGCCTGATCGTCGCGCGCAAGACGCCGCAACTCGACCCGATCGAGCCGGCGGCGGCCTAAGTTCCTGAATTCCGTTCGCATCGATCGAAGTCGAGATGCCAGGAGCAGGAGCGGCTGCCACGAGTGGCTCGACTTCGCTCGACACGAAGGAAAGTCAACAGGCGCTTATACCGCCGCCCGAGCAAGCCGGTCGTTGATCGCCGCGCCCAGTCCCTCGTCCGGGATCGCCGCGACCGCAATTTCGGCCTTCACGCTCGCCGCCGCAGCGTGCAGCGCGTCGAACAAATTGGCCGCCGCTTCGACAAGGTCGCCGCCCGCGCTCAGGTTATAGTCGCCCGCCAGATCGCCGAAGCCGATGCCGAATTCGCTCACCGCAAAACCCGTCGCGCCGAGGCGCACAGGCTTGCCCGGCGCATAATGGCTCGCGAGCATTCCCGGCGCCACGACCTCTGAACTCACATGAGAAGTAACCCGCAAACCAATCGATTCTGACAGCATTTCGGCTGTCACAGGTCCCGGCCGCAATATCTCGATCCCGTCGTCCGCCACGCGCGCAATCGTCGATTCCACCCCCGCGCTCGTCGCCCCATCGTCGATCACGAGCGCGACCCGCCCGTCGAGGCTCGCGCGCACATGCTCGGCCCGCGTCGGGCTCACCCGCCCGCTGGCATTGGCGCTAGGCGCCGCGAGCGGCGCGCCGGTCGCGGCGAGAAGTGCCTGCATCGCGCGATGCCCCGGAACGCGGAGCGCGATCGTGCTCAGCCCCGCAGTCGCGATGCTCGCGATGGCGCAGTCCTCGCGCCGCGGCACGACAAGCGTCAGCGGCCCCGGCCAGAAACGCTCCGCCAGCGCGCGTTCCGCCGCACCGAACAGGCCGAGCGCCTCGGCGGCGCGCAGGTCCGGCGCATGGACGATCAGCGGGTTGAAATCGGGGCGCCCCTTCGCAGCATAGATGCGCGCCACCGCCTGCGAATCGCGCGCGTCGGCGGCAAGCCCGTACACCGTCTCGGTCGGCACCGCGACGGGCTGTCCGGCCGCGACCAGCGACGCGGCACGCGCGATCGCCCGCTCGCCGTAGGGGCAGATTTCGGTGGTCATGCGCTCATTTGGACCCTCGGCCATGCCGCGCTATAGCGCCGCTGCCCAAGGAATCACCAGTAAAGTCGGGATGCCCCATGACCTATATCGCGCCGACCACCGAACAGCTTTTCGTACTCAACCATATCGCGCGCATCGACGCGATGGCACAGCATGAGCGCTTTGCCGCCGCAACCCCCGACATGGTCGAGGCGATTGTCACCGGCATCGGCGATTTTGCGTCGGAGGTGTATGCGCCGCTCAACCGCATCGGCGATACCGACAATCCGAAATGGGAGGACGGCCGCGTCACCATGCCGCCGGGCTTCAGGGAAGCGTATAAGCAGTTCGTCGACGCCGGCTGGGGAACCATCGACGGCCCGGCCGAATATGGCGGCCAGGGCCTGCCCTTCACGCTCGCGACGGTGGTGATCGAGGCGCTCGGCAGCGCCGACATGGGCTTCACCCTCTGCAACATCCTCACCCCCGGCGCGATCCACGCGCTGATGGCCTATGGCACCGAGGAGCAGCGGCAGCGCTGGCTGCCCAAACTCGTCACCGGCGAATGGAACGGCACGATGAACCTGACCGAGCCCGCGGCGGGCAGCGACGTCGGCGCGCTCCGTTCGACCGCCGAGAAGGTTACGGACGGTCCCAATGCCGGCCTCTATCGCATTAAAGGGCAAAAGATTTTCATCACCTTCGGCGAGCACGACCTCACCGACAATATCGTCCATCTCGTCCTCGCACGCACCCCCGGCGCGCCCGAGGGAACGCGCGGCATCTCGCTCTTCCTTGTCCCCAAATATCGCCTCGACGCCAACGGGAATCCGACGATTTCGAACGGCGTGCGCTGCGCCTCGATCGAGCACAAGCTCGGCATACACGGATCGCCGACCGCGGTCATGATCTATGGCGAGGACGAAGACTGCCTCGGCGAGATTGTCGGCGAGGAAATGGGCGGGATGCGTGCGATGTTCGTGATGATGAACAATGCGCGGCTGATGGTCGGTTGCCAGGGCGTCCAGATCGCCGAACGCGCGACGCAACAGGCGCAGACCTTCGCCGCCGAGCGCGTCCAGTCGGCGCTCGCGGGCAGCGCCGACCGCACCCCCGTCACCATCGACCGCCACCCCGACGTCAAGCGCATGCTGTGGCGGATGCGCGCGCAGACCGAAGCGGCGCGTGCGCTGATCTACTACGCCGCGGCGCAGACCGATTTCGGCAAACTCGGCGATGAAGCCGCGGCGCTGCGTGCGGAAATCCTCATTCCGCTCGCCAAGGCGCATGCGACCGACATTGGCTGCGAGGTCGCGAGCCTCGGCATCCAGGTACACGGCGGCATGGGCTTTATCGAGGAAACGGGCGCCGCACAGCATTATCGCGACGCGCGCATCGCGCCGATTTACGAAGGCACCAACGGCATCCAGGCCGCCGATCTCGTCGGCCGCAAGCTCGGCATGGCGGGCGGCGAAGGCGTGCGCAGCCTGATCGCGGACATCGCACACGGCGCGGGCGACTTCCCCGAACTCGCCGATCTGGCCGAGGCGTGCGCCGCCGTCACCGACTGGCTCGAACAGGCCGACATGCCCGACCGGCTGGCGGGCAGCTATCCCTATCTGACGATGCTCGCGACCGCGACGTGCGGCTGGCTGATGGCCCTGCAGCATCAGGGCGCACGCGCGGCGCTCGATGCGGGGGACGGCCACGACGCCTTCCTCGAGGCGAAGATCGTCTCGACGCGCTTTTACCTGCAACAGATCGTCCCCGCGGCGCGCGGACTGGCGGCATCGATCCTCGCAGGCGATGCAGTTCTGCCGCCCATAGCTTCGACCAGCTGAGTGCCCCGGAAATCCGCAGGTTCGGCGGCGGGATTGGGATCATGATTAACGCGATGCTAACCAACAGAGGCTAGGCACATCCGGCAATCTTCCGGAGACGTGCGTGCCCCAAAAGGTCAAGAGCCTGATTATTGGTTGGCGGACCATCGGCCTCTCGCTGCTCCTCAGCGCGATTGTCGGGCTGGCTTCCGTCGCAGAACCGATTGACCGCATCATCGAAGCGGCGGTGGGCCGTCTGGCGTGGCGACCCGTTTCCGGCGACATCGTGGTGGTCGCCCTCGATGACCGGACGATTGAGGAAACAGCGCGCGGCGACTTTTCGATGACGCAGCACGGCCGCGTCGTCGACGCGATCAACGAAGCTGGGGCCAAGCGCCTTTTTATCGACTTCACCTATGAACGGCGACAGAATGACAGTCAGTTGCCCAGGTTGACCAGCGCGGTAAAGCGCATGAAGGATCGCGTCGTCCTTGCCGCCGCGGCCAAGGAGACACAGGGCGGCAAGGCCGAACTCACGCGCCTGCCGGGGCCGGCATTCGGAACCGATGCATTGCTCGCATGCATCGGATGGGAATATGAGCTGTGGCAGGTCTGGCGTGTCCCGATCACCCTCGACGTGGGCGGTAGGCTGATACCCAGCTTTTCGTCGCTCCTCGCTAACCGCTTTGGCGACAAGCCGGGCGTCTATGCGCTCGATTACTCATACGACATTGACTCGATCCAAACATATAGCGTGTCCGACGTCCTGTCCGGCGAAGTCGGCGCCCGGGAACTGAAGGGAAAAGACGTCATTTTTGCGCCGACGTCGGTGACGTTTCAGGATACCCATTATCTGCCCGGCAACAATCGCGTTCCGGGTGCCTTCATTCACCTTATCGGCGCCGAAACGCTCAAGCGCGGCATACCCGTCGATATCGGTTGGTTACCGGGCGTGACGTTCGCCGCCCTCGCATTGCTGGCAGGCGCCTATTTTCGACGCGGGCGACGCTTTGCAGCGGTCGCCTTGACCACGATCGGCGTGTTGATCATCGCCAAGCTTATATTGATGACGATGTTGGTCAGCAGCACCGTTGGCGCTGCGATATTTCTGATCGCGGCGATTGCCGCCAATGTGTCGCGCAAAAGCCGCCGACAATCGGCACAGCGCGAAAATCCGATCTCGGGTCTGCCGAACTTCGAAGCCCTGCGGTCGCAAGCTCCGTTTGGCAGCGCGACGGTGGTCGCCGCAAAGGTCGTCAATTTCGAAGATCTGGCTGCCTTCATTCCGGGGGACGGGATTGGCAAGCTCGTCGAACAGGTCACGCGCCGCCTCCAACTCGCGTCGCAGGGCACATCGCTGCACCACGATCTCGATGGCACGTTCGCATGGCTCGTTCCCTATTATCAGCACAGCCAGATCGAGGGACAGCTTGCCGGTCTCGCGGCATTGTTCAATGCGCCGCTGACAATAGGTGATCTGCGCGTGGACGTCGCAATCGCCTTCGGCGTGAATGATGAGTTCGAGGGATCGAACGCGCAGCGCCTGGCTGCTGCACTTGTCGCGGCCGAACGCGCGATCCGGACGCGGTCGCTCTGGACCAAATATACCTCGCGCCAAAAAGAAGACGCAGGCTGGCAACTCAGCTTTCACTCGCAACTGGAGGATGCCCTCGCCGGCGGCGATATCTGGGTCGCGTTCCAGCCTCAGTTCGAAATATCGTCGGGCGAGCTCGTCGGCGTCGAGGCGCTGGTGCGCTGGACCCATCCGACGCGCGGCCCGATCCCCCCCGACGAGTTCATCGTTCAAGCCGAAAAAAGCCAGGACATATATCGCCTCACGCTGTTCGTGATGGATCATGCGATCCGCTCGGCAGCGCAGCTCTACAGCCGCGGCATCCGCACCAACATGTCGGTCAACCTGTCCGCCACCCTACTCGATCACAATGATCTCGTCGGAACGATCCGCGTCATGTTGACCGCGCATCACCTGCCAGCCGAATATCTGACGATCGAAATCACCGAAACCGCGCAGATCGAAAATAGCCGGCAGGCGCGCCAGACGCTCGCGCAAATCCGTCGTGCGGGCATCCGTCTGTCGATCGACGATTATGGCACTGGCCAGTCCAACCTCGAATATCTGACCGAGATCGAAGCCGACGAGATCAAGATCGACAAACGATTCGTGATGACGATGCGCGATTCGCAACGAAACTTCGAAGTGGTCAAATCGACCATCGACCTCGCGCACCGTCTTGGCGCTGTGGCCGTCGCAGAAGGCATTGAAGATGCTGCAACTTTAACCCTTCTCGAGGATTTGGGGTGCGATGTGGGACAAGGCTATCACCTTGGAAAGCCACAGCTATTTTCCGAGTTGATCGACACGCTTTCCGACGCCTCTCATACCCGCTCGGCATAACTTCCATTCTGGTTTCAATGCTTATAGTTAAGACTCGATTTACCTTACTAATTAAGGTATACAGCCTGTTAACTGTTCCGCGTGAGCAGTGCCAACAGGAGATTTGATATGGGTTGGTTCTGGAAATTCCTTGGTGGCGGCGGCACCGGCAACGGTGGCGGTTCGGCCTAACCTGAACTCGAGTTTTAGATCGGGCCTCGGCATTGCCGGGGCCCTTTCTTTTTGGGCCGAGCCGGAACCGCTGTGACGCGCCAGGCGTGGTTCGATGGCTTTGCCGGGCGCCTCGATTGCAACCCTCTGGTCTGTGAGCGCCTATCCGGGCGACCCAAGTTTTTTTTGATCCCGCGCGCCGCTGGCACAGATCGTCCCCAATCCCGCAGAAAGGCGCGGCCTGAGCTGCCGCCCCCCTCGCGCTGCGCGACGAGTCGAATCAAAATGGCGACGAGTCGAGTCGCTATTTTGTCATTTACGC
The DNA here is from genome assembly GCF_016734905.1 of Sphingopyxis jiangsuensis. Lineage (GTDB taxonomy): Bacteria > Pseudomonadota > Alphaproteobacteria > Sphingomonadales > Sphingomonadaceae > Sphingopyxis > Sphingopyxis jiangsuensis. The sequence goes on from NZ_JAERPO010000002.1 coordinate 262,797, forward strand.
TCTTGCATCGCTGCGCCGACGTGGCACTATAGATGGTGGGCGGACCGACGGGGGACCCCAATAATTAGTATTTGGCTGCAAGTGGCGGATTTCCGTCGCCCATCGCATATGGGCACGGGAAAAACCCCTTTGCGTCCAAAATAATATCCCCGCCGAGCGGCTGATGATGCTAAGACTGGGGCTTCGCCCCGAGTCGAACAGGACGGGAACAAAGCGCCGTACGGCGCGTGTGAAAACGGGGGCGAGTTAGATGGATTTTCGCGAGACGGACCGGGTGGAGACAAACGACGTGGCGACGGTGGAATTGACGAAGAATGACGCTCCGGCGGCAACCGAATCGGCGGATGCGGCCCGAAGCGATTCGCCTGCGCCAGCGAAGCTCAACGACAGCGGCGAGGCCAAGGTTCACGCGCGCCGATTCGACGTCGTGACCGACGCGAGCCGCGACGCGCTGCTCACCGAATTCGGCAAGGAAACGCTGCAGGACCGCTACCTCCTGCCCGGCGAATCGTACCAGGATCTCTTCGCGCGCGTCGCCGCGGCCTATGCCGACGACCAGGATCACGCACAGCGCCTCTATGATTATATCTCGAAGCTGTGGTTCATGCCCGCGACACCCGTGCTGTCGAACGGCGGCACCGGCCGCGGCCTGCCGATCAGCTGCTATCTGAACTCGGTCGACGACAGCCTCGAGGGCATCGTCGGCACGTGGAACGAGAATGTCTGGCTCGCCAGCCGCGGCGGCGGCATCGGCACCTATTGGGGCGCGGTGCGCGGGATCGGCGAGCCCGTCGGCCTCAACGGCAAGACGAGCGGGATCATCCCCTTCGTCCGCGTGATGGACAGCCTGACCCTCGCGATCAGCCAGGGCAGCCTGCGCCGCGGTTCGGCCGCCTGCTACCTCGACATCTCGCACCCGGAGATCGAGGAGTTCCTCGAGGTGCGCAAGCCGTCGGGCGATTTCAACCGCAAGGCGCTCAACCTCCACCACGGCGTGCTCATCACCGACGAGTTCATGGAAGCGGTGCGCGACGGCACCGAATTCAACCTCAAATCGCCAAAGGACGGCAGCGTCCGCAGCACGGTCGACGCGCGCAGCCTGTTCCAGAAGCTCGTCGAAACGCGCCTCGCGACCGGCGAGCCCTACATCATCTTCATCGACCAGGTGAACCGCATGATGCCCAAGCATCATCGCGATCTCGGGCTCAAGGTCACGACCTCGAACCTGTGCAGCGAGATCACGCTGCCCACCGGCCGCGACCATCTGGGCAATGACCGCACCGCAGTCTGCTGCCTCTCGAGCCTCAATCTCGAAACCTGGGACGAGTGGAACGGCGACAAGCGCTTCATCGAAGACGTCATGCGCATGCTCGACAATGTCCTGCAGGATTATATCGACCGCGCCCCGCCCGAAATGGCGCGCGCCAAGTACAGCGCGAGCCGCGAGCGCAGCGTCGGCCTTGGCGTCATGGGCTTCCACAGCTTCCTGCAGGCGCGCGGCCTGCCGTTCGAGGGCGCGATGGCGAAATCGTCGAACCTGCGCGTCTTCAAGCATATCCGCGCGCAGGTCGATCAGGCGTCGATGCTGCTCGCCAAGGAGCGCGGCCCCTGCCCCGACGCCGCCGATCAGGGGGTGATGGAACGTTTCAGCTGCAAGATGGCGATCGCGCCGACCGCGTCGATTTCGATCATCTGCGGCGGCACCAGCGCGTGCATCGAGCCGATCCCGGCGAATATCTATACGCACAAGACGCTCTCGGGCAGCTTCTCGATCCGCAACCCGCACTTGGAAGCCCTGCTCGTCGACAAGGCGAAGAACAGCGACGCGATCTGGAACTCGATCCTCGAACGCGGCGGCAGCGTCCAGCACCTCGACTTCCTGACGCAGGACGAGAAGGATTGCTTCAAGACGAGCTTCGAGATCGACCAGCGCTGGCTGCTCGAACTCGCCGCCGACCGCACGCCGTACATCGACCAGGCCGCATCGCTGAACCTCTTCATCCCCGCGGACGTCGAGAAATGGGACCTGCTCATGCTCCACTATCGCGCGTGGGAACTCGGCATCAAATCGCTCTATTACCTCCGCTCGAAATCGGTGCAGCGCGCCGGCTTCGCGGGCGGGGTCGAGGCCGACAACACGTCGGAAGCCCCGAAATACGAGTTGCAGACGACCGATTACGACGAATGCCTGGCCTGCCAGTGATGAATCCCTCTCCCACCGGGAGAGGGAGGGAGGCGCGCAGCGCCGGAAGGGTGAGGGTGACGACCCCCATGCGAACCTATCGCAATCAACCCTCCGGCACTGTCGCGCGCGCCCGCACCCTGCGCAAAGACGCCACCGACGCCGAAAAGCGGATGTGGCGCGCGCTGCGCGAAACCTTCCCTGCTCTTAAATGGCGGCGGCAGGTTCCGATCGGCCCCTATTTCACCGACTTTTTCAGCTTCGCCGCCAAGCTGGTGATCGAGATCGATGGCGGCCAGCATGCGGAGGCGGCATCCTACGACGCCCGCCGCACCATATTTCTCCGGCAGCAAGGCCTCACCGTCCTCCGCTTCTGGAACGACGACGTCCTAAAGAACACACGGGGCGTCATGGAACAAATCTCCCTTTCCCTCCGGGAGAGGGAAGGAGCGACGCAGTCGCGGAAGGGTGACGGCGACCCATCGCCGTCCGCAGCCAACCGACGAACACCCTCACCTTCCCAAGGCTAACGCCTTGGGCCCCTTCCTCTCCCGGTGGGAGAGGAGTAAAGATACGCCAGTCCGGAGACCGATGAGATGCCCCTTCTAGAAGCCCGCAAAACCTACAAGCCCTTCGAATATCCCTGGGCCTATGATTTCTGGAAGCGCCAGCAGCAGATCCACTGGATGCCCGAGGAAGTGCCGCTGGGCGAGGATTGCCGCGACTGGGCGCAGAAGATCAGCGACCATGAACGCAATCTGCTCACGCAGATCTTCCGCTTCTTCACCCAGGCCGATGTCGAGGTGCAGGATTGCTATCACGACAAATATGGCCGCGTGTTCAAGCCGACCGAGATCAAGATGATGCTGACCGCGTTCAGCAACATGGAAACGGTCCACATCGCCGCCTACAGCCATTTGCTCGACACCATCGGCATGCCCGAAAGCGAGTATGGCATGTTCCTCGAATATGACGAGATGCGCGCGAAGCACGACTATCTCGGCACCTTCGGCGTCGACAGCGACGAGGATATCGCGCGCACGCTCGCGATGTTCGGCGGCTTTACCGAGGGCCTCCAGCTTTTCGCGAGCTTCGCGATGCTGATGAACTTCCCGCGCTTCAACAAGATGAAGGGCATGGGCCAGATCGTCAGCTGGTCGGTGCGCGACGAAAGCCTGCACTGCGAGGGCATCACGCGCCTGTTCCACGCTTTCGTCAAGGAACGCGACTGCCTGACCAAGGCGGTGAAGGAAGACATCATCGACTGCTGCCAGAAAACGGTGCGGCTCGAGGATGCGTTCATCGACCTCGCGTTCGAACAGGGCCCCGTTCCCGGCATGACGCCCAAGGAGATCAAGCGCTACATCCGCTACATCGCCGACTGGCGCCTCGGGCAGCTCGGCTTCCAGCCGATCTACATGATCGACGAACACCCGCTGCCGTGGCTCGCCCCGCTGCTCAACGGCGTCGAGCACGCCAACTTCTTCGAAACCCGCGCGACCGAGTACAGCAAGGCCGCGACGCGCGGCGACTGGAACACCGTGTGGACCAGCTTCGACAGCCGCAAGAAAGCGAAAGCCAACGACGAAGCCGCCCCCGAAGGCGACGACGGCGACGACATGTTCAAACAGGCGGGCATCGCCGCGGAGTAAAACACCTCAAAACCCCTCCCCTTCAGGGGAGGGGCAGCGAAGCTTGCCAGCTTGCTGGCTTAGCGAAGCGGGGTGGGGGCTCACGCCCCACAGCGACGACCAAAAAGAAACCCAAAGGCCACAAAGATGACCGAAAAGAAAAAACTGAAGCTCCTCCACCTCAGCCAGCCGCAACGCGCGACGCTGGAGGGCCTCGCCAACCGCCGCCCCCAACTCCCCACCGACCCGATCCGCGACGAACTCGTCACGCTGGGACTGGTGGCGCAGCAGGGCGCCAAATGGGCGCTGACCCCGCAGGGCAAGAAGGTGCTGGCGGCGAACTCGAACCGGCGCAATGCGGGCGGGTTTTCGGTTTGAGGTGACGCAAGTTGAACCTCCCTCCCTCTCCCCACCCGCTTGACGGAAAAGAAGAGTGGGAGTGTTATGATCAGCATATATCTGAGCGCAATCGCCTAATTGAAGGCAAGCGATCCGCTGAAGAGCAGTTCGTCAAAACGGTGATCCAGCTATCGTCTGGGATAGCATTGCTCGTGCCGGGCTTTCTGACTGCGGGCGCAGGAAATATCAAGCCCCCCTCATGCACACTGGTCGCTGGGCTAATTTTTACGTTCTTGGCGCTTACCTTTGGCCTTATTGAACAGTACGTTAGCTCCTTTGCATATAGTCGACAGATAGCGAAAACTGACGCATACTATCAAAAAAAGACGTCTGATGTGTCACCACCGTCTTTCTCAAAAATCCTTTCCGCCTGCCTTTTGTTATGCTTTATCTGCTTTCTATTTGGAATTTTTCTTCTCGCACTATCGCTCATGATTGGTCCTTGGAGATAAATGCATGACGAACAATCCAACGCCTACTCCCCCTCCACCTAGGCCGCACCACGATAGCCCCGGAAAATCGGTGCCGGGCAGATCGATTCCTCCAACCCCACCGCCCCCGCCGCCTAGCGGTCCGAGGCGTTGAAATGGCTTATAATGTGAGCGTCTTTGTAAGCCACTCGTGGTCGTATTCAGAGCACTATGAACGACTATCGGGCTGGATATTTAACGAGCCTTGGTATGCAGACGGGACTCCAATCAATTTTTTCAACACCTCCGTGCCTCGAGAGGATCCAATCCACTACGCGCCAAATGATACCGCACTCCAAACCGCAATCTTCGAAAGATTGAAGGTATCTAACGTCATTGTTGTACCCACGGGCATGTATTCCACCCATAGCAAATGGATTGGGAAAGAGCTTAAAGGCGCGCGCCTTCATGGTAAGAAAATCGTGGCGGTTAATCCTTGGGGTCAAGAGCGAAAATCGTCGGTAGTTCAATCCGTAGCTCATGAGACTGTGGGCTGGAACAAGAACAGCGTTATAAACGCCGTATGGCGCAGCCGCTCATGAACGAAAAGCTAACCCCATCAAAACCAGATAAGCTTGAGATATATAAGATGATCGTCGAAATGGCTGACAGAGTAAGCCAACGGAGACAATCGGCTAATAACTTTTACCTTACTATGAATACAATTTTAATTGGCGGAACATCTTTTCTTTACGAAAGTGGCCTTCCCGTTTTATCAAGCATAACTCTATCTATTGCTGGTCTATCAATATCACTGCTATGGGCCAGAAATATTAAAAGCTATAAAACGCTAAATTCTGCAAAATTTAGAGTTATTACGGATCTAGAAAAGCAATTAGAGTATGATGCATATACGAAAGAATGGGAGTTTCTTGATCCCGACGGCGATGGAAAACGCCACAATCCGTTTCATAAGGTTGAGGGCTTAGTTCCGTTTGTTTTCGTCGGGGTATATATTATTCACTTAGCCGCGCATATCCCATGGCATCGTCTCGCATCCGCGTGTGGATGCTAGCTTGCTGACGTCGTCCTAGGTACCGGATCAAGCCCGGCATGACGAGCGGGAGGGAAGCATCCGGTTCGGCCTAAACTTCGTCACCCCGGACTTGATCCGGGGTCCATCGCCGCCCTAGCCTCCACCCCATGCACCGCGACTTTCAGCCATGCACCTATGTCATGGCGAGCGCGCGGAACGGGACGCTTTACACCGGCGTCACCTCGCACCTGATCCAGCGGATCGTCCAGCATCGCGACGGCAGCTTCGACGGCTTCACCAAACGCTATGGCGTCAGGATGCTCGTGTGGTTCGAACTCGCCGGGACGATGGAGCACGCCATCGCGCGCGAAAAGCAGCTCAAGAACTGGCAGCGCAAGTGGAAGGCCGAGCTGATCGCGGCGTCAAACCCCGACTGGCGCGACCTGGCCGAGGAACCGGGGTTGCCGCCGCTGGATGGGCGACGCCCTTCCCCATCTTCGTCATCCCGCCGCTTCCCCCAATTCGTCATGCCGGACTTGATCCGGCATCCATTCCACCGGCGCCGCATGGACCCCGGATCAAGCCTGTCCTGAGCCTGCCGAAGGGTCCGGGGTGACGAACGAGGGGGAGTCTTCCGCCCTTCGTGCCTTCGTGTCCTTGGGATCACGGTGACAGTTTACTTGACCCCCGATCCTGCCTCGACGACGCCACCATGGATGCCGGATCAAGTCCGGCATGACGAAGGAGGAGAGCGCCGCCCTCTTTGTGTCTTTGTGTGAGACACCGTTGCACCAGCCCGGAATTTATCATCGTCCTCACGGGAAACGCGGCCCCTTCGCCCGCCTCCGAAACCGCCAACGCGCGCGACGCGCACGGGCATGATCCCGCCGCCTATCACCCGGTGCCGGAGCCCGCGGTTGCCCGACGCGTCAGTTCATCACCGATCCCGTCGGGAATCCCCGCACCCCCGACGCCGCGAACAGCACCGCGCCGCGCACCGCCTCGGGCGCGTCGTCGAGCAGGTAGAGCGGGACCAGCGCGCGCGTCACCTCGCTGTCGTCGTCGATGACGAGGCGCAGCGAGGCGATGCCGATGTCGCTCCGCTCGACCACCGCGTCGCGGATCGACGCGAGCGGCCACGACGCGTCGCTGCCGCGATAGAGCCGCGCGCCGTCGTGAAAGACATAGCTGCCGCGCTGGCGCCACATGCGGTGGAAATGGTTGAGGCCCCACGCCGCCGCGACGATGGCGGCGGTGACGACCAGGTTTCCGAACAATATGTTCCCGACGATCGACAGCGCGCTATACCCCTCCGCCTGCCGCGCGATCAGCGCCGCGAGCGCGCCCGCGCACGCGAGTTGCCAGACGATCAGCGGCTTCGCCTTCAGCCGCGCGATCACCATGATGGGACGGTCCCGATGCTTCATCGCCCCCCTTTAGCAGCCGCGGCGCGCGGCGCCACCCGTGCAGCTTTTCGCCGCGCCGCCCGTTGATCGGGTGACAAGCAATGAAAGGACAGATCATGGAATGGGGCATTCTCACTATCGTCGGGCCGATCTTGCTCGCCGCGGCGATCGCCTGGGCGATGCTGCACAACCGCCGCTCGCGCGCCGAAAAGGAACTGACCGAAGAGGCGACGCGCATCCGGCGCGAGCAGGAGCATCGCGCGGCGGAGGAACGCAAGGGCTGACCGCGCAGGGATGACGCGCGGCGGATCGGCGCCGCTTCCGCGCGGTTCGTCGCGGCGTCATTTTGGCCCGCGCGGGCTCTCATGCTATGGTGACCGCGAAAGGAGACAGACCATGCAGGCCGTTACCGAAGGCGACCGCCGCAAGGAGGTTCGCGTCCTCCTCGACCGGATTCAGGCGCATCCCGAGCGCGACTGGACCGCGGCGCGCCGCCGTATTGCGACGCTCAACCGCTTGATTGCCAAGCCAAAACCGCACTGACCGGCGCGGCGGGCACGCCCCGTCGCAACGCAGCGACATTTCGCCGCGTGCAGTGCAACAACAGCGCCTCCTGTCGGTTTCCGACCGGCAAGGCCCCTGGCGGGCCAACCGACAGGAGATAATTATGAAACCCAGCATGACCATGCTCGCCGCGGGCGCGGCGCTGTTCGCTGCCCCCGCCTTGGCCCAGCTCCCCGCCTTGGCCCAGCTCAACGTCGGCGGCGCCGCCGACGCGACCGTGGGCGCAACCACCGGCAACATCGGCAACACAGTGGGCGAGGTGACGAAGCCCGTCGGCGACGTCGTCGACCGCGCCGACACGACGCTGAACGGCACGATCGATGCGACGAAGCTGACCGTTGCCGCGCGCGAAGATGTGCGCGCCGGCGCGACCATCACCGACATGAACGGCAACAGCATCGGCACGTTGCAGAGCGTGCAGGGCGACACTGCGGTGATCGTCGATGGCGGCAAGCTCTATAATGTTCCGCTGTCGGAACTCTATCGCAATGCCTCGGACCGCGCCGGCGCGCTGGTATCGAAGGTTCCGCCCGTAGCGGTGGGCGCGAGCGCCAGCGCCGAGGCCGACGCCGAGGTCGAGCCCCGTTGACCCGGCCAATGCGACGCCGTTCATTTGTGGGTCGCAAATGACGGTCAAAGGACGGAGCCGGGGAGCGATCCCCGGCTCCGTTTCTATGGCGCGGCGGTATCGCTTCCGGGAAAGGCATCGCTCGCGATGACGCGGATCGTTGCGCTGTCGCCCTGGGGGATCACCGAACGGCCGAACCGGACATAGCGCGCCGTCGGCATGGTCAGGTCATTGTCATAGCGCGCCGCCGCTGCATTCGCGTCATATCCCATCCAGCCGAGCGTCGCGGGAAAGATCTGGCTCGCCGACCGCCCGCCGCGCGGGTCTGCGACCGCGTAGCGCGCGGCAAGCGCGTCGGGCAAAAAGGCGATCAGCGGCACGCGAAACTCGTCGGCAACCGGCGCGCGGCTGCAATGCGGCAACGCGCCCTCGCGCAGATTCTGCCCGTGATCGGACGTATAGACAATCGCCACGCGTTCCCGGTCGACGCCATCCAGCAGCCGCGCGAAGAAGTCGCGTTTCGACCAGCGCAGCGCCGTCGCATATTGTTCGGTCAGCGGCGCATCGGCGGGCAGCGCACCCGCCGGATAATGATCGCGATACTGGAAATGTACGCCGCGCAGCACTGCGAGCGTAAAGCTCCGCCCTTCCCCGCGCATCCGATGGTTCAACGCGTCGGCAATCGCGCGATCGGTGTCGATCCCCGCCGCCATCGCGCGATTATCTTCGATCAGCGCCAGCTCGGGCGCGAGCAGCAGATTCTGCGGCGCGCCGCTCGTCTGCCCGTCGATCAACGCGGTGCGATAGCCCGCACCGCGCGCATAGCCCCAGATCGACGGCGTGCGCCGCAGGTCGGTGTCGGCATCGACGCGGCGAACATCGACGCCCGACCGCAGCGCGACCTGCGCGGGTGCGCTGCAATGCCCCACCGCTGCAGCGACACCGAAATCGACGTGGCGAACGTCCTTCAGCTGCGGCGAAATCAGGCGTGCGAATGGTTCGGCCGCGACGCTTTCGTCGACCAGCCAGATAATATGGTCGGGCCGCGGCTGTGCCGCATCGAGCGCAATATCGGGCGCGGCGCGCGCGGGCGGCGGCGGCGCGGTCGCAAGATCCCATGCCAGGCCATAGATGTTCCGCTCGGCCCCCTCGGGCCACAGCGGCGCCGTGCGGTAAATCAGGCTGGGCGCCACGAGCAGCGCGGCGGCGGCAAGGGCGTTCCGCCTCGTCCAGCGCGGCGCGCTCGTCCGCCGCATCGCGATCCTCGCTCCCGCGAACAGCGCCACGGCGAGTGCCGCCTGCATCGCCGACCCCGCGATCTGTGCGCCAAAGGCGCCGAGCGCGGCGCCTGCCTGCCGCGCCTCGGCGAACATCCACGCCAGGATAGCTCCGTCGACGGGCTCGGGCACCAGGTCGCTATAACCGATGTTGACCAGGATGGACGCGCCCGCCAGCGTCAGTACCGCCGCCGCCCATCGCCGCGGCATCAGCCACAGCGCGGCGAACAGCGCGGCCGCCTGCCCTGCCTGAAAGGAAAAGGCAGTCGCGGCGCTCCGCCAATCACCGACCGCGAGCCGATAGGCAACGTCGTGCGTCAGCTGATGGCGGTTTGCGATTCCATATCCGGCCGCGAACAGCAGCAGCGCCACCATTGTGCGCGCCAGCATCGCGCTTTTTCTGTTCGTCGCCCTGGTCATCGCGCCTGCTTAACGGCATCGCGTTGAAAAAAGCCGAACGTCTCGACTGCATCGCCGGGGGCACCGCAAAAGAAAATGGCCCGTCCGGGAGCGTCGGGGACGGGCCAGTTTCAGTGCCGGGGCGCCGGATTGCGCCGCGCGGCCCTCTGTTTATCCGGGGGTCAGGGGCCGGTTATTCGGCCTCTTCGAACAGGTCGACGGCGTTCGCCGCATTCGCCGACAGCCGCACCGTGTCGCCTTCGACCGCCGCGACGAGACCGGCGGGCAGATAATGATGCTTGCCGTCGCCGCTGTCGGCCTTGGTCAGCTTGATGCGTTCGCCGTCGAGGTGATCGACGGTGCCGACATGGACGCCGTCGGCGCCGATGACGGTCATATGTTCCTTGATCGCGCTATGGTCGTGCTCGGTCATCTTGTGCCTCCTATTCGTCCCGGCGGTCGGGGACGCACCGGGACTACGCGCGAAGGTCGCTCTGGGGTCCATGGAAGCCGACGAAATGTGGCACATGCGCGCCGGGAACCGCAGCGCGTCAGGGAGCGTCGCGGCGCGCAACGGCATCAGTCAACGCCGCCGGGCCCCAATTCGCCCTCCTCGTCGTCGTCGCTCCGCTCGCCGCGATAGGCATCGGTGTCGATGCGGCCCGAATGCGTCATTTGCCGCATATGATCGACCAGATCCTGTGCATCGTCGGTGGGCTTCTCAACCGGCGTCTTGTCGCTGTCGCCGAGCGGGCGCGCGCGGCGTGCCTCATCGGCGACCGTTTGCGCCTGGCTGTCGGCGTCCTGCTGCTCGCGGTTGACGGCCTCGGGGGCCAAAGGCCTTTGATTTTCGGGTTGCTTGCTCATCCATCGCTCCGTCGTCATGCGGCTCGCCGTTTGCGAGCGGGACAATGGCGATGGAACGCATGGCGATTGGCGGCAGTTCCTCAGCGGGCGGCCGCGAGCACCCTATTCTCGATAACGCGGATAAAGACCTCGGGGTCCTGCGCGCCCGGGACCATCATCCGCCCGTCCAGGATAAAGGCCGGGACGCCGGTGACATTCCGGTCGGCCCAATAAGCTTCCTCGACGCGGACCATCTCGGCATAATCGTCGCTGGTCAGGATCGCCGCGGCGCGTACACGGTCGAGTCCGACCGACGCCGCGACATCGGCGAGCACCGCATGGTCGCTGACATCGCGATTGTCGGTGAAATGCGCGCGGAACAGCGCCAGTTTCAGCGCGGTCTGGACGCCCGTCGCCTCCACCTGCTCCGCCTCCTCGAGCGCGCCCGCCCAGGTCAGTAGGCGGTGGGCGTCAAAGCTGTTGCGCATGCGAAAGCCCGGACCGCGGTTAAAGACGAAACCCAGTTCGGCGGCAATCGCAGCCAAACGGGCGCTGTTTGCCCGGCTTTGTTCCGCACTAATCCCATATTTCCGAACCACATGCTCCCCGGCATCCTCGCCTTCGGGCGGCATATCGGGATTGAGTTCGAACGGATGCCACTGGACCCGGAAATCGATCCGGCCCGAAAAATGCGCCATCACCTGTTCGAATTTCAGCCAGCCGATGATGCACCAAGGGCACATGACATCGGAGACGATATCGATCGAAAGGCGCGGATTGCGTGCGTCGGCCACGCTTCATCCTCTCTTCTGAAGGCCGCCGCGACGCCGTGCGCATCAGGGCGAGCGTCGATCCTTCCCCGACCGCCGATCGGCCTTACGACGTTCAGCGTCGCTTTGGTCGGGATCGTCGGTTACACGCCTTTCCTCGGTGCGGCGGTCCTTATTGTTCCGCTTGTCGTCGGCTGCCATAAGCTTCCTCCATGAATACAGGAAACGAAGCGACCTCTTTTTTGTATTAACTCATATAATCCGGAATAAAACAAGCCTGCTTACTTCACGGATAACAAGGCTTGTCACGCTGCCCCGGTGCCTTCGGTTCCGACCGCGTCGGGCGCGTCCGGCCGTGAGAGCAGCCACCAACTTGCGGTCATCAAGGCCACCGACAGCGCCTCGACAATCATCGCCTGCACGATGCCGCTGTTGATCGCGTCCCCCATCCCTGCCCCCAGCAAGCGCCCGATCAACGCCGTTCCGTAAAGCGCTGCGGGGACGAGCAGCGCCCGCGTCCATCCCGGAATCAATGCGCCGATCGCTGCACTCCCCGCCGAAACCAGAAAAAAGGCCGACAGGTCGGCACGGATCGTATTCGCTGCAAACCCGTCGACAATGATCGAAAAGGTATCGGTGTAGGACGCCGGGCTTAGGACCCCCTGCACGCCGACAATGGCAAAGAACAGCGCCCATAGCAGAACGGCGCCGCGCAAAACCCAATGAACCATGGCATTTCTCCCTCGGCGGAAAGGCTGGGCCAACGCCGGGAAAAATACAATCTATTCTGCAGAGAAGGTCGCGTCGATCCAACCGCCGCCGAGCACACGCGTTTCGTTGTCGGCGGAATAGAATACGGCCGCCTGTCCCGGAGCCACGCCATATTCGGGCGCCGCAAAGAGCAGCCGGTCGCCTTCGACGCGTGCGGGAACGGGCTTGGCCATGCTCCGTACCTTGGCAAGCAGCGGCCGCCCCTCGACACGCGCAAGCCAGTTGGCCTCGACGATTCGCGCGCCCGAAACCGCAAGCGCGCGCCGCGGGCCGACGACGACCTGCTTGGTCGCGGCGTCGAGCCGTACCACGTAGAGCGGCTCGGCCTGCCCGCCGACCTCGATGCCGCGGCGCTGGCCAACCGTATAGTGGATCAGCCCCTTGTGCGTGCCCAGCGGCGTTCCGTCGACGTGGACGATTTCGCCCTGATCGTCGGCATCGGGGCGGAGCTTGCGGACGAGCGAAGCATAGTCGCCATCTGGAACGAAGCAGATGTCCTGACTGTCGGGCTTGGCCGCGACGCCTAAACCCAGGTCGCGGGCAATTTCGCGAACCACCGATTTTTCGAGGCCGCCCAGGGGAAAGCGCAGGAAATCGAGTTGTTCCTGCGTGGTCGCGAACAGGAAATAGCTCTGGTCGCGCGCCGGATCGATGGCACGGTGGAGTTCGGCACCCTCTGGCCCCATCACGCGCCGGACATAATGACCGGTCGCGAGGCAATCGGCGCCAAGCTCGCGGGCCAGCTGGAACAGATCGGTGAATTTCACGCCCATGTTGCAACGCACGCAAGGGATCGGCGTGCGTCCGGCGAGATATTCGTCGGCGAACTGGTCGATCACCGTGTCGCGAAACCGGCTTTCGTGATCGTATACATGATGGACGAAGCCCAATCGGTCGGCGACCGCACGCGCATCGCGGATATCCTGCCCGGCGCAGCAGGCCCCGACGCGCTTCGCTTTGGCGCCGTGGTCGTATAACTGCAGCGTCACGCCGATCACTTCCGCGCCCGATCGCGCGGCGAGCGCCGCCACGACGCTCGAATCGACGCCGCCCGACATTGCAACGACGACTCGCCGATCCTTCAAGGGTTCAGCCAGTTGAAAGTCGGCGCCGGCAAGGCCGGCAGGGGAAAGCAATGTCGCCATGGCCCGCGGCATCTAGGGATTGGCGCATCGAAATGCCAGCTTTTCCGCGACTGGTGTCAAAATGTTGACGGCGGTTAAGCAACGCTAACAACGCATGAAACGGGCATTTACGGGACCTTAGGCGCTTTGCCCTAGACCGACGGAATGAACGCGAGTCCCTCGAAATTTCCCCGCCTCGAAGATGGCATCAGCGTGCCGGAGCCGGGCTTCGACATTCTGCTCGCGGTGTCGAACGCGCGGCAGGCGTCTTTGCCGACGGTGCAATTGCTGAAAGTGCAGGCGATGCATACGGCACGTCGAGAACGAACCCGCGCACTAACCCACATACTCTGTCGGCGCACCGATCGCGCAGCTACCGGACGCGGCGCGAAGGACCTTGCTCGGCTCGTCCGCTTTCTCGAACTGCCAGACGAAGAAAAGCGCATTCCCGAAACTATGAACGGCCTGTTTACCAGAGGGTTTCAGGCGATGTTGAGCCCCTTTGGATTACCGACAACGACGTCGGTCACACCGATCCCCCCCGACGTCGAAACGATGGAATGAACATGATTGAGAATCAAAAGATCCGGCCCGCCCAGGTCATTGGTCCGCTCGGCGAACCGCTCACGCTGGATTCGCTGCCGCCGCCGAACACGACGCGATGGGTTGTGCGCCGCAAGGCCGAAGTCGTCGCTGCCGTGAATGGCGGGCTGTTGACGGTCGACGAGGCGTGCGAACGCTATGGCCTCACCCTCGAGGAGTTCGCAGGTTGGCAGAGGTCGATCGATCGCAGCGGCATGCCCGGCCTGCGCGTGACGCGAATTCAACATTATCGCGACCTTTACGAGCGCCAGCAGCGCTTCTGACTGAGTTCGCGAACAATGGGTTCGAGAGAGGGCGCTTCGGCGCCCTCTTTTTTGAATCTTGGACATGCACAATTAAAAACACGCGCGTTCCAAGCGACATACCACTTTTCTTGCAACCAGCCGCCTCCCCCGGCGTTTAGGTCCGGAGTAAGCAAGGGAGACACTCATAATGCGCAAGTTTGCTATCACTCTCACGGCCGCATCGGCGTTCGCGCTCGGTGCGTGCCAAAGCCCCGAAGCCGACCGTGTTGAAGATCAGGCGGAGGCCCAGGCCGAAGCCATCGACGATCAGGCCGATGCAATGCCCGAAGGCCCGGCCAAGGAAGCGATGGAAGAGAAAGCCGATCGCGTCGAGGAAATGGGCGAAGAAAAGGCCAATGCCATGGACGACAATGGCGAAATCGCCCCGTCCGAAAGCGGCGTTGGCGACACACAATAGGGCTGCCTTCCCTAAAGGGCAGGGTGAAGGGCGCCGGGACATTGTCGCGGCGCCCTTTGTCGTGGGCGCAATGAGCGAAATGCCCATCTGTGACAGCGATCACAGTGCGGTCATGACGTCACCGTTATTCAGGATGGCGAGGACAGGGAGCATTCGGAAACGAACCTTTGGACTCACCTTCCCGCCGCCGTCAGCGACCCACGGCGGCGGGAGGGACCGATCGCTATCGATCGTCACAAGGCCGCGAGTGCCGCAAAGACGTCCTCTACCCCGCCCGCGCCAGGGTCGCTGCGAAGCGACGCCAGCCCGCTCGCGACATCGAGCCGATATTCGGCGACGCCTGCCGATTCGCTTTTCCATGTCGCGCCGAGCGATTTGACGAGGCGCCGCGCCGCATCATTTTCCGAAAGCATATGGACGTCGAGCGAAACAAGGTCCTCGGCAAGACATTGGATCAATAGCGCAGCCGTCAGCATCCGGGCGACGCCCTTGCCGTGAAACGCATCGACGACCGCAACCGAAAATTCGCCGTCGCACGCACCATCGGCGTGGCGCACCGCGTGGACTGCGCCGATCGCCGGCCAATCGTCACAATCGACGCAGATTGCGCCCCAGCCGATATGATCGTGCCCGTCGACCGCCGCGAGACGCCGGGTGACGGCACTCGGCAGTTCGGGGGTCGGGGTGAAGAAACGAAGGTAGCGCGACTGCGCCGAAAGTTCGGCGATCGCGGCGCGGATGCGCGGTTCGTCGGCGGGCGTGATGCAGCGCAGCTGGACGCGCGTGCCGTCGTTGAGCGCGCTGTCGATCCTGATATCGCACATCCGCGTTGCCGTGGTGCCGGTCATGTCATCCCCGTCGGTCGATGGGCGGCCGACGCAACGCTATCGCGCCGCCCGCCCAATGACAATCCGGAGCGCCGGATCAGTCGTCGAGCGCGCTGTTCGCGGGGTCCCAGAAGACCGCGAGCGTAACGCCGGCGATCGTCAGCGTGCGGGCAAGGCCCGGATCGGTGCCTTGCGGGATGAAGAGGCGCGCCTTGCCGTTGAGTTCGACCGCTCCGACCGCGCGGCCGTCCTGCTCGAAGACATAACCGATGGGGCTCGCGACCGCGAGGCCCGACCCTTCGATCTTGTGGACCGAGCGCATCTGAACGATCTCGCCGCCGAGCGCGATCTCGCCGCGCCGCTCTTCGCGGCTCAGCGCCCCGCCGAGGCCGCGATTGACCTCCTGCAGTTCGAAGCGCGCCGGGAAGGGATGGCCGGCGGAAAGGAATTCGCAGCGGAAGGCCATTTTCTTCGGCTTGAACTCGATGATCCCTAGGTCGATCTCGCGCTCGCGCATCCGGCAGCGCGCGTCGATATAGTCGCTGATCTCGGGCCCTTCGATCGTGTAGGCGACATGGCCGTAATTCTTCACAAAGGCGTCGAAGATCGCGAGGCGTTCCTCGGAGCGTTCGAAGCCGCCGCGATAGTCGCCGACGGTGAAGCGCCCGTGGCGGCCGCCGCCGATGCCGTTGATCGTCATCGACGCCGCGTCGGCCGCAAGCCCCGCGGGCAAGCGCATCTCGGCGGGTTTGATGGACGCGCAGCCTGCGAGCAGCGCGAAGGATGAAAGGAGGAGAGCTTTTCTTATCATTGGTCGTCCCTGGTATGTTTATTGGTGACGACGCGCTCTTCTGCTTTCTCTTCCGAACCGAAGCTGAACGACAATTGCGGTGATTGTTAATCCGGCAATCAGGCGTCGTCGCCCATCCGCAGCGCGGCAATAAAGGCCTCTTGCGGGATGTTGACGTTGCCGTATTCGCGCATTCGTTTCTTGCCTTCCTTCTGCTTTTCCAGAAGCTTTTTCTTGCGCGTCGCGTCGCCGCCGTAGCATTTGGCGGTGACGTCCTTGCGCAGCGCGGCGATGGTTTCGCGCGCGATGACCTTGCCGCCGATCGCCGCCTGGATCGGGATCTTGAACATGTGGCGCGGGATCAGGTCCTTCAGCCGCTCGCACATGCCGCGCCCGCGCGATTCGGCCGAGCCGCGGTGGACGATCATCGACAGCGCATCGACCGGCTCGTTGTTGACGAGGATGCTCATCTTCACAAGGTCGCCGGGGCGGTGGCCGATCTGGTGATAGTCGAACGACGCATAGCCACGCGAAATGCTCTTGAGCCGGTCGTAGAAGTCGAACACCACTTCGTTGAGCGGCAGTTCGTAGGTGATCTGCGCGCGGCCGCCCACGTAAGTGAGGTTCTTTTGCACCCCGCGCCGGTCCTGGCAGAGCTTCAGAATCGGGCCGAGATAATCGTCGGGGACATAGATCACCGCCTCGATCCACGGCTCCTCGATCTCGTCGATGCGGTTGGGGTCGGGCATGTCGGCGGGGTTGTGGAGCTCGATCTCCTTCGCCGCCTCATTCTTGGTATGGCCGAGCTTCAGCTTATAGACCACCGACGGCGCGGTGGTGATCAGGTCGAGGTCATATTCGCGGGTCAACCGCTCCTGGATGATCTCGAGGTGGAGCAGCCCCAAAAAGCCGCAGCGGAAGCCGAAACCGAGCGCCGCCGAGCTCTCCATCTCGAAACTGAACGACGCGTCATTGAGCCGCAGCTTCTGGATGCTCTCGCGCAGTTTCTCGAAGTCGTTCGCGTCGGTCGGAAACAGGCCGCAGAAGACGACCGGCTGGACTTCCTTGAACCCCGCGAGCGGCGCCGCGGCAGGCTTTTTGGCGTCGGTGACGGTGTCACCGACGCGCGCCTGCGCGACGTCCTTGATCTGCGCGGTGATGAAGCCGATCTCGCCCGGTCCGATTTCGACGAGGTCGGTGCGCTTGGGGGTGAAACAGCCGACGCGGTCGATGAGGTGGGTGGTGCCCGCCTGCATGAACTTGATCTGCTGGCCCTTTTTCAAGGTGCCGTCGATCACGCGGATCAGGATGACGACGCCCAGATAAGGGTCGTACCAGCTGTCGACGAGCATCGCGACGAGCGGCGCGGCGGCGTCGCCCTTGGGCGGCGGGATGCGCGCGACGATGGCTTCCAAGGCCTCCTCGATCCCGATTCCCGACTTGGCGCTCGCGAGCACCGCGTCGTCGGCGGGAAGACCGATGATATCCTCTATCTCTGCCTTCACCTTGTCGACGTCGGCGGCGGGCAGGTCGATCTTGTTGATCACCGGCACGATTTCATGGTCGTGCTCGATCGACTGATAGACGTTGGCGAGCGTCTGCGCCTCGACCCCCTGCGCCGCGTCGACGACGAGCAGCGCGCCCTCGCACGCCGCCAGCGACCGCGACACTTCATAGGCGAAGTCGACGTGCCCCGGCGTGTCCATCAGGTTGAGCTGATAGGTTTCGCCGTTCTTCGCGGTGTAGGAGAGGCGCACCGTCTGCGCCTTGATGGTGATGCCGCGCTCCTTCTCGATATCCATATTGTCGAGCACCTGCGCCGACATTTCGCGCTCGGTCAGCCCGCCGGTGAACTGGATCAGCCGGTCGGCGAGCGTCGACTTGCCATGGTCGATATGCGCGATGATCGAAAAATTGCGGATGTGCGAAAGGGGAGTCGTCATCGGGCGCCGTTAGCAGGGGTTTGCGGCGCTGTCAGCAGCAGCGCGCAGCCGCCCGCTGACAAGATGCGAAAAGGCGCGGAAAACTGCGTAACTTTACTCGCAATCGCGTTTTTGCGGTTGCCAGGGGCGGAGCCACGACCCGTCATCGCGCGCCGGAAGGTGCAAGGCGCGAAATGGCGGAAAACTGCGCAACTTCACTCGCGATTGCATTATTCTGCGGTTCGCGGACCGTCGGTGTCGATCGTGCGAGCGGAGCACGCCGCAGCCGCGATTGCAGCCGCCGCAGACGGGAGAGCGGATGGGGAGCCATGGACCGAGGGTGGCATGGCGGGATAATGTAGGAAAGCGGTTTTTCGGGAGGAAGTGCGAAGCGCGCGGAGCATCAGACCTCGCCCCAAGCCAACGACGCGAAGAGGTGGCGCATAATGATGTGCGGCAGCATTAGGTGGCGGGGAGATTTTCTTGAGCCAGCGGCTGATTAACGAGTATCGGGCCGAACTCGACACGAGCGCAGCGCCGATCCAACATCCTCTTGCGCGGCGCTAAATCAATGGACCCCGGATCAAGTCCGGGGTGACGAAGAGTTAGGCCCCCTCAATACGCCAGCGCGCAGCCGTCGGCGCGCATTTCGCTGGCGGCGGCGTAGACGCGGGTGTCGCCGTCCATCCGCTGTTCGACGCATTGATAGCGGCCGAAGCCGCCGTCGGGATCGCCGATCGTCCAGCCCATTTCGGCGAGCGCGGCGCGCGTTGCGGCGGGGACGCCGCTTTCGAGGCGGAGCAGCCCCGTCGGGCCGAGCCCCGGCGCATCCTCCCCCATCGATTGCGACGATCCTTCGTGATGCCAGCGCGGCGAATCGCCCGCCGCCTGAATGTCGAGGCCGTAGTCGAGGCTGCCCACGACGATCTGCGCCTGCCCCTGCGGCTGCATGTCGCCGCCCATCACGCCAAAGCTGAGCCACGGCGTGTCGCCCCGCGCCGCAAAGCCGGGGATGATCGTCTGGAACGGGCGCTTGCCGGGGGCGTAGATGTTGGGGTGGCCGTCAGCCAGGCTGAACAACTGCCCGCGATCCTGGAACATGAAGCCCAGCCCATCGGCGACGAGCCCCGACCCCATGCCGCGGAAGTTCGACTGGATCATCGACACCATCATCCCGTCCTTGTCGGCGCAGCTGAAATAGGTGGTGTCGCCACGGCTCGGCGCCTGCCCCGGATAGACGGGGGTGAGCAGGCGGTCGGGGCGGATCAGCTTGGCGCGCTGGGCCGCATAATCCTTGGAAATCAGCCATTCGACGGGCACGTCGGCGAAATGCGGGTCGGCGTAGTAACGCGAGCGATCCTCGTACGCGAGGCGCTTTGCCTCTGCCTGCAGGTGGATCGACAGCGCCGACTGGAACCCCGCGCCCTGCAAGTCGAACTGTTCGAGGATGCCCAGCATCTGCAGCGTCGCAATCCCCTGCGTGTTCGCGCCGAGGGCATAGACGTCGGTGCCGCGATAGCTGATACGGTGCGGCTCGATCCACTCGGCGCGGTGCGCGGCGAGGTCCTCACGCCGCAGCCAGCCGCCGATGCGGCGGAAATAGGCGTCGATCGTCGCCGCAATCTCTCCGTCGTAAAAGACGTCGCGCCCGCCCTCCGCGATCAGGCGAAAGGTACGCGCGAGGTCGGGGTTGCGGAACACCTGCCCCGCCCGCGGCCCCTGACCATCGGCCATGCCATAGGTGCGGAGCGCATTGTCGACCTCTTCGATCCCGCGGCCGGGGGCGCGGAAATTGGCGAGGCTGCGGCGCATATAATAAGCGATCAGGTCGGGGACGGGCGCGCCCGCCTCTGCATGTTCGATGACGGGATCGAACAGTTCCTTCCACGGCAGCTTGCCATAGCGCTGGTGCATCGCCCACCACGCATCGACCGTGCCGGGGACCGACACGGTCACCGCGCCATAGGGCGGCAGCACGCCGTTCCTGGCACGCGAACGCACCGTCGCGAGGTCGAGCGCGCGCGGGCTTTTGCCCGACCCGGCGAGGCCGACGAGCTTCTTGACCTTGGGGTCCCAGATCATTGCATAGGCGTCGCCGCCGATCCCGTTCGCGGTGGGCTCGAGCAAGCCGAGGCAGGCGTTGGTCGCAATCGCGGCATCGACCGCCGAGCCGCCACGGCGCAACATGTCGATCCCCGCCTGCGTCGCGAGCGGGTGCGCGGTGCCGACCGCGCCGCTGAGGCCATAGACCGCGGTGCGCGACGCAAAGCTGGCGCCGACGGGCCGGTCGCCGCTGTGGACGTCGGGGCGGACAAAGCGGTCGGCGCCCGCCTCCCAGCGGGGCGGCAGCTTCGGCGGCGATTTGGGCGCGGGCTTGGCGGCGGGCGCCTGCGCCGACGCGGCGGCGGGCAGGAGCGCGGCAGGAACGGCGGCGAGAAGCGTGCGACGGCGCATGGGGTTCCCCTTGAGATGCTGTTGCGCAACCTTTGCGCCGTGGGGCGGGGTTGGCAAGCGGGAGATTGGGGGCGGTGCGTTTGAACGGTCGTCATCCCGGACTTGATCCGGGATCTGTCACGCGGCGTCGCCTGGATCCCGGATCAAGTCCGGGATGACGATTGCTGGAATTATGAGCCTTCCCCGCCGAGGGTGACCCACAGCACCAGCCCCGGCGGAGGCGCTTCGGGGCGCGCATCGGTCACCTGCCGCACCGCGTCGGCGCGCGCGCGGTCGAGGATCGCGGCGGGGACGGCGGGGGTGTGGAAGATATGGTCGGCCTCCCCCAACAGGCGTGCGGCGCGCAGGGTGAGCTCGTCTGGGTCGGGGCCGGCGAGGCGGACGGTTTCGAGGCGCGAGGATGCGCCAACTTCGGCGGGGGCGGCGAGCCAGTCGTCGATGCGCTCCGCTGCCCTATCGTCCAGCGGGTCGAGCGCGCCGCCGGGGGCGAGCGCGGCGTCGATCGCGCGGCGGCGGCTCGCGGCGTCGGGCCAGCGCGCCTTCATCGCGGCGCGCGCGGCGTGGAGCGCCTGTGCCAGCGCGCCGAGCCGCGAAGGGAGCAGCGCCTCGATCCGCTGGCGCACCGCCTTCGCAAGCCCCGCCGATGCGCCGCCAGTACCGACCGCGATGGTCACGGGAGCACGGTCGACGATCGCGGGCGTAGTGAAATCGCACAGCGCGGGCCGGTCGACGACATTGACGAGCAGGCCGTGGGCGCGCAGCCGCTCGGCGGCGGCGCGCGCTTCGGTTTCGTCGTCGAGCGCGACAAAGGCGATGGTTGCGCCTTGTTCCCACGCGGACACGACGCGCCCGCCTGCCCGCTCGATCAGCCGCGCCTTGGCGTCCGCCGCCTCCCCCTCCCCGACCAGCACGACGCTGCGGCCGGTCAGGTTCAGGAAGATGGGGAGTTGGTGCATGAATTTGCCCTTTTTATCGTCATGCCGGACTTAATCCGGCATGACGAAGAAAAGATAGCGTCGCCGCCTATTCACGCAACCGCGCTGTATCAATCGAGCCAGTCGGGCACGCGCTCGGCCGCCATGATGGTTTTCGCCGCGATGCGGTCGGCAACGATGGCGTAGCGGTCGCCATCGACGAGTACTTCGGGGACGAGGCTGCGGCTGTTGTAGGTCGACGCCATCGTTGCGCCATAGGCGCCGGCGGTCCGAAACACCGCAAGGTCGCCGGGGGCGACCGTGTCGATCTCGCGGTCCCGGGCAAAGGTGTCGCCCGTTTCGCACACCGGGCCGACGATCGACGCGGTCATCGTGTCGCCGCTGCGCTTGACGGCGTCGAAATCATGGTGCGCGTCATAAAGCGCGGGACGGGTGAGATCGTTCATTGCGGCGTCGACGACGACGAAGGGGTTGGTCGCACCGGGCTTGACCCACAGCACCTCGGTCAAAAGAACGCCGGTATTGCCCGCGATGACGCGGCCGGGTTCGAACATCAGCGTGACATCCCAATCCTTTGTCACGCGCGCGACCATCGCGCCATATTCGGCGGGGGTCGGGGGATTGTCCCCTTCGCGGTACCGAACGCCGAGGCCGCCGCCGAGATCGACATGGGTGATGCTGTGTCCGGCGGCGCGCAGGTCGGCGACGAGGCGCCCGACGCGCTCGAACGCCGCCTCGAGCGGGGCGAGGCTGGTGAGCTGGCTGCCGATATGGAGCGCCACGCCGCGAAGCTGCAACCCCGGAAGCCCCGCGAGGCGACCGAAGATTTCTGGCGCGACGTCGATCCCGACGCCGAACTTGTTGTCGGCCTTGCCCGTCGAAATCTTGGCGTGGGTGCCCGCATCGACGTCGGGGTTGACGCGAAGCACGGCGCGCGCGGTCATCTCTTTCTGGACGGCGATTTCCGCAAGCGCGATGCCTTCGGGTTCATGCTCGATATTGAACTGGCCGATGCCGCGATCGAGGCCGAGCGCGAGTTCGGCGCGCGTCTTGCCGACGCCCGAAAAGACGATGTCCTCGGCCGCCATGCCCGCGGCGAGCGCGCGTTCGAGCTCGCCCCCCGACACGACGTCGGCGCCATAGCCCTGCCGCGCCAGCACGCGTAGCACGCCGAGGTTGGGGTTGCACTTGATCGCGAAGGCAAGATGCTTCTTCGGAACGTCCTTGAGCCCGTCCCGGAATGTCTGGGCATGGCGTTCGAGCGTCGCGCGCGAATAGACATAAACGGGAGTGCCGACTTCTTCGGCAATGCGCGGCAACGGGATGTCTTCGACGTGAAGGATGCCGTCACGATATTGGAAATGGTCCACAGTCAGATCCTGTTATTCTGAACCGTTCGCACGGAGCGAAGTCGAGATGCCCTTCGGGCACATGATTTCAATGGGTGTTTCGACTACGCTCGACACGAACGGACTGATTGAAGCTGGGTGCGATCAGCCCGGAGGGGGCAGATCAAATTCGTCGGGTTCGCGGCGTTCGGAGCGTTTGAGAAGTTCGTCGCTGCGCGCGGGCCGGGCCTGCGCGTCAGGCGTCGTGAGCTCCTCCGTCGTCGGGGCGCGGGTCGCGCCCAGGGGGACTGCCGGGCCGGGTTCACCTGCCGGCGGTTTCAGATCTTCCTTTGCGCCGCATGCGCCGAGCAATGCGGCGGCGGCAAATATCGTGATGATGGAGCGGTGGTTCGCCATCAATCCTGTCCTTCCAGCGCGGCGCGCGCCGCGGCGATCGCTTCCCTTACCCGCTCGGGCGCGGTGCCGCCATAGCTTGTGCGGCTCGCGACCGACGCCTCGACCGTCAGCGCGGCGAGCGCTTCGGGGCTCACCGCCGCATGGATTGCCGCGGCGTCGGATGCGGGCAGCGCCGACAGCTCGACGCCCAGCTCTTCGGCGCGCTTGACGCAGGCGCCGACGACATGATGCGCCTCGCGGAACGGCACGCCGGCTTCACGCACCAGCCAGTCGGCAAGATCGGTTGCGGTCGAATAACCCGACGCGGCGAGCGCGCGCATCCGGTCGGTACGGAAAGCCAGGGTTTCGACCATGCCCGTCATCGCAGCGAGCGACAGCGCGAGCGCATCGAAGGCGCCGAACAGCGTCTCCTTGTCGTCCTGCAAATCCTTCGAATAGGTGAGCGGCAGCCCCTTCACGATCACCGCCAACCGCTGGAATGCGCCGAGGAGCAGTCCCGCACGCCCGCGCACCAGTTCGGCGGCATCGGGATTGCGCTTTTGCGGCATGATCGAGCTGCCGGTCGACCAGGCGTCGGGCAGGCTGACGAAACCGAAGGGCTGGCTTGCCCAGATGACGATTTCCTCGGCAAGGCGCGACAGGTGGATCGCGGCGATCGACGCGGCGGCGCAAAATTCGAGCGCGAAGTCGCGGTCGGACACGGCGTCGATGCTGTTCGCCATCGGGCGGTCGAAGCCGAGCGCGGCGGCGGTCGCGTTGCGGTCGATCGCAAAGCCGGTCCCCGCGAGCGCGGCGGCGCCGAGCGGCGATTCGTTGAGACGGCGGCGCGCATCGGCAAAACGGCCGCGGTCGCGGCGCGCCATTTCGACATAGGCGAGCAGGTGATGGCCGAGCGTCACGGGCTGCGCGACCTGAAGGTGCGTGAAGCCGGGCATGATGCTGTCCGCATGCTCTTCGGCGCGCGCGAGCAGCGCCGCCTGAAGCGCCTTGAGCCCCGCATCGATGCGGTCGCACGCGGTGCGCGTCCACAAACGGAAATCGGTCGCGACCTGATCGTTGCGCGAGCGCGCTGTGTGGAGCCGACCGGCCGGTTCGCCGACCAGTTCCTTGAGCCGCGATTCGACGGTCATGTGGATGTCTTCGAGCGCGAGATCGACGGGAACGCCGTCCTTCGCAAATTCGTCGGCAATCTGCGCGAGGCCGCGGTCGATCTGGACGGCATCCTCGGCACCGATGATCCCGCAGGCGCCGAGCATCGCAGCGTGGGCGCGGCTGGCGGCGATATCCTCTTCCCACAACCGCTTGTCGACGGGAATCGAGGCGTTAATCTCTTGCATGATTGCAGCGGGTCCGCCACCGAAGCGGCCGCCCCACATGCTGTTACTGTCCGGAGAATTGGTCATCCACCGCGTCCCGCGCCCTTGTCTTGTCGTCCTGGCCCTGCTGATGGCCGGATCGATCGCGGGCTGCGATAGGGAAAAGCAGGCCGACGGGCAAGCGGCTGGCGCGCAAGCAAATCTGTCGCACGATAAAGCGATCGGCTCCTTTGAGCATCAGGTCGACCGCACGCATCGCGGCGAGCCCGCCCCAGCGGCCTCGTTTCGCGGCCCCGACGATGCGCCGGTGACGCTGGCGCAGTTTCGCGGACGCCCGCTGCTCGTCAATCTTTGGGCGACATGGTGTGCGCCGTGCGTCGCCGAAATGCCTACGCTCGACGCGCTGGCCGCCGCGCGCAAGGATTTGGCCGTAATCGCGGTCGCGCAGGATCTGCAAGGCGCCAAGGTGGTCGATCCCTGGTTCCAGAAGGCGGGGCTCAAGACGCTGCAACCCTATCTCGATCCCGAGAATGGTCTGCTCGACGCCTATAACGCCGCGCTGCCGACGACAGTGCTTTATGACGCGGCGGGCAAGGAAGTGTGGCGCGTCGTCGGCGCACTCGACTGGCAGGGCGACGAGGCGACGGCGCTGCTGGCTGAGACCCAGCCAGCGCAGAAATGACAATGGCGGGAAGCGCCCGGATTTGCGCTTCCCGCCATGTCGGTTTCGGTCGGGCAGCGCCCTTCCGCAGTTAGAGGCCGTCGACGCTCTTGCTGACGAGGACGTTGACCGCAACGCGGCGGTTCTGCGCCTTGCCTTCGGGCGTGTCGTTGCTCGCCGCCGGATCGGCTTCGGCCATGCCGGTCGGCGTCAGCATGCGATAGGGTTTCCAGCCGCAGGCCTGCTGCAGATGGTTGACCACGCGGCCGGCGCGCTTTTCGCTGAGCACCTGGTTGAATTCCTGGCTGCCCGTCGAATCGGTGTAGCCGACGACGAGCAGCAGCGCGTTATCCGTCGCGGCGGCGGCAGAGGCGGTTGCGCACAGATCGGCCTTTGCCTGTTCCGACAGCACGGCCTTGCCGACGTCGAAATGGACGTCGGTGGTGCTCTTGACATTATACTGGTCGATGTCGCCGACGCGGGCGCGCAGCGCGTCGGTTGCCGCGGTCTGTTCGGCAAAGCGCTGGTCGGTGCCGACATGGATCATCGACGCGGTGCGAAGATCCTTGCTCTTCAGATCGACTTCGCTCGCGACGAGGCCGCCTTCCCACTGGCGTGTTTCGACGGCAACCGGCAGGCCGTTGAGCAGCGAATTGGCCGCCACCTTGCTGCTGTTCAGGCCCAGGAAGCCGCCCTTTGCCTTGATCTTGGTTTCTTCGCTGATCGCAATCGTCGTGCTGGTGCCGTCGGTCGTCGTGACCTGCATCCGGTTGCCCTGACGCGCCGAAATGATGCCGTCGATCTTCGGTCCTTCGGCGAGGCCGGCAAGCGCCGGGACGCGCGCGGCATAGACCGTGGCCATCACGTCATCCTCGGACGCATCCTGCGCCCGCGCGGCAATGCTGCCCGTCAGCGGCACCGCGAGCATCGCGAGCAGCAGTGTCAGTCTTTGATTATTCGAAACGGCACCCATAGCCTACTCCTTCAAACTGCGCAGACAGGCCCACGCGGCCGCGTGTCCCCATCTGGCACATGAATACTCGCGGGACAGGCGATAGTTGCGCGGGGAAGACCGGTCGGCATGGGATGCGCCGGTAAAGCCGTGACCCACAAGCATTATTTTTTGCATTTCCATCGGTGTGGCGGCGCGTTTCGGATGGTTTTCGCGCGTCGATCGGGCTCTCGTCCAGAAAAAATGGGCGGGCCGCAGCGGGCCCGCCCAGTATCAACCGGCGCTATCGAAGGGTCGCGGGCGCCGGTGCCCCTTTCTTCGGGTTAGTCGGCATTTTCCTGTTCCTTGGCGGCGTCCTTCAGCTGACCCTTGGTCATGCCGCTGACGAGGACGTCGCCCGATCCCGCGAAACTTGCCGCAGGAAGCGTCGCGACGCGGTCGCCGACCTCGACGGTCACCGCCTCGACGACACCGCGGCCGGTCTGGCGGAGCGACTGGACATGGCCGATGACCTTGCCGCGCGGATCGGTGACGGGCATTCCGGGGGCAATGGCGAACATGCCTTCGCCGCTGGCCGCGCCGCTACCCTGGGCGGCGAGCTGGCCGAGGCTGCCCTGAAAGGCCCCCGCGCCCGAGGCCGCGCCGTTCGCGCTGCCCGACACGTTCGAGGCCGCGCCGCTGGCGGTTCCGACGGCCTGACCCGCGGCGCCGCGCGCCGTTCCGGTCGCCGTGGCTGCCGCGCCTTTGGCGGTGCCGACCGCGCCGCGCGCCGTCTGCCCGACCTGATCGGTGCCGATGAGCTGGGCGTCGAGGCTGCCCTGACCCGAGGCATTGCCCGAGCCCGAAGCGCTGCCGCCGAGCGTGCTGCCGAGCAGGTCGCCCGACGCATCGGTCGAACCGCTGCCGCGCGCATCGGCGCCGCCGCTGCCTTGGACACGGCCCGAGCGGCGGTCGACCTTGGCATCGCCGCGACCCGAGCCGGTGACGTCACCCGCGGTCCCGATGGTGCCGCCGATCGGCCCGGTCGGATTGCCGAGCGTGCCGCCGATGGTGCTGCCGAGATTGCCGCCGAGGCCGCCGCTGCCACCAAGCAACTGCGCCGAAGCGGGCATTGCGAATGCGAGCGCCGACGCCATCAGCGCGGCGGCGGGAATGAGATTACGGTTAGCCATCAGTCTTCTCCTTCGATTTTCAGCCCGGAGGGGTGGGCTTGGGAGGAGAACGATGGCGCTCCGGGCTTTCTTCCCCGGACGATGAAAATTTTTTCCGGTCGAATTGGTAAGGCGTCATTGCGAGCCCGGCGGCAGCCGGGGGAAGCAATCTCCGGCTCTCGCGGGTGCACCAACGATCGCTGGAGATTGCGTCGTCGCTACGCTCCTCGCAATGACGGCGAAAAAGACGGGCGGGTTGTCAGCGCCCGGCGCAATCGGCGCAAATCAGGCCGTGGCCGTAGATTTTGTCGCGTCCCTTTTTGCCGAGATCGCGCGCCTCGGCCATCAGGGCGCGCACCGCGGGCTCGATCGCGGGGATCGAGGGGCTGCGATAATGGCGTGCGAGACGCCCCGCGACGAGCGGCGCGGCGAACGACGTTCCGCGCAGGCGGTCGGTCGCGTCGGCAGCGGTCGCCGCAAGCACGCCGTCGCCGGGCGCGGCGAACGCGACATGCGCGCCGCGCCCCGCCTCGGGCAGCACCCTGCCCTTGGCATCGACACCGGTCACCGCGAGCACACCCTTGTAGGCGGCGGGATAGGCGGGCGGCGCGGCGGGGCCATCGTTGCCAACCGCCGCGACGATCAGCATCCCGCGCCCCTGCGCGCGCGATACCGCGACGCCGAGCAGCCGGTTGTCGGGGCCGACAAGGCTGATCGTCGTCACCGGGACCTTGTTTTCGGCGAGCCAGCCGAGCGCGCGCGCGATGGCGGTGGCGTTGCCGCCCGCGGGGTCGCGGCCATAGACGTCGGCGGCAAGCAACCGCCCGCCCGAAGCCGCGCCGCGCACGCTGCCGCTGCCGACGAGGAGCGAGGCGACGGCAGTGCCGTGGCGGCTGGCGCTCGGCGCGCCATTTGCGAAGCCGCGCTGCTCGACACGCCCCGCAACCGAGGGATGCGCGGCAACGCCGCCGTCGATCAGCCCGAGCGCGCCGGAGCCCGCCGTTCCGCTGGCAAGCGCCGTTGCGGGGAGCGCGCCGCCGGGGCCGCTGGTGAAATAGAGATGGTCGGCGTCGACCGCGGCGCCCGGAAGCAGCTTTTGCAGCCGTTTCTGCGCGCGCGCGAGGCTTTGGCCATCGGGGACGCGAAAGCGGAGGATTTCCATGTCGAGACCGTCGACGCGCTCGCGGTCGATCATGGCAAAGCCTTCGGCCGCCACGCGCGCCGCCATTGCGGCGTCGACCCCGGTCGCGACAAGGACGCCGCGTACCGCCGGCTGGTCGTTGCGGTCGAGCTCGACCCGGTCGGGGTGGGCACGCAGCAGCGTCGTGATCCGGTCGAGCCGCAGCCGGTCGAGCCGCTCGCCCACCGCGATTAGCGGCTCGCCCACCACATCGGGCAGCGGCGGCAGGTTGCGCGCGGCGTCGGGGATCTGGACGCTTGGCAGGCCGATCTGCGCCGACGCGCCGAAGCCCGCCGCCGTGATGGCGAGCGCAGCGAGTGCGACAAGGCTTTTCCAACTGGCCATCGACCGTCCTTAACCGTCCGTCCGTTGCACCGCGCTGAACGGCGCGCGCGCAAAAAATTTAGCATGATGCGGAAGAAACGATAGAAGGGCGTCGTTTCATCCACAAACAATCGAAAAGGCGATCATGCGCTTTGAAGAGGAACTGGTCGAATTGCTGCCGCGCCTCCGCCGCTTTGCGCGCGGGCTGACGCGCGATGCCAGCGATGCCGACGACCTCTGCCAAGCGGCGATCGAACGCGCGCTGAAATCGCGCGAACAGTGGCAACAAGGAACGAGACTGGATAGCTGGATGTACCGCATCACCCGAAACCTCTGGATCGACGACCGCCGCGCGGCAGGACGCCGCGGGCAGCACGACCCGATCGACGATGCCGTGACGCAGGTCGCGGGCGACGGCGCCGCCGAGGTCGAGGCGGGTGCGCTCGCGGGTGACGTCGACAGCGCGATGGCGCGCCTGCCCGACGAGCAGCGCGAGGTGGTGATGCTCGTCCTCGTCGAAGGCTATGCGTATCGCGAAGCCGCCGAAATCCTCGACGTGCCGATCGGTACCGTCACCTCGCGTCTCGCGCGCGGGCGCGAGACATTGATGCATATACTGGGAGAAGCGGCATGACCCACGATCCTGCGACCATCGCCGCCTTTGTCGATGGCGAACTCGACGATCTGACCGCGCGCCGCATCGAACGCGAGGCAGCGAACGACGCGGCGCTCGCGGCGGAGATAAGGCGCCAGCGGGAATTGAAGGACCGGCTGCGGTCGCATTTCGCGCCGGTGCTCGACGAGCCGCTGCCCGACCGGTTGACGCAGCTGCTTCGGGCCGAAGCGGCGGTCGACACGAGCCTCGCCGAGCGCCGCGCGGCGCGGCAAGCGCGCTTTGGCGGGCAATGGGGCGCGATGCAGTGGGGCGCGATGGCCGCCGCGCTGGTG
Organism: Sphingopyxis jiangsuensis; assembly: GCF_016734905.1. Lineage (GTDB taxonomy): Bacteria > Pseudomonadota > Alphaproteobacteria > Sphingomonadales > Sphingomonadaceae > Sphingopyxis > Sphingopyxis jiangsuensis. Next base: position 292,690 of record NZ_JAERPO010000002.1, read on the forward strand.
CTTGGGCTGACCGTCGGCATGCAGCCGTGGGGACCGGCAAGCCCGGTCGCGGTCGAAAGCGGCGCGCTCGTCGCATCGGGGCCGCTTGCCAACGCGCTCGACACGCAGCTCGCGTCGAACCAGCCGGCAGACGCGGCAACACGGATCGGCCTCAGCTTCCGCGCGCAGGACGGGCGCTATTGCCGCAGCTTCGAAAGCGCGGCGGTCGACGGCATCGCGTGCCGCGAGGGCGAAGGCTGGACACTCGAACAGACGCTGCGCGGATCGCAGGCGACCGACTATCGCCAGGCGTCGTCGGCGTCGCTCGCTGCCGCAGCCGCCGCGATGATGGCGGGGGAACCGCTGGACGCCGAAGGCGAACGGGCGGCGCGTGATGCAGGGTGGAAGCGCGGGCGGGGAGAATAGAGGGCTACGCCTTCGCTTTTCCAGCATTCCAATGTGTCGGTCTGGCGATCTGACGCGGAATCTCCAGCATATAGTTCGCAGATCAGGGTTTCCTGCAATACGGGCCGCATGATCGGGCTGCGCATATGGTAGGAATCTCTCAATTTCTGGATACGGTTGGCATAAAATGCGACCCGAGTGAAATGACCCTCGCGGGTCGAGGCGTCGCAGGATGCGCTCGCTTTCATCAATTCGAGTTGATGGGCGCCTAGTAGTTCGTTGAGATCCATCGACTCTTTCCTTGGCAATATGGCGAGACGGGACGATCGGCCGGGAGCGTCTGGGTCGACGGACTCCCGGCCGATATTCGATCAGCCCTGCTGCTTTTCAGTCGGCTGGCCCTGTGACTGTTGGAGCTTTACCGCCTGCGCCTTGCCACCGCTGACCTGGCGGGTCTCATATCCAAAGTGCTGGCCGACCTTGGGTTCGGCGGCTTCCTGCTGCAGATCGGCCTTGACGAACGCGAGGTTGTCGCCGCCCTTGTCGGGGGTGATGGTTCCCGCACCCTTGCCGGTGTCGTAGCTCTGAATCTTGCCATAATATGTCATGAGAATGTTCCTTCTTTCGGGCGCGAGCAATCATCATCGACCGCTTATCGCGGGCTAAGAGACGAAAAAGAAAGAAGGGAGGGATGAAAATGGCCCTCGGGACCGTCGATTGCGACTGGTAGCTGGACCGTAGATGGCCACGGCAGAAGCAAGTTACAACCCCCGCGGCCATCGGTTGAACGCGCTCCGTCTGCCTTCGCGGCGGCGCGAACACCCACGAAAAAGGGCGGGCGCATCGCTGCGCCCGCCCTCCCGTGACCCCGGCGAGGCGGGGGGATGGGTGCGGCGATCAGCCGACCGTGACGCGGCCGGCGCGATAGCCTTTCTTGCGCATTTCCTTCACATAGTCCTTGTCGGCATCGACGATCTCGTTCGCCCATTCGTCCCACGCGTCCCAGCGGTCCTCGCGGTCGGTCGCGCGGCGCAGGTCGCTCACCAGTTCCTTTTCGGCTTCGAGGATGTCGGCCTGATAGTTGAACCAATATTGGTTCTTGATCCCGGCGATGGGGACCGAGCGGATTTCGGGGCGCTCGAAGCCAGCCGGCATCGCATGATAGGGGACCGCCGCGGCGGCAACACCCGCGGGAACAGCCAGGATTGCGGCCAAAGTCGTCCATGTTTTCATCGTCATTCTCCTTGTGGACCCTGTGGTCAGGAGAGCAACGAAGGAGGCGGCCGATTTATTCCCGTCCCACCGCCGATTTTTCACGGCTCGCGGTGGAATCGCGTGCCGACGCGCCTATCCGGGGTGCGCTTCGTCGCCGACCGACGAGCGCAGGAGGCCGCGAAACACGTCGAGCGCGCTGCGTTTTCCCTGCGTCACGTCGAACACGTCGCGCGCGATCGGCATGTCGAGGCCGTAACGGTCGGCGAGCGCCATCACCGTCGGGGCGCTTTTGACGCCCTCTGCCACCATGTGCATGTCGGCGATGATCGCGTCGATGTGCCGTCCCTTGCCGAGTTCGACACCGACATGGCGGTTGCGCGACAAGGGGCTGGTGCAGGTCGCGATCAGATCGCCCATGCCGGTGAGCCCGGCAAAAGTTTCCGGCCGCCCGCCCATCGCCACGCCGAGCCGCGTGATTTCGGACAGGCCGCGCGTGATGAGCGCGGCGCGTGTATTGTCCCCTGCCCCCAGCCCGTCGCCCATGCCCACCGCGATCGCGACGATATTCTTGAGCACGCCGCCGAGTTCACAGCCCAGAAGGTCGGTGTTGGTGTAAACGCGGAACAGCCCCGAGTGGAACAAGGGCTGGAGCGCGCGGACGACGATTTCGTCCTCCATCGACAGCACGCTCGCCGCCGCCTGCCCGCTCATGATCTCGCGCGCCAGATTGGGTCCGGTGAGAACGCCGACGGGGTGGCCGGGCAGCACCTCTTCGATCAGTTCGGTCATGCGTTTGCCCGACGCGAGTTCGAGCCCCTTGGTCAGGCTGATCACCGGGACCCACGGGCGCAGATGCGCGCGCGCTTCCTCCAGAACGCCGCGAAAGCTGTGCGAGGGCACGCCCATGACGAGCACGTCGGCCCCCGCCACCGCCTGACCAATGTCGCCGGTGGCACGGAGCGCAGGGGGCAATTTGATGCCCGAGAGATATTTGCGGTTCTCATGGTCGCGGTTGATCGCATCGACCGTTTCGGCGTCGCGCGCCCACAGCGTGATCGGCGCGTTGCGCGACACCAGCGCCGCGACGGTCGTTCCCCAGCTTCCCCCGCCGAGCAGGCCCACGTTGAGGCGCATGTCCCTCTCCCTGTTTTGAGGGGAGAGTGGCGCGGGATTGGGGGGTTGGCAAGCGCCACTCACTCGTCATCCCGGCGAAGACCGGGATCTCGCCGGTGCAGCTCTACGCAAGGGCGAGATCCCGGCCTTCGCCGGGATGACGATTTAACGATGAACGGCGTCCCGCTAAGGATGCTCCGCCAGGAACGCGCGCTGGACCTCGGCGGTCGCTTTCGGGGCCTCGATCATCGGGACGTGCGCGACATGGTCGAAGACATGGCTGCGGCTGTTCGCGATGCCGTTTTCGAGCGTCGCGACGCAGCTGACGTCGATGAGCTTGTCGTGGCGGCCCCAGATGATCAGCGTCGGCACCTTCACCTCGCCGAGCCGGTCGTCGAGCGGCTTTGCCTCCATCTCGTCGGCGATCACCCAGAATATCCGGTCGAGCAGATCGCGATATTTGAGCGCGTCGCCATAGACGACGGGCTTGAGGCGCGACGGGACATAGACGGGCTTGTGCACGACAAAGGCGACAAGCCGGTCGGCATCTTCCAGATTCGCGATGACCAGCGGGTTAAAGTCCCGGTCGGCAGAAAGCTTCTGCAACTCGCTTTCGTTCGCGCCCGTCACGCCGGCATTGTTGAGCAGCGTCAAGGTGCGCAGACGGCCGGGATAGTCGAGCGCAAAACGCAGCGCGATCCAGCCGCCCATGCTGTTGCCGCCAAGGTGCGGGCGGTCGAGCCCGAGTGCATCGAGAAAGCCCTTGAGCCGCGCCGACTGGCTTTCGATGTCATAGGGCAGCGCCGGGTCGCGGTCATTTTCGCCAAAGCCGGGAAGGTCGGGCGCGATCAGCCGATAGTCGCGCGTCAGCCCCGCAGCGTAGAAGGTCCAATTGTCCTTGTCGCCGCCAAAGCCGTGAACCATCACCAGCGCGGGCTTTGACGGGTCGCCGCCCTCCAGATAGGGCCAGTTGCGACCGTCGACGGTGACGCTTTTTTGCACGAGCCGCCCGCGGCGGCGCACCAGCGACCGCATCAGCGCAACGAGCCGTTCGGGGAAGGCGAAATAGAGGATGGCGAGCGCGATCAGCGGCGCGGCGATGAGGATGAGGAGGAGTTTCATAGCGATCCTTTCATCCCCTCCCCTTCAGGGGAGGGGTTGCGAGACTTGCGGGCTGTCGCCCGCCAGTCGCAGCGGGGTGGGCCAATCGGCCTTGCGCTACCCCGCACGACCCCACCCCAAACCCCTCTCCTGAAGGTGAGGGGCCTATTGCACATGCGCGTCGAACCATGCGACCAGTTCGCCGAGCACCGCGGCCTGTTCGGGCTCGTTGAAAATCTCGTGATAAAGGTCGGGGTAGAGTTTGAGCCTCTTGTCCGCCGACGCGACATGGTCGAACAGGAAGCGCGAGCCTTCGGGCGCGGTAAGCCGGTCGTCGGCGCCGTGCTGGAGCAGGATCGGCAGCGCGATCCGCGGCGCGCCCGCCCGGGCCGCAGCCATCGCATCCATGAACTCCTGACCCAAGCGCGCGCCGATCTTGCCCGTATAAACGAGCGGGTCGGCGCGGTAGGCGGCGACGACGGCGGGGTCGCGGCTGACGCCGTTCGCGTCGAGCGCCAGCACGCCGAGGCGCGGAAAGACGCGCGACAGGAAGCGGCTGATCCAGACGGTGAAGCGCGACGGCGGCTCGGCGGGAAGGATGGCGGGGCCGGAGAGCGCGGCGGCGGCGAAGGCGTCCTGCCGCTCGATCAGCAACAAGGTCGCGATCAATCCGCCCATGCTGTGACCGAGAAGCAGGCGCGGGGTGCCCGGATGATTGACCTCGACGAGCGTCAGAAGCTCGCGCATCCCGTCGAGATAGGCCGAGAAGCGCGGGACGAAACCGGGCGTTCCGTCGGATCGGCCGTGCCCCCAATGATCGACGGCATAGACGGCATAGCCCGCTTCGTTGAGCCGCGCGGCGACATGGCCGTAGCGCCCGGCATGTTCGGCATAGCCGTGCGCGAGGAGGACGATGGCCTTGGGCGGCGCCGCGGGTAGCCAGCGGGTGACGTGCAGTCTCGCGCCCGCCGCGGCCGAATCCGCGGGCAGGATGACCGATGCGGCGGTCAACGCACCGCCTTTTTGAGCGCCGCGCTGCGATGGCCGGGGCCGTCGTCGCCGCCCTTGTCAATCTTTGCCAGGATTGCGTCGAGCGCGCGGCTGATCGCGGTCTGCGTACGCACCATCTCGATCTTGGGCCAGGCGGTGCGCTTGCCGGTGTCGATCAGCTCGTCGATGTCGTCCTGTGCAAGGTCCGACAAGATCTTGGTCGGCGACCAATATTTGGCGGGCCGGATGATGTTGATATCGCCGGTATATTCCTGGTTGATCACCGAGCGCGCGAGATTGGCGAGGCTGTTGAGCGGCGGCACCATTTCGAGCGGCTTCTGGAAAATCACCATATTGGCGTTGAGCCATGCCTTGAAGGTCGCCATCGACGCGTGCTGGATCGCCTCGATCGGCGCCATCTGCTTGCGCGTGTCGGTCGCGAAGGGCAGCGCGAGCGGGTTCGCCTGGCTGACGATATGGTGGTTGACGCCGTACAGACGTTCGAGCCGCTTGGTCGGAATGTCGTGCGTCACCGACCCGTCGACCCAGCGCCGGTCGGGCTGGTAGGGAATGCGCGCGCCGCTATCGTCGCGCGCCATCAGCATGACCGGCGGAAAGACGCCGGGAACCGCGCAGGATGCGAGCACCGCCTCGCGGATCAGCACATTGGGCGCGGTGATCGCGTTCAACAGGCGGCCGTTCTGATGCTTTTGCGCGGGCGCGACCGAGACGTTGAGGTGCCGTCCGCTCAGCTCGTAGGCCTCCTGAAAGGTCAGGTCGGGGATCAGCGCGGCGAGGCGTGCGCGCACCTCTTCGGACGCGAGGCGCCGCTGTTCGGGATCGCGGTCGGGATTGGCGAGGCGGTCGCTGGCGAGGAAAGCGCCGACGTCGGCATCCTTGCGCGTGCAGACCATCGCCGCGACGATCGACCCGCCACTCGATCCGGCGAGGATGTTCGGCAGCACGCCTTCGGACCAGAGCGCATGGACGACGCCGACGTGGAAGAAGAGGTAGCTGCCCGACCCCGACAGCAGCAGCGCCGAACGGCCGTAGCAATGCTGGGCGCGGCGGAAGAAGTCGCGCTTCTCGGCGCGCGGGATGGCGCGCGAGGCAGCGATGGCGTCGAGCGCCGACACGACTTCGGCGACATAGGCCTCGATGAGCTTTTTCGTGCCGAAGCGCGCCTTTTGATAAAGGCGTTCGTGCCCCATGCCGTCGACATTGCCGTGGATGCCTTCGTTGAGGACAAAGAGCAGGCCCTTCACATCGTTCGCAGCCGATAGTTTGCGCAATTTCTGGAGGCGGGCGCGGATCGCGCGAAAGTCGAAATGCTTGCTTTCGTCGGCATCGCGCCACGCCTGCATTCCCGATTTCCGGTCGTGCTCGCGCGCGGCTTTCGCCCACGCCGCATAGTCGGTCGCCTTGGCAAGCTCGGCGTCGGCGCTGAGCGTCGGGGCAAATATCATTCGGTAATCCTGCGAGAGCATGGTCTGTTTTTCCGAGTCTTGCGGGTTGCGTTGCCTTTGGCAACTATTTTGACATCGACCTTCCCCACTGCCGTCTTCCCGGACCCTTCGACAGGCTCAGGACAGGCTTGATCCAGGACCCATAACAGCGCCTGCGTCATGGATGCCGGATCAAGTCCGGGATGACGAAGAGGCGGGGTTCTTGCCTCCCTTCGCCGCCGGTTTCGGCTTTGCCTTTGGCTTGGCGCCCGGTTTGGAAACAGTCTTGGATTCCCGCGCCGCTTTGGGCGCTCCTTTCGGTTTTGCCGCAGCGGCTTTTGCCTTTTCGGGTTTCGGCGTCGCTTTCATCAGTTCGGCGAAGCTGTCGTCGATACATTCGCGGAAAAAGGCGATGTCGGGCATGATCTGCCGTTCGCAGATGATCGAAAAGGCGATGCGACCGTTATAGCTGGGGGTCGCGACGAACAGGCCCATATTGTTTGCGAGCGGCGCCATGCCGTGCTGCATCACAAGCTTCGCGCCCGCGAGATAGAGCGGAACCTGCGCGCCGGGGACGTTGGAGATGAAGAGATTGGTGCCGCGCACCGCGAACCGCTCGCTGGTGAGCAGCCGCGCGACCGCGGCCATCGTCGCGCCGGGAATATGCTGCGACAGGTCGGTCATGATCCGCGCGCTGACGCCGGCCTTCGCTTCCTTGGCCTCTACCGTATAGTCGCGGATCGCGGCGAGCCGTTCGAGCGGATCGGCAATGTCGGTGCGCACGGGAACGCTCATCGCCGATACCTGATTGCCGGGGGTCGACGCCTTGCCGCCCTTTCCGCGCAGGTTGATCGGCGCGACCGCGACGAGGCTTTCTTTCGGCAATTCCTTGTGCTTCGCGAGATATTTGCGCAGCGCGCCGCCGACCGTGGTCAGGACCACATCGTTTACCGTTGCGCCGGGCACCTTCTTGCGCACTTCGGCTACATCGGCGAGCGCCACCGAGGTGCCGTCGAACATCTTGTGCGGGCCGACCGCGACGTTGAAGCGTGTTTCGGGGACGCCCGCGGTCATGCCGCCATCGGCCATCGACTTGCGCGCCGCCGAGACGATTGCAGGCGAAATCTTCATTAGCGCGTTCATGAACTTGACCGGCGATTGCAGCGAGGCGCCCCATGCGCGCGTCACAGTCTCGGCGCTCGACGGTGCACGTCCGAGGTCTTCGGGCGGCGGCGGATCGGCGATCACCGGCGTCCCCCTGGGATCGATGTCGCTCATCGCGATGAAAGCATGCGCACCCGATGCGCCATCGACCGCGGCGTGGTGGACACGGTGGAGCATCGCGAAGCTGCCCTTGGGGATGCCCGGAATGCGGTCGAGCCCTTCGATGACGTAGATGTCCCAAAGCGGCCGGTTCATATCCATCGGTTTCGAAAAATGGCGCGCGACCGCGATGCAGAATTGGCGCCAGTCGCCGGGCTCGGGCAGGCGCGCGTGACTCATATGCGCCTCGATGTCGAAATGCTCGTCCTCGACCCAATAGGGATGGTCGAGGTCGAAGGGCAGCCGGTGAAGCCGCCGTTTGAACAATGGCGAGGTATCGACGCGGCTTTCGACGTGCGCGATGATGTCCTTGAACCGCACGAAGCCGCCCGGCGCCGTCGACGGGTCATAGATATAGACGCCCATGATGTGCGTCAGATTGTTCGCCGTCTGCGTATAGAGGAACTGGGCGTCCTGGGCGCTGAGCTGTTTGAGCATGTCAGGTTCCTCTGAAATCAAATCTGCCGTCATCCCGGCGAAGGCCGGGATCTCGCCGGTGCGTTATATATCGAGGTCGAGAATCCGGCCTTCGCCGGGATGACCATGTAGGGCGGGGCGCGCTCATTGGTCGACCCCCGCCACCTTGTCCGCGAGCGCCGCCGTCGTCAGGCGCATCCGTTCCATCATATTTGCAAGCCCGCGCAGTTCGGCGAGCAGCGCGCGGCGCGCCACCAGCCCTTCGGGAGTGGCGGTGTCGGCGAGGCCCATGTGGCGCATCAGCGACAGGCCGTTTTCAAAGAGCAGCTTGCCGATCGCCGCCTCGCTGCTGATCCGGCGGAGCAGATAGGCCTGTCTTCCCTCGACGAGCGCCGCGTCGAGCAACGCCTTCGCATCGACATCCTCCCCCGGCTGGGCGCGGGCGAGCAGCTCGGCGACGACCGAATAGGCCTCGGCAAAGGGAAGCAGCACCGCGTGGCCGACTACGGGCTGACAGCGGCGAATGAGCGCCGCGGCACCGCTCGCGCCGCTCGCGAGACGGCGGTCCCAGACGGGATCGATCCGTTCAAGCTCGGCCTCGAGTGCGACGCGATGCTCATCGCGCGGGGGATAGAAGAATTCGAATTTGAACAGATCGCGCAGCCGGTCGATGCGGGCCCAGAAGGCGGCGTTGAAATCGCCACCCTCGGCATCGCGCAGTTCGAACAAGGCAAGCTCGATCATCGCGCGGTCGAGGAAATGATGCGCGATGATGTTGCGGTAATAACTCGCCATCGGGTGCTTGTCGGGGTCGATCGAATAGATATTCGCGCTGCCCGCTTCGTAACGCGTGAGCAGTCCGCTGGCGACGAGCGTGTCGACGGTGGCCGAGAGCGCGGCCTGATCGCCCGTCTCGAGCTCGCGGCTGAGGCGGATACCGCGCGCCCGCGCCCAGTCGGTGAGCGTCGCGATGGCGGCGAGCAGCTCGGCCGAGGTCGCCCCGCGCGGCGCGAGGCCGAGCAGGATCAGGCACATGACCGAGGTCACGGTGAGCGGGGTGACGCGGTTCGCCTCGACCGCGACCGCAAAGGCGATCTTTTCGAGCGCGCGCCGGTCGTCGGGCCCGGGCGCCTCGTCGATCACAATGGGTTCGCCGATGTCGAGACGGATGCGCCCCGACGGCTCCTTCAGGCTTTTCATATAGCCCAGGAACCAGCTGAGGCTTTCGGGCTTCTTGTTGCGGCCTGTCTGTTCGGCGGCATATTCCTCGACGTCGCGAATGAGGTCGAAGCTGGTGACAAAGGGCACGAAATGCACGCCGCGCGTCCCCGTCGCATGCGCGGCGTCGAGCACATATTTCATCAGGCCATATTTGGGCGGCATCAGCTTGCCGAGCCGCGAGCGGGTGCCCTCGAACGCCCAGGAGAGCGGGAAGCGCTTGGCAAGGAGCCACGCGATATAGTGGCGCAGCACCAGCTTGTAGACCGGCTGGTCCTGAAAGCTGCGACGGATGAAGATCATCCCCGATCGCCGGAAAAAGCCGCCCATGATCGCGAAATCGAGATTGGCACCGCCAAAGCTGTGGAGCATCGGCAGGTCGTTTTCATAGGCAAGGCGACTCGGCGTCGCGCCGTCGATATAGGTTTTGTGCGTGAAGAGGATCGCCGTCGGATGCTCGCGCAAAACGGCGCGCAACCGCGCAAGTTCGACGGCGTCGATCTCCATCGCGGGCGCATAGCCGCCGAACATCATGCGATCGAGCCGGGCGCGCAGATCGAGGAACAGCGCCGACGGCCGCGCGATCACCTCCTTCATCAGCGGCCGCGCCTCGCGGTAGAGGTCGTTCGCCGACCGCCCGATCTCTGCCGACAGATCGGCGAGCGCGGCGCGAAAGGCCGGGCTGGTGCGCAGGCCATCGGCGACGAAGCGCGGCACCTTGTAACGGCTGCCGCGCACCCCGCGTTCGGCGGCGTCGAGCGCGAGCCCCGCCTGCCGCGCAACGAAGCCCGCGAATTCGGGGCTGTCGGCGCCCGCACCCGCACCGCCGCCGGTCTGTCGACAATAGCGTTCGCGCAGCGCTGCGAGCGTCGCCCCCTTGCCCACCAATATCTGCGCGCGGCGCCGGTCGCGCAGCAGGATGAGGCGCGCGCGCAACGCGCCCGGATGGCGCGGATCACCGAAGATCAGGTGGCGGAATTTGAGCGCGCGGTCGCGGTCAAAGCCGGGGATGCGCCACGCGACGCGCAGCGGCACGACCTCGCGCGATGGCGCGCCGTCGAGCCGCGCCTGGAGCATTTCGACCGGCAGCGCATGGTCGCCATCCTCGATGTCGAGGCTGGTCCATGCGGGCTTGCCATCGTCGCAAGTGGCGTGGATCCAGTCGAGCAGGATGCGCCGTTCGACGCCGTTGCGCGCGTCGATGATATAGAGCCGGTCGGCCGCCTGCTCCGCCGTGACGGGGGTGCGAGGCGCGCCTTCGGCCACGGCTTACACCTTTTCCGTCATCGCGAGGAGCGTAGCGACGCGGCGATCTCCAGCCATCGAACTCGCAAGATTGCTAGCTGGAGATTGCTTCGCTTCGCTCGCAATGACGAGGTAGGTCATGCTTTAAGCCGCCCTTCCCTTTCGCGGGGAGGTCTTTTTAGCGGGCGCCTTTTTCTTGGCGCGGCTTTTGGTCGCCGCCTTCTGGGTATTCGGCCTTTCTGTCCTTTCCTTGGGAGCCGCGGCCTTGGCCGCTGGTTCCTTCGCTACCGATTCCACCGCGCGCTCTTCGGGCTGGCCCAAGGTACGGAGGAACATGTTCCGCACGTCGCGGACATGCGCGTTGATCGTCCTTGCGCTCCACCCCGACGTGTCGACCGGCGGCAGCACGGTGACGCGCACCGTCGCGGGGCGCATCACGAACTCGTTCTTCGGCGCGACGTCGGTCGCATTGTGAATGACGATCGGGACGATGGGGACGCCCGCCTGCATCGCGAGGTGAAAGGCGCCTTTTTTGAAGGGTTCGAGCTTCGGCGTCAGGCTGCGCGTCCCTTCGGGGGCGATGCAGATCGACTTGCCTTCCTGCCGAATCGCATCGACGAGCGGCTCCATCGCCTTGATCGCGCTCTTGCCGTCGGCGCGATCGACGAAGACGGTGCCTCCCCATTCCATCAGCTTGCCGAGGATGGGGATATTCTTGATCTCCTTCTTCCCCACCCCGCCCATGTCGCGGCGGATGAGCTTGGCGAGGATCATCACGTCCGCCTTGCTCTGGTGGTTGAAGATGAAGACGCACGGACGCGACGACCAGAGGTGGCGCTCGTCCTCGACCTCCAGCTCGACGCCGGTGATCGCGGTCGCGAAATCGCCGAACAATCCCATCGAGAAGTTGACTGCTTCGCGCTGCGAACGCGTGAGCGCCCAAATTGGCAGGCCCGCCGCAAAGGCGCCCACGAGCGATCCGGTCGCATAGATAGTGCGCGTATAGTCGACCCAGCTTGGCGTGCCGCGGCTCGCGAAACGCTGCACCGGCCAGCCGCGTTCGTCGGCAATGGCCTTCAGTTTCAGATTGGGGTTGAGCGGCCGCGGCTTGCCGACGCGTTCGAGCAGTTCGATGTCGTCGTCACTGTCCGAATAGAAATAGCTCTGGTCGAGATCGAGCCCATATTCGTCGGCAAGCTCCTCGGCCGCGAGCACCTTGCCCTCACCGAAGCACAAGGGGCGGATGATTTCGCCGGTGAACACGCCATCCTCGATTTCATAGGATGAGCATTTGATGTCGGTGATGCCAAGGTCGCGCGCCGTCGGTTCGATCTGGTAAATCGTCGCCGACGAAATGATCGCAACGCGGTGACCCTTCGCCCGGTGCGCCTCGATAATCGCGCGCGTTTCGGGATAGATCTTGCGGGCGATGTGCTTTTTGTAGAGCTCCTCGCCGAAATCGATGAAGCTCTGTTCGTCGACACCCTTCATGAATTTGGCGGCGGCGGTCATCAGCCCCGAAAAGCCGATCGCTCCCAGGCTATGCTGCGCGATCACCTGCGCGGTTTCGGCGATTTCCTCGACCGACATCTCGCGCCGCTCGAACTTCTCGCGCAGCATCGCGGTTGCCGAATAGCCGGCGATGATCGTCCCGTCGAAATCGAACAGCGCGGCGATATGCGCGCCGGGTTCCGACGCGAGCACTTCCTTCAAATGCGGCTGCGGTCTTGGCACGCACCCTCCCCACCAGCGGCTTCAAATGCCGCTTATCCCTGCACGATGGCAGGTAAGATGGGGTTAATCAATGGCGCCCGATTCGCCGCCCCCCGCGCAGGCGGAGGCCGCTGCCGGTTTACTGGGCGACGGAGGAGAAGGCCGACACCGGCCCCCGCCTATGCGGGGCGAGGGTCAGGATGCGAGGCCCGCCGCTTCGCGTGCCAGCGCCTCGATCTTTGCCGGGTCGAGCGGCCCCGACGGGACGACCCAGCTGCCGCCGACGCAGAGTACGGCGCCCAGCGCGAGCCATTCGGGAGCTGTCGCGGGGGTAATGCCGCCGGTGGGGCAGAAGCGCGCCTGGCCGAATGGGCCCGCAAGCGCCTTCAGCGCCGGAATGCCGCCGCTGGTCGCTGCGGGGAAGAATTTGAAGCGGTCGAGCCCGAGGTCCATCCCGCGCATGATGTCGCCTGCATTGGCGATGCCGGGAAGGAAGGGAATGCCGCTTGCCACTGCCGCCTTGCCGAGATTGTCGGTGAGGCCGGGCGAGACGATGAACTCGGCCCCTGCATGGATCGCGGCGGCGAGCATCGCAGGATCGAGCACGGTGCCCGCGCCGACGACCGCGCCCTTCACTGCCTTCATCGCGGTCAGCGCGTCGAGCGCCGCCGGGGTGCGCAGCGTGACTTCGAGCACGGGCAGGCCGCCCGCGACGAGCGCCTCGGCCATCGGCACCGCGTCCTCGACCCGGTCGATGACAATCACCGGGATAACGGGCGCGAGGCGCATGATCTGGTCGATACTTTTGTCGGTCATCAATAACTTCTCTTTCTCGTCATCCCGGCGAAGGCCGGGATATCACCCTGTCGTCATTGCGCACCGTCGAGACCCCGGCCTTCGCCGGGATGACGGAAATCAGACCACCGTCTCCATTGCCGCCAAAATCGCCGACCCGCCCTTTTCGGCCTCGTCGGCGTGATGGCGAAAGAGCGCGAAGAGTTCGCGACCGACCCCAAGCGCGGGCGGCGGGGCAGTGGCGGGGGTGCGCGCGACCCATTCGGCCTCGTCGACGAGCGCTACGACTTCGCCCTTGCGCGCGCAGACGCGCACGAGGTCGCCGTCCTGAAGACAGGCGAGCGGACCGCTGGTGCCATCGGGGCCGGGGAGCGCCTCGGGCGAGAGGTGGATCACCGCCGGCACCTTGCCGCTCGCGCCCGACATGCGCCCGTCGGTGAGCAGCGCGACGCGAAAACCCTTGTCCTGCAGCACACCCAAGGCAGGCGTCAGCTTGTGCAGTTCGGGCATCCCGTTGGCGCGCGGCCCCTGGAAACGGACGACGACAACGACGTCGCATTCGAGTTCGCCCGCCTTGAACGCGGCGAGCACCTGGTTCTGGTCGTCGAAAATCCGGCATGGCGCCTCGATCGTCCAGCGATCCTCGTCGACCGCGCTGGTCTTGATGATCGCGCGGCCGAGGTTGCCCGCGAGCAGGCGCATCCCGCCGTCGGGCGAAAAGGGCGCGGCGACGGGGCGCAGCATCGTGTCGTCGCGCGTTTCGGCGGGCGCTGCCTCCCAGTGGAGTTCCTCGTCGACGAGCACGGGTTCGCCCGAATAATCGGCCATCGTCCCGCCAACCGTCAGCACGTCGCCATGGAGCAACCCCGCACCCAGCAATTCGCGGACGACAAAGCCGATCCCGCCTGCGGCATGGAAATGGTTCACGTCGCCTGCGCCGTTGGGATAGACGCGCGCGAGCAGCGGCACCGCGCGGCTCAGCTCGTCGAAATCCTGCCAGTCGATGACGATTCCCGCCGCGCGCGCGATCGCGGGCAGGTGGATGGCATGGTTGGTCGAGCCGCCGGTCGCGAGCAAGCCGATCGCCGCGTTGACGATCGCCTTTTCGTCGATGCAGCGGGCGAGCGGCCGATAATCGTCGCCGTCCCAGCCGATCGCAGCAATCCGGTGCGTCGCGGCGCGCGTCAGTTCCTGCCGCAGCTTGGTGCCGGGGTTGGTGAAGGCGGCGCCGGGGATGTGCAGCCCCATCAGCTCCATCATCATCTGGTTACTGTTCGCGGTGCCGTAGAAGGTGCAGGTACCCGCGCCGTGATAGCTTGCCGCCTCGGCCTCAAGGAGCTCGTCACGCGTCGCCTTGCCCTCGGCATAAAGTTGGCGGACGCGCTGCTTTTCCTTGTTCGCGAGCCCCGAGGGCATCGGCCCTGCGGGGACAAGAATCTGCGGCAGATGGCCAAAGCGCAGCGCGCCGATGAGCAGGCCCGGGACAATCTTGTCGCAGATGCCGAGAAGCAGCGCGCCCTCGAACATCGCGTGGCTCAAGGCGATGGCGGTGCCCTGCGCGATATTGTCGCGGCTGAACAGCGACAGATCCATCCCCGCCTGCCCCTGCGTCACCCCGTCGCACATCGCGGGTACGCCGCCCGCGACCTGTGCGGTGACGCCGACTTCGCGCGCGAACAGCTTTATCTGTTCGGGATAGCGGCCATAGGGCTGATGCGCCGAGAGCATGTCGTTGTAGGCGGTGACGATGCCGATGTTCATCGTGGCGCCGGTGCGAATGACGGGCTTGTCGTCGCCTGCTGCGGCAAAGCCGTGCGCGAGGTTGCCGCACGACAGGTTGCCGCGGTTGGTTCCCGCGTCGCGCTGGCGCTCCATCAGGTCGAGGTAGGCGGCGCGACGCTTGACGCTGCGCGCGATAATGCGGTCGGTCACCGCGGCGATGGTGGGGTGGAGTGTGGTCATCAGATAATCCAATCCCCCTCTCCCCTTGTGGGAGAGGGATGCACAGACTTGGCAGCTTGCTGCCTAGTCGAAGCTGGGTGAGGGGTTGCGGTCGCAATCCGACCGCGCGAGCCGGAGGCTCGCATACCCCTCATCCAACTGCGCCTAGGCGCTCCGCGCCAAGGCTGCATATCCTTCTCCCACAAGGGGAGAAGGTTTCGGGAGAATTCAATCATGCCAGCTTGCCCCGTCGCGTTCGATCAGTGCGATCGCGCTCGACGGGCCCCAGCTGCCTGCGGTGTAGGTCTGCGGCGGCATGTCGACCGCCGCCCACGCGTCGCGGATCGAATCGATCCACTGCCACTGCGCCTCGACCTCGTCGCGGCGGACGAAGAGCGTCTGGTCGCCCTCGATGAAATCGAGCAGCAGCCGTTCATAGGCGATGCGTCGCCGCTCGCCGGCGAAGCTGTGCGAGAGCGAGACGTCCATCGTCACTTCTTTCAGTTTCACGCCGTCGCGGTCGAGGCCCGGCTGCTTTGCCATCACCTTGACGCGGATATTTTCCTCGGGCTGCAGGTTGATGATCATCATGTTCGCATCGAGCTTACCCGCGCCAACGCGGGCGAAGATGTTGTGCGGCACCGGCTTGAACTGGATCAGCACTTCGGACTTGCGCTGCGGCATCCGCTTTCCGGTGCGCAGGTAAAAGGGCACGCCCTTCCACCGCCAATTGTCGATAAACGCTTTCAGCGCGACGAAGGTTTCGGTGTTCGACGGATCGCCAAGCTCGTCGGCATAGCCCGCGACCGCCGCGCCGTTGACCGCGCCGCTGCTATACTGGCCCTTGACGCTGTGCGCCTTGACATCCTCGGCTGTCATGCGGCGTAGCGAGCGGAGCAGCTTGACCTTTTCGTCGCGGACCGCAGTTGCCGATACGCTCGACGGCGGCTCCATCGCGATGATCGCGAGCAGTTGGAGCATATGGTTCTGCACCATGTCCTTGAGCGCGCCGACCCCGTCATAATAGGACACGCGGCCTTCGAGGCCGACAGTTTCCGCAACGGTGATCTGGACGTGGTCGATCGCCTGCGCGTTCCACAGCGGCTCGAACAACATATTGGCAAAGCGCAGCGCGAGCAGATTCTGCACCGTTTCCTTGCCGAGATAATGGTCGATGCGGAAAATATGGTCTTCGGCAAAGGCACTGCCGACCTGTTCATTGACCTCGCGCGAGGAGGCGAGGTCGTGGCCGATCGGCTTTTCCATCGCGATGCGGCATTCGGCGCAGGCTATGCCTTCGGACGCGAGGCCCTGGGCGATCGGTCCGAACATCGACGGTGGCGTTGACAGATAGACGCCGATCGGACGCTCCATGCGCTCCCCGAGCAGCGCGGCGAGTGCGTCATAGCCGGTCCCCGCCTTTGCATCGATCGCGCAATAATCGAGCCGTGCGAGGAATGCGTCGACCGCGCCCGTTTCGAGCCGGTCACCGGGCAAATGTTCAGCAAGCGCTGCGCGCACCTGGTCGTGGAATTCAACCCGGTCCATCGCGGTGCGGCCCGACCCGATGATCGCCAGCGACTCTTCGAGCAGGCCGTCGACGTGGAGGTTATAGAGCGAGGGAAAGAGCATGCGTTGCGCGAGGTCGCCCGTCGCACCGAACAGCACCAATGTTTCGACTTTCACGCTCACAATTATCCCCTTGGATAGCAATGCCCGAAGTGGAGGATGCGCCCCCTGAATGCAACGCGCATACGTAAACCGAACCCGTGCCCCAATGAAGCGGAGGGTGTTTTCCTTTTATCGCATTCATTCTACTAGCGCGCGATGGCCGATACGCCTCCTCCTTATGATGTCATCGTGATCGGCGGCGGCATCAATGGCGCCGGGATCGCACGCGATGCTGCGGGGCGCGAGGCGCGCGTGCTGCTGCTCGAACAAGGCGATCTTGCACAGGGCACGTCGTCGGCGTCGACCAAGCTGATTCACGGCGGGCTGCGCTATCTGGAGCATTATGAATTCGCCCTCGTGCGCGAGGCATTGAAAGAGCGCGAGACGTTGTGGGGAATCGCGCCGCACATCATCTGGCCGCTGCGCTTCGTCCTGCCCTATCGCGACGGGCTGCGTCCGCGCTGGCTGCTGCGGCTCGGGCTCTTCCTTTATGACCATATCGGCGGACGCAAGAAATTGCCCGCGACGCGTTCGGTCAGGCTCGCGCGCCACCCCGCAGGTGCGCCGCTGCAACCGGACTATGTTCACGGCTTCGAATATTCGGACGGCTGGGTCGATGATGCGCGGCTCGTCATCCTCAACGCGCGCGACGCTGCCGAACGCGGCGCGCGCATCCGAACGCACATGCGCGCCGAGCTGATGCGCGTCGAAAAAGGCCTGTGGATCGTCGAGGCGACCGACGATCGCGGGCATAATTACCGTTTCTTTGGGCGCAGCCTCGTCAACGCGGCCGGCCCTGCGGTGCTCGACGTGCTGGGGCGCGCATCGGCGCCGCCCGATTATGCGATGCGGCTGGTGCGCGGGTCGCATATCGTCGTGCGCAAGCTGTTCGACCATGATTACGCCTATTTCTTCCAGCTCCCCGACGGGCGGATCTTTTTTGCCATTCCCTATGAGCGCGACTTCACGCTGATCGGAACGACCGACCAGGATCATGACGGCCCGCTTGGCGATGTGCGCGCGAGCGAGGAGGAAATCGCCTATCTGTGCGAGGGGGCGAACCAATATTTCCAAGCCGCCATTCACCCCGGCGACGTGCTGTGGACCTATTCGGGGGTGCGCCCGCTGATCGACGACGGGTCGGGCAAGCCCGAGGCGGCGACGCGCGGCTATCGGCTCGACCTCGACAGCGACGAGGGCGCGCCGCTGATGACCGTCTATGGCGGCAAGATCACCAGCTATCGCCATGTCGCCGAACATGCGGTCGACATGCTCGCAGAGGTGGTGCCCGCGCTGACGGGCAAGCATTGGACGGGCAAAGCGCCGCTTCCGGGCGGCGATTTCCGGACGGACGGCGCCGCGACGCTGAAGGCCGCCATCCGCCTCGCCCACCCCTTCCTGCCCGCCGCGACGGTCGACCGGATCGTCAAGGCCTATGGCACCGATGCACGAAGCTGGCTGGGCAAGGCCGATTGCTGGGACGATCTGGGCGGCGAGATCGCGCACGGGCTGAGCGCCGCCGAGGTGCGCTGGCTCGTCGCGCAGGAATGGGCGCGCACCGCGGACGATATATTGTGGCGGCGGACGAAGCTGGGGCTTCATTTCACCGCTGACGATGTAGCGCGGCTCGAGGCTTTTCTCGAAACGATCCCGGCGAAACCGCCGCTGCCCGCGTAATCCGCCCTGTGCGCAGGGAGGATTAGCGGTTACGCCGCCTCGGCGACCTCCGCGGGCAGGCGGATCATATAGTCGAACGCCGACAGCGCCGCCTTTGACCCCTCGCCCATCGCGATGACGATCTGCTTGTAGGGCACGGTGGTGCAGTCGCCCGCGGCGAATATGCCCGGCTGGCTCGTTTCGCCGCGATGATCGACCTCGATCTCGCCGCGTTGAGACAGCGCGACCGTGCCCGCGAGCCATTCGGTGTTCGGGACGAGGCCGATCTGGACAAAAATGCCTTCGAGTTCGATCTGGTGATCGACGTCCTTGCCCCGGTCCTTGTAGCTGAGCCCTGTAACCTTTTCACCGTCGCCGAGCACTTCGGTGGTCAGCGCCGAGGTGATGACCTTGACGTTGGGCAGGCTGGCAAGCTTGCGCTGGAGCACCGCGTCGGCGCGAAGCTGGCTGTCATATTCGATCAAGGTGACATGCGCGACGAGGCCCGCAAGGTCGATCGCCGCCTCGACGCCGCTGTTGCCGCCGCCGATCACCGCGACGCGCTTGCCCTTGTAGAGCGGGCCGTCGCAGTGCGGGCAGTAAGCCACGCCCTTGTTGCGATATTCCTCTTCGCCGGGAACGCCCATCTGGCGCCAGCGCGCGCCGGTCGACAGGATGACGGTGCGCGCCTTCAGCGACGCGCCATTGGCGAGCTGCACCTCGTGCAGGCCGCCCTCATCCTTGGCGGGGACCAGCTTTTCGGCGCGCTGGAGGTTCATGACGTCGACGTCATAATCGTTCACATGGCTCTCGAGCTGGGCGACGAGTTTCGGGCCTTCGGTGTGCTGGACGGAGATAAAGTTTTCGATTGCCATCGTGTCGAGCACCTGCCCGCCGAAGCGTTCGGCCGCAATGCCCGTGCGGATGCCCTTGCGCGCGGCATAGATGGCCGCGGCGGCGCCCGCCGGGCCGCCGCCGACAACGAGCACGTCGAACCCGTCCTTCGCGGCGATCTTCTCGGCCGCCTTCGCTTCGGCACCGCTGTCGAGCTTCGCGAGTATCTGTTCGAGTTCCATCCGGCCCTGGCCGAAATTCTCGCCGTTCAAAAAGATCGTCGGCACCGCCATCACCTTGCGCTGCTCGACCTCGGCCTGGAACAGCCCGCCATCGATCGCGGTGTGGGTGATGCGCGGATTGACGACGCTCATCAGGTTGAGCGCCTGAACGATGTCGGGGCAATTCTGGCACGAGAGCGAGAAATAGGTCTCAAAATGATAATCGCCATCGAGCGCCGCGACCTGCTCCAGCACCTCGGGCGCGACCTTCGGCGGGTGGCCGCCAGCCTGCAGCAGCGCGAGGACGAGCGAGGTGAATTCATGGCCGAGCGGGATGCCGGCAAAGCGGACCGCGACATCATGGTCGCTCGCGCGGCGGATCAGGAAGCTGGGGCGGCGCACGTCGTCGTCGGTGCGCGCCACGCTGACCTTGTCCGACAGCGCGGCGATTTCGTCGAGCAGGGTCGCGAGCTCGGCCGACTTCGGCCCGTCGTCGAGCGACGAGAGCAGTTCGATCGGCTGGCGGATGTTCGCGAGATAGGATGAAAGCTGCTGCTTCAGATTGGCGTCGAGCATGGGGAGAGCTCCTGCGAGAGGGAGGAGAAAAGAGCCGCGTGTCCCCGCGAAGGCGGGGACCCGGAGCTGGATTGCGCATTGTTGCGCTTGGGCGCTCTGGGCTCCCGCCTTCGCGGGAGCACGCTGGCATTTTCCGATGTCTTAAATCTTGCCGACGAGGTCGAGCGAGGGAGCAAGCGTTTCGGCGCCCTCTTCCCACTTCGCGGGGCAGACTTCACCCGGATGGCTGACCCAGTATTGCAGCGCCTTGATCTTGCGGAGCAGTTCGGCAGCGTTGCGGCCCACACCCTCGGGGGTGATTTCCAGGAGCTGGATTTCGCCCTGCGGATCGAGGACGAACGTGCCGCGGTCGGCAAGGCCGACGCCCTGACGGAGCACTTCGAAATTGTTCGAGAGCGTGTGGTTCTGGTCGCCGACCATGAAATAGTCGATCTTGCCGATCGCCGGCGAGGTGTCGTGCCACGCCTTGTGGCAGAAATGCGTGTCGGTCGACACGGCGAACACCTCGACGTCCATCTTCTGGAGCGTCGGATAGATGTCGGCCAGATCCTCAAGCTCGGTCGGGCAGACGAAGGTGAAATCGGCGGGGTAGAAGAAGAACACCGCCCACTTGCCCTTCACATCCTCTTCGGTGATGTCGACGAATTTGCCCTGCTTGTAAGCGGTCGCCTTGAACGGCTGGATGGTCGTGTTGAGAACGGACATGGGAGAGTCTCCTTTATCGTTGAGTTGGGTCCGGAAACGCTCCCCTAGCCAGCAATGTTGCGCCGCGACAATTGAAAAATCCTGCGCGACTAATCGAAAAACTCAATCAAGGGCGCCGACAATCGCGGCGGCTTGCTTCGCCGGGTCGAAAGCAGGACAAGGGCATATGGAAACTCGCGAATTTTGCAGCGCCGACACGCACGCCAGCGCAGATGCCCGCCATCTACGGCGCATCGGCCTCGCCGAGCCCGGCGATGCGCTGCTCGCGCGCGAGCTTGCCGTCGAAACGCCGGTTTCGATCGAGGTCGACGGGCTCGGCTATGCGGTGATGATGGCGACGCCGGCAGACCTTGAGGATTATGCGATCGGCTTTGCCGCGAGCGAGGGGCTCATCAACCAGCCCGCCGATGTGACGCGAATTGCCGTCCATGCCATCGAGGGCGGCGTCGCGCTGCGGCTATGGCTTGGCGCCGGACGGTCGCAGCGCGCACTCGACCGGGCGCGCAGGCGGGTGAACGAAAGCAGCTGCGGACTGTGCGGGATCGAGAATATCGAGGAGGTTCTGCGACCGCTGCCAAGCGTCACCGCGTGCATAACGACCGATCGCGCCGCGATTGCTGTCGCGCTGGCGGCGCTCGACAGCCATCAGCCGCTCGGTCGCGCGACGGGCGCCGCGCACGCCGCGGCATTTTGCACGCCCGACGGCGCCATCTGCCTCGCGCGCGAGGATGTCGGGCGTCACAACGCACTCGACAAGCTGGTCGGGGCAATGATGCGCGCGGGCGTCGACGCGGGGCAAGGCTTCATCCTGCTGTCGGCGCGTTGCAGTTACGAGCTGGTCGACAAGACGGTGCGCGCGGGGTGCCCGATGCTCGTCACCATCTCGGCACCGACAAGCCTTGCCGCCGACCGCGCCGCGGCGGCGGGGCTGACGCTCGTTTCGCTGGCGCGGCGCGATTCGGCGCTTGTCGTGTGCGATCCGCAAGGGATAATTGCATGAGAACATTGGGCGCAATCCTCGCGGGGGGCAGTTCGACGCGCTTCGGATCGGACAAGGCCGAGGCGCTGCTGGACGGGCGGCGGCTGATCGACCTGTCGATTGCGGCGCTCGCACCGCACTGCGACGCGATCATCGTCATCGGCCGCGCGCATCCGGACTTCGGCAGCGTCGCCGACCGCCCGCGCGGCGGGATGGGTCCGCTCGGCGGGATCGCGGGCGCGCTGGCGGCCGCGGCAGAGGGCGGCTTCGGCCAATCGCTGACCGCGCCGGTCGATTGCGTGCGGTTGCCGCCCGATTTGCGCGCCGTGCTGGAACCCGCGCCAGCCTATCTGGCGGCGCAGCCGGTGATCGGGCTTTGGCCAGTGGAGGCGCTCGAAGCGCTCGACGCCCTGCTGGCCGAGGGTACGAAGCTGGCGGTGCGTGCGTTCGGCGACCGTGTCGGTGCGCGCGCGGTCGAGACGGGCTTTGCCCCGCCGAACATCAACAGCGCCGCCGATCTTGCGCGGCTCGCGGACGGCAATCTCCCGGCGTCATGACGCTGAAGGCGTGACGATGCGGACGGGAATCGCCTTGGCAGCGGGACACCCGCTCGCCCGGTCGTAATTGCCGAGCGGAAGCAAGGGGTTGAGCTCGGGATAATAGCCTGCGACCGACCCCGGCGACATCGGATAGTCCACCAGCGTCAACGGCCCGACGCGCCGCGCGATGCCGTCGTCGCTGATCGTCTCCAGCGTCACGCGTGTTTCGGCCGCCAGCCCGCGCGCCTCGCGGTCGGCGGCGTTGATGAACAGCACCATGCGGTCGCCGCGAACGCCGCGGTAGCGGTCGTTATAGCTGTAGATTGTCGTGTTGAACTGGTCGTGCGAGCGCACCGTCGCGAGCCGCAGCATCGCTGGGTCGTCGATCTGCGGATCGACATCGAGCCCCGGAAGCAGCAGGAAATTCGCCTTGCCGTTCGGCGTCAACCACACGCGGCGGCGCGGCGCGACGTCGAGGTGGAAACCCGCGGGGTCCTGAATACGCGCCGAGAATTCGGAATAGAGCGCGGGATAGACCGCCGCGATGGCGTCGCGGATGCGGTCATAATCGTCGATGTAGGATGCCCAGTCGACGCGGCTTTCGGGGAGGGTCGCCATCGCCATGCGGCACACGATCTCGACCTCGGTAAGGAGGTACGGGCTTGCGGGTTCGAGCACGCCGCGCGATGCGGTGACGTTCGACATCGAATCCTCGATGGTCACAAATTGCTCGCCGCGCGCGGTTTCGATGCGCTCGGACCGCGCGATCACCGGAAGGATCAGCGCCTCGCGGCCGTGGATCAAATGACCACGGTTGAGCTTTGTCGCGATCCCGACCGTCAGGTCGAGCCCGCGCATCGCGGCATAGGCGCGGTCGGTATCGGGGACCGCGCGAACGAAATTGCCGCCAAGGCCGATGAAGACCTTGGCGGTACCCGCCAGCATCGCCTCGACCGCTTCGACCGTATGGTGGCCGTGCGCGCGCGGCGGGTCGAAGCCGAACACCGCTGACAGCCGGTCGAGATAGGCGGCGGTCGGCCGCTCGTCGATGCCGACGGTGCGGTCGCCCTGGACGTTCGAATGGCCGCGGATCGGCGAAATGCCGGCGCCGGGCCGTCCGAAATTGCCCTTGAGCAACAGAAGGTTGGCGATCTGCTGGACCAGTTCCGACCCGCGCTCGTGCTGGGTGATTCCCATGCCGTAACAGATGATCGTCGCATCGGACGCCATATAGATGTCGGCGCAGCGACGGATCTGCGCCTCGTCCACCCCCGATTTGGCGACGATATCGCGCCAGTCCTGCGCAAGGATGTCGTCGCGCAGCGCCGCGAAACCCTCGGTATGTTCGGCGATGAACTGATGGTCGAACACGATCTCGCCCGCCGCCTCGCGCTCGAACATCGCGCGCATCATCCCCTTGAGCAGCGCAAGGTCGCCGCCGATACGGATGTGGACGAACTCGCTGGCGATCGGCGTCGAGCCGAAGGTCGCCATCTGCACCGGGTCCTGCGGTTCGGTGAAGCGGATCAGCGCGCGTTCGGGCATCGGATTGACCGCGACAATCGGCACGCCGCGTTTGCGCGCATCGACCAGCTGCGTCATCATCCGCGGCGCATTGGTGCCGGGGTTTTGCCCGATGACGAAGATCGCGTCGGCATGTTCGAAATCGTCGAGCACCACCGTGCCCTTGCCGACGCCGATCGCGGGCGGCAGGCCGCGGCTCGTCGGTTCGTGGCACATGTTCGAACAATCGGGGAAATTGTTGGTGCCATATTCGCGGACGAAGACCGAATAGAGAAAAGCCGCCTCGTTCGGCGTCCGCCCCGAGGTATAAAAGTCGGCCTCGTTCGGATCGGCGAGCGCGCGCAGATGGCGGCCGATGAGCGCGAACGCGTCGTCCCATGCGACAGGAACATAGTGGTCGCTCGCCGGATCGTAGCGCATCGGCTCGGTCAACCGTCCCTGCATCTCGAGCCAATAGTCCGACTGCTCGCGCAGCGCAGTCACGCTGTGCTGTGCGAAAAATTCGCGCGTCGCGCGGAATTTCGTCGCTTCGTGCGCGAGCGCCTTTGCACCATTTTCGCAGAATTCGAGTTTCCTGGTGCAGGTGGCGTCTGGAAAGGCGCAGCTCGGACATTTGAAGCCGCCCGGCTGGTTCATCGTGAGCAGCGCGCGCGACCCCTTGCTCACAACGCTCTGTTCGAGCAGCACCTTTGCGGTGGCGGCGGCCGAACCCCAGCCCCCGGCCGGACGGGCATAGGGTTTGTACCGGGGCCTGCCGTCGGCCATCGCGCCATCCTCTCAACGAAACGCTGCTTCTCGATCGGAGCATAGGCGCAAACGCTGCGCCGGAACAGGTCGCCGAGCGATCGGCGAGCGCGAGCAGGGGTGGCGTCGGCGCTCTGCACGGCTGCCGGGTCCGGGAGTCCCGCGCTCGTCGCCCGGGCGCCGCCACTGCCGCGGACGCAGCGGGCGCGGCGCACACCATCGACAATAGAACAAGACGCGCCATAGGCGCCGTCCGTACCGATATTGCGGGCCCCTCCCTGCCCTGCACGCCATCACGGCGCGATTGGATGGGAGTGACACGGGACCGCGCTGAAAAAGATGAATCTGCTGACCGGCGATTATGAAAATTGTGAAAGGCGCGCCGAACCGGGGCGCAATATCCGCCAGCCGCAAAAACGCCGAAGGCGGGAGCAGCCGAAGCTGCCCCCGCCCCGGGAGCGAATGTCGCCGCGACCTGCGTTCAGGCGGCGCGGAGGCCGTTTCCGGGCATTTCCGCCGCAATTGTTTCGAGTTCGGCGACGACCGGCGAGTTGCGCGCATCGTCGGCCATCACCCGGCCAAGCCGCGCTGCCGCGGCCGTATATGCGGGTTCCGACAGGATCGATTCGATCGCGGCGCGGAAGGCATCGGGCCCTGCGTCGGCAGCGAGCTGGATGCCCGCGCCGCGCGCGGTGACGCGCACCGCATTGTCGTTCTGGTCGCGGCCGTGCGGAACGACGACCATTGGACGCAGGTGCGACAGCGCACGCGCCACGGTGCCGTGCCCGCCGTGGGTGACGACCAGCGCCGCCTGCTTCATGACGCTGTTGTGCGGTGCGCTGCGCACGAGCTGGCAATTGGCCGCCGGCGTCAGTTCTTCGGGCGCGATCGTGCTGCCGAGCGTGACAAGCAGCCGGACATCAAGCGAGGCCGCACCGTCGATGATGTCCTGAAGCACACCGATATGCCCCTGGAATGTCGTGCTGAACCCGACGAGCACGAGCGGGCGCGCATCGTTGGCGGCCCACGGCGACGTCCAGGGCTTTGCCCATGAGGGATCGTCGAGCTGGGGTCCGACATAGCGAATCCGGTCTGGAAGCTGTTCGGGGGCGAAATCGAACGCGCGGCTGGTGCCGAGCAGAACCGCATGCGCGGCGTCATGCTGGTCGGCGAGCGCAGCGAGCGGGGGAAGCCCATAGCTTGCACGCGCCGTATTGAGCGCGGGGAGCCGGCTGTCGAACATCTGGCCGTTCGCCTGCATAATCTCCGCATGCAGTGCGCGCTCGGCATCGTTCGTCGCGGGCAGCAAACCCGGGCCGAGCGGCGGTACGCCCTCCATCGGAAAGAGGCTGACGTTGCAGGTGAGCAGGACGAAACGCTGGCCGATCGCCTCGCACCCCATCGCGACGCCGAGCAGCATTTCGTTCGAAACGACGAGGTCGGCAGGCTCGGCCTTCAATTGTTCGATCAGGTCCTCGGCATAGGCGTGCGCGGGGCCGACCATGATGCGGTCGAGGACGCGACCGATCTGTTCCTCGGGCGTGTCGACTTCCCAATCGCGAAAAATGTCGCTGTCGCGGGTACGGTCGGTGCGGCTCGGTGCGCGCGTCCATGGAATGAAGCGGGCGCCGACCGCCTCGGCCTCGCTGCGGTTGCAGGCATCGCTCATCACACGCACGCGGTGCCCGCGCTCGGCAAGCTTTCGCGCCACGGTGATGATCGGCATCACCGATCCGCCACCCTCCCAGGTAGCGAAAAGAAAATTCAAGGGGGAAGAGACTTGGGTCACCGGTTTACTCCGATTGGTTCGTGGTTGAAAATTTCTGCGGGATCGGCCCCGATCGCATCGGCGAACATCCGCATCATCAGCTGCCGATAGTCGGCGACGCTGCGCTGCATGTCGCGGCGGACGAGCTTCCAGACATAGAGGTCGCCGGCGACGACGAGCGCGTCGATCCGGCGCTGCCGCGCCTCGGCATCGAGGCCGTCGAGCCATGGAACGAACGCCTGCGTGATCCAGGCGCGATGCTGGGCGCGGCCGCGATCGGTCATCGCGCGCACCGCCGGATAGCGGTCCTCCTGTGCGAGCAAGCGGAGGATCAGGTCGCCGACCTCTTCATAATCCTCGACGATCGAATTGACCGCACGCGTCACATCGCCCGGCCGCACTTCGCGGCGAAGTGTAACCTCTATCGCGAGCCGTTCCTGCATCGCGGCGATCAATCCCTCCTTGCCGCCAAAGCGGCGGATCACCGTCTGGACCGTGACCCCGGAATCCTGCGCCACATCTTCAAGGCGAATCTCGTCGAACCAGCTGTCGCGGATGCGCGTGGCAAAGGCATCGAGGATGCGTTCACCGCGCGCCTGCGCAGCCTCTGCGCGCGCCGATTGGCGGTAGGGACGCGTGGGAGAATCGCTATTCATGTGATGCCAATTAACATCAAAATTGGGGTGCGCAAGTTTTATCTTAATTGCGCTAACATGAAACTCCTCCTTGGCTTGCAGCGGCAGCCGGTGCGCTCGCAGTTGGGGGACATATCGCGCGGGAATTGTACCTGCCGCCCCCTTAATCGAGCGCGCGAACAAGGAATGGGGCATCGGCTATCGGATGATATTGGCTCTAATGCGTACGCCCTTTGCCGCGCACCAACGCCAAAGCATTGCGGTCGAGCGGGATCGAAAACCACAGGCCTCCGCGATCGCCCTTCGACCATCGGATGACGGCCGTTCGCCTCACATCGTCACCGGGAAGCAAGAGTTCGACAATTTGCCCGGCTTCGAGACTATGGGTTGTCCGAAAGCCTGCTCCGTTCGCCGAGATGTCGACGAGATCGATCGGATAGGCCTGGCTTGAAGTAGCAAGGATCGCCTCGGCATCGACCGGCAGGCGCTGCGCGCGATAGCTCTCCGCCTTTTGCTCGTGCATCAGGGCCGCAACAATTTCCTCGGCATCCTGGGTCTCAAGGAATGCGACGCCGTAACGCCCGCGCTCGGACCAGACGATTCTCCCTGCCATCAGCATGTTGGCCGACAGCATGATTTCGACTTTTTCATCCGGTGCCAGCGCCATGTCGGTATGCACCATCATGCCGCCGTCGGAGACATTGCGGACATGCGCCAGCCCGACGTCGCTTCCGCGTTTCAAGCGCGCGATGCGGTAGGCGGCAGGATATCGGTTGGTGTCGCGTCGATCCTCGGCGCCCGCGAAACGGTTCGAGCGGGCGAGATCATGTCGATCATCTGCCATTCCCTGCTCCTATCCCAGGCGCGGAATCTCACGCTCCGCACGCCTTTTGAAACGGTGTTTCCAAGCTTTCGTTCCAAATTTGGCGCGCCCACACAGGATCGCGCGCGGCGCCAATCTCTTGCCGCGTGTCACTAATCTGAAATGTATCTGGAGCAATATCTCTTAAGAAAAGAGATTCTTTTTGAAATTAAAGAATATCTTTAATGTCGCTTGCAAAACGATATTATCAAGAAACCTACAGCTTTGTAAATAGAGAAACTGCGCAAGCATGTATGTCGCCCGGCACGACCGTCCTTATACGCATTGCGATTGGGTTCGGCCGCATCACTTCACGGTGAGCAGACGATCCACGGCCTGATCATTGCTTTCACGATCCTCGTTGGGCCGGATCAAATACATGGGTTGCCCGCTTCCTGTTTCAAGCAACTCTGGCCGATTGCGGACTGACGGTTCTGAAGAAAGCGGAACGCAAAAAATTGCCGTTCGCTCTGCATATCGGTGCGACCCGAAGCGTCGATTCTCGAACGCTTGCAGCGAGAGCGCCGGGCGAATGCCGTTTTCGTCGCGCGTTTGGCCCTCTTCGTCGCTGCGGCGCCAATTGAGCGGCTCATCGACCCGGTTGGCAGAGCAGGAGGTGAACTCACAGCCGGTCCGCGACACAAGGCCCGTCGATATTCAGCCATAACGACGGAGAATTCGCATGATCAACCTGCGCGCGCCAAGTCGACAGAGTCGGTTCACGCTTTTGTGTGTGAGCACATTTATCGCGGCCGTCGGTTCCATCCCTGCTGCCGCCAACGCGCAAGAAAATTGCCCGGGGGCTTCCGCGCCTAACGGGAAGGTGTTCGGAAAGCGCTTCGGAAAGCTCATGGGAGCGGCCGGCGTGGCGGCCATCACGGGGCGCAAAGCCGCCGCCAGGGCCGCGGCCGACGCGGCAGCGCGCGATACGGCCGACAGCGCGCGCGAAAATGCGGTCGCGGCGGCAGCCGCAAGCGGTTGCCGGGACGATGAAACCCCGCCCCCTGTCGATAGTGACGCGTCGACACCGGCCCAAAACAATGCGCGCGCGCGCAAGAGCGCATCGGCAGCAAGCTATAGCCGCCCCAGCGAGATGCCGATTTCGGCAGAGATCAAGGCGCAGAAATCGGCGTTCGTCGAATTCAGCAAGGTTCGCTGCTCCGATTGCGAAGGCGGCCATGATTATGAGGCGTGGGCCAGTCGCTATTTTTATTCCGAGCTGCTCGGCGATGCGAAGGCGTGGACGGCCAAGCTCGCGAAGATGGAGCCGGGCGAGAAGTTGAACTGGCAAGGGACAGAAAACTACGGCACGATCACCATGCGCGAGCAAGCGAAGGTCGGCGGGTTCGACTGCAAAATCTACGATTGGCTGCTGGAAAAGGGCAAAGCGAGCGCCCGCCGCGAAGGCCTTATCTGTTGGGGCAAAGCAAGTAGCTTCTCCGCAAGCGACAGCTGGGTCGAAGT
This sequence comes from Sphingopyxis jiangsuensis, assembly GCF_016734905.1. Taxonomy (GTDB): domain Bacteria; phylum Pseudomonadota; class Alphaproteobacteria; order Sphingomonadales; family Sphingomonadaceae; genus Sphingopyxis; species Sphingopyxis jiangsuensis. The sequence continues at coordinate 321,768 of NZ_JAERPO010000002.1, forward strand.
CTATTGAACTTCGCTACCCCTCAGGAATCAAAATTCGAGCACCGCAGCCTCCCCTACTCCTAGGGGAGGCTGTTTGCGTTTGGGCCATATTTATGCGGACCGAAGCCGGCGTTCGCGCAGCAGCCAGCGAACGCCAATCTATTTGGCGTTCGACCACCCGGATACGACCACTTCGCGCTCTTCTTCATCCTCATTTTCGAGCATGAGCGTCCACTTGGCCTTGCTGATCGGGTTGCCGACGAAGATCGAGCGGAAGATCTGTTGTGCGCTGGGGGTGCCGGGCGGGTTGGTCCCCTGGACAGCCCCTCCCTCGTCCACCACGGTCGCTCCGACTTTGGGTGGCGCAACATAGGTCAGACCGAAATTGTCCGCGTCGGGAACATCGAACGGAATCTCGATGGTCTGACCCGGTGACAGCTTTACGATCTTCGTGAAATCGAGCTTCGGCGGCTCTGACGACGTCGAATCCTTGGCAGGCGTCCGGGTGGAGGGCGATCCCCCTTTGCTCGCCAATGCCTCCAGTGCGGCGAGTTGCCCCTCGGGCGACTGCTTTCCCGGGCCGAGCGCGACGCGCGACTTCACAAAGGACTTGAACCCCGCCTCATTCGCCATGTCCGTGTGGAGGAGCGATTGTTGCGCGCGGTCCGCGATCGCCCAGAAAGCAGAGGGAACAGTGACCACGCCGTCATTGGGGCTGTACATATAGCAGATTGCCGGCAGCGGATTGCCCGCAAGGATCGAGAACTCGACGCCCTTGCGGTTCGTATGAGCCGCGTTGAATTGCGCGACCACGCTTGGGCGCAGTTCGCGCAGCGCCTCCATCGAGCGGCCCGCCGCTTCCAGCGGCAAGCTGATGAGGTCGGCGCAGCGGCTGCCCATATTGGGGGTGCCGAGCATGACCAGATGCTGCACCTGCGGCTTGCCGTCGGGATAGGTCGGCATCGCCGCATGGATGTAGCGGCGGCTGATCAGGCCGCCCATCGAATGGGCGACAAGGTCGATATGCCAGGCGTTGCGTTCGCGCTGCGCATATTTGATATAGCGTTCGAGCTCCCCGGCATTTTGGGCGATCGTATTGGTCGGCCCCAGATTTCCTACTTCGTCGCCGGTCCTCATACGTCCGAATTGCGCATGCTGGCCTACGGGAAACGCCTTCCAGTTGCTCGAATGCGCGCCCGAGAGAATTCCCTGCCAGCTTTCCCAGGCCTTCCAGTTCGACCAGAGGCCGTGCACGAGCACGAGCGGCTTGGGCGCGACCTTGAGGTTGCGGGTCTCCTCGCCGGCCTTCTTTCCACCGTCGGTAAGTTCGGCGCGGATGCGCTGGGTGATCCGGGGACGGCCATCGTCGTACCAGGCATAGCCCGAACTATCCCATTTGAACGTCACCTCGCGCTCTTCGCCCGGCGGGACATCGACGGTGATCTCGTCGAGCACGGCTTCCGAGGTGCCTCCCGCCTTTTGATCGGCATCCAGATCCTTGAACTTGACTGTCGCGGGCTTCTCCTCGCCGCTGTCATTGGCGACGACCGCGGTGAACCGCACGATGTTCCCATCGGTCGTGCCGGTCTGTTCCTTGATTTCCTGCCAGTCTTCCCAGTTCGGAAAGCGCATGTCCTCAAGCTTGAACTTGACCAGCCGCAGCGCGCCGCCGCAGCGTCGCAGGCTCCAGCTCAGCGTTTCGGTCACACCACCATAGCTTTCGGAGTAGCTGCCCGACAGTTGATCGGGCTTGTCCGGCGAAACGCGATCCGCGCCGCCGGTCGAAAATTTGACGCCGTCGAACCGCGTGGGCATCTCGGCCAGACTGTGGTTCACACCCTTTCGGGGCGTGCATTGTCCGCTAAAGCTCGACGATGTCGACCCCGAAGCCGTTCCCGCAACGTCGGGCAACCGCACTCCCACGCGATAAGCGCCATCCGAATCCATTGACACGGTGACGTCCGCATCCAATCCGCTGCCGCCCCCCTTGCTCTGGCTGCGCGACGCGAAACTTCCCGACATGGCGCGCGGAGTGCGCTCGTGCGGGCAAATATGGCGATCGTTGGCGGTTTTGGTTTCGGTCGAGACCGAGCTGACCCCAATGTTGGCCTTCGCAATACTGCTCATTCGATCCGGCCCCTCGCGAACCGAGACTTGCGCCGTATATTTGAAGGTCGTCGACCAATTGGTCGTTTCGGTACCCTTTCCGGAAATGCGGTCTTCCGTCTTGGAACTGCTGTTCGCGTGCGAGCGTGAATATTGTACCGAACCGGTCCAGGCGCGCGTGCATTGGGCGGCCGCAGCCGCGACCGGAAAGGCAGCACCGGACAATAGCATTCCGATCCCCACAGCGGGCAGGGCGCGTACGATTGTCATTGATTACTCCTGTTCCTTGATGCGCGCCGTTCGGCGAACCTTGGCCGCAGACGGCGCGGCGCTATCTGATCGACCGGGACCGGCTTCGTTTCGCGAAAACCAGCGCGAACTAGATGTCGAGATGTCCTGACCGGTATCGTCTCGATGCATCGAAGGCCTGGTTTGCCGACCCCGGAATGATCAGGACAGGGCGCGGCGACGAAGTTGGATATGAAAGCGACCAAGTTGCCGGCCGACGCTGCGGCAGATGGTTTGCGGCAGAGACGAGACGCTGATTGCTCGCCTGCCTGATGCGCCCCATCCCTCGCAAGCCCGTGCAGTCAGGGGCGACCTCGAGCGGCATTTCCGTCGCTTCATAGGCGACGCTCATCGCCGTCGAACCGCATTGGGCGATTTTTTTGCGGTTTTAAGCGCAGCGCAATGTCGCCTGCACGGATGCTGCACAATAACATCCCAACGCCCTTCCGACCGATCCGGAAATCCCGAAGCCGGGGTGATGCGGCAGGACGGATGCACAACATGCCTGATTTGGAAGGGCCAGACGTTGAAGTACGCCTTTTTTCGCTTGGTTGAGATTGGCGTTTTCATCGGCGAGCTTACTGGACGCGCCGCAGATGCCCCCCGCCACGCCAGCACACGGCCGCACGAGAGCAGGTACAGTCTCCATGCCCAGCGTGGGCCCAGGCGCCCAATGACCCGCCGTGTAGCGACGATGTGCATCGCCCGCTGGGCGGCAATCCGTCGTCGCATCACGGCCGTCAAATGAGTCAGGCCGCTTTCCAAATACAATGCCGGGCCTTCCCCAAGGCGGTTCGCCAGCAGGTTGATGCAGTCAACCGCGCCGATCGGTTGTCTCTTGCCCTTTTTGATGGTTAGGCTGATCAGTGAAACAGATGACCAGGGCGTTTGCAGCGAGTGACGGGGAGCATAGGGCAACTGCCGAAGGAAGGCCGTTCGTCCAATCGCTTTTCGGCGAAAGGCGCAAGTTTCTCATACTCACCGGTGCGATTTGGCTCTGCTGGATTTGCCTGTACGCCGCCCCTTATGTACTGATTGTATCCCGCATCTCCCTTTATGGACTGCTCGGCTTTGTTCTCTCCGGGATCAGCGGATTCATTCTTTCGCTCCTGATTCTTGGCGGCGTCATCCGGACATTGGCCACGCAGGGCCGGCATGCAATTCTGATCGTTTCCGCCGGAACCTTGACCCTCGGCGTGATTCAAAGCTTTCTCGACATTGCCATATTCGATTTCGTGAGTGCCTTGGGCAATCTGACGATATGGACGTCATTTCCCTATGCTTCGCGCTGGGCCGACAATTTTGCGGCATTCGCGTTTCAATTTTCCCTGCTTGCCGTGACGTTCTGGACGCTTGAGCGAGCGGAGATGCATCGCGCACGGGACCTTGAACTGCAGCGAGCCAAAATCGCGGCGACCGAGGCCAATCACGCGGCCACCGTCGCGCGCCTTGCCGCACTGCGCTATCAGCTCAATCCCCACTTTCTCTTCAATACGCTCAATTCGATTTCGTCGCTGGTCATCACGGGGCGGAACGATCAGGCAGAAGAAATGCTATCCCGTCTCGCCGATTTCTTGCGGGTGACGCTGGAATCGGAATCCTGCGGCCAGACGCTGGAACATGAACTTGAGACAGTCGCCGCCTATCTGGCGATCGAGCAAACCCGCATCGGAGACAGGTTGGCGATCGACATCACATGCCCGCCCGACCTGCGCGATTGCGAGATGCCGAATTTCATCCTGCAGCCGCTTGTTGAAAATGCGATCAAACATGGAGTAGCCGATCAGAGTCGGGTGGTGACGATCCGGATCGAAGCTGCCCGCAATGGCGAGGATATTGTCATTGTAATCGAAGACGACGGCAGTCCTGGCGCGGTCTCACGCGGCGGGACCGGAATCGGCCTGCGCAACGTTCGCGAACGGCTCAACGCGCTCTATGGCGAACGCGGCCAGCTTGAGGCCGTCCGGCGCGATGCCGGCTTTCTGTCGATCGTACGACTCCCCTACAAACACCATATGGTCTCGTAATGACAATTCGCGTCCTGCTCGTTGACGACGAACAGCTGGCCATTGACAGGCTCAATGACTTGCTACGCAACCTTGAAGATGTCTCGGTAGTGGGGAGTGCCTCGTCTGCGGCGGACGCACATGAGCGAATTGCAGAATTGGCACCGGACCTTGTCTTTCTCGACATTCAGATGCCCGGCGGCAACGGGATGGCGCTCGCTGCAGATTTGCCGCGCGATCGGCGTCCGGAAATTATCTTTGTGACCGCCTTCGAACATTTTGCGCCAGACGCCTTCGAAGTCGATGCGACGGACTATCTCTTGAAGCCGGTACGCTTCGATCGTTTGCGATCGTCAATAGCGCGCGCCAAACGGCGGATCGCACTCTCGCGGCCTCCTGAGGACGGCCAGCCCCAATATGCCGATGCAATTTGGGTGGCCGTGCGCGGCGGACAGATACGCCTGAGCGTCAGTGAAATCGATTGGATCGAGGCGGCAAAAGATTATGTCATGCTCCACACCGGCACCCGAAGTTATCTTCATCGGGCGCAGATGAGTGCATTGGAATTGCAACTCGATCCGTCCGAACTGATGCGCGTGCACCGATCGAGCTTCGTACGGCTTTCGCTCGTGGATGGAGTCGAGCGACCGGGGCGCGGGAGTCTGAGCCTCTTGCTTCGCGACGGCGCGGTGATCCAGGTCGGTCCGAGCTATGTCAAACAGGTTATGGATCGGCTCGGCCTGTCGTAACTCGTCGCCTCAGCAAACGTAGCTGCTTCCGTTCCATCGCGGGAAGCCGCCCGCTCTCATGTGCGAAGCGCCACTTCCCATATGCATCTCGGTCGCTAAATCGCGCCGTGGGACCCCAGAGCGCGCAGCGTTGATTGTATCCGGAAAGTCGGGCGACCCACCGTGGTGGGCCGCCCGTCCAAGCTGGATCAGGGACGATCGAGCTTTGGATCTTGTTCGCGATGCTTGCCGGAAGCACCCGAAACCGTCGGCTGATCAGATGATCCAACGCGACCGCTCTGTCCTTCTTGAGACAGGGTTTCGCCCATCCGGAGCGCGCTTGCAGCGCAAATGCGATAAAGATGGCCGCCGCAGGACGACATCGACCAAAGGCGATTCTGGCGTGACGAAAAGCGGTCGCCGAGTTCGAACTGCTGGCCGAGATGTGCCTTGAACGCGGAACGTGCCGTCAAAGCGGCGCTGTACGTCCAAAACCCCGTCTAAAGTCGGAGCGCGGCGAGGACCTGATCGTGGAATGCGGGACCGACGGGAACCTTGGCACCGTCCGACAGCAAGAGTCGAAGCGCGCCCTTACCTGGCTTTTCGACCGCGACGACCGATTTGAGGCGCACCATATGCGATCGATGTACCCGCATGATCACACGCGGGTCGATTCTGCGTTCGAGATCGCTGATCTTCGCCCGATAGATGTGGGTCTTCGTTGACGTGTTCAGAAGCACATAGTCGCGGGCGGCTTCGATCCAGTCGATGGTGTCGACATCGATCCGAATGGCGCCCTGCCGATAAGGAACCCAAACGCCGCTATCATAGGCATTGTCAGGTGGCGGCTCCGATTTGACGGCGTCCTCGCGCAAGGCCGCGATCACGGTCGACAGTTCGACCGCATGGCTTTCCGCCCGGAGCAACGCGATGCGTCGCCGCGCTCGTTCGATGGCAACTCGAAATCGATCGAAACTGACGGGTTTGAGCAGGTAATCTATCGCTTCGACGTGAAAGGCCTCGATTGCGAAACGGTTGAACGCAGTCACAAAAATGATTTCGGGCCGCCAATCGTTCGCACCGAGTGACTCGGCAAGCTCTATTCCTGACAGGCCCGGCATCTGGATGTCGAGGACGACGACATCCGGGCGGAGGGAGGCAATCAATCTGGCGGCCTCAAGCCCTTCGACAGCACTACCCACAAGTTCGATGTCCGGTGTTTCGGCGAGTGCAGCCTCCAGTCGCGCGAGTGCGAGCGGTTCGTCATCGACAAGCATGACCCGCATCGCCGGCTGAACGCCGTGCTGCGAAAAACTGTTATAGAACAATGGTTGCGCCGGGATATTCATGATCTGCAAGTAACAGAAATCGCGCGGAGCGCCGATCCAGTTGGTCGCATCGGATCTCGTCTTCGTCGATTATCGGGACTGATACAGGCGCGCGGAGCGCAGTACGCAATCTATGACAACGACCGCATTTCGCTCAACGGCGAGCGACAGCACCGTAGGAACGGCCGAACAACAACTAAAAGTCCTTTTGGTCGACGACCCCGCCGGCCTCGACCAACTTTGCGCGATCGCGTCGCCCCTCCCCTACGCGCAAATCGTGGCAGCGGCATCGTCGAAAGCCGATGCCCGCGCCGCGATCGCGCTCGCAAACCCCGATCTGATCATCGTCAATGTGGAGCTGGGTGACGACAGCGGCTTTGATGTTGCGGCAGCCGCGGGAACCGCCGAAGTCGTATTCCTGGCATCGTCAGGCGAATTTGCGGCTGACGCATTCAAATTCAATGCGGTCGACTATCTTGTGAAACCGGTACGGTCGGAATCGCTGCTCCCCGTCATCCTGCGCGCGCGCGAACGAATGCTGGCCAAGCGAGCCCTGGAAGCCGCGCGGAGGCATCCCGCTATCCCGTCGACGATGCACGGCGAAGGATTCTGGGTCAAATATCTAGGGCGCACCTTTTTTGTCCCGATCAGCTCGATAAGCTGGGTCGAAGCGCATGGAGAATATGTCCGGCTTCATGCGGACGGCCGGGCGCATTTGGCGCGATTAAGAATGAACGATCTGGAAGAACTATTGCAATCGCGTCAGCTGATACGGGTTCACAGGTCCGCCTTTGTGCGGCTCGACAGCGTGAAGGAAGTCAAGCGCGACGGAAATCGTATCGCTGCCGTCCGTTCGAGCTGCGGCCAATGGGTCGCTGTCGGTGCACGATATGAAAAGGCGGTTCGAAATTATCTGAGGGCGTAAAAAAGCAAAAGGGGAGCAGCGCGAACGCTACCCCCCTTCCCTTCGGATTCAGGCGATCAGAAGTTCACTTTCGCACCCAACCGGAAGTATCGGCCGACGATATTCGGACCTGCCCACGCCGGGTTGTAGCCATAGATGCCGTAAGCCGCGTTCGGATCGAACGGTGCCTTGGTATCGAACAGGTTCAGGACATTGGCATACAGGGTGAAGTTCTTCGACACCTTCTGCGACGCCGTCAGATCGACGTTCCAGATCGCCTTCGACCGGCACATCACCGGCGTACCGTCCGGATAGGTCGCGGCACCGGCTGCAACCGCGCTTTCGCAATCACCCGGCGTGGCTCCGAAGTCCACCTGCGCGACATGGTAGCCGCTGGTGAAATAGGTCGTCGCCGAAATCGTGGTGTCACCAAAGGCGATCGTGTTCTGCCAGCTTGCGCGCCACTTGGGCGAACCCGAACAGGATGTGGTGTTGCACGGGCTCAGCGTTCCCTCATAGCGCTCGGGCGGCTGAGCTTCGCCGGTGACCGGGTCGACAAGTGTCAGATGGTTCTTGTCGAGATACGATGCTTCGAACGACGTCGTGAACCGGACATCGTCGCTGACGTCGAACCGGCCATTGACGCCAAAATCGACGCCCTGGACAAGCTGCCTGTTGGCGTTGGCAAAGGAAGCCTGGATCGATCCGATATGTGGCAGGGCATTGGGATTGGCCTGATCGGGGATACCGGGCGTCACGACGAAGCCGGGAATGTTCACGACCCCGTTGTTCTTGTAATAAGCCGCGAGCACGGGACCGATATTGCTGACGCCGACAATCTGGTCGCGAATTTTGATCCGCCACAGGTCGATCGTGAAGCTGACGTTCGGAATCGGTTCGAAAATCGCCCCCAGCGTATAATTCTGGGACCGCTCCGGCGAGAGTTCGGGGTTGCCGACGTTGGTCAGCCCGACCGAGAAGGGGCTGGATGCATACGCGTTGTTGCCATGCGCGGCGCAGAAGGCTGCATAGGTGGTGCAAAAGGTTCCGCCGCCCTGCGTCACGAACCCGGTCGTGGGCAATCCGAATGCTTCGTTGAAGCTCGGAATGCGGAAGCCCTTCGACCATGTGCCGCGAAGCGCGAGTTGCCGCACCGGCGTCACTTTCACGCCGACCTTTGGCGAGAAGTTCTTTTGCCCGGTGGAATAGCTGTCGTACCGGCCGGACAGGTTGACTTCGAGCTCGTCCAAAATGGGCGCGCTCAGTTCTCCGAACGACGAGAAGACGTTGCGGCTGCCCGAGGTGCCGACCGCGTTGATCACATAATAGCGATCATAGGGATGGGCATCATTCTGCGGGTTGGCGCTCGGCGCGTCGATCGATTCCTGGCGGTAGGCCACGCCGAGGGCCGCTTCCAGCGTTCCGCCGGGAAGTTCGGCCAGCGAACGGGTGACGTTTGCGGTTGCCTGCCACAGGTTGGAGTTCGACCGCGTGACATTGGTCGGCATGACATAGTCCCAGACCGACTGGGGCGTCGCATCGGGGTTGGCAAAGTTGAACGTGCCGCGAGCGACCACGTCCATGATACGCTGCGGGATGGCATAGCCGCGCTGCACCCTGGTGAGCTGCACATTCGACGCCGTGAAATCCGCCGAATAACGCCAGCTGTCGCCGAAGGAACCCGTCAGGCCGATTGCGCCGCGAAGCGACCGCGATGAGGTTTCATCGGTGGTCGGACGGTCGGGCATGAAGAATAGCTGAGCCGTCTGATCCGAACTCGCGTAGGGATTGTACGGGTTGAGGACGCCATTCGTGGCGTCGCAACCGGTACCGACGCCGTTGAGCGTTCCTTTGCCGGCAGCACATACGTAAACCGGCGCGATCACATTGTAGACCACGGCACCGCTGCGCGGTGCGGTCGGACGGTCGTGCCAGCGACGAGGTGCAGACGAGGAGAATGTCTGGGTCTTGTAGAAGTTGCCCTGCGCATAGAGTTGGTGATTGTCGCCAAGATTGGCTGTGAACCGCGCCGAGACGCCAAATCGTTCGATCTCGGGCTGCAGCATCGAATATTCGCCGACCGCATTATAGGTACAGACGCGGCCGTCGGCAGGCGCCGTGGCCGATCCGCCTTGCGCGGGATCGATTTGCGCGGCGGTGAGCTGTATGGTGTCCCAGCGTCCGCACCCTAAGGCCGGGTTCAGGAAAGCATAGCGACCGCTGCCAATTGCACCGCCGGCATCGGTCACGGGGCGAACCATCGTAACACCGGGAACGGGCGCGAACCCGTTAAAATACCCGTCGGGGCTCACGCCATTGGGGTTGAGATTGTGCATGCAGGAGTTGGCGGCATTGCAAATACGGCTCCAGTCCGCCGTGTTGAACGGATAGCCGCGATCGCGTGCCCATAGGGCGTCCTGCTTCTGATATTCGCCGCTCACATAGAAGTTGAAGCCCTGATCGGCGAGGTCGCCATACCCGTAGGTCAGATCGGCCCGGCGTTCACCGGTGTCGCCACGCTGTGAAATGCCGACCGAAGCGTTGGCAAACAGACCTTCGACCTGCTTCTTCGTGATGACGTTGATCACGCCGGCGACGGCGTCGGCCCCATAGGTCGACGAGGCGCCATCGCGAAGAATTTCGATGCGTTCGATGATTGCGCTGGGGATCGTGTTGAGATCGACGAAATTGCGCTGGCCGTCGTCCGCGAGCGGATAGGGCGCCATGCGCAGGCCGTCAAAAATGCTCAGCGTCGACTGCACCGTCAAACCGCGCAACGACACGGCGTTCGCTCCGGACGCAAAATTGTGGCCTGCGTTCCAACCCTGCGAAATGGTTCCGGCATTGCCGGCGGAGACGCGCTGCAGCGCTTCGGCCGCAGTATTAAGGCCGCGCTCTTCGAGGGTGGCCGCCGACAGAACGGTGACTGGCGAAGGCGTTTCCACATTGGTGCGCCGGAAAAGCGAGCCAGTCACGACGATCTCTGCCTGAACGCCTTCCGTAGTTGCGGCGTCGTCATCGGCCGAGGCGGTCGGCGCATTCTGGGCGCTGGCCGGCATTTGCGCCATCAGACCGAGCGCAGCCGATCCGCACAAAAGCTTGGCAAAAAGCTTCGTTCTATTCGTCATTGACTATCCCTTTTTTCATATTTCTGGTTGGCAACGCGCCGTCACGGGCACGACTCTCCCGCAGCAAAGGCCCGCACGGCCCGCGCAGCATCGCGGTCGGCCTTCAGACGCGGTTTGCCGACGGCCTTCTGGGGAAAATCGGGTCGATCGAAGACAGAGAAGTCGCCAACTGTCCGATCTTTGCTTTAAAGCGGCGAAATCGGAGTTACGGCCGACGAATGCGGCGCGGCACAAATGGCTGGCCCATGCCCGCTCGAAGGCGACGTTCGCCCCAGGCCGATCGTCAGGGCAAGCGGCTAGTCCGGGCAGTGCCCGTCGATGTTGACAGCGATATGACAAGCGCCGGCGCCGCGCACTGCCTGGTCTGCCGCGCTAACACGCGCCCAATCACCGGACCGCCGCGCATCTTGACCATTTGCGTGCCCGACCGACCGGGCCTCTGCCATCGCATCGCAGATGCTTGCGTGTGCGGATCGATTGTATGCCACACCACACCCGATATCTCGTTCGAACCTCTCGACTGCCTCCAAATCGACCGTCACATCGCCTTCGATCCAGATCGATGCATGCGCAAGCATTGCGACCATGGATCGGCGGCGACGGACGAGCGACGCAGTTCCGCCGATCTTGCGACCGGCGACAGTCAGGTTGAAGCGCCCGTCGCAATGGCTGAAGGGCACCCATCCCACGTCCGCATCGACACCCGCCGATCGCAGCACAGCGACAAGCCGACCGCAAAATCGCTCGAACGCCGTGGTCACATCGCGGCTGTCGTCGATCCACGCGTCGAACGCGCTGACGTTGAGCATGCCCGGGCGATGGACGACCGTCGTTCCGCCGCTCGTTCGCACATGGACCGGCCAGCCGCGCGCCGCGCTCTCCGCGGCGGCGCGCGCAAAGGTGGGTAACGCCGCAAAGCGACGGGTTGTGACGAGGCATTTGGTGTTGGTCCACAGCCGCAGCCCGCGTGCGGCCGCATCGCCATTCAGCAAAGCCGCCAACCGCTCGGCATCCGCATCTATGGCTTCGCGGCCCCGCCCGGCTTCGATTGCCGCTCCGGACGAAAAACCTGCAGCAAGCGTTTCGACGGTAGGTATCGGGCGCACGCGTCAGCCGATGCGTGCGGCCACTTGCCCAGGGCGCACCGCTTCTTCGGCCGGAACCAAAATCGTCAAGCTACCTGCAGCCGGAGCGACAAGCTCAAAGCTCGATTTTTCCACCATGATCTCGGCAACAATGGCGCCCTGGGCAACGATATCGCCGTCCGAATAGAGCCAGGCCGAGATTGCGGCTTCGTCGCCATCGTTCCAGAGGCCGGTCGGAATGGTCACGTCAGTCATTGGCGGAAGGCTCCATCATATGCTGTGCGGCCGCGACGATCTTGTCGGCGTTGGGCAGCACGAAATGCTCCATCACGGGGGTGAAGGGCACGGGGATGTCGGGAAAGGCGATCCGCTGCGGCGCCGAGCGCAGCGTGATGCCAGCCTCGCAGACGCTCGCGATGATTTCGGCGCCGACGCCATAGCTCAGATAATCGTCGTCGACGGCGAGCAGGCGCCCGGTCTTGCACACCGACGCGCGCACCGTTTCGCGGTCGAGCGGCGCGATGCTGACGAGATCGATGACTTCGGCGGAGACATCGTCGCCGGCGAGCTTTTCCGCGGCATCGAGCGCCTGGTGGACCGACAGGCCCAGCCCGACCAAGGTGAGGTCGCTCCCTTCGCGCACGATCTTTGCCTTGTCGAGCGGGACGACATAGTCGGTGCCGGGCACTTCGGTGATCGACCGCTGCACCGTGCCGAGCCAGCCCATCCCCTGCAGCGCCTTGTGATACATGAAAACGACCGGATTGGGGTCGCGGATCGCCGCGAGCATCAGGCCCTTGGCATCATGCGCGTTCGACGGGATGACGACCCTGAGCCCCGGCAGGTGGCCGAAGGTCGCATAGAGCGTCTGGCTGTGCTGCCCGGCATCGCCATATCCGCCGCCGACGCTCGTCATCAGCACCATTGGGCAGGTCACCTGCCCGCCCGAGAAATAGCATTGCTTCGCCGCGAGATTGTAGATGGCGTCCATGCAGACGCCGAAGAAGTCGACGAACATCAGCTCGACGATCGGGCGCATCCCGGCCGCGGCAAGCCCGGTCGCGGCACCGATGAAGGCGGTCTCCGAAATCGGCGTGTCGCGCACGCGCTCGGGTCCGAACTTGTCGAGCAACCCGGTGGTCGTGCCGAACACGCCGCCCAGCTTGGCAATGTCTTCGCCCATCACGAGGACATTTGCATCGCGCTCCATCTCCTGGCCGATCGCTTCGGAAATCGCACGCGCGATGGTCAAGCGGCGCGCGGGAGCGGTGGTGGTCGGGGCGTCAGGCGAAGACATGGGCAAAAGCCTCCTCGGGCTGCGGATAGGCGGCGGCGCGCGCGGCGGCGAATGCCGCGTCGACCGCGGCGCGCGCTTCGCATTCGGCCTTGTCGAGCTCGGCGCCCTCGAAGCCCTCGGACAAGAGGCGGGCGCGATAGGCGGGGATCGGGTCTTCCGCCTTCAACCGATCGACCTCGCCTTCGGGGCGATAGCCCTCGGCATCACCCATGAAATGCCCTTCGAGTCGGCAGGTTTCGATCTCGATCAGCGACGGCCCCTCGCCGCGCCGCGCGCGCGCGATGGCTTCGCCCGCCACGCGGTGCACCGCATCGGCATCATTGCCCGGCACGAAATGGCCGGGCATCGCATAGGCGGCGGCGCGGTCCGAATTGCGTTCGACCGCGGTGCAATCGCGCTTCGCGACCGAAATGCCATAGCTATTGTCCTCGATGACGAAGATCGCCGGGACTTTCCACACCGATGCAAGGTTGAGCGCCTCGTGGAACGCCCCCTGATTGGCGGCGCCCTCGCCCAGAAAGGCGACGGCGACATGGTCCTCGCCGCGCAGCTTGCTCGCCAATGCCGCGCCGACGGCGGGGCCAAGGCCTTGCGCGATAATGCCCGAACAGGCGAAATTCACCCGCGCGTCGAACAGGTGCATATGTCCGCCGCGCCCGCCCGACAGGCCCGAGGCCTTGCCGAATATCTCTGCCGCCATGGCGTCGAGGTCGACACCCTTGGCGATTGCGACATGGTGCGGGCGGTGCGTCGCGGTGACCGTGTCGCCGGGACGCAAATGCGCGCACACGCCGACCGCGCAGGGCTCCTGCCCGTCAGACAGGTGCATCTCGCCCGGCAGCGGCCCCTTCGCCATGTTGAACACCGGCGTTTTCCCTTCGAAATAGGCGGGCTTGATCAGCGCCTCGAAATGCCGGCTCTTGACCATCGTGGCGTACATCCACAGCCGGTCGCTGCGATTGCTCGGTGTACCGCTCATCGAGCGACCCACCCGCCGTCGATCACCAGCTCGATTCCGGTAACGAACCGCGCCTCGTCGCTGGCCAGATAGACCGCCCCCATGGCGATATCCTCCGGCGCACCGACCGCATTGAGCGGACAGAGCGCTGCGACCGCGCCCCAGGGATCATCCTCGGGGATCGAGCCTTCGCGCACCCAGCCTTCGACGGCGAGTTCGAGCATCGGGGTGCGGATGCAGCCGGGATGGATCGAGTTGCACCGGATCGGCAGCGCGTGCGCCGCCCATTCAATCGCAAGGCTCTTGGTCATGTGCCGGACCGCGCCTTTCGACGTGTTGTATGCAAGCTGGTCGGGATATCCGACGAGCCCCGCGATCGACGAGATGTTGACGACGCTTGCCGGCGCCCCCGCCGTGCCGCCGCTCGCCAGCAAGGGTTGCAGCGTGCGGCAACCGAGAAACAGGCCGTCGACATTGACCGCCATCACCGACCGCCAGTCGGACAGGCTGTGGTCGGTCATCGGCTTGACGAGCTCGACGCCGGCATTGTTGACGAGGATCGACAGCGCAGACCCGATGCGGTCGGCGGCAGCTTTCCAGGCTTCTTCGCGCGTCACGTCGAGCGCAAGCGGCTCGGCGCCGATTTCGGCGGCCAGCGCTTCGACGCCGGCGACGTTGATATCGGCGGCGAATATCGTTGCGCCCTCGGCCGCCATGGCGCGGGCAATGCCTGCCCCAATTCCCTGCGCCGCGCCGGTCACCAGCGCAATCTTGCCTTTCAGCCTGTCGGCCATCGTCCATCTCCCACGGTCTTTCGATCGGACCTAGGGGAGCGGAGCCGCGGTGACTTGCGTCAGAATGGCGGCTTATTTGGGTTGGAGGGAACTCGCCGCCGAACGCGCCGCCTCGGTGCGCCAGGCGCGCGGCGACATGCCGAACGCGCCGCGAAAGGCGTGGCTGAAATGTGAAGCATCGGCAAAGCCATGCCGCATCGCGATTTCGGTGATGTTCAAATGCGCCGACGCATGATCGGCAAGGTCGGCGCGCGCCGATTGCAGACGGCGCTCGCGGATCCAGGTGCCCACGGTCACCCCGAACTCCTCGAACAGTCGATGGAGATAACGCGGACTGAAGCGAAAGGCCTGCGCGATGGTCGCGGCCGAAAGCGACGGATCGCCCAGATGCGCAACGATATGATCCTGCACCCGGTTAAGCAGCGCGCGGCGAAAGCTGGTTCCGGCAAGCCGTTCGGGCGCGGGCCGAAAAGCGGCCGCGACCAGTTCGACCGTCGCGCGCAGCACCGCCGCGCGGTCCTGCGGCGCGACCGTGTCGACCGTCCGGTGGATCTGGCGCAGGTGCGACAGGAGGATCGCGCCGAGGCCCGCGCTGCCATCGACGGTCAGGCCGCACATGTCCTCGATGCCCGGAACGATGGTTTTGGCCATGCGGTGCGGGATCATGATCGACAGTTGGTGCAACTGGTCGCTGTTCTGGAACATCGCCGGACGCGTGCTGTCCCACACGGCTATCGTATCGCGGCGGACGACCGATTCATTGCGTCCCTGACGGAGCAGGCAATTGCCCTCGTCGAAATAGAGCAGGCAGAAATAATCGTCGGCGCCGCGCCGGACATCGTCGTGGGTGCGGTATCCCGTCACCGGATCGCAGACGATGTCGGTAAAGACGAAATCGTCGATCGCGCGGCGGCGCAGCTCGGCATGATAGGCGTCCGAGCCGGCGCGGCTCAGGCCCCAGTGAAAATGGGTCCGGTCGAACACTTCCTGAAACCCCGGCAATTGGCGCGGCGGCGGCAGGGAAGCGGACGTCCAGCGCTCTTCGCTTAGCAGCATGGCACTGCCCCTCTCTCCGACTCCGCAGGCTAGGGCGTTCGGGCCGCCGATGCAATCGGCGCGCCGCAAGGGTTCGCGCCCATACAAAAACCTGTGCGCCCCCATACAATTTTCGCCGGAAAACCAGTCGGTTTGGCGTGACAAGGCGCCCGACGCCCGGTTCGCCCTCAGTCAAATTTTGCGCCGCTCCGACACATGCAGTTGCCGCCGCCGCGCCTAGAAGGAGGGAGAAGAGGCCGATCCAACGCAGGTGGGCCGAGACCATGGAGGGGAATATATGTCGAACCAGTTCCGGATCGGGCTGTATATGGCGGCGGCTACCACGGCCCTTGCCGTCAGCGCGCCCGCCTTTGCCCAAGAGACAACCGCGCCCGAGCAGGGCGGCGTAGGCGATATCGTCGTGACGGCACAGAAACGCGCCCAGAATCTGCAGGACGTGCCGATTTCGGTCACAGCCTTCGACGACACGGCGATCAAGGAAGCGGGCTTCACCAACAGCCTGTCGATCGGCGATCAGGTCCCCAATCTGGAGATCAAGACGTTCGGCGGCGTCCCCAACATCTTCATCCGCGGCGTCGGCAACAACGACTTCAACGCCTCGTCGATCGGCCCGATCAGCATCTATCGCGACGATGTGGTCGTCGCATCGACCGGCAGCCAGATCTTCTCGCTGTTCGACCTCGAGCGGATTGAGGTCGTGCGCGGTCCGCAAGGCACCTTGTTCGGCAAGAACACCACCGGCGGCGCGATCCAGTTCTTCTCCAAGCTCCCCGACGATATCTTCGAGGGCAACGCCCGCGTCGGCTATGGCCGGTTCGACCTGTTCGAGGCCGAGGCGGCGGCCAGCCTGCCGCTCGCCGAGGGCCTGTCGATGCGCGTCGCCGGGATCGTCCGTCGGCGCGACGGCGAAAAGACCAATCTTTTTAACGGAGAAGACGTCATCAACGTCGATGAGGCCGCGGCGCGGGCCATCATTCGCTGGCAGCCGTCGAGCGACACCGACATTCGCTTGTCGGTCGGCGGCGGACGCGACCGCAGCGACTATCTGGAAAACAAGCCCGTCGGGACGATCAACGGCGCCGACCTGTTCGGCTATACCGATCCCTTCCCCGACAAGGCGAACCTGCTCAACTTCAACGGGCCGTCGCGCAACTACAGCGACAATGTCTTCGTCAATCTCAGCGTCGCGCAGGATTTCGGCGACTTTTCCTTCCGGTCGCTGACCGGGTACGACAAGAGCGAGGTCGACAACCGCGTCGACGTCGACGGCGGACCGTTCCGCATCGACGAGATCGTGTTCCTGACCGACGCCGAACAGGTCACGCAGGAGTTCCAGCTCTCCTATGACCGCGGCCCGCTCAATGCGATCGTCGGCCTCTATTATTTTCAGGAGGATCTCGACGCCGACAGCGACGCCGACCTGCTCGGCGAGCTCACCTTCGCCCAGGGCGCGCTGCCGCTGATCACGCGCGCGACGCGCAAGAACAAGGCCTATGCCATCTATGGCCAGGCAAGCTATGCGGTCATCCCCACGCTGCGGCTGACGCTCGGCGGACGCTACACGATCGACAAGGTACGCGCGACGCACCGCGCCGACCTGATCGAAGGCTATTTCGACGCCGACATCCCCAACGGCACGCCGGTGCCGCTCGTCCCGTTCGCATCGCTGAAGGACACGTTCAAATCCTTCTCGTGGCGCGTGTCGGCCGATCTCGACGTCACCGACGATATCCTCGCCTATGCGAGCATCGACCGCGGCTTCAAGGCGGGCGGGTTCAACATCGGGATCATCACCAGCGTCGCCGAACGCACGCAGGTCGATCCCGAATATCTGACTTCCTATGAGATTGGGCTGAAGACCACCCTCTTCGACCGCCGCCTGCGGCTGAACCTGTCGGCCTTCTATTATGACTATACCGATCTGCAGGTGCTGTCGGTCAACCGCCAGGCGGGAAGCGCGGTGCCGACGCTCGGGCTCGACAATGCGGCCGACGCGACGATCAAGGGGATCGAGGTCGAAGCGACCGCGGTGCCGACCGACTGGCTCGACCTCGGGCTCAATATGGGCATCCTCGACGCCACATATAAAAACTACCTCTCGGGCGCGATCGACCCGGTGACCGGCGATCCGCGCGACTTTTCGGGCAACCGCATGCCGGGCGCGCCGAAATTCACCGCCTCGACCTTTGCACAGGTGACGATCCCCGTCGGCGATTTCGAAACGCGCTGGCGCGTCGAATATAACTATACGGGCAAGAAATATTACAACAACGCCGAGGACGAGCTGATCAGCTCGGGCGAAGGCTATGGGCTGCTCAACCTGCGCTTTGCCTTCGCCAACCCCGACCAGGGGTGGGAACTTGCCGCCTGGGCAAAGAATGTCACCGGCAAGGCCTATATCGTCGACGCCACCGACACGAGCGGCTTCGGGTTCGTGCCCCGCTATTATGGCGAACGCGCGACCTATGGCGCCGAACTTTCCTTCCGTTTCTGACCAAGGACGCACGAACGATGCTGGATGAACGCCTGACGACCGCCGAAATGATGAAATGGGCGCCGCTTGCCGAGGGGATCGAATTCACCCTGCTCTATTCGAGCGCCGAGACCGGCCGCTGGACCGTGTTGTTCCGTGCGCAGCCGGGCAGCTTCTTCGGCCCGCATCTCCACCTCGGCGCGGGCGAATATTATGTGCTGAAGGGGCGGATGACCTATCGCATGGGCGAGGCGCCGGCGGGGGCCTATGGTTATGAACCGCTCGACGTCATCCACGAGCACACGGCCTTTCCCGAATATACGGAATTGCTTTTCACCAATTACGGACCGGTTGCCTTTCTCGACGAAAAGGGCGAGATTTCATCGATCCTGGACCATAAATTGCTCGAGGAGCTGATGGCGGCGGCGTGATCCGATGAGTGCAAGCTATGACGAAGTCCGTGCCGCCAGCCTTGCCGACCCCGACGCCTTCTGGCTGGGCGCGGCGGCGGCGATCGACTGGGACACCCCGCCCGATAGGGGATGGGTCGAAGGCGAAGGATGGTTCGCCGGTGCGCGGCTCAACACATGCCGCAACGCCGTCGATCGCCATGTCGAGGCGGGGCGCGGCGGCGACACCGCCGTCATTTACGAAAGCCCCGTAACCGGGACGCGCCGCCTGATCAGCTTTTCCGAACTGCGCGATGAGGTCGCGCGCACGGCAGGAATGCTGGCCGCGCTCGGCGTCACCAAGGGCGACCGCGTCGTCATCTATATGCCGATGATCCCCGAAACACTGTTCGCCATGCTCGCGTGCGCGCGGCTCGGGGCGGTTCATTCGGTGGTGTTCGGTGGCTTCGCGCCGCCCGAACTTGCCAAGCGCGTCGACGATGCGACGCCGAAAATCCTCCTCACGGCGTCGTGCGGGATCGAAGGCAGCCGCATTGTCCCCTACAAACCGCTCGTCGACGAAGCGCTCGAACTCGCGCGGCACCCGATCGACCATGTCGTCCTGCTCCAGCGCGACGCCTGCGAGGCGTCGATGACCGCAGCACGCGACCTCGATTGGGCCGAAGCCTTTGCGGGCGCCGCGCCCGCGCCGTGCGTGCCGGTTGCGGCGACCGATCCGCTCTACATCCTCTACACCTCGGGCACCACGGGGACGCCCAAGGGCGTGGTCCGCCAGAATGGCGGCCATGCCGTCGCACTCGCGTGGAGCATGGCCAATATTTATGGCGTGCACCCCGGCGACACCTTCTGGGCGGCGTCGGATGTCGGCTGGGTCGTCGGCCACAGCTATATCGTCTATGGTCCGCTGCTCGCCGGGTGCACGACGCTGCTTTTCGAGGGAAAGCCGGTCGGGACGCCCGACGCCGGAACCTTCTGGCGCACCATTGTCGACCATGACGTCGACGTGTTTTTCACCGCCCCCACCGCGATCCGCGCGATCCGCAAGGAAGACCCCGACGGCGGCTTCATCGATGCGACCGGAACCGGACGTCTTAAGGCGATGTTCCTTGCGGGCGAGCGCGCCGACCCGAGCACGATCGAATGGGCGGAACGGCATTTGAAACTGCCGGTGATCGACCATTGGTGGCAAACCGAACTCGGATGGCCCGCGATTGCCACCTGTTTCGGACTTGGCGACACGCGCCGCCGCGCCGGAAGTGCGGGCTTTCCCGTACCCGGCTTTCGCTTTGCTCTGTTCGACGAAGCGGGATGCGGCGCAGGCAGCGCCAGCGACGGGCGTCTCGCCATCAAGGCGCCGCTACCTCCGGGATGCTTTTCAACCCTGTGGAACAACGAAGCCGGATACGCGCGATCCTTTGAAAGCTTCCCTGGCTTTTATGAAACGGGTGATGCGGGCCATATCGACGGCGACGGCTTCCTGCACATCATGGGGCGCACCGACGACATCATCAACGTCGCGGGGCACCGGCTGTCCACAGGACAGATCGAGGAGATCATCGCCGGCCATCCCGCCATCGCCGAATGCGCCGTCGTCGGCGCCGACGACAGAATCAAGGGCATGGTGCCTTGCGCATTTGCCGTGGTAAAGTCGGGCGCTCCCCGAAACGATGAACTCGCGAGCGAGATTATTGCGCGCGTCCGCGGCAAACTCGGGCCCGTTGCGGCGTTGAAGCGCGTGTGCATCGTCGACGTGCTTCCGAAAACCCGATCGGGCAAGATCTTGCGTGCGGTGATACGCCGTCTGGTCAACGGCGAGGATGTGGACGCGCCGCCCACGATCGAAAATCCGGATGCCTTGATAGCGATCAGAGCCAGCTTGAGGGGAACATCATAGCCCAGGTGCAACGCAATTTGGCTGATGGGGACTATCCGCCTTTAGGATCAACGCATCTTCAACATCGACGCCAAAGTGCCGCACAGCATTTTCAATCTTGGTGTGACCAATCAGAATCGGCGCGGCACGCAAATTCCCGGTCGCCTTGCAGATGCGCGATGCCTTCGTTCGGCGTAACGAATGGGCGTAATCTTCGCTTCGTATACCAACCGACGAGACGCGCATGATGACGCGTGCTCAACTGCGCCGGCAAGAGCGCCAGATCCGCTTGCAGGGGACCCGCGGAACTACGCCACAATGCGCTATCCGGCGATAGTTTACTGAAATATCTGAATTGTTTGCATGTGCATGGTGCGCCCGGCAGGATTCGAACCTGCGACCACCCGCTTAGAAGGCGGGTGCTCTATCCAGCTGAGCTACGGGCGCCCCGGGGTGGCGAATAGCGTGGTTTGCGTCCGGCGCAAAGCGCGTTAAGCAGCGCGGCATGGAAACGCCCCCCTCCCCTGCGGCCGAAGCTGCGCCCGCGCGCGTCGCCGCCGCGAGCGTGCGGCATTTCCGCTATTACGACCTGGTGATGGCGGCGTTCGTCGCGATCCTGCTGCTCTCGAACATCATCGGCGCGTCGAAGCCGAGCTTCGTCGCACTGCCCGACGGCAGCCAATGGGCATTCGGCGCCGGGGTGCTCTTCTTCCCGATCAGCTACATCATCGGCGACATATTGACCGAGGTCTACGGCTATGCGCGCGCGCGGCGGGTGATCTGGACGGGTTTCGCCGCACTTGCCTTCATGGCGCTGATGGCGTGGGTCGTCGTCGCGTTGCCGCCCGCCGACGGCTGGCCGGGGCAGGACGCCTATGAGTTCGTGTTCGGCAACAGCTGGCGCATCGTGCTCGCGTCGATGGCCGCCTTTTGGGTCGGCGAATTCGCCAACTCCTATGTTCTCGCGCGCATGAAGATATGGACCGGCGGACGCTTCCTCTGGGCGCGAACGATCGGCTCGACTGTCGTCGGCCAGGGTCTCGACAGCCTGATATTCTACCCGCTCGCCTTTTACGGGCTTGCCGGATGGCCGGTCGAGCAGCTTTATCAGGTCGTGCTGTCGCAATGGCTGATCAAGACAGCGTGGGAAGCCGCGCTGACGCCGGTAACCTATTGGGCGGTCGGTGCGTTGAAGCGGCGCGAGGGTGTCGACGTCTTTGACGAGGGCACCGATTTCACGCCTTTTGGAGCCAAGGTTTGACACGATGACGCTGGTGCAACTGGCCGCCCTGTTTCAGGAGCAGAAGCTGTGGATCGTATCCGCGAGCGACCTCAGCAAGGATGCGCTCCACATCTATTTCGGGCTGGGTCTGTTTCTGGCGGTCCGCCTGCTGTGGCGCTGGCGCGGTGGCTGGATTGCAGCATGGATCGCGACCTTTGCGATGGCCTGCGCCGGCGAATGGCTCGACATCGTCGCGGAAATCACGCGATCGACGCTACAGCCCGACACGGCACACTTGCACGACATCTGGAATACGATGTTCTGGCCGACGGTGCTTATGCTCGTCGGCCGATGGCTGCAACCGCAGCTGTCCCGCGCGACTGCGACGCCGTCAGGCGAGGACGCCGAGCGCCGCCTCAAACAGGCGTAGCCCGTCGGTGCCGCCGTGCGCGCGGTCGATCGCGCGCTCGGGGTGCGGCATCATGCCGAGCACGTTGCCCGCGTCGCCCAGAACGCCCGCGATGTCGCGCGCCGATCCGTTGACCCCGTCGAGATAACGGAACGCCACGCGCCCCTCGCCCTCGATCCGGTCGAGCGTCGCCGCATCGGCGAAATAATTGCCGTCATGATGCGCAACCGGAATGTCGATCGTCTCGCCCGCCTGATAGGCGGCGGTGAACAGCGACTGGCTGTTCTCGACCTTCAGCGACACGGTGCGGCATACGAAGTTCAGCCCCGCGTTGCGCATCAGCGCGCCGGGAAGCAGCCCCGCCTCGGTCAGAACCTGAAAACCGTTGCACACGCCGAGGACGGGCACGCCGCGCGCCGCCGCGTCAGCAACCGCGCGCAGGATCGGCGAACGCGCCGCCATCGCGCCCGAGCGGAGATAATCGCCATAGGAGAAGCCGCCGGGCAACGCGATGAAGTCGGTGCCATCGGGAAGCGCCGTCTCGCGGTGCCACACCATCGCGGGCGCGCGGCCGGTGACGGTTTCGAGCGCGACCGCCATGTCGCGGTCGCAATTGGAGCCGGGAAAGACGATGACGGCGGTCTTCATGGCGCGGGTTCCTTCGTACCGGTCAGGGACGTTCGATGCGGTAGTTTTCGATCACTGTGTTCGCGAGCAGCTTCGCGCACATCGCGTCGAGATCGGCGTCGGTTACGTCGTCGGCAACCTCCAGTTCGATGAAGCGCCCCGCGCGCACATCGCTGACGCCGGCAAATCCCAGTCCTTCGAGCGCATGATGGATCGCCTTGCCCTGCGGGTCGAGGACCCCGGTCTTGAGCGTCACATAGACATTCACTTTCATCGGGGCAGACCTTTGTTCGAGCGGGCGGGAATCTGGCCGCGCCTATGCCCGCGAATCACCCGAACGGCAAGGGGCGTGCGAGGGTAAAAAGCGCCTCTTCGGATTGCGAACCAGTCGCAACTTTCTTGTTGCGAATCGGTCGCACTAGCCGTAAAGAGGAGTTGCTGAGAAGGATTCGCACATGGTCGTCTGTGTCTGCAACGCAATAAAGGAAAGCCAGCTGCGCGATGTCGCGCGGAGCGGCCAGTTGCGCTGCGCGAAGGCGGCCTACGCGCAAATGGGTCGCAAACCCAAATGCGGACAGTGCCTGAATTTCGCTCGCAATATCATCAGCGACGTCGCCGCGACCGCCTGATTTTTCTAGGAAAACCGTCACTTTCACCCTTGGCCTGACGGGTCCGGGAGGCGTATAATGCGCCTATTATCCCATCCCCGGACACAGAACAGGACAAGACAATGAAGGGCGACGAAAAGGTCATCGATTTCCTCAACGAGGCGCTCAAGAACGAATTGACCGCGATCAACCAATATTGGCTGCATTACCGCATGCTCGACAATTGGGGCATCGCGCGGCTCGCGCATTTCGAGCGCGAGGAATCGATCGACGAGATGAAGCATGCCGACAAGCTGGCGGATCGCATCCTCTTCCTCGGCGGCCTCCCCAATTTCCAGTTGCTCGGGCGGCTGCGCGTCGGAGAGACGGTTGAGGAGATTCTGAAGGCCGACCTCGCGCTCGAGGAAGAGGCCATCCCGCTGCTCAAGGATGCGATCGCGCATTGCGAGGGGGTGCGCGACTATGTGAGCCGCGACCTGTTCACGGACATCCTCGAGAGCGAGGAGCATCATGTCGACGAGCTCGAAAAGCAGTTCGACCTTATCGAACGCATGGGCATCGAAAATTATATCCAGCTCCAGTCGAAACCGGTGAGCGACGACTGAGAATTAGAACGTCGCCCCCGCGAAAGCGGGGGCCGTCATCAGCCTTTTCCGGGATCGCTACCCTGCATCGTGACGCAAACCGAGAGCGGCCCCCACTTTCGCGGGGCGACGAAAGCGTGCAAAACCCAGGCTTTCCCAGGGCGCCTTCGGGCGCCATTCTTTTCCCTTGTATTTGCGATTAATTCTCATTAGCACAATCGAGCAGTCCCCTCCTGCCGGCCGCTGCAACTTTCAGCTGCACCCATGCGGCCGGCATCTTTCTCGGCCTGGAAGCCGAGTGACGGGCTGCGACGGGAGACACCAGCCGCATGCCAATCCGCGATACCTTGCGCCGCCTGACCGAACAGCCGCTGCTACGCGCGCTTCCCGTCGATGCCGCGCAGGTGGTGCTTGCGCTGCGCTATTGCATCCTCTGTCGTCGCGGTGGGCGAGATCCGATGCCCGAGCTTGAGCGCCGCTGGGGCAAAATCCTCGCCGCGCGGCGCTTCCGCCTCGTCGTCGAGGCGATCGGCCATGTCTGGCCGGACCCCTTTGCCGTCGCGCCGCCCTGCTGTCCGCACCTGAGCTTCGACGAAGCGCTGCTCGCTTCGGTAACGGTCGCGGCGGCGCACCAGGATCGCGCGCATTTCGACTGGCTGACAAACGAAATGCTGGGATGCGATGCGCGCGAAATGCTGTTCGTCGCGCTCGGCAATTTCGTGCGGGCAAAGGCGCCGGGGCGGGTTTAGCACCGACGGGGTGCGATCAAATCCCACTTGTCGTCGGTGGCAAGCGTGAAGCCGAGCTTTCCAACGCAGAAGGCGATGGCCTCGTCATAATCGCGCACGACGAGCGCGACATGCGCAAGCGACCGACGCGTCATTCGCGCAGCCCCCGCAGCGCCGCGCCCGCCGCAAAGGGGCCGATAACCGTCAACAGCAGACTCGCCGCGCCGAGCAGCTTCACCGCGCCGCGCCCCGACGGGTCGAGCATTCCTGCACCAAAGATCAGCAGCGGCACCGCGAGCGGCAACACGAGCAATCCGCCGATCGCGCTCCCGCCCTTGAGGTTTGCCGTGAGCGCCGCGCTCAAAACGGCAAGCGATGCGAGCGCGGGGATGGCGATTGCAAGACCGGTCGCCAGCATTTCGACACGCGCGGCGTCTTGCGCGAGCAATGCCGCCGCCGGAAGCAGCGCGACGAGCAGCGGCAAGCCAAACCCGAACGCGTGTGCGGCGATCTTGACCGCCGCGACCACCTCGTCGGCAAAGCCGCGCACGGCAAGCTGGTCGAGCACGCCCGTTTCCTTGTCGGGTCGCACCAGCCGGTCGATCGGCAGCAGCGCCGCAAGCAGCGCCGCGACCCAGACCATCCCGCCGCCCGTCCGCGACAGCAGCGGCGCGTCGGGGCCGACCGCAAAGGGAAAGGCGGTGGCGACGAGCAGGAAGAAGACAATGGGCAGCCATAGCGCCCCGCTGCCCCACGCGCGGCGCAGGTCGCGCCAGAAAAGCGCGATAAGCGCCGTCACGCCAACGCCCCGATATCGAGCTCGGCCAATTCCGCTATGTCCAGCGCAAAATGGGAGGCCAGCAGCACCGCACCGCCGTTGCCGCGATGCTTGGCAATCGCCGCGACCAGCCGCGCCTTCGCCGCTTCGTCCATACCATTTGCAGGCTCGTCGAGCAGCCAGATCGGCGCGCCGCTCGCGATGACGCGCGCCATCGCGGCGCGCTTTCGCTGGCCCGTCGAGAGCATCGCCACCGGAACCTCGGCGAGCGGTGCCAGTCCCATCGCGCCCATCGCTTCTGTGACGCGGGGGCCATCGATCGTGTCGATGCGCGCCCAGAAATCGAGCGCACGGCGCAGCGGCAGTTCGGGGTCGAGCGCCGCGCCCTCGTCGATCAAGGCGATGCGCTCGCGGCGTTCGACCGTCCCTGCCGCCGCGCGCAGCAATCCCGCCGCGAGCCGGATCAGGCTCGACTTGCCCGCGCCATTGGGGCCGCGCAGCCACAGCGCGCCGCCGCGCGCCAGCGCGAGCGAGACCCCCTCGAACACCAGCCGGTCGCCGCGCACGCACGCCACACAATCGAGCCGCAGCAACAGGTCGGCTTCGCTCACGCCATATCCTCTAGCGCGTGCATATCGTCGTCGGAAAAGCCGAAATGGTGGCCGATCTCGTGGATCAGTACGTGGCGCACCAGCCAGTCGAGCCGCTCTCCGCCCTCGATCCATTCGACGAGTATCGGGATGCGATAGAGCGTCACGCGGTCGGGCATGCCGCCGCTCGCGTCGATGCTGCGTTCGGTGAGCGGGCGACCTTCATAAAGACCGGTGAGGTCATAGGGATGTTCGATCCCAAGCGAGGCAAGTATCTCGTCGTCGGCGAATTCCTCGACCGAAATCACGAGCCCGCGAATGTGCGGCGCAAAGACGTCGGGGAGCGTCGCGAGCGCCGCCTCGGCCATCGCGAACAGCGCGTCGGCGTCGGGCGCTGCGCCGGTCCAGCCGGCAGGAAGGGCAGACTTGTCGCTCATCGCGCCCTTCCTTATGGCGGGCGTAACGGCTTGACCAGCGGGAGAAACGAAGATGGTCCAGAAACTCGACGATGCGGCGCGCGCCGCGCTGCTCAATCGCTTTCCCGACTGGACGCACGAGCCGGAGCGCGACGCGATCGTGCGCCGCTTCCAGTTCGCCGATTTCGCGCAAGCGTTCGGCTTCATGGCGAGCGTCGCGATCATTGCCGAAAAGATGGACCATCATCCCGAATGGTCAAACGTCTATAACCGCGTCGACGTCCTTCTGACGACGCACGACGCGAACGGCCTGTCCGAACGCGACGCCCGGCTGGCGGAGGCGATCGAAGGGCTGCTCTGACGCACTTCTTCGCGCAGGATCTAACGCGCGAACAGCCTTTTCAGCCAAGCATCGACGGCTCCCGTCGGCGCATAGCCGGGGTCGCCGAGGCTGCGGTTGATCTCGGCATGGCCTTTCAACCCCTCGCCGGGGAAGCTGCCATGCTCGACGCGCGAACCGCCCTTTTCGAGCGCAGCCCCCAATGCCTTCGCCTGCCGCACGCCGTCGGGCCGCTGGACATACAGGAGCAGGAACGCGGGCGCATTTGGCGCGACTGCCTGCGTGGTCGGCGACAGCGCCTTTTGCCGCACCGGATCGGTCCCGAACGCCTGCGCATATGTCTTCTGCATGATCGGCGGCCCATCGCTCATCTGCGCGGGCACGTCATAGGCGGCGCCGTCGATCGGGATCACCCCCGCGATGTCGGCGAAGGACAGTCCCGCGCCTTTCAGATAGCGTTCGTCGGTGCCGACCAGCGCGACGAGATGCGCGCCCGCGCTGTGCCCCATCAGCACGATGCGCCGCCGGTCGATGCCGAGCGCCGCCGCCCGGTCGACGAGCGCGCGCACCGCGCCCGCGACGTCGGCGGCCTGCTGCTCGACTTTCGCCGCAGGGACGAGGCGATAGTTGATCGACGCAAAGGCATAGCCCTGCCCGGGATAATGCACCGCCTTGAACCGGCCCGTCGCATTGTCCTTGTCGCCGCGCTTCCAGCCGCCGCCGTGAACAAAGACGATCAGCGGCGCCGGTCCCTTTGCGCCCTTGGCGCGCCAGATATCGAGCGCCTGCAGCGGGTCGGCGCCATAGGATATCGTCTCGCTTCCCGGAACCTTGGGCGCGTTGTCGGCCCCCATCCGCTCCATGATCCGGTCGCGCAGCCGCTCGCGGCCGTCGGCAAAGGGAGCCGGCACGGCGATGCTCGCCACGGCAAAGGCCGTGACGGCGACAAATCCGACGAACGGGCGCGGGCAGCGCATGGGCATTCCTTTCCAGGACGAAAGCGTCGCCCCGACGGGGACGCGAGAAAAACAATCCTCCCGAAGAGAATATCTGCGCGGCAAATGTCGCATTTTCATGCCAGCCGCGCTTGCCTCTGCGGCCAAATCCGCTAAGGCCGCGCGGGCTCTTGCGGGCCGCACACAGCAGGACAGCAACATGGCAAATGTCACCGTCATCGGGTCGCAATGGGGCGACGAGGGCAAGGGAAAGATCGTCGACTGGCTCGCAAGCCGCGCCGACGCGGTCGTCCGTTTCCAGGGCGGGCACAACGCCGGCCACACGCTCGTCGTCGGCAACCAGACCTACAAGCTGTCGCTGCTCCCCTCGGGTATCGTCACCGGCACCTTGTCGATCATCGGCAACGGCGTCGTGCTCGACCCGTGGGCGCTGCGCGACGAGATTGCCAAACTGCGCGGCCAGGGTGTGACGATCAACGCCGAGAATTTCGCGATCGCCGACAATTGCGCGCTGATCCTGCCCTTTCACCGCGACCTCGACGCGCTGCGCGAGACGGCAGCCGGCGCGGGCAAGATCGGCACCACGGGCCGCGGCATCGGTCCCGCCTATGAGGACAAGGTCGGCCGCCGCGCGATCCGCGTCTGTGACCTTGCGCACCTCGACCATCTCGAACCGCAGCTCGACCGTCTGACCGCGCATCACGACGCGCTGCGCGCGGGTTTCGGCGAGCCGCCGATTGACCGCGACGCGCTCGTCGCCGAGCTGCGCGAGATCGCCGACTTCGTGCTCGAATATGCGCAGCCGGTGTGGAAGCGGCTCAAGAAGGTCCGCAAGGCGGGCGCGCGCATCCTGTTCGAAGGCGCGCAGGGCGTGCTTCTCGACATCGACCACGGCACCTATCCCTTCGTCACCAGCTCGAACACCGTCAGCGGGACCGCCGCGTCGGGCTCGGGCCTTGGACCCGGCGCCGTCGGGTTCGTGCTGGGTATCGCCAAAGCCTATACGACGCGCGTTGGCAGCGGCCCCTTCCCCACCGAGCTTGAGGACGAGACCGGCCAGCGCCTCGGCGAGCGCGGGCATGAATTCGGCACGGTCACGGGCCGCAAGCGCCGCTGTGGCTGGTTCGACGCGGTTCTCGTGCGCCAGAGCTGCGCCGTTTCGGGCGTCACCGGTATCGCGCTCACCAAGCTCGACGTCCTCGACGGTTTCGAGAAGGTCCGCATCTGCACGGGCTATCGCCTGCGCGGCAAGATCCTCGACTATTTCCCCGCCCACGCCGCCGATCAGGCGGCGGTCGAACCGATTTACGAGGAAATGGACGGGTGGAGCGAATCGACCGCAGGCGCGCGCAGCTATGCCGATCTGCCCGCGCAGGCGATCAAATATATCCAGCGCGTCCAGGAACTGATCGAAACGCCGATCGCGCTCGTGTCGACCAGCCCCGAGCGTGACGACACGATCCTGATCCGCGATCCGTTCAGCGACTAGGGCGCGGGCGGCCCTTCCGTTTTGGCGTCCCCCGTGGCACCAAGACGGCATGACCCGCCACATCCTCGTCTTCTACGGAAGCTACCGCCGCGACCGACAGGGCATCGCGCTTGCCCGTTGGCTCGTCGACGCCATCGCCGCGCGCGGCGACAGCGCCGAGTTGATCGATGCCAAGACCGTCGATCTTCCGATGCTCGACCGCATGTACAAGGAATATCCGAAGGGCGAGGCGCCCGCCGCAATGGAAGAGCTGGCGGGCAAGATCCGCGCCGCCGACGGTTTCCTGTTCGTCACCGGCGAATATAATTGGGGGCCGCAGCCGGGGCTCAAGAACCTGACCGACCATTTCCTCGAGGAGTGGTTCTGGCGTCCCGCGGCGATCGCCTGTTACTCGGCGGGTCCGCAAGCCGGCGTACGCGCAATGATGGGCTGGCGCGACATATTGGGCGAGATGGGGATGGCGGTGATCTCCTCGATCCTCCCCGTCGCGCGTATCGGCCATGCCTTCGATGCCGACGGACAGCCAACGGGCGACGACGGCGCGCGGTTGCAGAAGTCCTTTCCCCGTTTTGCCGACGACCTCAACTGGTGGATCGACGCGGCGAAGGCGCAGCGGGCCAGGCAAGCGCCGCCCTACTAGCCTGCGTCATCGCGAGGAGCCGGAGGCGACGCGGCGATCTCCAGCTATCAGCTTTGCGCAAGTCCGGTGGCTGGAGATTGCTTCGCTTCGCTCGCGATGACGACAAACGCTTAACCCGATTTGAGCTCGGCCTTGAGCCGCAGGCTTGCGCGCCAGAAGAAGAAGGCGGGAATCAGCCCCAGCCACGCTGCGCCATATAGCACCCAGCGTACGCTCTCTTCGCCCGCGACGGGTGCGAAGAGGTCGGAGAGGGCGCCGAAAAGGAAGGGTCCGAGGCCGAGGCCAATCAAATTCTGGCCGAACAGCATGATCGACGCCGCGACGGCGCGCGCGCGCGGCTGAACCAACCCCTGCACGCAGCCATAGGCAGGACCATAATAGGCGGCGTTGAAGATTGTCGGCACGACGAGCAAAGCCACTGCGATCCGCCAATCCTCCATATAATAACCCAGAAACAGCAATGGCGCCGCCACCGCCATCCCGTAAGCGGGGAACGTCAGGATATGGCGCTTGTCGCGCTTGCCGAGGACATCGGCCGCCTTCCCGCCGAGCCAGGTCCCCACCGCGCCCGCAAGCCCCAGCACGACTGCCATCGACAGCCCAGCCTCGGTCGTCGACAGGCCGTGGCTGCGGATAAAGAAGCTGATTGTCCACAGCGCCTTGCCATAGCCCAGAAAGGCCGTGACCGACGCTGCGATGAGAATATAGACGAAGGCGCGCGAGCCGAAAATTTCCGCAAGCGCCTTTTTCGTCGACAAGGGGGCGGGCTTGGTCGCTTCCGCGGCATCGAGCGGGCGGTGGTGGCGCGGCTCGCGCATGAAAAAGAGCACCGCGAGCGCGAGCAGCAGCCCCGGCGCGCCAACGAGCATCAGCGCGATCCGCCAGCCATACAGATCGTTTACGACGCCCCCGATGATAAGCCCGAGCAGCGATCCCACCGGTACGCCCAACCCGTAAAAGGCGATCGCCGACGAACGCTTCTCCGCCGGTACGCAGTCGGTGATCAGCGAATGGGCGGCGGGCGTGCAGCCCGCTTCCCCCACCCCCACGCCGATGCGTGCCAGCAGGAGCTGGACGAAATTCTGCGCAAGCCCGCACACCGCCGTCATCGCCGACCAGACGGCGACGGCCAAGGCGATGAGCCGAACGCGGTTGGTGCCCTCCTTGTCGGCATAGCGCGCGATGGGAATGCCAAGCAGCGCATAGAAAACTGCAAAGGCCGGGCCCGCGAGCAATCCCAGTTGCGTATCGCTGAGCCCGAGCTCGCCCTTTATCGGCTCGGCAAGGATGTTGACGATCTGCCGGTCGAGGAAATTGAATATATAGACGATCAGCAGGATCCACAGCGTCGTGCGGACATTGGCGGACGCGGCATCGCCGCTCGGCGCCGCAGCGCCCGGCGCAAGGGCGGCTTTTTCGGTCATCGCATTCTCCCGCGACGATGGGTGCAGACGGCAAGGGCGCGAGTCAACGCCGCATCGACGGTCCGAAAATGGCGACTTGCAATTGCCGCTACGGCTGGCAGCTTGTGGGCCATGCAAAAATTTTCGCTGCTCGCCGCCTCCGCGCTCTTCCTCATCGCTCCGGCGATGGCGTTACCGCCGCCGCTGCCCGAAGTCGCAGGCAAGGACGCCGCAACCTTGCAGGCGGAGATGAGCGAGGGGCGGATCAATAGCGACGTTGCGACCGCCGCCTATCTCGAGCGTATCCGCAGGGTCGACGATGCGGGTCCGACGCTCAACGCGGTCATCGCGACATTTCCCGACGCGACGGTCGAGGCACACCGGCTCGACCGCGAGCGCGCCGCGGGCGCGATCCGCGGCCCGCTTCACGGCATTCCCATCCTGCTCAAGGACAATATCGAAGCAAAGGGTCCGGTCCCGACGACCGCGGGCTCGCTCGCGCTCAAGGACAATGTCACGGGCCGCGACGCCCCGCTCGTCGCGCGGATGCGCGAGGCGGGGGCAGTCATCCTCGGCAAGACCAACCTCAGCGAATGGGCGAATATCCGCTCGAACGATTCGACGAGCGGGTGGAGCGCGGTCGGCGGGCTCACGCGGAACCCGCATGCACTCGACCGCAACGCTTGCGGTTCGTCCTCGGGAAGCGGCGCCGCGGTGGCCGCGGGCCTCGCGCCCGTCGCGATCGGCACCGAAACCGACGGATCGATCACCTGCCCCGCCGGCGTCAACGGCATCGTCGGCTTCAAGCCGACGGTCGGCCTCGTCAGCCGCACCCATATCGTGCCGATCAGCCACAGCCAGGACACTGCCGGCCCGATGGCGCTCACGGTGCGCGACGCCGCCGCGGTTTTGACGGCCATCGCGGGCAGCGACCCCGCCGACCCCGCGACCGCCGAGGGCGATGCGCGCAAGACCGACTATGTCGCCGCGCTCGCCGACCGCGCGCTGTCGGGCAAGCGCATCGGCGTGCTGCGCGACCGGATCGGCGGCCGCGCCGACATTGCCACGCTGTTCGACGCAGCGCTGCGCGACATGGAGGCGGCGGGGGCGACGATCGTTGAAATCGCCGACAGCAAGTCGGGGCTTGAGGAACTGGGCGATGCCGAGTTCGAGATATTGATGACCGAGCTCAAGGCCGACATGGCCGCCTATCTCGCCTCGCTCCCCAACCCCGAGGGACCGAAGACGCTCGCCGACTTGATCGCCTTCAACAAGGCGCATCCGGAGGAATTGCGCTGGTTCGACCAGTCACTGTTCGAACTTGCCGAGAGCAAGGGCAGCCTCGACAGCGCGGCCTATAGGGAGGCGAAGGCGAAGGCGGCGCGGCTGGCCGGGCCGGACGGCATCGACCGCTTGCTCGCGGCGCACCGCGTCGACCTGCTCGTCGGCGTGACCAATGGTCCAGCATGGACCACCGACCTCGTCAACGGCGACCATTATACGGGGCCGAGCGCGAGCCAGTTGCCCGCCGTCGCGGGCTATCCGCATCTGACGGTGCCGATGGGTGCGATCGAGGGGCTTCCCGTCGGCGTTTCCTTCATCGGCGGCAAGTGGAAAGATGCCGAGGTTCTGGCGGCGGGCTTTGCCTATGAGCAGGTGAGCCGCAAGCGTGTCGCGCCGACCTATCGCGCGGCGATTACGCCCTGATCGACGCTGCGCTCAGCGCCGGTCGCGTCGCCGCCGCCAGCCCATTTCCTCGAGTTCGAGCAACTCCATCGGTACATGGATGGTGCGGATCGCCATGCGGACCTCGACAAGGAACAGGGTCAGCGAGACGAGCAGCAGCAGCATGGCGGCCGCAAAGGCCCACGAGGCCGCGAGCCCCAGGTTGAACCCGGCAATCGCCTGCGCGAACAAGAGCGCGACGAGCAGGCAGACGACGATACCGCACAGAACCGCGGCCAGGATCGAATTGTTGATGATATCCATCCGCCGGTCGGCGGCACGCAGTTCGTCGACGACGCGGTCATGCTCGGCCCCCTCGGTCTCCGCCCACCGCTCCATCAGGGTCCGCGAGCGGTCAACGACGCGCGCGAGCCGCCCGGTAAGGACGTTGAGCAACGCGCCCGTCGCGACGAGCAGGAATACCGGCGTCACCGACAGCTGGATCGTCTCGGCGACCAGCGCCGAGCTGCCCGCGCTCACCCGCCGCCTGCCGCCACGGTCGGGGTGTTCACGCCGTGCATCTGAAGGAATTTTCGAACGTTGCGCGCGGCTTGCCGGATGCGCTGTTCATTCTCGACCATCGCGATGCGGACATAGCCCTCACCGTCCTCGCCATAGCCGACGCCCGGCGCGACCGCGACCTTGGCATGGGTGAGCAGTTGCTTCGAGAATTCGAGGCTGCCCATTTCCTTGAGCGCGGGCGGCAGCGGCGCCCAGGCGAACATCGACGCCTTGGGGCTCGGGACGTCCCAGCCGGCGCGTGCAAAGCTTTCGACCATCACGTCGCGGCGCTTCTGATAGAGCTCGCGATTCTTCTCGACGATGTCCTGCGGGCCGTTGAGCGCCGCGCATGCGGCCGCCTGGATCGGCGTGAAGGCGCCGTAGTCGAGATAGGATTTGACGCGCGTCATCGCCGCGATCAGCCTTTTGTTGCCGACCGCAAAGCCCATGCGCCAACCCGCCATCGAATAGGTTTTCGACATCGAGGTAAACTCGATCGCGACATCCTTCGCGCCCGGCACCTGCAGGATCGAGGGCGTCGGATTGCCGTCGTAATACAGCTCCGAATAGGCAAGGTCCGAAAGCACCCATACCTTGTTTTCCTTCGCCCAGGCGACGAGCCGCTCGTAAAAGGCAAGGTCGACCGTGTCCGCCGTCGGGTTCGACGGGAAGTTGACGACGAGGATCGACGGACGCGGAACGGTGAACGCCATCGCGCGGTCGAGCGCGCGCCAATAATTCTCGTCGGGAGTCGTCGGCACGCTGCGGATCGCCGCGCCGGCAATGATGAAGCCGAAGGTGTGGATCGGATAGCTGGGGTTCGGCGCGAGCACGACGTCGCCGGGGCCGGTGATCGCGGTCGCAAGGCTTGCGAGCCCTTCCTTCGACCCCATCGTCACGACGATCTCGCTTTCGGGGTCGAGTTCCACGTTGAAGCGGCGCGCGTAATAATTGGCCTGCGCGCGGCGAAGCCCCGGAATCCCTTTCGACTGCGAATAGCCGTGGGCGTCGGGCTTTTGCGCTACCTCGCACAGCTTGTCGATCACATGCTGCGGCGGCGGCAGGTCGGGGTTGCCCATCCCCAGGTCGATGATGTCCTCCCCCGCGGCTCGCGCGGCCGCTCGCATCGCATTGACTTCGGCGATGACATAGGGCGGCAGGCGCTTGATGCGGTAGAATTCATCGTCGGACATGGGAAACTAGAACAACTCCTTTTCGTTTCGGACATTCTCCATCGGCCCGAACGGCGCCTCGCCAGCCGTGCCGCGGCTTGTTATAGGCATGGCAGCAGAGGCTGACCAGCGGGAACCATAATGAGCGAAACCGGCAACGACGATAGCGGCACGGCACCCAATCCCTTCCTGCCCTCCCCCGACGATCTCCAGCATTGGACGAGCGTCATGACGCGCGCGCAGCAGATGATGCTCGAATATGCGCTCGGTCAGGCCCAGGACGATGCCGATGCCCGGCCGCTCTTCGATCCGGCAAAATGGCTGGACACGCCGGCGACCGAAGTCTGGGCCGCCCAGACCTCGAAGATGTGGGAGCAAGGCGTCGCCTTCTGGTCGTCGCTCGCCACGCTCCAGCCCCCCTTCGCACCGTCGCCTGCCGAGGATGCGCCAAGGGACCGGCGCTTCAGCGATCCCGAATGGACGGCCAACCCGGTGTTCGCGCTGATCCGACAGACCTATGGCCTCTTGTCCGAGCAATTGCTGGCGACGACGCGGCAGGTTGCCGGGCTCGACGATGCCGCGCGCGCCAAGCTCGAATTCGCCGCAAAGAATATGGCCGAGGCGCTGTCGCCCACCAATCTTGCGCTCACCAATCCCGAGGTCATCAAACGGGCGGTGGAAACGCGCGGCGAAAGCCTGCTCAAGGGGCTGAGGCATATGCTGTCCGACCTGTCGCGCGGGCAGCTCAGCCACGTCGATCCCGACGCGTTCGAGGTCGGGGTCAATATCGCGACCACGCCGGGCAAGGTTATCCACGAAACCGACCTTTATCAGCTCATCCACTATGCGCCGACGACGAAGGAGATCTTCACGGTCCCGCTCGTCATCTTCCCGCCGTGGATCAACCGTTTCTATATCCTCGACCTCAACCCCGCCAAAAGCTTTGTCAAATGGGCGACCGAGCAGGGCCTTTCGGTGTTCATGGTGTCGTGGAAATCGGCCGACGAAACGATGAAGGACGTCGTGTGGGACGATTATGTCGCGGCGCAGGTCGATGCGATCGACACGATCCGCGACCTGCTCGACGTACCGCATGTCCATGCGATCGGCTATTGCGTGGCGGGGACGACGCTCGCCGCGACGCTGGCGATGCTCGCGGCGAAGGGCGAAGCCGACAAGGTCAAGTCAGCGACCTTTTTCACCGCGCAGGTCGATTTCGAGTTCGCGGGCGAGCTCAAGCTGTTCGTCGACGACAATTATCTCGCGCTGCTCCAGCAGCTATCGGCGCCGGGCTATCTCGACGGGCGCTATATGGCGGCGACGTTCAACAGCCTGCGCGGACGCGACCTCATCTGGAATTATGTTGTCAGCAATTATCTGCTCGGCAACGACTATCCGCCGTTCGACCTGCTCTATTGGAACGGCGACACGACGAACCTGCCGGCGAAGTGGCACCGCCAATATCTGGTCGACCTGTATCGCGACAACCGGCTGGTCATCCCGAACAGCCTGTCGGTCTGCGGCACGCCGATCGACCTGCGCAAGATCAAGACCCCGACCTATATCCAGGCGGGGCGCGAAGATCATATAGCGCCGCTCGCGAGCGTTTGGCGGCTGATGGATCATCTGGCGGGGCCAAAGACATTTCTGCTCGCGGGCTCGGGGCATATCGCCGGGGTCGTCAACCCGCCGGCTGCGGGAAAATATCAATATTGGACGGGCGACAATAGCGCCCCGACGCTCGCCGAGTTCGAAGCCAGCGCGACCGAGACAAAGGGCAGCTGGTGGCCGCACTGGATCGGCTGGATCGCCGAACAGGACGCCGGGAAAATTCCCGCCAAAGGCACGCGCATCCCCGGAAAGGGCAAGAAAAAGGCCATCGAAGACGCCCCCGGCCGCTATGTCAAGCAGCGGTAATATCGCGTAAATATACTCGGCCCCGGACCGGCATTCGAAGATTCATTGTGCGCTGCACAAAAAATCCTTGAAATCGCCGTTCCACTCCTATATTGTGCAGTGCAACAAAAAGGAGTTGTCCCGATGGCTACCAAGATGGATAGTGCCGAAAAGGCTTTCGAAGCCGCGACGCTGGAAACTGCCGCCAAGCCGGTGGCCGCTCCGGCAGTTGCCGCCACCCCGGCGGCTGCAAAGCCCGTTGCGGCTCCCGTGAAAACCAAGACGGTGAAGGCAAAAGCCAAGCCGACTGCGAAAAAGGCTGCTGCCCCCAAAGCCGCAGCCAAGAAGGTCGCCCCCAAGAAGGCGACCGTGAAGAAAATTGCCCCCAAGGCCGCGCCGAAGCCCGTCGCTGCCACCAGCAAAGGATTCAAGACCATGAACGATACCGTCAAGAAGTTCGCCGACGAAGCCAAGACCCGCGTCGAAGCCCTGACCGCCGATTTCAACGATCGCGCCAAGGAAGCGATGTCGAAGTCGAGCAAGCTCGCCGAAGAAGCCGTCGAATTCAACAAGGCCAATGTCGAAGCGCTCGTCGAATCGGGCAAGATCGCTGCCAAGGGCATGGAAACGCTCGGCCAGGAAGGCGTCGCCTTCGCTCGCAAGAGCTTTGAAGACACGACCGCCGCGCTGAAGGGCTACACCGCCGTCAAGTCGCCGACCGAATTCTTCAAACTCTATGCCGAAAACAGCAAGAAGGCGTTCGACGCCGCTGTCGCGCAGACCTCGAAGACCAGCGAACTCGTCGTCAAGCTGACGAACGACAGCTTCGCGCCGATCTCGAACCGCGTGTCGGTCATCACTTCGAAGATGAAGGCCGCCTAAGCGACTTCACCTTCGCGTCGGCGCGGGCACTTCCCCCTCCCCCCGCCTGCGCTGACCATAGAAAGGCCGCCCGCTTCCCCGTGAAGCGGGCGGTTCTTTTTTGCGCATCGGGTCCCGTGCAAGAACAAAAGGCGGTTAACATCGCCCCCGCCCCCTTGCGAATCCGTCCGCGCGTGCGATATTCCGTCGATGATGTTTCCCGATCCCGAATTTCTGCCGGTCCGCGCGATGGCGGACAAGGACGACGACGCTGGCGGCGCGCCCGGTGTCGGCATTGCGACGCGCACGCGCGCAAAGCCCAAAAAGCCATCGATGTACAAGGTGCTGCTGCTCAACGACGACTATACCCCGATGGAATTCGTCGTGATGGTCCTTCAGCGCTTCTTCAACATGGATATCGAACAGGCGACGCAGGTCATGCTCCACGTCCATCAACAGGGTGTCGGCGTGTGCGGCGTGTTCAGCTACGAGGTCGCCGAAACCAAGGTGAACCAGGTGATGGACGCCGCGCGGCAGAACCAGCACCCGCTGCAATGCACGCTGGAAAAGGCGTAATAGCAGGTACCCGTGCACGCGGGAGGGTATCAGGACCCGGCCTGCGCAATCCCTGCCCGCGCCGGAGCGGCGGCATTCTCTTTTGGTGCAGAAAGCAACCGGTTACGGCCAATTGCCGACGTTCATATATCGTCATCCCGGCGCAGGCCGGGATCTCGCCGGTGCGTGAAACCGCTGGGGTGAGATCCCGGCCTTCGCCGGGATGACGAAGGTCTGGGATCGACCCAAAGCCGACGTCCCGCCGAAATCGAGACCCCGTCAGCTGAAATCGAGCTGGACGATCTGCGTCGGCGTCGCCCGGCAATAGATCTCCATCGTCCGCGCACCCTCGGGATAGGTTGCGGTCATCGCGGCGCGAATGCGCCAGCCGCCATTGCCCTGCTCGAGGTGGATCAGCCGGTCGTAGGACAGGCGCGTCCCGCCCGTGACGCCAATCTGGCGCGCGGCGTCGTTCATGCAGTTCTGGACCGATGGCCGCGCCGCGGCAGGCAACTGGCCGAGATCGGCGCTGAGCGCCGCGGGACCGCTGCCCGGCTGGGACACGACCTCTTCGGGCGCCACATCCTCGTTCGATCCCGCTTTCTTCTTGCCACTGGCCAGCAGCGCGAGCAGCCCGCCTGCAACGACAATTCCGCCGATGATCAATCCGGTGCTTGGCCCTTTCTTCTTTTCGGGCTCGGGTCCGGGCAGCGGCACAAGATTATTGTAGCCATAGCGGAAATCGGCACGGCAGCCGTTGTTTACCCAGATATAATTGGCAGTATATCCCCACTGGCGACCGGCATTGCATGTTCCGCCGAGGCGCCGGGCCAATTCGACGCGACCGTGCGTCGTAACGCTACACTGCTGATAGCGTCCACTGCGCGACTCGCATCGAACCGTACCGGCGAAATCATTGCCGGGCTGGACGGGAACCGCCCCCGCATAGCCATAATGAAATTCGGCACGGCAATTGCCCGACACCCAGATCTGGCGTGCCGAATAACCCCATGTCCGATTCGCCGTGCAGCGTCCGCCGAGCACCCGCTTGATCGCAACGCGATTGTCGGTGCGCACATTGCACCGCTGCATCTGGTTGTTGCGCGATTCGCAGCGGATCGAGCCCTTGTAGCCATCCGACGGACGGGGCGGCTGGATCTGCGGTCTACCGGGATTGGCGGGAACAGGTAAAGTCGTCTGTGCAAAGGCGGGAACGCCTGCGGGACCTATCACCAGTGAAGTTGACACAATCGCGGATACAATATGATTTCTCATAACCCCTCCCCTCGATGCATGATGTCGTCGTTCGATATTTCCTGTTACTGCCCGTGAACGCGCATCATGCTTCCACATCTTCCGCCAGATTGCCATCATATTGTGACGACAGGATGAATCCGCGCCGACAGCCCCGCGCGCCGCTCGACGGAAGACGAGACCCCGGCGCGCGAAGACGGCCCGCAGCTTGCGCCCCGACGTGCATCCGCTAAGGACGGCGGATGGATCAGATCGTCATTCGCGGCGGCCAGCGACTCAAGGGCCGTATTCCCATTTCCGGTGCCAAGAATGCCGCGCTCACGCTGCTTCCCTGCGCGCTGCTCACCGACGAGCCGCTGACCTTGCGCAACCTGCCGCGGCTCGCCGACGTCGACGGCTTCGGCCACCTGCTCAACCAGCTCGGATGTTCGACGACGATCGAAGGTTCGCGGCCCGAAGATTTCGGCCGCGTGATGACCGCGCGCACCACGACGCTGACCTCGACCGTCGCGCCCTATGACATCGTCCGCAAGATGCGCGCGTCGATCCTCGTGCTCGGGCCGCTGCTCGCGCGCGCGGGCGAGGCGACGGTGTCGTTGCCCGGCGGCTGCGCGATCGGCAACCGCCCGATCGACCTGCACCTCAAAGCGCTGGAAGCCTTTGGCGCCGAAATCGAACTCGCCTCGGGCTATGTGAAGGCCGTCGCGCCCGGCGGACGCCTCGCAGGCGGCAAATTCACCTTTCCCGTCGTGTCGGTCGGCGCGACCGAAAACGCCGTCATGGCGGCGGTGCTGGCCAAAGGCACCTGCGTGCTCGAAAATGCGGCGCGCGAGCCCGAAATTGTCGACCTCTGCAACTGCCTCGTCGCGATGGGCGCACATATCGATGGGATCGGGACCGAGACGCTGACGATCGAAGGCGTCGACCGGCTCCACGGCGCGACCTATCGCGTCATGGCCGACCGCATCGAGGCGGGCAGCTATGCCTGCGCCGCGGTGATTACCGAAGGCGATGTCGAACTCGTCGGCGCGAAAGCCGGCGAGATGGAAGCGACGCTCGCCGCGCTGCGCGAAGCAGGGGCGACCGTGGAAGGCACGAAATCGGGCATCCGCGTCGCCATGTCGGGCCGCGCACAGCCGGTCACGCTGTCGACCGCGCCCTACCCCGGCTTCGCGACCGACATGCAGGCGCAGTTCATGGCGATGGCCACGCTCGGCACCGGCGCGTCACTGTTTACCGAGACGATCTTCGAGAACCGCTACATGCACGTTCCTGAACTGGCGCGCATGGGCTGCGACATTCAGGTCAAGGGCCGCACCGCGGTGGTGCGCGGCGTCGATCACCTTGTCGGCGCACCGGTGATGGCGACCGACCTTCGCGCGTCGATGAGCCTGATCATCGCGGGCCTGGCGGCGCAGGGGCAGACCGAGGTCAACCGCGTCTATCACCTCGATCGCGGATACGAGCGGCTCGAGGAGAAACTCCAGGCCGTCGGCGCCGACATCGAACGGATCAGCGCGGGCTGATTTTTCCGCCTTTTCCCGTTCGCATCGAGCGAAACGGAACTAGGGTCAGGCCCCTTAGGTATTTGGGTCGTTTTCCACCGGCACCGCGACCATGTTGCCGCTGACCGTCGGACGCTCGGGGCGCTTGGCGACGGCGATTACCAACCCGACGAGCGCGACCGCGCCGCCCGCGATCGACAGCGGCGCCCAGCGATAGCCCTCGAACAGTGTCGACATGCCCATCGCGACGATCGGGATCAGCACGCTCGACCAGGCCGCCTGCCCCGGCCCGACGGCGCGGATGATGTTGAAATAGAGCGGAAAGGTCACCGCACTGGCGATCACGCCCAGATAGACGATGCCGCCCAGATAGACGAAGCTCTGTTCGATACGCGGCGCGCCGGTCGTCGCAAAGGCGAACAGGCCGTTGGCGCACGCGCCGATCAGCATCGCCCACGCGAGCATCACGATCATCGATTGCGAACGGGCAAAGCCGGTGCCCTGCATGATGTTGGCGCTCGACGCGCTGAGCACGCCGGCAAGCGTGAAGAGCGTGCCGATAACGACCGCTTCGGGTCCGATCGCGGCGGCGCGATATTCCTGCAGGATCATCATCGCGACCCCGACGATGGCAATCCCCGCGCCGACCAGAAAGCGCCGCTCGAGCGGGGTGCGCAGGAACAGGCGGCCAAGCAGCGTGTTGGGCACGATCAGCAGCGCGAACAGCACCGCGACAAGGCCCGAGGCGATATATTCCTCGGCGCGATAGACGAAGTTGAAATTGAAGACGAACTGCGAAGCGCCGAGCAAGGCGGCGAACCCGAGGCCGCGACCGTCAAGGAACAGCCGCTCGCGGCGCAGCGCCGCAAAGGCGAACATTGCGCCGCCTGCGACGAAAAAACGATAGCTGACGGACCAGCTCGGCGGAACGACGCCAAGCTGTCCCTTGATGACGATCCACGTCGATCCCCAGATCAGCGTGACGAGCAGGAAAGGGACAAGGACGCGCGGGGTCAGCAGCGTCGGCTGCGCCTCGCTCATAGCGCGGCGATCGCCGCTGCGAGCGGCGCCACGGTCGCCGCATCCTGGTCCCAGCTCACAACGAGCCGCGCTGCGCCCTCGCCCCAATCGTAAAAGTCGAAACCGGCGGCGCGCAATTGCGCCGCCTCAGCAGCGGTCAGCCGGACGAACAGCTCATTCGCCTCGACCGGGTGCATCAGCCGGTCGCCGCACGCTTCGGCAAGCGCCGCGGCGCCGGCATTGGCCGCGCGCGCATTGGCCAGCCAGAGGTCGTCCTTCAGCATCGCGCAAATCTGCGCCGCGACAAAGCGGCCCTTGCTCAGCAGGTGCCCGCCGCGCTTCTTCAATTCGCGCACACCCGCGCCGCCGCTGCCGCCGAAAAAGACGATCGCCTCGGCCATCATCGCGCCATTTTTGGTGAAGCCGAACGACAGTGCATCGACCCCCGCGCGCCACGTGACATCGGCGGGCGAACCGCCGCGATAGGCGACGGCATTGGCAAAGCGCGCGCCGTCCATGTGCAGCTTCAGCCCCTCGGCCTTCGCTACCTCGCCGATCGCCCCGACCTCGCCCGGCTCCCACGACAGGCCATATTCGGTCGCGTTGGTGATGCTGATCGCTGCGGGCTGGACCTGGTGCACATCCTTGCGGATGCCGGCAAGCCGCGTCTTGAGCGCCTCGAGGTCGATCTTCGCGCCGCGCCCCGGCAGCGGCATCAGCTTGGCGCCGCCCGAGTAAAAGGTCGGCGCGCCGCATTCGTCGACCTCGATATGCGCTTCTTCGTGACAGAGAATGCCCTGCCACGGCCGCACGAAATGCGCGAGGATGATGCTGTTCGCCGCGGTCCCCGTCGACACCCAGACGACTTCGCACGACGTCTCGAAAAGGTCCGAAAAGGCGCGGTCGAGCGACTGGCTGAGCGCGTCGCCGTCATAGGCGGTGTCGACAGGGTTGGCGGCCGCCAGGGCCTCCATCACCGCGGGATGCACCGTCGCGGCGTTGTCGGAGAAGAAGCGCATGGCTGTCATGCCGCCGCCCTTAGCGCAGCGCAGCGCGGCTGCTAAGCCCTC
The DNA here is from genome assembly GCF_016734905.1 of Sphingopyxis jiangsuensis. Classification (GTDB taxonomy): domain Bacteria; phylum Pseudomonadota; class Alphaproteobacteria; order Sphingomonadales; family Sphingomonadaceae; genus Sphingopyxis; species Sphingopyxis jiangsuensis. Next base: position 364,530 of record NZ_JAERPO010000002.1, read on the forward strand.
ATTTCGACTGGCGCGCGAGCAGCTTCAAACGCAGCGCGTTGAGCTTGATGAAACCCGCCGCATCCTTCTGGTCATAGGCGCCGGCATCGTCCTCGAAGGTCACATGGCGCTCGCTGTACAGGCTGTGCGGCGATTTGCGGCCGACGACGCTCGCATTGCCCTTGTAGAGCTTGAGCCGCACCGTGCCGGTCACCTTCTGCTGGCTGTGGTCGATCGCCGCCTGCAGCATCTCGCGCTCGGGCGCGAACCAGAAGCCGTTATAGATGAGCTCGGCATATTTCGGCATCAGCTCGTCTTTCAGATGCGCCGCGCCGCGGTCGAGCGTGATGCTTTCGATGCCGCGATGCGCGCGGGCATAAATCTCGCCGCCGGGCGTTTCGTACATGCCGCGCGACTTCATCCCGACGAAGCGGTTCTCGACAAGGTCGAGGCGGCCGATGCCATGCTTGCGGCCAAGGTCGTTCAATGCCGCGAGCAGCGTCGCGGGCGACATCGCCTGCCCGTTGAGCGCGACGCCATCGCCGCGCTCGAAATCGATCGTGATATATTCGGGCGCGTCGGGCGCGTCCTCGGGATTGACCGTGCGCGAATAGACATAGTCGGGAGTCTCTTCCCACGGGTCCTCGAGCACCTTGCCTTCGGACGAAGTGTGGAGGAGGTTCGCGTCGGTCGAGAAGGGACTTTCGCCGCGCTTGTCCTTGGGAACCGGAATCTGATGCTTTTCGGCCCAGGCGATCAATGCGGTGCGACTGGTGAGGTCCCAGTCGCGCCACGGCGCGATCACCTTGATGTCGGGGTTGAGCGCATAGGCGCTCAGTTCGAAACGCACCTGGTCATTGCCCTTGCCCGTCGCACCGTGCGCCACCGCGTCGGCGCCGGTTTCCTTCGCAATCTCGACCAGCCGTTTCGAGATCAGCGGGCGCGCGATCGAGGTGCCGAGCAGATAATCGCCCTCGTAGCGCGCATTGGCGCGCATCATCGGGAAGACGAAGTCGCGGACGAATTCCTCTTTCAGGTCGTCGATATAGATATGCTCGGGCTTGATCCCCATCAGCTCGGCCTTGGCGCGCGCGGGCTCCAGCTCTTCGCCCTGCCCCAGATCGGCGGTGAAGGTCACGACCTCGCAGCCATAGGTAACCTGAAGCCATTTCAGGATGACGCTCGTGTCGAGGCCGCCCGAATAGGCAAGGACAACGCGCTTGATGGAATCGGTCATGGCTGTACCTTTGGCTGGAAAGACGCGGGCGCGGCTAGCAGGCTGCCGGTTGCGGCGCAAGCGGCGGGGAGGCCTTATGGGCAAGGCGGAAATCAAGACCAAGGCCACCGACGTCGCGGTCGATGACTTTATCGCAGCGGTTCCGCACGACAGGCGGCGCGAGGAAGCGCGCATCGTCGACGCCATCCACCGCCGCGTCACCGGCTTCGAGCCCAAAATGTGGGGGCCGTCGATTATCGGCTATGGCAGCTATGACTATGTCTATGACAGCGGCCATTCGGGAACGATGTGCCGCGCGGGATTCAGCCCGCGCAAGGCGGCGATGACCGTCTATCTGATGGGCAATTACTGCGACCGGCAGGCCGAGGCCGACGCGCTGTTCGCGCGGCTCGGCAAGCACAAGACCGGGAAATCCTGTCTTTACATCAACAAGCTCGCCGACGTCGACCTCGACGCGTTCGAAGGGCTGGTGGCGCTGAGCTGGGACGTGATGAACCGGCTTTATCCCGCCTGACCTCGTCATCCCGGCTTTCGCCGGGATGACGATTACGTTGCAACGCGCGTGTGGCCCGCCTCCGCCGCCGCCATATAGTCGCGCGTCAGCGGCAGCGCGTGGCGGCTGCGCGCGAACTGGATCTGGTAATTGCCCATTCCGCCGCTTTCGAACGCCGCGGTCGCACCCGCGAGGTAAAAGGTCCACATTCGATAGAAGCGCTCGTCCTTGAGTCCGGTGATCTCGTCCCTGTGCGCGAGCGTGTTGGCATACCAATGGCGTAGCGTCTTGGCATAATGGAGCCGCAGCGTTTCGACGTCGGTGACGATCAACCGGCTCTTTTCACTGGCCGCAAGCGTCTCGCTGAGCGCGGGGATATAGCCGCCGGGGAAGATATATTTGCGCGTGAAGGCGTCGGTCGAGCCGGGCTTTCCGAACCGCCCGATCGTGTGGAGCAGCATCACCCCGTCGGCGGTCATCAGGTTGGCGCAGGCGCGGAAGAAAATATCGAAATTGCGCGCGCCGACATGTTCGAACATGCCCACCGAGACGATGCGGTCGAAGCGCCCCGCCTCGCGCGCGGCAAGGTCGCGATAGTCGATCAGCTCGAACCGCACGCGGTCGGCCACGCCCGCCGCTGCCGCGCGCTCCTGCGCAAGCGCGAGCTGTTCGTGCGAGAGGGTGATGCCAAGCACCTCGACGTCGGCGAGCTTCGCGAGCGTGATCGCCATCCCGCCCCAGCCGCAACCGATGTCGAGCACCCGCTGCCCCGGCGCAAGCGCAAGCTTTGCCGCGATATGCACCTTCTTCGCTTCCTGCGCTTCGTCGAGCGTCATGTCCTCGCGCGGCCAGTAGGCGCAGCTATATTGCATGTCGGCATCGAGGAAGAGGCGGTAGAGATTGTTGCCGATGTCGTAATGATGCGCGACGTTCGACCGTGAACGGCTGCGGCGATTGATCGAATCGATGCGCGTCTTGACCCAATCGACCGCTTCGCCGACCGGCCCCTTGTCCTTGAGTTTGGCGCCGCGATCCCACGGCGTGTTCATGCGCAGCAGCGCGACCAGCTCCATGATGTCGCCCTGCTCGATCAGCATCTCGCCGTCCATGAAGGCTTCGGCGGCGCCGAGCCGCGGGTCGAGGATGATGCGGCGCATCCCCTTGCGGCTGGTGAAACGGATCGCGACCTCGGGAAAGCCCGGCGCCGGCGTGCCATAGGTTTCGACCGTCCCGTCGGGACCGGTGACGGTCAGGCGCCCCTTGTGGATGACGCGCGAGAGAAAGGGGGAGAGTATCGACATGGCGGTCACTCGTCTGCGACTTCGAATCGCTTTTCCTTCAATCAGATACCGGCATACCATTCATAATCGACGCGGTCTTCCCAATAGCCGCCCTTGCCCCGGCCGATGCCGTCGAGGCTGGCGACCGCCTCGATGCCGGTCAGATATTTGGCGTGCTTGTACCCCAATTGCCGCTCGAGCCGCAGGCGCAGCGGCGCGCCATTGGCGATCGGCAGCACCGCGCCGTTGAGCGCCCAGGCAAGGATCGTCTGCGGGTGGCGTGCGTCGATCATGTCGCAGCTTTCATAATAGAGCGCGTCGCCGAGCCGGTCGGCGCAGCGGAAGACGATATAGCGCGCGGCATCGCGCACCCCCGCCGCCTTCAGGATCGTCGCAAGCTGCGGCCCCGTCCATTCGCCGATCGCGCTCCACCCCTCGACGCAATCGTGGCGCGTGATCTGCGAGCGCTGGGGCATCGCGCGAATGTCGGCCATCGACAGCGACAGCGGCCGCGCGACAAGTCCCGTCACCGCGACGCGCCAGTCGGCGAAGCCCCGCGCCGCGTGCGCGGCATAGTCTGCACCCGGCGGCAGGCGGGTTCCGTTCGCGCGAAAGACGGGCGACAGGTCGGCGCGGGAAAATTCGCGCGCCAGCGCATTGCGGTCCATCAGCGCGCGCTGGCTCGCGCGGTTCATCTCCTCGCCCATCGACAATATCTTGCGGACCGCGGGCGCATCGTTGATCGCGTCGCACCCGGCGAGCAGCGGTAGCGCCCCGGCGGTCGCAACAAGGCCGCCCGCGCGCGTGAGCAGGCGGCGGCGCGGGATGACGACGCCGCTCATGCGCCCATGTCCTTCACATCCTTCGGCTCGGGCAGCCGGAACCAGCCCGTCACCATCGACCGGATCTCGTTCACCGGACCGGCGAGCAGCACCATCGCGATGTGGACGAGAAAGAAAGCAACGAGCGCCCATGCCGCGATGAAGTGGATCGACCGCGCGCTCTGCCGCCCTCCGAACAGGTCGAGCATCCACGGCGCCGCTGCATTCATTCCGGGCGACATCGTCAGCCCCGTCGCGATCATCAGCGGCAACAGCACGAAAATTACCCCGATATAGCTCAGCTTCTGGAGGATATTGTAACGCGCCGCCGCCTCGCCGGTCGGGAAGCGCAGCCGCGCATGCTCCTTGATGTCGTGCCAGATATGGCGCGGCGACCATTCGGCGCGGCGGACGTGCAAATCCTTGCGCAAATGACCTCCGAACACCGTCCACAGCATGTAAAGCGTCAGGCTGATCGCGAGCACCCAGGCGAAGAAGAGGTGCCAGCGCCGCCCGTCGGCAAGGCTGTAGCGCGTCGGGATCGTCGCCCAGCCCGGAAACGCCCAGGTCTTTTCGACGCCCGCGCTGTCGGTCCAGCGCCCGAGCACGCCCGTCGTCTCGACGCGCAGCGATCCGACGCGCAGAAAACCGCTGTCCTCGGTCGCGCCGATCACCAGCCACGCCGGATCGTGGTTCGCGCCATATTGCCCCCAATAGAGACGCGGGTGCGCGTTGAAGATCATCAGCCCGCTCATCAGCAGGACGAGCAGGGTCACGGCATTGGTCCAGTGCCAGATGCGCGCTGGAAGCCGGTGACGATAAACGCGCTTCGGCGGCGGTGCGGCGGGAGCGGCAGGAGCGGCAGGAGGCGTAGCGTCGGCCATGTCTCCTGTTCGCTCCCTCCGCTTCGCCGGTTACGCGGCGACTTCGGCCTTATATTCCTCGCGGAACCGGTTGCGCAAACTGACCTTGTCGATCTTTTCGCTGCCCAGCTTGGGCAGCGCGTCGTCCGACATCCAGATCTTGCACGGAACCTTGTAGGACGCGAGCCGCTGGCCGAGGAAGGAGCACATGGCGTCGGCATCGACGCTGCTTCCCGGCTTCATCCAGATCACCGCGCCCACGACTTCGCCGAGCCGTTCGTCGGGCAGTCCGAACACCGCGCACTCGTTCGCCTCGGGGTGCGCGTAAATCGCCGCCTCGACCTCCTGGCAGCTGATGTTCTCGCCGCCGCGGATGATGATGTCCTTCTTGCGGTCGACGATGAACAAATAGCCATCCTCGTCGAGATAGCCGAGGTCGCCGGTGCGGAAATATCCATTGGGGAAAAAGGCCGCCTTGGTCGCCGCCTCATTGTTCCAATAGCCGTCGAAATTGCACACCGAACGGATGCACACTTCGCCGACCCCGCCCTGCGGGAGGCGTTCGCCATCGTCGTCGAGGATCGCAAGGTCGACGAGCGGCTTCGACGCCGGCCCGGTCGACAGCGGCTTGGCGAGGTAATTCTCGTTGATGATGCCGCATCCGACCGCGTTGGTTTCGGTGAGGCCATAGCCGAGCAAAGGCTTGCCCTCGCCCATCTCGGTCGCGAGCCGTTTGACATGCTCGGGCGGACGCGGCGCGCCGCCGCCCGCATAGCTCTTGCACGTCGACAAGTCGTAATTCTTGCGGTTGGGGTGAACGAGTATTTCATAGCTCATCAGCGGAACCCCGACGAAATAGTTGCACTGTTCGTCCTGGATCAGCCGCATCGCCTCCTCGGCATTCCATTTGGGCATCAGCACGAGCTTGCGCCCGAGCGCAAAGCTCTGGAGGAAAACGGGAATTTCGGCCGTGACGTGGAACAGCGGCGTGCATACCAGCGTCGCGGGCTGAAGCTCCGACATCTGCCCGTCCTCGGTCAGCAGATGGACGATGCTCGCCGTCTGCGTGACATAGTTGAAGACCGCCTGACAGATCGCCTCGTGCCGCGAATAGGCCCCCTTCGACTGGCCGGTCGATCCCGATGTGAAAAGGATCGTGGCAAGATCGTCGCCTCCCAGCTTGGGCAGTTCGGTTTCAGCACCGCCGCCCGCCCCGGTGATCGGCGCGAGCGCCTTGTCGAGGGGCTGCGCGATGTCGAGCGTGATGACCTTTGCGCCGTGCGACACGCCGGGTTCGGCAAGCCGCGCCGCGCGCTGGACGTCGGCGATCACCAGCTTGGCCTCGGCATCGTCGATCCCGGCCGCGAGTTCGCCGCCCTGCCACCAACCGTTGAGCAAGGTCGCGCAGCCACCGGCGAGCAGGATGCCGACATAGGTCACGCACCAGGCGTTGGCGTTGCGCATCGCAAGTCCCACGCGGTCGCCGCGCTTCACCCCATGCGCCTCGACGAGCGCGGCCGCGACCCTGCGCGCCGCGCCATAAAATTCGCGGAAGCTCAGCCGCGCCTCGCCTTCGACCAGAAAGGTCGCATCGCCATGCTGCGCACAAAAAAACGCAACATAATCGGCCAGATTCGTCGGCGCATTGGTGATGAAGGACATCTCGCGCCCGTGGCGTTCGACGGTCCCGACCTGGATCGGACCGCCGGGGCCTGTGATCAGATTATAGGCGGCTTCCAGGCGCAAATCGAGCGCGGATGGCATCGGGTACTCTCCTCTTGGTCTCGTCGCACTTACCCCTTATGGGGAAGCCTCTTCTGGGGAAGGTCCGAGATATTTATGTTTCTTTTTGCAACCCTAGCGGACGCAACGCAATATGTGAACTTCCAAGAGATGATGGGGGCGAACAGCGAGATTGCGTTCAGCGTCTTCGGCCTGCCGATCCGCTGGTATGCGCTTGCATATCTTGCCGGAATCTTCCTCGGCTATTGGTATCTGCTCAAGCTGATTGCACAGCCCGGCGCCCCGATGGCGCGGCGCCACGCCGACGACATGATCTTCTATGCCATGCTCGGGATCATCCTCGGCGGGCGGCTCGGTTATGTCCTTTTCTATAATCTCGAAGCCTATATCGCCGACCCGGTGGCGATCCTCCGGCTGTGGGACGGCGGCATGTCGCTCCACGGCGGCGTCCTCGGCGTGCTGGCCGCCATCTGGTATGTGACGCGCAAGGAAAAGCTGAGTTTCCTGCGCTTTTGCGACTATATTGCCTGCGTCGTCCCCTTCGGCCTGTTCCTCGGGCGCGTCGCCAATTTCGTCAACGGCGAACTGTGGGGCCGCGTAACGACGGTACCATGGGCGATCGTCTTCCCGGGCGGGGCAGGCGATCTGCCGCGCCACCCGAGCCAGCTTTACGAAGCAGGGCTCGAGGGGCTGGTGATGATGGCGGTGCTCGCCTGGCTCTTCTGGCGCACCGACGCGCGTTACAAGCCCGGCTTTCTCGTCGGCATGGCGTCGATCATCTATGGCATCAGCCGCTTTGCGGTCGAGTTCGTACGCGAGCCCGATGTCCAGCGGCTATGGGTGGTCGAGGCGACGGGCCTGTCGATGGGCCAGTGGCTGACGGTCCCGATGATTGCGATCGGGCTATGGCTCGTCGCGACTGCCAAAGGCCGCCGCCAGCGCGTCGAACCGGTCGCGGGAACCGACAGCATTGCCTGACCGCCCGCCCTCACCGGCGCAGCTTTTGACCGAAATCGCGGCGGCGCGGGGGGTGAGCGTCGCCGACTATATGGCGGCCGCCAATGCGCACTATTATGCGACGCGCGACCCGCTCGGCGCCGCGGGCGATTTCACCACCGCGCCCGAGATCAGCCAGATGTTCGGCGAAATGGTCGGCATCTGGATCGCCGACCTGTGGACGCGCGCGGGGCGCCCCGCCTTTCGCTATGTCGAGCTCGGCCCCGGCCGCGGCACGCTCGCCGCCGATGCGCTGCGGGTGATGACGCGTTTCGGCTGCACGCCCGCCGGCGTCGAGCTTGTCGAGACGAGCGCGGCGCTGCGCTCGGCCCAACTGTCACGCATCGCGCAGGCCGAGCATCATGACGAGGTCGCGGCGCTACCCTCCGACACGCCGCTCGTCATCGTCGCGAACGAATTTTTCGACGCGCTGCCCGTCCACCAATATGTCCGCACCGGCGACGGATGGCGCGAACGCATGGTCGTGCGCCGCGACGGACGGCTGCACGCGGTTCCCGGCGATGTGCCCGCCGACGATGCCGTCCCCGCCGCGCTGCGCGATGCCGACGAGGGCGCGATCGTCGAGACCGCCCCCGCCTCCGCCGCCGTCATGCAGGCCTGCGCCTTTCGCCTCGCACGGCAGGGCGGCGCGATGCTCGCGATCGACTATGGCCATGTCGGCCCGGCAGCGGGCGACACGCTTCAGGCGGTTAAGGCGCACAAATATGCCGACCCCTTCGCCGACCCCGGCGAGGTCGACCTGACCGCGCACGTCGATTTTGCCCCGCTGGCAGAGGTCGCGCGGCGCGCGGGGGCAATCGTCCACGGCCCCGTGACGCAGGGCGCCTTGCTGCGCGCGATGGGCATCGACGCGCGGCTCGCAGGCCTGTCCGCCGCCGCGCCCGACCGCGCAGAGGAGCTGACCGGCCAGCGCGACCGGCTCGTCGATCCCGATGCGATGGGCGACTTGTTCAAGGCGATGGCGGTGACCGCGTCCGGCTGGCCGCGCCCCGAAGGCTTCGGGATGGCGGCATGACCCAGATCGAACTCGCGACCGCGCGCGACGCCGAAGCGCTGTCGGCTTTTGCCGAGGCGTCTTTCGCCGCCACTTTCGGCCATATTTACGATCCCGCCGACCTTGCCGCCTTCCTTTCCGGCTGGAACCCGCCCGAACGGCTGCGCGCGCAGATCGCCGATCCCGACTGGACGATCGCGCTCGTGCGAAATGGGGACGGCACCATCGCCGGCTTCGCCAAGCTCGGCCCGGTCGATTTCGACCTCCCCGCCGGACAGCCTGCCGACAATGCAGTCGAGCTGCACCAGCTTTATGTCGCAGAGGAAGCCAAAGGCCGCGGCATCGCCGCCGCGCTGATGGACTGGGGCATCGTCTGGGCGCGGGCACGCGCTGCGATCCTCTATCTGTCGGTCTTCACCGAAAATCCGCGCGCGCAGGCTTTTTATCGCCGCTATGGTTTCGTCGATGTCGGTCGCAACGCCTTTCGCGTCGGCAATCATGTCGACGAGGACCGCATCTGGAGGCTCGACCTTTGACCCCGCCCTTCGCCACCGCCGCTCCGCTGGCCGGAGTCCCGCACGGATTTTTCGGGCGTCAGGGCGGCGTGTCGACGGGCGAGCTCGCCTCGCTCAACTGCGGGCTCGGGTCGGGCGACGATCCCGCGCTGATCGCCGAAAACCGCCGCCGCGCCGCCGACGCGGTGCTGCCGGGCGCGGCGCTTACCGGGCTTTATCAGGTCCATGGCGCACGCTGCGTCATCGTCGATGCGGCCAGCGACCTTGCCGCACGGCCCGAGGCCGATGCGCTCGCGACGCGCACACCGGGCATCCTGCTCGCCATCCTCACCGCCGACTGCGTGCCCGTGCTGTTCGCCGATGCCGAAGCGGGCGTCGTCGGCGCGGCGCATGCGGGGTGGAAGGGCGCGCTCGCGGGTGTCACCGACAGGACGCTCGCCACAATGGAAAGCCTCGGCGCGCGGCGCGACCATATCGCCGCCGCCATTGGCCCGTGCATTGGCCGCGGCTCCTATGAGGTCGACATGGTCTTCGTCGATCGCTTCTGCGCCGATGATGCTGCCAACGAACATTTCTTCGCCGCCGGTCGCCCCGGTCACGCGATGTTCGACATCGCCGCCTATGTCGCCGCGCGCCTCGCCGCAGCGGGAGTGGGCAGGATCGACATCGGCGGGCAGGATACTTGCGCCGAAGAGGCCGACTATTTCAGCTATCGCCGCGCGTGCCTGCGCGGCGAAGGCGGCTATGGCCGGCAGATATCGATAATCGGGATCGCAAACCAGGCGGCCCAAGACCATTGATCGTCATTCCGGCGAAAGCCGGAATCTCGCCGTTGCGGCCCAACGCTTCGAAGAGATCCCGGCCTCCGCCGGGATGACGGAAAAGAAAAGGGAGAGGCAATGACGCGGACGCAATTTTTGGGGCTGATCGGCGGCCTCGGCCTGTTCGCCGCGATGCTGCTGATGCCCGCGCCCGAAGGGATGGAACCGACCGCGCAGCGCGTTGCGGCGCTCACCCTGCTGATGGCGGTCTGGTGGATGACGCAGGCGCTGCCGCTCACCGTCACCGCGCTCCTCCCCTTCCTTATCGTTCCCTTCGCGGGCGTCATGTCGGCGCGCGAGATCGCCAACGAATATTATGATCCCATCCTCTTCCTGATCCTTGGCGGCGCCTTTCTCGCGCTTGCGATCGAGCGCGTCGGGCTCCACCGCCGCCTCGCGCTCGCGCTGCTCAAGCTCGCGCCGCCGACTTCGACCGGTCTGCTTTTCGCGTTCATGGCGGCGACCGCGATGCTGTCGATGCTGATTTCGAACACCTCGACGACGCTCATCATGGTGCCGATCGCGCTCGCGGTCTTGCGCGCGGGCGGGATCGAAGCCGCCGAGACGCGCGGCTTTGCCGGAGCGGTAATGATGGGCATCGCCTTTTCGGCGTCGATCGGCGGGCTGGGAACGCTCGTCGGCAGCCCGACCAACGCCATCGCCGCGGGGCTGATCGAGCGCGCGCTCGGCCTCCATATCGGCTTCGCCACCTGGGCGATGTACGGGATTCCCGTGGTCGCGCTCGCTGTCCCCGCCGCGATGCTCATCCTCCAGCGCGTCCAGCGACTGAAGGACCATCCCTTCGACGGCGCTGCCGCGTCGGGCGCGCTCGGGCATCAGGCGATCTGGTCGACCGCCGAGCGCCGCGTCGTCCCCGTCGTGGCGCTCGTCGTCGGGCTGTGGATGCTCCAGCCGCTGCTCGAGCCCTTCGTTCCTGCAGGCTCGCTCACCGACGGCACGATTGCGGTCGCTGGCAGCCTGCTGCTTTTCCTCCTTCCCGACGGCACCGGTCGCCCGCTCCTGATATGGAAAGAGGCCGACCGCGCGCCCTGGGGCGTCATCATGCTGTTCGGCGGCGGGCTCGCGCTCGCGGCGTCGATCACCGCGAGCGGACTCGCGGCCTGGCTCGGCAGCGTGCTCGCGCCGCTGGGTTCGATCCCGACCATCGCGCTCGCGGCGATCATCGTCGCGCTCACCATCCTCGTCACCGAATTTGCAAGCAATGTCGCGACTGCAAGCGGGATCATGCCCGTGCTCGCCGCGCTCATCGCCGCGACCGGCGCCGATCCGATCCTGCTCGCGCTGCCCGTCGCAATGGCCGCGAGCTGGGGCTTCATGCTGCCCTCGGGCACCGGTCCCAATGCGATCGCCTGGGCGACCGAGCATATCGCGCTGCCGCGCATGCTGACGGCGGGGTTTGCGCTCGATATCATCGGCGTGCCGCTGCTGATCGGCGTCATCTGGGCGATTGCGATGCTGGGGTGACGCGCGGCGCATTTCGCGCTAGTTGCGAATGAAACTATCTTTTCCACAGGAGTCCTTCGCATGCCCCCCATCGACAACAACGACCTGACCGGCACGACCTCGCAGCGCCGCGCGCCGAAGCAGGACGTGACCGAGATTGGCGGTCATGCGCTGTCGCCCTCGACGCTGATGATGGGCTATGGCTATGACCCGATGCTGTCGGAAGGCTCGCTGAAGCCGCCGGTCTTCCTCACCTCGACCTTCGCCTTCGAAAGCGCCGCCGCGGGCAAGCGCCACTTCGAGGGGATCACCGGCAAGCGCCCCGGCGGCGCCGACGGCCTAGTCTATTCGCGCTTCAACGGCCCCAACCAGGAAATCCTCGAAGCGCGGCTCGGCGTGTGGGAAAAGGCCGAAGACGCGCTCGTCTTTTCGTCGGGTATGTCGGCGATCGCGACATTGCTCCTCGCGCACGTCAACATGAACGACGTCATCGTCCATTCCGGCCCGCTCTATGCCGCGACCGAGACGCTGATCGCGCGCATCCTCTCGCGCTTCGGCGCCACCTATGTCGATTTCCCGGCCGAAGCCTCGCGGGGCGAAATGGACGCCATCCTCGCCCGCGCAAAGGAAATGGCGGAAAAGCAGGGCGGCAAGGTCGCGATGGTCTATCTCGAAAGCCCCGCGAACCCGACCAACGCGCTCGTCGACGTGCAGGCGATGCGCGCTGCAGTCGAAGCGGCGTTCGGCGAGGACGCGCGGCCGCCGATCGCGATCGACAACACTTTCCTCGGCCCGCTCTGGTCGGCGCCGCTCCAGCACGGCGCCGACATCGTGCTCTACAGCCTCACCAAATATGCGGGCGGCCACAGCGACCTCGTCGCGGGCGGCGTGCTCGGCTCGAAGCAGTGGCTCGGCCCGATCCGCATGATGCGCAACACCATCGGAACCATCTGCGACCCCAACACCGCCTGGATGCTGCTCCGCAGCCTCGAAACGATCGAACTGCGCATGAGCCGCGCGGGCGAGAATGCCGAAAAGGTGTGCGCCTTCCTGAAAGATCATCCGAAGGTCGAGGGACTCGGCTACCTCGGCTTCCTCAAGGACGGACCGCAGAAGGACGTGTTCGACCGCCACTGCACCGGCGCGGGATCGACCTTTTCGCTGTTCATCAAGGGCGGCGAAGCGGAGAGCTTCCGCTTCCTCGACGCGCTCAAGATCGCGAAGCTCGCGGTCAGCCTCGGCGGCACCGAAACGCTCGCCAGCCACCCCGCCGCGATGACGCACCTTTCGGTCCCCGACGAACGCAAGAAAGCGCTCGGCATCACCGACAATCTGGTGCGCATCTCGATCGGCATCGAGGATGCGAACGACCTGATCGCCGATTTCGAACAGGCGCTGGCCGCAGTGTAAGTCGCTTCGGCCGCGAGCAATGGCCGGGGATGACCGATTGCGGATCTCTATTTCATCGTCATCCCGGCGAAGGCCGGGATGACGGAAAAGCTGGTATCCCTTCCCACTCCGAAACCGCCATTCGGTCGCACCCAAAAATGGCGCGCGCGATCGTCGTCCTATTTCCGCGCCCGCCAGTCGACCACCTGCCACCCCATCTTGGGCGCAAGGAGCCGCAGCGCGCGCGACGGCGTCGTCGCGACGGATTCGTCGGCGAAATGCAGCATCGGATGGTCGGACACATGGTCCGAATAGGCGCGGATGTACGCGGCATCGCGCGTGATCGCATTGTCGGCCATCCAGTCCTGGATACGCGCGAACTTGTCGAGTCCATAGCAATTGGGCCCCGACAGCCGCGCGTGGATATGGTCGGCGCCGTCGGGTTCGTCGAGCCTTGTCGCAAGCACGTCCTCGATGCCGAGCCGCTTGGCAATCGCATCGACATAGAGGTGGAACGAGGCGGTCGCGAGCAGCACGCGGTATCCTGCCGCGCGGTCGGCGGCGATCTGTTCGAGCGCGGCGGCGTGCAGCCCGCGCGCAATGACCCGGTCGGCATAGCTCTCGGCGAGCGGCGCGATTTCGTGGCGGTTGAAGCGCTTGCCGACGAGCAGGCGCAGGTTGATCGCTTTCAGCGTCGACCGGTCGATCAGCCGCACCAGATAGGCTAGCCCCGCAAGCGCCACGAGCGGGAGCAGCAGCAACCTCCACTGCTGGCGCCGCTGCGCTACATGGATCAGGAAACCGCTGTAGGTTCCCGCGCGCGTGATCGTGCGGTCCATGTCGTACATCGCGATGCGATGCGAAGGGTCGGTCGTCGGCAGGTCCATTACGGCCACTTACCGCTCGCACGCCGCCGCGCCAAGACCCGCACGGGACAGAGGGATTTGCTTGCCGTCATTCGGCAAATAATACAATGTCGTCGGCGATGGCGGCATGGGCGGACTTCGAACACAGCGATGGGGCTGACGGAGCAGAGGTGCGCTTCTCCGGCCGCCTGACGCTCGCGCGGCTCGGCGACCTGCCCGCGCGGATCGAAGAGGTAGGGCCGATTTCGACGCTCGACCTGTCGCAGATCCAGCGCATCGACACGGTCGGCGCGTGGATTGTCACGCGAGCCGCCGCACAGCATCCCGGCGCCAGGATCGTCGGCGCAAGCGACGAGGCGCAGCGGCTGCTCGATGCGCTCGCGAGCGACAAGAGCGAATATCGCGTCCACGCCGACCGCCGCCCCGTCTGGGTCCGCATGCTCGAACAGCTGGGCACGTCGAGCGTCGCGATCTGGGACGAGCTGATCGGCATCATCGGCTTTTTCGGCGCGATGCTCGTCGCCGTCTTCACCCAGATTCGCGCGCGCCGCCGCCTGCGCTGGAACGCGATCGTCACGCGGTTCCAGACCGTCGGCGTCGACGCGCTGCCGATCATCGGATTGATGAGTTTCCTCATCGGCATTGTCATCGCGCAGCAGGGCGCGGTTCAGCTCGAGCAATTCGGGCTGGAAGTGTTCACGATCAACCTCGTCGGCCGCGCCTCGATCCGCGAGCTGGGACTTCTGATGACCGCGATCATGGTCGCGGGCCGCTCGGGGTCGGCTTTTGCCGCGCAGATCGGCACGATGAAACTGACCGAAGAGGTCGACGCGATGCGCACGATCGGCGTGTCGCCGATGGAGGCGATCGTGCTGCCGCGCGTCGCCGCCTCGACGCTGCTGATGCCGCTGCTCGGCTTTTACGCCAGCATCTGCGCGATTATCGGCGGCGGTGTGTTTGCGTGGGTCGGGCTCGAAATCCCCCCGCTCACCTATATCCAGCGGCTGCGCGAGATCATCCCGATGACCGATTTCTGGGCGATGCTGATCAAGGCGCCGGTCTTTGGCGTCCTGATCGGCGTCACCGGCTGCTATTCGGGGATGCAGGTTCGCCAGAATGCCGAAGAGGTCGGTCGGCGCACGACCGCCGCGGTCGTCGCTGCCATCTTCCTCGTCATCGTCCTCGACGCCTTTTTCGCTGTCTTCTTCTCGTCGATCGGGTGGAATTGATGGCGGAGTTCATCCAGCCCGAAAATTTCGACGTCGCGATCCGCGTCAACGGGCTCGTCAACCGGTTCGGCGATGCTGTCGTCCACGACAATCTCGACCTTGAAGTGCATTCGGGCGAGATATTGGGCGTCGTCGGCGGCTCCGGAACCGGCAAGTCGGTCCTGATGCGTTCGATCATCGGGCTGCAGACGCCCACGGCAGGCGAGGTCGAGGTCTATGGCAAGACGCTCGACACCATCGCCGACGAAGAGGAATCGCGCGACCTGCGCCGCCGCTGGGGCGTGATGTTCCAGGGCGGCGCGCTTTTCTCGACGCTGACGGTGGCCGAGAATATCCAGGTCCCGCTTCGCGAATATTACCCGCGCCTCGACCAGAAGCTGCTCGACGAAATCGCCGCGTACAAGGTCGCGATGGTCGGCCTCCCCCCCGATGCCGGACCCAAATATCCCGCCGAGCTGTCGGGCGGCATGGTCAAGCGCGCCGGCCTTGCGCGCGCGCTCGCGCTCGATCCCGCGCTGCTGTTCCTCGACGAACCGACCGCGGGGCTCGACCCGATCGGCGCGGCCAAGTTCGACGAATTGATCCGCGAGCTTGCCGACACGATGGGGCTGACCGTCTTCCTGATCACGCACGATCTCGACACGCTCTATGCGACCTGCGACCGCGTCGCGGTGCTTGCCGAAAAGCGGGTGATCGCGGTGGGGACGATCCCCGAACTGCTTGCCACCGAGCATCCGTGGATACAGGATTATTTCAACGGGCCGCGCGGCCGCTCCGCCGCGGATTGCCACGAAGCGCACGGCGCCGCGCCGGAACGATAGGAAAAGGGTGATGGAAACGCGTTCGAACAATGTGCTGGTGGGGGCGTTCGTGCTCCTCTTCACCCTCGCGCTCGCCTTTTTCGTCGTATGGATGGCGAACGACAGCGGCGGCGACCGGCGCGAATATGACATCTTTTTCAAACAATCGGTCGACGGTCTGAACAAGGGCGCACAGGTGCAATTCTCGGGCGTCCCGGTCGGACAGGTGCGGCAGATCGAGCTGTGGCGCGACGACCCGCAATTCGTCCGCGTGCGCATCGAGGTCGACGAGACGGTGCCCATCCTGCAAGGCACAACCGCCGCGCTCGAAGGCGTCGGCTTTACCGGCGTCTCGCAGATCGCACTCGACGGTGCGGTCAAGGGCGCGCCGCCGATCACCGACAAGGGGCCTGCAGGCCGGCCCGTCATCCCCAACCGCATTGGCGGGCTCGGCGAGATATTGAACACCGCGCCGCAGCTCCTCCAACGCCTCTCGACGCTCACCGAACGCCTCGCCGAACTCGCAGACGACGAAAATCAGGCTAGTTTCAGCGCGATCCTCAAAAATGTCGAACAATCGACCGCGATCCTCGCGCGCAACGGCCCCGCGATCGAGGCCGCACTCGCCGATACGCGCATCGCGATCCAGCAGACGGGTACCGCCGCCGAACAGATCGGCAATCTGGCCGCCTCGGCGCAGGGCACGATCGACCGCAACGTCGACCCCGCCATGGCGAACCTGCGCGATACGCTGAAATCGGCCAACGCGTCGATGAAGACGCTGGAGAGCGCGATCGCCGATGCGCGCCCCGGCCTGCAAACCTTCAGCGAAACGACGATCCCCGAAGCCAATGCGCTGATCCGCGACCTGCGCCGCACCTCCGCCTCGCTATCGAGCCTGACCGACAAGCTCGACCAGCAAGGCGCGGGCGCAGTCATCAGCGGCAGCAAACTGCCCGATTACAAGCCATGAGGAAAAACTCGATGCCCCATCGTTTCCGTTCGCTCCGCACGTCGGCGCTGGCTGCCATCGGCGCGCTTGCGCTGTCGGGCTGTTTCAGCCTCGGCGCCAAACCGCCGCCCTTCCTGCTGACGCTCGACCCCGACGCGGCACCTGCAGCGGGCACTGCACGCACCGCCGCCGACGCCGCAACGCTGACCATCCTGATCCCCACCGCCCCGCAAAAGCTGCGCACGACGCGCATCCCGGTGCAGCAGGACGGAGCGAGCGTCGCCTATGTCAAGGACGCGCAATGGGTCGAGGCGCCATCGCGCCTGTTCCAGCGCCTTTTGTCCGAAACGGTCGCCGCGCGCACGAACCGCGTCGTGCTCGACGAGGGGCAATATCTGACCGCCCCCGGCGAACAGCTTGCGGGACAGTTGATGGAATTTGGCGTCGATGCGCGCACCAACGAGGCCGTCGTCGTCTATCAGGCGATGCTCGTAAACAGCGGCGGCAAGACGGTAACGCAGCGCCGTTTCGAGGCGCGCGAACCGATCGGCAGCGCAGTCGAGGCCAAGCCGGCTGGCGAGGCGCTGACGCGCGCCGCCAACCGCATCGCGGGCGAAGTCGCGGACTGGCTCGGCGGCGCCTGACGGGGCTCACCGGGCACGCTGCGCGGGCCCGGTGGCTTTTGGCAATCAGGCCGCAACCGCCTGCGGCGGTGCAATCTCTCCGCCCCCGGCCAGCCATCCGGCACATTCAGCACCCAGTTCGGCAAGCGCTCGCGCTTCATAGGCGGCCACATCGGCGTCGGTGAGCAATTCCTGCCAGCGACCGTTGCTGCCCTTGTTGATGAAGGTCGCTGCGCCGCCCTGGAAAATGGTGCCGCCAAGCGGCGCCGCCTTTTCGGCATTGGCCTTCATCCAGTCGAAGCTCGAATGAAGCACCGCCCGTTCAAAGGCCTCGTCGCTGAGCTCGACCTCCAGGAACGCCGCGACCTTGCGGATCGTGCCGGGCAGGTCGCGCTTCATGTCGGCGAAGTGGAGCATCAGCATGTTCGGCAGATGGCGGCCTTCCCACCAGGTCCGGACATTTTCCCACAGCGACCAGAAGGGCGCACCGTCCTGATCGAGCCAGCGCCGGAAAAAGGCGACGACATCGGCCTCGGGGTGTTCGAGCGGCGGGCCCACACGCCCGGGCACCGAGTTCAATATGTCATAGAATTCGGGAACGAAGTTGCTCGCATGGTTGAACATGCTCCACGCAATGTCGCGGCCGTCGCGCGCGATATAGATATGCTTGATCTCGGGCCGATAGACAAAGGCGTCGAGCGGGAGGTGCGTCTTGATGAAGCGGCGATGCGTCTGGGCATCGAGCAGCGCGAATTTTTCCTCCTCGGTCGGCAGCCGCAGATCGAGCCACGGCGAAATGTCGGCGACGCGGACGTCGGGATCGCCCTGGAACAAAATCTGCCCGACGATCTGCTGCGTCCAGGTCGTCCCCGACTTGGCATAGGTGCTGACGATGACGTCGTCGGGACGGAACGCAAAACGATTCCAGATTGTCGAATCCATGTGGTGATTGTGAAACTCGCGCGTCTTGCGCGGATATTGCGGCGTATCGAACATTTTCCCTCCAAAAGGCAGGGTCGCGGCCCCGCATGCGCGATACGGTGCCGTGACGTCCGCCAGACATTCGCTTCGAGCCCCGGCCGATAGCGGATTGACGTTGTTGCTGGTGATGCACCCTGCCCCGGCCTCCGCATCAATATGCGAAAGCTTGCACCTATTGCGCCCCTAACGGGACGGCTGCGCGCGGCCAATCGAAATGCTTGCATCGGGCGATGCAAAAGTGAATAGGCGACAGGTGAACTATCGTTGGGATGATGTTGCCGTTTTCCTGGCGCTTCTCCGCGAAAGGACGACGGGCCGCGCGGCAGCATGTCTGGGCTGCAGCCAGCCCACTGTCGTCCGCCGCATCGCCGCCCTGGAAGCGGCGAGCGGCCTGACGCTCTTCGACCGCAGTGCCGCGGGATTCATCCCGACCGAGGCCGCAATGCAACTGGCCGCGGTCGCTGAACGCATGGAGCGCGCGGCGCAGGACCTTGACGGGGAAATCAGCGACCTTCGCGGCGATACGGCACAGGTGGTGCGGCTGACCTTGCTCGATCATTTCGAACGGCTGTTCGTCCCTATCCTGTGCGCCTATCGTGATCACTGGCCCGACGTCCGCGTCGACATGTTCGCGAGTGACCGTATCTACGACCTCGCGCGGGGCGAAGCCGATATTGCCGTTCGCGGTCGCCTCAATGCCGAGGACGATGCGCTGGTGTCGCGGCGGCTGCCCGACTGCGCATGGACGCTCTATGCGCCCGCCGACATGCCGGACGATCGGCGGCCTGCGGGCTGGCACGATCTCGATAGCCACATCGTTGCCCTGCCCGACGAGATATTATCCCGACTGCCAATCTTCTTGCGGCTCGCCGAGGCGACGGCACGGAGCGGCCGCACGATGCGATGCAACAATTATAATTCGCTGCGTTCGACCGTGATAACCGCGCGCGCGATCACGGCGCTGCCGCTGACCGTCGGCGACCATGACCCCCTGCTGGTGCGCTGCTTCGCGCCGCCGCCCGAATTCGACGTTCCGATCTACCTGATCGGCCGGAGGGCATCGTTGCGGCGCCCTTTCGTTCGCGACCTGTTCGAGCGCATCGACACATATTTCGCCGAGCATCCCGAATTTCTGACCGGCCATCGCCGGACCGGCCCGTCGGCTTCGTCGACGGGCGGACCGGCAGCCGCCACTCAGAGAGCGTCGGTCGACACGTCGAACCCCGACTGCTCGGCATAGCGCGCCCTGTCCTGCGCGCGCGCGACCGCGCGGTCGATCTGACGGACGCTTTCGGCAAATGTCTTGCGAATACATGTCGACGGGCGGGCATAGGGTCGTTTCGCTGCCTTGGCCTGCATCCTGCATACCGCGCGCGCCGCCTTTTTCGTCCGCTGGACGAGTGCCGCGACGCCGGCCGGCCGGGTGAGGTCCAGGTCGTCGTAACCCACGAACCTGGTGGGCTGCGCCGCCACTGACGCGACTTGACGCATCGCCGATGCGGGCACCGCGACCAGGACCGTCGCCGCGAACAAAGCCATGACCGCCCCGATCGCGGTCACAAACCGCACGATGCGCCGCGATCTGTGCCGCCGGTCCCCGGCGCGGGAGCGCTGCAAAAGCCCAGAGGGAGATTCCAGATACATATGTCGATCCTTCTTGCTGTTGTCGTGGCGCGCGATGTGCGCGCCGACACGCTCACAGCAGATCGGATCGAAATCGCTCCAGTGCAGAAACTGAACCTCGCCGATACACAAACTGAACCTGTATGCCCGCCTGCATATCCGGCCTCAGCCCAGCCCCTTTCGCCGTCCGCGCTCCTTCATCGCCGTGACAAACGCGCGCACCGACGGCAGCGACGCGCGCGATGGCTCGAACAACAGGTTCACCGGCAGCGGCGGCGGCTGGTCGTCGGGCAACAGCGAAATCAGGCGGCCTGCCGCCACCGCTTCGGCCACCTGGTAACTCAGCAGGTTCGCGATCCCCATTCCCGCCTCTGCCGCCGCAAGCGCGCCATCGACCGTATTGACCGTCAACCGCCGCTGCGCATCGATACGCAGGCGTCCCGCGACAAAATGCCAATCACCGCTGGCGCGCGGCCCCATTGATCCGATCAGATTATGACCGTTCAGGTCGGCGACGCCCTCGGGCGCGCCATGCCGCGCGAGATAGCCGGGGCTCGCAACCAGCATCTGACGCACCGTGCCGATCCTGACCGCCTTCAGCGCCGAATCGACGAGCGCGCCGATACGCACCGCGACATCGATGCCCTCCTCGACGATGCGTACATTGCGGTCGATCAGCATCATCCTCACCGATAGCGCGGCATGCTGTGCGAGCAGTTCGCCGACGACGGGCAGCACGTGCAGGCGGCCGAACATCACCGGCGCGGTCAGGTAAAGCTGGCCGCCCGGTTCGGCCTCCGCGCCGCGCAGTTCGCGCTCGGCGCCGGCAAGGTCAGCAAGGATGCGCTGCGCCTTCTCAAGGAAAATCTCGCCCGCATCGGTGAGCGCGACCGCGCGCGTCGATCGGTGGAACAGCACGGTCCCGAGCCGCGCCTCGAGCGCGGCGATCCCGCGCGTCACCGCAGGCGGCGAAATTCCGAGCTTGCGTGCCGTGGCCGCGAACCCGCCCTCGGCGGCGACCGCGACGAACATTTCGAGCGTGAGCAGGCGATCCATATTATTCCATTTATCGGAATAGACTTGTCAATTTTTTGCAGATTATCTCGATCAGCGCAATTCACTATCTCGATTCTGCGAGCGGAGGGCCTCCCTCCACACTCCCGAACCTCCGCTCGCTCCACCTTCGAGGATTACCGACGATGGCGCGAAACTATCTCCACACCATCTTCACCGACGCCGCCCGCGCGCGGCAGGAGGCGCACGGTTCGCGCGCCTCCTATGCGCGGATGGAGGCCGGCGCGGACGGCACGCCCGACGCGCTGACCGACAAGGAAATTTCCTTCATCGAGGCGCGCGACAGCTTCTACATCGCCAGCGTCACGCCGCACGGCTGGCCCTATATGCAGCATCGCGGCGGTCCTCCCGGCTTTCTTCGCCATCTCGAGGCGAACCGCATCGGCTTCGCCGATTTCTCTGGAAACCGCCAATATATCAGCACGACGAACCTCGCCGAAAATCCGCGCGTGTCGCTGTTCCTGATGGATTATGCGAACCGGCGACGGCTCAAGCTGCTCGGCCATGCCGCGATCGTCGAGCAGGCCGACGATCCCGCCACTGTCGCGGCGTTGATGCCGCAGGAATATCGCGCGGCGCCCGAACGCGCCTTCCTGATCGACGTGATCGGCTGGGAATGGAATTGCCCGCAGCACATCACGCCGCGCTTTACCGAGGGCGAAATATCCGCCGCGATCAAGCCGATGGCGGCCGAGCTCAACCAGCTACGCGCCGAGGTCGAAGCCCTGCGCGCCGCTCAAAAGGGAGAATGACGATGATCCGCCTCTATGGTTCACCAATGTCGGGCAATGTCCACAAGGTCCGCATGGCGCTCGCTTTCCTCGGGATCGCATGGGAGGAGGTGACGGTCGACGCCGCGGCGCGGCAGGACGAGGCCTTTCGCGCACTCAACCCGATGGCGCAGATTCCCGTATATGTCGAAGGCGATTTCGTGCTGCGCGACAGCCAGGCGATCGCCGCCTATCTCGCCGCGCGCCACCGCCCCGGCGAATGGGACGGACGCACCCCCGAAGAGCGTGGCGCGATCGCCGTCTGGTTGTCGCATGCGGCGAACGAGATTTTCAACGGACCCGCGCTGCTGCGCGCCGAAAAGCTGTTCGACTGGTCGATCGACCGCGAGCGCGCCCGCGCCGTCGCCGCGCGCATCCTGCCCGTCGTCGACGCGCATCTTGCATCGCGTCAATGGCTCGTCGGCGAGCGTCTGACGATCGCCGACATCGCCGCGAGTCCCTATCTCGCGCTCGCCCCCGACGGCGGCATCGACCTCGAAGAATGGCCGCATATCCGCGACTGGACGCGCCGCATCGCCGCGCTGCCGGGCTTCCCCTCAATGCCGGGTTGGCCCGCTGCGGCCGACTGAAGGAGGCTGTGCAATGCTCGACACCCGCCCGCCCTTGCCACCCTTTGACGCCGCCAGCGCGGCGCAGAAGGTCCGGCTTGCCGAGGATGGATGGAACAGCCGCGATCCCGCGCGCGTCGCGCTCGCCTATACGCCGGATAGCGTGTGGCGGAACCGCGACACCTTCCTTGCCGGCCGCGACGCCATCACCGAATTTCTCGCGGCCAAATGGCGCCGCGAACAGGACTACCGCCTCATCAAGGGCCTGTGGACCTTCACCGGCAATCGCATCGCGGTACGCTTCGCCTATGAATGGCGCGACGCCGACGGCCAATGGTGGCGATCCTACGGCAACGAGAATTGGGAATTTGTCGAAAGCGGCCTGATGGCACGGCGTATTGCGAGCATCAACGATCGCGCCATTGCTGAAGCCGACCGGCTGTTCCATTGGGACCGTGGCGAAACGGGCCGCCGCCCCGACGATCATCCCGGCCTCGAGGAGTTGGGGCTCTAGGCTCAGGACCCCACGCAAGCAAGGACTGCGACCGACATGACCACCAACCCTGCCCCCGCCTTTGCCGCGATCATGTTCCTGACCGGCGTCGGCATCCCGATCCTCGCCGCGCTCAACGGCGGGCTCGGCGCGCGGCTGGGGAGCCCGCTTGCAGCATCGGTCATCCTCTTCGGCCTCGCGCTCGCCATCGCGCTCGCGGGCGCAGCGCTCACCGGCTCGCTCGGCGCGATCCGCGTCGGCGGCGACATTCCCTTCGCCTTCCATTTCGGCGGGCTGTTCGTCGCCTTCTATGTCATCGCGGTCACCTTCATCGCGCCCCGCTTCGGCGTCGGCAATGCGATCTTCTTCGTCCTCGTCGGCCAGCTCGCAAGCGCGGCGGTGATCGACCATTTCGGCCTGTTCGGATCGCTCCGCTACCCGATCGACGCGCGCCGCATTGCGGGCATCGCGCTTATGGTCGCCGGCGTCTGGCTCGCCCGCCGCGTCGGATGACCCCTTCCCCTTTGCGCGCGCCTCGCCTATGGTCGCGGCCATCCCCGGGGAGCCTGTGTGCAGCAACAGGTTGAGAGCGGAACAGCCCGCGACCCGTCGAACCTGATCCCGGTAATACGGGCGGAGGGAGGGTTGGCTTTCACCGCGTGAAATCCATTCTCGCTCCGACATCTTTGGAGCGAACAGACATGGCCGACATCGACAGCCGCCTCGACAAGACGCAAGCCGAACCGATCGGAATCACCACCGGCCCGATCCGCGGCAGCCGCAAGGTCCACGTCGCCAGTCCCACCGGCAGCGGCATCCGCGTCGCGATGCGCGAGATCATGCTCGAGCCGTCGAGCGGCGAGCCGCCGGTGCGCGTCTATGACACGTCGGGGCCCTACACCGACCCCGATGCGCGCATCGACATCCACGCCGGCCTCCCCGAACTGCGCGCTCCCTGGATCCGCGCGCGCGGCGACGTCGAGGAGGTTGCGCAGCGCGAGGTCCGCCCCGAGGACAACGGCCAGCTCGGCCCCGACCGCTCGGGCGGCGTCCCCGCCTTCCCCAACGTCCGCAAGACCGTGCTGCGCGCGAAGCCGGGCGCGAACGTCAGCCAGATGCACTATGCCCGCCGCGGCATCATCACGCCCGAGATGGAATATGTCGCCACCCGCGAGAATCTCGGCCGCGAACGCCTCGCCGAATATGTCCGCGACGGGCAGGACTGGGGCGCGAGCATCCCCGACTATGTCACCCCCGAATTCGTCCGCGAAGAGGTCGCGCGCGGCCGCGCGATCATCCCCAGCAACATCAACCACCCCGAAAGCGAGCCGATGGCGATCGGCCGCAACTTCCTCGTCAAGATCAACGCCAATATCGGCAACAGCGCGGTCGCATCCGACGTCGCCTCCGAAGTCGACAAGATGGTCTGGTCGATCCGCTGGGGCGCCGACACCGTCATGGACCTGTCGACCGGGCGCAACATCCACGACACGCGCGAATGGATCATCCGCAACAGCCCCGTCCCGATCGGCACCGTCCCCATCTATCAGGCGCTGGAGAAGGTCGGCGGCGTCGCCGAGGAGCTGACGTGGGAAATCTTCCGCGACACGCTCATCGAACAGGCCGAGCAGGGCGTCGACTATTTCACCATCCACGCGGGCGTCCGCCTGCCTTACGTCCCGCTCGCCGCCAAGCGCGTCACCGGCATCGTCAGCCGCGGCGGCAGCATCATGGCGAAATGGTGCCTCGCGCATCACAAGGAATCGTTCCTCTACGAACGCTTCGACGAGATTACCGAGATCATGAAGGCCTATGACATCGCCTACAGCCTCGGCGACGGCCTGCGCCCCGGCAGCATCGCCGACGCGAACGACGAGGCGCAGTTTGCCGAGCTCTACACGCTGGGCGAGCTCACCAAGCGCGCGTGGGAACAGGATGTGCAGGTGATGATCGAGGGGCCGGGCCACGTCCCGATGCACAAGATCAAGGAGAATATGGACAAGCAATTGGAAGCGTGCGGCGAGGCGCCCTTCTACACGCTTGGCCCCCTCACCACCGACATCGCGCCGGGTTACGACCATATCACCAGCGGCATCGGCGCCGCGATGATCGGCTGGTACGGCACCGCGATGCTTTGCTACGTCACGCCCAAGGAGCATCTGGGCCTGCCCGACCGCGACGATGTGAAGGTCGGCGTCGTCACCTACAAGCTCGCCGCCCACGCCGCCGACCTCGCCAAGGGCCACCCCGCCGCGCAGGTCCGCGACGACGCGCTATCGAAAGCCCGCTTCGAATTCCGCTGGCGCGACCAGTTCAACCTGAGCCTAGACCCCGACACGGCGGAGCAGTACCACGACCAGACGCTCCCGGCCGAAGGCGCCAAGACCGCCCATTTCTGCAGCATGTGCGGCCCGAAATTCTGTTCGATGAAGATCAGCCAGGAAGTCCGCGAATTTGCCAAGCTGCAAAATCAGGACAGCGCGGGCTTTATCGCGGCGGAGGAGGCCGAGAAGGGCATGGCGCAGATGAGCGAGGTTTATGAGGAAACCGGGCGCGAGCTGTATATGGGCGCGGGTGGGCGGGAGCATGATTGAGATTGCGGAGCAAATCTCTATGCTTCGGCCATCAAATGATCCGGATAGAGATTGAAATGCAGCTGAGAAGTGCCGAGATCAATAATGCGCTATAACCCGTTCCAGCCAAACAAAGTCGTAAATTCTGCGATGTTTGTTGGTCGATTGGATGAAATCCAGAAGATTGAACATTATCTTTTTCAAGCGAAGTCCGGAAACTCGCAGAATTTTCTGATAGAAGGAGAACGAGGAATCGGAAAGTCCTCTTTGCTTCACTATGTTTCTACTATTGCAACAAACAGAATCCCCGGTCCAGGCGGACAAAAGTTCAACTTTTTACTGCTTTCGATCGATATGGGTGGTGTTACAAAACAGCTAGATATCGTCAGATCGATCGCCAGAGAGTTGAAATCTTGTTTGTCGAGAACTCAAGAAATTCGGGAGAATGCTAAGAAAGTTTTTGACTTCCTCGCAAATTGGGAAATTCTGGGCGTTCGCTACCATAAGTCATCAGAAACAGTCGACCCTGACGATGCCAAGGACAGTCTCGTCGATCAGCTTGTGGAGATTTCAGGCAACCAATCTCTTGGATATGATGGAGTTCTAATACTTATAGATGAAGCAGACGCGCCGCCCATCGAGGCTGGTCTAGGCGAGTTTTTGAAATCTATGACGGAGCGACTGACGCGACGGGACTGCGAGAATGTGATTTTTGGCTTAGCTGGCCTCCCGACCACCATTGCAAAAATGCGCGCAACCCATGAGTCTTCTCCGCGCATTTTTACAATCCTCCATCTGGAACCACTGGAGAGTAAAGAGCGCAAGCAGGCGATCAGGATCGGACTCCGAATTGCGAACGAAAAAAACGACCGATCGACTTCCATCAGCGACGACGGATTAGAAATGCTAGCCGACCTTTCGGAGGGATATCCCCACTTCATCCAGCAATTTTCATATTGCGCATTTGAGGCTGATAGCGATCACAACATCGATGTCGATGATGTGCGCACTGGAGCATATGACGAAAATGGAGCGATTGACCAACTTGGGAAAAAATATTTCTCCGAGGCATATTTCAGTAAGATCAATTCGGACGACTATAGAAAATTGCTCAACGTAATGGCCAATCACGGCGACAAATGGGTTTCACGCAAGCAACTTCTTCATGAGTCAAGGCTTAAGGAGACGACTATCAACAATGCTCTTTCTGCTCTGAAGCAAAAGGCCATTATCATTGTTGATGAAAGCCGGCAGGGATTTTATAGGCTTCCTACCCGTTCGTTTGCTGCATGGATCAATGCTATAAAGTCTGTTGGGACAGAAGCTGACCCCGCAAGGCTCCCTCGGATTACGCTATTTTCCGAGAATGACGGCAGGTGATTTTTTGGCTCCATGGCACGAGTGGCATGTGAAAATTCACGTGCATCCTCGGCACTCGCTAGTTTCGAATTTTCAAACGCCTCGCCGCACGAATTTTCGCGTGAGTCATTAGCGCCCATTAGCACTCACTAGATTCGAATTTTCAAACGCCTTGCCGCACGAATTTTCGCGTGAGTCATTAGCGCCCATTAGCACTCACTAGATTCGAATTTTCAAACGCCTCGCCGCACGAATTTTCGCGTGAGTCATTAGCGCCCATTAGCACTCACTAGATTCGAATTTTCAAACGCCTCGCCGCACGAATTTTCGCGTGAGTCATTAGCGCCCATTAGCACTCACTAGATTC
>NZ_JAERPO010000002.1:391523-1301430 GCF_016734905.1 Sphingopyxis jiangsuensis
CGAATTTTCAAACGCCTTGCCGCACGAATTTTCGCGTGAGTCATTAGCGCTTACAAAATGGAGGCAAATTTGCCAAATTTAAGAAATCATCCAAACTGAGACCGATTGATTGCCAGAGTTCCCAAATCCGATGCTTCCAAAATTGGCAAGTCTTGCCAAATCGCAGCGTTGTCTTGTGCTTAGCCTCCAGGCCACACAGGGTGCAGCTATTCTGCACCGCCCCACACCATGCCCATGCGCGCCCGGAACCCCCTCTACATCATGGCTAAACCGCCGCCGGAGGTGCGGGCGGCGATCGAGCGTTGCCGCGCAACGACCCCGGGCGCGGCCCCCACCCCCTCCATGTCACGCTCATCTCGCTCTACGACCTGCACACTGCGCCGCCCGAGTGGCTGCCCGCGACCATCGCCGCGCTCGACAGTTTCGCCGCGGCGCCCTTCCCGCTCCGCTTCGACCGGATCGAAAACCGCAAGGCGGTAACCTTGCGCACGCGCGAGCCGCTGGCTGGGGCGCGGGCGGCCAGCCGGGGGCGCGTCGCGATCTTTCCGGCGGCCGCGACCTTTGCGCGCTCCTGCGCTATGCTGCGCGGCGCAGGGGCGAGTCGCATCGGGGACGAGGGGGCACCGCACAAAATTCGGGACTGTGACCGGCGGCACTGCCGTGCGCAGGTCGCCCTCGCACAGAGCCGCCGTGCACCGCAATGGGTGCGCGAATCAGAATCGAGGTTTCGCATGACCCGCTCCGTCTCCTGGCGTCGGGACATGACGATCCCGAAGCGAAAGGACCTGCATGACGACCATCCCCCGCTTGATCCGTCCCGCGACGCGCCCCGTGCGCTCGCGCTTCTTCGACAGCGCCTTGTGGGACGACTTCCCGATGCGCGGCGACGACATCATCATCTCGACCTATCCCAAATGCGGCACCACCTGGACGCAGCGCATCGTCGGGATGCTCGTCTTCGGCAGCGCGGCGCCCTTTTCGGTACAGGAAAGCTCGCCCTGGCCCGATTTCCGCTTCATCCCTGTGGAAGCGACGCACGGGATCGCCGCATCGCAGACGCATCGCCGCTTCCTGAAGTCGCACCTGCCCTTCGACGCGCTGCCCGTGCACGAGGGCGTGAAGTTCATCCATGTCGCGCGCGACGGCCGCGACGCCGCCATGTCCTTCTTCAATCACAAGCGCAATTATACCCCCGGGATCGTCGCCGAATTTGCGCGCGTCAGCCTGGAAGATCCGAAATTCGGCGATGCGCCCGATTTCGTGCCGACCGACCCGGCGCAGCATTTCCACGACTGGCTCGTCGGCGACGAGGATGCGATGGGCGACCCCGGCGCCTCTTATTTCGCGATGGAAACCAGCTTTTGGGAAGCGCGCAGCGACCCCAATGTCCTGCTCGTCCACTATAACGACCTCAAGGCCGACCGCGGCGGCGAGATGCGGCGGATTGCCGACTTCCTCGGCATCGCGATCGACGAGGCGCTGTGGCCGACGCTGATCGAGGCGGCGGGTTTCGACGCGATGAAGGCCGCGTCGGACGAACTTTTGCCGACCGCCGCAGACATCTGGGAAGGCGGCGGCAAGACCTTCCTGCACAAGGGCACCAACGGCCGCTGGCGCGACATTTTCCGCGCCGACGACCTCGCGCTCTATGATGCAAAGGTCGCAGCCGAATTCAGCCCCGAACTCGCCGCATGGTGCGAGCACGGGCGGCTCGGCGCCAAGGCGCTCGCGGCCTGACGCGCGGCACGGCGGTACGGGGTGGCGCCTAGGCGGGCGCCACCTCGGCCGTCGCCGCACGCTCGATCGCGCGGCGCCAGCCGGGCTCGACGTCGATCAGGAAGATGTCGGCCAGCGCGCGTTCGATCGCGTCGGCGTCGAGGTATCGCTGCTCGACCGCGCCGTCGGCGTGGCGGATCGTCAGCCGATTGTCGCGCAGCCCGTGCCGCGCCGCATCGGTCGTACGCGCGGCGACGAGCGTGTGGCGGAAATGCGACGCGGGATGCGTCGAGGTGTACCAATTGCCGACCTCCAGGTCGATCGCCGGCGCGGGGCTGTCCTCCACGTCGTAAAGCACGCGCCATTCGCCCTTGACCTCGGCCTCGACGCGGTATGAACGCCGTCCGCGGCGCACGCGATAGCGCTCGTGCCGCGTCGGCTGCGGCCGCGAATGGTCCATCGCGAGCGGCTGCGGCGGCACCGTCGCGCCGAACCCCACATCGACGAGCCACGCGCGCCCTTCCAGCATCACGCGCAGCACCAGATGCGTGCGCGCTGTCGGCGGCGCGTCGCCCGGCATCATCCACCGCACGCGGCCGAGCAAGGGTTCGGCGACAAAGCCCGCCGCCCGCAGCACACGCAGGAACAGCCCATTCTGTTCGAAACAATATCCGCCGCGCCGCCGTGGCCCGAGCAGCTTGGCATCGACCGCCTCCGCGCCGGTATCGACCGCCTGGCCCATCAGGGGGTCGAAGGATTCGAACGGGATCGCGGCCAGATGCGCCGCCTGCAACGCGCGCAAAACCTCCATCGTCGGCGCGGGCGGCGGTCCCGCATAGCCCGTGCGCTCCGCGTGGCGCGTCAACAGCGATGGCGCCGCATCGACAGTCGATAAATCGGGAGAAAACGGGCGGTAGAGCATGGGCAAATCATCCTTTCGCGAATCATTTGCCTCCGTCTCTGCAAGCTCAACCGCGCTTTAGGTCAAGCGCCCGTTCGGATGGCGCGGCGGCGCGGTCTAATAGGCATTGCGCTCGCGGCGCAGTTCGGCGCGGCCGTCCTTCCAGTTCACTTCCGCCGCGGGCTCGTCGGGCTTGCCCGGTGCGAACAGCTCGAAAACCACCGTCCCGTCATTCTGGGTGCTTTCGATCACGCGTTCGGGGGTGAAACTGTCGGGCGCCGCGCCGGCCGCCGCGATCACCTCGGCCGGCGCCGCGGTCCATTCGATGTCGCGCTGGACCTCGACCACGCGGTACTGGCCGCCCTCCTCCAATATGTCGAGTTCGATCTCGCTGCCGTCGGCGCGCGTGCCTTCGACGTCATAGAAGACCATGCCGTCGCGCTCCTTGCGCTCGGCCTCGACGATCGTCATGTCGGGAATCCGGGTGAGCACCGCCGCGCGCACCGCGTCGGGCAGGTCGGCGGCCGCGATCTTGTCGATACGCGCCGCGGGGCCGGCGGGAAGCACCGCATTTGCGCCTGCATCGCCCCTGGCGTCCGCCGCCGGATCCTCGCTGCACCCTGCAAGCACGCCCAGCGCCGCCGCCGCTACGACCATCCTGCGAACCATCGTCACACTCTCCCTCGGCCGGAACGCTGGAAACGATGCCCACCCTAAGCCCACACAACAACCGAGTCGAGCCTGCTGCTGTCGGGCGTTGCCGCGCGCCGACGAAAGCCGGCACGCATTCGGCGACCCCCTTCCACGCTCCGCGCGGGACCGACAGCGATTGCGCCTATATGGGCGGCTCGGTGAAAGTGAACGGCGGCGGCGTGACCTATCCGATCATTCTCGGCGCGTGCATCACGACCGCCGCCGAAAAGATCGTTGCCGTCTATACCTACGATGTCCCTGGGAAAGACGGCGACATCGCGGGCAAGATGCGGAGCGCGCGCTCGGTCGCCATGTCGATCCGTCCGGCGTCATAGCGCAGCGCGAGGTTCATTGAGCTCGGCCAGGTCAGCCGTCCGACCGGCACCGATCGCGGGACGGCGTAAACACTGGCGCCTCCGCTCGAAGATCGAGCAGGTGCCTGTGGAAAAGCTGGCCATCGACCACAACCTCTCCGGCGCGTTCGGCGCCGAAACGGGAGAGCAAGAACGCGTTGCGCCGCGATGGCGGCAACAGGAAGCTAACCTCGGCAATTGATTCATGCTGCTTGGCAAATTCGATCGCCTTTCGCGCGATGGCGGCGCCATATCCGAAAGCCCGGGGATGCAGGACGAGACCGAAATCCCAATCATCTCCTTCCAACTGGAATCCGCCCCAGCCTGCGTAACGCCCGTCGATCATTATCGCCCAATGGCCGAGTCCGTCGCGTCGCCAGCACTCTTCTTTCGCAGCCACGAAAGCCCGGACCGTCTCGATATCCCACGGCGCGCGCATCAAGGGCAAATGGCGCGCAATCCGCTCGTCGGCCATGTGGTCCAATATTTGCGCCGCCGGTATCTCTGACAGCCGCAAAAACGTTATCTCGGGACGATCGTTGCTACGCCATCTTGCCAAGCCTACTCGTGCCATTTCCGGAATACGCGCACAACGCCGCGACCGTTACAGCCGCCGTCAATTCTCTCTCAACGGCAGTCGCTCAGCCGAGCAAGCTTTTGCTCGCCTGTTCGGTTACGTCGCGTGACAGCCCCGGTTGCGCCAAAATCCGGTCGAGCTCAGCCTTCATCATCGCGGCACGTGCCTCGTCGAAGCGCTTCCAACGTCCCAGTGGCGGGATCATCCGTGCGGCGGTCTGCGGATTTTTGGGATCGAGCGCGATGACGAGGTCGGCGATGGTGCGGTATCCCGCACCGTCGGCCTGATGGAAGGCCGCCTGATTGCCCGTCAGCGCACCGTACAGCGCGCGCACGCGGTTGGGATTGGTCAGCGTGAAATCGGGATGCTGCGCAAGCGCGCGCACCGCATCGACCGTATCGGGGCGCATCGACCACGCCTGCACCTGGAACCATTTGTCGAGCACGAGCGGATTGTCGCGATAGCGCTGGTAGAAAATGTCGAGCGCGTGCGCGCGCTCGTCGCTGTCGCCATGCGCCAGTGTAGCGAGCGCCGCCTGCCGCTCGGTCATCCCGTCGGCTTCCGAGAAAATTGTGAATGCCAGCGACGGCACATCGGCGCGGTCGGTGGCCGCCAGATAGGCGAGCGCGACACCGCGGAGGCGCCGCCCGCCCTTTGCCTTGCGCGACAGGATCGACGCCGGCGGCGCGCCCTCGGCAAGAATGGAGCGCCACTCGCTTTCGAGCGCCGCGCCGATCGCATCCTGCAGCGCGAGCCGCTCGCGGCGGATCGCGTCGGGGTCGACCGTCAACATCTGGTCGCCGATGAACGCCTCACTCGGCAACAACACCGCTTCGGCGACAAAGGCCGGGTCCGCCTCACGGCCGCGCAGCGTTTCCGCCACCGCATCGATTACCGCCTGGCGGTGACCCGGCTTGCCCGAAACCGCTGCGACGAGCGTGTCGAGCATCAGCTGCTGGAGCGCCTCGTAACGCGCGAAGGGATCATCGTCATGCGCGGCGAGCCAGCCGAGTTCGTCGGCTCCGCGCTCGAAATCAATGATGACCGGCGCCGAAAAGCCGCGGTTCAGCGACAGCTGCGGCGACGCTGCGAACTGCCCGAGCGGAACGAGTGTTTCGGCATCGTGCAGCACGACCAGTTGCTCGCCGGCCTGCGTCGCAGTCGCGCTTCGGTCAAAGGCCTTGATCCGTAGCGGAATCGGCATCGGCACCTTGACCGGCTGACCGGGCGTCGGCGGAACATTCTGTGTCAGATGAAGCTGCGCCGCACCCGATGCCGCGTCATGTTCGACGCGCGCCGTAACGCGCGGCGTTCCCGCCTGGCTGTACCAGAGGCGAAACTGCTTGAGATCGAGCCCTGCGCCATCCTCGATCGCCCGGACAAAATCCTCGCACGTTGCGGCCTCTCCGTCGTGGCGGTCGAAATAGAGGTCGGTGCCTTTGCGGAAGCGCTCGGGGCCCGCCATCGTCGCCATCATGCGAATGATCTCGGCGCCCTTGTTATAGACGGTCGCGGTGTAGAAATTGCTGATTTCCTGATAGCTGTCGGGCCGGATCGGATGCGCGAGCGGTCCCGCATCCTCCGGGAATTGCGCCGCGCGAAGCAGGCGGACGTCCTCGATTCGCTTGACCGCGGGCGATCCCATGTCGGCCGAGAAACTCTGGTCGCGATAGACGGTGAAGCCTTCCTTCAGGCTCAGCTGGAACCAGTCGCGGCAGGTGATCCGATTGCCCGACCAATTGTGAAAATATTCGTGCGCGACGACGCCCTCAACCCCGTCATAATCGGCGTCGGTCGCGGTGTCGGGGTCGGCAAGGATATAGCGCGTGTTGAAGATATTGAGCCCCTTGTTCTCCATCGCCCCCATGTTGAAATCACTCACCGCGACGATGTTGAAGAGGTCGAGGTCATATTCGCGACCATAGACCCGCTCGTCCCACGCCATGCTGTTCTTCAGCGCCTGCATCGCATGGCCGGTGCGGCTCTCGTCGCCCGCGCGCACCCAGATGCCCAGCTCGACCTTGCGTCCCGACATGGTGACGAATTCGTCGCGGTTGACGACGAGGTCGCCCGCGACGAGCGCGAAGAGATAGGAGGGCTTGGGCCACGGATCTTCCCACAGCGCCCAATGTTTGCCGCCTTCGCCTGCGCCCTTGTCGATGCAATTACCGTTCGACAGCAGGATCGGGAAGCGCGTCTTGTCGGCTTCCATCCGCACCTTGTAGCGACTGAGCACATCGGGGCGGTCGGGGTGGAAGGTGATGCGGCGAAAGCCTTCGGCCTCGCACTGGGTGCAGAGCATGTTGTTCGAAGCATAGAGCCCCATGAGCTGCGTATTCGCGCTCGGGTCGATTCGCGTGTCGACCTCGACCGTGGCCGCCGTCCGGTCGCCAAGGTCGACGATCAGATCGGACCCGTCCATCCGCCAGTCGTTCCAAACCTCGCCATCGACGCGTACGGCCTCCGGCGTCAAACCGTCGCCGCGCAAGACCAGCGGTGATGGCGTTTCGATATCGCGTTCGACAGCCAACGCAGCAGTCACGGACGTCTCCGCCAGGTCGAGCCGAAAATCGAGCGCAATATCGGGAACGCGCCACTCGGGCGGGCGGTAATCGCCGCGATGAATGGTAACGGGGACGGGCGGGGAGGAAGAGACGTCGGTCATCGCTTCGGTCTAGGCTTGCGCCGCGCGGCGCGCAATAAGGGCGGCGATGGGACAGATGCTGATTTTCGGAATGGGCTATGCCGCGCGTCACCTCGCCGCGCGACTGGAAGCGCGCGGGTGGGACGTCGTGGGAACGACGCGCGACGGGCGCGACGCGACGTTACGCTTCGACGACGAGACGGCGGTGTTAGCGGCCCTGCGCGGCGCGACGCACATCCTGTCGTCGGTGCCGCCGGGCGAGCGGGGCGATCCGGTACTCGCCCGCTATGGCGAAGCGGTTGCGGTCGCCCCGGCGGGGTGGGTCGGTTATCTTTCCTCGACCGGCGTCTATGGCGATACCGGCGGCGCGTGGGTCGACGAAAGCGCATCCATCCAGGGTCGCCGCGCCCCGCGCAACGCTGCCGATGCAGCATGGGCCGAACTGCGAAGCGACGCACGCGTCTTTCGCCTGCCCGGCATCTATGGCCCCGGCCGTTCGATCCTCGACCGCCTGCGCACGGGTCGCGCCCATCGCATCGACCTGCCCGATCAGGTGTTCAGTCGCGTCCATGTCGACGACATAGCGGGCGGCGTGATCGCCTCCTTCACGGGGCCGCCCGGCGTCTATAATCTGGCGGACGACGAGCCGTGCCACCAGAACCGCCTCGTCGAATGGGGCTGCGCGATGCTCGGTCTCCCTGTCCCGCCGCTGCAAAGGATCGATGAAGCAGGCCTGTCACCCGCCGCCCGCGCCTTTTATGCCGAGAACCGCCGCGTCGCGAACGGCAAGGCAAAACGCCTCATCGGTTGGGCGCCGCGCTATCCCAGTTTTCGCGAAGGGCTGGCGCGCCTGCTGTAGCCGTCGTCAAATCAACACATCGACCGTGTGAATCGCGACCCCAACCAGTCCGCCGACCAGCGTGCCGTTGATGCGGATATATTGCAGGTCATCGCCCACCGCATTTTCCAGCCGGTCGGTAATCGTCTTGGCGTCCCAGCCGCGGATCGTGTCGGACACGAGCTTGAGCGCGGTCTCCCCATAGCTGTCGACCACGCCCACCACCGCGCGGCGCGCATAGCGGTTGAGCGTGCGCTTGATATGAACGTCTTCGCCCAGCATCGTACCGAATTGGGTGACGAGCTCGCCGATCCGCCCGGCGAGCATCGTTTCGGGATCGCGTGCGGCCTTGAGCAGCGCGCCGCGACCCTGTTCCCACAATCCGTCGAGCCAGCGCTTGACCGCCTTGTTTTCGAGCAATTCGTCGCGGACGCGCGCGACCTTTTCCTTGACCTCGGGGTCATGCTGCAGGTCGAGCGCCATTTTGGCGAGCCCTTCTTCGACGCGGATACGCAGCGGATGATCGGGCTCGACCGCCATTTCGCTGAGCAGCTTGCCGAGCCCCGCGACGATGCGGTTCGAAATACTCTCGTCAAGGCCGGTGAAGCGCACGATCGCGTTGCTGTTGTCGTGAACCATCTGGTGGATCAGGTGCGCGTTGAGATCGAGCGTCTTCGACCCCCACTTTACCATCGCGTCGAGCAAGGGCTGGTGCCGCCCCTCGGCGAGCGCGGCCTGCAAGGCCTGCCCCAGCAGCGGCGCGACATCAAGTTCGCGCAACCGGTCGGCGATCGCCGACTTGACCATCCCGCCGAGCCGTTGCTGGTCGAGCGCGCCGAGCCCGTCGGCGATTATCCGCGACGCGCCGAGCCGCAGACGCCCGCCGCCCTCGGCAGGATGTGCGAGGAACTTGCCGACCGCCCCCGCGACGTCGACCGTCAGCATTTTTCGTGCGATCAGGCGCGGCAGCAGAAAGTTATTGAGCAGGAAGCGCGCCAGCGTATCGCCGATGCGGTTCTTGTTCCGCGGGACGATCGCGGTGTGCGGAATCGGCAGCCCCATAGGATGGCGGAAGAGCGCGGTCACTGCGAACCAGTCGGCGAGCCCGCCGACCATCGCGGCCTCGGCAAAGGCCCGGACAAAGCCGATCGCCGGATGCACGTCCTGATAATATTTGGCGCTGACGAACACGACCGCCATCACGACCAGCATACCCGTCGCCACAACGCGGATATTGAGCCCGCCGGTCGGCACGGCGACGCCGCGGCGCATGAAATCCGCGCCGCCTGCGTCGGACCGGGCTGAAACGCTATCCGTCATGCCAACCCAATGGCGAAGCCCGCCAAAGGTTGCAACCGGCGCGGCGGCTGGGGCCGCGCCCGGTCACTCCGCAGGTTGCGGCGCCGGTTCGCCATGTGGCCGCGTGTCGTCGCCCTTGCGATAGGTGAGCAGATTCGACGAGAAGAAGCGGCCGAGGCGCTTTTCGATGCTGTCGGCAAGGCTGAAGCCCGCCGGAACGATCAGCAACGTCAGCACGGTCGAGAGGATCAGGCCGCCGATCACGACGACACCCATCGGCGCACGCCATGCCCCGTCGCCCGACAGTGACAGCGCGGTCGGGACCATGCCCGCGACCATCGCGACCGTCGTCATGACGATCGGCTGCGCACGCTTGCGGCCTGCATCGCGCAAGGCTTCGACCTTACCGATCCCCTTGTCCATTTCCTCGATCGCGAAATCGACGAGCAGGATCGAGTTCTTGGCCACGATACCGAGCAGCATCAGCAGGCCGATATAGACCGGCATCGAAATTTCCATCCCGGTGACAAGCAGCCCGAGCAGGCCGCCGAGGGGCGCGAGGAGCAGCGACGACATGTTGACCAGCGGCGACAGGAAACGGCGATAGAGCAGCACGAGCGTCGAGAAGACGAGCATCAACCCCGAAATCACCGCGATGATGAAGTTGTTGATCAGCTCCGCCTGCCATTTCTGATCGCCCTGGATCACCTTGCGGATACCCTGCGGCATATTCTTGACCGACGGCAGCGCGTCGATCTTCTTTTGCCCGTCGCCGGTAACGAGTCCCGGCGCCAGATCGGCACCGATGACGATGCGCCGCGTCTGGTTATAACGCCGCAGTTCGGTCGGTCCCGCGCCGAAGCCGATCTGCGCGACCGACTTGAGCGGGACCGTGGTGCCGCGCGATGTCGGGACCGGGAGATTCTCGATCGTCGACAAGGCGCGCCGCGAGTCTTCGGAGAGCAGCACGCGGATCGGGATCTGGCGATCGGACAGCGAGAATTTGGCAGCATTCTGGTCGATGTCGCCGATCGTCGCGATGCGGATCGTCTGGCTGAGCGCCGCCGTCGTGACGCCCAGCTCGGCTGCAAGGTCGAGGCGCGGCGTGACGATAATCTCGGGCCGCGGAATGTCGCCCTCGATGCGCGCGCCGCGCAACTCCTTGACGCCTTCCATCTCCTTGACGATCTGGCGCGCATGGCGTTCGAGCGCGACAGGATCGTCGCCGCCGATGATGAAAGTGATGTCGCGGCCGGAGAAGCCGCCCGACTGGCTCGCGAAATTCACGCGGGCATCGGGAATCGCCGACATGCGCGGCTGGAGCCCGCGCTCCCACTCGACGCTGCTGAGCTCGCGGTCCTTCTTGAGCGTGATATAGACCGACCCTTCGCCGACGCGCACGTCATAGAAGGCATTTTCGACCACATCGTTATTCGAAAGAATCTCGTTGATCTGGTTCGAGATATGCTCGCTCTGGGCCAGCGTCGATCCGGGCGGCAGCTCATAGCGGACCTGGCTATAGTCGCTGTTGATTGTCGGCTGGAACTGCTGCGGGAGCGTCGCAAACAGGACGATGCTGAGCGCAAAGGCGCCGAAGCCGATGCCGACGATCCAGACGCGATGGTCGTGCAGCCGCGCATAGGCGCGTTGGAGCATGAATTTGCTCCAGTTGGTCACGCCGTAACCACGCATGCCCAGAACCCAGGCAAGTGCGCCCAGAATGATGAGCAACAGGCTGGCGGCGAGGAATACGAAGATCGCCGTGAACGGCATCTGCAGGAGGAAGTACATCGCCGGGTTCGGGCCATCCTGTCCCAGCGGGACCGGCTGGAAATAGGAATAGATGGCGTAAAGCACATAGAGGCCGGCGAACGCGAACGGCACGCCGAGATAGGCGAGCTTGGTCGGCCATGCCTCGTAACGCGCACGCACCGCCTTCTGCTTGCTGTTGTCGAGCGTGAAGGTCAGCAGCCGTTCGTAGCGGTCGATCCACGGTCCGTTGGCATGATCCTGCTCACCCTGCGCGGCGAGGAAATAGGCGGCGATCATCGGCGTGATCATGCGCGCGACGGCCAAGCTCATCAGCACGGCAAACACGACGGTCATGCCGAACTGGATGAAGAATTGCCCCGAAATGCCCGGCATCAGTGCGACGGGAAGGAAGACTGCGACGATCGACATCGTCGTCGCGACGACCGCAAGACCGATTTCGTCAGCGGCGTCGATCGACGCCTGATAGGCGGTCTTGCCCATGCGCATGTGCCGGACGATATTCTCGATCTCGACAATCGCATCGTCGACGAGCACGCCGGCGACAAGGCTGAGCGCTAGCAGCGAAAGGCCGTTGAGCGAAAAGCCCATCATGTCCATGAACCAGAAGGTCGGGATGGCCGACAACGGGATCGCAAGCGCCGAAATCATCGTCGCGCGCCAGTCGCGCAGGAACAGGAAGACGACAACGACGGCGAGCACTGCGCCCTCGATCATCGCCGCCATCGAGCTGCGATATTGTTCCTTCGTATATTCGGTGCGTGTGAAGAGGATCTTGAAGTCGACCTTGGGATTGTTCTTCTTGATCTGCTCCAGCTTCTTCATCGTCTCGTCATGGACGGTGACGTCGGACGCGCCCTTCGCCTTTTCGATCGAGAAAGAGAGCACCTGACGGCCGCGGATCTTCGCGATGTTGCGCTGTTCGGCATAGCCGTCGGTGACGGCCGCAACGTCGGCAAGACGGATCGTACGACCGCCGCCGATCGAGATGTGCGTTTCGCCGAGCTGGAAGGCGCTGTCCGCGTTGCCGAGCACGCGCACCGCCTGTTCGGAACCTGCAATTTCGGTGCGTCCGCCCGCGGCGTTTAGGTTCACCTGGCGAAGCTGCTGGTTCACCTGGCTCGCGGTCAATCCATAGCTTTGCATGCGCGCGGGATCGAGGATGACGCGGATCTCGCGATCGACGCCACCCGAACGGCGAACCTGGCTCATCCCCGGGATCGAGAGCAATTCCTTGGCGACGGTGTTGTCGACGAACCACGACAGCTGCTCAAGCGTCATGTCCGACGTTTCGACGGCGAAATAGGTGATCGGCCCGCCCGCGATGTCGACGCGAATAACCCGCGGCTCGAGGATGCCGTCGGGCAAGTCGCTGCGGATCTGCGAGATCGCCTGGTTCACATCGTTATAGGCGCGGTCAATCGGTGTCCCGATCGCGAACTGCACCATCGTTCGGCTGTTGCCCTCGCTGACATAGGAGGACATTTCGTCGACGCCGCTCACGCTGCGCACCGCAGCTTCGACGCGTTGCGTCACCTGCGTCTCAAGCTCCGACGGTGCCGCACCCGGTTGCACGACGATGACCTGGACGGCAGGAAATTCGATGTCCGGATTGTCGTTGACGTCCATCCGGTTGAAGCTGACGACGCCGGCCAGCAGCAACAGAACGAACATGACGATCGGCGGCACCGGATTGCGAATGCACCAGGCGGAGATGTTACGAAAGCTCATGATTCAAACGCCTTATGTGCCGCGCCGGGCAATTATCGCGAAGATTTCTGGACGACGGGTTTGACCTTCTCGCCCGGGTTCAGGAACGCACCCGCGAGTGCGACGACCTTTTCGGTGCCGGTCAGCCCGGACGCAATCGAAACGCCGCGATCGCTGACCGCGCCGATCTTGACCGGACGGCGAGCGATCGTGTCATTCTGATCGACGATCAGGACATAATTGCCCTCGGGACCGCTCAGCACGGCGCTTTCGGGAAGCAACGGCAATTCGGCCGTTCCCGACACCAACCGCGCGTCGGCAAAGCCGCCGGGGCGCAGCGCGTCGCTATAGGGAACCGCGATGCGCACCATGCCCTGGCGCGATTCGGCGTTCACTATCGGAGACACCTGCCAGACCTGCCCCGATATTTTCAGGTCGGTGCCGACGGGAGTCACGGTCGCGCGCGTACCGACCTTCACCTTCTGCAGGTCGGCCTCGGCCATTTGCGCAAGCATTTCCATTTCGCCGCCGCGCGCCATGCGGAAAAGCACACCGCTGCCCGCGCCAACGACCTGTCCGGGTTCGACCTGACGCGTGAGTACCAGCCCCGCAGCCGGGGCAACGATGTTGAGCCGACCGTTGCGTGCCGTCGCTTCGGCATATTGCGCCTGCGCGACGCGGACGCGCGCGTTGGCGGCGTCGCGGGTAGCGCGCTTGCGGTCCATGTCGGCCTTTGAAATGAAGCCGCGCGAAACGAGCGCTTCGGCGCGCTCCAACTCTGCCTGCGCCAGGTTCGCGTCCGCCTGCGCGACGCGGATCGAGGCCGCGAGGCTCGCCGCCTGCTGCGCCTGAACCGACCGGTCGATCACCGCGAGCGTCTGGCCGGCGCCGACCCACTGGCCGGGTTCGACGAGCACGCGTTGCACTTGGCCGCCCTCGCCCGCAACGCCGACGGGCATTTCGCGCCGCGCGGCTATTGTTCCGGTCGCCGCAATGGCAGCCTCGACCGAAACGCGCCCGGGGATGACGACGGTGACGCTCGGCGTGCTAGCAGCCTCGCCGGCCCCATCGGCCCCCGCTGCGGCGCCGTCCTTGCCGTGCGTGAAGGCGTACCAGGCGGCGACGAGCGCCAACCCGATCAACACCAGCGCGATAATCAGTCTCGTCCGCTTCCGACGGCTGTCGGTTTCCTCGTAAAAGCTTTGCGTCCCCGCCAGGCTGTCCATCGAATCCACTTTCCGCTCGTAGTTCACGTCGAATCCTCTTCTGCCGACGGCAGCAGCCGGGACGTTGTCGCTGCGCGACATCCCATTCCGGCCCACACGACGGAAGCGATCCCGTCGAAGGTGTATTACCCCATTATATCACTAGTGGCAAGAGGGCGAAACACCGCCGCTCCCCCGGTCCGTCCAGCGAGGCGGCATAGGCAAGTTCCGATATAATTTCCATAGGCTAGCCAACGAAAAGGGCGGCGCACCCTGCGGTGGCCGCCCCGTTCGCGCGAACCGGTCTTGCCGGCCTCTGGCGCCCGCCGTCAGCGAACGCGACCGCGCCGTATCAGATTGACGATCGCAAGCAGCACCACCGCCCCCAGAAACGCCGTGAGCAGCGTCATCGGATCAAAGGCATCGCCACGCAGATGTCCACCACCCAGAAAGCTTCCGAACAGGAAACGCCCCAGAATGGATCCGATACCACCGACGATGATATTCAGGAAAATTCCCTGCTGGGCATCGGTTTTCATGACGATGCTCGCCAGCCAACCGATAATCCCGCCCATGATGATTGCGATAATCCAAGTAAGCATGTGATGACCCCCTACGATCATTGCGGATGCCCGACTTTGCAGGCGAATGAATGCTAACCCAAAAGATCACGCGCGACCAGCGCGCCGGGCAACCGTCACCGAACGCGACCGCGGCGCACCATGTTGACGATCGCGAGAAGCACGAGCGCACCGATAAAGGCCCACAGCAGCCCGATCGGATTGAACGAGCTCAATGTCGCGCCCATGCCGAACATGCCGCCCAGGATATTGCCCAGGAAAGCGCCGACGACACCGACGACGATGTTCAGCAATATTCCTTGCTGCGCATCAGTGCGCATGACGATGCTCGCCAGCCAGCCGATAATCCCGCCGACAATCAAGGTGATGATAATACCCATTAGATTTCCTTTCCGAACCCGCAACGGCGCGACCGGCCGCCGGTTTGCTGGACGCATCGTCGCGCCCCGACATCGTTCGAACGATGGAAATATAATCGAGCGGATGGGAAAAGGTTCCCGGTCAACGTCACTTGCCGCTGACCGGGAAGAGGAGGATCGGTTCCGGTCGGGGAACGTCTCCGGGTCGCAAGAAGGGTTTTAGGGCACACAATGCGACGCCGTTGTGACGGCTGTCACTCGTTCGGCATTTTTTTCGTAAAGTATGGATTCAGGCGATACCAGCGCTTCGCACAGCGACCTCCATCGCGGGAAGCGCATACGAAATGGGGGCCGGCATCGCTGCCAACCCCCACTATCCGGTGTCGTTCCACGCATCCCCGTGCCGCTTCATCCCGGTCCGCCTCTCTTGCGATCGGCAGCCCGCCAAATGATGCGCCCCGGCGCGCGCCGGAACAATCCGGCGACGGTTTGGTCGGCCCCCTTTCGGGGGCCGGCCGCACCTGGAAAGCCCTTCATCATCTCGTCATTGCGTCTGCCGAAACAGTCGCTTTTCAAGCGATGGACTGCTTTCCTGTCCGATCGGGTTCGCCTCAACTCGTGGGAATCGCTGCGTTCCGTGATCGGGTCACCGGATGACTTCCTCGTCGATCTGGCCCGTTCTCTTCCGGCTAGTCTTGCAACTACCCTTCGTTTCCCGGCGATCCGACGTCTCTGTCGTCCGATGATTTGAAGCTGACATGAAGGGCCCGGTCCACCAACAAAAATCGGCGCATTTTTTCACTCGGCCGATGCTTAATTGTGGATAAGTCCGGCAGTTGCAACAAGCAGATTCCCTGCAGCATTTTTGTAACAAGGGTGCAGCATTTTTTGACTCGGATTCGAGAATTGTGGCGCCCCCTCTTGTGCCCGCGCCGCGTTCACACGGCCGGAAGAATGCTGCACCGCGACTCGAGTCGCACGAAGGTGGGCCGTTCAAGCGCGATCTCCGCTAGTGCAAGAAGCCGATCGACCAGCGCTAAAAGCATCGCACGACGTTCCGCGTTCGCCGCCGCAGGCAACATGCTCTCGACAATGCCGATGAACTTTGCCGCCGCCACGTCGCTTGAGGCCACGGATCGCAATGCCGAGCCAAACCCTCGTTCGAGATAATGGTTGAATCCGTCGGCAACAGGTTTGACCCTGGTCCTGTCATAATCGTCCTGCTCGGGGCCGCGGTCGAGACTGCGTCTTGAAAGTTCGGCAGTGGCAGCCCCGAGCCAGTCGAGCGCGGCAATCGCGGTAAAAGGATCATTTATGCCTGGCGACAGGGCACGCAGCGCAA
Source organism: Sphingopyxis jiangsuensis (assembly GCF_016734905.1). Taxonomy (GTDB): domain Bacteria; phylum Pseudomonadota; class Alphaproteobacteria; order Sphingomonadales; family Sphingomonadaceae; genus Sphingopyxis; species Sphingopyxis jiangsuensis. The sequence continues at coordinate 407,512 of NZ_JAERPO010000002.1, forward strand.
TCTCGACCAATTCGTCGATCATATAATCGATGTCCTGATGCGGAGAGCGGCTGGAGCCTATCGCAAAGCATCCGCGCAGCTTTTCTTCGGTCTCGTCATCAAGATCGGGACCACGCCAGTGCAACAGGGTCACTGCACCGTGCACGAAGTCGCCCGTGCGCAGCGGCAGGCCGACCACTGCACCATGCTTTTCGGCGATGGCGTCGAGCGTCGCAAAATCGATCAGCGTAATATAGCCATGATCGGCCGCGATGACCGGCGTTCCGTTGAGCGGTTCCTGCACATGCTCGGCGTCGCCCGACTTGGGGAAGCGGCCTTTTATCGAGGCGATGAGGCGGCAACCGATCTGTTCAATGACCTTGTTTATGCGGATGCTCGAGGGAATATGATGGAGCAAGTAAACCAGCACCACGACCGAAATCATCGTGAGGCCAAAGGCCACGAGGATCGAAAGCTGGGGCACGAATCCCGGTGTCGACGTCCCGACAGCGCCGCCCAGTGATATCGCTTCCTCATCCTCGCCGCGGACGACACGCAGCACGAGCAGGGCGTGCACAAAGGTCGCAATAAAGACGGCAAGCGAAAGCTGGTTGCCACGATCCTCCATGAAATTGGTGAGCAAACGCGGCCCATAGGTGCCCGACGCATAGGCGACTGCCGCGATGGTGATGGAAAACACCGTCGCTGCGACACCGATCATCGATGCGGCAATCAACGAAAGGAGCGCCCGCGCGCCCTGGGGGCGCGATGGCGTCAGCCAGTCGACGCGTGACAATATTTCCGCTGCACCGTTGCGGTCAAACCAGATCGTCGTGGACGATACCAGGACCGCACCCAGGGCAAACAGCGCGGGGTAAAACCAATAGCTGGCGTTGATTGCTTCCCATAGGGCACGGAGACGGACGATCACCTCGCCCCTCCCGCGAACCTGTCGTTACCGTCAGGCCGGCGCGCGCGCACCCAGATCGCCCTTGCCGATCGTCCCCGATGCCATTTCGAGCATCCGGTCGAGGCTTTTCTTGGCGCCGAGCCGTAGCTCCTCGTCAAGCTCGATGCGCGGCTCGAGGTCGCGAAGCGCAAAATAGAGCTTCTCCATCGTATTGAGCGCCATATAGGGGCAGATGTTGCAGTTGCAGTTCCCGTCCGCCCCCGGCGCACCGATGAACTTCTTTTCGGGCAGCGCCTTTTCCATCTGGTGGATGATGTGCGGCTCGGTCGCGACGATCAGCGTGTCGCCGGGGAAACTTTTCGCAAATTGCAGGATGCCGCTCGTCGACCCGACATAGTCGGCGTGGTCGATTATGTGCGGCGGACATTCGGGGTGCGCCGCAACCGGCGCGTCCGGATGCTGCGCCTTCAGCTTCAACAGTTCGGTTTCGCTGAACGCTTCGTGGACGATGCACACGCCCGGCCAGAGCAGCATGTCGCGCCCGAACTTGCGATTGAGATAGCCGCCGAGGTGCCGGTCGGGGCCAAAGATGATCTTCTGGCTTTCGGGGATCTGGCTGATGATCGTCTCGGCGCTCGACGATGTGACGATAATGTCGGAGAGCGCCTTCACCGCGGCCGAGCAGTTGATATAGGTCAGCGCGATATGATCGGGATGCTGCTCGCGAAACCGCTTGAACTGCTCGGGCGGGCAGCTGTCCTCGAGGCTGCATCCCGCGTCCATGTCAGGCAGCACGACAATCTTTTCCGGCGACAAAATCTTCGCCGTTTCGGCCATGAACTTGACGCCGCAAAACGCGATGACGTCGGCGTCGGTCTCAGCCGCCTTGCGCGAGAGCTCCAGGCTGTCGCCAACGAAGTCCGCCAGGTCCTGGATCTCGGGCTTCTGGTAATAATGCGCAAGGATGACCGCGTTGCGATCCTTACGCAGCCGGTCGATTTCGGCGCGCAAATCGACGCCGGACAGATTTTCGCGGACGGGAGCAGTCATGGTCTTTCCTTATCGGGGCCGTTGCCCGGCACGTCCCTACACGGCGCCGCGCCAGAGGGCAATTCGGGACGGAATCACCCCCCCGAAAGCCCCGCAGCCAGCGCTTGAACCGGCGGCAACATCGGCACCATATAGATGGTGAGCCGGACCAGGATGACAAGCAGCGCGACGATCTTGGTCGCACTATGCACGTGTCCGAACGTTCGCCGGTCATGCAGCGCGATCAGCCCCACCGCCGCAAGCTGGATGATCGCGATAGGCAGATCCCACCACCCGATCATCAGCGGCATCGGCAGCAGACGCCCGAGCGCAGGTTCGAGCAGCATTATCGCCGATCCGATCATGAAGCGCCGGTGCCAGTCGGTCCTGCTCCGGTGGGCGACGGCCGCCCATACCAGCCCCCCAAAAGCGAGCAGCTCCACCGAGACGAGGACAAGGAAATAGTGAGGGGTGAAAAAGGGCGGGAGCCGCCCCGCCGCGATCACCGATATACCCACATAAAAGCCCAGCCCCACGACAAGCATCGAAAGGGCAACGCCAAGCCGTCCGAGCCGGCGGTGCATCGCCATATCGCCCTGCCGCACCAGGCGCGGCTGCACGACGAGCAACGCGAGCCATGCGAGCATCGCCAAACCGTGGAAGTGGGTCGACAGCGGCACGCCGAACGGATCGACAAAGCCACGCAGTGCAAACTGCGCGAAACCGAACAGGATAAGCAGCGCGAGGCCAAGCGCCATGCGCTCCCAAAAGCTTTCCGTAATCGCTGCGTCGCTTGTCGTCGTCGCCATAATCACCCCCTCATTTGGCGGCGGTATAGCGCATCGGGACGGTCGGAGAAAGGCGCTCAGCGCTCGCTAAAGCGTGCAGTCACCGTCGCGTCGATGCCGGCGGCCTTCAGCGGCATCGCGAAGCTCTGCTCAATGGCCGAGCGCGCGGCCGCTTCGGCGAGGCGCATCGGGGTTGCGCTCTTCGCCTGCTTGATCAGTTCGGCCTGCCCCGCCTTGCGATTGGCGGCGTCGAGCGACGCTTCGGCGTCGGTGATCGCAAGCAGGATTTCGCCATCGCGAAACTCGCTGATCGCATCGATGTCGATTTCGGGACCAGCGAGACGCAGCGGCGGGAGCGTCACCGTCAGCCGGCGAGCCGTCTCGTCCCAGTCGAGGTCAGAGGACTGCAGCTTCGCCAGATCGAGTTCGTAGCGTACCGTCCCCGGCATAATCAGCGTCTTCTTTGCGCTGAGGCCAAGACGGCTCTGGCTCGACGTCACCACCGCGACATAGCGTGCGGTGAAGGGAACGAGCACATTCTGCTCGCGCAACCCTTCGAGGCTCGCGGCGACAACGGTCTCGGGCTCATAGCCCTTTTGCCAGCCGCTCCACGCCCGCCAGCCGAGAAAGATCGCGAGCAGGAGAAGCGCGACGACAGTTATGCGAAAAAGGTCGCGCCTCATGCGACGAGCCGCCAGCGGTTATCGGCACGTGCGACGCGACCGCGCGCTTCGAGGTCGAGAAGGTGCGCGAGCACCGATCGGCCGGCGGCGCCGGTCAAGCGCGGGTCGAGCCCCTTGTACATATGCTTTACCATGTCGGGAATCACGTCCGTCCCGCGTTCGAGTTCCCGCAAAATCTGTCGCTCGCGCTGTTTGCGATGGCCGAGCATCCCCCGCACGAGCTGGCGCGGCTTGGCCACGGCAGGGCCGTGCGCCGGATAATAGATGCGGTCGTCGCGGTCATAGAGCTTCTTGAGGCTCGCCATATAGGCCGCCATGTCACCATCGGGCGGGCTCACGACGCTCGTCGACCATGCCATCACATGATCGCCCGTAAACAGGGCCTTGCTCTCGATGAGCGAAAAACACAGATGGTTTGACGTATGCCCCGGCGTCGCCACCGCCTCGAGCGTCCAGCCGTCGCCAGTGACACGCTCGCCATCGGCAAGAACCCGGTCGGGCGCATAATCGGGATCGAAGGCAGAGTCGGCGCGCGGACCGTCGTCGGCAAGCGCCAACGGGGCGCAGCCGACGATCGGCGCACCCGTCGCGGCCTTCAGGGGCGCCGCGGCGGGCGAATGGTCGCGATGCGTGTGCGTGCAAAGGATCGCTGCGACGCGCTGCCCCTTGACCGCGCGGAGGATCGCGTCGACATGCCCTGCCCCATGGGCGTCGGGCGGGTCTCCGATACTCATCCCGCTGCCGGTCGGGCCAGGGTCGATGATCGCAACGTCGCTGCCCGCGCCGACGATCCATGTCTGCGTTCCCGTGAAGGTGTAGGGCGACGGATTGGGCGCGAGCACGCGCCTGACCAGCGGCTCATGCTCTTCGCAATCGCCGGCACGGATCGTATCGGGCCAAGGCTTTTGGTCGCTCATATATGCCATGTGGCATCACAAAGCCGGAAGGAAAAGGGCCGCGCATGTGAAAAAGGGAGCGGCATCGCCACTCCCTTTCCCCGCCCCTGCCGCTGACCCCACCGGGGACGGGGGTCAGCGTCGAAGCTGAAACCTCAGTCGCCGGACTCTTCGATCTCGGCGATCGCGCGGTCCATGTCGGCGAGTACCTTGGCACGGATTTCGTCGCTCAACTTGCCGGAACTCTCGCCACTGGCAAAACGTTCGCGGGCCTTTTTAAGCGCCGAAACCTGCGCCGTCCGGTCGCCTTCCGGGCCGCAATGGGTCATCACGACGCGGCTCTTCTTGCCGCCTTGCTGTTCCTCGAACTCGATGACGGGCATCGCCTTCGCATCCTTGCCGCACTTGGCGAAGGCAAAACCCTTGCCGTCGGCCGACGACCATGCAGCGGGGGGCATAGGCGGGATGGGCGGCATCGGGGGCATGGGGGCGAGCGCAATGCTGCGCTTCCCTTTCGCCTCGAGCCGGTCGGCAATAGCATTTGCCTTCTTGCCCGTTACGCCCTGCTCCTTCAGCGCCGACAGAATTTCATCACGCGTAGGCGCGCCGGGAAGCGCGAATTCGAAGCGCTTGACCTTTCCGCTCGCCCCCGCTTCGGGAGCCCAGTGGAGGCCGTGCTCGCCGCCGCCCTTGCGCTCGCCGTCCCGGATCACGACGCGGTGGATCTCGCGCTTCTTGCCGCCATCTGCCCCCTTGGCGTCGTCGTCGGTCGTGACGATCATCACGCGGTGGACGCCGGGTGCCGCGGGCGCTTCCGGTGCAGCAGGCGGTGCAGGCGGCTGCGGCACGTCGGTGGGCGCTGCGGGCGGGGCCGGGGGCGCCGGGGGTTCCGGCGCATCGGCGTATTGCGCATTCGCACTGGCAATCCCCGACGGCACCAGCGTCGCGGTCGTCGCGAGAACCGCCACCGCCGCTCCGCCGACAAGCAAGCGCCCCATGGCGCCGCGCTTGATCGAAACATCCTCCCGCATCAACATCGTCAGTCTCTCCTGCAAATTATCGTGGACCGCCATCGGCGCGGCGAGCGACAGGCGCGAACCGACCGCAGCCTTGGCGATGGCATGGGCGTAGCGGACGGTGCGCACTGCACGCGGACTGCTGTCAGCCATCGTCAGCACACGCGCATCGCACGCGGCTTCCTGATCGAAGCGGAAGGCCCTGATGGCGCGCCAGGCAAAGGGATTGAACCATTGGGTCGCGAGCAGCACGAGCGCCGCCGCATTCGCCCACAAGTCGCCGTGGCGATGGTGCGCAAGTTCGTGATCAACCGCCAGCGCGCGCTCATCGGCGGCATAGCGTGCAAAGAAATCCTGCGGCACTGCGACAAACCGACGCCACAAACCAAAGGCGATAGGGCCATCGACCGCGTCCGACATGACGAGGCGGATCGACCCGATCGGCTCGAGCTCGACCGATGCGCCCAGTACCGCGCGCCGGAAACGGTCGTGCGCGAGCATGGCTGCGACGATAACCGCGACCATGCCAACCGCCCATGCTGCGAAAAGCCACGGCAGCAATTCGGCCAATGACCAGAGCGGAGCGGCCGCCGACGCCGCAGCCGCACCATCGAGCGCGCCGAGCTGGGCCGCGTCAGGCCAGACAATCTCGGTCACGGGCATCGCTACGGGTGCCGCAGGCACGACGGGATCGGCGAAGGGAAGTGGCGGCAAGACCAGGCGCAGCGCCGGGATCAGCCACAGCGTGTAGGTCAGCTTCGGTCCGAAAAAGCGCGCAAAAGGCTTACGGATCAGCAAGATCGCTAGCACGAGCAGCGCAGTTGTAACGAGCGTGTCGATCCACACGTCGAACAGCATCGCGGCGCTCATGACTTCAGCCTCCGCAGCAGCGCCTCAATCTCGGCGATGTCGCGATCCGACAATGCCTCGCGCTCGGCGAGATGAGCGATCAAAGGGCTAACCCGGCCGCCGAACAGGCGGTCAACGAAGCGCTGCGACTCCTCGCCCACCGCATCGGCGCGCTCGATGGCCGGCGAATAGAGATAGCGCCGCCCGTCGGCTTCGGCCGTCACCGCGCCCTTTTGCACGAGCCGCGCGAGCAGCGTTTTGACGGTCGCCTGCGTCCAGCCGTTGCGCTTGCCGACGCGTTCGGTCAGGTCGGCGGCCGTCTGCGGGGCCCTGTCCCACAGCGCTGCCAATACCTGCATTTCCGACTCGCTTGCTCGTTCCGCCATGCCGGACCCCTCCTCTAGGCGTTCACCGATAGAACACGACTACAATTGTAGTCAAACGGCTGAACGCTTCCTGAACGAAAAATTACGCACGAGTGTCGGAATTCTTGACAAACGGCGGGGGCGGTAAGGATTCGCTAACCAGCGTCTCGCGTCATAATCCGCGATCGCCGCGATTTGGCACGGCGTTTGAATAGTATGTCCACGTTCCCGAGTGTTCCGCTCAAATGGAGCGGTGGGGGGCATCGGTCTGGTCCCTGATGCCCCCTGCCCCCACCGGGACATCCCCCACTTACCCCAAGCGAACGGGGGCGGAGCGGCCAATCGGCCCCGCCCCCGGAAGCCGTCGGTTTAATCGGCTGTTATCCATTCTGGTGCACAGCGTGCGGTATGGGACACGCTCGCGCCGCGCCTCGCAAACTGGCTGCCCTCGACCTGCTCCGCTTCGCCTGTGCGATGCTGGTGCTCGCGGCGCATTATTTCGCCTCGTTCGCGCGCGCGCCAAGCGCGGCCGCGCGCGAGGCTCTTTCGGGACAGGATCTCGCAGCGCCCTTCGCGTCCTTCACCTGGTTCGGATGGATTGGCGTCGAACTATTTTTCGTCATCTCGGGCTTCGTCATTGCATTGTCAGCGCGCGGCAGCGGGGCCGGCCAGTTCGTGCGACGGCGCATCCTTCGCCTCGCCCCGGCAGCATGGCTTTGTGCAACGATCACCGCGCTTGCCCTCATCTGGGCGGGCATCTTCACGCCCGCCGAAGTCGCACGGCGCTGGACAGCATCGACTCTTTTCCTCGCCGCCGCACCACAAATCGACGCCTCCTACTGGACGCTCGGCGTCGAGGTGAATTTCTATCTGCTCGTCGGCCTTGGCCTGTGGCGCGCAGGTGATGCCGTCCTTGACGTGCTGCCCAAAATCCTCGCTTTCGTCGGAGCGCTGTTCTGGACGTCGTACCTGCTCGCAGGTCCAGGCCCGGGTCAGCCACCGTCGCTCGGGCTATGCTTGTTGCTGGCGCCGCACGCCAGCTTCTTCGCCGTCGGCATGATGCTCGAACGCCGGGCACGGACCGGCGCCCTGTCTTCGCCGTCTTTTTTTGTACTCGCTCTGGCAGCCTGCACGGTCGAAATCGCCAATGTCACGGCCGCTCGCATGACGGCGATGGATGTGACCCAGGGGTTTGCGCTTCCCTTCCTATTCTTTGTAGCGGGACTACTCGTCATCGCGAGCGCCGATCGCATCGCAATCGGAACGCAATGGCTCCCGATGGCTACGCAGCTCGGCCTTGCCACTTACCCACTTTACCTCATTCATCAGGATGCGGGGGCGGTCGCCGCGGCTGCGTTGCTTCGTACGGGGATGTCATTCACCGAAGCGTTGCTATTGACGACAGCAATCGTCGTCGGCTTTGCATTGGCCTGCACACGATGGCTTGAGCCGGTAGTCCGGGCGCGGCTTGCACACGCCATCGACGCCCTCGCACGTCGCCGTGCCGCGGCTCATTCCGGGGCACTACCCGGCGCCTGAACTAGTCGGCTGCGTCGACCAACTTTCCCGAACCGCCGATTTCGGCAGGAAAATCGACAAACTTCGGCAGATCGTCCGAAACCGCAAAAACGGCCTCGGCGTAGCTCAGATGCGCCTTTGGTTCGAAATCGACGGTCGGCAGGATTGCCGCGCGAACATCGACGACGCCGAGCTTGGGATGGTCGATGAACATATGACCGCCGCACTGCGTGCAATATTTGCGATCGCTCGTCCCGACCTTGTTATAGCCGCCAATCAGTTCGGCGCCCTTGGTCACGGCAACATTGTCGGACGGCCAGATGGTGAAGGCAACGAACGGCGCCCCCGAATAGCTCCGGCACGACTGGCAGTGGCAATATCCCATATCGACCGGATCGCCCGACACTGCGATCTCGACCGCGCCGCAAAAGCAGCTTCCCTTGTGCGTCATAACATCTCCACCATAATCTGTTTGTCACGCTGCGGCACACGCCGCAGCAATCAGTCCGCCTTGGTCGGGATGCCGTCCATCACCTGATGAAGTTCGCCCGCCTCCCACATCTCCATCATGATGTCGGAGCCACCGACGAATTCGCCCTTCACATAAAGCTGGGGAATCGTCGGCCAGTCGGAAAATTCCTTGATGCCTTGCCGGATTTCCATGTCCTGCAGGACGTCGACGGTATCATATTCGATGCCAAGCCGGTCGAGCATCGCAATGGCGCGCGAAGAAAACCCACACTGCGGGAACAAGGGGGTGCCCTTCATGAACAGCAGCACGGGATGATCGGCGACCAGCTTGGCAATGCGGTCGTGAGTGGCGGGGTCGGTCATGTCAGGTCTCCGGTGGCGCACGCGGTGCGCAATATTTTGCTCTGCCCCCTTATGAGGGAATGGCGGTGGTCAATTGCAAGGCGTGAAGTTCGCCGCCCATCCGGCCGCCGAGCGCCGCATAGACCGCCTTGTGCTGCGCGACACGCGACATGCCCGCGAATGAGGCGCTGACAATGTGTGCCGAATAATGGTCATTGTCGCCCACAAGGTCGGTGATCGTGACGTCGGCATCGGGAAATGCCGCCTCGATCAGGCTCCTCAATTCGGATTCGCGCATCCCCATCGCCGATCGTCCTCAGTTCCGGCTTTCGATGAACTGGCGGCGAGCCTCGGTTGCCTTCTCGTTGAGCGCGGCCCGGATTTCGGCATCGCTGATCTCGACCTTTGCGGCGGTCAGGTCGCCCGCCAGCTTGCGGATGACATCCTCGTCGCCCGCTTCCTCGAAATCGGCCTGGACGACGGCCTTGGCATAGGCGTCGGTCTCCTCGGGCGTCAGCCCCATTCGCTCGGCCGCCCATTCGCCGAGTAGGCGGTTGCGGCGCGCGGTGATGCGGAACTGCATCTCCTGGTCGCGGGCAAACTTCGCCTCGAAAGCCCGTTCACGATCGTCGAATGCGTTCATCTTGTCCTCACCGGGTTGAAACAGTCGATACCAGATAGGTGCCCGACTGCGGCGGCGCAAGCCGCCTGTGCCCCAGATCACTTCCCTTTTGAAAGCGAAGGGTTTAGGGTCCGTCGGCAGGGAATGGGTCGTACCACAGCAGCGAAGATGGCACCCTGACGCACGGGCGACAGGGCGCTTCGGTTATGTGTTTTGGGGGAATGTACGATGGCCGCTCGACTTAAGGTTTGTTTGTCGGCGCTCGGTGCCGCTTCGATAGCGGCAACGCCACCGGCAGCGGCACAAGGCCAAGGTGTCGACCCAACGCTGCGCGACAGTTTTTCGATTGGCGAGCAAGGCGGATCGCTGTGCGCGGTTCAGGCGACCGTGCGCGATTCGGTCATCCGCGGAATGTTCGATCGCGCGTGGGTCATTGTCTGCCGCGATGCGAGCCAGCCGGTCGGCTATGTCCGCATGCTGCGCGCGGATCGCGCCGAGGCGGCGGCACGCATCGACGCCGGACGGACGGAAACGATAGATTGTAGTGCCGCCGGCACCTGCACGGTGCGCGGCAGCGACATCGCTTGGCAGACGCGGATCGAACAACAGGGCGAAACGGCCTATGCCGTCGAAGGCTTTGCCGCCTATGGCGATGCGCTCGACATCGCGCTCGAATCGGTTCGCCAGCGCCGCGTCGTCCCAGGCGTCATCAAGGTCGCCACGACCTCGGTCGGCGGCAACGACGGCTTTGCCCGGACGCTCGCGGGAACCATCGATGTCGACAAGGCGCTTGCCGAAGGATACCGGCGCAACCACAGCGGCGATTATGCCGAAGCCGCCGAATTTTTCGAGGCGCTGTCGCGGCGCGCGCTTGACGAGCAGGATGCGGTCGACATCGACCCGACCGAATTCACCCTCAACCGCGCGCTGCAGCGCTCGAACCTCGGAGAATTTTCCGAGGCGGAACGGCTGTTCGGCGAGGTCGAAGCCATCCCGACGAGCGATCCCGTGCAGATCCGCCTGCGGCGCAATTTCCGCGCGATCCACGCGCTCAACCAGCGCGATCTCGATGGCGCCGCGTCGATCCTTCAGGCCCCCGTCCCGCCGCTGCGCGATGCGGTGACGGTCTCGGGCGGCGCGGTGACGCTGACGCCCGAAATCGTCGCCGGCGTCAACAGCGGCACGAACAGCGCGATCCGGCAGGATGGCGGTCGCGAAAAACTGACCCCCGCCGAGCGGGCGAAGATTATCGACGCGCAGGCCGACCATCTGTTCGGGACGGTCGAGCGGCTGCGCGGCAACGCCAGCGCGGCAAAGGCCGCGCAGATCAAGGGTCTCGACGATGCGATTGCGGTACGCGAAGGGCGCGTGACTTCCATTATCCGCCTGCGCTCGCAAATGCTCGGCGAACTGGCGCTGGCCGAAGAAGCGCTCGGCAACATCGGTGCGGCAGACGCGCGCTTTATCGAATCGGTGAATGCGCTCGCGGTCGAATATCCCGAAACCAATGCGCTCGCCTCGGCCCGTGCGCGCTACGCCGCCTTCCTGACGCGACACGGCCAGGACGACAAGGCGATCGGCATCTATCGCGAGGTCGTGAGCGCACTCGCCTCGTCGCAGCGGTCGACGACCGGCATGGCGAACATGATGGCGCCCTATTATCGCCTGCTCACCGAGCGGGTCGGCTCCGACGCTGCAGCGATCAACGACTTCTTCGTCGCCAGCCAGCTTCAGGTCCGCCCCGGCGTAGCCGATACGCAGGCGGTGCTCGCACGCGAACTGTCGAGCGGCAGCGGCGAAGGCGCACGGCTGTTCCGGCAGGCGACGACGATCGCCCGCGATATCGAGCGGGCGCGGATCGAGGACGCGCGCCTCGCGCAGCTTCCGGCGACGGCGGAGGTCAATGCGCTGCGCGCCGACCTCAAGACCCAGCTCGACAATCTTGCCTTTCAGCAGACCGAAACCATCGGCGCGCTTTCGGCCTTCCCGCAATATCGCGTGGTCGCATCGGGCAAGCTCGAGCTGACGGAGTTGCAGCAGGTGCTGCGCCCCGACGAAGCCTATCTCAAGATGCTCGTCGTCGGCGATGCGGTTTACGGGATGCTGATCGAACCCGGAGCGGCGCAGCTTTGGCGTTCGGACATCGGTGCAGGCGCGCTCGAAGGCGCGGTCGACCAGCTTCGGTCGACCATCTCGGTGGTCGAGAGCGGCCGCCGCGTGACCTATCCTTTCGACGCCGCAACGGCGCGGTCGCTTTATTCGCGGCTTTTCGGCCCCGTCGCCGAGCGCCTGCCCACTGTGAGCCACCTGATTTTCGAACCCGACGGCGCGATGCTCAAGCTGCCGATCAACCTGCTCGTCACCGCCGACACCGGGCTGGCCGCCTATGACGAGCGGCTGCTCGACGTCGACGCCGATCCGTTCGACATGCGCCAGATTGCTTGGCTCGGGCGCGCGACGCGGCCGTCAACCGCGGTATCGGCGCTCGGATTTCGCAATGCGCGTCAGGCAGCGCCGTCGAATGCCCGCAACCAATATTTCGGGCTCGGCGAAAACGTGCCGGTCACCGGGCTCCTCCCGTCGCTCGGGACGCGCGGCGCGGTCGGCGTCGGCGTCGATGACGACTGCCAATGGGATTTGGCGCAGTGGAGCCGCCCGATTTCTTCGGCCGAACTCGTTACCGCGAGCAACGCCATCGGCCGCGACACCGCAACGCTTCTCACCGGCGGAGACTTTACCGACACGGCCGTCAAGACGCGCAGCGACCTGTCCGACTATCGCATCATCCATTTCGCAACCCACGGTCTTGTCACCGCACCGCGCCGGTCGTGCCCGGCGCGTCCGGCGCTGGTCACCTCGTTCGGCGACGGTCAATCCGACGGGCTGCTGACCTTCCAGGAAATTTTCGAGCTCAAGATCGATGCCGACCTCGTCATTCTTTCGGCCTGCGACACTGCCGGCGCGGCCTCGGTCGCGGCGACGCGCGAGGCCGGCATTTCGAGCGGCGGCGGCAACGCGCTCGACGGACTGGTGCGCAGCTTCATCGGCGCCGGCGGACGGTCGGTAATCGCAAGCCACTGGCCCGCGCCCGACGATTTCGACGCAACGCGGCGGCTGATCGGCGGGCTGTTCACCGCGCGTCAGGGCGATAGCGTCGCCGACGCGCTGTGGGCGACGCAGCAGCAGTTGATGGACGACCAACAGACGTCGCACCCCTATTATTGGGCCGGTTTCGCGATTATCGGCGACGGCGGCCAACCGTTGCTGCACGCAATTGACACCGCATCGACGGCGCAGCGGGGGGAGACGGCAGGCCGCTCGGCACGCTGACAGCATGACGGAAACGGCAACGATCGAACCCACCGCGGCGTCCGACGGACAGCCCGCCGCCGTGCCGCTGCGCAAGCGCATCCGGCGGCTGGTCACTCAACTCGGCCCGTCGCGCATGGTCGCGACGATCCTGTTCCTGATCGTCGCAGTGCTCATCGCGCGTTTCGGGTGGGAACTGCCGCTCGCGCGCGACGCCGAGCGGACCCTCTATGATGCGCGCGCAACGCTGATGGCGCCGCAGACCCGGCAGGACAAGCGCATCGTCCTTGTCACCTATAATGACGAGACGCTGTTCAACACAGGCATCCGCTCGCCGCTCGACCGTACTCTGCTCGCCAACGCGCTCGCCAATCTCGACAAGATGGGGGCAAAGGCCATCGGCATCGATATCGTGTTCGACTCGCCGCGCCCCGACGACGAGTTGCTCAAGGAGCAGCTTCGGTCGATGCAAACGCCGACGTGGCTCGCCTATGCCGAGCAGGCAAGCAACCCGAACACCATTTTTTATGAGCAGCAGAAGTTTCTCGAGGCATTCCAGGCCGACGTCGTCGGGCCGCGCACCAAGCCGACGAGCGTGCTGTTCCGAACCGACGACGACAGCGTCATCCGCAACTGGCCCGACCGCCCTGCCCATCTGCCGCCATTGATGGCCAATGCGCTCGCGCCGGTCGATTCCGCCCATGCCAATTTTCAGGGCAATATCCGCTTCCTGCTCCCGGCACGCGCCGCCAGGGGACAGGAGGAACCGGTGTTTGCCAACCTCCCCATCGACATTTTCGGCGCGCCACTCGACGATGCAATGCTCGCCGGAATGTCGGACCTGGTGCAGGGGCGCTATGTCCTGATCGGCGGCGACATCATCGACAACGACCAGTTCAACACGCCGCTCAGCCGCTTTCCCGATCCGATATCCGGCGAGCATGAAACGATGATCGGGCTCGAAATACATGCGCATATGCTCGCGCAGCAGCTCGACGGCGCCTGGACGAACCCGCTTCCGCGCGTTTCGCTCTGGCTTCTCGCGATCCTCGTGGTCGTCGCCGGGGGATTGACCAGCATCGTCGATCTTCGCGCGCGCTGGGTCGCACTCATTTTTCTCGGGCAGTCGGCTTTCTTCCTCACCTTTCCCTTCTGGGTGCACGCGCGGGGCGTCGATACCACGACATTGCCCGCATTCGGCTGGGCGATCGGCTGGCTGTTCGGCTATGCCGCCGTCGGCACCGCCGCGCGGACGGTGGGCGCCCGCCAGCGCGCCTTTGCGCAGTCGGCGCTCGGCAAATATCTGCCCGCCGATGTCGCAGCGCAGATCATGCGCGATCCCGACCAGCTTTCACTGCATGGCGAGCGCCGCAACATCTTTTGCGTCTTCACCGATCTCGAAGGATTCACCCAGCTAAGCCATGCAGTTACGCCGGAAACGGTCGCGCGTTTGCTCAACGAATATCTCGACAGGCTGAGCGATATCGTCCTCGACCACGGCGGAACCATCGACAAATTTGTCGGCGATGCGATTGTCGCCTTCTGGGGAGCGCCGCTTTCGCGTCCCGACGATGGCGAACGGGCAGCGGCAGCAGCGGTCGCGATGTACGAAGCGGGCGAAAAATTTCGTGTCGACCTTGCCGAGGGCGTCCCGCCGATCGGCATGACGCGCGTCGGGCTGCACGTCGGCGATGCGATTGTCGGCAATTTCGGTGGCGAGGACCGCATTCAATATACGGCGCTCGGCGACAGCATGAACACCGCATCGCGGCTTGAATCGGCGAACAAGAGCTTGAAATCCGGCATTTTGATCTCCGCCGAGGCGGCCGCCCATGCCAAGCGCGACGACCTTGTTCCGATGGGCCGGGTGACGTTGCGCGGGCGTGCGCAACCGGTCGATGTCTTCACCCCGCGTCCCGACCTGACCCCCGACCAGCGCCGCGCGATTGCCGCCATGGTCGAGGCGCATGCCGCGGGCGACAAAAACGCCTTTGTGACCCACGCCACAGCGCTGGCCACGGAATATAGTCAGGATGCAGCCATCAACTTTCTGATAGAACGTCTGAACGCGACCGAAAAAGGAGAAAGCTATGCCCTTTCCTGAACACTCGATACGCCGCCTCGGCCTGACCGCCGTCGCCGCGGTCATGGCGGTTGCCGTTGTCGGCACCGCCGCCGCCCAGTCGATGGTCGTCCGCTCGACCGGACCTTCGGCGAGCAAATATCCTACCGGCACCAAGCTCAAATCGAACGAACGCGTCACGCTTGTTGCGGGCGACAGGGTCGTACTGATGCAGGGCGGCAAGACCCGGACGCTGTCGGGACCCGGCACGTTCAACGCGACCGGCACCGTCCAGGCGAGCCAGTCGATGGGGTCCACCGTCACCCGCATGCTCGCCAAGGGGCCGTCGGTTCGCTCGCGCGGCGGATTTTCGCGCGGCCCCGGCGATCCGGAACCGGTCGACGTGCGCGCGCCGAATCTGTGGCTGCTCGACTATCGCGAAGGCGGCACCTTCTGCGTCGTCGACCCGGCATCCTTGCTGCTCTGGCGCCCCGATATGGGTAGCGACCAACTGCTGCGCATCGAACGCGGCGAACGCGCTGAAACCGTCGCCTTTGTGTCGGGCGCCAATTTCCGCAAGTGGCCGACCGAAACGATGCCCGTCCAATATGGGGTCGATTACCGGCTCTCGGGTGCGGGATTGGCCGCGCCGGTGACGGTCCGCTTTGCGGCGCTCGAAGCGCTGCCCGAAACACCGGAGGCGTCGGTCGAGACACTGATGGCGAATAGCTGCTCGCCACAGCTCGAGCGGTTAGTCGATGCGATGGCGGAATCGGAAATGACCGGGGGATGAGGCCGGAAGGGGCGCGGCCATTGTTCGCGCCCCATCCGTCTGATAACAATAGGGCGAATGGTCACCGCACGAAGCGGCCTGCCCTTTCCTTGGGTCGAAAATGCGTTCCGTCGTCGCAAGACGGAGCGAATGGATCTGGCGCCGCGATGCTTTTTCGCGCGTCGGCGCGCGAGGAGTGGGGACGGTTATGGGGGTAGTGCGACATTGCAAGCGGCAGCGACCGGCGGGTGATCCTGCCCGCATCCTGCTGACCGGGTCGGCGGCTCTCGCGCTGGCGGGACTGCCGCTGGCCGCGCAGGCGCAGGTCGCGCCGCAAATTCCGACACGCGAGGAAATCCAACCGGTTGCGCCGCCACCGACGCAGCCGCCGCGCGAGCAGATCGTCGCCGTCGATGACGAGATCGAGCGGTCGCCCTGCCCGCTCGCCAGTCCCGAATATGCGAATATCCGCATCGCGGTCCGCCGCGTCGAGTTCACATCGGTCGAAGGGATCGACCCGGCAATGCTGGCGCCGAGCTGGACCGACCGCACGGGCGACGACCTGCCGATTTCGGTGGTCTGCGACATTCGCGACCGTGCGGCGACGATGCTGCGCGCGAAGGGCTTTCTCGCCGCGATCCGCGTACCGCCGCAGACGATCAGCGACGGGGTGGTGCGGCTCGACATCCTCGCCGCGCGCATGGCGCGGGTCGAGGTGCGCGGCGACGCGGGCGCCAACGAAGCCCTGCTCGCGCGCTATCTGTCGCGGCTCGACGACCAGCCGGTATTCAACATCGCCGAGGCCGAGCGCTATCTGCTGCTCGCGGGCGACATTCCGGGGCTCGACGCGCGGCTGACGCTGCGGCCGGGGGCGGTGCCGGGCGAGGTTGTCGGCGAGGTTCTGGTGACGCGCACCCCCATCCTCCTCGACGGCAGCACGCAGAATTTCGGATCGCGCGACGTCGGCCGCTGGGGCAGCGTCCACCGCGCGCGCTTTGCCGGGCTGACCGGAATGGGCGACCTCACGACGGTCAGCTTCTATTCGACCCCCGATTTCGATGAGCAAAAGGTGCTGCAACTCGCGCACGAGTTTCGCATCGGCGGCGAAGGCTTGCGGCTGGGTGCAAGCTATACCTACGCCTGGACGCGTCCCGACGTGCCCGCCTTTCCGATCAGGTCGAACACCCAGATCGCCAGCCTTTTTGCAAGCTATCCAGTGGTGCTGACGCAGGCGCGGCGGCTGACCGTCGGCGGCGGCCTCGACTTCATCGACCAGGACATCAAGTTCGGCGGCGTCCCCCTCAATCGCGACCGGCTACGCATCTTCAGCCTGCGCGGCGACGCAAGCTGGATCGATCCGGCGTCGGTCGCCGGGCGCAGCGGCTTCAGCCCCGCCGAGCCGCGCTGGTCGCTCGCGACCTCGCTCGAGGCACGGCAGGGCGTCAAGTTCCTCGGTGCCAGCGACGATTGCGGACCCGGCGGCGCGGCGTGCTTTGCGCCGGGCGCCATCCCGCTGACGCGCGTCGAAGGCAAACCCGACGCATTTCTCGTCCGCGCGCAGGCCCATGCCGAGTTCCGCCCGCACAAGCTGTTCACGCTCTCGGCGGCACCGCGCGCGCAATGGGCGAGCGATCCGCTGCTCGCCTATGAGGAGTTTTCGGGCGGCAACTTCACCGTCGGTCGCGGGTTCGACCCCGGCACGGTCATCGGCGACAGCGGCGTCGCGGTGGCGCTTGAAGCGCGCTACGGCTCTTTCGTTCCCGCCAACGTCAAAAGCTTCGCCTTTCAGCCCTTTGTCTTTTTCGATGCGGCGTGGGTTTGGAACAAGGACAGCGTGTTCAACGGCCTGAACCCGCAAAAGCTCTATTCGGCGGGGGGCGGCGTGCGCGTTGCCTATGGCGACCGCGCGCGCCTCGATGCGACGATTGCGGTACCACTCAACCGCGGCGGCTTCCTCGCGCAGCGACCCGACCCGCGCTTTCTGCTCTCTTTTACGACCCAGTTCGGCATCAAGGCGCGCTGAGCCATGCGATTTGCATCAAGGACCATTGCCATGTCTGCCAGTTCCAACCCCTCGTCAGCCCGTCACGGCAAACACCGCCTGATGACCAGTTGCGCGGTCGCCGCAGGGATGATGGCGTTGGCGTGCGGTGGCCCGGCATTGGCGCAGGTTGCCGGCACAGGAACGTTCGTCAGCGGAGGAGGCGCGGGCAGTTCGATCGTCGACAGTGGCGCGACCAATACGACGACCGTCACGCTGGGATCGAACCAGAGCATCATCAACTGGGTGCCGACCGATACCGCACCGACGGGCGGTGCCATCGACTTCCTGCCCGATGGCGAGAATCTGAACTTCATCGGAACCGGCGGCTATACCGTCCTCAACCGCTTCGTCGACGGCGGCGGCGGCAGTCTGAGCCGCCAGATTGCGCTCAACGGCACGGTCAACAGCTATATCGGATCCACCACCGGGCCGCGCGGCGGCAATATCTGGTTCTATAATGCCGGCGGCATCTTGATCGGCGCGACCGGCGTCATCAACGTCGGCAGCCTTGTGCTCACGAGCAACGACATCGACACGACGGGCGGCCTGCTCGATCCGACCGATGACTCGATCCGTTTCCGCGGTGCGTCGGGCGGCCTGTCGTCGATCACGGTCAACGGCAGCATCACCGCCGGAAACACCCTCGATCCGGGCAGCAGCTATGTTGCGATGGTCGCCCCGCGCATCGTGCAGGCGGGCTCGGTCAGCGTCGACGGCTCGGCGGCCTTCGTGGCGGCAGAACAGGCCGACATCCGTATCAACGGCGGATTGTTCGATATCAATGTACTCGTCGGCGCCGAAGGCGGCACGGTCATCACGCACAGCGGAACGACGACGGGCCCGGCGCATCAGCAGGGCGATACCGACCAGAGCCGCATCTATATGGTCGCGATCCCGAAGAATGTCGCGGTCGGCATGCTCGTGTCGGGCAATGTCGGCTATCAGGATGCGATGTCGCCGCAGATCGAACCCGACGGCGCGGTTCGGCTGTCGGCGGGATATAATATCGTCGGCGGCGAACTCGACACGACGCCGGTCAACGGCGTCGCAGCCAATATAACCGTCACGGACACGATCTTCGACAGCAGCGTCGTCGCGCAGGCGAGCGGCGCCTTTGTAGGCGGGCCGCTGCTGCCGCTGGCGGGAATGGGGCCGCCGATCAACAATCCGGGGCCGACTGCCGACGGGCGGCTTGTCGTTCTTGGCGATGCGACCTTCATCGGCGATGCCAGCGCAACCCTGACCGTCGGCGCGACGCAACAGGTCGGTGCGACGGGCAATATGGTCGTGCAATCGGGCGGCGCCAACGGTGCGGCCGGCACGGCATCGGTCAATGTCGCGGAGGGCGGCTCCCTCGTTACGCTTGGCGACCTGTCGGTTCTTGCGAACGGGGTAGCCGACAGCCTGACCGGCGACAGCGAGGGCGGAACCGCGTCGATGAATGTCGCGGGCAACCTGACATCGAACCTCGTGACGGTTGCATCGCAAGGGTCGGGCGCGGGCAATGCGGCCGTGGGCGGAACCGGAACCGGCGGCAGCGCGAGCTTTACGCAAACGGCGGGTACGACGTCGGTCGGATCACTGGTCGTCGCAGCCGACGGCAGCGGCGGCATGGGTGACGGCACGCCGGGATCGGGCGTCGGTGGGTCGGCTTCGATCACGCTGACCGGCGGCACGATCGGCGCCGGCGATATTTCCGCAACGGCAAATGGCCTCGGCGCCACCGGTACGACCGGCAGCGACGAGGATATGGCGAATATCATTCCCGGCGGCGCAGGCGGAACGGGTCGGGGCGGCGACGTCACCATCACGATCGATGGCACCGCAGTGGTCAGCACGACGTCGGTCACGGCGTCGGCCAGCGGTCGGGGCGGGGACGGCGGCGATTTCGTCAATGTTTTCAGCTTCAGCGGAAACCCCGGCCCGACGGGAGACGGCGGCGACGGCATCGGCGGCACCGCGACGGTCAACAACTTCGGCGGCACCACCATTGCCGAGGATATGGTAGCCGACACGTCGGGATTCGGCGGGGACGGCGGCAGTTCCTTCTTTTCGAGCAGCAGCGGCGGCGCGACCGGCGTCGGCGTCGGCGGAACCGGCGGATCGGGGCAAGGCGGGGTTTCGACAATCAACCTCACTGCTGCGGTCGACCCCGGCGTGGCACTGTCCGCCTTTGCGCAAGGCGCGGGCGGCGATGGCGGTCAGCACAATGTCGGCGGGACGGGCGGATCGGGGCTCGGCGGTCTCGCGCAAGCGATCGTCGACGATTTCGATGCCGGTGACCTTGGCGTAACGCTCGACTCGCGTGCCGTGGGCGGCGCGGGATCGGACGGCCGCGATGGCGCGGGGGGCAATGGCGGCGATGCCGTCGGCGGCGTGTCGCTCGTGCTTGCCGACGGTCCGAACGCCAATGTTTCGGTGACACAGGGCAATTTCCTGACCTTCGGCTCGGGGGGCAATGGCGGCAACGGGGCGCTTGGCTTTGGCGCGAGCCCTGCAGTTTCGCCGTCGGGTGGCAATGGCGGAAGCGGAACAGGCGGGCAGCTCGCGCTGATCGCGACCGACGGCGGCACGGTGAACCTGCCTGCCCCGACGAGCGGCAACATCCTGCTCGAAAGCGCGGGTTTTGGCGGCAATGGCGGCGATGGTGCCGACGGAGGCTTCATCGACGGCTCTGGCGGCGGCAATGGCGGCAATGGCGGCGCCGGAATCGGCGGCGAAGTGCTGCTGTTCGGCGACGGCGGCACCGTGACGTCCAACGGTAACGCCATCGACATCGCCGCCTATGGCGTATCGGGAACGGCGGGGGCCGGGGGCGCCGGAACGGGAACGGGCGTCGACGGCGCCGACGGCATTGTGACCGAAGACGAAGGCGGGCACGTGACGCTCGACGCTGTCGGCTCGCCAACCGGATCGCCGGGTTTCGTCGGCCTTGGCGACACGACGATCGCGACAAATGGTACGCGTGCTGGGCGCGTCGTCCTGCGCACCGGCGCGGGCGGCACGATCGAACTGTCGAGCCTCGACGTCCAGGCGCTCGGCTTTGCCGATCCAACCAACAACGATCTCGACGAAGCCACATCGGGCATTTTCCTCGGCACCGCGGGCGGCAGCATCACTTCCTTCGGGTCGGTGTCGCTGACCACCGACGGCTCGGTCGGGGTCTATGCAACGTCGGACGGTTATGTCGACGCCGGTGACGATCTGGTCATCCAGGCGGGCGACCAGATCGACATTCGCCACGACGCACGCGAAGGGACCGTTCCGACAATCCACGCCGCGGGCATATTCGCGGCGACGGCGGGAACAAGCATCGCTGGCGCGCCCGGCAGCATCCTTTCCGCCGACGGGACGATGACGCTCGACGCCAATGGCCCGACGGGCACGATCGTGGTCGACACGCTCAACGGCGGCAGCGACATCGTGATGAGCAGCACGAGCGATGCGAGCGTCGAACATGCGGAGGCGGTCAACGACTTCACTGCCACGGTGGGCAGCTTCACCACCGGCCTCAACTCGATCATCACCGGCGGCGACATCACCGTGACCTCGCCAGGCGCGGTCGACCTGGGCAATTCGACCGCAGGCGGCTTTGTCTTTGTCGATGGCCAATCGATCGCCTTCAATGCCATCGACGCGGGCGATTTCGTCAGCCTGAACGCGACCGGCACTGCCCCCGGCGCCGAAGGTATCGCCGGCGGCTCTATCACTGCTCTCGGTAGCATCGACCTGTTCGGTAACAGCGTCAGCGTCGCCAGCATAACGGGCGACAACTCGATGTCCGCCATCGGTACGGGCGGAAGCGTCGCCATCGACCAGGCCGATGTCGCGGGACTGATTACCGTGTCGGCGGTCGGCGACGTGACGGGCAGCTATTCGGCCGGCGGCGACATATTCCTCGGCTCCGGCGCCAATATCACGGCCAGCGTCAACGCAGCCGGGGGCTTTCCCGATCCGCAGAATGGCGATGCGCCGCTGGCAGGCAACGGCTTTGTCGACGCGGCGGGCGATGTCGCCCTGACCGACAGCAGCACCGCGGGGATGATGGGGGTCAACGGCGACGGATCGGTAACGCTGACCAATGCGACCGCGGGCGAAGACATATTGGTAATCGCCGGAACGACCGCCAACCTGACCGACGTGACCGCGGGAGACGACATCGGCGTGCGCGCCAACGGCGACATCACCATCGCCAACGCGACCGCCGATGCGAGCGGGATCGACGGATTCGAACTGTTCTTCGCGCGCGGATCAGGCTTCACGATCGGCATGGGCGGAGGCAGCAGCTCGCTCGACGGGTCGGACATCGTCCTCGCCTCTGCGACAGGTGCCGTCGATGCCGCGGGATTGTCGGCGGGCGACGACATATTGATAAGCGCAGCGACGACCATCGCGGTCGACGGCGCGACGACGCTGGGCACCGGCCTCAACGGCGGCGACAGCAGCATCCGCACGACCGGCGCAGCGACGACGCTCGCCAATATCGACGCGTTCAGCGACGTCGCCGTCGATTCGACCGACAGCGTCGATATGACCGGTCCGGTCGGCGCCGGGCGCAATATTGCGATCACCGCCGCCGGTCCGATCACCGGCGGCTCGGTCGCGGCAACGGGCGACGTCTTGCTCGCGAGCAGCGACGGGGCGATCGCCATCGACGGGCTTTCGGCGGGCGGGACCGTCGACGCGAGCGGCCTTTCGGCCGCAATCGCCGGTTCGGGCGCACTGACGTTCAGCAATCTCGTCACCGATGTCGGCGACGCGACGGTGCAGGCGGGCAGCCTGACAATATTCTCTGCCGATGTGGCAGGGAACGCGCAATTCGCGGCAACCAGCGGGCAAATGGCGCTGACCTCGATCACCGTCGGCGACACGCTTGGCGCCTCGGCACTGACGACGATGCTCGTCGACGGAGCGATTGCCGCGCGCTCGATCGCGCTGGCGTCGGCCGACATCGACATCGGCCCGTCGGCGCAGGTGGGCAGCGCCGGTCTGACCGATAACCTGTCGCTTACGAACAACAGCAGCGACGTGCAGACCTTCATCGGCGGCACCGGAACGCGCGCGGGTTACCACCTCGACGCCGACGAAATGATGCGCATTTTCGGCACCGCGATAGAGATTGTCGCGCCCGATGTGCAGGATGTCGGCAGCGGATCGGTCGGGTCGGCCGCACCGCCCGACGTCATCGTCGACAGTTTCACCGTAGCCGGCGGAACGCCGGGTTCGAACATCGGCGCGAGCGGCGCGCTGACGATCCGCACACCGGGCAAGATGCGCGTCATCGGCAATGTCCAGATGACAGGGCTTACGGCCAACAACAGCCTCAACCTCTTCGCCGACGACGCGCTCGAGGTGATATTGGGCCAGGGCAGCGTCAGGCTCGACAATGGCGGCGTCCCGACCGGGATGCTCAACATGGCGTCGGACGACATCATCGTCGCGACTGCGGCCGCCATCGCCGACGTTGCCGCGGCGAACTCGACCGACGCGATCGGGGCGCGGCTTGCGGAGAATGACGGCATAGTGCTCAGCGACGGCGCGCTGTTTGCGGGCGGCATCAACGCGGCTGTCAGCGGCGGATTTTACGTACAGAACAGCGGCACCAGCAGCGACTTTGACGCGCGCCGCGGGTTCACATTCGGGGCGCAGGGGCTCAATGTCGATACGCTCGGTTCGAATGTGCGCGTCGTTATCAACGGCGTGCGACTGGAGGCCAACGGGCAGATCACCGGACTCGACGTGCTCCCGCTGCTAAGCTTCAACGGCTCGGCCCCGACCGCGGGCACCTACGACCCGCGCTCGACGCTCAACGGCTGCCTCATTGCCAACCCCGGCGTCTGCGGCATTTTCCCGCCGCCATCGCCCGAGTCCGAAAGCGACTTTCCGGTTCAGGACGTCATCGAAGAAACGAGCGAGAGCGACGAGGATGGCGAAGGCAATGTCCTGTCGGCGCCGCTCATCACGATGCGCGACCTCGACCCGCTGACCGGCGAGCCGTTGCTCGACGACCCCGTGACGGGCGCGGGCAACGACGATCTGTGGACACCGACGACCGAATAGCGCCGCAACCCGCGCGCTGGCTTTCGGTTGACGGGAAACCCCGGCGCGGGGCATGGGCCAAGCCATGACCGATGCCCCTGCCCCGCCGCTCAAGCTGTTCAACAGCCTCACGCGCCGTCTCGAAATCTTCGAGCCCGTCCACCCCGGCGTTCCTGGCGATCCGGCGAACCCGCCGGAGGCGCGCGTCTACAGCTGCGGCCCGACGGTCTATAATTACCCGCATATCGGCAATATGCGCGCCTACGTCTTTGCCGACACGCTCGGGCGCACGCTGTCGTTCAAGGGTTACAAGCTCACGCATGTCATCAACATCACCGACGTCGGCCATTTGACCGACGACGCCGATGCGGGCGAGGACAAGCTCGAGAAAGCGGCCGCCGAAAAGGCGCAATCGATCTGGGATATCGCGCGGCACTATACCGAGGCTTATTGGGCCGATGTGAAGGCGCTCAATATCCGCCAGCCGGCGCACTGGTCGATCGCGACCGATTATGTCCCGCAGATGATCGAGTTCGCGAAGGCGATCGCCGACAAGCATTGCTACGAGCTCGACAGCGGCCTCTATTTCGACACGTCGACCGTCGCCGACTACGGCCGCCTCGCGCGCCATGCCACCGATGAAGGCGAAAGCCGCATCGATCCCGTCGACGGCAAGCGCCACCCCGCCGACTTCGCGATCTGGCGCAAGACCCCGCCGGGCGAGAAGCGCCAAATGGAATGGGATTCGCCCTGGGGCAAGGGCGCACCGGGCTGGCACCTCGAATGCTCGGTGATGTCGGAGGCCCTGCTCGGCTTCCCCTTCGACATCCACACCGGCGGCATCGACCATCGCGAGATCCATCATCCGAACGAAATCGCGCAGAACCAGGCGCACAGCTGCTCTGCCGACAGCGGCGCGCGCATCTGGATGCACAATAATTTCCTCGTCGAACGCTCGGGCAAGATGTCGAAATCGAGCGGCGAGTTCCTGCGCGTGCAACTGCTCATCGACAAGGGCTACCACCCCCTCGCCTATCGCCTGATGTGCCTCCAGGCACACTATCGCAGCGAGCTGGAGTTTTCTTGGGAGGGGCTCGGTGCGGCGCTGACGCGGTTGAAGCGGCTGGTGATGGCTGTCGAAAAACTTGATCCTCCCCGGAACGGGGAGGTGGCATCGCACAGCGATGACGGAGGGGGGCGGCGTCCTTCCGCCGATGCAGTGCAAGACCGCCAACCCCCTCCACCGGCTTCGCCGGTCCCCCTCCCCGTTCCGGGGTGGGTCGCAGACCTACTGGCAAAGTTTGACGCCGCCATGTCGGACGATCTCAACACGCCCGTCGCGCTGACCCTGCTCGAGGAAGCCGCAGCGATGAAAAAGGTCGACGCGAGCCAGAAGCGCGCGGCGTTCGCCGCGATGGACGCGGTGCTCGGCCTCGATCTGCTGACCATCGAGCGCGCCGACCTGCGTGTCCGGCCGAAGTCCGCGACAATCGCCCAAGAAGAAATCGAAACCACGCTCGCCAAACGCAAGGAAGCCCGCGCCGCCAAGGATTTCGCCACCTCCGACAAACTCCGCGACGAACTGATCGCCGCGGGCGTCGAGGTGATGGACGGCGACCCGCTCGGCTGGGACTGGCGGCTGGAAGCGTAAGCGGCCCCTCCGTCAGCGCTTCGCGCTGCCACCTCCCCATTGCAAGTCAATGGGGAGGATCGTTAAGAGCCAATCCTCCCCATCAACTTGCGATGGGGAGGGGGACCGCCCGCGCAGCGGGTGGTGGAGGGGCAACGACGGTGCGTCCAGACAAACCCGCTTGGACCATCCGCCGCGCCAAACGGCTCCGCCGCCAACTCACCCTGCCCGAAACCCTGCTCTGGCAAATCCTGCGCACCGCGCCCGGCGGCCACAGGTTCCGCAAGCAACATCCCGCCGGCCCCTATATCCTCGATTTTTTCTGCGCCCGCGCCAATCTGGCGATCGAGATCGACGGCATCGCGCACGATATGGGAGGCAACCCCGCACACGACGAACGGCGCGACGCCTGGTTGCGCGCCAATCGGATCGACACGATCCGCATTTCCGCCCGCGCGGTGCTGGACAGCGCCGAGACCGTCGCCCAATCTGTTGTCGACATGGTCGAAGACCGCCTGAACAGATTCGGAAAAGCCCCTCCGTCATCGCTTCGCGATGCCACCTCCCCATCGCAAGTCGATGGGGAGGATCAGAAGGATCGTTTATGACCAAAACCGTCACCGTCCTGTCGGGCCTTATCCGCCCGCTCGTCGAAAACCGCCTGCCCCACTGGGTCGAGCCGCGTTTCTTCCTGTCGAAGGACGAAGCCATGGCGCTCGCTCCCGAGGCGGAAATCGGCTGGTTCGACATGTACGACAAGAAGGACATGGCCGCGGTCATCACCGCTGCGACGAACCTCAAATGGCTGAACTCGATCTACGCCGGGGTCGACGGCATGCCGCTCGACCTGCTCGCCAGGCGCGGGACGGTCGTCACCAACGGCGCCGGCATCAACGCGATCACCATCGCCGAATATGTCGTGATGGGGATGCTCACCATCGCCAAGGGCTATCGTGAGGTGGTGCGCGCGCAGGACCGGCGCGAATGGCTCACCGACTCGCCGGGCAAGATCGAGCTGTTCGGGTCGAAGGCGCTGCTGCTCGGCTATGGCGCGATCGGCAAGCTGGTCGAGGAACGGCTGCGGGCCTTTGCTGTCGACGTGACGATCGTCCGCCGCTCGCCGGGGAAAGACACGCTGACCCCCGACCAGTGGCCGGAACGGCTCGGCGAGTTCGACTGGGTGATCCTCGCGGTTCCCGCGACCCCCGAAACCGACGGAATGATCGGCGCGGCGGAACTCGCGGCGATGAAGCCGACCGCGACGCTCGTCAACATCGCGCGCGGCAGCGTCGTCGATCAGGATGCGCTCGTGGCCGCGCTCGACCAGAAACGCCTCGGCGCCGCCTTCCTCGACGTCACGACACCCGAGCCGCTGCCCGAGGACGATCCGCTGTGGAGCCTCGATAACGCGCATATCACCATGCACCTGTCGGGCCGCGCGCAGGACAAGATGTTCGTGCGCTCGGCGGAGCGCTTCCTCGAAAATCTCGACCGCTGGAAAACCGGCGAGGACGTTACGCCGCAAGTGAATCTGACATTGGGATATTGAGGCCTCTGCGGTAACCAATCTCGCGGTGCCAGCGAAATCGGGGCACGAAGATTTTCCCGGGATTAATATGCCAACCCAGACTTGTGTTGATCGCCGTCGCGTGCTGACCGGGACGACCGCCGCCCTTGCCTTTGCCGCAGCACCTTCCCTGCGCGCCCAGCCACTCGGCATTCGCGCCGTCGCCTTTGACGCATTTCCGATCTTTGACCCGCGCAGCATCGCCGCGCGCGCGCAGGACATTTACGGCGAGAAGGGCAAGGCGTTGGCGGCGCAATGGTCGGCAAAGCTATTCGGCTATAGCTGGCTCGAAACCGCTGCCGGACGTTATCGCGATTTTCGCACGATTGCCGACGCCGCGCTGCGCTTTACGGCCCGCTCGATGCAGATTCCGCTCGACGATTCAGCGCGGACCGCGCTCGTCGGCGCGTATGACGAACTCGCCATCTGGCCCGATGTACCTCCCGCGCTTGAACGCCTGCGTGCAGAGGGCATAAGATTGGCATTCCTGTCGAACCTTGGCGGCGCAACACTCGAAGCCAACATACGGCGCAACGACATCGCAGAATTTTTCGAGACGCCGCTGAGTACCGACCGAGTGCAGTCTTTCAAACCGTCGCCGAAAGCCTATGCCATGGCGCTCGATGCGTTCGGCATGCCGCGCGAGAATATCGGATTTGCCGCCTTTGGAGGCTGGGATGCCGTTGGCGCGACTTGGTTCGGCTATCGCACCGTGTGGGTCAACCGCTTCGGCGTCGCACCCGAACAATTCGATGCCGCCCCGGCGGTAACGAGCCGCGGGATCGACGGCGTGCTTGCGATGGCCGGTTTGTCCTAAGCGGGACGTTCCGACTTCAATTCCCTGACCAGCGGTTGCAATCGCTCGTCATATTTGGCGAGCATCGTGTGCGCGCCGGCATGGTCGTAAAAGCTGACGAGTTCGCGCCCGTTCCAGCGGTGCAGCGCATAGGCGGGGTCTTCGGCGACGATCATCGGGCGGTCGTCGGGGTGGTCCGCATCGATCGGGCGCAGGTCGAGCGACACCTGCGGCGCGGTCGACGAGCAGATCGCGACGGTTCGCCCCTCCCACGCCACGGTGACGCTGCGATGCAGATGCCCACAGATCAGCCCGCGCACCTGAGGATGACGCCGCACGACATCGGTAAAGGTCGCGACCCAAGGCTCGTCGGGGTCGGTGTTCATCCATTCGATCCCGCTTTCGACGGGCGGATGGTGCATCACGATATAGGTCGGCTTGTCGGGCGCCTTCGCCAGTTCGGCGTCGAGCCACGCCGCGCGCACGTCGCAAAAGGCGCCGCCGTGGCGCCCTTCCTCGAGCGTGTCGATCGTCACGAGGCGCAGTTCGGGAAGCTCGATCACATATTGGACAAAGCCGTTGCCGTCGTCGAGCCCGGGAAAGCGCGCGTGGAAATTGTCGCGCAGGTCGTGGTTGCCGACGCTCGGCCACACCGGAAAGGGACAGCGCGAAAAGGCGGTTTCGAGGCGGCGGTAGCTGTCGGCGTCGCCGCGGTCGGCGATGTCGCCCGTCGCCAGCAGCAGGTCGGGGCGGTTCGGCCCCTCGATGAGCAGGTCGAGCACGTCGTCGAGGCGCTTGCGGTTATATTCGGCCGGATTGTCCGGATCGAATCCGATATGGATATCGGTGATCTGCGCGATCAGCATATCCGTCCCCTGCTCCGGCCGGCTGGTCCGACCCCCAAAAACTCACCCGCCCTGCCTTGCCCCCTGCAAGGAAGGTGTGCGCCACGACACATCGTATAAGCCCCGCTCCCGCTTGCCTGTGATCAGGCTCACATCATAGATAGCTCGTGATGGTTGATGCGTTATTGACGACAATTGCCGCTTGCGCTCGCGCTTCGGTTGCCAGGGCTTGCCGCCGTCCGAGTGATATTCGTGGCACATCGCGCAGGGCGATTCGGTCGCGGTCTCGACCTTGACGATCCGCGCGCCGCCTTCGCCGACATGGCAATCGCGGCACTGGCGCAGCGCGGGAACGAGCAGATCGGTCGAGGCCTTCGATTCCGTCGCGGTGACATGGCAATCGGCGCACGCCGTCTCGCGGTGCGCGTCATGGTCGAACCAGCCCTTCGTCAGGAAGCGCGGCGTCTGGTTGACCGCCATCACGCGCCAATTATTTCCTGCAGCCGGCGGAAAGATCGTGTGGCAGTCGTAACAGGCGCCGCCTTCGGAAAAGACCGCGCGCACGGCGTCGGCGGCGCGCGACGGACGCGCCGCGACCTCGCGGAAATAGATGTTATAGACCTGCCCCTCGGCATATTGGCCGGGGCGCCGCCGCGCCATTCCGCCAAGTTGCAGCGGCCGCGCCGGGGGCGTCGAGCGATAATAGGCCGTCAGGTCGGCGACAACCTGATCGGGCTCGCCGTGGCGCAAGGTGCGCGTCACGCCGCCGACCGTTTCGAAGGCGAGGCTGTGACACATCGCGCAGTCGCGCTCCATCTCCACCGGCTTGATCCGCACGCCGTCGGCGTCGGGGCGGTGGCAGTTTTCGCACTCGAGCTTCTTGCCGAAATCGTAACGCCCGCGAAAACTCGCGGCCATGCGCGCGACGCCGCCGGTCGCCTGCAGATGCAGGTCGTGCGGGAATTTCAGGCCGTTATAATCGCGCCACGGCTTGCCCGGCATCGCGCGCACCGGTTTTGCCCCCGCCGCAGGGCGGACGAGGGGGCGAAGTTCGGGATGGCTCGTCCCGAAATCGGCTGCATCGGCGAGCATCGTCGGATGCCCCGCCGATTTCAGCCGTCCCGCCATGCCGTCGTGGCAATCGGCGCAGAATTTTTGGGGCGTCGCCGCCATCGGACCCGCGCCCTCATGCTCGGTGTGGCAATCGACACAGCGCCCCGCGGGCTTGTTGAACGCCTCGGCAAAGCCCGCGAGCACCTTCTCGCCCAGCCCCGGCGGGTGGCGCGCGGCGAGCAGCATTGCGGTCGGAGCGCCCGCATGCGCCATGCTCATCGCCTTGTGCTCGCCCGTGTGGCAGTTGACGCAGGCGTTGTCGGTCACCGCAACGAAGGCGTCGACATGACACGACTGGCAGTCGTTCTTCAGGTTCGCGTGCGCGCTCGACAGCGGCCCCGAAAGCCACGCGCTGTCGGCATGAAAGCCGTTCGGCCGCTCGTCGACGCCGCGATAGCTGTGCCACGCCCAGATCGGCCCGATCAGGAAGGCGAGCAGCATCAGCGCCGCAAAGGTCCATGCACCGACGCGCTTGCCGAAAAGCACGCTCTGGAGCGAGAATGCCTTGACCTCGTCGACGTCCTTCGACGCCTGCGATAACTCGTCGATGCGTTCGACGAGCAGGATGATCTTGTCATCCTCGCGCGCGATCGTCAGCCGGTGACCGCCGAAGCGCAGTTCGGCACCCGCGGCGCTGTCGATGTCGGCCACCGTTTCGGTCCGGCCGTTGAGGTCGAAACCCAACCCCTCCTGCGCGGTCACCCGCACCGTGCGCCCGTCGCCGCTGCCGATCGTCGCATGATGCGGGTTCACCGCCAGATCGGCGACATGGATCGTGTTCGCGCTGTCGCGGCCGAGCGTGATCGTATCGCCGGGCAGCGGCTGGTCGCGGATGATCTGCTTGCCCGTCTTCGTCGTCGCGATCCGGCGCAGGATGAAGCTCATCGTCCCCCTCCCCGCCTTACCAATAGAAAAAGACGCTGATGATATGCGCCGACAGCGCCGCAATCAGCGCAAAGGTCAGCGGCACATGCACATAGAGCCAGATTTCGAGCAGCGCGCGAATACGCAGATGCGCGCGCAGCCGTGCGAGCGCCGCCTGCTTTTGCCGGAGCAGCCCAACCACCTTCTCGCGCGCTTCGGGGGCGCTGCCGTGCGACGCCGCCAGCGCGCTGAGCGCGGCCGCCGTCGCGCAGCGGGGATAGCGGCCGCTCAACCGCGCGCCGATACCGCCCGCAAACGGATTCTCGTCGAGCGAGGCGAGCACCGGCGCGGTGTCGGCGGGCGACAGCGGCTGCGCGGCAGAGTGGAGCTGGCGGTCGAACGCGCGGATTGCCTCCAGCATCTGCATCTGCGTCATCTGGTCCCGATTGTTCGACAGCGCCTGCGGGAGCGTCGCATAGACGACAACGCCATAAAGCCCCGACAAAATGACGAGCATCATCAACGCCCAGGCGAGCGTGTGGACATTCCAGCCGAGCTGGAAGCCGGTGTGCCAGGTTCCGATGACGATCAGGCTCAATCCCAGATAGACATGCGCCGAGGTCCACGCCTTCAGCGACCAGTAATCGCTCGTCATCTTGCGCTTGCGATAGCCGAGCGCGGTGAGCCACAGGATCAGCAGTGCGCCGATCGTGCCGAGCGTATAGCCATACCAGCTGCCGCCATTGTGACGCGGCGTCACGTCGATCAGCGCGTAGCTGACGATCACGATCAGGCCGAGCGCGCCCGAAATCTTCGCCCAGCGAAATCCCGCATAGCGCAGGAACCCCTCGTGCTGGCGTTCGCGCACCCGCTCGGTCTGCGTCGCCCGGTTGCGGCGGCGGCGAAAGATCGACGCCATCAGTCGGTCGCCTCGTCGAGCCGCGCGATCGACAGAAACTCTTCGGGCGACACGCGGATCGCAGCGCCGGTGGGGCAGGCGCGCACGCAGGCCGGTCCGCCCGCCAGCCCCTTGCACATGTCGCATTTGACGGCAATTTTCTTGGGTTTTTCGTCGCCGAGCTGCTTCTTGGTCCATTTGGGCGAAGGTTCGCCCGGCCCCGGCCCCTTGCCGAGCAGAAGCCAGCTCAAGAGCCCGGGCTTGGGCGGGGGCGCTGCCTCCATGCGGATCACGCCATAGGGACAGTTGCGCATGCAATTGCCGCAGCCGATGCACCCCGGTTCCATGAACACCTCGCCATCGGGGCCGCGGTGGATGACGTTGGGCGGGCAGTCGGCCATACAGTGCGGATGCTCGCAGTGGCGGCAGCTGGTAGGGACGTGCAGGTGGGCGAAGGTCTTCCCCGCCTCGCGGTCGAGCCGCGACAGGCCTTCATGACTGTCGGCGCACGCCTTTTCGCAATTGTCGCAGCCGACGCACAGATTTTCGTCGATCAGCAGCGCATCGGTCGCCTCGCCCAGCCCCTCTTTCATGATGAAGCTGGCGGTGTCCGAATAGAGATCGACCGCGCTCGAATAGCTCGCCTTGCGCGATTCGATGAAGCTGTTCATCTGCGCGCGTTCGGCGACCGCCGCTTCGGTCGCAGCGCGCACCTGCGGCCGCGCCGCAAGCATCGCCTTGAAGCCCGCGCCGGTGAGCTTGATCACTTCGCTACCGACGGCGGCCTTCACCGTTGCATTGCGCGGCTCGTCATTGAGCACCGCCATCTCGCCGAAATAGCTGCCCGCGGGCAAATAGCGGAGGAAGATCGGTTTGCCGCCGATATCCTTTTCGACCACCATCGACCCTGATCGGATGACATAGACATCGTCGCCCGCGTCGCCTTCCTGAATGACGACCTTGCCCGCAGGCACGCGGATCACCTCGGCCTCGTCGACGACGGGGGCCAGATCCTCCACCGTCAGCCCGCCTTTGAAAATCTGGAGCAGCTGGCGTTCGAGCGAAATGCGGTTGATCACGCGCTTGGCGCCGGGGACCGCAGCCATCAGCTTGAGCGCGGCGGTGCGCGACACCTCGACAAATATCGCGTCGGCGCCCGCGCGGATCGTCGCGCCGCGCTTGCGCCCCGAAATCAGCCCGACCTCGCCGAATATCGATCCCTGCTCGATCGGCACGGTGATGTCCGGTCCGACCTCTACCTCGGCATGGCCATCGGCGATCGCGAACAATGACGACCCCGGCTCGCCCTTTTCGAACACCACCTCGCCCTTGCGGTAAAAGGCAACCTTCGAATCGAGCATGAACTCGCGCATCTGAAGCGGCGACACATCGGCAAAAATCCGCACCCGTTCGCGCAGATAGTCGAGCCACTCGCTCACCGATTTCTGCTGCGGCAGGCCCGCAAAGATCGCCGCCAGATCCTTTTCGTCCGCCGGGGTCAGGCTGGTATTGCCATTGATGAACTCGACGACGTCATAGCCCTGGTTCATGCAATGCTTGATCAGCGGATAGCCCGCGAGCGCGCCGATCACGAAAATGCCGGGGACGGTCGATTCAAAGGTCGGCGACAGTTTCGGAAAGGCCTCGCGGTCGGGACCGGTAAATTCGATCCCCATCGATTCGACGAAGCCGCGCGGTGCAACCGAACCCAGCCGCGCAACAATCACGTCGCACGGAATCTTCTCTTCGCCGTCGGGCGTTTCGAGCATCAGCCAGCCCGGTTCGACCTTCTTGGGCTGCGTCTCGGTTCGGATGCTCAGCAGGCCATTCTCGCCCGCGTCCATCATATCGGAGACATTCTTGGCCTTGGCGCGCGCAAAATCCTTTGAGCGGTTGAGGATGGTGACGGTATTTTCGAGCGCTTCCTCGGCGACGCCCAACGCATTTTCGATCCCCGCGTCGCCCGATCCGACGACGGTGATATGCTTGTCCTTGAAATCTTCGGGATCATCGACCTGATAGATAATATGCGGCAGGTCGAACCCTTCGCAGCGCAACCGGTTCGGATTGCCCTGCGTCCCGATCGCGAGCACGATATTCTCGGCCCGGTACACATCGCCCTTCGCGGTCTTGATCGCGAAATCGCCCTTTTGTCCCGTCACCTCGACGACATCGGCGTGATAGGCCACATTGACCTTGTTGTTCGCCGCATCCTCGTCCCAATTGCCAAGGATAAATTCGCGCGCGCCCTCTGCAAAACGACAGTCGGAGCGCAGGTCCAGCCGCTCGGGCGTCGCGAGCACGCGCTTGCCCTTCTGATATTTGAAAATCGTGTCGGACAGATGGTCGGTCTTTTCGAGCAGCACATGGCTCATCCCGAGCTGCCCCGCACGCGAGGCGGCGCTGAGCCCCGCGGGGCCCGATCCGATGATCGCGACCTTGACAGCTTCGCTCATCGGCGCACGACCGCTTGACGCCAGGTAACCGGCGTCCGACTGGTCCTGAAGCTGACGAATGCGCGAACGGGCATCCCAATCCCCCCATCGCCAGCCCCTCCGGCGAGTCCAATACGGATGCGACCCGAACTTATGTCCTGGCGATAGCGCTATGCCCTTGAAAGCGGAGGAACGTCAACCGGCGTGGGCGAATTTCTGGCGCCGTTCAGGCGAGTTCGAACAGCTTGGCAAGCTTGTCCGACGCGACCGGCTCAAACCGCGACCAGCCATCGGGGCCGAGCCGTTCGAGCGGGCGAAAGCGCGCCTTGTAGGCCATGCGCGTCGACCCGTCGATCCAATAGCCCAGATAGACATAGGGAAGCCCTGCATTGGCGGCGCGCAGGATATGGTCGGTGATGATATAGGTCCCCAGCCCTTCGCGCAGCGGATGATGTGCGTCGAAAAAGCTGTAGATCATCGACAGGCCGTCGCCCTGGCGGTCGGTCAGGCAGCAGCCGACCAGTCGCCCTCGGCTGCCGTCGTCGGTGGGCTCGCGATATTCGATCATGAAACTGTCGACCGGAGTCTGCTCGACCATGTCGGCGAAATCCTGCTCGTCCATGTCGGCCATTCCGCCGTCGGGGTGACGCGAGGCCAGGTAGGAACGCAGCAGCGCATATTGTTCATCGGTTGCCCAGGGCTTGCAGGCGCTGACCTTCAGATCGCGATTGCGGCGGATCGTGCGCTTTTGCGAGCTGCTGGGCTTGAACTCGGTTGCGCACACGCGCACCGACACGCACGCCGAACAATCGGCGCAGCTCGGACGATAGGCAACCGACTGGCTGCGCCGGAATCCGATGCGGCCAAGCGCGTCGTTCAGCTCGCTTGCATTATTGCCGTTCAGCTCGGTGAACACCTTCCGCTCGGTCTTGCCCGCGATATAGGGGCACGGCGCGGGGCTCGTTACGAAGAAACGCGGGAAGCGGAATGGTGCGGACACGCGAAATGGACCTCCGGGCTTGCAAAGCTGATCCCCCAACGCGGGAGCGACCGGCTAATTGCACCGAATATGCCGTGCAGCGTCAATGGTGCAAAGTCCGTTTACCATTTTTACACGTCCCGGACTGAATCAGTTCGAAAATTTTCTGAATCGCCCGGTAACTTTTGTGCCGTTTTGAATCGTTCAGGCGTAACCCTTGAGCTCGTCGCCGGTCAGCGTGGCAACGTGGAGCACGTTCGTCGACCCCGGCGTGCCGAACGGAACGCCGGCCATCATCACCAGTTTCGACCCCGCTTTTCCGATCCGGTGGCGCAGCGCCATGCGCTTGCCCTTGGCGATCATCTCCTCAAAGCTGTCGATGTCGCGCGTCGAAACGGCGTGCGCGCCCCACAGCAGCCCCATGCGCCGCGCCGCCTCCTTGCGCGGCGTCAGCACGAGCAGCGGCGCGCCCGGCCGCTCGCGCGCAACGCGGCGTGCGGTCGACCCCGATGCGGTGAAACAGATGATCGCGTCGGCGCCGATCGTCCCGATGATGCTCCCCGCCGCTTCCGCGAGCGCATCGGCGGTCGTCGCGTCGGGTGCGGTTTCGGTGAAATGCAGGCGCCGGAAATAGTCGGGGTCGCTCTCGACCGAGCGCGCGATCGAATCCATCATCGTCACCGCTTCGACCGGCCAAGCGCCCGCGGCGGTTTCGGCCGACAGCATGATCGCGTCGGCGCCGTCATAGACCGCGGTCGCGACGTCGGACACCTCGGCGCGCGTCGGCGAGGGCGAGACGATCATCGATTCGAGCATCTGCGTCGCGACGACGACGGGCTTGCCCATGCGGCGCGCGGTCGCGACGATCCGTTTTTGCAGCGGCGGCACCGCCTCGGGCGGCAGTTCGACGCCAAGGTCGCCGCGCGCGACCATCGCCGCGTCGGCGATCTCGAGGATTTCCTCCAGCCGCTGCACCCCCGAAGGCTTTTCGAACTTGACCAGCAACGCCGCCTTGCCGCCGATCAGGCGGCGCGCCTCGGCAACGTCCTCGGGGCGCTGTACAAAGGACAGCGCAACCCAGTCGACATTCTGTTCGAGCGCGAAGGCGAGGTCCTTGCGATCCTTTTCGGTGAGCGCGGCGAGCGGCACGACGACGTCGGGAACGTTTACGCCCTTGCGATCCGAAATCTTGCCGCCGACCTCGACCGTCGTTTCGATGCGGTCGGCGCTGACGCTTTGAACGCGCAGCACCAGCTTGCCGTCGTCGATCAGCAGCCGGGTATCGGGTTCGAGCGCTGCAAACAGTTCGGGGTGGGGCAAGTGGACGCGCGTCGCATCACCTGCCGCCTTGTCGGCGTCCAGGACGAACGGCGCGCCTTTGGCCAGCTCGACGGGTCCATCCTTGAACGCTCCGACTCGCAGCTTCGGCCCTTGCAGGTCGACGAGGATCGTCGTCGGGCGCCCCGTCTCCTTTTCGAGCGCGCGGATCGCCGCGATGACCCTGGCATGGCCCGCATGGTCGCCGTGGCTCATATTGACGCGGAAGGCATCGGCGCCCGCGCGGTGCAGCGCCGCGATCATTTCGGGGTTCGCGCTGGCGGGGCCAAGCGTCGCCAGAATACGTACCTTGCGCTGGCGGGGGGTAAAGCTCTGGACCACGATTGCTCCGCTATGTCATCTTTGGTTATGGCGACCGCATGGCGCGCCGCGCGCGCCAGTGCAACCGCCGTATAGCTATTCATCGACGAACGGAGAAACCCCATGTCATGCAGCGACGACCCTTTGGCGACCGGCGATGCGCTCGACAGCCTCGACGATGCGGTCGCGGCGGCTGCCTTCCGGCGGCTCGTCCGCCTGCTCCGGCACCGCCACGATGCAGCCAACATCGACCTGATGGGACTCGCGGGATTTTGCCGCAACTGCCTCGGCGACTGGATCGCCGAAGCGGGAGACATGGACAAGGAGAGCGGCCGCGCAATCGTCCACGGCATGCCGACCGCCGAATGGAAGGCGCGCCATCACACCCCCGCCACCCCCGAACAGCTTGCCCGGATGGAAGAAAGCATGGCGAAGAATCCTTGAGGCCGCTAGGTGAGCGGCCAAGGCGATTCTCTTCGCCATCCCAATCCAATCCAGCGGAGTGAAAAATGAGCGAAGCCACCGTGTCCGACGAACAATTGCGCCTGTTCATCGAGCGTATCGAGCGTCTGGAGGAAGAGAAAAAGGGCATCGCCGACGATATCCGCGACGTGTATCTGGAGGCCAAGTCGCAGGGTTATGACCCCAAGATCATGCGCCAGATCGTGCGCCTGCGCAAAATGCCGCCGCACGACCGCAAGGAAATGGAAGCGATCCTCGACGTGTATAAATCGGCGCTCGGAATCGCCTGACACCGCCGCCGATATCCAGCAGGGAGAATGACGATGTTCAGCACCACGACCAATGCGATCGAAGGCCATCCGGTCCGCGAATATCTGGGCATCGTCACCGGCGAAGTGAT
Source organism: Sphingopyxis jiangsuensis (assembly GCF_016734905.1). GTDB lineage: Bacteria > Pseudomonadota > Alphaproteobacteria > Sphingomonadales > Sphingomonadaceae > Sphingopyxis > Sphingopyxis jiangsuensis. The sequence continues at coordinate 444,833 of NZ_JAERPO010000002.1, forward strand.
CGTCGGCGCCAATCTGTTCCGCGACCTGTTCGCCAGCATCACCGACATCGTCGGCGGCCGCTCGGGCAAATATGAGGATGTCCTCGCCCGCGCGCGCAAACAGGCGATTGCCGAGATGGAGGGCGAAGCGGTGCGGCTCGGCGGCAATGCCGTGATCGGCGTCGACCTTGACTATGAAGTCCTCGGCCAGAACGGCTCGATGCTGATGGTCAGCGCGTCGGGAACCGCCGTGGTTGTCTGAAACGGCTCGCCGCGCTAGGGGCGACGCCAGATTATCCCGTTGATGGAGGTAGGCCGTGGCCGGCCATAGTAAATTCAAGAACATCATGCACCGCAAGGGTGCACAGGACAAAAAGCGCAGCAGCCTCTTTTCGAAGCTGAGCCGCGAAATCACCGTGGCGGCCAAGATGGGCTTGCCCGATCCCGACGCCAACGCGCGCCTGCGCGCCGCGGTCAACGCCGCCAAGGCGCAGTCGATGCCAAAGGACAATATCCAGCGCGCGATCGACAAGGCGAGCGGCGGAGACGGCGAGAATTATGAGGAAATCCGGTATGAAGGCTATGGCCCGGGCGGCGTGTCGCTGATCGTCGAGGCGCTGACCGACAACCGCAACCGCACCGCGACCAACGTCCGCACCGCCTTCAGCAAGAATGGCGGCAATCTCGGCACATCGGGCAGCGTCAGCCACGGTTTCGACCGCCTTGGCATGATCAGCTATGCGGCAAGCGCGGGCGACGCCGACACGGTGTTCGAAGCCGCGCTCGACGCGGGCGCCGACGACGTCGAATCGTCCGATGACGGCCACGAAATCTGGACCAGCGTCGATAGCCTGCACGAAGTCGCGAAAGCCCTTGAGGCCAAGCTTGGCGAGGCCGAAGGCGTCAAACTTGCGTGGCGCCCGACGCTGAAAAGCGAAGTCGCCGACGAGGCGACCGCGCAGACATTGTTCAAGCTGATCGACACGCTCGACGACGACGACGACGTCCAGACCGTGTGGGGCAATTACGACATCCCCGACGCGGTGATGGAGAAACTGGGTTGAACCCAATCCTCCCCACTTGTGGGGAGGTGGCAGCGCGAAGCGCTGACGGAGGGGGGGTGCGGCCTTTAGCGCCGCTCGAAACCGCGAGCCCCCTCCACCGCTTCGCGGTCCCCCTCCCCGTTCCGGGGAGGATTTTTCGATGATCATCCTCGGCCTCGATCCGTCGCTCAGCTGCACCGGCTGGGGCGTCATTCGCGTCGAGGGCAGCCGGATCAGCCATATCGCCAACGGTCAGGTCAAGACCGACGCCAAGGCCCTGCTGCCCGACCGCCTTGCGCATCTCGACACAGTGCTCGCTGCCGTGATCGCCGACCATGCGCCGACCCACGCCGCGGTCGAGGAAGTTTTCGTCAACGACAATCCGCAATCGACGCTGAAGCTCGCCCACGCACGCGGCGTCGCGCTGCTCGCCTGCGCGCGCGGCGGCCTGCCGGTGGCCGAATATGCTCCGCGCCTCGTCAAGAAAGCGGTTGTCGGCACCGGCGGCGCGGCGAAGGAGCAGGTGCAGGCAATGCTGCGCATACTCCTCCCCGGCGCCAAGGTCGCGGGAGCCGACGCCGCCGATGCGCTGGCGGTGGCGATCTGCCACGCCAACCATCGGCCGCGCGCCTGACCGGCGTCGGTTCGATCAGGAAGCTGCTTTTGCCGGCGGCAGGTCGGGGGCGTCGTCGGGGATCGGATTGGCTTCGATATCGGCGATCAGCCTCTTCATCTCGTCGATCTCGCGCACCTGCGCCTTGATGATCTCGTCGGCGAGTTCGCGCACGCGCGGGTCGCGGATGTGCGCGCGGCTGCTCGTCAGGATGGCGATCGAATGGTGCGGGATCATCGCTTTCATATAGGAAATATCGCCGACCGTCGCCTGGCTGCGCACCAACCACAGCGACCCGGCGCCGACAATCAGCGCGCCCGCGACGATCGCGACCTTGGTGCGCTGCCCGTCGTACATGCTCCACATGAAGCCCAGCATGATCACCGCCATCGTCGCCCCCATCAGCAGCGCCATCCAGGTGCGCGTCTGGCTGTAAAATTGATGGTCGAGCGCATAGCTGTTGAGGTACATGAGGATGAACATGACCAGCGTCGAAGTCGCGATCATCGCGGCGAAGCGTCGATAGCTCATGGGGCTTCCTTTCCTGTTTGTCCCTGTTCGAACCCGCGAGCGGCGCGAAAGGTTCGCCCGAGGGCACCGCCAAATCTGTTCCCTTTTCATTCCCACCGCGCTACGCACGGAGGCATGATCGCGAAACTCACCGGACGGCTCGACAGCAGCGGCGCAGGCCATGCGGTGATCGACGTCGGCGGCGTCGGCTATCTGGTCGAGGCGTCGGCGCGCACGCTCGACGCGCTCGGCGCGGTGGGCAGCGACGTCACCATTCACACCGAAATGCTCGTCGGCGAGGATTTCCTGCGTCTTCTGGGCTTTGCGCGCGCCGAGGAACGCGACTGGTTCCGCCTGCTCACCAGCGTCCAGGGCGTCGGCGCCAAGGTCGCGCTCGCGATCCTCTCCGCGCTCGAGGTCGCCGACCTTCAGCGCGCGCTCGCGAGCGGCGACAGCGCGATGATCGCGCGCGCCAATGGTGTCGGCCCGAAACTCGCGCAGCGCATCGCGCACGAACTGAAGGACAAGGCGGGCGCGCTCGTCGGGATCGCGGGCGGCAGCGTCACCAGCCTGCCCGTCGGCGGCCCGCTCGGCGACGCCATCTCGGCGCTCACCGGTCTCGGCTTCAAGCCCGGCGAAGCGAGCGCCGCGGTTGCCGCAGCGAGCGAGGAGTTGGGCGCAGGCGCGAATTTGGATGCGCTGGTGCGCGTGGCGCTGAAAAAGGCGGCGAAATGAGCCATTCGATCATCTGGCAATTTACCGTCGCGCCCGACAATTGCGAAGCTTTCGAGGCAGGCTATCGCCCCGACGGCCCCTGGGCTGCATTGTTTGCGCAAGCCGAAGGATTTATCGAAACCCAACTGCTCAAGGATGCCGAGCAGCCCGGTGTCTATCTGACGATTGACCGTTGGGCATCGCTGCAGGCCTTCGGTCGTTTCAAAAGCGAACATGCCATTCCCTATGCGGCACTCGATGCCAGCTTCGACGGGCTTGCGGCGACGGAAAGGCGCATCGGCGCCTACCACCATGTCTGAGCCCGTCGACCTCACCACCCCAATCCGCACCGCCGAGGATGCCGATGCGGCACTGCGGCCCAAGTCGCTCGCCGAGTTTGTGGGGCAGGCAGCGGCGCGCGAGAATTTGCGGGTTTTCATCGAGGCGGCGAAGGCGCGCGGCGATGCGCTCGACCATGTGCTCTTTTTCGGCCCGCCGGGGCTCGGCAAGACGACGCTCGCGCAGATCGTCGCCAAGGAGCTGGGCGTCGGCTTTCGCTCGACCTCGGGACCGATTATCGCCAAGGCGGGCGACCTCGCCGCGCTGCTCACCAATCTGGAGGACGGCGACGTCCTGTTTATCGACGAAATCCACCGCCTGTCGCCCGCGGTCGAAGAAATCCTCTATCCGGCGATGGAGGACCGCGCGCTCGACATCATGATCGGCGAGGGACCGTCGGCGCGCAGCGTACGCATCGACCTTCCCAAATTCACCCTCGTCGGCGCGACGACGCGGCAGGGGTTGCTGACGACGCCGCTGCGCGATCGCTTCGGCATTCCGGTGCGGCTCAATTTCTACACCCATGCCGAGCTTGAGCAGGTGATCGGGCGCGCCGCGAGGCTGCTCGGCCTCGGTATCGCGCCCGACGGGGCGCTCGAGATTGCGCGGCGCGCGCGCGGGACGCCGCGCATCGCGGGACGCCTGCTGCGCCGCGTGCGCGATTTCGCGACCGTGGCGGGGCATGACGTCGTCGATGCAAAGACCGCCGACGCCGCGCTCAACCGGCTGGAGGTCGACGCGCTCGGCCTCGACGCGATGGACCGGCGCTACCTTACGATGATCGCCGACATCTATCGCGGCGGCCCGGTCGGGGTCGAAACGCTCGCGGCGGGATTGTCGGAACCACGCGACACGATCGAGGATGTGATCGAACCCTATCTCCTGCAGATCGGGCTGATCGCGCGCACCGCACGCGGCCGCACGCTCAACGCCAGCGCATGGAAGCATCTGGGACTCAACCCGCCCGCGGGGTCGCAGGACGGGCTGTTCGACAAATGATCCCGTCGCCCCCGCGAAGGCGGGGGCGACGAGTTTATGCCCTCCACCAAGCGGCCCTCATCTGCGACGAGCCGTGTATGAGGGCTTTGCGACTAGTCGAAGCGCGGCTATCGCTCTCCACGATGGTAAACGCCCCGCCCCCCTTCGTGCCCGGCGCCTTCGTCGGGGCCGAACATCGGTACCGCGTGCGCATCTATTTCGAGGACACCGACCTCAGCGGCATCGTCTATCACGCCAATTATCTGCGCTATATGGAACGCGCGCGGTCGGACATGCTGCGGCTTGCCGGGATCGACCAGCGTGCGGCGATGGAGGCGGGCGATGGCGCCTGGGCGGTCACCGACCTCGCGATCAAATATCGCCGCCCGGCCAGGCTCGACGACGACCTGCTCGTCGTGAGCGAGGTCGAGGCAGTGCGCGGTGCAAGCGTTGTCATCGCGCAGCGCATCCTTCGCGGTCATGATACGTTAAGCTGCGAAACGCTTATCGAGGGCCGCGTCACCGCCGCATTTCTGTCCCCCGAAGGCCGGCCGCGTCGCCAGCCTGCGGGATGGGCCGAAAGATTCACCGCGATCATGAATGGAGAGACCTCCCCTTGCTAGACAATATCTCGCTGGCCGCCGACGCGGCGACCCTGTCCCCCATCGCCCTGTTCCTGCAGGCCGACTGGATCGTGCAGGCGGTGATGATCGGGCTGCTGCTCGCCAGCATCTATGTCTGGGCCGTCATCTTCACCCACGGCACCGGCGTCGGCCGCCTGATCGGCGCGTCGGAGCGGTTCGAGCGCGATTTCTGGCGCGCGGGCAATATCGACAAATTCTATGACGAGAATGGCCGCGAGGAACTGCCGAGTGCCAAGGTGCTCGCGGCGGGAATTTCGGAATGGCGCCGTTCGACCGCCGGCAAGGCGGTCGACCGCGAAGGTACGCGCGAACGGCTTGGCATCGCGATGAACAGCGCGGTTGCGGCCGAGGTTGACCGACTCGCCGAAAAGATCGGCGCGCTCGCCACCATCGGGTCGGTCGCACCCTTCGTCGGTCTGTTCGGTACCGTGTGGGGGATCATGCGCAGCTTCACTGCGATCGCGGCGTCGAACAACAGCAGCCTGGCGGTCGTCGCGCCCGGCATTGCCGAGGCGCTGTTCGCGACCGCGATCGGCCTGTTCGCCGCGATCCCTGCGGTCATCGCCTATAACGCCTTCTCGCAGCGGCTGAACCGGCTCGAATCGCGGCTCGGGCGCTTTGCCGACGGGCTTCACGCCACCTTCAGCCGCGAGCTGGAGGTCGACGCCTGATGGCGATGACCGGCCCCTCAGGCGGCATCGGCGGACGCCGCGGGCGCGGCGGACGGCGCGCGCCGATGTCCGAAATCAACGTCACGCCGCTCGTCGACGTGATGCTCGTGCTGCTCATCATCTTCATGATCACCGCGCCCTTGCTCGCCTCGGCCGTTCCCATCGACCTTCCCGAAAGCCGCGCCAAGCCGGTCGAGACCGAAGAGCAGGAGCCGGTCCAACTATCGATCGGAGCCGACGACACCGTCTATATCGGCGAGGACATCGTGCCGGAGGCCGAACTTCCCGCGCGTCTCGACGCGATCGCGCGCGAACAGCGCGACGGCGAGCGGCCGCGCCAGATCATGCTGCGCGCCGACAAGGGGCTCGAATATGGCCGGGTGATGCGGATCATGGGCGAGCTCAACCGCGCCGGGCTGACGCGCATTGCGCTGGTGACAACGGGCGCCAATGCCGAAGCCGCGCCAACCGCGAGCGCCGAAACGGTCACCGACGGTTCAGGCAGCGCGGAATAGGCTGGCACCATGGTTGCAGACGCACCACGACAGGGGAGTGAACGAACGGGCATCGCCATCGCGGTGGCGCTGCATGTCGTCCTCGTTGGCCTGTTGTCGGTGCAATGGACCGCAGGCGAGCGCCGCTTCGACAATCCGCCGATGGAGGTCGACCTGATCGCCGAAACGGCGGTGCAGTCAACGGCGCCGGTGCTCAGCGACAATCCGCCCGCCGCGCGGCTCGGCGACGAACTCGCCGACGATATTGCAGCGCCCGAACCGACGCCCGCGCCGCCGGTCCCCGACCCCATCGTCCGCCCCGACCCGGCGCCGTCGCCCAAACAGGTGTCGCGGCCCGCACCGCCACGAAAGCAGCCGCCCGCCGCCGAAAAGGCCCCGCCCAAGGCGTCGCCCAAGAGCACGCCCGCCAAGGATCGTCCGACGCGACCGACCGGGCGCCTCGACGGCATCGCGGAAGGCTTGTCGAAAACGCCGCCCAAAAGCGCATCGAGCAAGGGCGCGCCCGCTGCGGCCACCGCCGCAGAGGTTCGCCGCTCGATCGACGTCAGCATCAAGGCGGCGGTCGGCCCGCGCTGGAACAGCTGCCGTGTGTCGGGAGTCGACGTCGATCAACTCAAGACCGTTGTGAGATTCCGCCTGAGCGAGTCGGGCGCGCTCGCCGGCTTTACCAGCGTCGAGACGAGCGGCGAGAACGACAGCAACCGTTTCCAGATTCAGCGCCACCAGGAATGCGCCAAGCGCGCGATCGAACTGGCGGCGCCCTTCGACCTGCCCGAGGACAATTACAGCTTCTGGCAGAATTACACGCTCGACTTCATCAAAAGGTAGGTTCCATGCTGCGTCCCACCCTCTTCTCGCTCACCCTGATGCTAACCACCGCGTCGGCGCTCGCGCAGACGCCACCCCCCGCCGATCCCGCGCCTGCCACGCCGCGCGAGACGATCGAGGGCGAGTTGTCGCAAGACCGCACCGTCATCGCGATCCCTGCGCTCGCAACGCCGCAGGTCGCGACGGTTGCGGGGCTGCGCACCGACAGTCTCGGCCGCCAGATTGCCGAGGTGATCGCCGCCGACCTCGAACGCAGCGGTCTCTACGCACCGCTCGGCCCCGGCAGTGTCCGCGCGATCGAAATGGGCGAGGTGCGCGCACCGCGCTTTGCCGACTGGCAAGCGCGCAACGCCGAAAATGTCGTTCACGGCTTTGTGCAGGCGAGCGGTACGGGCGGCTTTGTCGTCGGATGCTATCTTTATGACACGCAGCTCGGCAGCGAGCTGGTGCGGCAGGGGTTCGAGATCCAGCCCGCCGACTGGCGCCGCGCCGCGCACAAATGCGCCGACGCCATCTATTCGCGCCTGTCGGGCGAGGCACCCTTCTTCGACAGCCGCGTCGCCTATATCGCCGAGAGCGGCCCCAAGGGGAACCGCATCAAGCGGCTCGCGATCATGGACTCCGATGGCGGCAATCACCGTTTCATCACCAACGGTCAGGCGCTGGCGATCAGCCCGCGTTTCTCGCCCGATTACAAGAAGATCGTTTACGTCAGCTATTTGAACGACCGCGTGCGTGTTTTCATCTATGACATAGCCAGCGGCTCGCAGAAGCTGGTGACCGAAAGCGGCAATGCGACTTTTGCGCCGCGCTGGTCGCCCGACGGGCGCCAGATCCTCTTTTCGATGGCGGTCGGCGGCAACACCGACATCTATCGCGTGTCGGCCGACGGCGGCACGCCGGTGCGACTGACCAACGCGCCGGGAATCGACGTCGGCGGCAGCTTCTCTCCCGACGGGCGCAAGATCGTGTTTGAAAGCGACCGCTCGGGAAGCCAGCAAATCTATACGATGAATATCGACGGATCGGACCAGCGGCGGATCAGCTTTGGCGGCGGGCGCTATGCGACCCCCGAATGGTCGCCGCGCGGCGACCTGATCGCCTTCACGCGCATCGGCGGCGGCGAGTTTCGCGTCGGCGTCATGACGCCGAGCGGCGGCGGGGTGCGCTTGCTCACCAACAGTTGGCAGGACGAAGCGCCGACCTGGTCGCCGAACGGGCGCGTCATCCAGTTCTTCCGAACCTCGCCGGGGCGCGACGGCAAGTCGAGCCTGTGGCAGGTCGACCTGACCGGCGTAAACCTGCGCCGCCTGCCGACACCGCAGGACGGATCGGACCCGAGTTGGGGGCCGGTGCTGCCCTGATCCGCTGCATATCAGGCGGAACCAAAGGATTTCCGTGGGGTTCAGATGAGGCGTTCATATTGGATTCATCGGCGAGAGCCACGGAACAGATGAAGACAACAAGAAGAGGACAAACGTCATGACGATACGCAAAACCACCGCAATGATTGCTGCGATCACGATGCTTTCGGTTGGCGCGTGCGCCAAGAAAGCTCCCGACACGCTTCCCCCCGCGCCCGAGGGCACGGGCACCGACACGGGCACCGGCACCGATACCGGGGTCGTTCCCGGATCGCAGGCCGACTTCATCGCCAATATCTCGTCGGACCGCATTTTCTTCGATTACGACCAGTATAATGTCGATGCCGAAGATCAGGCGACGCTGCGCAGCCAGGCGCAATGGCTGCAGCGCAACCCCGCGGTCCGCGTCACGCTCGAAGGCCATGCCGACGAACGCGGCACGCGCGATTACAACATCGCACTCGGCGAACGCCGCGCCAACGCCGCGAAGAATTATCTCGCGTCGCTGGGCGTCGACCCGAACCGCATCCAGGTCATCAGCTATGGCAAGGAACGTCCCGCAGCGATCGGATCGAACGAGGAAGCCTGGGCGCAGAACCGCCGCGCGGTGACGGTCGTTATCGGACGCTGATCAGCAGCCACAGCGGCACCGCGGTCCACGCCGCGGCGCACGCGAAAACACCGAAGGGGACCCGTCGCTCGCGGAGCGGCTGGTCCCCTTTTCCTTGAGCGATGAGCGCCCACGCGATCCCGCCCAAGCTGGCGAGAAGCAGGACCAGCGGCAGCGCCTGCCAGCCGGTCCATGCGCCGATTGCCGCGACAAGCTTTGGGTCACCGCCGCCCATCCCCGTCGCCCCGCGACGCTTGCGATAGAGCCATGCGACCAGCGCGAGCACGCCCCCACCAACGAGAGCGGCGATCCAGCGGTCGAGCAGGCCGGTGTCCAACAGCGGGCCGGCGAGCAGGATTCCCGCTATCGCCAGCAGCAGGTTGAGCCGATCGGGCAGCCAGAAATGGCGCGCGTCGAGCAAGGCGAGCGGCAACAGCAGCCAGCCGAACACGGCCCAGATCCAACCCTGCACGCCCGGCAGCAACGCCAAGGCGCCCGCGCCGATCAGCGCCGCCGCCAGCTCGACGCTGCCGTGAAAGCGATCGATAGCCGCGCCGCAGTGGCGGCAGCCGCCGCGCAATATCAAAGCCGACACGAGCGGAACGAGATCGCGCGCGCCAACGGGCCTGGCGCACGCATCGCAGCGTGACCGCCCGGCGAGCGATTGCCCCTCTGGCCAGCGCAGCACAAGCGTCGCGATAAAGCTGCCGAGGACCGCACCCAACAGTCCGGCGAGCGCGACGCCTGCGCCCCATGGCAAGGCGTCGATGGCGGTCATGGTCAGAAGCGGCCCGAAGTCGCCAGCATGAAGCCGCCCGAACCGGCCTTGAAGCCCATCGCGGCAAGCGCCGACGCCATCGCCGGATCGCCGCCTGCATCGATGGCAAGCTGCGCGCGATAGGCGCCGTCTGCACCAAAGGAAATCGTCAGCCGTTCCATTCCCGACTGGCTGCTCAGCGCCGCCTGTGCGCGCCCGCCCGCACAGGAGAGCGGTCCCGCCAGGCCGCGCGACAGGTCGAGTCCGGCAATCGGCGCGGCGACCGACAACGCGATGCGGCCGCTCGCCGCGACGCATTTGCCCGCGCGATCGAAGCGCACCGCCGCACCTTCGAAGCCGACCGTATCGACCGGGATTGCTCCAAGGCCGCCGGCAAAGAGAGCCGTGCCGTTGACATCGGACAGGCCGCGCTCGCCGCCGCCGTGCAAACGCCCCGACAATGCCCCGAGCCTTTCGTCGGCGCGCGCGAATGCAAGTTCGGTACGTCCGCCAAGCAGGGCGAGCGGCGACAGGCTCGCCTCGACCGTCCCGAGCGGCAGCGCGCCGAGCCGCGCCTCGACCAGTTCGCCCGCCCAGATCGAGCCGCGCACCGTGCGCGCGCTGATGCCCGCGTCATCTGCGCCCGACAATGCGAGCGCGAGGCGCATCGGAAAGGTCGCGATTCCGAGCAATAGTGCCAATGCTGCCGCAGCAGCGATCCAGCGGCGCCGCGCGCTCATCGTCCGCCCCTCCTGAGTTCGGCGGTCATGCCCACCGTCCCGTCGGCGGCGGGCGTGATGGTGAGCTGGTCGACGACGAACCCCTGCCCCTCTAGCGCCGCGAGCCAATCGGTCAGGACTGGCGCCTTTGCCGTGGCGATCGCTATCGTCGCCTGATCGGCACCGCGCGCCTCGTTGCGGTCGAGCGTCAGCCCGATTTCGCCCGCCGATTGTGACAGATATTGATCGATGGCGACCGCGCTCGCCGTGAGTGCGGCCGCGCCCGTCGAAGGCTCTGCGAGGAGTTTGACCTTTGCTGCGACGCGCCCTTCGCGCTCGAGTGCGGCGCGGTGCCGGCTATCCAGATCGGCAAATGCCGCGACGGCGGGGCGTCCGAGCGCCCAAGCGATCACGGCAACGGCCAGCGCCCCCGCTATCGCGACGAGCCATTGTTCGCGTCGAGACAGGCTCGACCACCAGTTTTTGACCGTTTCGATCATGGCACCGCCCGCACCGTAATATTGGCCATCTGCTGGCCGTCGGTTCCCGCCATCGGCTGCGCCGTGACGCGGTAGCCGCGCGCCTGCACGGCAATGAGCACCGCATTGATGTCCTCGACGCGCGGCGCGGCGAGCGTCGTCGTCAATGTGCCGTCGGTGCGGTGCGACAGCGTCTTGAGCGACACGCCGGGCGCGTCCGCCATCGCGTCGTAAAGCGCCGAGGCCGGGACAGAGAAGGCGAGTGGCCCGCCGCCCGCCGCCGCGAGCCGGCGATCGAGTTCAGCTTCGGCGGCCTCGGCGTCGGGGGCGTCGATCCCCGCCTCGGCCGCTGTCGCAACCGCAGCATCGTCGGCGCGCCTTGTGTCCGTCATCAGGCGAACCGCGTGAACCAGCGGAACGGCCAGGCTGACGACGAGCAACGCGATAAGCAACCGCTTGCCGAGCCGCAGCAATGCGGGATCGATTGCGAGGCGCCTTTTCGGCTTCCACGCCCCGGCCAGCAGGTCGAGCGGCGGGGCGGTTACCGACAGGAGAAGCGCCTCGCGGACCAGATCGGCATCGAGGGGGACAATCGCGCGGTCGCCGCCGATCAGCGCATCGATTTCGGGGTCCGAGCGAAAGGCACGGTCGACGCTCCGGATGATCGTTTCGCCGCCAAGCTCGGCCGCCCACAGGCTGTCCGGTTCGGGGGGCGGAACGATCGCCGCCGCCGGAATGATGGCCGCCGCGGAAAGTCCCTGCGACGCCAGCCAGTCGGTCCATGTTCGCATCGCCGCGTGCGTCGTCGCGGCGACGGGAAGCGCCTGCCCCGCTTCGGCGGGTTCGCCCGCCGCAATATGGAGCGTGGCGGGATCGCCGAGACTGGACTTCAGCGCATCGATACGCGCCGCGGCCGCAGCCTGCGCGGGCGCCGCGTCGGGATAGGCGAGCCAGCGAACGGGGACGTCGGCGGCGGGGGCTATCGCGACGAGACGCTCGTCCTCCGCGTCCTCGTCGGGGCGTTCCCACGCGTCGGCCCAGCCATCGTCCTGGCCCGAATCGACGATGACCCCGTCATCGACGCGCAGCCAGGCGGGGCGCGCAGCCCCGCCATCGCGGCCGCCGTCGCCGAGCGCCGCCAGCGGGGGCAGCCACAGAATCAGCGTCCGTGTCACCTCAGTCGCTCTCGCCCCAACTGCGACGCACGATAACCGGCGGCGCGGACCCGGCGACGGGTGCTCCGCCATTGGCGTCGATCAGCGAATGCGTCGTCAAAAACCCGTCCCCCAGAACCACATTCGTCCTCAATGCCAGCCAGCGGCTGGTCACGGCGGCCTGCTCGGCGACATCGTCGGGCGGGTCGAACCGCTCGAGCGCGCGCGTCTGCCAGAATCGCACGCTGCTGCCATAGCCGCCCGCGGGCCGCTGGGCCAGCGCTGCACGAGCATCGGCAGTCCCGATTTCGCCCGGCATCAGCATCGCGACGAGCGGCGCCTGTTCGGGCGCGAGCGTATTGACGTTGAGCCGCACCGGCTCGGCAAACGGGAGTACGCAGACCCACGGGCGCAAGCGGTCATAGATTTTCGGCGTGACGCCGCGCACCGCGCGCAGTTCGCTGACATCGGCCATCTTGCGATTGGCGGGAAGATAAGCGGGCGACGTCGTGCGATAGGCGCTGTCCTCGGCGCCGAGCGGCCCTTCGACCGAATCGCTGTCGATCCAGTCGGCGCTTGCCCCGGCAATCGCCATCGCCTGGCCACGGTCGATGCCGAGCAGTGTCATCAACTCGGTGAATTGGCGGATTGCGCCCGCTCTTTGGCTGAGCCGCCCCGGCGCGGTTTCGGCGACCAGACTGTTGAGATTGAAGCAATTGCTGGCATCGGTCAGCCGGGCGCGTCCTTCGCCGCCGGGCAGCGGCAGCACGAATTCGCGTCCCAGCCAGCCGCCCGCGAGCGTCAGCCGCGTGCGGTCGCGCCCGACGAGGTCGGCGACGCGACGCAGCGCAATCTCTTCGGCGGCGAAGGCAAAGGCGCGCCCCTGATCGACCGTCGACGCGCTTCCGGCGATGCGCGTCGCGAGCGTCAACCGGTCGAGCGCGGTTGCGGCAATCACCGCCATCACCGCGACCAGCAACAATACGCTGAGCAGCGCCGCGCCGCGCTCGCCGCTGTGCGTCAGGCGGGTCATGGTGCCTCCTCCACCGTCGCAGGCGGCGGGGGCGGAGTCGGCGCGGTGAGGAAAAGCATCGTCAAGGGCGCACGTCCCGACCGCGTCAACTGCACCTCCACCGCAAGCGGCAGCCGGTCGCCCGGTTCGGAGGTCCAGCCATCGCCCCAATTGCCGAGCGCATCGCGATAGCGGACCCGCACCGATGCGACGTCGCGCAGCAGCGGGTCGCCCGCGCCGAGCATCGCACCGTCGAGCATCGGCTGCGCCGCGCGCCGCCATTCGCTGCCGCTGAGCGCATAGCCGACGCGCTCGACGCCGGGACGCGATATACCGTCGAAATTGGCAGCGCCCGAATGCACAAAGGCGAAGCCCGTCGACGACCCGATGAAGGCCGGCACGGGCTCGCCCGACGCCCCGCGCGTCGAGCGCTGCACCGCCTGTGCAAGGTCATTCGCCATCACCGCTCGCAGCCGGTTGACGCCGCTCATCGCCCTCAGGCGCTCCTGCACCGCGTCCTGCGTGTCGACGCTGCTGCGAAGCAGACCGACCCCCATCGCCGCAATCGCCGCAAACAGTGACAGCGCGACGAGCATTTCGACCAGCGTGAAACCGCGCTGGCCGTGCGGCCAGTGCGCCCCGGCGCAAGCCGGAGCCCCGCGATGCCATGGGAAACATCGCCTCATCGGCCCGGCCGGATGATCGTCAGCGCCGCCTGCCCGCGCCCCTCAGCCGGACGGACGAGCAGGTCGATGCGGAGCAGGCTGTCGTCGGCGGTGCGCGCGACGCGCTGATCGATGCGCCACTGCCTTCCGCCATTGGTGACCGACGATGCACTTGCGCCGATCGTCGGCGGTGCCGGGTCGGTCCAGAGCTCGACCGCGCGGTTCTGCGCGACGACGCCCGCGATCGTGCTTTCGTCGAGATCGCCGGCGGTGCGCACCGCATAGGCATCGAGCCGCACGAGCGTCAGCGCGGCGATGCTGATGATGCTGAGCGCAACGAGCATTTCGAGCAGGGTGAACCCCGCAGCGTCCGAGGACATTGGATGTTCGACTTTAGCGGCCACGGCTGACCTCGCCCGTCGCCGAAATTCGCACCGTCTCGCGCGCGCCGCCTCCCGACAGGACCAGCGCTTGCGGCGTCGGGCTGGTGCCGACGCGGTCGAAGATCAGCCGCGCGACCGGCTGCCCGTCGTCGCCGGCGAAGGCGACGTCGGATGGCCAGTTGCGCTGGGCAAAGGTGCGCCCGGGAAGCGGCTGCCAGCTTCCCTCTATGCGGCGCTCGAATCCATAGCCCGAGGGCGCGAAGCGCACCGCGACGCTCCGCCCTTCGACGACCGCAATGTCGCGCGCGGCGGCAAGCCGCGCGGCGAGCCGGTCGGCCTCGCTGCGCACCGTCTGCTGCTCGTCGGGAATGGTAAGCACGACCGCCGTCGCGGCGAGTGCGAGGATCATCAGCACGACCATCAGTTCGACGAGCGTGAACCCGCCGGTGCGCGAGCGGCGGCGACCCCCGTCCCGCTCAGCTGTCTCCGCGAATATCGGCATTGTCGTCGGTCCCGCCGGGCGCGCCGTCGGCGCCGAACGACCAGACGTCGAACGGCTGCCCGTTCAGCCCCGGCGCCTGGTAATTATAGGGACGCCCCCACGGATCGTCGGGCAGCTTCTTGATATAGCCGCCGCGGCGGTAGCGTTGGGGCTGCGCGAGCGCTGGCGGCGCGGTGACGAGCGCATTGAGGCCGTCGGTCGTCGCCGGATAGGTCAGATTGTCGAGTCGATATTGTTCGAGCGCGGTTTCGAGCGTCGCGATGTCGGCCTTCGCCTTGGTCACCATCGCGCGATCCTGGCTCGGCAGCACATTGATCATGACGACCGTCGCGAGCAGGCCGATGATGAAAATGACGACCATCAACTCGGTGAGCGTAAAGCCGCGCTCGCCGCGACGGCGGCGGCGCGTGACCGGCGGACGCCGGGGGTCGAACATCAGGCGGATGAAAAGCTGCATCAGCGACATTTATTATAGTCCTGCGAGGTTCTGCAACTGGAGGATCGGCAGAAGGATGGCGAGGATGATGAGGGCGACGAACGACCCCATAACGACGATTATGACAGGTTCGAGAAGCGCCATCGACGCGGCGGTGAAACGATCGAACTCGCGCTCCAGATACTCGGCCGCACGTTCGAGCATTACCTCGAGCCGCCCGGCGCTCTCGCCGCTGGCGGTCATATAGACGAGCAGCGGCGGAAAGACCCCGGCATCGCGCAGCGCCGCCGACAGGCTGCCGCCCGCACGCACCTGGTCGATGAGCCCCGCGGTCGCGCCGGCGAGCGCGGCGTTGCGGATCGTCGGCACGGTGAGCCGCAACCCCTCGACGAGCGGCAGGCGGCTCGAAACCATCGTCGACAGCGTGCGCGCGAAGCGCGCGGCATGGAGGTCGCGAAGCAGGCGGCCAAGCAAAGGCAGGCGGAGCAGCCGCGCGTCGACGCGCGCCTTGAAGGCGGGCCGGCGCATCGCGCTGACCCAGCCGGCGCCCGCTCCTGCGAGCAGCAACAGGACAAGCCACCACCAGTTCGCGGCAACGCTGGAAATCGCGATCACCGCGCGCGTCAGGAAGGGCAATTGCTGGCCAACGTCGGTGAACTGCTCGACGACGCGCGGGACAACGAAGATCATCAACGCGGCCACGACGCCGATCGCAACGATCGCGAGCACCACCGGATAGGCGAGCGCGGCGATCAGCTTGCCACGCACTTCCGCTTGGCGTTCGAGCAGGTCGGCGAGCCGCGCGAGAATGACGGTGAGGCTGCCCGTCGTCTCGCCCGCCGCGACCATCGCGCGATAGAGCGGCGGAAAGCTGGGCGATTGCCGCGCCATCGCGTCGGCGAGGCGGCGGCCCTCCAGCAGCCCCGCATGGACGTCGCCGATCACGAGCCGCGCGCTTTCGGCCTCGCTCTGCCGCGTCAGTGTCCGCAGCGCCTCTTCGAGCGGCGCGACTTCGGCGAGCGTCGCGAGCTGGCGCGTGAACAGCGCGAGTTCCTTGCTGCTGAGCCGCGTGCGGCGAAATGCGAAGAGCGACCGTCCCGCCGCGCGCGGCGGCGCGGGCTCGACCGCGACGACGTGGAAATGGCGGCGCACGAGGTCGGCGCGCGCGGCATCGTCGTTCGCCGCGGTCAATCGCCCCGTGCGTTCGCGCCCCTTTGGGTCGATCGCCACATAGCGATAATCAGGCATCGACATCCTCGCGCCGCGCGACGCGGATCGCTTCCTCGGCGGTCGTCAGCCCCTTCGCCACCATCGCGCGCGCCGACGAGGCGAGCGTCGGTGCCTTCAGAAATGCGTGCCTCGCGATCATCGCTTCGTCGCCGCCGGCATAGATATAGCGGCGCACCGTCTCGTCGACCTTGATCGCCTCGAACACGCCGATGCGGCCCTTGTACCCGGTCTGCCCGCACTGCTCGCAGCCCTTGGGACGCCAGATCACGGTGCCGATGTCGAGGCCGAGCATCGCGGCGATGCTGTTATCGGCCTGCACCGGTTCGCGGCAATGATCGCACAGCTTGCGCACGAGCCGCTGCGCGATCACCGCACGCAGGGTCGAGGCGAGCAGGAAGGGTTCGACCTTCAGGTCTTTGAGGCGCGTGATCGCGCCGACCGCGTCGTTGGTGTGAACGGTCGAAAGGACGAGATGACCCGTGAGCGAGGCCTGCACCGCAATATCGGCGGTCTCGCGGTCGCGGATTTCGCCGACCATCACGACGTCGGGGTCCTGGCGCAAAATCGCGCGCAGCCCCGCCGCAAAATCGAGCCCGACCTTCGCGTTCACCTGCGTCTGGCCGACGCCGTCGACAGCATATTCGACCGGGTCCTCGACGGTCAGGATATTGCGCTGCCCATCGTTCAATTGCTTGAGCGCAGCATAGAGCGTCGTCGTCTTGCCCGAGCCGGTCGGGCCGGTAACGAGGATGATGCCGTTCGGTTCGGCGAGCGCCTCGCGCAGGATGCGGTCGGCCTCGCCCGACAGGCCGAGCACGTCGAAATCGATCCCCGCCGTATCCTTGTCGAGGATACGCAGCACCACCCGCTCGCCCGCGCGGCTCGGCAGGGTCGAAACGCGCACGTCGATCGCCTTGCCCGCGAGCGTCAGCGCGATGCGTCCGTCCTGCGGCACGCGGCGCTCGGCGATGTCGAGCCGCGCCATCACCTTGATGCGGCTGACGACGACCGGCGCGACATGCGGCGGCATCCGCAGATGTTCGCGCAGCACGCCGTCGGCGCGCATCCGCACGACAAGCCCGCTTTCATAGGGTTCGATATGGATGTCACTGACCCCCTGCCGCACCGCTTCGGCGATGATCGCGTTGATCAGCCGGATCGCGGGGGCATCGTCGGCGCTGTCGAGCAAATCCTCGGCGCTCGGCAAGCTCAGGTCGATGTCGCTGCCGTCGAGCGATCCCGCGAGCCCCGCCGCCGACGAATCGACGGCATAATGGTCGGAGAGCAGCCTGTCGAAATCGGCGACGCTAGCGTTCGCGACGCGCAGCGGGCTCGCGAGGTAGCGCTTGACCTCGATCAGCACCGCGGGATCGCTGCCCTCGCGCAAGGTTGCGAGCCAACTTCCGTCATCGCCGGGTGCTATGACAACGCCATGCGTTCGCGCAAAGCCATAAGGAATATCGACCGGCGCCGGGAGAGGCGTTTCGGCCGGGATGCCGTCGGTCACGGCTGATCTCCCTCCAAGGGCGGGGTCGCGGCGGCTTCCGAAGGCGGCACCTCTGTGGGGGTGACCTGACCGTCGGGACCGCGCATCGCAGGCAGATTGACCGGCCCCACCGTCACGTCGGCAGCAGTCGCCGCGCTGGGGACGGGCGGCACCGTGCCCAGATAATCGCGCACCAGCGTGTCGATCGCCGGCTCCTCGCCCGGATTGCGCTGGAGCTGGAAGTCGCGGACATAGCCATAACGTCGCGCCGTCAGCGCGGCATTGTCGGCACGGTTGCGCAGGATTGTCGGGCGGATGAAGACCATCAGGTTCGTTTTGGACCGCGAGCGGCTGCGCGACTTGAACAACTCGCCGAGCAGCGGAATGTCGCTGAGCAGCGGAATACGCTCGATCGTCCGCCGCTCGTCGTCGTTGAGCAGTCCGCCGATCGCCAGAATTTCGCCGTCATCGACCGTCAGCACCGTCTCGAACGAACGCTTGTTGAGGATGAGGTCGCTGTTGCGCGACGAAACCGGCCCCGCGACGCTCGATACTTCCTGGCGCAGGAACAGTTTGACCTCGCCCGCGCCATTGACCTGCGGCGTGACCTCCAGCTTGATGCCGACTTCCTCGCGCTGGACGGTACGGAAGGCGTTGTCGAAATTGTCCGACAGCGCCTCGCCGGTGGTGATCGGCACTTCCTGTCCGACCAGGAACTTCGCCGCCTGATTGTCGAGCGTGACGATGTGCGGCGTCGCGAGCAGGTTCGACGTCGTGTCCGACTTTACCGCATTGATGATGGCGCCAAAGATCGTGTCCTTGCCGATGTCGCCAGCGAATCCTGCGAAACCGCCGGTCGCCGAGAGGAGCGACGCCGCTGCCGCTTCCTGCAGGCTGTTCCCGAGCGCGCTCGACGTCTGCGTAACAACCGTCGTGCCATCGACGGTGGTCTTGTCCTCGGTGAGCTTGGTCGCGGCATAGGCGCCGCCCAGCGTGAAGATATTGGGCTGAGCATTGCTATAATTGGTCGCAACGAAGGGGATGTTCTTACCGCCGAGCAGGAACTGCACGCCGAGCCGCTTTGCCGCATCGTCGCCGATTTCGACGACGATCGCTTCGACGAGAACCTGCTCGCGGCGGCTGTCGAGCTGGCGGATCAGCTCGCCGAGCATCCGCTGGACCTCGCTGTTTGCGGCGACGATGATCGCATTGGCGCCCTCATAGCGCGTGACGATGGCCGGGCCGCGCGTCGCGATACTGCCGCCTGCGCTGCCGACGGTCGCCGAGGCGCCGGAGTTTGCTGCGACAGGCGCTGCTCCGCTGCCATCGCCCGACGAGCCGCTGGCGGGCGGAAGCCCGGCCTTCTGCGCCGGGTCGCTGCCGCCGCCGACGAGCTGTTGCAGGGTCGGCAGCAAGGTTTCGGCGTTGGCGTGCTGGAGCCAATAGACGCGCAACTCGGTGCCGCCCGCCGCTTTCTGATCGAGATCGCGCGCCATCGACACGAAGCGCGCGACGAGCGCCTGGTCGCCGCGCAGCGCGATCGCGTTGCTGCTGTCGATCGGCACGATTGCAACGGGGGCCTGTGCGCCCTCGCCCGCCGCAGGAACCAGCGCCTGCAAGGCAGCGGCGATCTCGCGCGCGCCCGCATTTTTGAGCGTGACAATCTGGCTCGTCGAACTGTCGCGATCGATACTCGACGCCAGCGCGCGGATGCGGCGGATATTGTCGGCAAAATCGGCAACGACCAGGCTGTTGGCGTTGCGGTTGGCGGTCAGCGAACCCTGCGGGCTGACGAGCGGGCGGAGCGTCTCGACGGCTGCCACCGCGTCGATATGACGCAGGCGGATAATCTCGGTCACAAACTGGTTTTGCGTCGCACGGTCGCTGCCGATCCGTCCGGGTTGCGCCGCGGCGCCGTCGATCGGCTGGATGCGGTAGGCGCCATTGGGGCCGGGAACCGCGACAAGGCCGTTCGAGCGCAAGGTCGCGAGGAAAATCTCGAAATATTCGCTGCGCGACAACGGGCGGTCGGTGACCACCGACACCTTGCCGTTGACGCGTCCGTCGATGACGAAAGTGCGCCCGGTGACGCGCGCGGCATCCTGGATGAAGGCGCGGATGTCGGCATCGCGGACGTTCAGCGTATATTGCGCGAACGCCGGAACGGGCGCGGCCGAAACCAGCGCGGCGGCGAGCATCAGGGAAAGTCTGAAACGCATAGGACCTATTGCTTCGAGAGAAAAATGGCGACGGGCACGACGCTGGCGCCGCGTTCGATTTCAAGCGAGATGCGCGCGCCTGGGGCGAACTGGCTCGCAAGCGAGGCGGCGTCGCCCGCCGAGCCGATCGGCCGGCCGTTGACCGAGCGGATAACGTCGCCAGGACGCAGCCCCGCCGCGCGGAAAGCCGCGCCATCGCCCTGCGGCTGGACGACGAGGCCCGTTACGCGTCCCTCTTCGGTCCGGGGCGCAAAACCGACGCCGCTCCGCAGCGCGGCCGGCGACATTTCGCCGCCCGCTGCTGCCCCGGTTGCAGGCGCAGATCCAAGCTCGGGCGTCGGGGCAGGCAAAGGGGAGGCCGGGGTGACGATGGGCGCGTCGCCGCTCTGATCGAGGAACAGGCTTTCGCGCTCTCCGCCGCGGTCGAGCAGCACATGATCGAACGCAATGCCGACAAGCCGGACCCCCGGTGCAATGTCGTCGCCAACCGCATAGCTCGCCTGTTCGCCGTCCTCGCCGCCAATAATCGCCGAACCGCCGCCCGTGGCCGCGTTGAGATTGACGCCGTAAAGCGTCAGGCCGAGCGCGGTCACCGTTGCACTTGCCGGACCCTGTTGCCCGCTGCGAAAAAAAGGATCGAGGCTGGTGAAGATGGCGCGGCGCTCAGCGGGCGAGGCGATGACAGCTGTCTGGGGCTCCCACGCCCCCAGCGGCGACAAGGGGACGACGAGGGCCCAAAGCAAGCGGACAGCCTGCCAGACGAGAAGCGCTCCCAAAAGCGCAACGACCAGCTGCGGGCCAATAGCACGCGGCGATGCCCTGCGCAGGCGAAGCCACGATGGCAGCGCGCGCGGCAGCCGTACGGCCGATCCGGACATCAGCGTCGCCATGAATTCGTCCCTGTCCCCCAGCTGAAAAACGTCATGCGAATCGCCTAGGGGCGAAGCGTGACAATCAGTTGACGGGAAGATTACAGTTTTTTGTCATGGGCGCGAGTCCGCGACCGCGCCGAACTGGTCGAGGCCCCTCCCGCACGGGAGGGGCCTCTACACCGGTCAGAATTTGAGCGACGCGCTGAGCGAGAAAGTCCGGCCCAGCTTGTAGCGGTTCAGGAAGATGCGGTTGTCGCCGGCTTCCTGAACTTCTTTATAGGTGCGCCCGGTCAGGTTGCGCGCCTCGAACTTCAGTTCGATTTCCTTGTTGAGCAGGTTGATCCCCTGCCGCGCGACGAAATCGAGCGAGATGCCCGGCTTTTCGCGGATGTCGGGCTGACCCGACGGACCGCGGCTGGTCACGCGCGGGCTGGCATAGGTGAGCAGAAGCGTCTGCTGCGACAGCCGGTCCTGATCCTCGAGACCGAACTGGAAATTGACCAGATGATCCGACTGGCCGGTCATCGGCGAACCGTCGAAGAAAAAGTTCGCCGCATCCTGCACCACGCCGTTGATGACCGTCGTGTCGTTGGCCCCGACTTTGATCTCCGACTGGGTATAGGTGTAGTTGCCGATCAGGACGAGGCGGCGGCTTTGCCAGAAGGGCGCGTCCGACATGGTATCGAGCGGGAAATATTTCTGCACTTCCAGCTCGGCGCCATAGAGCGTCGCCTTGGGCGCGTTGGCAAAGCTCGAATTGACCGCCGAGTCCGACACCGAGGTATAGGTCTCGATCGGATTGTCGATCGACTTGTAGAAGCCCGCCGCCGTCAGGCGCTGGTCGCGCCCGAAATACCATTCATAGCGCAGCTCGGCGTTCCACAGTTCGCTGTCGGTAAGCGACGGGTTGCCGCGGAACAGGCGGTTCGAATCGGTGTCCTGATAGATTTGCGCAATCAGTTCGCGGAACTGCGGGCGCGCGATCGTCTTTGACCCGTTCACGCGGATCTGCATGTCGGGCGCGATTTCCCACGTGACCGTCAGCGCGGGCAGCCAATAGTCGTTGTTGAGGTCGGTTTCGACGATCGCGCTGCCGCCCGTGTTGAACAGGTCGATCGGCACGACCGTCTGCTTGCCTTCCTCGTAGCGGACGCCTGCATTGACGTTGACGCCGGGGACGATTTCGGCCTGCAGCTGTGCATAGCCGGCGTGCGTCGTCAGCTTTGCGTCGAAGGCTGCCGTGCCGTCCTGCGCCGAGGTTTCCTGCAGCGTGATGTCGTAAAGCTGGATCGTGGCGTCCGACAACAGATAGTCGGGACGCAGCTGCGTCACCGAAATCGGCAGGTTCGAGCCGCGAAACTGGAAGGCGCGGCGGACCGAGACGCGGTGCGTGTCGGTATAGGCATAGCCGACCGTCGCGGTGATACGCGGGGCGAGCTCGTACGACAGGTCGACGCCGCCCGACCACAGATCTTCGTTCAGATCCGAAAAGGCGATCGTCGCATCGCCGCGATTGCCGCCGAGGTCGTTGACGAACTTGTCGCCCGTCGGATCCTGGTCGGTCGGCAGGTTGGTGCGGACATAGGTGAAGCCGCGCTCATAGGGCGCTTCGCGCTGCGAATTGGCATAGGCGCCGCGCAGGTCGACCTGCAACCGGTCGAACTCCAGCTCGGTCACGATCTGCGTGTTGATCAGCTGCCGTTCGAACCAGGCCGTATCCTGCTTCAAAATATCGCGTTCGGACTGGTTGCGATCGGTACCGAGGCCAAGCCGCGCCTGCTTCAGCGTGTCGCGGATATAAAGGTTGGTCCAGCGGAACTTGTGATCGCCGAGCTCGAGCCCGAAGCCGAGCAGCCCGTTCACGACGATGCGGTTGTCGGTGATGACGCGGTTATAGCTCGTCTGCGGATCGCCCGACAGATCCTGGTTCAGCGACGTTTGCTGGAGCGTGTCGCGCGTGCGCCACTTGTTGCTGATCCCTGCGGTGGCGATGATGCCAAGTTCGCCATTGGGCAAGGTAACGGTCGTGCCGCCGGTGACCCCGGCCGACCAATTGACCGGAATATGGTTGTTCTGCTGGAGCAGGCTCGTCTCGGCGTTGACCAGCTCCATCTGGATCGCTTCGAGGTCGTCCTGGGTGAAATCGGCCCCTTCGAGGATCGGCTTGCCGCTGTTCAGCGCCGCCTTGAGCAGCGGCGGAATGTCGCGCGTGCCGTCGTCGAAACCGGTCCAGTCGGTGTCGCTGCCATAATAGGTATAGCCGAGCTGGTTGGTCGTCTCGCTATCCCAGCCGATACCGCCCGAAAAGGTCAGGAAGGGTTCGCGCGGCGTCGCCTTGGTCGTCAGGTTGATGACGCCGCCGCCAAATTCGCCGGGGAAGTTCGCCGAATAGCTTTTCTGGACGAGCGTCGAATCGATCACGTTGGACGGAAAGATGTCGAGCGGAACGACGCGCTTCAACGGCTCGGGGCTCGGCAGCGGCGAGCCGTTGAGCAGTGCGAGCGAATAGCGGTCGCCGAGGCCGCGGACATAGACAAAGCCCCCGCCAACGACCGAAAGGCCGGTCACGCGCTGGAGCGAACCTGAAATGTCGCCCTCGCCCGTGCGCGCAATGTCGGCCGACGACAGGACCGAGACCACTTCAGGCGTCGCACGCACGACATTGGGCGTGTAGCGGCCGGTGACGACGATTTCGCTGTTGGCGCCGCCCGGGATCGAAACGTCGAAATCCTCGTCCTGCGCCGCGGCATCGTCGGTCGCCTGGTCGGCGGTCGGTTCGTCGGTCGCGGGTTCGCTTGCCGCGTCCTGCGCAAATGCGGACGGCGCGACGAGGGCGGTGCTGAGGAGGAGCAGGCTGGCGAAGATCGGCCGCTTTGTCATGTGGATTGTCCCCAAGAAAATGTAGGAAGGGAGCGGGCCAGCCCTTCGAAGGCTCGCCCGCTCCCCGCATTGGATCGCGAGCGATCAGGTCGTCGGGATGGCGGTGCAGCTGCCGCTCGTTGAACCGAAGCCCGCCGTCGCCGAGTTGCAAGTCCAGCCCTGGTACCAGGTGTCGTTGGCGTCGCGGACGGCGCCGACGTAGGCGGTGGTGTCAAAGAAGGCGTTGATCGTCTTCGCGTCGAACGGCGTGAAGCCCGTTTCGGTCGCGCCGTTGACGAACAGGTTCGTCAGCGTCGGCGTGTAGGTCGTGCGGTTGTTGGTGCCCGCTTCGAAGATCGCCTGAACCTGCGCGTCGGTCACCGCCGGGCTGCCGCCGCCGCGGAACGGCGTCGCGTTGCACTGCATCGACATCGAGAAGAACTTCGGCGGTCCCGCTTCGTCGAGCGCCGGGTCGGCAGGCTGCGTCGTCGACGTGCTGTCGATGCGCAGGCAGCGGATACCGGGAGCGACAATCAAGCCGTTGGCAAAGGTGTAATCGGCGCCGCCGCGAATACGGATTGCGGCGCCGTTCCCCGCGGCATTGTTGCGATGGATGAAGGTGAAGTTCGAGATGGTGACATTCTGGCGCGGCGTCGTGTTTTCATTGCCGTCCGAGTCGATTTCCATCATCGAGTCGCCGACCGCGCCGCCGGCACGGTGGATCGCGATCGCATATTGGATGTTGCCCTTGTAGCCGACGTCGGTGTCGAAGCTGTCATCCTCGGCTCCGGTAACGATCATGTGCTTGAAGTTCGGGCGGCCGCCGAAAACTTCCATGCCGTCGTCCGAGCTGTTGTGAATCTGGATGTGGTCGAACTGGGTGCCCGAACCGACGCCCGACGGCGTCAGGCCCTGCAATTCCTTGTCGGCGCTGAGCACGAAGCCCGAATAGCGGATCTGCACATAGGACATGCGGCCCGAATTGTCGGCGGGCTGCGCACCGCCATAGAGCGCGTTCGACGTGCCTTCGGTGTCGCGTTCGCACGCCGCGGTGCCCGGCGTCGCTCCCGGAGCAAGACAGTCGGTGATCGGCGCGCGGCCGAGCAGGACGACACCGCCCCACAGCTGCGACGTCTGGTCGTTCGCCGAACCGACGACGTTGCCGCGACCGGTAAAGACGATCGGCTGCGTCGGCGTGCCCACAGCGTCGATCTTGTTGCCGCGGTTGACGACAAGGAACGAAACGCCCGTCGCGCCAAAGATGGTGACGCCCGGGTCGATCGTCAGCGTGACGTCGGTGTTGGTGCTGGCCGCCCCCTGGTCGGTGCCGACATCGACACGGCCGGGAAGCGAATAGATGACGCCGGCAACCTTGGGGATCGCGGTGGTCGAATTGAAGCGGGCGGGGAAACCACAGTTGCGCCACGTGCCTTCATTGCCCGTGATCGTGCCGAGATCCGACAACTGGTCGGCACCGGCGATGGTCGGGCAATTGGCGGCCGGCGTAACGGTCGCGGGCGGCGTCGGGGTGGGGGTCGGTGTCGGCGTCGGAGTCGGGGTGGGCGTCGGAACGACAATGACCCCCTCGCCCGGCGATGCAACGCCGTCGGCGCCGCAGGCGGCCAGAATTGAACAGGCCACGCCGCTGAGCATGACCATACGAACGCGTGCAAAAGCCGCCATGAAAATCTCCGTACCCGGTGCGCGCCCTGATGGACGCTGTGAACGACAACCGGCAGGTGAAAGTGTTGCCCGTCACCCCCGATGGCGCCGCCACTAGGGTGATTCGATGACGGTCTGACGCCAGAGCAATGACAGTTGGATGACTCTTTGGAGTCGATTGTGTGACACGCGCCCGCTGGGCGGCCTTGCATCTTCGCATATGCAAAAAATAAATGCTGCGAAGCTCGCTTGCATACCCCGCAAAGCTTTGCTAGGCGCCCGCTCCTACCTGGTGCCGGACCCGTTCGGCCCATCATGATGTGCGGTCGTGGCGGAACTGGTAGACGCGCAACGTTGAGGTCGTTGTGGCCGAAAGGCCGTGGAAGTTCGAGTCTTCTCGACCGCACCATATAGTCCTGCGGGACGTCCAATTCGGGAACATCTCCAAATGTCCGCCGCGCAGGTCTGCCCGGTCGGGGCGGCCGGTCCGATCAGGGCGTTCGGCGCTCCGCCCAATAATCAAACACCGCTTGTTGCTGCTCCCTGATGAAGCGCGCCGCCGCCGCGCCTTCCCACGGGCCGTCGTAGCCGAGCAGCAGCGCAGTGCCGCCGACCCACCAGCCCTGCCCCGGCAGCCGGTCGCTTTCGCGCACGACGAGCACGGCAAGGTCGGGCTCGTCGTCAAGCGCGCAGAGGCGATCGACTTCAGCGAGCGTCTTGCAGACCGCGCGCATTTTGGGCCGCGTGAAGCGGAAGCCCAAATCGCCGAGCAGTTCGGAATAGCTGACGCTGCGCCCCTCGCGCGCCGCGGCGGTCAGGATCGCGCGGATGCGCGGCGCATCGCCGAGCGCGCTGACATCGGCGGCGACGGGCGCATCGCCTAGGCCTTCGTCTTTGGCGGCCATGGAATGAAGCCCGAAGTGCGCGCGACATAGTCGGCATAGGCGGGGCGCGACTTGTGCAGCCCCTTTTCAAGCAGCGCCTTGCCCGACCAGCGCGTCAGGGTGAAAGTCAGGAAGAGCGGCCCGATGACGCTCGCGAGCGCGGTCTCCGGCCCGAGATCGGCGGCGACCAGCCACAACCCCCACCAGGTCAGCGCATCGCCGAAATAATTGGGGTGCCGCGTATAGCGCCACAGGCCGGTGTCGAGCACGCGGCCCTTGTTCGCCGGATGGGCGCGAAAGGCGCGGAGTTGCGCGTCGCCGATGCTCTCGAACGCGATGCCCGCCAGCGCTGCGACCACACCCGCCCAACCGAGCGCCCCGACCGGCTGCGGCGCGGCGGCGCTCACCCAGATGCCGATCTGTGCGGGAAGACTCGTCACGAAAAGCAGTGGCGCCTGCATCAGGAACACCATAACGAGCGCCGCCACCGGCCAGCTCCAGCCCTTCTTCTCGATCACGCCGCCCAATATGCGGCGATAGCGCGGGTCCTCCCCCTCGGCGCGCCAGCGCGCGAACAGGTGGATCGACAGCCGCAACCCCCACAGGGTCGTCAACCCGAAGAGCAATTGACCGTGCAGCCCTGCCAAGCCGACCTGCGCCGCGCTGCACCACGCCAGCAGCACCATGCCGAACGCCCAGAAGGCGTCGATGAACGATACGTCGCGGATCGCGATGGCCACACCCCACAGCAGCAGGATCACCGCGATCAGCCCCGCGAAGTTCATCCCCAACAGTGCCAGCATCCCGGTCATATCGCCGCTCCCGCTTCCGTATCGTCGCCCAATATATCGTTGATCGACCGGACCGCACGGTCGGGATGCCGGGGGACGCAATTCTTATAGACTTCGAAAACTTTCTGCATATCGGCGCGAAAATCGCCCGATGGCCAGATCATCGGGCCAAGTCCGCCCGTCTTTGTACCATAATCCATCAGTCCGACGACAAGCGGCACCTTCGCCGCGAGTGCGATCTGGTAAAATCCGGTGCGCCATTTCCTCGCCCGCCCGCGCGTTCCTTCGGGCGCGACGGTCAGGATGAACTCGGCGCGGCGCGCAAACTGGTCGACCATCTGCTGCACCGCATTGCTCGCCTTTGTGCGATCGACCGGAATACCGCCCATCTGGCGGATGAAGCCACCGAGCGGCCATTTGAACAGCGACAGCTTCGCCATGAAATGCGGGCGGATGCCGACGTCGGCGGTGAGGCCCAGGAAGTTGACGAAATCCCAATTGCTGGTGTGCGGTGCGGCGATGATGATGAAACGGCGCGGCTCGGGCACCGTCCCTACCGCCCGCCAGCCGCGGACGCGATAGAGCAGCAACAACAGCCGCCGTACGGCACGCGCCAGCAGGCCCGGCGGATGGTCTTCGGTCCGCGTCAATCGCTCTCCCCTTCTCTCCTCCCGATTGCGCGAAAGCGCCGCGCCGCGCAAGCGGCTTGCAGGCTCCGGCGCTTTCTGCTCCCATCGTGCGAACGGGAGATAGACTTATGCCGAAACTGACTGCGCTGCTGACGTCCGCCTTGCTGGTCGGCGCGCCCGCAATTGCGCAGGAGGCACAGCCGCGCGCCGACCAGATCGCCTTTCGCGAACTCTACAGGGAACTGGTCGAAACGAACACCACGCTGTCGTCGGGCAGTTGCACGCTCGCCGCCGAACGCATGGCGGCGCGGATGAAAGCTGCGGGCTTCACCGACGACCAACTCACGCTCTTTGCGACGCCCGAGCATCCGAAGGAGGGCGGACTCGTCGCCGTTTATCCGGGCACGTCGCAGGCCGCGAAGCCGATCCTGCTCGTCGCGCACATCGATGTCGTCGAAGCAAAGCGCGAGGATTGGGAACGCGATCCGTTCAAAATGGTCGAAGAAGACGGTTATTTCTATGGCCGCGGCACGCTCGACGACAAGGCGCAGGCGGCGATCTGGACCGACACGCTGATCCGCTTTCGGCAGGAGGGATATAAGCCCAAACGCACCGTCAAGCTGGCGCTGACCTGCGGCGAGGAAACCAACGGCGCGTTCAACGGCGTCGAATGGCTCACCGCGAACAGGCGCGACCTGATCGACGCCGAATTCGCGCTCAACGAGGGCGGCGGCGGCGACAGCGACGGCAAGGGCAATGTGATCGGCCAATCGGTGCAGGTCGGCGAAAAGACCTTTGCCAATTTCCGGCTCGAGACGCGCAATCCGGGCGGCCACAGCTCGGTCCCGGTGCGCGACAATGCCATCAATCAACTCGCGCGCGCGCTGACCGCGATCGACGAATATGCGTTTCCGGTCGAAATGACCGATACCACGCGCCGCTTCTTCGCCGAATCCGGTGCGCTGCGTGGCGACGAGGTCGGCAAGGCGATGGTCGCGCTCGCGGCGAACCCCGCGGACAAGGCAGCCGAGGCGACCGTCAACACCGACCGCTTCCTCCACGGCAACATCCGCACCACCTGCGTCGCGACTTTGCTCGACGGCGGCCACGCCGCGAACGCGCTGCCGCAGCGCGCCGGCGCCAATATCAACTGCCGCATTTTTCCCGGCCATCCGATCGAGGAGATCAAGGGCGAGCTCGAACGTATCATTGACGACCCCGGAGTCACGGTGACGCAATTGCCACCCAAGCGCCCCGCCCCGCCGGCGCCGCCGCTCGACCCGAAGATCATCGAACCGATGCAAAGGCTTGTCGACAAATATTGGCCGGGGTTGAAGGTCATCCCGTCGATGGCGAACGGCTATACCGATGCGACCTTCCTCGGCGCGGTCGGCATCCCGACCTATGGCATTCCCGGCATCTGGGGCGACCCCGACGGCAACGGCGTCCACGGGCTGAACGAACGGATTTCGGTAAAGTCGGTCTATATGGGGCGCGACTATATGTTCGATCTGGTCAAGGCTTACGCCGACAAGCCGTAGCTCCCATCCTAAGCCCTTTGCCATGCTGCCCTAGCCTTGCTATCGGCGCCCGATAATGGCGAGCATCACCGACGACCTTCCTCCATCCGAACCACCCCCTCCTTCAGGCAACATCGACACCCCGTTCGATAGCGCGCTGTCGGAGCGTTATCTCGTCTATGCGTTGTCGACGATCACCGCGCGCTCGCTGCCCGACCTGCGCGACGGGTTGAAGCCCGTCCACCGTCGCCTGTTGTGGGCGATGCGCGCGATGCGGCTCGACCCGTCACAGGGCTACAAGAAGTCGGCGCGCGTCGTCGGCGACGTGATCGGCAAATTCCACCCGCACGGCGACACGGCGGTCTACGACGCGATGGTTCGCCTCGCGCAGGATTTCTCGCTCCGCTATCCGCTCGTCGACGGCCAGGGCAACTTCGGAAATATCGACGGCGATAATGCCGCCGCCTATCGCTATACCGAGGCGCGGCTGACCCGCGTCGCCATCGACCTAATGCAGGGGCTCGACGAGGGCACGGTCGATTTCAAGCCGACCTATAATGGCGAGGATGAAGAGCCCGAGATCATGCCGGGGCTCTTCCCGAACCTGCTCGCCAATGGCGCGAGCGGGATCGCGGTCGGCATGGCGACGAACATTCCGCCGCACAATGCCGCCGAGGTGATCGACGCGGCGCTGCTGCTGATCGAAAATCCGCATGCCGAGCTTGCGCAACTGCTCGAACATGTGAAGGGCCCCGATTTTCCGACCGGCGGGTTGATCGTCGACGGCGCAGATACGATCGCGCAGGCCTATGCCACCGGGCGCGGCAGTTTCCGCGTACGCGCGCGATTTTCGACCGGCAGGAATGATACGGGCGAATGGGAAGCCGACGGGCTCGAAAAGCTGCCCGGCGGCACCTGGCAGCTCGTCATCAGCGAAATCCCCTATGGCGTCGCCAAGGGCAAGCTGATCGAGCAGATCGCACAGCTGATCGCCGACAAGAAACTACCGATCCTCGACGATGTGCGCGACGAGAGCGCCGAGGATTTACGCGTCGTGCTCGTGCCCAAGAGCCGCAATGTCGATCCCGACATCTTGAAGGAAAGCCTTTTCCGGCTGACCGAACTCGAAACGCGCTTCGCGCTCAACCTCAACGTGCTCGACGCGACGCGCACGCCCAAGGTGATGGGGCTGCACCAGTTGCTCACCGAATGGCTCCAGCACCAGATCATCGTGCTGGTCCGCCGGTCGAAGCATCGCATCGCCAAGATCGACGACCGGCTCGAATTGGTTGCAGGCTATCTGATTGCCTTCCTGAACCTCGACCGGGTGATCGAGATCATCCGCACCGAGGACGAGCCCAAGACGGTGATGATGGCCGAGTTCCACCTGACCGACCGCCAGACCGAGGCAATTTTGAACATGCGGCTGCGCAGCTTGCGCAAGCTCGAGGAAATGGAGCTCAAGCGCGAGCAGGAGGCCCTCGCCGCCGAGCGCGAGGAGCTGGTCAAGCTCGTCGAAAGCCCAGCGCGGCAGCGCACGCGGCTGAAGCGCGACCTCACCGCTTTGCGCTCGGTGTACGGCCCCGACACGGCGCTCGGCGCGCGGCGTACCACCATCGCCGAAGCCGCTCCCACGCGCGACATCCCGCTCGACGCGATGATCGAGAAGGAGCCGGTGACGGTCATCCTGTCGAAGCGCGGTTGGATTCGCGCGCAGCGCGGCCATGTCACGCCCGACCAGTGGGGCGAGTTCAAGTTCAAGGAAGGCGACGAGCTGGCCTTTGCCGCGCATGCACAGACCACCGACAAACTGCTCGTCGCCGCAAGCGACGGGCGCTTTTATACTGTCGGCGCCGACAAGCTCCCCGGCGGGCGCGGGTTCGGCGAGCCGCTGCGGCTGATGGTCGACATCGACCCCGACGCGCGGATCGTCGCACTCGTTCCGGCGCAAGCCGAAGGGCGCCTGCTCGTCGCTTCGTCGAGCGGACACGGTTTCATTGCCAATATGGCCGAAGTCGTCGCCGAGACGCGCAAGGGCCGCAACGTCGTCAACCTGAAACCCAAGGCGCAGCTTGCGGTCGTGCGTCCCATCGCGGCGGACGATGACAGCGTCGCGGTGGTGGGTGAGAACCGCAAACTCGTCGTCTTCCCGCTCGCCGAAATCCCCGTAATGACCCGCGGTCAGGGCGTGATGCTTCAACGCTATCGTGACGGCGGCCTATCCGACGCAATCGCCTTCCCTTTTGCCGAGGGGCTGAGTTGGGCGATGGGCGGCGACACGGGACGCACGCGCACCGAAACCGACCTCGCGCCGTGGCGCGTCGCGCGCGGCGCCGCCGGGCGCATGCCGCCGACGGGCTTTCCGCGAAATAATCGTTTCACCTGAACGCGAAATCGCGTCGCCGTAAATAGCTTCTTTACTCCCCTTGCCCTAGGCAACGGCCAATGGGGAAAGGTCGCACGAAACCCTTTGTTATGCCTATCAATAGAACCGGCGAAGACCGGCCCATCCTGTTTGTCGGCTGGATCGACGCGCTGCCGGTGCCTGCGGCGCTCATCCGGCCTATGGAGCGCGGGCGTTTTCGCCTCCACGCAAGCAATGCTGCGTTTGATCGGCTGGGACTGTCCACCGTCGGCACGGACATTCCAACCGAGCTGTTGCAGGCAATCGAACGCGCCACACTGAATCCGGCCGATACCGACGAATTCGCCTGCCAACTTGGCGAAGGCGTGGCGGCGCGCGACCTGCGCGGATCGATCGGTCCGCTATCGTCCGAATGCGGCGACGATTCGCTGTTCCTGCTCACCCTCATCGACCGCACGCAGGAAATGATGACCGAGCGCAACCTGCGCCGCGAACTTGTTTCCGACAGCTTGACCGGGCTTCCCAATCGCGCCGGTTTCGAGGAACTGGTCGAGGAGCGGGCGGCAACCGATGCCGAGAAACCGGGCGACCATGCAGTCCTCCTACTCGACCTGTCGCGTTTCAGCCGGATCAACGAACATATCGGTTCGCTTGCGGGCGACGAGCTCATCATCACCGTTGCCCGACGCCTGAAATCAAGTCTTCGCAGCGGCGACATATTGGCGCGCACCGGCGGCGACGAATTTGCGGTCTCGACCCGCATCGGTAAAGGCAAGGCCGACATCCGCGAACTGGCCGGGCGCATCCGGGGCTGTTTTGACCACCCCTTTCGCATCGCGGACCTCAAAGTCAGCGTCGGATGTGCAATCGGATGTGCCATTCAATCCGCACCCGGCACGGACGTCGCCGATCAGTTCCGCCATGCGCAAATCGCCCTGAAACGCGCCAAGCGCACCGACCGCATCGAAATATACGAGCCCGAAGCCGCCCGGCTCGTCGATAACCGGTTCGGCCTCGAAACCGAGCTTCGCCACGCCATAGAGGACGATCGGCTGCGTCTCGATTTCCAGCCCCTCGTCGAATTTGCGACCGGCGCGGTTGCCGGCTTCGAGGCGCTGGCCCGCTGGACCAACGGGGACGGACAGCTCGTGTCGCCGTCCGAGTTCATCCCGGTGGCCGAGGATTCGGGGCTGATCGTTCCGCTCGGCCAATGGGCGATAGGGAAGGCAGCCGAAGTCCTTGCCGATTGGGACCGCCAGAATGGCGGCGAGCGCGTCGATTGCTATTTTTCGGTCAATGTCTCGGCGATCCAGCTTGTGCGCGACGACATCGCGCAGGCGGTCCGTAGCGCGCTCGAAACGCACAAGATCGGCGGCGAGCGGCTGATGATCGAGCTCACCGAAAGCGCCATCATCGCCGACCCCGATCTTGCAATGTCGGTGCTGAGCAAGATCAAGGCACTCCACGCCCGCATCGCGATGGACGATTTCGGCACCGGCTATTCGAATCTCGCCTATCTGCAGCGGCTGCCGCTCGACGTGCTCAAGATCGACCGCAGCTTCGTCGAGCATATGGTCGACGATCGCGAAAAAGTGGCAATCGTCCGTACCATCCAGAGCCTTGCCGAAACGCTCGGGATGCGGACGACGGCCGAGGGCGTCGAAACCGCCGACCAGGCGCGACTACTTTCCGCTCTCGGCTGCGACTTCGGCCAGGGCTTTCTTTTCGCCCGGCCGATGGACAGCATCTCCGCGCTCGAATTCTGGCGTCAGTCGCGCACCAAGCCGATTTTCTGATCGGCGAGCGCCGCAACGCGGGCCGCGTCGGGAAAGTCCTCTTCCACCCACGCGCTTTCGATCTCCTTGAGCAGGCGGGCAACCTCCGGCCCCGCGGTGACGCCGCGCGCGATGATGTCGCCGCCCTTCAGCGGTAGCTGCGGCACGTCCCATCCCGCGAGCGCGCCTTTCGCCGCCGCCGCCGCCGCCTCGTCACTCGCCAGCAAATAGATGTCGCGCGCCGCGTCGATGCCGACCGCATAGGCAAGCTGGCGCGCGGGCGGCAGAACGGCGCCCCGGTGCCGCGCGAGTGCAGCCAGATATTTGCGCTGGCGGGTCGACAGCCGCAACCGGCTTGCCACCTGTTCGGCAATCGTCGCGTCCGCCGGAAGCAAGGCCGCAAAACGGCGGAGCGGGGCCGCCGGCGCAGCGACCGCATCCTCATTGACGTGCAGCTGGTCGAGCGCGCTGCCGAATTCCAGATCGAGTTCGGGCAGCACGACCGAAAAAATGCCGTCGTCGGCCATCTGCAATAGGATGGCCCGCGGGTCGGGAAGCGCCATGATCTTGAGCAGTTCGTCGGCAACCCGCTCGCGCGACAGGCTTTTCAGCGACTGACGCGCGTCGATGGCGGCGGCATGGCTGACGGGCTCAAGCTCGCCCCGCCCGAAACGCGCCGCAAAGCGGTAGAAACGAAGGATGCGCAAATGATCCTCTGCGATCCGGGCTGGTGCGTCGCCGATGAAGCGAACGCAGCCCGCGGCAAGATCGGCGAGCCCCTCGAACCAGTCGTCAATCTCCCCGGTGTCGGGGTCGGCATAAAGCGCATTGATCGTGAAGTCGCGACGCGCCGCATCCTCGCGCCAATCGCCGGCAAAGGCGATGGTCGCACGGCGGCCGTCGGTTTCGACATCGCGGCGCAACGTCGTGATCTCGTGATGGTCGCCGCTCGCGATGGCGGTGACGGTGCCATGGGCGATCCCTGTAGGGATGACCTTCACATGCGCATCTTCCAGCCGCCGCGTCACTTCCTGCGGAAGGAGCGGGGTCGCCAGATCGACGTCGGTCACCGGAAGTCCGAGCAAGGTATCGCGCACCGCGCCGCCAACGATCTTCACCGCGTCGGCGCCGAGCGCGCCGACGATTCGGCGCAGCCCGGGCCGCGCGCGCCAATCGGCGTCGGGAAGAGTCCCGGTCATATTAGCGATGCCATCCTGTGGGCAGGCGCCGCGACAGGTTGATGATGATGTCCGCCGTCACGCCCCAGATCCGTCGTCCTTGCCAATCCATGTCATAATAGCGGCGGCGCTGCCCCTGCCAATTCGCCTCGTGCCGCTGGTAATTGGCGGAATCGAACAAGATGTCGAGCGGCACTTCGAACCATTCCTCGACCTCGTCGGGATTGGGGTCGAGCGGCAGGTCGGGCGGAATCACGCCGAGTACCGGGGTAATGTGATAGCCGCTGCCCGAACGATAGGGGTCGGTGACGCCCGCAATCGCGACGTCGCGCCGGTCGAGCCCGATCTCTTCCTCCGCCTCGCGCAGCGCCGCGTCGATGACGTCGCGGTCGGTCGGGTCGACCTTCCCGCCCGGAAAGGCGACCTGCCCGGCATGAGCGCGCAGCCATTGCGGGCGCTGCGTCAGGATCACGCCGGGGTCGGGCCGGTCGGTGAAGGCGATCAGCACCGCGGCGTCGCGCAGCGTCGTGCCCTGAAGCAGATAGCCCTCATCGTCGCCGGGATCGGGGAGCAGGCTGTCGAGCGCGGCGCGCAGCTTGGCCGACAGCATCAGCGGCCCACCAGCGGAAAACGGACGCCGCCCGACCAGATCGCCGGGGGATCGCCCCCCTCGGCAAGCGCCATTTCGACCAGCTCGTAATAAAGCGCACGGTCGATCCGCGCCTCGAGCCCGTTGCCGACCAAGCCGCGGACGTGGACACGCGGGTCGGGATTGTCGGGATCGTCGCCAAAGCTAAGCGGGTTATCGGCGCCCGCGATGACGAGGTCGTCGGTGTCGAGCCGGAAGATGAGCCTGCGGTCCGCGCCCTCCCCCTCGCTCTTCATCTCGACCGCGCGAAAGGGGGTATCCTCGACCGCGATCGCCAGCTTCTCGGCGGGCGTGACGAGCACATGGCTGCCGTCGGGCTCGCGCCGCAAGATGGTCGAGAAAAGCCGGACCATCGCAGGGCGGTTGATCCGTCCGCCCTCATGATACCAGCTGCCGTCGGCGCGGATTTCCATCGCGCTGTCACCGCTGCGCTCGGGTTGCCATTGCTCGACCGGCGGCAGCTTGCGCGCCGCGAGCAGCTCGGCCGCTTGGGCTAGCGTAAGCTGCGCAAAATCCTTGGGGACCGATGGTGCGGGGCTGACCATAGGACCGACATAGGAAAGTGGGTGGGCAAGTAAAGGGAACAGTCGCAAGCAACGCGAGTTGCGGGTGCAAGAAGCCGCGGAAATCTGCGCAACTTCACACGCACAACGATGCCGGAAACTGCCTCATCCCCAACGCCGCCGACAGGTCGGCGAGTGCCTGTTCGCCGCTCGTCACCTTGATCGCGTGCATGCCGAGCGCTGCTGCCGGTTTGCAGTTGATCCCGAGGTCGTCGAGATAGATGCACGCCGCAGGCTCGACCCCCAGCGCGTCGCACATCATGCGGTAAATGCGCGGGTCGGGTTTGCGCACACCGACCTTGCTCGATTCGATCACATGGTCGAAGCGCGCCATGATCGCGGCGATCTGCTCGGCATCGGCGGCGGTGCGCGCCATGCCTGCGCCTTGCAGCCCGGTCTGCTGCGTCGGGACATTGTTGGTGATGCAGCCGACCGTAAAACCCTTCGCCTTCAACGTGTCGAGCGCGGCGACCATCGCGGGGCGCACCGCGCCCGCAAGCACGGCGAGCACCGCCGCACCCTCGAGCTCGTGCCCCAGTGCGCGCGCCTCTTCGGCAAACATGCGGTCGAACGCCGCTCCGTCGATCTCGGCGCGCTCGAACAAGGCCCAGGCGTTGCTATCGGGGTTCGCAGCGTTGACGCGGCGGACGAAGTCGCGCGGCAGCCCGCGTTCCTCCTCGAGCCGGTTGAACGCCTCGAACGGCGAGGACGTAATGACGCCGCCGAAATCGAAGATGACGGTCGAAAAGCTCATGGTTCGATGACGATCCCGGCCTTGGGGTTCGGCGTGCCCGCAAGCATCTCGCGATAGGCTGCAAGTGCGGCGTCGCCGCCGCGGCGCTTGTCGATGGCGGCGAACCGCGGGGCGACCGCCATGAAGGCAAGCCATGCTTCGGCGATCCTTTTGCCGAACTCGGCGCCGCCCCAGTCGGCGATGCGCTTCTGGCTGCGCCCCGGCGCGAAAAAGCCCTGTCGTTGCGGACCGGGGAGGCCATTGTCGTCGGCGCGCGCGTCCCAGTGCGACTTGCCGACGACGATCGACGCTTTGAGATTGTTCCCGAAATGGCTGTGTACCGAGCGCGTTACCGCGCCATTGCCTGCCATATCGACAAGCGCGGCAGGTGCGCCGGCGTTGAGCGCGAAAATCTGGTCATAGCTGATCACGCGGTCGTAAATCGCCTGCGCGGCGAGCGCCTCGACATTCGCTGCGCTCGTGAGCCCGACCGTCTCGGGCCGGTTCGCACGCCGCGCGAGTGAAAAGCCAAGGCCGATCGCCGTCTTGCTCGACGCGCTGGCGATCAGGATCTGCGCTGCGCCATAATCGCCCTCATCCTCGAACTGGTCGGCGATCAGCCAGCCGGTGAGGAAGAGCGGGCGAAAGACGGGCCAATGGTCGTGATGCGCGGCGCGATAATCGACGAGCGCGTCGATCCGCTGATATTGGTTATAGATGGGGGGCAGCGTCTTGCGCCGCTGCGTGACGTCGGTGAAGCCAGCGGGTCCAGCCTTGCCGACGTCGAGCACCGCGTGGCTCGCCATCGGGTAATAGCCATAGAAACGGTCGCCCACCGCGACGCCATCGGCCGCGCTTTCGGTGACGGTTGCAAAGCCCCAGACAGGCAGGCGCCCGGGCGCATCGCGCTCGGCAAAGAAATCCCAATAGCCCTGGTCGTTGCCGAACAGCCCTGAAGGCTTGCCGAAGACCGCATAGGTGATGTTGTTCGCGGTCATCGCATAGCTGTCGATGCGCACACGCACCTGCCCGGATTGGAGCGGCGGCGGCGGATCGGCGACGAGACTGGCCTGGGTGATATCATCGCGATCGATGTCGATCGCCCAACCGCTGTCATTCATGAACGCGCCCCTCCGTTTGTTCTGCAAGGAAACCAACCTTGCAGATGCGGGGAGCGGATTCAACCGCGCGGGGCCGTCAATGGGCGAGCGCCAGACCCGGCCGTGCCCAACGCGTCTTCACCAATCGCCCGCTGCCCGACAGGGTGATATAGGCATCGCGCATGTCGGCGCCGCCGAAGGCGATGTTGGTCGTGAAGACGTCGTCGGTTGCGACGAACTCGACCAGTTCGCCCGCAGGCGACACGACGCTGATCCCGCACTCGCCGATAGTCGCGACGCAGATATTGCCCGACGCCTCCATCGCGAGGCTGTCGAAGAATTTATAGCCCGCGGGGCGATAGAGCGGGATGCCGGGTCCGCCCGGCCCCGCGGCATCGTCGACCTTGCCCGGGGCGACGATATTGAATTGCGTCAGGCGGCAGGTGTAGGTTTCGGCGGCATAAAGCTTCGTTCCGTCAGGCGACAGGCCGATGCCATTGGGGTTGTAGCTCGGGAAGATCACTTCCTCGACGAAACTGCCGTCCGCCTTCGCATAGAAAATGCCGACGATGTCGTGGCAACGCTTGTCATAGTCGACTTTGCCATGGTCGGTGAACCAGAAGCCCCCGTGCGCGTCGAACATCAGGTCGTTGGGGCCGCGCAGGCTGACGCCCTGATCGCCGCTCCGGTAGAGCGTCTCAACCGCGCCGGTGCCGATGTCGATCCGCTCTATCCGCCCGCCTGAATAGTCCCTTGCGATGCCGTGCGGCGCGAGAAAGCCGTTCGCCTCGACATATTCGAACCCGCCGTTGTTGCAGCAATAGAGCTTGCCGTCGGGGCCGATCGCCAGCCCGTTCGGGCCGCCGCCGGGCGACGCGATCACTTCCTTGCGTCCGCCCGGCCAGCAGCGCGTGATGCGACCCGCCGCAATCTCGGTGACGATGACGCTGCCGTCGGCCATTACCACGGGCGCCTCGGGGAAGCGCAGTCCATCGGCGATCAATTCGAAAGCGGCCATAGTCTCTCCCTCCTCTTGTCATCTCCACCTCGTCACCCCGGACTTGATCCGGGGTCCATTCTGCGCAGCGAGTGACGAATGGATGCCGGATCACGTCCGGCATGACGAAATGGGGTGTCTCCCTTGCTCTTGCTCCGTGGCTGTGCTTTGCGGCCATCATGCCCGTTCGCACGCTCTTCGCCACCCCTTTCTTCGAAGCCGACATCGGATCGGACGCGCTTCTGGACGAACTCGAACATAGCTGCCACCTGCTCGCCGAAGAGGACGCCGCCGGGCGCCGCTGGAGCCGCGAGCATGGCTATAAGGGCTACACCAGTTACGCGAGCCTCGCCGACCTGCCCGAACGCGATCCCGCCTGCGCCGACCTCAAGCGGCTGCTCGACAAGCAGGTGCGCGCTTTTGCAAAGGCGTGCCATTTCGATTTGGCGAAGCCGCTCAGGCTCGACAGCCTGTGGGTCAATATCCTCAAACCCGGTGGCACGCACAGCGGGCATATCCACCCGCACAGCATCGTGTCGGGCACCTTCTATGTCGCGGTGCCGCCCGGGTCGGGCGCGCTCAAGCTGGAGGACCCGCGGCTCGCTATGCTGATGGCGGCGCCGGGGCGCACCGACGACGCGCCCGAACATCTGCTCCCCTTCGTCTATGCCGAACCCGCGGCGGGGCGCGTCTTTCTGTGGGAAAGCTGGCTGCGGCACGAAGTGATGCCGCACTCCGGCAAGGGCGAGCGAATTAGTATCAGCTTTAACTATCGCTGATCGCGCCTATATCGCTCGCACTGACCAATCTCCCCACGGATCAGACAGGAAATGCCCATGACCGACACCGCCACCTATGACGCCGACCTCCAGCTTTTCATCGCGGGCGAGTGGCGCGGGGGCGAGGCGCGCGAGGCGCGGCCGGTGTTCAACCCCGCAACCGCCGACACCATCGCCGAACTACCGGTGGCAACCGCCGCCGACCTCGACGAGGCGCTTGCCGCGGCCGAGCGCGGCTGGCCGCTGTGGCGCGCGAAGAGCTTCGACGAGCGCGCCGCGCTGATGCACAAGGCCGCGGGACTGATCCGCGAACGTGCCGACCATATCGCGACGCTGCTCACGCTCGAACAGGGCAAGCCGCTTGCAGAGGCGCGCGGCGAGGTATTGTCGGCGGCGGGGCTGTTCGACTATTTCGCCGAACAGGGCAAGCGCATCGAAGGCCGTGTCCTCCAGCGGCCCGCAGGGCAGCGCGCGATGGTGCTCAAGCAGCCCGTCGGCCCGGTCGCGGCGTTCAGCCCGTGGAACTTCCCGGTCAATCTGATGGTAAAGAAGATTGCCCCCGCGCTCGCCGCGGGCTGCGTCGTGATCGCGAAGGCGCCCGAGGAAACGCCCGGCTGCACCAGCGCGATCATGCGCTGCATCGCCGATGCAGGCATCCCCGGCGACGCCGCCCAGCTCGTCTATGGCAATCCCGACATGATCAGCCGCCACCTGCTCGGAAGCCCGGTGATCCGCAAGGTCAGCTTCACCGGATCGACCGCGGTCGGCAAGCATCTGATGAAACTCGCGGCCGACAATGTGCAGCGTATCACGATGGAACTCGGCGGCCATGCGCCGGTGCTGATCTTTGACGATTGCGACCTCGACGCGACGCTCGACCGCGTCGTCGCGCAGAAGTTCCGCAACGCGGGCCAGGTCTGCGTGTCGCCGACGCGCTTCTATGTGCAGCAGGGCATCTATGACGCCTTCGTCAAGGGCTTTGCCGAGCGCACCGCCAAGGTCCGCGTCGGAAGCGGGCTCGATGCCAACACGCAGATGGGGCCGCTCGCGAACGAGCGCCGTATCCCCGCGCTCGAGGCGATGATCGCCGACGCGACCGCCAGGGGCGCGCGCGTCGTCGCGGGCGGCGGTCGCGGCGAGGGCGGCTATTTCTTCCAGCCGACCGCGCTCGCCGACGTGCCGGTCGACGCCGATGCGATGAACCACGAACCCTTCGGCCCGATGGCGCTGATACGCCCCTTCGCGACCGAAGAGGATGCACTCGAACAGGCGAACCGGCTGCCCTATGGCCTCGCCGCTTTTGCCTTCACCGAGAACGGCCGCCGCATCAATCGAATTGCCGACGGGATCGAAAGCGGGATGGTGGGGATCAACAGCTTCGTCATTTCAAGCCACGACATGCCCTTTGGCGGGATCAAGCAGTCGGGCTTCGGCAGCGAAAGCGGCCCCGAAGGACTCGACGGCTATCTCGTCACCAAGGCGGTGCATATTTATTGAGCGCCGCACGGCACCGAGGTGAATAGCGGCTTGGGGGTGGGGAGCGGACGTTTCCTGTTTGATGGCAGAAATCGGTCCTAAACAGCCCTCATTGCCAGCGACGTTCAACCCCGCTCCAGCGCCACGAAATCGCGCCCCAGCGGCGCCAGATGCGCACCGCCGTCGACAAAGATCGTCTGCCCCGTCACCGACTCGGCGCGCGCGAGATACACGACCGCATCCGCGACCTGATCGGGGCGCGGCAGGGCCTTTAATGGCATCCGACCAGCGAGCCGCTCGACCTGCGCCGCGCTGTAATCGTCGGTCGCGAGCGTCAGCCCCGGCGCGACGGCGTTGACGCGTGCGCGGTCGCCGAAGGCGACGGCAAGCGTCGCGGTCGCCTGCCACAGCGCCGATTTCGACAGGCTATAGGCAAGCTGGTCGGGCACCGGATTGGCGACGCGCTGATCGAGGA
Organism: Sphingopyxis jiangsuensis; assembly: GCF_016734905.1. Lineage (GTDB taxonomy): Bacteria > Pseudomonadota > Alphaproteobacteria > Sphingomonadales > Sphingomonadaceae > Sphingopyxis > Sphingopyxis jiangsuensis. The sequence goes on from NZ_JAERPO010000002.1 coordinate 485,990, forward strand.
TGTGGACGATTGCGGGCCGCGCATCGGGGGTGCTGGCGGCGACGAGCGCCTTTGCAAGCATTACCGGCGCGTGATGATTGACCTGCATCATTTCGGCGAGCGCGGCGTGCGACAGATCGCCCCACTCGCCCTCGGCGAACAGCGCGGCATTGTTGACGAGCAGGTCGGGTGCGCGGCCAAAGGCTTCGACGACCGCGGGGACCAGCCCCTCCACCGCCGCCGGGTCTGCCAGATCGGCAGCAAAGCGCCGGCACTCGGCGCCGGTATCGGCGAGCGCGTCGGCAAGCACCGCGTCGGCCTCGCCCGGGCTGCGCTTGTGGATCGCGAGCGCATAGCCTTCGCGCGCCAGCCGCGCGGCGATCGCCGCGCCGACGCGGTGCAGACCGCCGGTGACAAGTGCCAGCCGCTGCATCACGGACGCCACTGCGCGCGGCTCCGCCGCATCGTGATGCCGATCTGTTCGCCCTCCTCGGCAATCGCGAGCTTGACGATCTTCACCTCGACCTCCTCGACCTTGTCGTCCTGCAGGAAGAGCGTGTCGATGATGTGGTCGGCGACGCTTTCGATCAGCACGAAATGCACATCCTTGGGGATGCCCTCGGTCGCCGCGAATTTCAGGTTCATGTAATTTTTCGACCGGCTGAGCGGCGTCGTCGGCTCATAATGATCGGCCATCGCCAGCCGCGCGCGGACGGAGATGCGCAATGGCTGCGGCAGGTGCGTCTCTTCGGAATAGATTCCGGTGAGCACCTGGACGGTCAAGCCGTCGACTTCGAGCCACAATTGATCGGTCACAAGAAAATCCTGTCTGGAGGACGCGACATTCGGCTTTGCATCGCCGCCGCGCGCCCCTAAAGCGCCGCCGCATTAGCGAAAGGGCGCGCGTTGGTCGAGTTACTTCCATTGGCGGAGATTGCACCGCAGGCGGTCGAGGATTTGCTCGACGCGGCATTCGGCGCCGACCGCTTCGCCCGCACCGCCTATCGGCTTCGCGAGGGCGCCAGCGCCATCCCTGCGCTCAGCTTTGCGCTGGTGTCCGAAGGCGCGCTCGTCGCGACGATCCAATGCTGGCCGGTCGCGCACCGCGCCCCCAATGGCACCGTCACCCCGCTCGTGATGGTCGGCCCGGTCGCCGTGCGCCCCGACGCGCAGCGCGGCGGGCACGGCCGCCGGCTGATGGACCATATGCTCGCCGCCGCCGAAAGCGCGGCCGACGGCGCGCTGATGATGATTGGCGACCCCGAATATTACGGCCGCTTCTTCGGCTTCACCGCCGAAGCAACGGGCAAATGGGACTTGCCCGGTCCCTATGAAAAGCACCGCCTGCTTGCGCGCGACGTCAACGGGCATGACGTTCCGGCAGGCGAGGGGATGGTCGGGCCGCGTTAGGTCGAGCACTTGGTCGGCGGAACGTCGGCTTGAGGGTGGAAAGAATGCCCGGAAATCGATCGCACCCTGCCCTCATCATGCGCCTGCCGCCGCGAGGTTCAGCTTAGCCGCGCGGTCGAATATCTGCGTGAGCACGGGCTCGGTGTCGGCGACGCGCATTGCGACGTGGAACTCGACGGGCGCGAGGGCGGGCATGGCGGCGATTTCGACGAGCGCGCCGCTTTCGACTTCGCCGCGCACCATCGGTCGCGGGAAGATGCCGATGCCGCCCCCGGCGCGCGCGATGTCGATCATCGTGCGCGCATTGTTGCAGAGATTGAGCGACTTTTGCGCAATGCGCGACGCCGCGATCGCCTCGCGCATCCGGCCGTGGATCGGCGAGTGGCTGGCGAGCGACCAGACCGGCAGCATCGCCGCGCCGCCCGCAAAGGCCGCAGCGACTGCGGGGCTTGCGAGCCAGACCAGTTCGACCTCGCCGATCGGGCTGGTCTTGAGCGCGGGGTGCGCGATCGGGCCGGCGGCAAAGGCGAGGTCGGTGCGCCCGGTGAGCAATTGCTGGATGAGATTGGCGGTAAGGTCGATCTCGATCTCCAGCCCGACACCCGGCATATCGGCCTTGAGTTCGGCGACGAAGGGCGGGAGGCAGCTCGCCGCCGCAATCTCGCCCGCGCCGATGCGTACCACCCCGCTCGCCTCGCCGAAGCCGCCGCTGCCGAGCAGCGCCTGCTCCATCTCGCGAAGCAGCGGCGCGCAGTCGCGCACCAGCTTGCGCCCCGCCGGAGTGAGCGCCATGCCGCGCCCGTCGCGCCGGAACAGCGTCGCGCCGACGCGCTGCTCAAGCTCGCGCATCCGCGCCGACACCGCGGGCTGCGTCGTGTTGAGCCGCTCGGCCGCCGCCGAGAAGGTCCCGAGCCGTTCGATCCACAGCAGGGTTTCGAGATGGTAGATCGAAATTCGATTGATAGACATCAGTTATGAATAATCGAAAATTAGAACAATTAGAATTGATGAATTATTTGCGCCAATGTCGCACGCGACACGAGAGGAGGCCGACCTATGGCGAATAAGCGATATCCCGACGCGGCGGCGGCGCTCGACGGGCTTTTGTTCGATGGCATGCATATTTGCGCGGGCGGTTTCGGCCTGTGCGGCATCCCCGAGCGGCTGATCGACGCGATCCGCGACGCGGGCGTCAAGGACCTCACCATCGCGAGCAACAATGCCGGCATCGACGGTGAAGGGCTGGGCAAGCTGCTGCGCACGCGGCAGGTCAAGAAAATGATCTCCTCCTATGTCGGCGAGAACAAGGAGTTCGAGCGGCAATATCTGGCAGGCGAGCTCGAGGTCGAATTCTGCCCGCAGGGGACGCTCGCCGAACGCTGCCGCGCGGGCGGCGCGGGTATCCCCGGCTTTTATACCAAGACCGGCGTCGGCACGCTCGTCGCCGAGGGCAAGGAAGTAAAGAGTTTCGACGGCGAGGATTATATCCTCGAACGCGGCATCTTTGCCGACCTCGCGATCATCAAGGGATGGAAAGCCGACGAGAGCGGGAACCTGATTTTCCGCAAGACCGCGCGCAACTTCAACCAGCCGATGGCAACCGCGGCGAAAATCTGCGTCGCCGAGGTCGAGGAAATCGTCCCCGTCGGCAGCCTCGACCCCGACTGTGTCCACCTGCCCGGCATTTATGTGAAGCGCATGATCGTCGGCGCGCCCTATGACAAGAAGATCGAATTCCGAACCGTCCGCGAGCGGGAGGATGCACAATGAGCTGGACCCGTGACGACATGGCGGCGCGCGCCGCGAAAGAGCTGCAGGACGGCTATTATGTGAACTTGGGGATAGGCATCCCGACGCTGGTCGCGAACCATATCCCCGCAGGGATGGAGGTCACGCTGCAGTCGGAAAACGGCATGCTCGGCATCGGCCCCTTTCCCTATGCGGGCGACGAAGATCCCGACCTGATCAATGCGGGCAAGCAGACGATCAGCGAACTGCCGCAGTCGGTCTATTTCAGCTCGTCGGACAGTTTCGCGATGATCCGCGGCGGGCATATCGACCTGACCGTGCTCGGTGCGATGGAAATCGCCGAAAATGGCGACATCGCCAACTGGATGATCCCGGGCAAGATGATCAAGGGCATGGGCGGCGCGATGGACCTTGTCGCCGGGGTCAAGAAGATCATCGTCGTGATGGAGCATGTGTCGAAGAACGGCGACCCCAAGTTCATACCGGCGTGCACGCTGCCGCTGACGGGCAAGAATGTGGTCGATATGATCATCACCGACCTTGCCGTGTTCAAACGCGACGACCATGACAGCCCGTTCCGGCTGATCGAGCTGGCACCGGGTGTGACCGCGGACGAGGTCGCGGCAAAGACGACGGCGCATTACATCGCCTGACGCCTTCCCACAGCGGACGGGGTGACGACGGGGTAAGGGGCGGCTAAGAGACCGCCCCATGCACCGCATCGTCATCGTTCTGATCGCCCTCGCCACACTGGGATTGTCGGGTTGGGTCGGCTATCACGCGATGGGCGGCGGCGATCCCGTCGCCAGCGTCGCCATTCCGCGCAGCGCCCCCGAAAACCTGCCCGACACGCCCGCCGAATGGCGCGGGCGCATCGATTACCGAGCCTTCGACCGGCAGTTGACCGCGCTGGCGCAGCGGCCCGAGATGGCGGGACTCGCGGTCGCGGTCGTCGAGGAAGGCGAACTGCGCTTTGTCCGCACCTATGGCGTCGCCGACGCGTCGACCGGCGCGCCGGTCACGCCGCACACGCTGTTTCGCTGGGCGTCGGTGTCGAAGACGGTGGCGGGCACCCTCGCCGCAGCGCTCGCCGATCGCGGCGCGCTCGACCTTCGCGCGCGGCTGGCCGACCGGCGCACGACGCTGCGCCTTCCCGGCGGCGGCGAGACGCGCATCACGATCGAGGACCTGCTCGCCCAGCGTACCGGCCTTACGAAAAACGCCTATGACGACAAGCTTGAGGACGGACAGGACCCGACGGCGCTACGCGTCAGCCTGGCCGGCGCGCCGCTGCAATGCGATCCCGGCACCTGTCACACCTACCAGAATATCGCTTTCGACGCCGCGAGCGAGCTTTTGTCGGGCGCGGCGAACGAGCCTTTTTCGGATGCCGTGATGAACCGGCTGTTCGCTCCGCTCGGCATGGCGAGCGCCAGCTATGGAATGGAGCCGCTGATCGCAGCAGCCGATTGGGCGAAGCCGCATCGCGAGCAGCGCGTGCTGCCGGTCAAGGAGGCCTATTGGCGCGTTCCAGCGGCGGCGGGTGTCCAGAGCGACATCGTCGATTTCGCAAAATGGATGCAGGCGATGATGGGGGCGCGCTCCGACGTGCTTTCCGCCGCGGTGCTGGAGCTTGCCCATCGCCCCCGCGTCGGCACCGGACGGCTCTACGGCGGCGCGCTGCGGCAAGCGAACAGCGACGCCGCCTACGGCCTCGGCTGGCGAAGCTTTACCTTTGGCGGCAGCCGTCTCGCGGGCCATTCGGGTGCGGTGTCGGGCTATCGCGCGACGATGATTTTCGAACCTGCGACGCGGACGGGCGTCGTCGCAATGTGGAACAGCGACTGGGGCTTTCCCTTCCGCATCCCTTTCGCGGCTATCGACAGCTATCACCGCCGACGCGAGACCGACTGGCTCGACCTCAGCGAGCTGCCGCAGCGCGAAAACCCGGCCGCACCGCCGCCGATCGTCGCGCCGCGCGACGCAGGTCAGGTCGCGCCCGACTGACAAGGCTTGCTCGCGACCTCGCGCTTCGTTATCGGGCGCGCGTCCTTGGCCGTAGGAGACATTCGATGCGCGTCCTGTTGACCGGTTCGTCGGGCTGGCTGGGACGCTATCTCGCGCCGTTGCTGATCGAGACGGGACATGAGGTTGTGGGGCTCGACGTCGTGCCCGGCGCGCATACGCAATTGCTCGGCACCGTCGCCGACCGCGCTTTCGTCGACCGGGCGATGGGCGACAATGGCATCGAGGCAGTGATCCACGCGGGCGCGCTGCACAAGCCCGACATCGTCCGTTATCCGCGCCAGGCCTTCATCGACGTCAACACGAGCGGCACGCTCAACCTGATCGAAGCCGCCGTCGCGGCGGGCAACGACCGGTTTCTCTTCACCTCGACGACGTCGCTGATGGTCCGCGACGATGTGCGCGCAGGGGCGAGCGATGCTGGCGCCTGGTGGATGGACGAAGATTTCGGCCCGCTCGCGCCGCGCAACATCTATGGCATCACCAAACTCGCCGCCGAACAGGCGTGCCGGCTCGTCCACCGCGAGCATGGCATATCGATCGCGATCCTGCGCACGGGGCGCTTCTTTCCCGAGGATGACGATACGCACGCCGTCCCAAGCGGGGAGAATCTCAAGGCCAATGAACTGCTTAACCGCCGCCTGACGGTCGAGGATGCCGCGGCGGCGCATCTCGCCGCGCTCGAGCGCACGCCCGAGATCGGCTGCGACACGTTCGTCCTGTCGGCACCGCCGCCCTTCGCGCGCGAGGAGGCTGCCGAGCTGGCGCGCGATGCGCGTGCGGTGATCGCACGGCACTTCCCCGACGCCGCCGATCTCTATTCTGCGCGCGGATGGGTGCTGCCCGAGGCGATCGACCGCGTCTATGATCCATCGCGCGCCGAGCGCCGTCTCGGCTGGCGCGCGCGAACCGACTTTGCCGCGGTACTCGCGGTGCTCCGCAACGGCAGCGAGCTGCCCTTTGCGCATGATCCCGACTACACCTCCCCCATCGTCGCACAGGAGCGCGAGTCATGTATGTGCTGATCACTGCCAACCGCAATTATTCGAGCTGGTCTCTGCGCCCGTGGATGCTGATGAAGGGGCTGGGAATAAAGTTCGACGATCGCATCGAACCCTTCACCAAACCGACCAATTATGACGAGTTTCGCAGCTTCTCTCCTACCGGGCAGGTTCCGGTGCTTTTGCACGAGGGGCGGGCGATTTACGATTCGCTCGGCATCGCGCTCTACCTTGCCGACCGGCACGATGGCGTGTGGCCGACAGACGCCGATGCGCGCGCCTGGGCACAATGCGCGGCGTGCGAGATGCACAGCGGCTTTGCGGCGCTGCGCAGCGACTGCACGATGAATGTGGGGGTGCGCGTCACGCCCAAGCCGATGTCCGATGCGCTGAAGGCCAATGTCGCGCGCCTCCGCGAATTGTTCGAAGAGGGACTGGCGCGCTTTGGCGGCCCCTGGCTGGCGGGTGACACCTTTGGCGCAGTCGATGCCTTTTTCGCGCCGGTCGCTTTTCGTATCCGCACATACGGCCTCGACGTCGGCGCGGGACAGGCGTGGGTCGATCATATTCTCGCCCACCCGGCGATGCGCGAGTGGGAAACCGCGGCGCTCGCCGAGGACTGGCGCGAGGCGAGCCATGAAGAGGAACTCGCGGCGGCGGGTGCGATAATCGCCGATTATCGCGCCGCCTGACACCCGGTCTCAATAGGCAGGTGGGTCGCTGGCCGGAAAGGATTCGTCGCTCGCCTCGTCGACCGCTCCCCACGGCCGCGTCGCCGGATCGCGCATCGCGTCCGGCCCGGCCGAGCGCGTCTGGTCGATATTTTCAGGATCGGTCTCGTCGTCACGATAGGCAGCCGCATGACCGTCGGCTTTTTTCGGGCCACCCGACCCCTTCATTGCGCGGCCGGCGAGCCATACCAGCCCGACGCCGCCCAACATTTTCAGAACGCCGCCAACGCGTCCGGTAGAAACCCTGCCTGACATTGCGAACTCCTTTCGGGAAGTGCAACCAAGCGCGTGCCCGATGGTTGCGGAGGGCCCCGAACGATTATTCGGCGAGCGCCTCGCGCACGACCGCGATGCCCGCTTCGCGCTGCGCCCTGAGTTCGACCTTGAGCTTCGACGGGTCGCGCGCGAGGACGAAGCCGAAGCTGACCCCGCCCTCCTTGCCGAGCGTCGCGTGGTGGAGCTTGTGCGCCTGAACCAGCCGCTTCGCATAGCCGCGCCGCGGTACCCAGCGGAACCAGCGCTGGTGGACGAGCCCGTCGTGGACGAGCGTGTAGATGATGCCATAGATGAGGACGCCGAGCCCGATCCACGTCCCCGGCTCCCACGCCCCCGCGCCCATGATCATCGGACTGCCGAGCGCGAACATCGAGATGCTGAGTGCGGCGCCGACAAGTGCGAACAGGTCGTTCTTTTCCAGCGCCTTGTCATGGGGCTCATGATGGTCGCGATGCCACGCCCAGCCGAAACCGTGCATGATATATTTGTGACTTGCCCAGGCGACAAATTCCATCCCCGCGACGGTGGCGAGGACAAGGAGGAGGATGGCGGGCAGCGACATGCTGACATTATAGGCCCGTTCCATATCCAAATCACTATCTGGATTCGTCATCCCGGACTTGACCCGGGATCCATTCGCGCGACTTTGGATGATTGGATCCCGGATCAAGTCCGGGACGGCAACAATAGATCGGGCATGATCGGCGACCGATAATTGCGTTTTCATCAGCCACCGGCTTGCATTGTTGTTCGACTGGCTTAAGTGGACCGCATGAACCGCCCCCGCACCCTGTACGAGAAAATCTGGGACGCGCATGTTATCGAGCGTCGCCCCGACGGCACCTGCCTGATCTTCATCGACCGCCACCTAGTCCACGAAGTCACCAGCCCGCAGGCGTTCGCGGGGCTTCGCGCGAGCGGTCGCGCGGTGCGCCGCCCCGACCTGACGCTCGCGGTTCCCGATCACAATGTGCCGACGACCCCGCGCAAGGATGCAAACGGCAACCGCCTGCCCATCGTCGATCCCGAGAGCGCGGCGCAGCTCGCCGCGCTCGAAAAGAACGCGCCCGAATATGGCATCCGTTATATCGACGCGGTCGCAGCCGAGCAGGGCATCGTCCATGTCGTCGGGCCCGAACAGGGATTTTCGCTGCCCGGCACCACCATCGTGTGCGGCGACAGCCATACCGCATGCCACGGCGGCATCGGCGCGCTCGCCTTCGGGATCGGGACGAGCGAGGTCGAGCATGTGCTCGCGACGCAGACGCTGCTGCTCCAGCCCGCAAAGACAATGGAAGTGCGCGTCGACGGTGAAGTCGGCCCCGGTGTCAGCGCAAAGGACATCATCCTCCATATCACCGGTACCATCGGCGCTGCGGGCGGCACCGGCCATGTCATCGAGTATACCGGGAGCGCCATCCGTGCGCTGTCGATCGAGGGACGACTGACGGTCAGCAACATGGCGATCGAGGGCGGTGCGCGCGCCGGTCTGATTGCGCCCGACGATGTGACCTTTGCCTACCTCAAGGGCCGTCCCTATGCGCCCAAGGGCGCCGATTGGGACGCAGCAGTCGACTATTGGCGGAGCCTCGCCACCGATCCGGGTGCGACCTATGACAAGAGCGTTGTTATCAACGCCGCCGACATCGCACCGAGCGTGACCTGGGGAACGAGCCCCGAAGACGTCGTTCCGATCACCGGCGTCGTGCCCGATCCCGCGAGCTTCGCCGATCCGTCGAAACAGGCGGCGGCTGCCAAGAGTCTCGCCTATATGGGGCTGGAGCCGGGCACGCGGATGCAGGACGTCGCGGTCGAGAATATTTTTATCGGCAGCTGCACCAACAGCCGCATCGAAGACATGCGCGCCGCCGCCGCGGTCATCAAGGGCCGCCACAAGGCCGACACGGTCAAATGGGCGATCGTCGTCCCCGGCTCGGGCCTCGTGAAGCGCCAGGCCGAGGCCGAAGGGCTCGACCGCATCTTCATCGAGGCGGGGCTGGAATGGCGCGAGCCCGGCTGCTCGGCGTGCCTTGCGATGAACCCCGACAAGGTTCCGCCGGGCGAACGCTGCGCCTCGACGAGTAACCGCAATTTCGTGGGCCGCCAGGGACCCGGCAGCCGCACCCACCTCGTCAGCCCCGCGATGGCGGCGGCGGCGGCGGTGACCGGCAGGCTGACCGACGTGCGCGAGTTGATGCGCTGACTTTTTCACCTGCCACCCCCCCGAAAATTCGAAGGAGGAAGAAGATGGTCCGGAAACAACTTGCTGCCCTTGCCGCCAGTGTCGCCGCGCTGCTGCTTCCCCTCTCGGGAGCAGCGCAGGATAAAGCCGCACCGGCGCTCACCCTGACGCGGCTCGACTGCGGCACCGTCCGCGTCAACCAGCTCAATGCCTTTTCCGACACGCTCGCCTATACAGGGCAGAGCCGCGACCTGTCGGTCGGCTGTTACCTGATCCGCCACGGCGAGACGTTGATGCTGTGGGATTTCGGCCTGCCTGCGAGCCTGAAAAATGCCGAGTTGAGCCGCGAGGGGGCGATGTCAGCCTCAATGACGCGCACCATCGTCGAACAGCTCGGCGAACTCGGTATCGACGCCGCCGACATCGGCTATGTCGCGGTCAGCCATTTTCATTTCGACCATATCGGACAGCTCGCCGATTTCCCGAAGGCCAAGCTGCTCATCGGCAAGGGCGACTGGGATGTCCTGACGAGCCCGGACAAGCCTGCATCGGTCAATGCTAGTCCCTTTGCCGCATGGATCGACGGCGGCGCGCCGGTCGAGCCGGTCAGCGGCGACAAGGATGTTTTCGGCGACGGCCGCGTCGTGATGCTCAACATGCCCGGTCACACGCCCGGCCATCACGCGCTGCTGGTCCGCCTGTCCGAAACCGGGACCGTGCTCCTCAGCGGCGATCAGGCACATTTCCAGGAGAATTACGACAGCAACGGAGTGCCCACCTTTAACACCGATCGCGCCGACACGCTTGCTTCCTTCGACCGGTTCAAGGGCCTCGCCGACAATCTGGGTGCCACCGTCATCATCCAGCACGAGCCGCGCGATGTCGCCAAACTACCACCCTTTCCGAAAGCCGCCGAATGAACCCGCTCGATAAAGTCGAAGGCCGCGCCATCCCGCTGGGGCTGAAAAATGTCGATACCGACGTCATCATCCCTGCCCATTGGCTGAAAACGGTGAGCCGCGAGGGCATGGGGGGCGGCGCCTTTGAAAGCCTGCGCGCCGATCCCGACAATTTGTTCGACCGCCCCGAATATCAAGGCGCGCCGATCCTGATCGCAGGCGACAATTTCGGGTGCGGGTCGAGCCGCGAACATGCGGCATGGGCACTCGGCGACCTTGGTATCCGCGTCGTCATCGCGCCGAGCTATTCGGATATTTTTTCAGGCAATGCGGTGAAGAATGGTATTCTTCCAGTCGTGCTGCCGCAGGCAGCGATTGATCGGTTGATCGAAGTGGCAAAGACCGATCCGATCCATGTCGACCTTGAACATCAAACGGTCACGACGCAGTTTCAGGACCGCTTTACCTTCGAGATCGATCCCTTTCGCAAGATGTGCCTGTTGGAGGGTCTCGACGAAATTTCGCTGACCGAAAAGAGCGACGCAGCCATTGCAGCCTATGAGCAGAAGCTCGACGCCGAACGGCCTTGGATGCGGCCGGCGGCGGCATAACGAACAGAGGAGAAGATGATGAAGGCTCTCTTGTCGACCGCAACCGGCGGCCCCGAAACGCTGACGCTCGGCGAATTGCCGCGCCCCACCGCCGGCAAGGGACAGATCGTCATCGACGTGAAGGCATGTGCGGTGAATTTTCCCGACACGCTGATCATCGAGGATAAATATCAGTTCAGACCCGAACGCCCCTTCGCTCCCGGCGGCGAGGTCGCGGGGGTGGTTGCCGAAGTTGGCGAAGGTGTCACGCAGTTCAAGGTTGGCGACCGGGTCATCGCGGGCTGCGGCAATGGCGGAATGGCCGAGGCGGTCGCGGTTGGCGTCCACAATGTTTACCACCTTCCGGAGAGCCACAGCTTCGCCGAAGGTGCCTCCTTGCTCATGACCTATGGCACGAGCATCCACGCGCTCGTCGATCGCGGACGCATCCAGGAAGGCGACACGCTGCTCGTCCTCGGCGCATCGGGCGGCGTCGGCATCGCCGCGGTCGAACTCGGCAAGGCGCTGGGCGCGCGCGTCGTTGCGGGCGTGTCGAGCGAGGAAAAGGCGCAGATCGCACGCGAGGCAGGCGCCGACGAAGTTGTCGTCTATGGCTATCAGCCGTTCGACAAGGATGCCTCCAAGGCGCTTGCGAACCAGTTCAAGGAGGCCGTGGGCCCCGACGGCGCCAACATCGTCTATGACGCGGTCGGCGGCGATTATTGCGAGCCTGCGCTGCGCTCGATCGCGTGGGAGGGGCGTTACCTTGTCGTCGGTTTTCCCGCGGGCATCCCGCGGCTGCCGCTCAACCTGACCTTGCTCAAGAGCTGCGACGTCGCTGGCGTCTTCTGGGGCGCGTTCGTGATGCGCGAACCCGAACGCAACCGCGCCCATATCGCGCGGCTGTTCCGGCTGTGGGACCAGGGCAAGATCAGCCCGCGCGTCACGGGCACCTACGCCCTCGAAGACGGCGGCAAGGCGATTGCCAAGCTGGGCGACCGGAGCGCGGTCGGCAAACTGGTCGTCACGCTCTGAAGTACCGGCCCGACCCGGCGCTGACCGCCGAGCTGGCGGCACGCGCCGCCGGTGGACGGCTCGAAATCCGTGTCGTCCCCGGCGTCGGCCGCGATACGATCAAGATTTCGGACAATGTCGTGCAGGTTCGGGTCAGCGCGCCGCCCGCCGACGGCGCGGCGAACGAAGCCGTGCTGCGGCTGCTGGCCAAGGCACTCGACCGGCCGCGGAGCGATCTCTCACTGCTCCGCGGCACCTCTGCCCGCACAAAATTGATCGGTGTTTCGGGGTTGCCCCCCGCCCCGCAGCCGGAAGGTTAACCCTTTATCAGGGCCTCCAACCTATAGTGGCTGTAAATGTGACCAGATCACAAGGTGTGGGCATGGCGACTCGCCGGACAAATCAGGACGTGACGCAAGCCGCGAGTCTCGCGAATATTTCGCGTACCCGCCGCGCGCAGCTCGTTGCCGAGTTCGAGGGCGAATTGGGCATCGACCACAAGGCGCGCGCGCTCGCGGCCTATGAAGCGAAACGCTGGATCATCATCAAGACGGCGATCATCTGGACGATCGCCCTGATGTTCTTCGCGATCGCCTGTTACAAGCTGTATCTGATGGGCCAGCAGGTCGACCAACCCTTTTCGGACCTCGACCCCATAAGTAGCCTGTTCGACTGATCGCGCCCGCGCCGCTCCGCAGCGCGGGGCGCCCTCATCCCCTCAATACACCCGCGCCTTCGGCTTGATATAGTCGACGTCGTCGGACAGCGTATATTCGTGGACCGGGCGATAGTCGATCTTGACCCCGCCGCCCTTGCCGCCCCAGCCGTCGAACCAGGCAACCGTGTGCTTCATCCAGTTCGCATCGTCGCGGTTAGGGAAATCCTCGTGCGCGTGGGCGCCGCGGCTTTCCTTGCGGTTGTGCGCCGAATGCATCGTCACTGCCGCCTGCGCGATCAGATTGTCGAGCTCGAGCGTTTCGACGAGATCGGTGTTCCAGATGAGGCTGCGGTCGGTGACATGGATGTCCTGCATCCGCGCATAGGTCTTCGCGAGCTTGTCCTTGCCCTCCGCCATCAGCTCGTCGGTGCGGAACACCGCCGCGTGCGCCGACATCGCGCGCTGCATTTCGGTGCGCACCTCGGCGGTCGGCGACCCGCCGTTCGCATTGCGGAAATGGTCGAGACGCGACAGCGCGAAATCGGCGCTGTCCTTTGCCAGCGCGGGCTGCGCCGCATTGGGCGTGAGCAGCTCCTTGAGCCGGTGTCCGGTCGCGCGGCCGAAGACGACAAGGTCGATAAGGCTGTTCGAACCGAGGCGGTTGGCGCCGTGGACCGACACGCAGGCCGCTTCGCCGACCGCGAACAGGCCGGGAACGACGGTGTCGGGGCCGTCCTTGCCGAGCGTGACGACTTCGCCACGATAGTTACAGGGGATGCCGCCCATATTGTAATGGACCGTCGGCACGACGGGGAGCGGCTGGCGCGTCAGGTCGACGCCCGCGAAAATCTTTCCGCTCTCGGTAATCCCCGGCAGGCGCTCGGCGAGCACCTTTGGGTCGATATGGTCGAGGTGGAGATAGATATGGTCCGAATGCGGGCCGACGCCGCGCCCCTCGCGGATTTCGAGCGCCATCGAGCGCGACACGACGTCGCGCGACGCGAGATCCTTTGCCGACGGGGCGTAGCGTTCCATGAAGCGCTCGCCTTCGGAGTTGGTGAGATAGCCGCCCTCGCCGCGCGCGCCTTCGGTGATGAGCACGCCCGCGCCGTAAATGCCGGTCGGGTGGAACTGGACAAATTCCATGTCCTGCAGCGGAAGCCCTGCGCGCAGCACCATGCCGCCACCGTCGCCGGTGCAGGTATGCGCCGAGGTCGCGGTGAAATAGGCGCGGCCGTAGCCGCCGGTTGCGAGGACGACGGCCTGGCTGCGGAAGCGGTGGATGCTGCCATCCTCCATGCACAGCGCGATGACGCCGCGGCACACGCCGTCTTCCATGATCAGGTCGAGCGCGAAATATTCGATGAAGAAGTCGGCGTCATATTTCAGCGACTGCTGATAGAGCGCGTGGAGCATCGCGTGCCCCGTACGGTCGGCGGCGGCGGCGGTGCGCTGCACCGGCGGGCCTTCGCCCATATTCTGCATATGGCCGCCGAACGGGCGCTGATAGATGGTGCCGTCGGCGTTGCGGCTGAACGGCACGCCTGCGTGCTCGAGTTCATAGACCGCCTGCGGCGCCTCGCGCACCATATATTCGATCGCGTCCTGGTCGCCGAGCCAGTCGGAGCCCTTGACCGTGTCGTACATGTGCCACGTCCAATGGTCGGGCGAATTGTTGCCGAGGCTGGCGGCGATGCCGCCCTGCGCCGCGACGGTGTGGCTGCGCGTCGGGAACACCTTGGTGATGCAGGCGGTCTTCAGCCCCGCCTCTGCGCTGCCCATCGTGGCGCGCAGGCCCGAGCCGCCGGCGCCGACGACGACGGTGTCATAGACATGATCGATAATCTTGTAGGCGTCGCTCATGCCGCCGTTCCCCCGCCAAGCGCGATGCGGACGATGGCAAAGATGCCGTATGCGGCGCCGCCGATCGCATAGAAATTCAGGACGACGAGCGCGAGCAGCCGCGTCGCTTCGCCGTGGACATAATCCTCGATCAGCACCTGAAGCCCGAGGCGCAGGTGCCAGAAGACGCTGACGACGAGCAGGATCAGCGCGAGCGCAACCGTCGGGTTCGACGCCCAGCGCAGCACGGCGCCATGATCGCCGAGCGGCAGGCGGAGCAGCGATACGACGAACCAGCTGACGAGCAGGACGTTGCCGAGCGCGGTCAGCCGCTGTTGCAGCCAGTGGTGCGAGCCATGCTGCGCCGACCCGAGGCCGCGGACCTTGCCGAGATGCGTGCCGTTACCCATTGACTGCCTCCGCAAGGATGTAGAGCCACACCGCAGCCGTCGCGACCACGGCGGCAATCATGACCAGCGCCGACCAGAGCTTGTTCGTCTTGAGCTCATAGCCCGCGCCGGTGTCGAGGACGAGGTGGCGCAGTCCCGAGAAGAGATGCTGGAAAAAGGCCCAGGTCAGCCCGACGAGGACGATTTTGCCGAGGATATTGGTGATTTTATGGACGGTTCCAGCGTCGGGATCGTGCCACACGCAGGCGACGAACGCCGCATAGGCATCGGGACCGGCGGCGATCGCGCCGAGCCAGGCGAGGAACATCAGCGCGCCGACGATGGCGAGCCCGTCACCGCTTACCCGGTGAAAGATCGAGACCGCCATGTGCGGCCCCCATTTATACACCTGCAGGTGCGGTGAAAGCGGTCGCCCGCCCGGTTGATTGCCAGCCATATCAGCCCCGTTCCGTGACTCTGTCGGTCGATGGGCGCGGTTTAACGCGGTCGGCGCGATATGCAATTGATTAGGCTCAGGACCCATTAATTATGCGTTCGAGGTTTGAAGCGATTTTGTTCAGTGCGAGGAGGCAAGACGACGGAATATGTCGATATTTCGAGGCTTGCCGACGGAGCAATGGACAAAATCGGTCAAATCCCGGAGGGACGCCGAAATGGCTTCGATCTCGGGCCCGCGCGGCCTTGCGGGTAGCGATGCTACCCGCTGCACCCGCCCGGACCCGATATCTTCGCCATTTCGACGCCTCGAACGCGTAATTAATGGGTCCTGAGCCTAAGGCTGTCCCGGCGGAAAGTTTGTTGATGCGACCGCCGACAATTGACAGCGCCTTGACGCAGCCTTTGGATTTCGCGTGCGTTATCGGCATCATGACAACCGACGCGCTCGACCGCACCGCCGCCCCCGACCTTTCATCCCGTTTTCGGAAATTTATCGGCGCCCCCGATTTTCCCTGCGTCGGAGCCAAATCCGCCCTCGCCAACGACATGCTCCGCATATTCGAGGCGCGCGACCTGACCAGCGGCTGGAACGACCTGCAGATCCATCGCGAACTCGTCGAATGGGCGCGTTCCTATAAGGATGATCCGACCGGATTTCGGAGCTTTTCGGTGATTTTCGCAGGCCCCGACGATCTGGACGAGGCGGCGTTCGAGGAGGCGTTATGGACGCGGATCCAGTCGCTCGCCGACAAGGATGCGTGGAAGGGCCTGCGCCATGACGCCCGCGTGTCGCCCGACCCCGACAATCCGCATTTCGGACTGAGCTTCGGCGGCGAGGCCTATTTCGTCGTCGGCCTGCATCCGCGCGCCTCGCGCCCCGCGCGGCGGTTCGAGCGTCCGGCACTGATTTTCAACCTGCACGACCAGTTCGAGCGCCTGCGCGCCGAGGGACGCTATGAGCGCATGCGCGAGCGCATATTGGCGCGCGACGCCGAACTGGCGGGAAGCATCAACCCGATGATAGCACGCCACGGCGAGGCGAGCGCGGCGGCGCAATATAGCGGCCGGCGCGTCGGCGACGACTGGCAATGCCCGTTCCGCGATCCACGGAACGCCGCATGATTGCCGAAATCCCCCCGCGATCGGGAACGGCATTTCGTTTGGCGGCCGGGCAGCATCTGCGCGTGATCGATCCTGAAGGCGGGCAGGTGAGCGACATGCTGGCCTTTGCCGCCGACGACCCGCGCGAGGCGCTGTCGAACGGACGCACCTTTGATTATGAAGAGACGATCCGCCTGGGCGAAGGCAACCGCTTGTGGTCGAACCGTTCGCGCCCGCTGCTGGAGATCGTCGAGGATCGCGCCGGGCTGCACGACTTTCTGCTGACGCCGTGCAGCGAGGCGACGTTCCGCCATTTTTACCCCGGAAAACCCGTTCACCGGGGCTGTTTCGGCAATCTGGCCGAAGCGCTGGCGCCTTTCGGCATCGAACCCGACGCGATCCCGGTGGCGTTCAACATCTTCATGAATGTGCCGGTCGGGCGTGACGGTCGGATCAAGGTCGACCCGCCGACGACAAAGCCCGGCGACTTCATCCGGTTCCGCGCGCTCGCGGACCTGATTATCGGCCTCACGGCCTGTTCGGCCTATGACAGTTGCGGCGGCACGTTCAAACCGATCCATTATGCCATAGAGGCGGGTTGAGGCGGCGCGCCGCCTATTTCAGCTTGTCGCGGTTCGCATAGAGTAGCGCCGCGAGAACCGCGGCCGAGCCGATGCCGATGCCTGCGGCCGTTTTCCAGCCGATACCCCGGCGCGCCGGTGCATCGGCGCCGGCCTCGCTGGCGTCGGCAGCCTCCTTTTGCGCCTTCAGCTCGCGCATCGCGCGCAGCACCTCATTTTCTTCGGTTTCTTCGTGCGGGGGCTGCGCGCGTTCGTCGGTCATCGTGTGGTCTCGGTCCTTTTCGTCAGGCAAGCGCCTGCTCGACAGGCACATAGTCGGTTCCGATCGCTTCGGCTACTGCCTCGAACGTCACCTTTCCATTCCAAACGTTCAACCCCTGCGAAAGATGCACGTCGCGGCGAAGCGCTTCCTTCCACCCCAGATCGGCGATGCGCAGCGCGTGCGGCAAGGTGACGTTGTTGAGCGCATAGGTGCTGGTGCGCGCGACGGCGCCGGGCATGTTCGCGACGGCATAATGGACGATGCCGTCGACGATATAGGTCGGGTCGGCGTGCGTCGTCGGGTGGCTCGTCTCGAAACAGCCGCCCTGGTCGATCGCGACGTCGACGAGGACCGAACCCTGGCGCATCGTGCCGAGCATCTCGCGATTGACGAGCTTGGGCGCTTCGGCGCCGGGGATGAGCACCGCGCCGATGACAAGGTCGGCCTCGGCAACGCATTCGGCGAGATTGGCGCGGTTCGAAAAGCGCGTCTTGGCGCGCGATTCAAAGAAGGTGCCGACGCGTTCGAGCACTTCGGGGTCGCGGTCGAGGATTGTCACGTCGGCGCCAAGCCCCGCCGCCATCTGCGCCGCGTTGAAGCCGACGACGCCGCCGCCGATCACGCACACCTTGCCCGGCGCGACGCCGGGGACGCCGCCGAGCAGCACGCCGCGGCCGCCGTGCGCCTTTTCGAGCGCCGTCGCGCCCGCCTGGATCGACATGCGCCCGGCAACCTGGCTCATCGGCTTGAGCAGCGGAAGCCCGCCATAGGGGCTGGTGACGGTTTCGTAGGCGATGCACACTGCGCCCGACTTCATCAGGTCGCGCGTCTGATCGGGATCGGGCGCGAGGTGGAGGTAGGTGTAGAGAATCTGTCCTTCGCGGAGCATCGCACGCTCGTTCGCCTGCGGCTCCTTGACCTTCACGACCATGTCGGAAGTCGCGAAGATTTCCTCTGCGGAACCGACGATTTCGGCACCCGCCTCGACATAATGGCTGTCGTGCGCGCCGATGCCCTCGCCAGCGCCCGACTGAACGAGGACGCGGTGGCCATGTGCCGCGAGTTCGCGTGCGCTTTCGGGCGTCAGGCCGACGCGATATTCGTGATTCTTGATTTCCTTCGGGGTGCCGATGATCATCTGTCGCTCTCCACCTTGTTGTCGGCGTGGCGCAATCCGGCACGCTCGAGTCTGGCGGCGCTTATAGCAGCCCGCAAGCGCGATTTGCTTGCAATTCATCGTTGAGAAGAAGAGAAACGCGCCAAATTTTCGCGTCAACGCCGGGATTCGCGCAACATGATTGATCGAACAGACGCCAAGCTGCTCACCATATTGCAGCGCGAGGGGCCGCGACCGGTCGCCGAACTCGGCGAGCGCGTCGGGCTGTCGCCGTCTGCATGCCATCGCCGCGTCCGCGCGCTGGAAGCGGCGGGCGTCATCGAAGGCTATGCGGCGCGATTGTCGCCCGCGTCCATCGGCCTTGGCCTCGATGTGTTCGTCGACATCAGCCTTACCTCGCAAAGCGAAGAGGCGCTGACCGCGTTCGAAAGCGCCGTCAAAAGTCACGACGAAATATTGGAGTGCCAGCTTTTGTCAGGCGCGTCCGATTACCGCCTGCGCGTCGCGGCGCGCAACGTCGCCGATTTCGACCGGCTGCACCGCCAATGCCTGTCGCGCTTGCCCGGCGTCGCCGCAATGCATAGCGCCTTCGCCTTGCGGACGATCAAGGCCTTTGAGGGCTATCCGGTCAGACCTGCCGAGCGCCGCTGAATTGTTGCGAACCCGCCTGGCTGGTTAACGACGATTTTACCAATTCCTCCGCATACCCCGGTGACAAAATTCGGGGACGAATGCGGACACCAAAGTTCGCGCGTCCGAGGTTTGGCGAGGGAAGAGGTTTATGGCGAAGGAAAGTCCCATTCATAAGCAGCAGATCGACCCCATATTGATGGCGGACCGCTTTCCCTTTTACGACCTCGACGGACGGCTCGCCGCCGACGCCGCCGAAATTCACGAAATTGTTGCAGGCCGCGAGACGGAAATCGCGCTGGCCTATTGGGACGTGTTCAACAAGCTTCCCAACGTCCCGAAGATCGAAGGGACATTGTTCGACAAGCTGATGAAGGGCAGCGTTCACCAGGCGCGCATCAAATATGAGGATGTCGCAGGGCAGGAAACGGCAACGATCGCGTGCCAGAACACGCATGTCGCGCTGCGCACCGGCATCCCCATCGCCTCGATTCTCGCCTGCATCGCGCATAGCCAGGAGGTGACGATCAAATATATTGTCGAAGCCTGTGCCGACGATGCCGCACGGACGACGCGGCTGACGAGTGCGGTAAACCGGCTGGCGATGCTGGAAGCCGACATCATGCAGGCCTATGCCCAAAAGCTGAACAGCGCGGCGGTATCGAGCGAGCGTCAGACGATTGCGGGCGATTTCGACCGCTCGATTGCGTCGCTGGTCCAGGAAACCGACGCGGCGCGCCAACAGCTCGCCCGGCAGGCCGAATCGGCGGACCATGCCGCCAAGGGGATGATCGCGAAGACAAGCGAAGTCGCCGCCGCGTCCGAACAGTCGGCGATGGCGATGCGCGAAGCCGCGTCGACCGCCGCCGGCCTGATCCGCGCGATCGAGGATGCGCGCAGCGAGGTCGAGGCATCGGCCAGCGTCGCGACGCGCGCGTCCGAACAGGCGGGCGAAGCGGTCGTCATGTCGGAAGCGCTGTCGCACCATGCCCAGTCGATCGAATCGATCCTCGGGCTGATCCGCGAGATCGCCGGACAGACCAACCTGCTCGCGCTCAATGCGACGATCGAGGCGGCGCGCGCGGGCGAATCTGGCCGCGGCTTCGCCGTGGTGGCGCAGGAGGTCAAGAGCCTGGCCAACGAAACGGCGCGCGCGACCGACGATATTGCCGCCAAGATTACCGCGATTCAGCAGGCGACACGCGGGTCGGTGTCGGCGAACCAGTCGATCCAGCAGACGATCGTCGAAGTGCAGGAGTCGGCGCAGCGCATCCGCGAAGCGATGGACGCGCAGGCGCAGACGGTGACGTCGATCACCGCCGCGGTAGACGAAACCGCGCTCGCCGCCGATTCGATGTCGTCGACGATCGCGAGCATCCGCAACGATTCGGGAATGGTCGCGGGCGAGATCAGCACGCTGAGCGAGGAGTTCGCACGGATGGGCGCGCGGCTGCAGTCGCTGGAAAAGGCCGCGAGCGAGTTCAGCCGCCGGGTGGCGTAACGCCGACGACGCCCTGACTCCTCCGGTCCCTATTGTCATCCCGGCGCAGGCCGGGGGGACGAAATGAGGCGGACGCACGAGTTGGCAACGTCACCTCCCCTCCTCTATGGCGGGATCATGACCACGCATATCCTGATCACCGGCGCGAGCCGCGGCATCGGCGCGGCAATCGCCGACGCGCTCGCGCACCAGAACCACCGGATCGTCGCGCTGTCGAGCGCCGACGGCGACCTCGCCGACCCCGATGTTCCGCCGCGCCTGTGGGCGGACAGCCTCGACACGCTCGACGGGCGTATCGACGTGCTGATCAACAATGCCGGCATTTTCGACGCGAACCCGATCACTGCCGCCGGCGACGAGTGGCTCGAGAAATGGAACCGCACGCTGCAGGTCAACCTGACCGCGGCGGCGTCGCTGTGCCGTCTGGCGGTGCTTCACTGGCAGCAGACGGGCCTTGGCGGGCGGATCGTCAATATTGCGAGCCGCGCCGCCCATCGCGGCGACAGCCCCGCGCACTGGCATTATGCGGCGTCGAAGGCCGGAATGGTCGCGATGACCAAGACGATCGCACGCGCGCACGCGAAGGAAGGGATTCTCGCCTTTGCCATCTGCCCCGGCTTCACGATGACCGGGATGGCCGACGATTATCTGGAAAGCCGCGGCGGCGAAAAATTGCTTGCGGACATCCCGCTCGGCCGCGTCGCGATGCCGCAGGAGGTCGCCGAAATGGCGCGCTGGTGCGCGCTCGACGCGCCGCCGTCGATGACCGGCGCGGTGCTCGACGTGAATGGCGCTTCCTATGTGCGCTGACGCATGAGCTGGGTCGTTTCGCTCCCCTGCACGCGCGACGAGGCCGAGGCATTGTCGGGCGAAATCCCTGCACTCGACGCGCTTTCCGAAGCGCCTGTGGTCGTCACGCGCGAGATCGACGAGGATGCCGGGTTGTGGCAGCTCGACGCCTATGTCGACGACCGGCCGAGCCCCGCGCTGCTCAAGCTGCTCCCGGCATTGGTTCCGAGCGCGGCGGGCAAGACGCCGGCCGTCGAGAAATTGCCCGAGGAAGATTGGGTCACGCTGTCGCAGCAGGGACTCGAACCCGTGCACGCCGGGCGCTTTTTCGTCCATACGAGCAGCTATGCCGACCGGGTTCCGCGGGGCAGCACCAGCTTCCTGATCGACGCGAGCCAGGCGTTCGGGACGGGCGGGCACGATACGACGGCGGGGTGCCTTGCGATGCTTGACCGGCTTGCGCACGCGGGCGCGGCGCCGCGCAACATTGCCGACATCGGCACCGGCACGGGGCTGCTCGCCTTTGCGGCGATGGCGCTGTGGCCGCGCGCACGGACGATCGCGTCCGACATCGACCCCGCGAGCATCGCGGTGACGCGCGACAATGCGGCGGTCAATGACATCGCGCTGGGGCGTGGTGGGGGGCGGCTGACGCTCGCGGTCGCGCCGGGGACCGACCATCCCGCGATCCGTCACCGCGCTCCCTATGACCTTGTCATCGCCAATATCCTCGCGGGGCCGCTGATCACCCTGTCGCCCGACATAGCGGCGGCGACCGCGCCGGGCGGGCACGCGATTCTGGCGGGGCTGATCACGCGGCAGATGGACGATGTGCTCGCCGCCTATCGCGCGCACGGCTTTCGCCTGGCGGCGCGCGGCGGAAGCCGCGAATGGCCGTGCCTGCTGCTCGTCAAGCGGCGGCGATTCGGATACCGGCGCAAGGAACGCGCGCTCCACCGCGCCAATCCGGCCGATGCGAGTTTCGGGAGCTGGTGACTCCTCCCCTCCCGCAGGCGGGAGGGGCTAGGCTCAGGACCCTAGCTTTTCGCGAGGGCATACTCCTGCGTGCCGCGCGTGATCACCTGATCGCCGGGCAGGATGTCGGCAATCGGGATCGGCGGCAGCGCGGCGTTGGCGGCATAGATCGGCGCGAAATCGGTGTTCACCGTGACGTCGAGCAATTGGTCGAGGCTGTCGATCACGAAATAATTCTGCTGGAAATCGTCGATCCGGTAATCGGTGCGCATCACGCGCGCGAGGTCGAAACCGATGCGGTTCGGGCTGTCCGAATCGAGCGCAAACACGCTTTCGGCATAGCTCGACACGATCCCGGCGCCATAGATGCGCAACGAGCCGTCCTCGCGGATCAGCCCGAATTCGACCGTGTACCAATAAAGCCGCGCGAGCTGTTTCAATGCGTCGAATTGCAGGCTGCGCAGTCCGCCCTCGCCATAGGCGACCATATAGTCGGCGAAGACCGGGTCGGCGAGCATCGGGACATGGCCGAACACGTCGTGGAAGACGTCGGGTTCCTGCAGATAATCGAGCTGTTCGGGGGTCCGGATGAAATTGCCCGCCGGAAAGCGCCGGTTGGCAAGATGGTCGAAAAACACATCGTCGGGGACGAGTCCCGGCACCGCGACGACCTGCCACCCCGTCGCGTCCGTCAGCCGCGCGTTGAGTTCGCGATAATCGGGGATGCCGGGCTTTTCGAGGCGCAGCACGTCGATCCCGCGCAAGAAGGCCTGCGATGCGCGGCCGGGAAGCATCTCCGACTGGCGCGCGAAGAGCCGGTCCCACATCGCATGTTCGTCGGCGGTGAATGCGTCCCAATCCTGCGGAATCGTCCAGTCGGGCGCGGCGCCCGGCGGCGGAGTGTCGTGGACATGGGTGGCGGGATTCTTCATACCCGAAATCCTATCACATTATTGGTTTCAAGTGAAACCTTAGCCGCCGATCGGGACGATCTCTGTCGCCAGCCGCTCGACCTCGGCACGGTCGTGGCTGACATAGAGGATCGGCACGCGCAGCTCGTCGCGGATACGCTCGATCACCGCCATGATCTCGCCGCGCCGCGCGGCGTCGAGCGAGGCGAGCGGTTCGTCGAGCAGCAGCAGTTCGGGGGCCGCGAGCAGCGCGCGCCCGATCGCGACGCGCTGCGCCTCGCCGCCCGACAGGCTTTGCGGCCAGCGATCGAGCAAATGGCCGATGCCGAGGAAGGCCAGCGCCTCGTCGAACCCCATCCAGCGGTTCGCGGGCGGCGCGAGGTCGTGGCCATAGAGGAGGTTCGCGCGCACGCGCCTGTGCGGAAAGAGACGCCCGTCCTGGAAGACATAGCCGACACGCCGCGCCTCCGGCGCCAGATCGATGCCGGGGCCGAACAGGGTGCGTTCGCCGATGCGGATGTGGCCGCGGTCGGGGCGGAGCAGCCCCGCGACCATGTTGAGGATGCTCGTCTTGCCCGCGCCCGAGGGGCCGAACAGTGCGGTGAGCCCCGGTCCGGCGGTAAAGCGCGCAGCGATATTGCGCTCGCCGAGCCGCCTTTCGACGTCAATATCAATCGCCACGCCGCGCCCTTTCGCCGTGCGAGCGGCGCACGAGCCATTCGGAGAGGACGAGCGCGGCGAGCGAGAGCACGACCGACAGCAGCGCGAGCCGCGTCACCATCGCCTCGCCCCCCGGCACCTGCAGCGCCGAATAGATGGCGAGCGGAAGCGTCTGCGTTTCGCCGGGAATGTTCGAGACAAAGGTGATCGTCGCGCCGAACTCGCCGATCGAGCGCGCAAAGCCGAGGACGAGCGCGGCGAAAATGCCGGGGAGCGCGAGCGGCAGGCTGACGGTGCGGAAGGCGTGCCACCGCCCTGCGCCCAGCGTTCGCGCGGCGCCCTCGAGCCGGAGATCGATCGCCTCGATCGACAGCCGCATCGCGCGCACCATCAACGGCAGCGCCATGATCGCGGCGGCGAGCGCGGCGCCCGTCCAGCGGAAGATGAGGACGACGCCGAACCACTCCTCCAGCCAGCGCCCCACGGGGCCGGCAGGGCCGAAAGCGACGAGCAGCAGCCAGCCGGTGACGACGGGCGGCAACACGAGCGGCAGGTGGACGAGCGCATCGAGCAACACGCGCCCCGGAAAGCGCCAGCGCGCGAGTATCCACGCGAGCGCGAAGGCAAGCGGCAGGGTCAAGGCGACCGCGAGCGCACCGACGCGCAGCGACAGCGCGACAATCCCCCACAGTTCGGCGGACATCATGCGCGGCCTAGGGCGCTGCAAAACCATGGCGCGCGAGGATCGCGCGGCCGTGGAGCGAGAGGAGGAAGGCGCGAAAGGCAGCGGCGTCGCGGTGGCGCGAGGCCTTCAATATCGCGACGGGATAGCGGATCGGCGGGTGGCTCGACGCGGGGAAGAGCGCGACCTGCCGCACGCGGCGCGAGGCGCGCGCGTCGGTCGCATAGACGATGCCGAGCGGCGCGGCGCGGCGCTCGACGAGCGCGAGCGCGGCGCGGACATTTTCGGCCGGGGCGAGCTTGGGCGCGACGCTGTCCCACACACCATAATGGGCGAGCGCCGTCTTGGCGTAGCGCCCCGCGGGGACTGCGGCAGGGTCGGCGATCGCGAGCCGTCCGCTGCCGAGCGCGGCAGCGAGGGCGAAGCGCCGCTGGATCGCAATTTCGACCTTGCTCCCCGCAGGCGCGATGAGGACGAGGCGGTTGGCGGCGAGCGTCGCACGCGTTCCGCCGCGCAGCCGCCCGGCGCGCGCGAGCGCGTCCATCCACGCTTCGTCGGCCGAGACGAACAGGTCGGCGGGCGCCCCCGCCATCGCCTGCCGCGCGAGCGCCGACGATGCCGCGAAGGACAATAAGGGCCGCGCGTGCCCCCGCGCCGCCCAGGCGTCGGCCGCCTCGCCCAGCGCCCCTTGCAGGCTCGACGCCGCGAGCACGACCGGGCCGCGGTCGGCGGCGTGCGCCATCGCGCCTGCGAACAGTGCGGCAAGCATCAAGGCAAGGCGGGCGAAGCAGCGCATTTGTCCCGCCATAACGCGGTGCGGCTCAACCCGCCAGTCGGACCCCGAGCCACCTTGCCGCGCGCGGCAGGCGCGGGAGGAGCAAATTGTCGACGATCCACAGCAGGATCAGCGATGCGGCGAGCAGCGGGAGCAGCGCGGCGAGGAGCAGGACGATCGCCGCGACGCCCCTTGGCCGCGCCGGATCGCGCGGCGCGGGCGGCGCGCCGAGCGCATCGCCGGGCCTGCGCCGCCACCACATCAGGAAGCCGGTGACGCTGAGCAGTACGAGTGCGAGCGCGGTCGCGACGCCGACAAGCTGGTTCGCGAGGCCGAAGAGCTGCCCCTCGTGCCAGGCGATGCCGACGCCGACGATGCGGTCGACGACATGCTTGTCGGCGAAGCCGCTGCGCGACACTTCGATGCTGGTAACGGGGTCATAGCTGACCTTGCGGACCCGCGGCCGGTTCTGCGTCAGGGTGGTCAGCGTCCAGACATTGCCGTTGGGCGGCCCGAACAGGTTGGGCGCGCCGGGCGGCTGGATGATCGCCGGGGCGGGCATCGCCTCGCTCCGCGCGCGCATGACGATATAGGCGAGCGGCGCACGCGGCACGGGACCGGCGGGGGCGGCTTGTGCCATCGCGGCATGGTCGTGCGCGGCGTGCGGATCGCCCCCGCCGCTTTTCCAGTCCTGCGTCCCCGCAACCCAGCCCATTTCAGCGCGCAGCGCGCGAAAGCCGCTCGCCCAGACGTCGGTCCACGGCAAGGCGGTGAGCAGCAGGACGAGCGCAAGCCCCGACACCCAGAATCCGGTCACGGAGTGCAGGTCGCGAAGCGCCGTGCGCGTGCCGAGCGCGAGGCGCGGCCAGGCGACGCCGGCGAGCCCCCGCCCGCGCGGCCACCAGAGGTAAAGGCCGGTGAGGATCATCACGATCGCCCAGTTCGCCGCAAGCTCGACGAGCAGACCGCCCGCGCGGCCGATCAGCAGGCTGCCGTGGACGCGCGACAGCCAGGCCGAAATCCGCGCATCGGGATCGGCCGCCCCGATCACCTCCCCCCGCGGCGACACGGCGACGTCGCGCATGCCGCCCGACGGCAGGCCGAGATGGACTACCGCGGCGTCGCCGGGCGCTTCGGCGATGCGGTAATAGTGAAAGCTTGCGCCGGGAAAGGCCGCGAGCGCCGCCGCGACCTGCGCGTCGGCATCGACCGACCGCCCGGTGGGCAGCCCTCGCCATTCGCGTTCCTGCCAGCGATCGAGCTGCGGCTTGAAGAGATAGGCCGCGCCGGTGAGCGACAGCAGCAGGATGAAGGGGATGACGAACAGCCCGGCATAGAAATGCCAGCGCCAGATCGTGCGGTAGAGCGGTATCGGGCGGACGTCGGTCATCGCCTTCGCTCCCCCTAGAAGCGCGCGCGCACGCCGGCCGAGACGGCGCGGCGCTCGACGGGGTAATAGATGGCCGATGCGTCGGTCACCGTGATCGCGGCGCCGATGTCGCCGATTGCCTTTTTGGCCGTGACGTTGCGAACATCGACGAAGGCATCGACGCCCTCGGCAATTGTCGCGCCGCCGGTCACGCCGATGAGGGCATAGCCCGGCGTCGCGACGCGATTGCGATAGTCGGCGTAAGGGCCATCGGGCACCCATTCGAGGTTGGGCGCGACGTGCAGCGCGGGGGCGAGCGCCAACAGCGGCGCCCGGCGGGTCATATAGTCTTTCATTGAATGATCCTTCGCGGGAGAGCGAGTGCAGGCCGCATCGAGCGGCCGTCGTCTCGTCATCCCGGCGAAGGCCGGAATCTCGACCTGGCCTTGACATGCACCGGCGAGATCCCGGCCTTCGCCGGAATGACGCTCTACGCGAAGCTGGGTGGGCCGGTACTCGGCGGGAGCGGCGAAGCGATGCCCGGCGCGAAGCCGAGCGATGCCGGGGTGGCAGGAACCGCCGCGAAGCCCACCGGCGCGGCGGGAAGAACAGCCCCTTCGGGAAGCGGCGGGGCCGCCGCGAGCGCGCCCCACGGGCAATGCTGCTGCGCCTCACCCGCGTCATGGCCGCCGGCGCGCTCGATCGGGATGTCGATGGTGCCGCCGGGATTGGCAGGGTCCGAACAGATGCGGACGGTTATCGACCCGCTCGCATCGCTTTCGAGCATCCAGCCCGGCGCAGCGAGCATCCGCGCCGCGAGTGCGAACAGCACCGGCAGCAGAAGCAGGATGCCGGGACGGCGCAAGGCGGCGAGCAGGCTCACGGCGCGCGCTTTATGGCGGACACGCACCGCTGGCAAGTCGTGGCCTTCCTTCCGTCGAAACCCCAAGGGCTTTGGTCGAGCGATGTTGGCTCCCACCGGTTGAACCGCTGACGCTAATTGACTTCACTCGATGAAAAGAGGAATTTATCCGCCATGTTCAGACCCCGTGTCGCGGTCGCCCTCGCGATCCTGATATCGCCCGTTCCGCTTCACGCCGCCCAATCGGACTGCCCCGACGTGCTCGACTATGCTGAATGGCAGGAATCGCGCGCGCAGCAATGGAATTTTCAATCCTCCGCGCTTTCCATCGTCGGAGCACGCCATTCGCGCGATCCGGCCGACGGCCAGTTTGCGGAGATTGATGCCGCGATCGAAGATTTTCGTCCAACTGTGGTTTTTTACGAGGGACCGGATCGCGGCATGGCCGCGACCGTGAGCGAAACGATCGCCGATTTCGGCGAGTCGGGCTTTTTGCGATATCTGGCGCGCGAACGCGGCGTCCCTGCCCGTTCGCTGGAGCCTTCCCCCGCGGATCAGATGAAGGAACTTCAAAGCCGGTTCCCCGTCCACGAGATTCTGTTGTTTTTCACTCTGCGCGAAGCGGTTCGCCTGCGGGACCGCGAAGGCCTGTCCGGAGCCAAGCTCGACGCGCGAATCGGTGCGCTTCTGGAAAGTATGAGGTCACTGGCCGCAGCCATAGGTCTAGATCAGTCCATCGGCAGCGTCGCCGACCTCCAGCAGCAATCCGAGCGGCTATGGCCGGGACGCCGGTGGCAGGACGCCGAGGCACGATGGTTCTCGCCAACCGCCGATGACGAGGAAACCGGCGGCGTTGTAATGGGAGCGATCAATCGCGCCGACAGCAGCATTCGCGACCGCCACTTTGTGCGACTGTTGGCCGAAGCGGTGCGGGCGGGCGAGAGGCCGTTTGTCGTCGTCGGGCGTAACCATGTGCCGATGATCGCGCCGGCGCTAACCTGTGCGGTCGGCATGACAGCGGGCGAACGATAGGCACCGGCATCGCTCGCCTGCCTAACCCGCCGCCTCCACAATCGCCGCCCATGCGGCCTCGTCGATCACCGGAATGCCGAGCGCCGCGGCTTGCTTGAGTTTCGACCCCGCGCCCGGCCCCGCGACGACAAGGTCGGTCTTGGCGCTTACCGAGCCCGCAGCCTTGGCCCCCAGCTTCTCCGCCTGCGCCTTGGCTTCGTCGCGGCTCATCGTTTCGAGCTTGCCGGTGAAGACGACGGTCTTGCCCGACACCTCGCTCTCGCGCGTCTCGACGACATAGGGCGGCGGCGAGACTTGCGAGAGAAGGTCGTCCCACAGGTCGCGATTGTGCGGTTCGTGGAAGAAGTCGGCGAGCGCCTCGCCGACCGCGGCGCCGATGCCGTCGGCGCGAACCTCGAGGATCGCTTTGATCGCCTCCACCTTGCGCGCCATATATTTGCCGTCGGATTCGCCTTCGTCCTGTGGATGCTCGGCCAGATAGGCGTGAATTTCCTGCGCCTTGGCGGGGAGCCGCGCAATGTCGCCCAGACCCTTCATCAGGTCGCGCGCGGTCACCGCGCCGACATGGCGGATACCGAGCCCGAAGAGCAGGCGCGCCGCGTCGGGCTGGCGCTTTGCCTCGATCGCGGCGAGGAGGTTTTCGACCGACTTTTCCTTCCATCCTTCGCGCGCCAGCAGTTCGTCGCGATGATTTTTGAGGCGAAAGATGTCGGCGGGTCCCTTGTCGAGCCAGCCGAGCGCCAGAAACTCCTCGATGCTCTTTTCGCCCAGCCCCTCGATATCGAGCGCGCCGCGGCTGACGAAATGGCGCAGGCGTTCGAATTTCTGCGCGCCGCAAATCAGCCCGCCGGTGCAGCGGACATCGACCTCGCCCTCTTCGGCCACCGCCTCGCTGCCGCACACCGGGCAGTGGTCGGGAAAGACGAAGGGCACGCGCTCCTCGTCGCGGGTCAGGTTTTCGACGACCTGCGGGATGACGTCGCCCGCGCGCTGGACGACGATGCGGTCGCCCGGCCGCACGCCGAGCCGTTCGATCTCGTCGCGGTTGTGCAGGGTGACGTTCGAGACGACGACGCCGCCAACGGTGACGGGAGTGAGGCGCCCCACGGGGGTCAGCTTGCCGGTGCGCCCGACCTGGATGTCGATCGCCTCGAGCGTCGTCTGCGCGCGTTCGGCGGGGAATTTGTGCGCGATCGCCCAGCGCGGCGCCTTTGCCACGAAGCCGAGCCGCGCCTGCCAGTCGAGCCGGTCGACCTTGTAGACGACGCCGTCGATGTCATAGGGCAGCTCGGCGCGGCGGCGCTCGATGTCGGCATAATGGGCGAGCACCGCCTCGACACTGTCGAAGCGCGCGAGCAACGGCGACACCGGGACGCCCCAGCCTTCGATGCGCTTCATCATCGCAAATTGCGTGTCTTCGGGCAGGTCGCTGACCTCGCCCCAACCGTGCGCGAGAAAGCGCAAGGGCCGTGCCGCGGTGACGCTCGCATCCTTCTGGCGCAGCGAGCCCGCCGCGGCGTTGCGCGGGTTGGCGAACTGGCGCGCCTTGTCGGGATCTTCGGCCTCGGCGAGCAGGCGCGCGTTGAGCGCGGCGAAATCGGCCTTGGCCATATAGACTTCGCCGCGGATTTCGAAAACGTCGGGAATGTCCGTCGCGGGGGCGACGAGTGATTGGGGAATGTCGGCAATCGTCGCGACATTCGCGGTGACATCCTCGCCGACGCTACCGTCGCCGCGCGTCGCCGCCTGGACGAGCACGCCCCTTTCGTAGCGCAGCGAACAGGACAGGCCGTCGATCTTGTCCTCGGCCGTAAGCGCGACCGGCTCGTCCTCGCCGAGGTTGAGGAAG
The DNA here is from genome assembly GCF_016734905.1 of Sphingopyxis jiangsuensis. Taxonomy (GTDB): domain Bacteria; phylum Pseudomonadota; class Alphaproteobacteria; order Sphingomonadales; family Sphingomonadaceae; genus Sphingopyxis; species Sphingopyxis jiangsuensis. Next base: position 516,290 of record NZ_JAERPO010000002.1, read on the forward strand.
CGGCGGACGCGTGCCGCGAATTCGGCGACATCCTCGGCCGCAAAGGCGTTGTCGAGGCTCATCATCCGCTGCGCATGCGTGACCTTGGCGAGCGGCGACGCCTCGACCGCGGCACCGACGAGCTTGTTCGGACTGTCGGCGCGGATCAGGTGCGGGAAGGCCGCCTCGATCGCATTGTTGCGGCGGACGAGCGCGTCATAATCGGCGTCCGAAATCTCCGGGCTGTCCTCGGCGTGATAGAGCCGGTTGTGGTGCACGATTGCCTTGGCGAGCCGCATCAGCTCGTTCGCGGCGTCAGCCTCGGTCAGCGATTCGATGTCCTTCATCGGCCCGTCTTTGCCACCGGCGCACAGCGCTTGCGAGGGGCAATTCTCAATCGGTGCTCCGCGCCACCACCAGCGGATGAATTTGCCGCCGGTGCCGAAAGCCCAGCGATTCGTAGAGCGCAATAGCGCCCGCATTGTCGGCATAGCTGTGGAGGAAGGGCGTCTCGCCGCGTGCGACCATTGCGCGCATGACATGGCCGATCAGCGCGCGCGCAAGGCCGCGACCGCGGCAATCGGCCCAGGTCGCGACGCCGCTGACTTCGGCCATGCCGGGCATCAGCATCCGCTGCCCCGCCATCGCAAGCAGGCGGCCATTCTCGCGGACACCGAAAAAGGGGCCGTAAAGATGCGTCTTCGGACCCCACGGCCCCGGCTGCGCATGTTCGGCGAGCGCCCGCATCTCGGCAGCGTCGGCCTCGCCGAGCGCGACGATGACGGGCTCGTCGGCGCGCGGCGGGGGCGGGGGGCCTTCGGCGACCATCTGCGCGAGCACCGCGCGCTTGACCTCGCGCGTAGCGGGCGGGAGCGGCGGCGGCGCGCCTTCGACGATCCACAGCTCGCCATCGGCAGGAACGAGCGCCGCGAGCGCCGCCTGCGCCTCCGCCCCCTCGTCCGCCGCCGCGCCGAACGGCCCGTACCCGCGATCAATCCGCACCGCGCGCGCATCGCCCTCGGCCAGATGCGCCTGCCGCCCGGTGAGCATCGACCAGATCGGGCGGTCGAGCGGGTGCGCGATCACGCCGCCACCTCCAGCAACCGCTCCGCCTGCGCCCGTGCCTCTTCCGTCACTTCGGCGCCCGACAGCATGCGCGCGATTTCCTCGCGGCGGCCGGCTTCGTCGAGCGCGTGGACGCTCGTGCGCGTGACCGTTCCTTCGCTCGATTTGGCGATGACGAAATGCGCCGCGCCCTTGGCCGCAACCTGCGGACTGTGCGTCACCGCGAGCAATTGCTTGCCCGCGCCCGCGAGCCGCGCGAGCCGCTCGCCGATCGCGCTCGCAACCGCGCCGCCGACGCCGCGGTCGATTTCGTCGAAGATGATCGTGTCGGCGCCGCCCTCTTCGGCGAGCGCGACCTTGAGCGCGAGGATGAAGCGCGACAATTCGCCGCCGCTCGCGATCTTGGCGAACGGGGCGAAGGGCGCGCCGGGGTTCGTCGCGATGAGGAATTCGACGCGGTCGATGCCGTCGGCGCCCCAGCGTTCGGCGGGCAGCCGCTCGACGAGCGTCCGGAAGCGCGCGGCGTCGAGTTTCAATGGCGCAAGCTCGCCCGCGACCGCGGCGTCGAGCCGTGCCGCTGCCTTGGCGCGCTGGTCCGACAGCGCGGTCGCGGCGTGGGTGTAGGCGGCGGCGCTTTCGGCGACCGCGGCTTCGAGCTTTGCGAGGCCGGCGCTGCCGCCCTCGATCGCGTCGAGCCGCGCCGCGAGGTCGTCGGTGAGCGCCGCAAGTTCGTCGGGCTGGACGCCATGTTTGCGCGCCATCGCGCGCAGTTCGAACAACCGCGTCTCGGCGGCTTCGAGGCGGTCGGGGTCATATTCCATCGCACGCGCCGCCTCGTGCAATTTCGTCTCGGCCTCGTCGGCGTCGATGATCGCGCGGTCGAGGCTCGCGAGCGCTTCGGCAAGCAGCGGGTGATCGCCCGCGAGCCGGTCGAGCCGCCGCGCCGCGCCGCGCAGCAGCGCCGGGCCGCCCGCGCTGCCGTCGAACGCCTCCATGATCGCGCCAAGGTCGCCCGCGATCCGCTCGCCCTTCTGCATTGCGGCGCGCGCCTCGGCGAGTTCGGCCTCTTCACCCGGCTGCGGCGCGAGCGCGCGAAGCTCGGCGACGCAATGCTCGAGCCATTCGCGGTCGCGCGTCGCCTCGGCAATCGCGGCGCGTGCCGCGGCGAGCCTTTCCTCGGCGGCGCGCCACGCGGCATGCGCGGCGGCGACCGCGCCCGTATCGGCGCGCGCATAGGCATCGAGCAGCGAGCGATGCCCCGCCGGTGCGAGCAGGCCGCGGTCGTCGTGCTGGCCGTGGATTTCGACGAGGTGGCCGCCGACCTCGCGCAGCAGCGCCGCCGAGCAGGGCTGGTCGTTGACGAACGCGCGGCTGCCGCCATCGGCCTTGAGCGTGCGGCGGATCAGCAGCGGTTCTCCGGGGTCGAGCGCAATGTCGTTGTCGGCGAGCAGCGCGGCGAGCGCGGTACCGGACGCAGGCGGCGCGAAGCTCGCGGTCACCTGCGCGCGGTCGGCGCCCTGACGAACGAGTGCGGTGTCGGCGCGCATCCCGAGCGCCAGCCCGAGCGCGTCGAGCAGGATCGACTTGCCCGCCCCTGTCTCACCCGTGAGCACGCCCAGCCCCGCCTCGAATTCGAGGTCGAGCCGCTCGATCAGCACAATGTTGGCGATGGACAAAGCGGTCAGCACGGCACGTCCTTACCGCAGAACAAAGGCAGAATCTATTCGGTAGTAACATGTCGCCCCCGCGTAGGCGGGGGCCGCAGGAAAGGTTGCGCAAGAACGACAGCGGCCCCCGCCTGCGCGGGGGCGACGTTCGGGCATCAGGCGGCCGGTGCGTGCTTCTGCATCAGGTCGTAGGCCCGGTCGTACCATTCGCTGCCCGGGTAGTTCGCCCCGAGCACCGCGGCCGACTTCTTGGCTTCGGACGGGATGCCGAGCGCGAGATAGCATTCGGTGAGGCGATAAAGCGCCTCGGGCGCGTGGCTCGTCGTCTGATATTTGTCGGTCACCTCGCGAAAGCGGATCGACGCGGCGAGCCAGTTCGAGCTGCGCTGATAAAAGCGGCCGATCTCCATCTCCTTGCCCGCGAGGTGATCTTGCACCAGGTCGACCTTCAGGCGCGCGTCAGCGGCATAACGGCTGTCGGGATAGCGACGGATGACTTCCCCGAGCGCATTTTTCGCCTGCTCGGTGATCTTCTGGTCGCGGGTGACGTCGCTGATCTGCTCATAATAGCTGAGCCCGATCAGATAATAGGCGTAGGGCGCGTCCTTGTTGCCGGGGTGGATCGACAGGAAGCGCTGCGCCGCCTCGATCGCCGGGGTATATTCGCGGTCCATATAATAGGAAAAAGCGCTCATCAGCTGCGCGCGGCGCGCCCATGGCGAATAGGGATGCTGGCGTTCTACCTCGTCGAACAGCGCGGCGGCGAGGCCATATTGCTGGCGATCGAGCCGCTCCTGCGCCGCACGATAGAGCGTGCTGACATCGCGCGCGACATAGCGCGTGTCCTTTTTGACCCCGCCGCCACCGGCGCAGGCCGCCAGCAAGGGCGTGATAACAAGAGCGGCGGCGAGCAGGCGCGTCGAGGCGCGCAGGGAGGAACGCTGAGTCATGCGCGCGGTATAGCCACAGCGCCGATGAACGCAAAATAAATGATGGGGGTCCGCCGCGCCTTTATGGCGCCTTGACGACGCAACCCTTCGGCGCGTCGGCGGGTGCGGGAACGCGGCGCGCGCTCCTGATCGCAACCTGCGGGTCGAGCATCTGGCCGAGCATTACGCCTTCGCCCAGCGTCTCCGAAATCGGCGCGGCGTAGATTTTCTCGGCGACGTCGGCGCCCGCGACCAGTTCGCCGAACACCGCAAAGCCCGCGCCGTCGCCGCCCTGCGCGTCGGCGTCGAAGCCCTTGATGTCGGACAGCAGCACAAAGAAATCGCTCGTTGCATCGCCGGGGTTGAGCCGCGCCATCGACAACGCGCCCTTGCAGTTGGTCAGACCCGTCTGCGTCGTCGGCTCGTGCGCGATGGGCGGGAAGTTGAGCCGCGCGTCGCCGCGATTGCCCGCCTGGACGAGCATGTTCGCCGGCCCCCAGCTGCGCGTCGAGCGATAGAATTTGAAGCCGTCGAGCCGCTTTGCGTCGACGTAGCGGAGGAAATTCCTGGCCGTCACCGGCGCACGCCGATCCTCGATCCGGACGATCATCGTGCCGAGATCGGTGACGAGCGCCACATGCGGGCGTGTGTCGGGTTCCACCGCCGGGGCAGCGGGTTCGGGCGCGGGAGGCGTATCGGCGGGCTGGGCGGCAAGCGCGAGCGCCGCGAGGAGAGTCTGCAACATGCCCGCCATTATGCGGCGATCGCGGCAGCGGCGAAAGCCCCAATCGCCCCTCCCGACAATATTCAACCTGGTGGTTGACAATACTCGGGCGAAGCAGCATATTTAACCACATGGTTGAACATGATTCGCAGACACTCGACACAGTCTTTCAGGCGCTCGGCGATGCGACGCGGCGCGCGATGCTCGCGCAGCTCGCCGAGGGCGAGAGCACGGTGAGCGCGCTCGCCGAGCCGCATGCCATGTCGCTCGCCGCGGCGTCGAAGCATATCAAGGTGCTCGAACGCGCCGGCATGGTCCGCCGCGAGGTGCGTGGCCGCACGCATATCTGCAGCCTCGAGCCCGCGCCGCTGATGAGCGCCGACCGGTGGATCGGCATGTACCGCCGCTATTGGACCGGACGCCTCGACGCGCTCGAAGCGCTGCTGCGCGCCGATCCCGCGAAAAATCCCCTCCCCCCGAAAAAAGGAGAATGACGATGACCGCAATGCTTGCCGACGACGCCTATGGCGTCGTGACCGAACCCGCGACGCTGACGCTGCAACGCCTGCTTCCCGGCCCCATCGACCGCGTCTGGTCCTACCTCACCGATGGCGAGCTTCGCCGCCAATGGCTCGCCGCGGGCGCGATGGAAGAAAAGGTCGGCGCGGCGGTCGATTTCGTGTGGCGCAACGACGAACTCACCGACCCGCCGGGCAGCCGCCCCGACAGCTTCGATGCCGAGCACCGCATGACGTGCGAGGTCACCGCGATCGATGCGCCGCGCAGCCTGTCGATCACATGGGGCAGCACCGGCGGCGTGACCTTCACGCTGGAAGAGAAAGGCGGCGAGGTGCTGCTGATCATCGTCCATCGCCGCATCGAGGACCCGGCGGTCCTGCTCAACGTCAGCGCCGGCTGGCACGCGCATGTCGACGTGCTCGAAGCGCGGCTGCGCGGGACCATGGCCGCGCCGCACTGGGACAATTGGTCGCAGCTTCGCGCGGTATATGCCGAGCGGCTGTTCGATTGATCTTGCCTTTGGTCGAAGTCGAGATGTCCGTCGGGATAGGCGGTGTATCGATGGGTGTCTCGACCTCGCTCGACACGAACGGACACAGGAATGTTGGAAAGCGGCCGAAAGCGGCCATCAGATCCTCCCTGTGCCGCAGGCATGGGGAGGTGGCAGCCCGCAGGGCTGACGGAGGGGCTGATGGCGCAGCGTCGCGGCCCCTCCACCCCTCGCTACGCGAGCGGTCCCCCTCCCCATGGCTTCGCCACAGGGAGGATTTAGCAGCAGCTCCCCACCCCGAAGCCGAAATAAAAAAGGGGCCGCTGAACAGCGGCCCCTTTCGTCAATCCGTAACCGGAAAGATCAGTCCTTCAGGAAGTCGGGCACATGGCCCTGATCCTCGGGGACATTGTCGCTGCGTTCGCGGCGCGGACCGCGATCACCGCCATCACGGCGCGGGCCACGGTCGCGGCCGCCACGGCCACGATCGCCACGATCGCCGCGGTCGCCGCCATCACGGCGGGGGCCACGATCACCGCGCGGTTCGCGCGCCGGGCGGGTGTCTTCGAGTTCCTCGCCGGTTTCCTGGTCGACGACGCGCATCGACAGGCGGACCTTGCCGCGCGGGTCGATCTCGAGCACCTTGACCTTGACTTCCTGGCCTTCGCTCAGGACGTCGGCGACCTTTTCGACGCGCTCGTTGCGGATTTCGCTGACGTGGACGAGGCCGTCCTTGCCGCCCATGAAATTCACGAACGCGCCGAAATCGACGAGGTTGACGACCTTGCCGTCATAGATCTTGCCGACTTCGGCTTCCTCGACGATGCCCGCGATCCACTTGCGCGCGGCCTCGATCTGGTCGAGGTCGCTCGACGAAATCTTGATCAGGCCTTCGTCGTCGATGTCGACCTTGGCGCCGGTGGTCGCGACGATCTCGCGGATCACCTTGCCGCCCGTGCCGATGACGTCGCGGATCTTCGCCTTGTCGATCTGCATCGTTTCGATGCGCGGCGCATGCGCCGACAGCTCGGTGCGGGCTTCGCCCAGCGCCTTTGCCATCTCGCCAAGGATGTGCGCGCGGCCTTCCTTCGCCTGATTGAGCGCCGCTTCAAAGATTTCGCGCGTGATGCCCGCAATCTTGATGTCCATCTGCATCGTGGTGATGCCTTCGGACGTGCCCGCGACCTTGAAGTCCATGTCGCCGAGATGGTCTTCATCGCCCAGGATGTCCGACAGGATCGCATAATCCTTGCCTTCGAGGATCAGGCCCATCGCGATGCCCGACACGGGGCGCTTGATCGGCACGCCGGCGTCCATCATCGACAGCGAACCGCCGCACACCGACGCCATCGACGACGAACCGTTCGATTCGGTGATGTCGCTGGTCAGGCGGATCGTATAGGGGAATTCGTCCTTCGTCGGCAGCACGGGGTGCAGCGCGCGCCACGCGAGCTTGCCGTGACCGACTTCGCGGCGGCCCGGCGCGCCGAAGCGGCCGACTTCACCGACCGAATAGGGCGGGAAGTTATAGTGCAGCATGAAGTGCTGGTACGACAGGCCGTTGAGGCCGTCGATCATCTGCTCCGCATCCTTGGTGCCGAGCGTGCAGGTCGCGATCGTCTGCGTCTCGCCGCGGGTGAACAGCGCCGAGCCGTGGGCGCGGGGCAGGAAGTGCGTTTCGGCGACGATCGGACGAATCTGCGTCGTCGTGCGGCCGTCGATGCGCTTGCCTTCCTTGAGGATGGCGGTGCGGACGATTTCGGCTTCGAGCTTCTTGGTGAGCTTGATGCCCGCCATCACCTGCTGCGGCTCGAGGCCGTCGGCGGTGAACTGTTCCTTCGCCTTCGCGCGCGCTTCGTTGAGCGCGTTCGAGCGCGCCGACTTGTCGGTCAGCTTGTAGGCGGCGGCAATGTCCTTGCCGATCAGCTTCTTGAGCTTGTCCTTGAGCGCGGCATTGTCGTCCGACGATGCGATTTCCCACGGATCCTTGGCGGCCTGTTCGGCAAGGCTGATGATCGCCTTCACGACTTCGCGGCACGCGTCGTGCGCGAACATCACGGCGCCGAGCATGATCTCTTCCGACAGCTCATTGGCTTCGGATTCGACCATCATCACCGCATCGTGCGTCGCGGCAACGACGAGGTCGAGGTCGCCTTCGGCAACCTGCTCGTCGGTCGGGTTGAGGATATATTCGCCGTCGACATAACCGACGCGCGCGGCGCCGATCGGGCCCATGAAGGGCACGCCCGAAATGGTGAGCGCGGCCGACGCCGCGACCATCGCGAGGATGTCGGGCTCATTGTGGCCGTCATAGCTCAGAACCTGGGCGATGGCGTTGATTTCGTTATAGAAACCTTCGGGGAACAGCGGGCGGATCGGACGGTCGATCAGGCGGCTGACCAGCGTTTCCTTTTCGGTCGCGCCGCGTTCGCGCTTGAAGAAGCCGCCCGGGATGCGCCCGGCGGCCGAATATTTTTCCTGATAATGGACGGTGAGCGGGAAGAAATCCTGCCCGTCCTTCACCGACTTCGCGGCGGTCACGGCGCACAGGACGACCGTTTCGCCCAGCGTCGCCATCACGGCGCCGTCGGCCTGGCGGGCAACCTTGCCCGTTTCGAGCGTCAGCGTTTCACCGCCCCACTCGATCGATACTTTTTTCACGTCAAACATGTGGTTTCCTTCGCCCGCCTGGCCCTATGCCGGGCGGGGCCTCTGTTCCGGGCAGTCCGGCCCGGGCGGTGCGGGGCGTCTGTCTGCCCCAAATGGCGAACCCGCCGGATGCGGGCAGCCCCTTGAACAACCCAACGCCGCTCTTCCCGAGAAGCCATTGAGCCTGTCGAATGGCGTCTCGAAGGATCGCAAGGCCCTTCGAGACGGGCCTTCGCCTTCGCTCAGTCCCTCCTCGGGGCGAACGGAGACTTGGTAAGCAAACGGCCCCGGAGCGGGGCCGTCCACCGTCATTATTTGCGAAGACCCAGCTTCGCGATCAGGTCGGCGTAGCGGCCTTCGTCCTTCTTTTTCAGATAGTCGAGGAGGCTGCGACGCTTGTTGACCATCATCAGCAGCCCGCGGCGGCTGTGATTGTCCTTGTGATGCGCCTTGAAATGTTCGGTCAGCGTGTTGATGCGATCGGTGAGGATCGCGACCTGAACTTCGGGCGAACCCGTGTCACCCTTTTCGCGGGCGTGTTCCTTGATGAGTTCGGCCTTGCGTTCGGCAGTAATCGACATGTCATTCTTCCTTCGACATCGATGCTTAGAGATTGAAGCCCCGCACGACCTTCAGCGTTCCCGCCAAAGCCTCCACCAGTGCGACGGGCCGCTTTTGGCTGTCCCGTCCCCAATAGAGCCCGTCCTGCGTGCTTTCCCCGGTCCAGACGCGACCCTGACGGATCGCCCCTGCCGCTTCCGGGGAGAGGTCCAGAGCCGGGATGTCGACCAGCCCTGCCTCCAGCGGCAGAAATATCTCTGATTGCGCGGCCCCTTGGCCGAATGCGTTCAATTTGTCCAGCGAAATCGCCTGATCGAGCGTGAATGGTCCCGCTTTGGTGCGGCGGAGCATCGTCACATGCCCGACGCTGCCGACCGCGCGCGCAATGTCGCGTGCGAGGGAGCGGATATAGGTGCCTTTCGAGACGTGTGCGGTGAGGGTCAGGGATTCGATGCCCCCTCCCCCACCCTCGTCTCCCCGGACTTGATCCGGGGTCCATTCGGCGCCCGCGGCAATGGATGCCGGATCAAGTCCGGCATGACGAAGGGAATAAACCGTCACCCCCCGCGCCTTCATCTCGACGGCTTCGCCCTTGCGCGCAAGATCATAGGCGCGCTCGCCATCGATCTTGATCGCCGAATAGGCCGGCGGCACCTGTTCGATTGGCCCGGTGAAGCGCGGCAACACCGCCTCAATCGCCGCCAACGTCGGCCGTACGTCGCTTGTCGCCACAACGTCGCCCTCGGCATCCAGGCCCGCGGTCTCGGTCCCGAACTGCACGGTAAAGTCATAAATCTTGCTCGCGTCGAGCATCCGGCCGCAAAGTTTGGTCGCCTCGCCAAGCGCGATCGGGAGAACCCCCGACGCCAGCGGGTCGAGCGTGCCGCCATGGCCGACCTTGACCTTGCCGAGCCCCGCCTCGCGGCACACGCGCTTGACCGCGCCGACCGCCTGCGTCGAGCCGAGGCCCACGGGTTTGTCGAGGATGATCCAGCCGTTCACCTGCGCGCCGCTACGGTGCGCGCGGGCCGCTTGTCAATTTGCGACTGCGTCCTCGGCCGCATCGGCGGCCTTCTTGTCTTCCTTCGACGCACCCTCCTTCGATGGTGGCGGTGCCGAGGTCACGAAGGAGACAAGCGGGCAGCGCTCGCCGCGCACGAGGATGGTGGCGAAGCGGTCAAGTCGATTGACGCCGCGCGAGTCGACCGCAATCTGCGGTGCAAAGTCGATGTCGCGGCAAATTCCGGCGAAGGTTCCATAGAACCAGTCGCCCCGGCGATCCTGCACCCAGATGCCGCGGTCGCGATCGGCGCGCCAGTTGCGGATCGTCGAGTCGCTCGGAAAGACGATGCTGGCTTCTTCGCCGAGCGCGCGCGGCGCCTCGGCGGGCTCGTTGGCCGCCGCTGCCGAAAGGGGTAGCAGCGAAGCGGCCAGGGAGAGTGCGAGTATCTTGTTCATGGCAGCACCTCTATCATGCGAAAGCTGAACCGCCACTGACGGATATTACGACCGGTCGCGCAGACCGCCCGTCCATTCGTCGGCGAGGATCGACCAGAGCGCGGTGTCGCGGCGGTGCCCCGTCCAGATGATACGTTCGGCGCGCAGCGTCCCTTCCTTGGTACCGCCGAGCTTGGCGACCGCCGCCTGACTGCGCTTGTTGCGTTCATCGATGCGGAATTCGACGCGGCGAAGGCCGACGGAAAAGCCGTGGTCGAGCATCAAGCGCTTGATGCGGCGGTTGATCCCGCTGCCCCGCACATCGGGAACGATATAGCTGTTGCCGACCTCGGCCGTCTGCGCCGACCAGTCGGGGCGCAGCCACGCGGTCATGCCAATCAGCCGGTCGCCGTCGAAAATGGCATAGGGCATACGCACGTCATTGCCGATCAGCGCGCTAAAGCTGGCGTCGAAATGATCGGGATCGAAACTCGTTGCGTAGATGGGCCAGATGTCGGCATCGAGCGCGCACGCCGCGCGCAACTCGTCGCGGTGCGCCTCGACCAGCCGGACGAGGCGCAACGTTCCATCGGCCAGGTCAATATAAAGCCGGTCACGCATCGAGGCGCCCCTGCGCCGCTTCGCGCCGCTTTTGCATGAAATGGCGGCGGCACATCGCGACATAGCGGTCGTTGCCGCCGATCTCGGTCTGCGCGCCCTCGACCACCGCGCGGCCCTGTTCGTCGACGCGCAGGTTCATCGTCGCCTTGCGCCCGCATTCGCACACCGCCTTGAGCTCTACGAGCGCGTCGGCGAGACCGAGGAGCGCCGCCGATCCGGGAAAGAGGTTTGCAGCAAAATCGGTGCGCAGACCATAACAGAGCACGGGGATGTTGGCCTCGTCGGCAAGCCGCGCGAGTTGCAGAACTTGCGCGCGCGACAGGAATTGCGCCTCGTCGACGAGCACACAGGCGAGCGGACGGTTGCGATGCTCGGCGGTCACGCCTTCCCAAAGGTCGCTTTCGGGATCGAATTTATGCGCCTCCGCCAGCAGGCCGATCCGGCTGGTGATCTGTCCCGCGCCGTACCGGTCGTCGAGCGCCGCGGTCCACAGCATCGTTTCCATCCCGCGCTCGCGATAGTTGAAATCCGCCTGCAACAGCGTCGTCGACTTGCCGGCATTCATGCTGGCATAATAGAAATAGAGCTTGGCCATTGCGGTGCCGATACTGCGCCGCCCCGGTTTCGCCAATCCTTCTTGTGCGCGGTCGCTCCTCCGCGGCTTTGCTTGACTCGCCACCGGCCCCTGTCATGCTGTGCGCGACAGCAACGCAGCATTTGGACGGGGGAGAGCTGCCGATGCGTCTGATGCCGGTCACCGACGCGATGTTCCTGTGGGGCGAGAGCCGCGAGACGCCGATGCACATCGGCGGCATCAACCTCTATACCTTGCCCGAAGGCGCCGACGAAACCGAATGGCTCCGCGATCAACTGGCCCTGCTGCGCCAGTCGGAAGGATTGCGGCGTCCGTTCAGCGAGGTGCTGAAGCTCACCGCGCTCGGCCAATACGGTCCGATCCGGCTCGAGCCCGACCGCGACATCGACATGCACTATCATGTCCGCGCCGCAGCGCTGCCCAAACCGGGGCGCTATCGCGAAATGTTCGAGCTGGCGTCGCGGCTCCATTCGAGCCTGCTCGACCGCACACGGCCCCTGTGGGAAATCACGCTGATCTCGGGGCTTCCCAACCGCCAGATCGCGACGTTCAAAAAGGTGCACCACGCGCTGATGGACGGGGCGGCGAGCATCCATTTCTATAATTCGATGCTGTCGGCAGACCCCGACGAACGGCGGAGCGCCTCGCCGCTCTCGGTCGAGGCCTATGAAGCCTATAAGCGCCTGTTCCCGCCGCCCAAGAAGCCGCCGCGCCCGAACCTGATGGACATCAAGGCGATCGGCGATTTCCTGAAGGAGCAATGGGGAAACAGCGTCGGGGTGACCAAGGCGCTGAACCAATATCTTGCGGCGATGTTCGGGATCGGCGGCGACGGGCTTGTGACGCCTTTCGCGGGCGTGCCGCGCACCAGCTTCAACCGCAACATCACCGGCGCGCGGCGCTTCGTCGCGCAAAGCTGGTCGCTCGATCGCGTGCGCGCGATGGGCAAGGCCTATGACGGCACGATCAACGACGCCGTTCTCGGCATGTGCGCGGGCGCGATGCGGAAATATCTGCAATCGCTGAACGAGCTTCCCGACAAGCCGCTCAAAGCGATGGCGCCGGTGTCGATCCGCCCCGCCGACGACGTCGATTCGGGCAATTCGGTCGCATCGGTGACCGCCAATCTGGCGACGCATATCGACGATCCGGCGACACGAATGGCGATGATCCAGGAATCGATGAACTCGGCAAAGGCGCAGCTCCGCGCGATGACCGCGCAGCAGATCCAGCTTTACACCGCGATCACCAGCTTCCCGATGATGCTCACCGCATTGACGCGCACCGCCGACAAATTTCCGGCCTATTCGGTGACCATCTCCAACGTCCCCGGCCCGCGCGAGCAAATGTACTGGAACGGCGCGCGGCTCGACGGCATGTATCCCGCGAGCATCCCCGTCGACGGCATGGCGATGAACATCACGCAGGTGTCGAACTTCAAGAATATCGATTTCGGCATCACCGCGTGCCGCCGCAGCGTCCCGCACGCACAGCGGATGATCGATTATCTGGAGGAAGCGCTGGTCGAGCTGGAAGCGGCGGCGGGGATCAAGAAGGGGAAGTAGTCAATCGTCAGGAGACCCAGCTCGGCTGGACGGCTATGACGCGCCATTTTCCACTGACTTTTCGCAGCGCGTAATTTTCCCCGCGTCCGCATAAGTCGCCGCAGATCAGCCCAACCTCCATGAAGGCGATATCGTCGGTGACCCATGGCGCCGAATAAATGCGAAGATGGCGTTCTGGAGTATCCCCGCGCAACATGATCCGACTGCGAGCCTCGTTGGCGTCGAGCCCGGAGGGCGCGATAAAATCGACTTTCTGTCGCGATGCGGCAATTTGTAGTCGCGCCAACTTTTTAGCGCTTGGAGATTGCAGACGTCGAATGTCGATGATTTTGGGAAGCGGATTATCTGCATTGATCCCCTGATGGCTTTCCAAGTTTACGCCCGCGTCGTGCCACGACGCCACCAGTAAACGTCCGGCATTCTCACCCAAGTTCACGTCAAGTATCACGCAATCTTCGGTCGCCTCGACCGCGCCGCACGCCTTGGTCTCGATGAACTTGATATGGTCGGGCTTTGCGGATTCGGGCAGCAGCGGCACCGATTGGCCACCAGCCTCGGCATTGCTTATCAACAGATTATAGTCGGCGGCAGCTTCTATGATGTCGAGCGCATCTTTGTGCGACGGTCGCACGAACTCCGGCGACAGAAAAGCAGGCGATAATGCCGCACCGATCGCCACCAGTGTGGCAACGACGAGCGGCGCCACCTGCCTCATTCGCCCTCGCCGCGCTCCAAGTCCCGCGCGACCTTCGGGTCGCGCAGCAGGGCGTCGATGTGCGTCGCCTCGTCGAAGCTTTCGTCGGGCAGGAATTTCAACTTCGCGGCATATTTCATGCGGATGCGGTGCGCGACCTCGCGCTGGAGGTAGGCGGTGTTGGTGCGTAGCGCCTTGATCACCGCTTCCTCGTCCTTGCCGAGCAGCGGCTTCACGAACACCGTCGCATGGCGGAGGTCGGGCGACATGCGCACTTCGGTCACGCTGACCGGATGCCTGGTGAGCAGATCGTCGTGGACGTCGCCGCGCGCGAGGATTTCGGACAGGATATGCCGCACCTGTTCGCCGACGCGCAAAACCCGGACCGAGGGGCCGTCCGATTTTTCGTTATGACGCATTCCACCCTCCAAGTGCCCCCGCGAAGGCGGGGATCCAAAGCGTCACGGCGTCAGCGTCGGGTATAAATCGTTCCACAGCGGATTCATCTCTTCAATCGCGCGCAGTTTCCAGGCGCGTTTCCATTTCTTCATACGCAGTTCGTAAACGCGCGCATCCTGAATATCATCAAAGGCCGCAAACCAGACAAGCGATTTGCAGCCATAATCGCGGGCAAAACCTGCGACGACGCCTTCACGATGCTCCCACGCTCGCTTCGCAAGGTTGCTTGTGACGCCGATATAGATGGTGCCGTTTCGGGCGCTGGCCATGATATAAACATAGCCCGGCCTCGACCCCATCTATCGTGGCTCCATGCCGCTCTGGGCCCCCGCCTTCGCGGGGGCACAAAGAGGTTACAGCGTCCGTTCGCGCAATTCGACCTCGAACACTTCCAGATTGTCGCCCGCCTTGATGTCGTTGGTATCCGACAGCACGACACCGCACTCGAGACCCGCGCGCACTTCGGCAACGTCGTCCTTGAAGCGGCGGAGCGAGGCGATCGTCGTTGCCGAAACGATGACGTCGTCGCGCGTGAGACGCGCGTGGAGCCCCTTGCGGATCGAGCCTTCGAGCACGAGCAGGCCTGCGGCCTTGTCGCGCTTGCCCGCCGGGAAGACTTCCTTGACCTCGGCGCGGCCGACGACGGTTTCGACGCGTTCGGGGCCGAGCTCGCCCGCCATCTCCTTCGCGACCTCCTCGGTCAGGTGATAGATGACGTCATAGTACATGAAGCGCACTTTTTCGCGGTTCGCGATCTCGCGCGCCTTCGCGTTCGGACGAACGTTGAAGCCGATGATCGGCGCGTTGGTCGCGGCCGCGAGCGTGACATCGCTTTCGGTGATCGCGCCGGCGCCCGAATGCAGCACACGGACGCGGATTTCGTCGGTCGACAGCTTGTTGAGCGCGTTGACGATCGCCTCGACGCTGCCCTGCACATCGCCCTTGATGACCACCGGATATTCGATGACATTGGCCTTGTCGGCGAGCGCCGAGAACATGCCCTCGAGGCTGACCGGCGCCTGCGCCGTCCGCTTCTTGAGCGCCTGTTCCTGGCGATAGGCCGCAACTTCGCGCGCGCGCGCCTCGTTGTCGACGACGACGAGCGTGTCGCCCGCCATCGGCACGCCGCCGAGGCCGAGCACCTCGACCGGCATCGACGGGCCGGCTTCCTTGACCTGCTGACCCTGATCGTTGACGAGCGCACGGACGCGGCCGCTTTCTGCGCCGCAGACAAAGATGTCGCCGACGCGCAGCGTGCCGCGGCGAACGAGGATCGTCGCGACCGGGCCGCGGCCCTTGTCGAGCTTTGCCTCGACCACCGTGCCTTCGGCGTTGCGGTCGGGGTTCGCCTTCAGTTCCATGATCTCGGCCTGCAGCGCGATCGCGTCGAGCAGCTTGTCGAGATTGGTCTTCTTGAGCGCCGACACCTCGACATCCTGCACTTCGCCGCCCATCGCCTCGACGATGATCTCGTGCTCGAGCAGGCGTTCGCGCACGCGCTGCGGGTTCGCGCCTTCCTTGTCGATCTTGTTGATCGCAACGATGATCGGCACGCCCGCCGCCTTGGCATGATTGATCGACTCGATCGACTGCGGTTTCAGCCCGTCGTCGGCCGCGACCACGAGAATCGCGACGTCGGTGACATTCGCACCGCGCGCGCGCATCTCGGTGAACGCTTCGTGGCCCGGTGTATCGAGAAAGGTGACGATCGAGCCGTCAGGAGTCTTCACCTGATAGGCGCCGATATGCTGCGTAATGCCGCCCGCCTCACCGGCCTGCACATTCGCGCCGCGCAGCGCGTCGAGCAGGCTGGTCTTGCCGTGGTCGACGTGGCCCATGATCGTGACCACCGGCGCACGCGGTTGCAGCTTTGCCGGATCGTCGACGTCCATATCGTGACGGATGTCGATGTCGGCTTCGCTCACGCGTTTGATTTCATGCCCGAATTCAGTGACGAGCAGTTCGGCGGTGTCCTGGTCGATCGTCTGGTTGACGGTCACCGGCATGCCCATCTTGAACAGCGCCTTCACCAGGTCGGCGCCCTTTTCGGCCATGCGGTTCGCGAGTTCCTGCACGGTGATCGTGTCGGGCACCACAACCTCACGCACCTGCTTCTCGCGCGGCCCGCTCGACACCTGGTGCGAACGCTTTTCCTTTTCGCGCGCACGCTTGAGCGCGGCGAGGCTGCGCGCACGCGCGCCTTCATCCTCGTTGAGCGCGCGGGTGACGGTGAGCTTGCCCGACTGGCGGCGGTGGTCACCGCGATGTTCTTTCTTTTGCTCGGGACGCTTCGGTTCGGGACGTTTCGGCGCCTCGACCGGCGTGAAGCGGCGCGGCGCAGGCGCGGTGCTTGCCGGGCGCGCGGCGGCGACTTCTTCGCTCTTGTCCGCGGCAGGCGCTTCGTCGGCTGGCGTCGCGGGCGCCTCGGGAGCCGGCGCGGGTTCGACCTTGGCTTCCTTCGCCTTTTCCTCGCGCGCTTCGGCGGCGCGAGCCTTTTCCACTTCGATCGCTTTCGCACGCTCGGCCTCTTCGCGGCGACGCGCTTCCTCGAGCGCGGCGAGGCGCGCCTCTTCGGCCTCGCGCAGCAACTGCGCCTGGCGTTCCTGACGCGTCATCAGGCTGTCGGCCTTGGGCGCGGCAGGCTTCGGCGCAGGCGCCGGGGCGGGTGCAGGAGCAGGGGCGGGCGTAGCCTGTGCCTCTTCGGCCTCTGTGGCCGGCGGCGTTTCGCCCGGGCGGCCAAGCACACGGCGGCGCTTCACCTCGACGACCACCGTATTGCGGCGCCCGTGGCTGAATTGCTGCTGCACCTGTCCGGCCTCGACCGTCCGCTTCAGCCCGAGGGGCTTGCGGCTGAGGGTCGGCTTGTCCTGTTCGTCACTCATCGAAACTCATCATTCCTTCAAATATCGCCCGAAATCGGCCGTAGTTCGGCAGAATCCGCGGACGCCGCCCCATTTCCCGCTGCACGGGATATCATGTCGGAAGCGCGGCTCGCCGCGTCCCTACTCCATCCGGTGAAAAACTGCCAGCGGCTCAAATGCGCCAGCACCCGGTCGGCGGCGCGGGCGTCGGTCACACCCAAATGCACCGCGTTCTCGCGCCCCAATGCCATAGATAGGGTACCGCGGTCCACCGGCAAGGTCAGCCCCTCGCGGCCCGACCCTTCGTCGTCCTCGCCAACCCGCCATGCCTGCGCCAGTTTCTTGCGTCCATCCTCGCCCGCGTCGGCCGCGTGGAGGAGCAAGCGGACCTGGCCGCGCCGCGCCGCCTGCTCGATTTTCTCGTTACCCGAAATCAGGGTGCCCGAACGCGATTCGAGCCCGAGCCGGTCGAGCGTCGCGCGTGCGAGCTGTGCCTCGATGCGCGCACCGAGGTCGTCGGGAATCGAAAAATCGCCGGTGTGCAAGGCGCGCGCGAGCCCGCCCTTGAGCTTGCCCTTTGCCTGCGCCGCCTCGAGCGCGGCACGATCGACGCCGATCCACGCGCCGCGCCCCGGCGCCTTGGCATGGACGTCGGGCGCGATGGTGCCGTCGGGGCCGAGCGCGAGGCGCACGAGCCGGTGCGCCGGCGCAACCTCGCCGGTCACCACACAGCGCCTTTCGGGCACGTGCTTCCCGCGCTTCCCCGCGCGGCCGGTTTCGCTCAGCTGATCATTGCGCGGGGTCCGCATCGGCGGCCTCCCCGGTTTGCGGTTCTGCCGAAGCTTCGGCTTCTGCCGGCGCGGCTTCGGGTTCGTCGTCGAACCAGTGCGCGCGCGCCGCCATGATGATCTCGTTACCCTGCTCTTCGCTCAGGCCATATTCGCCCAGCACGCCGCCCTTGTCCTCGGCGCGCTCGCTGCGCGGCGGGCCGCGGCGGTTGTCGCTGCGCTTCTTGGCGATGAGTTCGTCGGTCGCGAGGTCGGCAAGATCGTCGAGCGTCTTGATCCCCGCCTTGCCGAGCACGACCAGCATCGCTTCGGTGAGGTGCGGGATTTCGGCGAGTGCATCCTCGACGCCGAGTTCGCGGCGTTCGGTGCGCGCAGCCTCTTCGCGGCGCTCGAGCGCTTCGCCGGCGCGGCTCTGCAGCTCTTCGGCGAGTTCCTCGTCAAAGCCTTCGATGCCCGCCAGCTCCTCGAGCGGGACATAGGCAACTTCCTCGAGTTCGCCGAAGCCCTCTGCGACGAGGAGCTGCGCGAGCGTTTCGTCGACGTCGAGTTCTTCCTGGAACATCGTCGAGCGTTCGACGAATTCGCGCTGGCGCTTCTCGCTCGCGTCGGCCTCGGTCATGATGTCGATCTGCTTGCCGGTCAGCTGGCTCGCGAGGCGGACGTTCTGGCCGCGGCGACCGATGGCGAGGCTGAGCTGGTCGTCGGGAACGACGACTTCGATGCGCCCGTCGTCCTCGTCGATGACGACGCGCTGCACCGTCGCGGGCTGAAGCGCGTTGACGACGAAGGTCGCGGTGTCTTCGGACCAGGGGATGATGTCGATCTTTTCGCCCTGCATTTCCTGGACGACCGCCTGCACGCGGCTGCCCTTCATGCCGACGCACGCGCCGACGGGGTCGATCGAGCCGTCATAGCTGATGACGCCGATCTTCGCGCGGCTGCCCGGATCGCGCGCCGCGGCCTTGATCTCGATGATGCCGTCGTAGATTTCGGGGACTTCCTGCGCGAACAGCTTTTTCATGAAGTCGGGGTGCGCGCGCGACAGGAAAATCTGCGGGCCGCGGTTTTCGCGGCGCACCGACAGGATGATCGCGCGGACGCGGTCGCCGACGCGCATCAGTTCGCGCGGGATCTGCTGGTCGCGGCGGATCACGCCCTCGGCGCGGCCGAGGTTGACGACGATGTGGCCGAATTCGACCGACTTGACGACGCCGGTGATGATTTCGCCGCCGCGGTCCTTGAACTCTTCGAACTGGCGTTCGCGGTCGGCTTCGCGGACCTTCTGGAAAATCACCTGCTTCGCCGACTGCGCGTCGATGCGGCCAAGGTCGACCGCGGGGAGCGGGTCGACGATGAAATCGCCGATCTTCGCATCCTTCTGCAGCTTCTGGCCCTGCGCGAGATCGACCTGCTTGAAATAATCCTCGACCTGCTCGACGACCTCGACGACGCGCCACAGACGCAGGTCGCCGGTTTGCGGGTCAAGCTTGGCGCGAATGTCGTTCTCGGCGCCATAGCGGGCGCGCGCGGCGCGCTGGATCGCTTCCTCGATCGCCTCGATGACGATGCCCTTGTCGATCATCTTCTCGCTGGCGACGCTGTTCGCGATCGCAAGCAGCTCGGCCTTGTTGGCGGAAATGGCAGTGGCCATCAGTCCTGTCCTTCTTCTTCCATTTCGTCGGCGCCTTCGGTCGAAAGCGGGACGGTTGCAGCTATTAATTTGTCGGTGAGGACGAGCTTTGCCGTGTCGATCGCGTCGAACGACAGCTTGTGTTCGACCTCTTCCTTGTCGATCACCGTGACGAGGTCGCCATCGATACCGACGAGCGTACCGTTGAACCGCTGGCGCCCGTCCAGCTTTTCCTTGAGCGAAATCTTTGCCTCATGCCCCGCCCAGTCGGCGAAGTCGGCGGGGCGCGTCAGCGGCCGGTCGATGCCGGGCGACGAAACCTCGAGCCGATAGGCGCCTTCGATCGGGTCCTTCCCCGCTTCCTCGAGCGCATCGAGCCTTTCGGAGATACGGCGCGACAGGCCGGCGCAATCGTCGATCGTCAGCTGGCGCGTCTCGGGCCGCTCGGCCATCACCTGCAACGTCGGATCGCTCTCTCCGCCAAAGAAGGCAACGCGCACGAGCGCGAGGCCCATCGCCTCGGCTTCGGGCGCGATAATCGCATCAAGGGCTTCAAAATCGACCAAATCCATGTCCCAATCGGCAGACCGGGAACCATGCGCTTTTGGCCGCCGCGGCCCGCGGCCCCGACGTCCTAACTGGTTCACCATGTCTAGGAGTGAGCGTGCATATAGGCGCAACGCGGCGGGTCGGCAAGCGGGAATCGGCGGCACATCTGCGATGCGCGCAATCGGGACGTCGCAACGCTTTGTTCGCGACTCATCGGCTAGGCTGTTGCGGCAATGGCTGCGCGAATCGCTCGCGGCGGCCCGAACTGGATATTCGACGCACGCATGAAGCCCGAACTCGCCCTTTCCGCTCCCTCGGCGTGGCTCGACCCCGCGGCGGCGCCCGCAACGCCGGGGCGGAGCTTTTGGGCTGCGTTCGCTGCGGTCGTAACAGTCGCGAGCCTCGTGCTCGTGCTTTCGACCGGGCAGTTCCGGCCGCGCGGCCTTGGCCCCTACAGCGTTTCCGTACCGGTCGATTTCGCGCCCTATGACCCGGCGCGCTGGGCGATCATGAATGCGGGAGACTATGAAGCGGCGCTCAAAATCGACCCGACATTGCCCGACCCGCGCAGCATCGACTGGAGCGACGCCGCCCCTGAACCACCTGCCGACCCGCTGCTCCTCCGCGACGAGGCGCTCGCCGGCCCCCCGGCGAAAAGCTATGCGTTCCGTGGCGTTACTGCGCTCGACCGCGAACGCGCGCATTATTGCCTGACTGCCGCCATCTATTACGAAGCCGCGTCGGAAAGCGACGACGGGATGCGCGGCGTCGCGCAAACGGTGCTCAATCGCGTGCGTCATCCGAGCTTTCCTTCGACCGTGTGCGGCGTCGTGTTCCAGGGGTCGCAGCGCGCGGGCGTGTGCCAGTTCACATTCAGCTGCGACGGCGCGATGGCGCGGACGCCCGAGCGCCGCAACTGGCTGCGCGCGAGCCGCGTCGCCTCGGCGGCGCTCGGCGGCACCGTGTTTCCGAAAGTGGGGCTCGCGACGCACTATCATACCACCGCAATCTGGCCGCGTTGGGGCAAGAGCCTCGTCATGACCAATATCGTCGGCGCCCATATCTTTCACCGCTGGCGCGGCCGTTGGGGGATGCCCGATGCGTTCCGCGTACCCTATTCGGGGCGCGAGCCGGTGCCCGGACCCTATCTGCCGGTCGCGCAGCAGGTCGCGATC
Source organism: Sphingopyxis jiangsuensis (assembly GCF_016734905.1). Lineage (GTDB taxonomy): Bacteria > Pseudomonadota > Alphaproteobacteria > Sphingomonadales > Sphingomonadaceae > Sphingopyxis > Sphingopyxis jiangsuensis. The sequence goes on from NZ_JAERPO010000002.1 coordinate 537,247, forward strand.
CTGAAGGGTCAGGGACTTGCTCCCGGCGCGGGACCGGTTGCCGCCGCGACCGCGGCCCCGCTTCCCGACACGGCAGCCGCGCCTTTGCCGGGCGCCATGTCGCCGCCCGCTTCGGTTGCATCGCCGCAGCCCGCCGTGGCCCCACCGCCAACCTATACCGACGCACGGCTCAATCAGTCGGGCGACGTGCGCGAGGAATATCGCAAGAGCGGAGAGTGGATTCGCTGAACCTTCGCGCCTAGTCTCCCTCTTCGCGGTAGCAGGAGACTGGCATGGGACATGTTAAAGGCATAGGCGGGCTGTTCTTTCGGGCGCAGGACCCCGACGCGCTCAACCGCTGGTATCGCGAGCGGCTGGGGGTCGGGGCGGGTTGCAGCGCAGAGGCCGACGGCCCGGTCGACGAATGGAGCTGGAGCGTCGCTGCCGGCCCGCTCGTCTTCGCGCCGTTCAAGGCCGACACCGACTATTTCGCGCCCGACCGGCAATATATGATCAATTTGCGGGTCGACGATCTCGATGCCGTGCTCGCGCCATTTCGGGCAGCGGGCGAGGAAATCATCACCAAGGACGAATGGAACGACCCCGCCATCGGGCGCTTCGCACGCGTCCACGACCCCGAGGGCAATCCGATCGAGCTTTGGGAGCCGCCGAAAGGGTAGCCCATCGTCATTGCTTCGCTGCGCTCGCAATGACGGGAATTGACGCGGGGCTTTACCGCCCCTGGCTGCGCCAGCGTTTGACGACGCGCTCGAGGATTTCCGCCTCGCCGCCCGTTTCGCGCCACAGTTTCGAGAAGAGCGGGTCGCTCGATGCCGGGCGTTTGTCCTCTTCGAGCGTGTCGAGATAGACGCGGATCGGGATCGCGACACCTTCGCCGCAGACGATGCACTCGCGGTTGCGCAGCGCCGGGATCGAGTCGATGAAGCCGCGCGCGCCTTCGGGCATCGCCGCCTTCACATATTGCTGGTCGCGATCATTGTTGAGGCGCATGGAAATGATCGTGCCGCACTGCGACAGCACGCCTTCGGCAAGGTCCGACGGACGCTGGGTGATGAGGCCCAGCGACACGCCATACTTACGGCCTTCCTTGGCAATCCGCTCGAGGATCTTGCGAACCGACTGACCCTGGCCGATGTCCTTTGAGGGGATGTAACGGTGCGCCTCTTCGCAAACGAGCAGGATCGGGCGTTGCGGCTCGCCGCGCGACCAGATCGCATAGTCGAAGGTCAGGCGTGACAGGACGGCGACCACCACCGACGTGATGTCGGAGGGGACGCCCGACACGTCGATGATCGAGATCGGCCGGCCGTCCGAAGGCAGGCGGAAAATCTTGCCGATGAAATTGGCCATCGTGTCGGCGACGAGCATGCCGGAGAACATGAAATTATAGCGCGGGTCGGCACGCATTTCCTCGATCTTGCCCTTGATGCGCATGAAGGGGGCCGAGGAGGTCGCCTTGTCGAGCTTGCCCATTTCGTTCTGAAGAATATTGAGCAGGTCGGAGAGCAGATAGGGGATCGGCGAGTCGACCGTGATCTTCGTCATCCCTTCGGCGAGCCGGTTCTTTTGCCGCGCCTGCAGCAGGCAGCGCGCAAGCACGTCGCAGTCGGTCTGGCGATCGCGTCCCTGCGCGGTGACGAACACCTCGCAATGTTCTTCGAAATTCATCAGCCAATAGGGCATGGCAAGGTTGTCGACGTCGAACAGCGCGCCGGTCCCCTTGAACGCCGCCGAATATTCGCCGTGCGGGTCGATCATGACAATATGGCCCTGCGGGGCGAGTTCGCAGATCTTGTGCAGGATCAATGCGGCGCTGGTCGATTTGCCGGTGCCGGTCGAACCAAGGAGAGCGAAATGCTTGCCGAGCATGGCGTCGACATAGAGCGATCCGCGAATATCCTTGGTCGGATACACCGTCCCGATTTCGACGTGCGCGCGTTCGTCCGCGGCGTAGATTTGTTTGAGGTCGTGGCTGGTCGCGGCATAGACTTGGCTGCCGGGGATCGGATAGCGCGTCACACCGCGGCGGAAGTTGTGGATGCGGCCGGTGATCTTTTCTTCTTCGCCTTCACCGAGGAAATCGATGGTCGCGACGATCAGGCCTTCGCCCTGCTGATGCAATTGCTGATCGCGGATGCTGGCGATAAGCCAGATGTTGCCAACACGGATCTTGACCTGCGCGCCGACCTGACCGGCCATTGCGACGGCGGGGTCGGTCGAACTGGTCAATTGGCCGATGGTCTTTGAATCGAGCAGGATTCGCGAATCCGACCCTGAAATATCAATGACTTCGCCGATAAGCAGCTCGTCGCGGTGATGATTGGCGATTGGCGCAACGGGCGTTACCGTGCCGCCGCCGGCGAGCCGCACATGCTGCGCCGCCGTTGAATCCCCCGCCGCGAAACCGCTGCCATGCATATCCATATCGTGCCCCGCCTGAATTTGATCCCGAGGCAGGTATCGCAGACGAGGGTAAATAGGCCGTGAACTTTGGCTCAACGCCGCCGGAAAATGGCCGAGGCAACATAGCCGAGCAACAGCGACAGCGTCACCGCCGCCAAGCCATAGAGAAAGCCGTGATGCTCGGCCGCCAAGGCGACGAAGCGTTCGAACCCCGCCTTGCGGATCTGGACATCGCGCGCTGCAACCGCGAGCACGCGGCCGCGACTGATCAGATAGGTCTCGGCGCGATAGGTGCCGACTGGAACGCGCGCCGGCACGGGGATGCGAGCGCGATAAAGCACGCCCTCGGTAATCTCGACCGCTCCGGGGTTTTGGACGAACAGTCCCTGGCGCTGATACAGGTCGATCAGCCCTGCCTCGAACCGCTCCAGCTTTTGCGCCTCCGAAAAGCCGGTGGGCGACATCGACAGATTGTCGAGTCCGAGTTCGAATATCGCCGCAGTCCGCTCATCGACCAGCTTGTCGATCGGGCGCGACGACCCAATGGCATAAAAGCCGGGCGTCGTGCGCAGCCGGATACTGCTCGCGTTGACCCAGATGCCGGCAACGCGACGTTTCTCGCGGAGGATGATCGGACGCACCGGCCCTTTCAGGACGACGACGATATCGGCCCGGTCGTCGGGAAGCCTTTGCCCCGGATAGAGAATGGCGCCGAACAGCAGCAATTCCTCGCCCGTGAAGCTGTACTGGATGTCGATCGCACGGCTCGACACATCGGGGACGAGCCGCGGGTCGGCGGCGCGCGAAGTTCCTGTCGCCAAAAGCAGCGCCAATCCCACGATCAGGGCGCGCAGGACGGTCATTGGACCGTGTAGATTTCGTCGGGACGGATGAACAGGTCGACCGCCATCCGAAGTGCCACGACGAGCACGATCGCCGCGAGCGCCATGCGGAGATATTCGGGCTTGAGCCGCTGCGCGAAGCGCGCGCCGACCTGCGCGCCGATGACGCTGCCGATAAGCAACAGGCCGGCGAGCACGATGTCGACCGCGCCGGTCGTCATCGCATGGACCATCGTCGTCGCAATCGTCACGAACAAGATCTGGAACAGCGAAGTGCCGACGACGACCTGCGTCCCCATGCCGAGCAGATAAAGCATCGCCGGGACCATGATGAAGCCGCCGCCGACGCCGAGCAGCATCGTCAATATGCCGACCAATATCCCGAGCAGCAACGGCGCGAGCGGCGAAATATAGAGGCCCGATCGATAGAAGCGCCAGCGCATCGGCAGGTTGGCCACCATCGGGTGATGCCGCCGTTTGCGCGCCGGTGCGGGCAGTCCCGCGCGCATTTGTTGCAGCGCCCCCCACGCCTCACGCGCCATCATCGAACCGACCGATCCGAGCAAGGCGACATAGAGGATGTTGATTGCGGTATCGATCTGGCCCCACGCGGTGAGCAGTTCGAACAGCACCGCGCCGACGAGCGATCCGATCAAACCGCCGGCCACGAGCACCGTGCCCATCCGCAGGTCGACCCCGTCGCGCTCGAGATGCGCGAGAGCGCCCGACACGCTGGCGCCGGTCACCTGCGTTGCCGCCGACGCCGCCGCGACGGTCGGCGGGATGCCGTAAAAGATCAGCAAGGGGGTGGTCAGAAATCCTCCGCCGACGCCGAACATCCCCGACAGAAACCCGACCCCGCCGCCGAGAAGGACGATGACAAGCGCATTGACCGAGAGATTGGCGACAGGAAGGTAGAGATCCATGGGCCCCGAACATCATTCCACGGCGTCGCTGCGTCGCCGATTCCTGAAACCCTAGAGCATTTTCCCGCACCGTGGAATCGGCTGATACGTCAATTTTTCCGGCAGCATCAAAAGTGCGACGCGATCGTCAACGCGGCGCCGCTGCCTGGCCGCGCATCGCCCGCGACGCGAAAGCGCCAATCGAGCGCGACGCGGCTGCCGCGGCCGACCGTCGGCAGGTCGATCGTCAAGCGGGGCCCCACATCGAAGCGGCTCACCCCCGGCTGGACGGCACCGGCAACGATCGCTCCGGCGCGGACGCTCGATTTGCGGACCGACGCGACCGGGCGATCGACAACAACGGCACCGTCGGCGAAACCGTCGCGCCGCCGCGCGCCGACAATGCCGCCTTGTCCATAACTCTCCAGCCGAAGGCGCGCCGGAAGCCGCATGTCGTTCACGCCGCCCGCCACCACGACCGCAAAAGCATCGCGCCCTTCGCTCGCTAACGCGATCCGGCGCTCGACTGCCACCGCGACCGGGATGCCGGCGACGGGCGCGTGCGAAACGCCGACCGCCAGTTCGCGCTGCCGCGGCCGCGCGACTGCGATCGTTGCGCGCGTGTAGGCGCGCAAGCGTCCTTCCTTTTCCAAGGCATAGCTCGCCCGGACACCCACCTGACTGCCCCCCAGTTGGCCGCCCGCTACCAGATTATCGCTCGCGTTGACCGAATCGGGCCGCAGGAACGCCCATCCGTCGACCGCCCACCGCCTGCGCCGTTCTTCGGCCACCGGCGGCGCCAGGCCGCCACCGCCGCGATCGAGTTCGGTCAGGGGCGGCAGCTGTTGGGCGGGAGCGATGACAGGGGTGCTCACGTCGGACGCTGATGGCGGGTACGAACCCGGATCAGCACGGGAGAAATTCGGCCGCGTTTGAATGCGATCGCGACGCACCCTCCCTTCAGGCGGAAGTGCGATTTTCGCGCCATCGCTGAGGTGCTCGGGCACGATCGGTCGGGGCGCGACCGGCACCGCACCCGCAAACAGCCCCGATTGGTTCGTCGATGATTCCGCAACGGCAGGGGGAGGAACCGGCATCCCCGCGATCAGGAGCCGCAGCAATATCCAGCCGCCGATGAAGATGAAAAGGAAACGCATCGCTCCAGCCTCGCGGCGTCGCGGCGAAATCGGAATATGTCGCACCGCGCCGCTCATCCCGGCCGGCGTCGCTGCACATACATTGCTTCGACCATCGACTCCGTCTCGCGATGGTCGGTTTTGTCCCAAACGACGCGCCCCGAGCGCAGCATGTGCCAGTAGATGACGAGCGCCCGACGCGCCGCGAGGATCGCGACCACATTCGACACGAAGGCGCGCGGCACGGCCAGCACACCTTGCCGCCAGCCATACCAGCGCGCCGAAAAATGGATGCGCATGCCGAGGCGCCATAACAACAGGATAGCTCCCATGAAGACGAGGAGACGCAGCGATTCTCCGATGGCAGGCGCGCGCCAACCAAAAATTGCCTGTCCCGCCAGTCCAGCGAGCGTAACGACCGACCCCAGATAGGCAGCGAGCAGGACCAGCGCGGCAAGCGGTGGCCGGCGATCGCGCCAAAGCATCCACCTTGCAATCCACCCGCCCCCGCGGGAGCCATTCGGAATCCGGGACCCCGGCCACCCGATATGGTCCCAGCCGTCGAATGCGATTCCGGCAATCCAGCGCGCTTTCTGACGCACTGCCGAATCGATACGTCCCGGAAAACTGCCGCGTGACGCAATCAGGCTTCCGTCGCTTCCAACGCTGTCGACGAACGCGGTCGGCAAACCATAAGCGCCGAAGATCATGCCAAGTTCGTAATCCTCGGTCAGGCTGTCGGTCCGAAAAGGCTCGCCGCCCCGGTCGATCGCCACCAGTGACAGCGCCCGTCGCGTCATCGCGCATCCCACCCCGGCCGATGGTATCGGCACGCCGAGGCGCGTGCGTACCGTCAGTTCTTTTGCATGAGCCTCGGCAAATTCGTCGGCATAATGGCCGCCAACCCATTGCGCCCCTGCCGAAACGAACGGCACGACCGGGATCTGTACCATGGAGCAGCGCGAAAGATGTGCACGGTAAAGGCTAAGTTCCTCAGGATGCACATGATCTTCGGCGTCGTGAAGAACGATTGCGGAAAAGCGCATACCTTCGGCGCGCTCATCCTCTCCGAGCGCATTCCACAGATGATTGAGATTGGCTCCCTTGGTCGTCGGTCCATCGTCGGAGCCGATTACGAGCCGCAATCGCCGATCGCGCGCCACGAGGTCCGATATCGCCAGGATGGTCGAAGGATCGTTCGGATAGCAGCCGACATAGATTCGGAAGTCCTCGCCATCCCATGCCGCGAGGGTTCTCCGCAACATTGCGGGCAAAGCACATGCCTCGTCCCACGCCGGCACGAAAACGGCGATTACTCCCGGCAATACCCCGGCCAAAGCATCGGCTGCCTTCCGCTTCGAAGGCGACATCAGCCAGATCAGATCGAAGAGCAAATCGTCGAGGCCGAACAGCAGGATTCCGACCGACGCAAAGAACATCAGTTCGGCGCCGGCGATCCCAACCCAAAGTTCCAACCCCGAGGTCGACAGGTCCACCTTGCGCCCCGCCCTTTTTCTTGATGGCATGTAACATCGACCAAGCCTGCGTAATCAGGACTTAATTTTTGTAAAGGGTGACGAATCCGGGAGCAGCGGCTAGGAGATTTTTCTCCCTATCGTCAAAAATCAGGTTATCGGCCCTTTATGACCAGCATTTCTGCGCCTCGTTCGGCTCTCCGCGACTTTCTCGAAAGCGAAAGCGCCGGTGGCATGCTGCTGATTTTCGCAGCCATTTTGGCGATGATCGTCGCCAATTCGGCATTGGGCGAGACATATGAGCATGCCATCCATGCCGTGACCGGGCCGGTGCTGACCGACAAGCTCGGTCCGATGACCGTCCATCTGTGGATCAACGACGGCCTGATGGCGATTTTCTTCCTGCTCGTCGGTCTCGAAATCAAGCGCGAGTTCGTCGATGGGCGGCTCGCGAGTTGGGACCGTCGACGCCTGCCGATGATTGCAGCCGCCGCGGGGATGGCTGTACCTGCGGCGCTCTATATGCTCTTCGCCGGCGGCACTCCGGGCCTCGCGCAAGGCTGGGCGATCCCGGCAGCGACCGACATCGCCTTTGCGATGGGGGTACTGGCGTTGCTCGGCAAACGGGCGCCGACCTCGCTCAAACTGTTTCTCGTCACCGTCGCAATCGTCGACGACATGGGCGCGGTCGCGATCATCGCGCTTTTTTACACCGCCGAGATCAATCTGGCCGCGCTCGGCGCCGCGGCTGCGATCCTTGCGGTGATGTTCGTGCTGAACCGGCGCGGGGTCAAAAGCCTGATCGTCTATATGCTGATGTTCGCGCTCCTCTGGTATGCGACGCTGCTGTCGGGCGTCCACGCGACGATCGCGGGCGTGCTCGCCGCCATGACGATTCCGTTCGAGCGGACGCCCGGCGCCCCGGACAGCGAGACATCGCCGCTGCACCGGCTCGAACACGCGCTGCATCCGTGGGTCGCCTTTGCGATCGTCCCGCTGTTCGGCTTTGCCAACGCCGGGGTCGATCTTGGCGGACTGACCACCGAACAGATTTTTGCACCGCTGCCGCTCGGCATCGCGGCAGGGCTGTTCTTCGGCAAACAGATCGGTATCTTCGGAAGCGTGTGGCTCAGCGTCAAACTCGGCATCGCGGGCAAGCTGCGCGGCGCGACCTGGTTGCAGATCTATGGCGTCGCGACGCTCTGCGGCATCGGCTTTACGATGAGCCTGTTCATCGGCGGCCTCGCCTTCCCCGGCAATGCGCTGCTGATCGAAGAAGCAAAGATCGGCATTTTGATGGGATCGCTCATCGCGGCGCTCGCGGGCTTTGCAGTGCTGCGCCTTGCCCCGCCGCATCCGCAATATGCGGCGGTCGAAGCCGAAGCCGACGCAGAGATATCGGCCGACGGTGACGTCCTTACGAACACCGAGGCGCGCGCATCCGGCGAAGAGGGCAAAGAGACCGCCTGATGATCGGCCGCGGCTCCCCCGACCGGCGCGACATGACGCCGTGGCGCGGCCAGGCGGGCTCGCCGCGGCGCCCGCCGGCCGGTGTGGCACCGCGCGGATAGACGAACCGGTGCGCCCCGGCGCGCCCTTTCGCCTGTTTGCGCCACACCAGCAAGGGACGTTGCCCATGCTTCAGAAATCCGACCTCCACCGCCGCATCGAGACGCCCGACATGAAGGATTATGGCGTCTATCTGGCGGTCGACCGCCTGCTCGACTGTCAGAAACCGCTCGCCGAACTTTGCACCCCCGACGAGCTCCAGTTCCAGATCGTCCACCAGGTCGAAGAGCTGTGGATGAAGCTCATCGCCTTCACCCTCGGCGAGATCGACGGTCATATGGAAACGCGCGAGACAATGCGCGTCCTCACCCTGTTCGACCGCGTCCACCGCCTCATGCGGCTGATGACCGACCAGCTTTCGCTGCTGGAGACGATGAGCCCGTTCGATTATCAGTCGATCCGGCTCCAGCTCGGCAACGGATCGGGACAAGAGAGCCCCGGTTTCCAGCTGCTGCTCACACTGCCGCAGCCGCTGTGGGCGCGTTACAAGGCCGTCTATCTGGAAGCCGAAGGGCGCAGCGTCGCCGATGTCTATGACACGGGCTACAAGCATGACGAGGCCTATATGGTCGCCGAGGCGCTGATCGAGTTCGACGAGCTGTTCCAGATTTTCCGCGCGCTCCACATCTACCTGATCCACCGGTCGATCGGCATGGGGTCGAAGTCGCTCAAAGGTCGCCCGGTCGAACTGCTCAATGCGGGGGCGCGGCATCGCTTCTTTCCCGAGCTGTGGGACATTCGCGCCGACATGACCGACCGCTGGGGCGCCGAATATGGCGTGAAGCGCGACAGCATCAGCGGCGGCGCGCCGGGCCACGGCAGCGGGCTGTGACCACGGCGCTGCTCCCTGAAAGCGTCGCGGAGCGCTTTCACCTGCCGGACGGCGTCACCTATCTTAAAAGTCACAGCGTCGGCTGCCAGCCGCGCCGGGCGGAGGCGCTGCTGCGCGAGCGCTATCTGGCGCCCTGGGCCGTGACGGGCGAAGCCTGGCCGCACTGGCTGGATGCTGTCGATGCGTGGCGGGCGGCGCTGGGAGCGTTGGTTGGCGTCGAGCCGCGCGACCTCTGCCCTGCGACCAATGTCAGCGCCGGGCTGTCGCGCTATCTGTCGGCGCTAGGGCAAGCAACGACGCGGCGGACGATCCTGTTCGCGCCGGGCGCCTTTCCGACGATCGGCTATGTCGCGGGCGGGCTCGCCGCCGAAGGCTGGCAGACACGCATGCTGCCCGCCGGTGCCGATGTGCGGGATCCCGCCAGCTGGACTGCGGCAATGGACGCGGATGTCGCGCTCGCGATCCCGATGCACGTCAGCTCGAACAGCAGCGCGCGCGCCGATATTGCCGGTATCGCCGCGGCGGTGCGCGCGGCGGGCGGGCGCTGCATCGCCGATTGCGCGCAGTCGGTCGGGGTCGCGCCCGTCACCCCCGCTGCGTGGGGCGTCGATGCGGCGCTCGGGACGAGCGTCAAATGGCTGTGCGGCGGTCCGGGCGCAGCGTGGCTGTGGGTCGCACCGCAAGACCGCACGGCGCTCGATCCGACCGAGCGCGGCTGGTGGAGCCACGCCGACCCGTTCGAGATGGACATCACCGATTTCCGCTATGCCCCCGACGCACGGCGCTGGTGGGGCGGAACGCCCGACGTTGCGCCGTTCATATTGTCGACGGCGGGCATCGCCGAGATTGCGGCGATCGGGGTCGATGCGATCCGCGGCCATAATCTGGCCTTGCAGGCGATGGTCCGCGACGCGGTGGAGCCGAAAACGCCGCAGTGGCGCTGGCCGACGGGCGACATCGGCGGGACGCTGTGCATCGACACCGGCGCCGACCAGCCGCGCGTCGCTGCGGCGCTTGATGGACACAGCATCCGGGCCGACTTTCGCGGAACCGTCGTGCGGTTGTCCTTCCATGCCTATAACGGTTTGCGGGATGTGGAACGGTTGGTCGAAGCGCTGCGCCAGGCTTGACCGTCATCCCGGCGCAGGCCGGGATCTCGCCGCTCGAATGGCAACAACCGGTGAGACCCCGGCCTTCGCCGGGGTGACGATGGAAAAATCACGAAGCGGCGGCGATCACTCCGCCGCCATCGCCAGTTCGACGCGCTGCGGGCCGCGGATGACACCGCCGGGGGTCGGGCCCTGCATTTCGCCGTCGCGGAAGGTGACCTGCCCCGACTTGACTGTCGCGACATAGCCGTCGGCCTTTTGGAGGAGGCGCTTGCCGCCCGCGGGAAGGTCGAAGGCGAGCCACGGCTTGCCGAGCTTCAGCGCTCCCAAATCGATGACGTTAAGGTCGGCGAGATAGCCCGGCGCGATCAGCCCGCGGTCGTCGAGGCCATAGAGCAATGCGGTGTCGCGGCACTGGCGCTTCACCGCATGTTCGAGCGCGATACGCCCGCGCGCACGGTCGCGCACCCAGTGCTGGAGCATGAAGGTCGGCGACGCCGCGTCGCAGATCGTGCCGCAATGCGCGCCGCCGTCGGACAGGCTGTTCACCGTATCGTCCGCCGCCTGCAGCTCCTCGAGAAAATCGAGATTGCCGTCGCGATAGTTGAGGATCGGGAAATAGATGAAACCGCGTCCTTCGTCTTTCATCAGCAGGTCATAGGCATATTCGGACGGGCCGACCCCGGCGGCGGCGGCGCGCGCCATGATGCTCTCGTCCATCTTGGGCTCATAGTTGAAATCGGGATCCATCTCGAACTGCAGCGGCCAGCCGAGCGCGACCATCTTCAGAAAGTCGATGATGTCGCTCTCGGGCCAGACATTTTCTTCGGCGATCATCCGCGCCTTGAACGCCGGGTCCTTGAGCTTGGCGAGCTGCTCGGCCCACGGCAGGTCGGTGATCTCGTTCCACGCGGGCTTGAAGCGGAACGGGTGTACCGTCCCCTGCCACGCCATGATGACCCCATTGCCGCGCAGCGCGATCTGCGCGACGATGTTCGCGCCGGCGGCATTTTGGCGCCGCATTTCGTCGATCTGTTCCTCGAGCGGCAATTCCTTGGCGATAGATTGCAACGCGGCGAAGGTCACCGGCAGCCCGGTTTCGCGGCTCAAATCGCCCATCCACTGAAACTCGTTCCACTCGCGCTTCAGGTCGCTCGCCATTTCGAACACGCCATAGCCGACGCGGCCCATTGCGCGGCCGATCGCGATCAGCTCTTCGGCGGTCGCGGTGGTGCCGGGCACCAGTTCGCCGTCGACCGATTTGTGCAGCACGGTGCGGCTCGTCGAAAAGCCGAGCGCGCCCGCACGCACGCCTTCCTCGACGATGCGCGACATTTCGGCGACGTCCTCGTCGGTTGGAATCGCGCCGGGCTTTTCGCGGTCGCCGAGCACATAGGCGCGCACCGCGCCGTGCGGGACATGGCAGGCGACGTCGACGGTGCGCGGCAGTTTTTCGAGCGCGTCCATATACTCGGGGAAGGTTTCCCAATCCCAGCTCATCCCTTCGGCGAGCGCGGTGCCGGGAATATCCTCGACCCCCTCCATCAGCGAGATCAGCCAGTCGTGGCGGTCGGGTTTGGCGGGAGCGAAGCCGACGCCGCAATTGCCCATGATGACGGTGGTGACGCCGTGCCAGCTCGACGGCGCCATTTCGGCGTCCCACGTCGCCTGCCCGTCATAATGGGTGTGGACGTCGACAAAACCGGGGGTGACGATCTTGCCCGCTGCGTCGATTTCCTCGCGTGCGGGGCCGAGGTTGTCGCCCACCGCGACGATCCGGTCGCCGTCGATCGCGACATCGCCTGTAAAGGGCGCGCTGCCCGTCCCGTCGACGATGGTTCCGCCGCGTATGACCAGATCGTGCATCTTCGCTCTCCCGATTATCTTCGCCCGATTATCTTCGCGCAATTTTTCGTTTCACGACGAAACCTATCATGGATTCGCGATATGCCAAGGCCCTTGGCGGCGCCCTAAAGCGACAAGGGATACGGGCAGGGCAATCGAAACTGTCTCCCTGTCGCTTTGAACCCGGCCTATCCGTCGACGGGCAGCCGTCATGGCACCAGGCAATTTTGCAGGAAAGGGTGGGGCCGTGCGATGCTATGACGGCACCGGGATAGAGGGAGTCGAAACGATGATCCGTCCGATACTTGCTGCCGCGAGCGCGCTGTCGCTGCTCACCGCCTGCACCGCAACCGCCCCCGCCGATGGCGCAGCCAGCGCCGCATCCGCCATGCCGCCGCCGATGGCGATCAACTATGCGGCGATCCTGGCCGATCCCACGCGCCCCGACGCGGACCGCGAGCGCGACGCGGCGCGGATGCCCGCGCGGCTGATGGATTTTGCCCGGATCGCGCGTGGCGAGCGCGTCGGCGATTATGTGATGGGGGGCGGCTATCTGACGCGCATCCTGTCGGGCGTCGTCGGAGCCGAGGGCCGCGTCTATGCCTTTCAGCCGCAGGAATTCATCGCATTCCGCGCGCAATATGGCGAGGACCAGAAAAGGGTCGTCGATGCTTATGCCAATGTCGACGCCGTAAACGGCGCTTTCGCGGCGCCGCCCTTTCCCGAACCGCTCGACACGATCATTACCGTGCAGAATTTCCATGACCTGTATCTGAAGCCTTTCCCGGCAGGGACAGGCGACAGAGCGAGTGCGGCGCTGTTCGCGGCGCTGAAACCCGGCGGGACGCTGGTGGTCGTCGATCACAGCGCCGCCGACGGCAGCGGTACGACGCTGACGGATAGCCTGCACCGTATCGACAAGGCAGCGGTGATCGCGGCGCTCTCGCAGGCGGGTTTTGTCTTCGAGGCCGAAAGCGACCTCTACGCCCGCCCCGAAGACCCGCGCACCGCCAATGTCTTTGACGGGGAAATTCGCGGCAAGACCAACCAGTTCGCGCTGCGGTTCAGGAAGCCCGGGCAGGCGTGACTTTGCGGGTTGGGAATGAGCCGCATCAATGCGTGTGAAAGCGCACCTTGTTCAGATAATAGGACCGCATCGGATTACCGCTCGCATCGACGGCAGCATCAAAGCGCGCGCGCCGCATCAAGGCATTGCAGACGGCTTTGTCAAAGCCTTCGGGATTGGTCGATTGCTGAACATGGCAGGATGCAGGCACGCCCTTTTCATCGACGATCAATCGGAAATTGACGATGCCGGGCATACCTTGGCTGAGCATCGCTGACGGATAATCACTGTGCGTAAGCCACTTCCCGGGATTGCCGATCGGTGACACGCCCTTGCTTTGATTTTTCAACCGATCGGGATCAAGGCCCCAGTGGGTGATGAGGTTGTCGAGACAAGAGCGCAAAGCATCAAATGGCGCCTTGAGCGATCCGGTCATCAGTCGGACAGGACGACGCAATGGTCTCCCGAATTCGACGTAGGTCGTCGCGGCCTCATCCTCTGCGGTAATCGGAGAAACCTCCACATGCGCGGCGCCAAGACCGGCTTTGAAAGCCGCATAGGTACGCTTCTGCTCTTTGAGCGATAGCGGGCGGATGCGATTGTCCGCGATGAAAATCCACGCGGGAATTTTCTCATCAATCCAGCCGGAGAAAAAGACCAATCGATGCTCAGCAAAGGGGGGGCCGAAACGAACGGCCGCTTCCCCACCATTTTTTTTCGCTTTGGTGATTTCACCAGCCAGCGTCATCCGAAAATAATCGCCTGGGCCGAAACGGTCCATGAACAATATCAACGCATCGTCGCCGGTGCCGAATGTCCGCGCGAGGCGGCAATAATCGTCGGCATAGTGGACATTCCACGATGACGAAGGTTCCAGCTCCAGAGGTGCCTCATTTGCCGCCGCTTGCGGCGCCAGCAATATCAACGATAGCGACAGAAGGGTCGCTTTATCCCCCATCTTCATGACCATGAGAGCTATCGCTCCCCATGCGAATTGGCAAGCGGCCAAGATACCGAAATGGCAGCTTATCCGATATCCCCATAGGACGCATAATCCTCGACATGCGCGTTGGGGCGGCGGAAGCTCGTGAAACTCATGCTTGCCGACAGGTCGAGCGCCTCGACCTGATGCCACCAGCCAACCGGGAGGAATACTGCCTCGCCGGGGCCGATCACCGTTTCGATCACCGGCGGCGTTTCGGCGTCGCCCTGCCCCGCTGGCAGGGGCGTATTGTTCCAGTCCGAAAAACAGTGGACGCGGTTCTTCATCCGATCCGCCGCCCAGGGCGGCGCCATGCGAACACGCTTGCGCCCGACAATCTGGACCAGAAGATTATTGGTGAGATCATGATGCCAGGGCGTCAGCGTCCCCTTCGGCCCCAGCCAGAAGAAACCATCGCGTTCGGAGCGCTGATCGAGAATGGTGATGGGTTTCATGTCATCCCAAAGCGGTGCGAGCGCGGCGGCATTGGTACCGCTGTTATAGGCGGTCAGATAGACGTCGTTGCTCGGCGTATCGGCGCGCAGCCATTCGATGAGTTCGGCAAAGCGGACCGGGCGGCGGTGGTCGTCCTTGGCGATCTCGTAATCGGGACTGCGCTCGCGCCCGACCTGCGCCTCGACGACCGCGTCGCCTGCGACCGCCGCGAAATGATCGAGCGACCAGTTCGAAAGTGCGGGCCAATGATCGACCAACCCGAGCAATTTCGCAGGACGGTTGGCGTCATAATAGTGATGATAGAAATGGTCGGGGTCGGCGTTGCCGAGCGTATCGAGCGCGAAGCCGCCCTCAGCCTCGAACGCGAGGCGTTGCTGGTTGGCGAACAGCCAGCGCTGCTTCGCCATGCGCGCGGCCTGACGGCGGAGCGCCGCGGCAAGCGGGTCCTTTGCCAGCCGGTCGATTTCATAGCGCGCCGACGCGGCCGAAATCCCAGCCGCGACGAGCCGCCGGTGCAATGCATCGTCGTCCTCGCCGACGGTCAGCCCTTCGGCGATCAGCGCGCGCTTGTCAGCCTGGGGCATGCGGAGTCCTCGTCGGCGCCCGAATGCGGGCAGGTACAAGGCCGCTCAAGCGCCGGTCGGTGACAATTGGATGACAGGAGCCTCCGCGTGTCCGCGATCACTCGCCGGTCGGAGCGGTCTCTTCGATCGGTGGTGGCTCCTCGGCTTCGGTCAGCGCCCCGTTCTGGATCAGCCATTGCGGGAAATCATCCTGCACCGATGCCATGACGCGGTCGACCGCCGCCGCGACCTGCTCGCCTTCGGCCTCGCGGTCGCGCTGAACGATTGCGCGGCGCGCCTGCAGATCGATCAGCACCCGGTCGCGCGGCACGAGGTTCCCCACGGTCAGTCCGGCAAGAACACCGCGACTTTCGCTCTCGCGCTGCTCAAGCGCCGCGATTCGCTGATTGAGCCGTTCTTCGAACTCGACTGCGGCGTTGGTCTGCTGGCGAATTTGGACAATGCTGACACGGACATCCCGGTTCAGTCGATCGCGAACGGCCCGCGCGAGGTCGCCGTTGAGCTGCGACGCATATTGGTCGACGAGCACGACGCCATCGACTGCCACTTCGTCGCCCTCCATCCGAACATTGAGGCTGTCAACGCGGTCGCCACGTTTGAGAAGATCGCTGAGTTCGGATTGGACGGCGTTGCGCGCGCCGACTTCGCGGACGATATTGTTGAGCGACAGCGCTAGCGGGATGGACAATATGCCTAGTGTGACGACGATTCCGACCACCTGCATCGCCGTATTCTGGGCAGTCAGAGACGGTCCGAAACGGTTCAGCCGGGCGACAATCGTCGCGACGAGCGCGATCGCGAGCGTGTTGGTGAGGAACAGCAACGCGGCGCCAAGCGCATAGTCAAAGCGCCCGGTGACAAGCCCGAAACCGATCGTCGACAGCGGCGGGACAAGCGCGGTGGCGATCGCGACGCCGACCATGACCCCCGACAGCTTGCGCAGGATGGCGTAGACGCCCGCGACCCCGCCGACGACGGCGACGCCAAGATCGAGCAAGGTCGGTTCGGTCCGCGCGCGCAGTTCGGGCGTGACGTCCTTGATCGGCGACAGCCAGATGATGACCATCGCGATCAGCACCGCAACGCCCATCCCCGCTGCCATGGTGATCAGCGAACGCTGGATCAGATGGCGCTCGAGTGTCGCGAGGCCAAAGCCGACGCCCATGATCGGGCCGAGCAGGGGCGACACGAGCATCGCGCCGATCACGACCGGCGCCGAGCTTTGCAGGAGTCCCAGCGTCGCGATTGCCGACGACAGCGTGATCAGCAGCAGGAATTTCTGATTGAGCCGGGCGTCGCGCGCGATGCGCGCGAGCATTACCGACCGCCCGTGGCTTTCTTCCTTCCCGAGGTTGGCATCTTCCTCAGCGGCAGACTTCGGCCGCGCCGAATGGCGTCCCCCGGCGCTGAATGGGGCATCGCCCAGTCCGGGTACCCCAGGATGATGCCCCCCCATCGCGCCTCCGGCCTAGATCTTGCCCGTCAATTCGGGAACGGCGTTGAACAGATCGGCGACAAGGCCGAGGTCGGCGACCTGAAAGATCGGCGCATCCTCGTCCTTGTTGATCGCGACGATGGTTTTCGAATCCTTCATTCCCGCTAGATGCTGGATGGCGCCCGAAATGCCAATCGCAAAATAGACTTCGGGCGCGACGATCTTGCCGGTCTGGCCGACCTGATAGTCGTTGGGGACATAGCCCGCATCGACTGCGGCGCGGCTGGCGCCGAGCGCGGCGCCGAGCTTGTCGGCGAGCGGAACGATGACCTCTTCATATTTTTCGCTCGACCCGAGCGCACGGCCACCCGAGACGATGACCTTCGCGGAGGTGAGTTCGGGGCGTTCCGACTTGGCGATTTCGGCGCCGACAAAGCTCGAGATGCCCGTATCGCCGCCCGCCGACACGGCCTCGACCGCGCCCGAGCCGCCCGAGGTCGCCGCCTTTTCGAACGCGGTGCCGCGGACGGTGAGAACGAGCTTGGCATCCGAACTTTCGACGGTGGCGATCGCATTGCCCGCATAGATGGGGCGCGTGAAGGTCTTCGGCCCTTCGACCGAAAGAATGTCCGACACCTGCATCACGTCGAGCAGCGCGGCGACGCGCGGCGCGATATTCTTGCCCGTCGTCGTCGCAGGCGCGACGAAGGCGTCGTGGCTCGCCATCAGTTCGGCGATCATCGGCGCGATATTTTCGGGGAGCGCGTGGCCGAAGGCAGCGCTGTCGGCGACATGGACCTTGCCCACGCCAGAAATTTGCGCGGCGGCTTGCGCGACGCCATCGACGCCCTCGCCCGCGACGAGCAGATGGACTTCGCCGAGTTTCGAGGCGGCGGTCACCGCAGCGAGCGTGGCATCCTTGACGGCGCTGCCGTCATGTTCGACCCAAACCAGAGTTTTCATCTCTTACGTTCCTTCTTCCCGTCCCGTTCGCATCGAGCGAAGTCGAGATGCCCCTCGACCTTGCGCTGTCCCGATGGGTGTCTCGACTTCGCTCGACACGAGCGGGGGATAGATTCAGCTGTGGACGCCCATCGCCTTCAGCTTGGCGACCAGCTCATCGACGTCGGCGACCTTGATGCCCGCCTGGCGCACCGGCGGTTCGGCCACCTTGAGCACCTTGACGCGCGGGGCCGTGTCGACGCCATAGTCGGTGGGCGACTTGGTTTCGAGCGGCTTCGACTTCGCCTTCATGATGTTGGGAAGCGACGCATAGCGCGGCTCGTTGAGGCGCAGGTCGGTGGTAACGACCGCGGGGGTCTTGAGCTTGACCGTTTCGAGCCCGCCGTCGACCTCGCGGGTGACGCTCACGCTGTCGCCCTCGACATCTACCTTGCTCGCGAAAGTGCCCTGCGCCCAGCCGGTCAATGCGGCGAGCATCTGGCCGGTCTGGTTATTGTCGTCGTCGATTGCCTGCTTGCCGAGGATGACGAGGCCGGGTGCCTCCGCGTCAGCAATCGCCTTCAATATCTTGGCAACGGCCAGCGGTTCGACGGCGTCGTCGGTCTGGACGAGGATGGCGCGGTCGGCGCCCATCGCGAGCGCGGTGCGCAGCGTCTCCTGCGCCTTCGCCGGGCCGATGCTGACAGCGACGATTTCGCTCGCGGCACCCTTTTCCTTGAGGCGGATCGCTTCTTCGACCGCGATTTCGTCGAACGGGTTCATCGACATCTTGACGTTGGCAAGGTCGACGCCGGTGCCGTCGGCTTTGACCCGCGGCTTGACGTTGTAATCGAGCACCCGCTTCACGGGGACGAGGATTTTCATGGCTTTGTCAGCTCCTCTCAACAATGTTGCACCGCGTCATAATTGGCGCTTACGTAAACGTCAACCTGCGGGGTCCTTGCCCCCTTCTCTCGCGGGGAGAGAGGGGGTCAACCCGTTATCACGCCGCCTTGGCGACCTCGGCGACGATCTTCTTGGCGGCGTCGCCCAGGTCGTTCGCCGCGACGATCGGCAGGCCCGAGTTCGCAAGGATGTCCTTGCCCTGCTGAACATTCGTGCCTTCGAGGCGAACGACGAGCGGCACCGAAAGGTTCACTTCCTTCGCCGCGGCGACGATGCCCTCGGCGATGATGTCGCACTTCATGATGCCGCCGAAGATATTGACGAGGATGCCTTCGACCGCCGGGTCTTTCAGGATGATCTTGAACGCCGCGGTCACCTTTTCCTTCGAAGCGCCGCCGCCGACGTCGAGGAAGTTCGCAGGGAAGGCGCCGTTCAGCTTGATGATGTCCATCGTCGCCATCGCGAGGCCCGCGCCGTTGACCATGCAGCCGATGTTGCCGTCGAGCTTGATATAGGCGAGGTCATATTCCGACGCTTCGACCTCGGCCGGGTCTTCCTCGGTCAGGTCGCGCAGTTCGGCGATGTCGGGGTGGCGGAACATTGCGTTGCCGTCGAAGCCGAGCTTGGCGTCGAGCACGAGCAGTTCGTCGCCATTCGCGCCTTCGCACACCGCGAGCGGATTGATTTCGATCTGTTCGGCATCGGTTGCAAGGAACGCGCTGTAAAGACCGGCGAGCGTCTTGGCCGCCTGCTTTGCAAGGTCGCCCGTCAGTTCGAGCGCTGCGGCGACGCTGCGGCCGTGGTGCGGCATCAGCCCCGTCGCGGGGTCGATGACGATCGTGTGGATCTTGTCGGGCGTGTTGTGCGCGACAGTTTCGATGTCCATCCCGCCCTCGGTCGAAGCGACGACCGCGATGCGGCTGGTCGCGCGGTCGACGAGCAGCGCGAGATAATATTCCTTTTTGATGTCGGCGCCGTCGGTGACGTACAGGCGATTGACCTGCTTGCCTGCCTCGCCCGTCTGGATCGTGACGAGCGTGTTGCCGAGCATGTCCTTGGCGTGCGCCTCGACTTCCTCAATGCTCTTGGCAAGACGGACGCCGCCCTTTGCATCGGGGCCGAGTTCCTTGAACTTGCCCTTGCCGCGGCCGCCGGCATGGATCTGCGATTTCACGACATAGAGCGGCCCGGGCAGTTGCTTTGCCGCCGCAACGGCTTCCTCGACACTCATCGCGGCAATGCCCTTGGGCACCGCGACGCCAAATTTCGCGAGAAGTTCTTTCGCCTGATATTCGTGAATGTTCATGAGGTCTGCCGGGCCTTTCGACTCTGGAGCGGGAGATTTGCGCCGCCGCATAAGCACAAGTTTGGCGGCAAGGCTACCCCGGATGCCGACAGAAAAGCTTGCTCAGCGCAAAGCGCACACCGCTGCCGAGCTTGTCGTGACCCCCAATATCTCCGGATCCTTGAGCGCGCGGACCTTGCGGAGAAACTGGTCGAGCGTCAGGTCGGTGATTTCGCGATCCTTGAGACTGCCGAGCGCGGACAGCCGCCGAAGCTGAAGCAACGAGAGCCGGTCGACCATCCGTTCGGCCATGCATGCCGACATCGCCTTTGAAAGACCGGCATTATTGAGGCCGGTGCGGAGCCGTGTTTCGGGTGTTGCACAGGCCGAAAGTGTCAGTGCCAGCACAGCCAGCGGCGAGATGAATCTCTTCATAGTGGTTATCGCCCGTGGAATTCGGCCACCGCGCCCGACACCGCCTGCATCAGCGCCATGCGCTCCGGTATCGGCGAGGTCGTGGTACCGAGCATGACGACGATGGCATAGCGTGTCCCGTCGGGCGCCGTGGCGATCCCTATGTCGTTATAGCCGGCAGTCATGCCCTTGTAATTCTGTCCCGTTCCGGTCTTGTGGCCGAACTTCCAGCCTGCCGGAAGTCCGGCCTTGAGCCGTTGCGGACCGCTCCGCGTGCGGCTCATGACGTCGAGCAGATATTCTGTCGATTCGGGCGACAGAAGATTGCCGCGCGCGAGGCGCGTAAGCGCGCTCGCAATCGCCGCCGGGCTGGCGCCATCGACCGGATCGGCCAGATAGGCGTCCATCGCCGCCTTGCGCGTAGCATCGGGCAGCGTAGCGCGCGCCTGTTCGAATGCACGCCCGACCGAATAGGCCTGCTGCCAGTTCAGCCCTGCCGTACCCGACTGCAGAAGGCGCTCGCCCGGACCGAAGCGAATCGCCCCCAGATCCTTTTTCGCGATAAAGCGCCGCACCGCCTCCGGGCCGCCGACGGTACGCAGCAGGCTGTCGTTCGCGGTATTGTCGCTGCGCGTGATGGCGGTTTCGATCAGCTCGCGCACGGTCATCGTCACCGATCCCTGCGCGCGTACGGTACTGGCGAGCGGCTGATAGAAAAGCGTCAGGTCTTCGGGCCCGATCCGCACCGACTGATCGAGCCGGACGCGTCCCTGGTCCACGGCGTCGAGCGCGGTCATTGCCACCCAAAGCTTCGACACGCTTTGCTGCGGGAACAGCTCGTCGCCGCGCTGGGCAAGCGCCCATTCGCCGTCGATACGCTGAACCGCGATGCCGGTCTTGCCCGGAAAGCCACGCCAGAGGCTGAACAGACGCTCTTCCAATCCCGCCGGCGCGCGGCGAAACCCCGGATCGATCGGACCCTTGGCGACCGGCGCAGCCGCTCGAACCGGAGGGGCGATCGGGACGGTGGCCGACCCGGCGGGCGCAGTGGTTGTCGTCGATTGCTGGCGCGGGGGCGGAACGATCGCTGCGCTGCTCACGCAGCCAGCGAGCACTGCGGCACTCATTGTAGCGGCAAGCAGCGGCTTGCCCGATACTTCAAATCTCATTCAATCCCCGCGACTGCGACCATACCTCCGGCCCTTGCATCCAGGCCACTCGTCTCGCAAGCATGGCTGCCTCGCCAGCGAATTGCGATGAATGATTCCTGTCGCGCGATAAGCGGCGGCGCCGCCCCCAAACTCAGGGTGCGGGGGTTGGGTTTGTTAGTTGGGGGTATAGTTTCCTGAGTGCCGCGAGCTTGGGCGCATCCCAGCGGACGATATAGCCGTGGCGCGGATTGCGGCGCATGAAATCCTGGTGATAGGCCTCCGCCCGATAGAAGCGCTTGTAGCTTTCGATGGGTACGACCACCGGCTTGTCGAAAAAGCGCCCCGACCGGATCTGCGCGAGATAGGCGGTCGCAACCCGACGCTGCGTCGCGTCGACCGGCACGATCGCCGCACGATATTGCGGGCCGACATCGGGGCCCTGGCGGTTCTTGAGCGTCGGATCGGCGATCACCGAAAAGAGCACCCGCAAGAGCGTGCCATAGCTGACCTGCGAGGGGTCATAGACGATCCGCACCGCCTCTGCATGGCCCGAGGTGCCGTCGTGCGTCAGTTCATATTTGGCGGTCGCGGCGCTGCCGCCATGATAGCCCGATTCGACCGAGATGACGCCTTTGACATGGCTGAAGACGCCCTCGACGCCCCAGAAGCAACCTCCGGCGAGAATCGCGGTGGCGCGCTTTGCATTGACGGCGGGGTCGATTTTGGCGGCGGGAAGCCTGACGATGCTTTCGGCCTGTGCGGGCGCGCATTGGGCGAGGAGCAGCCCCGCCATCAGCGCCGACAAGGACCGCCGCAGCGGCATCAGAACGGCAGCGCGAACGCCGGCTGCTGGAACACCATGTACAGCGTGCCGATCGCGAATCCCGCGAGCATCGTCTGGAACCAGTCGGAGCGAAGGAGAGTAATCATCGGTGCCTCGTATCATGTCATCTTGTTCGCGGACGTTGCCGCTTTGGTTACACCGACATCGTGGCGCGCCCCGTGCCGCCGTGCAGTGATCGGCGTCACCCTTAACCGACAGGACTTACCATGTGGTGAACCGGCCGCTTAACCGCCGTTCAGGTGGCGCAGATAGGCGCGTGCGCCCGACAGTTCAAGACCGACCGGTACAGAATTATTTGCCCGTCGCAAAGCTGAACTCAGCTGAGTGCCGCGCACGCCTGCTGGATGCGCACGCACGCCTCCTTGAGCGCCGCCTCCGACGTCGCATAGGAGACGCGGAAGGCCGGCGACAGGCCAAAGGCTCCGCCGTGGACCGCCGCGACGCGCGCCGCGTCGAGGAAATAGTCGATCAACGCCTCGTCGCTGTCGATCACATGCCCCGCCGGGGTCTTCTTGCCGATGCAGCCGCTCGCGTCGGGATAGACGTAAAAGGCGCCGTCGGGCACCGGGCAATCGAGCCCCGGCGCGTCGTTGAGCATGGCGACGACCATGTCGCGGCGCTTGCGGAAGGCGGCGTTGCGGTCGTCGAGGAACTGCTGCGGACCGCCGAGCGCCGCGGCGGCGGCGGCCTGCGCGACCGAGCAGGGGTTCGACGTCGACTGCGACTGGAGCTTGCCCATCGCCTTGATCAGCCAGGCGGGGCCGCCCGCATAACCGATGCGCCAGCCGGTCATCGCATAGGCTTTCGAACAGCCGTTCACCGTCAGGATGCGGTCGACAAGGTCGGGGCAACGCTGTGCGAGCGTCGAAAAGGCGAAGTCGGCGTACCAGACATGCTCGTACATATCGTCGCACATCACCATCACATGCTCGTGACGGCGCACGACCTCGCCAAGCGCGTCGAGCTCTTCGGGTGAATAGGCCGCGCCCGAGGGGTTCGACGGCGAGTTGAAGATGATCCAGCGCGTCTTGGGCGTGATCGCCGCATCAAGCTGTTCGGGCGTGAGCTTATACCCCTGCGCCGCGCCGGCCGCGACGATGACCGGGGTGCCGCCGGCAAAGGCGACGATGTCGGGATAGCTCACCCAATAGGGCGCCGGGATGATGACCTCGTCGCCCTTGTCCACCGTCGCGACGAGCGCATTGAACAGCGTGTGCTTGCCCCCGACATTGACCGTGATCTGGTCGAGGCCGAACTCGAGCCCGTTGTCGCGGCGGAACTTGCCGCGGATCGCCTCCTTGAGCGCGACGGTGCCATCGACAAGCGTATATTTGGTCTGCCCCGCGCGGATCGCCTCGATCGCCGCTTCCTTGACGAAATCGGGCGTATCGAAATCGGGCTCGCCCGCCGACAGGCCGATCACGTCGACCCCTTCGCCTTTCAGCTTCGCGACGCGCGCGGTCATCGCGAGCGTTGCCGAGGGCTGGATGCGGTTGAGGGCAGCGGAGATATGCGGCTTGAGCGGCATCGACGGGTCTTCCTTGCTGGTCGCGAGGCGGGAAAGCGCGACACGGGAATCGCGCGGGGCCGCGCCTAAAGCCTCTGCCCGCAAATCGCAAGGCGAACGGCCAAATTTACCTATGCGGCAGCGATTGGCCCGCGGCGGTGTCGGCGAGCCGCGCCGGGATCAGGCCGCGCAGCGAATTGCCGATGAAAAATCCGTTGCCAAGGTCGGCGAGCCGCAGGTGCGATTCGACCGCGCGCCCCTTTTCAATGAGCTCGGCGCGCAACACGCCGGGGAGTAAGCCGAGCGACGCAGGCGGCGTCAGCAACAGCCCGTCGCGCTCGACGAAGATATTGCTCCAGCTGCCTTCGGTCACGAAACCGGGTTCGTCGACGAACAGCACCTCGATAGCACCGCTTTCGCGTCGCGCCGCCTCATATGGCGCGCGCAGGCTGGTCTTGTGGCCGAGACGGAAGTCGCCTGCAGGCATCGGGGCCGGCCGCACCGCAACGGGCACCGGCAGTTCGGCAAGGCGCGGCAGCGGCGAAACTTCGACCGCAAGCGCGCCCGACGGCGCAAGCCGCATCCGCACGCGCGCGGCGTTTCGCATCCGGAACGTCGCCGACTGCAGGCTGTTGCGCGCACCATGACGATCGAACCGGAAGCCGAAAGCATCGGCGCTCGCCTTCATCCGGGCGATATGCCCGTCGAGCCGCTGGATTCCGTCGACCGGATCAAATTGCATCGTTTCTATGAGGTCGAAGCTTTCCCCCGCTGCGCCCACAAATTCCCCCTTGGCCAGACATTCGCGCCACTCTTCGGCAGCGCGGCTGTCGGCGACAATTCCCGAACCCAATCCCAGCGTGGCGCACATTGGCCCGTCCTGCAACCCCCGGTCCGCACCATGCTGGCTGCAAAAGACGAGCGTGCGGATCGCGACGTTGAACGCCGCGTCGCCGTTCGGCTCGATGAACCCGATCGAGCCGGTATAGATACCGCGCGCATCGCTTTCGAGGCTGTCGATGATTTCCATCGCGCGGACCTTGGGCGCGCCGGTGATCGAGCCGCAGGGAAAGGCGGCGCGCAGCACGTCGACGGCGCCGGCGCCCTCGGGCAATTCGGCCGTCACGTCCGAAACAAGCTGGTGGATCGTCGGGAAGCTTTCGACGCGAAACAGATCGGGCACCTTGACCGATCCGGCGGCCGCGACGCGCGACAGGTCATTACGGATGAGGTCGACGATCATCATGTTTTCGGCGCGCTGTTTGGGGTCGCGCGCCAGTTCGGCGGCGGCGCGCCGGTCGGCTTCGCGGTCATCCCGGCGTCCGGCCGTGCCCTTCATCGGCCGCGCCATCACGTCCTTCCCGCGCAGCGAGAAGAAGAGTTCGGGAGACAGCGAGGCGATCGCCCGGTCGCCGGTCCAGATAAAGCCGCCATAGCCCGCGCGGGCCGTGCGGCGAAGCCGGGCGTAAACGCCCAGCGGATTGCCCTGAAAAAGAACGTCGGCGCGAAAGGTCAGATTGGCCTGATAGATGTCGCCGGCTTCGATATAGTCGAGCACCCGCGCAATCGATGCTTCGAAATCCCCGCGCGAAACGCGCGGCACGACCGGGCCGACCCATGCGCCTGCCGGATCGGGAAGCAGATTTTCGACCGCGTCGGCGTCGATCCGCTCGACGGACGCGAACAGCCCGAACCAGGCGAGCGGCGCCCCCGCGTCTTCGCGCGCCTCGATGGCGCCGCGCCATGCGGGCGCCAGCCCCTGCCCCGCATCATAGGAAAGATAGCCGGCGCAATAGAGGCCGCGCCGCCGCGCTGCTTCGAGCGTGTCGAGCAGCGCCGGAATCTCCCGCGCATCATGGGCAGCGACGACATCGACCGGCTCGGCGAAAAGCCGCGCCGCGACCGCGCCCTCGGCGCGGACGTCGTCGAGCAATACAAAAGGCGGCGTCGACACGCCCACCGGCGCGACCCTCGGTTGCGACATCAGGCGGTGAAATCCATGGCGCGCTTCCCCGACGGGCTCAACGCTCGCGACGAACGCGGATGCGTTTCAACGACCCGATTTCGGCCCAGTAGCTGCTGATCGCGCCGGGATAGATCACGATTCTGTCTCCCGGCCGCGGGTCGCGCGGCAAGTCGGTCTGGTCGGCCTGCACCCACACCGCCCCCTCTTCGATCTCGAAGCGAACCTGATTATAGCCTTCACGGCGCGCCCATTTGATCGTCGATTCGATCCGTTGAACGCCTTCCTTCCCGTCGTCGTCGTCGCCAAAGAAGGGCAAATCGCGCAGCGTGAAGCCGAACAGGCTGCGCCGCGCCTTGTCCGCAGCCGCGCGGTCGAAAATCCGGACGTCCTGCTTCCCGACCGCATCCTCGAAAGATTCGACCTGCGCGTCGAAGCACGCCAGGCGACCCGCATCGTCCGAAATGGCCCGGCAATCGAAAATCTGCTGCACCTGCGTGGGCGGCGGGGGCGCTTTTCTGTCCTTTGCCGACGCCGGAGAAACCCACACGACAACGGCGAACAATCCGATCGCACGTGCAAGGGACTCTCTTCGCATGATATTCACCCCCGGTTGGCCGTCGAGACAAGGGCGTAGCCGTCGCTCGATGGCGCCGCAAGATTGCGGTGGCGTTTCAATGCTGCTTATATAAATGTCAGTAACGCTATGGAGAGGGCGAATGGCCGCCACGACGATCGAACACGACTGGTCCGCCCAATATCGTCACCCCGCGAAATGGAGCCAGGTCTTTGCGCCGATGACGCTGCCTGCCATGCTCGCCGACAGCGTCGCGCGGCGTGGCCCTGCCCCGATGCTCGACTTCCTTGGCCGCCAGTTCAGCTATGACGAGGTTGCCGAAGGGGTGGCGCGCGTTGCGCGCGGGCTGCAGCAGCGCGGGATCGGCAAGGGAAACCGCGTCGGGCTGTTTCTTCCCAACGTCCCGCACTATGTCGCCGCCTATTATGGCGCGCTCGCCGCAGGCGCGACGGTCGTCAATTTCTCGCCGCTCTATACCGTCGCCGAGCTCGAGGCGCAGGTCGAGGATTCGGGGACCGACACGCTGTTCACGATCAGCGCGTCGGCGCTGCTTCCGACGGCGCTGGAAGTGCTCGACGGATCGAGCCTGCGCCAGCTCGTCGTCGGGTCGGTCGCTGGCGGGCTGCCCGCGGCAAAGTCGGTCCTCTATCGCCTGTTCCGCCGCAAGGAGGTCGCGGCGATCCCCGACGACCCGCGCGTCATCCGCTTTTCGGCGCTCACCGACAATGACGCACGACCCGAACCGGTCGCCATCGATGCCGAGAAGGACATCGCCCTCATCCAATATACCGGCGGCACGACGGGGACGCCGAAGGGCGCGATGCTGACGCACCAGAATCTGACCGCCAATGCGCGACAGGTGAATGTCATCGACCCCGATCACGACGCCGACGACCGCATCCTAGGCGTGCTGCCCTTTTTCCACGTCTTTGCGAACACCTGCGTGCTCAACCGCACGGTGCTCAACGGCGGGTCGATCACGATGCTTCCGCGCTTCGACGCCAAGGCGGCGCTCGCCGCGATCACGCGCACGCGCACGACCGCGCTTCCCGGCGTGCCGACGATGTATCAGGCGCTGCTCGATCATCCCGACCTGGCCAAGACCGATTTCTCGTCGCTGCGCGTCTGCATTTCGGGCGGCGCGCCGATGCCCGCCGAACTGCGCGAGAAATTCGTCGCGGCGACGGGCGCCTCGCTCGTCGAGGGCTACGGCCTTACCGAAAGCGCGGGGGTGGTATCGACGAACCCCTATGACGGCCCCGTCAAGCCGGGAACGATCGGCCAGCCGATCCCCGCGACGCGTATCCGCCTGCTCGACAAGGAAGATCCGTCGCGCGATGCGCCGGCGGGCGAGCCGGGCGAACTCGCGGTCAAGGGGCCGCAGGTCATGCAGGGCTATTGGAACCGGCCCGATGCCGACAAGGACAGCTTCACCGCCGACGGCTGGCTGCGCACCGGCGATGTCGCGACGATCGACGACGAAGGCTATATCCGCATCGTCGACCGGCTGAAGGACATGATCGCGGTCGGCGGATTCAAAGTCTATCCGAGCGTGATCGAGGCGCATCTTTATGAGCATCCGGCGGTCAAGGAGGCGATCGTACTGGGCGTCCCCGACGCCTATCGCGGCGAGAGTCCGAAGGCGTTCGTGACGCTGGAGGAAGGGTTCGACGTTTCGGGGGAAGCGCTTGCCGCATGGCTCAACCCCAAACTCGGAAAGCACGAACGGGTGAGTGCGGTCGAAATCCGCGCCGAACTCCCCAAAACGATGATCGGCAAACTCGACCGCAAGGCGCTGCGCGCAGAAGCGGGCGGTTGAGAGGCGAAAATTCAGCGCCCGGCCCGATGAGACGTTGTAACCTTTGTCATGATATGCCATATCCGTTGCTGCAATTGCAGTAACGGAGATTCGGGTGACCCAAGTCGCCAGCCATGGTCTTGTCCAGACGCGCTTCGGCGCGCTGTGGCGTGCTATGCGCGATTCGCGGCCGCTGACGTCGCTGTCGGGCGACCAGCTCGCGATGGGTTTGTCGGGACTGTGCCTGATCCATTGCCTGGCCAGCACCGTGCTTTTTGCATCGATTGCGTCGGTCAGCGTCGTCCTCGAAAACCATCTGTTCCACGAGATCGGCCTCGTCATCGCGATCGGTTTCGCACTGGTCACATTACTCGCGGGGGTGTTGAGCCACGGCTATATGATGCCCTTTGCAGTCGGTTGCTTCGGGCTTGGCGTGATGGGCGGCGCGCTGTCGCGGCCGCATGACGGCAGCGAAATTCTGGCCACGATGATCGGCGTCGCGGTGGTAGCGCTCGGCCACGACCTCAACCGCCGCGCGCGTCACTGACCCCGCCTATGGCCGCAGCTTGCGGCATGACCCCGAAGCGCTTACATGGTTCCCGCAAGGGATATTTTGGCGTGCAGCGACGCGCATAGGAAAAGCAATGGGCAAGCATGATCATCCGCATGTCGAAGCGAGCGGCGCGTCGCTCGCCAAGGCGGCGCAGGCCGCGCTCGAAAGCGCGGGCGAGGCGTGGACCGACATGCGCGCGCAGATTTTCGACGCCGTGGCGGCCATCGGCAAGCCGGCGAGCGCCTATGAAATCGCCGACATCGTATCGAAAAACCGGGGCAAGCGCGTTGCGCCGAACAGCGTCTATCGCATCCTCGACCTGTTCGTCGCGAACAACCTTGTCCGCCGCGTCGAAAGCGCCAATGCCTTCGTCGCGAACAGCCATCCCGGCTGCCTGCACGATTGCATCTTCCTGATCTGCGACACTTGCGGAACCGCGGTCCATGTCGACGACGACAAGCTGTCGGACGGCGTCCGCGCCGCTGCCGAAGCCACGGGCTTTTCCGCCGAGCGCCCCGTGATCGAGGTGCGCGGCAAATGTTCGGATTGCCAATAATCCGATCATGACGGCCGGGTCGGGATCGCGCCTTTCCACCTGGTTCGAAACGCAGCACCATCGCCCGCCCGCACCGACGCGCTGGTGGCAGGCGACGCTGGTTTTCGGGATAGCCACGGCATTGTTCGGCACATGGCTGACCGCGATCTTCCCCCAAACGGGCTTCGCGATGGCGCCGGGCTATGGCGCGCCGGTCCTCGCGTTCGAATTCGCAGGGGGCCAAGACGATCTGATCGCAATCTTCGGCCCCGACAGCGACCCGCAACAGGTGACGCGGCTCGCCGCGATGCGCAGCGGGAACGAGCGGGATTATCTCTACATGCTGCTCTATGGCGCCTTTCTGGCAAGCGGCTGCATCGCGCTGTGGCGCGAGTTGCGCCGGCGAGTGCTGCTCGCTGCGGCAGCGCTTCCGCTGCTCGCCGCCCTGTCCGACGCCTATGAAAACTGGCTGCTGTTCGACATCCAGGCGGCCTTCACGCTCGGCGACTATTCGCCCGCGATGGCGAGCCTCTCTCTTCCCGTCACCGCGAAATTCCTGGCTCTGGCGGCAACCAACGTCGTCATTGGCGGGGCGGCGATGCAGCTCGGCCGCTGGTGGGCGCTCGCCGGGACGCTCGCGGTGCTCGCCGCGATACCGACGGTCATGGCGCTCATCACCCCCGCCGCCTTTGCCTGGGCGCTCGTCCCGTCGATCGGCGCGGGGTGGATATTGTTGCTCGCGCTCGCCACCGCGGGCTGCTGGAAGGCGCTGCGAACCCGGCGACCGCTCGCCGACTGGGGCTAAACCCCTTTTCGGCTGCGCGCTGCGGGTCTAGGGAGGCGCCGAATCCCGGCACAGGGCGAAAGGCTGCATCCCATGAATAGCGTCATCATCCGCGAAGACGATCTGATCGAAACGATCGCCGACGCGCTCCAGTACATCAGCTATTTCCACCCGATGGATTATATCCGCGCGCTCGGCGCCGCCTATGAACGCGAGGTATCGCCCGCAGCGAAGGACGCGATGGCGCAGATATTGTCGAACAGCCGCATGTGCGCGGAGGGGCATCGCCCGATCTGCCAGGACACGGGCATCGTCACCGTCTTCATCAAATGGGGGATGGACTGCCGCCTCGACTCGTCCCGCGGCCTGCAACAGGTCGTCGACGAGGGCGTGCGCCGCGCCTATCTCCACCCCGAAAACAAGCTGCGCGCCTCGATCCTCGCCGACCCGGCGTTCAGCCGCGTGAACACAAAGGACAACACGCCGTCGGTGCTCAACGTCGAGATGGTGCCGGGCGACAAGGTGCATATCGACGTCGCGGCGAAGGGCGGCGGCAGCGAGAACAAGTCGAAGTTCAAGATGATGAACCCCAGCGACTCCATCGTCGACTGGGTGCTCGAAATGGTGCCGCAGATGGGCGCCGGATGGTGCCCGCCGGGGATGCTCGGCATCGGCATCGGCGGCACCGCCGAAAAGGCGATGCTGCTCGCCAAGCAATCGCTGATGGACCCGATCGACATGACCGAACTGCTCGCGCGCGGGCCGTCGAACCCGACCGAGGAATTGCGCATCGAGCTGTATGAAAAGGTCAATGCGCTCGGAATCGGCGCGCAGGGGCTTGGCGGCCTTTCGACCGTGCTCGACGTCAAGATCGCCGACTGGCCGACGCACGCGGCGTCGAAGCCGGTGGCGATGATCCCGAATTGCGCCGCGACGCGCCACGCGCATGTGACGCTCGACGGGTCGGGTCCGGCCTATCTCGAGCCGCCCGTGCTCGCCGATTATCCGCAGATCGACTGGGCGCCCGACAGCGCGGCGAAGCGCGTCGACCTCGACACGCTGACACCCGAAGTGGTCGCAAGCTGGAAACAGGGCGACCGCATCCTGTTGAATGGCAAGATGCTTACGGGCCGCGACGCCGCGCACAAGCGCATCGCCGACATGCTGGCGAAGGGCGAGGAACTGCCCGTCGAATTCAAGGGCCGCGTCATCTATTATGTCGGCCCGGTCGATCCGGTCGGCGAGGAAATCGTCGGCCCCGCAGGTCCCACGACCGCAACGCGCATGGACAAGTTCATGGACATGATGCTGGGCCAGGGCCTGCTCGCCTGCGTCGGCAAGGCCGAGCGCGGCCCCGCCGCGACGCAGGCGATCGCGAAGCACAAGAGCGCCTATTTGATGGCGGTCGGCGGCGCGGCGTATCTGGTGGCGCGCGCGATCAAGGGCAGCAAGGTCGTCGGTTTCGCCGATCTGGGGATGGAAGCGATCTACGAGTTCGAGGTCAAGGACTTCCCCGTCACCGTCGCGGTCGACAGCGAAGGGCAGAATGTCCACGTCAACGCGCCGGCGTTGTGGCAGAAGCGGATCAAGGAGGAGGGGTTGCTGGAGGGGGCATAATGAGAAGTCGCTGGGCGACTTCTCGACTATTTGGAGCAGGGTCCAGACGTGGTGCTAATGGGACGATTCCCCAATCGAGGAATCACCAATGGATCACGAAAACAATTGGCTCAGCAATCCACCCGAAGAAGGCAATGAAGCCGAATGGCTGAAGCGCCGAAGCCAGCGCAATAGTAAGCTCCGCCTAAAATCTATGCCGTCACCCCGGCGAAGGCCGGGGTCTCGCCGGTGCGTTCTTGCCTCGACGCGAAAAGTGAAGAACACTCCCTGCAACATAAGCACAGCAGGGGACACCGCATGGATTTCCGCCAGTTCGACCGCTTGAACCGCCGCGAGCTGATTCGCGGCGCCGCGATGAAATGACCGGCGACCTCAACGGCGTCGCGCATGTCATCCTTACGGCGGGCGATTTTGCGCGGTCGACGGCCTTCTGGCGCGAACTGATCGTCTATCTCGACCTCAAGATCGTCCTCGACAGCGACGCGATGCTCTATGGCGTCGGCGGGCGCACGGCGATCGGTATCCGCACCGGCAGCCCCGACAATGCCGGGAAGCGCTTCGACCAGGGCGCGCCCGGGCTGCACCATGTCTGCTTCCGGATGCGCGACCGCGACGCCATCGACCGGCTCCACGCTTTCCTGAAGCCGCGCACCGACATCGCCCTTGTCCATGCACCGCAGGAGGAGCCATGGGCGCCGGGCTATTATTCGATCCTGTTCGAGGACCCCGACGGCATCCGCATCGAGTTCAATCATGTCCCCGGCGCGGGGCTGCTCGTCGAAGGGCGCGAAATCGGCGGCGCCGAAATTTTCGACTAGAAGCCGTACACGAGGGTGAAGCGCGTCTGGGTGTCGAGCTTTTCGACCCCCGGCGGCGGGTTGCTGTCGACCTCGGCCGCATAGGTCATGCGGGCCGACAGCGCGCCGTTGATCTTGGCATTGAGCGCGGTTTGCGACGCGGCGGTCACGTTGCGCTCGCTGACAGTCGTCGAGGCAACTTGCGTCAGCTTGACCGTCGGGGACATTTGCCAGCCGAAATCGAGCCCGCCAAGACCGGTGAGCTCGCTCTCGTCCTGCCCGCGTCCCGGCCGATAGACGGTCTCGCGCCATGCCGGGCCGGCCTTGACGCTGAGCGACAGATCCTTGTCGTCGAACAATTTGTAGCCGAGCCCTGCCGACGTGTTCCAGCGTGCGGTGAAGCCGAGCTTGAAATCGCGTTCCCAACGCCCGAGCCCGAAGACGAAAGCGCGTTCGCCGAGCCGGACCTGCGGTTCATATTCGACAAGATAGCGTTCGGTCGATTTGCGGCCGTTGGTGCGTTGATAGTCGGTGCGTGCGAGAAAGCGCTGGTCCCAGTTGAGACCCTGCCGCTTGAGCGCGACCCCCAGATTGATCCCGGCGGCGTCGGTGTTGCCGCTGCTGAACATTGCGCCAATCTGGCCCTCGCCCTTCCAGTTCTGCCAGAATTTCGCGTTGGCGAGTTTCGTGCGTGCCGCCGCTGCCGCCGCCGCCTTTTCGCGCTCGCGGCGCGCGCGATAGTCGGCGAGCAATTGGTCGATCTCGGCCGCGTCTTCCGGGCTCGCCGCCTTGGCCAGCTTGCCGACCGTTTCGACGTCGCGGTCCTTGCCGCTGGCGATCGCCGCATCGAGAAGGACGCGCGTCGGCTTGGGCGGCGGAGGCGCGGGCTCGACCGGCACGATTTCGTTCGCGGAGAAACCGGCCAGCAGGGCGTCGATCTCGGCGACATGATCGGGATTGGTCGTCCGCGCAATCGCCGCAACGGTGTCGACCTTGTCCGCATCGCCTGTCGCAATCGCCGCCTCGATCATCGCGCGCACCGGATCGGCAAGCTGCGCCTGCGCGGGGCTTGCAAACAGGGCGAGTCCAAGCGCGGCGAGACGGGGAGAGACTTTCATCGCTTTGCCTTTCGTGGGGGAGGTCGGTTCAGCGTTCGTTTCATCGGCAAGCCATTGCGGCGGCGCGCATATAGGCACAACGGGGCTGGCAATTCCACCCCGCCTATCCCATGTGCAAACCTATGCTAATCGCGATGATCGCCATATTCTGCGCCGGTGTCGGCAATTTCGCGATGCACCGCGCGTTCATGGAAAGCGACGACCCGCTGGTCCAGCAGATGGTGAAGCCGCTCGCCGACCGCGTCGGGCCACACGCCACCTATGTGTTCGAGTTCCTGCTGCTCGTCGGGGCGCTGGCGATCGCGACGCGCAACTGGTTCACCGGCCTGCTGCTCTATGGGCTTTATACGATCTTCAACGCGCTCGCCTTCAGCTGGATCATGCACCGCGGCGAATGAACCGCATCACGCGACGCCGTGATACCACCAGACGCCGTCGCGATCGTCGCAGCGCACCCGCCCCTCCACCTCGAGCCGCTTCAGATGCGCGAGCGCCTCGCCCGTCGCGAGCCCCTGATTATGGCTGCCTATCGGGCGGTTGAAGAGCAGGGGAAAGGTATCGACCGCGCGCATCGGCTGCCGGGCGATCGCCTCGGCCAGATTGTAGAGCCGCATCCGGTGCTCGTCGCGCAATGCGGTCAAACGGACGTGCAGCCCGCGGAACGGCTCGCCATGCGCGGGGCAGACGATCACGTCGGACGGAATGGTCGCGATCAGCTTGTCGATCGACGCGAGCCATTCGCCAAGCGGGTCCGCATCCGGCTCGGTGTGATTGACCGACACGTTCGAACTGATGCGCGGGAGCACCTGGTCGCCCGAGATCAGCACGCCCTCGCGCTCGTTCCACAGGCACGCATGTTCGGGGCTGTGCCCCGACCCGGTGACGACCCGCCACCGGTGCGCGCCCATGTCGAGCTGGTCGCCGTCCTTGATCCGCACATAGGAACGCGGCAGCGCGAAGATCATCCGCTGGAACATGTTCCAGCCGCGCGCGCGCTGCGCCTCGATCGCCTCCTCGTCCCAGCCCGCGGCGCGCGATTTTTCGAGCACCTCCTCAGGCACCGTCTCGCTCGCGTCGGCGACGATCATCCGCGCGGTGAGCATCTCGCCGCGCGTCATCCACAGCTTGACGTCCTGCTTCTTCGCGATCCAGCCCGCGAGGCCGATATGGTCGGGGTGGAGGTGCGTACCGATGACGCGCGTGATCCGTTTGCCTTTGAGCGCGCCCGCGTAAAGCGCCTTCCACGCGTCCGAACAGAGCGTCATGCAGATGCCGGTGTCGACGACGGCGACGCCGTCATGGTCGTCGAGCAGCCAGCTGTTGATATGGCCGAGCGAGCCCGGCATCGGGATGCGCGCCCAGCTGACGCCGTCGGCGATGCGGATCGTCTCGCCCGCGCCGGGCGCGGCTTCGCCCCACGGGTAGGTCAGGCCCGCACGGCTCGTCGCGGTAAAGCTGTCGTCCTGCGTCAGCGAGGCGTCGGGCGAGCCGCTGGCCGCCGGGATGTCGTCCTCGTTGCCGCGATCCGGCACGCGTCAGGCTTCGCCGTTGGTTTCGGCTTCCTCGGCGGCATGCGCTTCGGCTGCCGCCGCGCGTTCGGCACGCAGTTCTTCGAGGAGCGCCTCGCGGTCGCCCTCGAAACGGCTGTCCTCGGGCGCCTTGATTCCCGCCTTCTTCGCCGCCTTGGCAACAAGCGCGTCGAGCTCGCGCTGCGAGCAGAGGCCGAGCGTTACGGGATCCTTGGGAACGATGTTCGCGCTGTTCCAGTGGCTGCGCTCGCGGATCGCGTTGATCGTGTTGCGCGTCGTGCCGATCAGCTTGCCGATCGCGCCGTCGGACACTTCGGGATGGTTCTTGAGAATCCACGCGATGCCGTCGGGCTTGTCCTGCCGCTTGCTGACCGGCGTGTAGCGCGGCCCGCGCGTGCGGCGGATCGTATCCTGCGACTGGACGCTCATCTTGAGCTTGTAATCGGGGTCCTTCTGACCCTTTTCGATTTCTTCCATCGACAGCTCGTGCGCGCGCACCGGATCGCGGCCGGTATATTTGGTCGCGGCGGTCTCGTCGGCGATCGCCTGCACTTCCAGAATGTGGATGCCGCAATATTCGGCGATCTGGGCAAAGGTGAGGCCGGTATTGTCGACCAGCCAGGCGGCGGTCGCGTGCGGCATCAGCGGGGTAGGATTGGCGGCAGCCATGACACAAACTCCAAGCGGAAATAATAAGGGCCGCCCCTCGCGGGGCGGCCGGACATTGGGGGCGGCTATATGCCGGATTGGCAAATGGAGCAAGAGCGGGGATTGCGGGCCGGGTTTTTGGGGACCGTTGGATGAACGACCGTCCGAATCCCCTCACCCCACCGTCAGCACGATCTTTCCGACATGCGCGCCCGCCTGCATCCGCGCGTGGGCGGCGCTGGCTTCGGCGAGCGCGAAGCTTTGGTCCATCGCGGGCTTCCACTCGCCAGCCGACAGTCGCGGCCACAGCGTTCCGTGAATCTCATCGGCGAGCGCGGCCTTGAAATCGGCGCTGCGCGCGCGGAGCGTCGATCCGGTGAGCGTCAGGCGGCGGCGCATCAGCTGCGTGATGTCGACCTCTGCCTTCGCGCCGCGCTGGAAGGCGATCGACACATGGCGCCCGTCGTCGGCAAGGCATTCGAGGTTGCGCGGCAGATAATCGCCGCCGACCATGTCGAGCACGACGTCGACGCCCGCGCCGCCGGTGAACGCCTTGACCGCCTCGACGAAATCCTCGGACGAATAATCGATCGCAAGGTCGGCGCCGAGCGCGCGCGCGGCGTCGCATTTTTCGGCGCTGCCGCAGGTCACGATCACGCGCACGTCGAACAGCCTGCACAGCCCGATCGCGGTCGTGCCGATGCCGCTCGTCCCGCCGTGGACGAGCGCAGTCTCGCCATCCTTGACCCAGCCGCGCTCGAACAGATTGTGCCACACGGTGAACACCGTCTCGGGCAATGCCGCCGCCTCGGCCATCGAAAAGCCTTTGGGAACGGGCAAGCAGCTTCCGACCGGCGCGAGGCAATATTCGGCATAGCCGCCGCCCGCGACGAGCGCGCACACCGACTGGCCGAGCCATTCGGGATCGCCGCCCGGCCCGACCGCGGCAACCACGCCCGCGACTTCCAGCCCCGGCAGGTCCGACGCCCCCGGCGGCGGCGGATAAAAGCCCATGCGTTGCAGAACGTCGGGACGATTCACCCCCGCCGCCGCGACACGGATCAGAAGCTCGCCCGGACCGGGCTGCGGCACCGGCCGCTCTTCGGCCACAAGCACCTCGGGTCCGCCGGGCGCGCTTATCGCGACCGCGGTCATGCGTTCGGGCAGGCTGGTCAAGCTAGGTCCCCCATATGTTCGCGAAATCCCACTCGCGCCGCCTTATTGACAGCCGCACGGCGCGGGTCAACAGTTGCGCGCAATCAGGGAGCTTTTGCGATGGACGACGACGATCTTCCCCGCCGCCGCGACGACGTGCTCGCCGCGCTGACCAGGCAATCGCTCGACCCGCTGTCGGTCGAGGAGCTGGATGAGCGCGTCGCGGTGCTCGAGAGCGAGATCGCCCGAGTCAAGGCGCACAAGGCCGCCGCGACCAGCCACAAGGCGATCGCCGAAGCGCTGTTTCGGAAGGGTTAGAACGCCGTCCCATTTCCGTTCGCATAGCGCGAAGTCGAAATGCCCCTCGGCGTGGAGCAAGGTCGATGGGTGTCTCGACTTCGCGCGATGCGAACGGAAAAGAGGGATGGTCCGGAAACGACCTAAAGGCGTAATCTCGGTTCGTCGTCACCCCGGGGCTTGACCCGGGGTCCATGACTTCAGCGCGGCCGTGGATCCCGGATCAGGTCCGGGATGACGAGGGTCTGGTAGCGACCGGTTGAGGACATTCGATCCTCCCTGTGCCGCAGCCATGGGGAGGTGGCAGCCCGAAGGGCTGACGGAGGGGCTGATGGCGCAACGTCGCGGCCCCTCCACCCCTCGCTTCGCGAGCGGTCCCCCTCCCCATGGCTGCGCCACAGGGAGGATTTAGCAGCGGATACCCACCCCAAAAATCTCAACGCGCCGTTAACCATAGCGCAATGCTGTCATCGTAATTTCACACAGCCGACCGCTTTTCCCTTGCGGTGGGGCGGCGGTGTCGCCACCTTGTGGTCTAGAGGGGGCCGCCTCTCCCCGGCATGGTCCCTGCAAGGAGAATGACCCATGCCGTCCTTTTCGGAATCCCTCGAAAAGACTTTGCACAATGCGCTGAAGGCCGCGTCCGAGCGCCATCATGAATATGCGACGCTCGAACATCTGCTCTCGGCGCTGGTCGACGACGACCATGCCGCGGAGGTGATGCGCGCATGCGGCGTCGCGCTCGACGATCTGCAGGCGGCGGTGATCCATTATCTCGACACCGAACTCGACAGTCTGAAGGTCGAGGGGCACAGCGACCCTTCGCCCACCAGCGGATTCCAGCGCGTCGTCCAGCGCGCGATCCTGCACGTCCAGTCGTCGGGCAAGGACGAAGTGACGGGCGCAAACGTGCTCGTCGCGCTGTTTTCGGAGCGCGAAAGCTACGCCGTCTATTTCCTGCAGCAGCAGGACCTGACGCGGCTCGATGCCGTTTCCTACCTCAGCCACGGCGTCGGCAAGGGCGGCAAGCCCTCGCCCACCGCCGAGCCCGAGGAGAAGGAAGAGACGAAGGACAAGGACGCAGCCAAGAACAAGAAGGAAACCGCGCTCGACCAGTTCACCGTCAACCTCAATGAAAAGGCGAAGGGCGGCAAGGTCGACCCGCTGATCGGCCGCAGCGCCGAGGTCGACCGGACGATCCAGATCCTTTGCCGCCGCAGCAAGAACAACCCGCTTTACGTCGGCGACCCCGGCGTCGGGAAAACGGCGATCGCCGAGGGACTTGCGCGCAAGATCGTCGAGGGCGACGTTCCCGAGGTGCTGCTGGAAGCGGTCATCTACTCGCTCGACATGGGCGCGCTGCTCGCCGGTACGCGCTATCGCGGCGATTTCGAGGAGCGGCTGAAGCAGGTCGTCTCCGAACTCGAAGGCATGCCGCACGCGATCCTGTTCATCGACGAGATCCACACCGTCATCGGCGCGGGCGCGACGAGCGGCGGCGCAATGGACGCGTCGAACCTGCTCAAGCCCGCGCTTTCGGGCGGCGTCATCCGCTGCATCGGGTCGACGACGTACAAGGAGTTCCGCAACCATTTCGAAAAGGACCGCGCATTGCTGCGCCGGTTCCAGAAGATCGACGTGATCGAGCCGAGCATCGAGGATACGAAGAAAATCCTCGCGGGCCTCCGCGACGCGTTCGAGAGCCATCACAATGTGAAATACACCGCCGACGCGATCGTCGCGGCGGTCGAGCTGTCGTCGCGCTACATCAACGATCGCAAGCTCCCCGACAAGGCGATCGACGTGATCGACGAGGTCGGCGCGATGCAGATGCTCGTCCCCCCGTCGAAGCGCCGCAAGACGATTACCGCAAAGGAGATCGAAGCGGTGATCGCGACGATGGCGCGCATCCCGCCGAAATCGGTGTCGAGCGACGACAAGAAGGTCCTCGAAACGCTCGAAACCGACCTCAAGCGCGTCGTGTTCGGCCAGAACACCGCGATCGAGGTGCTGTCGTCGGCGATCAAGCTCAGCCGCGCGGGGCTGCGCGATCCCGAAAAGCCGATCGGCAATTATCTGTTCAGCGGCCCGACCGGCGTCGGCAAGACCGAGGTCGCAAAGCAGCTCGCGTCGATCATGGGCATCCCGCTCCAGCGCTTCGACATGAGCGAATATATGGAGCGCCATTCGGTGAGCCGCCTGATCGGCGCGCCTCCGGGCTATGTCGGCTATGACCAGGGCGGGCTCCTGACCGATGCGATCGACCAGAATCCGCATTGCGTGCTGCTGCTCGACGAAATCGAAAAGGCCCATCCCGACCTGTTCAACATCCTGCTGCAGGTGATGGATAATGGCCGGCTGACCGACCACCACGGCAAGACGGTCGATTTCCGCAACGTCATCCTGATCATGACGACCAATGCGGGCGCGAGCGACATGGCGCGCGAGTCGATCGGCTTTGGCAATGCGACGCGCGAGGACGCGCAGGAAGAGGCGGTGAAGAAAATGTTCACCCCCGAATTCCGCAACCGCCTCGATGCGATCGTGCCTTTCGGCTATCTGCCGCCCGAGGTGGTCGCGCGCGTCGTCGACAAGTTCATCCTCGAGCTCGAACTCCAGCTCGCCGACCGCAATGTCCATATCCAGCTCGACGACGCCGCGCGCGAATGGCTGACCGCCAAGGGCTATGACAAGCTCTATGGCGCGCGCCCGATGGGCCGGTTGATCCAGGAAAAGATCAAGCAGCCGCTCGCCGAGGAACTATTGTTCGGCAAGCTCGTCCACGGCGGCGAGGTCAAGGTGAAGATGAAGACCGGCGAGGACGCCAAGGTCGGCAATCCGTTGGCCTTCGAAATCACCCCCACCCCGCCCAAGGGCGCGAAGGGCAAGGCGAAGGCCGACAAGGCAAAGAAGGCGGCGGAGTAGACTAACTAAAGCCCTCTCCTTCAGGGGAGGGCAGCGAGACTTGCCAGCTTGCTGGCTTTAGTCGCAGCGGGTGGGGGCCATCGGCCTTGCGCAACCTCGACAGCCCCCACCCCAACCCCTCCCCTGAAGGGGAGGGGCTTAGCCAGCCCCTCGCATTCCGGCGCCACTTCGCCTATATCACCCCCATGTACGACTATGTTTCCGTGACCACCGCCGATGCCGGCGCCCCCACCCCCGTGCGCGACGGCACCATCAAGCTGCACGATGCGGCGGGATTTGCCGGGATGCGCAAGGCGGGGCGGCTGTCGGCCGAGATCCTCGACGCGCTTGTCCCCTTCATCCAGCCGGGCGTGACGACCGCGGCGATCGACGACAAGGTGCGCGCGATGATGCTCGCGGGCGGCGGCATCCCCGCGACGCTCGGCTATCGCGGTTTCACGCACAGCTGCTGCACCAGCATCAACCATGTCGTGTGCCACGGCATCCCCGACGACAAGCCGCTGCGCGAGGGCGACATCGTCAACGTCGATGTGACGAGCATCGTCGATGGCTGGCACGGCGACACGAGCCGCATGTATCTGGTCGGCGACGTGCCGATCAAGGCGCGGCGGCTGGTCGAGGTCACCCATGAATGCCTGATGCTCGGCATCGAGCAGGCGAAGCCCGGCAACCGCATGGGCGACGTCGCCCATGCGATCCAGAGCCACGCCGAAAAGCACCGCTATTCGGTGGTGCGCGATTTCTGCGGCCACGGGCTCGGCCAGATGTTCCACGATGCGCCCGAGGTCGTCCACGCCGGGCGCCCCGGCACCGGACCCGAGCTGCGTCCCGGCATGTTCTTCACCATCGAACCGATGATCAACACCGGCAAATATGCGGTGAAGATGCTCGCCGACGGCTGGACCGCAGTGACCCGCGACCGCTCGCTGTCGGCGCAGTTCGAGCACAGCATCGGCATCACCGAGGACGGCTGCGAGATTTTCACCGCCAGCCCGAAAGGGCTGAACGCGCCGCCTTGGCAGTAAGCGAGACGACGGTTTCCCGTTCGTCATCCCGGACCTGATCCGGGATCCATTGCTTCAAGCGCCGCGCTGGCCCTCGTGGACCCCGGATCAGGTCCGGGGCGACGATGCACCATTCTCGCCCCCGAAAAATTCGCCCTTGAACCCCTCGCGCTTAGCGCGCAGACTTGACGTGAACGTCAAGCACAAGACGGCGAGCGGGAGAGACGCGATGGCGATACGGCGCATTACAGCCTCATTCATTGCAGGCGCGGCCCTGCTGCTCGCGGCGTGCAACAAGGAAGAGGACAAGCCTGCGCCGCCCGCGCTCGATCCCGCCGAAGCCGCGACCGAAGCGCTGCTCAAGACCGGCGGCAATGGCGACGACTGGGCCGCCATCGGCTATGGCTATGACGAACGCCGCTTCAGCCCGCTCACCGACATCGACGACAGCAATGTCGGCACTCTCGGCATTGCCTGGTACGCCGACCTCGAGGATGCACGCGGGCAGGAGGCGACGCCGGTCGTCGTCGACGGCACGCTTTATGTCAGCCACGCCTGGTCAAAGGTCAGCGCATGGGACGCCGCGACGGGCAGGAAGCTCTGGTCCTACGATC
This sequence comes from Sphingopyxis jiangsuensis, assembly GCF_016734905.1. GTDB lineage: Bacteria > Pseudomonadota > Alphaproteobacteria > Sphingomonadales > Sphingomonadaceae > Sphingopyxis > Sphingopyxis jiangsuensis. The sequence continues at coordinate 578,849 of NZ_JAERPO010000002.1, forward strand.
CCGAAGTGGCGGGCGAGACCGCGGTCAACGCCTGCTGCGACGTCGTCAACCGCGGCGTCGCGCTGTGGGGCGACAAGCTGTTCGTCGCCGCGCTCGACGGACGGCTGATCGCGCTCGACCGCAAGACGGGAACGCCGATCTGGTCGACGCAGACCACCGACAAGCGGCGGCCCTATACGATCACCGGCGCACCGCGCGTCGCGAACGACATGGTGCTGATCGGCAATGGCGGCGCCGAGTTCGGGGTGCGCGGCTATGTCACCGCCTATGACGCCGATACCGGCAAGCAACGCTGGCGCTTCTACACGACCCCCAATCCCGATCGCCGCGCCGACAATGTCGCGAGCGACGAGATATTCGCGGCCAGGGCCAATGCGACCTGGTCCGACAAGGGCGAATGGAAGGAATCGGGCGGCGGCGGCACCGTGTGGGACGCCATCGTCTATGACAAGGATCTCGACCAGGTCTATATCGGCGTCGGCAATGGCAATCCATGGAACCATGGCACGCGCTCGAATGGCGAGGGCGACAATTGGTTCCTCTCGTCGATCGTCGCGCTCGATGCCAAGACCGGCGTCTATAAATGGCACTATCAGGAAACCCCGGCCGAAACGTGGGACTATACCGCGACGCAGCCGATCATCCTTGCCGAGCAGGAGGTCGACGGCACGCCGACCAAGGTGCTGTACCACGCACCCAAGAACGGCTTTTTCTTCACCATCGACCGCACCACGGGCAAGGTGGTCGACGCCAAGCCTTTCGTCGACGGGATCAACTGGGCCACAGGTTATGACCTGACGACCGGGCGACCCAACGAGAATCCCGCCGCGCGCTTTTACAAGACGGGCGAGCCCTTCATCGCGATCCCCGGTGCGCTCGGCGCGCATAATTGGCACCCGATGAGCTATAATCCGGCGACGGGCCTCGTTTACATTCCCGCGCAGCAGATTCCGCAAGGCTATCTCGCCGACATGAACGAACTCGACCGGCGGAAAGTGCTCGGCTTCAATGTCGGAAGCTCGCTCACCGGCACGATGATGCCCGACGACGAGGCGGCGTTCCGCGCCGCTATCGCCGCGACGACGGGCCGCCTCGTCGCCTTCGACCCGCGCACCGGCAAGGTCGCGTGGGGCGTCGACTATCCCGCCGCGTGGAACGGCGGCACGATGACGACCGCCGGCAATCTGGTCTTTCAGGGGACGAGCACCGGGCGGTTCCGCGCCTATGCCGCCGATACGGGCAAGCAATTGCTCGACCTCGACATGCAGTCGGGGATCGTCGCCGCGCCGTCGACCTTTCGCGTCGGCGGCACGCAATATGTTGCCTTCATGACGAGCAAGGGCGGCGCCTTTCCGCTCGTCGCAGGCGTCGCGGGCGGCGTGACGCGCAAGGTTCCCAACATCCCGCGGCTCGTCGTGCTCAAGCTCGGTGGCGAGGTCGAATTGCCGCCGCTGCCCGAAACGGCGACGCTCGCATGGAACCCGCCGCCGCAGTTCGGCACCGCGCAGCAGGTGGCGACGGGCAAGGCGCTTTATGGCCGCTATTGCCTCGTCTGTCACGGCGACAGCGCGATCGGCAACGGCTTCACCCCCGATCTGCGCGTCTCGGGAACGCTCGTCGATGCCGACGCGTGGAAGTCGGTCGTGATCGACGGCGCGCTCAAGGATCGCGGCATGGTGAGCTTTGCCAATGTGCTCAAGCCCGACGAGGCCGATGCAATTCGCGCCTATGTCATCGACCGGTCGATCTGGACGAAGCGGACCTTGCCCGAAGCTTCGGCACCCGTCGGGCGGTGATGCGCAAATCCTCCCTGTCGCGCAGCGATGGGGAGGAGTGCGGTGCTTCTTTTTTAGGCACGGGATCAACCCGATTGCTCACCCCTTGGGCAACGGCGCAATTTCATGTCGAAATTCTTACCGAAAGCTTGCGATTCGCCAATTGGCACGGCTCTTGATTGGTGCAAGATGGCGGCACACCGCACCGACTCGACGGAGACACCGGATCAGGCGCGCCTGGTTCGGCCATGACCGCGAAGTGCGATGGCCAGCCCAAAGGGGGAAGAAGAGCGTGAAGAAGATTGAGGCGATCATCAAGCCGTTCAAACTCGACGAGGTGAAGGAGGCGCTGCACGAAGTTGGCGTCAGCGGCATCACCGTCACCGAGGCAAAGGGCTTCGGGCGCCAGAAGGGGCATACCGAACTGTATCGCGGCGCCGAATATGTCGTCGATTTCCTGCCCAAGGTGAAGCTGGAGGTCATCGTCGAGGACGGCATGGCCGAACGCGTCGTCGAGGCGATCGCCGCCGCCGCGCAGACCGGCCGCATCGGCGACGGCAAGATTTTCGTCATCCCCGTCGAAACCGCGCTGCGTATCCGTACCGGCGAACGCAACGAGGACGCGCTCTGAGATATGGTCGTGACGGACCTCCGCCTTCGCGGGGACACGCGGTCATAACGAATTTCAACCAGAACCCCGGCAGCGCCGGTCATCATCGCAAGAAGGAAGCTTAATCATGGCTACGAAGCCCAAGGACATCATTGCGCGGATCAAGGAAAACGACATCGAGTGGGTCGACCTGCGATTCACCGACCCCAAGGGCAAGTGGCAGCATCTGACGATGTGCGCCGGCGTAATCGACGAGGATGCGCTCGAGGACGGGCTGATGTTCGACGGGTCGTCGATCGCGGGCTGGAAGGCGATCAACGAAAGCGACATGATCCTGAAGCCCGACCTCGACGCGGTCTATGACGATCCCTTCTCGGCGACCCCGATGCTTGTCATCTTCTGCGACATCGTCGAGCCGTCGACCGGCGAAGGCTATGCCCGCGACCCGCGCACGACGGCGAAGCGCGCCGAAGCCTATCTCGGCTCGACCGGCATCGGCGACACCGTCTATGTCGGCCCCGAAGCCGAATTCTTCATGTTCGACGATGTGAAGTTCGAAAGCGGCTACAACAAGTCGGGCTTCGAGATCGACGACATCGAGCTGCCGACGAACACCGGCCGCAGCTATGAGGGCGGCAACCTCGGCCACCGCCCGCGCGCCAAGGGCGGCTATTTCCCCGTCGCGCCGGTCGACAGCGCCGTCGACATCCGCGCCGAGATGGTCTCGACGATGCTCGAACTCGGCCTGCCGTGCGACAAGCATCACCATGAAGTCGCGGCGGCGCAGCACGAGCTGGGCCTGACCTTCGGCACGCTCACCGAAACCGCCGACCGCATGCAGATCTACAAATATGTCGTGCACCAGGTCGCGCATGCCTATGGCAAGTCGGCAACCTTCATGCCCAAGCCGATCAAGGACGACAATGGCAGCGGCATGCACACGCACATTTCGATCTGGGAAAAGGGCAAGCCGCTGTTTGCCGGCAACGGCTATGCCGGGCTTTCGGACATGTGCCTCTATTTCATCGGCGGCGTGATCAAGCACGCCAAGGCGCTCAACGCCTTCACCAACCCGACGACGAACAGCTACAAGCGCCTCGTCCCCGGTTTCGAAGCGCCGGTGCTGCTCGCTTATTCGAGCCGCAACCGTTCGGCCTCGTGCCGCATCCCCTATGGCGCGGGCGCCAAGGCGAAGCGCGTCGAGTTCCGCTTCCCCGACGCGATGGCGAACCCCTATCTCGCCTACGCCGCGCTTCTGATGGCGGGCCTCGACGGCATCCAGAACAAGATCCACCCCGGCGACGCGATGGACAAGAACCTCTATGACCTGCCGCCCGAGGAACTGTCGGAAGTCCCGACCGTCTGCGGATCGCTGCGCGAAGCGCTCGACAGCCTCGCCGCCGACTATGACTTCCTGCTGAAGGGCGACGTGTTCACCAAGGACCAGATCGACGCCTATATCGAACTCAAGTGGGACGAAGTTTACACCTTCGAACAGACGCCGAGCCCGGTCGAGTTCGACATGTATTACAGCGCCTGATCGCCCTGCGATCAGCCGCGTAAGAGAGCGTCCGGTTCGGGGGAACCGGACGCTCCATTTTTTGAACCAAAAGAGTTTTGTAACGGACGCGAACCAAGTTAGACGACCCGAAAGAGGGGAGTTCCGACATTGCGTTCAATTGCCGTCCTGCTGGCCGCTTCGGCTCTGGCGCCGTGCGCGCCCGCTTTTGCCGCCGACACCCCGACCTATGGCAGCCCCGCCGACTGGGTGGTCCCGACGACCGCACCGCTGGCGATCGGCGATGCGTCGACGCCATGGGTGCTGGGCGACCAGCAGCTGCTGATCGAAGCCGACAAAAGATCGACCTTCACCGACAATGCCTTTTACATCGCCTCGGCCGACTCGCTGCGCAACTGGAACGATCTGCAGTTCGTCTGGCACCCCGACCGCGACGACCTCATCGTCCACAGAATCGAGATCATCCGCGACGGCGCGACGATCGACCTGCTCGGCCAGGGGATGAAGCTTGCCGTGCTGCGGCGCGAGAAGGATTATGAGCAAAAGACGATCGACGGTCTGCTGACGGCAACCGCGTCGATCGAGGATCTCCGCGTCGGCGACACGGTGCGCTTTTCGGTGACGACCGTCGAGCGCAGCGATGTGCTTGCGGGCAATGGCGAGGCGATCGTCGACGTTCAGGCAAGGCCCGCCACCATCGCGCAGGGGACCGTTCGCGTGCTGTGGCCGACGGCGCTTCCGGTCAAATGGAAAGCCTTCGGGAAAGGCGTAACGCCCGAGATCAAGGACAAGGGCGGCTTTCGCATCCTGTCGCTGACCCAGCCTGTCGTGAAGCAGGACGAACTCCCCACCGACACGCCGCTCCGTTTCCGCCGCCCGCCCGGACTCGAGTTTTCGACCTTTCCCGGCTGGGCCGATTTGTCGCGCACGATGGCACCGCTCTATGCAACGAGCGGGACGATCGCCGATGGCGGCACGCTCGCCGCAGCGGTCGACCGCATTGCAAGCGCCAGCACCGACCCGAAGCTGCGCGCCGCGCAGGCGCTTGCTCTGGTCCAGAACGAGATACGCTATCTCTACAACGGCCTCGCCAACGGCAATTATGTCCCGCAAACGCCCGAACAGACGTGGACGCTGCGCTATGGCGACTGCAAGGCCAAGACGTTGTTGCTGCTCGCTGTACTCGACCGGCTCGGGATCGAGGCGGTGCCGACGCTGGTCCATTCGAGCTTCGGCGACGCGCTTCCCGACAGGCTGCCGACGCTCGCCGCGTTCGACCATGTCGTCGTGCAGGCGCGCATCGACGGGACAGACTATTGGCTCGACGGCACGACGGCGGGAACACATATCGAAGACCTGGCCGACGTTCCCCCGTTCGGCCACGCGCTGCCGCTGACGACGGACGGGCACACTCTCGCAGCGCTGCCCGTGCGCGAGCCGGCGCGACCCCATATCCAGATAGCGATCGACTACGACCAATCGGCGGGAAGCGCCTTTCCGCCGCTGTTCGACATCGATTTTACGGTGCGCGGCGAACTGGCGGCGCGGATTGCGACCATGAAGGCGCAAGCGACGCCCGATCAGTTGCGCGATGCCGCGCAGGCGGCGCTCGGGAATCTGATCAACAATGGCCAGATTCACAGCCGGACGATCGAGGTCGACGAAGCGAACGGAACGACGACCGTCCGGGCCTCGGGGATCGGCAATCTTATCTGGCGCCGCGACGAACCGCGTCCCTATGTAACGCTCGACGGCCTCGTGCAGGACTTTGACGTTCGCGCCGACCGCGCGCGCGCCGCCTGGCGCGACATCCCCGTCGCAGGCGGCCCCTCGAGTCTGATCGTTCGCAAGATCAGCCTGAAACTGCCCGACCGTGCCGGCTATTCGACCGAGGGCGACGCGCAAGCCAATCTGTCGATTGCGGGCATAGCGCTGCGCCGCGACGCCCGGCTCGACGGAGCGCGTCTCGAACAGCGCGAAACCATCTGGAGCAGCGGTGTCGAGGTTGCAGCCGCCGACCTCCCGGCGGCGCGCGCGCAGGTCGCGGCCGCCAAGCAGCGCCTGTTCCGCCTGCGCGCGCCCGAAGGCGCGCCGACCCGCGTCGCCGAGATTGCGGAAGCCAAGAAGGCGGGGCGCCTTGCCCCGCTCCTCGCCGCTTACCAAAAGGCGATCGACGACGATCCCGACGAAGCCAATGGCTATCTCAACCGCGCAGCGTTTTACGCCGGAATCTTCGAACCGCGCGCCGCCATTGCCGATGTCGACGAGGCGTTGAAGCGCGAAGCCGACGCCGACACCTTCCTCCGCCGCGCCGGACTCTACAATGCGATCGGCGACCACAAACGCGCCCTCGCCGACGTCGACGAGGCGTTGCAACTCGACCCCGGCTCGGAAAGCGCGCTCGCTTTCAAGATCGAAACACTCACCGACGCGGGCCGCATCGACGAAGCCCTGGCGCTCGCCGACGAACAGATTGCGACCGCGAAGGACAGGCGCGGCTGGGTCACGCTCAAGGCCGAAGCGCTCGGCAAGGCGGGCCGCGCCGACGAAGGCACGGCGTTGCTCGACGAGGCGCTGGTCGAACGTCCGGGCGACCCCGGGCTGCTCAACAATCTCTGCTGGCTGAAGGGCACGCGCTCGGTCGCGCTCGAATCGGCGCTCAAGGATTGCACGCGGGCGATCGAGCTGACCGACAGCCCGGCGGCGGTGCTCGATAGCCGCGCGCTCGTTTTCTATCGCCTCGGCCGGCTCGAGGAGGCGCGCGCCGACCTCGACGCTGCGCTCAAGCTCCACCCCGACGTCCCGGCGACTTTATTCATGCGCGGGATCGTGCGCCTGCGCGAAAACGACCGCGAAGGGGCGCAGGGCGACCTCGCACTGGCGCGAATGCAATCGGCGCGGATCGACAGCATCTATGCCGGATATGGCATCAAACCGTGACGGGACGGGCGATTACGCTTTCCTGACGCGCTCGGATCACCGCCTTTTTCCGGGCCCCGGAGGCTTGACAGGGCGTCATGCGATGATGGCCGGAGCAGGACGCCCACACCTCGACCGGCTGACGGGTTGCCGCTCGGCGCGGCAGGCGGCACAAGGGCCGACTTCAAGGAGTCGCCCGATATGAGATTTGTGTCGTTTGTCGCGCTTGCCGCATTGCAGCTGATTGCCTCCGCGCCCGCACAGGCGGAACTGAATGGTGCCGAAGCCGCTATGGCGCGCACCGTTGCCGCGGAACAGGAGCGTTCGATCGCGCTGCTCGAAAAGCTCGTCAACCAGAACAGCGGCTCGCTGAACCTCGAAGGCGTCGAAAAGGTCGGCGCGATGATGCGCGCCGAGCTGGAGCCGCTGGGCTTCACCGTCGAATGGAAGCCGATGCGCGAAACCGGCCGCGCGGGGCATCTGATCGCGACGCACAAGGGGCGCCCCGATACCAAGCGGCTGCTCCTCATCGCGCACCTCGACACGGTGTTCGAGCCCGATTCGCCCTTCCAGCGCTTCGAGCGCATGGGTGACAAGGCGAAGGGGCCCGGGGTCGGCGACGACAAGGGCGGGATGGTCGTCGTCGTCGCCGCGCTGCGCGCGATGCACAAGGCGGGGACGCTGAAAGACGCCAATATCGAATTTCACATGACCGGCGACGAGGAGGATACGGGCGACCCGCAATCGATCGCGCGCGCCGACCTGCTTGCAGCGGGAAAGCGCGCCGATGTCGCGCTGGGGTTCGAGGGGCTCATCCGAGACGGTCCGGGCGATTCGGGGGGTGCGGACATGAGTTCGATCGCGCGGCGCAGTTCGGAAAGCTGGCAGGTCACGGCGACCGGAAAGACCGGCCATAGTTCGGGCATCTTCAGCGCCGATGCCGGCGACGGAGCGATCTACGAACTCGCGCGCATCATCCACCGTTTCCGCACCGAGCTGCCCGAGCCGAACCTGACCTTCAACGTCGGGCTGGTCGCGGGCGGCGAGCAGGTGACGCTCGACGAAGGCAAGATCCGCGCGAGCGCGAACGGCAAGACGAACATCATCGCGGCGACCGCCATCGCGCGCGGCGACCTGCGCACGCTGTCGGCCGAACAGGCCGAACGGGTGAAGGCCAGGATGGCGGCGATCGTCGCCGACCATGCGCTGGGCACCTCGGCCACGCTCGCGTTCGACCCCGGCGGCTATCCGGCGATGGCGCCGACCGACGGCAATCGCGCGCTGCTGGCGCGGCTCAATGCGGTCAACCGCGACCTCGGCCTTCCCGAAATGGCGCCGCTCGATCCGTTGAAGCGCGGCGCCGCCGACATCAGCTTCGTCGCGCCGATGGTCGACAGCCTCGCCGGACTCGGCGCCTATTCGACCGGCGATCACGGGCCCGAGGAAACGGTCGACCTGCCGAGCATCGAACGGCAGGCGGTCCGCGCCGCCATATTGATGTCGCGGCTCGCTGCCGAAAAGCGGTAGCGCGCCCTGTTTCCCGCTTCGCCACCCCGGACTTGACCCGGGGTGACGATAAAGGCGCGACGAACTTGATTCATCCGCTACAGTGATTAGGTAGCAATCCGAGACGGATTCACCGCCGATGGGAGACAGGACATGAGCACCGAAACGCACCTCAAGCAGAATTACATCGGCGGACGCTGGGTCGATTCGAAGGGCGGCAAGCCGCACGACGTCATCAACCCCGCGACCGAAGAGCCCGCGTCGACCATCATCCTCGGCACCGCCGCCGACGTCGATGACGCGGTGGCCGCCGCGCGCGAAGCGTTCAAAAGCTGGTCGCAATCAACGCGCGAGGACCGCCTCGCGCTACTCGGCCGCATCGTCGAGGAATATAAGAAGCGCGTTCCCGACCTCGCCAAATCGATGGCAGCCGAAATGGGCGCACCGGTGAGCTTTGCGAGCACCGCACAGGTCGGCGCAGGCATCGGCGGCTTCCTCGGGACGATCGAGGCTCTCAAGAATTTTGAGTTCACCGAACAACATGGCGCGAACAAGGTCGTGTACGAACCGATTGGCGTCGTCGGGATGATCACCCCGTGGAACTGGCCGCTCAACCAGATCGCGCTCAAGGTCGCCCCCGCGCTCGCGGGCGGCAACACGATGGTCCTGAAACCGTCGGAGGAATGCCCCGGCAATGCCACAATCTTTGCCGAAATCCTTGATGCCGCGGGCGTGCCGCCGGGCGTGTTCAACCTCGTCCAGGGCGACGGGCCGACCGTCGGCAACGCGATTTCGGCGCACCCGGGCATCGAAATGGTGAGCTTCACCGGATCGACGCGCGCGGGCATCCTTGTCGCCAAGGCGGCGGCCGACACGGTCAAGCGCGTCCATCAGGAACTCGGCGGAAAATCGCCGAACATCGTCCTGCCCGACGCGGATCTGGAAACCGTGCTGCCGCCCACGGTCCAGGGCGTGCTCGTCAACACGGGACAAAGCTGCATCGCGCCGACGCGCATCCTCGTCCACAAGGAGCGCGAGGCCGAAGCGGTCGGCGTGATCAAGGCGATGTTCGACGGAACGCAGGTCGGCGACCCGATGAGCGAAGGCGGCCACATCGGCCCCGTCGTCAACAAGGCGCAGTTCGACAAGATTCAGGGCCTTATCCAGTCGGCGATCGACGAAGGCGCAAAGCTCGAGACAGGCGGCACCGGCCTGCCGTCGAACGTCAACCGCGGCTATTATATCAAGCCCACCGTCTTTTCGGGCGTGACCCCGAACATGCGTATCGCAAAGGAAGAAGTGTTCGGCCCTGTCGCGACGTTGATGGCCTATGACGACCTTGACCAGGCGGTCGAGATTGCCAACGACACCGAATATGGACTGTCGGCCGTCGTTTCGGGCGACCCCGCCAAGGCCGCCGAAATCGCGCCCAGGTTGCGCGCGGGCATGGTCGCGGTGAACAGCTGGGGGCCGGGGCCGGGCGCGCCGTTCGGCGGCTACAAGGCGTCGGGCAACGGCCGCGAGGGCGGCATTTTCGGCCTCAAGGACTTCATGGAGGTCAAGGCCATCAGCGGCGTTCCGGCCTGATAGCTCCACGCCCTCCCCTTCAGGGGAGGGCAGCGAGACTTGGCAGCTTGCTGCCTAGTCGCAGCAGGTGGGGGTCAGCAGCCCGGCGCCACGCCGCGAACCCCCACCCCAACCCCTCCCCTGAAGGGGAGGGGCTTTATGTTTTTCCAAGGCGCAGCTATGCGCCCACCCATGCACAGCCGCTCTCCGCTCGCCCCCGCCGCCTTCCCCGCCCTGCCCGAAATCGCGGGCGTAACGCGCCGCGTCGCGCGGGCGCGCTACAAGGAATGGGACCGCTGCGACCTCAGCTATGTCGAACTCGCACCGGGCACGACCGTCGCGGGGGTGTTCACGCGCAATGTCTGCTGCTCGTCCGAGGTCGAACTCGGGCGCGAACAGGTGCAGGGCGGCAGCGCGCGCGCGCTGGTCGTCAACGCGGGAAACAGCAACGCCTTCACCGGCTATCGCGGGCGCGAGGCGGTCGAGGCGATCATGGCGCAGGTCGCCGAGCATCTGGGATGCAGCGCGCGCGAGGTTTTCGTGAGCTCGACCGGCGTCATCGGCGTGCCGCTGCCCAGGGACAAGGCGCGCGCGGGCGTCGAGGCCGCGCTGACCGCCGAACCCTGCTCGTGGGAGGCGCTCGCCGAAACGATCGGCACCACCGACACCTTTGCCAAGGGCGCGGCGTCGAGTGCGGTCGTCGGCGACCGCACGGTGCAGGTTGCGGGCGTCGTCAAGGGTTCGGGCATGATCGCGCCCGACATGGCGACGATGCTCGGCTATATCTTCACCGACGCCGCAGTCGCACCGGCACTGCTGCAGGACATGCTCGCGCGTGCGACGGGGGCGACCTTCAACAGCATCACCGTCGACAGCGACACGTCGACGAGCGACACGGTGCTCCTCTTCGCGACCGGGAAAGCGGACAATCCGGAACTGCAATCGTGGGACGATGCCGGCGCCGATGCGCTGTACGCCGCCATCCATGCGGTCGCGCGCGAGCTTGCCCATCTCGTCGTGCGCGACGGCGAAGGCGCATCGAAATTCATCGAGGTGCAGGTGACGGGCGCGGTGAGCGACGACAGCGCCCGGCGCGTCGCGCTCGCCATCGCCAACTCGCCGCTCGTCAAGACGGCGATTGCGGGCGAGGACGCCAATTGGGGCCGCGTCGTGATGGCGGTGGGCAAGGCGGGCGAACCCGCCGACCGCGACCGGCTCGCGATCCGCTTCGGCGATCATTGGGTCGCAAAGGACGGGCTGCCCGTCGACGGCTATGACGAGGCGCCGGTCGCCGCGCATCTCAAAGGCCAGGACATCCGCGTCGGCGCCGACCTCGGCCTTGGCGAGGGCCGCGCTACGGTATGGACGTGCGATCTGACACACGGTTATATCAGCATCAACGCCGATTACCGGAGCTGAAGATTCTCTTCGTCATTGCGAGCGAAGCGAAGCAATCTCCAGTTCACAGCCTTGCGCAAAGCCGATAGCAGGAGATTGCCGCGTCGCTTCGCTCCTCGCAATGACGGAGACTTACAGCGCCCCTTCGAGCCAGCCTTTGAGCGCGCTCTTCGGCGCCGCGCCGACCTTGGTGTCGGCGATCTCGCCATTCTTGAACAGGATCATCGTCGGAATGCCGCGCACGCCATATTTGGCGGGGGCGTCGGGATGGTCGTCGATGTTGAGCTTGGCGATCACCACCTTGCCGTCGAGTTCGTCCGAAATTTCTTCGAGCGCGGGACCGATCATCTTGCACGGGCCGCACCATTCGGCCCAGAAATCGACGAGCACGGGGGTGTCGCTGTCGAGGACGTCGGCCTGAAAGCTGGCGTCGGTAATTGCCTTGGTACCCATATCGAAACTCCTGAATCGCTGTTGCACCCTAGCTAGGGCGTCGATGCGGCGCGCTCAAGGGCCGAACCCGGCAAATTCGCCTTGGTCGTCGCCAAGCCCGGCTTGTGCGCGTCGAGCAGCGCATCGTCGAGGCCCAGAAGCCGCGGCGCGGCGGTGTAGAGCAGCACCGCCTTCACCCCTCGCCCCGGAAAAATGACGCGCAGCGCATCGCGATATGCCGCCATCTGCCGCAGATAGGCGGGCGCCACGTCGTCGGCGGCGGCGGGCACATGCTGTCCGGTCTTGAAGTCGATCACCGTGACTGCCGCATCGGTAACGAGCAGGCGATCGACAATCCCCGCGACGACGGCGCCGCCATCGACAACGGCCGACAGCGGCACTTCGGCGAGGCTTCCGGGGCCGAAGATCGCCGCATGCGCCGGGTCGTCGAGAATGTGCAGCACCTCGTCGGCCATCGCCGCGCGTTCACTGGCTCCCATGTCGGGCGCCTGCGCCTCCAGCCAGCGCAGCGCGGCGGCGCGGCGACGCCCGGGAGCTACCGGGGGCAGACGCTCGAACAGCGCGTGCAGCAAGATCCCGCGCTCGGCCGCCGCCGAACGTCCCGCGCCCTGCGGCGGTGCGGCGACATCGTCGTCGCCCAGCGCCGACGGCGCGAGCGGGCGCGGCGGGCGCGCTTCCTCGGGCGCCGGCTGGTGCGCCCAGCCGGGGATGGCGAGCGGCGGCGGCGTGGCTTTGGCGGCCTTGGTCTTGCGCGCCCATTTCCCGGCGTGAACGCGGTGGACGCGGCGCTGCCCCCATGCGCCCCCCGCATCCTCCCACGCGCAGCCCATCGCCTCCAGCGTGCGGTCGGCGGCGCTGTGCCAGCTCGCCTCGGGAACCGAACCGTCGGGCTTTTTCGTGACCCCGGCGACGACCAATATTTCCTCGGCACGCGTCATCGCGACATAGAAGAGCCGCCAATGCTCCTGCGACGCGGCGAGCGCGGCGTCGTTATAGGCGGCGGCAAGCCTGCCGTGCCGCTCGTCGGTCGGCAGCGCAAAGACCGGAAGCTTCTCCCACCCCGCGACATCGACCGTGAACGGACGATGGCCGATGGCGGCATCGTCGGTCGCATCGGCGAGGATGACGATGGGTGCCTGCAGCCCCTTCGACCCGTGCACCGTCATCACGCGCACCACGTCGCTTCGCGCCTCGGTCTGGCGCTTGATGTCGGCCTTGCTCGCCTCGACCGCCGACAGAAAGCCGAGCAGCGACATGGTCTCGCGCGCCTCGAAGGCAAGCGCCTGGTTCAGCAGCTCGTCGATCGGGTCGCGCGCCTCGCGTCCCAGCCGTGCATAAAGCTTACGCCGCCCGTCGATCGGCCCCGACAGCAAGGTTTCAAGGAAGCGGAAAGGCGTCGTGAAGTCGGCCATGCCGAGAAGCTGGCGGAGCGCCGCCATCGTCGCCCGGGGCAGCGCGTCTTCGGTCGCGCGCAGATGCTCCCAGATCGCCGCGCGTCCGCGCTTGTGGGTGCGCGCGTAAAGCTCGTCATGCGTCCAGCCGATGAGCGGCGAGACGAGGAGCGACGCAAGGTTGAGGTCGTCGAGCGGCTGCACGGCGAAACGCATCGCCGCCAGCAGATCCTGCACCGCGAGCGGCTGGACGAGCGCAAAGCGGTCGACGCCCGCGACCGGCACGTGCAGCGCCTGCAGCCGCGCGACGATCCGCGCGGCAAGATCGCGCCGCCGCCGCACGAGGATCATGATATCGCCCGGCGCGACCGGCCGGCCGTCCTTGCCATGCGCTATCCAGCCCTGCACCTCGTCGGCGATCGCATGGGCAAGGCGCATCGATGCGGGATCGCGCGCCGGGGCGCTGCCGTCGCCGCTGCCATCGTCGGCTTCGTCTGCCGCGCCATCGAGCGCGCGACCGACGGGCAGCGGCGCCCACAGCTCGACCTGCCCCGCCTGCGCTTCGCGAAAAGGGAGGTGCGGCGGCTCGGCGCCATCGAGGCCCATTGCCGTCGTTCCGCCGTCGGCGAGCCAGCGGTCGACGACGTCGAGCACCGCCGGGGTCGAGCGATAATTGGATTCGAGGTCGACATTCTGGAACGCCTGCCCCGCGCGCTCGCCGAGCGCGCGAAACAGGTCGCGCGCGGTGGAGAAGGCGGCGGGGTCGGTGCCCTGGAAACCAAAGATCGCCTGTTTGCGGTCGCCGACGGTGAACAGCGTGCGCAGCCGCTCGGCATCGTCGCCGTGCACCGCGAAAAACTCCTCGGCGAGCGACAGCACGATGCCCCACTGGCGCATATTCGTATCCTGCGCCTCGTCGACAAGGATGTGGTCGGTGCGCTGGTCGAGCTTGAAGCGCACCCATTCGCCGAAATTGCTGACGCGGAGCAGCGTTCCGGCAAGGGTTATCAGATCGTCGAAATCGGCGAGCCCGCGCTCGCGTTTCGCCAGCGCATAGCTTTCGGCAAAGCGGCTTCCGAGCAGCCACGCCGCCGCAAGATCGTCGGCGACGCGCATCGCGGTCGCGGTTGCGCTCAGTTGCTGCGCCGCCTCGACAATCCGCACCGCGCTGTCGACGCAGTCGGTCATCCGCCCCTTGTCGCCGCCGAAATCGGCGCGCAGCTCGCCCTTGCCGGTCAGGAAGCAGCCGACAAGCTCGCCGAGCATCGCCGCGCGACCCACTGCGTCGGCGACGAGCCACCCGACCATCACGTCGGAGCAGGCGAGTCCGGTCTTGGTCCCCCAGGCCGCGCCGCTCGCGGCGACCGCCTTGATATCGGCGTCGGCAATCGCCCCGCGCCCGAGTTCACCGACCAGCCAGGCATCGGGGTCGCCCCCCGGCAGATCGAACGCCGCGCGCAGGTCGCGCGCCGTCGGCACGAGCTGCGCCCGCGGCCCGCCGAATGCGGCCGCACAGCGCGACAGGAAGGACAGCGCCGCCTCTTGCCCCAGCCGCCGCGCAAGCATCGCCGCGGCGGCGCGCAGCCGCCCGGCCTCGTCGCCCGCCGCCTCGATCAGCGCGCCGAGCACCTGTCGCTGGAGCCGCGCCGCCTCATCCTCCTCGATCGGGCGGAAACCGGGGAGCAGCTTTGCCTCGAGCGGGAAGCTCGCGAGCAAGGTCTGGCAAAAACTGTGGATCGTCTGCACGCGGATCGCACCGCCGGGGCTGTCGATCACCGTCGCAAAGAGCGCGCGGGCGCGATCGATCAGGCCGGGGCGTTGCCAGTCGAGCCCGAGCGCGTGCAGGTCGAGCCGCAGCTCGGCATCGTCCATCCGTACCCAGGTGGCGAGCCGTTCGTGGATGCGGTGCGCCATTTCGGCCGCCCCCGCCTTGGTGAAGGTGATGCACAGCACCGCGTCGGGCGCGACGCCGTTAAGCAGCAGCCGCAGCACACGTGCCGACAGCACCTGCGTCTTGCCCGTCCCCGCCGACGCGCCGAGCCACACATGATGCGCGGGGTCGGCGGCCATCGCCTGCCGCGCGTGCAAGATGGCGAGACCGCCCGGCTTTGCCATCACGCGTCCCTCCCGCGCCCGAACCATTCGTCGCGGCGCGCGAGCTGGTCGAAATCGCCGAATCCCGCCGCCTCGCCCGGCGCAAAGGGCGCGTCGCCGGCCAGATATTGCGCAGCGAATTCGGCCAGCGCCTCGGCGGCATGGTCGATCGCGGCCGCGGCGCTCGGCAAGTCGTTACGCGGGCCATAGGTCGTCGCGATGCGCCCCGCCCCGCCCGCCTTCCGGTCGGGGCGCAGGCTCCAATATTCGAGCGCGGCGACATCGGCCGCTTGCATATCCTTGAACCCGCCGCGCTGCGCGATCAGGCCGAGCAGGCCGAGCTGGTTGTCGAGCTTGTCGGACGCCGCCTTCGCGCTGGGCGCACCCCCGCTCTTGTAATCGACGATGGCGAGCCTTCCTTCGCCGTCGCGGTCGATGCGGTCGGCCTTGCCGTGAAGCGTGATGCCGTCGATGGCGATCTCACCCTTGCACTCGACCGCGACGGGGCGGCGTTCGGCAGCGCCCAGGACCTGCGCCGCCGCCCAGCGCAGCGCAGGCTCGATGCGCGGCAGCCAGAAAGCGCGCGCGAGCGCGTCGAACGCCGGGTCGCGGCGCAAGGCTTCGAGTTCGGCCTCGAACCCCTCTGCCGTCGCGCCGCCGCGGACCCAATCCTCGAACAGCTTGTGCACGCGCGTGCCGCGCCAGCGCGGATCGGGCGACGCGCTGAGCGGGTCGAGCGCCGACAGGCCGAGCATCGCCTGCGCGTAAAAGGCAAAGGGATCGCGCGCGAGGCGGTCGACCGCCGTAACGCTGATCCGGCGCGGCCGCTCGGCGACGGGGGGGGCAGGCTGCGGCCGTGCAGCGGGGGTCGAGGGACCGCACGGCAGGTCGAGTTCGGCGGCGAGGCGCGTGAGCGGAACCCCGCCGGGCGCAGGTTCGGGCAGGTCGCCCGCGAGCGCGACGAGCCGCAGCCAGAAACGCGACGCGACCGCCGGGTCGCCGCCGCTACGCTCGGCGCGCGTTATCACCACCCGGCGCGCGGCAAGCGCGCTGGCAAAATCATGCGCCGCCATCCCCTGCTGCCGTTCGGGCGCAGGAAGGCCGAGCAGGCGGCGAATTCCGGGCGCAAGCCACGGGTCGGGCTGCGTCGCGGCAGGCCAGCGTCCTTCGTCGAGCCCGCCAAGGATCATCAGGTCGGCCCGCTGGAGCCGCGCCTCGAGCAACCCCCAGATGAAAAGACGCGGATGGCCGCCATAGGGCGGGCGCACGCTCGCCTGCGCGAGCAGCTGTCCGAGCATCGCGGGGAAATCGGCGGGATCGACCAGCGCCGGACCGGCGCCGCGCGCAAGCCCCCAGTCGTCGAACAGTTTCGCAAGCTCGCGACCGGCAGGACCGCTCCACGCCGCATCGCCCGCAAGCCATTCGAGCGCGCGCTGGAGCGCCGCGAGCAACGCCTCCGGAGGCGCAGGCGCGCGCGCGGCAAAAGGCGCGAGGGCGTCGCCCATCGCCGGCGCCACATCCTGCCACCAGGGCAAAAGCTGAACGGCCAGCCCGTGCCCGCGCGACTTCGCGTCGGACGCACGCTCGGCGGCGCGCGCCGTTACCCCTTCCCAGCCCGGCGTCAGCCCCGGATCGCGCAGCAGCAGGTCGAGCCGCCGCAACTGGTCGAGCCACAAGGTTCGGCCGTCACCCTTGCGAACCAGCGGGTGCCCCAGCAGCGCCAGCAACCGCACCGGGTCGAAGTCCGCCGCAAGCTCTGCGAGCAAGAGCAGCAAGGCACCGGGCGGCGTCCGCGCGAGCGCCTGCCCCGCGCTGTCGTCGACCGCGACGTCCCAGCGGGTCAGCGCCGCCGCGACGCGTTCGGCAAGCGCGCGGTCGGGCGTCACCAGCGCCGCGGTGCGCCCCGGCGTTTCGAGCGCCGCGCGCATCAGCAGCGCGATTCCCTGCGCCTCCTGCCCGTCATCGGCGAAAACCGCGCTTTCGATCCCCGCGGTCGCCACGTTCAGATCACCCGCGCGCTGCCAGCGGTCCGCATGGGCGGCGGGCGCGAAAAGCAAGGAGGCGAGTTCGGCACGCTCGGCCGGTCCGTCGAAGTCCGACGCTGCGTCCCACGCCGTCACCTCGGCGCGCGCAACGCCGATGCGGTCGAGCAGCAGCTTCAGATGATATTGCGGGTGCGTTTCGACGGGCCGCGCCGGATTGTCGGGATCGGGGCGCGTCGGACCGAGGCTGTCCCATTCGGCGGCATCCATCGCCATGTCGAGTCCGGGCAGCACGACCATCCCCCGCTCCAGATCGGCAACGGCACGCAGCAGCCGCGCAATCGCGGGCGCAGCGGTGGTTATCCCCGCCGCGACGACGAAACGCGCAGGCGGCGCCGCGCGCCATGACAGCGCGACGCGGTCGAGCAACCGGTTGCGCCGCTCGGCGCGATCGATGGCGCCGGTCTGCGCGAGCATGGCGGGCCAATGATCGACGAGCAGCCGCAGCCGCGCGAGCGACGCCTGCCAATGTTCGGCATAGGGGCCGAGGTCCAGGTCGACGAGCGCGGCGACCGGCACTTCTTCGTAATGGAGCTGGTCGACGACGCGCGCGAGCCCGTCGGCAAGCTGGAAAGCCGCGGCGCCCGCGATGCGATCCTCGCCCGCGGGCGTATGCCGCTCGATCAGTTCGGCGAGCATCAGCCGCCGCCGCAGCGTATCGATCGCCGGCGGGATCGGCGCGGCATCGTCGATCGTATCGAGCGCGAGCGCGACGCTTTCGTCGAGGTCGGCGTCGCCGATTACCGCAAGCCGGGGCATCAGCAACCCGTCGCCGCCCGCGCGGACGAACGCCGCCTGCACCGCGCTGCGCGCGCGATTGCTGGGGAGCAGGACGATCCCTTCTGCCAGCCCGAGCGCGCCGTCGGCAAAGCGGGCGATCAGCCCTGCGGCAAGCGCGTCGGCAAAGGCCCGGTGGACCGGGATGGTGAAGATGGTCGGCTTGCGGTCAGACGTCACTCAGCGCCGCCTCGGTCGGCGCGATGCTCGCGGGCGTGCCGACGTCGAACCATTGCCCCATGTGCGAAACGCCGAACAGACGCCCCGCCTCGATTGCGCGGTCCCACAAGATGTTGGTTGAAAACGGCCCTTCGGGCGCGCCGTCCAGCAGGCGCGGAGAAATGAGCTGGATGCCGGTATAGACAAAGGGCGCGACCCGTCCCGCCTTGCGCCGCGACAGCCGCCCGTCGGGGTCCATGTGAAAATCGCCGCGTCCGGCGTGCCCCGTCGCGCTCGCCTGCCGGATAAGGAGCAGCAGCGCGTCCATCCGCGTCCCGTCCCAGTGGCGCGCGAGGTGGTGGATGCTGTCCTGCGGACCGTCGGTCCAGATATTGTCGCTGTTGACGATCAGGATCGGGTCGCCCCGCAGCAGCGGCAGCGCTTTGACCATCCCGCCGCCGGTTTCGAGCAGTTGCCCGCGCTCGTCGGACACCGCGATGCTGAAACGACGCTTCTGTTTCGCAAGATGCGCCTCGAGTGCGTCGGCGAGATAATGGACGTTCACGACGACATGGCCGATGCCCGCGGCCTCGATCCGGTCGAGGCTATGGTCGATCAGCGGCTTGCCCGCGACGCGAACCAGCGGCTTGGGGCGCGTCGCGGTCAGCGGCCGCATCCGCTTGCCGAGCCCTGCCGCCATCACCATCGCGCTTTCGATCGTCACCGCCATCGCTCCGTTCACATCCACGCGCCCGCGCGCTTCGCGGCGGGAATATTGGCGTCGAACCATTGCCGCACCGCGACGAGCGCCGGGTGCGCGAGGTCGCGTTCGAGCAGGCCCCACATGCGCGGCTGGAACTGGCGGTATCCCGGCTTGCCGTCGCGCTTCCACAGCCGCACGAAGACGCCAAGGATGCGCGTGTTGCGCTGCGCTGCCAATGCCCAATAGGCAGCGCGAAACGCCTCGCCCTGCCCCGTCGCGGCGATATAGCGGTCGATCATCGCCGCCTCCACCGCCGGGGACACGTCGCGCCGCGCATCCTCGAGCACCGAGGCAAGGTCATAGGCGGGATGACCGACACGCGCGTCCTGAAAGTCGAGCAGGCCATAATGCGCCAGCCCGTCCTTGCCCGCGACGAGCATGATATTCTCGGCATGGAAATCGCGCAGCACGGTGACGCACGGCAGCGCGTCGCGTTCGACCGGCCCCAGCACTTCGGCCCATGCGGCGCGAAAGGCGTCGCGATCGACCTCGATCTCGAGCGCCGGGCAATACCAGTCGGTGAACAGCATCACCTCGTCGAGCCACTCGTCGAGCCCGTGGACGGGCAACCCCGCCATCGGCGGCTGCGCATGGAGGTGGACGAGCAGGTCGGTGACGCCGGCATAATGCTCGGCCTCGGCCTGCGGCTGCGCGTCGAGCGTCTCGCGCAGGCGGACGTCGCCGAAATCGTCGATGAGCAGCAATCCCTTGTCGAGGTCGCGCGCAAGGATCGTCGGCGCGGTCAGGCCGCACGCGCCCAGCCATTCGGCGACCGCAACGAAGGGCCGCGGGTCCTCGTGCGGCGGCGGGGCGTCCATCAGGACCGCGCACCGCTCGGGCGCGACGATGCGGAAGTAACGGCGGAAAGAGGCATCGCCCGCGAGCGGCAAAATCTGGGCATCGGGCCAGCCATGCGCGGCAAGGAAGGCCGGAGCATGGGCGGGCGGAATCATCGGAGCGGCCATCGCGCTTCCCAAGCGGGCGGCACCTTCGCTGTCAAGACGCGCCGCTCGCCGCTCCCCGAAATCTCCAGCCACAGCGTGCCGGGCCAGCCGCCATCGCCCAGTCGCTCGGGCCATTCGATCAGCAGCGCGCCGTCATGACGGTAATCGTCGAGGCCCAGTTCGACCAGTTCGCTCGCGTCCTCGATGCGGTAAAGGTCGATATGCGCGATCGGCAGGTCGACCTCGGGCGGCGCATAGGGCTGCACGATGGCGAAGGTCGGGCTCGGCGCCTCTCCCGCGAGGCCGCGCGCCTTCAGCATCGCGCGCGCCAGCGTCGTCTTGCCCGCGCCGAGGTCGCCCGAAAGCGCGACGACATCGCCCGCGCGCAGCGCCGCGCCGATCGCCGCGCCGACGCGCTCGGCCTCGTCCAGTTCATAATCCCGGCGAAAGCTCGTCATCCGCGGCGCGGCAGGCTGATGCGGACCATCGTTCCCTGCCCCTTTTCGGTGATGACCTCCATCGCGCCGCCGTGCGCGTCGACAAGCTGGCGCGCGAGCGCGAGGCCGATGCCGCCGGTCGCGGTGCCCGCCTGCGTCCCCCTGGTGATCGCGCCGACCGCGTCGGGAAGGCCGGGTCCATTGTCGGAAACGATGATGTCGACGCCGCGCTCGTCGCCGTCCGCATGGAGCAATACGCGCCCGCCCTCGCGCCGCTCGGGCGCGGTGTAGCGGATCGCATTGTCGAGCAGCCCGGCCACCAGCCGCGACAGCCGCGGCGCATCGCCCTCGATCGTCCCGAGCGCGTCGGACAGATTGCCGACCAGTTCGATCTGCTCGGCGTCGGCCAGGGGCCGCGCACTCGCGAGGGCTTTGTCGAGCAGCGCGGGCAGGTCGACCGTCGCGCGCTCGACCACCAACGTCCCTGCCTCGCCCTGCGCGAGGTCGAGCACATTGTCGATATGCCGGCTCAGCACCTCGACCGAGTCCATGATCGCCGCGATATATTCCTGCTGCTGCTCGGACAGCTTGCCCGCATAGCCCGCCTGCAACATCTCGCCGAACCCGCCGATCGAGGTCAGCGGCGTGCGCAATTCATAGCTCATGCGCGACAGAAAGGCCGTCTTGACCTCGTCGGCGACGACGAGCGCCTCGTTCCGCTCGCGCAGCGCGCTTTCCATGCGGCGGCTGTCGGTGACGTCGAGCATGATGAGCAGCGCATTGCCGTCGGGAAGCGGGATCGAGGCAAAATCGAAATGATGCCCGTCGGCGAAACGGATGTCGCCGCGGCGTTGCGTGCGTTCGAGCGTCGCGGCACGGATGACTTCCTGCACCACGCTGACCTGGTTCGGCTTGGCGAGCCGGTCGGCAAGCTCGCCCATCAGCGTGTCGACGCGCGGGTGCGCGGCGAGCGTGCCCTCGTCGATGCCCCACAGGCGCCGGAAACGCTGGTTCCACAGATGCAGCCGACCATCGGGCGCAAAGACCGCAATCGCCTCGAACAGATTGTCGAAGGTCGCGGTGCGCACGCGGAGCAGCGTGTCGCGCGTCGACGCCAGTTGCACCTGCTCGGTCCGGTCCTCGGCGATCAGAAGCAGGCCGCCGTCGGGCGTCGGCTGGGCAACGACGCGCAGGTGGGTGCCGTCGCGCAGCAGCCAGTCCTCCTCGCTCGCCTCGGCGCGCGCGAACCAGTCGACATGCGCCTGACGCCACTCGGGAAAATCGCGCACTTCGGGCGTTCGCCCGATATCGCGCCACACGTCGAGCAGTCGCGCAAAAGGCGGAGCTTCGGCAATCTTGTCGGCTTCGAGCGAAAACAGGCGCCGAAACGGCTGATTGGCGAATATCAGCCCCTGGTCGGGGCCGAACTGCGCCACCGCAGCCGAAAGCCGGTCGAGCAGTTCGCGCTGCGCGTCGGCGAAACGGCGATGCGCGCCGCGCTCGCTTTCGAGTTCCTGAATGTCGATCGCGTAACCGGCAATGCCGATGACATGGCCATCGTTGGGCGACAGCGGAACGTCGACGACGCGCATGATGCGACGTTCGCCTTCGATCGTCACCGGAATCGTTCGCGTCTGCGTGACGCCCGATTCGCGCGCTTCCTCGGCGGTATCGGTCGCGCTGACGCCGGCGACGGATTCGCACAGCTCGACCCCCTCGTCGATCACTGCATTGGCGCTCGTCGCCTCGACCGCGCGAACATAGGCGCGGTTGACGAGCGCGAGGCGCAGCTCGGTATCGCGGAACCACATGGGGAAAGGCGCCGCCTCGATCAGCCCCGAGAGCGCCTCGAACGCCGCGAGCGCTTCGTCGCGCTCGCCGCGCGCCCGCGCGAGCGCCTGCTCCCCGTCGGTCGCGTCGCTCAGCCACAACAGCACGCTGCCCGGCCCCGCAACGCTCTGCGGCGCGGCGGCGCCATGCACGACGATCGTGCGCGTTCCGCCCAGCGGCCTGAGGCTCAGCGTAAAGGGCCGCGCGCCGCGCTGCGCGCCGATGATCGCCTGCCGCAGCGCTTCATGCCCTTCGGCGTCGAGCCCGGCATCCTGTCCGCGCAGCTCGTCGAAGCTGCGTGGCCCCGGACCAAGACCCAGCCAGCGCCCCAGGCGGTCGCTTGCCTCGATCCGCCAGTCGGACCGGACGACGACGGGCAGATAGGGCGACGCTTCCAGCAATCCCGCAAGCCGTCCGGTCTGCCCGGCGACAAAGGCCGAGCGGCGCTGCATCGCCACCCCGCGGCCGACCGCCCACAGGCCGGCGAGCAACCAGAAAGCCGCAAAAATGCCCAGCGCAAATACTGCGCCCGTCGACAGCGTCATCGGCGGCGGACCACAGGCGGAAAAAGGGTGAGGGACGGGCGAAGGGCCATGGCTTCGCCCTATCGACTGTGCCGCGGCGTTTCAATCACCTGGCGCCGTCCCGATGGCCGGACACGACCACCAAATAATCGTCACACAAGTGCGGCAAATTTGCCACATGCGGCGCGAAAGGCCGGAAAAGGGCGCGCTTTTGGTTGACTTGGTTGGTTGGCTTTGAAACCTTCTTAATCCTGACAAGTCATAAGGTCTGCAAAGGGCCATCTGACAAGGCATTTTCAGGGGAAAATGCCGTTGGGCTATAAACCGGGGAAAAAATATGAAATATAACAATGGCTTGGCGCCACTTCAGCGCCGCAATCTTGGCTTGGCCAGCCTGTCGGCAATGGCCGTCATCCTGGCGACGCCGACCTATGCCCAGGACACGGCGGCAACGGAGACGAGCGAAGAGGAAGCCGCCGCGAGCGAACCCGCCATCGTCGTCACCGGATCGCGCCTCAGCCGCGTCACGCCATTCAACAGCCCCGACCCGATTTCGGTGATCGATCCCGAAATCGCGTCGAAGGAAGGCAAGTTCGATCTCGCCTCGACGCTGCAAAGCTCGCCGGTTGCGGCGGGCTCGACGCAGATCACCTCGGCGATTTCGTCGAACTTCGTCACCAACGGCGGCCCCGGCGCGCAGACCATCGATCTTCGCGGCCTCGGCGCGAACCGCACGCTCGTATTGCTCAATGGACGCCGTGCCGGCCCTGCCGGGACAAGGGGCGCGGTGTCGTCGTTCGACCTCAACGTCCTGCCCCAATCGATTGCACAGAGTGTGCAAATATTGAAGACTGGCGCGTCGTCGGTCTATGGTTCCGACGCGGTTGCGGGTGTGGTCAACATCATCACCAAAACCGATACCGATGGCGTCGAACTCAGTGGCAATGTGTCGATTCCGTTTGACGGGGGCGGCGAAGAATATCGGTTGAGCGCCATCTGGGGCAAGACCTTCAGCCGCGGCCATTTCCTGGTGGCCGCCGACTACACAAAGAAACGCGAACTGGCGCGCGGCGACCGCAGCTATCTCGCCTGCCCCGAAGCCTATACGTTCCGCGAAGATGGCAGCCGCGCTGATCTGATCGATCCGCGCACCGGCCAGTTCAAGTGCGAGGATCTTCGCTGGGGCCATGTGTGGACCTATGACCTCATCGGCAACATGGCGCTTGATGGACCCGGCGGCCCGAACACGGGCATCGACACGGCCAGGTTTGGCGGCGTCAATCTTATTCAGTTCCAGTACCCTGGCGAAACACTGGGCATTCCCACATACGGTGCTCCGGCATTTCCAGGCGACATCGGCGTTCCTGCAGGTTGGTTCCCGACGGGATATGACACCGCGTCGCTTGCCGTGCAGAATGCTTACCATCCATTTGTCGAAGAACAGACCATCATTCCGGAAACCAGCCTGATAACCGCCTATGCCGAAGGTGCATTCGAAGTGAGCGAGTCGGTCGAATTGTTCGGCGAGTTCCTCTTCAATCGCCGCAAGACATATCAGAACGGCTGGCGCCAGTTCTGGAACTTCGGTTACACCGGCGACCTTTATGGCACCGGAACGATTTACAATGTCTGGGCGCCGGGCTGGGAGGGCGTGAACCTCG
Organism: Sphingopyxis jiangsuensis; assembly: GCF_016734905.1. Classification (GTDB taxonomy): domain Bacteria; phylum Pseudomonadota; class Alphaproteobacteria; order Sphingomonadales; family Sphingomonadaceae; genus Sphingopyxis; species Sphingopyxis jiangsuensis. Next base: position 603,217 of record NZ_JAERPO010000002.1, read on the forward strand.
TCAGTCCCACCGGCATTACAAATCACGCCGACAGTAGCCAGAAGGTCGATTATTATCGCGGTGTCGGTGGCCTGCGGGGAGATTTCGGCAGCGATAGCAAATGGCGCTGGGAGGCCTATGGCCAATATAGCAAGAGTGTCGGCCGCTATCGCACCGAGCAAATCCTGCAGGACGTATACGACGTCGGGATCGATCAGGGACTTTATTTTGGCGGTTCGTGCGTCGGCACAGTGCTCCCGGTTTCGGGCAAGCAGTGCATCGACCTCCCGTGGATGGATCCCTATTTCCTGCGCGGAGAGCTGACGCCCGAGCAGACTGATTTCCTCTTTTCTTGGGAAGAGGGCAAGACCGTCTATACCCAGCTAACCGGCGAGGCGACGGTCAACGGCGACTTGATCGAATTGCCCGCCGGACCATTGCAGGTGGGGCTTGGCGTCACCGTAAGGCGCGACCGTATCAACGACGTACCCGGTGAAATTACGCTCGCCGCCAATGCCTGGGGTGCCTCGGCTTCGGGCATTACCGCCGGCAAAAGCATCACCAAGGAAGCTTTCGGCGAAATCAACGTTCCCGTTTTTGCCGACAAGCCTTTCTTCAAGGATCTGTCCCTGTCGGGCGCGGCGCGCATCACCAGTGTAAAGGCAACGCGCGCATCGGATGGCGTGTCGGACAGCGACAACGGCAACTGGACCTACAAGTTGGGCGCCAACTGGGCGCTAAACGACATCATCCGGTTCCGGGCAAGCTACGGCACATCATTCCGGGCGCCTGCATTGTTCGAACAGTTTTTGGCGAACGAAACAAGCTTCCCGAATGCGCGGAACATCGATCCGTGCGTCAACTGGCAACAGGGGCTCACCGACGGCTCGACGACGCAGCGCGTCGCCGACAATTGCGCCGCTGACGGGATCCCGGGCACCTATGTCGGCGGCAACATTACAGCCACGGCCTTTTCGCAGGGCGGTCTCGGGCAACTCGAAGCCGAAACCTCGAAAGCTTTGGTCTTGGGCGGGGTTTTGTCGCCCAAATTCGCCTTCCTTCCGGACACAACGTTCAACGTCGCAGTCGATTACTTCAATATCCGCGTGAAAGGCGAAATCACGCAGCTCGGGGCAAACAATATCTTGTTCGGCTGCTATGACTCCGACGATTTCGCGAATGAGCCGCTCTGCAACCTGTTCACACGTGGACAGACTGCCGACCCGCTTGCGGTCAATGAAGTTTACGACCAGTTCGTCAATATCGCGAGCCAGAAGAACAGCGGTGTCGACGTTCAAGTCAATGTGCGCCATGATCTCGGGCGTGCGGGTCGGCTGAACTTCACCGCCGACATGACGTGGCAAGTTAAGGACGACTTCAGGTTGCTTCCCAACTCGCCGCTCCAGTCCGACAACGGCGAAGCAGGGTCGCCCCAATGGGTCGGTGACTTCAGGCTCAACTGGACCAAAGGCGGAACGTCGCTCTTCTACGGCATGAACGTCATTGGCGGCACGTCGGATGTCGCAGATTTCCTTGCCCGCAATGGCGACGATCCCTGCATCGATTCGGCGACGCGCGGTCGCTATTGCCCACTGCTGACGACCAAGGCGACCTTCTATCACAATGCCTCGATCACGCAGGAAATCGGCGATGGCCGTTTCGAAATCACGGCTGGCGTGAGCAACATCTTCAACACGCGTCCGCCGCGTGTTTCGGTGCTCAATGGTGGTCAGATCACGATGCTCGGCCCCGTCGTCTCGGCCTCGCAATATCCCTTCGTGGGGCGGCGCGCATTTCTGAACGTCCGCGCACGTTACTGACCCGATTGCACGGGACAAGGCGGGGGCGGCATGACAACATGCCGCCCCTTGCCCGTTTTCGAAACCCGCACAATGGAGCAGATATCGCCAATGCCGCGCATCCTGGTAAAAGCCGACACGCTCGACACCGAAGCCGAACGGTTCGATCTCGCGCCATTGGCGCAGCCGGTATTTCTGAACAGTGTGCCCAAGAGCGGCAGCCATCTGTTGCGCAACATCCTGCGCATGTTCGTGCCTGTTCAGCAGCAATATCGCGCCGACTTCATCCAATGGGCCAATCTGCAACAGCATCGAGCGGCGTTCGATCCCGCCGCCCCCAGGTTGAGTTGGGGACATTTGTTCTTCGCCGACGCTTCGGCAATCGAGACCGCGCCCGCGCGCCGCATCCTCCTTTATCGCGATCCCTATGATTGGGTGATCGCGCGAGCACGATTTTTCGCCTCGGAGCAGTTTTCGGGCAATATGGATTTCCTGAAATCGAAAGCACTCTCCATCGACGAGTTGCTGACGATGATGATCTTTGGCTTGCCGGGCAAAGCCCCGTCGCTCAACGACATTTACGAAATGAACGCCGCTGCTTGGCTCGGCGCTCGCGTCCATATCGTACGCTTTGAAGATCTGGCCACCCATGTCGCGGATCTCGACAACGGCGGGGCCGAAGACTTTTTCGGCGCGCTGCTCGACGCCTGCGGCATCGCCCGCCCCGACGACTGGCGCGATCGCGTGCGTATCGGCTCGGACCGGCGACAAAGTGCGACCGCGCGTGAGAATCTGACCGGCGTCGAGCACGACTTCCCGAGCCAATTGCCCCGTCGGCACAAGGCGCTGGTCGATTATCACGCGCCCGGACTGCGTGCGTTGCTCGGTTATGACTGATTGAAGCGCCGATGACTGGCAACGGCACCGTCACCCTTTATCCCATGCTCGGCAAAGCACGCGAACTTGCAGACGCGGGGCGGTTCGAGGAGGCAGCGCAGGCGGCCATGGCGCATCTTCGGCGCTATCGCGACGATCCGGCGGGCATGGCGCTGCTCGGCGAAATTGCTATGCACCTCGGCGCGCTGATGCAGGCCGAACATTTCATCCGCCGCGCCCTCGCCGCCGATCCGGCCGAGCGCGCAATGCGGGGACAGTTGGCGTCGGTGCTCAGCCAGCAGGAACGGCTCGACGAAGCGGCCCGCCTCTATGCCGATCTGCGGCGCGAGCACGATGAGTCCATACTCGCGGGCATGCACGCCAACGTCCTCGAACGGCTCGGGAGGTCAGAGGAAGCGCGCGCGCTCATCGAGCCGCTCGCCAAAGAGACGAGTGACCGGCCGCACTACTGGATTTCCTACGGCCATAATTTGCGCGCCGCGGGCCGCGTCGACGATGCCGTCGCCGCCTACCGCAAGGCGATCGAACTCGACGAAGAGTGCGGCGAGGCCTGGTGGGGGCTTGCAAGCATCAAACGGCGCGTCTTTGCCGACGCCGATCTCGACGCCATGCGCCGCGCCATCGCCATCGCCATCGACGTGCGCAACAGCGCGCCGCTGCATTTCGCACTCGCACGCGCGCTTCACGACCGCGGCGACCATGCGGCGGCGTTCGAGCATTATGCCGAAGGCAACCGCCAGCGCGCCGAAGACATTGGCTATGACGCAAGCGAGCTGACCGGCGAGATTGCCGAGATCGAAAAGCTCGCCGACGCACCGTTCCTCGCTTCGCTCGACCAGCCGCCGGTCGGCGACGCCACGCCGATCTTCATCGTCAGCCTGCCGCGATCGGGATCGACGTTGCTCGAACAGATGCTCGGCAGCCATCCGGCGATCGAGCCGGTCGGCGAGCTTCCCTACGCGCCCGCCATCCTGCGCAGTGTGATGGAATTGGCAACGCGCCGCGGCCGCGTCACCGTTCCGCAACTGATCGCCGGGTTGCAGCCCGAACAGGCCGCCGCGATGGGCGCCGACTATCTGGCGCGCGCCGCGCTCCACCGCCGCACCGACGCGCCCTTCTTCATCGACAAGCTTCCGCACAATTGGAGCAACATCCTCTTCCTCCGCCGCATCCTGCCGCAGGCAAAGTTCCTCGACATCCGCCGCCCGGCGATGGATTGCTGCTTTTCCAACTTCACGCAGAGCTTCTCGCGCGCCCATGCTGCTTCGTTCCGGCTCGAGGACATCGGGCAATGCTATGTCGATTATGTGCGGCTGATGGCGCACCTCGACCGCGTTGCGCCGGGCATGGTGCATCACATCGACTATGCCGCGCTCGTCGACGATCCCGAGCCGCAACTGCGCGCCACGCTTGCCCACCTCGGGCTCGACTGGGATGCCGCGATCCTCGAATTCCACAAGCTCGATCGCGTCGTCCGCACGCCATCGAGCGAACAGGTACGCCGCCCGCTCAACCGCGACGGGATGGAGGTGTGGCGCCCCTATGCCGAATGGCTTGGCCCCCTGCGCGACGTACTGGGTCCGCTCGCGGACTAGGGCTGCTTCGGGGTGGGGGAGCGGACGTAAGAAGCGGGCGGCCACTAAAGCTGCCACATCCTGTTAGGGGGCTTTCAAAGAAGCCAACGCTTCCGCACTGACCATCATCTGTTGATCAAAATCGCGACTATGCCCATCGCGAAAAAAGCCAGGCCAATCCAAATGGTTCCGACCGTATAGTAGGCCAGAAGCGAAAATATCATCAGCATTACAATCTTAAAAGGGTTTGGAATTGAACGAATCTTCATAGCGTAGTCCTCACCCAAAATCGCAGCCCGCCCCCGCAGCGTTGCGGGCAGGGATATGCGGTCGGCGCTCGCTTTCGAAGCATTAAAGATAATGCCAGCGTCTCCTATTGGCCGCTACCAGACCTTCGTCATCCCGGACTTGATCCGGGATCCATGACTTCGGCGCTGCCATGGATCCCGGATCAAGTCCGGGATGACGAACCGATTATAGGCAGCAATTGGTGCAAGCTGCCCCAATCCTCCCGGCCGCGCAGCGATGGGGAGGTTGCAGTCGCGCCGCGGCTGACGGAGGGGCCGAGCGCGCAAGCGCTCGCTGACGCTCGCGGCCCCTCCAAATGAAAACGGCGCCGGAATCCCGGCGCCGCTTCCTTCCGATCGGCTTTGCCGATCAATAGCGATAATGGTCGGGCTTGAACGGCCCTTCGACCGGCACGCCGATATAGTCGGCCTGCTTCTGCGTCAGCTTTGACAGGTGGACGCCCAGCTTTTCCAGATGCAGCGCGGCGACTTTTTCGTCGAGGTGCTTGGGCAGGACATAGACGTCGTTCTTGTACTGCTCGCTGCGCGTCCAGAGTTCGATCTGCGCGAGCGTCTGGTTGGTGAAGCTTGCCGACATCACGAAGCTCGGGTGGCCGGTCGCGTTGCCGAGGTTCACGAGGCGGCCCTTCGAGAGGATGATGATCTGCTTGCCGTCGGGAAATTCGACCAGGTCGACCTGCGGCTTGACCTCGGTCCATTTGTAGTTGGCGAGCGCCGCGATCTGGATCTCGCTGTCGAAGTGGCCGATGTTGCACACGATCGCCATATTCTTCATCGCCGCCATATGTTCGGCGGTGATGACGTCGGCGTTGCCCGTCGCGGTGACGAAGATGTCCGAGCGCTTGACGGCTTCGTCCATCGAGACGACCTCGAACCCTTCCATCGCCGCCTGCAGCGCGCAGATCGGGTCGATTTCGGTGACGAGCACGCGCGCGCCGCCGTTGCGGAGCGACTGGGCCGAGCCCTTGCCGACGTCGCCGAAGCCCGCGACGGTCGCGACCTTGCCCGCGAGCATCACGTCGGTGCCGCGGCGGATCGCGTCGACGAGCGATTCCTTGCAGCCATAAAGATTGTCGAACTTCGACTTGGTCACGCTGTCGTTGACGTTGATCGCGGGGAAAGGCAGCTCGCCCTTCTTGGCGATGTGATAGAGGCGGTGGACGCCGGTCGTCGTTTCTTCCGACACGCCCTTGATCGCCTTGACCGTCTTGGTGAGATAGCCGGGCTTCGCCGCGATGAACGCCTTCAGCGCGCGCTGCATCTCGACCTCTTCCTCATTCTCGGGCGCGGGCATGGTTTCGCCGGCCTCGAGCTTGGCGCCCCACAGCGCAAACATCGTCGCGTCGCCGCCGTCGTCGAGGATCAGGTTGCAGGTCTGGCCGTCATTGTCGCTTTCCCAGTCGAAGATGCGGCCGACATAGTCCCAATAATCGGCGAGGCTTTCGCCCTTCACCGCGAACACGGGAACGCCCGACGCGGCGATTGCGGCAGCGGCATGGTCCTGCGTCGAAAAGATGTTGCACGTCGCCCAGCGAACTTCGGCGCCGAGCGCGGTCAGCGTCTCGATCAGCACCGCGGTCTGGATCGTCATGTGCAGCGACCCGGTGATGCGCGCGCCCTTCAGCGGCTTCGACGCGCCATATTCTTCGCGCAGCGCCATCAGCCCCGGCATCTCGGTTTCGGCAATGTTGATTTCCTTGCGCCCGAAATCGGCAAGCCCGATGTCGGCAATCACATAATCACGGGTATCGGCGGCAAGAGTGGCCACGATGTTTCTCCAGTCTGGCAAGTTCGACCGCAGGCGAGCGGTCCCGAATGCTCGAAGCAATTATGCCCGGCGCCCTAACCGAAACGGCGCGGCCAATCAAATATAAACTTTTCTTTATATCGCAAATGCGGCGCGCCCCGCCGTTCGCGATGCGGGCAAAATGCCCCGGCAAACCGCGCGCCTTTGCCGTGGCTCCAGCGGCTCCCTGAACGCGATTCGTTGACCGCGAGCCGAACCGGCGCGGCAAATAAATTTTGGAGCGGCGCAATTGTGACAAGCGCGACCCCGGAATTGTGACACGGAGTCGCAAAAGCCAAGATTCTGATTATCTTGACTTATAATGCGCCATGCGATGAGCATAATTTCCTAATGTGACAGACATGTTACATATGCCCGGAAATATTGACTTTTTCACGGTCACGCGAGAAAATCGCATAAAGTTTTCGGGGAGATACCTAAGATGAAAAAAATTCTGCTTCCGCTTGTCGTCCTGGCCTTCGCGACCCCTGCCGCCGCGCAATCGATCGTTGTCGTAACGGCCCCGCAGGCTGATTCGCATGTGTTGCCGGTGGCCTATGCGGAGCTGAAAGCGGGCGACAATCAGGCCGCGGTCGCCAAGCTGACGAGCGACACCACGCTCGACGCGCGCGACCCGTCGCGCCTCATCAACCTTGGCACCGCCTATGCCCGGCTGGGTCGCACCGCCGATGCGGCCGCATCCTATGAAGCGGCCGCCGCCAGCCCGATCCGCTACGATGTCGAGCTGGCCGACGGCCGCTATGTCGACTCACGCTGGGCGGCGCGCACCGCGCGCGCCAACCTCGATCGGGGTCAGCCGCTGCTCGCGCTCGCGCGCTGATCCGATATCGTCGTCCCGGCGAAAAACGAAGCTATGCTTCGCCGCCTTCGGTGGCAAGCAGGCGGGCGTCCACTCCCGCTTCGGCGAACGCCGCCTGCCAGCGCCTGGCGGGCGGCGTTTCGAATAGCAGGGTGTCGCTGCCCGGTGTGACATGCCAGCCGTGGCGCACCATCTCGCCCTCCAGCTGCCCCGGCGACCAGCCCGCATAGCCGAGCGCGACGAGCCACTGCGACGGTCCGTGCCCGTCGCCGATCGCGCGCAATATGTCGTGCGAGCTCGACACCATCCAGCGGTCCGAAACCTGCACCGCACCCTCGCCGCCCCAATCGCGGCTGTGCAGGACGAAACCGCGCGAGGGCTCGACCGGCCCGCCGAGGAAAACCGGCTGATCGAGCGGGTCGTCATGGTCGATTTCGAGTTGGTCGAGCACCGCGCCGACGGTCATGCCGCCGATCGGGTCGGCGATGCCGATCCCCATCGCCCCTTCCTCGTCATGGCTGATCATCGCAATCACCGAATGCTCGAAGCGGGGATCGCCAATACCGGGCAGCGCGAGCAGCAGCTGGCCGGTGAACCAGGTCGGGTCCGTCTCCATCGCGCCATCATGAACCCGCGTGCGCGGCAGGTCCAGCCTCTTTGACGTCGGCGCCCGTCTCGCCGGCCCAGCCGCGCCGCCGATTGCGGAAATTCCCGCCAGGGGGGTTCCCGACCGCTTGACTTGACACCGCCCCGCCCCAATGTCTGCCGCGATCCAACCCCCTCAACGAAAGGATGCCGACATGACGATCCAGACCGGAGACACTTTGCCCGACGCCAAGCTGGTCAAGGTGACCGAAAATGGTCCCGAACAGGTGAGCAGCAGCGATTATTTCAAGGGCCGCAAGGTGGCGCTTTTCTCGGTGCCCGGCGCGTTCACGCCGACCTGCTCGGCCAAGCATCTTCCCGGCTTTGTCGACAAGGCCGCCGAACTCAAGGCCAAGGGCGTCGATGAAATCGTCTGCACCGCGGTGAACGACGCCTTCGTCATGGGCGCGTGGGGCAAGAGCGCCGGCGCCGGCGACAGCGTCACGATGCTCGCCGACGGCAATGGCGACTTCGCCGAAGCGGTCGGGCTGACGATGGACGGCAAGGCGTTCGGCATGGGCAAGCGCGGCCAGCGCTTCTCGATGATCGTCAACGACGGCGTCGTCGAACAGCTCAACGTCGAGGCACCGGGCGAATTCAAGGTTTCGAGCGCCGACCATATGCTCGAACAGCTCTGAGATCGGGGGGGCGGCGCCCGATGGTGCCGCCCTCTTCCCTTTTGTCATAATTTCGTGCAACAGCGTCGCGATGACGACCTCATCGCCAACTTCCGAAATCGCTGATCCCGCCGCGCTTGTCGACGCGGTCATCGACGAACTCAAAAGCCGCTTCCAGTCTTCCGTATCCGCGCTGAAATCGGCGATTGCCGACTATGTTCGCGACCGCACGCTGCCGCCCGCCGACGCGGCATCGGCGGGGCTGTTCGACTATCCCGCGCTCCGTATCGTCACCACCGGCGAGTTTCGCAAGGGCCAGGGCGGCCACAATTTCGCCTTCGGTCATTTCGAGCGCGCGGGCGAATTCGTCACCACCGTCACCCGCCCCGATTTGTTCGAGGATTATCTGCGCGAGCAATTGCTGCTGCTCGTCCGCCACTATGAGGTGACGCTGGAGGTCACGCGGACGGGACAACAGATCCCCTTCCCCTATGTGCTCGACGCGAGCGACGGTTCGGACATGGGGAGCGTCACGCCGCTCGAGCTTGCGCGCCATTTTCCGACGACCGAACTCGCCGACATCGGCGACGAGCTTGCCGACGGGCTGTTCGGCCTCGATCCGACCGCGGCGCAGCCGCTCGCGCTGTTCGACGCGCTGCGCACCGATTTCAGCCTCGCGCGCCTGCGCCACTATACCGGCACCGCGCCCGAGCATTTCCAGCGCTATATCCTCTTCACCAACTATCACCGCTATGTCGACGAATTCGTCGTCTGGGCGGGCAAGCAGGTCGGCGAGGGTCGCTACACGGCGCTTGCGGGCGCCGGCGGTCTCTATGTCGACCGGCCCGGCGTCAATGCGAGCGCGCTCGTCGCCGACAGCGCGTGGCGGCGGCACCAGATGCCCGCCTATCACCTGATCGCGCCCGACGGCAGCGGCATCACGCTCGTCAACATCGGGGTCGGCCCGTCGAATGCGAAGACGATCTGCGACCACCTTGCCGTCCTGCGGCCCGAGGCATGGCTGATGATCGGCCATTGCGGCGGCCTGCGCCCCAGCCAGCGGATCGGCGACTATGTGCTCGCGCACGCCTATTTGCGCGACGACCATATCCTCGACAGCGTGCTGCCGCCCGAAATCCCGATCCCGCCGATCGCCGAAGTGCAACAGGCGCTCGCCGGCGCGGCCGAGGCGGTGTCGGGGACGAGCGGCGCCGACCTCAAGAAACGGATGCGCACCGGCACCGTCGTCACCACCGACGACCGCAATTGGGAGCTGCGCTTCACCGACTCGGCGCTGCGCTTTTCGCAGTCGCGCGCGATCGGGATCGACATGGAATCGGCGACGATCGCCGCGCAGGGCTATCGCTTCCGCGTGCCTTATGGGACGCTGCTCTGCGTCAGCGACAAGCCGCTGCACGGCGAGCTCAAGCTGCCCGGACAGGCGAACCGCTTCTACGAAGAGGCGATCGCCGCGCACCTGCAAATCGGCATTCGGACCTGCGAGATATTGCACGACGAGGGCGCGAAGCTGCACAGCCGCAAATTGCGCGCGTTCAACGAGCCGCCGTTCCGTTAAATCGGGCCGCCGCGCGGGCTGGCCCGCGCCGCGCGCGCCTCAATCATACATGCCCGCGCGCAGGTTGATGCCATATTCGAGCCACGCCTTCAGCGCGCACAGCATCTGCGCCCAGCCCTGGCAATTGCCATAGCTGGCGCCGAGCGCGGCCTGGTTCTCGCGCCAGCCTTCCTCGGCGATCTCGACCAGCGTGCGGCCGTCGTCGAGGCTCTTGAAACTCATCGTCACGCGCGTCCGGTAATCGGCATCCGTCAGTTCGCCGCCCTCGAGATTGGGGGCTTCGCCTTCGCCCGCCTGCCATTCGAGCACGATCCTTTCGTCCTTCACCACTTCGATCACCCAAACCGGGAAGGCGCCGGGGTAATCGTGAAAAGCCCACGACACGGTCGCGCCCGGCTCCAACCGCCCCTGCGCGCCGCCGGTCGTGAAATATTCCGAAAGCTGCGCGGGATCGGCCACCGCCTCGAACACTTCGTGCACCGGCTTCGCGATCCGCGCCGCGACCCTGAATTTGAGTTCCATCGCCAATCTCCGCTTGAGTCGGCGCCAATTATGTTATATTTTTATAACATGTCAATCCACGACGATTATGACCGCGTGTTCAAGGCGCTGGCCCATGCGGTGCGGCGACAGATTCTGGACGATCTGAAAGACCAGCCGCTCACGACGGGAACGCTCTGCGACCATTTCCCCGAAATCGACCGCTGCACGGTGATGCAGCATCTGAGGGTGCTGGAAGATGCCGGGCTGGTGATCGCCGAACGCCGCGGGCGCGAACGCTGGAACCACCTCGACGCGATGCCGATCCAGGACATCCACGACCGCTGGATCGGCCCCCACGCCGCCGCCGCAGCCGACGGACTCGCGCGGCTCAAGCGGCGCGTGGAGGCGGGCTAGCGCAGCGCGACTGCCACCCCATCGCGGCGCGACGGGGAGTTTGGAACAGATTGCACCCATATCTGCCAATAATCAGTTCGTCATCGCGGACTTGATCCGGGATCCATAGCAGCGCCGAAGTCATGGATCTCGGATCAAGTCCGCGATGACGAAGGTCTGGTAGCGACCGATAGTTGCCGTAAGGAAAAGACAGCCCCTCCCCTTCAGGGGAGGGGCAACGAAGACTTGGCAGCTTGCTGCCTAGTCGGAGTGGGGTGGGGGCCAGCGGCCTTGCGCAAGGCGTCGGACCCCCACCCCAAACCCCTCCCCTGAAGGGGAGGGGCCTTAATCGCGTTGAACGTCCACTCCCCACCCCAAAACCGCCGCTTTCTAATCCCCCATATCCTCCGTCGCCGCCTGCGGTGCCTCCTGCCTGGCCGGCCGTAGCAGCAGCACCAGCGGCACCGCCGCCAGCGTCACCCACATCATCAGCCAGAAATCGTCGATATAGGCGATCATCGCCGCCTGCCGGTTGATCTCGGCATTGACCATCATCATCGCGGCATCGCCGAGCGATCCGAAGCGGTCGGCGGTCGACGGGTCGATCACGCTCGTCGAACCGCTGGTGACATGCGCGGCGAGGTCGGCGTGGCTCGTCTGGATGTTCGCGCCCAACAGCGTCGTCACGACCGATATGCCGACCGACGCGCCCAGGCTGCGGAACAGGTTGAGCAGGCTCGACCCGTCGGTGCGGAAATGCGGCGCGATCGTTGCGAACGCCATGGTGTTGAGCGGGATGAAGATCAGCCCCATGCCCAGCCCCTGCACCAGCCCGCTGACGATGACGGGCCGCATCCCCATGGCGAGCGACCAGTGGCTCATCTGCCACAGCGACAGCGCGGCGATGGCAAGTCCGGCGCCGACCAGCCAGCGCGCATCGACCTTGCCCATCAACTGCCCCGCGATCCCCATGCTGATCAGGATTCCGATCCCGCGCACCGCGAGCGCCAGCCCGGTGTCGATCACCGGCCATCCGAACAGATTCTGGAGCATCGGCGGCAGCAGCGCCATCGACGCGAACATCACGACGCCGATCACGATCATGAATCCCATCGCGGTGACGAGGTTGCGGTCGGCAAGCATCGCGCGGTTGAACAGCGTGTCGCGGCGCGACGTGAACAGGTGGACGCCAAAGATCCACAGGCAGCCGATGGCGACCCCGCATTCGATCCAGATTTCGGCGCTGTCGAACCAGTCCTCGTGCGCGCCGCGGTCGAGCATCAGTTGCAAGGCCGCGAGGCCCAGCGCGAGCATCGAAAATCCGAACAGGTCGAACTTGCGCTCGCGGCGGTGCGTCGCGGGGAGCAGCGCCCACATCATCGCGAGCGTGATCAGGCCGACCGGCAGGTTGACGTAAAAGACCCAGCGCCAATTGGCGCTTTCGGTCAGCCAGCCGCCGAGTATGGGACCCAGAATCGGCCCGATCATGATCCCCATGCCCCAGATCGACATCGCGCGCGCATGGCGTTCGGGGGGATTGATGTCGAGCATCACCGATTGCGACAATGGCGCGATAAAGGCGGCGCTCACGCCCTGCAGAAAGCGAAAGACGACCATCTGTTCGAGCGATTGCGCGGCGCCGCACGCCATCGACGTGACGATGAAGCCCGCGATCGCGGCAAGGAACAGCTCGCGCCGCCCGATGCGGTCGGCAAGCCAGCCGGTGATCGGCATCGCGACCGCCGACGCGAGGATATAGCTGGTGAGCACCCACGTCACCGTCTCGCCCGTCGCGCCGAGCGCCGACTGCATGTGCGGGATCGCGACATTGGCGATTGTCGTGTCGAGGATCTGCATGATCGACGCGCCCATCACCGCGACCGTCAGCAGCCCGCGAAAACGCACGCGCTCGTGCAGCGGCACCTCGTCGCCGGCGGGCAGCGCAGCGGCGGCGGGCCGGCGGGGGAGCGAGCGGCTGGCCATGGCTAGCTAAAGCCCCTCCCCTCCAGGGGAGGGGTTGGGGTTGTGTAAAGCGGCGCGACCACCCCTACTTCCCCGCCGCCGTCCCGCCGCCGGTAAACACCCGCACATCCGCCGACAGCCCGGCGATCATGTCGCGCGACGGCTTTTCGTCAAGGGCGATGCGGACGGGGACGCGCTGCGTCACCTTGACCCAGTTGCCCGTCGCATTTTGCGCGGGCAGGACCGAAAATTCGCTGCCCGTCCCTGCCCCGATCGTCAGCACATGGCCGCGCACCTTCAGCCCCGGATAGGCGTCGAAACGGATTTCGGCGCGCTGGCCGACGCGCATGTCGGCAAGGTCGGTTTCCTTGAAATTGGCCTCGACCCACGGACTGGCCGTGTCGACGATCGTCACCGCGGGCAGGCCCGCGACCATCGTCTGGCCGACCTGCAGCCGGTCCGATTGCGCGATACGGCCCGCGCTTGGCGCGCGAACCTCGGTGCGGCCCAGATTGACCGCCGCCTGCGCGCGCTGCACCCGCGCGGCTTCGACCTGCGGATTGATGCCGCTGCCTCCGGTCGCCAGCTTCGCGCGCGCCTCGACCGCGTCGGCCCTCGCCTGCGCCAGGCCGGCGCGCGCCTGGTCGACCGCATGTTTCGCGGCATCATAGGCGGCGCGCGTCGTAAAGCCCTGCTCCATCAGCGCGGCCTGGCGGCGGAAATTGGCCTCGGCAAAGGCGATATCCTCTTCGGCGGCGCGGATGGCGACGCCGGTGGCGGCGAGGCTCGCCGACAGATTGCCGACGTCGACGCGCGCGGCATCGATCGCCGCGTCCGCCTGTGCGACGCTCAGCGCATAGGGTTCGCCGTCGATGCGGAACAATAATTGGCCCGCCGCGACATGCTGTCCGTCGCGCACGGCAACTTCGGTGATGCGTCCGCCGATCTCCGCAGCCACCGAAACCTTGTCCATCTGGACATAGGCATTGTCGGTCGACACCGTTCCGCCGCTCATCAGCCAGTATCCGCCCGCCCCGGCCGCCATCAGCAGCGGCAGGCCGAACATCAGCAGGCGGGTGCGCCAGGCGGGCGCTGCATCGCCGCGCGATGCCGCGTCGGGGGCGGTGGGCGGGACGGGATCGGCTTTCGGCGCTGCGGCGGGGGAGTTCGCATCCTCGGGCCGCGGGCGGCGGGTCAGCTGGTCCATCAGAGCGTCTCTTTCTCTTTCAGGCATTCGCGGCGCGACAGGTTGGCGCGGACGCGCTCGACGAGCGCGGCGAGCTCGTCGCGTTCGGCGTCGCTCAGCCCCTCGGTCGCCTCGGCGACGACGGCCCGCCCGGTGCGGCGCAGATCGTCGAGCAGCGGCTCGGCGAGCGGGGTGAGGTGCAGCAGCCACGCGCGGCGGTCGGTCGGATCGGCGCGGCGCTCGGCAAGCCCCGCCTCTTCCAGCCGGTCGATCATCCGCGACAGGGTGATCGGCTCGACCTCGATAATATCCGCGAGCGGGCCCTGGCGGATGCCGGGGTGCCGCGACAGATAGGACAGCACGCGCCACTGCAACGCGGTGATGCCGCTGTCGCGCGTGCGCGCGTTGAACGCGCGCCGGAACAGCCGCGCGGTGTCGTTGAGCAGAAAGCCGATCGATTCACTCATGGCACCACATATAATAGCAATTGCTACTAAACACAACGCACGCTGCGCGACACCTTCGAAAACATCCGTTTCGGCAGCAACAGCGGCGCCAACGGTTGCACTTCGCTCCATTTCGGGCAGGGTGCGCTCCATGACGCTGACCGCCGACCTTTTCTGGTCCTTCCGCTCGCCGTACAGCTATCTCGCCGTCGGCCGCTATCGTGCGCTCGCGGCGAGCCACGATGTTATGATCAAGCTGCGCCCCGTCTATCCGCTCGCGATCCGCCAGCCCGACTTCTTCGAGCGCAACCACCCCAATTGGCTGAGCTATACGATGCGCGACATGATCCGCGTCGCGCAGTTCCACGGCATCCCCTTCGGGCCGCCGCGCCCCGATCCGATCGTCCAGAATGTGACGACGCGCGCGATCGCAGCCGATCAGCCCTATATCTATCGCCTCACACGGCTGGGGCAGGCGGCAGCGCGACGCGACAAGGGGCTCGCCTTCGCGCATGAGGCGGGGCAGCTGATCTGGGGCGGCGTCGAGGACTGGCACCTTGGCGACCATCTCGCCGGCGCCGCGGGTCGCGCCGGACTCGACCTCGGCGAGCTTGATGCAGAGGTCGTCGCGGATGCCGATGCGCTCGACACTGAGATTGCCGGCAATCAGGTCGCGCTCGAGATCGCGGGCCATTGGGGCGTCCCGACGCTCGTATTCGACGGCGAGCCCTTTTTCGGGCAGGACCGGATAGAGATGGCGAAATGGCGGATGGAGCAAAAGGGACTGCGCGCGCGATGAACGACACGAATTTTTTCGAAGCGCGCGACGGGATTCGCCTTGCTTGGCGCGAAAGGGGCGAGGGGCGGCCGCTGCTCCTGCTCCACGGCCTTTTCTCCAACGCAGAGGTCAATTGGATCAAGTTCGGCACCGCCGACCGGATTGCAGCCGAGGGTTACCGCGTCATCATGCCCGACCTGCGCGTTCATGGGGCGAGCGACGCGCCGCACGACGCGGCGCATTATCCGCCCGATGTCCTCGTCGACGATCTGCGCGACCTGATAGCGCATCTGGGCCTCGACCGCTTCGATCTCGGCGGCTTCTCGCTCGGCGCCCGGACCAGTGTACGCGCGGTCGTCGGGGGCGTCGCGCCGGAGCGGCTGATCCTTGGCGGCATGGGGCTCGCTGGCCTTTCAGGCTGGCAGCGCCGGGGCGATTTCTTTCGCCGCGCGATCGCCGAATATGACAGCGCGAAACGCGGGGACGATACATGGATGGCGATCCAGTTCATGAAAACGATGAAGGTCGACCGCGTCGCTGCCGGGCATCTGCTGAACAGCTTCACCGACACGCCACCTGAAGCACTGGCGGCGATCACCATGCCCACGCTCGTCGTCTGCGGCGAGGACGATCAGGACAATGGTTCAGCGCCCGAACTTGCGGCAACGCTCGCCGACGCGCGGCTCACGACGATCCCCGGAACGCATATGTCGAGCGTGACCGAGCCTGCTCTCGGCGAGGCGATCGCAAGCTTCCTGGCCGCTTGACCGGGCAGGCGGCGCGCGCCAAGCTGTGGCTATCGCGCCGCAGAGCGCATGAAACTTGATTGAGGACGCAACCCCATGAAATCGATGATCTCGACCCTGTCGCTTGCCCTTTCGCTCGCCGTGGCGACGCCGGCGGCGGCGCAAACGGCCGCGCCCACTGTCGCGGACGCCGAAGCCTTTATCGCCGCGGCCGAAAAGGATCTGTTCGACTATACGGTCGAGGCGAGCCAGGTGAACTGGGTCAATTCGACCTATATCACCGAGGATACCGACGCGATGGCGGCGCGCATCAATGCCGTCGGCACCGAAAAGATGGTCAAATATGCGCTCGAAGCTGCCAAATACATGAACGTCGGAGGGCTCAGCGCCGATACGCGGCGCAAGCTCGACATATTGCGCACCGGCCTCGTGCTTCCCGCGCCGACGACGCCGGGCGCCGCGACCGAACTCAACCAGATCGCGACGAACCTGCAGTCGCAATATGGCAAGGGCCGCGGGACGCTCAACGGCAAGGAAATTTCGGGTTCGGACATCGAGGCCGAAATGGGGAATGTCGAACGCACCCCCGCCGAACTCGCTGAAATGTGGACGAGCTGGCACAATCAGGTCGGCGCGCCGATGAAGGACGACTATGCCAAGATGGTCGGCATCGCGAACGAGGGCGCGAAGGAACTGGGCTTTACCGACGTCGGCGCGATGTGGCGCTCTGGCTATGACATGCCGCCCGAAGAATTCGCCAAGACGACCGAGCGGCTGTGGCAGGAAGTCAAGCCGCTCTACATGGCGCTCCACACCTATGTGCGCTCGAAACTCAACGAGAAATATGGTGACGCGATCCAGCCGAAGACGGGTCCGATTCGCGCCGACCTGCTCGGCAATATGTGGGCGCAGGAATGGGGCAACATCTATCCACTCGTCGCGCCGCCGGGAACGGGCGACCTTGGCTATGACATCGGCGAATTGCTGGAGGCGAAGGGCAAGGGCCCGATCGACATGGTCAAGATCGGCGAGAATTTCTATTCGTCGCTGGGGATGGAGCCGCTACCCGAAACCTTTTGGACGCGGAGCATGTTCACCAAGCCCGCCGACCGCGAAGTCGTCTGCCATGCGTCGGCGTGGGATATCGACAATAAGGACGATATCCGCATCAAGATGTGCATCAAGGTGAATGCCGACGATTTCGTCACCATCCACCATGAACTCGGCCATAATTATTATCAGCGCGCCTATAACGAACAGCCGTTCCTATATCTGAACGGCGCGAACGATGGCTTCCACGAGGCGATCGGCGATTTCGTCGCGTTGTCAATCACGCCGCAATATCTCGTCGACATCGACCTGCTCGACAAGGCGAAGGTACCGAGCGCCGACAAGGACATCGGCCTGCTGCTGCGGCAGGCGATGGACAAGGTGGCGTTCCTGCCCTTTGGCCTGCTGATCGACCGCTGGCGCTGGGGTGTGTTCGATGGGTCGATCCAGCCCGCCGATTACAACAAGGCGTGGACCGATCTTCGCACCCAATATCAGGGGATCGTCCCGCCCGCCGAGCGTCCGGCTGACGCCTTCGATCCGGGCGCAAAATATCATATTCCGGGCAACACGCCCTACACGCGCTATTTCCTGGCGCGCGTGCTGCAGTTCCAATTCTATCAGGCGGCGTGCAAGCAGGCGGGGTGGAAAGGGCCGCTCCACCGCTGTTCCTTTTATGGCAACAAGGCGGTCGGCGAGAAGTTGAACGCGATGCTCGAAATGGGCGCGTCAAAGCCGTGGCCCGACGCGCTCGAAGCCTTTACCGGCAGCCGCGAAATGTCGGGCAAGGCGATGGCCGCCTATTTCGCGCCGCTGAAAAAATGGCTCGACGAGCAGAACAAGGGCAAGCCGACCGGGTGGTAAGCAACCGATTGAGACGCACCGATGGCCGGGAAGCAATTCCCGGCCATTCCTCGTCAAACGACCGGCGCTAGGTTCGGCCCTCGGCCGTGGGAGGCACTAGGCTGGACGCCGCCTGTTCTGCCTTGCTTTGCATCGAAGGAAGCCGATCGATTACCGCTTCGCCATGGCCGCCGCGACGGCGAGCGCGCCGAGCAGCGCGAGCGCCATGTCCTTCTGCGCGTCCCACATGTCACCTTGCTGGCCGTTGTAGCGGTCGGCGGTTTCGCCCGCAGCAACGACGGTGAGCAGCCATTCGAGGATTTCGTAGAGGCTCGACAACGCAAGCACGCAGCCAATGGCGACAACCAGCGCGCCGCGTCGGCCCAGCCTGCCCCAACGGCGCGCGACTTCGGCGACGGGGACGATCGACAGCGCGCCGAAAGCGAAATGGACAAGGCGGTCGTAGTGGTTGCGCGTCCAGCCAAGGCTTTCGGAGAGAGTCGTGCCGGTCAGCACGCGCGCCCAATCGTCATAGGGGACGTCGCTGTAGGCGTAGCGTCCGCCGAGCGTGTGCAGCGCGAGGAAAGCGACAACGCACGCGACCGCCGGCGTCGACAGCGGCCAGCGGCGAAGCAGCGCCGGCGACGCGATCAGCAGCAGCATCGTCGGCAGATGCTGGAGCAGCGCGACTTCAGGATAGGGCTGATCGATCTGCGCGACGAGCAGCAGCGCAAGCAGCAGGCCGAGCAGGCGACGCTGCGCGGGGCTCGTCGCCGCCGTCACTCACCCAGTATCTGTTTACGGATCGTCGCCGAATCGCGCGCGCCCCAACGCTGGTTGATGCGGCCGTCGCGACAGTCGAACCATTCCATCGCGAGGACCTCATAGCTTTTGCCGGTTGGCTCAGCGTCGGGATAGGCGATGAAGGGGGCGGCGAAGCGGCCAGTTTCCTTGTAGCGCACGGCGACCTGGTCGCCGTCGACCGCGATCGCCACCGGCTCGAGCCGGCAGCCCATCGCCTCGTGCAACCCTTTCCAGATGTCGAGCGCCCAGTCGAGCGTCGCATGGCCGAGGACGCCCTGGATCCTGGCGTCCTCGGTGAAAATGTCATGCATCGCATCCCAGTCGCCGCGGTTGAAGGCGTCGATATAGGCGCGCACGGCTTTCTCGTTCGGCGACACGGCGATCAGCCCTTCTTCAGGTGGCGCCGTCCGAGCAGTTCGGCGATCTGCACCGCATTGAGCGCGGCGCCCTTGCGAAGATTGTCGCTGACGCACCACAGGTTGAGGCCGTTATCGACCGTCGGGTCTTCGCGCACGCGGCTGACGAAGGTCGCAAAATCGCCGACGCATTCGACGGGGGTGATGTAGCCGCCGTCCTCGCGCTTGTCGTGGAGCACGACGCCGGGGGCTTCACGCAGGATGCGCTGCGCATCCTCTGCCGACAGCTCCTTTTCGGTTTCGATGTTGATCGCTTCCGAATGGCCGACGAAGACGGGCACGCGCACGCAGGTCGCGGTCACCTTGACCTTGGGATCGAGGATCTTCTTGGTCTCGACAACCATCTTCCACTCTTCCTTGGTCGAGCCGTCATCGAGGAACTTGTCGATGTGCGGGATGACGTTGAAGGCGATCTGCTTCGTGAACTTCTGCACATCCTTTTCGTCGCCGACGAATATCTGGCGCGTCTGGTTCCACAGCTCGTCCATCCCCGCCTTGCCCGCGCCCGACACCGACTGATAGGTCGATACGACAACGCGCGTGATGGTTGCGGCATCATGGATCGGCTTCAGCGCCACCACCATCTGTGCGGTCGAGCAGTTGGGGTTCGCGATGATATTCTTTTTGGTGTAGCCGTCGATCGCGTCGGGATTCACTTCGGGCACGATCAGCGGCACGTCGGGATCCATGCGATAGAGCGAGCTGTTGTCGATCACGACGCAGCCCGCCGCCGCGGCCTTGGGCGCATGGATAGCAGTCGCGTCGCTGCCGATGGCGAAAATCGCCATGTCCCAGCCCGACCAGTCGAAATTCTCGATATTCTGGCATTTCACGGTCTTGCCGGTCTCGCCGATCTCGACCTCGTCGCCCTGGCTGCGCGACGAAGCGACCGCTGCCAGTTCGGCAATCGGGAATTCGCGTTCGGCGAGGATGGCGAGGACTTCGCGTCCGACATTGCCCGTCGCACCTGCGACGACGATCCGGTAACCCATGAAAATGTCCTTTGTCTTGGCGTGAAACGAAAAACGGCCGGCTCTGCCTGTTGGCGGAACCGGCCGTTTTGGAAAGCTGTTTCGGCTTTGTGGAGGAGAAGCTCTCCTTAGCCCTCGGCTTCCGACCGGTAATCGCGGCGTTCCGCAATACGCGCCGATTTACCGGTGCGGCCGCGCAGATAGTAAAGTTTCGCGCGGCGGACGGCGCCCTTGCGGACGACGGTAATCGAATCGATGTTCGGCGAATAGAGCGGGAAAACGCGCTCGACACCTTCGCCGAACGACAGTTTGCGTACGGTGAAGTTGGAGCCCATGCCCTTGTTCGAACGCGCGATGCACACGCCTTCGAAATTCTGGACGCGGGTGCGTTCGCCTTCGACCACGCGCACGCCGACGCGCAGCGTGTCGCCGGGGCGGAAGGTCGGAATGTCTTTGCCAGCCTTGGCGATTTCTTCGGCTTCGATCGTCTGGATGAGGTTCATGCCCCTAGTCCTTCTTCTTTTGCCGCGCGCCAGAGGCAGGTCGGTCCCGAGCATCGATATGACGCTCCCAAAGGTCCGGCCTGCGTAACCGTGTGTCGTCCTCCGCCTGGTGTTTCCGCCAGGCGGCGATCTTCGCATGATCCCCCGATCGCAGCACTTCGGGGATCGTGCGCCCTTCCCAAGTGACGGGCCGGGTATAGTGCGGATATTCGAGCAGACCGTGTTCGAACGATTCGTCGTCGCCGCTTGAAGCCGCGCCCATTACGCCGGGAAGCAGCCGAATGCAAGCGTCGAGCAGCATCAGCGCCGCCATCTCGCCCCCCGACAAGATGATGTCGCCAATCGAAAGCTGCTCAATGGGCCTTGCGTCGAAGATGCGCTCGTCGAACCCCTCGAACCGCCCGCAAAGGATGATCGCACCAGGGCCGACGGAAAGTTCGCGGATGCGCGCCTGCGTCACCGGTGCGCCGCGCGGCGTCATCGCGACGATAGGAAGCCCCGGATGCACCGCCGTCGCATGGTCGATCGCGGCGCCGAGCACATCGGCCTTGAGCACCATCCCCGCGCCGCCGCCCGCGGGCGTATCGTCGACGGTGCGGTGCTTATCGGTCGCAAAATCGCGGATCTGCACGGGCGCGCACGACCACACCCCCGCCTCAAGCGCGCGGCCCGCCATACTGTGCCCCAGCGGGCCGGGGAACATGTCGGGATAAAGCGTCAGCGGAACGGCGGCGAATGTCATGATGCGAGCCGCCATAGCGGCTGCGCGCGCAAGAAGCGATTCCCCCCGCGCGTCGCCCTGTCAGTCCCAGCGCACCCCCGCTTGCGGCGCTGTGTCGACATCGAGCGTGAAGACGTCGGGGCGGCTATAATGGCCGTCGACATCGAGCGCCGCGAGCGCCTCGCCGATCATAGACAGGTCCAGCGTCGCCGACAGATGCTCCTCGCCCTCACCCGCCGTGGCCAGCACCGTCGCGTCGGGCGCGACGATCAGGCTGCCGCCGCGGTTGAGTGGTCCGTCAGGCATCGCGCGGATCAGCGCCTCGGCCTCGGCATCGCCGCCGACGCGCGCGAGGCCGTCGAGGAGGTCGGCGCGCGCCTGTACCAGCCCGGCAGCAAGAACGAAGCACCGCCCCTCGAACGCATAGTGGCGCGACGCAATGGCATAGGTTTCACGCACTGTCGGCCAAGCGGCGACATGCACCGCTTCGCCGCGATTGTGCATCGCCGCGCGCGCGAGCGGCATCCAATGCTCCCAACAGATGAGGCTGCCGACCGCGCCGAAGGGTGCCTGATGGACGTCGAGCGTCGACCCGTCGCCGCGCGCCCAGATCAGCCGTTCGCCATGCGTCGGAACGAGCTTGCGGTGGAGGAGCGGTGGCGCGCCGGGACGGAAAAGAATCTGCGTGTTGCAAAGGCTCGACCGCACGCGCTCGTGCGCGCCAATCGACACGAGCACCCCGCGGTCGGCGACATCCTGCAACGGCGCGAAGCGCGGATCGTCTTGGCGCACGGCCTGATCGAGCAGGATGCGGTGGAGCGCCCGCGTGCCCGGATGGTCCCACAGCGCGGCGCCCGGCGCCTCGTCGAGCCAGAGCGGATAGCCGCCGAGGAAGGTTTCGCCAAATGCGACAATCTGCGCGCCGGCGTCCGCCGCGCGCCGCGCATGGTCGGCAGCGGCAGCGATGCCGTCGCCGATCGCGAGCGGAATCGGGGCGGCCTGGACGATGGTGGCGTGAAGCTGGGTCATCGCGCCTTCATGGCACAGCGCCACGCGCTGGCAAGAGGGCTATGCGTCGCTAGCCCAGCGGCTCCCATATCGCGGCGGGCGAACGGTCGCGGTCGCGGTCCATTTCGGCGTGGAGCCATTCGCGGAAGCGCTCGATCTTGCGGACGCCGGCCCGGCCCTCGCGGTGGACAAGCCACGTCGCGCTGCCGGTATGATAGAACGTGTCGAACGGCTGGACGAGCCGCCCCGCATCGATTTCGGCCCGCCAGATCAGCGGAGTCATCATCGCGATGCCGAAGCCGCTCTGCACCGCCGACGCCTCCTGAAGCTGGCTGTCGAGTTCGATGCCGCGCCGCTGCGGCGGCGGCGACGTGTCGACCCCTGCTGCCGCGAGCCAGCCCGCCCACCACGGATCATTCGGCGCGAGCCGCTCGACGCGCAGCAGGTCGGCGGGCTGCTCGATATGGTTGGCGTCGCGAAACGATGGCGCGCAGATCGGCGAAACATGGCCGCGAAACAGGAAATCGGCGCGCAGCCCCGGCCACCCGCCCGGCCCCATGCGGATCGCAACATCGACGCTCGACGCGTTGAAATCGACGAGCGCGTTCGACATCGACAGGCGGACCGCGAGGTCGGGAAAGGCGAGCTGGAACGCGCCGATGCGCGAGGCGAGCCACCCGCCGCCGAAGCTTGTCACGGCATTGATCGTCAGCACATCGGTCTCGTCGCTGCCCAGCGACGCAAAGGCATCACCCATTGCCGCAAAGGCCGAGCTGATCGCGGGGAGCAGGCGCTGCCCCGTTTCCGACAGCCGCACGCGACCCTTTTCGCGGACGAACAGCGGGCGGCCGAGGCGATCCTCCAATTGACGCACCTGATAGCTGACCGCCGCCTGCGTCATCCCCAGTTCCTCTGCCGCGCGCGAAAAATTTTCCAGCCTGGCTGCGGCCTCGAACGCGCGGACGGCGGCAAGCGGCGGAATTTTCGTCATGCCGATCATCATAAGCTGTCCTTATGAGAAGCGCCACAGCTTTTGTTGGCAAGCGGCGCGCGAAAGGCGCAAATGGATCGTCATCGGACAAGCAGGAGAAGACCGATGATGGACGAAAATTTTATGCGCGTCTGGGTCGCAGGCCACGGCCAGCTCAGCGCCGATATTGACCGGCTGGTACGCAAGTCCGTGGCGGCGTTCGACCGCTTCGCCGAACTGGTGACGCCGAGCCACCGCGAAGGCGCCGACACCTATTTCGTGCGGGTCGCCGAATGCTGCAAATCAATCGGCCGGGCGGCCACGCGAAAGCGGGCGCGCGCGCGCTGAACGCGCTGTGTCAGTCGGCAAATGCCGGATCGATCGTCACGCCCGCGTCATCCCATGCCGTGACCGCCTGCGCGGTCATCGGGACCATGAAGCGTTTGCCATCGGGCTTCTCGATTTCGAGGATGTCGCCCGCGCCGAAATTTTCGACCGCGACGACGTGGCCGACGGGCGCTCCGTCGGTGGAGGTGCAGGCAAGCCCGATCAGGTCGTGATGATAATATTCGCCGGGACCGAGCGGCGGCAGCGCCGAGCGCGGAACGGTCAGAAGCGTGCCGCGCAATGCCTCGGCAGCGCTGCGGTCGGTCAGCTCGGCAAAGCTTGCGACCGCGCCCTGATTGGCGGGGCGCACCGACGTCAGGGTCAGCTTGCGCGGCCCCGCATCGAATGTGGAAAAGGCGCGGAGAGCATCCGCGCCTTCGCCGAACAATTTGAGGCGCACCTCGCCCCGTACCCCGTGCGCACCGGCAATGGCGGCAAGGGTGACGGGGCGGTCGGCGTTCACCAAGGCGGTTAGCCTTCGGCCTTTTCTTCGCCGGCGTCTTCGGCCGGGGCTTCTTCGCCCTCGGCAGCGACGGGGCCGCCTTCGGCGACTTCTTCGGCGATCGCGGTTGCGTCTTCGGCAGTCGCGTCGACGGGAACTTCGTCGGCGACCGCATCGGCAACGGCTTCGGCGGTTTCTTCGGTCTTCACCGAACCCGTGGCATCCGATTCGGCCGTAACCTCTTCGGCGGGAGCTTCTTCAGCGGGAGCCTCTTCAACCGGGGCTTCTTCAGCCGGAGCGGCGGCGGCAGCCTTTGCGGCCTCTTCGGCCTCAGCCAGCTTCGACGCCTTTTCTTCGGCGCGTTCCTTGGCCTTTTCGCCCGGAACCGCCTTGTTGGGGTTGTTGCGCGCGGCGCGTTCCTTGATGCCCGCGGCGTCGAGGAAGCGGGCAACGCGGTCGCTCGGCTGCGCGCCGACGCTCAGCCAGTGCGTCGCGCGCTCGGCGTCAAGCTTGACGCGCTCCGGATTGTCCTTGGCGAGCAGCGGGTTGTAGCTGCCGATGCGTTCAATGAAGCGGCCGTCGCGCGGGCTGCGCGAATCGGCGACGACGATCTTGTAATAGGGGCGCTTTTTCGAACCGCCGCGCGAGAGGCGAATGGAGGTAGCCATGATATTTTCCTTCTAAGTCTAACTGGATTGTCTGGATTATTTCTTCTTGTTCATCAGGTTGGCGAGATCGGGCGGAATCGCTCCGCCGCCGAGCCCGGGCAGACCGCCGCCCATGCCTCCCATGCCGCCGCCAAGACCGGGCATTCCGGGGATGCCGCCGCCGCGCCCGAACAGCGCGCCGAGCCCCTTGAGCCCGCCCATTTTGCGGATTTTCTTCATCGCGGTGGACATTTCCTGGTGCATCTTGAGCACCTTGTTCACCTGTTGCACCGTCGTGCCCGACCCGTTGGCGATGCGGATCTTGCGTTTGGCGTTGATGATTTCGGGCTTTGCGCGCTCCTTGCGCGTCATCGACCCCATGATCGCATCCATATGGACGAGCACCTTGTCGTCGGCGCCGCTTTGCGCCATCGCCGCCTGCGCCTTTTTGAGGCCGGGGATCATCCCCGCGAGCGCGCCGAGCCCGCCCATGCGGCGCATCTGGTTCAATTGGCTGCGAAGATCGTCGAGGTCGAACTGACCCTTCGCCATCTTCTTGGCCATCGCCTCGGCCTCGTCGGCCTGGATCGTCTCGGCGGCGCGTTCGACGAGGCTAACGACGTCGCCCATGCCGAGAATGCGGCCCGCGATGCGCGACGGCTGAAAGAGTTCGAGCCCGTCGAGCTTTTCGCCGGTGCCCGCGAACTTGATTGGCTTGCCGGTGACCGCGCGCATCGACAGCGCGGCGCCGCCGCGCGCGTCGCCGTCCATGCGGGTCAGGACGACGCCGGTGAGCGGCACCTGTTCGGTAAAGCGCTGCGCGACCTGCACCGCGTCCTGACCTGTCAGGCTATCGACGACGAGCAGCGTTTCGGCGGGGTTCGCCGCGCGCGATACCGCCTGCATTTCGTCCATCAGCTGTTGGTCGACGTGGAGGCGGCCCGCGGTGTCGAGCATCAGCACGTCGTAGCCCTGAAGCTTCGCCGCCTGCAGCGCACGGTTCGCGATTTCGGTCGGCTGCTGGCCCGCGACGATCGGCAGCGTCGCGACGTCGATCTGCGTGCCGAGGACGGCGAGCTGTTCCTGCGCGGCGGGGCGATTGACGTCGAGCGACGCCATCAGCACCTTCTTGCGCTCCTTGTCCTTGAGCCGCTTCGCAATCTTTGCGGTCGTCGTCGTCTTGCCCGAGCCTTGCAGACCGACCATCATGATCACCGCGGGCGGCGCGACATTGAGGTCGAGCTCGGCGGTTTCCGAGCCGAGCATCTCGGTCAGCGCGTCGCTGACGATCTTGACGACCTGTTGCCCCGGCGTGACCGATCGCAGGACATTCTGGCCGATCGCGAGTTCGGTGACCTGATCGACGAAACTGCGCACGACGGGCAGCGCGACATCGGCCTCGAGCAAGGCGATTCGCACTTCGCGCATCGCCGCGCGCACGTCCGCCTCGGTCAGCGCGCCGCGACCGCGGAGCTTCCCGAAAACATCGCCAAGCCGATTGCTCAGACTGTCGAACATGCGCCGTTTGCACCCTTCTGACATGCCGCAACGCAAAAGACGCCGGTGAGCGAAACCTCGCCAACCAGCGGCTATCCGTGGACAGACGTTTCCGTCGCGGATGTCGTATCTGTCCGCCCGCAAGATGCGGCCGGACGCGGCGCCTTTACGCAAAAGCGCAAAGAAAGGCAAGGCCGCACGACGCTCGCGCGCACCGCCGCCGCGGTAACGCACTTAACGCAAATTTCATCGCTGCCCGCCATAAAAGGCACAACAGTGGGAAAAGAATCTATGACTTCAGACATCCGGCCGCGAGATCGCAGCGAAGCCGCCCGGCGTGACGTCCTGACCGGCGGTATCGTGGTCGCGGCCATCCTGCTCTTCGTCGGCACCGGCAGCAATCTGATGCACGCGCTCGTGCAGAGCCTGATCGGGCTGGGCGGCGGACCCGACAAAGTGCTGGCGGCGGCGCTGATCCTGAACGTCGCGCTGATCCTGTTCGGGTGGCGGCGATACGAGGATCTGAACCGCGAAATTCGCGAGCGGACCGAGGCCGAAAAGCGCGCGCGCTATCTGGCCGATACCGACCCGCTGACCGGGTTCCTGAACCGGCGCGCCTTGCTCGTCGCCGGGCAGCAGCTGATCGCGAAATCGGCGGTTGAAGGTCGGCAGGTTGCGCTGTTCCTGCTCGACCTCGACCATTTCAAGACCGTCAACGACATCCACGGCCATGTCGCGGGCGACCGCGTGCTGCAGGTCGCCGCCGAGCGCATCAGCACCGTCCTGCCGCCGAGCGCCACCAAGGCGCGCCTCGGCGGCGACGAATTCGTCGCGCTGTTGCCCTTCGAGCCCGGCGCGCGTGCGACGATCGACGCGCTCGCCGCACAGCTCGTCGCGGCACTCGAGGATTCGGTGACGCACGACGCGCAGCAGATCCGCATCGGCGCATCGCTGGGCATCGCGCTCGCCAACGATGCGAGCATAACGATGGACACGATGGTGCGGCAGGCCGACATCGCCATGTACCATTGCAAGGACCAGGGTCGGAACCGCTATTGCTGGTTCGAGATGGGCATGGAAATGGCGGTGCAGGTCCGCAACCAGATCGAAACGGGCATCCGCAGCGGCATGCCGCGCGGCGAGTTCGTCCCCTATTTCGAGCCGCAGGTCGATATCGCCAGCGGCCGTCTGGTCGGGTTTGAAATGCTGATGCGCTGGGATTCGCCCGAATATGGCATGATCCCGCCCGAACGCTTTATCCCGATTGCCGAAGAGAGCGGGCTGATCGGCGAATTGTCGCTGCAGGTCATCCGTAGCGCGATGGACATCGCCAAGGGCTGGGACCCGTCGATCATGCTCGCGGTGAATATCTCGCCGCAGCAGTTGAAGGACCCCTGGTTCAGCCAGAAGCTGACCAAGCTGCTCGTCGAGGCGGGCTTTCCCGCAAGCCAGCTCGAGGTCGAGATTACCGAAAGCAGCCTGTTCGAGAACCTGCCGCTGGTCCGCTCGATCGTCACCAGCCTGAAAAATCAGGGCGTGTCGCTGAGCCTCGACGATTTCGGAACCGGCTATAGCTCGCTGTCGCACCTGCGCGCGCTGCCGTTCGACCGGATCAAGATCGACCGCAGCTTCGTCGCCGCGATGCGCGACAGCGCCGATGCGCAAGCCATCGTCGTCGCCATCGTCCGGCTCGGCGAAAGCCTTGCGATGCCGATCACCGCCGAGGGCGTCGAGGACGAGGCGACGGCGATCGAACTCACCCGCCTCGGCTGCACCAAGGGACAGGGCTGGTTCTATGGCCGGGCCGCGTCGGCGGGCGACACCGCGGCGCTGCTCGCCGAGCGCGGGTTGCTGCGTGCGCCCGCGATGCCTGAAGGCGGCGTTGCGAAGCCCGACGCCGAACCGCTGCGCAAGAGCGCCTGACCCGACCCATCGCTAGACTTCGCGGCGCCGCGCCCTTACATGCGCGGCTATGGCAGACCGCTTCACCAAGATGCACGGACTCGGCAACGACTTCGTCGTGATCGACGCGCGCGAGGCAGCGGTCGAAATGACCGCGGCGCGCGCGCACGCGATTGCCGATCGCCGTCACGGCATCGGTTGCGACCAGCTGATCCTGCTCGAACCGTCGACCAGCGCCGACGTGAAGATGCGCATCTTCAACGCCGACGGCGGCGAGGTCGAGGCGTGCGGCAACGCGACGCGCTGCGTCGCGACCTTGCTCGCGCAGCCCGCGGTGATCGAGACGCTGGGCGGGATGCTGCGCGTCAGCCCCGCCGATGGCGGCGCCGAAGTGACGCTGGGCGAACCCGTGTTTGACTGGGAGCATATCCCGCTCGCGATGCCGATGGACACGCGCGACATGCCGGTCGCATGGGACGAGCTGGAACATGGCGCAGGCGTTAACGTCGGCAATCCGCATATCGTCTTTTTTGTGCCCGAAGCCGACGCTGTGCCGCTCGCCGACCTGGGGCCGCGAATCGAAACCGACCCGCTGTTTCCTGAGCGCGTCAACGTCAATGTCGCGAGCCTCGACGGCGAGAATCAGCTGCAACTTCGCGTCTGGGAGCGCGGCGTGGGCCTCACCCAGGCGTGCGGCACCGGCGCCTGCGCGACGGCGGTCGCGGCGATCCGCGCGGGGCTGGTCCAGTCGCCGGTCACCGTCTCGCTCCCCGGCGGCGACCTCCTCATCCGCTGGGCGCCCGGCGAGCCGATCGTGATGACCGGCGCGGCGACGCGCGTGTTCGAGGGCGAGACCGACTGGGCGCGCTTCGGATGAGCAATTCGGTCGCCGACCGGCATCGGGTCGTCAATTTCGGGTGCCGGCTCAACATCGCCGAGGGTGAAGCGGTTCGCACCGCGCTGCGCGACGCGGGCGCGTCCGACACCATCGTCTTCAACAGTTGTGCAGTGACCGATGAGGCGGTGCGTCAGGCGCGGCAGGCGGTGCGCCGCGCGCTACGCGAACATCCCGATGCCGAGGTGGTGGTGACAGGATGCGCGGCGGAACTCGAGGCCGGGCGTTTCGAAGCGATGGGCGCACTGGTCGTGGCGAACGATGCGAAGGGGCTGACGCAAAGCTACGCAAATATCGGTGTGTCCCCGCGCAGGCGGGGACCCAGCACCGGCGCGCTCCAAATAGCACCGGCCAGAGATCGACCTCCGCCTTCGCGGGGGAACATGGATTCTTACACACCCACACCCAAATCCTATACCCCCGCCCTCTCCGGCGCCGATCATGCGCGCGCCTTCCTGGGCGTGCAGACCGGCTGTTCGCACAGCTGCACCTTTTGCGCGACCGTGCTTGCGCGCGGGACCGCGCGGTCGGCGACGGTTGATGCCGTCGTCGAGGCCGCGCGCACCGCGCTCGCGCGCGGACAGCGCGAGATCGTGCTCACCGGCGTCGATCTTGCGAGCTATGGCGACGACAGCGGGACGAGTCTTGCATCGCTCGTCGAGGCGCTGCTCGCGCTGCCCGTCGAGCGGCTGCGCCTCTCCTCGCTCGACCCCGACCGCGTCGACGATGCGCTGTTCGCGCTGCTCACCCAAGAGCCGCGAATCATGCCGCACGTCCATCTGTCGCTGCAAGCGGGCGACGATATGGTGCTGACGCGCATGAAGCGCCGCCATCGCCGCGCCGATGCCGTGCGGCTCGTCGAGCGGCTCAAGGCGGCGCGTAGTGAAATCGCGATCGGCGCCGACCTGATCGCGGGCTTTCCCACCGAGGATGACAGCATGTTTGCCAACAGTCTGGCGCTGATCGACGATTGCGACATCGTCTTCGGCCATATCTTTCCGTACAGCCCGCGCGCCGGAACGCCCGCCGCGCGCATGCCGCAGGTCGGGCGCCGCGTCGCGCGCGACCGCGCCGCGACCTTGCGCGCGGCCAATGCGCGGCGGCGCCATCGCTGGCTCGACGCGCAAGCTGGTACGATGACGCAGATGCTCGTCGAGCGCGACGGGATGTGCGGCCATGCCGAGAATTTTGCCGCGCTGACGCTGGCCGCACCCGCCGCGCCGAACAGTATAGTGCCAGTGCGCCTTCGCGCGCGCGACGGCGAGCGCATGATCGCCGAAAGCATCGCAGCATGAGCGGGGCGAGCTGGAGCGAGCGGCTGCTCGGCGGGCTTCGCCGCACGTCGGAGCGGCTCGGCGAAAATCTGTCGGGACTGACCGGCAAGTCGCGGCTCGACGACGACGACCTCGACCGGATCGAGGAGGCGCTGATCACCGCCGACCTTGGCCCCGCGATGGCGGCGCGCATCCGCGATCGCCTGTCCGAGCGCCGCGACGTAGCGGCGAACGGCACCGAGGAGCTCCGCCGCGTCGTCGCCGACGAGATTGCGGCGGTGCTGCGCCCGGTCGCCGAACCGCTGGAAATCGACGCCTTTCCGCGCCCGCAGGTCATATTGGTGATCGGCGTCAACGGGTCGGGCAAGACGACGACCATCGCCAAGCTCGCGCACCTGTTCCAGGAACAGGATTATGGCGTAATGCTCGTCGCGGGCGACACCTTTCGCGCCGCCGCGATCGGGCAATTGAAGGTCTGGGCCGAACGCCTCGGCGTGCCGATTATGGCGGGCCCCGAAGGCGGCGACAGCGCGGGCATCGTCTTTGACGCGGTGAAGCAGGCGACGGCGACGGGCATCGACGTGCTGATCGTCGACACCGCTGGACGCCTGCAGAACAAGCGCGAGCTGATGGACGAGCTTGCCAAGATCAAGCGCGTCCTCGGCCGCCTCAACGCCGCCGCGCCCCACGACGTGGTGCTCGTGCTCGACGCGACGACGGGGCAGAATGCGCTGTCGCAGATCGACGTTTTTCGCGAGGTCGCGGGCGTTACCGGGCTCGTCATGACCAAGCTCGACGGCACCGCGCGCGGCGGGGTCCTCGTCGCCGCGGCCGAGCGCCACGGGCTGCCCATCCACGCAATCGGCATTGGTGAGACGATGGAGGATCTGCGCCCCTTCGACGCCGACGAGATCGCCGCCATCATTGCAGGAAATATCCGATGACCGCCCCCGACATGCCGCCCACCGGCCCCGAGCCCGTCCCCGCGCCGCCGCGCGCGCAGCACGGCTGGCTGAACTTTGCGATCGACTTCGGACCGCTGCTCGTCTTTTTCGTCGCCTATAAGTTCGCATCGGAAGGCGACGGCGCCTTTGCCGCGACGACCGCCGCGATCAAGGGCACACTCGCGTTCATGGTCGCGATTATCGTCGCTATGGCGGTGTCGAAGTGGAAGCTGGGCAAAATTTCGCCGATGCTGTGGATGTCGAGCGTGCTCGTACTCGGTTTCGGTGCGCTGACCATCTGGTTCCATGACGAGCGCTTCATCGTGATGAAGCCGACGATCATCTATGGCGCCTTTGCCCTGCTGCTGCTCGGCGGCTGGTGGCTGAAGCGCCCGATGCTCAAATATCTGCTCCAGTCGGCGCTCGAAGGGCTGACCGAAAAGGGCTGGCTGTTGCTGTCGCGGAACTGGGGAATTTTCTTCGGCGCGCTCGGCATCGCAAACCACGTGATGTACGAACTGATCCAGACCGATCGCATGAGTTTCGACCTGTGGCTCACGATCAAGGTCTGGGGCGTCACCGCCCTCTCCTTCATCTTCACGCTGACGCAGGTCCCGGTGATGTTGAAGAACGGCCTTTCGGTCGCCGAGGACACCTCCGACAAGCCCGCTTGAGCCTTTCCTTTCGCGCTGGCATAGCATCGCCACGGCACCGGGTCGCACCGCGCGCCGAACGATAAGGAGGGGAATGCAAATGGGGAAGTTTTTCGGAAATCTTCACGCCGTTCTGGGTACCGGGCTGGTGTTCGCGATCGTGCTGATGCTGGGCCTCAATGGCCAGAATTTCGACGATGGCGTCGCCGCGGGCAATGCCATCATGCGCTGGCTGCACACCTTTTTCGGCGTACTATGGATCGGGTTGCTTTATTATTTCAACTTCGTCCAGATGCCGACGATGCCGAAAATTCCGGCCGAACTAAAACCTGCGGTCGGCAAGCATATCGCGCCCGCCGCGCTCTTCTGGTTCCGCTGGGCAGCCGCCGCGACGGTGATCTTCGGTCTCGCCATCGCCTTTCACGCCCAATATGCGGTTCCCGCGCTGACGTTGCAGGACCCCTATAAGCTGATCGGCGTCGGCATGTGGCTGGGGCTGATCATGGCTTTCAACGTCTGGTTCGTGATCTGGCCGAACCAGAAAAAGGCGCTGGGCATCGTTGAGACCGATGACGCGACGAAGGCCAAGGCGGCACAAACCGCGATGATCTTTTCTCGAACGAACACCTTGCTGTCGATTCCCATGCTCTATGCGATGGTGAACGCCAACCACGGGTGAT
Organism: Sphingopyxis jiangsuensis; assembly: GCF_016734905.1. Lineage (GTDB taxonomy): Bacteria > Pseudomonadota > Alphaproteobacteria > Sphingomonadales > Sphingomonadaceae > Sphingopyxis > Sphingopyxis jiangsuensis. Next base: position 635,819 of record NZ_JAERPO010000002.1, read on the forward strand.
GTGACGATCCTCCCTGTCGCGAAACGATGGGGAGGTGGCAGCCCGAAGGGCTGACGGAGGGGCTTTGGCGCAACCTCGCCGCCCCTCCACCATCGCCTACGGCGACGGTCCCCCTCCCCATGGCTTCGCCACAGGGAGGATTTATTCATCCCTCCACCGCTGCCTTGTGCATGCGGCCGTTCATCACATAATGGGCGACGCCCATCTGCATGCCCGCGGCCTGCGCGTCGTCGATCTCGCGCACCCGTCGCGCCGGGGTCCCGGCCCACAGTTCGCGGTCAGGGATTTCCTTATTCTCGGTGAGCAACGCGCCCGCGGCGAGCATCGCGTCGCTGCCGATGCGGCAGCCGTTCATTACCGTGGCCTTCAGGCCGACAAAAGCACGGTCGGCGAGCGTGCAGCCATGCACCATCGCCAAATGTCCGATCAGCACATCTTCGCCGATGATCGTCGGAAAGCCGTCGGGATGGAAAGGAGTCGGGCCGTCGCAGTGCAGGATGCTGCCGTCCTGGATGTTCGAGCGCGCGCCGATGCGGATATGGCTGACATCGGCGCGCAGCACGCAATTATACCAGATACTGACGTCGGGACCGATCACCACATCGCCGATGATCCGGCATCCCGGCGCGATGAAGGCGCTGGGATCGATCTGCGGCGTCTTGCCATTGACGCTGATGATGCTGATGTCACTCCGGGTCATTCGTAGCTTCCGATCACGTTTTTCCAGATCAGCACTGGCAGGGTCGAGGCATAATCGTCGGTCCAGCGCGTGAACCCCTTGCGCGCCGCAAGCGGAACCCAAGTGCCGTCTTCGGCGCTCAGATTGCGCGCCTTCGTCCCGCCGGTCAATTGCTCGAGCCGCTGCGGTGTCGCCGTCAGCGCAACCCAGCTCGACCCGGTCAGGTCGCCGAACTCGCCCTCGGGATCGGGGGTCGGGTCAATCCGGATCGCGGCCGACCAGCCGCGTGCCTTGGCCTCGGCGGCCAATACCGGCTCCAGCCCGAAAAAGCGGTTCGAAATATGAATCAACAGATAGCCGTCGGGTTTGAGCGCGCGCGCATAGACGCCGATCGCTTCTTCGGTCAGCAGGTGCAGCGGGATGGCGTCGGACGAAAAGGCGTCGATTACCAAAATGTCGAACTGCGCCGCTGGTCCCTTTGCTATCTGCAGCCGCGCATCGCCGATGACAATCGGTGTGTCGCCCGCGCAGTTCGAAAGGAAGGTGAATTTCTGCGGGTCGCGGGCGATGTCGGCCATCACGGGGTCGATCTCGTAAAACGTCCAGCTCTGGCCCGGACGGCGATAGCAGGACAGCGTCCCGGCGCCGAGCCCGACGATCCCCACCGACGCATCCGGCCCCGCCAGCGCCTCGGCCTTGTCGAGCGCCAGGCCGACGCCCGATTGGTGCCCGTAATAGGTTGTCGGCTCGCGCTCCTTCCCGGGCTCGGTACTTTGCAGGCCGTGGAGTGTCGTGCCGTGCGCGAGCCGCCGCTGCATGCGATAAGCGTCGTCGGTGACCGAATAGACGCCGAAATAGCTGCGCACCCGCGTCCCGTCGAGGCTGACCTTCACCGTATCCCAGCCGCCGACGCCGATCATCAACAGCAGCAGCGTAGAGACATAGGCCCAGCGCCATGCGGATACGAGCAAGCCCACCGCGACGATTGTCAGGCCCCACAGCGCCGTGTCCGTTTCGAACGCCCCCGACCAGCGCTGGACCATGTTCCAGCAGGCGAAGGCTGCTAGGACGACGAGCAGCAAGACGAGCCGCCGCGTTTGCTGCGGCGAGGCCTTGATCCACTCGTTCCACGGGAAAAGCGCGGGCAACGGCAGCAACAGCGCCGCCGCGACGATCAGCAACGGATGTTCGTAAACCCAGTCGAATAGCAGCGGCGCAACCAGCGCGGCAAACAGGCCGCCAAGCACCCCGCCCGCCGACATGACCAGGTAGAAAAGCGTCAGGTGCCGCGGCGCGGGGCGAAGATGATAGAGATAGCCGTGGAGCGCGGTCGCGACGACAAAAAGCATCGCAAGACTGGCGAGCGCCACCATCATCGTTCCGCCGGCCGAGCTGAGCAGCGCGAGCGCGCCAACCATCAGCAGCATCGTCGGCGCGATCGTCGTGACGACCTGCGTCGCGCGGTCCATCGTGGAAAAGGCAATGACGAAGCTGAGCAGGTACAGGCCGAGCGGCAGCACCCACAGCAGCGGCATCGCGACGATGTCGGTCGTCAGATGCGTCGTCGTCGACAGCATCAGGCCCGACGGAACCGCCGCGATGAACAGCCAGTGGAGCATCCGTCGCGACGTCGGTGCCGGCTCGGCTGGTTGTTTGACATCCGAGTCCACTGCCTCCGGGTGCGCGCTCCAACGCGCCCAGCCACTTGCGGCGACCAGCAGCAGCAGCGCCGCATAACCCGCGGTCCATCCCCAGCTTTGCGTCGCCAGCGGAAGATTGGGCTCGACCAGTGCCGGATAGCTGATCAACCCGGCAAAGCTGCCGAGGTTCGACGCGGCGTAGAGGTAATAAGGGTCGCCCGCGCGCGCATCTGCGGCAAACCAGCGCTGCATCAGCGGTGCCTGCGCCGAAACGACGAAGAATACCGGTCCGATCGACGCGAGAAGCAGCAGCGGAACCCACAGCACCTCCTGTCCCGCCGCCGGCGGCGCGATCTGCGCAATTCCGATCGGAAGCCAGAGCGCGGCCACAAGGAAGAGCGCAACGTGGATCATCGCCTGCCGCCGCAGCGCGAAACGTCCAAGCCAGTGCGCATAGGCATAGCCGCCGAGCAGCAACGCCTGATAAACGAGCATCGCGCTGTTCCACACCGCCGGCGCGCCGCCCAATTTGGGGAGCACCATCCGCGCGACCATCGGCTGGATCTGGAAAAGCAGGAAGCTGCCGACCAAGATGGTCAGCACGAAAAGCCAGCGCCGTGTCGCAACCGCGCTCATGCGTGCCCCCAGCTTGCCCGGTCGAGCGAATAGGCCACATGCGGACGCAACGGATCGCCCTCGGTCAGCCTGGGATGGTCGAAATCGCAAGTCTCGGCGTGCTGCATTCCCAATCGCTCCATCACCGCCCGGCTGCGGACATTGCCCCGCCATGTGATTGCCCACACGGCTTCGTCAGCCAAATTGTCGAAAACCCACGCGACGGCGGCCTTTGCCGCCTCGGTCGCATAGCCGCGACCCCAGCAATCGCTTGCCAGCCGCCAACCGATTTCGGGTTTGTCGGCGACCGGCCCCACGCTCCCGCGGATTGCCCCACACCATCCGATCAGCCGCGCGTCGTCGCGCCGTTCGAGCGCCCAGAAGCAATGGCCGTGCGCCGCATCGATCCCGCGCATCCGCTCGATGAGCGCGGCGGTCTGTTCACTGTCGAGCGGCGGCCCGAGCGTCGCCATGACCGCAGGATCGCTGCAGATCGCCTGAAAGGGCACGACGTCGTCATCGCGCCACGGACGCATCAGGAGCCGCTGGGTTTCGATCATGCGCCGAGAATCCGCGCCGCATGCAGCGCGTGGTAGCTGAGCACGCCCGCCGCGCCGGCGCGGCGAAACGCGAGCAGGGTTTCGAGGACGAGCGCGTCGCGGTCGCCCGCTCCGGCTGCGGCCGCGGCCTCGATCATCGCATATTCGCCCGAAACCTGATAGGCATAGACGGGCACCGCGAAATGGTCCTTCACCGCGCGCACGACGTCGAGATAGGGCAGGCCCGGCTTGACCATCACGCTGTCGGCGCCTTCAGCCAGGTCGGCCTCGACCTCGCGCAGCGCCTCTTCGACATTGGCGGGGTCCATCTGATAGGTCTTCTTGTCGCCTTTCAGCAGCCCGCGCGAGCCGACCGCATCGCGGAAGGGGCCGTAAAAGGCCGAGGCATATTTGGCGGCGTAGCTCATGATCTGGACGTGGGTGAACCCTTCCATCTCGAGCGCCTCGCGGATCGCGCCGACGCGGCCGTCCATCATGTCGCTGGGCGCGATGATGTCGGCACCCGCACGCGCCTGGTTGAGCGCTTGCCCCACCAGCACGTCGACCGTCTCGTCATTGAGCACATAGCCGCCCTCGTCGACCAGCCCGTCCTGCCCGTGGCTGGTATAGGGGTCGAGCGCGACGTCGGTGAGAACGCCGATGGCGTCGCCAAGCGCATCCTTGACCGCCGCTGTCGCGCGGCACATCAGATTGTCGGGATTGAGCGCCTCTGCCCCGTCGTCGCTGCGCCGACCGGCTTCGGTATAGGGGAAAAGCGCGATGCAAGGGATTCCGGCCGCGACGGCGTCCTTTGCACGTTCGACGATGCGGTCGACCGACCAGCGCGACACGCCCGGCAAGCTCGCGATCGGTTCCTCGGTCGCGGTGCCGGGGCAGACGAAGAGCGGCCAGATCAGGTTCGACGGCGCCAGATGCGTCTCGCGCACCATCGCCCGGCTCCAGCCGGTGCGGCGCGTCCGGCGCAGGCGCAGGTCGGGGAAAGCGGCGTTGGTCATCGCGCGTCCATAGCCGCGCTTTGCCGCGCCGCAAACGGATATTGGCGCGAACCCGCGGCGCTCAGATGCCGTCGCCGATCCGCTTTGCCGTCACGTCGGCGAGCGAGCCGAGCTTGGGCCCCTCCACCTGTTTCGGCGCGATCGGGGTGAGCGCGGCGCCCGGTTCGATCGCGGTGAGCTGACGGATGCGCGCGCGGAAATCGGCGAGTTCCTTGCCCTCGAGCGCCGCGCGCGTCACGAAGGTCACCGACGACGGGTTGACCGCGCGCCCGTTGCGGTAAAGCTCGTAATGGAGGTGCGGCCCCGTCGAGAGGCCGGTCGAGCCGATGTAGCCGATGACCTGCCCGCGGCTGACCCGCTGCCCCGCACGCACCGCGACGCGGCTCATATGTCCATAGCCGGTGCCGAGACCGCCACCGTGGTTGAGCCGGACATAATTGCCATAACCGCCGTTGCGCCCCGCCATCGCAACGACGCCGTCGGTTACGGCATAGATGGGCGCACCATAGCCGCCGCCGAAGTCGATGCCGCTGTGCATCCGGCGATAGCCGAGAATCGGGTGACGCCGCATCCCGAACGTCGAGGTAACACGGCCGTTCGTCGGGCGCGCCATGCCGCCGCGCTGTTCGCCGACGCCCGACGCCTCGAACCACTGGCTGCGTCCGTCCTTCTTCCATTCGAGCATCGACAGCTTCGGCCGACCGTTGCGGATCAACCCGGCGTAGAGGAGCTTGCCCGTCTCGCTCTCGCCCGTTTCGGCACGGCGATAATCGACGACGATGTCATATTCATCGTTGGCGCGGATGTCGCTGCCGACCGATATCTGCTTTCCTATGACGCGCAGATAGGCCTGGATCGCCTCGGGCGGCGCTCCCGCCGCGCGCGCCGAGCGATACAGGCTGTCGCCGACGCGGCCGCGGATACGCAGCGGCGTGTTGTCCACCGCAATCGGGATGCTCCGCATGACGAGACGCCCGTCGATCCGCTCCATCTCGATTCGGAGGTCGAAGCGCGCACGCATCGCCAGCGCGTCGACCGGGCGCGGCATCGTGCGCGCGGCGCGGCGCCCCAGGATCAGGTCGATGCGCGTTCCCGCCGCAATATCGGCAAGCGGCACCGCGCCCGAAACCTGGCTTGCAAGCGCCTGCGCCTCGGCGCTGCCGACGCCTGCACGTTCGAGGACGCGCGCAAAGCTGTCGCCGCGGCCGAGCGTAGCCGTCAGTTCGATCTGCGGGCGTTCGGGTGTCTGCGTCAGCGGGCGCACCGCATCGGTCGCCGCCATATGCCGCCCCGTGTCGCCGCCGAACGCGAGCGGCACGATCATCTGCGCGCGCGCCTCGTTGAAATCGGCGGCGTCGAGCGCGGGCGCGGTCGGCGCCGCAAGTGGCCGGATGCCGGGGAAGGTCGCGATCGCGCTGCCGCAGAGCAGCGTCAACGTCGCGAGGCCGCGCCACCATTCGCGCGAGCCGATATCGTTACCAAGGTCGGGAACAAGGTCGAGCTGCGCCAGCCGTTCACGCCACGACAGCAGAGGGGGCGCTTTTGCGTCACCCGATCGCAAGGGAATCGCCTGCGACATCGTGAGGGCGGCAGCATTGCCGGACATCCCCGCGATGGGTTCGTGACGCTGGAACAAGATATTACCCCCGCTCGACGAGCCCCCCGGCCCGGCCGCTCAATTCATATTACCGCCGCTTTGTCTGTAAACAAAGGCCGTTAAAGTCAATTTAATGGCCCGCTGCGGGAATTTTGTTGCGGCGGGGCGTGGCGTCGCCGCGACGCGGCGTGATTCGGGGCGAAAACCGCACACGGCGCACCGATGGCCGTCGATCGCCTGTTGCGCACGCGGCGCGTCCATGCCAGCGTGCACGAAAGACAATGGCGCCACCCTCTTCCACCCCGGTCAAGGCCGTCCTTGGCCCCACCAACACCGGCAAAACCCATTTGGCGGTCGAGCGCCTGACCGCCCATGCGAGCGGCATGATCGGATTCCCGCTGCGCCTGCTCGCGCGCGAGGTTTACGACCGCGTCGTCCGGATCAAGGGCGCGGCACAGGTTGCGCTCGTCACGGGCGAGGAGCGGATTACGCCGCCCGATGCGCGCTATCTGCTCGGCACGATGGAGGCGTTGCCCGTCACGCGCGACGTCGCCTTTGTCGGTATCGACGAGGCGCAGCTCGGCGCCGATCCCGAACGCGGCCATGTGTTCACCGATCGCCTGCTGCGCGCGCGCGGTCGCGAGGAAACGATGATCCTCGGTTCGGCGAGCATCGGCGGGCTGGTCCGCAGGCTGGTTCCCGAGGCCGAAATCGTCACCCGGCCGCGCTTTTCGACGCTGAGCTATGCCGGCCCGTCAAAGCTGTCGCGCCTGCCCAAACGCTCCGCGGTTGTCGCCTTCTCGGCCGAGGAGGTCTATGCGATCGCCGAGATGCTGCGGCGTTTTTCGGGCGGCGCGGCGGTGGTGATGGGCGCGCTCAGCCCCAAGACGCGCAACGCGCAGGTCGCGATGTTCGAGGCGGGCGAGGTCGATTATCTCGTCGCCACCGACGCGATCGGCATGGGGCTGAACCTCGACGTTACGCATGTCGCCTTTGCAAGCCTGCAGAAGTTCGACGGGCGCCGCCTGCGCCGCCTGACGGTCGCTGAAATGGCGCAGATCGCGGGCCGCGCCGGGCGCCACCAGCAGGACGGCAGTTTCGGCACCGTCGGCATGCCGCAGGGCGGATTCACCCCTGAGGAAATCGCGGCGATCGAGGGGCATAATTTTCCGCCGCTTCCCAACCTGTTCTGGCGCAATCCGGTACCGCGTGCCGACACGCTCGACCTGCTGCTCACCGACCTTGCCGAGCCGCCGACGCTGGCCGGCCTGCGCCCGGCGCCCGAGGCGGTCGATATCGCGGTGCTCAAATATCTGGCAGGCGACATGGAGGTGCGCGCGCGCGCGACCGACGCCGAAGCGGTTGAGCGGCTGTGGGACGTGTGCGGCCTCCCCGACTTCGAACAGCTCGGTCCCGAGCATCACAGCCGCACCGTGCTCAAGTTGTGGCAATGGCGCACGAGCGGCAACGGGATGATCGACCCCGAATGGTTCGCGCGGCGCCTTGCACGCTTCGACGACACCGACGGCGACATCGAACAGCTCGCGAGCCGCATCGCGGCAGTCCGCACGCTTTGTTTCATCGCGCAGCGCGGCGACTGGATCGCGGGCGGCGCAGGATGGGCCGAACAGACGCAGGAACTCGAATCACGCCTGTCGGACGCGCTCCACGCAGCGCTCGCGCAGCGCTTCGTCGACCGGCGGCTCGCGTTGCTCCTCCGCGACGCGGGGCAGCGCAACGCGGCGCTGCCGGTCGCGGTTAGCGCCGACGGCACCGTCGCGGTCGATGGCGAGGCGCTCGGCACGCTCAGGGGCTTTCATTTCAAGGTCGACCCGGTCGCGCGAGCAAGCGACCATCGCATGTTGCTCGCCGCGGCCGAAAAGCATCTGCGGGGCGAACTCGCGCGGCGCGCGACATCGCTCGCCGAGGGGGACGGAAGCGCGCTGTCGCTGGTGAGCGAAGCGGGCGCGCCGCCGCGCCTCGCGTGGCACGGTGACATCGTCGCGACGCTCGGGCGCGGGCCGACGCTCGTCCAGCCCGCGCTCCAAATCGACCCCTCGCTGCGCCGCCTCGAGCCGCAACAGGTGCAGGCGATCACCGAGCGGCTGCACGCCTTTGTCGCCGAACAGCTCGCGCGCCATGCGGGGCCGCTCGCCGCGATGGGCGAGGCGGCGAGCGACCTTTTCACGCCGCCGCGCGTCCGCGCGCTGCTGGCGGCGCTCGTCGACGGCGGCGGCACCATCGGTCGCTCTGCGGTCGAGGACCAGCTGAGCGCGATCAGCGCCGAAGACCGACCCCAGTTGCGCAAACTCGGCCTGACAATCGGCTCGCTCGACATTTTCCACCCGCAACTGCTCAAGCCCGAGGCAGTGCGCTGGCGCGCCGCGCTCGCCGCGGCACAGCAGGGCGCGCCCGTCCCCGCGTTGCCGCCGCAGGGCGCGGTGCTGCAAAAGAGCGGCAACCAGGCGGGGCTGCGGATCGCAGGTTTCCGGCGCTGCGCGACCGGCTGGCTGCGGATCGACATGGCCGAGAAGCTTGCGCGACAGGCCCATGCGGCGCGTATGCAGGCCGCCGCGCCGCCCGCGGCACCGATTTCGGGCACCGCCGAGCATCATGTCGACCAGCATGAGGACAGCAGCGCTGCCGATGGCGCGGCGGCGGTCGCCTCTGGCTTTGCAATCGACCCGGCGCTGGCCACCTCGCTCGGTCTCGACGAGGAATCGCGGCGCGCGCTGTTGCAAAGCTTTGGCTTTCGTACCGTCGGCGACCCCGAACTGCAGCGCTGGCGCTGGTCGGGTCTGCAGCGCGCCGACAAGCGCCGCCGTCGCAAACAGGCCAGGAAGACGGCCGACGCTCCCGCAGCGGATGCCAGCGGCAAGGACCGGCGCGCGGCGGCCAAAGGCCCGCGCGGCAAACGCGGCAAATCCGCTCCGCCCGGCACGCCCGTCCAGCGCCCGGCGCGCGTTGACCGGCCACCGCGGCGCGGCCCGTCGCCGACCAGCCCCTTTGCAGGCCTCGCGGCGCTGCTCGCCGACGCCGGAAAGGATTGACGCAGTCGATGGCGAGTCCCGGCGCGGCAGGGAGCATCCGGCTCGACAAGCTGCTCTGGTACCTGCGCTTCGCCCGGTCGCGCAGTATCGCGCAGGCAATGATCGCCGCGGGGCACATCCGCCTCGAGGGGCGCCGTATCACGCGCGCGTCGGCGCCGGTACGCGCGGGCGAAACGCTTGTCCTCCCCGTCGGCGAGCGCGTCGAGGTCATCCGGCTGGTCGCCCTCCCCCGACGCCGCGGTCCGGCGCCCGAAGCGCACGCCTGTTACATCCGGCTCGACCCCGGCGCGACTGCCGCGGCGCACTGAACTTTCAGTGCCCAAGGAAATTCTCTGGCGCGGCTTTGCCGTGGGCGGACTAGGGGAATGAAAGTGATTCGCAACTGTCGCTTTGCGTTGACGCGCCGCGTCCGCGCGGCATAGAGGCGGGTCGCAGATGAAGGCCGGACGGCAAGGGTGCCGTCGGCAAAGGGAGCCCGAACCCATGACCTATGTCGTCACCGACGCCTGCATTCGCTGCAAATATATGGACTGCGTCGAGGTCTGCCCCGTCGATTGTTTCTATGAGGGCGAGAATATGCTCGTCATCAACCCGAACGAGTGCATCGACTGCGGCGTGTGCGAACCCGAATGCCCCGCCGAGGCGATCCTGCCCGATACCGAAAGCGGGCTCGAGAAATGGCTCGAGGTCAACACCAAGTTCAGCGCCGAATGGCCGAACATCACGGTGAAGAAAGAAAGCCCCGCCGACGCCGACGAATATAAGGGCGTCGAAGGCAAGTTCGAGAAGCTTTTCTCGCCCGAACCCGGCGAAGGCGACTGATCGCCGCGACGTCAAACGGACAGAAGGGGCGGGTCATTCCCGCCCCTTTTTCATACGGAGAGTGGTATCGCCTGACGACCGGTAGTGGACATCGTTTCCAATCAATACCGTTATCCAAAAGCCGATATCGACTCCCACCCTGATCGGCCTCGCCATGTTTTCCCCTCTTGAATCCGTCGCGCGGGGCGACGATGTAGGGCGACGGAAAGCCAGCCCGCCGGTCCTCGGCGCGGCGCCTTGAAAACCATAAGGACGAATTCCCGATGATCGACCCGCTTGCCGCCCTTGTTCCAGTCGTCGTCGAACAAACGAGCCGCGGCGAACGCAGCTTCGACATTTTCTCGCGCCTGCTGCGCGAGCGCATCGTTTTCGTCACCGGCGAGGTCGAGGACAATATGGCCTCGCTGATCGTCGCCCAGTTGCTCTTCCTCGAATCGGAGAATCCGAAGAAGGACATCTATATGTACATCAACTCGCCGGGCGGCGTGGTGACGGCGGGCATGGCGATTCACGACACGATGCAGTACATCCGCCCGCGCGTCGGCACCGTCTGCATCGGCCAGGCCGCGTCGATGGGCAGCTTCCTTCTCGCGAGCGGCGAACCGGGGATGCGCGTCGCGCTGTCGAATGCGCGCGTGATGGTCCACCAGCCGTCGGGCGGCGCGCGCGGGATGGCGTCGGACATCGAGATCCAGGCCAAGGAAATCCTGCGTATCCGCAGACGGATGAACGACCTTTATGCAAAATATACCGGCAAGCCCCTGAAAGACATCGAGAAGGCGATGGATCGCGACACCTTCCTCGAGGCTGACGAAGCCAAGGAATTCGGTATCGTCGACCAGGTCTTCGACCGCCGCCCGGGCGCGCCCGGCGACGACGCGCCGACCGAGGTGAGCGAAGGCCCGACGCCCTGACCGGACGCCGGCGCAACCTCCCGCTAACCGCATTTCTTGACGTCTCGCACGGCGCCTGGCGCTATGCGGGACATTGAAGCCATGTCACCCAATTGCCATATTGTAATTGAGGGGACGCGGGCTAGGATAAACAGGGCAGCGCGCATTTTGCGCGGGCCAGAGGAAGATTTATGACCAAGTTGAGCGGCTCGGACAGCAAGAGCACTCTGTATTGCTCCTTCTGCGGCAAGTCGCAGCACGAAGTCCGCAAGCTGATTGCCGGACCGACGGTGTTCATCTGCGACGAATGTGTCGAGCTGTGCAACGACATCATCCGTGAAGAAATCAAGGGCGGGATCGCCGCGCGCAAGGACGGCGCCGTCCCGACGCCGCTCGAAATCTGCCAGCATCTCGACGCCTATGTCATCGGCCAGAACACCGCCAAGCGCGTGCTGTCGGTCGCGGTGCACAATCATTACAAGCGCCTCGCCAATTCGGGGCGCGGCGACGATGTCGAGCTAGCCAAGTCGAACATCCTGCTCGTCGGCCCGACCGGCAGCGGCAAGACCTTGCTTGCGCAGACGCTCGCGCGCTTCCTCGACGTGCCCTTCACCATGGCCGACGCGACGACGCTGACCGAGGCGGGCTATGTCGGCGAGGATGTCGAGAACATCATTCTCAAGCTGCTCCAGTCGTCGGATTACAACGTCGAAAAGGCGCAGCGCGGCATCGTCTATATCGACGAGATCGACAAGATCAGCCGCAAGGCCGAAAATCCGTCGATCACGCGCGACGTGTCGGGCGAAGGCGTCCAGCAGGCGCTGCTCAAGCTGATGGAAGGCACGACTGCGAGCGTTCCGCCGCAGGGCGGGCGCAAGCATCCGCAGCAGGAATTCCTGCAGGTCGACACGACGAACATCCTCTTCATCGCGGGCGGCGCCTTTGCCGGCCTCGAAAAGATCATCGGCGACCGCCTGCAGGGCAAGTCGATCGGCTTTGGCGCGCATGTCGCCGGCCCCGACGAACGCCGCACGGGCGAAGTACTCAAACAGATCGAGCCCGAAGATCTGCTGAAGTTCGGCCTGATCCCCGAATTCGTCGGCCGCCTGCCCGTCATTGCGACGCTGGAAGATCTCGACATCGACGCGCTCGTCAAGATTCTGGGTGAGCCCAAGAATGCGCTGGTCAAACAGTATAAGAAGCTGTTCGACCTCGAGGATGTCGCGCTGACCTTCACCGACGATGCGCTCGTCGCGGTCGCCAAGAAGGCGATCGAACGCAAGACCGGCGCGCGCGGGCTGCGCTCGATCGTCGAGGCGATCCTGCTCGACACGATGTTTGACCTGCCCGACCTTACCGACGTCGTCGAAATCGTCGTCGACAAGGATGTCGTCGAAGGCCGCAAGGATCCCGTGCGCGTCTATGCCGACAAGGCGAAAGAGGCCGGCGACGCGGCCTGAGTCGCACCGCATCGGGTTTGGTTGCCTCGCCAACTATGTTGCATTGCAGCAACAGTTGCTGAAAAAAGCGCAGCCGCGCAGGCCATGCGCCGCCGCGATTTCACGCAAATGCGCGCTTTCTTGACGCTTTCCTGATCGTCAACTCCTTCGCGGCTTGCGCTGTCACAATTGCTGTCACAATCGTGCCACACGCGGGCTTCAGGGGCGCTCGCGGGTACTGCGCGCCCTGTCGAGTGCGCCTGCCAGATTCGCACCACAAAGGGGACAACCTCAAATGAAACTCCGTCATTCGCTTGCCGCAAGCGCCGCGCTGATTCCGGCCGCGCTGCTTTCCACTCCGGCTTTTGCCCAGTCGACCGGCTCGGTCGACTTCGACGACGAGATCGTCGTGACCGGCGCGCGCGCCACCGATGTCGCGGGCATCCAGTCGCCTGACACGTCGAAGGCCAAGTCGGTGCTGAACCAGGAAATCATTGCCCGCCAGAACCCCGGTCAGACGATCCTCGACACGATCAACCTGGTGCCCGGCGTCGTCTTCACCAACAATGACGCCTACGGCTCGTCGGGCGGCCAGCTCTCGATCCGCGGTTTTTCGGAAGATCGCATCAGCCTGACCTTCGACGGCGTTCCGCTGAACGATTCGGGCAACTATGCCATTTATTCGAACCAGCAGCTCGATCCCGAGCTGATCGAACAGGTCAACGTCAACCTCGGCACCACCGACGTCGACAGCCCGACCGCCGCCGCGACGGGTTCGACCGTCAACTATCGCACGCGCACGCCGGGCGAAGAATTCGGCGTCCGCCTGTCGGGCTCGGCGGGCGAGTTTAAATTCTTCCGCATTTTCGGCATGGTCGACACCGGCGTCTTCACCCCCTGGGGCACGCGCGCCTTCATTTCGGCCTCGACCGCGTCGAACGACAACCCGTTCAACAATTACGGCGTCGTCGACAAGCAGCAGTATAACGCGCGCATCTGGCAGCCGATCGGCGACAATGGCGACTTCGTGGCGATCTCCGGCCATTATAACGAGAACCGCAACAACTTCTTCGGTTCGCTGCCGCTGCGGTTCGACCGTGCGGTCCCGTCGGGCTTCCCGCAGTCGAAGGACGAGCGCGAATATGACATCAATTATCCCTGCACCGTCAGTACCATCGCGCGGCCCGGCCTCGCCGACCTGACCAATGGCTGCGGCACCGAATTCGATCGCCGCTACAACCCGTCGAACACCGGCAACATCCGCGGTGCGTCGCGCTTCACGCTGACCGAAGGCGTCGTGCTGACGGTCGATCCGAGCTATCAGTATGTGAAGGCCAATGGCGGCGGCACGGTCAATGCACGCGAGCGCCTTCAGGACGTTCAGCCTGGCGCCGGTGTGACCAACCTCGCTGGCTATATCGGTGGGCGTCCCTATTTCGGGATGGACCTCAACGGCGACGGCGACCTGCTCGACGAAGTCACGATGACGGCTCCCAGCCAGACGCAAACGCACCGCTATGGCGTGATTGCCAACCTGCGCTGGGACATCAACGACGACCACAGTGTCCGCGTCGGCTTCACCTATGACCGCGCGCGCCACCGCCAGACCGGCCAGGTCGGCCTGCTCCAGCTGAACGGCGAGCCGGTCGATGTGTTCCCGGTCAACGACCCGCTCACCGATGTGACCGGCGCCGTGCTCCAGAAGCGCGACCGCCTGTCCTATGCGATCCTGTCGCAGGTTTCGGGCGAATATCGCGGCGAATTCATGGACGGGTCGCTCGTTGCCACGCTCGGCATCCGCGCCCCCTTCTTCAAGCGCGACCTCAACAATTTCTGTTTCACCACGAGCGACACCGGCTTTGTCGACTGTTTCGGACAGGGCGATCCGCGCAACGCCGCATATGCTGCCGCCAATCCGACGGTTCAGGGGCCGCAGCAGCGCGTGCTGAAATATGACGAAATCCTTCCGAACGTCGGCCTGCTGTTCAAACCGAGCAACCAGGTTTCGGTCTTCGCCAACTATTCGAAGGGTCTGCAGGTCCCGGGCACCGATGCCCTGTACAATGCCTTCTTCTTCGCCCCCGACACGCCGTCGGCACGCCCCGAACCCGAAACGACCGACAACTTCGACCTCGGCCTCCGTTATCGCACCGGGCAGGTCCAGGCGCAGGTTTCGGGCTGGTTCACGAAGTATGACAATCGTCTTGCTTCGGCCTATGATCCGGTCACCGATCGCAACCTGTATCGGAACCTCGGCCGCGTCGACAAATATGGCATCGACGGCAGCGTCGCCTGGCAGCCGCTGCCCCAACTCGCGCTGTATGCTTTCGGTTCGTATCTCGAATCGGAAATCAAGGACGATGTCCAGTCGGGCGGCACCAGCTTCATCCCGACCGCCGGCAAGCGCGAATCGGGCGCCCCTGCCTATACCCTCGGCGGATCGGCGCGTGGCACGCTGGGCCCGGTCGAACTGGGCGTGACTGCCAAGCGCACGGGCGGCCGGTACATTTACGACACGAACCTGCCGATCGTCATTGGCGGCAGCGAAGTCTTTCCGGCCAAGACGAATGCCTATTGGCTCGTCAACCTCGACGCACGCCTGAACCTGGAATTCCTGGGCCTGAACGATCAGACCTTCTTCCAGCTCAACGTCTATAACCTGTTCGATACGCTTTATGTCGGTCGCTACACGACGTCGATCTCGCAGGGATCGTCGCCGCCGTTCGCGCAGATCGGTGCGCCGCGCACCGTCAGCGGCACGCTGACCGTCGCCTTCTAAGCGGCGCGATTGCGTCAAGAAATCGGGCGCGGGAGGAAACTCTCGCGCCCTTTTTCGTGGATGACGGAGAAGGTGTGGCGCGTGGCAGCGGCCGGGTCGCGGTCAGCCCGCGGCGATGCGCCGCGCGGTGTCCTTGACGAGCGCGATCATGTTCGGAACGCCCTGCGTCCGGTTCGACGAGAGCTGGCGCGTCAGCTCGAACGGCGCGAGCGCGGCGGCGATGTCCATATCGGCAACCTCGGCGGCGGGCCTGTCCTGCACCGCCGACAGGACGAGCGCGACGATCCCCTTGGTGATCGCGGCGTTGCTGTCGGCGAGGAAATGAAGCCGGCCGTCATCCTGCGGGACCGGATAGACCCAGACGCTTGCGCTGCAGCCGCGCACCAGCGTCGCGTCGGTCTTGAGCGCGTCGGGCATCGGTTCCAGCTCGCGGCCGAGTTCGATCAGCAGGCGATAGCGGTCGTCGCCGTCGAGGAAGTCATATTCGTCGTAAATGTCGGAGAGGCTGCGCATGGTCGCGGCAGTGGCAGATTTGGGGCGTGGAGGAAAGGGTCCGCCTCGTCCTTTTCCGCCGCGCCAGAGAAGACGATGCCCCCACGATTCAAGCAGCGCGGCTGAGCAAGGCCGCCTGCGGCCCCCGCCTTCGCGGGAGCGACGGGTGCTACAGATCGACGCCCGCAGCAATGGCTTCGAGTTTGCGCAGCCGCTCCTTGAGGTCGGCGATCTCGATGCGCGAGCCGGTGTGCGGCAGCGCGGGATCGTGGCCGACAGCATGGCACGCGGCGAGTTCCTCGCGCTTATACTGGATCCAGTCGCGCCATCCGCGCAGCGCAGCGAGGCTGATGATGGTCAGCGCGCTCAGCGCGACCGCCGCGGTGACCAGATTGGTTGCCAGATCGGAAGTGATGGTGGCCATCGGCCGGCTCCTTCTTCGTCACATCAGGGGAGGGAACGGTCGCGCAGCTTCTCGATCTCTTGGTCGAGGCTGACGGCCCGGTTGTTGTCGGTGGCGATGCGCTCGAGCACGTGGATGCGCTCCTTCAGTGCGCGAATCTCGGCTTGCAGCGCCTTGGTCTCGGCATCGTTTGCGGCGACATAGTCATTGCCGTGGCGATCGCGACGGATGCCGTGCTTGGCGCGGATGATGCTGCCAATGGTCACGATGAGGACGATGCCAATTACCATTTCAAACGGTCCCATCGGGAAGATCCTTTCCTATTGTCGTCGCGTCAGTTGAGCGGCGCGTCGCGCAGTTTTTCGATCTCGTCGGCCACATCAACTCCCTTGTCGGTAATGATGCGTTCGAGGACGCGGACGCGTTCTTCGAGCCGTTCGGTATGCGCTGCATATTGCGCAGCCTTTTCCGCGGTCATCTCCGACTGTTTCTCGATCATCCGTTGCTGGTGCTTCGACCAGATGACGAAGCCGCCGAGGATGAAGGGGGCCAGCGGGATCAGGATCCAGATTTCATCGCCCATGATCGCTCACTCCTCAGTTCGCGGGGCGCCGCAGCGCCTCGATTTCGTGGCTCAGCCGGTTGCCTTCGTCGGTGACGATGCGCTCGATTACCGCAAGGCGGTCCTTGACCGACCCCAGCTCGGCGCGAAGCTGCGCATTTTCCTGGCTGATCAGCTTGACGCGTTCCATCGCCTCGTCGCTGGTCTTGGGATAAACCGCCTTGCCCCAGCTGTTTTCGAGCGGGTAGCCATGCTTGACGCGCAGCCAGGTGGTGAAGATCCAGCCACCGACGGCGATGATGCCGATCAGGGCTGCGGCGGGAGCAAGAGCGTTCAAAAGGTCAGCGTTCATTGGTCAATTCCCCCTAGCGCAGACGGTCGATCTGGTCGGCGAGTTGCGCTGCGCGGCCGCTTTCTTCGGTCGCGATGCGTTCGAGCACTGCAATCCGTTCTTCGAGCCGGCCGATTTGGTTGGCGAGCTTGGCATTGTCGTCGCTGAGCAATGCGATTTTTCGATCAGCGTCGGGGTCGGTTCGATGAACCGTGCCGCCCCATTCATTTTCAACCGGATAGCCGTGCTTGGCGCGAATCCATGTCGTGAACATCCAGCCGCCGATCGACAGTGCGATGATGGCGAGGACGAAAGTGGGACCACCCCAACTCATGTCAATTCTCCCTGTTGCCTGTCCGCTCAGCGCAGCGCGTCGATTTCGTCGGCGAGGCGGCGATTGTGGCTGGTGTAATATTGCTCGATGTCGGCAAGCCGGCGGTCGATGTCACGGAAGCGTGACTTGATGTCGCGGGTCGAGGCACCGGGGTTGCTGCGCACGCCCTGCCAGAACTTCGCTTCCTCGTTCGAGCCATAGAGCGCGAAGGGTTTCGGCGTTCCCATCCAGGCGACCATCCAATAGGCGATCAGCGTCCAGGGGAAGCCGCCCATCAGGGTCAGCAGGACCGCGCCGACGCGGACCCAGAGGACATCGACACCGCTATAGTCCGCGATACCCGCGCACACGCCGCTCCATTTGGCGTTCTGCTTGTCGAGATAGAATTTGGTGCGGCTGGCAGACATCTCAATTCCTCCTGCTTGTATTTTCAAGTTGCGCCAGCTCTTCATCGCTGCGAACCGCGGGGCGGAATTCGGGATGGTCGGCGCTGATGATGCGTTCGACGGTGTGCAGACGGCCCTCGAGCCGGCGTGCGGTATCGTAAAGTTCGTCGAGCAGCTGCTCGTCTTCTCCGGTCAGCGTCTTGGCCTGTTTCCACTTGGTGATGTAGTGGAGGATCAGCCAGGGCAGACCGAGGAAGAGGGTTCCGATGACAATCGGGACGATGATGATCTCTTCCATCGGCCGGGCTCCTTATTTCTTGGCCTGCGCCGCCTTCAGCGCGGCAAGCTCGTCGGCGACCTTGTCGGCGGCCTGCAGTTCAGCGATTTCCTCGTCGAGCGACTTCTTGTAGCCGAGACTGAGCGCATCCGCACGGCCTTCGGCCTCGTCGACGCGGCGCTCGAGGATCTCGAAGCGCGAGAAGGCATCCTCGACGCGGTCGCCATTGGTCATCTCGCGTAGGCGGAAGCGGTTCTCGGCGCTTTCGAGGCGGTTGACGACGCTCGACTGGCGGGCGCGCGCTTCGCTGAGCTTTTTCTGCAGCTTGGCGATGTCGGCCTCATAGCCCTTGAGCGCGTCGTCGAGGACGGCAATCTCGTTCTTGAGCCGCTCGGCCATGTCGCCGGCTTTCTGCTTTTCGACAAGCGCGGCGGTGGCGAGGTCTTCGCGGTCCTTCGACAACGCGAGTTCGGCCTTTTCCTTCCAGCTGTCCTGCAGGCTTTCGAGCTTGGCGATGTGGCGGCGCATTTCCTTTTGGTCCGCGATCGTGCGGGCGGCGGAAGCGCGGACTTCGACGAGCGTTTCGTTCATCTCGAAGATGATCTGGCGGATCATCTTTTCGGGGTCTTCGGCCCGGTCGAGCAGGTCGGTGACGTTGGCGGCGATGATGTCGCGGGTTCGTGAGAAAATACCCATTTTGAAACTCCTGTCGAAAACTCGGTCAAAATCAGAAAAAATGCTGGTGCCGGGGCGGGGCAAGGGGGGAGAGTGCCCCGGCACCAGTGTCGGTCAAGCCGTAGGGCTGACCGCCGGGGTCGAAGCAGCCGAGACCAGGCCGATGGCGGGGGCGCCAGCGACATTGGCCGCGAGCAGGGGCTGGTTGATCGATCCGACGAGGATCGCCAACGCCCCGGCTGCGCTGAATGCGAAGGTGGCGGCTTGGGCAAACATCGACTTCATGATTTTCCATCCTGTTCTGACTGCCCGGCACATTTTGCGCCGGTTCGACCAACACTATGCAGGGGGTGTGCCAATTGCCGAAAAGGGCCGAAATGCGTGCAACTTCACACCGAAATCGCATCTCTGCACGATTTGCCTTGCCAATCATCGGTGAAATTTGCCAATGATTGGGAATGGAGCGCGAAACGCAGTTCATCGGTCAGTCGGCGACCTTTCAGGACGCCGTCGAACGCGCAAGCCAGGCCGCGGTGCTCGATCGTCCCGTCCTCGTCATCGGCGAGCGCGGTACCGGCAAGGAACTGATCGCCGAACGTCTTCACCGGCTGTCGACGCGGTGGGACAAGCCCTATCTGATAATGAACTGCGCCGCGATGCCCGAAACGCTGATCGAATCCGAATTGTTCGGGCACGAGGCGGGCGCCTTTACGGGCGCGACGCGCAGCCGCGCGGGCCGGTTCGAGGAGGCCGACGGCGGCACATTGTTCCTCGACGAGCTTGCGACCATGTCGATGGGCGCGCAGGAACGGCTGCTGCGCGCGGTCGAATATGGCGAAGTGACGCGTGTCGGCTCGTCGCGCCCGATCCGCGTCGATGTCCGCATCGTCGCGGCGACCAACGAGCATCTCCCCGCGCTGGTCGAGGAGAATAAATTTCGCGCCGACCTGCTCGACCGCCTGTCGTTCGAGGTCATCACCCTTCCCCCTTTGCGCGCGCGCGAGGGCGATATTGAAGTGCTCGCCGACTATTTCGGCCAGCGGATGGCGGCCGTGCTCGACTGGGAGGCGTGGCCGGGATTCGGACCGCGTGCGCTCGCTGCCATGGAGGGGCACGATTGGCCCGGCAACGTCCGCGAGCTGCGTAACGTGATAGAACGCGCCATCTATCGCTGGGGCGATCCGTCGCGGCCCGTCGACGCGCTGAGCTTCGACCCGTTCGCCAGCCCGTGGCAACCGGCGCGACGCACCCCGGCGCCGCGCACAACCGACACGCCGACGGAGCAGGCCGCAAATGGCGAGGCGTCCGCCCCGCCGGCGTCGGGCCCCGTGAGCGATCTGCGCGCCGCGGTCGATTCCTATGAGCGGCAGATATTGTCGGATACGATGGCACGCTGCCGCTTCAACCAGAAGGTCGCGGCGGAGGCACTAGGGCTGAGTTACGATCAGATTCGCCATGCCCTGAAGAAGCATGGGCTGAATTAAGGGCCTGGCCCGCGCCGCCTATTCCTCCGGCAGTTCGCTGGACAGCGCCGCAACGACCGCGTCCTGCGCCGAGGCCAGATCCGTCAACCGCTCGCGCAGCGCAAAAATTTCGGGCAACCCGTCGACCGCCTCTTCGATACGCCGTTCAAGATAGAGCCGGTCGATGTCGGCGAGCGCCGCCGTCAGCGGTGCGCGCGCGGCGACAAGGCGCGAAACCGCTTGCTGCGCGACGACCCAGCGTTCGCTGGCGATCGCCGCCCCCTGCGCCGCTGCAACTGCCTCGACGGTCGGCGTGCGCTCGGCGGCAAAAGCCTGCTGCGCGGCGGTGGCGTCGGCCTCCCAGCGCGCGAGACGCCCTGCAAGATCGGCGGGAAGCGGCCCCGGCGGCGCAACGACCACCGTCGGCGGCGCCACATCGAACTGCCCCTCGACCGGCCGCTTGGCAAGCGATGGCGCAGCGCCGCCCTGCGCTGCGGCGCAGCCGGACAAGGAAAGCGACAGGGCAAGCGCCGGAGGCGCCAAAAGGCGGATGCGCATCATTGCCGCCCCTGATATGAGCGCCGCCGCGCCGCAGCAAGCGCGAATCGGACCGCGCCCGAACGGGTGCGGTTTTCGGGCCGCAATGTAGCAAAAGCACGGAAATATGCGGTTGACAGCAGCCGCCTGTGCGGTTAGTGGCGCGGTCTTTCCCGCATGCCGGAAAAATCGCCTGCTTCGGCGGGTGACTGGCAGCGCGGGCACCATAGTTTTTGATTGGATGGAAGACCATGTTCGCAATCGTGCGCACGGGCGGCAAACAATATCGCGTCGCCGCTGGAGACAAGATCGCCGTCGAAAAGATCGAGGGTGAAGCCGGTGACACCGTGTCGCTGGGCGACGTCCTGCTGGCCGGCGACGGCGGCGAAGTGAAGGACGCGAAGGGTCTGACCGTATCGGCCGAAATCATCGCGCAGACGCGCGGCGAAAAGGTCATCGTCTTCAAGAAGCGCCGCCGGCACAATTATCGCCGCCGCAACGGCCATCGCCAATCGTTGACGCTGCTGCGCATCCTGGCAGTCGGCGAAGCCAAGAAGGCCGCGCCGAAGAAGGAAGCCGCTCCCAAGAAGGAAGAAGCCCCGGCTGCCGAAGCCAAGGCCGCACCTGCCAAGGAAGCTGCGCCGAAGAAGGCCGCCGCCCCCAAGAAGGACGCCGCCGAAAAGGCCGCACCCGCCAAGAAGCCCGCTGCCAAGAAGGCGGCCCCCAAGAAGGACGCCTGAGCGCGGCAACGCAGCTCGGCCCCGATCGAATTAAGGAGCATCAGTCATGGCACATAAAAAAGCAGGCGGTTCATCGCGCAACGGTCGCGACTCAGCCGGTCGTCGCCTTGGCGTAAAGAAGTTCGGCGGTCAGGAAGTGATCGGCGGCAACATTATCGTGCGCCAGCGCGGGACCAAAGTGTACCCGGGCGTCAATGTCGGCATGGGCAAGGACCACACGCTCTTTGCCACCGCCGAAGGCCGCGTCCGATTCCACGATGGCAAGCTTGGCCGCAAATATGTGTCGGTCGACGCGATGGCGGAAGCCGCCGAATAAGGGACGATCTTTCCAGGGTCGTCCACCAGGGATGACCCGGAGCTGTCCTTTCCGCCACGGCGGAAACAAGGTTCGAAAAGAGGGAGACGGGTCACCCCGGACTCCCTTTTTTCTTGTCCGAAATCGGGCGCTTGGCGTCATGATTGGCAAACGGACGCGAAAATCGGGCAACCAGTCTCCCTCTGCATGCGAATGTCGTCAAAGCGTCACCATCTGGCGCCAATGCGACCACCGATTGGGAGTGAAAAGAATGTTTGCGCGTACCGAAAGACTGTTGTTGCGGCCCGGCTGGGTGGAGGATGCCCCCGCCCTCGCCCGCGCGATCGGCGACGAAGCCGTCGTGCGCAACCTCGCGACCGCCCCCTGGCCCTATGGCGAGACCGAAGCGCAGGCCTTTCTCGGCCAGCCGCTCGACCCCGTCCATCCGCGCTTCCTGATCTTCGCGCGCACCGTCGGCGCGCCGCGGCTCGTCGGCGGGTGCGGCATTTCGCCCGATCCCGACGGCACTCCCGAAATGGGCTATTGGATCGCGCGCCCCTATTGGGGGCTCGGCTTTGCGACCGAGGCCGGGCGCCAGCTCGTCCGCATCGCACGCGCAATGGGCATGCCCAAGCTGACCGCGGGCCATTTTCTCGACAATCCGGCGTCGGGCGCGGTGCTGCGCAAGCTGGGTTTCAGGCCGACCGGCCGGATCGCGCAGCGCTACAGCCTTGCGCGCGGCGGCGAAGCCGCCTGCGCGCTGTTCGAAGAGGGCGATGGTGACGGCAGCAATGCCGTCACCCCCATGCGCGGACGCATCGATGTGGACGCCGACTTTCGCGAGGAATTCCGCCTGATGGCGGCGTGACGCCGATGTCGCGAACCGGGCGGGTGGACGCCGTGGCTTCGCCACGGACGCCACTGCCCCATTGACCGCACGGCCGCTCCCCCTAGACAGGTTTCGTTCGAAACCAGTCGCGAGGATGCCGCACGTGCCCGATCAGATTTTTCTCTCCCTTAACCGTCGCCAGACGCTCGGCGCACTCGGAACCGGTGCAGCCGGCATCGCCCTCGCCGCATGTTCGCGCGGTGCCGCCATTGCCGCGCCCGCACCCGTTCCGGCAACGGGAGCACAGCCCGCAGCTGAAACCTTGCTCGCCTCGATCGGCGACAATCTGCTCGCCCATTCGCCCGAAGGCGCGACCGGGCTTGGCATCGACACCGGGGCGCGCGCGGCGATGCGCGGCGAGCTCGGCGACCGCTCGGCGGCAGGACAACAGGCGATTGCCGATACGCTGAAGGCAGACGTCGCGCGTATCCGCGCCTTCGACACCACCGGACTCGATCACGGCACGCGCACCAGCCTTGCCGTCGTCGAAAGCGCCTATGACGTCGCGCTCGACGGGTTCGCGCAGCCCTATGGCGACGTTGCGGTCGGGGGGTGGCGCAACACCCCCTATGTCGTGATCCAGAATGTCGGCGCCTATCTCGACATCCCGCGCTTCCTCGACAGCGACCATCCGGTCAAGACATCGGCCGACGCCGAAGCCTATCTATCGCGCCTCAACGCCTTTCCCGCGATGCTCGACGGCGAGACCGAGCGGCTGAAATCGGCGGCAGCCTATGGGCTGATCGCGCCTGCCTTCCTGATCGACAAGGCGGTGACGCAGATGGAGGCGACGCTCGCTGGCGCGCGCGAAGGCGGCGGGCTGATCGATAGCCTCGTGCGCCGGACTGCCGCCGCGGGGATCGCGGGCAATTGGGGACCGCGCGCCGAGGCGATCGTGCGCGGCGCGGTCGTTCCCGCGCTCGAGCGGCAGCTTGCCGAACTCAAGGCGCAGCGCCCGCGCGCGACGATGGACGCCGGCATGTGGGCGCGCCCCGGCGGCGACGAATTCTACGCCTGGGCGCTGCGCGCGAGCACGACGACGCGCATGACCCCCGACGAAATCCACCAGATGGGCCGCGACGAACTCGCCGCGCTCCACGGCCGGATGGACCCGATCCTGAAGAAGCTCGGCTATACGCAGGGGTCGGTCGGCGACCGCATGAACGCGCTCGCCAAGGACCCACGTTTCAAATTTCCCGACAATGACGCGGGGCGCGCCGAGATCATGGCCTATATCCAGACATGGCTCGGCAAGATCCGCGCCGAACTGCCACGCGCCTTCCGTACGCTGATGCGCGGCAATGTCGAGGTGAAGCGCCTGCCGCCCGAAGAGGAGCCCGGCGCACCCTCGGCCTATGGCGGCGCGGGGTCGATCGACGGGACGATCCCCGGCAAATTCTGGATCAACCTGCGCACCACCGACCTGCACAGCAAATATTCGCTTCCCGACCTGACGATGCACGAGGCGATTCCGGGCCATGTCTGGCAGGGCGAATATTCGAACCAGATGCCGCTGATCCGCACGATGCTGGCGTTCAACGCCTATAGCGAAGGCTGGGCGCTCTATGCCGAACAGCTTGCCGACGAGTTGGGCCTCTATGACGATTTCGAGGTCGGGCGGCTCGGCTATCTCCAGTCGCTTGCCTTCCGCGCGTGCCGCCTCGTCGTCGACACCGGGCTCCACGCCAAGCGCTGGACGCGCGAACAGGGCGTCGAGTTTTTCGTGCGCGAGAACGGGTCGAACCCGCTCGAGGTCGCGAGCGAGGTCGACCGCTATTGCAGCTGGGCCGGGCAGGCGTGCGGGTACAAGGTCGGGCACAGCGAGATTGTCCGCCAGCGCGGGCTCGCACAGGCGGCGCTGGGGCCGAAATACGACCTTCGCGACTTCAACATGGTGCTGGTCGAGGGCGGCAATGTGCCGCTCGACGTGCTGGCGAAGAATGTCGACGCCTATGTCGCGGCGGCGAAGGCGTAGCGCGCACCGCTCCTGACCCTAGGGGAAGGGCGCGAGGTCGGGTTCGACGAAGCCCCGCCGCGCCGCGACCGAGAAGAGCAGTTCGCGGCTGTAGAAGCGTAGCGGCCAGTCGCGCCGCCCGACCTCCGAGCGGAGCAGCGCGTTGACGCGCGCGGCCAACTCCGTTTCCTCCGTGCGCGCGACGAACAGCCGCACCCCGGCGACATAGGCACGGGTGATGCTGTCGTGATAGCCTTCATGGTCGTTATTCACGCCGCCGACGCTTTCGTTGAAGCGGCAGATCAGCCCGGCAATTTCGGCATCGACGTCGATGTCGGGCCGTTCGGTCAGCAGCCACAGGCTGGCGGCGAGATGCGCCTCGTGCGTCCACGCTTCGCGCGGCAGCGCGCAGGCGAGAAGCCCCTCGCCCAGCGCGCGGATGTCGGAATCGCGCTCGAACAGGCGCGGTGAATATTCGGTCGTCATTGTCCGGTCCTTCCGGGTGAATGGCCACCCGGAAGATGTCCGGGTGGATTAAGCTGCTACGGTCGCCTTCGGGGCCGCTTGGCGGACGCCTTCATCGACCTGATCCGCAAATTGCGCGAAATTGTCGATGAATTGCTGGACGAGCGTTTGCGCGGTGCGGTCATAGGCCGCCTTGTCGGCCCAGGCCTCGCGCGGGTCGAGCAAGGCGCTGTCGACGCCGGGAACGGCGACGGGCACCATGAAACCGAAATTGGGGTCCTTGCGGAACTCGGCGTCGTTCAGGCTGCCGTCGAGCGCGGCGTTGAGCAGCGCGCGCGTCGCCTTGATCGGCATGCGCTTGATGCCGTCCATCGTCGCCATGCCGCCGGTCCAGCCGGTGTTGACGAGCCAGCACTGGACATTGCCCTTCGCGATCCGCTCTTTCAGCAGATTGCCGTAAACCGACGGGTGGCGCGGCATGAAGGGCGCGCCGAAGCAGGTCGAGAAGGTCGCCTCGGGCTCGGTCACGCCGATCTCGGTCCCCGCGACGCGCGCCGTATAGCCCGAAAGGAAGTGGTACATCGCCTGGTCTGGCGTCAGCTTCGCAATCGGCGGCAGCACGCCATAGGCATCGGCGGTCAGCATGATGATGTTGCGCGGCACCGGCCCCATATTATGGTCCGACGTGTTCGGGATGAAGTCGAGCGGATAGGAGCCGCGGCTGTTCTCGGCGAGACTGTTGTCGTCGAAGTCGAGCGTGCGCGCCACCGGATCGATCACGACATTTTCGAGCACCGTGCCGAAGCGCTTCGTCGTCGCGTAAATTTCGGGCTCCGCTTCGGGCGAGAGACGGATCATCTTGGCGTAGCAGCCGCCCTCGAAATTGAAGACCGCGGTGTCCGACCAGCCATGCTCGTCGTCGCCGATCAGCGTGCGCGACGCGTCGGCCGACAGCGTCGTCTTTCCCGTGCCTGACAGGCCAAAGAAGACCGCCGTGTCGCCTTCGGGGCCGATGTTCGCCGAACAGTGCATCGGCATCACGCCCTTTGCCGGAAGCAGATAGTTGAGGATGCCGAACACCGACTTCTTCATCTCGCCGGCATAGGCGGTGCCGCCGATCAGCACGAGCTTTTCGGCGAAATTGACCGCGATCACCGTCTCGCTGCGCGTCCCGTGCTTTTCCGGGTCGGCGTGGAAGCTCGGCAGGTCGATCACCGTATATTCGGCGTCGAACCCGGCGAGTTCGTCCGCTGTCGGGCGGCAGAGCAGGGTACGGATGAACTGGCTGTGCCACGCAAATTCGGTGATCACCTGCACCGCGACGCGATGTTCGGGCTGCGATCCGCCGAACAGCTGCTGACGATAAAGACGGTCGCGCGCGGCAAGATGGGCAAAGAAGTCGGCCTTGAGCGCGGCAAAATGATCAGGAGTCATCGCGACATTGGTCTTGCCCCACCAGATGGTGTCGGCGGTCTCGGCGTCCTTGACGATGAACTTGTCCTTGGCGCTGCGCCCTGTGTGCTTGCCGGTCGCGACGACGAGCGAACCTTCCTTGGCCAGCACGCCCTCGCCATGACGCACCGCATCCTCGACCAGCCGCGGCGTGTCCCAGTTTTCGGCGACGTCCGCTTTTGCCGCGACAACCGCTCCGCCGATCACCAACTCAGTCATTTTCTGCGCCTTTCCCATGGCGTCCGCCGTTGCATACCTATGCAATGCCTGCCAAGCGAAAGGGAGGGCCCGCATTTGCATGGGTGCCGACGTCGACGCCGATTCCGAAAACAAGGTCGCGTTAGCGAGGTTGGCAGGAGAGGTCAAAAGATTAACGCCCCGCCGTCGCGACCTGTACCAAAGGGAAGCGGTAGCCGTGCGATCCGGTTGTCGCTGTGCAGCTAATCGGCTAATCGGCGAACGGGTCCGCCCTATGGAAAGAACATGACGGCAACCATCGCGCTGGTCGACGACGACCGCAATATCCTCCATTCGCTTTCGATCGCGCTACAGGCCGAAGGCTTCGTCACGCGGCTCTATTCGGACGGTGAGGCGGCATTGAGGCCGCTGATCGACAACCCGCCCGACCTTGCCGTCTTCGACATCAAGATGCCGCGCATGGACGGGCTCGAACTGCTCCGCCGCTTGCGCGAGAAAAGCCAGCTGCCCGTCATATTCCTGACCAGCAAGGACGACGAAATCGACGAGGCGCTGGGCCTTGCGATGGGCGCCGACGATTATATCGCCAAACCCTTTTCGCAGCGACTCGTCATCGCGCGCATCCGCGCCATCCTGCGCCGCGTCGAACTTAACAAGAGCATCGCCGACGCCGATGACGAGCCCGTTGCCGAACCGATCACGCGCGGACGCCTGCAAATGGACCCGGCGCGGCACAAGGTCAGTTGGGACGGCAAGGACGTCACGCTGACCGTCACCGAATTTCTGATCCTCGAAACGCTGGCCGCGCGCCCGGGTATCGTGCGAAGCCGCAACCAGTTGATGGACGCGGCCTATCAGGACGACGTCTATATCGACGACCGGACCATCGACAGCCATATCAAGCGGCTGCGACGCAAGTTCCGCGAGGTCGACCCCGATTTCGACGCAATCGCGACGCTTTACGGCGCCGGATACCGTTTCTCCGACGATGGCTGATACGGCGAGCCCCGAAGGCTCGGTCGCCGAGCAGGAAGAAGCGCCGCTGGTCTGGTCGGCGCGCTGGTCGCTCACAACGCGCATCCTTGCCGTGAACATCCTCGCCATCGTCCTGCTCGGCGGGGGCTTTTTCTATCTCGACACCTATCGCACGCGGCTCGTCGACATGCGCGTCGACGTGATGCAGGCGCAGCTCGCGCTGCTCGACGAAGCGCTCGAGGCGGCGCGGCCCGACCGGCGCTCGGCGCTTGTTGCAGAATTCACGCGCGCGACCGAGTCGCGGCTGCGCTTTTACGCAGCCGACGGCCGCCGCATTGCGGACAGTTTCGAAAGCGCGCCGCCAACCTATACGTTGCGCGACCCCGACCTTCAGCCATGGAAACGCGATGCCGCGCGCGCGATGGACCGCGGCATCGACTGGATCGTCGGGGCGCCGACCTATCCCGAATTCGAAGAGCCGGTCGTGGACAATGCCGCAGCATGGCCCGAGGTTGTGCAGACGATGCAATCGGGCCTCGCGACGAACCGCTTCCGCTACGCGCCCGAGCGGACGCCGCTGCTCAGCGCAACGCGGATCGTCGACCTCGACACGCCGCAGGTCGTGCTGATGACGCTCAACGCGCGCGACATCACGCGCACCGTTCGCGCCGAGCGCTTCCGGCTGGCAGTCGTCGTGCTGATGGTCGTGCTCGCATCGGTGCTGCTGTCGCTTTTCCTCGCGCGGACGATCGTCCGCCCGCTGCGACGGCTGGCGCGCGCCGCGGTGCGCGTGCGGCTGGGCCGCGCGCGCGAGGTCGTCGTCCCGCGCCTGCCAAGCCGCCGCGACGAGATCGGCACGCTCGCGCGGGCGCTGTCCGACATGACGCAAGCGCTGCGCGAACGCATCGACGCAGGCGAGCATTTCGCCGCCGATGTCGCGCACGAACTCAAAAACCCCATCGCCTCCGTGCGCTCGGCGATCGAGGGACTGGGGCGCGTCCAGACCGACGAACAACGCCAGCAACTCCTCGCCATCGCCGACGAGGACGTGCGACGGCTCGACCGGCTGGTCAGCGACATCAGCGATGCGAGCCGCATCGACGCGCAATTGTCGCGCACCTTGTTCGAGCCGATCGACGTCGGGCTGATGATCGAATCGATGCTCGCCGGACGGGCGGCGCGCGCCGAACCCGACGCCGCACAACCACGCCTTGCCTTTGCCCGCCCGCGCAAGGGAACGACCATCGTCATGGGCGACGGGCACCGGTTGGAACGGGCGATCGACAATATCATCGACAATGCGATCAGCTTTTCGCCCGCCGACGGGCTGGTCTGCATTTCGGCGACGCGGCTGGGCGACGAGGTTCACGTCCGCGTCGACGACGACGGCCCCGGTATCGAGCCCGAACAGCGCGAGGCGATTTTCCGCCGCTTTCACAGCGAGCGCCCGCGCGACGAAGCGTTCGGCAAGCATAGCGGGCTGGGCCTCGCCATCGCCCGCGCCATCGTCGAGGGGCATGCCGGGACGATCTCGGCACGCGACCGCGACGACGGCAAGCGCGGCGCGAGCCTGCTGGTTACGCTGCCGTCGGCGGACCGCACCGAACGCGCCGGCTGACGGCAAACCGCCTATCGCCTTGCGGCCCCGCTTCGTCGCCGGTAAGCCATGTCGATGTTCGCGAACCGGACCCGCCCCGAAATCGTCAACATCCATGCGAGCTGCGTGGCGGCGGGCAATGGCGGCGTGCTGATCCTGGGCAATGCCGGACAGGGAAAGTCCGACCTGGCATTGCGGCTCATCGACCGCGGCGCGCGGCTCGTCGCCGACGACCGCTGCGACGTCTGGTTCGAACGCGACCGGCTGTGGTGCCGCCCGCCCGATACGCTCGCGGGGCTGATCGAGGTCCGCGGTATCGGCATCGTCGAGCGTCCGTGGACGGCCCCCGCGCCGCTCGCGCTCGCGGTGCGGCTGACCGACCGCTATGATCGCATGCCCGCGGTCAACCAGGTCGAGATGGTCGCGGGGCACCCGCTCCCCGCGCTCCTGCTGTCGGCGTTCGAGGCGTCGGCGCCGATCAAGATCATGCTCGCGCTCGAACGGCTGGCGCCCGCGGCATGAACCCGCACCCCGAACAGCGGTTGATGCTCGTGACGGGCCTGTCGGGCGCGGGCAAGTCGACCGCGCTCAACGTGCTCGAGGATCTGGGCTGGGAGGTCGTCGACAATCTCCCGCTGGCGCTGCTCGACGCCCTGATCGGAGCCCCCGTCAAGCCCGGCGACGCGGGCCGTCCTGTCGCGGTCGGCATCGACAGCCGGAGTCGCGGCTTCAAGCCGGCGCTGCTCGTCCGCCGGATCAAGGAATTGCGCGAAGCGGGCGGTCGCGACATCCAAACATTGTTCCTCGATTGCGCGGGCACCGAACTCGAGCGGCGTTTTTCCGAAACGCGGCGTCGCCATCCACTCGCCGAAGACCGGCCTGCCGCCGACGGCATTGCGCGCGAGCGCGAGATGATGGAACCGCTGCGCCGCTGGGCCGAGCACGTCATCGACACGACCAACTACAGCAGCAACGACCTGCAACAGGAAATGCGCCAACGCTTCGCCGAAGGCGGCGACACCGCGCCGGTGCTCACGGTCCTCAGCTTCGGCTTCGCTCGCGGCTTGCCGCGTAACGCCGATCTGGTGTTCGACATGCGCTATCTGCGCAATCCCCATTGGGACAAGGCGCTGCGCCCCCGCACCGGACTCGACGATGCCGTCGCCGCCTATGTCGCCGCCGACCCCGCCTATGAGGCGACGGTCGGGCAGATCGAGGCGCTGCTCCTGGCGCTGCTGCCCCGCTATCGCGCTGAAGGGAAAAGCTATGTGACCATTGCCTTCGGCTGCACCGGCGGCCGCCACCGTTCGGTCCATGTCGCCGAACGGGTCGCAAAAACGCTGCGTTCGGCAGGTCATGCACCCACCGTGTCCCACCGCAATCTTGACTCCAGCCCGCAAGATGGGCTTGAGGGCAGCCCCCCGCCGACGTCGCGCGCGGCGAACGGACGACAGGAATAAGGGTCCCCGACTTCATGCCCACCGATAAAGCTTTACCGCTGCTTGGAATGGTCCTCGTCACCCATGGACGGCTCGCCGAGGAAATGGTGACCGCGATGGAGCACGTCGTCGGCCCGCAGCGCGCAATTGCGACCGTGTGCATCGGCCCCAATGACAATATGGAAATGCGCCGCCAGGAAATCGCCGACGCGATTCTGAAGGTCGACGAAGGCCGCGGCGTCATCATGCTGACTGACCTGTTCGGCGGCACGCCGTCGAATCTGGCGATCAGCCTGCTCGAAAGCGGCCGCACCGAGGTTATCGCGGGCATCAACCTGCCGATGCTGATCCGGCTGGAAAGCGCGCGCAAATCGATGGAGCTGCGCGCCGCCGTGATCGCCGCGAAAGAGGCGGGGCAGAAATATATTTCGGTCGCATCGGAAATGCTGGGGGTGGGGCCGTGAGTGACGCCAGCGAGACGGTCGAGATTACCAACCAGCGCGGGCTTCACGCGCGCGCGAGCGCCAAATTCGTTACCTTTGTCAGCCGCCTTCCCGACGGCGTGAGCGTCGAGGTCGAACGCAACGGCTCGCGCGTCAACGGCACGTCGATCATGGGGCTGATGATGCTCGGCGCGGCCAAGGGCGACAGCATCACGATCCACACCAGCGGCGAAGGTGCCGACGCCGCGCTGCTCAAGCTGGTCGGGCTGGTCAAGGACAGCTTCGGCGAGGATTGATGATGGCGCACGGTCGCCGGTCCCGAATCGAAAGCCTTTCGAACCCGCTCGTCAAGCGGATGCGGCTGTTGCGCGAAAAACGGCATCGCCGCGCCGAAGGCCTGTTCCTCGCCGAGGGCCTGCGCATCGTGACCGAGGCGCGCGAGGCAGGAGTGTTGCCGGCGTGGCTGTTTCTTGGCGAAGAAGGCGCGGCACATCCGCTGGCGCGCGCGCTCATCGACGCCACGCTCGCGGCGGGGGGCGAGGTGATCGACACGACACCCGCGATCCTGTCGAAACTGTCGGGCAAGGACAATCCGCAGACGGTCGTCGGCATCTATGCCGAACCGTCGGCGACGCTCGCCGACCTCGACCGCAATGCCGCGCCGATCTGGCTCGTCGCCGAGCGGCTGCGCGACCCGGGCAACCTTGGCACGATGCTGCGCACCGGCGATGCGGTCGGTGCGGGCGGGCTGATCCTGCTCGACGAGAGCACCGATCCCTATGGCGTCGAGGCGGTGCGCGCGAGCATGGGCGCGATTTTCACGCAGGCGCTCGTGCAGGCGCGCTGGGACGATTTCCTGCCCTGGCTGCGCAGCGGGCCCGGCCAACTCGTCGCGACATGGCTGGCGGACGACACGTTGGATTATCAGGCGGTGCGATACGAAGCACCGACCTTCATCCTGATCGGCAATGAATCGCAAGGCATGCCCGAGAGCTATGCCGCCGCCGCCGACGTCCGCGTCAAGATGCCGATGATGGGCAAGGCCGACAGCCTCAATGCGGCGGTCGCGGCGGCGGTGATGGCCTATGAGGTGCTGAACCAGCGGCGGCGCTGACCGCCCCGAACGCTGGCGCGCATTCCGACTTTCGGTTGGCAACGCTGGCGACGCTCGATTATCTCGTCAGGCTGAAGTATTTTCAGCATGTCGAAGGAAGGAGATGCCGCACATGAAACGCATCCTGCCGCTGTTCGCCCTGCCCGCCCTCGCCGCCTGCGCGCCGGTCGAGGCGCCGCAGCCCCCCGCGACCGAACCCGCCGCCTATATGGCGCTCGGCACCGAACCGGGCTGGACGCTGGAAATCACGGCCGCACAGCTCGATTATCATGGCGATTATGGCGAGACCCGTATCACTGCCGCCAACCCCGGCGCACGGCCGAGCTTCAACGGCAGACGCTACGTCACCGACCGGCTGACGGTCGATATCACCCATGGCGAGTGCAACGACGGGATGAGCGATCGCCTGTATGCCGACACGGTGATGGTGATCGCCGACGGCAAGACGGTGAAAGGCTGCGGCGGTGCGATCCTGGCGCCGACCGACCTCGCCGGGACGAGCTGGACCTTCGTCTCGATCAATGGCGTCGCGGTCGCTGCCGACCGTCCGACATCGCTGGCGTTCGAGGCCGACCGCCTGAGCGGCAGCGCCGGATGCAACCGCTTTTCGGGAAGCTGGTCGCGCGAGGGCGCGATGCTCGCCGCCGGGCCGCTGATGGCGACCAAGATGGCGTGTCCCGGGGCGGGAACGGAGCAGGAAAATGCCTTCTTCGCGCTGATGCGCGCGCCGGTGCGAATCGAGTTTCCGTCGGACGGGACGTTGGTGCTGACCGGCCCAGATGGACGGACGGCGGTGCTCAGACGGTCGATTTGAATCTCCCCCGCGGCAACGAAAGGAAGACTGCGTTACTTCTTGTTACGGCATTCAAGGAGCCTTTAAGGAGCCTTCAGTCGCCGTCGCTCATGGGCTATTCGCCCTCGTCGTTCACCGCGCTCGGCGCGGCCGCAAGCTTCGCAAGCGGTCGCGCCGACTGTTCGGCGACAGGCAGAACCGGTATCTCCTTGCCCCCCGTCTCGACGTCGAGCGTCTCGAACCGCTTCGCCTGCGTCAGCACCTGGCTTTCGAAGCTGCCGACAAAGGCATTGTACGCCCCGGTCGCCTGATCGAGATTCTTGCCGACGCGCGCGATATGGCCGCCCATCGTCGCCATCCGCGCGTAAAGCTCCTTGCCCAGCGCCGCGATCTCGCGCGCCTGTCCGGCAAGCTTTTCCTGCCGCCACACCGCCGCGACCGTTCGCGCTATCGCGATCAGGTTGGTCGGAGTCGCGAGCAGCACCTTGCGCTCGAACGCATAGTCCCAAAGCTCGTGATCATGGTCGAGCGCGGCGGCGAGGAAATGCTCGCCGGGGACGAACATCACCACATAGTCGGGCGTGTCGGCAAACTGGTTCCAATAGGCCTTGGCCCCCAGCGCGTTGACATGCGCCTTCATCGCGGCGGCATGCGCCGCGAGATGCGTCGCTTTCTCGCCATCGTCGACGGCACCAAAGGCGTCCTGATAGGCGTTGAGCGAGACCTTGGCGTCGATGACGAGGCTCTGCCCGCCCGGCACCTTGACCACCACGTCGGGACGCAGCCGCCCGCCTTCGCCATCGGCGACGCTCACCTCGGTCTGGAAATCGGCATGTTCGGCAAGCCCGCAGCTTTCGAGCACATTGCGCAGCTGTTGCTCGCCCCAGCGCCCGCGCGCCTTGGGGGCGTTGCGGAGCGCGTTCACGAGCTTCGCCGCCTCGCTCGACACACGCTCGGTGCCTTCGCGCATCGCCGCGATCTGGCCCTGCAACATACCAAAGGCGTCGCGCCGTTCGGCCTCGACCTTGCCGACCGCTTCCTCATATTTCTGCAGCCGCTCGTGCACCGGCTGGAGCAGCGCCTTCAGATTCTGCCCCGCGCTTTCCTCGCTCTGCTTGAAGCGGTCGGTCGCGCGCGCGAGAAAATCCTGCTGCGCCTTGTCGAGCATCGCCTGCCCGACCTCGCGAAACTGCGCGGTGAGCGCCGCCTGCGCGTCCTTGAGCTGCGCAATCTGCGCGTCATGCGCCGCGTCGCGCGCCTTTTGCTCGGCGAGCAGCGCCGACAATTGCAGGTCCGCCGTCTTGCGCGCCTCGGCCTCGCCAGCAAGGTCGCTCACCGCCGCCTTGAAGCGCTCGGCAAATCCGTCGCGCTCGGCCTTGAGCGCCCCCGCCTGCCGCCCCGCAACGAGCCAGCCGATCAGGGCGCCAAGGACAAGGGAGAAGAGAGCGATGAGCAGCGCGGTCGGGTCCATGCGCGGAACATAGGACGAACGCAGGCCATTTGGCCAGCGCAGATTCATCGCGGCTCTGCGATGCTTTCATTTCCGCGCGGCCGGGCTAATTTGCCGCCACGATGAAGCGGCGACATTGCCGAACGACGCGCATACAGACTGTCGTTCGGTCAGGGTCGAATCTTCGTCCTTGCGTTCGAAGGAGATGCACATGAAAAATCTGATGTTCGGTTTCGCCATGTTGTTCGCTGCCCCGACGGCCGCGCACGCGGCTGAGGACAAGGCGCCCAAGGCGTGCTGCTGCAAGGAAATGAAGAAAGATTGCTGCGCCGGGAAGAAGGGCGAGGACGCGCCGGACCACGGCGAGCATCAGGACATGCAGCACTGAAGTTGAGCGGGGAGGCGCTTCGGCGCCTTCCCGCCCGTTCATTCACGTTTATTTTTTCGGCCGGCGAAAAGACAGGCCCGACACGCGCAGTTCATAAGAGTTGGCGAAAACGCTGAGCACCGCGCCATAATCGCCGCACGGGATCACTTCATAGGCCGAAGGCCCGCGTCCCTGACTGTGGTGGAGGCACGTCGACCCGCTGAAACGATACGCGCGGCCGTCCGCCTTGCCGTTGCCGTTGAGCACGCCCAGCACGGTGCCGACCGGAAGATAGCTATATGTCTTCGGATCGCCCTTCGTCAGTTCGACGCGGCCGTTGCGGACGTTGATTTCCCACTCGTTCCACGGTCCGGTCCACTTGCCCTCGATCGCTTTCACCGG
The DNA here is from genome assembly GCF_016734905.1 of Sphingopyxis jiangsuensis. Lineage (GTDB taxonomy): Bacteria > Pseudomonadota > Alphaproteobacteria > Sphingomonadales > Sphingomonadaceae > Sphingopyxis > Sphingopyxis jiangsuensis. The sequence continues at coordinate 670,921 of NZ_JAERPO010000002.1, forward strand.
ATCGGCGGGAAGCGACAGATCCTGCGCCGAAACAGCCACCGGAACGGTCAGCGCGGCCAGCGCCGCAATCCCCATCAATTTCATGACTTCACCCCCATTTTGAACCGCTTACCATGTGTCATGCGCCGCCGCGCGGGGCAAGTCGATTTCGCCAGCGCAACCTGGATGTCAGCGCGGCTCGGCAAAGGGCAACACCGCGCGATACGCCTCCGCCCCCGGCGCACCGGCAACGCGCACGCCCTGCGTCAACAGCCAATAGTGACGCACGATCTCCGCCTGCTGTTCCAGGCCATAGCGTTCGAGTTTCCACCCCGGCTTCAATGTATAGGAATAGCGCGCGAAGGGATGGCGCATCAGCACCAGATACCAGCGCCCGCGCGTCTGCGCCTGCCACACATGGACCATCTCGTGAATGAACAGCCCCTTCAGCGATTGCGACGCCGCGCCGAAATCATCGCAATATAAATCGCCGTGCGGGTGAAAGTGCAGCGCGCCCATCGGCGCCATCACGACGCGGCGCGGCTGGAAGAAGGCCCATTTGCTGCGGCACACGCGGACGCGCGGATAGTCGATGGCATCGCCAAAGACGCTGCGCGCCAGTTTGACCTCGCCGTCGGTCAGGGCACGGGCGTGGCGTGGCACCTGCGCTTATTTCGCAGCGGATTCCGCGCCCGGCGCGCCGCCGCTGCCATGATCCATCGAACCATGATCCATCGCTTCGGCGCCCGGCGCCTCCTTGATCGGCAGGTCGAAGAGGATGCGTTCATTATTGTTGTTGGTGAACACGAACGCCATCGGCAGCTTGCCGGCGCGCACCGCGGCGGGATTGATGTTCCAGATCATCAGATGCTTGCCGCCCTGCTTGAACACCAGCTCGCCCTTTGCGGGGACCGGCGCGCCGGAAAGCGGCTTCATCGCGGTGACGCCATTTTCGCGCACCGTTTCATGCATCTCGACGCGCTGCGCGAGGTCGGCGGTCACGGCGACGAGTTCGACGTCGCGCGGGCCGCCCTGGACGCGGAAATAGCCGACCGCCGGCCGGTCGGGGGTCGCCCCCATCACGATATGGCCACTGACGACGTTGAGCGGCTTTTCGCCCCCCAGCTTCTCGCCGCACGCGGAAAGCGACAGCGCAGCGAGGGCAAATGCAGCGATGGCAAAAGGTTTCATTTTGGGAGGACTCCGTAAAAGCCGAAATTTTCGCCTCCCAGATAAGCCCCTAAAGCCCTTGTGCCAAGGAGCGGCGCACCTATATCGCCCCCAGAAACCCGCAAGGGACCAATGAAACGGCGTGCCTGTTCAGGGCGCCAAAGTTGCAACAAGGACGGATATATCAATGGCCAAAGTCATCGGGATCGACCTCGGCACCACCAACAGCTGTGTTGCGGTCATGGAGGGCGGCAAGCCCAAGGTTATCGAAAACGTCGAAGGCACGCGCACCACGCCCTCGATCGTCGCGTTCGCCAAGGATGGCGAGCGGTTGATCGGCCAGCCGGCGAAGCGCCAGGCGGTGACCAACCCCGAGAACACGATTTTTGCGGTGAAGCGCCTGATCGGCCGCCGCTTCGACGATCCCATGACCAAGAAGGACATGGAGCTCGTCCCCTATACCATCGCCAAGGGCGGCAATGGCGACGCATGGGTCAAGGCGGGCGGCGAGGATTATTCGCCGTCGCAGATCTCGGCCTTCATCCTTCAGAAGATGAAGGAAACCGCCGAAGCCTATCTGGGCGAAAAGGTCGAGCAGGCGGTCATCACCGTCCCCGCTTACTTCAACGACGCACAGCGCCAGGCGACCAAGGACGCGGGCAAGATCGCCGGCCTCGAAGTGCTGCGCATCATCAACGAGCCGACCGCGGCCGCGCTCGCCTATGGCCTCGACAAGAGCGAGAACAAGACGATCGCCGTCTATGACCTTGGCGGCGGCACCTTCGACATTTCGATTCTCGAAGTCGGCGACGGCGTGTTCGAGGTGAAGTCGACCAACGGCGATACCTTCCTCGGCGGTGAAGATTTCGACAGCAAGATCGTCGAATTCCTCGCCGACACCTTCAAGAAGGACGAAGGCATCGACCTGCGCGGTGACAAGCTTGCGCTCCAGCGGCTCAAGGAAGCCGCCGAAAAGGCAAAGATCGAGCTGTCGTCGGCCGCGACGACCGAGGTCAACCTGCCCTTCATCACCGCCGACGCCAACGGGCCGAAGCATCTTGTGAAGACGATCACGCGCTCCGACCTCGAAAAGCTGGTCGAAGAACTCGTCAAGCGCACGCTCGAACCGTGCAAGAAGGCGATCAAGGATGCGGGCGTCAACGCCAGCGAGATCGACGAGGTCGTGCTGGTCGGCGGCATGACGCGCATGCCGCGCGTGCGCGAAGTCGTGAAGGATTTCTTTGGCAAGGAACCGCACACCGGCGTGAATCCCGACGAAGTCGTCGCGATCGGAGCGGCGATCCAGGCGGGCGTGCTGCAGGGCGATGTCAAGGACGTGCTGTTGCTCGACGTGACTCCGCTGTCGCTCGGCATCGAGACGCTGGGCGGCGTGTTTACGCGCATGATCGACCGCAACACCACCATCCCGACCAAGAAGTCGCAGGTCTATTCGACCGCCGACGACAATCAATCGGCGGTGACGATCCGCGTGTTCCAGGGCGAGCGCGAAATGGCCGCCGACAACAAGATGCTCGGCCAGTTCGACCTCGTCGGCATCCCCCCCGCTCCGCGCGGCGTTCCGCAGATCGAAGTGACCTTCGACATCGACGCCAACGGCATCGTGTCGGTCCATGCCAAGGACAAGGGCACCGGCAAGGAACAGCAGATCAAGATCCAGGCGTCGGGCGGCCTGTCGGACAGCGACATCGACCAGATGGTCAAGGACGCCGAACAGTTCGCCGAAGAGGACAAGAAGCGCCGTGAGGCGGCCGAGGCGAAGAACAACGCCGAAAGCCTGATCCACACGACCGAACGCCAGCTCGAAGAGCATGGCGACAAGATCGATGCGGCGCTGAAGTCCGAAATCGAGGCGGCGGTTGCCGAAGCCAAGACCGCGGTCGAAGGCGGCGACAGCGCCGCGATGACCGAAAAGTCGCAGGCGCTGGCGCAGGTCGCGATGAAGCTCGGCCAGGCGATCTATGAAAAGGAACAGCAGGCCGCGGCGTCGCCCGCCGCTGATGCGACCGAAAGCAAGGCCGACGAAGACGTCGTCGACGCCGAATTTTCGGAAGTCGAAGACGACAAGAAGTAAGGCGAAGGGCATGCCCTTCGAGACGCCATTTCGACAAGCTCAAGGGCTCCCAAGGGCGAACGGTGCGTGGTTATCCGTTCGTCCGGGGGAGGGACTGAGCGAAAGCGAAGGGCTGTCTCGAAGGGCTGCACCCTTGGGGGCATAAGCAAACCATGTCGCTCGACATCGATTATTACGAACTGCTGCAGGTTGACCGCAGCGCCGACGACAAGGCGCTGAAGTCAGCCTATCGCAAGCTCGCGATGCAATATCACCCCGACCGCAATCCGGGGTGCAGCGACAGCGAGGCGCGGTTCAAGGCGATCAGCGAAGCCTATGACTGCCTGAAAGATCCGCAAAAGCGCGCCGCCTATGACCGGTTCGGCAAGGATGCTTTCCGGAACGGCGGCTTCGGCGCGAACGGGGGCGGTGCCGACTTCGGCGACATTGGCGACATTTTCGAATCGATCTTCGGGTCGGCATTCGGCGGCGGACGGCAACAGCGCGGCCCCGCGCGCGGCGCCGACCTGCGCTACGACATGGAAATCCGGCTCGAGGATGCCTTCACCGGCTGCCGCCGCGAAATCCAGGTCGACGTCGCGGCGCGCTGCGACACTTGCGACGGATCGGGTGCCAAGCCCGGCACCCATACGCATCGCTGCTCGACCTGCGGCGGTCATGGCAAGGTCCGCGCGCAGCAGGGCTTTTTCATGGTCGAGCGGGTCTGCCCGACGTGTCAGGGCGCTGGCGAGGTTATCGCCGACCCCTGCGGCACCTGCCTTGGCGAAGGCCGCGTCGACCGGCGCAAGACGCTGACCGTCGACATCCCCCCGGGTGTCGACGAGGGCACGCGCATCCGCCTGTCGGGCGAGGGCGAAAGCGGCGCGCGCGGTGCGGCGCCGGGCGACCTCTATATCTTCCTCCACATGGCGCGGCACAAATTGTTCGAGCGCGAGGGCACGACGCTGTTCACCCGCGCGCCGATCAGCTTTACCACCGCCGCGCTCGGCGGGTGCATCACCATCCCCGGCCTCGACGGCCAGAGACACGAGATCAACATTCCCGCAGGCATCCAGTCGGGCAAGCAGCTCCGCCAGCGCGGCGCTGGCATGCCGGTGCTCAACGGCCGCGGCCACGGCGACCTCGTCGTCCAGGTCGACGTCGAAACGCCGACGCGCCTGTCGGCGAAGCAGAAGGAACTGCTCGAGGCCTTCCGCGAGACCGAAACCGGCGACGAATGCCCCGCGAGCCAGGGCTTTTTCGGGCGCATCAAGGAAATGTGGGACGATCTGACCGATTGAGCGCGGGTTTTGCCGAACCTCCGCCTCCCCCTTTCTTTCCCTCCGCACCCTGCTAGCCTTTCGCATCGTCCGCTTACGAAAGGCCCTGTCATGTTCCGCGCCGTGATCTTCGCCTCGACTCTGGTCCTCGCCGCTCCCGCCGCGCTCGCGCAGCAGGATTTGTCGAAGGTCGAAATCCGCACCGAAACCGTTTCACCGTCGATCGCGGTGCTGTTCGGCGCTGGCGGCAATATCGCGGTGAGCCACGGCGCCGACGGCACGGTCCTTGTCGACGACCAGTTCGCGCCGCTGACCCCAAAACTCCAGGCCGCGGTAGCCGCGCTCGGCGCGACCCCGGTCAAATGGCTGATCAACACGCACTGGCACGGCGACCATAGCGGCGGGAACGAAAATTTCGGCAAGGCGGGCGCGATGATCATGGCGCACGACCATGTCCGCGAGCGGCTCGCCGAGGGCAGCCTTCACCGCGGCGGCCGCGCCGCGCCGGCACCGAAGGATGCACTGCCGGTGCTCACCTATCACGACGGCATCACGCTGCACCTCAACGGCGACACGGTACGCGTCATGCACGCGCCGCACGCGCATACCGACGGCGATTCGATCCTCCATTGGGAAACGGCCAATGTCTTTCACATGGGCGACACCTTTTTCCACAAGGTGACGCTGCCTTACATCGACCTCGGCAGCGGTGGATCGGTCTATGGCGTGCTCGCCGCCGCCGACATGGTGCTCGCGAAGGCCGACGAGAAAAGCGTGATCATTCCGGGCCACGGCCCGCTCGCCACCAAGGCCGACCTCGCCGCCTATCGCGCGATGCTCGCCGAAGTGGTTGGCGCGGTCGAGAGCGCGAAGGCCGGGGGCATGTCGCTCGACGAGGTAAAGGCGATGAAGCCCGCCGCCAAATATGAGGTCAAGGGCGGTTTCATCATGGGCGACGCCTTCGTCGAAGCCATCTACAACAGCGAAAAAGGGCATCCGCGCGGCCACAAGCCCGACCGGTCAAAGGACGTCATGGGCGCCCACAGCCACGGCGGCGGCGACCACAGCCATTGAGTTCGGCGGAAAAGGGAGAGGCGGCATGCAACTCGGAGTGTTTTCGGTCAGCCTGACGGTCAAGGATCTGGCGGTGTCACGCGCATTTTATGAAAAGCTGGGATTCCGCGATTTCGGCGGCAACGCCGAGCATGGCTATCTGATCCTCAAGAACGGGACGACGGTCATCGGGCTGTTCGAGGGGATGTTCGACAAGAATATCCTGACCTTCAATCCCGGCTGGGACGAGAATGCGCAGGAGATCGATCCCTTCACCGACGTGCGCGCGCTACAGGCGCAGTTGAAGGCAGCGGGCGTCGAGCTGACATCGGAAGCCGATCCCGACGGCAGCGGCCCTGCGAGCATCACGCTGGTCGATCCCGACGGCAATCCGATCCTGATCGACCAGCACCGCTAGCGCCCGAACCGCTCCTCAGCCTGCGGCGTCGATCTCGTGCCGCAGCTCCGCGATCAGCGCCTGCACCCTGGGCAGCCGCGGCGTTTCTTCGTCGAGGATCGCGTGAAAGGCGCGGCGCTTGATCGCCATCAGGGCGTCGTCGGCCAGCGCGCCATCGCCGGTGACGCTGCTCGCGACGATGTCGATCAGCCGGTCGGCGCCGTGAAGCCGTCCCCACAGATAGTCATTCTCGCGATAGGCGCGGCTGAAAAAGGCGCCGAAGCTGTTGAACTCGATTCCCTTGAGCATCGCCGCCGCGCCGCCGCCGCGGATCGCGGTCGCGTCGGAGGGCGAGATGCGGTCGATCTTGATCGGGTCGAACTCGTCGAACCCCTCGCCCTGGAGCAGCGGCAGCGTCGCGATATCGTAAAAGGGATAGCCGAGATAGGCGAGCAGCAAAGTCCGCCGATCGTCCTTCGGCAACGCGGCGAGCCCCTCGGCGATCAGCGCGTCGGCATCGCCATCGACGCCCGGCAGGTCGCGCCGCGCAGCAATCGCATCGATCCATTCGGCGGGGGGCGCCTCGTCCGAAAGCTCGATCGCCTCGAGCCAGTCGTCGCCCTGACGCTCGAGATAGAGGCCGAGCGCGGTAAAAATCGCCTCGCGCATCGCCTCGCACTCGGGATCGCGCGCGTCGCGCGTCGCCTCAACCGCGCCGTCGAGCTCGCGCGCCAGGAAACGCAGCCGCCGCACCCGAAAGCCGAGGTCGTGGGTGCGGAAAAAGTCGATCGCATCGCCGCTCGCGCCCGCACCGCGCTTGCCCGAAATCCGGTCGAGCCCGCGCGCGCGAACCTCCGTCCACAGCGCCTCGCGTCGTGACGCACGCTGCATCTCGTTCGCCGAAGGCGCGAGCCGCTCCGTCACGCGCACCAGCTCCTCGACCACCGCCGACAATTTCAGATGACCATAGGGCGCATAGGCGAAACCCGCGCGGGCTGCGGCCTGTTCCTGCGCCTTTGCGCGCCAGCGCGCGAGGCGCGCGGTTGTCGGCGTGTCGAGAAAGAAGGTCGTGCCGAACAATGCCGCGACCTGCTCCTCGACCTCGACCTTCATCGCATCGACGACGCGCTGCATCCGGCGGATACGGCGCGACATGCCTTCGATCGCCTCGACATTGTCGCGTATCGGCTGTTCGCGCGGAATTTCGGACAAGGCGCCGAGGATCGTGGGCAGGAAGCCGGGAAGTCGCGGCGACGCGCCCTCCTTGACCTCGCCGGGCTTGCCGAAGCTGATCGAGCGGAAATCGGGTTTGGGATCGATATAGACGAAGCGCCGGTCGATCTCGCGCCGCGCCGGACGCTGCTTGAGCGCGGCAATCGCGGGACGGAAGGGCGCATTGGCGAGCACCGAACCGTCGATGAGCACGCGGTCGGCGGGATCGGCCTCGCCCCCCTTGGGAAGCTGCGCGCGGATGAAACCGGCGCGCGAAGGCCACGCCAGGTTGCGCCGTTCGAGCACATTGTCGATTTCGCGCAAGGTAAAGGGCGGAAAGGCGCCAGGAAAGCTCGCCGTCGCGCGCGCCGCCGCGGTCAGCCCCGGCACATCGTCGATGCGTCTGCCGCCGCGGCCGTCGTGACGGAAGTGCATGACGAGCCGGTGCTCCTGCTCGGTCACGCGCGGCGGGCTATTGAGCGACAGCGGCATCGCATGGCCGGCGAAATCGGTGACCGAGACGAACAGGTCGATCGGCTGACCATCGGGGACGAGGAGCGGCCCCCTTGGTCCCGCATCCATCGCCTCGAATGCATCGAGCAGCAGGTTGGTAAATGTCTCGCCGCCGAACGGCGGCTCGAACCAACGCGCGCGTACGAACCGCGACAATTTTGCGCGCACTTCGTCCTGTGCGCCTTCGCCGACGGTGCGGTCGATGGCATTTCCGCGCCGCTTCATCGCCCAGCCTGCGATCGGCACCGCCCAGAATTTGGTCGCAGCGGATAGCGGACGCGCATCGGGATCGAGCAGGCTGTCGACATCGGCGGCGTCGAGCCACAGGTCGGTGAGCGGATCGAGCGACTGGCCGGTCGCCAGCGCGCACGCGAGGAAGATGCCGTTGATACCCCCGGCGCTCGCACCCGCAATAATGTCGGCAAAGACGCGCAGGCGCACCCCGGCCTTGGCGTCGATCGCGGCGAGAAGCGCGTGATAGGCGGCGCCCGAACCATCGGGAACCGCACCCTCGTGAAAGGCGCGCGACGCCGCGGCGAGCCGCCACACCTCCTTGGTAATGCCGTGCATATAGACGGCAAGGCTGATGCCCCCATAGCAAATCAGCGCGAAACGCAGTTCCTTCTCCCGCATGGCGACCGTGATAGCGCGCTTTGCCGCGCGTGGCGACGGGCGCCGAAAAAAAGGCTCAGGATTCCAAACACGGCTTGCAATTGCAATTGGTTCTCACTAGCGAACCCGCAAACAGGAGTTGAGAATGATTCGCAAGATTGCCGTCGCCATGCTCGCCACAAGCGCGCTTGCCACCCCCGCTTTCGCCGAAGAAGCCCCGGCCGGGGGTGCCGAACACGGCAATGCGATTATCGTCACCGCCGCGCGGACCATCTTGCCTGCCAATGCGCTGCCGCTGACGGTCGACCTGATCGACAAGGCGGCGCTCGACGAACAGCTTGCGATCTCCGGATCGGTCACCGACGCGGTCGCGACGCTTACCCCCAGCTTCTCTCCCACCCGCCAGAAGCTGTCGGGCGCGGGCGAGACGCTGCGCGGTCGCTCGCCGCTTTATGCGATCAACGGCATCCCGCAATCGACCCCGCTGCGCGACGGCAGCCGCGACGGCTTCACCATCGACGGCTTCTTTGTCGACCGCGTCGAGCTCATCTATGGCTCGAACGCGCTGCAGGGCATCGGCGGCACCGGCGGCATCGTCAATCAGGTCACCGTCGGCGCGCCGGTGCAAGAGGGTGTGTCGGGCCGAGTGCTCTTGCAGGGCACCGCCGACAATGAATTTTCCGACGCCGGAATGGGCGGAAAGGCGGCGGGGCTCGTCCAGTACAAGGCCGATCGCTTCGACGCGTCGGTCGGGGCAGCCTATGAGCTGCGCGGCATTTTTCGCGACGGCGAGGGACGCCCGATCGGCATCAACCTGACGCAGGGTGAGACGCAGGATTCAAAGGCGCTCTCGCTCTTCGGCCGCTTCGGTTATGAAGTGACCGACACGATGCGGCTCGACCTGATCGCGAGCCGCTTCGATCTCGAGGGCGACGGCGATTATATGGTCGTCGCGGGCAACCGCGCGACCGGCCTGCCGACGAGCCAGCAGCGCGGCACCCCGCCGGGCGTGCCTGCGACCAACCGCACCGAAAGCCTCGCGCTCTCGCTCACCGACAGCGACCTCGGCGGCGGCAATTTCGTCAGCCAGATATTCTGGAACCGCAGCCGCGACACCTTCGGCGGCGAGCCCAATCCGATTGCGACCTTTCAGGACGCGGCGATCGCGCCCGTCGGAACGCTGTTCGACCAGTCGCAGAATCGCAGCCGCAAATATGGCGGCAAGCTGTCCTATGAACGCGCGCTGCCGGGGTTCGAGGCACTCACCCTCATCGCGGGCTTCGACGCACTGTGGGACACGACCGAGCAAAGGCTGATCGCGACGGGACGCAGCTGGGTGCCGCCGACCGATTTCCGCAGCCTCGCGCCCTTTGGTCAGGCGAACCTCAAGCTGGCGGGCGGGCGCATTCGCCTGGCAGGCGGCGCGCGCTATGAAAATGTGAAGATCAGCATCGACGATTATACGACGCTCGCCTCCTCGGGCAGCACCTTCGTTTCGGGCGGCAGCCCGACCTTCGACGATGTGCTGCTCAACGGCGGCGTGATCGTCGAGCCGGTCGCGGGCATCCGCGCCTACGCCAGCTATGCCGAGGGCTATACCGTTCCCGACGTCGGGCGCATCACGCGATCGGTGAGCACCCCCGGCACCGATATCGACGACTTCCTCGACATCGCCCCCATCGTTTCGAACAACCGAGAAATCGGGTTCGAGGTCAAGCGCGGCCCGCTCGACGCGAGCGCCGCCTATTTCTGGTCGTCGAGCAAGAACGGCCAGCGGCTTCAGGCCGGGCCCGACGGCATCTTCACCGTCGAACGCGAGCGCGTCGAAATCGAGGGGCTCGAAATCAACCTCGCGGTCAGGACGCCGATCGACGGGCTGACGCTCTCGGCGGGTTACGCCCATATCGTCGGCCGCTACGACAGCGACGACGACAATGTCGTCGACACCGACCTCGACGGCGCGAACATCTCGCCCGACCGGCTCAACCTTGCTGCTGCCTATGCCAAGGGTCCGTTTTCGGCGCGCGTGCAGACGCAATTCTACCTCGCGCGCACCTTCGGCGGACCCAATCGCGACGCGCGCAACGATTTCGAGGGCTATGCGCTCACCGATGCGTTTGTCCGCTACCAGACCGCGATCGGGGGTCTCAGCCTCGCGGTGCAGAACCTCTTCGACAAACAATATATCAGCTACGCGAGCGATACCCAGCGCCCGACCGACAATTTCTTCAACTTCGCCGGACGCGGCCGGACCTTTACGCTCGGCTGGGATTACCGCTTTTAAATGATGAAGCTGCTCGACACGCTGCACCGCTGGACGGGGGGGCTTATCGGCCTCCTGCTCGCGTTGCTCGGGCTGACCGGGACGATCCTGCTTCACAAGGACGCATGGATCGGCCTGCCGCGCGCAGCCGACGCACAGCGCACCGACCTCGACAGCGTAACGCGCGCGACCGAGGCGATCATGGCGCTGCCCGAGGCGCCGCAGGGCATTATCTTTGCGCGCGAAAGCTTCGGGCTGCACCAGGCGCGTTTCGGCGAAGGCGCCGGGCTCTATGCCGACCAATCGGGCCATGTGGTCGCGCGCTGGGCGAATCAGTGGGAGCGGCCCGAACTCTGGATCTTCGATTTCCACCACCATTTGTTCGCGGGCGACAGCGGCGAATGGGTGATCGGCATCGCAGGGCTCGCGGGGCTGTTCTTCGTCATCAGCGGCGTCATCCTGTGGTGGCGAACGCGGAAGACCTTTCAATTCCGGTTCTGGCCCAAGCGGATGAGCCGCCCGGCGATCCTGATGCACCATCGCGATCTCGGCATCGTCGCCGCGCCGCTGCTTTTGCTGTCGGTCGTCACCGGCACGATGATGATCTTTCGTCCCTTCGCAATGGCGGTCGTCGCGCCTTTCGGCTCGACGGGCGAAGCGGCCGACGCAATGGCAACGCCCGACTATGACAGCGGTCCGCTCGCGGCAAACCCCGATTATGCCGCGATGCTCGCCGAGGCGCGCCGCCGCTTTCCCGACGCCGAATTCCGTATCCTCAGCCTGCCGCGCGGGGCCGGCGATCCGATCAGCCTGCGCATGCGCCAGCCCGCCGAATGGCTCCCCAACGGACGCACGACCCTGTGGTTCGACGCGGCGACCGGCGAACTGCTGGGCGCGCGCGACGCGCTCGCCATGCCGTCCGCCGCACAGGCGTTCAACAAGGCCTATCCGCTCCACGCGGGCAAGGTCGGCGGACTGCCCTATCGCCTGCTGATGACGCTGTCGGGAATTGCGCTGACCCTGCTCGGCAGCTTTGCGGTCTGGACCTTCTGGTTCCGGCGGCCGAAGCCCGCGCGGCGGGAGACGAAGGCGGCGTTGGTTTCGGCATAGGTGGCGAGCGTCGGCTTTGGGGTGGGGAGCGGGCGTTCAATAATACCCTCGTCACCCCGGGCTTGACCCGGGGTCCCGCTCAGCGGCGCCATAGAAGCGGGACCCCGGATCAAGTCCGGGGTGACGATGAAATAAAGGATCGCGAACGCTCGCCAGCCGCCCTGAATCCTCCCTGTCGCGCAGCGATGGGGAGGTGGCAGCGCGCAGCGCTGACGGAGGGGCAAATGGCGCAACGCCGCCGCCCCTCCACCACCGCCTGCGGCGGCGGTCCCCCTCCCCATGCCTGCGGCACAGGGAGGATCGAACGTCCGCAATCGGTCGTAAACGGCCGTCGGATAACCTCCCCGCTTTCCTATTTCGCGCCGCCGCCTATATCCTGCGTCCTCCATGACCCGCGCCCGCGTTCTCCTCCTCACCGCAGCCCTCGGCCCGCTCGACTATCGCGTGCCGCAAGGCAGCGATGCGCCGCTCGGCAGCGTCGTCGTCGCCCCCTTGGGGCCGCGGCGGATGGGCGGCGTGGTGTGGGAGGAGGAAAGCTTCGGCGCGCCGGAACCCGTCGGCGACAACCGCCTGCGCAACCTGTTCGAGATCGTCGACGTCCCGCCGATCCCCGCTGCGCTCCGCCGCCTCGTCGAATGGACGAGCGATTATTATCTGGGCCCGCCGGGGTCGGTGCTGCGCATGGTGCTCCCCGGCGCCGCCTTTGCCGATGCGCGCCGCCCGATCGTCGAATATCGCGCGACCGGCGAACTGCCCGCGCGCATGACGCCGCAACGCAGCGTCGCGATGGACGCCATCGGCACGCGGCAGGGCACGGTGCGCGAACTCGCCGCGCTCGCGAGTGTCAGCGAGGCGGTTGTGCGCGGCCTCGTCAACACAGGCGCGCTCGAGGCGGTCGAGGTGTCCGCCGACGCCCCCTGGCCCGAACCCGACCCCGGCTTTGCGCCGCCCGACCTGTCCGACGAACAGGCGGCGGCGGCCGAACAACTGCGCGCCGCGGTCGCGGCCGCGCGGTTCGAGACATTGCTGCTCGACGGCGTCACCGGCTCGGGCAAGACCGAAGTCTATATGGAGGCGATCGCCGCCGCGGTCGCCGCGGGCCAGCAGGCGCTCGTCCTGCTCCCCGAAATCGCGCTGACCGAGCCGATGCTGACGCGCTTCGCCGCGCGCTTCGGCTGCGAGCCGGTGCCGTGGCATTCGGGCTTGCGCTCGACCGAGCGCCGCCGCGCCTGGCACGCGATCGCCAGCGGCGAGGCGAAGATCATCGTCGGCGCGCGCTCGGCGCTCTTCCTCCCCTATGCCAATCTCGGCATCATCACCGTCGACGAGGCGCATGAGACGAGCTTCAAGCAGGAGGATGGCGTCCATTATCACGCACGCGACGTCGCGGTGATGCGCGGGCATTTCGAAGGCGTGCCCGTCGTGCTCGCAAGCGCGACCCCCGCGCTGGAAAGCCTCGCGATGGTCGAGGCGGGGCGCTATCGTCACATCAGCCTGCCCGCACGTTTCGGCGGCGCCACCCTCCCCGACCTTGCCGCGATCGACATGCGCCGCGACCCGCCCGAACGCGGAAAATGGCTGGCACCCCCGCTCGTCGACGCGCTCGCCAACCGGCTGGGGAAGGGCGAGCAGAGCCTGCTCTTTCTGAACCGCCGCGGTTTCGCGCCGCTCACCCTCTGCCGGACGTGCGGGCATCGCATCCAGTGTCCCAATTGCACCGCGTGGATGGTCGAGCACCGGCTCGTCCACCGCCTTGCCTGCCACCATTGCGGCCATGTCATGCCGCCGCCGCGCCTCTGCCCCGAATGCGACGACGAAGACAGCCTCGTCGCCTGCGGTCCCGGCGTCGAGCGCGTCGCCGATGAAGTGGCATTGCGCTTTCCCGAGGCACGCACCGCGATCGTCACCAGCGATACGCTCTGGTCGCCCGCCAAGGCTGCCGAATTCGTCGCCAATGTCGAGGAGGGACTGGTCGACATCATCATCGGCACACAGCTCGTCACCAAGGGCTATCACTTCCCCAACCTCACCCTCGTCGGCGTGGTCGACGCCGACCTTGGCCTCGACGGCGGCGACTTGCGCGCGTCCGAACGGACCTTCCAGCAAATCGCGCAGGTCGCGGGGCGCGCAGGGCGCGGGGCGAAGCCGGGCGAGGTGCTCATCCAGACGCGCGTTCCCGACGCGCCGGTGATGGCGGCGCTCGTCGAGAACGACCGCGACGGCTTCTACGCCGCCGAGGCCGCATCGCGTCGCCGCGCGGGAGCGCCGCCCTATGGTCGCTTCGCCGCGCTGATCATCTCGTCGGAGGATGTCGAGGTCGCGCGCGGCGTAGCGCAGCGGCTGGGGCAAAAGGCGCCGGTCGCCGACGGCCTCGCGGTCTATGGCCCCGCCCCCGCACCGCTCGCGATGCTGCGCGGCCGCCACCGCTTCCGCCTCCTCCTCCACGCCCCGCGCAGCTTCGACCTGCAGGGGACGATCCGCGATTGGGTGGGGAGCATCGACTGGCCCGCCAAGGCGCGCCTCGCAATCGACGTCGATCCCTATAGTTTCGTCTGACACTTTACAGTCGTGTTCGCCAATGGCAGCAAGTAATCGGCAAGTGATCGTGTCCGGGGGGAAGACGAAATATGCGCATCATTATGCTCGCGTTGGGCGCATGGACCGCGGTATCTGCAACGCCGGCCTGGGCGAAATGGCAAAAGGCCGAAACCGACAGCTTCATCATCTATAGCGAAGGCAGCGAATCCTCGCTGCGTAGCTTCGCCGAAACCTTGCAGCGCTTCGACATCACGCTTCGCATCCTGCTCGACGTCAAGGAACAGGGCGAGCCGCATCGCCTGCCGATCTATCTGCTCGGCACGACGGGCGAGGTTGCCAAGCTGTTCACCGGCTCCCGCAATTCGGGGTTCGCGGGATTTTACCGCACCGGTCCCGACGGCAGTTTTGCTGTTTCGCATCGCGAGAATGACGGCGCGGGGCGCGGCACTTCGGCGTCGCAGCAGACGCTGTTCCACGAATATTCGCACCATTTCATGAAACGCTATCGCACGGCGGTTTTTCCGGCTTGGCTGATCGAGGGCTTTGCCGAATATTACTCGACCGTCGATTTCAACAAGAACGGCAAGGCAGAGGTTGGAAAGCCCGCCTATCGCCGCGGTTACAGCCTGCTCGCGCTGCCGCAGATTCCGGTCAAGACCTTGATCGAGAGCGACCCGCTTTCGCTCAAGTCGACCGAGCAGGTCGATGTGTTTTACGGACGCGCATGGTTGTTGACGCACATGCTCTATCAGGACCCGTCGCGCGCGGGTCAGCTTGACGCCTACGTCCGCGCGATCAACGCGGGCGAGGATGCGAAAGACGCGGCGCTCAACGCCTTCGGCGATCTTGACGCGATCGACAAAGACCTGAAGCGCTATGTTGGCCGGTCGCTCAGCTACCGGCTGACGAACGCAGCCATCCCCATTCCCGCCAATATTCGCATCACACCGCTTTCGGCAGGCGAAGACGCGATAATCGAACTGCGGTTGCAGCGGATGAGCGCGGGCAACGACCCCGAAAAGCGGTCTGCGATCCGCGACGCACTCAAGGTCGCCGCTGCGGCGCACCCAGGTGACGCCGCGGTCTGGTATGAACTCGCCGCGGCCGAGCGCGGGATCGACAAGGACCAGCGCGACGCCGGCGCGCTTCGCGACGCACTCGACCGCGCCCTCGCCATCAAGCCCGACCACGTTCGCGCCAACGTCCTACTAGGCAGGATATTGACCGAAGAACTCGACGAAAAGGGTGACTATGACGACGCGTCCTGGCGCGCGGCGCGGCGCCCGATTCAACTGGCGAACCGCACCGACCCCGACGATCCGGTGCCGCTCTATGCCTATTTCCGCAGCTTCGTCGATCAGGGCGTACGCCCGCCCGACATCGCGATCCAGGGCCTGGGCACCGCCTTCTTACTGGCGCCCGAGAATATCGAGGTCCGCGTCGCCTATGCCTTTGCGCTCGCCAATCAGGGCAAGCATGATGTCGCGATCAAGCTTGCACAATCGATCGCCTTCGACCCGCATATGGGCGCGAACGGCCGATCCTTGCTACGTAGCCTCGAATTGATGCGCGACGGCGGGAATGGCGCCGATCTCGAAGAAGAGACAATAGAGGAGGCGTCGGACGCGGAAGGCGCGGATCAATAGTCCGGCTCGGCGCCCTCGAACACCTGTCGCGCCTGCCCCGCCAGCCATTTCATTGCCGCCGCCCAGGGCTGGTGGCCGTGGCTGATCCGCGCGACGCCGAGTTCGGCGAGCCGTTGATGCGTCGGGCCGCCCTTGCCGCGCAGGATGTTGACCGGAAGCGGCGAGGCTTCGCAGATCGCGCCGATGCACGCCTCGTCGAGCAGGAAGGGCACGAACAGCGACCCCGCGCCCGCGTCGGCATAGGCGCGCGCGCGTTCGAGCGTCGCGGCGACGAGCGCGTCGCCGTCGTTCGCCGCATCGCGTCCGCGAAACACATCGCAGCGCGCGTTGACGAAGATGCCAGTGTCTGCCGCCGCGCGATAGCGCGCCTGCGCTTCACCTATCGGTAGCAACTCGGTTTCACCGGGCAGGCGATCCTCCATATTGATGCCCGCCGCCCCGGCCTCCTTCGCACGCGCGACCGACACACCGACCGCCGCGGGATCGGCGCCATAGCCCGACTCCAGGTCGATTGTGACCGGCAAGTCGGTGACCGC
The DNA here is from genome assembly GCF_016734905.1 of Sphingopyxis jiangsuensis. GTDB lineage: Bacteria > Pseudomonadota > Alphaproteobacteria > Sphingomonadales > Sphingomonadaceae > Sphingopyxis > Sphingopyxis jiangsuensis. The sequence continues at coordinate 687,301 of NZ_JAERPO010000002.1, forward strand.
CAGAATCCGCGCCAGATTCTCGAACACATCCTCGATCGGGAAATCCTCGCCATCGGCGCGCCCCTGCGCGCCCGCGACGCCGAAGCTGCCCGTCGCGATTGCCTTGGCGCCCGCTGCGGCGACCGCCTTTGCGCTCCCCGCATCCCAGATATTGACGAGGATCAGCGGGCTGCCCGGTATGTGCAGTGCCGCGAAATCCCGGATCTTGTCGCTCATGCTCATGCTCCTGCTTCGTTTGCTTCAGAATTCGTCAAATGCCCGCTGGCCTGACGCTTTTTCGCGGCGCAGCAATTCATCCTTGATCGGCAGGCCATAGGCATAGCCGCCCAATGACCCGTCGCTGCGCACGACGCGGTGGCAGGGGATCAGCACGGCGACATTGTTCGCGCCGTTCGCGCTCCCCGCTGCGCGCACCGCCTTGGGCTTTCCGACCGCCGCGGCGATCTCGGCATAGCTGCGCGTTTCGCCCGCCGGAATCCTGCGCAGTTCGCGCCACACTGCCTCCTGAAACGCCGTCCCTTTCACGTCGATCGGGATATGGTCGAAACCCTGCGTCGGCGCCTCGACCGCCGCAACTACCTGTGAGAGAAGGGCCGCAAATTCGTCACCGCCCTCGATCAGCGTCGCGGCGGGAAACCGCTCTTCGAGCGCCTCGCGGCCCTCGGCAAAGCTGAGGCGGCACACGCCCTTGTCGGTCGCCGCGACCAGCATGTCGCCGAGGCTGGTGGGCACGACCGCCCAGTGGATCGTCGTACCCCTGCCGCCATTCACCCAGGCCGAAGCCGTCATGCCCATACGTCCCTCCATATTCTCATAGAAACGCGACGGCCCCGAAAAGCCCGCGTCGTAAATCGCGTCGGTCACCCTTGCTCCGTCGCTCAGCGCCTTCCGCGCACGCTCTTCGCGGAGCGCGCGGGCGTATGCTGCGGGCGACAGGCCGGTGTGGCGGGTAAAGACGCGCTGGAAATGCGTCGGCGAATAGCCGGTACGCGCGGCGAGATCGGCGAGCGCGAGCGGCTCCTCGCTCGCCTTGATCGCGGCAATCGCCTTGATCACCGCGCTTTCGTCGCGCGCGACATCGTCGGGCATGCAGCGCTTGCACGGTCGCAGCCCTGTTGCACGCGCTGCCGCGCCATCGGCAAAGAAGCGGACATTCTCGCGCAAAGGGTGGCGCGCTGCGCAGCTCGGGCGGCAATAGATGCCCGTCGTGAGCACGCCGGTGACGAAGCGCCCGTCATAGGCCTTGTCGCGCGCGCGGACCGCCTGCCAGCGTTCGTCGTCGGTCATGGTGCGGCCGTCCATGATCAATTCCTCTCGATCCGCGCGGCAAAGCAGCCGTGCGCGGCATTGTGTGCATCGATATAGGCAATGCCTTCGTCGTCGAACAGGTCACGGATCGCTTTGTCGGCGTCCCCCGGTGCGGCGAGGGCCGCCGTCTGCAGCATCCCCGCGCTGTCGAACGCGCGGAGCGCGAGCGGGCGTCCCTCGAACACCGGCGGCACCTCGTCGCAATAGGTGGCGGCACGCACATCCGGCCGCACATAGATGGCATAGGCGCTGCGATAGGGCGTCTCGACATCGTGGCTGACATGATGGAGCAGGATCAGCTGCTCGCCCGCGCGCGCATCTTCCAGGCTGATCCGGCATGGAAAGCCGCGGTCGGCACTTGCCGTGACGCGCCGCGCGCCGCGAGTGGCGAGCGCGGCATCGTCCATTGCGAACAGCGGCGCGAATTGCTCGGCGCCCAGGCCGGTGATCGTATAGGTCATGGCATCGTCCTTTCCGTCTGTTGGAGCCCGATTGCCACGCCCCGCCGCACATCGCGTCCCGATGCTTGCGTTCAAAGCGCACGGCCTTAGTCTGCGCCGCCATGACCCGCTTGCTCGCGCTGCTCTTCGCCCTCGTCTCCCTCGCCCTTCCGGCGCGCGCCGCCGATGACATCAGCGCCGCGTCGCGCAGCGTCGTGCGCGTCGTAACCGTCGCGATGATGGAGGGCGAGGTCGTCGGTTTCGGCCACGGCAGCGGCATCGCCATTTCGCCGACGCGCATCGTCACCAACGCGCATGTCGTCGATTCGGCGGTGCGCTATCCGAACAATGTCGCGCTCGGCGTCGTCCCGTCGGAGGGACAGAAAAGCTATGCCGCAAAGCTCGTCGCGATCGACCGCGCGCGCGACCTCGCGCTCATCGAAATCACGCAGGGGCGCGTCCCGCCCGCCGCCGTCTATACCGGGCCGCTCGATGCCGGCACCGACATCGTCGCGCTCGGCTATCCGGGCAATGTCGACCTCGCGACCGCGCGCAGCGCGTCGGACTATATCACCCCGCGTTCGCCGGTGCGCAGCGAGGGCAATTATTCGAACATGCAGTCGGTCGACGGCGTCGCGATGCTCGTCCACACCGCAAAAATCTCGCGCGGCAACTCGGGCGGTCCGCTCGTCGACGACTGCGGGCGCATTACCGGCATCAACACCGCGATCACCCGCGCCGACGACGGCGATTCGCCTTTCGCCTTCGCCATATCGGCGCGCGAACTGGCGCGCTTCCTTGCCGACGCGAATCAAGGCTATACGAGTGTCGGCACCGGCTGCCTGACGATGGCCGAGGCCGAGGCGCGCGAACGCGCCGCGCTTGCCGCCGAGGAACGCGTTGCCGCTGAAGCCAATTCGGCCAGGGAAGCGGCCGCAAAGCTCGAACGCGAACGCCGTCTCCAGCGCGCCGAAGAGGAAGCGCTTGCCGCACGCGAAAATCGCATCGCACTCGCGGGCGTGCTGTTCGTGATCGGCGCACTCGCCGCGGGCGCGGGGCTGCTTTTCTACAACCAGCAGAAACTGCGCAACGCGAAGATCGCGGGCGGCGCGGGTGGCGCGCTGATGCTGCTGGCGATCATGGTGTTCATGACGCGCCCCGACGCGCACGCCGATATTGCCGACGCTCCCGCACCCGACGAGCCGACGCAGCCCGCCACCCGCACGCTCGCCGAGGGCCGCTTCATCTGCACGGTCCAGTCGAACCGCAGCCGCATCACCGTGTCGTCGGCCGACGATGTCCCGGTGACAATCGGCAAAAACGGCTGCGTCAACGAGCGCACCCAATATGCGATGGGGGCCGACGGCCGCTGGCAGCGCATCCTTGTCCCCAACGAGGAGGCGACGGTGACGGTCGCCTCGATCGATCCCGCGGGGAAGGAATATCGCGTCGAACGCTATCTGCTCGACGCCGAAACGATGGAACGCGCAAGAGAAATCCGTTCAGGCATCGAGGTCAAGAGCTGCACCGCCGACCCCGCGCGCGTCGAAGCGCTTGCAACGCAACAGGACGCGATCCGCAGCGCGCTGCCGACGAGTCCGAACGAGCGGCTGGTCTATCGTTGCCAGAAGCTGGCGGACGGCGCGGCATCGCCCGCGACCGGGAACTGACCGGCTCAGGGCAAGGCGTCGATCCATTTCGCGAGAATCGCTTGCGCGCCCGCGGTATAGGCAAGCTCATGCCCGACGCCCGCGACGCGTGCCACGGTCGCATCGCGACGCGCCCGCACCAGCCGGTCGAGATTGTCGGGCTTGACCAGCGTATCACTCGCCCCGTGCATAAGGAAAACCGGCGCCTCGACCTGCGCCAACTTCGCGGCATTGTCAAAACGGTCGCGTACAAGCCAGCGCGGTATGAACGCCGCCTGGCTCCGCACCACCGACGGCAGGTCGGACAAGCCCGACAACAGGACCAGCGCCGCGACCTTGTGGCGCCGCGCCATTTCGGTCGCCGGTCCCGACCCGATCGAATTGCCGACGACGACTATCTCTCTTGAGGGTACGCCCGCTTGCCCCAGCCAGCGCATCGCCGCTTCGCCGTCGCTGTAAAGCCCGGCCTCGCTCGGCTTTCCCGGATTGCCGCCATAGCCCCGATATTCGACGAGCATCAGCCCATGCCCCGCCGCCGCCGGCCCGCGCGTCGCCTCGATTGCGCCCAGCATATTGTCGCCATTGCCATGAAAGAAGAGGATCGTCTTCTTGCCCGGTGCGGCGGGGCGATAAAAGGCCGTCAGGCGCAGCCCGTCATCGGTCAGGCTGTGGACAAGGCGAAAGCCCGGGACCGTTTGCGGATAATCGGACGGCGCCGGAAAGAACAGGCGGCGCTGCTGCGTATAGAAGAGCGCGCCCACCGCCAGCGCAAGCACGACGACAAAAACGAGCAGGTTGATCGCGGCCTTCATGCGCCACCGAGACCAAGCGCGCCTTGAATGCGGAGCGCGGCGTCCGCGGGCGCAGCGCCGCCCGTGTCGATAGTGACCGCCGAGGGAATTGGCGGATAGTCAAACGCCTCCTTCGCTTCCAACGCGTGCAGAATAGCGGCCGACGACAGTTTGCCCGAAGCTGCAGGGCCATGGATGAAGACCAGCCTCACCCCCCGCACGCGTTGAACAGCATCAATGTCCGCTCCCTCGCCAGATCCGCGCTCGGTTTGTGATAATCCTTGCGCCGGTCGCTGTTGAAGCCGTGCCCCGCCTCATAGACAAAGATTTGCGCGGTCGGGTGCGCCTTGGCGATCAGCGCCTCGACGCCGTCCATCGGGATGCCGCCGTCGAAGCGACCGAAATGCGCGATCGCGGCGCAGCGCGGCGGCTCGTCGCTGAACTGGGTCGGCACCAGGCTGCCATAATAGGATGAGGCGGCGGCAAGGTCGGGACTGATCTGCGCCATCCGCCACGCGACCGACCCGCCATAGCAATAGCCGGCGATGAAGACGGGGCCCTTCCCCTTCAGCGCGTCGATGCACGACTGCGCATCCTTCAAACTCTGCTCGAACGGGTGGAGTTTGCGCGCGAGTTCGACCGCGCGCTCGAACTGCGGCCCCGAATAATCGCTCTCGAACCCCGGATGCTCGCGGTCGAAGAGCGCGTGGGCGAGCACCTCATAGCCGTCGGCGGCATATTCGTCGCAAAGCTCGCGAATATGATCGGTGACGCCGAAGATTTCCTGGACCAGCACCAACCCGCCGCGGCGTTCGCCTGTCGCCTCTGCATGATAGACGGCGATCTCGGCGCCGTCGTCCATCGTCATCCGAATCATTTCGCCCACCGGCTTCCCCCTCATCCGTTCGCCCTCAGCTTGTCGAAGGGCCGTCCGCTCTAGCGGGTGTTCTGGCGAAAGGGCGGTGCTTCGACAACCCCGGGTCGGGCTCGGCGGCAAAGGGGGTCGAGCAGGGCACGGGACTCCCCCAACCACCACCTTGCATTGCCGCACAATCGTTGCTAGGCGCGCCGCGACTTCGCAGCGGGGGATATTTCCGAATATCCGCCAAAACCCGCGCGACCCATCCCCCACGGGATCGTAGCAAAGGACTTTCACGCGTGGAGAATTCCGGCGGCATTCAGGGCAACATCACGGCGGGCCTCGCGGGCCGCTATGCCAGCGCGCTGTTCGATCTGGCGCGCGAATCGAACGCCATCGACAGCGTCCAGCAGAGCCTTGCGGCGCTGCGTTCGGGCCTGACCGAATCGGCCGACCTCAAGGCGCTTGTCGAAAGCCCTGTCGTCAGCCGCACCGACGCCGCCAAGGCGGTCGCCGCGGTCGCAGAGGCGATGAAGCTCGATTCGCTCACCGGCAAATTCCTGGGCGTACTCGCCGAGAACCGCCGCCTCGCCGATCTCGGCGGGATGATCGACGCGTTCGACGCGATCGTCGCCGCGCATCGCGGCGAAGTGACCGCAAAGGTGACGAGCGCGCACCCGTTGACGGCCGAGCAGCTCGACGCGCTCGCCGCCAACCTCAAGACCCGTGTCGGCCGCGACGTTCAGGTCGCGACCACCGTCGATCCCGCCATCCTCGGCGGCCTCGTCGTCCAGCTGGGCAGCCAGCTGATCGACGGCAGCATCCGTACCCGTCTCAATAGCTTCGCACAGGCGATGAAAGGCTAAACAATGGAAATCCGCGCCGCTGAAATCAGCAAGGTCATCAAGGACCAGATCGCCAATTTCGGCACCGACGCCACGGTCAGCGAGATCGGCTCGGTGCTGTCGGTCGGCGACGGCATCGCCCGCGTCCACGGGCTCGACAATGTCCAGGCCGGCGAGATGGTCGAATTCGCCAACGGCGTGAAGGGCATGGCGCTCAACCTCGAAGCCGACAATGTCGGCATCGTGATCTTCGGCTCGGACGCCGAGATCAAGGAAGGCGACCAGGTCAAGCGCACCGGCACCATCGTCGACGTCCCCGTCGGCAAGGGCCTGCTCGGCCGCGTGGTCGACGGCCTCGGCAACCCCATCGACGGCAAGGGCCCGATCAAGGCCGACAAGCGCATGCGCGTCGAGGTGAAGGCGCCGGGGATCATCCCGCGCACCTCGGTCCACGAACCCGTCCAGACCGGCCTCAAGGCGCTCGACGCGCTCGTCCCCGTCGGCCGCGGCCAGCGCGAGCTGATCATCGGCGACCGTCAGACCGGCAAGACCGCGGTCGCGATCGACACCTTCATCAACCAGCGCGAAGTCAACAAGGGCGACGACGAATCGAAGAAGCTTTATTGCATCTACGTCGCCGTCGGCCAGAAGCGCTCGACCGTCGCGCAGATCGTCCGTCAGCTCGAAGAAAATGGCGCGATGGAATATTCGATCGTCGTCGCCGCGACCGCGTCGGAGCCCGCTCCGCTACAGTTCCTCGCGCCCTACACCGGCTGCACGATGGGCGAATTTTTCCGCGACAACGGCATGCACGCCGTGATCGTTTATGACGATCTGTCGAAACAGGCGGTCGCCTATCGCCAGATGTCGCTGCTGCTGCGCCGCCCGCCGGGCCGCGAAGCCTATCCGGGCGACGTTTTCTATCTGCACAGCCGCCTGCTCGAGCGCGCGGCCAAGATGAACAAGGACAATGGCGCCGGCTCGCTGACCGCGCTGCCGATCATCGAAACGCAGGCGGGCGACGTGTCGGCCTATATTCCGACCAACGTGATTTCGATCACCGACGGCCAGATCTTCCTCGAAACCAACCTCTTCTTCCAGGGCATCCGCCCCGCGATCAACGTCGGCCTGTCGGTCAGCCGCGTCGGCTCGGCCGCGCAGACCAAGGCGATGAAGAAGGTGTCGGGCTCGATCAAGCTCGAGCTCGCGCAGTATCGCGAGATGGAAGCCTTCGCGCAGTTCGGCTCGGACCTCGACGCCTCGACGCAAAAGCTGCTCAACCGCGGTGCGCGCCTGACGCAGCTTTTGAAGCAGCCGCAGTTCCAGCCGATGCCGTTCGAGGAACAGACCGCGTCGATCTTCGCCGGCACCAACGGCTATCTCGACACGGTCGCGGTGACCGACGTGTCGCGCTACGAATCGGCGATGCTCGCCTATCTGCGCAGCGATCACGCCGATGTGCTCAAGACGATCCGCGAGACCAAGGATCTTGGCGACGACGCCAAGAAGGGTCTCGTTGCCGCGCTCGACGCCTTCGCGAAGATTTTTGCGTAATCAATATCGTCACCCCGGCGAAAGCCGGGGTCTCGACGGTGAGAACCCGGCCTTCGCCGGGATGACGGACAAAGGGTAAAGACGGGACCTATGGCCAGTCTGAAGGAACTCAAAGGGCGGATCAACTCGGTCAAATCGACCCAGAAGATCACCAAGGCCAAGAAAATGGTCGCCGCCGCCAAGCTGCGCAAGGCGCAGGCCGCGGCCGAAGCCGCGCGCCCCTATGCCGAGCGGCTCGAGGGCGTCGTCGCGAGCCTCGCGTCGAAGGTCGGCGCCGCCGACAGCGCGCCGAAACTGCTGTCGGGAACGGGCAAGAGCGACACGCACCTGCTGCTCGTCCTCAATAGCGACCGCGGGCTCGCCGGCGCGTTCAACTCGAACATCGTCAAGGCCGCGCGCGACAAGGCGATCGAACTGCAGGCGGCAGGCAAGAAGGTCATCTTCTTCCTCGTCGGCCGCAAGGGGCGCCCGGTGATCGCGCGCCTCTTCCCCGGCCAGATCGTCGAACATTATGAGACGACGGGCATCCGCGACATCGGCTTCGAGCAAGCGCTCGAGATTTCGGAAAAGGTCCGCGAGATGTTCGACGCGGGCGCGTTCGACGTCGCGCATCTTTTCTATTCGAAGTTCCGATCGGCGCTGGTGCAGGAAGCGACGGGTCAGCAGTTGATCCCCGTTCCCGCGCCCGAAGAAGCGCCCGTTTCGTCCGGCGCTGCGGTCGAGTACGAGCCCGACGAGGAAGCGATCCTCGCCGACCTGCTCCCGCGCAACGTGACGATTCAGGTGTTCAAGGGCCTGCTCGAAAACGCCGCGTCGGAACAGGGCGCGTCGATGACCGCGATGGACAATGCGACGCGCAACGCGGGCGACCTCATCAACCGGCTGACGATCGTGTACAACCGCACGCGTCAGGCCGCGATTACCACCGAACTCGTCGAAATCATCGCTGGCGCCGAAGCGCTCTAAGCTATCCAAGCAAGGAAGAAACTCATGGCCACCGCCCCCACCGCCGAGAAAAAGGCCCCCGCCAAGAAAGCCGCGCCCAAGAAGGCGGCCGCTCCGAAGAAGGCTGCTCCCGCCGGCACGGCGACGGGCCGCATCGCGCAGGTCATCGGCGCCGTCGTCGACGTCCAGTTCACCGGCACCCTGCCCGCCATTCTGAGCGCGCTCGAAACCGACAACAACGGCAACCGCCTTGTCCTCGAAGTCGCGCAGCACCTTGGCGAGAACACGGTCCGCACGATCGCGATGGACGCGACCGACGGCCTGACGCGCGGCCAGCCCGTCACCGACACCGGCGCACAGATTTCGGTCCCCGTCGGCCCCGAAACGCTCGGCCGCATCCTCAACGTCGTCGGTGAGCCGATCGACGAGCGCGGCCCCGTCGGCGCCAAGCAGGTTGCGCCGATCCACGCCAAGGCTCCCGAATTCGTCGACCAGTCGACCGAAACGAGCATCCTCGTCACCGGCATCAAGGTCATCGACCTTCTCGCCCCCTATGCAAAGGGCGGCAAGATCGGCCTGTTCGGCGGCGCCGGCGTCGGCAAGACCGTTCTTATTCAGGAACTGATCAACAATATCGCCAAGGGCCACGGCGGCACCTCGGTGTTCGCGGGCGTCGGTGAACGCACCCGCGAAGGCAACGACCTCTATCACGAATTCCTCGACGCCGGCGTTATCGCCAAGGACGCCGACGGCAATGCGATCTCCGAAGGGTCGAAGGTTGCGCTGGTGTTCGGCCAGATGAACGAACCCCCGGGCGCCCGCGCCCGCGTCGCGCTGTCGGGCCTGACCATCGCTGAATATTTCCGCGACCAGGAAGGGCAGGACGTGCTCTTCTTCGTCGACAACATCTTCCGCTTCACCCAGGCGGGTTCGGAAGTGTCGGCGCTGCTCGGCCGTATTCCTTCGGCCGTGGGCTATCAGCCGACGCTGTCGACCGACATGGGCGCGCTGCAGGAACGCATCACCTCGACCAACAAGGGCTCGATCACCTCGGTGCAGGCCATTTACGTCCCCGCGGACGACTTGACCGACCCTGCGCCGGCGACCTCCTTCGCCCACTTGGACGCGACGACCGTTCTCAACCGCGCGATTTCGGAACTCGGCATCTATCCCGCGGTCGACCCGCTCGATTCGACGAGCCGCGTCCTCGAACCGCGCGTCGTCGGGCAGGAACATTATGAAACCGCCCGCCGCGTTCAGGAAACGCTGCAGAAGTACAAGTCGCTGCAGGACATCATCGCGATCCTCGGCATGGACGAGCTTTCGGAAGAGGATAAGCTCACCGTCGCCCGCGCGCGCAAGATCCAGCGCTTCCTGTCGCAGCCGTTCCACGTTGCAGAGGTGTTCACCAACATCCCCGGCAAGTTCGTGCAGATCGAAGACACGATCAAATCGTTCAAGGCGGTCGTCGACGGCGAATATGACCATCTGCCCGAAGCAGCCTTCTACATGGTCGGCGGCATCGACGAAGCGGTCGCCAAGGCGGCGAAGCTCGCCGAAGACGCGTAATCTGAATACCCCCTCCCCTTCAGGGGAGGGCAGCGAGACTAGCGGGCTTGCCCGCTAGTCGCAGCGGGGTGGGCCGTGATGTCCGTGCTGGGCCGATGGCCCCACCCCAACCCCTCCCCTGAAGGGGGGAGGGGCTTTAGGATGAAGACTATGGCCCTGAAGTTCGAACTCGTCACCCCCGCCCGCCTCGAGCGGACCGCCGACGTCCATATGGTCACCGTCCCCGGTGCCGAGGGCGATTTTTCGGTGCTCGAAGGCCATGCCCCCTTCATGGCGACGCTTCGCAACGGCTCGCTGACCATCTACGCGGCGCCCGGCGCCGATCCGGAAACGATCGAGGTCGAAGGCGGCTTCGCCGAAGTCAACGAGACAGGCCTCACCGTACTCGCCGAGCATATCGCGAACTAACGGTCACGCTAATCGGATTTCAAAAGGGGGCTGCGGCCCCCTTTTTTTGCAAAGGCGGACGGGCAACCATTCTGAGCCCTGACTCTGGGATGGCCTTCAGGCCTTCCCCTACAGGATCGTCACCCCGGCGGAGGCCGGGGTCTCGCCCTTTCCGGATGCCGCACCGACGAGATCCCGGCCTTCGCCGGGATGACGGGCTTCGGTCGAAAACGTGTCGCTCCGACCGAAAGCCTCAGCCACCGCCACCCATTGGCGCATAGTCCCATTCGGCCGCGCGGCTGCCGTCGAGGAGCGAGATGCGGACCTTCAGCCGCGCGCCCTCGCGCCAGTAATGGATGCGCTGCGGATAATCGTGCGCCGCATTGACGAAGGCGATGCCCTCCATCTCCGCGATGCTATGCGTAAAGCGCACGCGCGCCGCGCCGCGAGGAGAGGCCCAAAACTCCAGACGCGCGCTGCCGTCGGCCGCTTCGGTCGCCATGATCTGCATCGCTTCCCAGTCGCGCAACTTATCGCCATCGCCGGTCCGGCCGGCGCCGAGCATCACGCCCGCGCGCGGGGCCATCCAGCATTCCTCGGCCCAGCGCGTGTCGCGCTCCTGCACCCAGCATCCGCTCATCCAAGCCGGCATCGCTGGCGTCGCAGGTTCGGCTGCGACCGCCGCGCTCAGCAGCATGGCGGCACCGATCGCCAAATATTGCAACATTTCGCACCTCCCACTGCAATGCCCGCCCGGCATTAGGACAATATCAAAGTTTCCGGCTTATTCACCCTTTTGATTGGGGGTTCGTGGGCGAAAGCCACGCATTCCCGTTTGGATAGAGTCGAAGCAGGATGAAATCATGAGTGCATTCGGACGCCGTCCCGGAACCGCTGGCCGCCCCGCCTTTGGCGTGGCCAAGCCGATGCAGGGTGGCCCGGGATCGTCGGGCGGCTCGCAATTTCCTGCCATCGACACCGCCGCAGCGACCGAATCCGCCCCGCTGCCCGACCCGTCGGGGCTGGCGCCCGAGCTGGAGGCGATGGACCGGCTCAACCAGCGCTCGACTGCCGAGGCGATGGAACCCGAAAAGCTGCAGGGATTCGAAGCGAGCGTCCACAAGATCAAGGAACAGGTGCTCCCGCGCTTGCTCGAACGCGTCGATCCCGAAGCCGCGGCGACGCTGAGCAAGGACGAGCTGACCGAGGAATTCCGCCCGATCATCCTCGAAGTGCTTGCCGAACTGCGCATCACCTTGAACCGCCGCGAGCAATTCGCGCTCGAAAAGGTACTCGTCGACGAACTGCTCGGCTTCGGTCCGCTCGAGGAGCTTCTCGCCGACCCCGAAATCTCCGACATCATGGTCAACGGCCCGTACCAGACCTATGTCGAGCGCAAGGGCCAGCTCGTCATCGCGCCGATCCAGTTCCGCGACGAACAGCATCTGTTCCAGATCGCGCAACGCATCTGCAACCAGGTCGGCCGCCGCGTCGACCAGACGACGCCGCTCGCCGACGCCCGTCTCAAGGACGGCAGCCGCGTCAACGTCATCGTCCCGCCGCTGTCCTTGCGCGGCACCGCCATCTCGATTCGTAAATTTTCGGCGAAACCGATCACGCTCGACATGCTCTGCCAATGGGGCGCGATGAGCCAGAAGATGTGCACCGCACTCAAGATCGCGGGAGCCAGCCGTTTCAACATCGTCATTTCGGGCGGCACCGGTTCGGGTAAGACGACGATGCTCAATGCGCTGTCGAAGATGATCGACCCCGGCGAGCGCGTGCTGACAATCGAGGACGCCGCCGAGCTTCGCCTGCAACAGCCGCACTGGCTGCCGCTCGAAACGCGTCCCGCGAACCTCGAGGGCAATGGCGCGATCCACATGGGCGACCTTGTGAAGAACGCGCTGCGTATGCGTCCCGACCGCATCATCATGGGCGAGGTTCGCGGCGCCGAATGTTTCGACCTGCTCGCCGCGATGAATACGGGTCACGACGGCTCGATGTGTACGCTCCACTCGAACAGCCCGCGCGAATGCCTCGGCCGTATGGAAAATATGGTGCTGATGGGCGACATCAAGATCCCGAAGGAAGCCATTTCGAAACAGATCGCCGACTCGGTCGACCTGATCGTCCAGATCAAGCGCCTGCGCGATGGCTCGCGCCGCGTCACCAATGTGACAGAGGTGATCGGGATGGAAGGCGACGTCATCGTCACCCAGGAACTCTTCAAGTTCGAATATCAGGACGAGGACAAGGACGGCAAGATCATGGGCGAATATCGCTCGATGGGGCTGCGTCCCTACACGCTGGAAAAGGCGCGCCAGTTCGGCTTCGACCAGCCCTATCTCGAGGCCTGCCTCTAAGCCTTTCGGCCTTTCACCCGAACAGCCCGCCAGCGTCGGCGTCGATGGTGATGTCGAGCGTTACGTGGCGCGGCCGCGTGATCGCGAACAGCACAGCCTCGACGACATCGCGCGTCGTCGCGCGCGCACCTTTCGTACGATGTGGCGCCGCGTCCCATTCGGTCGCGCCCGGCGTCGCGTCGTCAAGCCAGGGTGGGTGGACGATGATCGAGCGGACAGACGTTCCGCGCAATTGCTGCCGCAACCCTTCGGCGACCGCCGCCTGCCCGCGTTTCGCCGCGTAGAAGGGGAGCGCGGCGTTGTGCAGCGGCGCGTTGGGAAGGCCGCTGACCGATCCGATGGTCACGACATCGGCGCCCTCCGACCGGAGCAGCAATGGCATCAGCCGCTGGGTGAACAGCAATGTCCCCGCGATCGCCGAATTGACCGTCGCGAACACCGCGTCGGCTGTCAGCGGTGTGGCCGCAGATTCGAGCCACATCGCGCCATTGTTGACGAGAAGATCGACCGGCCGCCCCATGGCCGCAACGGTCTCTGCCGCGCGGTCGACGCTCGCTCCCTCCGCCAGATCGAGTTCGACGATCGGCGCCTCGATACCCGTCCGTTCGCGGATCGTCGCGCGCATCGCGGCGAGCGTTTCCGCGCTTCGGCCGCACAGAACCGGCGTCATTCCGCGCGCCGAAAGTTCGATCGCCAGCGTCGCGCCCAGCCCGCGCCCCGCACCGGTGATGACAGCAACGCGCCCCGCGAGCGCTTCCGGCCGGTCGAGCGGCGTCATTGCATTCCGCCATGAAACCAGAGGGCTATCGCGAAAATGGCAACTCCAGCCGAGCCGAGCGCAATGCCGCGCCACGGCATGAAACCGACGCTGTCGACGTCGCGCCGGTTGCGTCGCCGCCAGTCGGCGAGTTCGGCGACGCCGAACAGCACCGCGGCGCCCATGCCTATCGTCAGCATCGACACTTGCATTGACGCGCGTCCCTTCCCAAACAGGGGGCCGTCCCCCCAACGAAAGAGGTGCCGATATGCGTAGTTTCCGCCCCGTTGCAATAGCCGCCCTGCTGACCGCCGCGGTCGCCGCCTGCGGCGCGCCGACGCACGACGCGACCGCCAACGAACATAGTGCCAAGCCCGGCGACGCCATCGCCGCCGCCGTCGCCGCCCCGACGCGCAGCGCCGACAACGTCGCGCGCGACACATATCGCCACCCCGCCGAAACGCTCGCCTTCTTTGGCGTGAAGCCCGGCGACACGGTCGTCGAGCTGTGGCCCGGCGGCGGTTGGTACACCGAAATCCTTGCCCCGCTGACCAAAGCGGGTGGCGGCACCCTTTATGTCGCGGCGCCGTGGGAGCGCGGGCTCAATCGCATCAAGGAGAAGCAGGCGGCCGATGCGGACACCTATGGCGCATTGCAACTCGCCGAGTTTCCCCACGCGGGCGCCAATCCCAAGGTTCCCGACGGCAGCGCTGACGTCGTGCTGACGTTCCGCAACGTCCACAACTGGCGCTTTGGCGGCACCGACAATACCGCCAACGCCTTCAAGCAGATCTTTGCGATGCTCAAGCCCGGCGGCGTCCTCGGTGTCGTCGACCACCGCCTGCCCGAAGACATGGACTCGGCGCTCGAGGAAAAGAGCGGCTATATGAAGCGCTCGTCGGTCGTCGCCTTCGCCGAGGCAGCGGGCTTCAAGCTCGCCGGCGAAAGCGACATCAACGCCAATCCCAAGGACACGCACGATTATGAAAAGGGCGTGTGGACCCTGCCGCCGAACCTTCGCGAAGGCGAAACTGATCGCGACAAATATCTGGCAATCGGCGAATCGGATCGCATGACGCTGAAATTCGTGAAGCCGGCAAGCTGACGAGGCCGATCGACACGCTCGACCCTGCGCTGTTGCTCAGCGCCTATGCGCAGGGACTTTTCCCGATGGCCGACGGGGCGGACGACCCGTCGGTCCATTGGGTCGAGCCGCGGCTGCGCGCGATCCTTCCGCTCGACGGCTTCCGCCTGTCGCGCAGCCTGAAGAGGGCCATCGTCGGCGAACGCTTCCGCGTTACGACCGACACCGAATTCTCGCGCATGGTCACGCTCTGCGCCGAGCCTGCGCCCGACCGGCCGACGACGTGGATAAACCCGCTGATCGAGGCGAGTTACGAACGCCTGTTCCGCATCGGCCACGCGCACAGCGTCGAATGCTGGCAGGGGGACGAGCTGGTCGGGGGCCTCTACGGCGTGACGCTCGGCCGCGCCTTTTTCGGCGAATCGATGGTCAGCCGCGCGCGCGACGCCTCGAAAGTCGCGCTCGCGCACCTCGTCGCACGGCTGCGCGCGGGCGGCTGGCGCCTGCTCGACTGCCAGTTCATCACCCCGCATCTCGCAAGCCTCGGCGCGATCGAAATCACGCAGGACGATTATCTCGCGCGGCTCTATTCGGCGCTGTCGGAGGGGACGGGCGCGGCCTTGGGCGCGGGCGGCGGAGCAGCGGGAGTTGTGCCTTCGCCGCCATTTTCGGCCGGCGACTGGGGCGCGCTCGACGCCTTGGGCGCTTCCGGGGCCGATTTGGTCGCCGGACGCGCGACCGGCTCGCCGCCCGGATATGTCATCGCGCAGCTTTTGACGAAGACGTCATAGATGGGATGCTCGATCACATTGCGGTCGGGCCGTTCGCGGAACAGCCAGCCCGAAAAGACGCGATACCATTTGTCGTCGCGCTGTTCCTGCACGCTCAGCTGAACGAAAGCGCCGGTTTCGGGCGGGTCTTCCCACGGCGCCGTCGTCTCGCACGCGCGCAGCCGCACGATCGCGCGACCGACGCGCGCGATCTCGCCGGGTTTCATCTCCAGCTCTTCGACCAGTCCGTTGCGTTTGTTGAGCAGGCCGAGCACCGCGACGCGCTGCTCCATCGGCGTCGCACCCTCGATGCCGCCGACTTGCTCCGGCACAGTCCCGGCCTTGCTGATCTGGGCCGTCTGTTCGCCCGCGCGTTCGCCGTTGCCGGACTTCTCGCAACCCGCAAGCGCGGCGGCGGCGAGCAGCGCAACAAGCGCGGTCCGGCCGGTCTGCGGCATGCCCGACCTCACTCGGCGCCGGGCCGCCAGGCCTCGTAGTCGCCGGTCGCCGCCGCGCGGCGGCCGCCGCGTTCGAGCGCCCCGGCGGGGCGATAGGCGCCAAGACTGCCCGTAAGATTCGCCGTCGGCTCCTTTTCCCAGCCGCGCGGCGCGGGCAGAATGTCGGCGGGCAGTTCATCGAAGGTGCCGTGCAGCCAGCCGTGCCATTCGGGCGGCACGCGGCTCGCGTCGTTCGACCCCTTGTAGATTACCCAGCGCCGGTTTCCCTTGCGCGCGCGGAAATAGCGGTTGCCGAGGCTGTCCTCGCCGACCTGCTCGCCGTTTTTCCAGCTGTTCAGCAGCGTGCCGACGGTTGCGCCGTCCCACCAGGTGAAAATCTTGCCGAGGATGCTCATGGCGCTGGCGTTTACAGGCAAGCCGCGCCGCTTCGCAAGCGGAGTTTCACGCCTTTGACGCCATTCTCCGCCCGGTTCAGCGATCTGCCCACGTCACCGTCGCGCTCTCGTCGATGCCGAGCCGCGCCGCGGTGCCGCCCGCCACTTCGAGCACCGCCGCCACGTCGCCGCCGCTCGCCACGGGTTCGAGCGATTCGGGGATCGTGTTTTCGGCGATCCGGTCGATGCTGCCGTCGGCGCGGATGAAAATCATGTCGAGCGGGATCGGCGTATTCTTCATCCAGAAACTCGCGATCTGCGGCTTGTCATAGACAAACAGCATCCCGCCGTCGGCGGGCAGGCCGGTGCGGAACATCAGCCCCTGTCGCTGCTCCTCGATCGTGCGCGCGACCTCGACGTCGAAGCGATAGCTTTTGTCCGCCATCGCGATCGTGACGGGGATCGTTGCGGCGGCTTCGGACTGCGCATCACCGCTCGCGCAGCCCGCCAAAGGCAAGGCCACAAACAGGGCAAAGGCCGCCAAGATCGCACGCATCGACTGCTCCCTGCGCAACATTTCCGAATATGCGATGCCTAATCGAGCGCCGCCTGCCCGTCCAGCGCTGCGAGCGCCGCCTCGTCGCCGGGCGCGATGGCGAGTATTTCACGCGCGATTGCAAGCGAATGACCGGCGCGCGCAAAGGCTGCGATCTGCCGCTCGCGCAGTTTCGGATCGTCGCTCGCGCGGACCGCAAACGGCCCGAAGCGCCGCCGCCGCGCAAACCCCAGCGCGGCGCGGACGCCCGCATCCTCCGCCGCCTCGATCGCTTCGTCCGCATCGTCCTCGGCGATGCCGTCGACGCGCAGCTGCGCGCGCACGCGCCGCGCGCCCAGCCCGCGCCGCGTCATCGCGCCGCCGCGCATCGCGGCATATTGGCGGTCATCGACGAAGCCGAGCCGTTCCATCCTCGCCACCACGGCTTCGCATGACGTCATGGCGTCGACATCCTCAACCCATTCGGATTCGCGGACTTTCCGGCTGAGATAACGCGCAAGCTTTGCCTTCGACGTCGCAAATCGCGCGACATAGGCCAGCGCCAGTTCGTCGAGACGGGCTGCGGTGAGCGGCTTTTTGGATCGGACGGACGGAGCGCGGCGGGTGCCCATGCCATGTTTATGCCACAGTCAAGCCCGATTGAGAACGACCAGCGCCGCCATATCGGGCATCAAAGCCCGAAAGTCGGGCCATTTTGTTCCAACAATACAGGGTTCGCGCACCATTCATGGCTCAGAAAAATGACATGCTTGTTGCCGCGCGGCCCGATTCCGGGGACCTAGCACCCTCTATGACCGAAAATCCTGCTCTTGCGGTGGCGGACCTCGTCCCCACCCCGACCGATTGCGCCCAGCCGCGCCGTTTCTCGGATTTTGCGACCGTGGGCGAAGCGCTCGACTATGCCGCCAGCGGCACGCGCGGGCTCAATTTCCACGATCCGCGCGGGCGTCTCGTACGCCCCTATCCTTATAGCGAGCTCAAGGCCGACGCGCTCGTCACCGCGTACCGGCTCGTCGCCGCGGGCGTGAAGCCCGGCGACCGCATCGCGCTGATCGCCGAAACCGGCGCCGAATTCGCCGCGCTGTTCTTCGGGACCATCTATGCCGGCGCCTGGCCGGTGCCGCTGCCGCTGCCGACAAGCTTTGGCGGGCGCGATTCCTATGTCAGCCAGCTTGTCGTCCAGCTCACCAGCTGCGACCCCAAGATGCTGTTTTTTCCGCCGGAAATCGCTGCAATGGCGACCGAGGCCGCACAATCGCGCGGCGTCGAACCGATGGACTGGGGCGCGTTCGAAAAGCGTGCAGCGCCCGTCGCGGCGCTGCCCGAACAGAAATCGGATGAAACCTGCTACCTTCAGTACAGCAGCGGCTCGACGCGCTTTCCGCACGGCGTCGCCGTCACCCACGCCGCGCTTCTCAACAATCTTGCGGCGCACGGCCATGGCATGAAGTTGCAGGGCAGCGACCGCTGCGTGTCGTGGCTGCCCTGGTATCACGACATGGGCCTCGTCGGCTGCCTGCTTTCGCCGGTCGCCAACCAGGTATCGGTCGACTATCTGAAAACAGAGGATTTTGCGCGCCGTCCGCTTGCGTGGCTTGACCTTATCAGCCGCAATCAGGGCACGACGCTCAGTTACTCGCCGACCTTCGGCTATGATATTTGCGCGCGCCGCATTTCCAGCCAGACCAATGTCGCCGAGCGCTTCGACCTTTCGCGCTGGCGCGTTGCGGGCAATGGCGCCGACATGATCCGCCCCGACGTGATGCAGAGCTTCGTCGACGCCTTCGCCGACGCGGGTTTCAAGGCGAGTGCTTTTCTGCCGAGCTATGGGCTTGCCGAAGCGACGCTCGCGGTCAGCATCATGCCGCCGGGCGAGGGAATCGTCGTCGAACTTGTCGAGGAAACCGAACTTTCGGGTGCCGCCAATGATTCGGGCCGTCCGACGCGCTATCGCGCCATCGTCAATTGCGGCCGCGCGGTGCGCGACATGAAGATCGAGGTCCGCGACGAAGCCGGAAATACCCTTCCCGACCAGACCGTCGGCAAGGTTTGGTGTACGGGTCCGTCGCTGATGACGGGCTATTACCGCGACCCCGAATCGACCGCCGCCTGCATGGTCGACGGTTGGCTCGATACGGGTGACATGGGTTATTTGTCAGATGGTTACATCTATATCGTTGGCCGCGCCAAGGATATGATCATCATCAACGGCAAGAACCACTGGCCGCAGGACATCGAATGGGCGGTCGAACAGCTTCCCGGCTTCAAGTCGGGCGACATCGCCGCTTTCGCGATCACCACGCCGGGCGGCGAGGAAACGCCCGCGGTGCTCGTCCAGTGCCGCACCAGCGACGACGCCGAACGCGCGGCGCTGCGCGAAGCGATCCGCGACCGCGTGCGCGCGATCACCGGCATGAATTGCCTTGTCGAGCTGATCCCGCCGCGTACCCTGCCACGCACCAGTTCGGGCAAGCTCAGCCGGTCGAAGGCGCGTGCACAATATCTGGCGGGCGAAATCCAGCCTTTTGCCATCGCTGCCTGACGATTTTCTGTCCCGTCGCCGGACAAAAAATAGCGCGCCAAAGGGCCGCATGGTTACCTTCGGGTAACCCGTCCTGCGCTAAACCGGGCCGGTGAAGAGCATTTTGACCGACCCCACGCTTGCCGACGATATTCCCGTTCGAACCCTGATGGGACTGGGGACGAACGATATGGAGATCGGCAATATCCGCCAGCTCCAGCTCGCGCCGCTCCGGGGCAAGGGCGCGCTGCGTCTGTGGATGAGCGTCGGAATGGCGTTCGTCGCCACGCTGACGATGGTCCCCCAGATTTCACCGGCGATCGCCGGCGGCTGGCTTGTCGTCGCGCTGGCTTTCAGCCTCTGGTCGTACCGCGCCTTCAGCAATCTGATTCTGGGCGACCCCAAATTGTCGGGCATATCCGAATTCCGGATATGCCATCGTCACGCCTTCTACTCGGCGATGCTCTGGACCACGCCCTTCTGGTTGCGCGGCATCCCGCCGCCGGTGGATCATGTCCTGTCGATCTGGGCGATTTCGCTGTTGATGATGCTGACGCTGGCGATCGTCGCACACAGTATCCCGCTCGCCTGCGCGCTGTTCATCGTGCCGGTCAGCCTGTCGGCAGGCGCGGCGCTCGCGCTTGCGGGCGCGCCGCAGCTCGGGGCGGTCGCGCTCGTGGCGGGCTTCCTGATGTGTGCATTCTGCGTTCGTTTCGGGCAGACCTATGTCCGCTTTCGCCGCGCCGAGGTCACATTGCACGAAAAGACCGAAACGGTCAGCCTGCTGCTGCGCGAATTCGAGGAAACCTCGGCCGACTGGTTGTGGCAAACCGACAATTCAAGGCGTCTCGTCCATATCTCGCCACGGTTCGCACACGCGCTCGGCGCGCCGGCCGAGACGCTCGAGGGCATGCCGCTTCTCCAGGCGCTCGCCGGCGATGCCTGGGAGACGGGCCAGTTCCCGAAAAGCCTGCACGATCTCGCCGAACGGATGAAGCGGCGCGAAAGCTTTTCCAACCTTACCGTGCCCGTCACCATCAACGGCAAGGCGCGCTGGTGGGAATTGTCGGCATCGCCGCGGCTTGACGAAAGCGGAAAGTTCCTCGGATTTCGCGGCGTCGGGTCGGACGTCACCGAACAGCATTCGACCGCGCAGCAGATCTCGCGCATGGCACGGTTCGACAATCTGACCGGCCTTCCGAACCGGCTCAGCCTGACCGAGGATCTGTCGCGCGCGCTCGAACATGCGCAGCGGGCGAAATCGCGCTGCGCGATGCTGATGATCGACCTCGACCGGTTCAAGGCGGTCAATGATACGCTCGGCCATCCCACGGGCGACCAACTGCTCGCGCAGGTCTCGGCGCGGCTCAAGGGGATGATGGAACAGGGCATGACCTGTGGCCGTCTCGGCGGTGACGAGTTCGCCGTCGTCATCCACAATGTCGCGTCGGCCGATGCTGCCGAAGAGCTCGCGCAGCGCATCATCGCGACGATCAGCCGCCCCTATGTCGTCGACAACCACCAGCTCTTCGTCGGCGCCAGCATCGGCTATGCCATCGGTCCGCAGGACGGCGCGACGGTGGAAACGCTGACGCGCAACGCCGACCTCGCGCTCTATAAATCGAAGGACAAGGGCGGCAATGTCGTCGCCGCCTATGTCGCCTCGCTCCACGCGCAGGCCGAGGAACGGCGCGTGATGGAACAGGAATTGCGCGGTGCGCTCGACCGCAAGGAGTTCGAACTTTATTATCAGCCGGTCGTCACGGCCGCCGACGGCACGCTGAACGGGTTCGAGGCGCTGATCCGCTGGACCAACCCGAAGCTCGGCAACGTCTCGCCGGGCCGCTTCATCCCGCTGGCCGAAGACAGCCGCCTCATCTCGCCGATCGGCGAGTGGGTGCTGCGCAACGCCTGCGCCGAAGCGATGAAATGGCCGTCGAACCTGAAGGTCGCGATCAACGTCTCGGCCGAACAGCTCACCGATCCGGCCTTTGCGTCGGTCGTCGTGTCCGCCCTCGCGCAAAGCGGGCTGCCGCCGCAGCGGCTCGAGATCGAGGTGACCGAAAGCGTTTTCCTGCGCGACGGCGGCGGTGCGGCGCAACTGCTCGACCAGTTGCTCGCGCTCGGCATCCGGCTCAGCCTCGACGATTTCGGCACCGGCTATTCCTCGCTCGGATATCTGCGCAAGACGCATTTCTCGACGATCAAGGTCGACCGCAGCTTTGTCGTTGGCGCGGCGAAGGGGAGCATCGAATCGATCGCGATCATCCGCGCCGTCGTCGCGCTCGCCGACAGCCTCGGCATGTCGACGACCGCCGAAGGCGCGGAGACCGAGGTCGAGGTCGACACGCTGCGCGCGCTCGGCTGCAGCAACATCCAGGGCTATTATTACGGCCGCCCGATGCCGGCTGGCGACGTGCTCGCGCTGTTCCGCCCGCCCGAAAACGCCGCGACCGCCGCGGCCTGACGGCGCCAGAGCGAACGCATCGGACGACGAAGCGATCGCCGATTCCAAAGGTTCCCCCGCTCACCGCAACCGCGGCGCAACTCGTCGCGCGGTGGCTGGTGCGTTTCGTCGGGCGTGGCAAACAGCTTTCAACGCTTGAAACCAAGCTTCTGGGGGTCGCATTCCATGTCGAGCAACCGCTTTTCCGGCGCCGCCGCTGCCGCCCTGCTGATGGTCGCCTCGCTGCTCGTCGGCGCCCCCGCCGCGGCGCGCGACTATCTGCAATGCGTCCCCTTTGCCCGCGCCGAATCGGGCGTCGAGATTCGCGGCAATGCCAAGACCTGGTGGGCGCAGGCCGAGGGGCAATATGCCCGCGGCGACGAACCGCGCGAGGGCGCGGTGATGGCATTTGCCGCCGCGCGCGGGATGCCGATGGGGCATGTCGCGGTGGTCAAAAAGATTGTGAGCGATCGCGAAATCCTGATCGACCATGCCAATTGGTCGCCGATCAATGGCCGTCGCGGCCAGATCGAGCGGGGCGCACGCGTCGTCGACGTCAGCGAGGCGGGCGACTGGAGCATGGTGCGCGTCTGGTACGCGCCGATCGGCGACCTCGGGCTGCGCGCGAACCCGGTGCACGGCTTCATCTATGCCGATAGCACCCCCGACACGCCGGCCTTCGAAGCGCCGGTTTGGGCGCAGCAGGACTGGAAACCCGGCAACGGCCTTGATCGCGTCGTTGCTTCGCTCGGCAACTGAGCCCTACCCCCCAATTCCTCTAGGGCCATTGGCGAGCATCGAAGCCATCCGGAGCGGTCGACCCTCCGGATGGCTTCCCCCTTTCGAGGCCATCGAAAATGGCTCAGCCTTCGCCGTCCGCGCCGTCGCCGGAAGCGGCGGCAACATCCTCGAACCACGCCTCGACCTCGCCCGACAGCTTGATCGTCATCGGCTGGCCGAAACGGTCTTTCGACTTGCCCGCGGCGACGCGGATCCAGCCTTCGCTGATCGAATATTCCTCGACGTCGGTGCGTTCGTTGCCCTTGAAGCGGATGCCGATGCCGCGCTGCAGCACCTCCATGTCGAAATGGGGCGAGCGCGGGTTGGTCGACAGGCGGTCGGGGGGCGTATCGGTCATGTGTCTGCTTTCAATGAAATGATGCCGCGGCCCTAGCGGCGGCTATACGTTGCCGTCAATGAATACGCGCTGCGACAGACTGCCCTTTCGGTCGTCGGCTACCGGCCGAACCGCCCCGGGGTGACAACTGCTTATGCCACACCAGCGTCATGGCGCGATCGTGGGTCATTCTAATTCAAAGTGGGCACGATTTGGCCGCCGGAACAGCAATTCGGAGGTATCAGGAACGACCTGCAAGGTCGCGACCCCGAAAATCAACGCAGCGCGCTCGGTCGGAATTCTCTAATTTTATGCAATATTATCATATACTTAAATGGATCATCGGCCACGCGATGCGGCGACGGAACGCCGACGTCCAATTGCGCTAAGAATATCTTAACAACGCGCGCGTAGACAAGATTCAGCCAATTTGGAGATGATCGATGAGAAATCCATTGCGGCAATTGCTGCGATCAACCAGCGGGAATGTATTGGTGTTGGCAGGATTGTCGATGCCGTTGCTGATCGGATTTGCCGGCATGGCAACCGACACCATCCAATGGACCCTCGACAAGCGTCAGCTGCAACGCACGGCCGACTCAGCCGCGTTGGCGGGCGCATATTCTATCGCGCAGAACAAGGACGCGAACGACTCCGCGCAAAAGAACATCGAGGCGAATAACCGGCTGGTGCTGGCCGCCGCTCCGATCATCGAAAATGCGCCGACGAGCGGAAGCTACGCTGGCGACATGAATGCGGTCTATGTCGAATTGGCGACTCGAAAGCCGCTGCCGTTTTCCGGCATATTCATGAACGCGGCGCCGCTCATCAAAGCGCGATCGACGGCAGCGATGATTGCCAACGGCAATTATTGCGTCATTTCGCTTGATACGTCGCTTGATGTCGGCGTTGAGGCGACGGGCAGTTCCTATGTCGATCTCAATTGCGGGATTTTCGCGAACTCGCGCTCGGGCAACGCTGTGTCTGCCGGTGGATCGACGCTCGTTGTGTCCGATGTTGTCGGGGCTGTTGGCGGATTGACGCCGAGCAATCGTTACGCGCCTGGAACCGCCTTTCTTCCCTATTCCGCCCCGCAGCCCGACCCGTTTGCCGATCTTCCCACCCCGGAACCTTCGGGATGCAAGAACAAGGTCAACGTCAATCCCAAACAATCGCTCACACTCGATCCCGGCTGCTACAGCGGCATGGACATCAAGGGGACGGTCCATTTCAATCCGGGTGTCTATTATATCGATGGTGGGGTGTTGAGCTTCGGAGCCCAGGCCAACGCGACGGGGGTCGGCGTAACCTTCATCTTGACGAGCACGTCGGCGGCGACCAATCCGAATTCGATTGCAACGCTCGATATCAACGGGACGTCCGAGCTCAATTTCAGCTCGCCGACGTCGGGTGATTATAAATCGGTTCTTTTTTATCAGGATCGACGCGCACCATCGGGAACGACCAAGATCAACGGCAACAACAAATCGTCGATTGAGGGAGGAATCTATTTCCCCAAGCATCTGATCCAGTTCAACGGCAATTCGGGTTTCAAAACCGATTGCGTTCAGTTGATCGGTCTCAAGGTGAACTTCACGGGCAACAGCGCGATCAACAACGAGTGTCCATCGAACGGGCCGTCGACATTCCGAGGCTCGGTCGTAAGGCTGGTTTCATGACATTTTTGGCGGAAAATCCGGCTGCCCGTCTGCGCCGACTGGCGAATGACACATCAGCGACGAGTATGATCGAACTCGCCTTGTTGTCGCCGATCGCCGCGATGCTTTTGATGGGGCTGGTCGACACTTCGTTCGGCTTTCAGAAAAAGCTGGAAACCGAACAGGTCGCGCAACGCGTTGTCGAGAAGGCAACGTCCTATGGCAATGCCGGTTCGGACTATTCAGGCCTTCCGCAGGAGGCTGCCGAGGCAGCCAATGTTCCGCAAAGCGCCGTGACGATGGATAAATGGCTGGCGTGCGACCGGGTGCGCCAGCAGAACTTTGACGGTACCTGCCCCGCAAACCAGGAGATATCGCGGCACATTTCGATCGCAATCGCGTCCTCCTATGCCCCGATGTTTCCCTATGGTCCGCTCGGACAAGCAGTTGGGGCGCAGGAAGATGGATCGATCCCCTTCACGGTCATGAGCGCGGTACGAATCCAATGATCAAATTTCAGCGAAATCTTTTTCTTCGCACCGAGGGTTCGGCAGCTGTCGAAGCCGCGCTTGCGCTTCCCGTGCTATTCGCATTCATCGGGGTCATCTTCATGCTCGGGAACTTGCTATTGGCCCAGGCTAGCGTCGATCATGCCACGGGCGAGGCTGCGCGTTATTCGACCATTTACCCGACACCGAGCGCCGCGGACATCGAAGCCAAGGCACGCGCTGCGCTTTTCGACAGTAACAAGGATGCAGTTCGCGACGTCGATGTAACAATGGGCGTCGATGACGGCAGGAAATTTGCGGAAATCACGATAACCTATGACTATCCGGTCATCTCATGGTTCGTTGAAGGATCGGAACAGACGCTAACGCATTCGCGCCGGGCCTATCTGCCGTAACGATTTGGGCGTCTGAATTTTCGGTCGGCATCGATCGGCAATTTTAGGCGCGTCGCTTTGTCGCATTTGTCGACCCGCTTCCTTGCGAGACCGCTTCGCGCCACTCGCCCAACGCCAAATCCCCAATCTCCCACCCCCCGATCCGCCACCTTACCAGCCGCAGCGTCGGATAGCCCACCGCGGCGGTCATCCGCCGCACCTGGCGGTTGCGGCCTTCGGTGATGGTGAGTTCGATCCATGCGTCGGGCACGCTCTTGCGGTATCGCACCGGCGGGTCGCGCTCCCACAGTTGGGGCGGGTCGATGCGGCGCACGGTCGCGGGGCGGGTCGGGCCGTCGTTCAGCGTGACGCCGCGGGCGAGCGCCGTCAGCGCGGCGGCGTCGGGCTCGCCCTCGACCTGCACCAGATAGGTTTTGGGCATCTTGTGCCTGGGCGACGATATCCGCGCCTGCAGCGCGCCGTCGTCGGTCAGGATCAACAGCCCCTCGCTGTCGCGGTCGAGCCGCCCGGCGGGATAGACGCCGGGCACGTCGATATAGTTGGACAGTGTCGCGCGCGCGACGCCGGTCCCTTCGGCGCTGCCGCGGTCGGTGAATTGCGACAGCACGCCATAGGGCTTGTTGAACAGGATCAGGCGGGGCAACGGGGTGTCCTCGGCTACCGGGAAACGGACCTGTAACCGTTCGTGTCGAGCGAAGTCGAGACACGCAGCGCGCGCGCATGCCTTCGCGTGTCTCGACTTTGCTCGACACGAACGGGAAATGGGATGGGCCAAAACAAAACCGGCGGCCGATGGGGCCGCCGGTCGGTATCTTACGCCGCTTCCTTCTTGCGGCTCGCCTTCTTCCGCTCGTGCGGGTCGAGGATCGCCTTGCGGATGCGAATATTCTTCGGCGTCACCTCGACCATCTCGTCGTCGTCGATATAGGCGATCGCCTGTTCGAGCGTCATGCGCTTGGGCGGGGTCAGGCGGATCGCGTCGTCCTTGCCCGTCGAACGGAAGTTCGTGAGCTGCTTCGACTTCATCGGGTTGACTTCCAGATCCTCGGGCTTCGCATTTTCGCCGATGATCATGCCTTCATAAAGCGCCTCGCCCGGCGAGACGAAGAGGATGCCGCGCTCTTCGAGGGGGCCGAGCGCATAGGCGACCGCCTCGCCCGCGCCGTTCGAGATGAGGACGCCGTTCTTGCGGCCCTCGATCACGCCCTTGTACGGGCCATATTTCTCGAACAGGCGGTTCATGATGCCGGTGCCGCGCGTGTCGGACAGGAATTCGCCGTGATAGCCGATCAGGCCGCGCGACGGGCCGCTGAAGGTGATGCGCGTCTTGCCGCCGCCCGACGGGCGCATGTCGGTGAGGTCGGCCTTGCGGATCTGCATCTTCTCGACAACCGTGCCGCTATGCTCGTCGTCGACGTCGATGACGACGGTTTCATAGGGTTCGGTGCGCTGGCCGCTCTCGTCGGTCTGATAAAGGACGCGCGGGCGGCTGATCCCGAGTTCGAAGCCTTCGCGGCGCATCGTTTCGATGAGCACGCCGAGCTGGAGCTCGCCGCGGCCCGCAACCTCGAAGCTGTCCTTGTCGGCGCTTTCGGTGATGCGGATTGCGACATTGGTTTCGGCTTCGCGGTACAGGCGGTCGCGGATCATGCGGCTCGTGACCTTGCTGCCCTCGCGGCCCGCCATCGGCGAATCGTTGACCGCAAAGCGCATCGACAGCGTCGGCGGGTCGATCGGCTGCGCGGCAATCGGTTCGCTGACGCTCGTGTCGGCGATCGTGTTCGCGACGGTCGCGTTGGTGAGGCCCGCGATCGCGACGATGTCGCCCGCCTTCGCCTCGTCGACCGGCACGCGGTCGAGCCCGCGGAAAGCGAGCAGCTTTGATGCGCGGCCGGTTTCGATCACCTTGCCGTCCATGTCGAGCGCGTGGATCGGCTGGTTGACCTTGACCGATCCCGACTGGACGCGGCCGGTCAGAATACGGCCGATGAAATTGTCGCGGTCGAGCAGCGTCGCGAGGAAGGTGAAGGGCGCGTCTTCGTCGAGCCCCGGCGTGGGGACATGGCTGACGATCGTCTGGAACAGCGGCTCGAGCGTGCCTTCGCGCGCCTCCGGGTCGGGCGAGGCATAGCCGCCGCGGCCCGAGGCATAGAGGATCGGGAAGTCGAGCTGTTCGTCATTGGCTTCGAGCGTCAGGAACAGTTCGAACACCTCGTCGAGCACTTCGGCGGCGCGCGCGTCGCTGCGGTCGATCTTGTTGACGACGACGATGGGCTTGAGGCCCAGCGCGAGCGCCTTGCCGGTGACGAACTTGGTCTGCGGCATCGGCCCTTCGGCGGCGTCGACGAGCAGGATGACGCCGTCCACCATGCTCAGGATCCGCTCGACCTCGCCGCCGAAATCGGCGTGGCCCGGCGTGTCGACGATGTTGATGCGCGTGGCGTCGGCGCCCTCGCCCCATTCGACCGAAGTGCATTTCGCAAGGATGGTGATCCCGCGCTCTTTCTCAAGGTCGTTCGAATCCATCGCCCGTTCCTCGACGCGCTGGTTGTCGCGGAAGGTGCCGGACTGGCGGAACAGCTGGTCGACGAGGGTGGTTTTGCCATGATCGACGTGGGCAATAATGGCGATATTGCGCAGAGACATGCGGATTTGAGCCTTATGGGAGGAGGCGGCGCCCGGAGCGCCACGAAACGCCGCGCCCCTAACAGAAGCGCTGCTGCAGCGCAACAAGATTGCCGGTCGGCGCGCGACCCGCAAGCGAAGGGCGCGACCGCATCGAACGGCCGCGCCCCGCCTTTGCCTTGCCCGTCGGCTTACGACGTCGGCGGCGGCTTGGGTCCGCGCGGCTTCGCGGGC
Organism: Sphingopyxis jiangsuensis; assembly: GCF_016734905.1. Classification (GTDB taxonomy): domain Bacteria; phylum Pseudomonadota; class Alphaproteobacteria; order Sphingomonadales; family Sphingomonadaceae; genus Sphingopyxis; species Sphingopyxis jiangsuensis. Next base: position 715,518 of record NZ_JAERPO010000002.1, read on the forward strand.
GGTGTCGAAGCACGCATGTCGTCAAGCACCCGTGCCGCGGCGTCGCGCCCGCCGAGGCCGAAGGCGATCGCCGTCGCTGCCGCGGTTCCGATCACCAGCGCGCCGAACGCCATCTCGATGATGCTGTCGGCGATGCCCATATATTTGAGCCCCATCGCCGAGAAGAGCAGGATCGTCGCATAACGGACGAGCCGTGTCCCCAGGCTGTCGCCACCCGCGCCGCCGATCAGCGAGGCCAGGAAATTGGCAACGAGAAAGCCGACGGCAATGATCACCGCGCCAAAGACGACCGCGCCGCCGAGCCGCAGCACCTCGTCGACCACGGCGGTCAGCTCGGGGAAGGCGAGCAGCCGGGTTGCCGCAATCGCCGCGACGAGCAGGATCGACACAAGCACGACCTTGCCGACGATCGACGACAGTTTGACCGTCGCGGGGAGCAGTCCGATGGCGCCCACCGACTGGTCGGCACCGAGTCCCGCGACCAGTTCCTCGACCATCGCCGCCGCCCAACGCGCGATGACATAGCCGATGCCGAGCACCGCAGACGCGCCGATGATCGCGGGCACCGCCGCCAGGATACGCGTCAGCATCGCGACGAGCGGGGCGCTGATCGCTTCGATATGCAGCGCCTGCAGTGCGCCGATCACGACCGGGATGATGATGAGCACATAGACGATCGTGCCGATGGTGCGGCTGATCGTCGCATTCCCCGTCACCTGCTCGACGCCGCCGCGGTTGGCCCAACGGTCGAAATCGACGGTCGTCAGCAAGGTTTCGACCAGCTCCTTGGCGATCCGCGCGAGCATATGGCCGATGAACAGGATCAGCCCCGCGCCGACGATATTGGGAATGAAGCCCATGGCATTCGTCAGCATCGCTTCCATCGGCCCGGTAACCGAGCCGAGATTGAGGATGTTGAGGATCGCGACAAGGCCGATCAGCCAGATCAACAGCGCGACGATGCGCCCCAGCGACAGGCCGAAACTTTCACCGGTCGCGGTTTCGCGGCGAAGCAGGGGGACCGTTTCGACAAGTTTCGCAAAGGCCCATTTCGCCGCCTTTGCCAATATCCATGTCGCCAACAGGACAAGCAGGGCAATAATTGCCATACGGCCATAGGCCATCGCCTGTCCGCCATCGATAATAAAATTACCGACATGAAAATCATCCATGATGAACTCTCCCCTCTTCTATTTTTGATAACCGTCGATCATTATTCGCCGCCGGCGAAGGACATCGCAATTTTTCAAGCAAAGACAACGATTGAGATCGGATTTTCCTATCACATCTGCATGAAATTTGCCATCATTTATTATGGAATTGCTTGGCAGACGCTTGTCGCGGGCCATTGTCACAAATTTCGTATGTTTCAAAATTTATTGAAACATACGAAATTTGTGATTAGGGGTGCGTCATGGACCTGTCCCCCGCCCCCGACTCCCCGTCATCGCCGTGCCGGCTCTCCCCGCTCGCGCAGGCCTTCGTCCTGCATTTCGGCGAGATGGGGAGTCGCTGGGGGATCAACCGCACTGTCGGCCAGATCTATGCGATGCTCTTTCTCGCCGACGCGCCGCGCAATGCCGAGGAGATCAGCGAGGCGCTGTCGCTGTCGCGCGGCAGCGTGTCGATGGGGCTCAAGGAGCTTGCGAGCTGGAACCTCGTCCAGCTTCGCCACCTGCCCGGCGACCGGCGCGATTATTACGAGACCCCGCGCGACGTCTGGGCGATCTTCCGCACGCTGGTCGAAGAGCGCAAGAAGCGCGAGATCGACCCGACGCTGACGACGCTGCGCTCGCTGATGATGGAACGCGCGACCGACCCTGCCGACCGTTTCGCGCAAGCGCGCATGGCCGACATGCACGAACAGATCGAGCTGCTCACCGACTGGTATGCCGACATGCAGCGGCTCGAGACCGAGCGCCTGCTCCAGCTGCTCAGATTGGGCTCGCGCGTGGTAAAGGCGCTCGAGTTCAAGGACCGGATGCTCGGGCGCGGGACCGCGCCAACGCCGATGGCGCGCGATGCCAAGGAGGCTGACGATGGACGGACTTGACCCGCTGACCCTCGCGCGCATCCAATTTGCCGCGAACATCAGCTTCCATATTCTTTTTCCGACAATCACCATCGCGCTCGGCTGGGCGCTGCTCGGTTTCAAGCTCGCCTATAACCGCACGCGCGATAGCGCCTGGATGGATGCCTATCGCCTGTGGGTGAAGGTGTTTGCGCTGAGCTTCGCGATGGGGGTCGTGTCGGGCATCACGATGAGCTTTCAGTTCGGCACCAATTGGCCGGGCTATATGGAAAAGGTCGGCAATGTCGCCGGGCCACTGCTCGCCTATGAGGTGCTCACCGCCTTTTTCCTCGAGGCGGTGTTCCTCGGCATCATGCTCTTCGGATTCAGCCGCGTCCCCGGCTGGCTCCACACGCTTGCGACCTTTCTCGTCGCCGCGGGAACAACGCTGTCGGCCTTCTGGATCATCGCGCTCAACAGCTGGATGCAGACGCCCGTGGGCTTTGAGATCCGCGACGGCGTCGTCCATGCGACCGATTGGTGGGCGATCGTCTTCAATCCCTCGATGCCCTATCGGCTAACGCATATGCTGCTCGCCTCGGCGCTGACCGTCGCCTTCCTCATCGCGGGGATGAGCGCCTGGCGCTGGCTGAAGGACGGCGGCGGCGAGGGCGTGCGGAGGTCGCTGAAGGCCGCCGTCTATGCCGCCGCACTGCTGATCCCGGTGCAGATATTCATCGGCGACCAGCACGGCCTCAACACGCTCGAGCATCAACCGCAAAAGGTCGCGGCGATGGAGGCGAATTGGGAAACCGCGGCCGGTGTCCCGCTCATCCTGTTCGCCATCCCCGACGGCGAAGCGCGCACCAACCATCTGGAGGTCGCCATCCCATCGGGCGCCAGCCTGATCCTGACGCACCATGCCGGCGGCGTGGTGCCGGGCCTCAACGATTATCGGGGCAATCACCCGCCGGTCGGGCCGGTCTTCTGGGGTTTCCGCATCATGGTCGGGATCGGCGTGCTGATGCTCGCGACCGCGTGGTTTGCCGCCTGGACGATCCGGCGGCGCGGGGTCGAGGCGATGCCGCGCTGGCTCGCGCACGCGCTCGTCGCGATGACATTCTCCGGCTGGGTCGCGACGCTCGCGGGCTGGTATGTGACCGAAATCGGCCGCCAGCCGTGGCTCGTCACCGGCGTATTGCGCACGTCCGAAGCCGTCGGACCGGTGGGAAGCGCGATGGTCGCAAGCTCGCTGACCCTCTATCTCGCGGTCTATGCGGTGCTGCTCGCTGCCTATGTTTTCGTGCTCTACCGGCTTGCAAGGCTCGGCAGCGCCGCGCCGCAGGGCAAGCCGATGTTCCCGATCCCCCGCGCCGCCGAAGGCCCCGCCGCGCACCAATCGGAGGCGACATCATGACCCCCTTTTTCGATGCCTGGTGGCTTCCGGTCATTTTCGCGGGGCTGATGGGCCTGTCGATCCTGCTCTATGTCATCCTCGACGGCTACGACCTGGGGGTCGGCATGCTCACGCGGCTCGAAAAGGGCGAGGCGCGCGACCTGATGGTCGCCTCGATCGGGCCGTTCTGGGATGCCAATGAGACGTGGCTCGTACTCGGGATCGGCCTGCTTCTGGTTGCCTTTCCCGTCGCGCACGGACTCATCCTGACGCAGCTTTATCTGCCCGTCGCGCTGATGCTCGTCGCGCTGATCCTGCGCGGCGTATCGTTCGAATTTCGCGCCAAGGCGGCACCCGAGCACAAGCAGCGCTGGGACGACGCATTTTTCGTGGGCTCACTCGTCACCGCGCTGTGCCAGGGATATATGCTCGGCGCCTATGTGCTGGGGTTCGACCAGAGCCTTGCCGCGGTGCTGTTCTGCCTGCTCGCCGCGCTCGGACTTGTCGCCGGCTATCTCTTCGTCGGCGCGTGCTGGCTGATCTACAAGGTCGAGGGCGAATTGCAGAAGCGCGCGGTCCGCTGGGCCGAAGTCACGCTGTGGCTGACCGCGCTCGCAATGGCGATCATTTCCATCGCGACCCCGCTCCTGTCGACACGCATCTTCGACCGCTGGTTCCGCCTGCCCGAGATCATCGCGCTGCTGCCGATCCCGATTGCCGCCGCGACCTTGTTCATCGGGCTCGCGATCTTCCTGCGGCGGCCGCTGCGCGCGAACGACGAGCTGTCATGGGTGCCGCTCGCGACCGCGGGCGTCCTCTTCGCGCTGGGTTTCGTGGGCATCGCCTACAGCTTCTATCCCTATCTGATCGCCGACCGGCTCGACATCTGGCAGGCGGCGGCGAGCCCCGAATCGCTGACGATCATCCTGATCGGCGCGCTGTTCGTGCTGCCCGTCATCCTCGGCTACTCCTTCCTCGCGCACTGGATCTTCCGCGGCAAGGCGACGCACCTCAGCTACGATTGAGCGGGGTCGCCATTGCACGGCGAAGATGCGCCGCGATAATCGTCGCCCCATCGGCGGTAACCGGCCGTGTCGATGTGAAAGCGCGTGACCTTGTAGATACCGAGACCAACCCCAAAGCGCGGGCCAGTCCTGGCATGAAGCGGGCAAAGGATGGCGATAAGGTCCGCGCGGCTTGACCGCTTGGTGGGTTCGAGGTCGAGCGCCGCAAAACGCAAGTGCCGGCTTGCCTTCGCTCCCTGGAAACAGGCGTTGGCAGCAGGGTCGCGATAACCCGACAGGACGCGCACCGGACCAACAACGGGCACCACCTGATCGCGAACATATCGCAATGTCGGGACCATCGCGGCCCATTGCGCGCGTGCGGGAACAGCGAACGGTTCAGCGGTCTTGCAGCGACGCCAGCGGGCATCGCTGCGCAATAGGTCGGCCAGCGGCAGCACGTCGCCGACCCCCTCTCGGTCGAAATAGGCTTCGATCGCGGCGACTTCAGGCGCCGCTTTCCCGCGGCGCCATTCTTCGAACAGATCGACGTCGCCCGCGGCGCCGGGTCTCGCCGCAGGCTGATCGAGCGTCGGGAAGACGCGCCACAGAACCAGTCCGGCCGACGCCGCTAACAGGGCGGCAACCATCGCCCTTTTCACAACATCCCCACCAATTGCTCCGTTTCGTCGCCCGCCACCCGCGCCGCGCGGATCAGGTTTGCCTGGAAATCGCCGCCGCTGTCGCCGTTCGCCTCGTCGGTGACTGCCTTGATTGCCGCCCACGGCTTGCCGAGCCGCGCGGCCGCCTGCGCAACCGCGCCCACCTCCATATCGACCAGCGTCGCGCCGAGCGTGGCGAGGTCCGCCGCGGCGTCTGGGCAGGCGACGAAGCTGTCACCGCTCGCGATGCGGGCGTGCGGCAGGCCAAGGCCGGGGTCCGCCATCGCGGCGAAATGCGCCTCGCCCGCCTCGCCCATCGGCCAGTCGCCCGCGCGGTAGCGGCAGAACAGGCCGGGATGCGTCGCGCCATAATCATGCTGCAGCGCCTCGGCGATCCAATAAGCGCCCGGCGCCGCGCCGAGCGACCCGCAGGTCCCGCTCATCAGCAACAGGTCGGCATCGGCGCCAAATACCCCGGCGGCCAGCGCCGCATTGACCTTGCCGAGCCCGCAGGTCACGATGACGAGATCGTGGCCGTAGGCAGCCAAGTGGCGGGCGCGGAACCGCCCCTCTCCGTATTCGCCTGCCCCCAAGAACATCGCATCGGCTTCTTCGGGGAGTGCGGCAAGGATGAGAATCGCGGTCATGGCTTCTGTCTAATCCCCTGGCCGTTTGTGTCGAGCGAAGTCGAGACGCGTTGGTGCGACGCCAGGCGTCCCTCGACGTCGCTCGGGACGAACGGGAATGAAAATCCTCCCCACGCGAAGTGGTCGGGGGATCTGATTGGCTTGCCAACGGCGCGCCACGCCGCCATCGCTTCCCCATGCTTGCGCGCATCTTTCCCGACCGCTTCGTTCCTGTCCTGCTCGCGACCACATTGTTTGCAAGCCTGCTCCCCGTTCATGGCGCCGCCGTGCCAATCGCACAGGCGCTATCGACGGCGGCTATCGTGCTGCTCTTCTTCCTCAACGGGGTTCGCCTCCCCCGCGACGAGGTGTTGCACGGCGTGCGCAACTGGAAGCTGCAGGGCGCGGCCTTTGCCTATTGTTTCGGCGCGATGGCGCTACTGGGGCTTGGCGCGCAGGCTGCGCTCGCGGCGCTGCTCCCGGCGATGCTCGCGCTCGGCTTTCTCTTCCTCGGCATCCTGCCCTCGACCGTCCAGTCGGCAACGGCGGCGAGCAGCATGGCGGGCGGCAATGTCGCCGCAAGCGTCGTCGCGGCGGCGCTGCTCAACCTGTCAGGCGTCATCGTCGCACCGCTTCTTTTCGCCGCATTGGCGGGGAGCGCGGGTGCGATCAGCGGCGCGGCGGCGCTGCGTATCGTCGCCATCCTCCTGCTGCCCTTTTTCGCAGGGCAGGTCGCACAGCGCTGGCTGCGCCCCTGGGTGCTCGCGCATCGCGGGCTCGCAACGTTGATGGACCGCAGCGCGATCGCGATCGCCGTCTACGTCGCCTTTTCGGCGGCGGTCGTCGGCGGCATCTGGGACCTGCTCGACATGCGCGAGATCGCGATCGGCGGCGCCGCGGTCGCCGCGCTCCTAGCGTTGTCGTTCGGCGGCGCGTGGCTGCTTGGCGGCGTGCTGCGGCTCGCGCGCGCCGACCGCATCACCCTGCTCTTTTCGGGCGCGCAGAAAAGCATCGCGGTCGGCGCCCCGCTCGCCGCGACGCTATTTCCCGCCGCGACGGCCGGCATGGTGCTGGTCCCGATCCTCGTCTATCATATGGCGCAGCTGATCCTGTCGGCATGGCTCGCGCCCCTCCTGGTGCGGCGGGCAGGGGTGTGATGCTTGAATAACACAGTGCCGCGTGCCATATAGGGGGCGGCATCGGGGTGGAAGGAACAGGAATGAGCGAACAGACTGCAACTGCGACCGCAACCGACGAGCTGAAGCTGACGCCGCCCGATCCCGTGCCCGCCGTCGCGCCCGAAAAGGCCGCCGGGCTTGTTGCGCTGTCGAGCGAGCAGAAATCGAAGCTCGAGGAGCGCGTCGACGGGTTTATCGAGGACCTTGTCGCGCAGGATGAAAACTCGCCCGAATTCGGCAAGCGGATCGACCAGATCACCAATATGGGTCGCAAGGAAATGCTGGAGGCGGCGAACCAGTCGAACCGCTTCCTCGACCGCCCGATCAAGGCGATGGATCGCGACACCGACATCGGGATGAACCTGATCGAGCTGCGCAACACCGTCGAGCGCCTCGACCCCTCGGCGAACGGCAAACTGCTGTCGAAGCGCGGCTTTCTCGACAAGATTTTCGGCAGTCGGATCACCAACTATTTCGCGCAGTATCGCAGCGCCCAGACGCATATCGGCGGCATTCTGACCGCGCTCGCCAATGGCAAGGACGAGCTGTTGATGGACAATGCCGCGATCGACGTCGAACGGCGCAAACTGTGGGAGGCGATGGGCAAGCTCGAGCAGATGATTCACATCGCCAACACGCTCGACCAGCGGCTCGAGGCGAAGGCCGAGGAACTCGACAGCAGCGATCCCGCCAAGGCGAAGGTGATCCGCGAAAATGCGCTTTTCTACGCGCGCCAGCGGACGCAGGACCTGCTCACGCAAATGGCCGTGACGGTGCAGGGCTATCTCGCGCTCGACCTCGTCAAAAAGAATAATGTCGAGCTGGTGAAGGGCGTCGACCGCGCCTCGACCACCACAGTCGGCGCGCTGAAGACCGCGATCACCGTCGCGCAGGCGATGACGAACCAGAAGCTGGTGCTCGAACAGATTACCGCGCTCAACACGACCACTGCCGGTATCATCGACGGCACATCGAAGATGCTGAAGGAGAATACCGCGCGCATCCACGAACAGGCGGCGTCGAGCACGATCCCGATGGAAACGCTGCAGCGCGCCTTCCAGAATATCTACGACACGATGGACGCGATCGACACGTTCAAGCTGAAGGCGCTCGATTCGATGAAGACGACGGTCACGGCGCTGGAGGGCGAGGTCCAGAAGTCCAAGGGCTATATCGCGCGCGCCGAGGGCGCTGCCCAGGCACAGGCGAGCGTCGGCGGCGCCGACAGCCCGCTCGCGGCGATCGAGGGATAATCATGACGATGAGCGAGGTCGACAAGATCCGCGTATCGGCAGAGGCGGCGATCGAACGCTCGCAGGAGCGCCGCCGCCCCATCGGCACCAAAAGCGTCGCGCTGCGCCGCCAGCATCTGTTCAGGAAGCTCGGCCGTATCCTGATCGCGGGCGGAGTGGTGCTGCTCGGCGCGGCGCTGTTCGGTGCGCTGGTCCAGCCGCTCGGCTTTACCGGGCTGCTCGCGCTGTTCGTGCTGCTCGTCGGGGTCGCGGTGCTGTTCGGGCGTTCGCCCTTTCCCGAGCCGCGGCAGGCCGACCTGCCGAAGACCGATCTCAAACAGCTCGCGGGACGCACCGAAATCTGGCTCGAAGCGCAGCGTCCCGCGCTGCCCGCACCCGCCAAGACGCTTGTCGACGGCATCGGCGTCCAGCTCGATTTGCTCGCGCCGCAGCTCCAGACGATCGACGCGTCGAGCCCCGCCGCGGCCAACATCCGCAAGCTCGTCGGAGAGGACCTGCCCGAACTCGTCGCGGGCTACCAGCGCATCCCGGCTGGGCTCCGCAAGGAAGCGCATGCCGGGCGCACCCCCGACGACACGCTCGTCGGCGGATTGAAGATGCTCGAGCGCGAGATTGGCGAGGCTGCGCGCAGCCTTGCGGCGGGCGATCTGGACAAGCTCGCAACGCGCGAACGCTATCTCCAGCTCAAATATCAGGGGCTCGAGGGCGAGGAAACGCCCGGCGCCGCCTAACGCGCCGCGCCGAAGCGCGCGACAAGGTCATAGGCCGCGCCGACGAAATGCTGGCGCACCAGCGTGATGCCCTCGTCACCGCGCCACGTCCGGCGCTCGACGAACAGGCACGCCGTGCCGTCGGCAACCCCAAGATGCCCCGCGACCAGGCGGTCAGCGCCGACCGCTGCGATGCGCGTTTCGGCCTCGGTCCAGGGGACATGCTTGAGCAGCCACGCCCCCGGCGACACGCGGCCGAAGTCCTGTGCGGCAAGCTCGGGAACCGCGGCGAGGCTGACGAGCCGCTGCTCCGACGCCAGCGGCACCCCGTCGGCGAAATGCACCCCCTCGATCGCGAGCAGGTCCCCGCGGCCCGCAAGCGCCACTTCGTCGGCGCGCGCGGGGTCGGGCGCGCGGACGATGCGGCGCGCGAGCTCGAAACGATACACCTGACCGCGTCCCGTCACCTCCTGCTCAAGGTCGGGAATGTCGAGCACCATCGAATGCACGCGCGGACGCGCGACGAACGAGCCCGCACGCTTGCGCCGCTCGACCAGCCCCGCAGCGGCGAGCGATTGCAGCGCCTTGCTCACCGTCATCCGCGCGCAGCCATAACGCTCCATCAGCTCATGCTCGACGGGCAGCCGCGCGCCCGGCTGGAGTTCGCCCGACAGGATCGCCGCCTCGATCTCGCGGCGGATACGCTCGTGGAGCGGCGCGCTCATCGGTCGAATCCCGCAATCGCGCGGCGATAGCGCTCGGCCACCGCGTCGCGCGCGCGATGGCGCCCGCCGCGCACGACGCATTCGCCGCGTCGCCACACGCAGTCGATCGCGGCGCGGCCGCTCGCGAACAGAAAGGCGTCGAGGATCTGCTCGGCAGGCTTGCCGGCGAGCGAGGGGTGGTGCGCGTCGAGGCTGACGACGTCGGCGGAGCTTCCGAGCGCGATCCCGCCGACGACCCCAAGCGCCTGCGCGCCGCCCGCAAGCGCGCCGTCGAACAACGCCTGCCCGCTCGACATCCCCGGCGCGCGCGCGACGCGGTTGCGGCCCTTCGCGGCGAGCCGCTGGCCATATTCGAGCCAGCGCAATTCCTCGCTCATGTCGATCAGCACGTTGGAATCGGAGCCGACGCCAAAGCGTCCCCCCGCGGCAAGAAAGGGCACGGCGTCGAAAATCCCGTCGCCCAGATTGGCCTCGGTGACGGGGCACAGCCCAGCCACAGCACCGCTTTCAGCAAGGCGCCGCGCTTCGTCATTTGTCATGTGCGTCGCGTGCACCGCGCACCAGCGCGCGTCGACATCGGCATGACCGAGCAGCCATTCGACCGGCTGCTGCCCGCTCCACGCGACGCAATCCTCGACCTCCTTCACCTGCTCGGCGATGTGGATGTGGATCGGCGCGTCGCCGGCAAGCTCCGCGAGCGCCGCCAGTTCGCCCTGCGTCACCGCGCGCAGGCTGTGCGGCGCGACGCCGACGATGGCGTCGGGCAGGTCGCATGTCGCTGCCGCGCGCAGCGTGTCGAGCAGCCGCGCATAACCGTCGAAGTCGTGAACGAAGCGCCGCTGCCCCTCGTTCGGCGCGGCACTCCCGAACCCCGCATGGGCATAGAAGACGGGCAGGTGCGTCAGGCCGATGCCGCTTTCGGCAGCCGCAGCAAATATAGCGCGCGACATTTGCGCGGGGTCGGCGAAGGCGCGCCCGTCGCGGTCGTGGTGGAGATAGTGGAATTCGCCGACGCGCGTGAACCCGCTTTCGAGCATTTCGACATAGGCGAGCGCAGCGATGGCGGCGAGCATCTCGGGGTCGAGCCGATCGACGAAGCGGTACATCACCTCGCGCCACGTCCAGAAACTGTCGTCGCCCGCGCCGCGAATCTCGGCGAGCCCGGCCATTCCGCGCTGGAAGGCATGGCTGTGCAGGTTCGGCATGCCGGGAAGCGCGATCGCATGGCGTTCGTCGCCCCTCTCGGGCGCAACCCCCGGCTCGACGGTGGCGATCCGGCCGTCGGCGACGGCAATGCGGACATTCGCGGCCCAACAGCCGTCGATCAGCGCCTGTCCGAAATGCAGCCGTTGCGGCATCTTGCCTTCGCCCATTGAGCGGCCCTTCCCGATTGCCTGCAATTATGTCTATACATTAATGGCAATCACTGCAATAGTTTGGTCCCGAAGGAGAGTCGGCAATGCGCTGCGATACAATGTGGCACGACGCACGCATGGCGACGATGGCGGGCGACGGGCTCGGCATCGTCGAGGATGCGCTGATCGCTTCCGACCAGGGCGTCATCCTCTATGCCGGGCCGCACGCCGACGCGCCTACGTTCGAGCCGGACGAGCGTGTCGCGTGCGGCGGCCGCTGGATCACCCCCGGCCTGATCGACTGCCACACGCACCTCGTCCACGGCGGCAACCGCGCGAACGAATGGGCGATGCGGCTCGCGGGCGCGAGTTACGAAGAGATTGCGCAAGCGGGCGGCGGCATCGTCTCGACGATGAAGGCGACGCGCGCGGCGAGCGAGGACGCGCTTGTCGCTGCGGCGCTTCCCCGCCTCGACGCGCTGATCGCCGAAGGCGTCACCACGGTCGAAATCAAGTCGGGCTACGGCCTCGATACTGAGAGCGAGGCACGGATGCTCCGCGCCGCGCGGCGGCTCGAAAGCGAGCGGGCGGTCGCGGTAACGACGACCTTCCTCGGCGCGCACGCGCTGCCGCCGGAATTTGCGGGCGATGCCGACGGTTATGTCGCGATGGTCGCCGACGAGATGCTCCCGGCGATCGCGCGCGAAGGGCTCGCCGATGCGGTCGACGCCTTTTGCGAAGGCATCGGCTTCACCCCCGCGCAGACTGGGCGTATCTTCGCGGCGGCGGCGCGCGCCGGCCTCCCCGTCAAGCTCCACGCCGAGCAGCTCTCCAACCAGCAGGGCGCTGCGCTCGCTGCGCGCCACGATGCGCTGTCGGCCGATCATCTCGAACATCTCGACGGCGAGGGCATCGCCGCAATGGCGAAGGCGGGGACGGTCGCGACCTTGTTGCCCGGCGCCTATTATTTCATGCGCGAGACGAAGCTGCCGCCGGTGGAGGCCCTGCGCGCGGCAGGCGTGCCGATCGCGCTCGCGACCGACTGCAACCCCGGCACCTCGCCGCTGACCTCGGTCCTGCTCGTCATGAACATGGGCGCGACGCTGTTCGGGCTGACCGTCGAGGAATGCCTGACCGGCGTGACGCGCAACGCCGCGCGGGCACTGGGACAGGCTGGGGTCATCGGAACGATTGAGGCGGGGAAGCGCTGCGACCTCGCGATCTGGAACGTCGAGGAGCCCGCCGAACTCGTCTATCGCATGGGGCTGAACCCGCTCCATGCACGCATCTGGAGTGGTCGATGAACGAGGTTATCCTGTCGCCCGGCGCGGTCGCGCTCGACGAATGGCGCGCCATCTATCGCGGCGCGTCGGCGCGGCTTGCGTCCGAATGCGGCGCGGCGATCGCCGGGGGCGCTGCGTCGATCGCGCGCATCCTCGCCAAAGGCGCGCCCGTCTATGGCATCAACACCGGCTTCGGAAAGCTCGCGAGCGTGCGCATCGACGACGCCGACCTCGCGGCGCTTCAGCGCAACATCGTGCTCAGCCATGCGGCGGGCACCGGCGCGCCCTCGCCGGTTCCGATCGTCCGGCTGATGATGGCGCTCAAGCTCGCGAGCTTCGGCGTCGGCGCGTCGGGTGTGCAGCCCGCGACCGTCGCGCTGCTCGAGGCGATGCTCGCCAAGGGGCTGACCCCGGTGGTGCCGTCGCAAGGGTCGGTCGGCGCGAGCGGCGACCTCGCCCCGCTCAGTCATATGGCGGCGGCAATGATCGGCGTCGGAGCGATCATGGTCGACGGGCGTGCGATGCCCGCCGCCGATGCGCTCGCAAGCGCCGGGCTTTCGCCGCTCGAACTCGGGCCGAAGGAAGGGCTCGCGCTCCTCAACGGCACGCAATTCTCGACCGCCAATGCGCTTGCGGGGCTGTTCGAGGTCGACCTTGTCTTCCGCTCGGCGCTCGTCACCGGCGCCTTGTCGACAGAGGCCGCCAAGGGCTCCGACGCGCCTTTCGATCCGCGCATCCACGCGCTGCGGCGCCATGCCGGGCAGATCGCGGTCGGCGCTGCGCTGCGCGGGCTGATGGATGGATCGGCGATCCGCGCGTCGCACCGCGATGACGACCCGCGCGTGCAGGACCCCTATTGCCTGCGCTGCCAGCCGCAGGTGATGGGCGCCGCGCTCGACCTGCTGCGGCAGGCAGCCACGACGCTCGAGACCGAGGCGAATGGCGTGTCCGACAACCCCCTTGTCTTCCCCGATGCCGACGAAGCGCTGTCGGGGGGAAATTTCCACGCCGAGCCGGTCGCCTTCGCCGCCGACATGATCGCGATGGCGATCTGCGAGATCGGATCGATCGCCGAGCGGCGCATCGCGATGCTCGTCGACCCCGCGCTGTCGGGGCTTCCCGCCTTCCTGACGCCGCGGCCGGGGCTCAATTCGGGCTTCATGATCCCGCAGGTCACCGCCGCCGCGCTCGTCAGCGAAAACAAGCAGCGCGCCTATCCCGCGAGCGTCGATTCGATCCCCACCTCGGCCAATCAGGAGGATCATGTGTCGATGGCGGCGCATGGCGCGCGGCGGTTGCTCGACATGGCGGCGAACGTGCGCGCGGTGATCGGCATCGAATGGCTCGCCGCAGCGCAGGGCTGCGACTTCCACGCGCCGCTCACCTCGTCGGCGCGGATCGAGGCAGCACGCGCCTTGCTGCGCGGCACCGTGCCGACGCTCACCGACGACCGGCACTTCCACCCCGACATCGAAGCGGCGGCCGCGATGGTCGCGAGCGGCGCACTCGCGGCAGTCGCCGACGATCTGCCGGGGGTGCTGTGACCGACTGGCTCCAAATCCATCGCGGCGACGCGCCGCTGATCGTCGCCTTTCCGCATACGGGGAGCGACCTTGCCGATGTCGAGGCGGCGTTCGTCTCGCCTTGGCTTGCGCGGCGCGACGCCGACTGGTGGGTCGACCGCCTCTATGGTTTTGCGCGCGAGCTCGGCGCGACGACGGTGCGCACCACGATTTCGCGCAGCGTCATCGACGTGAACCGCAACCCGAGCGGCGCTTCGCTCTATCCGGGGCAGGCGACGACCGAATTGTGCCCCACGACGACCTTCGACGGCGACCCCCTCTATCCGGGCGCGGGACCCGACGCCGACGAGATCGCGCGCCGCCGGATGCGCTGGTTCGCCCCCTATCACGCCGCGCTGGAAGACGAGATCGAGCGACTCGGCGCGCGCCATCCGCGCATCGTCCTCTACGACGCCCATTCGATCCGCAGCCATGTGCCGCGCCTTTTCGAGGGCGAGCTGCCGCTGTTCAACATTGGAACCAACGGAGGCGCAACCTGTGACCCGGCGCTGACCCAGGCAGTCGCTTCGATTTGCGCCGCGAGCGGTGCGCCGATGGTCGTCGACGGACGCTTTCGCGGCGGCTGGACGACGCGCCATTACGGTCGCCCCGCGAACGGCGTCCATGCGATCCAGATGGAACTCGCGATGCGCGGCTATCTGACCGAACCCGCGACACCCGATGAGGGCAACTGGCCCGCGCCGATCGATACCGACCCGGCCGCCGCGCCGGTGCTGCGGCGCGTCCTCGCCGCGTGCCTCGACTTTGCGAAAGGATGACAATGACCCGCCCCGACGAACCGCGCCCGGCCAATCCGCGTCTCGATAACAGCCGCATCGTCAAGGCGCCGACCGGCCCCGCACTCAATGCAAAAAGCTGGCTCACCGAAGCGCCGCTGCGGATGCTGATGAACAACCTCCACCCCGACGTCGCCGAGCGGCCCGAGGAACTGGTCGTTTACGGCGGCATCGGCCGCGCCGCGCGCGACTGGCAAAGCTACGACAAGATCGTCGAAACGCTGAAGCGGCTCGAGGACGACGAAACTTTGCTCGTCCAGTCGGGCAAGCCCGTCGGCGTGTTCCGGACGCACGCCGACGCCCCGCGCGTGCTCATCGCGAACAGCAACCTCGTCCCGCATTGGGCGAATTGGGACCATTTCAACGAGCTCGATAAGCGCGGGCTCGCGATGTACGGACAGATGACCGCGGGGTCGTGGATCTACATCGGCACGCAGGGCATCGTTCAGGGC
This sequence comes from Sphingopyxis jiangsuensis, assembly GCF_016734905.1. Classification (GTDB taxonomy): domain Bacteria; phylum Pseudomonadota; class Alphaproteobacteria; order Sphingomonadales; family Sphingomonadaceae; genus Sphingopyxis; species Sphingopyxis jiangsuensis. The sequence goes on from NZ_JAERPO010000002.1 coordinate 730,532, forward strand.
ACCTATGAGACGTTCGTCGAGATGGGCCGCCAGCATTATGGCGGCGACCTCGCGGGCAAATGGCTGCTCACCGCAGGGCTTGGCGGCATGGGCGGCGCGCAGCCGCTCGCGGCGGTGATGGCGGGCGCATCGTGCCTCGCGATCGAATGCCAGCCGAGCCGCATCGAAATGCGGCTGCGCACCGGCTATCTCGACAAGGCAGCGCAGTCGCTCGACGAAGCGCTGGCGATCATCGAACAGAGCTGTGCGGAGAAAAAGCCCGTGTCGGTCGGCCTCCTCGGCAATGCCGCCGAAATCCTGCCGCAGCTTTACGCGCGCGGCGTCCGGCCCGACCTCCTCACCGACCAGACGAGCGCGCACGATCCGGTGAACGGCTATCTCCCGATCGGCTGGAGCGTCGCCGAATGGACCGAGAAGCGCGAAAGCGACCCGCAGGCGGTGGCAAAGGCCGCGAAGGCATCGATGGCGGTGCATGTCCGCGCGATGCTCGACTTTCAGGCCGCCGGCGTGCCGACGGTCGATTATGGCAATAATATCCGCCAGGTCGCAAAGGACGAAGGCGTCGAAAATGCCTTCGATTTCCCCGGCTTCGTTCCCGCCTATATTCGCCCGCTTTTCTGCCGCGGCATCGGTCCCTTCCGCTGGGCGGCGCTGTCGGGCGATCCCGAAGACATCTATCGCACCGACGCCAAGGTGAAGGAGCTGCTCCCCGACGACGCACACCTCCACCGCTGGCTCGACATGGCGCGCGAGAAGATCCAGTTCCAGGGCCTGCCCGCGCGCATCTGCTGGGTCGGTCTCGGCGACCGCCACCGGCTCGGCCTCGCCTTCAACGCGATGGTGACGAGCGGCGAACTCAAGGCGCCGGTCGTCATCGGCCGCGATCATCTCGATTCAGGCTCGGTCGCCTCGCCCAATCGCGAGACCGAAGCGATGCGCGACGGCAGCGACGCCGTTTCCGACTGGCCGCTCCTCAACGCCCTCCTCAACACCGCGAGCGGCGCGACCTGGGTCTCGCTCCACCACGGCGGCGGCGTCGGAATGGGCTTTTCGCAGCATGCGGGCATGGTGATCGTCGCCGACGGCACCGACGCAGCGGCGAAACGGCTCGAGCGCGTGCTGTGGAACGACCCCGCCAGCGGCGTGATGCGTCACGCCGACGCGGGCTATGACATCGCGATCGAATGCGCCCGCGACAAGGGGCTCGACCTGCCGGGGATCGTTTGACCGTCGCCCGATTCCGTTGCCAAAATCGGCCTGCGGCCTCGTGACGGCCGGACAGGTTCCGATGCCGCTTCGCACGCAAAATAAAAGGGCGGCCCCTTTATGGGTGCCGCCCCGAGTGGATGTCCGTCCGGAGAGGGGGAGAGGACGGACCGGAGATCAGTCTTGCGATGGCGGTGCGATCAACGCGCCGCCATCTGGCTGTCGCCCTTGGCTTCGTCGACGCCGGCGATCTTGAGCGCGGCGCGGAACTGCTTGGCAGCGGCGCGTTCGTTGCCCGCTTCGCACAGCTTCTTGCCGGTCGAAACGAAGCGCTTGGCGCTCGAACGCTGGCCTGCACTCGCCGTTTCGGCGGCCGATGCGGCCTGCTCGGCAAGGCCCGCGCAGCGATAGTCGCCGCTCTGCGCATAGGCCGGAGTCGTCGAAGCGATCAGGCCGGTGAATGCGAGAGCCGATGCCGCGACGATGGCAAAGGCGGAGGGGAATCGTTGGAAAGAGGAGAGCTGATTGGTCATGGGAGAGGTTCCTTTCGTTTTTATGTGCAACCTTTTTAGGCGCGCTTGCGCACATAGATAATCCACTATAATCTGCAAGTGCCTTGAAGCAGGATTTAACAATCCCCCATGGGGTGCTCGACGGGATCGAAGCTTTCCTGCGCGTCGCGGAGCGGCGGAGCTTTTCCGCCGCCGCCGCCGATCTGGGGGTGTCGCCTTCCGCCATCAGCCAGACGATCAAGGGACTGGAGGCACGTGTCGGCTCGCCCCTGTTCACGCGCACGACGCGCAGCGTCGGGCTGACGCAGGCCGGCGAGATGTTCCTCGAACGCGCCGCGCCGGCCTATGGCGGCCTCGCCGACGCTTATGAGGCGGCCCGCAACCTCGGCAACCGGCCGGCGGGACGGTTGCGCATCAACCTGATGCGCGGCGCAATCCAGCCGATGTTCGAACCGATCCTGGCGGGCTTCTGCGAGGCCTATCCCGAAATCGAGCTCGAAATATTCGGCGACGACGGCTTTTCGGACCTGTCAAAGGGCGGCTTCGATGCCGGGGTGCGAATGGGCGAATCGCTCGACGCCGACATGATTGCGATCCGGCTGACCGGACCTTTCCGTTTCGTCGCCTTCGGGGCACCCGCCTATTTTGACCGTTTCGGCCGTCCCGAGAACCCCGCCGATCTTCGCAATCATCGCTGCGTCCGGCTGCGCATGTCGAGCGGCGGGTTGATGCCCTGGACCTTTATCGACGGCAATCGCGAAATCGAGGTCGGGGTCACGGGACCGGTAATCGTCAACGACCAGGCGTCGATCATCATGGCCGTACGCAGCGGCATCGCGATCGGGATGGCCGCCGAACCGGTGCTAAAAGAACATGTCGAGCGCGGCGACGTCGAGGTCGTGCTGGCCGACCGCGCGTCCTCGACCGCGGGACTCTTCCTCTATTATCCAAATCGCAAACAGGTCATGCCCAAGCTGCGCGCATTCATCGATTATGCGCGCGACCATATCCCCGAAAATATCGTGGTCTGACGCCGGTCGGCGCAGAAACAAATCCCTTCGACCCACGCAGAAAAATTGCTCTGGCGCCGCGCAACGAAAAGCGGCAGCTGGTTCTCAACCAAAATAGTTGGATTGAACCATGCCAGAGCTCGCGACCTTCGATATTGCGGCGATCCTCCCGTTCATTCTGATCGGCTTTGCGGCGCAGCTCGTCGACGGCGCGCTCGGCATGGCATTCGGGGTCATCTGCAACACGCTGCTCGTCGCCGTGCTCGGCGTGCCACCCGCCACCGCCTCGGCACGCATCCACATCGTCGAAATTTTCACGACCGGCGCATCGGGGCTGAGCCATTTGTTCCACCGCAACATCGACTGGCCGCTGTTCCTGCGCCTGCTCGTCCCCGGCGTGATCGGCGGGGTACTCGGCGCCTACCTGCTCACGTCGCTGGACGCCGACATCGTGAAACCCTTTGTGCTCGGCTACCTCGTCCTGATCGGCGTCTGGCTGCTCGTCCGCGGCATCCTCTACCCCCCTAAATTCAAGCGCCCGACGGTGATCGCGCCGCTCGGACTCGTCGGCGGCTTTCTCGACGCGGCGGGCGGCGGCGGCTGGGGACCGATCGTGACGTCCAACCTGCTCGTCCAGGGCGGCGAGCCGCGCAAGGTGGTGGGCACCGTCAACAGCGTCGAATTTTTCCTCGCGCTGTCGGTGTCGGCCGCCTTCATCTGGCATCTGGGGTTCGAAGATATCGTCGGCCCGACGCTTGGCCTGATCATCGGCGGCGTCATCGCGGCCCCCGCCGGCGCGATGATGGCCAAGCGCTTTTCGCCCAAGCTGATGCTGGTGGTGGTCGGCGTCGTCCTGATCGCGACGAGCGCGTTCGGATTGTACCGGGCGCTGTTCGCCTGACCCTTTCGTCCGCGCAGCGGTGCCGAGTCAGTTCGCCGGCTTGGTCTCGTCGATCTTGTCGACCCACTCGGGATAAAAGGTCGGCTCGCGCGCCGACCAGCCGGGCGCCGTCGCCGCGGCCTCGCTGATCGACTGGAGCAACACCCGGCGCTTGTCGGGGTGCAGATGCGGTAGCGATGCGGCGGCACAGAAGGCACCGGGCAGCCACGGCCGCGCATGCGCGCCGAGCAGCCGCTCGTACAGGAAGCGATAGGGGGCAAAGCCCGGCAAGCGATCCTGTCCGAGGTCGAACGCCGACACCGCGACGAGCGGCGCCATGAACCCTTCGAGCGCATCGAGGCCGCTGTCGTCGGGGATATGCGCGCGGATTTCGCCGATGCGCTGATAGACTTTGGCCTGGACGCGAATCGCCGTCTCTTCGACCATATCGCGCGACCAGCGCCGGATCGCGTCCTCGCGCTCGAGCCCGATATCGAGCGAGCGCCGTATGTAACGCTGGGTTGCCGCCGGGAATCCGGCAAATTCCTTGATCTCTGCAATCGACAGGTCGCCGGCAGCCGGTCCTGAACGCGTAGCCATTGGTCTGCTCCCGCTCGGCGCCCGGGGAGCCATCCCCCCGGAGGCCTGCATTCAACAGTGTGCCACCAAATAGGTTAGCGGCAAGTTAACCATGACGTCGCTCGGCGTTCAGCAAAGGGAAGGAGCGTTGCGCCGCGCCGCGACCGGGCCTAGGCTCGCTGTCCACGATAAAGCAGATCGCAGGCCCATCATGTCGCACGCACCGCAGCCGGTTATCTCGTCAACCGGCCTGTTCACCCCCGCCGAAGCCATCTCCAACGAAGAACTTGTCGCCAGTTTTAACAAGTATGTTGCACTGCACAACAGCAAAAATGCGGGCGCGATTGCGGCAGGCGAAGTCGCCGAACTGACCGAGTCGAGCGTTGAATTCATCGAGAAGGCAAGCGGCATCGGCTCGCGCTTCGTCGTCGACAAGGCAGGCATCCTCGACCCCGAACATATGGCGCCGCGGCTGCCCGAACGATCGAACGACGAAATCTCGATCCTTGCAGAAATCGGCGTCGCCGCGGCGCAGGATGCGCTGGCGCGCGCAGGGCGCGACGCGTCCGAGGTCGATGCGGTGCTGTGCGCGGCATCGAACATGCAGCGCGCCTATCCGGCAATGGCGGTCGAAATCCAGGATGCGCTCGGCATCGACGGGTTCGGCTTCGACATGAACGTCGCCTGCTCGTCGGCGACCTTCGGCATCCAGACCGCCGCCGACTATATCCGCGCGGGCCATGCGAAAAGCGTGCTCGTCGTGAACCCCGAAATCTGCTCGGGGCATCTGAACTGGCGCGACCGCGACAGCCATTTCATCTTTGGCGACGTCGCGACCGCGATCCTCGTCGAGGACAAGGCCATCGCGCCCGCGGGCCATTGGGACATTCTCGGCACCAGGCTCAAGACCGTCTTCTCGAACAATATCCGAAACAATTTCGGCTTCCTCAACCGCACCCACGGCGGCATCGACCAGGACGGGCCCAAGACCGACAAGCTGTTCGTCCAGGAAGGCCGCAAGGTCTTCAAGGAAGTCGTGCCCATGGTCGCGAACATGATCGTCGGCGAAATGAAAAAGCTGGGACTCGAGGGCAGCGACATGCGCCGGCTCTGGCTCCATCAGGCCAATACCAACATGAACCGGCTGATCGCGCACAAGGTGCTGGGGCACGAGGCGAGCGAGGACGAAAGCCCGACGGTGCTCGACACCTATGGCAATACGTCGAGCGCGGGATCGATCATCGCCTTTCACCTCCACCACGAGGATATGCAGGCGGGCGACACCGGCCTCATCTGCTCGTTCGGCGCAGGGTATAGCGCAGGGACGGTGTTCGTCAGGAAGACCTGACCGGAAGCCCCGCCGCCGCGAGCCGCGCGTGCGCCTCCGATATCGTCGCCTCGCCGAAGTGAAAGATGCTCGCCGCCAGCACCGCGCTCGCGCCGCCTTCGAGCACGCCCGCGACCAGATGGTCGAGGGTGCCGACGCCGCCCGACGCGATCACCGGCACCGTCACCGCATCCGCAATCGCGCGCGTGAGCGCGAGGTCATAGCCGTCCCTGGTGCCGTCGCGGTCCATGCTCGTGACCAGCAGTTCGCCCGCGCCAAGGTCGGCAAGCCGCACGGCGTGCTCGAGCGCGTCGATCCCGGTCGGCTTGCGCCCGCCGTGGGTGAAAATCTCCCAGCGCCCGTCTGCGACCCGCCGCGCGTCAATACTCCCGACCGCGCACTGGCTGCCGAAACGGTCCGCGATGTCGGCGACGAGTTCGGGCCGCGCGACCGCCGCGCTGTTCACCGCAACCTTGTCGGCGCCCGCGAGCAGCAGCGCGCGCGCATCCTCGGCGCTCCGCACCCCGCCACCGACGGTGAGCGGCATGAAACAGGCCTCGGCGGTCCGCGCAACCATGTTGAGCAAGGTGCCGCGCCCCTGGTGGCTCGCGCTGATGTCGAGGAAACAGAGCTCGTCGGCCCCCGCCGCATCATAGGCGCGTGCCGCCTCGACCGGATCGCCGGCATCGCGCAGGTCGACGAAATTGACGCCTTTCACGACGCGGCCGTCGGCGACGTCGAGGCAGGGAATCACGCGAACGCGGACGGTCATGGCACCGGCCTCTCGAGCCCGTTCGTGTCGAGCGAAGTCGAGACACCCCGAAGCAAAGCACCCAGCCAAGACGTGTCTCGACTGCGCGCGACACGAACGGACGAGGGGGTAATTCTCATTGCTGCCCCACCCTGATCGCTTCGGCCAGATCGAGCCGCCCGTCATAAAGCGCGCGCCCGGTAATCACCCCCTCGATGCCATCCACCACATGCGGGCGCAGCGCGTGGATATCGTCGATCCCCGCAACCCCGCCGCTCGCGATCACCGGAATGTCGACCGCCTGCGCGAGCGCCACCGTCGCCTCGACATTGCACCCTTTGAGCAACCCGTCGCGCCCGACGTCGGTGAACAGCAGCGACGCGACGCCCGCATCTTCGAACCGCCGCGCCAGATCCTCGACGCGTACGTCGGACACATCGGCCCAGCCCTCGGTCGCCACCATGCCATCGCGCGCATCGACGCCGACGACGATACGGCCGGGCAGATCGCGCGCCGCCGATCTGACGAAATCGGGGTCCTTCAGCGCCGCGGTGCCGATAATCACGCGCTCGACGCCCAGCCCCAGCCAGCGGTCGACCCCCGCGCGGTCGCGGATGCCGCCGCCGACCTGCACCTTGCCCGGAAAGGCCGCGATGATGCTCTCGACCGCCGCGCCGTTGACGCTCGCGCCCGCAAAGGCGCCGTCGAGATCGACGACATGCAGGTGCGTCGCGCCCGCCGCGGCGAACAACCGCGCCTGCGCCGCCGGATCGTCGCCATAGACCGTCGCGCGGTCCATATCACCTTCGGCAAGCCGCACCACCTGCCCGCCCTTGAGGTCGATCGCGGGGAAAATCGTCAGGGTCATCGAATATCCTCCCTGTGGCCGAAGGCCATGGGGAGGGGGACCGCCGCGAAGCGGTGGTGGAGGGGCCGCGACGTCAGCGCAAAAGCCCCTCCGTCAGCGCTGCGCGCTGCCACCTCCCCATCGCTTCGCGACAGGGAGGATCTGATCGTTACGGATGCCATGCGAGAAATCTCTCTAATGTCGCCAGCCCATAGGCCTGGCTCTTTTCGGGGTGGAACTGGACACCGACGATCGTGTCTTTCGCCACCGCCGCGATGAAGGGTCCCCCATGGCTGCTCGTCGCGGCGACATCGGCCGCGTCGGCGAAATGATAGCCGTGAAGATAATAGGCCTCGCCCGCCGCGATCACCGGATGGTTGCCGACGGGGACGACATCGTTCCAGCCCATGTGGGGGACGCGCACCCCCGGCTGCGGCGCGAAAGCGCGCACTGTGCCGCCGATCCAGCCGAGCCCGGGGTGGCGGCCATGCTCCTCGCCGGCATCGGCGAGCAGCTGCATCCCGACGCAGATGCCGAGGAAGGGGGCGCCCGCGCCGCGCACGCGCGCCTCCATCGCTTCGACCATGCCGGGAATGGCCGTCAGCCCGTTCATGCAGGCAGCGAAAGCGCCTACGCCGGGCAGGACGATCCGGTCGGCGCTCGCGACGATATCGGGGTCGGCGGTCACCGCGATATCGACCGCGCCCGCCGCGACGAGCGCATTATGCACCGAGCGAAGATTGCCCGCGCCGTAGTCGATCAGGGCCAGGGCGCTCATCGGCTGGTCCTAAAGGACACCCTTGGTGCTCGGAATCGCATCGCCCTTGCGCGGGTCGATCTCGACCGCTTGCCGCAGCGCGCGCGCCAGCGCCTTGTACATGCTTTCGGCGATATGGTGGTTATTCTCGCCATAGAGCATTTCGATGTGCAGCGTGATGCCCGCCGCCTGGGCGAAACTGTGGAACCAGTGCGGGAACATCTCGGTATCCATCTCGCCGAGCCGCAGCTGCGAGAAGCTGGACTTATAGACGCAGTGCGGCCGCCCCGAAATATCGAGGACGCAGCGCGTGAGCGTTTCGTCCATCGGCGCATGCGCCTCGCCGTAGCGGGCGATGCCGCGCTTGTCGCCGAGCGCCTTCGCCACTGCTTCGCCCAGCGCGAGCGCCGAATCCTCGACCGTATGGTGCTGGTCGATGTGCAGGTCGCCCTTTACGTCCATCCTGATGTCGATGAGCGAGTGGCGCGACAATTGCTCGACCATATGGTCGAGAAAACCGATTCCGGTGGACACCGAATAATCGCCCGTGCCGTCGAGATTGACGGTGATCGCGATATCCGTTTCCTTGGTCGTGCGCTGGACGGTGGCGGTTCGCATGGCGCACCCCATAGCAGCGACGTTTCACGTTGCAAGGTGACTCTCCCCCTTGACCCTCGCCCGCGCGGCGTTCATCCCGCCCCCATGAGTGATGAAGTCCGCGACAGCCTGATTCCCTATGACGAGATCGTGCAGGACGCGCTGCGCGCCGTGGTCGGCCGCGTGCTGCGCCAGCTCGAGGGGCACGACAGCCTTCCCGGCGAGCATCATTTCTATATCACGTTCAAGACGCAGGCACCCGGAGTCGATATTCCCGCGCATCTGGTCGCCAAATTTCCCGACGAGATGACGATCGTCCTCCAGAACCGTTTCTGGGACCTCAATGTCGGCGACGACCAGTTCAGCGTCGGCCTTTCGTTCAACCAGACGCCCTCGACGCTCGTCATTCCCTATGCCGCGATCACCGCCTTCGTCGATCCGTCGGTCGATTTCGGGCTGCAGTTCCAGGTCAGCGACGATGACGCCGACGAGCCCGAACCGCACGACGAAGCCGACAACGACCGTCCCGACGTCACGAGCGAGGACGGGTCGAACGTCGTGACGGTGGATTTCGGCAAGCGGAAATAGCGTGTCGGGCCCCCTCTGGCCCCCGAGCCGTTTCTGGCAATATTGGGCGCTCGCCGGCATGGCGGTGCTCACCGCGGCCTTCTGGTGGAGCGTCAGGGGCTATGCCATAATCGAAAGCGGCGTGCCGCGCGGACAGATTGCCGACGGGCTGCTCCGCTTCAGCCTGCTGATCCTCACGCCTGCGCTGCTGCTGACCTGGCTCGCCGCCGCGTGGCTGCGCCGGCGCATCGGCGAGGGCGGCTATTGGCAATTTCTCGGCCTCGTCACGCTGATCTGGGCGGGCGCGGTGTTCGTCACGCGAATGCTGCTGTCGTGACCGGCACGCGCATCGAAAGCGACAGCATTGGCGAGATTGCCGTCCCCGCCGCCGCCTATTGGGGCGCGCAGACGCAGCGGTCGATCGAGAATTTCCCCTTCGGCGCGCGCGAGGCGATGCCGGTCGAGATCGTCCATGCGCTAGCGCTGGTCAAACAGGCGGCGGCGCGCGTCAACCGCCGCCACGGCCTTGCCGCCGAAAAGGCCGACGCGATCGAAACCGCCGCGGCCGAAATCGCCGAAGGCCGCCACGACGGCCAGTTCCCGCTCGTCATCTGGCAGACGGGAAGCGGCACCCAGTCGAACATGAACGCCAACGAGGTGATCGCGGGCCGCGCGAACGAGCTGCTCACGGGCACGCGCGGCGGCAAGTCGCCGGTCCACCCCAATGACGACGTCAACCGCAGCCAGTCGTCGAACGACAGTTTTCCGACCGCGCTCCACATCGCCTGCTCGCTCGCTGCGACGCGGCGGCTGCTCCCCGCGCTCGCACGGCTGCGCGCGGCGGTCGAGGCCAAGGCCGAGGCATGGGCCGACATCGTCAAGATCGGCCGCACCCATTTGCAGGACGCGACCCCGCTGACGCTGGGGCAGGAATTTTCGGGCTATGCGAACCAGCTCTATCGCGCCGGGCGGCGGATCGAGCCCGCGATCGCCAACGGCACCGACCGGCTCGCACAGGGCGGCACCGCTGTCGGCACCGGACTCAACGCACCCGTCGGCTTTGCCGAAGAATTTTGCGCGGCGCTGCGCGAGATCACCGGCCACCGCTTCATTCCGGCCGAGAATAGTTTCGAGGCGCTCGCGTCGAACGACCCGCTCGTCAACCTGTCGGGGACGCTCAACACGCTTGCGGTCGCGCTGACCAAGATCGCCAACGACATCCGCCTTTTGGGCTCCGGCCCGCGCGCGGGGCTCGGCGAGCTCGACCTTCCTGCGAACGAGCCGGGCAGCTCGATCATGCCGGGCAAGGTAAACCCGACGCAATGCGAGATGCTGACGATGGTCGCGGCGCAGGTCATCGGCAATCACCAGGCCGTCACCGTCGGCGGGATGCAGGGGCATCTCGAACTCAATGTCTTCAAGCCGCTGATCGGCGCCAATGTGCTGCGCTCGATCGACCTGCTCGCGACGGGCATGGAAAGCTTCGCCGAACGCTGTGTCGAGGGCATTGAGCCCAATCGCGCGCGCATCGCCGAACTGGTCGACCGCTCGCTGATGCTCGTCACCGCGCTCGCGCCCGAAATCGGCTATGACAAGGCCGCGAAGATCGCCAAGCACGCGCACGAGGAGGGAACGACGCTCAGGGAAGCGGCGCTCGCGCTCGGCTATGTCGATGCGGCGACCTTCGACCGAATCGTCGACCCGCGCGCGATGCTGGGGCCGGAACCCGATGCGCCCCCCGCGGATTGATAGGACAGAAGGAGGAACGACATGATCGGTCGGATCATAGGCGGACTGCTCGGACGGTCTATCGGGCGGCAGCACGGAAATCACCCCATCGCGGGCTCGATCATCGGCGCGGGTACGCTGATGGCGGCGCGGCGGCTGTTCCCGCAGCGCTACGCCCTGCTCGCAGCAACCGTCGCGGCGGGTTATCTGACGAAGAAATGGGCCGAGCGCGCCGAACAGCGCCGCGAGGCCGAGGCCGCGCACGCCGCCGACCCGTCGATCCGCCAGTCCGATGTCGTCGATACCTATGCCGGCACCGATCACATTCTTTCGGACGGCGAGCAGATCGGCGACGCGCTGCCGCCCGCCATCCCGATTGGCACAAACGGCAAGCGTCCCGCGATTCACTGATCGGGCGTCAGCCGCCCGCCTGCCATTGCTTCACCGCCTCGACCGGCGCGACGAGCATCAGCACGTTGAGCGTCAGATTGTCGCGGATTGCCCACAATGTGAAAAGCTCGAACGCGAGTCCAATCGCCACCGTCGCCCACCAGCGCATCCGGCTGGCGGCAAGGAAACCGAGCGTCATGAACAGCGTATCGCTCAGCGAATTGAGGATCGAATCGCCCGAATAGCCATAGGCCATCGTCACCTCGCGATAGCGGTCGATGATGACCGGCGAATTTTCCAGGATTTCCCACGCGCCCTCGACGGCGATCGCGACCGCGAGCGCCGCCCACAGCGGCGCGCGCGGCATCAGCAGGCGCGACAGGCCGAAAAAGATGAAGCCGTGGATGACGTGGCTGAAGCTGTACCAGTCCGAAATCTGCTGGCTGTTCTGGTTCGACTGGACGGTGCCGTGCCACAGGCTGACGGTGCCGCACGGGCAGATCGGCGGACGTCCCATCGCGAACAATATCGCGCCGAGAAGCACGACCAGCGCCCCCGCGACCAGCCATCCTCGCGTCGTCCTGTCCGCCACACCCGCCATGCCCGCCCCCTTCGCGCTTGACCCGCGCCGTCACCCGCGCGAATAGCGCGCATGGCTGAAAGCGTCCACCTCGACCGCCGCGGCGTGCTCTTCGTCCTTTCCTCGCCCTCGGGCGCGGGGAAGACCACCATTTCCAGGAAGATGCTCGCCGCCGATCCCGACATCGCATTGTCGATTTCCGCGACGACGCGCCCGCCGCGCCCGGGAGAGGTCGACGGCAAGGATTATCATTTCGTCGATGTCGCCAGCTTCAAGAAAATGGCCGCCGACGGCGAGTTTCTCGAATGGGCGCATGTTTTCGGACACCGCTATGGCACGCCGCGCGCGCGCGTCGAGGAATTGCTCGATGCGGGCAAGGATGTGCTCTTCGACATCGACTGGCAGGGCGCGCAGCAGCTTTACCAGGAAGCCGGCCCCGACGTCGTGCGCGTCTTCGTCCTGCCGCCGACGATGGAGGAGCTCGAACGGCGTCTTCGCGCGCGCAAGACCGACAGCGACGAGGTGATCGCGGCGCGCATGGCGCGCGCGGCGAACGAAATCAGCCACTGGGACGGCTATGACTATGTGCTGATCAACGACGATGTCGACGCCTGCTATGGCGAGGTTGCCGCGATCCTGCGCGCCGAGCGGCTCAAGCGCCGCCGCCAGATCGGCCTGATCGGCTTCGCGCGCGACCTGATCCGCTCGGTGCCCGACGCCGATACGACGATCTAGGGTCAGCCACCGAATTTCCACCGTTCGAGTTCGGCGCGGAAATCATCGCTGATCGGCTGCTTGCCGTCCTTCGACTGATAGACGATCGTCGAATCGCAGAGGCCGACGCAGCGCCCCGACTGCCACGCCGCCGACAATATCGTCCACGAACGATTGCCGATCGTGCCGATCCCGCTCGCGACCTCGATCGGGTCGGGGAAATGCCCTTCGGCCAGATAGTTGATCTCGACGCGGGCGATCAGCCAGCGGTCGCCCGGCATGCGGCGCTGGCGCTCGACCAGATTATCGCGGTTGAAGCGCACGCGGCCATTCTCGAACAGGGCCGCCATCGCGACATTGTTGATATGGCCGAGCGGGTCGAGATCCTGGAAGCGTGTCTCGACGCTCGTCGAATAGGGATAGCTCGCAGGGTCGAGCCGCGCGGGGTCGAATTGGGGCATATCGTTGCTGATACCGCCGCCCCGGCGAAAGGGAAGCCGGGGCGGCGGTAACTCCTTAGCGCGGCGCCATGCGGATGCCGCCGTCGAGGCGGACATCCTCGCCGTTGAAATAGCCGTTCTCGATCATGCAGAGCGCGAGATTGGCATATTCGTCGGGGTTGCCGAGCCGCTTCGGGTTGAGCACAGACGCGGCGAGGCCGTCGCGGACATTCTGCGGCGCACCCGCGAGCAGCGGCGTGTCGAAAATGCCGGGCAGGATCGTGTTGACGCGGATATTCTCATTATTGAGGTCGCGCGCGATCGGGAGCGTCATGCCGACGACGCCGCCCTTCGACGCCGAATAGGCCGCCTGGCCGATCTGGCCGTCCTCGGCCGCGACGCTCGCGGTGTTGACGATCGCGCCGCGCTCGCCGTCCGCCATCGGGTCGAGCGTCATCATCCCCGCCGCCGACTTGGCGATGCAGCGGAAGGTGCCGACAAGGTTGATCTGGATGATCCAGTTGAAGGCATCGAGCGGGAAATGCTTGATGCTGCCGTCTTCCTTGCTGCGGCTCGCAGTCTTGATCGCATTGCCGGTGCCCGCGCAATTGACGAGGATGCGCTCCTGCCCGATCGCCGCGCGCGCCTTTTCAAAGGCGGCATCGACCGATGCGTCGTCGGTGACGTTGCACTCGCAGAACACGCCGCCGAGTTCCTCGGCGATGGCCTTGCCCTTTTCTTCCTGCAGGTCGAAAATCGCGACCTTCACGCCCTTCGCCGCAAGCGCGCGCGCCGTCGCGGCGCCGAGGCCCGAAGCGCCGCCGGTGACGACGGCCGATACGCTGGAATCGAGTTTCATTCTATTGTTCCTTCCCTGAATTAACTGCGTGTTCCGGCGAAAGCCGGAACCCAGGGCTGGAACAGCCGACGCTTGCGTCAGGCCGCCCTGGGCTCCGGCTTCCGCCGGAGCACAAGATCGTTACAGCCGCTCGACGATGGTCACATTGGCCTGACCGCCGCCTTCGCACATCGTTTGCAAGCCATATTTGCCACCGGTCGCTTCAAGCACGCCAAGCAAGGTTGCCATCAGCTTCGTGCCGCTCGCGCCGAGCGGGTGGCCGAGCGCGATCGCGCCGCCATGCTGGTTCAAACGAGCATGGTCGCCGCCAAGATATTTCATCCACGCAAGCGGCACCGGCGCGAACGCCTCGTTGACCTCATAGGCGTCGATGTCCTCAATCTTCATTCCCGCCTTCTTGAGCGCCTTTTCGGTCGCGAACAGCGGTTCTTCGAGCATGATGACGGGGTCGCCCGCGGTCACCGAAATATGGTGGATGCGCGCGCGCGGCGTCAGGCCGTGATCCTTGAGCGCCTGTTCGGACACGATCAGCGCGGCCGAGGCGCCGTCGCAGATCTGGCTCGACGACGCGGCGGTGATCGACCCGCCCTCCTGCAGCAGCTTGACCCCGGCAATGCCCTCGAGCGTCGCGTCGAAGCGGATGCCCTCGTCGACATCATGGACGAACTTGCCTTCGGGCGTTTCGACCTCGATCCCGACGATTTCCTTCTTGAAGCGCCCGGCCTCGGTCGCCGCCTTGGCGCGGCGATGGCTTTCGAGCGCAAAGGCGTCGAGGTCGTCCTTGGTGAAGCCGTGCTTCTGGACGATCATCTCGGCGCCCATGAACTGGCTGAACATGATGCCGGGATATTTTTCCTCGAGCCGGGGCGATTTATAATTGCCCATGCCTTCCTTCATATAGAGCATCGCGGTCGAGCCCATCGGCACGCGCGTCATGCTTTCGATGCCGCTCGCGAGCACGATGTCCTGCGTTCCCGACATCACCGCCTGCGCCGCAAACATCATCGCCTGCTGCGACGACCCGCACTGGCGGTCGATGGTGACCGCGGGAATCGAATCGGGCAGCTTCGACGCGAGCACGGCGTTGCGGCCGACGTCCATCGTCTGCTCGCCGCCCTGCATCACGCAGCCGGTGATGACGTCGTCGATGGCGCTCGCATCGAAGTCGTTGCGGTCGGCGATCGCGTCATAGACGGCGGCGCCGAGGTCGACGGGGTGGACGCCGGCGAGCTTGCCGCCGCGCTTGCCGCCGGCGGTGCGGACGGCGTCGACAATATAGGCTGTGGCCATGGGGGAGTTCCTTTCTGCATCCGCCTCCCGCAGGCGGGAGGGGTTAGGGGTGGGCGCGGGCGGAGCGAGCTTCGGGGGGTGAAGAAACCCACCCCGCTGCGACTAGGGAGCAAGCTCCCAAGTCTCGCTGCCCCTTCCGCTTGCGGGAGGGGCTATAATTTACGCCCGATCAATTCCTTCATGATCTCGTTCGTGCCGCCGAAGATGCGCGTCACGCGGGCGCCGCGCCACATGCGCGCGATCGGATATTCGTTCATATAGCCCGCGCCGCCGTGGAGCTGGAGGCATTTGTCCATCACCTCCCACTGGAGGTCGGTGTGCCACAGCTTCGCCGCCGCGCCTTCTTCGGGGGTCAGTTCCTTCTTCAGGTGCCGCGCGAGCGCCCAGTCAAGGTGCGCCCAGCCGACCTGCAACTTGGCCTTGAGGTCGGCGAGCACGAAGCGCGTGTTCTGGAAATCGAGCAAGGGCTTGCCGAACACCATGCGGTCGCGCGCGAAACCGACCGTCTCGTCGAACGCCTTTTGCGTCGAGGCCATCGCCGAAACCGCGATCGACAGCCGCTCCTGCGGCAACTCGCTCATCAGATAGATGAAGCCCTTGCCCTCTTCGCCAAGGCAGTTGGTGATCGGGACGCGCACATCCTCGAAGAACAGCTCGGACGTGTCGGCCTCGTCCATCCCGATCTTGTCGAGGTTGCGCCCGCGTTTGAAACCTTCGCGGTCGGCCTCGACGAGCACGATCGACATGCCCTTCCACGCCGGCTCGATCTCGGTGTCGGTCTTGACGCAAACGAGGATCAGGTCGGCGTTCTGGCCGTTGGTGATATAGGTTTTCGAGCCCGAAATGACATAATGGTTGCCATCCTTCTTCGCGGTCGTGCGCATCCCCTGAAGGTCGCTGCCGGTGCCCGGCTCGGTCATCGCGATGGCGGTGATGGTCTCGCCCGAGATCATCCGCGGCAGCCAGTGCTTCTTCTGCTCCTCGCTGCCATAACGGATGATATAATTGGCGACGATGTCCGACTGGAGCGAAAAGCCCGTCGCCGCGCCGCCATAATAGCTGCTTTCCTCGTCGACGATGGCATTATAGCCGAAATCGAGGCCGAGCCCGCCATATTCCTCGGGCACCGTCGGACAGAGCATGCCGAGTTCGCCCGCCTTGGGCCAGATCGACTTGGGAACGATGCCCTCTTCCTGCCATTTGGCGGCGTTCGGCGCGACCTCCTTCAGCAGGAACTGGCGCACCGTGGCGCGAAAGGCTTCATGATCGTCGGTATAGACCGAACGCGGCACATCATCGAGCGACATCGCTATCCTTTCCCTGTCGGCGCCCGGTTCATCGACGCGACCGGCGCGCGCCCATCGCCCGCCTCGCGAGAGTCGGGCCTCGGCGTCAGTGGACCTTACGTTTACGTCCACGTCAAGTATAAATGCCGTTACGGCGCGAAACTCCTTCGCCGATGGCGGCAAGCGTCGAATAGGTTTGCGGCGCGTCGTCGCTGCTGGGCATCGGCGCGGTGGCGCGCTAAGACCCGCACATGGTCGAACTTGTCCTCGATGCCGGCGCGCTGCTCGGCGAATCGCCCCGCTGGAGCGCCGCCGAGGCGCGTCTTTATTGGGTCGACATCGACTCTTTTCGCATCCACCGCACCGATCCCGCCACCGGCACCGACGAGGTGATGCAGCTCGACCAGCCCGTCGGCTGCGTCGCGCTGCGCGCGGGCGGGGGTCTTGTCACGGCGATGCAGGATCATTGCGCGCTGATCGACGCATGGGGCGCGATGCCGCGCGCCTTCGGTCCCGACATCCTCGCCGACAAGTCCGAACAGCGCTTCAACGACGGCTGCGTCGACGCCGCGGGGCGGCTTTGGGTCGGCAGCCTGACGAGCGACAAGGCGAACCCGCAGGCGACGCTCTACCGCCTCGACCCCGACGGGACGCTGACGACGATTTTCGGCGGGTTGACGACGAGCAACGGCGCGGCCTTCAGTCCCGACGGCCGCATCTTTTACCACGCCGACACGCCGACGCACCGCATCGACGCCTGGGATCATGACCCCGAAACGGGCGCAGTCGGCGGCAAGCGAACCTTTCACCAGTTCGAACAGGGCAATGGCCGCCCCGACGGCGCCGCCGTCGATGCCGAGGGCTGCTACTGGTCGGCGCTGTGGGACGGCTGGCGCGTCGTCCGCCTGTCGCCCGCGGGCGAGCTGCTGCAGACCGTCGATCTGCCCGTCCAGCGCCCGACGATGATCGCCTTTGGCGGCGACGACCTGAGCACGGCCTTCGTCACCAGCGCGGGCAAGAACCTGACCGACGCCGAACGCGCTGCGCAGCCGCATGCCGGCGGCGTCTTTTCCTTCCGCGTCGATGTGCCGGGAATGCCGCAGCCGATGTTTGGCGGCTGAGCGACGCGCGCACCATTTGGCCGTTCGACGTAAGGAGGGACTGGGCCAGACGAAGTCCCGCCTCAAAGGACTGGGCGCCGCGCCTGGCCTTCGAGTTGCCCTTTCGACAGGCTCAATGGCTCCTCAGGCAGAGCGGAGGATGCGGTGTTCAACACCGTTGACACACCCATCTTGCACGCCGCTGTCATATGAGGTTAAGACGCCTCCCGATATGGTTTCGTCCGAAACCTGTTAAATTCCGGGAGAATGATGAATGTCGCGCTTTGCGCCCCCTGCCCCACGTACAAATTCCACCCGCCGCCTGGCGATGCTGCTGGCATCATCCGCGCTGTTCATGGGTTATAGTTCGATGACGCTCGCTGCCGAAACCGCCGCCCCCGCCGCTGCCAGGGCCGAAACCAACCCGATGCTCGCCGAGTGGACGGGCCCCTATGAAGGGGTGCCGCCGTGGGACAAGCTCGACCCCGAACTGTTTCCCGAGGCATTCGAAAAGGCGATGGCCGAATATAAGGCCGAAGTTCAGGCGGTGATCGACAATCCCGCCGCGCCGACCTTTGAAAACACGCATGTCCCCGTGATGCTCGCCGGCGACCGGCTCGACCGGGTCAATGCGCTCTGGGGCGTTCAGACCTCGAACAAGTCGAACAGTCGCGTCGAGGAGCTCGACGCCGAATGGAGCCCGAAGCTCACCAAGTTCGACACCGAGCTCTTCCTCGATCCCAAGCTGTTCGCGCGGTACAAGGCTGTCTATGACCACCGCCACCACAGCGGGCTCGACGCGCAGCAGATCCGTATCGTCGAACGCGCCTATGACCGCATGGTCCGCAACGGCGCGAATCTCTCCGAAGCCGACAAGGCGAAGCTCGTCGATATGAACTCGAAGCTCGAAGGGCTGTTTTCGAGCTTCTCGTCGAAGCTCCTCGCCGACGAACGGCTCTATACCTTCGTCACCGACAAGGCGGAACTCGACGGGCTCGAGCCCGGCTTTATCGCGTCGCTCGCCGCGGCCGCCGAAGCGCAGGGCAAGCCGGGCCAGTGGGCGATCAAGAACACGCGTTCGTCGGCGCAGCCGGTGATGCAGAATGCGACCAACCGCGCCCTGCGCGAAAAAGTGTGGCGCGCCTTCGTGAACCGCGGCGACAATGGCGACGCCAACGACACCAATGCGACGATCGCCGAAATATTGAAGCTGCGCCAGCAGCGCGCCGAACTGCTCGGTTTCCCGACGCACGCCCATTATCGCATGGCCGACACGATGGCGAAGACGCCCGAAAATGCGATGGCGCTGATGATGAAGGTCTGGCCGGGCGCCGTCGCGCGCGTCAAGGAAGAGGTCGCCGACATGCAGGCGATTGCCGATGCCGAGGCAAAGGCCGGCAAGGGTCCGAAAATCACCATCGAACCGTGGGACTATCGCTATTATGCCGAAAAGGTCCGCAAGGCGAAATACGACCTCGATGAAAGCGAGGTGAAGCCCTATTTCCAGCTCGACAAGCTCGTCGACGGCATGTTCTGGGCCGCGGGGCAGCTTTACGACCTCGGCTTCAAGGAAAACACCGGCACCATCCCCGTCTTCGATCCCGAGGTGCGGACCTTCGAGGTCTATAACCTCAAGACGAACGAGAATGTCGGCGTCTTCTACCTCGACAATTTCGCGCGCGACGGCAAGCGCTCGGGCGCGTGGATGACGACCTATCGCAGCCAGCAGACGCTGGGCGGCGAACGCAATGTGCTCGCGTCGAACAACAATAATTTCACCGAGGCGGCGAAGGGCGAACCGACGCTGATCAGCATCGACGACGCGTCGACGCTGTTCCACGAATTCGGCCACGGCATCCATTACCTGTTGCAGCAGGTCCATTATCCCGCGCTCGGGCGGGTGCCGCGCGACTTCGTCGAATATCCGAGCCAGGTGAACGAGAATTGGCTGATGACGCCCGAAGTGCTGTCGAAATTCGCGACGCACTACAAGACGGGCGAGCCGATCCCGCAGGCGCTGGTCGACAAGATCCTCGCGTCGAACAAGTTCAACCAGGGCTTTGCCACGGTCGAATATCTGGGCAGCGCGATCGTCGACATGAAGCTGCACAACCGCACGACCCCGCCGACCGACGTCGACAGGTTCGAGCGCGCGACGCTCGCCGAAATCGGCATGCCGAAGGAAATCGTGATGCGGCACCGTCTGCCGCAGTTCGGCCATCTGTTCAGCTCGGACGCCTATTCGGCGGGCTATTACAGCTACCTCTGGTCCGAAACGATGGACGCCGACACCTGGGCGGCGTTCACCGAAGCGGGCGGCCCGTGGGACCGCGGCGTCGCCGACAAGTTCCGCACGATCCTGTTGATGACGGGCAACGAGACCGACCGCGCCGACGCCTATCGCGCCTTCCGCGGCCGCGATCCCGACGTGAAGGCGCTGCTCGAAAAGCGCGGCTTCCCGACCGAGTAACAAGCGACCGACGATCAAGGCAAAGGGGGCTTCGGCCCCCTTTGTTCTGGACGCGTGCGGAGCGAGCCCGCGCCTTCGTCCGGGATGATGCCGGCTGGACGCGACAGGTTGAGGACGTTCGATCCTCCCTGTACCGCAGGCATGGGGAGGTGGCAGCCCGAAGGGCTGACGGAGGGGCTGATGGCGCTGGCGTCGCGGCCCCTCCACCCCTCGCTTCGCGAGCGGTCCCCCTCCCCATTGCTGCGCCACAGGGAGGATTGAGCGGCAGCTCCCCACCCCAAAACCGCCCTCTTCGATTCCGCTTGACCGCCGCTACATCCGATATAAATATGATATCATCTTTATATCGGAGGGCGTGATGAGTGATTCGACTGGAGCGGCGGGCCTGAACCCCACCCGCGAAGTGCGTGCCGCAACCGCAAGCGGCTATGCGATGCTGTTCCTGTGGCTTGTGCTGCTGGTCGTCGCGCTATGGGCGGGCATCAGCAACGCCAATTCCGAGGTGATGGTCGCGTGGAAGTGGGTTCTGGTCGTCGTGGCGGCGGTCATCGGCACGCTGATCCTCGCCGGCTTCTACCTGATCAATCCCAATGAGGCCGCGGCGATCCAGCTCTTCGGCAGCTACAAGGGCACCGACCGCACGCCGGGGCTACGCTGGGTGCTGCCCTGGCTCACGCGCAAGAAGATCGCGGTGCGTGCGAACAATATCATTTCCGAAAAGATCAAGGTCAACGACCTGCGCGGCAACCCCATTGAGATGGCGGCGCAGGTCGTCTGGCGCGTCACCGACACCGCGCAGGCGCTGTTCGACGTCGACGATTACAAGGAGTTCGTGATCGCACAGATCGAGGCCGCGGTGCGCTCGATCGGTTCGCGCTACCCCTATGACGATATCGAGCATGAGGAAATCACGCTGCGCGGCAATCATGAAGAGGTCGGCGGCGAACTGCGCAAGGCGCTGATCGAGCGGCTGGCCGTCGCGGGGATCACCGTCGACGAATGCGGGCTCACCCACCTCGCCTATGCGCAGGAAATCGCCGGCGCGATGCTCCGCCGCCAGCAGGCCGAGGCCGTCATCAGCGCGCGCCGCAAGCTCGTCGAGGGTGCGGTCGGGATGGTCGAAATGGCGCTCGAACAATTGAGCGCCAAGGACGTCGTCCATCTCGACGACGAACGCCGCGCGGCGATGGTGTCGAACCTGATGGTCGTGCTGTGCAGCGAACGCGACACGCATCCGGTGGTCAACGCCGGTTCGCTCTATTGACGTGAACAATCCCGTTCGTGTCGAGCGAAGTCGAGACACGCCATAGCGGCGCACCGCGCCCCGGCATCTCGACGTCGCCCGATGCGAGCGGGGATTAAGGTTGGTCCCAATGCCCGCTCCGCCCAAGAAAGCCTTTGCCCTTCGCGTCGATCCCGCGCTCTATGCGGCGATCGAGCGGATGGCCGCGGTCGACCTGCGCAGCGCCAATGCCGAGATCGAGGTGCTGCTGCGCGAGGCGCTCGCGCGGCGCGGGGTGAAGGTCGAACCGCCCAAACCGCCGCGGCGCGGGCGCCCGCCGAAACAGGGGTGAGCAGCATCGCCGCACCCGCGGCCCCGGCTGTCCACCGCTTTTTTCGCGCATCGCCGCTCGACGCCGTCCGCCCGCTTGCCCCGCAATGCCTTGATGGCTAAGGCCGGAACATGACCTCCTCCGCACCGTCCGTCCGCATTGCCCCCTCGATCCTCAGCGCCGATTTCGCCGCATTGGGGCAGGAAGTGCGCGCGATCGAGGCCGCGGGTGCCGACTGGGTGCATATCGACGTGATGGACGGCCATTTCGTGCCGAATCTGACGATCGGCCCCGGCGTCGTGAAGGCGCTGCGTCCGCACAGCAAGCTGCCCTTCGACGTCCATCTGATGATCTCGCCGGTCGATCATTTCCTCGACGCCTTTGCCGAAGCGGGCGCCGACATCATCACCGTCCACCCCGAGGCGGGGCCGCACGTCCATCGCACCGTCCAGCACATCAAGTCGCTCGGCAAGCAGGCGGGAATCTCGCTCAATCCCGCGACTCCTGCCAAGATGCTCGATTATCTGATCGACGATATCGACCTCGTCCTCGTGATGAGCGTCAACCCGGGCTTCGGCGGCCAGAGCTTCATCTCGAGCCAGCTCCGCAAGATCGAGGCGGTGCGCAAGATGATCGACAAGTCGGGCCGCGACATCCGGCTCGAGGTCGACGGCGGCATCGACGCCGGAACCGCGCCGCAGGCTATCGCCGCGGGCGCCGACGTGCTCGTCGCCGGGACCGCGACCTTCCGCGGCGGTCCCGACGCCTATGCCGACAATATCCGGCGCCTGCGCGGAGCCTGAGCGATGGAGGGGAGACCGCTGACTGCCGCCCCTCTCGACCCGGTCCCCGAAACGGGCGCCGACACGCCGCCGCTCGACGACACGATCGAGCCCGGCAAGCGGCTCATCCGTCTCCCCGCCGACAAGGGGCTGTCGCTCGGTGAGCGCATCGCCAACCATATCACGCGGCTGACGTGGCGCACGCCGCTCCACGCCTTGCGCCTGAAGGGGCGCTTCCCGCTCAAGCTGCTCGGCGTTCCGCTCGACCCGATTCCCGGCGACATGCGCGCGGGCACCGCGATCCGCGCGGGCCATTTCCTCCATCGCGGGCTGCGTCTCGGGCTCGGCGACCTCGACTTTTCCGCGCTCAACGTCGCCCCCGCCTTCGCCGATTATCTCCACAGCTTCGCCTGGCTGCGCGACCTGTCGGCGAGCGCGACGCGCGCCGACGGCGCCCCGATCGCCGAGGCCGTGGTGCGCCACTGGCTCGGCGTCCACGGCGAAACGGTGGGCGAGCCCGCGTGGCGCGCCGACAACACCGGCTGGCGCATCCTCTTCTGGGCGAGCCACGCCCCGCTGATCCTGTCGTCGAGCGACCTCGTCTATCGCTCGGCGGTGCTCAACCATCTCGCGCGCGCGGCGCGCCATCTCGACCGCGTCGCCGACAAGACGCAGCCCGGCACCGGCCAGATGGTCGCATGGGTCGGCATCGTCGCCGCGTCGCTGCTGATGCCCGGCGGCGAGCCGCGGCAGGTGTTCGGCGAGGCGGGGCTGCGCAAGGTTCTCGAAACCAGCTTCTACGCCGACGGCGGCAATATCGCGCGCTCGCCGCAGGCGCAGCTCGATGCGGTGATGGCGCTGTCGATGCTCGCGCAGGTCTATGAGATGCGCCGGATGGAGGTGCCGCCCTTCGTGCAGGAAGTGCTCGCACGCGCCGTCCCGGCACTGCTCGGCCTCCTCCACGCCGACGGCGGGATGGGAAGCTGGCAGGGCAGCGGCGCGACGAACGCGGCGCATGTCGAGGCGATCGTCGCCGCGAGCGGCGTGCGCACGCGGCCGCTCAAACAGGCGCGCGACTGGGGCTATCAGCGCCTCGTCGCGAACAAGGTCGTGCTGCTCGCCGACGCGGCGCCGCCCCCCATCGCGCGCGTGACCGAGGCGGGTTGCGCCTCGACCCTCGCCTTCGAACTTTCGGACGGCGACGAGCGGATCGTCGTCAATTGCGGCGGCGCGGCGCTGACCGGCGCGACGATCCCCGCCGATCTCGCGCGCGGGCTGCGCACCACCGCCGCGCATTCGACCCTGACGATTTCCGACAACAATTCGACCGCGATCCTGCCCAATGGCTCGCTCGGCAAGGGCGTGACCGAGGTCGAGCTCGACCGGCAGGAAACGCCGCAGGGCAGCCGCCTCGAAATGAGCCACGACGGCTATGCGCGCCGCCACGGCCTCATTCACCGCCGCCTGCTCATCCTGTCGCCCAACGGGCGCGAGCTGCGCGGCGAGGACATGCTCCTCCCCGCCCCGCGCAGCCGCCGCAAAGGCGACAAGAGTTTCACGCTGCGCTTCCACCTCGGCCGCAACATCGAGGCGAGCCTCACCGCCGACAATCTCGGCGCGCTCCTTCGGATCACCGACGGCGCTCTCTGGCAGTTCCGTACCTCCGACGGCGCACTGGCGATCGAGGAAAGCCTGTGGGTCGACGGCGACGGCCGCCCGCACCCGACCGAGCAACTCGTCGTCACCGGCACCACCCCGCCGGGCGGCGCGAGCATCGGCTGGATCTTCAAGCACGTCGGCTGACGCGTCGGCACTGTTGCCCCAACCACCTATGTTACACAGGTGTGACACCGGTGTAACACAGCGGTCATTCCCCGCTGCCAATGCCGCCCCGAATCGCCGGGAGCAAATCTGTCCCGGCGAGCTTCACGCTCTTCGGGGGACCTCATGCACCAGCTTCGCTCAATCCGTTCGCGCATCCTGCTCGGCACCTGCCTTTCGCTCGCCGCCGCGCTTCCCGGCGCCGCCATCGCGTCCGACCTTGTCGGCACCGTTTCCGACGCCACCGACACGCGCGCGCTACAGAGCGCGCAGGTCCGCCTCGTCGAGCTTGGCCGCACGGCAGAGGCCGACCGCGACGGCAGCTTCCGCTTCAGCGACGTTCCCGCAGGCACCTACACGCTCGAGGCGCGCTATGTCGGCGCCGCGCCGGTGACGCGCACGGTCGAGGTTCCGGCGAGCGGGACGGTCACCGCCAACCTCGTCCTCGGCACCGACGGGTCGATCCTCGTCATCGGCCAGGCGGCCAACCTGTCGAGCAGCCTGTCGCGCCAGCGCGCCGCCGACGGCGTCGAAAGCGTGCTCACGCGCGACGGCATCGGCCAGTTTCCCGACCAGAATGTCGCCGAATCGCTCCGCCGCCTTCCCGGCGTCAACATCCTCGACGACCAGGGCGAGGGCCGTTTCGTATCGATCCGCGGCCTCGACCCCGAACTCAACGCGGCGTCGGTCAACGGCGTGCGGCTCCCCGCTCCCGAAAGCGATGTCCGCTCGGTCGCGCTCGACGTGATTTCCAGCGACATCATCGAATCGATCGAGGTCAAGAAATCGCTGACCCCCGACATGGACGCCGACACGATCGGCGCGTCGATCGAGATCCGCACGACGAGCGCCTTCGACCGCAAGAAGGACCTCCTCGTGGTCAAGGCCGAAGGCAGCTACAACGACCTGACCGAAAGCGTGTCGCCCAAGGGCAGCTTCGATTTCTCGAAAAAGCTCGGCGACAATGTCGGCGTCGCGGGCGGCATCAGCTATTACAAGCGCAAGTTCGCGACCAACAATCAGGAAGTGGACGGCTGGGACGAAGACGACGGCCTCGTCTATGCCGACACCGTCGAATATCGCGACTATGACGTCGAGCGCGAGCGGATCAGCGCATCGCTTTCGCTCGACTTCCGCGTTGGCGACACCACCACCCTCTATGCGCGCGGCCTCTACAGCCAGTTCGACGACCAGGAATATCGCCGCCGCCTGACCTTCGAGATGGACGAAGCGCCGAGCGCGGGCGACGCGAACGGCGTCAGCTTCGACGCCGACGACGGCGAGATTTCGGTCCAGCGCGACCTCAAGGACCGTTTCGAGCGCCAGCGCATCCGCAGCCTCGTCTTCGGCGGCGAAACCGACAGCGGTCCGTGGAACCTCAAATATTCGGCGAGCTGGGCGAAATCGAGCGAGAAGGAAGCCGGCTCGATCGACCCCGTCGTCTATGAACGCGTGTTCGAGGATGGCGACGGCTTCGGCGTCGATTTCGATTATCGCCGCGACAAGATCGTCCCCTACGCGATCACCTCGGGCGCCGCGGCCTTCCTCGATCCGTCCGAATATGAACTCGACAAGGTCGAACTGACGACGCTGTCCGATGCGCGCGACCGCGAATATGCGCTGAAGGCCGATATCGCGCGCAGCTTTGCGATGCAGGACGGCGCGTTCACGCTGCAATTCGGAACCAAGGCGCGCTGGCGCAAGAAAAGCTACAACGCCGACCTCGAGATATACGAATGGGACGGCGCCGACGACCTGACGCTCGACATGCACGACCTGCTCGGGCCGCAGGATTATGACCTCGCCGCTATCGAACCGATGCTCGCGAAGAAGAAATTCCGTCCCTTCTTCTTCCAGAACATCGGCAGCTTCGAACTCGACGACGGCGACACGTTCGAGGAATCCGAAGTTGCCGACTTCATGGTCAAGGAAGATGTGCTCGCGGGCTATGCGCTCGGCCGCTGGGACAGCGACATGCTGCGCATCATCGGCGGCGTCCGCGTCGAGCAGACGAAGAACGACATTCGCGGCAAGGAGGTCATCCTCGACGACGAAACCGTGACGCCGCTGCGCTTCACGCGCAAATATACCGATTGGCTGCCCAGCCTGACCTTCCGCTTCGAGCCGCAGCAGAACCTCGTCCTGCGCGCCGCGGGATACCGCAGCCTCGTGCGGCCCAAACTGTCGAAACTCGCCCCCAACGTGATCATCGACGACGACGAGGGCGAGGCCGGCAACCCCTTCCTCAAGCCCTATCGCGCGTGGAACGCCGACCTGTCGGCCGAATATTATTTCGGACGCAATGCCGCGGTCTCGGCGGGTTTCTTCTGGAAGGACATCAAGGATTATATCGTCGACGTCACCGAATTCGACACGAGCTACAACGGCATCGACCTCGACGAGCTGACGACCGCGATCAACGGCGAAAGCGCCGAGATCAAGGGCTTCGAGTTCAGCTACAGCCAGCAAATGAGCTTCCTGCCCGCCCCGTTCGACGGCCTGCTCGCGCAGTTCAACTATACCTACACCGACGCCAAGGGCACGCTCGTCAGCTACGACGACGACGATCAGCCCTATCTGCGCACCATCGGGCTTCCCGCATCGTCGAAACACACGTTCAACGCGGTGCTCGGTTATGAAAAAGGCCCCGTCTCGCTGCGCGTTGCCGGCACCTATCGCGACAAATATCTCGACGAAGCCGGCGGCGCCGCCAACGAAGACCGCATCGTCGCCGACCAGTTCAAGCTCGACCTGTCGGCGAAATTCCGCATCACGCCGGGCGTGCGCATCTTTGCCGAATGGGTCAATGTGACCGACGCGCCTTATTTCGCCTATCAACAGTTCGAAGGCCGCCGTCGCCTGCTGCAATATGAAGATTATAGCTGGACTGCCAAATTCGGCGTGTCGGCGAACTTCTAAAGTCAGGGGACGAAAGGATGAGGACGTCCAACACCATCGCGGGCGCGGCGCTGGCCGTCGCGCTCGCGGGCTGCGCCGCGCAGGAACCGGTCATCACCGGCATCCCGCCCGTTCCGGTGACGGCCAGCGCCGAGACGGCGCCGGTGGGCACCAGCCGCGCCGACGCCGCCGACGACCCGGCGATCTGGGTCGATCCGGCGAACCCCGGCCGCGCGCTGATCGTCGCGACCGACAAGAAGGCGGGGCTGCACGTCTATGACCTTGACGGCAAGGACCTCGCCTTTGCCAGGGGCGGGCTCGTCAACAATGTCGACGTCGCGGGCGACATCATCGTCGCGAGCGACCGCAACGACGGGCTGAACGCGCATCTTGCCGTCTTCCGCCTCGACCCCGATGCGCCCGCGATCACACCGCTCGGTCGCGCGGCTGCGGGCACGGGCGAGGCCTATGGCCTGTGCCTCAAGCGCACCGCGCCGGGCGCACCGATCACCGCCGCGCTGATCGTCAAGGACGGGACGGTGCGCGTCGGCACGCTGGCGGTCGAGGGCACACCCACCTTCGCGGTCGAGTGGGAGCACAAGATCCCGACCCAGTCCGAGGGCTGCGTCTTCGACGGCGACACGCTCTATGTGGGTGAGGAGGATGCGGGCATCTGGCGGCTCGTTCCGGGCAGCGCGGGCGTCGCCGCGACGCTCGTCGCACCGGTCGACAACCAGCGGCTCGTCGCCGACGTCGAGGGGCTCGCGACGATCGATCGCAAGGGCCAGCGTTATCTGATCGCATCGAGCCAGGGCGACAACGCCTTCGCCGTCTTCCGCCTGCCGTCGATGGACTATGTCGGCCGCTTCGCGGTCGCCGCGGGCGACTTTGGCGCGGTGAGCGAAACCGACGGGATCGAGGCGGTCGCAGGCAATTTCGGCGCCGCCTTCCCCGAGGGGATTTTCCTCGCGCAGGACGGGCACAACGAACCCCGCGCGCAGAATTTCAAGCTCGTGCGCTGGGACCGGATTGCGGCGGCGCTGGGGCTTTAACGCCCGCGCGGATAAGGAATCATGCGTCCCCGCGAAGGCGGAAACCCAGAGCGGCCTTGCGCTGCTCCGCGCTGGGTCGCCGCCTACGGCTTTATGCTCCGACGCCGCTTGCGATAGCGGGCGGACACGCCTAGGGGGGCCGCGTCTTTCCCGTCACGCAAAAGGCCGTCCCTTCCCATGACCGATCTCGTTCCCGTCCGCCGCGCGCTCCTGTCTGTCAGCGACAAGGCGGGGCTCGCCGAGCTTGCCGCCGCGCTCGTCCGCCACGGCGTCGAGCTTGTATCGACCGGCGGCACCGCGAAGGCGCTGCGCGAGGCTGGGCATGAGGTGCGCGACGTCGCCGACCTCACCGGCTTTCCCGAGATGATGGACGGCCGCGTCAAGACGCTGCACCCGACCGTCCACGGCGGCATCCTCGCGGTGCGCGACGACGCCGCGCATGTCGCGGCGATGGACGCGCACGGCATCGGCGCCATCGACCTCGTCGTCGTCAACCTCTACCCCTTCGCCGCGACCGTCGCAAAGGGCGCGCCGCGCGACGACATCATCGAAAATATCGACATCGGCGGCCCCGCGATGGTGCGCTCGGCGGCGAAGAACCACGCTTTCGTCGGCATCGTCACCGAGCCCGAGGATTATGCCGCGGTGATCGCCGAAATGGACGCGAACGGCGGCGCGACCAGCCTCACGCTGCGCAAGCGCCTCGCCGCGACGGCCTTTGCCCATACCGCGACCTATGACGGGATGATCGCAAGCTGGTTCGCTTTTGCCGACCAGGGCAAGCTTTTCCCCGACACGCTGCCGCTCACCGCCAAGCTTGCAAACGAGCTGCGCTATGGCGAGAATCCGCACCAGAAAGCAGCGCTCTACCTCCCCGCCGGTCCCGCATCACGCGGCATCGCGCAGGCCGAGCAGGTGCAGGGCAAGGAACTCAGCTACAACAATATCAACGACGCCGACGCCGCGCTCGAACTCGTCGCCGAATTTCGCGACGCCGATCCGACCTGCGTCATCGTCAAGCACGCCAACCCGTGCGGCGTCGCGAGCGCCGCGAGCCTCACCGAAGCCTATGACGCCGCGCTCAAATGCGACGATGTCTCGGCGTTCGGCGGCATCATCGCGGTCAACCGCCCGCTCGACGGACCGACCGCCGAGGCGATCAGCGCGATCTTTACCGAGGTCGTCTGCGCCCCCGACGCCGACGCCGACGCGCGCGCGGTATTCGCGAAGAAGAAGAATCTGCGCCTCCTCCTCACCGGCGAACTTCCCGATCCGGCGCGCGGCGGGCTGATGATGAAGACGATCGCCGGCGGCTGGCTCGCGCAGAGCCGCGACAACGGCCGCATCACCCGCGCCGACCTTCAGGTCGTGACCGACCGCGCCCCGACCGACGAGGAGCTCGCCGACGCGCTCTTCGCCTGGACCGTCGCCAAGCACGTCAAATCGAACGCGATCGTCTATGCCAAGGGCGGGTCGACCGCGGGCATCGGCGCGGGCCAGATGAACCGCCGCGACAGCGCGCGCATCGCCGCCGCAAAGGCGCGCGAGGCGGCCGAGAGCCACGGCTGGAGCGAAGCCCGCACCGTCGGCAGCGCGGTCGCCAGCGACGCCTTCTTCCCCTTTGCCGACGGATTATTGGCGGCGGTCGAGGCGGGCGCGACCTGCGTCATCCAGCCGGGCGGCTCGATCCGCGACGACGAGGTGATCGCGGCGGCGAACGAGGCGGGGCTCGCGATGGTTTTCACCGGCATGCGCCACTTCCGGCACTGATCGCGCAGCATGGCGATCCAGATCGACCCGACCGCACGGCCCACCGCGAAAAGCCTGCTCGCGCATCTTTACAACTGGACGATCGCCAAGGCATCGCATCGCCACGCCGAGGGGTGGCTGTTCGCGATCGCCTTCATCGAATCGAGCTTCTTCCCGATTCCGCCGCACCCGGTGCTTGGCCTCATGTGCCTCGCCGACCCGAAACGCGCGGTGCGCTTCGCGGCGATCTGCACCGCCGGATCGGTGCTCGGCGGGCTGTTCGGCTATGCCATCGGCCATTTCCTGTACGAGAGCATCGGCCTGTGGCTGCTCGGCGCGCTCGGTCTCGTCGACAAATTCCCGACCGCCGTCTGCTATCTCAATGAATATGACGCAGAGGCGATCATCATCGCGGGTGCGACGCCGATTCCGTTCAAGCTGATGACCTTGACCGCGGGTTTCACCGGCATGAACCTCGCGACCTTCGTCGGCGCGAGCATCGTCGGGCGCGGGGTGATCTTTATGGCGGTCGGCGTGCTCTTCCGCCTGTTCGGCGCACCGATCAAGGCGTTCATCGAGAAATATCTGGGGATGGTGACGACCGCCTTCGTCGCGCTGGTGATCGGCGGCTTCCTCGTCATCGGCCTGTTGTCGGGCGACGGCGAGAAAACGGCCGATGCGTGCAGCAATGCGACGTGGGAAAGCGTCGGGATGACGCGGAAATAGAACGCATACGTCCCATTTTTCGCCATCCCGGACTTGATCCGGGATCCACAGCGCGGCGCTGTGTGAATGGCCCCCGGATCAAGTCGGCGATTATCCCGATTGGACAAGGAACGGGTGATCCCCGGCGAAAGCCGGGGCCCACGCGGTCCAGCGCTGCCCGAACTGGACCCCGGCTTTCGCCGGGGATCACATATCTGGCCGAAAGGAATAATGCCGGATCAAGTCCGGGGTGACGACAAGCGGGAAAGCCTTCCTTCCTGTAACGCCAAACTACTCGTTCGCCGCCGCGTGCAGCCAGTCGGCGTGGCGCGGCGCCTTCTTGGTCTGGCTCCACTCCTCGAGCATCAGCGGCGCGACGCGCTTCAGTTCGGCATATTGCTCGTCGGTGCCGATGTCGCACGCGAGCTCGATGCGATGCCCATTGGGGTCGAAGAAATAGATCGACTTGAAAATGCCGTGGTGCGTCGGGCCGAGCACCTCGACGCCATTCGCTTCGAGATGCTCCTTCGCCGCGACCAGCTCGTCATAGCTTCCGACCTTGAACGCCAGATGCTGCACCCATATCGGCGTGTTCGCATCGCGCCCCATTTCGGGCTGGTTGGGCAGCTCGAAGAACGCCAGGATATTGCCGTTCCCCGCGTCGAGAAAGACATGCATATAGGGGTCATATTCGCCGGTCGACGGCACATGATCCTCGGCAAAGGCGGTCGTATAGGCCATGCCGAGCATTTGGCTGTACCATTCGACCGTCGCCTTCGCGTCCTTGCAGCGATAGGCGGCGTGGTGGACGCCGCCGAGTTTGATCGGGCTCGTCATTCTGCCGGCTCCTCGACATTGAGCGCGCCGCGGCGGATCTGGTCGAGTTCCATCGACTTGAACAGCGCGGTGAAATTGCCCTCGCCGAACCCTTCGTCCTTCTTGCGCTGGATGAATTCGAAGAAGACCGGACCGATCACTGTCTGTCCGAAAATCTGGAGGAGCAGGCGCGGGTCGCCATCTTCGGTCGAACCGTCGAGCAATATGCCGCGCGACTGCAATTCCTCGACCGGCTCGCCATGGCCGGGCAGGCGCTCGGCGAGCATCTCGTAATAGGTCGCGGGCGGTGCGGGGGCGAAGGGATTGCCCAGCGCTTTCAGCTTGTCCCACGCGGCGTAAAGATCGTCGCAGCTGAACGCGATATGCTGGATGCCCTCGCCATTATAGGCGCGCAGATATTCCTCGATCTGCCCGCCGCCGCCGGCGCCTTCCTCGTTGAGCGGAATGCGGATCTTGCCGTCGGGTGCGGTCATCGCCTTGGACGTGAGGCCCGTATATTCGCCCTTGATGTCGAAATAGCGGATCTCGCGGAAGCCCGCGATGCGCTCATAGAACGCCGCCCAATGCGCCATGCGCCCGCCATAGACATTGTGCGTCAGGTGATCGATGACCTTCAGCCCCGCGCCGACCGGATGGCGGTCGACGCCCTCTTCATACACAAAGTCGATGTCATAGATCGACAGGTCGTCGCCATAGCGGTCGATCAGATAGATGATCGATCCGCCGATGCCGCGGATCGCGGGGAGGCGCAGTTCCATCGGCCCCGTCTTGACCTCGACAGGCTCGGCGCCGCGTTCGATCGCTTGCGCATAGGCCTTGGCGGCATCGCGGCAGCGCCAGCCCATGCCGCACGCCGACGGGCCATGCTCGGCCGCGAAATAGGCGGCGGGCGACTTGGGTTCGTAATTGGCGATCAGGTTGATCCCGCCCTGCCGCCACAATTCGACGTCCTTCGACCGGTGGCGCGCGATGCGCGTGAAGCCCATGCGCTCGAAGACCGGCTCGAGCATGCCCTTTTCGGGCGCGGAGAATTCGACGAATTCGAATCCGTCGAGGCCCAGCGGGTTGTCGAACAGGTCGGCCATGGTCATATCCCTCATATGGTTTCAATTGAAACTATTATGCTGGAACGGGGCGTGCGAGTCAATGCTGGCGGTGACGCCCTCCCCTTCAGGGGAGGGCAGCGAGACTTGCGAACTTGTTCGCTAGTCGCAGCGGGTGGGGTCCATCGGCCTTGCGCAAGGCCGATGGACCCCACCCCAACCCCTCCCCTGAAGGGGAGGGGCTATCAAGCCGCCGCCGTCTCGATCGCCTCGAGCGCGTCCATCCACGCCGCCTCGACGCTCTCCAGCTCCGACGCCAGCTTGCCGCGCCGCTGCGCGAGGTCGCCCATCGTCAGCTTCGCAAGCGCGGGCTCGGCGCTCGCGGGATCGAACATCGCGCGGTCGATCGCGCTGACCTGCTGCGCGAGTTTTCCGGCCTTGGCCTCCAGCTCCTTCGCGCTCTTGCGGAGCGCCGCCTGCGCCTCGCGCGCCTTCGCCGCTTCCTGCCGCGCAAGCTTGGCGTCCTTCGGCTTGGCGGGGGCCGTCTTGGCCTCGCCATTGTCGCTCTTGCCGAGGATATAGGCGACATAATCGTCGATGCTGCCGTCGAAATCGCGCGCCGTGCCGTCGTCGACGAGCACGAGCCGGTCGGCGGTCAATTCGAGCATGTGGCGGTCGTGGCTGACGATGATCACCGCGCCGTCGAAGCCGCTCAGCGCCTGCACCAGCGCCTCGCGCGCGTCGACATCGAGGTGGTTCGTCGGCTCGTCGAGGATCAGGAGGTGCGGCGCCTCGCGCGTGATCAGCGCCAGCGCCAGCCGCGCGCGCTCGCCGCCCGACAGCTTGCCGACCTCGGTCGTCGCCTTGTTGCCCGAAAAGCCGAAACGCCCCAATTGCGCGCGCACCGCGCCGGGCGTCTTGCTCGCCATCACGCGCGTCATATGGCCCAGCGGCGTATCGCTGCCGTCGAGTTCCTCGACCTGATATTGGGTGAAATATCCGACGCGCATCTTGCCCGACGCCGCCATCGCGCCGTCCTCGGGCTTGAGCTGCGCCGCGAGCAGCCGCGCGAGCGTCGTCTTGCCATTGCCGTTGCGCCCGAGCAGCGCGATGCGGTCGTCGGGGTCGATCCGCAGGTTGAGCCGGCTCAGCACCGGCCTGCCCGGCGCATAGCCGACGCTGGCAAGGTCGAGCGTTATCAGCGGCGGGCGAAGCTCGTCGGCGGGGCTCGGGAAGTCGAACACAAGGCTGGGGTCTTCGGCGAGCGCCGCGATCGGCTGCATGCGTGCCAGCTGCTTCGCGCGCGATTGCGCCTGTTTCGCGGTCGAGGCGCGCGCGCTGTTGCGCGCGATATAATCCTGCAGCTTCGCGCGCTGCGCGTCCTGCGCCGCCTTCGCCGCGGCAAGCTGCGCGGCGCGTTCGGCGCGCTGGCGCTCGAACGCGTCATAGCCGCCGGGATAGAGCGTCACCTTCCCGCCCTCGAGGTGGAGGATATGGTCGACGACATTGTTCAGCAGGTCGCGCTCGTGACTGATGACGACGAGCTGGCCCGGATAGGCGCGCAAAAAACTTTCGAGCCACATCGTCGCCTCGAGGTCGAGGTGGTTCGACGGCTCGTCGAGCAGCAACAGGTCGGGGTTCGAAAAGAGCAGCGCGGCGAGCGCGACGCGCATCTTCCACCCGCCCGAAAAGCTGTCGAGGGGCTGGCCTTGCATATCCTCGTCGAAACCGAGTCCGGTCAGGATGCGTGCGGCGCGCGCGGGCGCGGTATAGGCGTCGATCGCGATCAGCCGCTCGTGAATGTCGCCAAGCTTGTGCGCATCCTGCTCGACCTCCGACGCCGCGAGCAGTTCGGCGCGCTCGGTGTCGGCGGCGAGCACCGTCTCGAACGGCGTCGCGCTGCCGCTCGGCGCTTCCTGCGCGATATAGCCGATGCGCGTCTTGCGCGGCATTTCGATGCCGCCCTCGTCGGCCTCGAGGCTGCCGATCATCGCCTTCATCAGCGTCGACTTGCCCGCGCCGTTGCGCCCGATCAGCCCGGTCCGGCTTCGTGCCGGCAGGCTCGCACTCGCGCGGTCGAGGATGGTGCGCCCGCCAAGGCGCACGGTAAGGCCGTTGATCGTCAGCATGGCGCGCGCCCCTAGCATGGCGCGCGGCAAAGCCCAAGCCGCTGTGCGTCCGACCTAATGCCCGGTCGCCATCGCGACCTTCTTCGGCAGCGGAACGAACCAGACGGCCGCCGCCGCGATCAGGAATACGACGCCGGAGGCGAGGAAGATATGCAGCACGCCGATCGTCGCCGCCTGCACCTCGACCAGCCGGTCGATCGCCGCGCGCGCCTGTTCGAGCGTCAGCCCCGCGCGTTCGAGCATCGACATCGCGCCCGCCGGGTCGTTGAGCGCGGGGACGAGCTCCGACCGCGCGACGCGCGACTGCGAATCCCAGGCGGTCGTCGCGATGGCGGTCGCGATCGCACCGCTCAGCGTGCGGAGGAAATTCATCAGCCCCGCCGCCATCGTCTGGTCCTTTTCGGGGACCGAACTCAGCGCCAGCGCGGTGAGGCCGACGAAGAAGAAGGGCATGCCCATCCCCTGAAGCAGGTGCGGCGTGACGAGCGTCCAATAATCGGTGTCGGCGGTCCAGCCCGCGCGCAGCAGCGACATCAGCGCCATCCACAAGATGCCCGCGAAGATCGAGATGCGAATGTCGATCCGCCCGATCAGCGCCGCGGCAATCGGCGAGAAAAGCACCGCGAACACCCCGATCCACGCGACGATCAGCCCGGTGTCGGTCGCGGTATAGCCCGCGACCTGCTGGAGCCACAGCGGGGTCAGCACGACCTGCGCGAAAAAGGCCCCGAAGCCGAGCGAGATGGCGAGCGTCGAGAAACTGAAACCCCGGAAACGAAAGATGCGCAGATCGACGACCGGATTGGCGTCGGTCAGTTCCCAGATGACGAAGGCGGCAAAGCTGATTGCCGAGAGGATCGCGAGCCCGACGATCCACGCCGAACCGAACCAGTCGTGTTCGCGCCCGGTGTCGAGCATGATCTGGAACGCGCCGACCGACAGCACGAGCAGCGCCATGCCGACCATGTCGATCGGCGCCTTGATGCGCGGCGTTTCAAAGCGCGGGAGCAGGCTGCCGACGCCAAAGGCGCAGATCGCGACGACGGGCAGGTTGATGAAGAAAATCCACGGCCAGCCCCAATTGTCGCTGATCTGTCCGCCGAGAATCGGCCCGAGGATCGGCGCCGTGGTCGTCGTCATCGCCCAGATGGCAAGCCCGATCCCCGCCTTTTCCTTCGGGAAGATGCGCAGCAAAAGGATTTGCGTGAGCGGCATCAGCGGTCCGCCCGACAGCCCCTGCAGCACGCGGAACAGGACGAGCGCGTCGAGCGTGCGCGACACGCCGCACAGGAAGGAGAAGACGCCGAACCCGATAATCGAGATGATGAACCAGCGCACCGTGCCGAATCGCGCCGCGAGCCAGCCGGTCAGCGGGACGATGATCGCGTCGGCGACGGCATAGCTGGTGATGACCCACGTCCCCTGCGTCGGCGACACGGCGAGCCCGCCCGCGATGTGCGGCACCGACACATTGGCGATCGTCATGTCGAGCACGACGACGAAATTGGCGAGCGCGAGCGCGAAGGCGGCGGCGATCAGCCGGACGCCCGACAGCGGCTCGACCGCAGGCGGCGCGACAGGGGCGGCGGCACTCGCCATCTTATGCGACGCCTTCCACTGTCATCGTCATTGCGAGGAGCCGCAGGCGACGCGGCAATCCCCAGCTCGCGGCCCGATGCGAGGCCGAAGGCTGGAGATTGCTTCGCTTCGCTCGCAATGACGGCAACGGGGCGGCGGACATCAGTCGTCCCCGCGCGTGTCGATCGTCGCCTCCATCGACAGCCCGACGCGCAGCGGGTGCGCTTTCAGCTGCTCGCGGTCGAGCGTAATCCGCACCGGCAGGCGCTGGACGACCTTCACCCAATTGCCCGTCGCATTCTGCGCGGGAATCAGCGAAAAGGCCGCGCCGGTGCCGCCCGCAAAGCCGGTGACGCGCCCGGTATAGACGACGTCGCCGCCATAATAGTCCGACACCAGCTCGACCGGCTGGCCGATACGGATGCGCCCGAACTGGCTTTCCTTGAAATTGGCGTCGACATAGGCGGCATCGACCGGGACGATGATCATGATCGGCGCGCCCGCCGCGACCCGCTGGCCGACCTGGACCTGCTTGTTCGTGACGATCCCGTCGACCGGCGCGCGGATCACCGTGCGTTCGAGGTCGAGCCGCGCCTTGTCGACGCGCGCCTGCGCCGCGGCGACGTCGGGCGCGGTGTCGATCGTCGTCCCGCGCACCACCGCCTCGGCCGCGCCGAGGTCGCCGCTCGCCGACCCGCGCGTCGCTTCCGCCGCGGCGATTCCCGCCGCAGCCAGATCGCGCGCCGCCTGCGCCGATTGCAGCGCCGCGCGCGCCGCCGCCAATTCCTCGCCCGACACCGCGCCGGTTCCCGCGATGCTTTCGCGCCGCGCAAATTCGGCGCGCGCCTTTTCGACCGCGGCATTGGCGTCGCGCAGCCGTGCCTGCGCCTGTGCAATGTCGGCGCCGCGCGCCGCGACGCGCGCCCGCGCCGCCTGCGCGGTGGCGCTCGCCTGGCCATAGCGCTGCCGCGCCTGCCGCAGCGCCGCCTCGGCATCGGCGAGCGCGATCCGCTGGTCGGCGTCGTCGAGGATGACCAGGATATCGCCCTTCTTCACCGCCTGCGTGCCCGCCACGCGCACCTCCTTCACCGGCCCCGAAACGAGCGCTGTGACCTGCGCCGAATCGGCGCCGACATAGGCATTGTCGGTGTGCACGCGCCCCGCCTGCGTCAGATAATACCAGCCCGCCCACAGGATCGCCGCACTCGCGACGACAATCGCAAGGATGCGCAGCGCCTTGCGCCGCTTCGCGCTGCGCTCGGCGGCGGCGGGGTCGGCGTCTTCGGGGAGGGGAGCGTCGGTGCGGATTGCAGCCGTATCTTCGGCCATCATTCGTCTCCTGTCGTGGGTTCGGCGCGGTATCCGCCGCCGAGCGCGCGGATGAGCGCGATGTCGAGCGCCATTTGCCGCGCCTCGAGGTCGGCGACCTGCCGGTCGAGCGCGATCATGCTGTCTTCGGCGGTGAGCTGCGCGAGCTGGTTTGCGAGGCCCGCGCGATAGCGCAGCCCGGCAAGCTCCGCCGCCTCGGCCGCCGCCTCGCGCGCGGCCTTGCGGTCGACAAGCTGGCGCGCCGCGGCGTCGCGGCTCGCGGCGATGTCGGCAACCTCGCGCAGCGCCATGACCAGCGTCCGGTCATAATGGGCGACCGCCGCGTCATAATCGCCGCGCGCGCCGCGATAGCGCCCCTGCAGCCGCCCGCCGTCAAAGATCGGCAGGCTGATCGCCGCGGCGGCATTGCCATATTGCGATCCCGCGTCGAACAGCCGCGACAGGCCGAGCGACTGGAGCCCGACGAGCGCCGACAGGCTGATGTTCGGATAGAAATCGGCGCGCGCGACGTCGATCCGCTTCGCCGCCGCCTCGGCGCGCAACCGCGCCGCGACAATGTCGGGGCGCCGCCCGATCAGGCCGATGCCTGCCTCGGGGGGCAGGCCCGCCGCGGGCGCGACGAGCGCCGGGCGCGCGATCGACAGCCCCCGGTCGGGGCCCTTGCCGAGCAGCGCGGCGATCCGGTGGCGGGTCAGCAAGATCGCCTCGTCGAGCGCGGCGACATCGGCGCGCGCCGCCACCGCGCGGCTGTCGGCCTGCCGCTGCGTCGCGCGATTGTCGAGCCCCGCGCCGGTGCGCTTCCCCGCGATGTCGGCGCTTGCCTCGCGGACGCGCAGCGCCGCTGCGGCGACATCGCGCGCGCGATATTGCGCGCCGAGGTCGGCATAGGCGGCGGCGATTCCGCTCGCGAGCATCAGCCGCGCCTGCGCCGCATCGACGCGCGCGGCCTCGGCCTCCGACGTCGCGGCAGCGAGCGCGGCGCGATTGCGGCCCCACAGGTCGAGGTCGAACTGAAGCGTCGCCGCGATACGCCCTGTATCCTCGACCCCGTCGGGAACGAATTGCGGCGGAATGCCCATATTCTCGCTTTGCTGGACGCCGCCCGCGCTCGCCTCGGCGCCGAGGCGCGGCAGCAGCGCCGCGCCCGCCTGCTGGGCCATCCCCTCGGCCTGCCGCACGCGCGCCGCGGCCGCGGCGATGTCGGGCGAGCCCGCAAGCCCCGCCTCGATCAGCGCGGTGAGCTGGGCATCGCCAAAGCCGGTCCACCAGGCGTCGGCGGGCCATTCGCCCGCGGCGTCCGCGAAACTCGCCGCCGACTCGAGCGACCCGGCGGGGAGGGGAAGCGGCTTCGGCCCCAGGTCGGGAACGCTCGCGCACCCCGCAAGCAGGCTCGAAACCGCGATCATGACAAATTTTTTGCGCAGCATGGCTTTCAACGATACTAGCTGGTATCATGCGCCAATGAACCTCGGAGGATGCGTTGTCAATCGAAATGATACCAGGCAGTACGGCGTCCGCGCCTGACGACGCCGCGGCGCAGCGGCGCAAGGCGTTTGTCGACGCCGCGCGCGAGGCCTTTTTCACCAACGGCTATGCCGGGACCACGATGTCGTCGATCGCGAGCAAGGTCGGCGGGTCAAAGACGACGCTGTGGACCTATTTCCCGTCGAAGGAGGATCTCTTCGCCGCGGTCGTCGACGATCTCGTCGCGCGCTATGGCGAGGCGCTGTCGATCGACCTGCCCCTCGACGCGCCCGTCGCCGATGTGCTGCGCCGCTTCGGGACGATCATGCTGACGACGCTCGTCTCGACACCGCTCCTGTCGCTCTATCGCCTCGTCGTCGGCGAGGCCGAGCGCTTCCCGCACCTTGCCGAAACCTTTTACGATCGCGGGCCCCGGCGCGGCAAGGCACGCCTCGCCGAGTGGATGCGCGAAAAGATGGAACGCGGCGAGCTGCGCCCCGGCGACCCGATTCGCGCCGTCTATCATTTCGCGGGGCTGTGCCAGTCGGGGCTCTACCAGCAGGCGGTGCTCGGCCTCCCCGAGGGGCGCGACCTCGACCGGCTGCCGACCGACATCGACACCGCGGTCGACACCTTCTGCCGCGCCTGGGCGCCCGACTGACCCGAACGCGCGTCAGCGCTGGCTGCACTTCAGCCCGATGATCCGCATTTCGAGCGCGCTCGGCGAGCCGCCCGCGCGCTTGATCTCGTCGGCACGGCAGCGCTCGGTCGCCGACCGCCCGTCGTGCGGCACCTGCCGCGCCAGCTGCTCGAGCGTCGCGAGTTCGGCGCGCTCGGCCGCCGTCAGGTCGCTCACGCGCTTTTGCCCCTTCATCAACAGGTCGTAATTCTGCCGCGCGCGGCTTGCGGGCGATTCCGCCTGCGCGGGCGATTCCGCCTGCGCGGGCGGGACCGCAAGCGCGGCGGCGATGGCGATAGACAGGATGCGTCGCACCGAATTTCTCCTCAACGGCGAACGGAATCGGGCGCCAGATTGTGCCGGCCGCCGCGCCTTGTAAAGCGCCGCCCCGCCGCGCGCGCTTTCATGCTATCGGGACACGCATGGAACCGATTCGCGACTCGATCTATTATGAACAGCTGGCGCGCGTCGCGCGGCTGAAGGCCGATACCAGCGACGATCCCCACCTTGCGCTGCGCCTGCGCGAAGCTGCGATCAAGCACGAACGCATGGCGCGGCGGCTCCGCCGTACCGACGCGCTCGACCCCGCCTGATCCGCGCTACCGCCCGCGATGCAGCCGGATCGCCGCGCCGCCGCCCGGCGCCAGCCATAGCCGGTAGCGGTCGCCCTTCTTCACCCTGATCGTCTCGTATGCGATGCGGTGCCGCGCGTCGGTCAGATAGGTCGCGCCCTCGCCATCCCTGTAGATCGTCGCGGTATAGCTCTTCCCCGCATCGAGGAAGTCGAAGCCCAGGTCGAGGGTCCGCGGCGTCGCGTCGTTGACCGCGCCGACATACCAGTCGGCGCTGCCGCGGTCCTTGCGCGCGAACACCGCATAATCGCCGACCTCGCCCGCGATCAGCCGGCTGTCGGCCCAGTCGACCGGCACGCGCTTGATGAAGTCGAGCTCGCGCGGATGCGCCTCGAGGCTTTCGATGAAATCGGCCGCCATCTGGATCGGCGAATAGATGGTGACGTATAGGCCGAGCTGCTTCGCGAGCGTCGACGTCATCGGCACATCGTCCGACCCTTTGAGCCCGAGCACCCCCGGCGTATAGTCCATCGGCCCCGACAGCATCCGCGTATAGACGAGCGTCGGTTCATGGTCGGGGCTGTTCGCAAACGCGCCCCAGCTGTTATATTCCATCCCCCGCGCGCCCTCGCGCGCGACCAGATTGGGGTAGGTGCGCCGCAGCCCGGTATCCTTGACCGGCTCGTGCGGGTTGACCGCGATGCGATATTTCGCCGCCGTCTCGACGACCTTCTGGTGGTGTTGCACCTGCCGCTGGCCGTCGTGCCATTCCATCACCGTCGTCCCCGGCGCCTCGCCCGGCGCGACGATCCCGCCCGCGTCGGCGACATAGCCGGTCTTGACCGCGCGGACGCCCAGCTCGCCATAGAGCTTCATCGCCGCCTCGAGCTGCTCCTCATAAACCGCGATATTGCCGCCGGTTTCATGATGCCCGACCAGCGTCACGCCCTTTTTGCGCGCATAGTCGGCGACCTCCTTCAGGTCGAAATCCGCGACCGGCTCGGTATAGCGGAACTGGTCGCCGTGGCCGAACCAGTTGACGTTCCATCCCTTGTTCCACCCCTCGACGAGCACGCCGCCGAAACCATGTTTGGCGGCAAAGTCGATATATTGCTTGGTCCGCGCGGTCGTCGCGCCGTGGCGCGGCCCCTCGGCCCAGCTCCACGGCCCGCGGATCATTCCCCACCAGATGCCGATATATTTCATCGGCTTGACCCAGCTCACATCGCCCAGCCTGTTCGGCTCGTTGAGGTTGAGCTCGAGGTCGCTTTCGACCAGCCCCGCCGCGCTGTCGGCGATGCGGATCGTCCGCCACGGCGTCGCAAAGGGCAGGTCGCGCACGACGCGCGCGCCGCGCGACGACGGCGCGAGCGTGGTGCGGAACTTGCGCCCCTCGACGCGCTTCAGCCACATCGCCGAATAATCGACGAGCGCCGCCTCGTGGAACGACAGATGCGTCCCGTCGTCGAGCCGCATCGTGATCGGCGTGTGCGCGGTCGCCACGCCGTCGATCGGCGACTTCTGATAATGTTGTTCGTAGCGGTTCCACTCGCCCGCGGTGATCCACCACGCCGTGCCTTCGGGCGCGATGTCGAACTCGGTCACCTCGTCGGCGATCCGCGCGGTCGTCAGCCCCTCCTGCGCGGGCAATTCGTACCGAAAGCCGATGCCGTCGTCGAACAGGCGAAAGCGCACATTCATCCGTCGCCCGCCCCAATTGTCGTCCTGCCGATAGCGGACCAGAAGCTCTTCATAATGGTTGCGGACAAAGCGCCGCTCGCCCCACGGCTGCTCCCACCGTTCGTCGCCGCGCGCGCGCTCGACGCCCTCGATGGTGAAGCCGCGCTGCAACGCCATCGCATCGGCGAGCATGAAGCCGAGTTTCGACGGCGCGATCAGCAACTTGCCCTTGCGCGTCAGCGACCAGTGCGGGCGCCGCTCATAATCGGTCGAAAAGGACAGGACGAGGCTGCCGTCGGGCGAGGTCGCGGTCGGCGACGGCGCCGCCTCTTGCGCCGACACGGGAACAGCCGCGCAGATCAGCGCGAGGGGAGCCAGATATTTCAGCATCGTCTCGTCCTTTGGGCCGGCGCGCGTGTTGGGGGGGGGGGAAGGCACCGGTTCCTTGCCGTTTCTGCCCGCGCGCGCGGCGCGGGGCAACGGGCTTGCAATCGTATGGGATGGTCGCAGCCCGGCATCCACAGAATTACGTCATTCCCG
The DNA here is from genome assembly GCF_016734905.1 of Sphingopyxis jiangsuensis. Taxonomy (GTDB): domain Bacteria; phylum Pseudomonadota; class Alphaproteobacteria; order Sphingomonadales; family Sphingomonadaceae; genus Sphingopyxis; species Sphingopyxis jiangsuensis. Next base: position 772,833 of record NZ_JAERPO010000002.1, read on the forward strand.
CGGCGGCCGGAATGACGCGAACAGGGGTGCCGCTCGCTTATCCCCGCTTCAGCCGCACCAGCGCCGCGTCGAGCGCCTGCAGAAATTGCGAGCGGTCGGCCTTGGTAAAGGGCGGCGGCCCGCCGATCTGGTCGCCGCCCGCGCGCAAATCCGCCATGATCGCGCGCGTCGCGATCGCGGGGCCGATCGACGCGGCGGTGAAGGGCTTGCCATTGGGCGCGAGCACCGTCGCCCCCGCTTTCAATGCGCGGTCGGCGAGCAATATGTCGGCGGTGACGACGATGCTCGCGGCATCGGCGGCCTCGGCGATCCAGTCGTCGGCGGCGTCGAACGCGTCGGACACGACGACCCGCTCGATCAGCGGATGGTCGGGGACGCGCAGCCGCATGTTGCTGACGACCTTGACCGGCACCTCGTGCCGCCATGCGACGCGATAGATTTCGTCCTTCACCGGGCAGGCGTCGGCGTCGACGAGGATGGCGGGCGTCGTCATGCGGTCATCCCGTCCCAGAACAGCTTCGCGCCGAGCAGCACCATCAGCACATAGATAAGGATATAAAAGCGTTCCGGATTGATCCGCCGGATCCAGCGCACGGTGAGCAGCGTCGACACGATGGCGAGCGGCATCAGCAGCAGCGTCGCGACGACGACCTCGCGCGGGAAGGCGCCGAGCCCGACATAGGCGGGCACCTTGATCCAGTTGACGATCGCGAACAGCAGCGCGTTGGTGCCGACGAAGGTCAGGTGCGGCAGCTTGCGCGGCGCGACCCACATCTGGAAGGGCGGGCCGCCTGCGTGCGCGATCTGGCTCGCAAAGCCCATCGCGCCGCCGAACAGGCTGCCCACCCAGCCCGGCGACTGCGACGCCGCGACGATCCGCCCGCCGCGCTCGACCCACAGGCGATAGACGCCAAAGGCAAGGGTGATCGCGCCGAGCGCCGCCATCAGCTGCGCCTCGTTCACCCGGTCGGCATAGACATAGCCCGCGAACACGCCGACCGCCGCGCCGGGCAGCATCCAGCCGATGATCCAGCCGTCCCACGTCTTGCGAAACGCCCAGACGCTGATGACGTCCTGCACAATCAGGATCGGCAGCAGCAGCGCCGCGGCGGTCGCGGGCGGCAGCACGAGCGCCGCGACCGGCGTCGCGAGCGCGCCGACCCCCGCAAGCCCGCCCTTCGCCATGCCGAGCAGCACCACGGCGACCAGCAATACGGCAAGCGTCACGGGATCGGCGAGGATCGTCATTCGGCAGCGGGCATTTCGGGAAGCCGCCAGTCGATCGCGCCGCGCCCCCTCGCCTCCAGAAAGGCGTTCGCCTGGCTGAACGGGCGCGATCCGAAAAAGCCGTTGTGCGCCGACAGCGGCGACGGGTGCGGCGCGCGCAGCACGAGGTGCGGGCTCGCCGTGCCGAGCCCCGCGACATTCGCCGCCTTCTTCTGCGCGTGGCTGCCCCACAGGATGAACACCTTGGGCGCGGCGTCGGCGGCGACCGCGGCGACCGCGGCGTCGGTGAAGCGCTCCCACCCCTTTTTCTGGTGCGACGCCGCCTGTCCCGCCTCGACCGTCAGGCAATTGTTGAGCAGCAGCACGCCCTGTTCGGCCCAGCTTTTGAGAAAGCCGTGGCGCGCGGGCGGAATGCCGAGGTCGCTGTGAAGTTCCTTGTATATGTTGACGAGGCTCGGCGGCGTTCGCACCCCTGGCTGCACCGAAAAGCACAGGCCGTGCGCCTGCCCCGACCCGTGATAGGGGTCTTGTCCCAGGATGACGACGCGCACCTCCTGCGGCGGCGTCGCGTCGAGCGCGGCGAACCAGTCTGCGGGCCGCGGATAGATGGTCTTGCCCTTCGCGCGCTCGCCCGCGAGGAAATCCTTGAGCGCCGCCATATAGGGCAGGTCGAACTCGCCGCCGATACGCGCGAGCCAGTCGGGATGGAGCTTGACCTCGGCCATGCGCGCCTTTGACCCAAGCGGCGCGCCCTTGTCCAGCCGCGATTGCCCCGCTAGGCAGCGGGGAAAGGAAAGGGGTGTCGGCCATGACAATCGGCGCAGCATTGGAACGGCTTGAATCGGTGGTGAAGGACCGGCTCGCCGCGGGCGAGGCCGAGGCATCCTATGTCGCGAGCCTTGCCGCCAAGGGGCGCGGGAAAATTGCGCAGAAACTGGGCGAGGAAGCCGTCGAGGCGGTCATCGCCGCGCTTGGCGAGGACGACCCCGACCTGATCGGCGAGGCGGCCGATCTCGTTTTCCACCTCACCATCCTGCTGTCCGAACGCGGCCTCGCCTGGGGTCATGTCGCCGCCGAGATCAACCGGCGGCACGGCACCTCGGGCCACGCCGAAAAAGCGGCGCGCAAGCAATAGGAACGACCATGGCGATCGACGCGACCCAGCCCTATGACGACAGCAATATCTTCGCGCGCATCCTGCGCGGCGAGATTCCGTCGAAGACCGTCTATGATGACGAGCATGCGCTCGCCTTTCACGACATCAACCCGCAGGCGCCGACGCACATATTGGTGATCCCCAAGGGCGCCTATGTCAGCTGGGACGATTTTTCGGCGCGCGCGAGCGAGGCCGAGATTGCGGGTTTCGTCCGCGCGGTGGGCAAGGTCGCGCGCGACCTCGGCCTCGTCGCGCCCGGCTACCGCCTGCTCGCCAATGTCGGGCGCGACAGCCACCAGGAAGTCCCGCACCTCCACGTCCACCTCTTCGCCGGCCGTCCGCTCGGCCCGATGCTCGCGCGTTAGAAAAGGCCGACCACCCTTCACTCGTGTGGCAGGGCCGAATTGGACCGAACCGGTCTCGCGGCGGGTGGACTCCCGCCCCTGTTTCCAGCAGGATAGGATTCGGGTCGAGTGCGGGGAGACGGGGCGATGACGCGTGCATGGCGTACATTGGCAGGTCGGCTGACGGCCCGGGCAAGGCTGGCGCTGCTTGTCCCGCTGGGGCTCGCGATGGCCGCGACCGCCGCCGACACCGTGCCGCAGGTGACGCTTGCGACCCCCGGCAGCGCGGGCAGCGGCGACGGCGCGATCACCCGCTTCACCCTGCGCTTTTCGGAGGAGATGGTCGCGCTCGGCGACCCGCGCGCCCGCGCCCCCGCGACGCACGACTGCAAGGTCGGCAGCAGCGCGCGCTGGGTCGACACGCGCACCTGGGTGCTCGCCTTCGACAAGCCGCTCCCCGGCGGGCTGCGCTGCCATGTCGAGCTGCGCGGCGACCTTGCGACGCTGCGCGGGCTGCGCGTCGTCGGCCACGACAGCTTCGAGATCGACACCGGCGGCCCCTCGGCGCGCGCGGTGCTCGTCGGCGGCCATTATGACGGGATCGAGGAGGACCAGATCTTCCTCGTCGCGACAAATGTCGCCGCCGACCGCGCCTCGGTCGGGCGCTTCGCCTATTGCGCGGTCGACGGCATCGGCGAGAAGATCCCCGTCGACGTGCTGCCGCGCGACACCGCGGCACAGATATTGACCGGCCTCGGCGACAATAGCTGGCGCGCGCAGTCCTTCGCGCGCAACGCCAGCCTGCCGCTCCGCCTCCCCGCCGCGGGCGCCGACCGCGACGCGGCGCTCGACCGCGTCGTGCCGCTCAAATGCCGCCGCCCGCTGCCGCCGGGGCGCGAGATGGCGCTCGTCTGGGACGCGCGCATCGCGCAGCAGGGGGTGCCCGGCCGCACCGCCGGGCGCGACCAGCGCTTCGACTATGACGTGCGCCCCGCCTTCACCGCCAGGATGTCGTGCAGCCGCGTCAACCCGCAGGCGGGGTGCAATCCGATCAACGATGTCGTGCTCAACTTCGCCGCGCCCGTTGCGCGCGACACCGCGCTCGCGGCTACGCTCAGCACCGCCGACGGCCAGCGCATCGCCGCGCGCGCGAACGACGACGACCGGCACGATCCCTGGCTGACGCAGGTGCGCTTTGCCGGGCCCTTGCCGCGCGACGTCGACGCGACGCTCGTCCTTCCCGCCGACGTCACCGACCAGAGCGGGCGGCCGCTGTCGAACCGCAGCAATTTCCCGCTCGCATTCCGCATCGACCGCGCGCCGCCGCTCGTCAAATTCGCCGCGCCCTTCGGCATATTGGAGGCGAGCGAGGGCGGCATGCTGCCCGTCACCGTGCGCGGGGTCGAGGGCAGCATGGCCGAGGCGCGCCTCGCCATGCCCGCGACGGCCTTGCGCGTCGGCGACGACGATGCCGCGATCGCGCGCTGGCTCCGCCGCGTCGACGATGCGGGCGGCAGCGACTATCGCGAGGAACGCGACGCGACCGGCAAGGAGGTGCGCGTCAACTATACCGGCACCCGATCGGTGTTCGACGGCGCCCCCGCGGGCGGCGAGCGCCGCGACCTGCGCCTGATGCCCCCCGGCGGCGGCAAGGCGTTCGAGGTCGTCGGCATCCCGCTCGGCCACAAGGGCTTTCACGTCGTCGAGATCGCCAGCCCCGAACTCGGCGCCGCGCTGCTCGGGCGCAAGGCGACGCGCTATGTCGCGAGCGCCGCGCTCGTCACCAACATGGCGGTGCATTTCAAATGGGGCCGCGAAAATTCGCTCGCCTGGGTGACCGCGCTCGACACGGGCAAGCCCGTCGCGGGCGCCGATATCCGCATCGTCGACAGCTGCACCGGCCGCCTGCTCGCGCGCGGCACCGCCGACAAGGCGGGGCGCCTCGCCTTCCCCGCCGGCCTCCCCGAGCCCGAGACCTATGCGAATTGCGAGGACGAGCCCGACCCGACGAACAGCGAGGGCCATGCGCTGATGGTCACCGCGCGTTCGGGCGACGATTTCAGCTTCACCCTCACCGACTGGGGCAGCGGCATCCGCCCCTATGATTTCGACATGCCCTTCGGCTGGTCCGAACGCGGCGACATCCTCCACACCATCTTCGACCGCGCGCTCGTCAAGGCGGGCGAGACGGTCAACATGAAGCATGTGCTGCGCCGCCCCGTCGGGCTGGGGTTCAAGGCGCCCGAGCCGATGGCGGGCAAGCTCCGCCTCGTCCACCGCGGCTCCGACACCGAATTCGAACTGCCCTTTGCCATAACGGCGGCGGGCAGCGGCGAGACGGTGTGGAACGTCCCCAAATCGGCGCCGATGGGCGATTACGACCTCGTCTTCGTCACCAAGGACCGCCAGGACAAGCGCGATCGCGGCGACGACGAGGAACGCGAAAAGACGATCTGGTCGAACCAGTCGATCCGCGTCGACGAATATCGCCTGCCGACGATGAAGGCGACGGTGACGGGGCCGAAGGCGGCGCTCGTCCGCCCCGCGAGCGTGCCGCTGTCGTTGTTCGTCGGCTATCTGTCGGGCGGCCCCGCGCCGAACCTGCCGGTCGAGCTTCGCGCGACCTTCCGGCCAGGCTGGTCGCCGCCCGAGGATTATCGCGAATGGAGCTTCGACGGCCGCCCGGTGAAGGAGGGCGTGGTCAAGCTCGACGACGATGGCGAGGAACCCGGCGCCGACGCACCGCTCGCGCGCGCGCTGCCGCTCGTGCTCGGCGCCGACGGCACCGCGTCGGCGAGCATCGCCGTCGACCGCCCGATTGCCGAACCGACCGCGATGGCGGTCGAGATGGATTATGAAGACGCCAATGGCGAAACGCTGACCGCCAGCCGCCGCATCACGCTTTACCCCGCGGCGGTGCGGCTGGGGATGAAGACCGACGGCTGGATGATGCGCGACACCGATCTCCGCCTCGATTTCGTCGCGCTCGACCTCGACGGAAAGCCGATTCGCGGCCAGCGCGTCGCGGTCGCGCTCTACAGCCGCGCGATCATCACCGCGCGCCGCCGCCTGATCGGCGGCTTCTATGCCTATGACAACCAGATGCGGACGACGAAGCTGTCGGCGGACTGTTCGGCGACGACCGACCGCCTCGGCCGCGCAAGCTGCGCGATGGCGCCGGGCGTGTCGGGCGAGGTCACGGTCGTCGCGACGACGCAGGATGCCGACGGCAACGAAGCGCGCGCGGTGCGCTCGGTGTGGCTCGCGGGCGACGACGACTGGTGGTTCGGCGGCGACAATGGCGACCGCATGGACGTCATCGCCGAAAAGCCGCGCTATGCCGCGGGCGACACCGCGACCTTCCAGGTCCGCATGCCGTTCCGCGAGGCGACCGCGCTCGTCACCGTCGAGCGCGAGGGCGTGCTGTCGAGCTTCGTCACGACGCTCAAGGGCACCAATCCCGTCGTCAGGGTCAAGCTCCCCGCCACCTATGCGCCCGACGTCTATGTCTCGGTGATGGCGGTGCGCGGGCGCGTGACCGGACAGGAAAGCTGGTTCCGCAAGATGAAACGCGCGGTCGGTTTCCGGATCGAAACCAGCGAGGGCGCGCCGCCCACCGCGCTCGTCGATCTTGCCAAGCCTGCCTATCGCATGGGCGTCGCGCGGATCAAGGTCGGCTGGGAAGGCCACAGACTCGGCGTCGAGGTCAGGACCGACAAACAGGTATATGCGGTGCGCGACACCGCGAAAGCCAGCATCGCGGTCAAGACCCCCGACGGCAAGCCGCCGCGGCAGGCCGATGTCGCCTTCGTCGCGGTCGACGAGGCGCTGCTCCAGCTCGCGCCGAACGAAAGCTGGGCGCTGCTCGACGCGATGATGGGCGAACGCACGCTCGACGTCCTCACCTCGACCGCGCAGATGCAGGTCGTCGGCAAGCGCCACTATGGCCGCAAGGCGCTCGAACCCGGCGGCGGCGGCGGCGGCGATCTGTCGGGCCTGACGCGCGAGGATTTCCGCCCCGTGCTGCTGTGGCGCGGAACCGTGCCGCTCGACGCAAAGGGGCGCGCGAGCGTCGACGTGCCGCTCAGCGACAATCTTTCGGGTTTCCGCCTCGTCGCGGTCGCGACCGACGGCGCGCAATATTTCGGCACCGGCGAAACGAGCATCCGTACCGTGCAGGATCTGGCGGTCTTTGCCGGGCTCCCCGAACTTGTGCGGAGCGGCGACACCTATGATGCGCGCTTCACGCTGCGCAACGGCACCGACCGGGCGATGACCGTCACCGCCAATGCCGCATTGTCGCCCGCGGTCGCGACCGCGCCGCCGCTCACCGTGACGATCCCCGCGGGCGGCGCGGTGCCGATCAGCTGGTCGATGCAGGCGCCCGCCACCGCCGGCCCGCTGACCTGGACCGTAGAGGCGGCGTCGGCCGATGGCAGGCAGCGCGACCGGCTGGTGTTCGCGCAGCAGGTCGAACCCGCCGTGCCGGTCGAGACCTGGGCGGCGAGCCTGCTGCGCGTCGGCCCGTCGACGACGCTCCCCATCGCGATTCCCGCGGGCGCGCTTCCCGGCGGCCATGTCGACATCGCGCTCGCCGGAACGCTCGCGCCGCCGCTCGCCGGGGTGCGCGACTATATGGCGGCCTATCCCTACACCTGCTTCGAACAGACAACCTCGCGCGCCATCGCGCTCGGCGATGTCGGGCGCTGGCAGACGCTCGCCGAGGCGATGCCGACCTATCTCGATCGCGACGGCCTGCTCCGTTACTGGCCGAACGAACGGCTCGATGGGTCGGCCGAACTCACCGCCTATGTGATGGCGGTGACCGCCGCGAACGGCTTTGCGGTCCCCGAAGCGTCGAAGGACAAGATGGTCAAGGCGCTGCAGGCAATCGTCGAGGGACGGCTCAGCCGGCGCGGCTACGGCCCCTATGACGTCCGCCCGGTGCGCGTCGCCGCGCTCGCCGCGCTCGCGCGCAACAAGGCATCGAGCCCCGCGCTCGTCGCGGCGATCGACCTGACCCCCGCCGAAATGACGACGGGGACGCTCGCCGACTGGCTCGTCGCGATCGAACGCACGCCCGGCGTGCGAAATGCCGCCGCGCTGCGCACCGCCGCCGAGGCCGAGCTCCGGAAGCGCCTCGTCTTTGAAGGAACGCGGCTCGACCTTGCCGACAATGCGCGCGCGCCCTGGTGGATGATGACCAGCGGCGACGAAATGGCGATCAAGGCGCTCGAGGCCGTGCTCGGCCGCAAGGGGTGGGAGGATGACGCGGGCAAGCTGATGGTCGGCGTCGCGCAGCGCCAGCGGCGCGGCCGCTGGGACACGACCCCGGCGAATGCGTGGGGCGCGGTCACCGTGCGCCGCTTTGCGAGCCTCTATCCCGCGAGCGCGATCGGCGGCGTGACGACGGCGAGCCTCGCGGGCGCCGGCGCCGAACAGCGCTGGCCGCTTCCCGCCGACGCCGCGCCGCTTCGCCTGCCGCTCGCCGCCGCGACGATGGCGCTCGCGCATCAGGGCGGCGGCTCGCCCTGGGCGACGGTCAGCGTCAAGGCGGCGGTGCCGCTCCGGGAACCGCTCAACGCCGGCTATCGCATCAAACGCGCGGTGAGCATCGTCAAGGCGGCGAACCGTGCGCAATTGACGCGCGGAGACGTGATCAAGATACGGATCGAGGTCACCGCCGAGGCCGGGCGCACCTGGGTCGTCATCAGCGACCCCGTCCCTCCGGGCGCGACGATCCTCGGCAATCTGGGCGGCCAGTCCGAAATGCTCGCCGGTGACGCGGGGGGTTCGGGGTGGCAACCCAGCTATGTCGAGCGCGGGCGCGACAGCTGGCGCGGCTATTTCGGCTGGATGCCCGCCGGGACGCACGCGGTCGAATATGTCGTGCGCTTGAACGGCTCGGGCCGCTTCACCCTGCCCCCGACGCGCGTCGAGGCCATGTACTCCCCCGCCATCCGCGGCCAGCTCCCGAACGCGCCGATGACGGTGGCGGCGTCGGCGGAATGACGATGATCGAGACGGACAACATCCAGGCCCCTCCCCTTCAGGGGAGGGGCAGCGAGACTTGCGGGCTTCGCCCGCTAGTCGCAGCGGGGTGGGCGCTGCGGGCCTTGCGCGACGCCGCAAGCCCCCACCCCCAACCCCTCCCCTGAAGGGGAGGGGCTTATGTCCGCCAACGGAACAATAGTGTCGGACAAGCGAAAGCCGCGCCGCGCGCGCCGCCTCTTCGACGCCTTCGCCTGGGCGGCCCTCGCCGCGCTCGTCCTCGCCACCATCGCGCATCTCCTCACGCGCCCGCCCGCGATGCCCGAATTTGCCACGGTGCGCGCGGCGTGGCAGCCGAGCGAGGCGTGGCTTTACGACCGCGACGGACATCTGCTCGACACCGAGCGCGTCAATTTCGAGCGGCGGCGGCAGGCGTGGGTGCCGCTGAATGCCATCGCCCCCGTCGTGCGCGACACGGTGATCGCGAGCGAGGACAAAAGATTCGCCGCGCATGGCGGCGTCGACTGGCTCGCGGTCGCGAGCGCGGCGCGCGCGCGGCTGGCGCGCGGGGGGAATGGCGACCGATCGCGCGGCGCCTCGACCCTGCCGATGCAGCTTGCCGCTTTCCTCTCGCCCGATCTCGCGCAGCCCGGATCGCGCGGCTGGCTGACCAAGATTCGCCAGATGCGCGCGGGGCAGGCGCTCGCGTCGCGCTGGACGCGCGACCAGATGCTCGAGGCTTATTTCAACCTCGTCCCCCTGCGCGGCGAGGTGCAGGGGATCGGCGCGGGGGCGCAGGCGCTGTTCGGCAAGCGCCCCGCGGCGATGAACCGCACCGACGCCGCGCTCTTCGCGGGGCTGCTCCCCAATCCGGCCGCCGACGCCGTTGCCCTCGGCCGCCGCGCGTGCCGCGCCGCGCGCGCCGCCGATTGCAGCGCCATCGCCGCCGCCGCCGCGACGCTCGTGTCGGGCGAGCATGCCGCGCGCCACGACCCCGCGCTCGCGCCGCATCTCGCGGTGCGGCTGCTCGACGCGCCGGGCAAGCGCGTGACGACGACGATCGACCGCCGCATCCAGGCCGCCGCCATCGTCGCGCTGCGCCGCCAATTGTCGGGGCTCGGCGCGAATCGCGTGCGCGACGGCGCGGTCGTCGTGCTCGACAATCAAAGCGGCGAGGTGCTCGCCTATGTCGGCGGGGTCGGGCTCAAATCGACCGCCGCCGCGGTCGACGGCGCGAACGCGCGGCGGCAGGCGGGATCGACGCTCAAGCCGCATCTCTACGCGCAGGTGATCGAAAAGGGCTGGCTCACCGCCGCGTCGATCCTCGACGACAGCCCGGTCCAGCTCGACACCGCGTCGGGGCTATACGTTCCCAAGAATTACGACCGCAGTTTCAAGGGGCCGGTCAGCGTGCGCCAGGCGCTCGCCGCGTCGCTCAATGTTCCCGCGGTGCGCGCGCTCATCATCGACGACGTCGGGCGCTTCCGCGACCGCTTATGGGCGCTCGGCTATCACGGTCTCGTCGAGGACGGCGACCATTATGGCTTCAGCCTGGCACTTGGCTCGGCCGAAGTCTCGTTGGTCGAACAGGCTAACGCATTCAGAACATTGGCAAACCACGGAAAGTGGTCGCCCGTGACATACCACCCTGCGCAACAACTTCGCCAACATCCACGCCAGCTCGTCACCCCCGCCGCCGCCTTCATCGTCGGCGACATACTCGCCGACGCCGCCGCCCGCGCCGACGCCTTCGGCGCCGACAGCGCACTGCGCCTCCCCTTCTGGGCCGCCGCCAAGACGGGCACCTCGAAAGGCATGCGCGACAATTGGTGCGTCGGCTGGTCCGACCGCTACACCGTCGCGGTCTGGGTCGGCAATCTGGAGGGCGATGCGATGCGCGGCGTGTCGGGCACCTCGGGCGCGGCGCCGGTGTGGCGCGACGTGATGCTCGCGCTCCACGCCGACCGCCCCGGCAGGCCACCCGCCATCCCCGACGGCGTCGAGGCGCACCGCATCGCCCTCCCCGGCACGCGCGAGCCGCCGCGACGCGAATATTTCGTCCGCGGCACCGCGCAGAGCGAACTCGCCGCTGCGCCGCAGGCCGCGCGGCGCCCGCGCATCACCAGCCCGGTCAGCGGCAGCGTCTATGCGATAGACCCCGACATCCCCGCCGACCGTCAGCGGCTCGCCGTCGCGGTGAGCGGCGCGGTCGCGGGATATCGGCTGATCCTCGACAGGAAAACGCTCGGCGATGCCGACGCCGGACAACAAATCGTCCCGCGCCCCGGCAGCCATATACTCGCGCTCGTCGACCCCGGCGGGCGGACGATCGATCGCGTCCGTTTCACCGTGCGATAAACCGACTGTCACACCCCTGAAATTAAGTTGCGCTGCCGCGCGGAGCGGCTAGTCTGCGCCGCCAGGAGACGGGCCCCCTACCGAGGCCCGCAAAGGGGAAACACGGATGATATTTGGTCGCGTTAAATCGCTCGACGCCATCTTGGCCACGGCCGAGAAAAAGTCGCTGCAACGAACGCTCGGCGCCTTTCAGCTCACCATGCTTGGTATCGGCGCCATCATCGGCACAGGCATTTTCGTTCTGACCGCCGAAGCCGCGCAAAAGGCGGGGCCGGGCATGATGTGGAGCTTCGTCGTCGCGGGGCTCGTCTGCGCGGTCGCAGCGCTCTGCTATTCGGAACTCGCTTCGATGGTCCCGGTTTCGGGGTCCGCCTATACCTACACCTATGCGGTGATGGGCGAATTGCTCGCCTGGATGGTCGGCTGGGCGCTGATCCTCGAATATGCCGTTGCTGCCAGCGCCGTTTCGGTCGGCTGGTCGGGCTATTTCGTCGGACTGTTACAGAGTTGGGGCATAGAGTTGCCCCACGCGCTCGTGGTCGGCCCCTATGCGGGCGGCGTCGTCAACCTGCCGGCGCTCGTCATCGCGCTGCTCGTTACCGCACTCCTGATGATCGGCACGACCGAAAGCGCACGCGTCAACGCGGTGCTCGTCGCGATCAAGGTGACGGCGCTCACCGTTTTCATCGGCCTGACGCTGCCTGTGCTCAATGGGGCGAACTTCGAACCCTTCACCCCGAACGGCTGGTTCGGTGACGGGCATGGCGCCGGCCTCGGCGTGATCGGCGCGGCGGCGTCGATCTTCTTTGCCTATGTCGGATTCGACGCCGTTTCGACTGCCGCCGAAGAAACCAAGAATCCGCAGCGCAACGTGCCCATCGGCCTCATCGCATCGCTCGGCATCTGCACCATCTTTTACCTGCTCGTCGCTGCGGGCGCGATCGGGACGCTCGGCGCGCAACCGGTAGCCGGTCCGAACGGCGAAATCCTGCAGCCCGGCACCACTGCGCTCGCCGCACAGTGCCAGGCCTTTGCCGACCTTGGCCGCGAGCCGCTCGTTTGCTCGCGCGAAGCGCTCGCGCATGTGCTGCGCGAAATCGGCTGGGAACGCATCGGCGACATGATTGGCATCGCGGCCTTCCTTGCGCTGCCGTCGGTCATTCTGATCATGCTGTTCGGCCAGACCCGGATCTTCTTCGTGATGGCGCGCGACGGCCTGCTTCCCGAAAAGCTCGCGACGATCCACCCCAAGTGGAAAACGCCGCATATCGTGACGATGATCACCGGCGTCGCGGTGTCCTTCTTCGCGGCCTTCCTGCCGGTCGGTCAGCTCGCCGACATTTCGAACTCGGGGACGCTGTTCGCCTTCTTCATGGTGGCGATCGCGGTGCTCATCCTGCGCCGGACCCAGCCGAACCGCCACCGGCCGTTCCGCACGCCGATGGTGTGGCTGGTCGCGCCGCTCGCGATTGTCGGCACGGTTGGGCTCTATGTGAACCTGCCGTTCGATGCGAAGATGGTGCTCCCGGTCTGGGGCGCGCTCGGCCTGTTCGTCTATTTCCTCTATGGCTACCGCAAGAGCCACGTCGGCCGCGGCATCATCGAGGTGCACGAGGACGACCCCGACGCACCGCCGCAGCCGGTACCGCCGGCGCCGTCCTTCAAGGACTGATCGGAAAGGGGGCCTCGGCCCCCTTTCTTTTTGTCAGAAAGGCGCGCGCGGCGCGGTTCCCGGACGCGTGAACAGCCTTCCGCGTTCGGCCCAGATGACAAGCAGCAGGCCGACCACGCCGGCGATCAGGAAAGCCATGGCGAGCGGCAATGTGGTCCCGTCATAATGCTGGCCGATCACCGCCCCTGCGACCGCAGCGAGCAAGGTTTTCGCAAAGCTCTGATAAGAGGACGCGATGCCCGCCATCTGGCCGAAGTCCTCCATCGCGATCGACCCGAAATTGCTGCCGATGAAGCCGATCAGCCCGACATTGACCATCATCAGCAGCGTGAACATCCACAGCGTCTCGCCGCCGCTCAGCGCCGCCGCAATCTGCGCGAGCGCCACCGCCATATAGACGAACACCGCCGTTTGCGAGACGCGCCGCGCGCCGAAGCGCTCGACGATCGCGGCGTTGGAGAAATTGGCGATCGCAATGCCCACCGCAACGACGGCAAAGACGAGCGGGAAGAGCGCACGCGCGTCGAACACCTCGCCGATGATCTGTTCGCTGCTGTTGAGATAGCCATAGAGCGCGCCCTGCATCAGCCCCGACGCGAGCATGTAACCCGCGGCACGGCGGTGGCGTGTCACCATGCCCCACCCGGCAACCATCGTCCGCCAGTCGAGCGGCCGCACATTCGCGGGCTCGAGCGTTTCGGGGAGCCGGCGCAACCAAAGCAGCATCACCCCGCCCATGGCCGCAAGCACGATGAAAATCGCGCGCCAGTCCGCGACCGCGACGATTCCCGCGCCGATCGCCGGCGCGATAATCGGCACAATCATGAACACGAGAAAGATGAGCGACAGCCGCTTAGCCATCGCATCGCCCGCGAACAGGTCGCGGATGACAGCGACAACGACGACACCGAGCGCCGCCGAAACCACGCCGTGGCCGAAACGCAACGCGAGCATTAGCGGAAAATTGGTCGCCAGCCCGCAACCGACCGAAAAGGCGATATAGGCAAAGAGCGCCGGCACCAGAACGCCCTTGCGCCCGAACCGGTCGGCGAGCGGACCATAGAAGAGCGAGCCAATGCCGATGCCGAGCAGATAGGTCGAGATAATATATTGCCGGTCATTGGCGACCGACACGCCGAGTCCATCGCCCATCGCGGGGAGTGCAGGCAGCATCGAGTCGATGGCGAGCGCGTTGAGCGCCATCACCATCGCCATCATGAAAACCATTTCGCGGTCGCCGGGCATGCGGGACCGCTGGGGGGACTCGGTCATTTTGTGCATTGCGGCGGATATGGGCCTGCCGCGACACTTTGGATAGCCCCGGCAACGCAATTTGTCGGACAACAATGCTATTCAACGAAAAGGGCCGCCTCGCCGGCGTGGCGAGGACGGCCCCATCAAACCCCAGTAAAAAGTCGGAAGGGTCAGCCCTGACGTGTGCCGGTCATCGCCATCGACCCGAACGCACCAGCCTTGATCGTGCCGGTCAGCGTGTCGCCGTCGATCGTCGCTTCGCATTCGAGCGTCATCGGCATGGGCACCTTCATGTCCATCGTCCAGGTAAGCTTGTTGCCGTCGACCTTGCCATTCTGGACGTCGAGCGAACCCATGGCTCCGGCGTTCTGGCCGGTGAAGCTGTCGCCATCGCTGTTCACGGTGAACACCGACTTCTGATCGCCCATCGGCGACTTCGTCACGCAATCATAGCTGCCATCGACCTGCGCCATAAAAACTCTCCTTACTGAAACTTGTGTCAATTAGCGGGAGTCGCTGTTTCCACCTTCATTCCCAGCGCGTCAAGCTGCGGCTTGACCACCGCAGCGTCGCCCACGACGACATAGACGAGATCGTCGGTGCTGAGCGCCTTGCGCGCCGTGGCATCGATGCCCTGTGCGGTCATCGCTTCATAGGTCGTCGGCAGCTTTTCGTAATAATCGTCAGGCCGGTCGAACTTGACGATTGAGCGAAGTCCCGCGAGCACGTCGCCCGAGGTTTCAAAGCTGCCCGGAAGCTCCCGAACGCTGCCGTTGACGGTGCGCTCCAGTTCCTCGGCCGTCACGCCCTTGTCGGCAAGAAACGCTTTGAGGTCGGCTTGCAGTTCCTTGATCGAATCGCCGGTCCGGTCGCTCTGCACCGGCGCAATCGCCACCCAGGTCAGCCGGTCCTTGTCGGCCGAGATGCGCGAGCGCACGCCATAGGACCAGCCCTTCGTCTCGCGAAGATTGGTGTTGAAACGCGACAGGAAATTGCCGCCGAAGATGTCGTTGCCGGCGCGCAGAACCTCGAGGTCGTCGCTGCCCTTGGCGTCGAGAACCTTGCCCGCGAGGATCACCGACTGCGGCGACTTGGGCCGGTCGACGAGCAGGATGCGCGGTTGCGGTGCCGGAACCGCTACCTCGAAATGCTTCGTCGGCTTGGGCGTAGCGGGCGCCTTCCACGCCCCGAGGGTCGCGTCGAGTTCCTTCTTCACCTCGGCAAGCGTCGTGTCGCCAACGACAAATATGCGCGCATTGTCCGGGCGGATCCACGCCGCATGGAAGGCCGCAAGCTGCTCGCGCGTCGCCGCAGTGACGGCGTCGGCATTGCCGAGCCCCGATGGCGGAATGCCATAGGGATGACCTGCGCCATAAAGCACCGGCATCAACACGCGCGAAGCAATTGCATTGGGGTTGTTGAGTTCCGCCTTCAGCCGTGTCAGCTGCTGCGCCCGGACGCGTTCAAGCTCCTGCGCATCGAAGGCCGGGTTGCGGATATAGTCGGCAAGCAAGCCCAGCGATGCGCGCAGATTGGGCTTGAGCGCAAACAGACTGAACACCGTTTCATCGGCGTTCGCCGACCCGTCGATCCGGGCGCCGAGCCTTTCCTTGGCTTCGGCGAAGGCGATCGAGTCGAGGGTCGTTGTCCCCTCGTCCATCAAGCTGAGCATCAGCGATTGCGTGCCCAGCGCGTCGCGTGGGTCGGCGGCATAGCCAGCGTCAAAGCTGACCGCGACATTGACGGTCGGAACAGCAGCGCGCCGAGCAAATACAAGCTCAATCCCGTTCTTGAGCTTCGCGCGCTCGATGTCGGGAAAATCCAGCGCCGTCAGCTCTGCCACGGCCGGGAACTTCGACCGGTCAGCAATCGACGCCGCGGCGCCGATCCCCGTGTCGGGACCGATATCGCCGAGCACCGAATTCCAGTACCGGTCGGGTTCCACCGCTACGACCGGTTTCTCCGCGGTAAAGGCGCCGCCACGATTTTCGCCGCCCTCGGTACGTTCACCCGGCGTATAAGTCAGCGAAAAGACCGGACGCGACATCCATTTGTTCGCAACCGCCTTCGCCTGATCGGGCGTCACCTTTGCGAGCCGTTCGAGCTCGGTTTTATAATAAGCGGGGTCATTCGAGTAGAGCGCGCCCTCGGCAAGCGTAACCGCCTTGCCGCCGAAGCCGCCTACAGACTCCAGTCCAGATATCGTGCCGCCGAGATAGCTTGCGGCTGCGCGCTGCAATTCGTCTGAGGTCGGCCCGGTTTCCAGGAAACTCGCGATCTCCGCGTCTAGCTTCTTGCCCACGACTTCGGGATCGACGCCCGGCTTCACATCCGCTTGCACAAGCAAAATGCCTGCATCTTCAAATGGTTGTGCAAATGCCGCCACACTGACCGCAACCGGGTCCTTGCGGACCATCGCATTGTCGAGCCGCGACGACGACAGGCCGCCAAGCACAGCGGTCGCCATCTGGAGCGGTACCGCCTCGGGATCGTTGAGCCCCGGGATTGCCCACATGCGATAGAGGCGCGTCGTCGGAACAAGGTCCTTGACCTCCTTCGCGAGCGGCGCGGGCAGCGTCGGCACCGAAACCTCCGGCATTTTCACTGCTGGACCGCGCGGAATGTCGCCGAACCATTTGCCGACCATCGTCCTGGCCGTCGCTACGTCGATGTCGCCCGCCAGCACGAGCACAGCGTTGTTGGGACCATAATTATCGTGGAACCACGACTTCACATCGTCGAGGCTCGCCGAATTGAGGTCGGCCATCGAACCGATCGTGCTGTGGTGATAGGGGTGTCCCTTGGGGAACAGATTTTCGAAGATTTCGTAGCGCAGCAGGCCGAACGGATTATTGTCACCCTGACGCTTTTCGTTCTGGACGACGCCGCGCTGGTTATCGAGCTTTTCCTGCGTCACCGCACCGAGCAGATGTCCCATGCGGTCGCTTTCAAGGAACAACGCAAGGTCGAGCGCGCCGGTCGGGACGGTCTCGAAATAATTGGTGCGGTCGACATTGGTCGTGCCGTTGCTGTCGGTCGCACCGACCTGTTGCAGCGGCTCGAAAAAGTCGCCGGGAGCATTTTCCGATCCGTTGAACATCAGATGCTCGAAGAGGTGGGCAAAGCCCGTCTTGCCTGCGGGTTCGTGCTTGGAGCCGACGCGGTACCAGACCGAGACGGCGACGACGGGCGCCTTGCGATCTTCATGGACGATGACGCGCAGTCCATTATCGAGCGTGAACGCCTCGTAAGGAATATCGACCGCCTTCACGAGATCGGCGACCGGCGCGGGCGCCGCGGCCTTTTTTTGCGCCAGAACCGGCGTCGCGACGAGCGCGGTGGAAAGGGCCAATGCGGCGGCGAAACGGTTGATCCGGGTCATGAACATCCTCTCGGTGCTGAACTGCGCGTGCGAACACGGGCAGGACCGGTGCCGAACGGCACTGTATCACCGGTTTAGGACAGTGGCGCGCGGCTTTCAAGGCCGATAGAAACGCGCTCCCGACGCCTTGAGCGCTGCGGGATCGAACAGCACCGGCTTGAGCTTGTGCTGCACGAACAGCGGCGCCTGATCATTATAATGCGGACTGTCGGGGCGCGTCGTCGCGGCGCCGAATGGCTGGATCGATTCCGAACGCACCGAACCGTCCTTGCTCCACGTAATGAACATGATGAAGCTGTCGCCGTGGCGCACTTTCAACCGTCCGTCGGGCTCGACGTCCCACAAGGTCGAAGCGCGCACGGTATCGTTGCCACCGTCGAGCGGCAGGTCGACACGGTTCGCTCCCTCGCCGTGCCGGAGGCGCAGCACCGTGCCGAGCTTGGGATCGAGACCCGAAAAATGCTCCTGCAGATGCGCGACCGTGTCGCGGAGGACGGTCAGCGCATCAGGCGCGGCGCGGCGCTGATAGTGGCGGCCGTTCGCTGGACGAAGCAGCATCAGCGCCAGCGCATCGCCGCGCCCCTTGCCGTCGAGCGTCCAGTCCCATTGCCGCAGTAAGTCCTGCGCCTGCACGAGCGCCGGGTCGCGCTTGATGTCGAGCGCAAGAATGCGGTCGATCCATGCCTTGGCATAGCCGTTCTTCGCATAGGCGGTGTCATATTTGATGGCTTTCAGCCGCGCTTCGTCGATCTGGCCAGATTCTTCGAACAATTCGATCAGCCGCGCGGCGCGGTTGGTCATATCGTCCTCGACGCCGAGCAGCGGCGAAAAGGCGGCGGCGTCGAGTTCGTCGCCCGGCCCCGCTGCGACCCACGGCGTGTTGTTGGCATTGATGACATAGCCCGACCGCGGATTGACGAGCGCGGGCACCCGGTCGAACGGCAAGGTCGCTTGCCACAGCGCCTTCGACGTATCGCCAGGAAGCGTCCCGCGCCAATCGAAGCCAGCTGGACGGTCGGGAAACATCGCATTATAGAAAAGGCCGATATTGCCTGCGGCGTCGGCATAGATGAAATTGGTCGCGGGCACGCCCTGCATCGCCATCGCCGCGCGCCATTCGGCAAAGTTCCTCGCCTTGTTGAGCCGGTAATACTGGGTGACCATTTGCGACTGGTCGATCCCGGCATAGCGGACGGCAAAGGCGCCATTGTCGTTCTTGACCACCGGTCCGTGCACCGAACGATAGACGGTGCGCGGCACCGGAATCGTCAGCGGCCCATATTTGACGCGCAGCCAGATGCGTTCCTGTTCCAGATCGCGCCACGCCCCGTCGAAGCGGTATTTCGTCCCGCTTTCGTCGAGCACCAGCTTATAGACGTCGATCAGGTCGGGCCGGTTCACCGTATTGGTCCAGCCCAGATATTTATTGTGGCCAAGGAAGGGAAAGGGCGAGCCCGGAAAATTGGCGCCCGCAAAATCCCAGCCCTCTTCCGAATGAACGACAAGCTCGTACCAGGCGACGCCGCCCGTCCACGGCTGGTGCGAATTGGACACGAGCCGCGTCGCGCCATCGGTCGAGCGCGCGGGCGCGACGGCCATCGCGTTCGAACCATTTTCCGATGGGTCGCGGCCGACGGGGGTCAGCGGGCGGGTTTCGGGCGCGCCCGACGCGTCGAGCACGGGGCCGCCTTCGCGTCCCACCGGCCGCCCCTCGGTCAGCGCACCAAGCACCGAATCGAGTCCGAAGAAAAAGGGCGAACGCAGCACAAAACCAGCGACGACATCCTCTCCGGTGACGGGGAACAGCCCCGACAGCCGCACCTCGTCCGGATGCTTTTCGGCGTAATGGTTGAGCCCTGCGGCGTAGGCGGTGAAAAGCTTGCGCACATCGTCGGGCAGCTTCGGCCAGTCGCGCGCCGTGGTTGCGCGCACGCCGAGCAGCGCCCCGACATAGTCGATTCGCGCGCCATCTTCGCCGAGCATCGCGCCCGCGCGGCCGCGCGTCATGGCGAGCACTTCCTGCAGAGTCGAAAAATCATCCTCGGCATGGGCGTAGGCGACGCCGTAAGCGACATCGGCATCGGTCTTGCCAAAGATATGCGGCACGCCGAACTTGTCGCGCGCGATCCGGACTTCGGACGGCTTGAACGCGGGCGCCTGCGGCGGCGCGGCGGTCAGCGGCTCCCACAATGCAAGCGATGCGGCACCGAGCACCAGAAGCAGGATCAAACCCAGAAACGCGCGTCGCACCATGGCCGGACATTCTCCTTCGGCTTCGCTTGGAGCCGCGCCGCTTGTCTGGCGATCATGTCATCCGAAGGCAAGTGTCGACCGTTCGTCGACAGCTATTTGCCCTCCGCGGTAACGTCGTTATCGAGCGCCGACATTTTATTGTTCAGGGGAAATCCGCCATGCGTACCAAAAGCCTGCTCCTTGCCGCCTGCTTCAGCTTCGCGTTCGCGCCCGCGACCGTCGCCCAGACCGTCGCCGGGTCGGGGATCGCGCCCGCGACGGCATCGAACAGCGCCGAGCGCGCGATCGGCTTTGCGGCAAACGCGCCCGAAGGTGCCGCGCTCGCCATCCTGACAGCGGACTCTTCCCTGCCGGCACAGGCGAACGCGCTGCTGGATGCTTCGGGGCGCGAAGCGGTCGCCGCAGCCGTTAAAGCCGCCGGGTTCGACGGTAGTGCCGGAACGACGCTGTCGCTCCGCGGCATCGGAACGCGCCCGCGCATCCTGCTCGTCGGCACGGGCGCCTCGCCGACAGTCAACGCCCTCGCCGAAGCGGGCGGCAAGGTGGCACAGGAGATGAAGAGCGAGGCTCACCCCATCGCCATCGTCGGCAGCTTCGACGGCGCACAGGCGGCCGACGTCGGCTTTGGCTTTGCAATCGGCCAGTATCGCTTCGACCGCTACAAGACCGTCGGCCACAAAACCCCCGCGACCGGCGCAGTCACGCTTGTCAGCGCCGACCCCGCTGCAGCGCAGGCCGCGTTCGACGGACGCAGCAAGCCGCTCGCCGACGGCGTCCGTCTGTCACGCGACCTCGCCAACGAACCAGCCAACGTCATCTATCCCGACAGCTTTGTCGCGCGCGTGCGCGAAGCCTTTGCTGGCGTTCCGGGTGTCAGCATCGAGGTGCTCGACGAAGCCGCGATGCGCAAGCTCGGCATGGGCAATATCGTCGGCGTCGGCCAGGGAAGCCCGCGCGGGTCGCGGATGATGCTGGTGCGCTATCGCGGCGCCGGCGCGCCCGCGGCGCCGCTGGCGTTCGTGGGCAAAGGCATAACGTTTGATTCGGGCGGCATTTCGATCAAGCCCGGAGCGAACATGGAAAATATGAAGGGTGATATGTCGGGCGCCGCCTCGGTGATGGGCGCCGCACTCTCGCTCGCCAAGTCGCGCGCGCCGGTTCATATCGTCGCAGTCGCCGCGCTCGCCGAAAATATGCCCGATGGCAATTCGCAGCGTCCGGGGGATGTCGTGCGGTCGATGTCGGGCAAAACGGTCGAAATGATCAACACCGATGCCGAAGGCCGTCTCGTCCTCGCCGATGCCAATGAATATGTCGCGAAAGCCTATGCCCCGCGCGCGATCGTCAACATTGCGACGCTGACGGGATCAATCGTCGGCGCGCTTTCGGATCAATATGCCGGGCTGTTTTCGCGCGACGATGCGCTCGCAGACCGCGTGATCGCCGCCGGAAAGACAAGCGGCGAGGAAGTTTGGCGGATGCCGCTTCACAAAAACTATGCCGAGCGGATGAAGTCCGACATCGCCGACATCCGGAACAGCAGCGGAGACGGCCCCGGCGCAAGCCTCGGCGCGCATTTCGTCGGCTTTTTCGTCGACGAGTCGATGCCGTGGGCGCATCTCGACATCGCCGGCATGAACCGCAGCAGCAAAAGCACGCCGCTCGTCCCCAAGGGAATGACCGGCTTCGGCGTCCGCCTGCTCGACGAGCTCGCGCGCAGCGGCGAATAGGACGCTTCGCGATACGGAGGCGGGGCCATGTCGCCCGCCTCCGTATCACCCGTTTTGCAGAACGTCCGACAATCGATGCAGCGCGTGCCAGTCCTGGTCGTTGCGGTAGCACGCACCTGTGCGGCTGCTAGAACGAGCAGTAAAGCGCAAATATGCGCCGTTGAAACACAAGGGCGCGCTTGCTAGCCGGATTATCCCGCGATGCGTGGCGTCCGGAGCCGCGCGTGGAGCATAGGATAATCGGCCGTGGACTTGCTCAGCGACATTCTCGATACACTGGCGCTGCGGGGCCAGTTTTACTTCCGCACCTGCTTCAACAGTCCCTGGTCGATTGCAGTCCCCGAATATCCGGATGCGATCCGCTTTCACTATGCCGTCCAGGGCGAATGCTTTGTGCGGGCCGGCGATGGCGCTGCGCTCCATTTGCGGCAGGGCGACCTGATGCTCGTCCCTGCGGGCGCCGCGCATATCATTTCGGACACACCCGACCGCAAACCCGCCGCGCTCGAAAATGTCATGCAGGACACGGGTTATGACGGCGGCGGCGTCTTCATCGTCGGCGAGGGGTGCGAGGACAAGGCGACACAATTGATGTGCGGGCATTTCAGCTTTGCCGAGGGCGGAAACCATCCGCTCCTGCGCTATTTGCCGCCCATCCTGCATCTGTCGGCACGCATGCGCACGAACGCCTTCTGGCTCGACGAGGCGCTCCGGCTGATGGCGCGCCAGATGGCGGCCGATACGCCCGGAACCGATGCCGTCATCCGGCGCATGTCCGAAATCATCTTCATCGAAACGGTGCGCTGCTGCGCGCAGCAGTCGGCCGAGTTGGCGCGGCTGATGGACGCGCTTACCGATCCCAAGATCGCGCGGGCCATCCTCGCTATGCACCGCGACGCCGCGTCGCCATGGACGGTCGAACGGCTGGCAAGCCAGGCGGCGATGTCGCGCAGCCGCTTTGCCGAGCGCTTTCAGGAACTCGTCGGCACGGGACCCTTAACCTATCTTGCCGAATGGCGGTTGCAGATGGCGCGGTCGCTGCTGCGCGACCAGCGCATCTCCGTTCAGGAGGTCGCTGGGCGAATCGGATATCAGTCTCCGGCCGCCTTCACGCGCGCGTTCAACAATATGTTCGGCGAATCCCCGACGCGTTTTCGTGATCGGATCGCCGCGTAATTTGCAGATCGTCCTATGATCTTTCCATTATATCCCGATTAATCGCGCGTATATTGCTCTATCGTCCTGCCTGACCCAAGTCTCCGGCGTCCAGAACGCAAATCAAAGGAGACTTTCATGCAACGGATACCCGCCGTACCGCTCGACACGAGCAACGCCGACGCGGCCGCGCTGTTCGCGGCGATCAAAGGACAACTCGGCAGCGTCCCCAATATTTTCCGCACGATGGCACAGTCGCCCGCGACGCTCGAAGCCTATCTCGGCTTTGGCGCCGCGCTCGGCAAAGGCCGCCTCTCGGCCGCAGACCGCGAACTCGTTGCGCTCGCTGCGGCAGGCGCCAACAGCTGCGACTATTGCGCCTCCGCCCACAGCGCGCTCGGCAAGATGGCTGGCCTCGACGAAAGCGACATTGGCGAAGCGCTGGCCGGCACTCTGAGCGACGGTCGCGGCGGCGCACTCGTCGCCTTCACACGCCAGGTCGTCGCTCAGCGCGGCCGCATCGATGCGGAGGCTATCGCCGACATCCGCGCCGCAGGCTTTGACGATGGCGCGATCGTCGAAATCCTCGGTTCGATCGTCGCAAATATTTTCACCAACTATTTCAATCATATCGCGGAAACCGAAATCGATTTCCCGGTGGTGACGACCGACAGCCTCGCCGCCGTCGCCTGATCCCCCTCCATTCGAAAGGATTATGACATGACCAAAACCATCCTCGCGGCGCTGATCGCCGCACAGGCGCTCGTCGCTGCCTCGCCCGCGCTCGCGGTCGAAGAAAATAACGTCTCGAACGGCCTCACCGCTGCGGGCGCGCCGCTTGGCCTCCACGGCGTCGATCCCGTTGCCTTCGTGACGCTCGGCAACCGCATCGAAGGAAGCGCAAAATTCACGGCGGTCCACGACAATGTCGCCTATTATTTCGCGTCGCAGGAAAATCTCGATGCGTTCAAGGCGGCACCGGGGCGCTTCACACCGCAGAACGGCGGCTATTGCACCTTTGGCGTGTCGGTCGGCAAGAAATTCGACGGCGATCCCAAATATGCCGCAGTCCAGAACGGCAAGCTCTACGTCTTTCTGAACGAGGATATTCTGAAGGCCTTTCAGAAGGACCCGGCAGGCACGATCGCCAAGGCCGACGCCAATTGGAAACGCATTCGCAGCACCGCCGCGGCCGATCTCTGACGCCGCGTCGAGCCGGCGGCGGCGGTATCTCTCTGTCCCTCTGCGCATTGCCGCCGCCGCCGGCCTTCGACTTCGACAAGTAAAAGGATCAAGCCATGCAACAGGCGTTTCACTATCTGGCGCAGGCAGGCGTGCTCACCGCGCTGATGTGGGTTCCCTATATCCTCGCTCGCATGCATAGCTGGGGAATTCGCGACTTTCTGAACAATTATCCGGACGGCTTTCCGGCCACCGAGCCAGCGCCGCCGCTTTGGGCGCAGCGCGCAAAGCGCGCGCATCTCAACATGGTCGAAACGCTGCCCGCGTTCATCGCCGTGGTCGTCGCCGCATCCTATCTGGCCGACGATGGAGCAGCCGCCGAAGTCGGACGCTGGGCGATGATATTCTACTATGCGCGGGTCGCGCACTACATCGTCTATTCACTTGGCATCCCCTATTTGCGGACCCCGGCCTATCTTGTGTCCTGGGCCGCAATCCTGATGATCGGGACGCAATTGGCCTGACAGGCCAATGGCATGATGCTCGCGTCCCGATGGAGGTTCGCATGACCGGCTCCCCCCCTACTCCCGGCCCGGCGGCGGACCTCCTTTCGCGCGTGCGCGCTTGCCGCGCATGCACCGATCTCCCACTCGGGCCGCGTCCGATTCTTCAGTGGAGTCCCAGCGCACGTCTGCTCATCGCCGGGCAAGCACCCGGGCGCGTGACTCACGAGCGCGGACGGCCGTTCGACGACGCGTCGGGCGAGCGATTGCGCGAGTGGCTGGGCGTCACGCCCGCGCAATTTTACGACGATGCGCGTGTCGCCATCATCCCGATGGGCTTCTGCTTTCCCGGATCGGGGAAGTCGGGCGACGCGCCGCCGCGCCCCGAATGCGCACCGCTGTGGCGTGATTTGCTGCTCGCGCCGCTCACCTCGCTCGAACTGACGATCGTCATCGGACGCTACGCCGCCGACTGGCATTTCGGCGCGCGCCGCGGCTCGTTGACCGATCATGTGCGCGATTGGCGGGTCGAATGGCCGCGCCGTATCCTGCTGCCGCACCCGAGCCCGCGCAACAATGGCTGGCTGGCGCGCAATCAGTGGTTCGAGCGCGACCTGCTGCCGGAACTCCGCGCGCGCGTTGCCGCCCTGATGGGTGCGCGCTAACTGCAAGTTGCGCGTTAGCGGCCAGTGGCGGCAATCCGTTTTGCGAAATGAATCTGCACCGCCTCACGAACCCCGCGCGCGATTTGTCTCCGCCCCTCCGCCGAGGAGAGAAATTTGGCATCGTCTTCGTTCGACAAAAACCCCGTTTCGAACAATACCGAGGGGGTGTCGGGTGCCTTCAGCACGACGAATGACGCAAAACGGTGCGCGGTCGTGCGAAAACGCATATCGTCCGACGCCTCGCGGTGGAGCAACCGCGCAAATTCCGACGCGACAGTCATCGTTTCACGCTGGGTCAGATCGAGCAGGATCGACGACACCGCGCTGCCGTGCGCGCTGAGATCGACGCCGTTGATGATATTCGATCTATTCTCGCGCGACGCCAGCCGCGCCGCCTCTCGATCGGACGCGACCTCGGCAAGCGTATAGACCGAGGCCCCGTGCGCTTCCTGGCTTTCGGCGGCATCGGCGTGGAGCGAAATGAACAGGTCGGCCTTCATTCGCCGCGCGATGCCATAGCGCTCTTCGAGCACGAGAAAGCGGTCGTCGGACCGCGTCAGCGCGACGCGGACGCGCCCGGTCGCTACCAGCTCGTCGCGAATGGCGCGCGCGAGCGCCAGGGTGACATCCTTTTCGCGCTTTCCCGAATGGGGCGACGTCGCCCCCGGATCGTGCCCGCCATGACCGGGGTCGAGCACCACCAGCGGCAGCCGCGCATCGGCGGGTCCGGCGATCGCGGGCAGCGGAACGGCGGGCTCGGGCTTGCCGATCGGAACGGTGACGCTGTAGCGGCGACCGGGCGGTTTGGCGCGCCAAGCCGCCGATTGGCGAACCGTCGCCGCGCTCCGGCCGACGGCGCGGTCAAGAGATTGCGCGCCGCGGTCCGCACCAAGCGGCGGGTCGGCGATCATCAAAAGCAGGACAAAAGGCAAGCCCATCGCCGCTCTATGCCGTCCCGGACACGGCATGGTCCAGTGCTTATTGCGCGGTTAACCGTCGCCGCACAGGTCGCGTCGTCATGGGTAAAATTGCAACACAGCAAGCACTTCCTATCTTTGTTCGGTGGCGGAGGTTGCCGTCGGCGTCCCCCGATGCTAGCACCTCAGCCACTGATCATGCCGGTCTCGGCAATGTTCGGCCTTTCGAGGGGCACGCCCGATCCTGCACATGGCGGATTCTGGAGGCTCCGGTGCCGGACCTGCGGGAATCGCGTCCATGATCAGTCCACCCGGTCGACCGGGCGGTCGCGCGGCGTCATATCGGACGCTTCCCGGCCTTTCCGGTCACCTCGTAACAGGTTGATGCCGCATGAGGCTTGCCATGCCCTCTTCATTCCGCGACGCGGGCGCCTTTGCCCCCGCCGGTCGTTGGACCGAAGACCGCATGCGCGTCCACGATCGGACGCTGGCCCCGCGCGACAATAACGTCTTTTTCCGTTTGAACCCTATCGACCGCGCCTGCCCGTCAGGGGCCGGCGCGGCCTTTCTTGTTGGCGCGCTGCTGCGCGCCTGGAGTGATATAAATGACCACGCGCATGTTGATCGACGCGCGGCACCGGGAAGAAACCCGGGTCGCCGTCACCAAGGGAAACCGCATCGAGGAGTTTGATTTCGAGTCCGCAGAGCACAAGCAGCTCAAGGGCAATATCTATCTGGCCAAGGTTACCCGCGTCGAACCGTCCTTGCAGGCGGCGTTCGTCGAATATGGCGGCAATCGCCACGGCTTCCTCGCCTTCAGCGAAATCCATCCCGATTATTACCAGATTCCGAAGGAAGATCGCGAGGCTCTGCTCCGCGAAGAGGCCGAGCATGCCGCCGAAGCAGCGATGCGCGCCGAAGAGGATCTCGACGAGCTTGAGGGCGATGTCGCCGAGGTCGAGCGCCCCGACGAGGACGAGAATGGCGACGCCCCCGCTCCCGAAACCGTCGGCGAGGACGGCGACGAGGACAATGGCGACGCCGATGCAAACGGCGACGACGAAGGCGCTGAGGACGGCGCCGAAGAAGGCCGCGACGATCGCGGCGGACGCGGGCGCCGTCGCGGCAAGGGCGGTCGCAAGGGCCGCGGACGCGGACGCCGTGACGAGGAAGACGGCGAGAACCGGATGTCGCTGCGCCGCCGCTACAAGATCCAGGACGTCATCCGCCGCCGTCAGGTGATGCTGGTGCAGGTCGTCAAGGAAGAGCGCGGCAACAAGGGCGCTGCGCTGACGACCTATTTGTCGCTCGCAGGCCGCTATTGCGTGCTGATGCCGAACACGATGCACGGCGGCGGGATCAGCCGCAAGATTTCGAACGGCGCCGATCGCCGCAAGCTGAAAGCGATGATCGACGAGATGGGCCTGCCGCCGACGATGGGCTGCATCGTTCGCACCGCCGGCATGAGCCGCACCAAGACCGAGATCAAGCGCGACTTCGATTACCTTGCCCGCGTGTGGGACGAGATTCGCGAAAAGACGCTCGCGTCCAGCGCGCCGGCGCTCATCCATTCGGACAGCGACCTTGTGAAGCGGGCGATCCGCGACATTTATCACAAGGATATCGAGGAAGTTCTTGTCGAGGGCGACGAGGGCTACAAGGCCGCGAAGCAGTTCATGAAATTGCTGATGCCGAGCCACGCGCGCCGTGTGAAGCAATATTCCGATCCCGTCTCGCTCTACCAGCGCTACGGCGTCGAGGATCAGCTCGCCGGGATGCTCAATCCCGTCGTCCAGCTGAAATCGGGCGGCTATCTGGTGATAAACCCGACCGAGGCGCTGGTGTCGATCGACATCAACTCGGGTCGCTCGACGCGCGAGCATAATATCGAGCAGACCGCGCTCAGCACCAACCTCGAGGCTGCACACGAAATCGCGCGTCAGTTGCGCCTGCGCGACATGGCGGGCCTGATCGTGATCGACTTCATCGACATGGATCACGGCTCGAACGTCCGCAAGGTCGAGCGCGCGATGAAGGAAGCGCTCAAGAACGACCGCGCGCGCATCCAGATCGGCCGCATCTCGGGCTTCGGCCTGATGGAAATGAGCCGCCAGCGGCTGCGCACCGGCGTGCTCGAAGCATCGACGCGCCCCTGCCCGCACTGCGAGGGCACGGGCCTTGTCCGCACGGCGAGCTCGGCAGGACTCAGCGCGCTGCGCCTGATCGAGGAAGAGGCTGCGCGCGGTCGCGGCAGCAAGATCACGCTCCGCGCCAGCCAGGAAGCAACCTTCTATCTGCTCAACGAAAAGCGGCGCGAGTTGCACGAGATCGAAGAGCTGTACGGGGTCAGCGTCGAAATCCTGCCCGATGGCGAAACCGAGGGCGCGCGCATGGCAGTCGAGGTGGGCGGTCCGCCCCCGACGCGCCAGCGCAGCTTCGCTCCGATCGTCGACATCGAGGAGGAAGAAGAGGACGAGATCGTCGACGAGGAGGAATCCGAAGACGAGGACAGCGACGAACCCCGCCGCGAACGCAGCGAAGGCGACGGCGACGGCGATGGCCGCAAGCGTCGCCGCCGCCGTCGCCGCGGGCGCCGCGGACGCCGCGACGAGGAAAATGGCGAGCAGGCCGAGCACGACTCCGGTAGCGACGACGAAGCCGAAGCCGCCGAACCGGCGTCGACCGACGAATCGCCTGCCGAAGACGCGGCCGCCGAGAGCTCAGCGGAAGAGGCCGAGCCCGCCAAGGCCAAGCCGCGCCGCACGCGCGGCGGCCGAGGCCGCAAGAAAGCCGACGCCGCTGAGCCTGCAGCCGAAGCTGACGCCGAAGCGACGACAGAGGCCTCCAGCGAGTCGACGGACGCGGTAACCGAAGAAGCGCCGACCGAAGAAAAGCCCAAGCGCAAGCGAGCGCCGCGCAAGACGAAGGCAAAAACCGAAGCGGCCGCCGAGCCCGATGCGGCCTCCGAAGCCGACGCGCCTGCTGCCGAAACGGCTGAACCCAAGGCCGAAGAGGAAGCCGCCAAGCCCGCGCCCAAAAAACGTGCCAGCCGTAGCCGCAAGGCCGCGGCTGCCGAAGCGGCGCCCGATGCTGCGACCGAAAGCGCACCCGAAATGGCCGACGGCGAAGGCGCGGACGACGCCGGCACCGGCGAACCGCGCCGCGGATGGTGGCAACGCACGTTCGGCAACTGATCGCCCCGACGCGAACCCCTTGCGTCCACGCGCCCCGAACCCCACAAAGCCCCTATGGCTTCAGTTGAGGTTCAGGCGCGCGGCGCAAGACGGGGGGCGATGAAGTCCGTCCCATCGCTTCGCGCGCCGCAATATGGCACCTGGCGCGCCGTCATCCGGGTCCTGCTGACCGTCGCCGCGGTGGTCGCCCTTGCGGCGCGTCCGGCGCTTGCCCAATCGATCCTGCGCGACGCCGAAACCGAGGCGCTGTTCCAGGACATGATGGACCCGCTCGTCGTTGCAGCAGGGCTCCAGCGGGGGCAGGTTCGCGTCCACCTCCTCGGCGATTCGAGCATCAATGCCTTCGTCGCCGGAAGTCAGGACATCTATGTCTTCAGCGGCCTGATCGAGGCGGCCGACAGCGCCGAAGAGGTGCAGGGCGTGCTTGCGCACGAACTCGGGCACATCATGGGCGGCCATGCGATCCGCGTGAACGACGGCGCCAAGACCGCAACGGGCATTTCACTGCTCAGCATGTTGCTGGGAGCGGCAGCAATCGCTGCGGGCGGTGCCGAGGCGGGCATGGGGATCATGATGGCGGGGCAACAGGCCGCGCTCGGAAAGTTCCTCGCCTTTTCGCGCGTGCAGGAATCGACCGCCGATGCCGCCGGGGCGCAATATCTCTCGACCGCCGGAATCAGCGGGCGCGGCAGCCTCGCCTTTTTCAAGAAGCTCCAGAATCTCGAATTTCGCTACGGGATCAGGCAGGACGACGACCAGGTCTATGGTCGCACGCACCCGATGTCGGGCGACCGCATCCAGACGCTGCGCGAAGTCTATGTCGTCGATCCCGCGTGGGAAAAACCCGCCGATCCCGACATCGAGCGCCGCTTCCAGCGTATCAAGGCAAAGCTTTCAGGCTTCACCGCCGAGCCCGAGCGGACGCTCCGCAAATTCCCCGAAAGCAATACGAGCATTCCGGCGCGCTACGCCCGCGCTTATGCCTGGCACAAGAGCGCCTATCCGCAAAAGGCACTGGCAGAGGTCGAGGGGCTGCTCGCCATCGACGCCGAAGATCCCTATTTCCTCGAGCTCGAAGGGCAAGTGCTGCTCGAATCGGGGCGACCCAAGGACGCGATTGCGCCGCTGCGCAAGGCCGTCGCCAATTCGCGCGCGCAGCCGCTCATCGCCGCGACGCTCGGCCATGCACTGATCGCGACCGAAGACCCCGCCAATTTCGCCGAGGCCGAAAAGGTGCTCAAGACCGCGGTCGCGCTCGACAATCAAAATCCCTTTGCCTGGTATCAGCTCGGCATCGTCTATGCGAACAAGGGCGATCAACCGCGCGCGGCGCTCGCTTCGGCGGAGCGCTTCCAGCTGATGGGTGGACAGGCGCCGCTCGCGCTGCGTAATGCCGAAATGGCGATGCAGGGCCTGCCGCAAGGGACACCCGACTGGATTCGCGCTCAGGATATTTCGCTCGTGGCACGCGCCGAGGTGGAACGGACGCGCAAACGGCGCTAGGTTCGGGCACATGCGAAGCGGGGGCCGTCGCGGCGATGGTGCATAAGGGCGACAAGTGACCGACAGGAAAGACGATTATTACCAGCCGTGGCTGCGCGACCCGATGCCGGGCGAAGCGCCGCCGGCAGCCGGACGCGGTGACGAAGGACTTGCCAAGCCCCAGGCAAGCCCGCCGCTCGGCATCGACCTTGCGCGCTATCCGCTCGAACGCGATGCCCCCGACCCTGCACCGCCGCGCGCCGCGCGTCCGCGCGTCGACGCCGGCGCGATCTGGAATCGCGTTCGTCGCGGCGCGCAGGGCTTTGCCGACTGGACAATCGACCTCGGCGCGCGCGCCGACATTCCGGCGCGGGTCGAGGCATTGGAAATTCCCCGGCGCACGCACCTGCTCGCGGCGCGCAGCGGCGCGGCCACCGCAGCAGCAGCGCGCGCCGCGGCGCGCACGGCCGCGACCGCGGCAAGCACGGCGGCGGCCACGACGGCCAAGGGCTGGCGCAAGCTCGACCTTGGCAGCAGGATCACGCAGGCGTCGGCGGCGATGGGCCGCGGTGTGGGGCAGGCGGCGGAAAAGGCACGCACGGGTATCGGCGAGGTCGCGCGTTCGGGCAAGGAAGGTCTGGGCGAGGCGGCGGCGCGGATGCGCCCTGCCCCGCGGAGCGAGCCCGACGGTCCGCCACCATCCGGGCTCGAACAATTGCTCGCGCGCGAAGAAAAGGCCGCAAAGACGGCCGCGACGAAGGCAAGCGCCCCCGACCTGCCGCTGTTCGCGGGCGAGCCCGATCTGCCGCTGGCACCGACGCCGCCGCCCCGTGCCAAAGCGGCCGAGGCGTCCGCGGCGCCGTCCATATCGGCATCGGCGCCGGACGATCGCAGCCCGCCGGACCGCCCCCCACCGCGCGGTCGCGAGGGGCACACCGCTTTTCCCATGCCGCTCTGGGCATTGGCCGCCGGGACTGTCGCGCTACTTGCCGCGACATTCTGGCTCGGCGGCCGTTTCGGCGGCGGAATGAACAAGGCGGAGGTCGAGGCGGTTGTCGCCGACTATATCCGCGCCAATCCGCAGATCATCCCCGAAGCGCTCGAGGCGCAGCGCGACCGCGAGATAGCGCAGGCGATCGATTCGATCCGTCCCGCGCTCGAAAAACCCTATGCCGGTGCCTGGGCGGGCAATGCCGACGGCGACGTCACGATGGTCGTGTTCACCGACTATGCCTGCGGCTTCTGCCGCGCAAGCGTTCCCGACATCGACCGGCTGCTGCGCGAGGACAAGCGGCTCAAGGTCGTGTTCCGCGAGTTGCCGATCATCGCGCCGCAGAGCCGCGACGCCGCACTGATGGCGCTGGCGGCGGCGCGGCAGGGCAAATATGACGCCTTCCACCATGCGATGTTCGCAGCAAGCTCGCTCGAGCCCGCTGCAATTGCGGCGGCGGCGGAAAAAGCCGGCGTCGTGACCGACGGCAGCGCCGATGCCACCGCGAACGAAGCGCTGTTCCAACGCGAACTCGACAGCAATCTCGCCATCGCCACGCAGCTCCGGCTCAACGCGACGCCAAGCTGGGTCATCGGCGACGAAATGTTCCAGGGGCAAGTCGGATATGATGCGCTGCGACAGGCGGTCGCAAAGGCGCGGGCCAAGGGCTGAGCGCAGCGTGGCCACCGTCACCCATGACGAGGCGCTCGCCCACGCCCGACAGTTGCTGAACGGCGATCCGGTCGCGGCGTTGGCGCAAGCGCGTGCCATTCTCGACATTGTGCCGACCTCGGCGGCGGCGCACCGGATCGCCGCGCATGCGCTACGCGCGCTGGGGCGCGAGACGGAGGCGCAGGATGCCTCGCTCGCCGCGGTCGGTGCGACGATCCATGACGGGGCCATGGTCGATGCGGCGCTCGCGCTTTCCGAAAACCGGCTTCCCGATGCCGAGGCAGCGCTGCGCGCGCGCCTGAAGGAGGACGCGACCGACGTCGCCGCGATCCGCATGCTCGCCGAAGTGGCGGGGCGCATCGGCCGCTATGGCGATGCCGAAAAGCTGCTCGGCCGCGCGCTTGAACTCGCGCCCGGTTTCGGCGCGGCGCGCGCGAATCTGGCGACCGTCTATTACAAGCAGAACCGCTACGCCGACGCTGTCGCGGCGCTCGATGCGGTGATCGGCGACGATCCCGACAATCCCGCGCACGCCAATCTGAAGGCCGCGGCGCTTGGCCGCATCGGCGGTTATGACGAAGCCATTGCGCTGTACGGGCAATTGACCGAGCGCTTCCCCGAACATGCAAAGCTGTGGATGAGCTATGGCCATATGCTCAAGACCGTCGGGCGGCAGGACGACAGCATCGCCGCCTATCGTCGCGCCATTGCGAATGATCCAGGGCTCGGCGAAATCTGGTGGAGCCTCGCCAATCTGAAGACGATCCGCTTCGATCCCGCCGACCGCGCCGCGATGGAAGCCGCGCTTAGCGCAGCCGAACGCGACGCCGAAGACGGCGGCGGAGCGCGCGACGACGACCGGCTGCACCTCCATTTCGCGCTCGGTAAAGCCTATGACGATGCCGAAGAACATGACGCCGCCTTTCGCCACTATGCGGCCGGCAATGCGATCCGCGCGGCACAACTCGACTATCGCGCCGACGAAACGCGCGCGATCGTCGACGCCGCTATCGCCACCTTCACGTCCGGTTTCTTTGCCGAGCGTACCGACTGGGGCGATCCGGCGCCCGACCCTGTCTTCATCCTCGGCATGCCGCGCGCCGGATCGACGCTCGTCGAGCAAATTTTGGCGAGCCATTCGGCAATCGAGGGAACGATGGAGCTTCCCGACATCCCTGCGCTCGCGCTCGGTCTCGGCCGCGCGACGCACGACGAGGGCCGCCGCTGGGTCGAAGCACTCGCCGCCGCGCCGCGCGAAAAAATCGCCGAACTCGGGGCGAATTTCCTTCGGGCCACCGCGGTCCAGCGCAAGACCGGCAAGCCATTCTATATCGACAAGCTTCCGAACAATTGGCTCTACGTCCCGCTCATCCGCCTGATCCTGCCCAATGCGCGCATCATCGACGCGCGGCGACACCCGCTCGATTGCTGCTGGTCGAACTTTCGTCAGCATTTCGCCAAGGGGCAGGCGTTCAGCTATCGTCTGTCCGACATGGGCGCCTATTACCGCGACTATGTGCGGCTGATGGCCCATATCGACGCGGTCCAACCCGGCCGCGTCCATCGCGTGATCCACGAGGAATTGCTCGCCGACCCGGAAGGCGAAGTGCGCGCGCTCCTGTCGTTCCTCGACCAGCCGTTCGAGGAGGCGTGCCTTTCCTTTCACGCCAACGCGCGCGCGGTCCGCACCGCCTCGAGCGAGCAGGTGCGCCGCCCGATCAATCGCGACGGCGTCGATCAATGGCGCCCCTATGACGCGTGGCTCGGCCCGCTCAAGGATGCCCTGGGTCCGGTTCTTGCCGCCTACCCCTCCGCGCCTGCGAATTTCGGCTGAATCTGGTCGGTTCGCGCGGCACTTCGTTGCCTTTGGGCAACAGGCGGCGAATTTTTCGACCAATGGTCAGGCGTAGCGACGAACAAAGCTTGCGCTTGCGCTGCGCTGCGTCATTCTTCGTCACATAGATGTCATCTGAGGGGGTCTCATGCGAAACGTCACCAAATTGCTGGCCAAGAGCAGCACGATATTGCTCGGCAGCACGATCCTGTGCACGTCGGGAACCGCGCTGGCGCAGCAGTCGAGCAGCCGCGGCGACGACGACATCGTCGTTACGGCATCGAAGCGCGAAGAAAATCTGCAGGACGTGCCGCTCGCCATCACAGCGATCGGCAACGAGCGGCTCAGCGAACTGCAGGTCAAGGAATTCCAGGACGTCGTCAAATTCCTGCCGTCGGTGACGGTTCAGACGCTCGCCCCGGGGTTCAGCCAGGTCTATTTCCGCGGCGTCGCATCGGGCGAGAATGCCAACCACTCGGCGTCGCTGCCAACGGTCGGCACCTATCTCGACGAAATGCCGATCACGACGATTCAGGGCGCGCTCGACATTCACACCTATGACTTGCAGCGCGTTGAGGCGCTCGCCGGGCCGCAGGGCACGCTCTACGGCGCAAGCTCGATGGCGGGGACGATCAAGCTCGTCACCAACAAGCCCGACACCAGCGGCACCTATGGCTCGATCGGCCTCGAACTCAACAGCGTCGCGCGCGGCGACATCGGCGGCGTCGCCGAAGGCTTTATCAACGCTCCACTCGGCGAGCGTGCGGCGCTGCGCCTCGTCGGCTGGTACCGGCACGATGGCGGCTATATCGACAATATCGCCGGATCGCGCGTCTATCCCTCGCTCGAGGCCGATCAGGGCACGGCGGCGGCAACGCAGGACAATGCCGCCTTCGTCGAGAAAAATTACAACGACGTCGACACCTATGGCGCGCGTCTCGCGCTCGGCATCGACCTCGACGACGACTGGACGATCCGTCCGACGATCATGGGACAGGTCCAGGAAGCGCACGGCAGTTTCGCACAGGAACGCTCGACCGCGGTCACGCGCAAGCTCCAGACGGTCCAGTATAATCCCGAGGACAGCAAGGATAAATGGATTCAGGCGGCGCTGACGATCGAGGGCAAGATCGGCAACTGGGACCTGACCGCGACCGGCGGCCATTTGCGGCGCAAGACGACGACCGAGAGCGATTATTCGGACTATGCCTATTTCTATGACGCGCTCTACGGCTATGGCGCCTATTTCTACGACAATAACGGTGACCTCGTCAGCCCGAACCAATATATCCAGGGCGTCGATCGCTATAAGCGCAGCTTCGGCGAGATCCGCATCGCCTCACCCGCCGACGCACGCATCCGCTTCATCGGCGGGCTTTTCTGGCAGCGGCAGGCCCACAATATCGAGCAAAATTACATCATCGACGATATTGCCGATTCGATCACCGTCACCGGCACGCCGAGCAACATCTGGCTGACAAAACAGCTGCGTATCGACCGCGACTATGCGGCGTTCGGCGAAATCAGCTTCGACATCACCGACCAGCTGACGCTGACCGGCGGCGGCCGCCTCTATCGGTTCGACAACAGCCTCGTCGGCTTCTTCGGCTATTCGGCCGGTTTCTCGAGCCGCACGGGCGAAGCGGCCTGCTTCGGTCCCGCGCAGGTTCCCGGATCGCCGTGCACCAACCTCGACAAACGGACCAAAGACACCGACTTCATCCACAAACTCAACCTCAACTACAAGATCAACGACGACGCGCTCGTCTATGCGACATGGTCGCGCGGCTTCCGTCCGGGCGGGATCAATCGGCGCGGCACCCTGCCGCCCTATGGCCCCGACACGCTCGACAATTACGAGATCGGGTGGAAAACCAACTTCGGCCCGGTTCGCTTCAACGGCGCGATCTATCAGGAGGATTGGAACGACATCCAGCTGTCCTTCCTCGGCGAAAACGGCCTCACTGAAATCCGCAGCGCAGGCATTGCACGGATTCGCGGGGTCGAGATCGACATCGGCTATCGCCAGGGTGGCTTCTCGCTCAACCTCGGCGGCAGCTATAATGACGCGACGATCCGGC
Organism: Sphingopyxis jiangsuensis; assembly: GCF_016734905.1. Classification (GTDB taxonomy): domain Bacteria; phylum Pseudomonadota; class Alphaproteobacteria; order Sphingomonadales; family Sphingomonadaceae; genus Sphingopyxis; species Sphingopyxis jiangsuensis. The sequence continues at coordinate 808,876 of NZ_JAERPO010000002.1, forward strand.
GTGACTTTTGCGTGATCGCGAACCCGCAATTTGACTGCTCGATCGACCCGCCGGGGCAGACGAACGACATACTCGCGCCTGCCGGAACGCGCCTCCCCGTCACGCCCAAGTTCAAGGGCAACGCCGTCGCACGCTATGAATGGCCCGTCGGGTCGATGGACGCCCATGTCCAATTCGCCGTGAACCATGTCGGCCAGCGCCGTTCGGACCTTCGCACCTTCGAAAATGGCATCGTCGGCAACTTCGACGCTTACACGACCGCCGATGTCAGCGTCGGGCTGAAGGGCGAAGGGTGGAGCAGCGAGCTGTTCGCGACCAATTTGTTCAACAGCAACGGCGTGATCAACAGCTCGGTCCAGTGCGGCGAGTCGATCTGCGGCGATCCGTTCGGCGGCAGCAACACCGGCGGCGTCTTTTACGACAATATCATCCGTCCACGCCTGATCGGGATCAAGGTATCGAAGGATTTCTGATCCGCTGACCGCAAATTCGCCGGTCGCGGGGTCCGGGCGCAAGCTCGGCCTCGCGATGGCGATTGCGCTGGTAATGGGCAATATGATCGGGTCGGGCGTGTTCCTGCTCCCGGCCAGTCTGGCCCCTTTTGGCTGGAACGGCGTTGCCGGCTGGGCAATCACGATCGGCGGCGCACTTGCGTTGGCATTCGTCCTCGCACGGCTCACCGTCGCTTTCCCCGATGCAGGCGGGCCGACGGGATTCGTCGAGCGTGCCTTTGGGCGCATTCCCAGTTTCATGATCGGCTGGGCCTATTGGGTTTCGGTATGGACCGCGAACGTCACGCTTGCGGTCGCGTCGGTCAGCTTCCTCAGCATCTTTGTTCCCGCATTGAGCCAGCATCTCGTGCTGTCGACGATTGCGCTGATCTGGCTGGTCACCGCGATCAACTGGCGCGGCGCGCGCGCGGCGGGGCGCTTCCAACTCGCGACGTTGCTGATCAAGCTCGTCCCGCTGGTCGCGGTCATCATTCTGATCCCCGTGGCGTTTGGGCGCGCCGAGCCCGTGGCAGTCACCCCATTTCCCGCCGAGGGCTTATCCTTCGCCGCGGTCAGCGGCTCGGCAATCCTGACGCTGTGGGCGCTGTTGGGGTTCGAATCGGCGAGCGTCGCCGCCGACAAGGTCGACACTCCACGCGTCACCATCCCGCGCGCGACGATGATCGGCACGCTCGCGACGGGCATCCTCTATCTGATCGTCTGTTCGGCGATCGCGCTGATGCTTCCTGCGGCCGCGGTCGCCCAGTCCGACGCGCCCTTCTCGCTCTTCGTCGAAACCTATTGGGCGCGCGAACCCGCACTGCTCGTCGCCGCCTTCGCCGCAGTGAGCGCCCTCGGGACGCTCAACGGCTGGACGCTGATTCAGGCCGAGCTTCCCGCAACGCTCGCGCGGCAGGGTTTGCTTCCGGCGTGGTTCGCGCGAACGAACCGCCACGGCACGCCCGCCACGGCGCTGCTCCTCTCGAGCATGATCGCCACCGCCTGCGTCATCCTCAACGCGAATAAATCGACGAGCGAGATGTTCACCTTCATGGCGATCCTCTCGACATCGGTGACGCTCTGGCTCTACCTCGCGTGCGCTGGCGCGGCGCTACGCCTGCGCGTCGCCATCCCTGTCGCGCTGATCGGCCTGACCTATGCGCTATGGACGCTGTGGGGCGCTGGCATCGGAGTGAGCGCGCTGAGCATCGTGCTGATGGCGGCAGGTCTGCCGCTTTACTGGTGGACGCGCCACACCGCTGCGCGCCCGGCCCCTGCCCACTGAGCACTTGCGCCTTCAGGTGAAATCGCCTATCCGCCGCGCCCACCACCCGGACTCGGGCTTTTTTGGAGACGCAAAGTGTTGGATCGCCGAATTCATCAGGGCTTGAAACCCTGCGGCATCCGCCCGCTGTCGTAGCGCGTTATTCCTGACGCGGCACGCCACGGGCGCTGCCGCATTTATCAAACCACCATCATCCCCCTTTTCCGACGGTCGCCGCGCGTCCGCCGGTCGCAGGCAGATATTCATGTTGCACGACAGCCATTGCGCGCGCGCGCTGGCACGCGCCATCGCCACGGAACATCCGGGTCAAAGCAAAACTGGTCGAGCCTTGCTCGGCTGGGTCCGCGCGCGCGCCACGCCGCTTGGATTTGATAGCCCGAAGATGGTGAACCGCGCGACCTTGCTCGCTGACCCGCCGATCGCGTCCGAAATGCTACCGGCGGCACGCGAGGATCTGAACCTCATCCAGGCCAACCGCCTTGCCGATGCGCTCGCGCTGCCGCCGGAGGAGCGCGCCTTGCTGTTGTTTGTAACGGCGCTCGACCGGGCTCCGCTCTCGCGAAGCCTGGGGCAGCTTGTGGAGAACGAGAAGCTCGACATCGAGACACTCGCGAGCGCCGTAACCGGCATCGCGCCGCACGCGATCCACCGCGCAGAGGTCGTGCGCCTCGACCTGGTGGCGCGATGGGGCGCAAAGGACGGAACGCCGCAGCTCGGCCTTCGCTGGGCGTTCGAGCGGTTGCTCGACGCCCGGCCGGGACAACATGCCGACCTGCTGGAGGAGCTGCTCGGCCCGCGCCAACCGGCGCGGCACCAGATCGCCGATTTTCCGGTGCAGAAGCGCGACGCCGAACTGGCAATCGCCCTGCTCCGCGGCGCGCTCGAATCCGGCGCGCGCGGAATCAATGTCCTGATCCACGGACCGCCCGGCACCGGCAAGACCGAACTCGCGCGGACGATCGCAGCTAGCGCGGGCGCACCGCTTCACGCTGTTGGCGAGGCCGACGACGACGGCGAAGAACCGACACGCGGTGATCGCGTGGCGGCGCTGCGGCTCGCCCTGCGAACGCTGGAGCAGCGGGGAGGCGCCCTGCTGTTGTTCGACGAGATGGAGGATCTGCTCGGCAATGCGCGCATCGACGCCGGCGGGCAAATTCGCGACCGCGCGGGATCGAAGCTGTTCGTGAACAGGTTGCTGGAGGACAATATCGTCCCGGTGATCTGGACATCGAACGCCATCGGCGAAGCCGACCCGGCGATCCTGCGCCGCATCAGCTTGACGATCCGGATGGATTTCCCGGGCCGGGCGCATAGTCCGGCAATGCTTGAGCGCGTCAGCACCGAAGAGAATGTCGCGGTCGACCCCGCGCTTGGCGTTCTCGCGGCCAACGCTCCGGAAACCGCGTCACTCTTTCGCGTTGCGGTTCGCGCAGCGGCGCTCGCTGGAGAAGCGACGAGCGCCCATCGCTTCGCGGGATCGGTGCTGAGCGCAATGCGCGGACAGGAGGTCGACATCGATGCGCCGCGCGCTTTCGACGAACGCTTGCTGGCAGCCGATACCGACTTGCCGCTGCTGTTCGACCGGCTGGCCGGCAGCAAGGAAAGCGACTTCTCGCTCTTGTTGACCGGCCCGCCAGGCACAGGGAAGAGCGAGGCCGTCCATGCCCTTGCTCGGCGTCTCGGGCGCCCTCTGCACGTCAAGCGCGCGTCCGATCTCATGTCGAAATGGATCGGCGAGACCGAGCAGCGGATCGCAGCCGCCTTTGCCAAAGCCAAGCAGCAAGGCGCGATGCTGTTCTTTGACGAGGTCGATTCGCTGCTGGCGGACCGCGGCGGTGCAACGCAGAGCTGGGAAGTGTCGCAAGTCAACGAGCTGTTGACGTGGATGGAGTGCCATCCGCTCCCTTTCGCAGCGGCGACCAACCATTCGGCAAAGCTTGACCCGGCTTCGGCGCGGCGTTTCGTATTCAAGGTCGAAATGCGTCCGCTCGACGCGGCGCGCGCGCGGCTGGCGTTCGGTCATTTCTTTGGCCGCGCCGCGCCCGATACGCTTGACCGGTTGGGCGGGCTTACGCTTGGCGACTTTGCGGTCGTGGCCCGCCAGCGCCGCTTTCTGGGTGACATCGATGACGCAGAGCTGATCGCACGCTTGCGGCAAGAGCGTGCAGCACGCCCATCGATGCCGCAAGCAATCGGCTTCGGTTCACCGCCACTTGGGCGCGAATAGCCCCCGGTCGCGGATGATGACTTGGGCGGCATTATGCCCCGGTCCACCGGTGACGCCGCCGCCGGGGTGCGTGCCCGCACCGCACATATAGAGGCCCTTGACCGGCCCGCGATAGCCGCCGTGGCCGAGCACGGGGCGCGCCGACCAGAGCTGGTCGAGCGTCATATTGCCGTGCATGATGTCGCCGCCGACGAGGCCGAACTTGCGCTCCAGCCCCTTGGGGCTGAGGCGGGTCTGCGCGACGATGCTCGCGCGGAAGCCGGGGGCATAGCGTTCGACGGTGCCGATGATCGTGTCGGCCGCGGCTTCCTCCTCATCGTCCCAGTCGCGCCCGTCGGGCAATTCGGGTGCGAACTGCTGGCAAAAGAGGCTCGCGACATGGCACCCCTCGGGCGCCAGGCTGTCGTCGATCGTCGAGGGGATCAGCATTTCGACGATCGGCGCTTTCGACCAGCCGTCGCGCTTCGCGTCGAGGAAGGCGCGGTCCATATAGTCGAGCGTCGGCGCGATGATGATCCCCGACTGGTGATGCTCGCCGGGTTCGGGCAGGCAGGTGAAGCGCGGCAATTCGCTGAGCGCGACATTCATGCGGAAGGTCCCGCTGCCCGCCTTGAATCCCTTCATGCGCCGCGCAAAGTCTCGTGGGAGGTCGGCGGCGTCCATCATCCGCTCATAGAGCAGCTTCGGACCGACATTGGCGACAACGCGCGCGGCGGCGATCTCCTCGCCGCTGGCAAGCTTGACGCCAACGGCCTTGCCGCCGTCGACCAGCACCTTCGCGACCGGGCTTTCGAGGCTGATCTCGACTCCGGCATCGCGGCACACCTTCGCCATGATCTGCGTGATGGCGCCCATCCCGCCGACGCTGTGCCCCCACGCGCCCTTCTTGCCGTTCACCTCACCGAAGACATGGTGGAGGAGGACATAGGCGCTGCCCGGCGTGTCGGGGCTCGCATAATTGCCGACGACCGCGTCGAAGCCGAAAGCCGCCTTGACCGCCTCGCTCTCGAACCAACTGTCGAGCATGGCGCGCGCCGACTTGGTGAAGAGGTCGAGCACATCGCGTTGTTGCTCGACGCTGAGCCCCGCGAAGCGGCGCCCCTGCCGCACGCCGTCGACCAGCGTACGCAGCCCCTCGCCGACATTGGGTGGGACGCGGAGCGCGAGGTCGCGAAGCAGTTCGGCGACATTTTCGAGCGCGTCATAATAAGCGGGCAGCGCCTCGGCATCGCGCGCGCTGAACTTGCGGAACTCGGCCTGCGTGCGTTCGAGCCCACCGCCGAGCTTCAGATAGCCGCCATCCTCCTGCGGAAGGAAATTGCTGATCGGCCGCTCGATCACGCGATAGCCGTGATCGGCGAGGCGCATGTCAGCGATGACCTTGGGCTGGAGCAGGCTGACCGTGTAACTCGCGACCGAGTTGCGGAACCCCGGCGCGAACTCCTCGGTCACCGCGGCACCGCCGACGACATCGCGCGCCTCGACGATGCGCACCTTCAGCCCCGCGCGCGCGAGGTAAAAGGCGCAGACGAGGCCGTTGTGGCCGGCGCCGATGATCAGCGCGTCATAGGCTTTGGTCATTATTTGCTCCAACCGACCGCGGGCGCGTGTTCGTGTCGCGCTTCGGGAATGATGTCGCGCATCCGCGCGCAGAAATGCTTGAGACAGACTTCCTTGTCGCTGAGCGGACCCATCGAAAAGCTTTTCGACGCCATGCCCTGCTGAACGCGGGTGATCAGCGCGGTGTCCTCGGCATTGACCTGGCGGTTGATGCGCCAGTTCAGATAGCGTGCCGCCCTCATCTCGCGGCGTTCATCGGGAAGGACGTATGAAATCTCGCGGATCAGGCAACTCGTCGGACCGGTCGGCAGCCACTGCATGAAGTCGACCTGGTCGGGATAAATGTCGAAGGCGACATTGGGCCAGAGCTTGAAATAGAGCCAGTGGCGCTGCTTGTCGGCGGGGAGATGCGGGACGGACGGCAGCAGGCGCTGGTACATGCGTTCGGACCAGTTCGCCGACGGCCGGTCGATCAGGTCGCCCCACATGCGGTCGACGCGTTCCTCGGCCTCGACACCATAGCTTTTGCCGAACAGGCGCGTGAGGCCGGGGTGCGCGACGGGGATGTGGAGGCCGTCCGAATAATTGTCGCCGACATTCTTCCAGTTCACCTCGCGCGGGCGCAGCGTGACGCGGCCGAGCGCGCCGAGCTCCTCGAAGCGATAGGGTTCGACCATCGCCTCATAGGGCGCCATCATCTGCGCGACCGACGGGCCGCCATCGTCGTCGAGGCGGACGAACCAGAAGCCGCGCCAACTCTCCGCTTCGACCGGAACGAGCCCCGCCTTTCCCTTGTCGAGCGCCGGGTAGCTCGCGCTGTCGGGGACGCCTGTCAGGCGGCCGTCGAGTTCGTATGTCCAGGCGTGATAGGGGCAGACCAGCTTTTTCGCGCAGCCCGCGGTGCCGTCGACGAGACGCGAGCCGCGGTGGCGGCAAACGTTGGTGAAGGCGCGCACCGCACCGTCGGTGCCGCGGACGACGATGACGCTTTCGCCGACATAGTCGATGCTGTGCCAGTCGCCGGCGTTGGGGATGTCGCTGTCGTGGCAGACGACCTGCCAGCTCGGGCGGAAGATGCGCTCGACCTCGACCGCGTGGAATTCGGGGTCGCTGTAGGTCCAGGCGGGGAGCGACCAGCCGTCGAGGGGGTCGATGTTGTCGAAAGTGTCGCGTAGCGTTGCCATGGCCGGTTCCTTGTTATACAAACGTATAACAAGATGGAAGCCGCCCGCCAAGCCTTTACGCGCGAAAGCGCCGATGCGCGCCGCGCCGCGCTGATCGAGGCGGCGGCGGCGTGCCTTGCCGAAGTGGGGCTCGCGGGCACCAATGTGCGCGCGATCTGCGCGCGCGCGGGGGTGTCGCCGGGTCTGCTGCGCCATTATTTCGCAGGGATCGACGAGCTGATCGCGGCGACCTATCAGGCGACGAGCGACCGGATGGACGCGATTTTCGCCGCCGCGGTCGCGGGCGCGGGCAACGCCCCCCGCGCGCGCCTGTCAGCCTATCTGACCGCAAGCTTCCGCGCGCCGGTGACCGACCCCGAACTGCTCGGCGCGTGGACCGCCTTCTGGGCACTCGCGCGCAGCGACGCGCGCATGGCCGCAATCCACGCCGCAAGTTACGCCGGCTATCGCGCGCGGCTGGCCGAGCTGCTCGCCGCGTGCGGCGCACGCGAGCCCGAGCGGCTGGCGATCATGCTCACCGCGCTGGTCGACGGGCTGTGGCTCGAACTCTCGCTCGACGAAGCAAGCTTCGGCGCCGAGGCGGCGGCAGCGATGGTCGAACAGGCGGTCGCGGCGCTGCTGCGCGACGACGCTGCGGCATAGCCGCAGGTCCAGCGGTTCGCCGCCTGACGCGCGGCGCCGTTCAGGCCGATATGTCGGCGACGCCGCCGGTCAGGATGAAGCGACGGTCGCAATAGCCGCAATCGACGAAGCCGTCGTCGGGGTCGATTTCCAGCCATACGCGCGGATGGCCGAGCGCGGCGTCGGCAAGCCCGTCGCCGGTGCCGTCGCAGGCGATGCGGGTCTTGGGCGTGCGGATCGTTTCGGGTGCGGGCTGGGTCATCGACCGCGCCCATAGCAAGGCCGCGTGATCGCCGCAATCGGGTCTGCACATGCATGTTCAGCCCGGCGCGGCCACCGGGCAAGCCCAGCCCCAAAATATGTTTACGGCCGCATAGACAATGCTGCGCGCGCCCCCTCTTTCGCGCGGGCGGGTGCGCGGCTATGGAAGCGGGCATGACCGAAGCCGCCATCCGCATCGACGCCGTTTCCAAAATCTATGCGGGGGGCAAGCAGGCGCTCGACAACGTCAGCTTCGACGTCCCGCGCGGGCAAATTTTCGGGCTGCTTGGACCCAATGGCGCGGGCAAGTCGACGCTGATCAACATCCTTGCGGGGCTGGTCAACAAGACGGGCGGGAACGCGAGCATCTGGGGCTTCGACATCGACGCCGACCCGCGCAACGCCAAATATTCGATCGGCATCGTGCCGCAGGAGATCGTCTTCGATCCCTTTTTCACGCCGTTCGAGACGCTCGAGAATCAGGCGGGGCTTTATGGCGTGCCAAAGGCGAAGCGGATTTCGGACGAACTGCTCGCCGCCGTGCATCTGAGCGACAAGCGCGACGCCTATGCGCGCACCTTGTCGGGGGGGATGAAACGCCGCCTGCTCGTCGCCAAGGCGATGGTGCATTCGCCGCCGATCATCGTGCTCGACGAGCCGACCGCGGGGGTCGACATCGAATTGCGCCAGCAGCTTTGGGAATTTGTGCAGAGCCTCAACGATCGCGGCGTCACGGTGGTGCTGACGACGCACTATCTGGAGGAGGCCGAGGAGCTGTGCGACCGGATCGCGATCATCAACCACGGCAGGCTGATCGCGAACAAGCCGACGCGCGAGCTGGTCGACATGGCGCGCGAGAAGATCGTCGTCGTGACGCTCGACCAGGATATCGACACGCTGCCCACGCACCCTGCGTTCGACAAGATCGAGCGCGAGGGCGAACGCGGGCTTGCCATTCATTACAACAAGGACCGGATGAACGCGGGCGAAGTGCTCGCCGCGGTCAATGCAATGGGGCACGGCATCGTCGACGTGTCGACGCGCGAAGCGGACCTTGAGGATGTGTTTCTGAACCTGACGCGCGCGGCCAATGGGTGAAGGCGGCACCTCTTCTCCCCACGACGTCATCATCGTCGGATCGGGCGCCGCTGGCCTCACCGCCGCGATCAGCCTTGCCGACCATTGCAAGGTGCTGGTGCTCGCGAAAGGCAACCTCACCGGCGGGTCGACCGCCTGGGCGCAGGGCGGCATCGCCGCGGTGCTCGACGCGGGCGACACGTTCGAGAATCATATCGACGACACGATGGTCGCGGGCGCGGGGCTCAACCGGCGCGAGACGGTCGAGTTCGTCGTCGAGAATGCGCCGCAGGCGATCGCGCGGCTCGTCGAGATGGGCGTGCCCTTCAACATGGACGAAGGCGCGCTGCACCTGACGCGCGAGGGCGGCCATTCGCACCGCCGCATCGTCCATGTCGACGACGCGACCGGCTGGGCGGTGCAGGCGGCGCTGCTCAAGACCGCCGAAGCGCATCCGAACATCACGCTGCTCCCCGGGCAGGCGTGCATCGACCTGATCACGGGGCGGCACGAGGAACGCTATTCGGGGTCGGGGCGCGTGTGGGGCGTCTATGCGCTCGACGAGGCGAGCGGGCAGGTCCACGCGCATGTCGGCCGCGCGACCATCCTCGCGAGCGGGGGCGCGGGGCGCGTCTATCAATTCTCCACCGCCCCAAGAGGAGCGACCGGCGACGGCATCGCGATGGCGTGGCGCGCGGGTGCGCGCGTTTCCAACATGGAGATGATGCAGTTCCACCCGACCTGCCTCTATAACCTCGACGTCAAGAATTTCCTGATCACCGAGGCGGTGCGCGGCGAGGGCGGGATTTTGCGGCACCCCGAGACCGGGCATCGCTATATGTCCGACTATGACGCGCGCGCCGAACTCGCGCCGCGCGACATCGTCGCACGCGCCAACGACGACCAGATCAAGCGTTTCGGGCTCGACTATGTCCACCTCGACATCAGTCACAAGGACGCCGATTTCGTCGCGGGGCATTTCCCGAACATCTATGACAAGCTGCTCGGCCTTGGCATCGACATGACCAAGCAGCCGATCCCGGTGGTGCCCGCGCAGCATTATACGTGCGGCGGCGTGCTCATCGACCTCGACGGGCGCACCGACCTTCCCGGCCTTTATGCCGCGGGCGAGGTGAGCGAGAGCGGCCTGCACGGCGCGAACCGCCTGGCGTCGAACAGCCTGCTCGAATGTTTCGTGTTCGGCGAGGCGGCGGCGAAGGACATTATCGCGCGCTGGGACACGCTCGAGGCGCCGCCGCCGATCCGGCCGTGGGACGAAAGCCGCGTCACCGATTCGGACGAAGAGGTGGTGATCAAGCAGAACTGGACCGAGATCCGCCGGTTCATGTGGAACTATGTCGGCATCGTGCGCACCACCAAGCGGCTCGAGCGCGCGCAGCACCGCATCAAGATGATGACGGGCGAGGTCGAGGATTATTACGGCCACTTCCGCGTGACCACCGATCTGATCGAACTCAGGAACCTGCTCCAGTGCGCCGAGCTGATCGTGCGGAGCGCGCTCCACCGCAAGGAAAGCCGCGGATTGCACTACACGCTCGACTATCCCGAGACGCTGGCGGAGCCGGTCGATACGGTGCTGGTGCCGTGAGTTTCGGCTAAGGAAAATCTCACGCAAAGGCGCAAAGGCGCGAAGAAGGGGGCAGCTTGGACATCGAGGAACTGGCCAGCGTCGCCGTCGATTGCGGATTCCACCTGCACAAGAATCTGGGGCCGGGGCTGCTCGAATCGGTCTACGAAGCGATAATGTTCGACCAACTCGTGCACCGCGGCCTAAATGTTCAGAGGCAGGCGCCGATCCCCATCCGTTATGACGGCGTCGAGTTGCCGGAGGGGTTTCGGGCCGACCTTCTGATCGAAGGCCAATTGCTCGTCGAACTCAAATCCGTGGAGCGGCTGTCGCCGCTTCACGGCAAACAGGTTTTGACTTATCTTCGCCTGCTTGAGCTTCCGCTTGGCCTGCTCATCAACTTTGGCGGCGAAACCTTCAAGGAAGGGGTCCGCCGCGTCGCCAATAACCATCGCGGCTGACGAATCTTCTTCTTTGCGCCTTTGCGCCTTTGCGTGAGATTTCCCTACGCAAACCCCTCGTTCAAAAACCGTTCGGCCAGCGCCGCGTGGAGGGCGGCGCCGCGGGCCATCACCTTTTCGTCGAGGACCATGCGGTTCGAGTGGAGGCCGCAGCACGCGCGCCAGTCGCTGCCCTCGTGGCTCGCGCCGAGCCAGAACATCGCGCCGGGGACTTTTTCGAGGACATAGGCGAAATCCTCGGCGCCCATCACGGGGTTGTCCATCGTCAGCCATGCGGCCTCGCCGAAGGTCTCCTCCACAACCGACTGGCCAAAGGCGACCGCGCGCGCGTCGCAGACGGTGACGGGGAAGCCTTCCTCTATCTCGACCTCGGCGGTGCAGCCGTGCGCCTCTGCAATCGCGGGGGCGAGGCGCCGGAGCTCGCGCGCGACCATCGCGCGGCGCTCGGGCGACAGGGTGCGGATCGTCCCCTGCATCTCGGCGCTTTCGGGGATGATATTGTTCGTCGTCCCCGCCGCGATCCTGGCGATGGTGACGACCGCGGGGTCGAACACCGAAACCTTGCGCGTCACCATCGTCTGGATCGCCGAGACGATTTCGCACGCGACCGGAATGGGATCGACCGCATCGTGCGGCATCGAGGCATGGCCGCCCGCGCCCTTGACGCGGATCGACAGCACGTCGGACGAGGCGAGCAGCGGCCCCGCGCGCCCCGCGAAAATGCCGTGCGGCGCGTTGGGCATGATGTGGAGCGCGAACGCCGCGTCGGGCAGCGGGTCGATCAGCCCGTCCTCGAGCATGAAGCGCGCGCCATGATGGCCTTCCTCGCCCGGCTGGAACATGAACATCACCGTGCCGGGCAGGCGGTCGCGCGCCGCGCACAGCAGCTTCGCCGCGCCGACGAGCATCGCGACATGCGTGTCGTGCCCGCAGGCGTGCATCGCGCCATGCGTTTCGGAGGTGAAGTCGAGTCCCGTATCCTCGACCAGCGGCAACGCGTCCATGTCGCCGCGCAGCAGCACGGTGCGCCCGTTCGCGGGGCCGCGCAGGATCGCGACGAGGCCGGTCGTCGACGGCCCCTCGCGAAATTCGAGCGGGAGGCCGGCGAGCGCCTCCTTGATCTTCGCGAGCGTTTTCGGGTTTTGGAGGCCGAGTTCGGGCTCGCGGTGAATCGCGCGGCGCAAGGTCACGAGGTCGCCCAACAGGGTCTCGGCCTCGGCGGGCCAGCTTCGAGCGATCTCGTTCATCTTTTTCCTCCAAACAATTGCCGACCCGCGAGGTCGAGCATGATTTCCTCGCTGCCTCCTCCAATGGCATTAACGCGGACCTCGCGGTAGATGCGTTCGACCTTGCTGCCGGTGATATAGCTTGCGCCGCCCAGCACCTGCGCGGCCTCGCGCGCGACATGTTCGAGCATCCGCGTCGCCTGCACCTTGAGCATCGCGAAATCGGCGGGGCGGTCCTTGCCCTCTTTGACCTGCCACGCGCACAGGTCTACCCACGCCTGCGTCGCTTCGATCTGGCGTTCCATGTCGGCGAGCTTGATGCGGATCGACTGGTGGCCGACGAGCGGCTTTCCAAAGGTTTCGCGCTGTTGCGCCCATTCGGCCGCCTCGGCCATCGCGACGCGCGCCATTGCGCAGCAGCCCATCGCCATGCCGAGCCGCTCGCTGTTGAAATTGCGCATGATGCCGATGAAGCCGCCATTTTCGGCGCCGATGAGGTTCGCGGCGGGGACGCGGACGTCGCTGAAGTGGATCGCGGCGGTGTCGCTGCACCGCCAGCCCATCTTGTCGAGCCGCGCGCGTTCGACCCCCGGCGCGTCCATCTCGACCAGCAGCAGCGATATGCCGCCCGCGCCGGGCCCACCGGTGCGCACCGCGCAGGTCAGCCAGTCGGCGCGCATTCCCGAGGTGATGAACATCTTGCCGCCGTTGACGATATAGTCGTCGCCGTCGCGCACCGCCGTCGTCCTGAGATTGGCGACGTCGCTGCCCCCGCCCGCCTCTGTAATGCCGAGCGCGATGATCCGGTCGCCCGCGAGCACCGGCGGCGCGACGCGGCGCTTGAGTTCGTCGGAGCCGAGCGCGAGTATCGGCGGCAGCCCGATGCCGTGCGTCATCAGCGACGCGCCAAGCCCGCCCGCGCCGACCGCCGCCAGCTCTTCGGTGACGACGAGCCCGTGGAAAATGTCGAAGCCGGTGCTGTGGCCGCCATATTGTTCGGGATAACGCAGCCCGAGGATGCCCGCGTCGGACGCCTTTTTATGCAGCGCGCGCGGCAGTTCGCCCTCCGCCTCCCAGCGGTCGATGTGCGGCGCGACCTCGCGCGCGACGAAGCGGCGGACGCTCTGCGCGAGCGCTTCGTGCGTTTCGTCATAATAAGGCGAACGCGCGCGCCAGTCGTCGAAGGCTGTCATGCGCCGATGCTGCGCGTGCTTGACGTATGCGTCAAGTTCGGACGCGCCGGAAGCGCTTCGCAATATCGCACACAAAGACATAAAGGCACAAAGACAGCTGCATTTTGCTCCTTCTTTGTGCCTTTGTGTCTTTGTGTGAAAAATATGGCGCGACCTGTCGGTCGCAGGGTTGGCCACGCTCTTGCACAGTCCGCTCAAGCGCTTAAGGTCGCGCGCCATGACCAAAGCGCCCCTGCTCGCCGGCCTCGCCGCACTCGCCCTGATCGCCACCCCCGCCGCCGCGCAGCAACCGCCCGAAGCCGTGGCCGCCGCCGCGCTGGCCCGCGCGCCGGTGTTCGACGGGCATAATGACGCGCCGTGGGCGCTGCGCGACCATGCGCACAATATGATCAACGATTTCGATTTCCGCGACACGACCGACACCGCCAAGCCCGACGCCGAAAAGCCGCTGATCGCGATGCACACCGATATATCGCGGCTGCGCGCGGGGCGCGTCGGTGCGCAATTCTGGTCGGTGTGGGTGCCCGCGACGACCGACGAGGCAAAGGCGGTGCAGCAGACGATCGAACAGATCGACGTGATCCGGCGGATGGCGGCGCGCTATCCCGCCGACCTCGCGCTCGCATCGACCACCGCCGAACTCGAACGCGCGATGAAGGCCGGAAAGGTCGCGGGGATGCTGGGGATGGAGGGCGGCCATTCGATCGGCTCGTCGCTCGCGGTGCTGCGCCAGATGCACGCGCTCGGCGTGCGCTACATGACGCTCACCCATTCGAAGAACACGCCCTGGGCCGACAGCGCGACCGACGCGCCCGTCCACGACGGGCTCAACGATTTCGGGCGCCAGCTGGTGCGCGAGATGAACCGCATCGGGATGATCGTCGACCTCAGCCACGTCAGCGAGGCGACGATGCTCGACGCGCTCGAAGAGGCAAAGGCGCCGGTGATGTTCAGCCATTCGGGCGTGCGCGCGGTCAACGACCATCCGCGCAACGTCCCCGACAGCGTGCTGCCGCGCGTCAAGGCGAACGGCGGGATCGTCATGGTCGTCTTTTACCCCCCCTTCGTCGACGCCGAGGTGCGCGCGCACGGGCTGACGCGCACCGCCGAGCAGGCGCGCCTCAAGGCACTCCATCCGGGCGATCCGGCCGCCGCCGACGCCGCGCTCCTGGCGTGGGACGCGGCGCATCCGGCGCCACGCACCAACGCCCAGCGCGTCGCCGATCATATCGACCATCTGCGCCGCACCATCGGCGTCGACCATATCGGCATCGGGGGCGATTATGACGGCGTCGACGTGCTGCCCGAGGGACTGGAGGATGTGTCGAAATATCCCGCGCTGTTCACCGAGCTCGCGCGGCGCGGCTATTCGCAGGCCGAACTCGAAAAGATCGCGAGCGGCAACATGCTGCGCGTGCTCAAGGCGGTCGAAGCCCATGCCGCGAGCCGCAAGGGCGCCCTGCCGATCGAAACCCCTGCGGCGAAATGACATAAGCCCTCCCCCGTCAAGGAGGAGGGGCGAGGCGACTGCGCGGGCCGCCGAAGGGCCATTCGACCGCGCCGCTCGCCCATAGCGCCCACCAGATGATGAGCGGCTGCGCCGCGAGGCGCGGGGCGTGATACCACCAGCCGAGCACCTCGCCGCCGATCGCCATGTTGGCGAACGCATGGTGGAAATTCGCGGGCCAGACGCACAGCGCATAGAGCGCGAGGCCCCAGCCCGCGACCTTGCGCGTCGCCGGGATCGCCAGCCCCAGCGCGCCCGCAAGCTCGGCGATGCCGGTCGCGGCGACGACGAATGCGGGCATTGGCACCCACGGCGGCATGATCGCCAGAAAGGGCGCAGGCGTCGCGAGGTGACGATAGCCCGCATAGGCATAGCCAAGCGCGAGCAGCCAGCGCAGCGCGGTGCGAACGCGCGCCCTCAACGCCCGATCGCGGCGAGCATCGCCTCGACGCTGGTGAACTTCTCGCGCGGCGCGCCGTCGAGCGCCGCCGCGACCTCTGCCGCCTCGATCCGGCGCCAGTCGCGAAAGGTCACGGGAACGACGCCGCGGCTCGCGAGCAAGGTGTCGAGCCCGGGGCGCCCCGGCTTGCCCGCGCCGCGGCCGATGTCCGCGACCACCATTTCGGCGATCCGCGCGCCGTCGGGCTTGTTCGTCCCGATCGTCCCCGTCGGACCGCGCCGCGCCCAGCCGACCGCGTAAAGACCGGGCAGGATGCGCCCCTCGTCGCTCGCAAAACGGCCGCGGCCATGTTCATAGGGGACGCCGGGGATCGGCGGCGTCTGATACCCGATGCAGCTGATCACCAGTCCGACGTCGACCGCATAGGTTTCCCCGGTCCCGTGGCTGCGCATGTCGGCGTCGAGTTCGGTGCGCTCGACGATGACGCGCTGGACGCGCCCCTCTCCCTCCAACGCCACCGGCATCGCGAAAAAGTCGAAGTCGACCGTCACCGGCTTCGCGACCGGGTTCGCGGCAAAATCGCGCAGGTGCGTCACCGATTTGCGCATCCCGGGTTCGAGCAGCGCATCGTCGCCCTCGGGCGGCAGGTCGGCGGGGTCGACGCGCGGCGCCGCGCGCTCGAGGTGGCCGAGCTCGCCAAGTTCCTTGGGCGTCATCGCAATCTGGTGCGGTCCGCGACGGCCGAGAATGTGGATCTGCCGCACATTGCTCGCCGCGAGTGCGTCGCGCGCGTGCGCGACGATGTCGCTGCCCGCGAATTCGGCAGGGGTCTTCGCCAGGATGCGCGCGACGTCGAGCGCGACATTGCCGTTGCCGATCACCGCAACCCCCGCC
This sequence comes from Sphingopyxis jiangsuensis, assembly GCF_016734905.1. GTDB lineage: Bacteria > Pseudomonadota > Alphaproteobacteria > Sphingomonadales > Sphingomonadaceae > Sphingopyxis > Sphingopyxis jiangsuensis. The sequence goes on from NZ_JAERPO010000002.1 coordinate 824,851, forward strand.
GAATCGAGCGGCGGGTCGAGCGCGGCGAAATCGGGGTGGCCGTTGTACCAGCCGACGAAGGCCGCGCTGCCGATCACGCCGTCGAGGTCGGCGCCGGGAATGCCGAGCGGGCGGTCGTTGGGCGCACCGGTCGCGAGCACGACCGCGTCGTAGAGCGTGGTGAGTTCGTCGATACCGACATCGCTGCCGACCGCGACATTGCCGACAAAGCGGACATTGTCGGTCAGCGCGACGCCCTCGTAACGGCGCGAAACCGCCTTGATCGATTGATGGTCGGGCGCGACGCCCGTGCGGATCAGCCCATAGGGAACGGGCAGGCGGTCGATCACGTCGACGGCGATGTCGTCCGATTTCTGTAATGCCTCGGCGGTATAATAGCCCGCCGGGCCCGACCCGACGATTGCGACGTGACGCATAGCCCACTCCTGCGCGCGCCCGCCGCAACCCCGCGGCGCGCTTATCTTATCGATGCGATGCTAGCGGCGAATCGCGACCGCGCAAGCGCGCTTGTGCGCGGCGGCCACGCAGCCTTGACAGCGCCCGTCAGCAATCATATTGCGCGCCCCTCCTGCCCCGTCGTCTAATGGTAAGACTACGGATTCTGATTCCGTCTATCGAGGTTCGAATCCTCGCGGGGCATCCAGATAAAATCGCCATATTGATGACGGACCGCGACAGCGCAAAGCTTGCGTTGCGCGCGCCTAGCGGCGGCGGTAGCGGAAATACCAGACCTCGTGCCCCTGCGCGCGCGCTTTGGCCTCGTAGCGCGTTTCGGGCCAGCCGCCGGGGCGGACGAGGAAATCGCGCGCGTCCTGCGCGAGCCATTCGAACTGGGCGCGGCGGCGGCGCATCACCATCAGCGCGTGCGCCAGATAGACCGGATGGTCGGTGCCGAAGCGGAACTCGCCACCGGGTTTGAGCTTGGCCGCGATCAGGTCGAGCGGGCCGTCGTTCATCATCCGCCGCTTCGCATGGCGCGCCTTGGGCCAGGGGTCTGGGTGGAGCAGATAGGCGAAGCTCAGCGCGCCGTCGGGGATGCGCCGCAACACCTCGAGCGCGTCGCCGTGATGGATGCGGACGTTGCCGAGCGGGGGATGCGCGCCATGATCGCCCGCGACATGGACGAGCGCCTGCGCGACGCCGTTGATAAAGGGTTCGGCGCCGATGAAGCCGTGATCGGGGAGCATGTCGGCGCGCGCCGCCATATGCTCGCCGCCGCCGAAGCCGATCTCGAAATGCAGCGGGCGATCATAGCCGAACAGGCACTCTGCCGTGACGTCGCCGTCGGCCGGCACCGCGATCTGCGGCAGCAGCGTGTCGACCAGATCCTGCTGGCCCGCGCGAAGGGGCTTGCCCTTGGCGCGGCCATAGAGGCGGTTGAGCGTCGTCGGGTCGCCGGATTTGTAAGCGGTCATGCCGCGCGCCCTAGCCGAGCGGACGCGCGCGCGGCAAGGGGCGTTGCGTTGCCGTCAGCGTCGCGGGGGCCAGGTGTCGAACACACCCACTGCCTTGTCCGCCGCCATCAGCTCGAGCACGCGCTGCGGCGTCGGCAGCGCCGTTTGCGGTGGCAGGGCGAACGACTTGGCTGCGGTGATGAGATTGCCGGAATAATAGCCGCCCTCACCGCGAACGGTCACCGCATTGCCATTGTCGCCGATCGCGAACAGATAGCGATCGGTCGTTCCGACGGGACGATAGACCGCCCGGTTCCCCTCCATCCGCGTCTCGCGGCACCATTGGGCGGCAACGATCCGGTCCGAGGGCTGGGAAATGCCAGCGCCTTGCGTCGCCGTGCTGTCGGCGCTGTTGGCCGCACCGAGCGGCGTCGAACAAGGAATAACGGGCGTGGCGGCGGCTCCGGCAGAGAGCGTCGGAAGGATGAGCGCTCCAATAACCCGCTTCATCCATGCAGCATTTTCCGCGGGGGAACGCGATGTCGAACTCGCCCTGACTTTCACGTACCAGTCGCCGACCGGAAAGATCGCGACCCCGGCGCTTCGATAGTCGGTGCCCGTCAGCGCATAGACGGCGTGGACGCCAATCGCCCCGCTCTGCGCCGTCGGAGCAAAGGTCGCCGGCGCAATCGCGAGCGACGGGGTTCCGAAACTCTTTCCGTTCTCGATCGACCCCTGCGCCTGCGACAGCCAGACGGACGCATTGCCGTTGGTGTTCCGAAAAACATAAACGGTCAGCGCTTCCTGGGGCGACCCGCGGAAAAAGCTGGCGGCGACGTCGAGATCCTGTTGGTCAAAACGGGTGACGCGCCCGCGCGCGATGCCATCGATCGTCGCGGGCACCGAAATGCCGCTGGGGGCATGGTTCCACGGTTTGCCGGCCTCGACCGCCACCTCTTCCTGCGCCGCCAACGGCTGCGAAGCGGCGGCGGCGAGCGCCGCGCCCAGAGCGATCGCCGATTTCCAGATGCTTGCCATATATCCCCCCGTTCCCGCGACTTGCTGTCAGAACGGGGCGGTGAAGGCAAGCGGCGATCGCCGCCGATCAGCCCGGAAAGGCGGCCTTGAGCTGGCCCACAAGATCGGTGCGTTCCCACGGGAAGGCGTCGCCGTCGGCCTGGCGGCCGAAATGGCCATAGGCGGCGGTCTGGCGATAGATCGGCTTGTTGAGCCCCAGATGCGTGCGAATGCCCTTTGGCGTCAGGCGCACGAGCTGCGGCAGAAGCTGTTCGAGCGCGGCCTCGCTCGCGCCGTTCGCCGCGGTGCCGTGGAGGTCGACATAGACCGACAGCGGCTCGGCGACACCGATGGCGTAGCTAAGCTGGATCGTGCAGCGGCGCGCAAGCCCCGCGGCGACGATATTCTTCGCAAGATAGCGGGTGACATAGGCCGCCGAACGGTCGACCTTTGTCGGGTCCTTGCCGCTGAACGCGCCGCCGCCGTGCGGACTCGCGCCGCCATAGGTGTCGACGATGATCTTGCGGCCGGTGAGCCCCGCGTCGCCGTCGGGCCCGCCGATCTCGAAGCGGCCCGTGGGGTTGATGTGATAGACGGTGTTCGCGGTGAGCAGCTCGGCGGGCAGCACGTCGGCGATCACGCCGAGCACATATTTGCGCAGCTCCTGATATTTCGCCTCGTCGCCTTCGCCATTGTGCCAGTAATAGCCGGGCGCATGCTGCGTCGACACGACGATCGCGGTCGCCTCGACCGGGCGCTCGTTGGCATAGCGCAGCGTGACCTGGCTCTTCGCATCGGGTTCGAGGAAGGGCGCGACGCCCGACTTGCGGTCGGCGGCCATGCGTTCGAGGATCTTGTGGCTGTAATCGAGCGTCGCGGGCATCAGGTCGGGGGTTTCGTCCGACGCATAGCCGAACATGATGCCCTGGTCGCCCGCGCCCTCGTCCTTGCTTTCGCCTTCGTCGACGCCCTGCGCGATATGCGCCGACTGGCCGTGCAGATTATTCTCGAAGGTCAGGTCCTTCCAGTGGAAGCCCTCTTGCTCGTATCCGATTTCCTTCACCGTGTTGCGCACCGTCGCCTCGATCTCGTCGAGCGCGCCGGGGGCCCAGGCGCCGTCTTCATAGACGCCCTTGCAACGGATTTCGCCCGCCAGCACGACGAGCTGCGTCGTGGTCAGCGTCTCGCACGCGACGCGCGCCTCGGGGTCCTTCGACAGGAACAGGTCGACGATCGAATCGCTGATCTGATCGGATACCTTGTCGGGATGACCTTCGGACACGCTTTCGGACGTGAAGAGGAAGCTGTTGCGCATGGAGGGGGGCCTTCTTTGAATCGTATATAAAGGAAGCTTTATGTGACGGCGCTGTTAGCGCCCGCGGCGGCGAATGGCAATGGCGAGCGCGAGCAGCAGCAGCGCGAATCCGACGGGCAGCGCATTGCCATATCGCGCGAACAGCGTCGGCGCGTGCGGCGGCGGCAGCATCGCGTCGATGCGCCCCGCGCGGTGCATCGGAATCGAGTCGACGATGCGCCCGTCGGCGTCGATGATCGCGCTGATCCCCGTCGGGGTCGAGCGGACGACGGGCAGCCCCTCCTCGATCGCGCGCAGCCGCGCCTGCGCCAGATGCTGCGGCGGCCCCCACGCGCCGAACCAGGCGTCGTTCGACGGGTTGAAGATGAAATCGGGACGGTTGGCGCGGTCGACCACCTGCCCCGAAAATATGATCTCGTAGCAGATTTGCAGGCCCGCCCGGCCGAAGCGCGCGAGGTCGAACGTGCGCGGTCCCGGCCCCGGCCAGAAGTCGATGTCGCCCGGCACGAGCCGCGACAGGCCGATCGCCGACAGCAGCGGCCGCATCGGCAGATATTCGCCATAGGGGACGAGGTGCGTCTTGTCGTAGCGCGGGCCGAGCGTGCCGTCGGCGTGAACGGTCATCACCGCATTGCGCGCGCCGACCACATCGCCGCTCTTGTCGAGTTCGAGCTTCAACGCGCCGAGCAGCATGACGTCGCCGGGGTTCATGAGCTGAACGAGCCGAGCGCGCGCCTCGAGCGGCGAGCGGTCGTAATAGACGGCGGGATAGCCCCATTCGAGATAATCGGGAATCGCGGCCTCGGGCCACAGGATCAGACGGGGCGTGTCGCTTTCGGGAGCGGTCAGCCGCGCGAGCTTGGCGAAATTGGCGTCGGCCTTGTCGCCCTCCCACTTGTCCGCCTGCCCGATGTTGGGCTGGACGAGGGTGATGGGGGTGGCGCTGCCCTCGCCCCCGCTGTCGCGGGCGACCCTAGCCTCGAACTGCTGGTGCCCGACCCATATGGTCGCCACCCCAATCGTGACGCCTGCCGCCGCGAGCAAAGCAATTGCCGCAGAAAAACGACGACGGATCGCAATCAGCAGCGCCCCCGCGACCAAAATTACCAAGCCGGAAGCACCATAGGTTCCTATCCAAATGGCGGACGCACTCGCCTGCAATTGAATGGCAGCCAAAGGATTCCAGGCGAAACCGGTGAACACCCAACTCCGCAGCCATTCGGTGAGCGTCCACAGCGCGGCAAAGGCGAGGATGTAGGAGAGCGTCGCCCCCGCGAAGGTGGGGGTCGTTGTCGGCCTTGCGCCATCGCCGCCGCGTAAACCGCCAGCGGCCCTGTCGGGAGTCGCGCGCCTCCCACCACCCTTCGCGGGAGCGACGAATCTTTGTACCGCCCACGCGCCCCACGCCGCCAGCGCAGGATATACCGCCAGATAGAGCGCGAGCAGCAGCACAGCAATCCACCCGAGCCATGCGGGCATCGCCGCCTGATAGGTGAAGGCGGTCGCGATCCAGTTGAGTCCGATCAGGAAATGGCCGACCCCGAACGCCCAGCCGGCGCCGAGCGCGCGCCAGCCGCTGGCTGCGCGCGCGACGATCGCCATCCAGCCGGCAAGCGCCGCGAGGGTCAGCGGCCACAGGCCGAGCGGCGCGAATCCCGTCGCCGAAACGGCGCCCAATATCAGCGCGATGGCGCTGGGCCAGCGGTCGACAAATTGGGCGAAGCGGGGGAGGAGCGCGGTCACGCCCGCACTCTTAGCGGTGCGGCGATGCCGCGACAATCGGGCTTGGGGGGCTCATCTCCCCTCCCGCAAGCGGGAGGGGTCGGGGGTGGGCCAGCAGCGGTGCGAAATACCCACCCCGCTGCGGCTAGCCAGCAAGCTGGCAAGCCTCGCTGCCCCTCCCGCTTGCGGGAGGGGGTAAAGGAGGCCGGGTTCTTTCAAACCTCAGACCATCGTGCCGCCTACAGCATATATTTCATCTTGATCGCGACGCGCGTGTCGCCGTCGACCGCGAAGCTTGCCGCCTTGAAGCTCGGCGGTCCCGCGACGATCGCCGGATTGCGCGAAAAGCCGAAACCTTCCTTCGGGAGGAAAAGCGCCTTGTCCATCCGGTCGTTGCTGTTTTCGTCGTGGACGACGGCGATTGCATAGACGCCCTTCGCGGGGGTCGCGATCTCGAAATCGGCCGCGTCGGCGGACTTCACCGCCATGCGGACCGACGCCGCATCCTTGCTGCAATCGGGAAAGGCTTTCGGGTTGGTCGTCAGGCAGACGAGCAGCTGTCCCTTGACGCTGCGCAGCCCGGTGACGCTGACCTCAACGACCGGGGGCGGGCTCGCCGCCGCGGCGAGCAGCGGCAAAATCGCCAAGGCCGATATCGGTACCGCAAAGCCTGTCCCAAAAACGAAAATAGAGGCCATAATTGCCCTTATAGGCAGCATGATGCTGCTGGTGATGCGTTGCGGTTATCAGCCATTGCCCCGCGCGTCCATGAACGAGCGCGCGTGGGAACATTTCCCACCCCATATGATTGCCGACGCCCATCACGGTCATGATCGCGAGGACAAGGCCGAGCACCGCGACGTGGATCGGGATGAGGAAGACGAGCGCGGGAATGACGACCGCGCCCGTCACCGCCTCGACCGGGTGAAAGCTCATCGCCGCCCACGCGGTCGGCGGGCGGCTGTCGTGATGCACCGCATGGGCAAGCCGGAACCAGCGCGGGCGGTGCATCAGCCGGTGCGTCCAGTAGAACCATGTGTCGTGCGCCGCTAGGTAGAGAAGCAGGCTGACGGGCAGATACCAGAGCGGCCAGGCGCCCGCGTCGGTGTAGATGCGCGTCCAGCCGTGCGCCTGCCAGCCCCACGCGACGATCCCGGCGGGCACGCCATAGATGGCGGCGCTCGCAAGGCTCCAGCCGATCTCGCGGCGCATCTGGCGCTCGAGGCCGCGGTAGAGGCCGGGGTGACGGAGGCGCGTCGCGAGCGCGAAGGCGCCACTCGACAAGAGGTAGCGTCCCCCGACGATCAACGTCATCGCGAGCGCCGAGAGCGCGATGGCGAGCGCCGCGCTCATGCGGGGCGGCGCGCGGGAATGGGCCTGTCCATGCAAAAGCAATAGCCCCCGCGCCGCCGCACCGCTAGGGCTGACGCATGACCGCCGCCCCGACGCCCGACTGTGACATTGCCATCGTCGGCGGCGGGCTTGCGGGCGGGCTCGCCGCGCTCGCGCTCGCCGGACGGCGCCCCGACCTCGACGTGCGGCTGGTCGAGCCGGGGCCGGTCGGCGGCAATCATCTCTGGTCCTTTTTCGACGGCGATGTCGCGCCCGGCGACCATTGGCTCGTCGCGCCGCTGATCGGCCATCGGTGGGAGGGTTATGACGTCGCCTTTCCCGGCCATCGGCGCGGCCTTGCGATGCCGTACAACAGCATCGAAAGCGAGGCACTCGCGCGCGCGGTTGCGGCGGCGCTGCCCGCCGAGCGGGTGATCGCGAAGCTGGCGTGCGAGCTGACGCCGGGGCGCGTGCGGTTCGACGATGGCGGCGTGTTGACGGCGCGCCACGTCATCGACGCGCGCGGCGTCGGCGACCTCAGTGCGATCGACTGCGGCTGGCAGAAGTTCGTCGGGCAGGCGGTGCGTATTGAGGGCGGGCACGGGCTCGACCGCCCGATAGTCATGGATGCGCGCGTCGAACAGATCGACGGTTATCGCTTCGTCTATTGCCTGCCCTTCGATGCCGAGACGGTCTTTGTCGAGGATACCTATTACCGCGACGATGCCGACCTCGACGTCGCGGCAGTGCGCGAACGCATCGCCGATTATTGCGCGGCGCAGGGCTGGGCGGTCGACGCGGTGGCGCGCGAGGAGGTCGGCTGGCTTCCCGTGGTGATGGGCGGCGACTTCGCCGCGCTGTGGCCTGCGGAGGACGCGGTTGCGCGGATCGGGGTGCGCGCGGGGCGCTTTCACGCGACCACCGGCTATTCGCTTCCCGACGCGGTGCGCACGGCGGCGGCGCTGCCGACGCTCGTCGACCGGCCCGATTTTGCGGCGAAGCTGCGCGCCGATGCCGCCGCGGCGTGGCGGCGCCAGCGTTTCTATCGCCTGCTCGCCGCGATGCTGTTCCGCGCCGCCGATCCGGCCGAACGCTATCGCATTTTCGAGCGCTTCTATCGCCTGTCGCCCGCGTTGATTGCGCGCTTCTATGCCGGGGCGTCGACGCGGCGCGACATGGTGCGCGTGCTTTCGGGCAGGCCGCCCGTAGCGGTGGGGCGCGCCATTGGCGCCATCAAGGATCTGAAATGGCTGTGACAAAACGGGCAATCGTGATCGGCGCGGGATTCGGCGGACTCGCGCTCGCGATCCGGCTCCAGTCGGCGGGGATCGCGACGACGATCGTCGAGGCGCGCGACAAGCCGGGCGGGCGCGCCTATCACTGGGAGCGCGACGGCTTCACCTTCGACGCGGGGCCGACGGTGATCACCGATCCGCCGTGCCTCGAGGAATTATGGGCGCTGAGCGGGCAGGATATGGCCGCCGACGTCGATCTTGTCCCCGTCACCCCTTTCTACCGGCTCGACTGGCCCGACGGTTCGACCTTCGACTATTCAAACGACGAGGCTGCGCTCGCCGCTGAAATCGCGCGGCTGAACCCCGCCGATGTCGAGGGCTATCGCCGCTTCCTCGCCTATTCGAAGGGGGTGTATGAGGAGGGCTATGTGAAGCTCGGCGCGGTCGCCTTTCTCGACTTTGCCTCGATGCTCCGCGCCGCGCCCGCGCTCGCCAAATATCAGGCGTGGCGCAGCGTCTATTCGATCGTCTCCTCTTATGTGAAGGACGAAAGGCTGCGGCAGGCGCTGTCGTTCCACACGCTCCTCGTCGGCGGAAATCCGATGACGACGAGCAGCATCTATGCGCTCATCCACACGATCGAGAAGGAAGGCGGCGTCTGGTTCGCGCGTGGCGGCACCAATGCGCTCGTCGCGGCGATGGTGCGATTGTTCGAACGGCTCGGGGGCACGCTGCGCCTCGGCGATGCGGTGACGGCGATCGAGACGCAAGGCGACCGCGCAACCGGCGTCGTTACTGCGAGCGGCTGGCGCGGCGACGCCGACATGGTCGCGTGCAACGGCGACCTGATGCACAGCTATCGCGACCTGCTGGCGGGGCACGCCCGCGGGCCGATGGCGGCGAAACGCCTCGCGCGCAAGCGCTGGTCGCCGTCGCTGTTCGTCGTCCATTTCGGGGTGAAAGGCGATTACCCCGATATCGCGCACCACAGCATCCTGTTCGGACCGCGCTACAAGGGGCTGCTCGACGATATCTATCGGGGCGGCGTGGTTCCCGACGATTTCTCGCTCTACCTCCACCATCCGAGCGCGACCGACCCCGGCATGGCGCCGCCCGGACATGCGAGCTTTTATGCGCTCGCGCCCGTCGCGCACCTCGGCAAGGCGCAGAAGGACTGGGACGGCGCGTTCGGCGCGCGCTTTGCCGACGCGATTCTCGCCGAGGTCGAGCGGCGCGTGCTCCCCGGCCTCGGCGCCAATCTGGTGACGCGCTTTCACTATACGCCCGCCGATTTCGGGCGCGACCTGTCGGCGCACCTCGGTAGCGCGTTCAGCCTCGAGCCCGTGCTGTGGCAGAGCGCCTGGCTGCGCGCGCACAATCGCGACGATGCAATTTCCAATCTTTACTTCGTCGGCGCGGGGACGCATCCGGGCGCGGGAATCCCCGGCGTCGTCGGCAGCGCGAAGGCGACGGCGCGTTTGATGTTGGATAAATAGTTCCGTTCGATCGAACGGGTAAGGGAAGTTTATGAATCGTCTTGCCGTCTATTGCGGGTCCGCGACCCCCGATGATCCCATTTACATCGAAACCGCGCGCCATGTCGGCCGCACGCTTGCCGAGCGGGGCATCGGCGTCGTCTATGGCGGCGGGCGGCTCGGGCTGATGGGCGCGGTCGCCGATGCGGCGCTCGCGGCGGGGGGCGAGGTGATCGGGATCATCCCCGACGCGCTCGTCGGCGCCGAGGTCGCGCACCGCGGCTGCACCGAATTGCACGTCGTGTCCGGGATGCACGAGCGCAAGAAGATGTTCACCGACCTGTCCGACGGCTTCCTGACGATCCCGGGCGGGGTCGGGACGATGGACGAGCTGTGGGAGGCGATCAGCTGGGCGCAGCTCGGCTATCACAGCAATCCGGTCGGGCTGCTCAACGCCGCGGGATTCTTCAACGACCTCATCGCCTTCAACCGGCGGATGATCGATGTCGGCTTCATCCGTTCCGCGCACGCGGGAATCCTGATCGTCGATGCGGGGCTCGACGAGCTGCTCGACAAGATGAAGAGTTACGAACCGCATCAGACGATTTTCGCGATGAAGGCCGAAAATCTCTGATGGAGGCCGGCGCCCCCTACGATGCGGACGCGCTTCACGGTTTCGCCTATGACAGCATCGCGCAGGGGTCGAAGAGCTTTGCGCTCGCGAGCCAGCTTTTCGAGCGCACGACGCGCGAGCGCGTGTGGCTGCTCTATGCCTGGTGCCGCGCCGCCGACGATCTGACCGACGGGCAGGATCATGGCGGGGCGATGCAGTCCGGGCACGATGCGAAGGCCGCGCTCGCGCGCATCCGCGCGCTCACCGATGCCGCCTGGCGCGGCGAGCCGACGGGCGAGCGGGCGTTCGACGCGCTCGGCCTGTTGCTCACCGAGGTCGAAATTCCGCGCGCGGTGATCGACGACATCATTGCGGGGTTCGAACTTGACGCCGACGACTGGCGCCCGCGCAGCGAGGCCGACCTGCTGCGCTATTGCTATCATGTCGCGGGGGCGGTCGGGGTCGCGATGGCGCTGGTGATGGGCGTCGCCCCCGACGACGAGCGCACGCTCGACCGGGCGAGCGACCTCGGCATCGCGTTCCAGCTGTCGAACATCGCGCGCGACGTTGCCGAGGATGCCGCCGCCGACCGCTGCTACCTGCCCGTCGACTGGCTGGTCGAGCTCGACATCCCGCCGGGGCAGCATATGCACCCCGCCTTTCGTTCGCGCCTCTCGGTAATGGCGCGCTGGCTCGCCGAAATGGCCGAGGAATATGAGGCGTCGGCGCGCTGGGGCGCGCGAAAGCTGCCGCCGCGCAGCCGCTGGGCGGTGCTCGCCGCGACCGGCATCTATGGCGATATCGCGCGCGAGGTGCGGCGGCGCGGCGACCATGCCTGGGACCATCGCGCGCGCACCTCGGCGTGGCAAAAGCTCGGCTGGGTCGCGCGCGCCGGCTGGTCGGTGCTGCGCCGCCCGCCGCAGCGGCGGATCAGCCGCGAGGGATTGTGGACGCGCGCGCGGGAGGCCGTGGCCGAATGAGCCCGATCGAGTGGCTGGCCGCACTGCTGGTGCTCGTCAACGTCGCACTCGTCGCGCTGCGCAGCATCTGGAACTACCCCATCGCGCTGGTCGCCGTAAGCCTTTACGCCGTCGTCTTCTATGAGGCGCGGCTGTACAGCGACATGCTGCTCCAGGGCTTTTTCTTCGCGCTCAACCTCTATGGCTGGGCAAGCTGGACGCGCGCGCGCAGCGACGCCGGCATTCCCGTCGGCTGGATGACGCGGCAGGCGCGGCTGGCGTGGGGGTCGACGACGATCGTCGCGTGGTTCGGCTGGAGCTATATGATGTTCCGCTATACCGATGCCGCGGCGCCGTGGATCGACGGCGCGATCGCGATGTTCAGCATCACCGCACAATGGCTGCTCGCGCGGCGGCGGATCGAAAGCTGGTGGTTGTGGATCGCCGTCGACCTGATCGCCGTGCCGCTGTTTGCCTCGCGCGGCCTTTATGCGACGAGCGCGGTCTATGTCGTCCTGCTCGGCCTGTCGATCGACGGGCTGATCCAGTGGCGCCGCGCCGCGGGTTCCGCCACCGTCGCGGCATGACGCGCCACATATGTCTTCACGGTGCCGAAAGCACCGGCAAGTCGACGCTCGCGTCGCGCCTCGCCGCGCGGCTCGGCGGCGTCGTGGTCGGCGAGTTCGGCCGCGACTATTGCGAAGCCCATGGAACCAACCTCAACGCGGGCGACCTCCTCACCATTTTTCGCGGCCATATCGCCGCGACCGAAGCGGCGCGGGCGGCGAAGCCCCGATGGCTGGTGTCCGACACCGATCCGCTGATGACGCAGGCGTGGGCGGTCATGCTGCTCGGCGAGCGGCTTCCCGAAATCGATGCGTGGGACGATGTCGCCGACCTTTATCTCGTCCCCGACCTCGACCTGCCGTGGCGCGACGACGGGACGCGGCTGTTCGGCAGCGAGCTTGCGCGGCGCCGGTTCATGGACGTCGCGATCGCCGAGCTCGACCGGCGCGGGCTGCAATGGGTCCGCATCGACGGCGAAGGCGATGCCCGGCTGGCCAGCGCGCTCGCGGCGGTTGCCGCTGCGAGCCTCGGCTGAACGCAGCCGGTGCGACCGCGCTATTTCGACAGATCGCGCAGCAGGCTGTCCCAATGCGCAAGCGCGGGCGCGATGGCGTCGACGGGGACGCGTTCATTAAGGCCGTGGGCAAAGCTGTCGCTCGCCTTGGAAAACAACCCCGCAACGCCGTAGCTCGGGACGCCATGCATCCGGAAATGATAGCTGTCGGTCGCCCCCGCGCTCATCGCCGGGATGATCGGCAAGCCCGGCGCGCGTGCGTGGACCGCCTTGCGCACCGCCGCCATGACATCCGCGCGGAGCGGTGAGGCGTCGCTCGCGCTGGCGTCGGGATCGGTCTTTACGGCGATCGCGGAATCGCCGATCACGCGTTCGAGCTCGGCGCGCACCGCCTCGACCGCAACGCCCGGAAAGATGCGGCAGTTGATGTTCGCGGTCGCGCGCTGCGGCAGCGCATTTTCGGCATGGCCGCCGTTCACCATGGTCGGGACGCAGGTCGTTCCGATCTGGCCGACATATTCGGGCTCGGCGCGGATCGCGGCAATCGCGGCGGCGTCGGCCGGGTCGGCGGCAAATTTGCGGAGCGCGTCGCCCATCGCGCCGCCGATCTGGTCGGCGACGATCGGCAGCCCTGCCTTCGTCAGTTCATTCTGCTGCGGCGCGAAACGATAGGCGCCGACCTTCGCGAGCGCGCTCGACAGGCGGACGATCGCATTGTCATATGTGGGGCGCGAACTGTGCCCGCCGGGGTTGGTGATTTCGAGCGTGAAGTCGGCATAGGTTTTCTCGCCCGCCTGCAGCGCATAATATTTGGGCCGCCCGTCCTCGCCGATCAGCCCGCCGCCGCCGTCGCCGTTGAGCGCCATTTCGGCATGTTTATACTTTGCCGAAAGCGCGCGCGTCGTCACCATCTCGGTCTCTTCGTCGCCGGTGAGCAAAAGGACGATCGAGCGTTTGGGCCGAAAGCCGTCCTTTTTGAGCTGCGCGAGCGTCGCGACCATCATCGCGATGTCGAACTTGTTGTCCTCCGACCCGCGCCCGAAAATATAGCCGTCCTCCTCGACCGCGACGAAGGGGTCGCGCGTCCAGTCCTTTGGGTCCGCCTCGACAACGTCCATATGACCGAGCAGCAGGATTGGCTTGTCCTTGCCCGTCCCGTGCAGCGTGACGGCCAGCGTCGCGGTCTCGCCCATCGGCGTGATTTCGATATCGGCGTCGGCAAAGCCGGCCGCCTTCAGCACCCCGGCATAATAGGCCGCAAGCTCGGGCACCTTGCCGCGACCCGCGACGGTAGGGATAGCGATACTGTCCTTGAGGATCGCCTTGGCCGCGTCGGGATCGGCGGGCCGGGCGTGAGCAGGCGCCGCGGCGAACAGCGCGGCGGCGAGGGCGAGGGGGGCGGAGATGGTACGCATCGGCGGACTATGGCGCGCGCTTTGCGAAGGGCAAGGGGATATTGGACGAACGTTCAAGTCCGTCACCCGGACTTGATCCGGGGTGACGAGGGCGCTGATGGACAGCGGCTCCCCCAAGTCTCCAGGCGTCAGTGCACGCCTGAAAACCTTCACGCCCCCCGCTTCGCCTTCGGCGCCGGCGTCTTCGGTTTATAGCGGCAGAGGTCCGCCACCGGGCAGCGCCAGCATTCGGGGGTGCGCGCCTTGCAGATGTAGCGGCCGTGGAGGATCAGCCAGTGATGCGCGCCGACCCTAAACGGAGCGGGCGTGTCCTTTTCGAGCCGCTTTTCGACCGCGAGCGGCGTCTTGCCGGGGGCGAGGCCGGTACGGTTGCCGACGCGGAAGATGTGCGTATCGACGGCGAAGGTTTCGGCGCCGAACGCGCAGTTCATCACGACATTGGCGGTCTTGCGCCCGACGCCGGGGAGTTCGACGAGCGTGTCGCGGTCGGCGGGAACCTGTCCGCCATGGTCGCGGACGAGGATTTCGGACAGCGCGATGACATTTTTTGCCTTCGCGTTGAACAGCCCGATCGTCTTGATATACTCCTTCAGCCCCGCTTCGCCGAGGTCGAGCATCGCCTGCGGCGTTTCGACCTCTCGAAACAGCCGCCGCGTCGCCTTGTTCACCCCGACGTCGGTCGCCTGCGCCGAAAGCACCACCGCGACGAGCAGCTGGTAGATATTGCCATATTCGAGTTCGGTTTCGGGGCTGGGGTTGAGTTCCGCAAGACGGCGGTAGAATTCGAAAATAGCGTCTTTCTTCATGGTGCGCCCTGGCCCGGTCCTTGCTGGCCCGGGCCGGGATTTGACTCGGGCGGCAGGAGGCCTAGCCTCTCCCCACCTTGATGGCGAGTCGCGCTGCGACTCCCGCACGCAAGATTCGGCACCGGGGCGACCGGACAAGAGGGCCAGGGGGGCTCTCGTTCCGGCCTTTGGAGGACCAGACCATGAGCTATGTTTTTAAGGCGGCCCTGTCGGCCGCAGCAATGTCGTGCGCCATTTCGGCGCCGGCGGCGGCGCAGAACTACCCCTTCACGCCGGGCAATTTTGTCGAGGTCGCGATGATCGACGTCGCTGACGGCGGCGGGCTGCAATATGCAAATTTCCTTGCCGACCAATGGCGCAAGTCGCAGGAGTTCGCGAAATCGCAAGGCTGGATCGTCAGCTATGCCGTGTTCAGCAATTATAATTCGCGGCCCGGCGAGCCCGACCTTTATCTGTCGGTCACTTTCCCGAACATGCCCGACGGCGCCGAAGACGAACGGCGCAATCAGGCATATCGCGATTATATGAAACGGACCGACGCGCAATTGTCGGCCGAATCGGGCGACCGCGCCAAATACCGGACCGTCATGGGCAGCTTTCTGCTGCGCGAGATGAAGTTCAAATAGGCTACGCCCGACGCGAGGGGGCGGTTTGCGCCGTCCCCTTTCGCGCGGGAAAATCAGAGCCCGAGCACCTGCGGCATCGTGTAGCGCCCCGCCTTTTGGTGGATCAGCCAGAGCGCCGCGCGAACCGCGCCGCGGGCAAAGATCATCCGGTTTTCGGCGCGGTGCGCGAGCGTAAGCATTTCCTCCGGCCCGGCAAATATCACGTCATGGTCGCCCGCGACCGTGCCGCCGCGCAAGCTCGCGAAGCCGATCTTGCCGTGGCCGCGCGCGCCGGTGACGCCATCGCGCCCGCGTTCCGAGCATTTCGCAAGGTCGATACCGCGCCCTTCGGCAGCGGCCTCGCCCAGCAGCAGCGCGGTGCCGCTCGGCGCATCGACCTTGTTGCCGTGGTGCATTTCGAGGATCTCGATATCCCAGTCGGCATCGAGCCGCGCCGCCGCCTCGCGCACCAGATGCGCGAGCAGTGTGACGCCGAGCGAGGTGTTGCCCGTCTGGAGCACCGCAATGTCGCGCCCGGCATCGTCGATCAGATAATGGTGCCGCTCTTCGAGTCCCGTTGTCCCGATCACAATCGGTTTCTTCGCCGCGACGCACGCGTCGAGCGTCGCTTCGAGCGCGGCGGGCGAGGAGAAGTCGACGAGCACGTCCGAGCGCGCCGCAAGCTTCGCGACATCGCCGCCCTTGTCGACGCCATGGTGATGCTGCCCCGCTTCCGAAATCGCGGCGACGAGCGCGATGCCCATCCGGCCCTGGCTGCCGACGATACCGATGTTGGTCATGATCCCCTCGCTTTCCCGTCCCCCTTAGCGCCTCGGGGCGCGCCAAGTCGAGCCATCCCGGACGCACTTTGAACCCGGACAGGCATCTCGACTTCGCGCGATGCGAGCAGGTAGAGAGGCGCCATGAGCAATATCCGCAATATCGTCGTGCTGACCGGCGCGGGCGTGTCGGCCGAAAGCGGCATCGACACGTTTCGCGACGCCGGCGGCCTGTGGGAACAGCACCGTGTCGAGGATGTCGCGACCCCCGAAGCCTTTGCGCGCGACCCCGAGCTGGTGCTGCGCTTTTACGACATGCGGCGCGAGGCGATCCAGACCAAGGCGCCCAACGCCGCGCACGCGGCACTCGCACGACTCGACGCCGAATGGCCGGGCGAACTGCTGATCGTCACGCAGAATATCGACGACCTGCACGAGCGCGCGGGGGCGAAGCGCCTCATTCACATGCACGGCGAGCATCTGAACGCCTGGTGCACCGGATGCGACGTCCGCAGCCGCTGGACCGGGCCGCTGATCGACCGCCCTGCCTGCCCTGCATGCGGCGCCGCGGGGTTGCTGCGCCCCGACGTCGTCTGGTTCGGCGAGATGCCGTACCGGATGGAGGACATCTATCGTGCCATCAACCGCGCCGACCTGTTCGTGAGCATCGGCACGTCGGGCGCGGTCTATCCCGCTGCGGGCTTCGTGCGCGAGGCGCGCGCGGCCGGCGCGATGACGCTGGAGCTCAACATGGAGCCGAGCCAGGGCAGCCAATGGTTCACCGAAGCGCGCCACGGCCCCGCGACGCAGCTCGTCCCCGAATGGGTCGAGCAGATGGTGGGGGACTGACGCCGCGCGGCGGCGTGAAGGATCCGGTTGCAGGCCTTTCCGCGTCACCGCGAACTTGATCCGGGATGGTGAAGCCACACGCTTCACGCGCGCGGCGGCTGCCGCCGATAGCTCAGCGCCTCCGCCACATGGATGCGCCCCACGGTTTCGGCACCGGCCAGATCGGCGACCGTGCGCGCGACGCGGAGCATGCGTGTATAGCCACGCGCCGACAGCCGCATGGCTTCGGCCGCCTGCGCGAGCAGCTTGCGCCCCGGCTCGTCGGGGGTCGCGACCTTTTCCATGAGCTCGCCGTCGATCTCGGCATTGGTACGCGGTTTGAGTCCGGCATAGCGCGCGGTCTGGACGTCGCGCGCGGCGGCGACGCGCGCCGCGACTTCGGCGCTTCCCTCGGCAGGCGGCGGCAGCACGAGGTCGGCGGCGCTCACCGCCTCGACCTCGACGTGGAGGTCGATGCGATCGAGCAGCGGTCCCGACAGTTTCGCCTGATAGTCGGCGGCGCAACGCGGCGCGCGGCTGCATGCAAGCGCGGGGTCGCCAAGGTGGCCGCAGCGGCACGGGTTCATCGCGGCGACGAGCTGGACGCGCGCGGGGAAGGTCACATGCGCATTGGCGCGCGCGACGCTGACCTCGCCCGTCTCGAGCGGCTGGCGCAGCGAATCGAGCACGCCGCGCTGAAATTCCGGCAGTTCGTCGAGAAAGAGCACGCCGAGGTGCGCAAGGCTCACTTCGCCCGGGCGCACGCGCAGGCCCCCGCCGACGAGCGCGGGCATCGATGCCGAATGATGGGGGCTGCGAAAGGGGCGCGCGCGAACGAGCCGCCCGCCCTCGAGCCCGCCCGCGACCGAGGCGATCATCGATACCTCGAGCGCTTCGCCGGGCGTGAGTTCGGGCAAGATGCCCGGAAGGCACGCCGCCATCAGCGACTTGCCCGACCCCGGCGGCCCCGACATCAATAGATTATGTCCGCCCGCCGCGGCGATTTCGAGCGCGCGTTTCGCGGTCTCCTGACCCTTCACCTGCGAAAGGTCGGCGGTGCGCACCGGCGGCTCGACCTCGCCGGGGACGGGCGGTGCGAGCAGCGCGCTGCCCTTGAAATGGCCGAGCAGCGACAGGAGGTCGGGCGCGGCGATTACCTCGACATTGCCCGCCCATGCCGCTTCGGCGCCTTGCGCGACCGGGCAGACGAGCCCGCGTTCGACGCTGCCCGCATGGAGCGCGGCGAGCAGTACGCCCGGCGACGGCGCGACGCGGCCGTCGAGACCGAGTTCGCCGACGACGACATAGGCGGCGAGGGTTTCGGCATCGACGACGCCCATTGCTCCCAGAAGCGCGAGCGCGATGGGGAGGTCGTAGTGCGAGCCTTCCTTGGGAAGGTCGGCGGGCGACAGGTTGACCGTGATCCGCTTGGGCGGGAGCGCGAGGCCGATCGCCGCCAGCGCGGCGCGGACGCGCTCGCGGCTTTCGCCGACCGCCTTGTCGGGAAGGCCGACGACCGCGAAGGCGGGCATCCCCGGCGCGATCTGGCACTGCACCTCGACCCCGCGCGCTTCGAGCCCCAGATAGGCGACGGTCGATACGATCGCGACCATATTCCCCCCGTATCGGCGGCACGATGTGCCTGCTTTGTTCGCGCCTCCTTCTAAGCCGGGCGGCGGGAAGGTCTAGTGTTTTTCGGAAGTTGTCGAAGGTGCCGCGGGGCGTGGGGGCCAGGACGCGATTGACAACATACCAACTGGTCGGTATGTCGATTCGCATGAGCCCGAATCGCCCCTCGACCCATCCCGCGCAGCAAGGCGCGCCCACGCAGCAGGGCGCGTCCCCGCCGCAACAGCGTGCCCCGCGCGGCAGTGCGCGCGACAAGTTGATCGCGGCGGCGCATACGACGGTGCGCAAGCAGGGCTATGCCGCGACGACGGTCGACCAGATCTGCGCCGCGGCGGGCGTGACCAAGGGGGCGTTCTTTCACCATTTCGCGTCGAAAGAGGCGCTCGCGGTCGCGGCGGCCGAGGCGTGGACCGAACGCGCGCGCCCGATGTTCGAGATGCCGCCGCACACGCGGGCTCGCGACCCGCTCGACCGGCTGATCGGCCATATCGACTTCCGCTTTGCGATGCTCGACGGCCCGGTCGAGGAGTTCACCTGCTTCGTCGGGACGATGGTGCAGGAGGCCTTTGCGACGAGCGAGGCGATCCGCGCCGCGTGCGAGGCGAGCATTGCCGCCTATTGCGACGCGCTCGCCCCCGATATTGCCGCGGCGATGGAAGTTTACGGCGCGCCCGAAGGCGTCACCGCGCTCGGCCTTGCCCGGCATATCCAGGCGGTGCTGCAAGGCAGCTTCATCCTGGCCAAAACGACGAACGACCCGGCGATTGCGCGGGAAAGTGTCACCCATCTGAAGCGTTATGTGCGGATGCTGTTCGCACCGCCCGGACCGGCTTGACCCGCGAGATAATTGCCGCGGCCCCGCTTCCCCGCCCACCTGCCCCCGGAAGCCATTGAGGAGAAACGATATGCCCAGGATGATTTTCGTGAACCTGCCGGTCACCGACCTCGAGAGGTCGAAAGCCTTTTACGAGGCGGTCGGCGCGGTGAACAATCCCGCCTTCACCGACGAAACCGCGGCGTGCATGGTCGTCGAGGAGGGGGCGATCCACGTCATGCTGCTGACGCATGAAAAATGGGCGCAATTCACGAGCAAGACGATCCCCGACGCGCACGACAGCGCGCAGGTACTGCTGTGCCTGTCGATGGACAGCCGCGACGAGGTCGATGCACAGGTTGCCAAGGCAAGCGCCGCGGGCGGCAAGCCCGACCCGACGCCGACGCAGGACTTCGGCTTCATGTACGGCCGCAGCTTCGAGGACCCCGACGGCCATATCTGGGAGATCATGTGGATGGACCCGGCGGCCGCCAGCGGCGAAGCCCCCGCCGAAGCTGCCGCCTGAGCTGTTTGCCGGAAGAAGCGCCATGTCCTTCCAGGCCTATCTCGACAATATCCAGTCCAAAACGGGCCAATCCCCCGATGACCTGCAGGCGCAGGCCATCGACAAGGGCCTGGCCGACGACGCCGGGCTGGCGCCGGGGGTCAAGGCAGGTGCGGTTATCGACTGGCTGAAGACCGATTTCGGGCTCGGCCACGGTCACGCGATGGCGATCGTCGCGTGGATCAAAGGCAAACGAAGCTGAACCCCCTTTGCAAAGGAATATTGCATGATCTTGCTCTCCCTCCCGCGCCGCCGCACGATCCTTGCCACCGCCGCGCTGCTGTCCACGGTCGTCGCGCTCGGCGCCGCGTCGCCGGCGCTGCTCGCCCAGACCCCCGCCGCGCGCACCGCGGCGACGGCAGAGGCCGCGCCGACCCGGTCGGGCCATGCCGAGGTCGCGGGCGCGCGCTTCTATTACGAGGTGCATGGCGATCCGGCGTCGGACAAGACCCCGCTGCTCGTCCTGCACGGCGCCTTCATGTCGGGCGAAGCGATGCGCCCCTTTGTCACCCCTTTTGTCGCATCGCGCCCGGTGATCACCATCGACGCGCGCGGGCACGGCCGCACCGGCGATATTGGCGGGACGATGAGCTATGACCAGCTTGCCGACGATGCGGCGGGGGTGCTCGCGGCGCTGGGGGTGAAGCGCGCCGATGTCCTCGGCTATTCGATGGGCGGCAGCACGGCCATCGCGCTCGCGGTTCGCCACCCCCGATTGATCGACAAGCAGGTCGTCGTTTCGGGCGGCGCGAGCCTCGACGGCTGGGTTCCCGAAGTCCTTGAAGGGATCGCCAAGCTGACCCCCGAATTTTTCGCCGGGACGCCGATGGAGACCGAATATAAGCGCCTGTCGCCAACCCCCGACCGCTTTGCGAGCCTGGTCGAAGCGATCAAGCATATCGACGCCGTCCCCTTTGCCTATAGCGACGCGCAACTGCGCGCGATTCCCGGCAAGACGATGATCGTGCTGGGCGACGCCGACGGGCTGACGCTCGACCATGCGGTCAAGCTGTTCCGGCTGCGCGGCGGCAGCGACCTTGCCGCCGCGACGCAAGGTTTCATGACCGCGCCGCCCAAGGCGCGCCTGTCGGTCCTGCCCGGCACCTCGCACATCGGCATCATGGCCGAAGCCGCGACGATAGCCGCGCAGGCGCTCCCTTTTCTCGACGAACAGACCCCGCCGATGCCCGAAGGCTTTTTCTGAACCCTGCCCCCCGAGGAGAGACAAGATGTCCGTTACCCCCGACGCCAATATCGAAATCACCGCATTCGACTGGGTTCCCGACTTTGCGCGCGGCTATGTCCGCGACCTGCGCCCGCGCTGGGCGTGCGAGGAAATCGGGCGCGATTATTGCGAGAAGCTGATCAGCGCGATGAACCGCCCCGCCGACCATTATCTCGACCAGCCGTGGGGGCAGGTGCCCGTGCTGCGCGACGGCGATGTGCAATTGTTCGAAAGCGGTGCGATCCTGTTCCACCTCGCCGAGCAGGACGAGCGGCTGCTGCCGCGCGATCCGCAGGTGCGCGCGACGGTGATCGCGTGGCTGTTCGCCGCGCTCAACAGCGTCGAACCGATGCTGTTCGAACTCGGCAATGTCGATATTTTCGCCAAGGACGAGGAATGGGCCAGGCTGCGCCGCCCCGGGCTGATCGAGCATATTCGCGGGCGGCTGTCGCGCCTTGCCGATGCGCTGGGCGACAATCCCTATCTGGCGGGCGATTTCAGCGTCGCCGACATCGCGATGGCGACGGTGCTGCGCGAGGCGGTCGAGGCGGGGCTGGTCGGCGAGCAGCCGCGGCTTGCCGCCTATCTCGAACGCTGCCTCGCGCGCCCGGCCTTTGGCCGCGCACTCGCGGCGCAGCTCGCCTCGTTCGCCGACGAACCCGCGGCGGCGTGAACCCGAGCGGACTCCATCCCCCCCCCGAAGGAGAGAAACGATGACCTATGTTGAAGGATTTGTGGTCGCGGTGCCGACCGCGAACAAGGAAGCCTATCGCAAGCATGCCGCCGATGCGGCGCCGTTATTCAGGGAGTTCGGCGCGACGCGCATGGTCGAATGCTGGGGCGACGATGTTCCCGACGGCAAGATCAACGATTTCAAGGGCGCGGTTAAGGCCAAGGATGACGAGACCGTCGTGTTCAGCTGGTTCGAATATCCCGACAAGGCGACGCGCGATGCCGCGAACGAAAAGATCATGTCCGATCCCAGGATGAAGGAAATGGGCGCCACCATGCCGTTCGACGGCAAGCGGATGCTGGTCGGCGGTTTCGCGTCGATCCTCGACGATCGCGGCACCGGCGCGATGGGATATGTCGACGGCTTTGTCGCCCCCGTGCCCGATGTCAACAAGGACCGCTATCGCGCGTTGGCGAAAATGGCGTCGGATGTTTTCATCGAGCATGGCGCCACGCGCGTCGTCGAAAATTGGGGTGACGATGTGCCTGACGGCGAGGTCACCGACTATGCCCGCGCCGCGCATAAAAAAGATGGCGAGACGGTCGTGTTCAGCTGGGTCGAATGGCCGAGCAAGGACGCGCGTGACGGGGGCTGGAAAAAGGTGATGGCCGACGAACGGATGAACCCCGGCCCCGAAGAAGAGCGCCCCTTCGACGGCAAGCGCATGATCTATGGCGGCTTTGCGCCGATCGTCGAAGCCTGATGCCAGGAAAGGAAAGAGCGATGACCGACGCGACCGGCCAGTTCATCTGGTACGAACTGATGACCCCCGACCCCGACGCCGCCGCGCGCTTCTATGGCGCGGTCGTCGGCTGGACGATCGCCGCGCGTAGCGATCCCGCCGCGCCCGGCGGCGTCGATTACCGCATGATCGTGCGGAGCGACGGCGGCAACGCCGGGGGCGCGCTGCGCCTCGGCGCCGAAATGATCGCGGGCGGCGCGCGCCCCGGCTGGCTGGCCTATCTGTACGTCGACGATGTCGATGCGGCGGTCGCGGCGATCGCCGCCGACGGCGGCGCCGTCCTTATGGAGCCGCACGGCCTGCCCGTCGGGCGGATGGCGATGGTCGCCGACCCGCAGGGCGCGCCCTTTTACGTGATGAAGCCCGTTCCGCCCGAAGGCAAGGAAGGCGCCGAAAGCGACGTGTTTTCGGTGACCGAGGCGCAGCATGTGCGCTGGAACGAGCTGTCGACCACCGACCCCGACGCCGCGATCGCCTTTTATCAAAAGCATTTCGGTTGGGGGCAGGAAGGCGAAATGGATATGGGCGAGATGGGCGCCTATCGCTTCATCCAGCATGGCGCGACGGGGATCGGCGCGGTGATGCCGATGACGCCCGAGACCCCGGCACCCGCCTGGCATTTCTATATCGGCGTCGACGATATCGACCGCGCGGTCGGCGCGGTGGCCGGAGCGGGCGGCAAGCTGCTCCACGATCCGATGGAGATCCCCGGCGGCGAATTTGCAGTGAGCGGCATCGACCCGCAAGGCGCGGCCTTTGGCCTCGTCGGGCCGCGCAAATAGGCGGCGCAAATCCCTCGGCCGAGGGACGAACAAGGATGGAGAGAGACGATGAGCAAGACACCCATGACCTTGTGCCTCTGGTACGAGGGCGATGCCGAAGAGGCCGCGAAATTTTACGCCGACACCTTTCCCGACAGCCGCGTCGGCGCGGTGCATCACTCGCCGACCGACACCCCCGGCGGCAAGGAAGGCGATGTGCTGACGGTCGAATTCACGCTGATGGGAACCCCGTGCCTCGGCCTCAACGGCCCGCCGGTTTTCAAGCATAGCGAGGCCTTTTCCTTCATCGTCCACACCGAAACGCAGGAAGAGACCGACCGGCTGTGGGACGCGATCACCGGCAATGGCGGCGAGGAAAGCGTGTGCGGCTGGTGCAAGGACAAATGGGGCGTGTCGTGGCAGATCACGCCGCGCGCGCTGCTCGAGGCGACGACGAGCAGCGACAAGGCCGCCGCGAAGCGCGCGTTCGACGCGATGATGCAGATGAAAAAGATCGACATTGCGGCGATCGAGGCGGCGGTACGCGGCGAAGCCGTTGGCGCGGCCTAGTCCGCGCCCCGCCCTATCCCCAAGGAGAATGACATGACCGAATCCCCCCGCGAATTGTCGGTTTCGATCCTGATCGACGCCAGCCCCGAAAAAGTGTGGCAGGTGATGACCGAGCGCGCCGCCGAATGGTGGTGCCCGAAGCCGTGGACCGTGACGCTCGACGCGTTCGACCTTCGCACCGGCGGCCGCTGCGCGATGACGATGCACGGCCCCGAGGGCGAGACGCACCCGAGCGACGGGATTTTCCTGGAGGTCGTGCCGGGACGCCGCATGGTGTCGACCGACGCGGTGCTGCGCGGCGCCGACGGGCGGCTCGCGCCCGCGGGTCCGTTCATGATCGGCGGCTGGGAAATCGAGCCCGAGGGCGAAAGCACGCGCTACACCGGCTGGGCGCGCCACTGGAGCGACGAGGCGCTGAAACAGCATGAGGCGATGGGCTTCACCCCCGGCTGGACCACGGTGGCCGAGCAACTGAAGGCGCTGTGCGAGCAATAGCGGGGCGAAGTACGATGCGCTCGCAGCGCCGGGCGCGTGTCCCGTATCGCGGTTAACGCTGTGCTGACCCTGCCGCTTTGCCTTTTGGTAGCCGCGCGCGCGCGAGGACGGGGGCATGCCTTGGCCGACCGCCCTTCTGCGCACCGCCATCGCCGCACTGTTCGCTGCGGCGATCGCCTTTGCGCCCGCGCAAGCGCAGCAGGTCGTGACGATCACCACCACGACGACGACATGGATCGAGGTCGACGACGGCGATTTCGGCGCGGCCGATTTCGACGACGATATTTTCGCGGATGACGTCGAGGTCGAAGGCATGGCCGACGCGATGCCCGCGCGCCGCTTTGCCCCCGCCCCGGCGCTCGTCCAGCCGGCGGGCGCGCTCGCGCGTTTCGGTCCGTTCGCGGTCGTCGACGGCAGCACCGCGCGGATGGCGGGCGATGTCGACGGCGCGACGCCGCGCCAGTTCGCGCAGATGATGGCGGCCTTTCCGCGATTGCAGCGGCTCGAGATGGTCGATTGCCCCGGCAGCCTCGACGAAGAGGCGAACCTGATCCTCGCGCGCGCAATTCGCCGCGCGGGGCTGGAAACGCATGTGCCGGGCGGCGGGTCGGTGCGGTCGGGCGCGGTCGAGTTGTGGCTCGCGGGGGTCAGGCGCAGCGCCGCCGCCGACGCCGAGTTCGGCGTCCATAGCTGGGCCGACGAATATGGCCGCGAGGCGCGCGACTATCCCGAAAGCGACCCGGTGCACGCCGAATATCTTTCGCTTTACCGCGAAATGGGGATGGACGACGCCAAGGCGCGCGCCTTTTACGCGATGACCAACGCGACGCCGTTCGACGAGGTCCGCTATCTGACGCGCGACGACATGGCGCGGTTCGTGGCGCTCAACTGAATCGCGTCGCCGCGGCGTTCGCGAACGCCAGTATCGGCAATATGCGAGCGCCAGTCACCCATGGCCGCGCAAACTAGGGTCAGGACCCTAGCAGTTGCCTTCGACTCCGTCAGCGCATTCTCCGACGGATTCAATATCCTTCCCTGCACCTTCGATGGTGTTGCAAGCAGACAGGAAGAATATCGAACCGCTAATTGCGAACATTGTCAGAATCTTTTTCATTCTCTCTCTCCGACAGCGGGGGTGAACCATCTTTGGGGTTCAATATTCCGACAACGGCCGCTTGCATCGATTGTTCCGTTAGCCGGCGTCGCGTTGGCCGAAGCGTTCCAAAAGATCGCCGGGCCGGGGACGGATGGAGCGGTTCGCACGGCATCGAAAGTGCCGACGCCGCCGGCCGGGGCTTCGCGCGCCGCGCCGCGCTGCGTTAGCCTTGCAACACGGCGCCGCGTCCCCCACATCGCCCCCATGGCGAAGCGAAGCCTTTATCATCGATTGCGGGCGAATGCGCAGGTGCGCTTTGGCCTGTTCCTGCTCGGCCTGCTGTTGATGCTGACCGGCATCGTGATCGGGCCGCTGCCGGGACCGGGATTCGTGATTCTCTTTCCGCTCGGGCTGATGCTGTGCCTTCAGAACAGCGCGTGGGCGAAGCGCCGCTATGTCGCGTTCAAGCGGCGGCACCCGCGCTATGGCGCGTGGACCGACCGCGTGATGCGGCGGATGAGCGCGGCGCGGCGGCGCGCGCGCCAGCGTATCGAAAGCGCACTGGATGATGATTGACTTTCATCCGCGACTCCCTTATCCGGCCCTCCATTGGCGGCCGCCCGCGTTTGGCGGCCATTTTTCGTTAGATCGAACAAAGAGATTTTGGGGATACCGCGATGAAGCGCACCTACCAACCGAGCCGCCTCGTGCGCAAGCGCCGTCACGGCTTCCGCGCCCGCAAGGCAACCGTCGGCGGCCGCAAGGTCCTGGCCGCGCGCCGCGCCCGCGGCCGCAAGAAGCTGTCGGCCTGATCGCCGACGCTTCTGCGCCAGCGCGTCTGGTGCGAACGCTTAACAAACGCAGCGAATTCCTGGCCGCGAATCGCGGCCTTCGCTTTCCCATGCCCGGCTTTGTCCTGCTCGTCCGCCCGCGCGGCGACGGCGACGACACGCCGGGCGTCGGCTTTACCGTCAGCAAGAAGGTCGGCAACGCCGTCGCGCGCAACCGCATGAAGCGGCGGTTGCGCGCGCTTGCCCGCGCCGCGATTCCCGACCGCGGGATCGGCGGCGCCGACCATGTGCTGATCGGACGGCCGGGCGGCAACGACATCGTCTTTGCCGAACTGGCCGAACAGCTCGATTCGGCGCTCGCGCGCGCGGCGAAGAAGGTCGCGCGATGAAGCCTTGCCCCCCCGCTGCCCTTCCCCGTCACCCCGGGCTCGACCCGGGGCCCCGCTCTGCGACGGGGAACAGCGGGACCCCGGGTCAAGCCCGGGGTGACGATATTGGGGACATCTCGTGTGAAGTTCGGCGGATTTCCGGGGTTTTCCCATGATCGCCCGCCTCCTCATCCTGATCGCGCGCGCGTGGCAATTGGGGCCGTCGCGCATCCTGCCGCCGACGTGCCGCTATGCGCCCTCGTGCAGCGAATATGCGATCATCGCGATCCAACGCCATGGCGCGATCAAGGGTGGCTGGATCGCGACAAAGCGGCTAATGCGCTGCCATCCTTGGGGCGGGCATGGCTATGACCCGGTGCCGTAGCGGCGCCTTTCCCGACATCGAAACGAAGAGAGACCGAGAAGCGTGGACGACAAGCGGAACCTGATCGCGGCAATTTTATTGTCGGTGGCGATTCTGATCGGCTGGAATTTCGTGGCCGAGAAATTCTTCCCGACCCCCGAAAAGCCCGACGTGACGACGACGGTCGCCGGCGCCAACGGCGCCCCGGCCACCGCGCCCGCAGCGCAGGGCCAGCCGAGCGGACTGCCCGCACCCGGCGTGACCGCGGCGACCGGGGTCGCGCAGGCGATCCGCCCGGTCGAGGCGGTGCTGGCGGAAGGAAACCGCATCCCGATCGAGACGCCCAAGCTTGCAGGCTCGATCAACCTCGTCGGCGCGCGCGTCGACGACATCACGCTCACCAAATATCGCCAGTCGATCAAGAAGGACGCGCCGCCGGTGCGCCTGTTCGCGCCCGGCGGGACCAAGGCCGCTTATTTCGCGAGCCTCGGCTGGTCGGCGCAGGGGATCGAGGTTCCGGGACCGAACACGGTCTGGACCGCGAGCGGCGACAAGCTGACCCCCGCGACCCCGGTGACGCTGAGCTGGGCGAACGGCACGGGCCAGACGTTCCGCATCGAATACGCGATCGACGACAATTATCTGATCACCGCGAAGCAGACGATCGCCAATGGCGGTGACGCGCCGGTCAGCACGAGCAGCTTTGCGCTGATCGACCGCTTCGGCAAGCCGTCCGACCCGCACGAGGCCGACAGCTGGACGATCCACGTTGGCCCGACGGGCTATCTGAGCGGCAAGTCGGTGTTCGACATCGATTATGACGACGTCGAGGAGGCCGAGGGGCGCAGCGTCCGGTACAATTCGGCAGGCTGGCTGGGCTTTACCGACAAATATTGGCTCGCGGCGATCGTGCCGTCGAGCGGCGAGCGCGTCACCGCGGCGATCAGCTCGCCGGCGGCAAACAACTATCAGAGCCTGTTCGCGCGCGATTTCACCCAGATTGCGCCCGGCAAACAGGTGACGACCACCAGCCGCATCTTCGCCGGCGCCAAAGAATTCTACACGCTGCAGCGCTATCAGGACGACCTCGGCATCACGCGCCTGTCGAATGCGATCGACTGGGGCTGGTTCGAATTTTTCGAGGTGCCGATCTTCAAGCTGCTCGACTGGCTGTTCAAGCAGGTGAGCAATTTCGGCGTCGCGATCATGATCCTGACGCTGATCATCCGCCTGCTGATGTTCCCGATCGCGCAGAAGCAGTTCGCGTCGATGGCGCAGATGCGCGTCGTCCAGCCGAAGATGAAGGCGCTGCAGGAGCGGTACAAGGAAGACAAGCCGCGGATGCAGCAAGAGCTGATGAAGCTTTACAAGGACGAAAAGATCAACCCGCTCGCGGGCTGCCTGCCGATCCTGATCCAGATCCCGATCTTTTACGCGCTCTACAAGGTGCTGATGCTGACGATCGAAATGCGTCACCAGCCGTTCGCGCTGTGGATCAAGGATCTGTCGGCGCAGGACCCCGCGATGATCCTGAACCTGTTCGGCCTGTTGCCCTTCACCCCGCCGTCGCTGCTCAGCATCGGCCTGCTCGCGGTGATCCTGGGCGTGACGATGTGGCTGCAGTTCCGCCTGAACCCGCCGCCGACCGACCCGGTGCAGGAACAGGTGTTCAAACTGATGCCGTGGCTGTTCATGTTCATCATGGCGCCGTTCGCGGCGGGCCTGCTGCTCTACTGGATCACCAACAATATCCTCTCGATCGGCCAGCAGCAGTGGATGTACCGCAAATATCCAGCGCTGAAGGCCGCGGCGGCAAAGTGAGCGAGGACAATCTGGACCCGGCGCTGCCCGAACGCGCGCGCAAGCTGTTCGCGGGGCCGATCGCCTTTCTGAAATCGGCGCCCGCGCTCGAGCATCTGCCGAGCCCGGGCGTGCCCGAGATCGCCTTTGCCGGGCGGTCGAACGTCGGCAAGTCGTCGCTGCTCAACGCGCTGACGAACCGGGGCGGGCTTGCCCGCACCTCGGTCACGCCGGGGCGGACGCAGGAGCTCAACTATTTCGATGTCGGCAACCCGCTGGTGTTCCGGCTGGTCGACATGCCGGGCTATGGCTTTGCCAAGGCGCCGAAGGATGTCGTCAGGAAATGGCGCTTCCTGATCAACGATTATCTGCGCGGGCGCGCGGTGCTGAAGCGCACCCTGGTGCTGATCGACAGCCGCCACGGGATCAAGGACGTCGACCGCGAGGTGCTCGAGATGCTCGACACCGCCGCGGTGAGCTATCGCCTCGTGCTGACCAAGGCCGACAAGATCAAGGCCACCGACCTCGCCGCGGTCCACGCCGCGACCGAGGCCGAGGCGCGCAAACACCCCGCCGCGCACCCCGAGGTGATCGCGACGAGCAGCGAAAAGGGCATGGGGATTGCCGAGCTTCGCACCGCGGTGCTGGAGGCGGTGGAGAGTTGATCGCTCCCCTCCCGCTTGCGGGAGGGGTCGGGGGAGGGCATGTTGCCTTCCGACGGGCCGATGACAGGCCCTCCCCTAGCCCCTCCCGCAAGCGGGAGGGCAACTGGAGACACAATGAAACTCTTCATCGGCAACAAGGCCTATTCGAGCTGGAGCCTGCGCGGCTGGCTGGCGGTCAAGCATAGCGGGCTGCCGTTCGAGGAAGTCACCGTCCCGCTCTATGACGAGGACTGGTCGAACCGGCGCGAGGGCGACGAATTCGCGCCGTCGGGCGGCAAGGTTCCGATCCTGTGGGACGGCGACGATATCGTCGTGTGGGACAGCCTGGCGATCGTCGACTATCTCAACGAAAAGACCGGCGGGACGCGCGGCTATTGGCCCGAGGATATGGCGGCGCGCGCGATGGCGCGGTCGATGGCCGCCGAAATGCATTCGGGCTTTGCCGCGCTGCGCCGCGAGCACAGCATGAACATCCGCCGCATCTATCCGGCCGCCGACCTGTCGCCCGAGGTTTCGGCCGACGTCGCGCGCATCCTGAACATCTGGGCCGAGGCGCGCGCGCGCTTCGGCGGCGAGGGCGACTATCTGTTCGGCGACTGGTCGGCGGTCGACATGATGTTCGCGCCGGTGGTGACGCGGTTCGTCACCTACTCGATCCCGCTGCCGCGCTTTGCCCTGCCCTATTGCCAGGCGGTGATCAGCCACCCGTGCATGCAGGACTGGATCGGCGGCGCGCAGGCCGAGGACTGGGTGATCGAGCAGTTCGAAGGACCGGGCGGGGCGTAGGGGGCGCTCTTTTCTTACTTCGTCACCCCGGGCTTGACCCGGGGACCCGCTGCGGGCCGCGCCGCGCCCGACTCACGCCGTCCGCTTCGCCGGATAGGGCGTGCCGTCCTTTTTCGTGTAGCCGCCATCGGCGTTGAACAGCATGTCGATGTCCGAATAGCCGCCGCCGCTGTTATATTTTGCGCCGCCACCGAGCGCGACGAAGACGCAGTCGGCGTCCGATTCGTTGACCAGATGATGGCCGTTGGTGCTGCCCTTGGGCCAAACCGCAATGTCGCCCGCGCGCATCACCGTGCGCCCGTCGTCCTCGACGAGCACCGCCTCGCCCGATATCATCACCACCATTTCGTCCTCGCCATCGTGCCAGTGGCGCTGCGACGACCAGGCGCCGGGTTTGAGCACGACATGGCTCGCGGCGAAGTCGGAAAGGCCCGCAACGGGCGCGAGGCGGCGGTACCAGCGCCCCTGCACGGGTTCGTCGAACGGCGGCGGATAGCCGGTGGCGTTGGTCTGCGGAATCGAATCGAGGTCGAGCTTGGGCATGGGCGTTCCTCCCTTCCCTCTTTGCCGGCCGCATCGCGCGAAGTCGAGATGCCCCGCGCCAACGCATCTCGACTTCGCGCGATGCGAACGGGTATGGAGGCGCGATGACCCACGCTATCGACCCCGTGAACCTCGCCAGGGCGCTGATCGCCGCGCCGTCCATCACCCCGGCGACGGGCGCGGTGTTCGATGTGCTCGAAGAAGCGCTCGTCCCGCTCGGTTTCACCGTCGAGCGTTTCATCGACGGGATCGAGCCCGACGGGCCGGTCGAAAATCTGCTCGCGGTGCGCAAGGGCAAGGGGCCGCGCCATTTCGGCTTTGCCGGGCACCTCGACGTCGTGCCGCCGGGCGTCGGCTGGACCGGCGACGCCTTTGTCCCCGAAGTGCGCGGCGACCTGCTCTATGGGCGCGGCGCGGTCGACATGAAGGGCGCGATCGCCGCCTTTGTCGCCGCCGTCGCCGCGACGCCCACCGAATGCGGCACGGTCAGCCTGATCATCACCGGCGACGAGGAGGGCGCAGCGATTTTCGGCACGCGCGCGCTGATGGAGCATATGGACGCGCGCGGCATTCGCCCCGACATGATCGTCGTCGGCGAGCCGACATCGGTCAACCGGCTGGGCGACATGGTGAAGATCGGCCGCCGCGGTTCGGTCAACATCTGGATCGACGTGCCGGGGACGCAGGGGCATGTCGCCTATCCGCACCTTGCCGACAATCCGATCCCCAAGCTCGTCAAGATATTGGCCGCGATCGACGCGGTCAGCCTCGACGCCGGGACCGACTGGTTCCAGCCGTCGAACATCGAATTCACCGATATCGAGGTCGGCAACGGCGCAACCAACGTCATCCCCGCATCGGCGCGCGCGCGGCTGTCGATCCGCTTCAACGACCGCCACAGCGGCGCCGAGCTGGTCGCGATGGTCGAACGGCTTGCGCACGATGTCGAACCGCGCGCGAAGGTGATGGGCAAGATTTCGGGCGAAGCCTTCCTCACCCCGCCGGGCGAGCTGTCGAGCCTCGTCGCCGAGGCGATCCACGCCGAAACCGACGTCGTCGCCGAAATGTCGACGAGCGGCGGCACCTCCGACGCACGCTTCCTCCACGCGCTGTGCCCGGTGGTCGAATTCGGGCTGACCAATGCGACGATGCACAAGCTGGACGAGGCGGTTGCGGTCGAGGACCTGCACACGCTCACCGCCATCTATCGCGGGGTGCTGATGCGGGCGCTGGTGGACTGACTGAATCTCACGCGAAGGCGCAAAGGCGCGAAGATAGCGCTCTCTGGCGCGCGGTTGCCCGTCTCCGCAAGCGATCGGTAAAGAGCGCTTCGCGCAAAGTTGAAGTAATGGCGCGAGCGAAACCCGCCCTCTTTGTGTCTTTGTGTGAGACTCTTTTGCTATCTCTTCGCGCCTTTGCGCCTTTGCGTGAGCTAATCCGTCAATCGCGCGCGCGGCGGAGGATCAGATAGACCGCACCCGCGCCGCCGTGGCTGATATGCGCGGGGCGCAGCGCGACGATGCTGTCGGCGTGCGGCGAAACGGCGAGCCAGTCGGGCAGCGCGGCGCGGATCGCCCCGCGCGGGCGCGGCAGCCCGTGCATCTGCGGCAGCCGGTCGGCGCCGGGGCGCAGCCGTCCCGCAACGACGAGGAGCACGCGCGCGCCGCGCAGCAGCGCGATCCCGATCGTCTCGTCGAGCAGCGCCTGCGCCGAGGCGAGGCTGTGGCCGTGGAGGTCGATGCTCATGTCGGGACGGACGAGTCCCTTGCGCAACCGCCGGTCCCAATGGCTGTCGAGCGTCGCCGCCTGATGCGCGCGGCGCGGCGGCGGCAGCGGCGCGGGAGGGCGCGCGGCGGGCCGGGCGTGGCCCTTTGGCAAGGATGTGGGCGGACGCACCGTCGGCGGCGCGGCGGGTTCGAGCGGTGAAGGCTGCGGCTTCGCGAGCGGCTCGACCGTCGCGGCGACCTTTTTCCAGAGCGCCGCTTCGTCGGGGGCGAGGCGCCGCGGCACGGCGCGCGCCTCAGCGCGCCGCGGTGAGGCGCGCGACGCTCGCGCGCGGCAGCAGGATCAGCGCCGAACCGCGCGCCGCCATGCCCCCCGCGATCGCGCGCGCCTGGTCGCCCGCGCCCCAGAAGCTGTCGAAGCGGTTCGCGCCCTTGATCGCGCCGCCGGTGTCCTGCGCAATCCACAATCCGTTCGGTTCGGCGCGGTCGAGCGAGAGAAAGACGGGGGCGCCGAGCGGCACATATTTGGGATCGGCGGCGACGCTGGCGCGGCCCGTCACCGGAACGCCGAGCGCGCCAAGCGGGCCGGGTCCGGTGAGTTCGCGGAAAAAGACCCAACTGGGATTTTCGTTCATCACCGCCGCACCGCGCACGGGGTCGGCGCGCAGATAGTCGAGAATGCCCTGCATCGACGCCTGCCCGCGCTGAAGCTCGCCGCGGTCGAGCAGCAGCTTGCCGATACCGACATAATCGCGGCCGTTCTGCGTGTCGTAGCCGATACGCATGATCTGCCCGTCGGGAAGCCGCAGCCGTCCCGATCCCTGGATCTGCAGGAAGAAGAATTCGGCGGCGTCGGCGGCCCAGGCGATTTCGAGTCCGCGCCCCGCGAGCGCGCCGGCCTCGATCGCCGCACGGTCGTGATAGCGCGCGAATTTCTGTCCGTCGACGCGGCCACGGATACGGCGCCCCTTGAGGTCGTCGGCAAATTCGCCGAGGTCGATTTCGACCAGATCGGGCGGACGGCGATAGATGGGAACGTCGTAACCCGGCGCGCGCGTGCGCGATCCGGCGATTTCGGGCTCGTAATAGCCGGTGACGAAGGCGGTGCCCGCACCGACCTGCACCGTGCCGAAATAGCGGCTGAAGAAGTTCGACGCGTCGCGGTCGGGCCAGCCGGTCGCCGCGGCGCAGCTTTCGGTCCACTCGCCCGCCTGCGTCAGCCCACTGGCATCGGGGCGGCGCTGCACCGAGGGGCAGCTCAAACGGAAGGCCTTGAGCGCGGCGGTCGCCTGTTCGGCCGAGACGCCAAGCTCGTTATATTCGGGACCGGCGATCACGCCGCTTTGCGCCGCCGTCGCCGCGTCGGCGGGCGCGGGCGCCGCTGCGAGCGGCGGTTTCGGCGTCGCGGGGATGGGAGTTGCCGCAACGCTGCCGCTTTCGGACGGGCGCGGTTGATAGGGACGCGGCGCGGCCGTGGGCGCCGGTGTCGGCGCGGGCATCGCCCCCGGCCCGCCGGGGCGCGGCGCGGTTTCGGGGATCACCGACGCACAGCCCGCGAGCAGCGGGAGGGCCAGCAGGAAAGCGAGTCGCGTGCGGCGCGCGCGATGCGCTGCGCCTGTCGCCGTGCCGCGCATCGGCGTCAGGCGGATTCGGCTTCGTCGAGCAGCCAGTTGGGATCGCTGCTCCCGATCTGGCGGCGGAAGGTCCAAAGATCGTCGGTCGGCGCGGCGTCGCTCATCGATCCGCCGATAAGCTTGCCGTCGGCGTCGCGCGTCACCGCGCTGATATCGGCCTGGTAACGCACGGTGATGCGCGCTTCCTTGCGGCCGACGTCGACCGCGGTAATCTTTGCCGAATTGATGCCGACGAGCCGGTTTTCGAGCGTTTCGCCGCTTTTTTCGCGGGCATCGATCGCGGCGGCGAAGGCTTCGTAGCTGTCGTCGTCGCACAGGTCGCGCAGCGTTTCGCGGTCGCCCGCCCAAAAAGCCTCGAGGATCATGCGATAGGCCGCCTCGGCGCCCTCCATGAAGCGCCCGGCATCGAAATCGCGGTCGGTCGCGAGCAGTTCGCGCAGCCCGATTTCGGCCGCGGGCTCGTAAACGAGCCCCGACGCGTCGGGCGCGGGCGTTGCCGATGCTGCGAGCGTGTCGCCATCGTCGACGCGGCGCGGCGCGGGTGCGGCGCGCTCGTCGCGACGCGGCAGCACCGGCTCCTGCTCGTGCCCCGTGCGCTTGCCGAGCACAGAATAGAGCCGCATGCCGAGGAAGGCGGCAATCATGGCAAGCAGGACGATCGTAAAGGCTGTCACAGATTTTTGTCCAATTAGGGCGGTGGAGAATAGCATAATACATAGGCGATGCACCGCCATGTTTCAAATCTCCTTGGCGCGGGGCGTCCGGCCGGTCAACGATTCGCCGCCGCGGCCCCGGCACGCCCCGCCCCATTGTGCTTGGCGCCCGCCGCTGCTAAGCGCCGCGGCAACCGTCCACCGCGTCTCCCGCACGGGCGAGCGGCAGGGACTTTTCCCGTCATTCAAGCGAACGAAAGCATCACATCATGGCCGACGAGACCAGCGCCGACATCAATCCCGCCCCGCAGCCCAATGGCGAAGACAATGGCCCGGCCATCGGCCTGATCTCGCAATATGTGAAGGATCTGTCGTTCGAGAACCCGAACGCCCCGGCCGTCTATCAGTGGCAGTCGGCACCGCAGATCGACGTCCAGTTCAACATCGGCGCCGACGGCGTCGGCGAAAATCTGTTCGAGGTCACGCTGAAAATCGACGTCACGTCGAAGTTCGACGAAGGCACCGCCTTTGTCATCGAGCTGCAATATGCTGGCCTTTTCGGCGTCCGCAACGTCCCCGACGACCAGCTTCAGCCCTTCTTCCTCGCCGAAGCGCCGCGCATCCTCTTCCCCTTCGCGCGCCGCGTCGTCGCCGACGCCGTGCGCGACGGCGGTTTCCCGCCGCTGCTGCTCGAACCGATCGATTTCCACGGCCTGTTCATGCAGCAGTTGCAGGAACGCAATGCGGCGGAAGGCGAAATGCCGGCCCCGGTTGGCGAAGCCTAGGCCCGTCACGAAGGGCAGGCTCGCGACATGAGCAGCCTGATCAAAAGCGTCGGTACGATCGGCGGGCTCACGATGGTGAGCCGCCTGTTCGGGTTCGTGCGCGACATGCTGCTGTCGCGCATCCTTGGCGCCGGCGGCGTCGCCGATGCCTGGCAGCTCGCTTTCCAGCTTCCCAATATCTTCCGGCGCCTGTTCGCCGAAGGCGCCTTTGCCGCCGCCTTCGTCCCGCTGTTCAACCAGCGCATGACGAAGGAGGGCGACGCGAGCGAGGCGCGGCGCTTCGCCGAATCGGTGCTCGCGGTGCTGATCCCGATCCTGATCGTCTTTTCGGCGCTGCTGCTTGTCGTCATGCCGTGGGTGATGGGGCTGTTCGCGAGCGACCGGCTGGAGGGCGACCCGCCGATGTTCGGCCATGCCGTGCTGATGGCGCGCATCGCCTTTCCCTATCTTGCCTTCATGAGCGTCGCGACCTTGTTCGCCGCGATCCTCAACAGCCTGTCGCGCTTCGCCGCCGCCGCCGCGGCGCCGATCATGCTCAACATCTGCCTGATCGCCGCGCTGCTGCTCGGCATGGTGCAGGGCGACGGCAGCGAGGCGGCGCGCACCGCGACGGGACTGTACCTCGCCATCGCGGTCACGCTGTCAGGGCTGTTCCAGCTTGGCTGGCTGTTCTTCTGGGTGCGCCGCGCGGGCTTTGCCCCGGCGCTGCGCCGTCCGCGGATGACCGCGGGGGTGCGCGAGATGGGGGTGCTGATCCTTCCCGCCGTGTTCGGCGCGGGAATCTATCAGATCAGCCGCTTCATCGACCTGTTCTTCATCGCGACGCTGCCCGACAAGAGCATCACCTATCTCGCGATGGCCGACCGGCTCAACCAGCTTCCGCTTGGCATTATCGGCATCGCGCTCGGCACCGCGATCCTCCCCGCACTCTCGCGCTTCATCGCGGCGAGCGACGATGACGGTGCGGCGCGCCTGCAGAGCAATGCGGTCGAGCTTGCGATGCTGCTCACCGTACCGGCCGCCGTCGCGCTGTTCGTCGCGGGACCGGCGATCACCAGCGCCTTTTACGTCGGCGGCAATTACAGCGTCGCCGACGGGCTGGCGACCGGCGCGGTCGTCGGCGGGCTCGTCGTCGGCCTGCCCGCCTATGTGCTGGTCAAGGTGCTCGTCCCCAATTTCTTCGCGCGCAAGGACACGCGCACGCCGGTGTGGACCGCGGGGGCGTCGCTGTTGCTCAACATCGCGCTCAACCTGCTGCTCATCCCGCGCTTCGGGATCGTCGGGCTCGCGCTCGCGGGATCAATCGCGGCGTGGAGCAATGTCGCGATGCTCTATACGATCCTGCACCGCAGCGGACGCTATCGCCTGTCGCCGCGCGTCGCGGGACGGATCGTGCGGATCGTCGTCGCCGCCGCCGCCATGGCGATTGCCCTCCACTATCTGATCCCGCTCGCGGGCGATGCCTTCGTCGGCGGCGTGTTCGAACGAATCGCCGCGCTATCGGCGCTGGTGGCGGCGGGCGCGACGATATTCTTCGGTTGCGCCTTCCTTCTTGGCGTGGTCAATCGCGAAACCGTCGGCCAGCTGCGCCGGCGCCAACTCTGACAACTCTGACGGGAAAGATCATATGCGGACGCTATCGGGCATCCAGCCCACCGGAAATTTGCACCTCGGCAATTATCTGGGCGCGATCCGCAACTGGGTGCGGATGCAGGACGAGATGCCCGGCGAGAAGCTCTATTTCCTGGCCGACCTGCACGCGATCACCGTCCACAACGACCCCGCCGAACTGACCGCGAACACGCGCGAAATGGCGGCGGCGCTGATGGCGGCGGGGATCGACCCGGCAAAGGCGATCCTGTTCAACCAGGCGCGCGTTCCCGCGCACGCCGAGCTGGCGTGGCTGCTTTTCTGCACCGCGCGCATCGGCTGGCTCAACCGCATGACGCAGTTCAAGGAAAAGTCGGGCAAGAACCGCGAGGGCGCGAGCGTCGGGCTCTATGCCTATCCGGTGCTGCAGGCCGCCGACGTGCTCATCTATCAGACGACGCACGTGCCGGTCGGCGGCGACCAGAAACAGCATCTCGAACTCGCGCGCGACATCGCGACCAAGTTCAACCTCGACACCGGGACCGAGACCTTCACCCTTCCCGAACCGACGATCCCGCCGACCGCGGCGCGGATCATGAGCCTGCGCGACGGCAGCGCGAAAATGTCGAAATCGGACCCGAGCGACATGAGCCGGATCAACCTGGTCGACGATGCCGACACGATCATGGCGAAAATCCGCAAGGCGAAGACCGACCCCGAACCGCTGCCGTCGGAGGCTCCGGGGCTCGACGGGCGGCCCGAGGCGAAGAATCTGGTGTCGATCTATGCCGCGATGGCCGACGAGAGCGTCGACGCCGTGCTCGCGCGCTTTGCGGGGCAGGGGTTCGGTGCGTTCAAGCCCGCGCTTGGCGAGCTGCTCGTCGAAACGCTGCGCCCGATCGCGACGCGGCTGACCGAACTCAAGGCCGATCCGGCGGCAATCGACGCCGCGCTCGAGGCAGGGGCGGCGCGTGCATCGGCGCTCGCGCGGCCGACGCTCGACGCGGCTTATGCCGCGCTCGGGCTCTGCCGCTGAGCCGCCGCGGCGCCACTGCGAACTTGTCGCGAACAAAAGTGCGACGAAGCGGGTTCAACCAAGGTTAAGTCGCTGTGGTATAGTCATGCTATAGAAAGCGCCCATATGGTGCACCCGAATCACGGAGCATGACGATGAGCAACAAGATTTCCCGGCGACTGGGCCTCTCCGCCATAGCGGCGGCAGCCCTCGCGCTCGCGGGCTGCGCGACGCCCTTCAAGGCCGATGTCGCGCGCTTCCAGTCGCAGCTTCCCGCACCGCAGGGCCAGACCTTCGCGGTCGAGGCGAGCAACCCCGCGCTCGAAGGCGGGATTGAGTTTGGGCGGTATGCCAATATTGTCGCCAGCGAACTGACGCAATTCGGCTATCGCCCCGTCGCGCCCGGCGAAAGCCCCGACCTGCTCGTCCGCATGGACTATGGCGTCGACAAGGGCCGCGAGAAGGTCGTGTCGAGCCCCGGCTTCGGCGATCCCTGGTATCGCGGCTGGGGGCCGGGCTATTATCGCCCCGTCGTCGTGCGCGGTCCGGGCGGACGCCGCTATGTCTATGGCTATCGCGACCCCTTTCTGTGGGGCGGGTTCGGTCCGGGCTGGGGCTATAACGACGTCAGCAGCTACACCGTCTATACGAGCGGACTGAAGCTGCAGATCGACCGCACCGCCGACGGTGCGCGGCTGTTCGAAGGACAGGCCGAGGCGCAGTCGCGCGACAACAACCTCCAGACGCTGGTGCCGAACCTCGTCGAAGCGATGTTCACGGGCTTCCCCGGCAATTCGGGCGAGCGCGTGCGGATCACCGTCGCACCGCCCGAAAAGGGCTAGGGTCAGGACCCATTAATTACGCGTTCGAGGTTTGAAGCGATTTTGTTCAGTGCGAGGAGGCAAGACGCCGGAATATGTCGATATTTCTAGGCTTGCCGACGAAGCAATGGACAAAATCGGTCAAATCCCGGAGGGACGCCGAAATGGCTTCGATCTCGCGCCCGCGCGGCCTTGCGGGTAGCGATGCTACCCGCTGCACCCGCCCGGACCCGATATCTTCGCCATTTCGACGCCTCGAACGCGCAATTAATGGGTCCTGACCCTAGGCACGAGGTTTCGTCACCAACAAAAAGGCCCGGTCTCCGCAAGGACACCGGGCCTTTTCGCTGTGGTGCGACCCATCAACTGTTGAGGCTGCGCCGGATGGCGGCGATCTCGGCATCGAGTTCGCTGTCGGCGACGCGCAGCGCCTCGACCGTCCGCACGGCATGGATCACCGTCGAATGGTCGCGCCCGCCAAAACGGCGTCCGATCTCGGGATAGGAGCGCGGCGTCAGCTCCTTCGCCAGATACATGGCGACCTGCCGCGGGCGGGCGATCGCGCGGACGCGGCGCTTCGACGACATTTCGGACTTGTCGAGCCGGTAGTGCGCGCACACCGCGCGCTGGATCTCGTCGATCGTGATGCGCGGGCGCGCGCTGCGGACATTTTCGGCGAGCCGGTCTTCGGCAAGCGTCAGGTCGATCGGCGTTCCGGTGAGCGCGGCATAGGCGAGCAGCTTGTTGAGCGCGCCTTCGAGTTCGCGGATATTGCGCGTGAAATGCTTGACCAGCCACGCGACGACCGCGTCGGGCACCTCGATCATCGGCATCGCGGCGAGCCGCTGGCGGATGATGCGTTCGCGCAGGCCGTCTTCGGGCGCCTCGATATCGGCGACGAGCCCGCCCGACAACCGCGACAACAGCCGTGCCTCGACCCCGTCGAGCATCGCGGGCGGGCGGTCGGCGGTGACGACGAGGCGCTTGCCCGAGCACATCAGGTCGTCGATCGTGTGGAGCAATTCCTCCTGCGTCGAATTCTTGCCGATCACGAACTGCAGATCGTCGAGCAGCAGCAGGTCGGCGGCGCGCAGCCGCGCCTTGAACGCCATCATGTCGCCGCCGCGCATCGCGCTGACGAATTCGAGCATGAATTTTTCGGCCGACATCAGGATGATCGCCGCGCCCGGATAGGTCGCGGCATAATCCTGCGCGATCGCCTGCAACAGGTGCGTCTTGCCCTGCCCGGTGCCCGAACAGAGGTAAAGCGGGTTGAACTGCGGCGCCTCGGCCATCGCCATCCGCCGCGCGGCATTGGCGGCAAGGATATTGCTGCGCGCGACGACGAAGCGTTCGAAGGTCAGCCGGCGATCGAAGCCCGCGAGCACGACGGGTGCGGTCGGCGCGTCGGCGATGACCGGAAGCTCCGGCGTCGTCAGCGCCGCGGCGCGTTCGGCGGCCGCCGCGCCGCCGCGCACCGTAACGCTGCGCACGGCGGGAAGATGGTGCCGCCACGCCAGCGCGAGGCGCTCGCCGAATCGCTCGTTGATCCAGTTGGCCGAAAAGCGGCTGGCGGTCTCGAGCGTCACCACGCCCGACAGGGTGCAGAAGTCGGCAAAGCGGACGGGCTTCAGCCAATGGTCGAAGGTGCGCGCGCCAAGGTCACGGCGCAGTCCTTCGGCAACGCGGGGCCAGAGTGTCACGGCATCGCTGCTCACATCCACATCCCGCGCGTCAAAGTCATGCCGATCCCCGTCCCTCTTCACGCGATGCCGCCCCCTCTCGTCCCCCGTCCCGGACGCCTCGCGCGGCCGCTGCACGCCGAATCCCCGCTTCGGCAGGGCGCAAGCGTCCTGTCCCGGGCAAAGCGCCCGAAAAAGCGTGAAACATGTCGATGTGGCGGCCGCCAGCGAAGGCCGACGACACCCTTGTCTAGTCAGACCGGGCCGAGTCGATCAAGACCGGTTGATGTAAAAATATTGAAATAAAAATCTTGACTCGTCGCGGCCCGCAGAAACCCGCGCCACTGCACTTTAGTTGTTGTTTTTAAACATTTTTATTGTGACATTAATGTTGCCAGAAAACGAATCGCGAGAAATCCGCGACTTACCGCGTTGCAATGTAATTGCCATCGCAGAGTCACAAAAAAGAACCCGCCGGCTCGAAGCGCGGCGGGTTCTTTTGTGCCCTTTCGGGACGGAGCGATTTAGGCGATCGCGTTCACGCTTTTCGTCAGGCGCGAGTATTTGCGCGCGACGGTGTTCTTGTGAAGCACGCCCTTCGCGACGCCGCGCGCCATTTCGGGCTGTGCGGCCTTGAGCGCTGCAGCGGCAGCGTCCTTGTCGCCCGCGGCGACCGCGGCTTCGACCTTCTTGACCAGCGTGCGGATGCGCGAGACGCGATTCTTGTTCACGACGGTGCGCGCCGTGTTGCGGCGGATGCGCTTCTTTGCCTGCGGCGTATTGGCCATAAGTTCCTCAAATATCCAATCGGTTCAACGGTCGGAGCACAGCCGAAAGCGGAGCAGCCGAATCGCGCGCGGGCGGCGAATCAATGTCCGGATACGGCCGGTTCCGGAAGACCGGACCCTGCTCGAAGGGTGGGCCCATAGCCAGCATGCAGGTGAAGGTCAATGGTTTTCGGCCGATCCATGCGGGAAATGCAGGCTTTGCGGGGCGGGCCTCGAAGAACAGCATAGGGTTCCCCTCCCGCAGGCGGGAGGGGACGGGGGTGGGCCAGCAGCGGTGCTATTGCCCACCCCGCTGCGACTAACGAACGAGGTTCGCAAGTCTCGCTGCCCCTCCCGCCTGCGGGAGGGGAGAAAACGCCGCCTTCCGATTTCCAGCTTTGGTTTCCCCGCCACCCTCAGCGCTGGCATTTGGGGCAATGAAAGGTCGAGCGCCCCGACTGCACGGTCCGCCGGATCGTCCCGCCGCATTGGCACGCCGCGCCTTCGCGGCCATAGACGCGCCAATCCTTCGCGAAATAGCCGAGGTCGCCCTCGGGACCGAGGAAGTCGCGCAGCGTCGACCCGCCCGCGGCAATCGCCGCCACCAGCACCTCCTTGATCGCGGGAACGAGCGCGGCAATCTTTGCCTTCGGGACGTCGGCGGCGGCGCGCAGCGGCGAGATGCGCGCCATGTTGAGCGCCTCGCACACATAGATATTGCCGAGCCCCGCGACGACCGTCTGGTCGAGCAGCAACGCCTTCACCGGCGCCTTTCGCCCCGCAAGCGCGCGCGCGAGACAGCCGGCGTCGAATGCGTCCGACAGCGGCTCGGGGCCGAGCGTCACGAAAGCCGG
This sequence comes from Sphingopyxis jiangsuensis, assembly GCF_016734905.1. GTDB lineage: Bacteria > Pseudomonadota > Alphaproteobacteria > Sphingomonadales > Sphingomonadaceae > Sphingopyxis > Sphingopyxis jiangsuensis. Next base: position 866,899 of record NZ_JAERPO010000002.1, read on the forward strand.
AAAGGCCGTCAGCGGGTCGCCGCTGACGAGGTCGACCGACCCGAAGCGCCGGGGATCGTGGAGGAAAAGCCGGTGTCCGGCCGCGGTTTCGAGCAGCAGATGGTCGTGCTTGCCCGCCTCGCCGCCCTCGGTGCGCCAGCGCCCCGACATGCCGAGATGGAAGATCAGATGGTCGTCGCGATCGGTCGACACGATGCCATATTTGGCGCGCCGCGACAGCTGCGTGACCGCCGCGCCGGTCAGCCGCTGCGCCAGATCGACGGGAAAGGGCCGCCGCAGGTCGGGGCGAAAGGTCGTCACCGTCACCAGCCGCTGCCCCTCCAGAAAGGGAGCGAGACCGCGCACGGTGGTTTCGACTTCGGGAAGCTCGGGCATTTGCGCGGCGGTAACTGGCATTTGCCTGCGCCACAAGCCTTGGCTAAAGGCGCATATCCACTTCCGCACATCGTCCCGAAGGCGCCCCTCGATGCCCACCCCCGATACCGTCAGTTTCGGCTATGACCAGGTCCCCGCAGGCCGCAAGACCGCGATGGTCGGCGAGGTGTTCAGCCGCGTCGCGCGCAAGTATGACATCATGAACGACGCGATGTCGGGCGGGATGCACCGGCTGTGGAAGGACCGCTTCGTCCGGCGCGTCAAGCCGCGTGAGGGCGAGGCGATCCTCGACATGGCGGGCGGCACCGGCGACATCGCCTTTCGCATGGAGCCTTCGGGCGCAAGCATCACCGTCGCCGACATCAACCCCGACATGCTCGCCGTCGGCATGGACCGCGCGGCGCAGCGCGGCATCGACAGCCTCGTCTGGAGCGAGCAGAATGCCGAGCGGCTGAGCTTTCCCGACCGCTTTTTCGACGCCTATACGATCGCCTTCGGCATCCGAAACGTCACCGACATCCCCGCCGCGCTGGCCGAGGCGCACCGCGTGCTCCGCTTTGGCGGCCGCTTTTTCTGCCTCGAGTTTTCGACCAACGAATGGCCCGGATTTGCGCAGGTTTATGACGCCTATTCGCATCATGTCGTCCCCAGGCTCGGCAAGCTCATTGCACAGGACGAGGACAGCTATCGCTATCTGATCGAATCGATCCGCCGCTTTCCGCCGATGCCCCAGTTCGCGCAGATGATCCGCGACGCGGGCTTTACCGCGGTGAAGGCCGAACCGATCATGGGCGGGCTGGTCGCGATCCACAGCGGGTGGAAGGCGTGAACGACCTGACACACCTGAAGGGGAGGGGCTTTCAGATATGACCCGCCCCGTCACCCATATTTTCCGGCTGCTGAAATGGGGCCGCATCCTCGCGCGCCACGGCGCGCTGCGCGGGATCGAGAGCGCGCCGGCGACGCCGATGGGGGTCAAGCGGCTGTGCCGCCTCGCGCGGTTCGGCACGATCCAGCCCAAATATCCGGACTATGCCGCCGCCTTTCAGGCGATCGGCCCCGCCGCGGTGAAGCTTGGCCAGACGCTCGCGACGCGGCCCGACCTTGTCGGCGAAGAGGCGGTGCGCAACCTGCTCACCTTGCAGGACGCGCTGCCCCCCGTCGCCTTCGAGCGTATCCGCGCCGAGATCGAGCAGACGTTCGAGGCGCCGCTCGAACACCTCTATGCCGAATTCGACCCCGAGCCGGTCGGGTCGGCGTCGATCGCGCAGGTTCACCGCGCGGTGACGACCGACGGGCGCAAGGTCGCGGTCAAGGTGCGCCGTCCCGGCATCGACAAGCAGTTCGCGCGCGACATCGAAACCTATGAATGGGCGGCCGCGCATCTCGAGGCGTTTGGCGGCGAAGCGGCGCGGCTGCGCCCGCGGCAGGTGATCGCCAACTTCCGGCGCTGGACGCTGCGCGAGCTTGATCTTCGGCGCGAGGCGGCGTCGGCGTCGGAGCTTGCCGACGCGATGGCGGCCGAGCCGACCTATGAAGTCCCCGCGATCGACTGGGACCGCACCGCAAGCCGCGTGATGACGCAAAGCTGGATCGACGGGGTCAAGATTTCGCACCGCGACAAGCTGGTCGCGGCGGGGCACGACATGGAGGCGCTTGCCTCGAACCTCGTCCACGCCTTTTTGCGCCAGGCGATCGCCGAGGGCTTTTTCCACGCCGACATGCACCAGGGCAATCTGTTCGTGAAGGCCGACGGGACGATCGCCGCCGTCGATTTCGGCATCATGGGGCGGATCAACCGCAAGGCGCGCTTCTGGCTCGCCGAGATCCTCTATGGCCTGACCACGGGCAATTACCGCCGCGTCGCCGAAATCCATTTCGAGGCGCAATATGTGCCCGATTATCACAGCGTCGAGGAGTTCGCGACGGCGCTGCGCGCGGTCGGCGAGCCGATGCGCGGCAAGCCGGTGAGCGAGCTCAGCGTCGGCCAGATGCTCGACGGGCTGTTCGCGATCACGCGCGATTTCGACATGCAAACGCAGCCGCACCTGCTGCTGCTGCAAAAGACGATGGTGATGGTCGAGGGCGTCGCGACGATGCTCAACCCCCAGATCAACATGTGGGACGTGTCGGGCCCGTTCGTGAAGAACTGGATCCGCGACGAGCTTGGCCCCGAAGCCGCGCTCGCCGACGGCCTCCGCGAGCAGGCGGGGACGCTCGCGCTGATCCCCGACATCATCCGCCGCCTCGACGAGCAATTGCCGCGCAAGGGCGCCGCCCCGCCGAGCCCGCCGCTCCCCGAAATCCCGCTGATGTGGGAAAGCGGCGAGCGGCGCGGCTGGTGGAGCTATGCGCTGGCGGCGGTGGCGGGCGCCATTGCGGGCGCGGGATTGCTGCACTGGCTCGGTTGAAGCTGCGCTGCCGCGGCCATAGTTACCGAACATTTACCTTGTTTCTCTAGCCATTGCTCTCGACCGAACCGGACGCCTTTGTCCGGGCAGACCGAGGCAATATGCGCCACGACAACCTCGCCTCCCCCGCGATTCTCGATACGTCCAGCCTGCCGCTCGAAGTGGCGGTCGTGGTGCCGACGCTCAACGAGGCCGCGAATGTCGAGCGGTTGATCGAAAGACTGTCGCTCGTCCTCGCGGGGCGCGGCTGGGAAGTGATCTTCGTCGATGACGATTCGGCCGACGGCACGAGCGATCTCGTACGCCGCATCGGCCGCACGTCGCGGCACGTCCGCATCGTCCAGCGCGTCGGACGGCGCGGCCTGTCGTCGGCGGTGGTCGAAGGCATGCTCGCGACCGCAGCGCCGATCATCGCGGTGATGGACGGCGATCTGCAGCACAGCGAGGACGCGCTGCCCAATCTGATCGCAGCGATCGAGGGGGGCGACGCCGATATCGCCGTCGGCACGCGCTATATGGCGGGAGGCGGCATCGGCGACTGGGACGAAGGGCGGGCACGGATGAGCCGGTTCGCGACGCGCGCCGGGCAGCTCGCGCTCGGCACCCATGTCAGCGACCCGATGAGCGGCTTTTTCGCGATACGCCGCGAGGCGTTCGAGCGGGCATTGCCCCGGCTGTCCGCCATCGGGTTCAAGATCTTGCTCGACCTTCTGGCGTCGAGCCCCGAGCCGATGAAGGTGGCCGAAATCCCCTATCGGTTTCGCACGCGCGAGGCAGGCGAAAGCAAGCTCGGTGCGCGGGCGATCGCCGACTATGCCGAACTGATCGCCGACAAGACGATCGGACGTTTCGTGCCCGTCCGGCTGATCAAGTTCCTGATGGTCGGCGGACTCGGCGTCTTCGTCCACCTGGCGGTGCTGCGCAGCGTGCTCGGCGCGGGAAGCGGCTTCGTCGCCGCGCAGACTGCTGCTGTGATGACCGCCATCGCCTTCAACTTCTTCCTCAACAACAGCTTCACCTATGCCGACCGCAAGCTGAGAGGAGGCGCTATCGTCGCGGGTTTGGCGAGCTTCTATGCAATTTCCGCGATCGGTGCGCTCGCCAACATCGGCATCGGCACGTGGGTCGCCGGGCAGCAGGAGCGCTGGTGGGTCGCCGGCGTTGCGGGCGTCCTCGTCGGCGCGATCTGGAATTTCGCCATGTCGGCGGCGCTGACATGGCGCAAATAGACCTCCCCCTCGCCCCGGCAAAACAGTGGAACCGGCTGTCGACCGCACCGCGCCCGGTCGCCGCCCTGCTGCTCGCGATCCTCGCCGCACTGATGCTGCTGGGCGTCGCGGGCGGGCACAAGACGGTCAACCCCAATCTCGACGCGCCGCGAATCGCCCGGGCCGAAGGGATGATCGGCGACCACGCGCTTTATGTGAAAATCGTGCGGCGCATGGAAGCCGGCACCCCCTATTATGAGGCCGCCGCTGCGGAACATCGCGCCAACGGCTATCCGCTCCGTCCCTTTGCGGTGATGCGGCTGCCGACCCTCGCGACGATACTGGCGGCGATCGGCCTGCCCGCCGGCATCGCGCTCGCGAGCCTTCTCGCGCTCGCGACGCTCTGGGCATGGCGTCGCCGCCTGACGAGCGACCCCGCGCTTCCGCCATATGGCCGATTTGCCGTCCTGCTGATCGCCGTCAATCTGGGCCAGGTGATGTCGGGCCAATGGGTGCTGATGCACGAAGTGGTCGCCGGCGTGCTGGTCGCGCTCGCGCTCGCCATTCACCGGCCAGAGCGTCCATGGGGCGCGATGGCGATAGTCGCAGCCGCGCTCGCGATTCGGGAAACGATACTGCCTGTCGCGGCTCTGTTCGGCCTGTTTGCGCTGATCGATCGCAACTGGCGCGCCGCGCTGGGCTGGAGTGCAATCGGCGTCGCATTTTTCGCCGGGCTGGCGCTCCACGCAAGCGCCGTTGCCGAAGTCGCGCGGGCATCGGACAGCGCCGGGGGTGGATGGCTCGCGCTCGGCGGTTGGAACAATTATCTGTCCTTTGTTCACAAGACTTCGATCCTGCGATTCATCGCGCCCTATTGGCTGACGGCGCTGCTTGTCCCGCTCGCGCTTCTCGGCTGGCTCGCGTGGCGCGGCCGCCTCGGCACCTTCGGCCTGTTGTTCCATCTTGGCTATGCGACGGCCTTCATGGTCTTTGCCCGCGTCGACAATGATTATTGGGGGATGCTGGTCGTTCCGACGCTGTTTGCGGGGCTGGTCTTTGCGCCAACGGCCGTTGTCGCCCTGTGGCGCGCGCTGGCGCCGCCCCGGCTGGTCGCGCGGACCGCCGCCTGACCGAAACGCCACCTCGCTTGAACTGGGGGGCGCGGACGCATAACTAGGGCGAAAGGAGACCCCGACCGATGCCCGCCCCGCGTATATTGCTGATCATCGGTGGCGGCATCGCGGCCTATAAGAGCATCGAGCTTGTCCGCTTGCTTCGCAAATCGGGGCACGTCGTGCGCTGCGTGCTCACGCGCGCGGGCGAGCAGTTCGTGACGCCGCTGACGCTCGCTGCGCTCAGCGAGAACAAGGTCTATACCAGCCTCTTCGACCTGAAGGACGAGGTCGAGATGGGGCATATCCAGCTCAGCCGCGAGGCCGACCTGGTCGTCGTTGCGCCCGCGACCGCCGATCTGATGGCCAAGATGGCGGCGGGAATCGCCGACGATCTTGCAACGACGCTGCTCCTCGCGACCGACAAGCCGGTGCTGGCCGCGCCCGCGATGAACGTCCGCATGTGGCTGCACCCCGCGACGCAGCGCAACATCGCCACCTTGCGAGGCGACGGCGTCAGCGTGATGGAGCCCGACGAGGGCGAGATGGCGTGCGGCGAATATGGCCCCGGCCGCCTGCCCGAGCCCGAGGCGATCTTTGCCGCGATCAAGGCGGCGCTCGCCAGCGCGCCCTCGCCGCTCACCGGCCAGCCCGATTTCGCGCCCGCGAACCACCGCCCGCTCCACGGCCGCCGCATCCTCGTCACCGCGGGGCCGACGCACGAGCCGATCGACCCGGTGCGCTACATCGCCAACCGGTCGAGCGGCAAGCAGGGCTTTGCCATCGCCGCCGCCGCCGCCGAAGCGGGCGCCGAAGTGCTGCTGATCGCCGGCCCCGTTGCGCTGCCGACCCCCGCGGGCGTGATCCGCGTCGATGTCGAGACCGCGGTCGAAATGGAAAGGGAGGTCGCCGCGGGGCTGCCGGTCGATGCCGCAATCATGGTCGCCGCGGTCGCCGACTGGCGCGCCGCCGACACGCGCGCGCAAAAGATCAAGAAGGACGGCAGCGGCGAGGTTCCCCCGCTCGCGCTTGCCGAGAACCCCGACATATTGGCGAACGTCGCGAAAAGCGACCGCCGCCCGCCGCTGCTGATCGGCTTTGCCGCCGAGACCAACGATGTCGTCGCGCACGCCGAGGCCAAGCTTGCGCGCAAGGGATGCGACTGGATTGTCGCCAACGACGTCGCCGCCGACCCGATGGGGGGCGAGACGAACCGCGTACATATTGTTAGCAACGCGGGCGTAGAAAGCTGGGATCGGCTGCCCAAGCCGGCCGTCGCCCGCAAATTGATGGAAAAGATCGCCGATGCCCTCGAAACCCGCGCACCCATTGAAGCCGATTGAAATCGCCATCCAGCGCCTGCCCAACGGCGGCGGCCTGCCCCTGCCCGCTTATGCAAGCGATGGCGCGGCGGGGATGGACGTCGTCGCCGCCGAGACGCTGACGCTGCGCCCCGGCGCGCGTCACGCAGTCGCGACCGGCTTTGCGATGGCGATTCCGCCGGGTTATGAGGTGCAGGTGCGCCCGCGATCGGGGCTCGCGCTCAAGCATGGCATCACCTGCCTCAACACGCCGGGGACGATCGACAGCGACTATCGCGGCGAGGTGAAGGTGATCCTCGCCAACCTGTCCGACGACAATTTCGAGATCAAGCGCGGCGACCGGATCGCGCAGATCGTTCCCGCCCCGGTCCAGCGCGCCAGCTTCGCCGAAGTAGAGAGTCTTGACGAGACCGTGCGCGGTGCGGGCGGCTTCGGATCGACCGGTGTTGCGAGCGGCAGCGCCGAGGAAGAGGCAGAGGACGATAATATCCCCGACAATGTCGGCTCGCTGTCGGCGATCAAGACGCGCCGCCAGAACGACTGACCTTGCTCTCCGACGCCGAACTCGACCGCTATGCCCGCCAGATCATCCTGCCGCAGTTCGGCGGAGCGGGGCAGGCGAAGCTGAAAGCGGCGCACGTCGCCGTCATCGGCGCGGGCGGGATCGGCTGTCCGGCGATCACCTATCTCGCCGCTGCGGGGGTCGGCAGGCTGACGATCATCGACAATGACGTGGTCGAACTGTCCAACCTGCAGCGCCAGCCGCTGTTCACCGACGCCGATATCGGCCAATCGAAGGCAATCGTTGCCGCCGACGCGGCCCGGCGGATCAACCCGCATGTCGAGGCCGTTTCGATGGCCGAGCGGCTGGGCCCCGACAATGCCGCGACCTTGCTCGCCGGGGCGAGCCTGATCCTCGACGGCTGCGACAATTTCGCGACCCGGCTTGCGGTCAACCGTACCGCCGTCGCGCAGCGGATTCCGCTGCTCTCGGCGGCGATCGGGGCGTTCGAGGGGCAGGTTGCGCTCTACGAAGGCTGGCGCGGCGACAGCCCCTGCTACGCCTGTCTCGTCGGCGACGACCCCGACCGCCCCGGCATCAATTGCGCCGAGGCGGGGGTGATGGGCGCGCTCGCCGGGATGGTGGGGACGATGGCGGCGCTCGAAGCGGTGCGCGCGCTGACCGGCTGGGGCCGCGCGCTCACCGGCCGTCTGGCGATTGTCGACATGCTCGAACGGCGCTGGCGCGAAATTGCCGTCGCGAAAGACCCCGGGTGCCCCGCATGCAACGGCTGACGATCATCGTCGCAAGCGCCGACAGCGCACGGCTCTATGCCGCGCTTGAGGCTGCGATGGCGTGGGCGGCGCTCGGGCGGCGGGCGCGGATTTTCGCGCAGGGCGAGGCGGTGGCGCTGCTGCGCGCGCCGCTGGCGTTCGACGGCGACGCCGCACGCCGCGCCGCGGGGCAGCTCGACCTTGCCGCGATGCTCGACGAAGCCGCCGCGATGGAGGTCGAACTCGTCGTCTGCCAGTCGGGGATGGCGCTCGCGGGACTGACGGCGCCCGACCTTCCGCCGCAGGTGAAGGCGGGCGGGCTGGTGAGCCTGTTTGCGGGTATCACGCCGGACGAACGGCTGATCGTCTATTGAAAGTCGCTCCTCTCCGTGCCGAAGGCAGGGGGAGGCGGCAGCGCGCAGCGCTGACGGAGGGGCTTAATGGCGCCGCGTCGCGGCCCCTCCACTACCGCTTCGCGCGCGGTCCCCCTCCCATCGCTTCGCGACAGCGAGGATCAATCGTTCAGGGGTTCTTGCACACCTTGATGTCGTCCGGTTCGGGCCTTTGGCCATCGGGGACGAAGCGCGCGAGATAGCCGCCCGCATGCTGCTTGTCGTCATAGGAGACGAGCTTGTAGCCCACCGCCTCGAACTCGCAGACGAGCAGGCGGAAGGGGGTGCCGTGCTCGGCGATCGGACGGTCGCCGTCGACGACGATCACCTGCCCGCCGGCGCGCAGCGCGGGACGCAGCCGCCAGAGGAAGGCATAGGGTTCCTCGATCTCGTGGTACATATGGACCATGAACACGCGGTCGAAGCTGTTCGACGGCAGCCGCGGATCGTCGACCGCGCCAAGCTTGAGCGACACATTGTCGAGCCGTTCGCGCGTCACGCGGTCGGCGAGGCGGTCGATGACCTCGGGGATGATGTCCTGCGCGAGCACGCGTCCGCTGGCGCCGACGCGCGGCGCGAGGCGCACGGTATAATAGCCGTCGCCCGCGCCGATGTCCGCGACGGTCATGCCGGGGCGGACATCGGCCGAGTCCATCACATCCTCGGCCTCGTTGACGCGGTCGCGCGCCTCCTCGGTCGACCATTTGGTCGAGGTGATCGGCGCAACGGGCCGGTCGGCGGGCGGGAATTCGCGCGCGGTGTCGATACGGTCGCCGCCATCCTCCCACAGGCTATCGCACCCGCCGAGCAGCGGCAGCGCGACGAGCGCGGCGATCAGGACCGCGCGGCGCATCAGTCGATGTCCTCCACCTCGACCTTCTCGCCCGTCACCTTCTGCGACAGCGCCGCCGCCATGAACGGGTCGAGCGCGCCATCGAGCACGTCGCCGGGTGCGGTCGATGTGACGCCGGTGCGCAAATCCTTCACCAGCTGATAGGGCTGGAGGACGTACGAGCGGATCTGGTGGCCCCAGCCGATCTCGGTCTTCGCCTGATATTCGCCCGATGCCTCGGCCTCGCGCTTTTGCAGCTCGGCTTCGTAGAGCCGCGCCTTGAGCATCCCCATCGCGGTCGCGCGGTTCTTGTGCTGCGAGCGGTCGTTCTGGCTCGCGACGACGATGCCCGTCGGGACGTGCGTGATGCGGACGGCCGAGTCGGTCGTATTGACGTGCTGCCCGCCCGCGCCCGAGGCGCGATAGGTATCGATCTTGAGGTCGCTTTCGTTGACCTCGATATTGATGTCGTCGTCGATGACCGGATAGACCCAGACGCTCGAAAAGCTCGTGTGGCGCCGCGCCGAACTGTCATAGGGCGAGATGCGGACGAGCCGGTGGACGCCGCTTTCGGTCTTGGCATAGCCATAGGCGTTTTCGCCCTTCACGAGCATCGTCGCCGATTTGATGCCCGCCTGTTCGCCCGCCTGATATTCGACGAGTTCGACCTTCATCCCGCGCTTTTCGGCCCAGCGCATATACATGCGCTGGAGCATCTCGGCCCAGTCCTGGCTTTCGGTGCCGCCCGCGCCCGCGTGAACCTCGACATAGCAGTCGTTGCCGTCGGCCTCGCCCGCGAGCAGCGCCTTGACCTTGTCCTCCTCGGCGCGCGCCGCGAGCGCGGCAAGGCTTGCCACCGCATCGTCGACGAGCGCCTCGTCGCCCTCCATCTCGGCCAGCTCGATGAGCTCGGCGGTGTCGGCCGCTTCCTGTTCGATCGCGCGGGTCGCGGTGATCGCCTCGTCGAGGCGGCGGCGTTCGCGCATCACCTCCTGCGCTGCCTTGGGATTGTCCCACAGCGTCGGGTCCTCGACCTTGGCGTTGAGCTCGTCGAGCCGTCGCACCGCGCGATCCCAATCGAGGAATCGCCGCAGCAGCGCGAGCGCCGCGCCAATCTTGTCCAAATGATCCTGCGCTTCGGCGCGCATGTCTGATGCTCCTGAAAAATATCCGTCATGCCCTTAGGCGCTCGCGCGCTTCAGGGAAAGGTGGCGGCGGGGGTCAGATGATCCCGCCGCGATCCTCGAGAAACTCGCTGTCGGTCCGGCGGCCCGAATCCTGGCGCACCGGCGCATCCTGACGCGGCGCGGGACGCGCGGGCGTGATCTCCTCTTCGCGAATCGTGCGGCGCGGTTCGCTTTCGGGTTTGAACGCCTCCCAGATAATCGACGCCTTGGGGTCCGACGTCGGCCAGCTGCCATAGACGCGGCGCCCCGACCGGCGATCGATGCGCACCATGCGCACGCCCTTGGGCGCGGCGAAGGGAATCGGCTGGCGGTCGGCGAGCGCGACGAGCGCGAAGTCCTTGAAGATCGGCGCGGCGAGGCTGCCGCCCTGCGCATAGCCGCCCATGCTGCGCGGCTGGTCGAAACCGATATAGACGCCCGCGATCACGTCGGGCGTGCCGCCGACGAACCAGACGTCGTTGGGCCCCGAGGTCGTCCCCGTCTTGCCGAAGAGCGGGATGCCGAGGTCGCGCAGCCGCACTGCGGTTCCGCGCTGGACCACGCCCTCGAGCATGTGAACGACCTGATAGGCGGTCATCGGGTCCATCAGCTGCTCGCCCGACGGCGCAAAGCGCGGCATCGGCTTGCCGTCCCAATCCTTCATGTTGCAGCCGTCGCACGCGCGCCAGTTGCGCGGGAAGATCACCTTGCCGCGCCGGTCCTGCGCATAGTCGATCACCCGCGGCTTGAGTTCGCGGCCGTGGTTCGCGAGCATCGCATAGGCGTTGGTGATTTTCTCCACCGTCGTCGATCCGGCGCCGAGCGCGGTCGACAAATAGGGTTCGTGCTCGCCGATCCCCATCGTCCTGATCGTTTCGACGACCGGCTCCATGCCGATCTGGCTCGCCGCGCGCACCGTCATCAGGTTGCGCGACTGTTCGAGGCCCCAGCGCATCGTATGTTCGCCGCTGCCGCCCGCACCGCCGAAGTTGCGGAAGCATTTGTTGCCGAAGCGCGCGCCCTGATAGACACAGAAGCTGCCGTCGACGATCATCGTCGCGGGGGTCATGCCGTTGTCGAGCGCGGCGGCGTAAACAAAGGGCTTGATCGTCGAGCCCGGCTGGCGCTCGGCCTGCGTCGCGCGGTTGAACGGCGACAGGCGCACGTCGAACCCGCCCTGCATCGCATAGATGCGGCCCGAATGGGGGCTTTCGACCACCATGCCGCCCGACACCTCGGGAATATTCTTGAGTGCATAGCTGCCGCCGCCGGTCGCCTTCACGGCGATCAGGTCGCCGGGGCGCAGCGCGTCGAACGCGCTCCCGCCTGTCTTGCGATAGCGCATCGACGCGGCGCTCGCGGGGAGGCGCCCCGTCTCACCGTTCGAAAAGCCGATGCGCGCCTCGCCCGCCGATTTGGAGACTACCGCAGCGATCCGCCACCCGTCATAGTCGATGCCGATAAAGCTCGAAGCAAGGCGGCTCGCCCATTGGTCGTCGGCCTCGATCGTCGCGATCGGCCCCGACCAGCCCTTGCCCGCGTCATAACGGATGAGGCCGCGGCGCAGCGCGCGCGTCGTCGCGTCCTGCATCTTGGTATCATAGGGCGTGCGCACCCACAGCCCGCCGGCATAGACGCTGAGCGGGCCGTCCTCGGCGGTTTCGCCGAACTCTGCGATCAGCTGGCGCCGCACCTCTTCCATGTAATAGCCGCCGACCTGCGCGACCGCGCGGTTGCCGCTCTCGCTGAGGCCGAGCGGCATCGCGCGCGCGGCGTCGCGCTGCGCGGCGGTAATCCAGCCATTATTCTCCATCGATCCGAGCACGAAATTGCGCCGCGCGACCGCATCGTCTTCGAACCGCGCGCGACCGTAGCGCTCGGGCGCTTTGGGCAGGATCGCGAGGAACGCCATTTCGTGAAGGTCGAGCTCGTCGACATCCTTGTCGAAATAGGCGCGCGCCGCCGCCTGGACGCCGAAGGCACGGCGTCCGAGCGGGATTTCGTTGAGGTAGAGCTCGAGAATCTGCTCCTTGGTCAGCGCATCCTCGATCCGCATCGCAAGGATCGCCTCGCGAATCTTGCGGCGATAGCTGAGCTCGTTGGTCAGCAGCAGGTTCTTCGCGACCTGCTGCGTGATCGTCGATGCGCCGACCGGGCGTCCGCTGTTGGTCAAATTGGTGACGATCGCGGACGCAATGCCCGGATAGTCGATCCCGCCATGTTCGAAAAAGGTCTTGTCCTCGGCAGCGAGGAAGGCGCGGACGAGCAGCGGCGGATATTCACTGTACGCAAGCTGGACGCGCCGCTCGCGCGCATAGCTGTGGACGGGCTTGCCCTCGGCATCGCGCACCATCGTCGGCAGCGGCGGCTCATAGTCGCGCAACTGGTCGACCGACGGCAGGTCGCGCGCGAAAACCGCCCAGATCAGCAGCAGCCCCGCGAGCCCGGCGAGCGCCAGATAGCCGAGCCAGCGGAACCAGCGCCGCGTCCACATCTCGCGCAGCCAGTCGGCGACGGCGCTCGTGTCGCGGCGGATGCGCATGCGAAAATGGGACAAAGTGTCTTCGGCCATATTGCCAAGCCTCTAGAGCCTGTGCCGCCGAAAGGGAAGCGCGGTTGCGGCAGCAAGGGCGGCCCGCGGACGACCCGTCGGACGGCGACAACGGCCCGCCCGATTGCCGCACGCGACGAGGCGTGCCAGCCCCTCTTGTGTTGTAAAATGGCAACACTATCTTGCGAGGGACGAAAGGGGCTTAGACCGCATGAACCTCGAGAAATTCACCGACCGCGCCAAGGGATTCCTGCAGGCCGCGCAGACGATCGCGATCCGCATGAACCACCAGCGGATCAGCCCCGAACATATTGCGAAAGCGCTGCTCGAGGACAAGGAAGGCATGGCCGCCGGCCTGATCCAGCGCGCCGGCGGCGACGCGGCGCGCGCAGTGGCAGGCATCGACGCGCTGCTGGCGAAAGTGCCCGCCGTATCGGGATCGGGCGCGCAGGCGACGCCGGGGCTCGACAATGATGCGGTGCGGCTGCTCGACCAGGCCGAACAGGTCGCGACCAAGGCGGGCGACGGCTATGTCACGGTCGAGCGGCTGCTGCTCGCGATGGCGCTCGCCGCGTCGAGCCCGGTCGGCAAGGCCTTCGCCGATGCCGGCATACGAGCCGAGGCACTGAACGAAGCGATCAACGCGCTGCGCGGCGGGCGCACCGCCGACACCGCGGGCGCCGAGGACAGCTATGAAGCGCTCAAGAAATATGCCCGCGACCTCACCGACGTCGCGCGCGAGGGCAAGCTCGACCCCGTGATCGGCCGCGACGAGGAAATCCGCCGCACCGTCCAGATCCTCGCACGGCGCACCAAGAACAACCCCGTGCTCATCGGCGAGCCCGGCGTCGGCAAGACCGCGATCGCCGAAGGGCTCGCGCTGCGCATCGCCAATGGCGACGTCCCCGACAGCTTGAAGGATCGCCGCCTGCTGTCGCTCGACATGGGGTCGCTGATCGCGGGCGCCAAATATCGCGGCGAGTTCGAGGAGCGGCTGAAAAGCGTGCTCGACGAAGTGAAGTCGGCGGAGGGCGAGATCATCCTGTTTATCGACGAGATGCACACGCTCGTCGGCGCGGGGAAGTCCGAAGGCGCGATGGACGCGTCGAACCTTTTGAAGCCGGCCCTGGCGCGCGGCGAACTGCACTGCATCGGTGCGACGACGCTCGACGAATATCGCAAGCATGTCGAAAAGGACCCGGCACTCCAGCGGCGTTTTCAGCCGGTGTTCGTCGGCGAGCCGACCGTCGAGGATTCGATCTCGATCCTGCGCGGGCTCAAGGAAAAATATGAACTGCACCACGGCGTGCGGATCACCGACGGCGCGATCGTCGCCGCGGCGACGCTGTCGAACCGCTATATTTCCGACCGCTTCCTGCCCGACAAGGCGATCGACCTGATGGACGAGGCCGCAAGCCGTATCCGCATGGAAGTCGAATCGAAGCCCGACGAGATCGAAAGCCTCGACCGGCGGATCATCCAGATGAAGATCGAGGAATCGGCGCTCGGCAAGGAAAGCGACGCGGCATCGAAGGATCGCCTCGCCGCGCTGCGCGCCGAACTCGCCAACCTCGAACAGCAGTCGGCCGAACTCACGCAAAAATGGCAGGCCGAAAAGGACAAGATCCACGCCGAGGCGAAGATCAAGGAGCAGCTCGACGCCGCGCGCGGCGCGCTCGAACAGGCGCAGCGCGCCGGCGATCTCGGACGCGCGGGCGAGCTCAGCTACGGCACCATCCCCGCGCTCGAAAAGCAGCTCGCCGACGCCGAGGCGGTCGCGGGCAACGCGATGCTGCGCGAAGAAGTGACCGCCGACGACATCGCCGCGGTGGTCAGCCGCTGGACCGGCATCCCCGTCGACCGGATGATGGAGGGCGAGCGCGAAAAGCTGCTCGCCATGGAAGGAACGCTCGCCCAGCGCGTGATCGGGCAGGACGAGGCGGTGCGCGCCGTGTCGACCGCGGTGCGCCGCGCACGCGCCGGGCTGCAGGACCCGAACCGCCCGCTCGGCAGCTTCCTCTTCCTTGGCCCCACGGGGGTCGGCAAGACCGAGCTCACCAAGGCGCTCGCGCGATTCCTGTTCGACGACGATCATGCGATGGTGCGCATCGACATGTCCGAGTTCATGGAAAAGCACAGCGTCGCGCGGCTCGTCGGCGCGCCGCCGGGCTATGTCGGCTATGAGGAGGGCGGCGTGCTCACCGAAGCGGTGCGGCGACGCCCCTATCAGGTGGTGCTCTTCGACGAGGTCGAAAAGGCACACGGCGACGTGTTCAACATCCTGCTCCAGGTGCTCGACGACGGGCGGCTGACCGACGGGCAGGGGCGTACGGTCGATTTCACCAACACGCTGATCATCCTGACCTCGAACCTCGGCAGCCAGGCGATCGCCGCGCTCCCCGACGACGCGCCGGTCGAGCAGGCCGAGCCCGCGGTGATGGAGATCGTCCGCGGCCATTTCCGCCCCGAATTCCTGAACCGGCTCGACGAGATCGTGCTCTTCAACCGCCTCGCGCAGCAGCATATGGCGGGGATCGTCGATATTCAGGTCGCGCGCGTGCAGAAGCTGCTCGCCGACCGCAAGATCACGCTCGACCTCAGCGATGCCGCGCGCGCGTGGCTCGGCCGCGTCGGTTACGATCCCGTCTATGGCGCCCGGCCGCTCAAGCGCGCGGTGCAGAAATATCTGCAGGACCCGCTCGCCGACCTGATTTTGAAGGGTGAGGTGAAGGACGGGTCGACGATCAAGGTCGACGAGGGCGACGGCGCGCTGGCGCTGGCGGCGGGGTGAAGGAATGGCAACGCCGCCCCGGTACGGCGTTGCAGTCCGGATTGATTAGCGCGACTGCCCGACGAGCGACCGCGAACGGGCGGCGTCGTTGGCAAGATCACGGTCGGCCTGGCTTTGCGCCGTGATGGCTTCCCATTCGGCCTTGGTACGGCAAGTCACGCGCGCCATGATCGAACCGGTTGCGGTTTCCCGCTTGCAGATTTTCTTTTCGGCGGCGGGCTTTTCACCTTGCGGCGCTTCGGCCTTTGCATGAACTGCCGTCGGTGCAGCGGCGAGGGCCGCAGCAAGGGAGAGAATTCTGATCATGCAATAACTTCCTTTCTTTTCAATAACCAGCCTGACTGTGTCGGCCAGCCTTCCCAAAAAAAATGGGCGGCCCGCGAGGGGCCGCCCATCTATTCCATATTGGCCAGTCTTAGAAGCTGACTTTCGCACCAAGGCGGAAGTAACGACCCATGATGTTCGGGCCGGCCCACGCCGGGTTGAAGCCGAAGATGCCATAGGCAGCGTCGGGATCGAACGGCGGCTTGATGCCGAATACGTTCAGGACGTTTGCATAGATGGTGAACTTGTCACCGATCTTCTGGCTCGCCGTGAAGTCGACGTTCCAGATATCCTTGGTCTTGCAGTTGACCGGGCTGCCATCGACATAGCTGTGCGTCGAGACGCCATTGTCAGCGTTGAACTGGCAATCGCCCTTGATGCCGCCGAAGTCGATCGACGCCGTGTCATAGCCCTTGGTGTAATAGGCCGTCAGGCTGAGCGTGGTGTCGCCGAAAGCCAGCGTGTTCTGCCACGACGCGCGCCACTTGGGCGAACCCGAGCAGGACGTGATGTTGCAGGGGCTGAGCGTGCCATCATAGCGCAGCTTGTCACCAGCGTCGGTCGTCAGTTCATATTTGATCATGTACGACGCGTCGAAGTTGCTGCGCCACGTCAGGTTGCTGCCGATCGGCAGGCTGAGGTTGGCACCGAAGTCGAGGCCGCTGACGACCTGCGAGTCCTGGTTGGTGTACGACGACTGGATGAAGCCGAGCAGCGGAAGCGCATTCGGGAATGCGGGGTCCGGCTGGCCCGGAAGCACGGTTATGCCCGGGATGTTCACGACGCCGTTGTTCGAATAATAGGCCGCTTCAGCCGCTGCCGTCGAGGTCACGCCGGTGATGAGGTCGTTGACCTTGATGTGCCAGAAATCGACCGTCAGGCTGACATTGCGGATGGGCTCGACGATAATGCCGGCGGTGAAAGCCGTCGACTTTTCAGGATCGAGGTCCGGATTGCCGACCTGCGTCAGACCCAGCGAATAGCTCTGCGTCGCGTAGGCGTTGTTGCCGTGCGCTGCGCAGAACGCCGCAAAGGTGGTGCAGTTGACCGTACGCGTCACGAAGCCGGTGGTCGGAAGACCGAAGGATTCGTTGAAGCTCGGGATACGGAAGCCCTTCGAGAAGGTACCGCGAACCGCAACCTGCGGGATCGGCGTGAACTTGACGCCAAGCTTCGGCGAGAAGTTCGACTGACCCGTCGAATAATCGTCGTAACGACCCGAAGCGGTCAGCTCGATCTGCTCGATGACTGGCGCGCTCAGTTCGAAGAACGCCGATTTCACATCGCGGCTACCCGCCGTACCGACGGCATTGATGCTGTAATAGCGATCATACTGGTTGCCCAGCGTGCCGGGGTTGGCGCTCGGCGCGTCGATCGATTCGTCGCGGTACGACACACCGACCGCCGCCTGGAGCGGACCGCCCGGAAGCTGGAACAGATCCTTGGCCAACGTCGCCTGGAACTGCCACAGCTCCGACACCGAGGTGGTCGTGTTGACCGGAGCAATATAATCCCAGATTTCCTGCGAATTGGCTTCAAGGTCGTTCAGATTGAGCGTGCCGCGTGCGACAACGTCCATGATGCGCTGCGGAATGAAGTAATTTGCCTGGGTGCGCTTCAGACGAACTTCGGAGGCAGTAAAGTTGGCCGAATAGCGCCAATCGTCGCCGAAGCTACCTTCGATGCCGAGAACACCGCGCAGCGAGCGCGAGCTCGTATCGACCGTACGGTCACGCGTCGAACGCACGAACGCCTGTGCCGTCTGTCCCGACGCAGCATAAGGGTTATACGGGTTCAACGTGCCATTGGCCGCCGTACAGCCCGTGTTCTGGCCCGACAGCGTCCCCACACCGTTGGCGCAGACATAGACGGGCAGCATCACATTATATGCGGCAGCACCGTTGTTCGGCGACGTGGGCGTGCCGTTCAGACCCAGCGGAGTGAAGGTCGCATGCGTCTTGGTGTTATAATAGTTGGCAATTGCATAGACCTGTGCGCGATCGCCGACATTGGCGGTAAAGCGCGCGGTCAGCCCCTGACGCTCGATCTCCGGCTGCAGCATGATGTGATCACCCTGCCAGTTGATCTCGCAGACCCCCGCAAGCGGCGCCGTCGCCGAGGTGCCAATGTTCTGGTGCATCTTGTATCCGCGGCAGCCGGCCGCCGGATTCAGGAATTCAAAACGGCCAGCGCCCGTGTTGGGGTTGGTCGCCGAAACCGGACGGACGAGGGTAACGCCAGGAATGCTGATCAGGCCGTTAAAGAGACCATTTTCGGGAGTGAAGCCATTCCAGTTCTGGTTCGACATACAGCTGCCGCTGGCGCCGCAGATCGAAGTCCAGTCCTTGTTGTTGAACGGATAGCCGCGATCACGCGCATAAAGCGCGTCCTGGCGACGATATTCGCCGCTGACGTAGAAGTTGAACCCGTCGTTGGCGAGGTCGCCATAGCCCCAGGTCGCGTCGATGCGCTGTTCGCCGGCATCACCCTTCTGCGAGATGCCGAGCGAGCCACCAAGGTGGAGGCCCTGGATTTCCTTCTTGGTGATGACGTTGATAACGCCCGCGATCGCATCGGCACCATAGGTCGACGACGCACCGTCGCGCAGCACTTCGATGCGCTCGACGACAGCGTCGGGGATGGTGTTGAGGTCGACGAAGTTACGCTGGCCGTCATCCGCGAGCGGATAGGGCGCCATGCGCAGGCCGTCGGAGATCGAAAGCGTCGACTGGACGGTCAGGCCGCGAAGCGCCGGGGCGTTCGCGCCGCTGGCGAAGTTGAAGCCGGTGTTCCAGCCCTGAGTGATCGTGCCGGCGCCGTTGGCCGACAGGCGCTGCACCGCTTCCGAAACGGTGTTGAGACCGCGTTCTTCGAGCGTCTGCGCGCTGAGCACGGTAACCGGCGAGGCGGTTTCGGTGTTGGTCCGGCGCAGAATCGAGCCGGTCACGACGATAATAGCGTCATCGTTCGACGCTTCGTCATCGGCCGGAGCCCCTTGCGCATAGGCGGGAGCCGAAAGCAGAGCGGCGCCCAAGACAATGGGAGCGGCGCTCAGTTTCAGCATCGAAAATTGGGTTTTCTTCACAGTGCAGTCCCTTGCTACTGAGTGTTTCAAGATACCCGGGCCCCTGTCGCAGAACGGCAATAATTGCCGCCCACAGACACCCCGATAGCGTGCGGGATGACCGCTATGCTGGGCCGAGTAAAGGAAAATCCCGGCGCGCCATTCGGTTTCGTCGGCGATTGTGACGTATTTGCAACATGCCTGAGAATCCGCGAAATTCTATGCTTTCGTAGCGGCGCATCTGCGACATTTTGTTACATTGGTTACGAATTCCGGACCTTGTTTTCGTCCATCATCGTACCATCGGGCCGGCCAGCGTGCCGGGGTCGAGCCGCGCGTCGCGCCACTTGATTCCCCAGTGGAGATGCGGCCCCGTCGCGCGCCCGGTCGACCCCACGGTGCCCAGCCTCTGCCCCTGCACGACGCGCTCGCCCACTGCGACGTCGAGAGTGTCGCAGTGGAGGAAGGCGCTGTTCAATCCCATGCCATGATCGACAATGAGGAGCCTGCCCTCGAGCGTGAAGGGCTGGTGCGCGGCGAGCACCACGACGCCGTCGGCGGGCGCGACGAAGGGCGTGCCGCGCGGCACGGCGACGTCGGTGCCGCCATGATAGCTGCCGGGCTTGCCCTGATAGACGCGCTGCGACCCGAAGAAGCCCGACAAACGCCCCTGCACGGGCCAGATGAAGCGCTGCCGCCACCCCTCCGCATCGGCCGCGATGGCGCGCGCCACGGCGATCTGTTCAAGTTCGGCGGGGCGGCGGCGGCGGAAGTCGGCGTCGCTCGACGCGCTGCCGCGATACGGCGCGTTGATATGCTCGATCCGCCAAATTCCCGGCGCGACCATCAGCGTTCGCTCGACCGTCCGCCCGTCGGCGAGCGTCGCGGCGAGCCGCGCGGTCGTCGGCGCGTCGCGATCGAAAGCGATGAAGAAGCGCCCGTCGCCGCCGAGCGGCACCGCCTCGCCGTCGAAGGTCAGCGCGCGCGTGCCGCCGGGCGCGCGGCCGAGCATTGAGCCGCCCTGGACGGCGCTGCCCTGCAGTTCGAAATCACGCGGCCCCTCGGGCACGGGGGGCGCGGGCGCCGGCGCTGGGCGCGGCGCCTCGGCAGGGGCGGGCTGGGGCGAAGCGGTCGGTTGCGGCGCCGGCTCGCCCGGCGGCGGGACGCAGCCCGCGACCAGCAGCGGCAGCGCGGTCCAGAAAAGCGCGGTCCGCGCGGCGCGCGTCATTCCTTGGCGTCGAGCGCCGCCTGCACCGAAATGGCGGCACTCGCATAGGGTTCCTGCCGCGCGACCGACCAATAGCGCAGCTCGTCAAGCCCGATCGGCGCACCGCTCACCGCGCAGAGCACATGGTCGCCCGGCGACAGCACGCGAAAGCCGTTGGGGCCATAATGGAGGCGGGCGAGGCGGTTGCGGCTGGCGATCAGCATCGGTCGAAATCCGTTCGGGTAGAGGTCATTGCCGCAACTATAGCAGCGATGCGCGCCGCGGCCACCCCTTCCGCCGTCAGAACAGCTCGCCCTGCCCGCGCCCCGGCGCTGCGGGAGGCTTGCGCGCAGCTTTCGGTGCCGATTGCGGCGCCGGCCCGGGTGCAGGAACCGCGCCCCCACCGACCTCGGCCGCGACCTCGCCGTCGGCGAATTGCAGCCGCAGCGTTCCCGCAGCCCTCGCCCCCGCCGCGGTCGTCACGATCGCCCCCGCCGAATCGCGCACCATCGCATAGCCGCGCGCAAGCAGCGCACGCGGGTCGAGCGAGACGAGCAGCCGTGCCAGCCCCTCGAGCTTCGCCCGGTCGCGGTCCCAGCCGCGCGCGAGCAGCGACGGGCGCAGCGCCGCGCCGCGCGTCGCGAGCCGCTCGGCCGCCACCGCGACGCGGTGCTGCTGGCAGCGGTCGAGCCGCCCGTGCGCATCGTCGAGCCGCTGGCGCTGCGGCGCATAAAGCGCCTCGCGCCTGGGCAGGTGGCGCGCGAGCGCGGCAAGCCGTTCGGCGCCGAGCGCCTGGTGGCGGTTCGCCGCGCCGATGATCCGCCCGTTCCACGTCGCCAGCTGCGCCTGCAGTTCGGCGCGCACCGGCACCGCCATCTCGGCCGCGGCGGTCGGCGTCGGCGCGCGGCGGTCGGCGGCATAGTCGGCGAGCGTGACGTCGGTTTCGTGCCCGACCGCGCTGATCGTCGGGATGCGGCAGTCGGCGATCGCGCGCACGACCACCTCTTCGTTGAACGCCCACAGATCCTCGATCGACCCGCCGCCGCGCGCGACGATGACGAGGTCGGGGCGCGGCACCGGGCCGCCGGGCGCCAGCGCGTCGAAACCGCGCACGGCGTTCGCAACCTGCGCCGCCGCGCCCTCGCCCTGCACGAGCACCGGCCAGACGATCACATGCGTCGGGCAGCGGTCGGCGAGGCGGTGGAGGATGTCGCGGATCACCGCGCCGGTCGGCGAGGTGACGACGCCGATGGTGCGCGGCAGATAGGGAAGCGGCTGCTTGCGCCCCTGGTCGAACAGCCCCTCGGCGCCGAGCCGCGCCTTGAGCTTTTCGAACAGCAGCATCAGCGCGCCCTCGCCCGCGACCTCGAGGCTGTCGACGACGAGCTGATATTTGGAGCGCCCCGGATAGGTGGTGAGCTTGCCCGTGGCGATCACCTCGATCCCGTCCTCGGGGCGGAAGGCGAGGCGGCTCGCCTGCCCCTTCCACATCACCATGTCGATCAGCGCATTATCGTCCTTGAGCGCAGCATAGAAATGCCCCGACGCCGCACGCTTCGCCCCCGACAGCTCGCCGCGCACGCGCACGCGCGCGAAGCCATCCTCTACGGTACGCTTGATCGCCGCCGACAATTGGCTGACCGACAGGGCTGGCGCATTGTCGCCAGGCGCATCCTCGGCTAACAGCCGCGCGGCGGTGTCCGTGTCGGAGGCCGTATCGGGAAAAGGGACTGACATGAATATCCTGCTTGTGGGCTCGGGGGGCCGCGAACATGCACTGGCGTGGCAGCTCGCGCAATCGCCGAGCTGCGACAAGCTCTATGCCGCGCCCGGCAATCCGGGGGTCGAGCTCCACGCCGAATGCCTTCCCGTCGCCGCCGACGACGTCGACGCGCTGGTCGCGCTGGTGCGCGCGCACGCCATCGAATTCGTCGTCGTCGGCCCCGAAGCGCCGCTCGTCGCGGGGCTCGCCGACCGGCTGCGCGAGCTGGGCGTCGCGACCTTCGGCCCCGGCGCCGCAGCGGCGCAGCTCGAGGGATCGAAAGGCTTTACCAAGGATCTGTGCGCGCGCGCCGGCATCCCGACCGCCGCCTATGTCCGCTGCACCTCCGCCGACGAGGCGCTCGCCGCGCTCGATGGCTTCGACATTCCCGTCGTCATCAAGGCCGACGGTCTCGCCGCGGGCAAGGGCGTGATCATCGCCGAAACGCGCGCCGAAGCCGAGGCGGCGATCGCCGACATGTTCGACGGCGCGTTCGGCGGCGCAGGGGCCGAGCTGGTGATCGAGGAATTCATGACCGGCGAGGAAGCGAGCTTCTTCGCGCTCTCCGACGGCGCCGACGTCATCGCCTTTGGCAGCGCGCAGGACCACAAGCGCGTCGGCGACGGCGACACCGGCCCCAATACCGGCGGCATGGGCGCGTACAGCCCCGCGCCGGTTCTGACCGCCGCGCTCGAGGCGCAGGTGATGGACCGCATCGTCCGCCCGACGGTGGCAACGCTCGCCGCCGAAGGCACGCCATATGTCGGCGTGCTGTTCGCGGGGCTGATGCTCACCGATGCGGGGCCAAAGCTCATCGAATATAATTGCCGCTTCGGCGATCCCGAATGCCAGGTGCTGATGATGCGCTTCAAGGGCGATTTCGCCGCGCTGCTCCATGCAGCCGCAACGGGCAGCCTTGCGAATGCCGAGCCGCCCGCCTTTTCGCACGATTATGCGCTGACCGTCGTGATGGCGGCGAACGGCTATCCCGGCACCCCCGAAAAGGGCGGCGCGATCCGCAACATCGCCGCGGCCGAAGCGGGGGGCGTGCGCGTCTTTCATGCCGGCACCGCGCGCGCCGACGGCGCGATCGTCGCGGCGGGCGGGCGCGTGCTCAATGTGACGGCAACGGGCAAAAGCGTCGCCGAGGCGCAGGCGCGCGCCTATGCGGCGGTCGACAAGCTCGATTTCGCAAGCGGCTTCTGCCGCCGCGACATCGGCTGGCGCGAGGTGGCGCGCGAGGCGCAATAATTCTCAGCGACCCAACGAAAGGCAGGGAGATAGATCATGACTTGGCTTCAGGAAAACTGGATCATCGCGGCGGTCGGCGTCGTTGTCGCGCTCCTTTTGCTGTGGTGGTTGCGCGGACGCGGCAAGGCGGACAGCGCCGCGCCGCCGGTCGCGCCGCCCGCCGAGCCGCGCAAGCCGCTCGAACCCGCCCGGCCCGAGATCGTGGCCGCCGAACCCGCGCGCTTCAAACCCGTCGAGCCGCAACCGCAACCCGCCGCACCGCCGCCTCCCCCGCCCCCCGCAGCCGCCCCCGTTCCCGAGGCACCGACCGCTGCACCGGCTGCGGGCGCCGACAATCTCCAGCTGCTGAAGGGCGTCGGCCCCAAGCTCGCGGCGATGCTGGCGGGCATGGGCGTGACGCGCTTCCAGCAGATCGCCGACTGGACCGACGCCGACATCGCGCGCATCGACGATCAACTCGGCGCGTTCACTGGCCGCATCGCGCGCGACAATCTGGTCGACCAGGCAGGCTATCTCGCACGCGGCGACAAGGCGGGCTTCGAGGCAAAATATGGCGCGCTGGGCGGCGAGCTTTAAAGGCTGCTTCGCACCAAAAGTCGCAATCCCGGTTCGTCGTCACCCCGGACTTGACCCGGGGTCCATGATTTCAGCGCGGCCGTGGATCCCGGATCAGGTCCGGGATGACGAATGTCTGAAATGGACCGATTGCGGACTTACTCGGTCAATCGAAAGAACTTCGTGGCGTTGCCGTGCAGCATTGCCTGCTTTTGATTGTCATCCAGCCACGTGAAGCCCTCGATCCGCTGGAGGATGGGGCCGATTGGTAGATTGTCGCTTCCGAACATGATCCTGTCGCCGAAGCCTTCATCGATCAACCTTCGCAGCGTTGCCTCGTACTCTTCGAGTGGCATTGCTCCGTTCGTAATCGACAGATCCACATACACGTTCGGATAGTCGTTCAGGAGAGCCAGCGTTTCCGGCCAGAACGCCTGGTGGTCTCCACGTCCCGCGCCAACGTGTTGCAGCCAGATGCGAAGGTCCGGATGTCTCGCAAGAACCGGTCGAAGGAGTGCCGGATTACCCATCTCCGGATCGTAATTTGGGCAGCAGTCAGGTTCGGATCGGATACTGTTCCTTGCTCCCGGCGGAGGACCCCTCTGCGTGTGGACGCCTACAGGCACGTCGTATGCTTCCGCAAGCGCCCAATACTGCTCCAGACGCGGATTGGCAGGCGAAATGCCAGAATAGCTTGGAGTGAGTTCGTGGAAGGCATGAACTCTTCCGGCCGCGAGTTCTTCCTCCAGCCAAACGGGGTCCGCCCAACCCTCGTTATCCGGGAAGCAGTGGTAGCGAGGCTCGCCTTGGTTGCGCGGGCAGACAATCCAGGTGCCGACGATGATGCCTTTGCGCTGCCAGCGCTCGACGTCTGCCTCGTTCGTGACGGCCACAACGGCCACTTCGACCTCGTTCCTCTCAAGCTCCTCCAGTTGCCCGCGTTGCACTGCATCGCCATCGCTGTCCGGCCATCCGGCATGACGGTGAACGTCGATCAGGGGCACTGAAGAGGCGAGGCCGATTGCAAGAAGGGTAGACACGAGATTATGCTCCAACAGGCCGTGCTATATTAAGTGTAACAGTATACAGGTAAAGTCCGCTAACACCCCCAAACCGGACCGCGCCATACTCACCGCCGTGCGGCAAAAAAATCCCTCAGCAGCGCCGCCGCCTCGCCCGCGCCGATGCCGTCGAAAATTTCCGGCCGGTGGTGGATCGTCGGCTGCGCGAAAAGGCGCGGGCCGTGCGCGACCGCGCCGCCCTTGGGATCGTCGGCGCCATAATAAAGCCGCGCGATCCGTGCATGGGCAATGGCGCCTGCACACATCGCGCAGGGTTCGAGCGTGACATAAAGGTCGCAGCCATCGAGCCGCTCGTTGCCGAGCCTGGCAGCGGCGCGGCGCATCGCGACGATTTCGGCATGCGCGGTCGGGTCGTGCGATTCGCGCGGGGCATTATGCCCTTCGGCAACGATCACGCCGTCCTTGACGATCACCGCGCCGACGGGCACCTCGCCCCATTCGGCGGCAATCCGCGCCAGATCGAGCGCGCGGCGCATATGGGAGGGCAGCGGGAAGGAGGCCATGATGACGGCCTATGCGCTTGACGAATCTCCTGCAAGCCGGTAAGCGCGCGCCTTTCCCGGCCCAACCGGTCTTTTCGGCGCTTTCCGCGCCAACCGGCGCGCCGCCCAGATTTTGTGAGGACGAAGACAATGTCGCGCATTTGCGAACTGACCGGCAAGGGCCGCCAGGTTGGCCACAACGTCAGCCACGCCAACAACAAGACGAAGCGCACTTTCCTGCCGAACCTGCAGAATGTGACGCTGCTGTCGGACGCGCTCGGCAAGGGCGTCAAGCTGCGCGTGTCGACGCACGGCCTGCGCTCGGTCGAGCATAATGGCGGCCTCGACAACTGGCTGATGAAGGCCGGCGACGATCAGCTTTCGACCAATGCCCGCAAGCTGAAGAAGGAAGTGGCAAAGAAGCTGGCCGAAAAGGCCGCCTAAGCCCAGCCTCCGCTGAACTGCATCAAGGCGGCCCGGAAACGGCGCCGCCTTTTTGCTGTCCGGATGACAGGCCGACGAGTTCGAACTGCACGAGCAGGCTGCGTTGCCAGCGCTGGAAATTATCGTCGGACACAAGCCACAGATAGGTGCGCCCCGACGCCTCGGTGACGGCGGCGCCTTCATAATTGTCGGCAATCGCCGCCGGGACCGTTCCGACCGCGCGCGAGCGCAAGATGCTGTCGGCTCGGATTGCGGCGGGGTCGGCGACCGCGACGATCGTCGTGAACACGGGGTTCCAGCCGAGCTTGCGGTGAACGAGCAGGATTCGCCCGTCGGGAAGCGCGGCGGCATCGGCGACCGCGCCCTTGCCTTCGGCATCGTATCGAAAGCGTAGCGGCATACCGCCTTCGACGGGATCGCCCGCATAAAGCAGCGCCTCGGTCGCTCCGCCGCCTGCGCGGCTCTCGGCAAATATTATGAAGCGTCCGTCGGGAAGCCGCGCCATCGCCTCGGCGCCGCGATTTGCGCCCCAGTTTTCCGACGGAAGCCGACGCCGCGCCGCGATGCGGCCAAGCCCCTTGTCGAGCCGCCATAGCTGATGATCGCCTTCGAGCGCGAGCCAGACCCGGTCGCCGTAAGGATCGGTTGCCATCGCCTCGACATCGCGGAGCCCCTTGCTGCGTCGTTCGTCACCCATGTCGGGAAGGCCGCCAAGGTCCAGGCGCGGCTTGTCGCCGCGCAGATCGATCCGCACCCAGCGGCCATTGTCGGCGACCGCCAGAAACTGCCGCGGCGCCACTTCGGCCAACGCCGAAAAGCCGCCGAAGCGGCTGTCGCGGCTTTCGAGGCGCCAGCCGCGGACATAGCGGAGAGCGCCGGCCGCAGCGCGCGGGGCGGCAAGCGGTACGGCCTTCGCCAAATCGCTCTCGATCATCTGGACCCGACGCTGCGCGCTCCACGGGACGGGGCCGAGGAGAAGGAAAAGGAGGGCGGCGAGCAGAATGCGGCGCATCGGCGCCGCGATAGGGCGCGATGCCCCCGCTGCGCAAGTCGCAAGCGCACGCCAATCTGAACGCCAGCCAACCGCGGCGTTCAGGGTTCGCTCAAAACGAATCGGGCAAAAGACCATCAACGACCCAACCCCGCCCCATAAAGGGCACACCGACGAAGCTGGAGTATGACAATGATCAAGAAACTGACCCTCCCCCTCGCCGCCCTGATGTCGGTTTCGGCACTCGGCGTCGCAACCCCTGCCGCAGCCCAGCACGGCTATTACAACGGCGGCTATGACACCTATTACAGCGGCTACGACCGCGACGACCGTCGCTATGACCGTCGCGACAATCGCCGCTATGACCGCCGCGATTACCGGAGCGACCGTCGCTATTATCGTGGCGACCGCCGCCACTATCGCCAGTGCGACAATGGCACGGGCGGCACCATCATCGGCGCGATCGCGGGCGGCCTTGCCGGTCACGAGATCGCAGGCCGCGGCGACAAGACCGTCGGCACGATCATCGGCGGCGCCGTCGGCGCCATCGCGGGCCGCGCGATCGACAAGGGGAATGACGGCTGCCGCCGCTAAGCGCAGACCCGACCCCCAATAAATTTCTGTAGTCCCTTGCCCCCGTCCGGTCCCGCACCGGGCGGGGTTTTTGCGTCGCTTCGGCCCGCCGGGAGCCGGGCTTGCCTTCGCGCGCGGCGAGGCCTAGGCTGGCGGCAAGTGCACGCTCGCGGCTTCGCGCGGGCGCGTGATTGGACAGGTTAGAATAGCCATGCGGCAAATGGCAGCGCCATCGGGGCGACCGCCGCGGCCCGGGTCGGCGGCAAAAGGACGGATCAGGACGGGTGCGGGCACGCGCCCCCTGCCTTTCGACCGGCCGCGGACCTATGCCGCCATCGATCTCGGCACCAACAATTGCCGCCTCCTCATCGCCCGACCGCAGGACGGCGAACTTGTCGTCATCGATGCTTTTTCGCGTATCGTGCGCCTGGGCGAGGGATTGCACCATAGCGGCCGAATCAGCGAAGCAGCGATGGATCGCACGGTCGCCGCGCTGTCGATCTGCGCCGACAAGTTGCGTCGCCGCCACGTTACCCTGTCGCGCGCGGTTGCGACCGAAGCGTGCCGCCGCGCGTCGAACGGCGCCGAACTTGCCGAACGCGTCAAGCGCGAGACGGGAATCGCGCTCGACATCATCTCGGCGGCCGAGGAAGCGCGCCTCGCGGCGCTCGGCTGCCACAATCTGATGGAGCCCGGAGACGGCCCGGCGCTGATTTTCGACATTGGCGGGGGATCGACCGAATTGATGCACGTCGATATTTCCGACAATGATGTCGACATCCGCGACTGGATCAGCGTCCCGTGGGGCGTCGTTTCGCTGACCGAATATAGCCCGCTGACCGAAGACAGCCTCGCCGCACGGCAGGCAAGCTATGCCCGGATGCGGGAGGTGACGCGCAGCGCCTTTGCCGATTTCGCCGGGCGCGCCGAACGCTTTGCCGGGCAACCGCTGCGCCTCCTGGGCACCAGCGGGACGGTGACGACGCTTGCCAGCGTTTTCCTCGACCTGCCGCGCTACGACCGCCGCGCGGTCGATGGCCTCGCGGTTCCCGCCGAAGCGATGCGCGGGATCAGCCGCCGTCTGGCCGAGGCGAGCCTTGCCGACCGCGCCGAGATCGCATGCATCGGACGCGAACGCGCCGATCTGGTCGTCGCGGGCTGCGCGATCCTCGAAAGCATCATCGACCTGTGGCCCGCGGCGCGCGTCGGCGTTGCCGACCGCGGCATTCGCGAAGGCATCTTGCGCACGCTCGCGCGACAGGGCCGCGACATCCCCGTGACGCGGCGCGAGTTCCGCAAATGAGTCAGCGCAAAGGGGGAAGTGGCGGCGCCAGCGGTCGCGGTGGTCTGCACGAGCGCGTCAAGACCGCGCGGCGACGCACCGCATCGTCGACGCGCTGGCTGCAACGCCAGCTCAACGATCCCTATGTGCGACGCGCGCAGGCCGAAGGCTATCGCTCGCGCGCCGCGTACAAGCTGATCGAACTCGACGAGAAATTCGGCTTTCTGAAAAAGGCGCGAGCGGTCGTCGACCTTGGCATCACGCCCGGCGGCTGGTCGCAGGTCGTGCGCAAGACCAACCCGCGCGCCCGCGTCGCCGGTATCGACCTGCTGGCATGCGAGCCGATCGAGGGGGTCGCGATCCTCGAAATGGATTTCATGGACGATGCGGCCCCGGATGCGCTGATCGATGCGCTCGGCAGCGCGCCCGACCTTGTCGTATCGGACATGGCGGCGAACACGGTCGGCCACCCGCAAACCGACCACCTCCGCACGATTGCGCTCGCCGAAACCGCCGCCGATTTCGCGGTGCAGACGCTGCAGCCCGGCGGCGCCTTTGTCGCCAAGGTCTTCGCGGGCGGCGCCGACCGCGAACTGCTGGCGTTGCTCAAGACGAATTTCGCGACCGTCAAACATGCGAAGCCGCCGGCGAGCCGCAAGGGATCGCCCGAGCTTTATGTGATTGCGCAAGGCTTCAAGGGACGCGGCACGCCCGAGGACGGCGAACGGTGACGCGCGCAATTCATCGCCGATTTATGTCGGCTCGCGTATGTTGGGGGGAACCGGGAGAATGCCTTTGAATCGATACAGGCAATCGGTGACGGCCGTTTCGCTTGCGGCGCTGATGCTCGCATCGTGCGGGGGAGGCGGCAATGGAGGCGGCGGCAGCGGCCCGATCGGCGCCGCACCGACGCCAACACCGACGCCCACGCCGACTGCCAATTGCTCGCTTTCGGCGCGCCAGAGCTTTGCCAAGGCGGTAATCGACGAATGGTATCTGTTCCCCGGCGATGTCGCGAGCAGCGTCAATCCGGCGAGCTACGCCAATGTCCAGGCCTATATCGACGCGCTCGTCGCGCCCGCGCGCGCATTGGGCAAGGACCGCTATTTCACCTACATTACCTCTATCGCCGAAGAAAATGCCTATTATGCGAGCGGATCGAGCGCCGGTTTTGGCGTGCGCCTCTCCTATGATGCGGGCACGCAGCAGGTGGTCATCGCCGAAGCTTACGAAAACGCCCCCGCCTTTGCCGCAGGGATCGACCGCGGCACGCGCATCCTCGCGATCGGGACGAACAGCAGCAATTTGCGCACGATCGCCAACATCGTCGCAACCGAAGGCACCGCCGGCATCACCGCCGCGCTCGGCCCGAGCGACCCCGGCGTCGCGCGCGTGTTGCGCATCAGCGACGCAAGCGGCACGCGCGACGTGACGGTGACCAAGGCCAACTATTCGCTCGACCCCGTTTCCGACCGCTATGGCGCCAAGATCATCAGCGATGGCGGACGCAACTACGGCTATCTCAACCTGCGCACCTTTATCACCTCGGCCAATGCGCAGCTTCGCACCGCCTTTGCCGATTTCCGCGCGCAGGGCGTGACCGACGTCATCATCGATTTCCGCTATAATGGCGGCGGGCTGGTTTCGACCGCCGAACTGATGGGCGATTTGATCGGCCGCAACCGCACATCGTCCGAGATTTTCTCGCAAACGGTCTTCCGCTCGTCGAAATCGGCGGAGAATGATCGGCACTTCTTTACCGTGCAGCCCGAATCGATCGCGCCGACACGCATCGCCTTCATCGGTACCGGTTCGACCGCGTCGGCGAGCGAACTCGTCATCAACGGGATGCTGCCGTGGCTGGGCACCAACATGACGCTGGTCGGCGCCAATACCTATGGCAAGCCGGTTGGGCAGATTGCGCTCGACAAGGCCGAGTGCGACGACCGGATGCGCGTCGTCGCTTTTGCGACCGCGAACGGGGCCGGTCAGGGCGACTATTATGACGGGCTGGCGCCCAAGATTGCGAACAACTGCGCCGCAGCCGACGATATGTCGTTCCCGCTCGGCGACCCGCGCGAAGCGTCGGTAAGCACGGCGATCGACTTCCTCGCCGGTCGCGGGTGCGCGGCGCGGATTGCAGGAGCCGAGGCGGGAGCCGCGTCGGCACGCTCTGCGACGCCCGTGCGCCAACCCGAAATGTTGGTTCCGGAAAAACCCAGCGTCGCCCAGCGCGAGCTTCCCGGGCTCTTCTGACGCGCGAACAGGCAGCCGAAGCCAATCGGACGCCAAGTCGCCGCGCGACCTGTGATGCAAGGCTGACGGAACGCGGGGCTGACGAACGCACAGCCGCATTCTCTGCGCCCCAACGCGTAAGATAATTACGCAACATCATGCATTCGCTCTTGAACCGGCACTTTGGAGAGAAACCTACTGGTCGATTTGTGCGCTGCAGCGTAAAGGCCCGATCATGAGGATCGCGATTATCGACACCAGCGCAGGACGAGCAGCCGTCATATCCGACGGCCTGCGCGAAGCGGGGCTCGACGATCTGGTGATCATCGAGCCCGCAGGCCCCCTCGCCGCACAGATCGAAGCGGCAGCCCCCGAGGTCGTGCTGATCAATCTCGAAAATCCAAGCCGCGACCAACTCGAGGATTTCTTTACCGTGTCGCGCGCGCTCGCAAAGCCGATCGCGATGTTCGTCGATCAGAGCGATGCCGAGGCGACCGGCGCAGCGATCGATGCGGGCGTGTCGGCCTATGTCGTCGACGGGCTGTCGAAGCAACGGATCAAGCCCGTCGTCGATCTGGCGGTGCGCCGTTTTCAGGCCTTTTCGCGCCTTCAGCGCGAGCTGGACGAGGCAAAGGGCGCGCTCGCCGACCGTACGGCGATCGACCGCGCCAAGGCCATTTTGATGAAGCGCCGCCAGATCGACGAGCCGGCGGCCTATGCGCTGCTGCGCGGGCAGGCGATGCGCACAAACCGCCGGATCGCCGAAATCGCCGAGGCGATCATCACGAGCGAAGAATTGATGGGGGACCAGCCGTGAGCCGCGAAACTTTCCGTATCGGCTTCCTTCCGCTCGTCGATGCAGCGCTGCCAATCCTTGCGCACGAGCTGGGCTTTGCAGCCGAAGCAGGTGTCGAGGTCCAGCCGGTGCGCGATATGACATGGGCGACGGTGCGCGACCGGCTGCTCTATGGTCACACCGACGCAGCGCATCTGATTGCACCGCTCGCCATAGCGACAGCCTTGGGCCGCGATCGGCCGCCGGTCGAGCTCGCCGTCCCCTTTGTCCTCGGACTCAATGGCAATGCCGTGACCTTTTCGACCACGCTGGCAAAGGAAGTCGGACTGGGAGCCACGTTGGGCGACCCGGCGGCGATCGGTGCCGCGCTGCGCTCGATCGCCGTCGCGAGAAAGCCGGCGCGGCCGCTGCGCTTCGGCGTCGTCCACCGCTATTCGAGCCATAATTATATGCTGCGCTATTGGCTCGCGGGCGTCGGCATCCGTCCCGATGAGGATGTCGAGATCGTCGTCACCAGCCCGCCCTTTGCCGCCGACGCACTCGCGGCGGGCGAGGTCGACGGCATCTGCGTCGGCGAGCCGTGGAACTCGATCGCTGTCGACCGCGGTGTCGGCCATATTGCACTCGCCACTGCGCAAATCTGGCGGCGCGGCGTCGAAAAGGTGCTCGCGATGCGGACGGCGATCGCCGACGATCGCCGCGATGCCGTGCTCGCGCTGATCCGCGCGCTCCACAAGGCGGCGGCGCATTTCGTCGATCCCGAGGCCGCCGAGGAATGCGCCGCGATCCTCGCACGGAGCGAATATCTCGACGCGCCGAAGGACGCGGTGCTGCGCGCGATCACCGACCGTATCCGCATCGTTCCCGGCGGCAATCCCCTTCACTATCCCGATTTCATGTTCCAGTACCGCGAGGCGGCGAACTTCCCCTGGCGCAGCCAGGCGGCCTGGCTCTACTCGCAGATGACGCGCTGGGACGGGCTTTCCTATTCGCCGCGCGACGCCGCGACGGCGACCGACGTGTTCCGGCCCGACCTTTATCGCGCCGCGCTTGCGGGCTCCGCCGCGCCGCTTCCGGGTGCGAGTTCGAAGCTCGAAGGAGGCCTCGAAGGCCCCACCGGTGCGGGGTCGGTGCAGGGGCGGTTGATGCTCGGCAGCGACCGCTTTTTCGACGGCCGCGCCTTCGATCCGGACGATATCGAAAGCTATCTTTCGGAATTGCCCTGACAAATTCCCCGTCTCGAATTTTATGCTGCACCTGCGAAATAACCGCTTGCGGCGAACACGCGAATCAGGCAGGTTAATCGCACTCGGCAGGGCTGCCGGGGCAGGATAAGGCGGAAGAGGCTCCAGCGCCGGGGCCGGACCGCAGGCGGACGGGGAGCCTTTTCCCCGTTATCCCACAGGCAATGAAGCCGTCAGGATGCGCCCGCATGGCCGCCGTCCTGGCGGCTTTTTTATTGCCCGTCACACAAGGGGACGGACGATGGCAAACACGGGTGATAGTGCAGCGGGTGGAAAGACGAGCTTTTGGTCGAGCGGGCATTTGCCCACGCTGATTGCCGCCTTTCTCTATTTCGATCTCGCCTTCATGGTGTGGGTGGTGCTCGGCCCGCTCGCGCCGCAAATTTCCGAAACATTGGGGCTGACCCCGGCGCAAAAGGGGCTGATGGTCGCAGTTCCCACGCTCGCGGGGGCGCTGCTGCGCGTCGTCAACGGCCTGCTTGTCGATCGCATCGGGCCGAAGCGTTCGGGCGCGATCAGTCAGGCGATCGTCATAGCTGGCCTGTTCACCGCATGGGTCGCCGGCGTGAACAGCTTCGAGGGCACACTCGCGCTGGGCGTTATCCTCGGCTTTGCCGGGGCGAGTTTCGCGATCGCGCTGCCGCTCGCGAGCCGCTGGTATCCGCCCGAACATCAGGGCAAGGCGATGGGGCTTGCCGGCATGGGCAATTCGGGCACGGTGCTCGCCGCGCTCTTCGCTCCGGGTCTCGCCAAGCTGTTCGGCTGGAATGCCGTGCTCGGCCTCGCCTGCATCCCGCTGTCGATCGTCTTCGTCCTCTATCTCTTCATGGCGAAGGATGCGCCGAATGCGCCCGCGCCCAAGAAGCTGGTCGACTATTTCCAGCCGCTCAAAAGCGCCGATGCCTGGTGGCTGATGGCCTTTTATTCGGTGACTTTCGGCGGCTTCGTCGGCCTCGCCGCATCGCTCACCATCTATTTCACCGACCAGTTCGATTTGACGCCGGTGCTTGCGGGCTATTGCACTGCGGGCTGCGTATTTGCCGGGTCGCTCGTGCGCCCCTTCGGCGGCGCGCTCGCCGACCGCATTGGCGGGGTCAAGGCGCTGATGATGGTGTTCGTCGTCGCGGCACTGGCGCTCGCCGGGGTGCCGCAGGCGGACAGCCTGCCGGCCGCGCTCGGACTGTTCGTGGTCGCGATGCTCGCGCTCGGCACGGGCAATGGCTCGGTGTTCCAGCTCGTTCCGCAGCGCTTTTCGGCAGAGATCGGCGTGATGACAGGACTCGTCGGCATGGCGGGCGGGGTCGGCGGCTTCTATCTCGCCTCCTCGCTCGGCTTCGCCAAGCAGTGGACGGGCAGCTTCGCACCCGGATTTTATATCTTCGCCGGACTCGCGGTCGCGGCGCTCGTCGCGCTGACGCTCGTCAAGGGCCAATGGCGTCGCACCTGGGGCGCGGCCGAAGGCGTGCGGATCTGACCCATGAACCGCACGCTCATCCTGCTGCTGGCGCTCGCGCCGGCCGGGGCGGCTCACGCCCAGGCCATCGGGCTGAAGCCGCTCGGCGAGGCGCGGCTGCGCTATGAAACCGTCGATCAGGACGGAGTCGCCGCCGACGCCGACGCGCTGACCCTGCGCGTCCGCGCCGGGGTCGAGGCAAAGGCGGGGCGCTGGTCGGCCCTCGTCGAGGGCCAGGGGAACCTCGCGATCGTCGACGACTATTTCGATGGCCTCCACGGCCCGGCAACGCTGCCGCTGGTCGCCGATCCCCAGAATATCGCCCTTGCCCGCGCGCAGCTCCGCTATGCTTCGCCGGGCTTTGCGATCACCGCCGGGCGGCAAAAGCTGGGCTTTGACGACGAACGCTTCGTTGGCGGTGTCGGCTTTCGCCAGAATGGCCAGAGTTACGACGCGGTGCGTGCCGAAATCGTGCCCGCGCAGGGCGTGAAGGCCGACATCGCCTATGCGTGGAGCGTGCGCACCATCTGGGGCATCGACGGCGCGGGTACGCGGCAGCAGGCGGTGTCGGGGGACAATGTCCTTGCCAATCTGAGCACGCAGACGCCCGTCGGAAAAGTCACGGCCTTCGCCTATCTCGTCGATCAGGACGAAGCAGCGGTTCAGGGTTTTCGGCTGTCGAGCCAAAGCTATGGCCTGCGGCTCGATGGCAACCAGCCCATCGGCAAAGCGAAAATCGCCTATCAATTCAGCTATGCGCGCCAGTCCGATTGGGACCGCAATCCGAACAACTATTCTTCCGACTATTGGATCGCCGACGTCGCTCTCGACCTCGGCGGACCCCGGGTCGGCGTCGGGTATGAAATACTCGGCGCCGACAACGGGGCCGCGCTGACCAGCTTCCAGACTCCGCTCGCGACCGGGTTCAAATTCCAGGGCTGGGCCGACAAATTCCTCGTCACCCCGCCCGATGGAGTGCGCGACCTCTATGCGACCGCGGGCTGGAGCTGGAAGGCGGTCGGCCCGCTCAAGGCCGTGACACTGCAGGCCGTCTATCACGACTATCGCAGCGACCGCGCGCACCGCGCCTATGGCGACGAAATCGACCTGCTCGCGAGCGGCAAGCTTGGCAAGGTGACGGGTTCGGCGCGCTATGCCCGCTACCGTGCCGACGGCTTCGCGACCGACACCGACAAATTCTGGCTTCAACTGGACTGGATACTTTGATGGAACATCGCCCGATCAAGGCCGAAAGCGACACGCGCGAGCACCTCGTCGTCATCGGCAACGGCATGGCCGGCTGCCGCGCGGTCGAGGAACTGCTTGCGCGCGACGCGGCGCGCTACCGCGTGACGATTTTCGGCGCCGAACCGCGCGTCAATTACAACCGCATCATGCTCTCCCCCGTGCTCGCAGGGGAAAAATGCTTCGACGATATCGTGATCAACGATGCCGACTGGTATGCGGCAAACGGCATAGCGCTCGTCGCGGGCGACCCGGTGGTCACGATCGATCGCGAAGCGAAGACGGTGACGACGCGCGGCGGGGTCAGCGAGAGCTATGACAAGCTGCTCATCGCGACCGGCTCCGACCCCTTCATCATCCCCGTCCCCGGCAAGGACCTGCCCGGCGTCATTGCCTTTCGCGACATGGACGATGTCGGCGCGATGCTGAGTGCCGCCGAAAGGGGAGGCAGCGCGGTGGTGATCGGCGGCGGCCTGCTGGGACTCGAAGCCGCGCACGGCCTCTCCCTGCGCGGCATGAAGGTCACGGTGCTGCACCTGATGCCGACCTTGATGGAACGCCAGCTCGACGAGGCGGCGGGATGGCTGCTCAAACAGGCGCTCGAAGCACGCGGCCAAACGATCCTGACCGGCGCCGACACCGCCGAGATTATTGGCAACGGCAAGGTCGAAGGCGTGAAGCTCAAGGATGGAACGCTGATCCCCGCCGACATCGTCGTCATGGCGGTCGGCATCCGCCCCTCGACCGCGCTTGCGCGCGAAGCGGGGCTCGCGATCGGGCGCGGCATCCAGGTCGACGATCATATGGTGACGAGCGATGCCGATATCCTCGCCGTCGGCGAATGCGTCGAGCATGACGGGCAGGTTTATGGCCTCGTCGCACCCTTGTGGGATATGTGCCGCAGCCTCGCCGACGGGCTGGTCGAAACGCCGACGGGCTATCGCGGCTCGGTCACCTCGACCAAGCTCAAGGTGTCGGGTATCGATGTCTTTTCGGCGGGCGATTTTTCGGGCGGCGACGGGTGCGAGGATATCGTCCTGCGCGACGCCAGCCGCGGCGTCTACAAGCGCGTCATCGTCAAGGACGACCGCATCGTCGGCGCGGTGCTCTATGGCGATACCGCCGACGGCAATTGGTATTTCGATCTGCTCAAGAAGCAGGAGGACGTGTCCGACCTGCGCGACGTGCTGATCTTTGGCCAGGCCTTCGCCTCCGGGGGTGGGCAGGCGGACCCTAAGGCGGCCGTTGCGGCGCTTTCCGACGATGCGGAAATCTGCGGCTGCAACGGCGTCTCCAAGGGCCAGGTCGTCTCGTGCATCGCCAAGGGCGCGCACAGCCTCGACGCCGTGCGCGGCAGCTGCAAGGCCTCGGCAAGCTGCGGAAGCTGCACCGGCCTCGT
The DNA here is from genome assembly GCF_016734905.1 of Sphingopyxis jiangsuensis. GTDB lineage: Bacteria > Pseudomonadota > Alphaproteobacteria > Sphingomonadales > Sphingomonadaceae > Sphingopyxis > Sphingopyxis jiangsuensis. Next base: position 903,723 of record NZ_JAERPO010000002.1, read on the forward strand.
CGAAAATCTCCTCGCGCTGACGCTGGGCGACGATGTGCAGAGCGGCCCCAAGACGATGTGCAAATGCACGAGCTTCGGCCACGACGACGTCCGCCGCGAGATTGTCGCGCAAGATATGCGCTCGATCCCCGAGGTGATGCAGAAGCTCCACTGGTCGACCCCCGATGGCTGTTCCGCGTGCCGCCCCGCACTCAATTATTATCTGCTCTGCGCGCTGCCCGGCGAATATGTCGACGACCAGCAAAGCCGCTTCGTCAACGAGCGGCTCCACGCCAATATCCAGAAGGATGGCACTTACTCGGTCGTCCCGCGCATGTGGGGCGGGCTCACCAACCCCAGGGAGTTGCGCGCGATCGCCGATGTCGTCGAGAAATATGAAGCGCCGATGGTCAAGGTGACCGGCGGCCAGCGGCTCGACATCTTCGGGATCAAGAAGGAAGACCTGCCCGCGGTATGGGCCGACCTCAATGCCGCGGGGATGGTCTCGGGCCACGCCTATGGCAAGGCGCTGCGCACCGTGAAGACCTGCGTCGGGTCCGAATGGTGCCGCTTCGGCACGCAGGATTCGACCGGGCTCGGCGTCAAGCTCGAACGGATGAGCTGGGGCAGCTGGATGCCGCACAAGTTCAAGATCGCGGTGTCGGGCTGTCCGCGCAACTGCGCCGAGGCGACGATCAAGGACTTCGGGGTCGTCTGCGTCGACAGCGGCTATGAACTGCATGTTGGCGGCAATGGCGGCATCCATGTCCGCGCGACCGACCTGCTCTGCAAGGTTGCGACCGAGCAGGAAGCGATGGACCATTGCGCTGCCTTCATCCAGCTCTATCGCGAGGAAGCGCGCTATCTCGAGCGGACCGCGCCGTGGATCGAGCGCGTTGGGCTCGAGCATATCAAGGCGCGCATCGTCGACGACGAGGCAGGCCGCGAGGCGCTGCGCGCGCGCTTCCTCTACTCGCAAAGCTTCAGCCAGGACGACCCATGGGCACAGCGTGCCGAGGGCGCCGAGGCCGAACATCATGCGCCGATGGCGCGATTCACGCCCCAAAAGGAAATCGCATGACGACGACCGCAGAATGGCTCGACATCGGCTGGGTCGACCAGATCCCCGTTCGCGGCAGCCGCACGGTGCAGGTCGAGGGCGGCGACGACATCGCCGTCTTCCGCACGGCGGAGGGCAAGGTCTTCGCGCTGCTCGACCGCTGTCCGCACAAGCACGGCCGCCTGTCGCAGGGCATCGTCCATGGCGGGGCGGTCGCCTGTCCGCTGCACAATTGGCGGATCAGCCTGTCGACCGGCGAGGCGCTCGGCGATGACAAGGGCTGCACGCCGACGGTGCCGGTCAAGATCGACGGCGGGCGCGTGCTGATATGCCGCGCCAGCACGCTGAAGGCCGCTGCCTGATGGCCGATGCCATCCGCACCACCTGCGCCTATTGCGGCGTCGGCTGCGGCATTCGCGCGACGGTGACGGGCGAGCGCTCGCTGGAAATCGCGGGAGAACCCGACCACCCCGCGAACCACGGCCGGCTCTGTTCCAAAGGCACGCATCTCGGCGAGACAGTCGGACTCGAAGGCCGCCTGCTCCATCCGATGATCGGCAAGAAGCGCGCGAGCTGGGACAAGGCGCTCGACCTCGTCGCGAAGAAGTTTCGCGACACCATCGCGCGCCACGGCCCGAACAGCGTTGCCTTTTACGTGTCGGGGCAGTTGCTGACCGAGGATTATTATGTCGCCAACAAGCTGATGAAGGGTTTCATCGGCTCGGCGAACATCGACACCAATTCGCGCCTTTGCATGTCGAGCGCCGTCGCCGCGCACACGCGCGCATTCGGCGAAGACATCGTCCCTGCGACCTATGACGACCTTGATGCCGCCGACCTGATCGTTCTCGTCGGCAGCAACACCGCCTGGTGCCACCCGATCGTCTATCAGCGCATCCGCGCACGTTGCGATGCGGGCGCGAAGCTTGTCGTCATCGACCCGCGCCGCACCGAGACCGCCGAAGAGGCCGACCTGCATCTTGCGCTCCGCCCCGGCAGCGACGTCGCGTTGATGAACGGGTTGCTCCAGCATTGCCGCGAGGCGGGTGTGGTCGACGACGCTTATCTCGCCGCGCATGTAGCCGTTCCGCAAGATTTCTGGGATCAGCTTGGAGAGGGGAATGACCTGTGGTCGGTCGCGCGCACTTGCGACGTGCCCGTCGCCGACCTCAGGCATTTCTATGAGCTGTTCGCCGCGACGCCGCGCACCATCACCCTGTTCAGCCAAGGGGTGAACCAGTCGACAAGCGGCACCGATCAGGGCAATGCCATCCTCAACCTGCATCTCGCGACGGGGCGCATCGGCAAGCCCGGTGCCGCGCCTTTTTCAATCACGGGCCAGCCCAATGCGATGGGCGGGCGCGAGGTTGGCGGGCTCGCCTCGACGCTCGCCGCGCATATGGATTTCGCGGACGACAATCGCGAACGCATCGCGCGCTTCTGGGCTGCGCCCGCGGTGGCCGAAAAGCCGGGGCTGAAGGCGGTCGACCTGTTTCGCAGCATCGGCGAGGGCCGCATCAAGGCACTGTGGGTGATGGCGACCAATCCCGCCGTATCGATGCCCGACGCGGGCCGCGTGCGCGAGGCGCTCGCCGCCTGCCCCTTCGTCGTCGTCAGCGATGTGATCGAGGAAACCGACACGGGCGCCTTCGCCCATGTCCGCCTGCCCGCCGCCGCATGGGGCGAAAAGGACGGAACGGTCACCAACAGCGACCGCACGGTGAGCCGCCAGCGCGCGCTCTTCCCCCTGCCCGGCGAAGCGATGCCCGACTGGTGGATCGTCAAGGAAGTCGCACGGCGGATGGGGTGGAAGAACGCCTTCGCCTATGACCGCCCAGCCGACATCTGGCGCGAGCATTGCCGCCTTTCGACCTATGAGAATGACGGCGCGCGCTTTTTCGCCCTCCCCGGCGCAGCGCATGGCGGCAACGCCGCCTATGATGCAATGGAACCCTTTCGCTGGGGCGGCGAGCAGATGTTTGCCGACGGCCGCTATCCAACCGAGGACGGACGCGCGCGCCTGATCGCGGTTGCGCAAAAGCCGCTGCCCGAACCGCTCGAAAAATGGCCGCTCACGCTCAACACCGGGCGCTACCGCGACCAGTGGCACACGATGACGCGTACCGGCCTTGCGCCCAAGCTCGCGCGCCATCGCGAGGAACCGCTGGTCGAGGTGCATCCCGCCGATGCGGAGCGGCTCGGCCTTGCAGACGGCGGCCTCGCGCGCGTTTCGACGCCGCAAGGCGACAGCATCTTTCGCGTCGCACTCCACGATGGCCAGCGCCGCGGCGAACTCTTCGTGCCGATCCATTGGACCGATCGCACGTCGAGCGGCGGGCGCACCGGCCTTCTCCCCCGCCCGCTCGTCGATCCCATCTCGGGCCAGCCGGGGTTCAAGCGGACGCCCGCAGCAATCGAGCCGGTCGCGGTGCGCTGGCGCGGCTTCATCCTGTCGAGGGACGAACTTGCCGAACGCCCGCCGTGCCTGTGGGCGACGCGTGTCGCCGTGCCGTCGGGGGTGATGTGGGAGGTCGCGGGCAATGGCGATCCCAAGCGGCTCGAAACGCTGCTTCCTGCAGGACAGCGCATCGAAGCGGTCGATGCGGGTCGCGGGACGCGCCGCGTCGCAGTGATCGCCAACGACCGGCTGGCCGCCGCGCTGTTCCTGACCGAAAGCGGCGAATTGCCGCCCCGCGACTGGCTGATCGCGCAACTTTCGTCGCCACAGGTTGCGCCGACGCTGCTCGCGGGGCGCGCGCCGGGCGTGCAGGCCGACCGCGGGCCGATCATCTGCAGCTGCTTCGATGTGGGATTGAAGACGATCGTCGCGGCGATCCGCGATCAAGGCCTCGCCGATGTCGCCGCTATCGGCAACGCCATCGGCGCGGGAACCAACTGCGGCTCGTGCCGCCCCGCGCTCGCCCGCATCCTGACCGAGGAGACCAGCCATGCAGCCTGACGACTTCGCCCCCGGCACGGTATGGCTCGTCGGTGCGGGGCCGGGCGATCCCGAATATCTGACGATGAAGGCGGTGCGGCTGATCGAACGCGCCGACATCGTCTTTTACGACGCGCTCGTGGGGCCCGAGATCCTCAACCTCATTCCAGCCGGAACGGAACGCGTCCCGGTCGGCAAACGTTCGGGCCGCCATTCGCAGGACCAGCGGACGATCGACGCGATGCTCGTCGCCGCCGCGACCGCGGGCCGACGCGTCGTCCGGCTCAAGGGCGGCGATCCTTCGCTGTTCGGCCGCTCGAACGAGGAAATGGAAGCTCTCCGCACGGCGCGATGCGCGGTCCATGTCTGCCCCGGCGTCACGGCCGCAAGCGCGGCGGCGGCTTCCGCAGGCGTTTCGCTGTCGCTGCGCGGCGTGGCACGCGAAGTCCGGTTTGTCACCGCGCACAGCCGCAGGGGCGCGGCGCTCGATCTCGACTGGCACGATCTCGCGCGCGCAGGCGCCACGCTCGCCTTCTATATGGGACGCGACGCGGCGTCCGAAATTTCCCGGCAATTGATCGCCAACGGCATGCCGGGCGGCACGCCGGTCCTCATCGCCTGCAATGTCAGCCTGCCGCACGAAATGATATTGTCGACGCGCCTCGACCTTCTCGGACTGGCGACCCGCGCGCTCGCCGCAACGGCGCCAACCCTGATCTTGGTAGGCGAAGCGGTGCAGGCCGGGAGCGACCGAATCGGGGCGACAATGCGTCATGCCACGCCAATTGTCGGACAATCGGAACCGCCATAGGACGCAGACGATCAGTTGGCCCGATTCCGGTCAGCGATGTCCGTCCTAGATTCTCAGAACTCATGCGGATGTCGATGGCGACTGGACGGATGACGATAGCCTGTTAGGGTCAACCGATCCAAAAAGGCATCACGCGAGATGAAGACCGCGAGTCTCATTGCCCCGGCGGACCCCGGCGATCGATTTACCGAGATCGATGCTTTGCGCGGCTTTGCCCTTTTCGGCATCCTGCTCGCAAATCTGCCCGTGTGGATCGGAATCCCGTTCGCCGGTGATCGTACCGCCGATCTGTTGGGAGGCATTACGCTGCAGCAGTTTGCCGCTGTCTTCAACGGATTGCTCGACGGCAAATTTTACACGATCTTTTCCGCGCTCTTCGGGCTCGGCTTTTCCTTGCAGCTCGAGCGGCTGGAAGCGCGTGGCGCCAAAGGCATCCGTATCTTCCGTCGCCGAATGGCGGTCCTGCTCATGTTCGGTCTGATCCATATCTGCCTGATCTGGCCGGGCGATATCCTGATGCTCTACGCGCTCATGGGATTTACCCTGCCCCTCTTCCGACGCTTGTCGGACCGGGCGTTGCTGCTTGTATCGGCACTCCTAATTTTCGTGGTACCCGCACTGCTGGTATGGCTGGTCACCGTGCCGCATCCGGACTGGACGAAACCGATGTGGGACGCCGCCATGGCGATCTATGTCGGCGCCGGCGGCACCGCTACCTCGAACGATGCCTATTTCAACGACCTCGCCACCGGAGGCTTCGCCGAGTTCGTGCCGCGTGCGGCATCCGAGTGGGCGTTCGGGATCATATCCCGGATCGAGGACTGGCGCTTTATCAAGGTGTTGGGGACGATGCTCCTCGGCATGTGGGCGGGTCGGCTGCTCCTGCGCGGGCAACTGATCGGCAATCGTCGCCTGCTTTGGCAGGTCGCGCTTGGCGGGGCCGTCATCGGGGTTCCGTGCGCGATCGTTTACGCGCAACAGATGCCCCACCAGCAATCCCACTGGTCTTCGCTCGCCGGAACCGCGCCGTTGGGGCTCGCATATGCGGCGACCTTTCTCCTGGCGATCTCCCGTTTGCCGCGGGTCGAGCGCGCACTGGCGGACGCGGGGAGAATGGCGCTAACAAACTATGTTGCGACCAGCGTGGTGATGAGCTTTCTGTTTTACGGGATCGGGTTGGGGATGATGGGTACGCTTCGCGTGCCCGAAACCTATGCGATTGGACTCGCCTTCTTCGCGCTGATGTTGGCTTGGAGCCGCTGGTGGCTGGGCTCGCATCGTCAGGGACCGTTGGAATGGCTGTGGCGGCGGCTGACCTATCCTGCGCGCTCCGCGAATATTGACCCTCCCGGAACGGTTACTGTCGGCTGACCATTCTATCGCAAATGACCGAGGGCACCTCGACGACGTCGAAATGGCCGGCGACAGCTGGCCGATGCCAACCATAAGAGCGATTAGTTTCGAAAGGTCTGTCGAATGAACGACGATGGAGCGGGCGAAGGGATTCGAACCCTCGACCCCAACCTTGGCAAGGTTGTGCTCTACCCCTGAGCTACGCCCGCTCTGGCGGCTGGCGACCGGGTGGTGCCAGCGGGTGAGGCGCGCGATTAGCACCGGCTTTTGGAGTCGGCAAGCCCTGTTTGTGCTTTTCCTGTCGAAGCATCCCGAAGGGTTGGCATATCGCCGTCAATTCCCACATAAGCGTCCGATGAGTCTGTCCCGCCGGCGCGGAAGCGGTTCCGGCTTGCGCCGCCGTCCGGCGCAACAGCGACAATTGAAGGAGCAATCGCCCGTGGCCACCCTGGGACTGAACCCCGCCGACAAGCAAGCCGTCGAGGATTTCCGCCGTGACGTCGTCGAACCGTCGATGTCGAAACTCGTCATCCTCGATTTCTGGGCCGAATGGTGCGGCCCGTGCAAGCAGCTTACCCCCGTGCTCGAAAAGGTCGCGGCCGATTATGCCGACAAGGGCGTGGTGCTCGCCAAGGTCGATGTCGATGCGAACAAGTTCATCGCGTCGCAGTTCCAGGTGCAGTCGATCCCGACCGTCTATGCGATTTTCCAGGGCCAGCCGGTCGCCAACCTGACCAACGCGCGTAGCGAAAGCCAGCTCAAGGCGATTCTCGACCAGCTGCTCGGTCAGCTTCCCATCGAAAGCGAGGCGAAGGACCGCGCGGTCGAGATCGCGCCGCTCATCGAAATGGGCGAATCGGTGCTCGCCGAGGGCGACGGAGCACGCGCTGCCGGGATTTTCGGCCAGATCGTCGAAATGGCACCCGACAGCGCCGCCGCGCACGGCGGCCTTGTCCGCGCGCTCATTTTGGTCGGCGACACCGAAGCCGCGCAGGCGGCGCTCGACGCAGTACCTGCCGACATTGCGAATGACGCGGCGATTGCGCAGGCCAAAAGCGCGCTCGCGCTCGCTGCGGACGCCCCCGACGCGGGCGAGCTCAAGGCGTTCGAGGATGCAGTTGCGGCGAACCCCGACGATCATCAGGTGCGCTTCGACCTGGCCACCGCGCAGATCGGCGCGGGCCAGCGCGACGCCGCTGCCGACAATCTGCTCCACATCGTCGAGGCCGACCGCGAATGGAACGAGGGTGCGGCGCGCGCCAAACTGCTCGAACTGTTCGAAGCCGTCGGCCTCGAAGATCCGTGGGTATCGGCGCAGCGCCGCCGCCTCTCGCTGATCCTGTTCGGCTGATGTCCGAAGCAGCGCCCTTGACCATCCAGCGGATCGCAATCTTTCCGCTTCCCGGCGCGGTGCTGTTTCCGGGGCTGCACCTGCCGCTCCATATCTTCGAACCGCGCTACAAGGCGATGGTGCACGAAGTGCTCGCACGCGACCGTCAGATCGGGATGATCCAGCCGCGCCAATTGCCCGGCGAGGAGGATCGCGAGCCGCCGGCGCTCTATGACGTCGGCTGCGTCGGGCGTGTCGTCGATGTCGAGGCGCTCGACGAAGGGCGCTTCAACCTCGTCCTCGAAGGCGTCGCGCGGTTCCGCGTGCGCCGCGAACTCGACGTCACGACGCCCTTTCGCCAGGTCGAGGCCGAGCTCGAGATCGAGGCCGAAGACGGCGCGGTACTGTCGAGCATCGAGCGCGCGAGCCTCGAGCGCGAAGCCAAACGCTTCGCGGCGCGGCAAGGCTATGTCGTCGACTGGGATTCGGTCGGCCAGCTCGACGATGCGACATTGGTCAACGGCATCGCGCAGGTCGCACCCTTCGACGCGGCGGCGAAACAGGCGCTGCTCGAAACCGCCTCGATCGACGCCCGCGCCGAACTGGTCGTGCAGATGATGCAGTTTTTCGGACGCTTCGACGGCGACGACGGACGCGCAACGCTCCAGTAAATTCCTCTAGTGCGGCTTCGACCGCGTATGCCGAATGATGTCGGCGACCGCGCGGCGGACGATATGGCGGTCGCTTTCGCGCAGGCGCTCGCTTGCGGCCTCGCTGTCACTCAGGCGGCGTAGCACCAGCGCGCGTTCGGCAGCGACGCGCGCCTCGACCTGCGCAGCCCCGCGCCCCGTTCCGCGCGAAAGGGCAGCATGGCGGCGGCGCGCCCAATCGTCGACGAGGCGATCGGTCACGCATTGCGCCAGGCAGTCGCTCGCCGCGGCCTCGGTCGCGTCCTCGGCCTCTTCATCGGCCAGCCAGTCGTCGGCGCCGTCGGCGCGCAATGCATCGAGCGAGAGCCAGGCGCCGACACGACGGCGCCCCGCCGAGCGCCTGTCGCCGTAGAGCCGCGTGCGCAAGGCCTGAAGCTCGGCGCGAATCTGCCAGTCGATGAAGGTGGTAAAGCGCGCGCGGCAAGGATCATATTGGCCGACGGCGCGGTGGAGCGCGATCGCGCACGCCTGTTCGGCATCTTCGGCGACATCGGACAGACCATAGCGCCGCGTGAAATAACGGACGCGCGGGGCGAGCAGTGCAGCGAGCCGCGCGAAACAGCGGTCGGCACGGACCTGCGCGCGCAGTCCGGGCGCGGCGTCGATCGCGGTGCGCGCCTGTAGCAGTTCGTTCACAGCGTTCTCGAGAGCTTCGTTCTTGGAGGGCATGGCTTCGGTCCCCATCGCTTCGCGGCGTCGGTGCCGCGCGGACAGGGATAGGCAAGGATGCTTGGCGCCAGCTTTCGTGGCGCTTACGTAGAAATACCTAGATTTCGGTCCCGGCGAGCAGGCGCGGCAGATCGCCGGCCTCGCCGCGCGCTTCGTCCATAAAGAAACGCTTGAGCGCGGGCAGCCGCTGCACAGCGCCGAGGCCGGCCCGCCGGACGGCCGATGCGGTGCGTCCCGGAATACCGAACAGCCGCGTCAGCCCGTCGGTCGCGAGGCTGACCATCAGGCTGTCGAGCCCGCGCCAGCGCTGGTAGCGCGCGAGCAGCGCTGCATCGCCAAGGTCGAGACCCAGGCGCGCGCCATCGACGAGCACTTCGGCAAGCGCCGCAGCGTCGCGCAGGCCGAGGTTGAGCCCCTGCCCCGCGATCGGATGAATACCGTGAGCGGCATCGCCGACGAGCACCACGCGATCGCCGACAATCCGGGCGCTGTGGTGGAAACCGAGCGGATAGGTCATGCGCGGCGCGACAAGCTCCATCGACCCGAGCAGCCCCCCTGCGCGCTTTTCGAGTTCGGCGGTAAAGCCGCGGTCGCCGAGCTTGGCGAAACCGGGGCCATCCTTTTCCGCCACGGTCCAGACGAAGGCAGAGCGGTGACGCCCTTCGGCGTCGTCGACGAGCGGCAACAGCGCGAACGGCCCCGACGGGAAGAAGATTTCGTGCGCGACGCCGCCATGCGGCTTTTCGTGCGCGACCGCGCCGATCATCGCATGATGGTGGTAGGACCAGTTGGCGATGCTGAAGCCAGTCGCGTCGCGCGTCGGCGAGCGTCGTCCCTCGGCAACAATCAACAGCGGCGCGGCGAGCCGCGTGCCGTCGGCAAGCGTGAGCGTGACGCCATGACCGTCGATGTCGCGCCGCGTCACCTTTGCCGGCATGTGGCGCGAGACGAGCGACGCGTCGGCGATGGCATCGGCGAGCGCAAGCCGAAGCTGGCGATTCTCGATCATCGTCCCGAGCGCGCGATCCTCCGGCACGGTCACGAAGTCGAGCTCGCCCTTCTGTCCACCATCGCTGACCTTGATCGCGTGGATCGGGCAGCCATGCCCCGCGAGCCGGTCGGCGAGACCGAGCACGCCGAACATCTGCCATGTAGCGCTGGCGATTGCCGAAGCGCGGCCATCGAAGCCGGGCGCGATCGTCGCGAGCGGATCGGCGGGGTCGACAATCCGCGACGTCAGCCCATGATGCGCGAGCGCGAGCGCGAGCGTCTGGCCGACAAGTCCGCCGCCCGAAATCAGGACATCGCTGCGCAAGGTTTCGCTCATGGCCTTGCCCTAGCCCGCGGCGGCGTGATTGGAAAGTCGCAGCGACGTTCTTGGGCGCGTGCTTGACGGCGACTCCGCCGCGTGCGCATATCGTCGCACCTCTTCTTTTTCGGGACCGCAATACGCATGGCTAGCCGCAGGGCCGCTTCGACCAAGGCCGATTGGCGCTCCGTTTTCAAGGCGAGCATCGCCCGGTCGCTGGTGATCGCGGCTGCCGCCCTTCTCGGCGCCTTCACGCTGTTCCTGACACTCGCCCTCGTCACCTATGACAGCACCGATTCGGCGCTCAACACCGCAGCGGGCGGCGATGCCGCCAATTGGATGGGGCGCGCGGGGGCGTGGTTCGCCGACCTAGGCCTGTCGATCGCAGGGGCGCCGGTCGTGCTGCTTCTGCCGCTGCTCGGCATTCTCGCGTGGCGACTTTGGAAGGGGGATCCGCAGCCCTATTGGAAGCGTCAGCTTGCCTATAGCCTCGCCGGCATCTTGCTCATCGGGCTCGGCGCCGAACTGTGGGCGCCGGCGAGTACCGCCGCGATGCCTGCGGGATGGGGCGGCATCATCGCGCTGATCGTCGGCGGCGCGATCACTCCCTTGTTCGAACGTGCAGGCGATCCGGCGGCGGCGTTGATCCGCATCGGTACGATTCTCGCGCTGGCCGGTATCGGATTCTGGCTCGCGTGGCGCGCATTGCGCCTCGAAAAAGGGTGGGCGCAGCGGCTCCGCCTGCCCGCCGCCGAGGCCAGCCGCGTCGTCGAACCGGCCGCGCCCGCAGCCGCCGATGATACGCCGCGCGCGCCCAATTTGATGGAGCGCGTCATCCGCCCGCGCCCGCGCGCCGAACCGAGCGACCGCGCACCGCCCGAGATCGCCGACCCCGTCGAACGCTCGGCGCCGTCGAAGCCCAAGTCCAAACCGCAAAGCGAATTGTTCGCCAATTACCAGCTGCCGTCGATCGACCTGCTCGCCCCCGCGCCCGAGCGCCCGGCGGGGCAGATCGACAAGGCGGCGCTCGAACGCAATGCGCGGCTGCTCGAATCGGTGCTCGAGGATTTCCAGGTCAAGGGCGTGATCACCGCGGTACGCCCCGGCCCCGTCGTCACCATGTACGAGCTCGAGCCCGCACCGGGCACCAAAGCGAGCCGCGTGTCGAACCTGGCCGACGACATCGCGCGCAACATGTCGGCGCTGTCGGCGCGTATCGCGCCGATCCCCGGACGCACGGTCATCGGCATCGAGCTGCCCAATGCGAAGCGCGAAGCGGTGGTGCTGCACGAGATTATCGGCAGCAGCCTGTTTCACGATCAAAGCGGTGCGCTGCCGATCATCCTCGGCAAGAATATAAGCGGCGACGCGGTAATCGCCGATCTCGCGCCGATGCCGCACCTGCTGATCGCGGGCACGACCGGGTCGGGCAAGTCGGTGGGTCTCAACGCGATGATCCTGTCGCTGCTCTATCGGCTCGGTCCCGATCAGGTGAAGCTGATCATGATCGACCCGAAGATGCTCGAGCTCAGCGTCTATGACGACATCCCTCACCTGCTCGCACCGGTAGTGACCGAGCCGAAAAAGGCGATCCGCGCGCTCAAATGGGCGGTCGAGCAGATGGAGGACCGCTATCGCATGATGTCGTCGCTGTCGGTGCGCAACCTTGCGTCCTACAACGACAAGGTGCGCGCGGCGCTCGCCAAGGGCAAATCCTTGGGCCGCCGCGTCCAGACCGGATACGACCCCGAGACCGGCCAGCCGGTCTATGAGGAAGAGACGCTCGACTATGCGCCGCTGCCGCAGATCGTGATCGTCGTCGACGAGCTCGCCGATCTGATGATGACCGCGGGCAAGGAAGTCGAGTTCCTGATCCAGCGGCTCGCGCAAAAGGCGCGCGCCGCGGGCATTCACCTGATCCTTGCGACGCAGCGGCCGTCGGTCGATGTCATCACCGGCGTCATCAAGGCGAACCTCCCGACGCGCATCAGCTTCAACGTCACGTCGAAAATCGACAGTCGCACGATTTTGGGCGAGGCGGGCGCCGAACAACTGCTCGGCAAGGGCGACATGCTCTATGTCCCCGGCGGCAAGCAGATCACGCGTATCCACGGACCGTTCGTGTCGGACGACGAGGTGCGCAAGGTCGCCGATCATTGGCGCGGGCAGGGGCGCCCCGACTATGTCGAAAGCGTCACCGAAGACCCCGAGGACGGCGGCTTTGCGATGGAGGGCGCGCCCGCCGGCGGCGACAGCGCCGAGGACCGCATGTATGCCAAGGCGTGCCAGATCGTTGTCGAAAGCCAGAAGGCGTCGACGAGCTGGCTCCAGCGCCAATTGCGCATCGGGTACAACAGCGCGGCGCGGCTGATCGAGCGGATGGAGGAGGAAGGGCTGGTGAGTCCGCCCAACCATGTCGGGCGGCGCGACGTGCTGACCGACCAATATGGCCAGCCGCGTTGATGCAACCCGGGCGGCACTCCAAAAGTTGAACGCTGGCGAACCGGCGGGTTCACCGCCTATTCAATCGCCACATGGCATTTCCGCCCCATGCAGAACGAGAATTTGATGAAACCGAAACGCTTTCGATTCCCCCTTCGCGCCGCAACTTGGGCGCTTGCGCCCGTCGCGGCCGGCGGCCTTGCGCTGACGGTCCCGGCAATTGCGCAAACCTCGGGCACGCTATCCGCCGTCCAGCAGCACCTTAAATCGACGAACTCGATGGTCGCCGATTTCGTGCAGACCGATCGCAATGGCCAGCGCCTGTCCGGGAAGCTGACGCTCAAGCGGCCGGGCAAGATTCGCTTCCAATATCAGAAGGATGTCCCGTTGCTGATCGTCGGCGACGGCAGCCGCCTGACGATGATCGATTATGAGGTCAAGCAGGTGCAAAGCTGGCCGGTGAAGAATTCGCCGCTCGGAGCATTGCTGGACCCCGACCGCGATCTGTCCAAATATGCAAAGCTCGTCCCGACCGGGAACAAGGATGTGTTGAGCGTCGAGGTGAAGGACGCGAAGCGCCCCGAATATGGGACGATCACGATGGTTTTCGTCCGCGATGGCGGCGCGCCGGGCGGGCTGCGACTGCGCGGCTGGGTCGCGCTCGATTCGCAGAATAATCGCACGCGAATCGACCTGTCGAACCAGAAGTTCAACGTCGCGGTCGCCGATTCGACGTTCCGCTGGACCGATCCGCGCCCGCGCAAGCGCCGCTGACACACCGACATTTCCTTCGTCGCGCAAAGGGTGGCGGCTCGGCAACAGCCGGAGCCGCCACCCTTTTTCCGGCGAACCGACAACCAACGTCGACGAACGACAGGAGCCCCTCGAAGAAGCCCCTTCTCGTTCAGCTTGGCGACAGGGAAAAAGGGCTATTTCAACCCTCGAAGGCGCCACCAAGGCATCCGGACTTGGGTTTCCCCCTGTTGCCCCATCCGGACCGCCAGGCACCTTCTTTCAAGAGCGTGACGAACGCTGACCTTGAACCCCCGTTCCACCGCCCCTGGGACGGGGGTTTAGTGTATTTTGCGCATGTGAACCGGCTTCATGCCGTTGCACGCGTTGACGCGCCCCGATAGAGCCTCCGGCATGACAAGCACCAGCATTGCTTCGTGGAACATCAACAGCGTCCGCGCCCGTATCGGCATCGTCGAGAAATTCCTGCGCGAAGAGGCGCCGGACATTTTGTGCCTGCAGGAGATCAAGGTCGAATGCGGCCTGTTCCCGAAGGCGATGTTCGAGGCGCTCGGTTACAAACATATCGTCACCCACGGCCAGCGGATGCACCACGGTGTTGCGATCGTCAGCAAGCTGCCGCTCGCCGATGTGCGCAAATATGACTGGCAGGCGAACGGCGAGGCGCGTCATATTGGCGTGACGCTGCCATCGGGGGTGCGGCTCGACAATGTCTATATTCCCGCAGGCGGCGACGTTCCCGACCGCGATCTCAATCCCAAATTCGGGCAGAAGCTCGATTTCTTCGGACGGATGACCGACTGGTCGGCCGAGCTTCGCGACGCGACCGTGCTCACGGGCGATTTCAACGTCGCGCCGCTCGAAAGCGATGTGTGGAACCACAAGGCGCTGCTCGACGTCGTCAGCCATACGCCGGTCGAGGTCGAAACGCTGGCGCGGTTGCAGGCGGCGTCCGACTGGATCGACCTCGGGCGCCAATTCACGCCTGAGCCGACGCCGCTCTACACCTGGTGGAGCTATCGCGCGAAGGATTGGGAAGCATCGAACCGCGGTCGCCGTCTCGACCATATGTGGGTGACACCCGACATCAAGGAGAGCGCGAAGGCGCACCGCGTCGTCCAGCCCGCGCGCAGTTGGGAGCGTCCGTCGGACCATATCCCGCTGGTCACGGAGTTCGCCTTTTGAGCGACGCGCCCGCCGGTCGGGGCGCACGCAATGCAGCGCGCGCGATCGACGCGCTGCGGCGCGGCTGGCCGCTGCGGATTGCGGGCGCGGGCGGAGCGCTCGACCTGCTCGCGGTCGAAAGCGCCAGCGACGCGGCGCTGGCGGCGTTCGGCGGCGGCGACATATTGATCTCGGGCGAGCGCGCGGTGACGCTCAAGCTCACCAACCAGCGCGCGGCGGCGACGCCGGGACCCGTGCGGATCGAGGCGGCAGCGGACAGCGTAGCGGCAGCGCTGGCGATCGCCGATCCGGCGCTCGACCTTGCCAATCCGCTCAAAGGGCCGTTTTGCACCGTGGCGACCGGCGCCGAGGACGCGGCGGCGGCGGCGATGACGATGGCGCGCCACGCGGGGCTGCTCCCGGCCTTTTTCGTGCGCGCGGCGGCGGGCGAAGCAGAGACCGAATGTTCGGCGGACGATGTCGCGGCACTGCTCGACCCGGCGCGCCTCGCGATCGCGGCGCGCGCGCGGCTTCCCGTCGCGGCGAGCGAAACCGCCGAAATCGTCGCCTTTCGCACGCCCGAGGAGGCGTCGGACCATGTTGCGCTGGTCATCGGCAAGCGCGATGCGGGACCGCCAGTCGTGCGGTTGCACAGCGAATGCCTGACTGGCGACGTGCTCGGCAGCCTCAAATGCGATTGCGGGCCGCAACTCCACGCCGCGCTCCACGCGATGGCCGATGCCCCATGGGGGGTGCTCCTCTATCTGCGGCAGGAGGGACGCGGAATCGGACTCGTCAACAAGCTGCGCGCCTATGCGCTGCAGGACCAGGGCTATGACACCGTCGACGCCAACCTGCGGCTCGGCTTTCCGGTCGAGGCGCGCGATTTTGCGATCGCAGCGCGCATGCTGGACCTGCTCGGCGTTCCGCGCATCCGGCTGATGACCAACAATCCCGAAAAGGTCGCGCGGCTCGAGAAGGAAGGCGTCGAGGTTGTCGAGCGCCTGCCGCTGGCGCTGCCGACCAACCCGCACAACGAACAATATCTCGCGACGAAGCGCGACCGGACGGGGCATCAGTTATAAAGATGCGTCGCCCCCCCGCGGAGGCGGGAGCCGCTGGCAGGCTGGAGCCGCTTCGATAGCGGCCCCCGCTTTCGCGGGGGCGACGGTTTTCCCTGCGGGATTTAGTGCACGAACCTTGCCACCACGTCGCGGTAGCTGCGGCTGACCTTCACCTGCGCGCCCGAGCCGAGCACGAGGAAGCATTCGCCGTTGGTGTGCGGCTTGACTTGCTTCACCTGCGACAGGTTGACGATGGTCGAACGGTGGACGCGCTGGAAATTGCGCGGATCGAGCCGCTTTTCCAGATCCTTCATCGTTTCGCGCAGGATCAGGCTGTTGTCGGCGGTATAGATGCACATATAGTCGCCCGCCGCGTCGATGCGTTCGATGCTGTCGACGTCGACGCGGAAAATCTGGCCACGATCCTTGATGTTGATCATCTTTTCATAGCGGTCGGCGGCGGGTGCCTCGGCCGCGGTTTCGCTTTCGAGCTCCTCGACCGCTTCGGGGGCGACTTCGGCGAGCACCGTCTTCAGCCGCTCGACCTCGGCGACACCGCGCTTTTCTGCGAGCCGCTGGCGCACCCGGTCGAGCGCGTCGGCGAGCCGTTCGGGTTCGACCGGCTTTACCAGATAGTCGACCGCCTGCGCCTCGAACGCGCGGATCGCGTGATCCGAATAGGCGGTGACGAAGACGACGAGCGGCGGCTCGACCTCCATCAGCCCCTGGATCACCGAAAAGCCGTCGAATCCCGGCATCTGGATATCGAGGAAAACAAGGTCGGGCTTGTGCGTCTTGATCTTTCGGATGGCTTCGCGGCCGTTCTGGGCGGTGTCGACAACCTCGACATCGCTGTGCGCCTCGAGCCGCAGTTGCAGCCCCTGGGTCGCCAATTTTTCGTCATCCACGAGGATGGTTCTGATCGTCATCTGCTGTCGGTTCCAATTCTTGCTTGCCCGTCGGGCTGGAACGGAAACTCGATTACCACCGTGAAGCCGCCATCGGCGCCGCGGTGGGCATCGAACCGGTGTTGGTCGCCAAAGGCCTGCGCGAGGCGGTCCCTTATATTGGCTAAACCCACGCCCGTCGATTCCGTTGCAGGCCTTGTGGTGGGGGCGCCGCCGTCGGGTGACAATCCTGCGCCCGTGTCCGA
Source organism: Sphingopyxis jiangsuensis (assembly GCF_016734905.1). Lineage (GTDB taxonomy): Bacteria > Pseudomonadota > Alphaproteobacteria > Sphingomonadales > Sphingomonadaceae > Sphingopyxis > Sphingopyxis jiangsuensis. The sequence goes on from NZ_JAERPO010000002.1 coordinate 920,458, forward strand.
CACGGTAATCCGAACATTTTGACCGGCAAGCTGAGCCGAGAGGGTGATGTCGGCGCCTTCTTCCTGCGGCGTCACCGCATATTTGATGGCATTTTCGATAAGCGGCTGGAGCAAAAGCGAGGGCAGTCGCGCGCGCGCAACCGCAGGGTCAATCGCGAAATGCGGGCGCAGCCGGTCCTCGAAACGCATCTTTTCGATGTCGAGATAGAGCTTCAGCGTCTCGATCTCCTGCGCCAGCGTGACCTGCGCGGTCGGCTCGTTGGCAAGCGTGTAGCGCAAAAAGGCCGACAGCCGCGACAGCATCGCGTTCGCAGGCTCGGTCTGTTTCAAGAGCACGAGCGTCGAGATGCTGTTCAGCGTGTTGAACAGGAAATGCGGGTTGAGCTGATAGCGCAGCATCGCAAGCTGCGCCGACGCGGCCTGCGCCTCGAGCCGCAACACGCGATCATTCTGCTCCTCGAGCTGAAGAAAATAGTTGATCGCGAAATAGAGCGCCGACCAGGCACCGAGCGAAGTCGCGTCGATATACATGGCGCCGAGGAGCAGGCTCGAAAAACTCGCTTCGCTGTTCGGGTTGAGGATTTGCGTCACCCAGGCATCGATAAACGCCCAGAGCGCGGTCGCGAGACCGGCGAGGCCGAAACTGACGCCCCACATCAACAGCGGGCGGCGGTTGATCAGCGCGCGATAGCAGACCGACAGGATCAGCGAGAGCGAGAAGCCGGTAATCGCCTGAACGACGACGGGGACCAGAAAGGTGAAGGGTTGCCCGTTGGCGAGCCCCGACACCGCGCGCAGCCCGAACCAGGCAAGCCATCCCAAGATCTGGAGATTCCAGAAGGCACGGACCTTGTTGCTGAAAAATGGTCCCGGCGAAGAGATTCCGAACAGCTGCATGTACGGTCAGATCGTCGCGATAATCAAAGCATGCGCCGACGGGCGCCGGCGATGCCGGTCATTCGGCGGCGACCGTGTCCAACCGGACGCGCGCCTGGCCGAGCGGCTGCAATTCGGAGCGATGTTTCCAGACCAGTTCCTTGTAGCTCAGCGGGCGACCGTCGTGCGCGGTGATGACGACCGGGCCGATCGGCTGTTCGTCGCGCGTATCGACGAGGACCGGGGTCGAGGGAACGCCCGCGCCCCATTTTTCGCCCCATTGGCGCAGCGCGATCATCACGGGGAGCAACGCGACGCCCTTGTCGGTGAGCTGATAGCGCACCTTGCGCCGGTCCTCGGCCATCACCTCGCGCGCCATGATGCCATGATCGACGAGTTTCGACAGCCGGTTCGACAATATATTGCGCGCGATGCTGAGTTCCTGCTGGAATTCCTCGAAATGATGGACACCGTTGAAGGCTGCACGCAGGATCATGAACGACCAGCGTTCGCCCATCGCCTCGAGCGCGTTCGGCAGCGCACACTGCCCCCCATCGAGATCGTTCAGTTTTTCGCGTAATTTTCCCATGGGCGAATCCCTAACGTAAAATCCGGGTCGGCGCCAAAAAAATATAGAGGCTGCGTTGCATTTCGCAACCTAGCGGGCCCACCCGGCAAGGCGGTTCCGCGCGACGACCAGCGACCAGCGCGCCAGCACGGGCAGATGCGCGGCGACATAGGCCGAATCGGCGCGCGCCGCGCGCAGAACGAGGTCGGATCGCCAGTCGAACTGGCTCTTGAGCGCCAGCCCGAGCAGTATCTCGGCGCGCAGACGTGCCGGCGCCCCGGCGGGGAGGGCGCGTTCGACGACCTCGGCGGTGAGCGCCTGGATCCGCCGCGCACGCCTGCTCGTCAGGCTGTCCCCATGCTTGCGATAGCAATAGAGATCTTCGCGCACGGTGACGAAATTGAACCGCCCGGCCGCGCGCAACCAGAAGTCGTAATCCTCGACCCCAAAATAGCGCGGATCATAGCCGCCGAGCGCCGCGGTCACCTGCGCGCGATAGAGGAAGCAGGCGCCGACATTGTTGCCATAGAGCAGCCGGTCGGTCGGCCCAACGCGCGATACGCCGAGATTTCGCCCCTGCTCGTCGACCAGCATGAAGTCGGCGTGGGCAATATCGGCGGAAGGATCGGCATCGAGCGTCGCGACAAGCCGCGATAGCATCGCAGGGCGCAGCAGATTGTCGTCCGACGTCCAGCTGTGAAACTCCCCCCGCGCGTGGGCAAAGCCGTGGTTAAGCGCGGCCGGAAGCCCCGTATTGGTATCGAACCGGTGAAGCGGCACGCGCGGATCGCGCGCCGCCGCGGCCGCCATGATCGCCGTCGAGGCATCGGTCGAGGCGTCGTCGACGAGGATCAGCTCGAAATCGGCAAAGTCCTGTCCGAGGACGGAATCGATCGCCTCTTCCAGCCAGCGCGCACCATTGTGCACGGGCATCACCATCGATACGCGCGGCGGCATCCGATACGCGCGGCGGCATCGAATCAGGCGCTTCGGTCCCCATCGACCATGGCCCCTACTGTGCGCGAACAATGCTTCCAATCGGCTTTACCATTGTTGCTGACGTCTGGATGGTCACGCACACAAATTTCGCATTGCAATTATGACGCCAAGGGCGACATTGGACCGATGCTGCGGCAATATGAACTTGTCGAGCGCGTGCGCGCTTATGATCCCGACGTCGACGAGGCGTTGCTCAATCGCGCCTATGTCTTCACGGTCCAGAAGCACGGCAGCCAGAAGCGCGCATCGGGCGACCCCTATTTCAGCCATCCGGTCGAAGTCGCGGGAATCCTGACCGACCTGCACCTCGACAGCGAAACCATCGTCACCGCACTGCTCCACGACACGCTCGAGGATACGCTGACGACCCCCGAAGAGATTGAGCGGCTGTTCGGCAGCGACGTCGGACGGCTCGTCGACGGGGTGACCAAGCTTTCGAAGATCGAGGCGCAGACGGAAAATGAGCGCGCCGCCGAAAATCTGCGCAAATTCCTGCTCGCCATGTCGGACGATATCCGCGTGCTGCTCGTCAAGCTCGCCGACCGGCTGCACAACATGCGCACGCTGCATTTCATCCAGAATCCCGACAAGCGCCGCCGCATCGCCAAGGAGACGATGGAAATCTATGCCCCGCTTGCTGAGCGGATCGGCATGTACGAATATATGCGCGAAATGCAGCTGCTCGCCTTTCGCGAGCTTGAGCCCGAGGCCTATGCGACGATCACCGGACGGCTCGCCAAACTGACCGCCGGCGGCAAGGACAAGGTCACCGCGATCAGCCGCGAGTTCAAGGAACTGCTCGCCAAGAGCGGGATCGAGGCCGACGTGTCGGGGCGCGAGAAGCACCCCTATTCGATCTGGCGCAAGATGCAGGAACGGCACGTCAGCTTCGAGCAGGTGACCGACATCATCGCCTTTCGCATCGTCACCCCCACCGACGCCGATTGCTATGCCGCGCTCGGCCTGATCCACCGCAAGTGGAAAATGGTGCCGGGTCGGTTTAAGGACTATATCTCGACGCCCAAGCGCAACGGATATCGCTCGCTCCACACGACGATCATGCACCAGCAGAATATGCGGATCGAAATCCAGATCCGCAGCGAGGCGATGCACCAGCAGTCCGAATTCGGCTTCGCCGCGCACTGGGCCTATAAGCAGGGCGGCAGCGGCCCCGACGGACAGGCGGGGTGGATCCGCGACCTCATCGAAATCCTCGAACAGACGCACGATCCCGACGAGCTGCTCGAAAACACGCGCATCGCGATGTATCAGGATCGCATCTTTGCCTTCACGCCAAAGGGCAGCCTGTTCCAGCTGCCGAAGGGCGCGACGCCGATCGATTTCGCCTATGCTGTTCACACCGGGCTCGGCGACCGGACGGTAGGCGCGAAGGTCAACGGCCGGCTCGTCCCGCTCCGCACGCAGCTCGCCAATGGCGATACGGTCGAGATATTGTCGTCGGACAAACAGACGCCGCAGCCCGCGTGGCTGGGCTTTGCCGTCACCGGCAAGGCGCGCGCGGCGATCCGGCGTCATGTGCGGTCGAAGGAAAAGGTCGAGCTCGCCGCGCTCGGGCGCAAGATGTACGACGAAATCGTCGAGCGGCTGCCGAACAAGGTCGGCGACAAGGCACGCGCCGCGGCGCGCGAACGGCTGAAATTCGATGACGATGCCGCGCTTTATGTAGCGATCGGGAAACGCCAGCTGTCGGACAACCAGCTACTCGAGGCGCTCGTCCCCGGCATCACCGCCGAGATGAAATCAAAACCGGGCAAGCTGCGCCAAGGCGCGGCGGTGTCGATCGAGGGGCTGACCCCCGGCGTCGCCTACAAGCTCGCCGATTGCTGCCACCCCGTCCCCGGCGACCGCATCGTCGGCCTTGCGCGCGAGGGCGAGGGGATAGAGGTGCATGTCATCGACTGCCCGAGCCTTGCCGACGGGGTCGATGCCGACTGGATCGATCTGCGATGGCAGGAGGATAGCGAGGGCGGCAACGCGCGGCTGTGCGTCGTCATCCTCAACGAACCCGGCACGCTCGCCGAAATGTCGGGCATCCTCGCCGCCAATATGGCGAACATCACCAATTTGCGGCTGTCGAACCGCGAGGGCGATTTTCACACCTACGACATCGTCGTCGAGGTGCGCGACGTCCACCATGTGATGCGCATCCTGTCGGCGCTGCGCGCGTCCGACAGCGTGGTGCAGGCAGAGCGGCTTTAGGTTCGCGATGTCTGTTGTGGGGTGGGGAACGGCCGTTCGAATCCTCCCTGTCGCGAAGCGATGGGGAGGTGGCAGCGCGAAGCGCTGACGGAGGGGCTATGGTGCAGCGTGACGGCCCCTCCACCACCGCCTGCGGCGGCGGTCCCCCTCCCCATGCCTCCGGCACAGGGAGGAAATCATGTTCGCAATCGGTCGCAACCCGCCGCTACCCTCAGTTCGCAAAGGTCAGCGGCGGGCGCCATGCGGCCTGATCGACCTCGTCGCGCACCTTGTAGACGAATCCCTTGCCGTTCAGGAACAGCTTCTCCATTTCCGCGCGCGTGAAGGGGCGCGATCCGAGGCGGCCGAAGACCGCCATCTGCCCGCCGCTCTCGTCGACCGCGCGGTCGCGGTCGAGGCCCTTTGACAGCGCGAGCGCGGGCGACGGGGTTTTGGCCCAGGCGATAAGCTGCGGCGTCGGCTTCGGAGAGAAGCCATAAAGGCCGGGGTTGTCGGGGCTGGTGAGCTGGATCACCTTGATGCCGCCGCGCCCGTCGGCGACATAGGCAAAGAGCGACGCGTTGGTCGACGCGACGATCACATCCTCGGCATCGCGCATCGCGCCGTCGAAGGTGAGCGCCGGCCATGCGACCGGCGCGGCGGGGCGCGTGACATCGACGATGACGAGCCCGTCCTGCTTCGCTGCGACATACATATAGGTTCGCGCGAGGTAGATTTTGCGCGCATCGGCGAGCCGCACGGTGCCCGACGGCACCGCGACCGGGTGCGCCATATCGGTGACGTCGAACAGCTTCACGCCTTCGGCATCGGTCACCCACAGGTAGCGGAACTGCACCGCGCTTGCTCGCGCGTCGCTGAGCGGGATTTGCGCTGTGACTTTCGGTTCGAGCGGCGTCGACAGGTCGAGCACGACGAGCCCCGCGTCGGTGGTGATATAGGCAAAGCTGCCCGCGAGCGTCACATGCCGCGCGCCCGCCAGCACATTGCCCTCGTTCCACGTCAGCGCGCGTTTCAGCTTGTTGTTGCGAAATTCGCCGTCGGCCATCGTGTCGACATCGACGAGCACCAGACCCTCGACGCTGTCGGTGATCACCGCATAGCGATAGATGGGATGCATTTCCTGTTCGAGATTTTCGGGGAAATTCTTGACGATATTCTCGTTGCGGCTGACGCTGATCGGCTGCGTCGTCGCGAGCGCCATGCAGGTCGCATTCTTCGTCCGCACATGCGTGTCATGGCCGAGCGGCGAGAAGGGCGCGCGGACGATGCGTTCGGAAAAGCCCTTGTTGCCGATCGACGCGACGTCATAGACGCGGAAGCCGCCCCGCCCTTCCGCCACGAACATATATTCGCCGCGCTGTTGCAGGCAGTTCACCCGGCCGCTGGTGTCCTGAACGATATTGGCAAATTCCTCGAGCGCCCTGGTCTCGCCCGATCCCTTTGCGTCGAAGGTCTTGCCGCGCACCCAATTCTTGAGCTCACGGCCATTTTGTTCGACGTGGAGCTTCCAATAGTCGGGGTAGGAATAGCGGTGGAGGTATGAGCCGATCACCGCCTGCGGCTCGTCCCATTCGGTGACGCGCGTCGCCTGAAACCCGTCCTCCATTCCCGACCAGACATTGAGCCCGACGAAATTGACGAAATTGGTGCCGAGCAGCAGCAGCTGCGACATGATCGCATTATTGTCGTCGGCGGCCGACAGGTGGCAGTCGGTGCACTGCTTGGTTTCCTGTTTGCGGACCGTGTGCGGGAAATGCGGCGCGAAGGCCTGGCTCGAATAGCCCGCCGACGAGATCGGCGGTTGCTGGATATAGATGCGCTCGCGGTTGATATTGGTCGACGAGAGGATCAGCGCCGAGGTCGAACGCACCGGAGTGATGATGCCGCGCGGGTTGCCGTCGGCGTCGGGTTCGCCGGGCTTGGTAAGCTGGTGGCGGCCGAGCTGGAACATTTCGTCGCGCGCGACCTGGGGGTTGTAGGTCGCGAAGTTGCGCGTCTCCTCCCCCTCAAAATGGTGCATCTTGGTCTTCCAGTTCGCCTCGATCGGCAAATGGCAGCCGCCGCAGCTCGTCGTCCACGACAGGTGACAGGTGAAACAGGTCATCTTGTCGTCGCCGTGCGCGCGGTCCTGCTTTACGATGCCCGGCCCCCATTCATAGGTCCCGCTGTCCGAGCCCGAACGCGCCATCAGCTTGGCGCGCGCCGCCTTGGCGTTGAAATGCTCGCCCGGCGTCACCGCCTGTTTGACGAGGCTGACCTGCCATTCGAGCTTCGGATCGACGATCGAGCGCTGGATGAGGCCGATCACCTCGGCATTGTCGTTATACTGGAATTCGAAGCGGCGGCGTCCGTCGGGGTTGCGGAGCAGCGCGAGATTGGTGCCCTGCGGCCGCGCGGCGACGTTCGAGGTCAAGAGGTTGGGCAGCGCGTCGGCGGTGCCGTGGCAATCCTTGCACGAAATCTCGACGGCATTCGCGACTTCGCCCTGGATATAGCCATTGCCATGCGCGTCCTGCGCGAAGTGGCAGTCGGCGCACTGCATCCCCTTTTCGGCGTGGATGTCCATCATATGGACGGTCTTGCCGGGGTTGAGCCCCGCGGGGACGAACTTGCCCTCGCGCCCGTCGGCGGTCGCGCTGGTCAGGCAGAGGTCGCGTTCCTTGGAGTCGCTGTAGCTCGAGCAGCTTTTACGCCATTTTTCGGGGTCGGCGGGGTCGACCATATGCGCGGTGTCGGTCCCCCAGGTCGCCATATTGCCGTCGGCGGTGAGAAGGTTGCCGTTGCGGTCGCGCTTGAAAATGCCGCGGAAGTTCCAGCCGTGGCCGTGATAGTCGGCGAACTGCGTGTCCTTGTTGCTGTCGTTGACGTCATAGACGTCGCGCAGAAATTCGACATCGGCCCAAAGGCCCCGCGGCGCGGCGGCCTCGGGATTGCGTTCGAGCACCTGATGCACCTCGGCGGCGGTCGGGTAGCGCTGCTGCTTGAAAAGTTTCTGGTAATCCGCGTCGCTCATCCCCGGCGGACGCGGCGCGGTATTTTCGGGTCCGGGCCACATCTGCGGCGCGTCCGATTCATAATCCCACATCGTGTAGCCGAGGTAGCTGTTCAGGAAGATGTTCGGCTGGTGCATGTGACAGGTCATGCACTGCGACGTCGGGATCGCGCGCGTGAAGGCGTGACTGATCGGATGCCCCGCCTCGCGGCGCGGCTTGCCGTCCTTACCTTCCTTGCCTTCCTTGCCATGCTCGGGGTCGATCAGCGCACCATGCCCGCCGCCCGCACCGTGGCCGTCGTCGGGCTTGCCGGCATGACCCTCGCCATGCGTGTCGCCATAGCCCGCGGGCTTCCATTTCTTTTCCGCGATCGTCGGGTCGACCGTCGCGGTCTCGCCGTCGCGGCCATATTGGGCATAGGTCAGGCTGTGGCGCGGTTCGCGGTCGTTGGCATAGATGACATGGCAGCCCGCGCAGCCCGAATGGCGGTAATCGCCCGGCTGGTCGTTCGTCCCCATGAACCACATGAAAGGGTCGTTGAGGCGCGTCTTGTGGATGTTGAGGACGGGGATCGCGACGCGAAGGCCGGTGCCGGGGCCGCGGTTCGACTGTTTGAGGTCTGGGCGGCCGGGTTCCTCGAGCCGCTGGATCTGCCCCGTCGGGTTGGGCAGGCCGATTTCGGGGAATTGCGTGTTGATGTTGCGCCCGCCGCGTTCGAACACGCGGAACACGTCGCCCGGCGGGATCACGCTCCAGCGCGGGAGCGGGTACATCTTCGCGAGCGCACCGCGCTTGCGTTCGTCGTCGGTCAGGATTTTTTCGGACGCGAAACTCGGCTTGCACGCCTCGGCATATTCCTCGCGCGTCAGCTTCGACGAGGGCGAGAGGATGCAGGCGGGGTCGCCGGTGCGCGTATAAGCCTCGCCGAAGATGTAGTTCTTATAGGGGACGATGCCGTTGTTATACGCCGCGCCGCCCCACAGCATCGCGCCGGTCGACATCAGCGAACGCTCGGTCGCCTCGATCACCTCCATATGACACGCCCCGCACGCCTCGCGCGCGACGCGATAGTCGCTGGGGTTGACGAAGCGGATGAATTCGGGGGCTTCCTTGTTGAGCAAAGTATAGCTGCGCACGGGATTCGCCGAGCTGTCGTGCCATGCGCCGGGCAGCGTCGGCTGCGGGTGCGCGACCTTCATCGCGGCGATGTTGTAGGGGTCCTTATAGCCGAGCTCGGGCCTGCCGAACGCCGCGGGCGAGGTTGAATCGCCGCCGTGGCAGTCGGTGCAGCCGAGCCGCACCGCGGGCGTCTTGTGCATCGACGGCTGGTCGGTCTGCGTGTGGCAGCTGTAACACCCCGTCGATTTCTCGGCGACTGCGGCCTCGCTCTGCTCGCGCGGCGCAGGGGGGGTGAAGCGATATTCGATCTTGAGCGGCTTTTCCTCTTCGGCCGCGCGCGTCACGCTCACGCCGACGCCGACGCTCATCAGCAGCAAGGCAAGAAGGGCGAGGAGGTTACGGGTCATCGTTCGCCCCCCGGCATCGGCAGACAATCCGTTCGCGTCGAGCGAACGGGTTTCGAGAGGGCAAAGGGTCCACTGCATCAGAAGCTCAAAATCACATTGGCGAGGATCGAGGCATAGGCGTTTTCGCGCTGTCTGTTCTCGAACAAATCCTTGAACCCTTTGCCGGGGAGCAGCACTGCGGCGCTCAATCGCCCGACGATATTCTGCGTTGCCTTGGGCCGCCAGATCGCCGCGACCGACAGATCGAAGCCGATGTCCTTGGGAATCGAGCCTTCGACGCGCAACGCCTGCAGCGACGAGGTATTTTCGAACCACAGATGGTTGGCGTTGACGCTGACGCGCGTCTGCGGCGACAGGTCGAAATCGGCGCCTGCACCAATGAAGACGGTGCCGGGGTTGTTGAAATTCGACTGCCCCTCTTCCTTCGACGAGCGCAGCGAATTCAGAATGCCGTTGCGGCCGTTGACCGAAATGACGCGACCGCCGCCGGCAAAGGGGATCGTCTGGCGAATCCAGTAGCTCGTGTCGGCGCCGCCGAAGATCGGGTTTTCGAAGATCGCGTCGAAGCCGCCCTCGGTCTTGTTATAGGGGTCGCCGTCGCCGGTCGCATAAAGCCCCGACAGGCGAAAGCGCATCCAGTCATAGTCGTAGCTGAGTTCGACGGCGCCGAACCCTGCACGGATTTCCGCGGGCTTGCTGGTGAAAAAGCTGTTCCGGTCCTCGCCGAGCGCGGCATAGAAGCTCGCGGTCAGGTTGATCCGCCCGATGCGCCCGTCGGCGCTGTAACCCAGATAGACGACGTCATATTCGCGTCCGCGCAGATCGCCGAGCAGCGCGGGGCGCACCGGAAAGCCATTATGGTCGATCTGAACGTCGTTCTTCTCGCGGTTCATATTGTAGGTCACACTGACCTGGCTGGTCAGCCCGACAACGGGGAAATCCTGGCGATAAAGGTTGCCGGTGAAGATGAAGTCGCTGCGCGGCGTCTGCGTGATGTCGTTGAGGCCGCTGTTGGTATCCTTTTCGAGCCGCCAGAAGGCCGCGAGATTATATTGGAATCGGTTGTTGTCGCGGTTGCCGAACAGACGGATGCCGAGCTGGCTGTCGTTGAACAGGAAACCGCGAAAATCGCTCTGGAACGGCTGGATACCAGCGCGGACCGAATAGAAGTCGTAGCGGTCCGACGTGTTGCCAAGATGCTTGTCGACGAACAATTCCTGCACGCCGAGAAAACTGTCGTAGCGATGGCTCGCCTTCGACGGGCGCACGTCGAGGATGCGGCGCTCGGGCACGTCGACATAATTGGCCTGCCAGGCGAGGGTGAGGCGATATTCGACATCGGGTGGCTTGAACGCGGTCGATCCCTTGATCAGCGCGACGCCGCCGATGAAGGTCTGCGCAGCAACGAAGCTGCGGTTCTTGCCGAACACGTCGAGGCTGCCCGGCCGCTCGGTGGTCTGGACGCCGACCGGAATCGGAAAGGTGCGCGGCTCGAACACCGTGTCGGACACCGCATTGGCGACGAAGAACCAGTCGTCGCCCTTGATCGGCAGCCATTTCACCTTGCTGCGGTCGATCGCGCGATCACCCTTGAGCGTGTTCTGGTGATAAGGGTCGAACCAGCGTTCCTTGACCACGCCCAGCGTTTCAATCAGTCGCCAGCGGTCGGGAACGGGAAGCTGGTCCTCGATCCCCGGAAAGGCTTGGGGCGGCGGCGGGCGCAGCGCGCCTTCATTGTCCTGGCTCAGCGCATCGGGAAGGTCGGGGCGATAGCCCGGACGGCGGCGGCCCTCGATGATCTGGGTCACCAGGTCGTCGCCAACCGAATCCTGCCAGTCGACCGGCGGCGGCGGTGGGGTGAGTTCGTCGGTCGGCGCGGCCGCTTCGGCATGGGGGTCGGCTGCCGCGGGTTCGGGCGAAGGCGTGGGCGGCGGCGCTTCGCTGCCCGGCGCCCCCTGCGCCGCGAGGCTTGCGACGATCGGTAAAAGGCTGCTTCCCACGAGGCTCATCGCCTAGAGCCCCTGACAGACATTCTGCTGCGCCGTGTCGAGGAACGGCGCAAAGGGGCAGCTGATATAGCGCAGGCGGACCGTGCGGTTGTCGGCGAGCGTGACGACGATGGTGTCTGCACGGATCGCGGGCGGCGCATTTCCGATCCCGCCGACGCGCGCACCGGCATTATGGAGCCCAAGGAAACTGATCATATCGTCCTGATCAATGCCGTCGCCCGACACGCCGATCGCGCCGACGAGCGTATTGCCGCGATAGATGGGGACCGAGCCGGGGAAGATCTGGATACCGTTCTGCAGCCGGTTCTGCCCCGGCGCGACGTCGGGCAAGGTCGTGCAGCGCGCGGGCGTGTCGGTCGGACTTGCGCCCGAAACGAACCCTAGATGCGCGCCGAGATTGCCGATAATCAGCGCTGACTGGAGCCCGGTCGAGAAGGGATTGAACTGCGCGATCGGACGCGACAGCGGGCCGTGCGGCCGCCCGACCTCGCCGTCGGGAAAATAGGGGCGCGAGAGATTGCCGCCCGAACGGTCGGCGAAGGCGATGGTGCCGGTGAGCGCCGCCGGATCGTTCAGGAAGGCTCGCGTCGCCGGAACGAATTGGCGGACGTCGGCGCTGGCGTTCGCCGACAGCTCTGCCCCGGCCTGCGGGTGCGAGAAAAAGGCGGCGGTGCGCGCCTTTTGCAGGCTGACGTCGGTACCGAAAATCGGCGCGTCGGGCGAGCGCACGATGCCGAGCACCGACCCGTGCGTATCGACGAGGCTGATCGTCACCTGCGCGCGGCTGTCGAGCGGGCGGCGGATTTGCGCGCGCGCGCGGCTCATCACCGCAAAAGCTTCCTCGAGCACCGCGCGCGCCTCTGCAGCGGTGAGCGGCGCGCTGTTCGACGCCCCATCGGTTCCGGCGCGGATCGGAAAGCGGTTCGCTCCGCTGCCGTCGGAGAGCACGAAAGCATCGCGGTTCGAAAATTCAGCGGCGGTCGAGGCGCGGATCCCTGAAGCTTCGCTGCCATAGGCAGTGCCCGCGATGACCGTTGCGGCGGCATAGCCCGTCACCGCGACCAGATTGCCCGCGCTGCCGTTGAGGCTCGCGAAGCTTGCGCCGCCCGGCGACATGACCCCCGCGAAGGTCGCGTCGGAAAAGCGCAAGGTCGTGCCGTCGACCGCAATCCGGTCGGCAACGATCGTCGAGGGCGGCTCGAACCCACGCGTCCCGGCGAGCGCGATAAATTCCTCGGGATCGTTGTCGATGTCGAGGATATTGGGGTCGCTGCCATAGACGCCGTCGCCCATTACCCCGATGCCGCCAACGATCACGCCATTTTTGTAGAGCGGCAGCCCGCCGGGATCGGCCGCGAGGCCGAGCGGCGAGCGCTTCGGTCCGATCAGTGCCGCCGCGCCACCAGCGCCGAAACGCGACACAAGGTCGCTGCACGGAAGCTGGCTGAACTGCACCCCGAACAACGGCCCGCTTTCAAGACCAACAGTTGTCGGCGCGGGCGGGAAATGTTCCTGGACAATCTGGCTCGCCGTGCGCGTCGAAAAAGCGTTGCCGCCGCTCGACAGATAGGCGCCGGTAATCGCCTTCGCGATCGCTCCGCCCTCCGCAGGAAAAGTGACGTTCTGCGCGTCGATGCTGTTGCCGTTCGGCGCCGCCGACGTCGTTGCGGTCGCGCGCGCGCCGGTCATGCGAAAGACGGCGAGCACGTTTCCGACACGGTCGGTCACCGCAATCACCGACGGCAGATTGCGCGCCTGCGCCTCGGCGATTGCGTTGGCGAGGATCGTTTGCACATCGGCGACGCTGAGCGCCTCGGCCGCGGGCGGCGCATAGAGCCCGCCCGGCGGCGGCGGCGGCGGGGCTGGCGTCGGGGTGGGCGAAGGCGTCGGCGTTCCGCCACCGCCCCCGCCGCCGCACGAGGCGAGGAGCAGCGCGCCGATGGCGACGCAGACCGACGAACGGAAAAGATGGGACCGTTTCTGCATGGCGCCTATCGCAGCGCTCCGATCGCGCGCACTGCCCGGCCGAGCGACGCCTGGAATTCGGCGGGCTTGTATGCATTGGGGTCTTGGACCGCGGCATAGGCGCGGTCGATGTCGGCGCGGATGCCCGCTGCCGCGCCAACGGTCACGCGCCCCGACGAGACCATCGCGCCGAGCAGCGTGTCGACACCCATCACCGCCTGCTGCGAGCCCGAATAGTCGGTGAAGCGATCGTTGATCGTCTTGGCCGCGATCGCATCGACCATCGCGAAGGCGTCGGCACCCGAAAAGCGGCGCGAGGCAAAGGCCGCCTTGAGCGCCGCCACCGTCTGCGCCAGTTGCGCGGCGGCGGCGGTCGCGGCGGCGCGGTCGGTCACCATCGCCTTGTGGAACGCGGCGGTGCGCGCGGCGAGCTGATCGGCGAGCGCGGGCGAGGCGAGGCGCGCGGCCGCCGCCAGCATGATCAGATTCTCGTCATTATAGGGCGGCAAGCCTTCGGGCCAGCCTTGGCCACCCCCGACCGACCGGCCCGGATTGTCGACCCCGGTGCGCACCGCCTGTGCCTGGTCATAGATGCGGCGGTGGCAGCTGTGGCAGTCGAGGAAATAGAATTCGGGAAACATTCCGTCGGCCCCACGCCGCGACTGGAAGAGCGTCAGGCTGCGCTCAATCGCCGCCGCCTGCCCGACCGCCCACATCTGGACATGGTCGGTGCGCGCTTGTCCGGCGCCGAATTTGCGCCAGCCGTAATCGGCATCCTCCTGATGATGCGCCTGGAGCGAGGAGAAAAGATCGAGTTCGAACGCTATGCGCGGATGCCCCGCGGCCATGATGCGGTGCGTGACGAATTGTCCTTCGCCCGCCGCGCCGAAATGGCAGTCGACGCAGACGCCCGCGCGCACCACCGGATCTTCCAATTTCCACAGGCCAGCGCGCAGGTTCGACAGATGCTTTTCGCGCATTTCGGCGTCCGGGTCGGCATTGGTGCCGACACCCGCATAATGGCTCGCGATCCAGCTTCCCGCAGGGCCGTGACACGATTCGCAGCCGACGCCATCCTCAAGCGGCACCGTCCCGCGCATCGCTCCGCGCGCGGCGACTGCACCCGCGGTGCTATGACAGCCAAGGCACATCGGCGCCGTCGCCGGATCGCCGATACCCAGATTTTTCGCAATGAAGCGGCTGCGATTGTTCGAAAGCACCGCCCAGGCGCGGCTGTGCGCGCCGCCGGGGGTCGAAGGTTCCTGCCATTTCATCAGCTCGTCCTGGCGGACGACGGTGCCGTCGCCCTCCATCCGGCCGTGGCATGTCGATCCCGCGCAAGAGGCGACGCCGGTATAGCGCGCGCCTGTCTCGCCCTGCGACCGTGCGGGTTGAGCGACAAGCAGTGCGGCGATGGCAAGCGTGCCAAGCGTCACGACAAAGGCAACAAAAACCGCCCAAAGCCGCCCGCCGCGCCGATATACCGCGTGGGTCATCCGACTACCCCCTTAGAATCGCTCGTCGCCTTAGCGCCTAAACCACCCCGAATGCCAGCATTGCGTCGGCCACTTTCTTGAATCCGGCGATATTGGCACCCTTGACATAGTCGACATAACCGCCGCCCTGGTCGCCATAGGTCAGGCAGCGCTGGTGGATACCCGCCATGATGTCCTTCAGCATCTGTTGCAATTCACCCTCGGTCCAGCTGCGCCGCTCGCTGTTCTGGCTCATTTCGAGCCCCGAAACCGCGACGCCGCCCGCATTGGCCGCCTTGCCCGGCGCGAACATGATCTTGGCATCCTTGAAGACGTGCACGCCTTCGAGATTGGTGGGCATGTTCGCGCCCTCGCTGACCGCGATGCAGCCGTTGCTCACAAGCATCTTCGCATCGGCCCCGAGCAGCTCGTTCTGCGTCGCGCAGGGCAGCGCGACGTCGCATTTTACGCCCCAAGGCGTTTTGCCCGCGGTGAAGGTCGCCGATTTGAACTCCTCGCAATATTCTTCAATTCGCCCGCGGCGGTGCGTCTTGTGCGCCTTCACCCAATCGATCTTTTCCTGGGTGATGCCGTCAGGGTCGTGAACAAAGCCACCCGAATCGGAAAGCGTGAGCACCTTGCCGCCGAGCTGGACGATCTTTTCGGCCGCGTGCGTCGCGACATTGCCCGAGCCGGAGATGACCGCGGTCTTCCCCACAAGGTCCATGTCCTTGGCCGCAAGCATGTTCTGAAGGAAATAGACCGCGCCATAGCCCGTCGCCTCGGTACGGATGAGCGACCCGCCCCATTCGAGCCCCTTGCCCGTGAGCACGCCGGTGAATTCGTTGGTGATGCGCTTGTACTGGCCGAACATGAAGCCGATCTCGCGCCCGCCCACGCCGATGTCGCCCGCGGGCACGTCGACGTCGGCGCCGATGTGACGGTAAAGCTCGGTCATGAAGCTTTGGCAGAAGCGCATGATTTCGCGCACGCTCTTGCCCTTGGGGTTGAAATTCGACCCGCCCTTGCCGCCGCCCATCGGCAGGCCGGTCAGCGCGTTCTTGAACGTCTGTTCGAACGCCAGGAATTTGAGCACGCTTTCGGTAACGCTGGGGTGAAAGCGGATGCCGCCCTTATAGGGGCCGATGGCATTGTTGTTCTGAACGCGCCAGCCGCGCTGAACGCGGATATTGCCGTTGTCGTCCTCCCAGCAGACGCGGAATGACACCACGCGGTCGGGTTCGGCGATGCGCCGCAATATCTGCTGCGCATGATATTCTTCCTTGTCGGCGATGAAGTCGAAAATGTCCTCGGCGACTTCCTGCACCGCCTGAACAAATTCGTCCTGCCCCGGATTGCGCTTCTTCACGCCCTCCATGAACGTCGGAAAATCGACGTGGTCCGATACTGCCATGCACCCCTCCCCTGGAATAGCGGGAAAGCCGGTGCGACCCCATTGACGAATTAATCGTTGACCGACCTTGCCCCACCGAGGCTACACCATCGCGGGGCAAAGGCAATGGGGCAGCGCGCCGCGCGCACCGAATTTATTGCGAGCGCACAAAGGGGCAATGATGAGCGAGACCAAGGACATAGTGGACGAGCGGCAACGCGGCATGACGCGGACGAACCTCGCGGTCCTGATCGCCGCAGGCGCCCTGTTGGCCGCCGCGATCGGGTACACGGTGTGGCGCGACTCATCGTCAGCGGGAAACGACGGCGGCATGCAACAGTCGTTCGCACCGTCGGACCAGATCGCCGACCTCGAAGCGCGAACGAAGCGCGAGCCGAACAGCGTCGACGCCTGGCGCGCGCTCGGCGCCGCGCGTTTCGACCTCGAAGACTATCGGGGTGCGATTGCAGCGTATGAAAAGGCGGTCGCACTCGACGGCGAAACCGCCGCGCTCTGGTCGGCGCTCGGCGAGGCACGCGTCTATGTCAGCGATCGCGACCCTCTGCCCCCCGCCGCGCGCGAAGCATTCGATCGCGCGATCGCGCTCGACCCGCGCGACCCGCCAGCGCGCTATTTCAAGGCGGTCGAAAAGGATCTGGCGGGCGACCATCGCGGCGCCATCGACGACTGGTTCGCACTGCTCGCCGACACACCGCGGGGCGCGCCGTGGGAGGCCGATTTGCGGCGCACGATCGAACAGGTGGGCAAGATCCATTCGATCGACGTCGCGCCGCGCCTGGCGCAAACACAGGCGCGCGCGCCGACGGGCGCGGAAATGCCCGTCGCAGCGCGCGCAATTCCCGGCCCGAGCCGCGCCGACATGGAGGCGGCATCGCAGCTTCCAAAGGGTCAACAGGACGCGATGATCGCCGGCATGGTCGACGGACTGGAAGCGAAGCTGAAAGCGAACCCGTCCGATGTCGACCGCTGGATCATGCTGATGCGCAGCCGCATGACGCTGGGAGAAACCGCCAAGGCGGCAAAGGCGCTCAAAGACGCGATCGCCGCGAACCCGGGCTCGGCGGAAAGGCTCCGCGCGCAGGCGCAGTTGCTCGGCGTACCCGGAGCCTGATGGCGAAGGCAATTGACCCGCCCGCACGGCTGTGCCAATCGCGCAATCCGTGCGGGTGTAGCTCAATGGTAGAGCAGAAGCTTCCCAAGCTTACGACGAGGGTTCGATTCCCTTCACCCGCTCCAGCCCCACACTGCTGAGCCGTCGATGACGTCGTCGCCCCGACGGCGCCGCCTTATGTGGTGACGGAAACTGTCTCGTCGCGCGACGAATCGATATTGGCTATCGGCGTTTACCGGAAAGGACCGACCGTGATTGCAGCCGCCCCAAGCCTGTACGGCGCTTTGCAGGCGCAAGACCGGCCATGACGCGCGCGCGGACCATTCCCTTCATCGTCGTCACCATCTTCATCGACGCGGTCGGGTTCGGCATCATCATGCCGGTGCTGCCGCAGCTGGTGATGGAGATCGGCCGCGTCGACCTGCCCAAGGCGATCGAGATCGGCGCGTGGATCGGACTCGTCATGGCGGTGGCGACCTTCTTTGCCTCGCCGCTGCTCGGCAATCTGTCGGATCGCTATGGGCGCCGCCGCGTGCTGTTGCTTTCGCTCGGCGGGCTGACGCTCGACTATCTGCTGCTTACCTTTGTCGATACGCTGCCATGGCTGTTCATCGCCCGCGCGCTGTCGGGCATTTTTGGCGGCAGCTATGCCGCAGCGCAGGCGGCGATCGCCGATGTGACGAAGCCCGAAGAGCGCGCGCGCAACTTCGGCCTCGTCGGCGCGGCATTTGGCGTCGGCTTTGTCGCGGGCCCTGCGATCGGCGGTTTCCTGGGCGAGGTCGGCCCGCGCGCGCCCTTTGTCGCCGCGGCGCTGCTATCGGCGGCGAACATGTTCTATGGCCTGATTATCTTTCCCGAAACGCTGGCACCCGAGCGGCGGCGCGCCTTCGATTGGCGCCGCGCGAACCCGCTCGGCGCGCTCAATGCGATGCGCGCGCTCCCCGGAATGGGCGGCGTCGCGACGGTGATCGTGCTGTGGCAGATTGCGAGCCTCGTCTATCCGCTGACGTGGAGCTTCTATTGCATCGCGCAGCTCGGCTGGACGCCGTCGATGATCGGCGCCAGCCTCGCCGCGGTCGGCGTGATGATCGCGATCGGGCAGACGTTCGTTGTCGGCCCCGCGGTCAGGCGATTCGGAGAACGCGATGCCGCGACGCTGGGGCTCGCGGTCGCGGTCGCGATCTTCATCGGCTATGCCTTTGTCGAGACGACCTGGGGCGCCTTCCTGCTGCTTGTCCCGATCGCACTCCAGGCGCCGGTGCAGCCGTCGCTGATGGCGCTGATGTCACGGCGTGCGACCGCCGAATCGCAGGGCGAGGTGCAGGGGATTTCGGCGATGGCAATGGGACTCGGCTCGCTCGCCGCGCCGATCCTGCTCACCGGGACGATGGCTTATTTCACCGCAGACGACGCGCCAGCGCGTTTTCCCGGCGCAGCCTTCATCGTCGCGGCCGCCTTTGGCCTCGCGGCGATGGCGATGCTGCGCCGCCTTCCGCGCGTCACGCGCGGAAGCGACGACGAGGGCGTCGATCAGATACCGCCGTCGGTGACCGCATAGCCCGCGGCCTCGATCGAAGCGCGAAGCGCGGCGACGCACGCGGCGACGCACGCGCCGTCGGTCGAGCGGACGACGAAATTGGCGCCGACGCGGCCCTCGCGGAAAAAGGGATAACTGCCGATCGCGACGCCGGGATGATCCTTTTCGCCCTGGCGGAGGAGATCAGCGACCTCGCTCTCGGCCGCCCATGCGCCGATTGTGTGCGCGACGAGCGGCGCCCCGCCCTCGAGTTCGCCGGTGAGAGCATCGAGCATGCCGGCGGTGATGTGCGGCACCCCGGCCATCACGAAGAGATTGCCGATACGGATTCCCGGCGCGCCCGACATGCGGTTGGGGATGAGCTCGGCGCCTTCGGGCACGCGCGCCATGCGCAATCGCGCCTCGGTCAGTCCGCCGCGGCTTTCGTAATAGCGCTCAAGGATTGCGCGCGCCGTGGGGTGGATGACGACATCGACTCCCAGCGCCTTGGCGACCGCATCGACGGTGATATCGTCGTGCGTCGGACCGATGCCACCGGTGGTGAACAGATAATCGTAGCGCGCGCGCAGTGCGACCAGCGCCGCGACAATCTCTTCCTCGACATCGGGAACGATCCGCACCTCGCGCAGTCGGATGCCCTGCACGTCGAGCCAGGTCGCGATCTGCGCGACATTCTTGTCCTGCGTGCGGCCCGAGAGGATTTCGTCGCCGATCACCAGCACGGCGGCGGTCCAGATGCGTTCGTCGCTCATTCCCCTGCCTTACCTGCCTGTGGTGACAAAACAAGCCTGCTGGCCGGCGATGCGTGTTCCTGATATGTTCGATGACGACTCAAGCCGAAGGGAGCATGACCGTGGCCGACGATCTTATCTTTTACACCAACCCGATGTCGCGCGGACAGATGGTTCGCTGGATGCTCGAAGAGGTTGGCGCCCCCTATGAAACGCACATTCTTGACTATGACACGGCGATGAAGGCGCCCGATTATCTCGCGATCAACCCGATGGGCAAGGTTCCCGCGATCGTCCACAATGGGCGGGTCGTCACCGAATGCGCCGCGATCTGCGCCTATCTCGCCGATGCCTTCGCCGGCGCCGGATTGGCTCCCGCGCCCGCCGACCGCGCCGATTATTATCGCTGGCTCTTTTTCGCCGCGGGACCTGTCGAGCAAGCCGTCGTATCGAAGCATCTCGGCCTCGAACCCGAGGGCGAGCAGCGGCGCATGGCGGGGTTCGGAACGCTCGACCAAACGCTCGACACGCTCGAAACAGCGGTTGCGGGCAAGAATTTTGTCGCGGGCGAGCGTTTCAGCGCTGCCGATGTCTATGTCGGGAGCCATATCGATTGGGGCCTGCAATTCGGGTCGATCCCGTCGCGTCCCGCATTCGAAGCTTATGTCGCGCCGCTGCGCGAACGCGCAGCCTACCAGCGCGCGAAGCAAATCGACAATGCGTTGATCGCCGAAATGCAGGCGCCTGCCGCGTAAAGATTAAAGCGAAGGCCCGGCGAATCGCTCCGCCGGGCCTTCCTTTTACCTGTGCCTGTTACGCTCGCTTATTCGCGGCTTCCAAGCAGGTGGAGCAGGAAGGTGAACATGTTCACGAAGTCGAGATAGAGGTTCAGCGCTCCCATGATCACGGCCTTGCCGACGAAATCGGTGCCGCGAACATAGAAATACATGCTCTTGATCTTCTGCGTGTCATAGGCGGTGAGACCCGCGAAAACCAGCACGCCGATCACGCTGATCGCCAGCGCCATCGCGCCCGACTGGAACACGAAAGCGTTAAGCAGCATCGCGACGAGCAGGCCGACGACGCCCATGATCAGGAAAGTGCCGAAACCCGACAGATCCTTTTTGGTCGTGTAGCCATAGAGGCTGAGGCCGAGGAAGGCTGCGGCCGTCGCGAAAAAGGTCTGTGCGATCGACGTGCTGGTGAACGCCAGAAAGATCGTCGACATCGACAGGCCCATCACGGCGGCATAGACCCAGAAGATCGTCTGCGCCGCGACCGTCGACAGCTTGTTGATGCCAAAGCTCAGCACCATCACGAAAGCCAGCGGAGCCAGCATCACCACCCACATCAGCGGGCTGCCGATCATCGAGGCGGTGAAGCCCGACTGAAAGGCGAGCATCGCGACGATGCCGGTAAGCAGCACGCCCGAGCCCATATAGTTGTAAACCGACAGCATGTACGACCGCAGGCCGGCATCGACGGCCTGGTCCGTTGCACGCGTGCCGGCGCCAAAACCGGAAGCCGCCATATTGGGGTCGTTCCAATTCGCCATTGTCATTCTCCATCACCGGCCAGCCCATACCGGCCGTGACCATAATATCGGGTCTTTCCCGTATAGATTCAAGCGAAACCGGACAGGGGCGAAATTGTTGCGCGCGGGCACGGTCGCCCTATGTTCTTCGTACCATGTCCGCGCACCGCCTCTTTGTCGCTTTGCGGCCACCGCGTCCGATCCGCGCCCAGCTTACGGCCGCGATGCACGGGATTTCGGGCGCGCGCTGGCAGAGCGACGATCAACTCCATCTCACGCTCCGTTTTATCGGCGAGGTCGACCATCATCGCGCCGAGGATGTCGCCGCTGCGCTCGGTGCACTCCATGCGCCGTCGGTCGCGGCGCGGATTGCCGGGGTGGGGATGTTCGAGCGGCGCGGGCAGCCGCACACGGTGTGGGCGGGGGTCGCGCCCGCCGAGCCGCTTGCTGCTCTCCATCACAAGGTCGATCAGCTGCTCGCGCGGGTCGGTGTCGCGGGCGAAACGCGGGCCTTCGTGCCGCATATCACGCTCGCGCGGCTCAACCGCTCGTCGGGGCCGGTCGCACCCTTTGTCGCGCTGCACAGCGACCTCGCGAGCGAGGCATTCACATTCGACCATGTCACGCTGTACGAAAGCGAGCTTGCGCACGGCGGGTCGCGCTACCATCCGGTCGCGCGCTATCCGCTCGCGTCCGACACGAGCGCCTCGGCAACCGCACGCACATCGGACCAGGTCGCCGCGAAACCATCTTCCTCACCATAATAGGGATCGGCGACGCTTTCGCCAGCGCGCCCGGGCACCATGTCGAGCATCAACGCGAGCCGCGCGGTCGCATCGGGCGGCGCGATCCGGCGCGCGTCGCGCAAATTCTGCGCGTCGGCCGCAAGGATCAGGTCGAAACGGCGGAAATCCTCGGGAACAAGCTGCCGCGCGCGCAGATCCGAAATGTCGATCCCGCGCCGCCGCGCCTCGGCCTGCGCGCGTGCGTCGGGCGGGCGTCCGACATGCCAGTCGCCGGTCCCCGCCGAATCAAGCCGTGCCGCGACGCCACGGGCGTCGAACGCCGCGCGCGCTGCCCCTTCGGCCAATGGAGAACGACAGATATTTCCAAGGCAGAGGAACAGGATCGAGGGTGTTTCCGTAGCGTCGCCCCTCATGCGGCCCTCGTACCGTTCAAAGTTGAACCGACTTTCAACTTGCACCTCTTCGCCGCTCTGCTAGCCATGTCCGCCAATGAATAACGGGTTCGGGAGAGGGTTGCCAGATGACCGAGAAGGATGTGAGTGGCGCATCGGCAGCGGAACCGAAAGCCACGGGGTACAGCTGGTACGTCCTCTCCGTGCTCGTCATCGTCTATATCCTGAATTTCATCGACCGTCAGATCATCAGCATCCTTGCAGTCGACATCAAGGCCGATCTCGGCCTCACCGATTCGCAGATGGGATTCCTCGGCGGCGCTGCGTTCGCGGTTTTTTATGCGCTTTTCGGAATCCCGCTCGGACGACTGGCCGACAATTGGAGCCGCGTGAAGCTGCTGTCGATCGGCCTTACCCTGTGGTCGGCGATGACGGCCTTTTCCGGGCTCGCCTATGACCGGCTGACCCTGACGCTTGCGCGCATGGGAGTCGGCGTCGGCGAGGCGACGGCGAGTCCGACCGCCTATTCGCTCATCTCCGACTATTTTCCGAAACGGCAGAAAGCGACCGCGCTCGCCATCTATTCATCGGGTCTCTACCTCGGCGGCGGTGTCTCGCTGTTCATCGGCGCGTTGATTGTCCAAACATGGAACGCCGCCTATCCGGGCGGCGGCCCGCTCGGGCTGGTCGGCTGGCAGGCGGCGTTCCTTGCGGTCGGCGTGCCCGGAATTCTTCTCGCGCTATGGGTCGCATCGCTGCGTGAGCCGGTGCGCGGGGCGATGGACGGAACCCCCGCCAAAAGCTCGCCCACCCCGTTCCGCGAGTTCGGCCGCGACCTGTCGATGATTGTCCCCCCCTTCACCCTTTATGGCGCATGGAAGCGCGGACCGGCTGCGCTGGCAATCAACATCGGCGCTGCCGCCGGATTCGCCGGATTCGCCTGGTGGATGATCGAATTGACCGGGAACATCCCACAATGGTCGGCGGTCGCGTTCGGCTATTATGCGGTTTTTTCCTGGGCGAGCACCTTGCGGGCCAACGACCCCGCGACCTTCCGCCTGATCTGGGGGACGCCCGCCTTCATCTGCACGACGCTCGGCTATGGTCTGGTCAGCCTTGCGGCCTATGCGCTCGCCTTTTGGTCGGCGCCCTATGCCGAAGTCGTGCTTGGCCTGCCAAAGCAGGAACTCGCTTCGATCCTCGGCGCCAACGGTGCACTCAGCGGCTTTGTTGGCGTGATTATCGGCGGCCGCGTCGCCGACGCCCTGCGCGCGCGCAATCCGGCGGGGCGCATCTGGATGATCATCTTTGGCGTCGTTGCCCCAATCATTCCGATCTGGATCGGATACACGACCGAAAACGCCGTTCTATTCTATACCATGAACTTTCTGGCGGGGCTCTTCGGCGCGGCCGCCCTCGGCGCGGCCGCTGCGACGACGCAGGATCTGGTGCTCCCCGAAATGCGCGGCACCGCGACCGCCGCCTTCTTCCTTGGGACCACGCTCGTCGGCCTGTCCTTCGGCCCCTATATGGTCGGACAGATTTCGGACCTGACCGGCACAATGGTCGACGGAGCCTATGTCGGCAATCTGCGCATCGGAATTTTGTCGCTCATCGGTGTCGCACCGATCGCGCTGATCCTGTTGTTCTACGCTTACCGCGCCCTGCCGCACGCCGAAGCGACGCTCGTCGAACGCGCGCGGGCCGCGCGCGAAGGCGCATGATTCGACGCGGCGTTACTTTTAAAGGGCCTTGCGACCTCAGCCGCCTCAGTCCGCACCGCTGCCTTTGACGACCACGCCGCAGGCGACGCGCGCGCCGCTGTTGCCGCTGGGATCGGTGCGCATGTCGTCGGGGCTGGCATGAATGACGAAAGCCGCGCCGTCGGCATCGAGCAGCGCGCCCGCGCCCTCGAAGCGCGACCCGACCATCGTCACCGTAGCGCGGCCGATCTGTTCGGCTTCGATCACGAGGTTCGGCAAATCGCCGTGGTGCGCGCCCATCGGATTTTCGCGGCCATGCTGCGCATCGGTCGGGTTCCAGTGGGGACCTGCGCTCGCGAAGTCGGGCGGAGTGCACTGACCGACAGCGTGGACGTGCATACCATAGGTGCCGGGAGCGAAGCCGCGCGCGACGAGTTCGATTCGCAGGCCGTTCGCCTCGCGATAAATGTCGGCGCGTCCGCGGTCGGCGCCGCGCGCGTCATAGAGCTGCGCGTGCGCGTCGGCGGGGGGCAGCGTCGATACGGGCTTGCCGCCCATATTGGCGCAGCCGCCGATCGCAAGCAGCGCCGCGCCGGTCGCAATCGGCAAAGCCACGCGCCCGAAGTGCAATGTCTTCGTCATGCAGTTGATTCCTTTCGCCCTGTTTCGTCGTCGCTCTGCCGACCGAACGCCGCAAAGTCGCTTTTCGATCCAACATCCTACCTTGCCGAACCGTTTTTCGCGATCCAAGCCCGATAATTGTCCCGCGCATGCGGCGCGCAAACAAAGAGGCCGCGAATCGCTTCGCGGCCTCCTCTTGTCCTGCGGTTCGATCAGCGATCAGAACACGCGGGCATATTGTTCGTTTCCGACAAAGCCGAGCTTGCCGACGCCGCTGCGCTTGACCACCGCCATCACATTATCGACGACGATATAACGCGCGAACGGGTCCGGCTGGACCTGCAGTTCGGGCTCGACGGGCAGTGCCTTCGTCTGCTCGAGGTAAACCGCGAGCTGCGCTAGGTCGACCGGCGTGCCGTTCCAGCTGATCGTACCGGCCTGGTCGATCATCACCTTGTTCTTTTCCGGATCGACATTGCTTTCATTGTCGCTCGGAACCGGCAAATCGATCTTCACTGCGTGGGTTTGCACCGGGATGGTGATGATGAACATGATGAGGAGCACGAGCATGACGTCGATCAACGGCGTCGTGTTCATGTCCATCATCGGTTCATTTTCGTCCCGATCGCCAACGGCCATCGACATAGGATTATTCCTTCACTCTCATGTGGGCGCAGTCCTTACAGGCGTCCCAGCGTGCCCGATCCCGCAGCAGGTTCGGAAATGAATCCGATCTTCTGGAAACCGGCAAATTGCATCGTATAGATCACGCCGCCGATGCACTGGTACGGCGTGTTGACGTCGCCGCGAATGTGCACTTCGGGGAAATTTTCCTCGGTGATATTTTCCGGGCCGCCAATATCCTCGAGCAATTTCTCGAGCTTGTCCTGGCCCATCGTCAGCAGCTCGCGCGAATCGACGGGGGTCTGGCCCCAATAAACTTCGCATGCGGTGCTGTCGGCGTTGGGCCGGCCGTCACCATCGGTATCGGCCGAACGCACCGACAGAAGCACATTTTCGGGCTTTGTCGTCGTCGGCTCGAAGACCACGTCGGGAAGCTCGAGATCGACCGTTTCCAGCACCACGGGGACCGTGATGAGGAAGATGATCAAAAGCACGAGCATGATGTCCACGAGCGGGGTCGTGTTGATGTCGGACATTGGGGCTTCTTCGCCGCCCTTATCCCCTACACTCATCGCCATCGGATTAGCATCCTGTCACAAAATTTCTGTCATGAACCTGGAGAGGTTCGCCGGGGGCGTTCCACCCAGTCCAGCGGACCCCGCTCGCTGCCGTAGCGCGGCGAGCGGGAATCCACAGACCAATCAGGCCTTCTTCGGCGCCGCAGCCGGAGCAGCGGCTTTCGCCGGAGCCGACGGGATGGTCGGCTTGACCTGGCCGCCCGACATCATCGCACCGAGAACGTCATTGGCGAAGGTCGACAGGCTGCGGGCGATCGCCTTGTTGCGGCTCTGCAGCCAGTTGAACGCAAGCACCGCGGGAACCGCGACGATCAGACCAATGGCGGTCATGATCAGCGCTTCACCGACCGGACCGGCGACGGTGTCGATCGAGGCCTGGCCCGACGCACCGATCTTCACGAGGGCGCGAAGAATACCGATGACGGTACCGAACAGGCCGACGAACGGTGCAGTCGAACCGACGGTCGCGAGGAAGGCGAGGCCGCTGTTGAGCTTCGAGTTGATGTGGTTCTGCGAACGCTCGAGCGTGCCGTGCATCCAGTCATGGGCTTCGACGGGGTCGGTGAGCTTGGTGTGCTCTTCGTTCGCGCGCAGGCCGTCTTCGACAACCTGACGATAGGCGCTGTTCTTCTCGAGCTTGTTCATGCCGTCAGCCAGCGTCGGCGCGCGCCAGAAATTGGCGTCGACGGCCTTGCCCTGATTGATGACCTTGTTCTGCTCGAACAATTTGGTGAAAAGGATGTAGAGCGTGCCGACGAACATGATCAGCAGGACCAGGAAGGTCATCTGCGACACAATGCCGCCTTCGCACAGCGCGGGAACGAGACCATAGGGGTTCGTCCCTTCTTCCATCACGCACATGCCCGGGGGCATCATGCCATGCCAGGAGTTGGCGCCGCCGGCAGCGGCAGTTGCGATCAGATTAAACATGTTGGTTATTCCCTCTCAAAATAATCGAAATCAAAAATTCAGATCATTGGGCCGCATGGAAATCGTCGCGCCGATCAGCGCGGGATCTGCCAGCGGATACGATTGCTGTAGCTTCCGCCCTTTGGATTGCCCGCCCGGTCCTTGCCCGGGTTAAAGCGTGCGCGGCGCGAAATGAGCTTGCACGTTTCGGCATCAAGGTCGGCGTGACCGCTCGACGACGTGATGTCGCACGACGTGACCTTGCCATCGGCACCATAGGTGACGCGGAAACCGGTCGTACCTTCACGATCCTCGCGCATGGCGCGTGCCGGATAGTCGTCGTTCGTCGCCCAACGCCCAGGGTTGCCGCGCGGCGAACCTTCCTGGCTGAGGTCAGGCGTCGGCGGCGGAGCCGGCGGCGCAGGCGGGATATAGACCGGCGGAGGCGGCGTCGGCGGCGCCTTCGGCACCGACTGCACCGTGTTCGTCGTCACCGGCGGCGGGATTGGTGACGGCGGCGTCACGACCGGCGGAGGCGGCGGCAGGACATTGTCCGGCGGCGGCGGCGGCGGCGGCTCCTCCGGCGGCGGCGGTTCTTCGACGTCCACGACGTCCAGTTTTTCGGCAATCTTCTTGACGATGCTGATGTTCAAGCCGTTGACCAGGCCGTAACCCAGAACCGCTGTAAACAGACCAACCAAGACAATTGCCACTACCCTGTTTTTAGGGTCGACATTATCACCATAAGCCATTCAGGGACGACGCTCCTTGCTAGATCATCCTGACACCAATTCCGAACCGACAGGTTGGTTGCCTTGTGCCCGGATGTTTTCCGATGCGACGAGGAGACCCGGCGGTCTTGCAGCCGGCCTGTTCTGTTTTTGCCGGACGCTTGCACGCCCGTCTATCGCGGTGGCGGCAAGTTCGCAAACCCTTTATCAGCGGTTAATGTGCCCCGCGCCATGATGGGACTTTGGCAGCCTGTATGGCGCTTTGATAACATGATGAGGAACAAACATGCGCGTGCTCTTCCCCGCCCTTTGTGCCGCACTGGCGATAGCAACTATCGGGAATAGCGGCGTTTTCGCAATGCAGCCCGCGACACCGGTGGCATTGGCCGATCGCTTTAGCTATGCCGACCTTGCCGATCTGGCGACGACGGCGCCGATGACGATCCATGCACGAATATCTTCGTCGGCCGTGCTCAAGCCCGAACGCGCACCGGGACTCGCGGCGGGTCATGCCCGATTCTATGTCGAGGCCGATGTCGTCAGCCTGATTCGCGGCGGCGGGCCCCTCGCGTCGCGGATAAGCTATCTGGTCGACCTTCCGCTCAATGCAAATGGCAAGGCGCCGAAACTCAAGAAGAAGCAGCCGGTGCTGCTCTTTGCGCGTCCGGTGTCCGGCGCGGCTGCCGGAACGACCGACACCGGCAGCGTCCGACTCGTCGCGCCCGACGCGCAGATCGACTGGGAACCGCAGACCGAATCGCGCATCCGGGCGATATTGACCGAACTCGTCAAACCAGGCGCGCCGCCCGCGATCACCGGGATCGCAAATGGATTCCATGTACCCGGCACCTTGCCCGGCGAGGGCGAGACGCAATTGTTCTTCGATACCGCGACCGGCGAGCCCGTTTCGCTCACAATCCTGACTGCCGCCGACGGCACGCGCCGCTGGGCGGCCGCCTTTGGCGAGATCGTCGACGAATCGGCCGCCATTCCGGCGCGAAACACGCTCGCCTGGTACCGGCTGGCGTGCGGACTGCCACGCACCCTGCCGCTTGATCGGCTCAAGGGCACGACGGCCACCGACCGGCGCAAGGCAGCGTCTGACTATGCCGTCGTGCTCGGCGCGCTCGGCGAATGCGCGCGGACGCGGACGCCGCCACCCGGCGCTGAATAGGTCGGCAATATCGCCGCGGCGGCTTTGTTTCCGGACAAAAAGGCGATAGGGGCACCGCCATCGGCGGGCGCCTGCCCGCGTCCATGACGAAAGTAGCCGCATGTCGCCCCATCCTTCGCCGTCCACTGCCCGCCCGCCGCTTCGCGTTGCGCTCGCGGGTATTGGCGTTGTCGGCGGCGGTGTTGTCCGGCTGCTCGAGGCGAACCGCGATCTGATCGCGCGCCGTGCGGGCCGCGCGATCGAAATCGTCGCGGTGTCAGCGCGCGACCGGCACAAGGACCGCGGCGTGGACCTCGGCGCCTATCGCTGGGAAGACGACATGGGCGCACTGGTCGCGGGCGACGACATCGATGTCGTCGTCGAGATGGTCGGCGGCGCCGACGGTCCCGCGCTGACCCTCGCGCGCCAGGCGCTCAGCGCGGGGAAGGCGCTGGTCACCGCCAACAAGGCGATGATCGCGCACCACGGCCTCGACCTTGCGCGCATTGCCGAGGAGAAGGACACGCCGCTGAAATATGAAGCGGCAGTCGCCGGTGGGATTCCCGTCATCAAGGCAATTCGCGAGGGCGCATCGGCGAACGAGATCGCGCGCGTCTATGGCATCCTCAACGGCACCTGCAATTATATCCTGACGCTGATGGAGCGCGAAGGCGCGAGCTTCGCCGCCGCGCTCGCCTCGGCGCAGGCCGAAGGCTATGCCGAGGCCGACCCGAGTTTCGACGTCGACGGCGTCGACGCGGCGCACAAGCTGGCAATTCTCGCGGCACTCTGTTTCGGCACGCGGCTCGACATCGGCGCAGTGACGGCGAGCGGCATCCGCGACCTTATCGCTGCCGACATTCGCGAGGCCGAGGCGCTGGGCCACCGCGTCCGTCTGATCGGCATGGCCGAGCGTAGCGGAGAGGCGCTGTACCAGCATGTGCAGCCCTGCCTCGTCCCCGCCGACCATCCGCTCGCTTATGTTCCGGGCGCGCTCAACGCCGTCGTTGCCGAGGGCAATTTCGTCGGACGCCTGTTCTTTGAGGGCGCGGGCGCGGGCGCGGGGCCGACCGCGTCGGCGATCGTCGCCGACATCATCGACATCGCCCGCGACGAGTATGGCCCGGCCTTTGCCATGCCGGTCGATTCGCTCGACGCCGCCCCCGCGGCCGACGCGGGCGCGCGCATCGGCAAATATTATGTGCGGCTCGTCGTCGAAGACCGCGTCGGCGTGCTCGCCGAGATCGCGACCGCAATGCGCGATGCCTCGGTGTCGATCGAAAGTTTCATCCAGCGCGGCAATGACGAGGGCGACGATGTCGTTATCGCACTCGTCACCCACGAATGCCCGGCGCGCGCAATCGGCGCCGCGCTCGATGCGCTTTCGGCATCCGACCATCTGGTCGGAAAGCCGATGCTGATGCCGATTCTCGCACTTTAATCCTCGGGCTCGGGCGGCGGCGGCACGCCCGTATCGGGATCGGTCGCGCGCTTCGCCATTTCATAGAGCGGATTATATTCGGGGCCGGGCGGATAGCGTCCGCCCATCGACACCCAATTATAGGGCAAGCGGTCGAGGCTCATCGCCTTTGCCTCGGCGCGCGGCAACTTGGGGGGTGCCACGCGATCCTCATTGGCTATCGCCCGCAGTTCGGGCGACAGGCGGTGGCGGTCGGTGTCGCTGCCGCAGACGGTGATCGACCCGTCGTCGGCGGGGCGGCAGCGGCGGACCGGATCGACGAGTTCCTTCGCGGTCTCTATCGCGCTGTCGGCGTCGGGCGCGGGCGGTCCCTGAACCTGCGCGGTCGCCGCGGTCATCGCCATGACACAGCCAGCGCCGAAAGCGCCCGCGAATCGGGCGATGTATCCTCGACAAGCGGTGCGGCGCGCCATATGGCGCCCACCATGCCGGGAAGGCGATATAAGTAAAGGGCGGAAGGATAAGGGAATGATGACGAGCGGCAGCAACCTCGACCGGGTCCTCGTGCTCGAAATGGTGCGCGTGACCGAAGCGGCAGCGATTGCCGCAGCCAAGCTGATCGGGCGCGGCGACGAAAAGGCCGCCGACGCCGCCGCGGTCGAGGCGATGCGCAACGCCTTCAACACCCTTTATATGGACGGCACCATCGTGATCGGCGAGGGCGAGCGCGACGAGGCGCCGATGCTCTATATCGGCGAAAAGGTCGGCAATGCGCCCGGCAAGGGCCCGAAGATCGACATTGCGGTCGATCCCCTCGAAGGAACGACGATCACGGCGAAAGCGGGGCCCAACGCGCTCGCCGTGTTGGCGATCGCCGAGGAAGGCTGCCTCCTCAACGCCCCCGACGTCTATATGGACAAGCTTGCTGTCGGCCCTGGATATTCGCCCGACGTCATCGGATTCGACAAGAGCGTGCGCGAGAATGTCGAGGCGGTAGCGCGCGAAAAGGGCTGTGCGCCCTCCGACATCATCGTCTGCGTCCTCGACCGGCCGCGACACGAAGCCAAGATTGCCGAACTGCGCGCGATCGGCTGCGGCGTCGCGCTGATCCCCGACGGCGACGTCGCCGGCGTCATCGCAACGACCAACCCCGAAACCAATATCGACATCTATATGGGTTCGGGCGGCGCACCCGAGGGTGTGCTCGCCGCCGCGGCGCTGCGCTGCGTCGGCGGGCAGTTCAAGGGACGGCTGCTCTTCCGCAACGACGACGAACGGCTGCGCGCGAAGAAGTGGGGGATCGACGATCTCGACCGCATCTATGACCTTCAGGACCTGGCCAAGGGCGACGTGATCTTCGCCGCGACCGGGGTCACCGACGGCTCGCTGCTGCGCGGCGTCAAGCATCGCCGCGGCGGCGTGCTGACCACCGAAAGCGTTGTGATGCGCGCCTCGTCGGGCACGGTGCGCTGGGTGAAGGGCGAGCACCGCATCGGCTGACGCGCGCGACTTGACGTCTTGCTGTATTGTCGTATTATATCGGCAATACAGCAAGAGGATGCCATGCTCAGCCTGATTCTCGCCGCCGCGATCGCGGCCGCGCAGCCCCCCGACGCGCGCCCCGTCTATCATTATGAGCGCACCAACAGCGACGGCACGATGGGCGAGGATGTCGTCGTCTTTGTCGAGGGCGAAGGGCGGCTGTCGGTGATGAAGGCGCGCGACCGCTGCACGCCCGCCGCCTATGTCACCGGCCGGCTCGACCCCGATACCGGCGCGCCGATCGAGCTCGTCGGCGGGCGGCTGACCCCGCAGGCCGAACAGGCGCCCTTTCTGTGGCTGCGCCCCGTCGAGGGCGGCGGCCGGATCGCGATTCACGAGGGCACGGCCGACGCGCCGCCCTCGGCCGCGGTGGCGGTGGACAGCCCCTGGCATATCTATGATTTCGACTTCGCCGACCTGATCGCGCACCCGCTCGCCGAGATCGCGAAGCGCGCGCCCTTTTCGTTCGACCTGCCGCTGATCCTGATGGCGGACGGCAAGCCGACGCTCTCCAATCGCGGGCGGCTTGAGCTCAGCCGGCCGGTCGAGGTCGTGCGCGCGGGTCGCCGCGCGCTGCGCTATCGCGCGGCCGGCCCCGCCTTTGGCGATGCCAAGGGCTATATGTGGTTCGATGCGCGGTCGGGGGTGCTGGTCGAGGCGAAGCTGCCGCTGCCCAACCACAGCGAGTATCGCGATTTCCACCTGACGCTCGTCCGCACCACGCGCGGCGCGGCGAGCTGGCATGCGCGGCTGGCCGAGCATTGGCAGGGCTGCCCTACCGCCACCGAATGAAGGGCAATTCGGAGTCGGTCGCGGCCAGATGGAATCGTTTCCAACCAGTCCGAACCCAGCCCCCTAGAAAATCCCCGCCGAGAGCCCTTCGGCCAGCGCCGCCCCCAGGTCGCGCGCCTCGGCCAGACGGTCCGCCGCAATCGTCTTGGGCGCGAGGATCGCCTCGGGCGTTTGCGCCGCGACATTGACGATCACCGGATCGGCGACGCGCCGCAGCCGCCAGCCGGTCGCGATGCGGTCGAGCTGGCGCTGGGCATTTTCGCCGTCGGAGCCCGCGCAGATGATCGTCGCATAGGCGCGCCCCTCGATCCGGCCGAGGCAGGGATAATAGCAGCGGTCGAACATCTCCTTCATCGCGCCCGAAAGCGCGGCGAGATTTTCGGGGCCGACGAACAGATAGCCACCCGCTGCGCACATCAGACCGGGCGTCACATCGTCGGCGGGCACCAGCCCCCCCGCGTCGCCCGCGCCTTCCGCCGCGGCTTCGGCGAGCGCGCGGCTGCCGCCGGTGCGGCTGTGCCAGACGATCAACAGGTGCGGCGCGTCCTCCATCACCCCTGCTTGCCAAGCGCGGGTGCGCGGCGCAAGCTGCGCGCAAAACGGGGAGGATGACATGCACCGACTGACCGCGCTGCTGCTCGCAGCCAGCATTGCCAGCACCGCCGCCGCGCAGGACGCCGCCAGTGAGGCGACGCGCGCCGCGCAAGCCGACATTGCCGCGCGGCTCGCGCTCGACGACCCGCGCGACATGGCGAACGCGACGCGCGGCAAGATTGCCGAGATCGCGGACGGGGTCATCGTCGCAAGGGACGGGCGCGTCATTTGGGACCGGCGCCCCTATGCCTTCCTGAATTCCGCAACGGCGCCCGATACCGTCAACCCGTCGCTCTGGCGGCAGGCGCGGCTCAACGCCGTCCACGGGCTGTTCGAGGTGGTGCCGGGGCATATCTGGCAGCTGCGCGGCTATGACCTGTCGGTGATGACGGTGATCCGCGGCAGGTCGGGCTGGATCATCGTCGACCCCCTGCTGTCCGAAGAGGCCGCGGCGGCAAGCTGGAAGCTGTTCAGCGACACCGTCGAGGTGAAGGATGGCAAACGCCCGATCAAGGCGATCCTCTTTTCGCACAGTCACAGCGATCATTTCGGCGGCGTGGGCGGCATCGTCACCCCCGAACAGGTTGCGCGCGAAAAGATCCGCATCATCGCGCCGCACGGCTTTTCGGAGGAAGCAACGTCGGAGAATATCCTCGCGGGCAATGCGATGAGCCGCCGCGCGCTTTATATGTTCGGGTCGATCCTGCCGCCGGGGCCGCAGGGGCAGGTCGATACGGGGCTGGGGCCGCGGCTGTCGGCGGGCACGATCGGCTATATGGAGCCGACCGAGACCGTGCCCGCCACCGACGCGACGTTGAGCATCGACGGGCTGGCGTTCGAATTTCTCGACGCGGGCGGGACCGAAGCGCCGTCGGAATTCGTCTTTTACGTGCCCGCCTTCAAGGCGCTCCACACGACCGAGGTCGTGACGCGCAACCTCCACAATGTCCTCACCTTGCGCGGCGCGCAGGTCCGCGACGCGCTGCGCTGGTCGAAGGTCATCGACGCCGCGCTGCTCAAATGGGGCGGCAAGGCCGAAGTCGCGCTCGCGTCGCACCATTGGCCGACCTGGGGCGCGGACGAGGTGTCCGAACTGCTCGCGAACCAGCGCGACGCCTATCGCTATGTCCACGACCGCGCACTGTTCCACGCCAATCGCGGCGCGACCTTGCACGAGATCGCCGAGGCGACAGCCGAAGCGCCGGTGCAAAGCCGCGATTTTTCGACGCGCGGCTATTATGGGACGCTCAATCACGATCTGAAGGCGGTGTATCAGCGCTATTTCGGCTGGTGGGACGGCAACCCCGCCACTTTCAATCCCATTCCGCCCGAAAAAAGCGCGCCCAAATATGTCGCGCTCGCGGGCGGGGCCGACAAGCTGCTCGCGGCGGGCAGGGCGGCGATTGCCGCAGGCGACTATCGCTGGGCCGCCGAACTTCTGGGCAAGCTGGTGTTCGCCGAGCCGGATAACACGGCGGCACGCGACGCGCTCGCCTCGGCCTATGACCAGATCGGCTATCAGGCCGAATCGGGGGCGTGGCGCAACTATTATCTCGCCGCCGCCGCGACGCTGCGCGGCAATGCGGTCGCCGCAGGCACCGACAATGGCCGCAGCCGAAGCTTCGTCCGCGCGATCCCGACCGAGGTCTTCTTCGACGCGCTCGCGACGCGCTTCGACGCCGAAAAGGGCGCAGCGCTGACCGGCACCTTCCAGTTCATCCTGCCCGACAGCAAGGAGGCAGTCGCGGTGGTCGTCGGCGGCGGGGTCGAGTTTCCGCGCTTTGGCGTCACCGACGCCGCGCCGACCGCCACGGTGACGATCGACCGCGCGACGCTCGACGACATCATGCTCGGCGCGGCGCAATTCCCTGCGCTGATGCAGGCGGGCAAGATACGGATCGACGGCGACCGCATGGCCTTTCTGACGTGGTTCGCACTCCACCCGACCGCCGATCCCGCCTTCAATATTGTTGTGCCCTAGGAGGCTGTCCCGTAATCGGAGATCCATGACCGACATCGCCGCAGCGCACCCGACCGACCCGTTCGACCCTGCCGCCATCAATGCGGCAGAAGGGCTCGATCCGGTCGATCCCGCTTTCACCCATGTCCTGCGCGTCACCGCGCTTCTCAACATGGTGCCGCTTGCTATCGGACTCAGCGTCGCCGACCGGCTGCTGATGCCCGCCATCGACGGTCCTTATGGGCTGGTGACGACACTCGCCTGGCTCGTCGCCGCAGCGGTAGTGCTCGTCTTTCCGTCGCGGCGCGCGCAGCGCTGGGGGTTCAAGATCGGCGAGGGGCAGCTCCGCGTCGCGCGCGGCTGGCTGTTTCGCACCGATACGATCGTCCCCTTTGTGCGCGTCCAGCACATCGATGTCGGGCAGGGGCCGATCGAGCGCTGGTTCGGCCTGTCGCACCTGATCGTCCACACGTCGGGGACGCACAACAGCACGGTGACCTTGCCCGGCCTTCCCGCCGACCTCGCCGCCGCGATGCGCGAGACGATTCGGCGGCATATCCAGACCGATTTCGCATGACCGACGGCGCGGTTCCGCTGCCCGTCGTCGATGCGGGCGCCGACGAGCCGGCGTGGCAGCGGCTGCACGCCGCGACGCTCGCGCTCGCGGTGGTCAAGCTCGGGCCGCGCTCGCTCAACTTCCTTCCCGCACTCGCCGCCATCGGTATCGCGGGGCGCTGGGCCTATGTCGTTCCGGCGTTGCTGGTCTTCCTCCTCGTCTCGCTCGTCTTTGCCTGGGCGGCGTGGCTGCGCTTTCGCTTCCACGTCGGCACCGACGAGGTGGTGATCGAAAGCGGTGTGTTTGCGCGCCAACACCGCACCATCCCCTTCGACCGCATCCAGGACGTCAGCATCGAACAGGGCCTCGTCGCGCGCGCGCTCGGCATCGCCAAGGTCGGGTTCGAGACGGGCGCGGGCGGCAAGGAGAATGACGCCAGCCTCGATTCGATCGCGCTCGACGCCGCGCAGGCGCTGCGCACGACGATCCGCACGCATCGCAGTGTGCCCGCTGTTCCGACCGTATCCGGCAGCGCGCCAGACGCCCCCGTGGAGGCGACCGAAGACCGGCTGCTCTTCGCGATGGGGCCGCGCCGGCTTTTCGTCGCGGGGCTGTTCAACTTCTCGCTCGCCGCGCTCGCGGTCTTCGGCGCGGCGATGCAGTTTTTCGACGATCTTCTGCCCTTCGACTTCAACATCTTTGACCCGCGCGACTGGATCGATATTGCCGAGGATTATGGCCTCGACGCGTGGGTCGCCGCGCACCGCTGGGTTGCGGGCATGGGCGCGGCGCTGTCGCTGATCTTCATCGGCTTTGCGAGCGGCGTCGTGACGATGGTCTTTGCCAATTGGGGTTTCCGTCTGACGCGCGAGCCGCGCGCGCTGCGCCGCACGCGCGGGCTGACGACGCGAACCGACGTCGCCATCCCGGTGCGCCGCGTGCAGGCAGCGATAGTCATGACCGGCTGGTTCCGCCGCCGCTTCGGCTGGCACGAGCTGCGTCTGCAAAGCCTTGCGAGCGATGGCGGAAAGGAAGCCGATCATCAGGTTGTGCCATTTGGACAATATGACGAAATCGACCCGGTGCTTGCCGAAATCGCGATCCGCCGACCCGGCGAACAGGCCGAATGGCAGCGCAGCCACGGAATCATCGCATTGGGCGGGCTTGCGGGCGCGGTCTTTGCGGCAGTCGGCGGCATCATCGCGCTCGCGCTCGGCCAACCGCTCGGATGGCTGGCATTCGCAGCCGTCCCGTTGATCGCCGCGGGCGCGATCGTCGGCGCGCGCACACACCGCTGGACCGACCTTGGCGACCAGCTTGCGATCCGCCGCGGCATCTGGAAACCGCGCGTGACCTTGCTCCCGTTCGCGTCGATCCAGAGCGTCGACCTGCGCACCGATTTCGTCCAGCGCCCACTTGGCCTCGCGAGCCTCGCGTTCGGCGTCCCCGGCGGCAGTGCGCTGTCGGCGCACGAAATTCCCGCGATCCCCGCCGAAACCGCGCAGGCGCTGCGCGCGCGCATCCTCGCTGCGGGGGGCCGGGCATGAGCGACGCCGCGCTCGGCATCACCTGCTCGATCGCCGGCCAGCCGTGGCGCTGGCGCGCGACGAGCGCGGCGATGGGCGGCGACACGCTCGCCCCCGACGATCTCGTCACCCAGCTGCTGCTCGCGCGCGGGGTCGAGCGCGCCGACCTCGACCGCCACCGCGCGCCGACCCTGCGCGGCTTCATGCCCGATCCGTCGATCTTTCGCGACATGGACGCCGCCGCGGCGCGGCTCGCCGATGCGGTCGAGGCGAAGGAGGCGGTGACGATCTTCGGCGATTATGACGTCGACGGCGCGACCTCGGCGGCGCTGCTCGTCCGCCTGCTGCGCGGGCTGGGCGTCCCCGTGGACGCCTATATCCCCGACCGGCTGATGGAGGGTTATGGCCCGTCGGGCGCCGCGCTCGTCAAGATCGGCGAAGCGGGGTCGCGGCTCATCGTCACGGTCGACTGCGGCGCGCAGGCGTTCGACGCGATTGCCGAAGCCAATGCGGCGGGGGTCGAGGTGATCGTCGTCGACCATCACCAATGCGCGACGACGCTGCCCCAGGCCTTTGCTGTCGTGAACCCGAACCGCCTCGACGAGGCCGTCGATGCGGCGATCCACGGCAATCTGGCGGCAGTCGGCGTCGCCTTCCTGCTGGGCGCCGCGCTGCTCCGCACCTTGCGCGCGCGCGGCTTTTTTGCGCAGCGCGACGAGCCCGCGCTGATCGACCTGCTCGATCTCGTCGCGCTCGGCACCGTCGCCGATGTCGCGCGGCTCACCGGTTTCAACCGCGCGCTGGTGACGCAGGGGCTGAAGGTGATGGCGCGCCGCGGCAACATCGGCCTGTCGGCGCTGATGGACGCCGCACGGCTGACCAAGCCGCCCGGCGCGAGCGACATGGGTTTTGCGCTCGGCCCGCGGATCAACGCGGGCGGGCGCGTCGGAAAATCGGACCTGGGCGTGCGCCTGCTGACGACGACCGATCCGCAGGAAGCCGCCGACATTTCGCAGGAGCTCAACCGCCTCAACGAGGAACGCCGCGCGATAGAGGCCGCCGTGCTCGACGAGGCGATCGTCGCAAGCGCCGCCTGCGCCAACGCGCCCGTCGCGCTCGTCGCGGGGGCGGGCTGGCATCCCGGCGTCATCGGTATCGTCGCGGGACGGCTCAAGGAGCGGCTCCACCGCCCCGCGATCGTCGTCGCGATCGACGATGACGGCGTCGGCAAGGGGTCGGGACGCTCGATCGGCGGGGTCGATCTGGGCGCCGCAATCCTCGCGGCCAAGGAATCGGGGCTGCTCGTCGCGGGCGGCGGGCATGCGATGGCGGCGGGGCTTACCGTTGCCGCCGACAAGATCGACGCGCTCGGCGCGTTCCTGAACGACCGTCTCGCCGCCGACGTCGAGCGCGCGAGCGGCGACAAGGCGCTGCTGATCGACGCAGTGCTCGCGCCGCGCGGGATCAATCCCCTGTGGTGCGAGGCGATCGAGAGCGCGGGTCCCTATGGCGCCGGCTGGCCCGCGCCGCGCGTCGCGACCGGGCCGGTGCGCATCGTCGAATCGGGGATCGTCGGCACCGACCATCTGCGCCTGATCGTATCGGGCGACGACGGCGCGCGGTTCAAGGCGATCGCCTTTCGCGCGGCCGAGACCGACCTCGGCCAAACGCTGCTCCACGCGCGCGGCGGGCGCAAGCTGTGGCTCGCTGGCCGCGCGAAACGCGACGATTGGGGCAGCCGCCCCGCCGCCGAACTGCATCTGGAAGATGCCGCCTGGGCCGAATGATCGCGGCCCCGCGCAATATTTTTGCGCGCCGCGCCGCCAGTCGGCTTGACCGCACCGGCACGCGCGTCTAAGGCGCCGCTTCACCGAGTGACGGCCCCTTCGTCTAGCGGTCTAGGACGTCGCCCTTTCACGGCGAAAACACGGGTTCGAGTCCCGTAGGGGTCACCATCTCTCCGGCGCGCGGTCGGCGCGTCCGCCCAACAAAATCCCGACCAATACGGCCCCTTCGTCTAGCGGTCAGGACGCGGCCCTCTCACGGCTGAAACACGGGTTCGATTCCCGTAGGGGTCACCAACATCCTCTCTCAGAGGGTGCCAAACAGTCTCATAAATGGCTGTTTTCCGCGACTTTTGTGATATGAGGTCTCATGGCGAGCGGCCGTGTACCACTTCATACCAGCAATCTGATGGTAGATTTGATGGAATGTCGCCGCTCCCGATTCGGGAGATGCCATCATGGCGTTTTCGGCTGTCGCCATCCGAAACGCAAAAGCACGCGACAAGGCCTATAAGCTCACCGACGGAGACGGCCTCTATCTCATGGTGATGCCCAGCGGCGCGCGCTACTGGCGGATGAATTACCGGTTCCTCGGGAAGCAAAAGACACTGGCCTTCGGCGTGTGGCCGGACACCGGCCTCGCGGAAGCCCGCGCGCGGCGCGACCATGCACGGCGTCTCATCGCGCAAGGCGAGGATCCAGCCGAACGCGTGAAGCTCGACCGTATCGCCGCGACCGTTGCCGCCGCGAACAGCTTCAAGGCGGTCGCGGACGAATGGCTCGTCAAAATGGAGAGTGAGGGTCGCGCGCCTGTCACGATGAAGAAGCTGCGGTGACTCACCGGCTTCATCAATGCCAGCATCGGAACCCGGCCCATTGCGTCGATTTCAGCACACGAGCTGTTGGTCATGCTGCGAAAGATGGAAAGCCAAGGGAAGTATGAGACCGCGAAACGACTGCGAAGTACCTGCTCCAAAATCTTCCGCTTTGCGATCGCCACTGCGCGTGCCGACCGTGACGTCGCTGCGGACCTTGGCGGTGCGCTGATCGCGCCGCGGCCGGTCCATCGACCGGCGATCACCACCGAGAAAGCGGCAGGACCGCTTCTCAGGGTCATAGAAGGGTTCGACGGGCATCCCCGACCACCAAGGTGGCGCTTCGCCTTCTCCCGCATGTGTTCGTGCGCCTTGGGGAGCTTCGCCACGCCGAATGGGAGGAGTTGGACCTCGCCAACGCGGAATGGAGGATCCCGCCTCACAAGACGAAGATGCGCCGCGCGCATTTCGTCCCTTTGTCGAGGCAGGCGCTCGAGATCATTGGTACGATCGAGCATGATGGGTCGTTCAGCCGCTATCTATTTCCTTCCCTCCGGTCGGTCGACCGCCCGATGTCCGAAAATACGATCAGTGCCGCACTGCGGCACCTCGGCTATGCTCAGGACGAAATGACCGGCCATGGCTTTCGGGCAATGGCATCATCCCTCCTCAACGAAATGAAACTGTGGCACCCCGATGCCATATGGAGGTCAGCATGGATGGATCGACAGGAACTGAGCGACGCGCTTTGGGAGCGGATTGAACCTTATCTTCCGGGGAAGGCGAGCGATCCTGGCCGGACGGGGCGGGACAATCGATTGTTTGTCGAGGCTGTTTTGTGGCTGGCGCGTTCCGGCGCGCACTGGCGAGTATTGCCGAAGGAGTTCGGGCGCTGGCACACTGTCTACCAGCGCTTCAACCGCTGGTGCCGCAGCGGCGTTTGGGAGAATCTTTTCAAGGCTTTGAGCGACAATGCCGACTTCGAGTACATCCTCGTCGACAGCACCATCGTGCGGGCGCATCAGCACAGTGCCGGTGCCCCAAAAAAAGTGATCGATCCGAAGATCGGTTTGAAGCTCACGCGCTGGGACGCTCCAAGGGCGGGCTGAGCACAAAGGTCCATGTAGCGACCGACGCTTTGGGCAACCCGGTTCGCTTCATTCTGACCGGCGGCGAACGCAACGACATCACCCAGATCGAGGGGCTTCTCGCTGGGCTGCGCACAAACCATGTCCTCGCCGACAAAGGCTATGATGGCAGACGCGCCATGGATGCGATCGCCGCAGCGGGCGCAAGGCCGGTCGTCCCGCGACGAAAGATTACCGCAGCTTGGCGAGCCTTCGACGCATCCCTCTATAAAGACCGCAATCTGATCGAACGCTTCTTCAACAAGATCAAACACTTCAGAAGGACCGCTACCCGATACGATAAACTCGCCCGGAACTACGCCGGCTTCCTCAATCTCGTCGCTGCTCTCATATGTTGCATGTGAATGTAAACACCGCCTAGGGTCAGGATCCTAGCCGCGCTTGCCGGTGATGCGGCTGATCTCGCGCGCGACGAGCGTTTCGACGAGTGACGGCAGGTTGGTGTCGAGCCATTCCTTGAGCATCGGGCGCAGCGC
This sequence comes from Sphingopyxis jiangsuensis, assembly GCF_016734905.1. Taxonomy (GTDB): domain Bacteria; phylum Pseudomonadota; class Alphaproteobacteria; order Sphingomonadales; family Sphingomonadaceae; genus Sphingopyxis; species Sphingopyxis jiangsuensis. The sequence continues at coordinate 961,486 of NZ_JAERPO010000002.1, forward strand.
CTCGATCACCACATCTTCCATCGAACGCCCGTTGCTCGGCGGGGTGGTGGCCACGGCGGCGGTCGCAACCGGCGTCACCGCGGCGGTGAGCGCCTCGATCGACTGGCGCGCGGCATCGGCGCTCGCCGCGGAGACCAATTCCTCTTTGGCTGTGTCGTCGGCGGTGGACGCATCGGCTTCGGTCGTGCCGAGGTCGAGAATGTCGTCCTCATTGGCGGCGGGAGCCTCGCGCGCGGGCGCAGGCGCCTCGTCGCGCGCGATCACGCGGCGGATCGACGACAAAATATCTTCCATTGACGGCTCGCGCGACAGATCGCCCATAAGACCCCCTTTACCCCACGAACTTCGGGCGGTTAACCGCAACCTTACCGTTTCGGGGCGCGAATTGCCAAGCCTTATTGTGCCGACGGCGTCGGCGGGCCTTCGGGCGCGTTTGCGTCGGCGGCGGGCACCGCGCGCGTGTCGGTTGCCTGTTGCTGGGGTTTCGGGTCGTCGGCCCAATCCCAGATCTGGCCCTTGACGCGGCGATAGTTGACTTCGGGGTCGTAGAACGCGCCGCCCTCGATACCAAGGTCGCGGGCTTCGGCTTTGCCCATTGCCGCAAGCAGCGAAAAGGCGGCGACATAGCTGTTGCGCTGCGCCGAAACGAGCTGGACCTGAGTATTCAGATATTCCTGCTCGGCGTTCAAGATGTCGAGGATCGAGCGGGTGCCGACGCTGTTCTCGGCGCGCACGCCTTCCAGCGACAGGGCGTTGGCACTCACCGCCTGTTCGGTCGCGGCGATCACGCGCTCATTGGCTTGCCATGCGGCATAGGTGCCACGCGTTTGCGCGATCACGTCGCGCTCGACCGCTACATAATTTTCAATCGCCTGGCTCGTCTGCGCCTGTGCCTGGCGAACGCGCGCGGAAGCGCGGCCTCCCTGAAAGATCGGGAGCGTCATCGACACGCCGGCGATCGTGCTCGTCGTCGTATTTTCCGACGTCGTGTTGCCCGCGGGTATCGAATTGAGATTGTTGTTATATCCGCCGGTGACCGTCGCTGATACACGCGGCGCGCGCGTCGCTTGTGCCGCGCCGATGTCGGCGCGCGATGCGTTGAGTCGCTGGTTCGCCGCTTCGATATCGGGATTGGTGGTAAGCGCGATCGCGACAGCCTCTTCGGCGGTGGTGGGCAGATTAGGCAGCGGCGGAGGCGGCTGGAGGTCGGTGGGTGCGTCGCCAACAAGGCGGATATAGGATTCGCGGCTGCGGATCAGGTTCGATTCGGCCGTGCGCAGGTCGCCCTCGGCGAGCGCGAGCCGCGCTTCCGATTGCGCGACGTCGGTACGCGTCAGGTCGCCGATCTCGAACCGGTCGCTCGTGGCTTGCAGATTGGTGCGCAGCACCGACACATTTTTCTGGTTGAGCTGAACGATCGCCTGATCGCGGATCACGTCCATATAGGCGCCGACGACCTGCGCGAACACGCTTGCTTCGGTCGCGCGCAAATCGGCCTGTCCGGCCTCGACGCGATATTTTGCTGCCCGCACTGCGTTGCGCACCGCGCCGCCCTGATAGATGGGCACCGAAAGCTGCGCCCCGGTCGCAAAGGTCCGGCCCGGCGTGAAAAAGCTGTTGCCGGGCAGCACCAGATTTTCCTGAAAGTCGGCGCTGACGCCAACGGAGGGCAGACCCGATGCTTTCTGGATCGGGACGTTTTCATCATTCGCGCGCTGACCGGCGCGCGCCGCGGTGAGCGTTGGATTATTCTCATAAGCCTTGGCGAGCGCGCCTTGCAGCGTCTCGGCCTGCGCCTGCGACGAGAGGAGCAGGGCGCCGAGCGCCATGCCGGAAAGCCAACGGGCGCGTTTGGAATGCTGGGCAATCTTCATATCGTGCATCGTCGTTTCCGCTGGAGGGGAGGGCCGAAGGTTAGAATGAAAACCCGCGCGGCGCCGCAAAGCCGGGCAGCAGTGCGACGTCCATGTCGGCAAAGCTGCGCAGCGTGATTGCGCCGCCTGCCTTGATGCCGTGGACGAGCCTGGTCACGGCTCCCTCGCGCTTTGCTGCAACGAGCTTCCCGCCGTCGGCAAGCTGGGATGTGATGGCATCGGGCAATTGCTCTATCGCGCCATCGATCAGGATGCAGTCGAAGGGCGCGGCCTTGCGCACGCCCTCGACGAGCGGGCCTTCGATCCATCGAATCGCTGGGTTGGTCGCGGCGGTGCGCGCCGCTGCCATCAGTTCGACTTGTTCCTCGAGCGCATGGACTTCGGCGCCGAGAGTGGCAAGCAACGCCGCAACATAGCCGGTCGCACTGCCGACAAGCAGCACGCGCATACCGGGACGGATCGCCGCCGCGACAAGCATCCGTCCGGTAACGAGCGGTGGATTGAGCATGCGTCCGTGGCCAAGAGCAATTGGACGGTCGTTATAGGCCACCGCTGCCAACGCGCTGGGGACATGCGCTTCGCGTGGCACAGCCGCCATCGCGCCGACAACGGCGGGGTCGATGACGTCGTTGGTCCGCAGCTGGCTGTCGATCATTGCAGCTCGCATGTCTGTTGCGGAAAATTCGCTAAATTTGGTCGCCATTGATGCAATCCGTTGTCAGGAATCTCTACATTCGCCGGACGGCTCTAGCCTAAGCCATGCTGTATTGCAATAGTAATACAGCGAAGGCGCCCGTATGTTCGCGGCGCATAGCGTTCCGTGGCTGCGCCGCCAACCCCGCTTCGTTTCGTGCTCCAGATAGGGAGAGGCGCCGACCCGGCGCCGATCGGTATTTTCCGAATTGACCGATTGCCAGTGCGGGGCGAAATGGCTAGGGGCGCTCAACCACGCTTGTCTGCGTCGAGGCCCGATGGCGGAGTGGTGACGCAGCGGACTGCAAATCCGTATACGCCGGTTCGATTCCGGCTCGGGCCTCCAATAACCGGTCGGCAGATGGTTGCTGATGGTTGAAAAACTCTCGATTTTCTGCTAGTTATGAGGCATTTACTGATTGTCGGTGATGGTCTCTGCTTGTCCGTAATTGCGGCCGTTGGGGGCCTTTTCGGGGCAGGAGAGGCCCCCATTTGCGCGAGCCCCCCCCATGGCGCTGACAGATGCTGCGATCCGAAACGCCAAGCCTAGGGTCAGGACCCATTAATTACGCGTACGAGGTTTGAAGCGATTTTGTTCAGTGCGAGGAGGCAAGACGACGGAATATGTCGATATTTCGAGGCTTGCCGACGAAGCAATGGACAAAATCGGTCAGATCCCGGAGGGACGCCGAAATGGCTTCGATCTCGCGCCCGCGCGGCCTTGCGGGTAGCGATGCTACCCGCTGCACCCGCCCGGACCCGATATCTTCGCCATTTCGACGCCTCGAACGCGCAATTAATGGGTCCTGACCCTAGTAATTCATTTTCAGCCGCACCGCTACAACTCGGGAGGAACTCTACTCCGTTGTTTTGCGGCGGCGGAATCCAACCTCCGTCGCTGCCCCGCGTCCATCCCCCTGCCTCCTTCTGCGCCGGTGTGCCGAGACCACCGATACCCGTGTTCCAATAACCGGCACCGTCCGCACAATTACCGTAGCAACTCCACTGCCATTTTGCGAGACCTGTAGCGCCGCTCGGATCCACACCATTCACCGGATCGCCCCCGACATAGGCGTACCAGTTCATCCCGTCGGCATAGCCGATGGGATCGGTCTGCAGGAACCGCCCGAGCGTGGGTGAGTAGATGCGCGCCTTGTAATACCACATGCCCACCTCGGGGAGCCATGTCTGGCCCGTGTAGCCGAACCGCCCGATATTGCCGGGCGCGGGGATGCCGTACTCGTCATAGGCGTTGATCGCGATCGTCGCCCCCGCGCTGTCGGTGATGCTGACGATGCTGCCGCGCTCGTCGGCCATCAGGAAGCGGCGGTCGCCCGTCCCGCTGCCTTCGTACCAGACGATCGCATTGTCGATGCCGGGGCCGTGCACATAGCGGCGCTGCACCGCATTGCTCGCATTATATTCAGCGATCAGGTCGATGCCGTCATATTGGAAGCGCGTCGTGACACCGCCACCAACGGTCTGATAGAGCCGCCCGAGCGGATCATAGCCCAGCGTCGCACCCGCAGGCCCCGTCTTGAGCAGATTCTCCGCGGTGTAGGTAAAACCGTTCGTCCCGTCGTTGACGAGGTTCCCCCGCGCATCATAGCTGAACCCGATCCCGCCCGCGCTCATGATCCGGTTCAGACCGTCGGCGATGTAGGTCCGGTCGACATTGTAATGCGCCTGCCAGGCGTAGGCGTCATTCGTGCGCGTCACGCTCGCGATCTGGCTCGCCGGACTATAGCTGAACGTCTGCGTCAGATCGTGCGTCGTCGCCGGAACGGCCGGGAATTAAGTCGGGGCTATCGTACCTGTTACCATGATTCCATTTCCACCTATCGGCGGAAGTACGATATTGCCCTACCGACCATTAGAGGAACTGGCCAGATAAGAAATAAGATTACAGCCCATGTAATTGGATTATTATAAGGGTTTTCATTACCAAATGAGCCTTCTTGATACCTGAACAAGCAGCCTTGGTCAAGAGCAATAAGCACAGAAAATATGATTATGGCTATGTATAGCACAAAATATGACAACAATATCATATCAATAATTTTCATTGTCTAGTTTCCTTCAGCTTTATTGTATGCAGTTCGAGATGGGCCACCTTTCCAGAGACCCGTTACAATCAAGCCAAGAGAATAGACCATGCCAGCTGCAACAGCTTTTACATTAGCATCAGGACGCCCAAACTCCTTTATCGCAATGGCTCCGGCTATAAAAAGTCCTAAAACACCGTCGCAATATTCTTTTCCGGATTGCGCGGCATAACACGCATCATGCCAAGCACATGCCTCACCCCAGTTACCATCCGGAACCCACCCAGATCCTTCTGATCCACAATAATCCTTCGGAGACGCAGCAACCGCGTTTGACCCACTCGAAACGTCAGCAAATCCTGCCGTTCCATATCCTAAGGGAATACTTGGATTACGGTGGGATTACGGTGACAGGTGCATAAACCCCTAAACTGATCCATTCCGGCGCCAACTGGCTTTTCGCTGGATTGATCCTTCGGCCGGCTTGACCGAGACGGGGGCATGGCCAGATTACGTCGCATCGTCCTTCCCGGCATCGCGCACCATATCACGCAGCGCGGCAACCGGCGCGAGCGCACCTTCTTCGAGGATGGGGATTATGCCCTCTACCTTGATCTGCTTGCCGACGCGTCGCGAAACGCGGGCGTCGCGATATGGTCCTACTGCCTGATGCCAAATCATGTGCATATCATTGCGGTGCCGTCCGACGAGGACGGGCTGCGGCGGGTCTTCCGTCACGTCCACCGCCACTACACCGGATATGTCAATGCGCGGCTGCGCACGACGGGGCATTTGTGGCAGGGCCGGTTCAGTTCGGTGGCGATGGACGAGGCGCATCTGGTCGCGGCCCTGCGCTATGTCGCGCTGAATCCCGTCCGCGCGAAGCTTGTGAAGCAGGCGAGCGATTGGCAATGGTCGAGCAGCCGGGCGCTTTGCAGCGCTGAGGACGACGGCATCGTCATCGTCGCACCGGCGCTGGAACGGGTAGGAGATTTTACTGCCTTTCTGGACGAGGCCTTCGATGAAGCCTTCACTTATGCCGCTCTTCGCAAAGCGGAGCGTATCGGCAGGCCGGTCGGTTCCCTGCAATGGCTGGAGGATATGGAGGCGAAGACAGGCCGCGCGCTCAAGCCACAGAAGCGCGGGCCCAAGCCGCAAAATATTTAGGGGTTATTGCACCTGTCACCGTAATTCCATTTGGAGTTAAGCAAACTGTCACCGTAACGCCCTATAGCATACCGCCAACTTATACAACACGTAAATAGTCGGAGTCATGATTGAAATAGTGAAAATACTTATCTCATAAATGGTAGAGTGATTTATATAAATCGACAATATCATTATAGATGTAAATATGACCAAGAGAATAACGTATCTATGAAATTCATTCTTAATTATTATAGATAATATTAATAATAGCAGTATCGGGGCAATCATAATTGAATAATATATCATTGCAAGAAACTTCATCATGTCCAATCCGTGCTTTGATACCGAGGGGGTGGATGCGAAGAATCCCGTTAATGCGCTCAAAAAGAACACGAAAACGGAAATCAGAAAGAACGCTACGATATCTCGATACATAGAATTGAAGATCCCAAGTGAATCAGTTTTCAAGCTCGTTCCTTATAGCTTTATCCATTGCATTAAACTGGCGAGGTCCACCTCATTGGTTCGCGGCTGCATTAAAGGCTCCTCCGTAATAGTTGGTCCCCTTCCCGTGGGTAATTGAATACCAAGCTCCACTTGAAAGTTGAATGGCATTTCTGTTAATCCATCCGCTGTGTAGAGCGTGATTCGGAAGGGTAACGTTTGATATTGTTAGACCCCCAGATCCAACATAGGACTTAACATCGCCAATATAGACGCCAAAAATTCGTACCGGATAGGTGTTGCCACTGACAATTTTTTGGTCACCGTCCCCACCTGGAATGCCATATTGGACTTGCGAGTACACTGCACCAACCTCCGCGGCGGTACAACCAGCCGATGCTGCGCAGATGAGATTTGGTCCTGCAATGTAGTCGTGATCGCCGAGCAGTACGCCATCGGCGCTTGCCAGCTGGACCCCAACTAGTGCGGAAACCGTACCATCAAATGATGCCCTTCCAAGCAAGTAGCTTGTGACTGCCCTTATTGCCTCGCGCCGCGCAATTCCTGACACTTGAGGCATGTTGCTGTCTACTGCTGCCTTTGCAGCAGATTGAGCCATTGACCAAGTTGTTGGCGCAGTACTCGCCGTGGTATAACAGCGACTGCCCGCAGGGCAACCATTGCCTAGCTGGCTAAACACCGTTCCGGTCGGATCCACACCATTCACCGGATCGCCCCCGTCGCCGTCCCCACCTGGCGGCGGATCCCAAGTGGGCCGGCGGAAGCACCCGCGCCTCCGCCGGCCCATTCATTTGGTAACCAGCGCGCGCTGTTCGGCGCGGCCCATCGACAAAAGGATCGGGTCGCGCGCTTGCCGCGCCATGAAATCGGCCTTGCTGCCGATCCCCTGCCATTCGATGCCGATCAGCGCCTGCGCGATCGCACCGCCGAGCGTGTCGCCCGGCCCCGGCAGGATGATGACGTCGGGCGCATATTCCTTGACCGCGACCTGCACCGACAGGGTGAAATCATAGGGGGCAAGGATCTGGTGGCCGAAGGTGTAGTCCCACATCGCCGCCGGATCGCTCGAATGGCAGCGCCAGATATGGCCGCGCCCGTCAACGAGCGGGAGGGACGGCACGCCGACAAGCGATGACGAAAGCTCAGCGCGCGCGCGGTCGGCGCTCCCCTGCATCAACGGCGTGTGGAATGGCCCGTGGCCCGCGAGCCGCAGCGGGTCGCGCCCCGGCGTCGGCGGCGCTTCGGCAAGCAACGCGGCGAGCCCCGCCTCGTCACCCGCGAACAGCAGCATCCCGCCGAGGTCGATCGACAGCGACAGTGCATGCCCCGGCCGCGCCGCGATGTCGGCGACGAGCGCGAACATCGCATCGCGCAGCCCCGGGACGGCGCGCCAATCCTCGTCGACGATCTGGAACAAGAGCTGCCCGCCCGGCCCGTGCGCCTGGCTGTTCGTCCCCATCGCATTGGCAATGCGAAAGCCGTCGGCGACCGACACGGCGCCGCCCATCGCGAGCGCGCTGTACCAGCCCATCGAATTGCCCGCGACGGCGACGACATTATAGGCCTCGCGGTCGATGCTGAGGAAATCGAGGATCGAGGCGGAGTAGATCAGCGGTGCCGCGACGTCGCCGCGCATGTGGAGCGCGACGCTGAAACGGTCGGCGCCGTCGAGTTCACTCACCGTCGGTTCGCCGCGCGCTGTGCGCTGCGCGTCGAAATCGGCGATTTGCTCAGAAAAGCGGAGTCCATGCAGGCGCGCAATGCTGCCGAGCTCGGCCTTGCCATAGGTGCCGCGTCCGGGGGCGATGACGAGGGCGGACTTGCGCGCGGTCATGCCAAAAGCTCCTTCGCGGCGGCGACGATCGAATCGCGGCTCGGCAGCGTCAGCGTCGCCGCCTTGCCGAGCGGGATGAAGCTGTCGTCGGCGGCGAGGCGCGCGAGCTTCCGATCCGACGCGCGCTCGGTGAAGAGCGCCATCAGCGCTTCGCTCTGCGACCCCGTGATGCGGCATTCGTCGACGATCAATATGCGCTGGGCGTCGCCGACCGCCGCGAGCAGCGCGTCTTCATCGACCGGGCCGAGCCAGCGCAGGTCGATCACCCGCGCCTTCACGCCATCCTCTGCAAGCAGCTTTTCGGCCTGCCGCGATAGATAATAGCCATTGCCATAGCTGACGATGGCAAGGTCGGTGCCGTCGCCATGCACGCCGACCTCGCCGAGGCGGATCGGCTGTCCCGCGCCCGGCGCCTCATAAACGCTGGTCCACAGGCCATCGCCCTCCTCGTGCAGATCGCGCGTCATATAGAGCGCGATCGGTTCGACAAAGACGACGACGCGCTGCTCTTCGCGCGCAAGGCGGACACATTCGCGGAGCATCGCGACGGCATCGCGTCCGTTCGACGGCACCGCCAGGATGACGCCCGGAATGTCGCGAAACACCGCGAGGCTGTTGTCATTGTGAAAGTGCCCGCCGAAGCCTTTTTGGTAGCCGAGCCCCGCGATGCGGATGACCATTGGGTTCGTAAATTGGCCGTTCGAGAAAAAGCTGAGCGTCGCCGCCTCGCCGCGGATCTGGTCCTCGGCATTGTGGACATAGGCGAGGAACTGGATTTCGGGCATCGGGAGGAAGCCGTTATGCGCCATACCGATCGCAAGGCCCAATATCGCCTGCTCGTCGAGCAGCGTGTTGACGACGCGCGCCGATCCGAAGCGCTGGTGGAGCTTTGCCGTAACATTATAGACGCCGCCCTTCGGCCCGACATCCTCGCCCGCGACGATGATTTCCTTGTGCGCGAGCATCAGGTCGGCGAGCGCCCACGACAGGAGCCGCGCCATATGCATCGGCTTGTCCATCTGGCCCGCGTCGCTGCCGAACATCGCCTTGCGGTCTTCGGCCGACGGGGTGTTGACGCGCGGCAGATCGCGCTTCGGCGGGACGATGCTCTCCATGACGGCCGAGGCGGTGGTGAGCCTGGGACGCTTTATCGCCGCTTCGGCCTGGCGCGCGAGCGTCGCGCCGATATCCTCATAGGCGTCGCCGATTTCGGACGCGCTCATCCAGCCCTGTTCGACCATCAGCGCCACGCCGGCGAGCAAGGGATCGCGCGCCTCGTCGGCCTCGATCAGCGCCTTGGGCAGATAGGCACCCTGCACGTCGGAGCCGGCATGGCCGTAAAGCCGCACCGTCGCCATGTGGAGAAATACCGGCCGGCGCGTGCGCCGCGCAAAATCGGCCGCTTCCTTCGCCCCGGCATAGGCCGACACCAGATCGGTGCCGTCGCACTGGATATAATGGAGCCCGGCGCGGTTGCGGAACTGCGCCTCGATCCACCCCGTCGGGGTGCGCGTCGAAATGCCGATGCCATTGTCTTCGCACAGGAAGATCATCGGCATCGGCGTGCCTTGATGCGCTGCCCAGCCCGCGGTGTTGAAGGCGCCCTGCGCGGTCGAATGGTTCGCCGACGCGTCGCCGAAGCTCGCGAGCACGACCGCGTCGGGGGGGAGCGGCAAGTCGCACATCTCCAGTTTTCGGGCGATTCCGATCGAAAAGGCCGCGCCGACCGCTTTCGGAAGGTGCGAGGCGATGGTCGAGGTTTGCGGCGGGATATTGAGCGGCTTTGACCCGATCACCTTGTGCCGCCCGCCCGAAATCGGGTCTTCGGCCGACGCGGCGAAGCTCAGCAGCATGTCCCAGTTCGGCGTCTGCCCCGGCAACTGGCGCGCGCGGTGGAGCTGGAAGGCATTCGAGCGATAGTGGAGAAACGCCATGTCGGTAACGCGCAGCGCCGCCGCGACCGCGGCATTGCCCTCGTGCCCCGACGAACCGATCGTATAGAAACCCTCGCCGCGCGCCTGAAGGTCACGCGACAGCCGGTCCATCTGGCGGCTGGTGAGCTGCGACAGGAAAATATCGACTGCTTCGGTGCGCGACAGCCCCGCTGCCGCCGGATCGGGGGCGCCTTCGCGGCGTCCCGACGCGCCGCGCGCCAACGCCGCCATGAATTTCTCGTGCACCGCCTGCGCTGCGTCCACCCACCATTCTCCCACTCCCGCCGTCTGGTTGCACCCGCAACCATTGACGAACCTCGCGGGCGCTAGAACGCGACAGGTTTGGGTGCAACCCTCTCTTGCGTTGCGCGGCTCGCCCGCGCTACCACGCTTGACGATGAGCAAGCCGGGCGGGGCCATAAATTCAATATGATGACGCTTTGGGCTGCCCAGGCGTCCGTCGCTGCGCCAACCGCGGACGAGGGTTGGCTTATCGACCCCGAGCTTATCGACCCCGGCTATGCCCAGACGGTCGCCGGCGGACAGATACAAACGAGCTTTCCGCCACCCGAACCGCCGCCGCAGACCCCCGATTGGCTGAAAGCGATTTTCGACGCCATCGGCAGCTTTTTCGAATGGGCCGCACCCGCAGGCAAACCGTTGCTATGGCTTGCGGCGGCGGTGTTGCTGCTTGTCATCCTTTATCATTTCGTCCCCGCCTTTGCGCGCTGGGTCGACAATCTGCCGCTGCGCCGCCGCGCTGCCATCGAAGCCGAGGACGGCGTCGGCGAAGCCGAGGCGGGCGCCGCGCGCGCACTGCTGGCCGAAGCCGACGCGCTCGCCGCCGAAGGGCGCTTTGCCGAGGCGGTTCACCTGCTCCTCTATCGCAGCGTCGAGGACATCGAGGACCGTCGTCCGGGGCTGGTGCGCCCGGCGATGACGTCGCGCGACCTCGCCGAAGCGCGCGATCTCCCCGCGGTGGCGCGCGAAGCCTTCAGCCGCATCGCGCGCGCGGTCGAAATTAGCCTGTTCGGCGGCCGTTCGATCGACGCGGGAGCGTGGGAGGCGTGCCGCGGCGCCTATTCGGAGTTGACGGTCGCCCGGAACTGGGCACGCGCATGAGCAAGGCGGGCGCCAGCGATCATGGCTTCAACCCCCGGCTGATCGCCGCGGTGGTCGCGATCGGCGTCGTCGCCTTTGTCGCACTGTGGGCGCTGATCGCGCTCGGACCGCAATTGTCGAACGGCAATGATGGCGGTGGCCACGCCCTGTCGAAATCAGCCCCCGGTTACGCGGGAATTGTCGATCTGAGCGAGCGCGCGGGCGCCGATGTGTCGCTGTGGCGGAGCGTGACCGGACAGGGCTATGAGGACTATGAGTGGCTGCTCGTCCTCACCCCGACGCACCGGACAAAGGCCAGCGAAATCGCCGAAATCCTCGATGCGCGGGGCGGCGACAAGGCATTGGTCGTCCTTCCCAAATGGGCGACGGGTCGTCTGCCCGGACAGGACGTGAAGCCGGGATGGGTCGGCACGGGCTTTCCGGTCACCCCCGACGGCGACCTGCTACCGACCGGCCATTTCGGCGAAGTGACGGTCGAAGCCGCGGCCACCAAGCCACAGCGGATTGCCGCCGAGGTTGCCGGGCAGCGCTTCGCGCTCGACCTTCCGGCCGATGTCCAGACGGTCGAAGGCCCGCAGCTCGAAACGCTGATTGCCGGTCCCAAGGGTGGCGCCGTGCTTGCGCGGCTCGAGGATCGCGATCTTTACATCCTCGCCGACCCCGACCTTATCAACAATCTCGCCTTTGCCTCGCGTGAGAAAGCTGCGGGAGCGGCCATGCTGGTCGACGCGGTGGCCGAAGATGCGGCCATCGACGCGCTCGCCTTCGATGTCACATTGAACGGCTTCGGCGGCCAGCGCTCGCTGCTGCGCTTTGCCTTCGTCCCGCCCTTCATCGGAATCACCTTGTGTCTGATCGCGGCGGGGCTGCTCGCACTTTGGCAGGCATGGATGCGTTTCGGCCCCGCACTGAGGCCGCAGCGTGCCATCCCGATATCGAAGGCGGCGCTGATCGCGAACAGCGCCGACCTCATCAAGCAGGCGAGGCGCGAACTCGACGGCGCCGACGCCTATGTGACGAGCCAGCGCAGCGCAATTGCACGGCGGTTGCACGCTCCCGCCGGTCTCGACGCCCAAGAAACCGACGCATGGATCGACAAGCATATGCGTCCCGGCGGCGAGCTGTTTTCGGCGCTCGCCCGGCGCCTGCCGCTCGCGCGCAACCGCCACGAATTCCTTGCAGACGCGCAGGCGCTGCATGCCATCAGAAAGGACCTTCTCCGTGACAGCTAATCCTATCGAGCGCGTGCAGGCGCTCGGCGCCGCGATCGACGCCGAGGTCGCAAAGGCGGTGTTCGGCCAGCATGACCTGACGCGCATGGTCACGATCGCGTTGCTCGCGGGCGGGCATGTGCTTCTCGAAGGCCCGCCGGGAACTGCCAAGACCTTGCTCGCGCAGGCCTTTGCCCGCGCGGTCGGGCTCGATTTCGGGCGCATCCAGTTCACCCCCGACCTGATGCCAGGCGATATTTTGGGGTCGAACCTGTTCAACTTCCAGACGTCAAACTTCACCCTGACCAAAGGGCCGATCTTCACCGAATTGCTGCTCGCCGACGAGATCAACCGCACCCCGCCCAAGACGCAGGCCGCGCTCCTCGAGGCGATGCAGGAGCGCCGCGTGACGATCAATGGCGAGCCACACGCGATGAGCCCGCGCTTCACCGTGCTCGCAACGCAGAATCCGATCGAACAGCAGGGCGTCTATCCGCTCCCCGAAGCGCAGCTCGACCGTTTCCTGTTCAAGCTCGTCGTCGACTATCCCGACGCCGACGAGGAACGGCGCATCGTCGCCGATCATGGCGGGCGCTTCAAGAGTCCCGCAGTCGCCGATTTCGGCGTCGAACGGATCGCCGATGCAAAAGTGATTGCGGACGCCATCGACGCGATTGCGAGCGTGCGGCTGGCCGAGGAGATCGTCGACTATATTGTCCGCCTGGTCCGCGCGACGCGCGAGAGCGCCGATCTTGAATGCGGCGCAAGTCCACGCGCCGCGACCTTGCTTGCGCGCGCCGCCTGCGCCGCCGCGGCGCTCGACGGGCGCGACTATGCCATCCCCGACGACGTCCAGCGCCTCGCCGCAGGCGTGCTGCGCCACCGAGTCATCCTGTCGGCCGCCGCCGAGATCGAAGGACGCAGTGTCGAGCAGATCGTCGCCGCGCTGCTCGAGCATGAGGAAGTGCCGCGGTGATTTACCCCACCCGGCGCGCCATCTACCTGCTGCTGTTAGGCGCTCCGATGGCGCTTGCGCTCGGGCTGGTGCGGCCCGAATATTGGCTGGTGGCGCCCGGCTGGATCGCGGTGATCCTCGCCTGCATCCTCGTCGATGCAATAGCCGGCGCCAATCCGCGCCACGTCGCGCTCGACGCGCAATTTCCCCATCAGGTCGGCGTCGGCGATCCGTTCGACCTGACGCTCGCCGCGCGCGGAAGCCGCCTGCCGCCGCGTGCCGAACTGGCGCTCGCACTCGACGAGCGACTCGCGGCGGGCGGGCGGTTCGCGGAAAATCTGTACCGAAGCGCCGACGGGACCGCGCTCGCGACGTCGCTGCGGTTGAGCGCGGCGCGGCGCGGGCAGGCGCTTGTCGAGGCGCTCTGGCTGCGCTGGGCGGGGCCGCTCGGGCTGGTTTGGAAGCAACGCAAATTCGCGATCGGTCGTGCAATCAGCGTACTGCCCAGCCTGCGCGCGGTCGCCGAGGAAGGAAGTCGGCTGTTCCAGCGCGACAGCTGGTTCGGGCTGCGCCAGCAGCGCCTTCGCGGCGAGGGAACCGAATTCGAGGCTCTCGCCGATTATCAGCCCGGAATGGACCGGCGCTCGATCGACTGGACCGCGTCGGCGCGCCATGTGCGGCTGCTTGCCAAGGAATATCGTGTCGAGCGCGACAATCGCGTCGTGCTGGCGATCGACGCGGGGCGCACGATGGCCGAACCGGTCGACGGCATGCCGCGCGTCGACCGCGCGGTATCGGCGGCGCTGCTTCTTGCCTATGCGGGGCTCAAGCTCGGCGATCGCATCAGCCTTTATTCCTTTGCCGCCAAGCCGCTGGCCTTGACCCCCGCCTATATGCACACGCAGGATTTCCCGGCACTCCAGCGTGCGGCGAGCCTGATCGACTATGCACATGTCGAAAGCAATTTCACGCTCGCGCTGGCGAGCCTGTCGGCGCAACTCAACCGCCGCTCGCTCGTCATCATCTTCACCGAATTCACCGACGCGACGAGCGCCGACCTGATGATCCGCGCGGCGCGGCGCATGGTCAGCAAGCACCGCCTGCTGTTCGTCGTCGTCAAGGACGAAGAGGTCGAGGCCGAGGAGAGACGGCGCCCCGAAAGCGCCGCCGACATCACCCGCGCGAATGTCGCGGCGGCGATGCTGCGCGACCGGCAGCTGGTGATCGCGCGGCTCCAGCGGCTCGGCGCCGATGTCATCGAGGTTCCCGCCGATGCGATGGGCGCGGGCGTCGTCGAGGCCTATCTTGGCATCAAGCGAAAGGGCAGCCTGTGATTCCCGCCATGCCCGCCCAGCGCAGCGTCGATGCACCGGGTTTTTCGACGCGCCGCTTTCGCGAGGAGCGCGAGGCCGATTGGGTCGCGTTCGACGCGTTGCTCGCCAAATTGGAAAAGAAAGGCGCGACCGCGCTGACGAGCGACGAACTGCTCCAACTCCCCATATTGTACCGCGCGACGCTCTCGTCGCTGTCGATCGCGCGCGCGACGAGTCTCGACAAGGCGCTGCTCGACCATCTCGAAGCCCTATCGATGCGCGGCTATTTCCTCGTCTATGGCGTGCGCGAATCGCGCGCCGCGCGCCTTCGTCGCTTCATCCTTTACGACTGGCCCGCCGCAGTGCGCGCGGTATGGAAGGAAACGATCGTCATCGCGCTGGTGATCCTTCTCGGCGCGATCACCAGCTGGTCGCTCGTCGCGAGCAATCCCGAATGGTATTATAATTTCGTCCCCGACGAGATGGCGGGCGGGCGCGACCCGCGCGCCTCGGTCGAGTATCTGCGATCGACGCTGGGGCACGGTCCCGATGCGGAAAGTGAGCGGAGCGGCCTCCACGTCTTTGCGACCTTCCTCTTCACGCACAACAGCGGCGTGTCGATCATGTCCTTTGCGCTTGGCTTTGCCTTTGGCGTGCCGACCTTGATGCTCGAATATTATCAGGGGATCTGGCTCGGCGCGATGCTCGCGGTCTTCACGTCGAAGGGCCTCGGCGTCGACTTCGGCGGCTGGCTGTTCATCCACGGCACGACCGAGCTGTTCGCCGCCGCGCTTTCGGGCGCCGCGGGACTTCGGATCGGAACTGCGGTGCTGTTTCCAGGCGCGTGCGGGCGGTTGCAGGCTGCGGCCCATGCCGGGCGCACGGCGGGCAAGGTGATGGTGGGGGTGATCGCGATGCTGCTTGTCGCGGGGCTGCTCGAGGGCTTCGGCCGCCAGCTCATCACCGATACGGCGATGCGCTACGGCATCGGGACGCTGATGATCGCCTTCTGGTTCGGCTATTATTACATCCCGCGGCGCGAGGACGCCGCATGACCGACGCCGCAACCGCCCTCGCCAAGCGCCGCGCAGCGCAGGCGGGCAAGGTCCGCCAGTTCGTGACCCCCGAGGGGGTCGATCTCGAACTGCGGATTGCGAGTGCGAGCCTGCGTTTCGGCGCGCTGATCGTCGACCTGACGCTGATCGCATTGGTATTGATCCTCTTTTCGTTCGGCGCGGCTTATGCCGGTTTTGCTTCGGGTTCCGACATTGTGCTGAGCATCTGGATGCTCGGAGCCTTTGTCCTCCGGACCTTCTGGTTTCTCGGCTTCGAGCTCGGCGCGCGCGCAGCGACGCCGGGCAAAAGGCTGATGGGTATTCGCGTCGTTGCGCGCGACGGCGGGCGGCTCACCGCCGATGCGGTCGTGGCGCGCAACCTGATCCGCGAGCTCGAACTGTTCCTGCCAATGATGATGATCGGAAACGGCGCGGCCGAAGACAATGTCGCGGGCTGGACAATCCTGGCCGGGGTTATCTGGTCACTGACGCTCAGCCTGTTCCTGCTGTTCAATCGCGACCGCATGCGGATGGGTGACCTGATCGCCGGAACATGGGTGGTGATGGCGCAGCGCGCCAAACTCGACAGCGAGATTGCGACGAGCGAGGCGGAAGGCGGCGCGATGCGCTTCAGCGACGCCGAACTGTCGGTTTATGGCATCTATGAACTGCAGGAACTCGAACGTGTGTTGCGCACCCGCGACGCGCGCGCGATGCGCGAGGTCGCCGATGCAATCCGCAGCAAGATCGGCCGGCCGGTCGCCGAAGAGGATGACGTCTTTCTGCTTTCCTATTACCGCCAGCTCAAGGAACGGCTCGAACGCGGGCTGCTGTTCGGGAAAAGGCGGGAGGATAAATATGCCAGCGACTGACAATCAGGGGGCGGATATCGGCGTGACGCAGGCGCTGCATCGGCGCCGGTCGGTCCGCGCCTTTACCGACAGGGCGGTCGACCCCGCGCTGCTCCGCGATATTTTCAACGCCGCCCAGCGCGCTCCCTCGGGCGGCAACCTCCAGCCGTGGCAGGCGGTGGTGCTCACCGGCCCACCCTGGCAAGCGGTGAAGGATGCGGTCGCCGGACGCATTGCGATGGGTCGCGAGGGCTATCAGCCCGAATATGACATCTATCCCAAGGGTCTGGTCGACCCGTGGGAATCGCGGCGTTTCGGCGTCGGCGAAGCGCTCTACGGCGCGCTCGAGATCCCGCGCGAGGACAAAAAGGCGCGGCTCGCTCAATTCATGGACAATTACCGTGGCTTCGGCGCACCGGTGATGCTTTTCCTCCATTGCTCGCGCATCATGGGTCCGCCGCAATGGGCCGACATGGGCATGTGGATGCAGTCGGTGATGCTGCTGCTCGTCGAAGCCGGACTCGCCAGTTGTCCCCAGGAATGCTGGGCGATGTATGGCGAAACGGTGCGAAAGACGCTCGGACTGGACGACGGGCAGATACTCTTTTCGGGCCTCGCGATCGGCTATGCCGACGCGACGCAGCCGGTGAACCAATGGCCGGTCCCGCGCGTCGGGATCGACGAAGCGATCGAATGGCAGGGATTTTGAAGATGAAGCTGGCACCGCGCAATGCGCACATTGGATTAAGCGCCGCCGCGATGTTGGCGATGGCAGGCTGTTCGGCGATCCCGACGCCCGAAGCGCCGCCGCCCCCGGCGCCGCAGCCCGTCGCCGCGCCGCTCGCCCCGACGCCCGCGCCGCTCACCCCGGCAAAGCCGTGGGACGAGCGCGCCGTCGATGTCGGCGCGTGGCGCTATGATGCCGGAAGCCGGACGGCCGCCTTTGTCCCGACGGGAAGCGCATCGCCGCTCGTCAGCCTCGCCTGCGCCGGTGGCTCGATCCGTTTGGCGGCCGACGTCGGCGAGCCCGGTCAGGCGTCCGACGTCCACCTCCAGACCAGCGCGGGAACGGACCGCCTGCGTCTCGACAGCGGCGCGGTGAGCCTGTCAGCGCGCGATCCGCGCCTCGACCGCATCGCCTTCAGCCGCGGGCGGTTTGCAATCGAGGCCGACAACGGCCGCGCGCTGACGCTGCCCGTCCAGTCCGAAATCGGCCGCGTGATCGAGGATTGTAGGGGATAGAGCGCGCGTCGGCTTTGGGGTGGAAATTTGCCGCTAAATCCTCCCTGTGGCGAAGCCATGGGGAGGAGGACCGCTCGCGAAGCGAGGGGTGGAGGGGCCGCGACGTTGCGCCATTAGCCCCTCCGTCAGCCCTTCGGGCTGCCACCTCCCCATGCCTGCGGCACAGGGAGGATCTGATGTCCGCTTTCGGTCGTTTCCAGACATTCGTCATCCCGAACCGGGCCCGATGACCGATTGGACGCGCCCGCCCGTGCCCGAACGCGCAGTCCTGAAACGGGCTGAATCCTCCATCAAAAGAAAGGGCCGGAAGGAAGGCTGGCACCGCCGAATATTGTAGGAAAGCCCTATTTGAATGTGGCGGCGGTTACGGGGTGGATTCCTGCCTCGTCGTCCCCGCGACGGCCAGTTACGTTCGAAACCCGCCATATCGGAGGCCCGCAGGAGTCGGCGCTTAACCTCCCAGCCGTACCGAGCCGCCCTTGATCCAGCCCCAGCGGCACGGCCCCTGATATTCTCGCGCATTGGGCACCGTCTTGCCGACGCCGCACATATCGGGATCGGTGCCGGGGGCGGCAAAGACGATCCCGAACCATCGGTCGTCGTCGGTCGCCTCGCACACCGATACCCGCACGCCGCCCGCAAGCTTTGCCTTGACCGCGCGCGTTTCGTCCGGCGCCCAATAGACGTCGGTGCCGCCATCGACGACGCGCGAGATGCTCGAACAGGCGGGGAGGCTCGGCCCCTCGGTTCCGATCACCACCGCGCGCGTCGCGAGCGGCTCGCCGGAAACGACAGGTGCATTGTCGGCGGGCGGCGCGGGTTCGCTGCACGCAGCAAGTGCGAGGACAGAAAGGCTGGCGAGCAAGATGGCAAAGGCTTGTTTCATGGCACCGAATCTAGCCGCCGCAGCGTGCCCGCGCAACGCCCCTTGCCACAGCGCCAAGGGCCGCATTTTAGCTTGGGTTTTGCGCCCGCCGACCCTATATAATCGGCATGACAGACCCGCAGGAAAATGGCGCAAGCGAAGGCGCCGCAAAACAGCCCAATGCAAACGCCTATGGCGCCGAATCGATCAAGGTCCTGAAGGGCCTCGACGCGGTCCGCAAACGCCCCGGCATGTATATCGGCGACACCGACGACGGCTCGGGCCTCCACCATATGGTGTTCGAGGTCAGCGACAATGCGATCGACGAGGCGCTCGCGGGGCATTGCGATCTTGTGCTCATCACGCTGAACAGCGACGGTTCGGTCAGCGTCGAGGACAATGGGCGCGGGATTCCGACCGACATCCACCGCGAAGAGGGCGTGTCGGCCGCCGAGGTCATCATGACGCAGCTCCATGCGGGCGGAAAGTTCGAGAATACGAGCGACGACAATGCGTACAAGGTGTCGGGCGGCCTCCACGGCGTCGGCGTCAGCGTCGTCAACGCGCTTTCCGAATGGCTCGAGCTCACCGTCTGGCGCGACGGCCAGGAACATTGGATGCGCTTCGAGCACGGCGACGCCGTCGCGCCGCTCAAGGTCAACGGCCCTGCCCCGGCGGGAAAGAAGGGGACGCGCGTCACCTTTTTCGCGTCGACCGAGACGTTCAAGAATGTGACCGAGTTCGACTTCGACAAGCTCGAGCATCGTTACCGCGAACTCGCCTTCCTGAACTCCGGCGTCCGCATCAAGCTCGTCGACGCCCGCCATGCCGAACATGTCACGCACGACCTCTTTTACGAGGGTGGGATCGCGGCGTTCGTCAAATATCTCGACCGCAACAAGAATGCGCTGCTGCCCGATCCGATCGCAATCAGCAGCGAGCGCGACGGCATCGGCATCGACGTCGCGCTCGAGTGGAACGACAGCTATTATGAAAATGTGCTCTGTTTCACGAACAACATCCCGCAGCGCGACGGCGGAACGCATCTCGCCGCCTTTCGTGCCGCGCTGACGCGTACGATCAACAGCTATGGCGAAAAGTCGGGCATCCTCAAAAAAGAGAAAGTCAGCCTGACCGGCGAGGATATGCGCGAGGGGCTGACCGCGATCGTGTCGGTCAAGCTGCCCGATCCCAAATTTTCCTCGCAGACCAAGGACAAGCTCGTCAGCAGCGAGGTCCGCCAGCCGCTCGAAAGCCTGATGGCCGACCGGATGAGCGAATGGCTCGAGGAAAATCCCGCCTATGCCAAGGCAGTGATCCAGAAGGTGATCGACGCCGCCGCGGCGCGTGAGGCCGCGAAGAAGGCGCGCGAACTGACGCGTCGCAAGGGCGCGATGGACATCGCCTCGCTGCCCGGCAAACTCGCCGATTGCCAGGAACGCGATCCGTCGAAATGCGAGCTTTTCCTCGTCGAAGGTGACTCGGCAGGCGGCAGCGCCAAGCAGGGCCGCGATCGCAAGGTTCAGGCGATTCTGCCGCTCAAGGGCAAGATTTTGAACGTCGAGCGCGCGCGCTTCGACCGCATCATTTCGTCGAAGGAGGTCGGCACGCTGATCCAAGCGCTCGGCACGGGCATCCGCGACGAGTTCAACATCGAGAAGCTGCGCTATCACAAAATTGTGATCATGACCGACGCCGACGTCGACGGCGCGCATATCCGCACGCTGCTGCTCACCTTCTTCTATCGCCAGATGCCCGAAATCATCGAGAACGGTCATCTCTACATCGCGCAGCCGCCGCTCTACAAAGTGTCGAAGGGGCGCAGCGAAGTGTACCTCAAGGACGACGCCGCACTCGAAAACTATCTCGTCGATGCTGGGATCGACGCGCTGCTGCTCGAAAGCGCGGGCGGTGCGCGATCGGGCAACGATTTGCGTGGCCTGATCGAACACGGGCGACGGCTGCGCGCGCTGATGCGCTATGTTCCGCGCTCGATCGATCATGGACTGGTCGAGGCACTCGCGCTTACCGGCGCGCTCGACCCGTCGCTCGATGCCGCAGGGCGTCACAGCGCAGCCGAGACCGCGGCCTCGTGGCTCAACGCCGCCGAGCGCGCGCTGACTGGCGGCGCCGAGGCATTGTGGACCGTCACCGCGGTCGAGGGCGGCGGCTATACGCTCGAGCGGCGCTGGCGCGGCGTGAGCGACCATCATGCGGTCGACAATGCCTTCCTCGCGAGCCAGGAGGCGCGGCGGCTGCACAGCCTCGCCGCCGAACAGTCCGACACCTATGCGCGCCCCGCGCGGCTCGTGAAGGCGACCGCGGCGCAGATCGAGGCCGAGGCCGAAAGCGAGGCCGAAGACGGCGATCTGCCGACGACGAGCGCCAAGGTCACGCCGGTGACGCGCCCCTCCGAACTGCTCGAAGCGATTTTCGCGCATAGCCGCAAGGGACTGTCGATCAGCCGCTACAAGGGGCTGGGCGAGATGAATGCCGAACAGCTTTGGGAAACGACGCTCGACCCTGCCAAC
The DNA here is from genome assembly GCF_016734905.1 of Sphingopyxis jiangsuensis. GTDB lineage: Bacteria > Pseudomonadota > Alphaproteobacteria > Sphingomonadales > Sphingomonadaceae > Sphingopyxis > Sphingopyxis jiangsuensis. The sequence goes on from NZ_JAERPO010000002.1 coordinate 982,625, forward strand.
CGTTCGCTGCTGCGCGTCGAGGCCGAACAGGCCGACGTCGCGCACGAGATTTTCGAACGGCTGATGGGCGACGAGGTCGAACCGCGGCGCGATTTCATCCAGACCAACGCGCTGTCGGTCGCCAATCTGGACGTCTGAAGCCGCATCTGGCCGCGATTCGGCTTCGATTCGACGCGCATCCGATTGATTTTGTGTGCCGGGCCTGCTTTTGGCGCCTCCTCTGACAAGGGGATGACGTCATGCGGGCCGTTTCTGCCATGCTGCTTCCGCTTCTGCTCGCCGCTTCAGCGGGCGCGCAGGAAGTCGAAATCGCCGACAATCCGATTGCCGAGATCGTCCAGGAAACCGAAATCGACGGCGGGATGGCGAGCTATTACGGCAATGAGCTCGCCGGAAACCGCACCGCCAATGGCGAGCGATTCGATCCCTCGCAGCTCACCGCCGCGCATCGCACCCTGCCATTCGGCAGCATGGTACGCGTGACCAACATGTCGACCGGCGACAGCGTGGTCGTCCGCATCAACGATCGCGGCCCCTTTGCCCACGGCCGCGTGATCGACATCAGCCACGCCGCGGCGCGCGAAATCGGCATGCACCGCAGCGGCACCGCGCGCGTCGCGCTGGCGCTGATCGACGAAGACTGACGGGAAAGCCAGCACCCACGTCCCATCCCCTCACTACCTCCTGTCGCTAATCGAACACCGACCAGCCCGCCGCATAGGCAAAATGTTCGAGCGCGATCGCGCCGACGAGCGACGTTCCCGCATCGTTCAGCCCCGGCGACCAGACCGCGATCGACCCATGCCCCGGCGCGATGCACAAAATGCCGCCGCCGACCCCGCTCTTCCCCGGCAAGCCGACGCGAAAGGCGAACTCGCCAGAATTGTCGTAATGACCGCACAGCATCATGATCGCGTTGATGCGGCGCGCGCGATGCGCGTCGATCAACTGTTCGCCGCCAAGCGGATCGCGTCCCTCCATCGCAAGAAAGAGTCCCGCGCGCGCAAGCTGGCGGCAGCTCATCGCGATCGCGCATTGGCGGAAATAGACGCCGAGCACCGTTTCGACCGGATGCCGCAAAGTGCCGAACGCATCCATGAAATGCGTGAGGCTGCGGTTGCGCGCGCCCGTTTCGGATTCGGACGCAGCGACGTTAAGATCGACGTCGACCGCATGGTCGCACGCGCGGGCGCGGATGAAATCGAGGATTTCGGCGATAGTCGCATCACCGCTGCGTCCGTCGATAAGCCGGTCGGTCGTCGCGATGGCGCCCGCATTGATCAGCGGATTGCGCGGGATGCCCGCCTCGCTTTCGAGCTGAACGATCGAGTTGAACGCGCTGCCCGACGGCTCGCGCCCGACGCTGTCCCAAAGCGCGCTTCCGACGCGGCGGAGCGCGAGCGCAAGCGTGAAGACCTTTGACATCGACTGGATCGAAAAGGAGATGTCGGCGTCGCCGGCGGTGTGAACCGTCCCGTCGGGGAGCGCGAGCGCGAAACCGAAATGCTGCGGATCGACCCCCGCGAGCGCCGGGATATAGTCGGCGACCTTGCCCTCGCCGCGGTGCGGCAGCGCGATGTCATAGGCTTCGGCGACGCAGCGGGCGAGATCGGTCATCGACGACAACTAGCGCAGGATAGCGGCGGATTGAAGGCTTGCCGCCCTTCCCTCGACGCGCCACATCGGACCCATGTCGCTCCCCGCCCCCTTCAACAACTGGTTCGCCGCGCGCGGGTGGAGATTGCGGCGTCATCAGGCCGAGATGCTCGCGGCAGGTGCGCGCGGCGACCATGCGCTGCTCGTCGCCGCGACGGGTGCGGGGAAGACGCTAGCGGGCTTTCTGCCAAGCCTCGTCGAGCTGGCCGAAAGCCCGACCGACCGGCTGCACACGCTTTACGTATCGCCACTGAAGGCGCTCGCCGCCGACGTCGAGCGCAACCTGCTCGGCCCTATCGCCGAGATGGGACTCGGCATCAGCGTCGAGAGCCGCAGCGGCGACACGAGTTCGGACAAGAAGACACGCCAGCGCAGCCGGCCGCCCAATATCCTGCTGACGACGCCCGAATCGCTGTCGCTTTTGCTCTCCTATCCCGACAGCTTCACGATGTTCGCCGACCTCAAGACCGTCGTGATCGACGAGATTCACGCCTTTGCACCTGGCAAGCGCGGCGACCTATTGAGCCTGGCGCTGGCCCGGCTCCAGCAGATCGCGCCCGAGACGCGCCGGGTCGGGCTTTCGGCGACGATCGCCGATCCCCTCCAATATGCCGCCTGGCTCGCCCCCGATGCCGATGCGGGCGCGGTGACGCTGGTCGAGGGCGAGGCCGGGGCAGATCCCGACATCGAAATCCTCCTCCCCGAAGGCGCGGTGCCGTGGGCGGGCCATTCGGGACGATATGCGGTGCATCAGGTGATGGCCGAGGTCGCGAAGAATCGCACGACGATCATCTTCTGCAACACGCGCGGGCTCGCCGAACTGATCTTTCAGGAGCTTTGGAAGGTCAACGACGCCTCGCTGCCGATCGCGATCCACCACGGCAGCCTCGACCGCGAGGCGCGCCAGCGCGCCGAAGCCGCGATGGCCGAGGGGCGGCTGCGCGCGCTCGTCGCGACGTCGAGCCTCGATCTGGGGCTCGACTGGGGCGACGTCGATTGCGTGATCCAGATGGGGGCGCCCAAGGGCAGCTCACGGCTGCTCCAGCGCATCGGCCGCGCCAACCACCGGCTCGACGAGCCGAGCAAGGCGCTGATCGTTCCCGGCAACCGCTTCGAATATCTGGAAGCGCGCGCCGCACTCGATGCGGTCGAGGCGGGCGAGCGCGATGCCGACCGCTTTCGTCCCGGCGCGCTCGACGTGCTTGCCCAGCATGTCATGGCGCTCGCCTGCGCCGCGCCGTTCGACGAGGCCGCCCTGCTGGCGGAGGTGCGGAGCGCCGCGCCCTATCGCTGGTTGGGTGCGGACGTCTTTGCGCGATTGCTCGGCTTCGTGCGCGACGGGGGCTATGCGCTCAAAAGCTATGACCGCTTCCGTCGGCTTGCGCCCGATGGCGAGGGGCGGTGGCGCATCGCGCATCCGCGACTGGCGGCGCAGCACCGGCTCAACGCAGGGATTATTGTCGATGCGCCGACGCTCGATGTGCGCTTCAAAAGCGGTCGCCGTCTCGGCACTGTCGAGGAGTATTTCGCAAGCACGCTGACGGCAGGCGACACTTTCGCATTTGCAGGGCTCAGCCTGGAGGTTGAGGCGATCCGCGACACCGATCTGATCGTCCGCGCGACCACGCGCCCCGCGCGTATCCCCTCTTATGTCGGAGCGCGCATGGCGCTGACGACGCGGCTCGCCGACCGGGTACGCGCCTTTCTCGGCGAACCCGAAAGCTGGCAGCGTTTTCCGGACGATGTCCGTTTCTGGCTCGAGATGCAGGCACTGAGGTCGGCGCTGCCGCGTCCGGGCGAATTACAGGTCGAGACCTTCCCCCACGAAGGGAATCATTATCTGGTCGCCTATCCCTTCGAAGGATGGAATACGCACCAGTCGCTCGGCATGCTGATCAGCAAGCGGATGGAGCGCGCGGGGTTGCAGCCGCTCGGCTTCGTCGCGTCGGACTATGCGCTTGCCCTCTGGTCGCTGCGCCCCGTGGCCGATCCGGAAGCCCTGTTCGATTCGACGATTCTTGAACAGGAGTTCGTCGAATGGGTCGAAGGGTCGCATCTTTTGAAGCGCGCCTTCCGCGAGGTGGCGGTGATCGGCGGGCTGATCGAACGCCAGCACCCCGGCAAGCGCAAGACCGGAAAGCAGGTCACTTTTTCGACCGACCTCATCTTCGACGTGCTGCGAAAATATGAGCCCGACCATCTGCTGCTGGAGGCGGCATGGGCCGACGCGCGCGAGCGGCTCACCGATGTCGCGCGGCTCGGCGACCTGCTCGACCGGGCGGCGGGGACCATGCTGCACAAGGCGCTGCCGCGCATCAGCCCGCTGGCGATCCCGGTGCTGGTGCTGATCGGGCGCGAAAATGTCGCCGCCGCCGACCTCGACGACATATTGCTCGGCGAACTGGCCGATGCGCTGGCGCAGCAGGCAATGGGCGCCGAATCGTCCTGATCGGCCGCCCCTTGCTGAGCCGGCAGAGGAGGCGTAGACTGTAGGGCGGAGAGAAACGATGCCAGCGACTACCCCGACGAGGCGTTTCAGCCTGTGGATGTTGTTCGCGGCCCCGGCACTGGTCGGCGCCACGCCTACGCCCCAGACCTCGACCCCGACGCCGACCGCGGCGCCACCGGCCCAGCAAGCACCGGACGAGGCCAGCACGACCGGAGAGGTCGTCCCCTTTGTCCAGCCGTTCGATCTCGACGCGACGCGGCGCATGTCGGTCAAGGTAATGATCGGCGACGAGGGGCCCTTCTCCTTTCTGGTCGATACCGGCGCGGAGCGGACGGTCATCGCGCGCGAACTCGCCGCCCGCCTCGACCTTGTCGAGGGCCAAAAACTTCGGATGGCGACGATCGGCAGCGGCGCGACCGTTCCCAGCTTCCGCGTTGCCGCGCTGCAGATGACCAATCTCCGGCTCGAGGAATTCGACGCCCCGGCCTTTTTCGGGCGGCATATCGGCGCCGCCGGCCTGATCGGCGTCGACATGCTCGAGGATCGGCGCCTGCTCATCGATTTTCGCAACGAAAGCATGAAAATTCTCGAAACGCACCGTCGCGCGCGCCCCGTCATCCGCGACCGCGACGCCATTGTCGTGACAGCGCGCAACTCGGCGGGTCGTCTGATCCTGTCCGACGCGCGTATCGGCGACCGCAGGATCGATGTCATCGTCGACACGGGTGCGCAGACGAGCGTGGGCAATATGGCGCTGATGAAGCTCGTCGCGTCGCGCCGCGAAAATCGCGTGCCCTTCTTTTCCGCCACATTGGGCGCCGTGACCGGTGAAGATGTTCCTGCCACCCGGACGGCCATCCGGCGCATCACGATCGGCGGCATCGACATCAACGATCTTCCGATTTCCTTTGCCGATGGGCAGGCCTTTCGCGTTCTTGGATTACACGAGCGGCCGGCGCTGCTTCTCGGTATGGACAGCCTGTCGCTGTTCGACCGCATCGAAATCGACTATCCGAACAAACGCGTCGTATTTGACATGCCCGATGCGGCCCAACGTCCGGCCGGATATCGTTTCGCGGCAAGCGACCTTCGTCCCGGCAGCTAGGCAGGCTTGCCGGACTTTTGCGCCATTGCCATAGCGGGGCGATGGAGTTTCAGCCCAGCCTGGATTTTGCGAACCAGTGTGTCCGGCCCTTGGCCGATCGCGCGCTATTCTGGCCGCGCCACGGCGCGCTGATCGTCGCCGACCTGCACCTCGAAAAGGCGAGCTGGTTCGCAGCCCAAGGGCAACCGCTCCCCCCCTATGACAGCCATGATACGCTCGACCGACTCGACCGGCTTGTCGACGCGACCGGCGCGCGCGCGATCTGGTGCCTGGGCGACAGTTTTCATGACCGGCTGTCGGCGGACCGGATGGCGCCCGCCGCGGCCGAGCGGTTGGCGAGCCTTTCGAGCAGGGTCGAACTCCTCTGGATAGCCGGCAACCACGATGGATTGTCGGCGGGCGCGTGGGGCGGTGCGGTCGCCGCCGAGATCGAGGTCGATGGCATCGTCTTTCGTCACCAATGCAAGCCCGCCGATCGTCGCCCCCAAGTCTCGGGCCATTTCCATCCGAAGTTGCGTGTCAACCTTCGCGGTCGCCCCGTGGTTCGCCCCTGCTTCGCCCGCGACGAGCGCACAATGATTCTGCCCGCTTTCGGTAGTCTGACCGGCGGCCTCGATGTCGGCGACGATGCTATCGCCGCCAATTTCGACGGCACCTACCACGCAATGGTCGTAGCGGGCGAAAAATTGCTGTCAGTTGCTTATGGTAGAGCCATTTTCGATGACGCTACGTCAAGCGGGCACGGGGCCTGAATGCACGCGAAAGTGCGGCTTTGGCGCCTGTGACACAAAAGCATCACTCGCCGAAAACATGACGTGAATCGGGCGCATCGTCTGGAACAGGGCGGCATTTCCGGTATGTTTCAGGGCCAATAAAAACAACGAAATGTTGAGAGGAGTGCCCAAAATGAAATCATCGACCCTTTGTGCTGCCCGTCTCCTGCGCTCGAGTGCGCTCGGCGTATCGCTGGCTGTCGTGACTGTCGCCATGCCAGCGCAGGCGCAGGACAGCGCGCCGCAGAACGATTTCGACGACGCGCCGATCGTCGTCACGGCGCAAGGCCGTTCGCAGCTGCTGTCGGACGTTCCCGTTGCCATCTCGGCCGTGAACGCCGAAACGCTGCAGAACAGCGGCGCGAACGATATTCGCCAGCTCAACCAGGTGGCGCCGTCGCTGCTCGTGTCGTCGACCGGCTCGGAAGCAAATGGTTCGGCGCGTATCCGCGGTATCGGCACGGTCGGCGACAACCCCGGACTTGAAAGCTCGGTCCCGGTTTTCATTGACGGCGTCTATCGCTCGCGTTCGGGCATCGGCCTCAACGAACTTGGCGAAATCGACCGCGTCGAAGTGCAACGCGGCCCGCAGGGAACGCTCGGCGGGCGTAACTCGTCGGCGGGTCTCATCAGCATCTATTCGAAAAAGCCCGATTTCCAGTTCGGCGCGACGGGCGAGATCACTTATGGCAATTACGACTATTGGCGCCTCGGCGGCAGCGTCACCGGCCCGATCAGCGACACGCTCGCCGCGCGCCTCGACGGCATCTGGGTCAAGCGCGACGGCTTTTATCGCGACACGACGAACAACACCGACGTCAACGACCGTGACCGCTATTTCCTGCGTGGGCAGCTGCTGTTCGAACCGACCGACGCGCTGTCGATCCGGTTGATCGCCGACTATACGTTCCGCGACGAGAAATGCTGCGGCGCCATCTATGTCGACAACAGCGTCAACCCCTATATCGGCAACCTCAACAATCCGTCGACGCCGCTCGCGCCGCTTCAGCCGGACGGCAACAACATCATCAACGTGCTGCGTGACCTCGGCCAGCCGCTCAGCGCGTTCAACCAGGGCTATGATCGGACATTGTCGGTCAGCCCCGGCCGGAGCTACGCTGGCGAGACCAAGGATTATGGCTTCTCGGGCCAGATCGACTATGATCTCGGCGGCGCGACGTTGACGTCGATCACCGCCTATCGCGAATATCGGTCGAGCCAGGCGTCGGACACCGACTATGGCGCGGTCGATATTCTCTATCGTGCCCCAAGTGACGATGCCTATCGCCAGTTCCACACCTTCACGCAGGAATTGCGCCTGCAGGGCGAGGCGTTCGACGGCAAGCTCGACTGGCTCGTCGGCGGATTCTACGCCAATGAAAAGCTGCGCGTGCGCGACAATCTGCGCTTCGGCACCCAATATGGCCGGTTCGCGAACTGCCGCATCATCACCGGCGGCGGGCTCGCAGGGCTGTATTCGCCGAATAGCCCGCTTTGCGTGGCGCCCGGCGTTGGTCCCGCAACAATCGCTGGCGCATCCGGCGCCTCGGGTCCCGACATCGTCGCGGCCTTTACCGCGCTCGACGGGCTCAACGACCTGGGAAGCATCAACGATCGCTACAGCCAGAATGGAGAGAATTGGGCGCTCTTCACGCACAATATCTTCCACATCACCGATAAACTCGATTTCACCTTCGGCCTGCGGTACACGAACGACAAGAAGGACTTCGGGGCGACATTCTCGAACGACAACACCGTCTGCACCACCGTGCAGGGTCTGGTGCTCGACGATCTGGCGAGCCCCAACGCCACGGCCCGCGCGCTTGCCGGCGCGCTCATCGGTCTGAGCTGCCAGGGCAATTCGACCGCCGAGCTCAACGGCGTATCGATCAGCGACAGCCGCAGCGAGGATGAATTCACCGGCACCGCGATCCTGTCGTACAAGCCGGTCGACGATCTGTTGCTCTATGCCAGCTATTCACGCGGCTACAAGGCAGGCGGTTTCAACCTCGACCGCTCGGCGCTCAAATCGCCGATCTTTCCGTTCGCGGCGACGCCGGGCGGGGCGCAGAGCCTTGTCGGGGCGCTGCAGTTCGACCCCGAATTGGTCAACAGCTATGAACTCGGCGCGAAATATTCGACCGGCCCGTTCAGCCTCGGCGTCTCGCTGTTCCGCTCGGACTTCAAGAACTTCCAGCTGAATACGTTCAACGGCACGGTCTTCCTCGTCCAGAATATCAACGGCTGCACCACCGATCTGGGCGGTGCCGACCGCGATACGAGCGCGGCGACCGGCGCCTGTGCGCAGGACGATGTGAGCTGGGGCGTGCGGGCCGAGGGCGTCGAGATCGAGGCTTCGCTCGTTCCGGCGCGTAACTTCCGCGTCGCGGCAGGCCTTACCTATGCGGACACCAGCTATCGCAACAATCTGGTCGGCAACCGCTTCGGCGCGCCGCTCGACCCGGCGCTGCGCAAGCTGCCCGGCGACAATCTGTCGAACGCGCCCGAACTGGTCGCGACCGGCAGCGTCACCTGGACGCCCGAACTCGGCAGCGGCGGACTTACGGGCCTCGTCTATATCGATGGTCGCATGACCAGCGATTACAACACCGGCTCCGACCTCTTCCCGCAGAAGGAGCAGGACGGCTATGCGCTGTTCAACGCACGCATCGGCGTTCGCGGCCCCGACGAGAAATGGGGCATCGAACTGTGGGCGCAGAATATCTTCAACAAGCAATATTCGCAGGTCGCGTTCAACTCGCCCTTCCAGGCGGGGACGACGTCGGCGCCCTTCACCGACCCGCAATATCCGGGCGGCCGCCAGATTTTCTCGCAGTTCCTTGCCGAACCGCGGACCTATGGCGTGACGGGGCGCTTCCGCTTCTGATCCAAGGGCACAGCATATCGGGGGCCGCTCTTTCCAGGGGGAAGAGCGGCCCTTTTTTGTAGCCGCGGGCGTGCCGCGCCGACTAGGAATGGTCCATGTTCGCAATCGAATCCCTGCTCGTGAAAATCGCCCTGATCGGCGTCATCGGTATCGGCGCGCAGTGGATCGCGTGGCGTACCGGCCGCCCGGCGATCGCGCTGATGCTGATCGCCGGCATCGTCGCCGGTCCCATCCTCGGCCTGCTCGACCCCGAGCGCGATTTTGGCGAGCTGCGCGAGCCGATCATCAAGCTGGCCGTCGCGATCATCCTGTTCGAGGGCGGGCTCAGCCTCAAGTTCCGCGAGCTTCGGCAGGCCGGGCTGGCGGTCGCGATGCTCGTCTTCGTCGGGGTTCCGGTCGGCTGGGCGCTCGGCACCGCTGCCGCCTATTATGGCGCCGGGCTTCCTTTCGAGCTCGCTGCGCTGCTCGGCGGCGTGATGATCGTGACGGGGCCGACGGTCATCATTCCAATGCTGCGGTCGCTCAATATCGCGCCGCGCGTCAAGAATATGCTGAAATGGGAAGCGATCGTGAACGACCCGATCGGGGCTCTGCTCGCGGTCGGCATCTACGCTTATATCATCCACGGCGGCGCAGAGGCGAACAGCGTCGGCATCGTGATCGACGTCGTCGCGGCGAGCGTGCTCGCGATCATCATCGGCGGCGCGGCGGGCTTTGCGCTCACCTGGGCGTTTCCGCGCGGCTGGGTGCCCGAGTTCCTGAAGGCCCCGGTGCTCCTCACCACGGTGGTCGCAACCTTTGTCCTGTCCGACCTGATCCTGCATGAAACGGGGCTGATTACTGTCACCGTGATGGGCGTCGTCATGGCGAACCGAGAGACATATTCAACGCATGTGCTCCAGCGCTTCAAGGAGGACCTCACCGTCATCCTCGTCTCGGGCGTGTTCATCATCTTGTCCGCCACGCTCGACTGGGAAGTGGTGCGCAATTTCGAGTTGCGCTTCGTCGTCTTCCTCCTCCTGCTGCTCTTTGTCGTCCGTCCGCTGACCATCATGGTCGCACTGCTGTTCACGCGTATCCCGTTCAAGGAGCGGCTGTTCGTCGCCTGGATTGCACCGCGCGGCATTGTCGCGGTGGCAGTGACCGGCCTCTTTGCCCTGCGTCTCTCCGACTATGGGATCGCGGGGGCCGAGGCGCTGGTTCCGCTGAGCTTTGCGGTCGTCATCGCCACGATTTTTGCGCATGGCTTTACCGCCGCGCGCTTTGCCCAGTGGCTCGGGCTCGACCGCGGCAAGGGTGATGGCGTGTTGCTCGTCGGCGCGAACAGCTGGACGATCGCCTTTGCCGAATTCGTCAAGGCGCAGGATCGCAAGGTGCTTGTCGCCGACCCCAGCATTCTTGCGCTGCGCCGCGCTCGACGGGCGGACCTTCCGGTCTATCATGGCGACATATTGGACGAAGCCCATGACGACAGCCTCGACATGGGTGACTATCAGCAGCTGATCGCCGCGACCGACAATGACAGTTACAATGCGCTTGTATGCAGCGAGCTCGCGGCCGAGATCGGGCACGACCGGGTCAGCCGGATGGTCGGGGAATCGCGCGCTGCAAGCCAGCGGCGCGGGCGCATCTTCACCCTGGCAGGCACGCCGATCGAGGAACAGCTTGATCGTTTGCAGGCAGGCTGGACGTTCGGGCGGACAAAGATCACCGAGAAATACAGCTATTCCGATTTCGTCGAGCGGATGAAGGCGACGGGCGGCGACAGCCTTGCCGTGGAGCGCGCGTCGGGCGAGTTGCGGATCTTTTCGACGCAGTATCGCCCGACAGTCGAAGCAGGCGATACCGTCTGGACCTTCGTTCCGCCCGACGTTCCCAAAGCGCGCAAATCGTCGGACGACGGCGCATAATCCGTCAGCGCGCGCGCGCCGCCTGATGGGCAATGTCCGTCATGAGTTTGCGGAACAGGACCGCGCCTGCGGTTCCCGACGACTTCAGGGCACGCTCGCATTCGATCAGGCGGGTCATCAACCGCGCGACGCGGACCGAGTCCCAGATGTGGAGCTGCGCCGTCACCGCGTCGCGTTCCTTCCAGAACACGCCGCTGCTGCGCGCTGACACGACGGTTGCAGGATGCGCCCCGGCATCGACCTCGGCCCGCAGGCGCGCAAGCTGCATCGCGCGGATCGCGAGCGCGCGAATGATCCGGATTTCGGCAACGCCGACCGCCGCCGCGGTCGCCAGCATCTCGTGCAGCTCGCGCAGCTTGCCGCCAAGCGCGACATTGATGCACGCGCTGACGTCCTCCTCGTGCGTCGCGGCGCCAAGCGCGGCAATATCGGCGGCGGTCACCTGCCGTTGCCGGTCGGGTGCGGCATCGAGGTAGAGCGCGATCTTCTCGATCTCGCGGCGCATCAGCGCCTGATCGCCCGACACAAGGTCGACGAGCAGCTGCGCCTCTGCATTGGCAAGCCGCAATCCCTGCTCGGAAGCCGCCGCCATCGCTATGCCGACGAGCGCGCGGCGGTCGGGTTGGTAGCAGATGGCAGCGACCGCATGTGGTGCGGCTTCGACCAGCTTCACCAGTTTCGACTTGGCGGTGATCGCCGCGCCCGATGCGATGACGGGATTGATTGCGGTCTCTGCCGCAAACAGTGCTTCGACTGCGGCAAGGCAATCATCGCCATTACCGGCGATCTCGAGACGGATCACACGGCTCGGCGAAAAGAGCGACATCGACGCGGCTTCGGCGGCGAGGAGCGACGGGTCCTGCGCAAGCTGCGTTCCGCTAAGGTCGAGCCGCTCGGCCTCCTTGCCCGCGAGTCCGACAAGGTGCGCCGCGACCGCCGCCATCGTCGCGTCATCGGGACCGGTAAGCAAGGTCAGGCGGATATTCGGATCGAGCCGCGACTGGCGTTCGAGGTCGACGGGCTTGACGGACTTCATCGTCGCGACGACCGGATCACGAGGCGGGCGCTGCGGCCGGGCCTCCGCGCTGCGCATAGACCGCGAGCCGCGCAACGATCTGGTCGGCGATTCCCGAGGCGAGCCGTTCGAGCGCCGACGATTCGGCAGCGATCGTCGCATATTCGCTGCCGACCACGTCGATGCCGGCATCCTGCGCCGCCGTCGCGTCGAGCAGCACTTCGCCGGTTCCGGCGTCGACAAGCTGGTAGCGTGCGCGCAAGGTGCGCCGCTCGCGCGTCACGGCATCGTCGGCGCGCACGCCGAAACCGGTGATCGAATCCTCGAGCCGCACGTCGAGACGCAAGCGGCCGCCCGCACCCTGCCCTGCCTGCGTCGGCTGGAGCCGGTCGCGCAGCGCGTTGCGGACGAGCCATCCCGAATGCCCCTCGATCGGCGCGACATCGACATCGGCGAGCATCTGCGCGACCGCCCCCTTGCTCCCGCTGGCGTAAAGCGGGCGAAGGCCGCACCCGCCAAGGGCCAGCGCGGCGGCAACAATCGAGGCGGTGACAAGCTTATGCATCAAATACCCTCATGCCCCCTAACCCCGTTCGTGTCGAGCGAAGTCGAGACACGCTGGCGCTGCGCCAGACGCATCTCGACTTCGCTCGACACGAACGGAATTGGGAAGGGTTTGTTCCCGGTCATCCGCTCAGGGAACGATATTCACCAGTCGGTCGGGAACCACGATCACCTTCTTCGGCGCGGCCCCGCCGAGCAGTTCCGCGATGCGCGGGCGCGCCAGAGCGGCGGCTTCGGCGGCCTGCTTGTCGATGCCCTTGGCGAGCGTCATCGTGTCGCGCAGCTTACCCGCGACCTGAATCGCGATCGTCACCTCGTCGTCGACGAGCAGCGCGGGATCGGCAACGGGCCAGACGGCGTCGGCGACGAGTGCGCTCGTGCGCTGCGCCGCAGGGAGCGCGGCCCATGCCTCTTCGGCCAAGTGCGGCATCATCGGCGCGACGAGCAGGATCAGCGTCCGGCACGCCTCGGCGCGGGTGGTCGAGGGTTTCGCCTTTTCGATCTCGTTCGCCAGCGCGTGGATCTTTGCCACCGCCTTGTTGAACCCGAGCGCCTCGATATCGGCGGCGACCCCGGCGATCGCCTGGTGGAGCTTGCGTGCAAGCGGTTTGTCCTCGCCACCGTCGCCGACATTCCCGGTCTCGCCGAACAGGCGCCACAGCCGCTGGACGAAACGCCACGCGCCCTCGATTCCCGCCTCGCTCCAAGGCAGGTCGCGCTCGGGCGGACTGTCGGAGAGCATGAACCAGCGCGCCGCGTCGGCGCCATATTGGTCGAGGATCGCGTCGGGATCGACGACATTCTTCTTCGACTTCGACATCTTGATGACGCGGCCGATTTCGACCGGCGCACCATCGGCCTCGAGCGTCGCCCCGTCGGCGCCGCGCACCACCTCTTCGGGGGTGAAAAAGAGCGGCGGGAGGCCCTCGCCCTGCGGACGGCTGTAGGTTTCGTGCGTCACCATGCCCTGCGTAAACAGGCTCGCGAACGGCTCCTTGACGTCGACCATCCCGAGCTTGTTGAGCGCACGCGTCCAGAAGCGCGCGTAGAGCAGGTGCAGGATCGCATGCTCGATCCCGCCGATATATTGGTCGACGGGCAACCAGCGGCGGATGACCTCGGGATCGAAGGGCTTGTCCGAAGGCGCGCTGGCAAAGCGCAGGAAATACCAGCTCGAATCGACGAAGGTGTCGAGCGTATCGGTCTCGCGCACCGCATCGCCGCCGCACGACGGGCAGGCGACATGCTTCCACGTCGGATGGCGACCCAGCGGATTGCCGGGGACCGAGAAATCGGCGTCCTCGGGAAGCTCGACGGGAAGCTGGTCCTTGGGGACCGGAACAAGACCGCATGCGGGGCAATGGATGAAGGGGATCGGCGTACCCCAATAGCGCTGGCGCGACACGCCCCAGTCGCGCAGCCGCCATACGGTCGTGCCCTTGCCCCAGCCTTCATGTTCGGCGCGCGCGATGACCGCGGCTTTCGCCTCGTCGATGTTCATGCCGTTCAGGAAATGGCTGTTCACAAGGCGGCCGGGACCGACATAGGCCTCGTCGCCCGCGAAGCGCTGTTCGGTCTCGTCGCCATCGGCGATGACGCGGTGGACGGGCAGTTCATATTTGCGCGCGAAGTCGAGGTCGCGCTGGTCGTGCGCCGGGCATCCGAAAATCGCGCCGGTGCCATAATCCATCAGCACATAGTTCACCACCCAGACGGGCAGATGCCAGTCGGGGTCAAGCGGATGTTCGACCGACAGCCCGGTGTCGAAGCCCATCTTATCGGCGGTTTCGAGCTGTTCGGCCGAGGTGCCCTGACGGCGACATTCGGCGATGAATTCGGCAAGGCGCGGCGAATCCTTCGCCAGCTTTTCGGCGAGCGGATGGTCGGGCGAAATCGCCGTGAAGCTCGCGCCGTACAGCGTGTCAGGACGCGTCGTAAAGACGTCGAACCCCGGCTTTCCGCCGACGAGCTTGAACGAAAATTCGAGCCCCTGCGACTTGCCGATCCAGTTTTCCTGCATCAGCCGCACCTTGTCGGGCCACTGGTCGAGTTCCTTCAGCCCTTCGAGCAACTCGTCGGCAAAGTCGGTGATCTTGAGAAACCACTGCGACAGTTTTTTCTTCTCGACGAGCGCGCCCGAGCGCCAGCCGCGACCGTCGATCACCTGCTCGTTCGCGAGAACGGTCATGTCGACAGGGTCCCAGTTGACGTAGCTTTCCTTGCGATAGACGAGGCCAGCGGCGTGAAGGTCGAGGAACAGCGCCTGTTCCTGTCCATAATAGTCGGCATCGCAGGTCGCGAGCTCGCGGCTCCAGTCGATCGCGAGGCCGAGGCGCCTCAGCTGCGCGCGCATCGCGTCGATATTGGCGCGCGTCCAGCCGCCGGGGTGGACGCCCTTTTCCATCGCGGCATTTTCGGCGGGCATGCCGAAGGCGTCCCAGCCCATCGGGTGAAGCACGTCGTGTCCGGTCATCCGCTTGAAGCGCGCGAGCACGTCGCCCATCGCATAGTTGCGGACATGCCCCATATGGATGCGCCCCGACGGATAGGGGAACATTTCGAGGATATAGGCCTTGGGCTTGCCGCCCGTATCGGGCGTGGCAAAGCTGTTCGCGGCATCCCATGCCGCCTGCCAGCGAGCATCGGCGGCGAGGGCGCTAAAGCGCGTTTCGCGGGTCATGTGTCGGTTACCCCGTTGGTCTGACTTACATGATCGTCATCCCGGCGAAGGCCGGGATCTCGCCCGTGGATCATGACGCCGAGGTCGAGATCCCGGCCTTCGCCGGGATGACAGGAATGGAAATTACCCCTCGATCGCGCTGCGGCGCAGGTCGCGGGCGCGGGTGAGGATGATTTCCTCGAGCTTTTGCACCGTTGCCGCCTGAACCGGCGCATCGACCCAGGCGCCGCCCTGCGCAACCTGGCGCGATGCGGCGACGCGGAGCGCGTCGGCGCGCAGATCCTGATCGAGGATCGACACCGTGACCTTCATCCGCTCGTTCGGGTTCGAGGGGTTCGCATACCAGTCGGTAATGATCACCCCGCCCGAACTGTCGGCCTGGAGCAGCGGCATGAACGACAGCGCATCGAGCGAGGCGCGCCACAAATAGCTGTTCACGCCGATCGTCGTGACCTGCGATGCAGCAAGGTCGGCGCGCGGACGTTCCCTGCCGCCGCACGCCGAAAGGCCGAGCGCGACGAGCCCGAGCAGCGCGAGCGCGGCCGGTCGGCGACTGCGCGAAGCAAGGACGGAAAGCTGGAACATGCCGAAACACCTTATTCTGGGCACCGCCGGGCATCGAAAACGCGGCCGCGCATGCTGGATTTGTCAGCGTCTCTATCGCCCTTGCCCGCATCGGGCAAGCACGGCAATTCGGCACGCGCCACCGTTCAGTTTCCAGTCATCGAATGCTTTCGCCTGCAACCAAACTGTGGTCATTGCGCAACAATTTCGGCAAAATAGGAATGCGGTACGGTTTATGGGGTGCGAATCACTGGAATTTTGGGTGCAAGCGGCCTATCTGGTGAGTCGTAGAGGAGTCGCAGAAAGATGGCGCGTAGTTCGCGACATTATTGGAGAGGGAGCCTTGCCGTTCTGGCGGCGCTTTCGCTCGCCCTGCCCCCGGCGCTTGCGGCAATGTCGCGCGCCGAGCGGATTCTCGACACCCAGCTTTCCGAAACGCTGCTCGGCCAGTTTACGCCTGCGTCGGGCGACCCGCGGCTGATCGCCCAATATACCAAGATGTCGGCCGAGGCGCGCAGCGGCTTCCGCTTCACGCCCGCGATCACCGACGACAGTCGCAAGAATCGCGCAATCACCGTCGTGATCCGCGCACGCGACGACGCATCGAGTGCCGCGCGTACTGCCGCGCTGGCGACGGGCCGCACCAAGGCGCCGGTCGCAATCACGCCGGTGACATATGATCTGGGCGCATCGGTCGGCTATGAGAAGTTCGCAACGCCTTCGCTGCCGCGCGGCGTCGATATCGCCAACCTGCCCGTCGCGCGCGCGCCCGAGCAGGCCGAAAAGAAATCGCGCTTTGCAACGCGCATGGTCAGCCGGTCAAGCGACCCGGCGGGTGCGACCGACCGCGTGACCGCGCCCGGCGAAGACCAGACCGTCGATGTCGTGAGCAGCTATCGCCTGACCAAGAATATCGATGTCACCGCCGGCGTGCGCTATCGCCCGGGCGACCGCGTGGAGCCGCTGACCGATTCGCGCCGCGACAGTCAGGCGGTCTATGTCGGAACCGCGTTCCGCTTCTGACGCTTTTGGCGCGCGAGCGCCTTGTCCTCCCACGCCCCGATCGCTGCCCACGCCACGCGCATGCCTTGCGCAGCGACCTGCCGCTGCAGCCGCCGCGCACGCCCACGCGTCATTCCGCCGAGCGCAGCAGGGCCGGCACCGCTCGCCCGCGCGAGGCGTGCCCATTTGGCGGTACCGAGCGCGGGCGCGCTGGGGTGCGAGCGGGTCGGATAAAGCGGCGAAACGAAAGCGAGCATCGCCCCCGCTCGCTGCGTCCGGCGCGCCTCCTTCCCATCATGGACCGGCATCGAGACGATCAGGCCGTTGCGCCTGGCCTGCGCCGCGTGCCGTGCATCGCGCTGGCGCAAATGGACGCCGTCGGCTCCCCAGCGCCGTGCGGTTTCGGGGATTCCGGCGAGCAGCAATATATGTCCGCGCGCCCGCGCGATAGCAGCGAGCCGCCGCACAAGGCGCCAGCGTGCCCCTGGCACCAGCCTGTCGTGCCGCACAACGATGCCGCTCCCCGGTGGCAATGCAGCCGCGACGCGCTCGACCGGAAGCAACAGCCGCTCGTCGGTAAAAAACCACGCGACCGGAAGTGCGGCGGACAGGGGGTGGCGTCGAACCATCACCCTTCCTATAGGCGCGTCGCGGGCGGGCGCAACGCGCGCTACTGACGGGACGAGACATGGACGAAGCGACCGAAAGATTGGCGGATGTGCGTGCGACAATCGCCACCGCGGCAGCGCGCGCCAAGCGACGCGCCGATGATATCTGCCTGATTGCCGTATCGAAAACGCATGCCGCGGCGGCAATCCGGCCGTTGATCGCGGCGGGGCAGCGACATTTCGGCGAGAATCGCGTGCAGGAAGCGGCGGCCAAATGGCCCGAGCTGCGCGCAGAAGCCGCCGGACTCACGCTTCACCTGATCGGCCAGCTCCAGTCGAACAAGGCCGAGGATGCGGTGCAATTGTTCGACGCCATCCATTCGGTCGACCGCCCGTCACTCGTCGCCGCACTGGCCAAGGCGTGCGACAAGCTGGGCAAACGCCCGCAATTGTTCGTACAGGTCAATGTCGGCGACGAAGGACAAAAGGGCGGCTGTGCAGTCGCCGACCTTCCCGCGCTGCTCGCCGAAGCGCGCGCAGCGGGGCTGGAGATCGACGGGCTGATGGCGATCCCCCCCGCCGATGTCGAACCCGCTCCCTATTTCGCGCTGCTCGACGAACTTGCCGAGCGCCACAGCCTGCCGCTGCGATCGATGGGGATGAGCGGCGATTATGCGACGGCGGTGATGCTGGGCGCGACGCATGTGCGCGTCGGAACCGCGCTGTTCGGTGCGCGCGGCTGACGCGCTATTGATAGTCCACAGTCACCAAAATTCGCGCGCAATAGTCGCAGTCGTCGAGCGCGCCAACCGCGACGCGCCCCATGTCGAGCTGCGTTTCGACCTCGACGCGCAGCGGCGCGGATATTCTCGCCTGCGTCCGAGGTCCATCATGGTTAAGGCGCGGTAAAGCCGCCCGGCGCGAGAAGGGGGCGACGAGGCGCCGAGGCCCTTGCGGGGCGGTGGCCGCAGACCAATATTGGCGCGGTACAGGCGGCGCGCGCAGCGCTCCCGCCAACAGGAGTTTTCCCATGACCGACCCCAAGACCGACCGCACGCTCGACCCGATGGCGCATTATGTGCTGCGCGAAGGCGGCACCGAGCGCGCTTTTACGGGCAAATATAGCGATCACAAGGATGACGGCGTCTATCGCTGCGCGGGCTGCGGCGCGCCGCTGTTCGACAGCCGGACCAAATATGACAGCGGCTCGGGCTGGCCGAGCTACACCGCCCCTGCCGACGACGCCGCGCTGACCGAGTTGACCGACACGAGCCATGGCATGGTCCGCACCGAAGTGCGCTGCGCGGCGTGCGAGGGGCATCTGGGCCATGTCTTCCCCGACGGCCCCGGTCCGAACGGCTTGCGCTATTGCATCAACAGCGCGGCGCTTGACTTCGCCGAACGCGGGAAGGATGACGCAGGAGCCGACAAGGACTGATTTTCGGGCCAAGGCACTTGCGTCACGGGCGCAGCGGAAAAAGGAACAGGCAGGTTGCGCCGCGAACGACAGCAGGCATCGTCGGGTAAATCGTCACAATCGAACGCGAAACGGACCGCTTCGTCGGGCGGCGGCGGGCCGTCGCGGCTGCGCATCTGGATCAAGCGGATCGTCCGCTGGGCGCTTGGGCTGGCGCTGGTCGGCGCGGTCGCGCTGGGCGTTGCCGTCGCGATCGCGGTGCAGCGAATGCCGAGTTTCGAGGAGCTCAAGAAATCGCCAGCCGGACAGACGATCCGCGTCCGCGCCGCCGACGGCACCGTTTTCCTGTCGCTCGGTCCCAACTACGGTCGCTGGCTGACGCTCCGCGAAACGCCCGAGGTGATGCAGGATGCGATGGTCGCGGTCGAGGACCGCCGCTTTCGCTATCACCCCGGCATCGATCCCGTCGGCATGGCGCGCGCTGCGATCGTTGCGGTGGAGAACTACGGCACCGGCCGCCGGATGCAGGGCGCATCGACGATCACGCAGCAGCTTGCGCGCAACATCTTTCTGTCGAACAGCTACACCTGGACGCGCAAGATGCGCGAAGCGGTGCTCGCGCTGGCGCTCGAATGGAAATTCTCGAAGGACGAGATTCTCGAGCTCTACCTCAACAAGGTCTATTTCGGTGGCGGCAGCTATGGCATCGACGCCGCGTCGAACAGCTTTTTCGGCCATAGCGCGACCGAAATGTCGCTGTCCGAGGCCGCGGTGATCGCGGGGCTGGTCAAGGCACCGTCGCGCTATTCGCCAACCGCCGACGCGCAGGCGGCGCTGGGACGCGCGGGCGTCGTGCTGTCGGTGATGGTCGATGCAGGGGCCATCACGCAGGCGCAGGCCGATGCGGCGAAACCCGCCGATGTGCGGCTGGCCAAGGAGACCGGACAGAATAGCGCGCGCTATTTTACCGATTGGGCGCTGCCGCAGCTCGACATGCTGATCGACGAGGGCAGCGAGGCGCTCGACGTCTATACGACGATCGACCTCGGCATGCAGCGCGCCGCGACGGCTTCGATCCAGGCGAATACCCCTGGCAGCGTGCAAGGCGCGCTCGTGTCGCTCGATCGCGACGGGGCTGTGCGCGCCATGGTCGGCGGCACCGACTATGTCACCTCCAACTACAACCGCGCGACGCAGGCGCTGCGCCAGCCGGGGTCGGCGTGGAAGCTGTTCGTCTATATGGCGGCGCTCGAGGCGGGGTATAAGGTCGAGGACGAGGTCGTCGACGAGCCCGTGACGATCAACGGCTGGAGTCCACGCAACTCGTCGGGCCGCTTTTCCGGCGCGATCAGCCTGCGCACGGCCTTTGCCTATTCGATCAACACGATTGCCGCGAAGCTGGGCGACGAGATCGGCTTTTCGACCGTCGCCAATATGGCGCGACGGTTCGGCATCACGACGCCGGTCAACACCCATCCGTCGATGGTGCTTGGCAGCGCCGAAGTGCGCGTCATCGACATGACCGCCGCCTTTGCCGCCGTATCGCGCGGCGGCATTTCGGTTCAGCCCTATGGCATCACCAAGGTCACGACCGCGGGCGGCGAGCTTCTCTATCAACGCCCGCCCGAGCGCGGGCAGCTTCTCGTCGACAAATGGGTCGCGGCGGGAATCACCGACCTGCTCCAGACCGCGGTCAACACGGGTACGGGCCGCGCCGCGCAGATCGGCCGTCCCGTCGCGGGCAAGACCGGAACGACGTCGAGCAACAAGGACGGCTGGTTCCTCGGCTTTTCGAGCGGGCTCACGACCGGCGTGTGGATGGGACGCGACGACGCTCGCCCCGTCGGCGGGCTGCAGGGCGGACGGGCACCCGCAAAGGCCTTTGCCGACTATATGCGCATCGCGGTTGCGCGGCGCCCGGTCGAGCAGTTCGATACCGAAGTCGTGCTTCCCGAATGGCAGCTCGAGGAAGAAGGCGACGCCTATTTCGGCGAGCCCGGAGAGGAAGGCTATGTCGACGAGAACGGCATGCCGATCGAACTGCCCTATGGCGGGTCGCAGCCCGAGTTCGGCGCGCCGCCGCCACCGCAGCCCGAGGGGCCGGTGCTCGACCAGCAATGGATCGAGGAGCAGACAGGACGCCGCGCGCCGCAGCCCGAGCCCAAAGGGCCGACACCGAAAACAGTAACGCCCCCTGCTCCCAAAACGACCCCGCCGCCCAAGGCGCAACAAGCGCCACAACAGCGCGCACGCGAACCTGGAACCGACGGAATCTATTAGGCGGTAAAGCGGTAGCGATGGAGCGCGCGCCCTTCGCGGCGCAGCCATTGCCGCGCCGCGCCGACATCGCCGTCGTGAAGCCTGTCGACGAGCGCGTGGAAATCGGCACCATGGTCCATATGGCGCAAATGGGCGACCTCGTGCGCCACGGTCGCGCGGCGGACATGATCGGGCGCCATCACGAGCCGCCAGCTGTAGCGCAGATCGCCGTTCGCGGTGCAGCTGCCCCAGCGGCTGCGCGGATCGCCCACGCCGACGCGCCCCACCCTGAGCCCGGCCGACGCGGCGATCGCCCGGCTTTCGCGATCGAGCAGCGCGCGCGCCTCGGCCTTCAGCCAGCGTTCGATGCGGCGGCCGACGGTTTCGGCGGGGCCGCCGACACCGAGCCGGTCGGCGTCGAGGCGCACAATCCGCGGCGCCTTTGCTTCCCAGTCGACGCGGCGCGCAATCCCGAAGACCGGCACCGCCGCGCCGGGGCCGACCAGCACGGGCGCGGCGGCCTTTCCCGCCTGTTCGTGCAGCCACTCCTGCTGTTCGCTCGCCCATTTGATCGCGCGCGCCGTACTCGACCGGCGCGGGAGGGTCAGGCGCAATTCGCCACGCGCCGCGTCGAGAATGAGCCGGTAACGGCGCGCACGCGCATGGGCGACGATGCGGACCGGCCACGGCGTATCGCCGATCCAGATGTGGGGGCCATCGGGCGCGAAGTCAGACGACGCGTTCGACAAGATGATTCTCGAGCGGTCCGGCGACGTCTTCGCCGACCGTCCAGCCGACGATCGATTCACCGGCCCGGTGAACCGCATCGCGGTCGCCGCAGACGAGATAATGCCAGTCGGGAAGCGAAAGCCCCTCGGCACGCAGGCGATAGGCGCAACTTTGCGGCAGCCATTCGATGTCGCCGACCTTTGCCTTGGTCAGCGTCAGACAGTCGGGAACGTGACGCCGGCGATGTTTATAGTCGCCGCAGCGTGCGGTCTTGAGGTCAAGCAGGCGGCACGCGACATTGGTCGGATAGATGCGCCCCGTATCGGCATCCTCCAGCTTGTGGAGGCAGCATTTCCCGCACCCGTCGCACAAAGCTTCCCACTGCCCCGCGTCGAGGCTGGCGAGCGGCGCCTCCCAAAAGGGCGGCGCTGCCAAGGTCGGCGTTACTTCACCCATTTTTCCAGCTCGGCGGCGACCGCATCGGGGGTGCCTTCATCGGCATCGGTCGATGGATCGTCGAGCGGAAGCAGCGCCAGTGGCTTGCCTTCGGGATCCATCAGGAAGGCCAGCTGGCTATGCGCCATCAGATAGCGGTCGGGCGCCGACCCTTCGACCTTGTTATAGGTAACGACAAAGGCCTTTGCCGCAGCGGCAATCTGTTCGGGCGTCCCCGTGAGGCCGAGCAGCCGGGGGTGATAGCGCGCCACGAAGGGCTTGAGCGCCTCGGGGGTGTCGCGGGCAGGGTCGACGGTGACGAAGAGCGGTTGGATCTTCGCGCCGTGCTCGGGCGCCGCTTTCTCGAACTGCGCGAGGCCGCGCATCAGCTTTTGCAAGTCGACCGGGCAGATATCGGGGCAGAAGCTGTAGCCGAAATAGAGCAACCGATATTTGCCCGCAAAGTCGGTGTCGCTGACGCTGTTGCCATCCTGATCGACGAGTGTGAACGGGCCGCCGATACGCGCACCCTCGAGCGGCGGGCGCGCGGACGGCGCTTCGGCGGGGCCGCCGCATGACGCGAGAGCGGAACCCAAAACCAGCATCAGGCTTGCACGGACCAGCCTTTGTCCCATATTTGCGAAGTTCATCATGCAGCCAGCCTTGGTCGGCTAGGTAGCGAAAATCAACCTTTGTCGTCGCGCGTGCGGCGCTTGCCTGTGGGGGCCCTTTCATGTTTCGTCGCGCGGAATTCCGCCTCGCCGCTTATCTGCTGTTCGCCGCCGCCGTTGGCAGCGCCCTTGCAGCGTCGCCCGCCAGCGCACAGTTCCGCGGCGGCTACGCCTTTTTGCAAGCAGTCGACAACCGCGACGGGACCAAGGCAACCGAAGCGATCAATGACGATCCGGCGCTCATCAACACGCGCCATCCCGACAATGGCGAGACGGCGCTGGCGATCGTGACCAAGCGCCGCGACACGACCTGGCTGCGCTTCCTCCTCGGCAAGAGCGCCGATCCCGGGATTGCCGACCGGCAAGGGATGACGCCGCTGATGCACGCCGCCCTCCTCAACTATACCGAAGGCGCCGAATATCTGGCCGACGGCGGCGCGCCGATCGATCAAACGAACCGCCGCGGCGAAACCGCGCTGATCCTGGCGGTTCAGTCGCGCAACGTCGCGATGGTCCGTTTTCTTGTGCAGCGCGGCGCCAATCCCGACAAGGCCGATCATATCGCGGGGCTGTCGGCACGCGATTATGCCAAGCGCGACGACCGCACCGGACAGATCATCGCGCTGCTCGATGCCAAGGCGGACACCGCCGAGCGCGACTTCGGACCGACCTTCGGCCCCGAATGACCAGTACAATGTGATGTGGATATTGACTTTCACATTGAAATGTGAAAATTCGCCAGCATGTCCACGCAACTCATCGAGCGAATCCGCTCCATCGTCGAAGACGGGTCGGTGACCCGCTCGGGCCTCGCGCGCGCCGCTGGCCTCCACGCCAACAGCCTTCGCGACCTCGATTCGGACGGTTGGAATCCCACCGCCGAAACGCTCCGCAAGCTGGAAAACTGGCTCGCCCACGGCAGCGACCTGTCGCCGATGGCGACGCCGGAGGAGATCATTGCCGAGGCGCGCAACGGCCGCATGTTCATCCTTGTCGACGACGAGGATCGCGAGAATGAAGGCGACCTGATCATCCCCGCGCAGATGGCGACGCCCGATTCGATCAATTTCATGGCAATGCACGGTCGCGGGCTCATCTGCCTGACCCTGACGCGCGAGCGGGTCGAAGCTTTGGGGCTCGAATTGATGAGCCGCAACAATCGCTCACGCCACGGCACCGCCTTCACGACGTCGATTGAGGCACGCGAGGGAATCGACACGGGGATATCGGCGGCCGACCGCGCGCGAACCGTGTCGGTGGCGATCGATGCCGCCAAGGGCCGCGACGACATCGTCACGCCCGGTCACGTCTTTCCCTTGATCGCGCGCGATGGCGGCGTCCTGGTCCGCGCCGGGCATACCGAGGCAGCGGTCGACATCAGCCGGTTGGCAGGGCTCAACCCGTCGGCGGTCATCTGCGAAGTGATGAACGACGACGGCACGATGGCGCGGCTCGACGACCTTATCCCATTTGCGCGGCGTCACGGCATGAAAATCGGCACGATCGCCGACCTGATCGCCTATCGCAGCCGCACCGACCGGCTTGTCGAATGCGTGGCGGACGAACCGTTCGAGTCCGACTATGGCGGCGACTGGCGGCTCAAATCCTATCGCAACAAAGTCGACGGCAGCGTCAATCTGGTACTCCAGAAGGGCGCGGTCGATCCTGAAGGCGTGACCTTGGTCCGCATGCACAAAGTGTCGCTGCTCGACGACATCATGGGGCGCCCCGGACCGCGCAAGCGCCGGCTTCAGCGTTCGATGCAGGCGATCGGCGAAGCCGGGTCGGGGGTCATCGTGCTATTGCTGCGCCCGCTTCCCGGAGCTGAAGATCCCGAAGCGGCTGCCCCGGCCGACGGCAAGGAGCTTCGCACCTATGGCATCGGCGCGCAGATCCTTGCCGACCTTGGCGTCCATGCGATGGAACTGCTGACGCCGACGCACAGCAATATCGTCGGGCTCGAGGGCTATGGCCTGTCGGTCGTCGGCGAACGCGCAATTCCGGGGGAGAGCGAATAATGGCGCATGTCCTGATCGCCGAAGCACGTTTTTACAGCCATCTCAACGATATGCTGCTCGACGGCGTGCGCAGCGCGCTCGAAGCCGAAGGGCATAGCCACGAGACGGTGACCGTTCCCGGCGCACTCGAACTGCCCGCCGCGATTTCGCTTGCCGCAGACAGCGGGCGCTATGACGCCTATGTCGCGCTCGGCGTCGTCATCCGCGGCGAAACCTATCATTTCGAGGTGGTGTCGAACGAAAGCGCGCGCGGCATCATGGCATTGACGCTCGACGGGCTCGCCATCGGCAACGGCATCTTGACCGTCGAAAATGAAGAACAGGCGCTTGCACGCGCCGACAAGACGCGCAAGGATAAGGGCGGTGAAGCGGCGAAGGCCGCGCTCGCGATGCTCGCGCTGAAGGAACAGTTCGGAATTGGTTGATCGACCACCCCCCAGCCGCCTTTCCGTTGTCGAACGCGACGGGCGGCTGGTGGTCGTCGATCGCAAGACGGGCAAGACCCCGCCGAGCGCGGCCGAGCGCATGGCCGAACATGACCGCCGCCGCGGATACGAGGCCGAACGTCCACCGCTCCCCGAGCCGGTTTCCGAAGCCTTCGTCGAACCTGCGCCGCCACCCAGGAAAATAGCCGCGCCCGCCGCTTCGGTCCGCGCCGCGAAGCACGAGGCCGACGCGGCCGCGCGCGGACGCACGGCCGACATGCGCGGCGAGCCAAAGCGCAATCCGTGGGGCGAGCAAAAGCAGCGCAATCGGCCCGAACCGGCTCCCGCTCCTGCCGCGGCGCGCGCGCGAATCGCCGCGCGCGCTGCCACATCGGCGCCCGGCCGCAAGACCATCGTCACGGGGAAATGGTGGGACGAAAAGGGGCCGCGGACGATCGAGCTTGGCCCCAAGGGTCAACAGGCGCTGAGCGGCGGGTTCGTCACGCTGGCAATCGTCGCCGCGGTCTTTGCGATTACCTTGCTGCTGATCCAGCCTGTCCTGCTCTTCATCGTCGCCTTTCTCGCTTTCCAGTTCGGCGGCAAGGCGCTGGCGCCGCTCGGCGCGTCGATCGTCGACAAGGCGCTCGCCGAGCGACATTAGCCTTTGATTTTACACCGACAGGCAATGCGCCCCCGCCTTCGCGGGGGCACAAGATGCGTTACGCCGCCTCGAGCGCCGGATAGTCGATATAGCCCTCCGGACCCGGCGAATACCAGGTTTTCGGATTGTCGGCGGCCCATGGCGCGCCCGTCCGGATGCGTTCGACAAGATCGGGGTTGCCGATGAACGGCCGCCCGAAGGCGATGGCATCGGCAATGCCGTCGGCAAGCGCGGCTTCGGCGTTCGCTGTGTCATAGTCGCTGTTGAGGATCAGCGGCCCCTTGAACGCCGCGCGAATCGAGGGCGACTGTTTGGGCACGTCGGTCCGCCCGAATGTACCGTCAGGACCGGGCTCGCGCAGTTCAAGGAAGGCAATGCCGAGCTTGTCGAGCGCCGCGGCGGCGACCGGGAAGAGCTTGTCGGGCGCGCTGTCGTCGACGCCCTGCGTGTCGCCGTTGGGCGACAGGCGCACTGCGACGCGGTCGGCGCCCCAGACGCCGATCAGCGCCTCGGTCACTTCACCGAGCAGGCGGATCCGGTTCTCGACTGAACCGCCATAATCGTCGTCGCGCAAATTGCTGTTGTTGCGCAGGAACTGGTCTATCAGATAACCGTTCGCGCCATGGAGCTGGACGCCATCGAATCCCGCCTTTTTGGCGTTCTCCGCCGCATGGACATAGTCGGCGATCACGCGCGGAATCTCGTCGAGGCGCAGCGGGCGCGCGACCTCATAGTCGAGCCGCCCGACGGGCGTGTGCGCCTGCCCGGGCGCCTTCGTCGCCGACGCCGACACCGGCGGCTTGCCGTCGTTGAACACCGAATGGACGACGCGCCCCATGTGCCAGAGCTGCGCGACGATGCGCCCGCCCGCTTCGTGCACCGCATCGGTCACTGGCTTCCAGCCTTCGACCTGCGCGTCGGTCCAAAGCCCCGGCGCATTGGGCCAGCCGAGTCCCTCCTGCGAGATCCCCGTCGCTTCCGAAATGATCAGCCCCGCCGACGCGCGCTGTCGGTAATATTCGCGCGCCAGCTCGTTGGGCACGAAGCCCGGGCCGGCGCGGCCGCGCGTCAGCGGCGCCATGATGATGCGGTTGGGCGCGTCGATCGCGCCAAGCTTGATCGGATCGAAGAGCGAGGGGGCTGAGGCCATTATTGCTTACCTTTCACTTTCTTCGCGACGGCGCTGCGGGCCGCCGCTATTGGGCTCGAAAGCTATGGACGCGGCGCGGCGATGACAACAGCAAGTAGCAAAAGAAAATCTAAATGAACGAGAAGGCCCCCGCCCCCGACACCGCCCCGGTCGCGGCGACCGTGAGCCGCTGGGCCTTTGCGGCGCTCGTCGGCGGCAACCTTGCGCTCTCGCTCACCGCAATGGTCGTGCGCTATGCCGATACCGGGCCGGTGGCGTCGGCGATGTGGCGGCTGCTTCTCGCGCTTCCCTTCCTGGCCCTCCTCGCGTGGCGCGAAACGGGCGGGCGGGCTCCGTCGAACCGCGCGCTGTGGATCGCGGGCGGCGCAGGCATCTTCTTCGCTTTCGACCTTGCCGCATGGCATATCGGAATCCTCCAGACCAAGGTCGCCAACGCGACCTTGTTCGGCAACAGCGCGAGCCTGTTCCTCGTCCTGTGGGCCATATTGATCTCGCGCATGCTGCCGCGCGGGTGGCAGGCGCTTGCCGTGCTGCTCGCCTTTGCCGGGTCGGCGCTGCTGATGGGGCAAAGCTATGAGGCGTCGGCGCAATATCTGGTCGGCGACCTCTTCAGCCTGCTCGCGGGCGCACTCTATACGGGCTATGTCCTGCTCATGCAGCGCGTGCGCGGCGAGATCGGACCGTGGTCGGCGCTCGCCTGGTCGTCGGGCGCGGGCATTCCCATCCTGCTCGGCACGGCGCTGCTGCTGGGCGAGGCGATCCTGCCGCACAACTGGACCCCGCTCATCCTGCTCGCCGCGATGAGCCAGATCGTCGGGCAGGGCCTGCTCATCTGGGCGCTCCCGCGCTTCTCGCCACTCGTCGTCGGGCTGACATTGCTTGTCCAGCCGGTGGTCGCGGCGCTCGCGGGATGGATCGCGTTCGGTGAGGGGCTGAGTGCAGGCGATGTCGCGGGCGGGCTGATGGTGGCGGCGGCGCTCGTGCTGATACGGTTGCCGAACCGCCGCGCGAAGCCTATCGAAGCCTGATGGCCTCGATCCTGCCCGCCGACCCGACGCTCGACGAGATTCGCGCCGCGCTCGCGCCGCTCATCGCGCAGAATGCCGCGTTCGACGGCTTTGGCGACGCTGCGCTTGCTGCGGCGGCTGAACGGCTGGGGATCGACCCCGACGTCGCGCGGCTCGCCTTTCCAGGCGGTGGGCGCGACATGGTCGACGCCTGGTTCGCCGACATCGATGCAAGCATGGCGGCGAAATGCCCCGCCGGGAAGCTCGCCGAAATGAAAATTCGTGCGCGCATCGTAACGCTCGTTGAAACTCGGCTGGAACTGATCGCCCCCTATCGCGAATCGCTGCGCCGCGCGCTCGCGCTACTCGCGCTCCCGACCAACGCACCGCACGCCGCGCGGCTTGGCTGGCGGAGCGCCGATATGATGTGGCGCCTCGCAGGCGACACCGCGACCGACTATAATCATTACAGCAAGCGCGCGATCCTCGGCAGCGTCTATGGTGCCACGATCGCGGTCTTCCTGAATGACGAGAGCGAGGATTTCGCCGACACGCGCGCCTTTCTGTCGCGGCGGATCGACGGCGTGATGCGCTTCGAGGCGTGGAAGCATCGGCGCGCCGCACGCAAGACCGACCGGCCGAGCCTCGCGCGCTTCATCGGACGGCTGCGCTACCCGGGACGCTGACCTTCGCATAAGGGCTGGCCTTCGCTTCCCGATATTGATAATCGCTCGCAAATGAACGCGAACCTCGATTCCTCCCCGCTCGGCACGCGCGTGCGCATCGCGCATATCGACTGGTCCGGGCTGTCGCACGACGAAGGCCGGCGGCTGCGCGAATTCGGGCTGATGGAGGGGGTTGAGGTGACGCCACTGCATCGCGGCAGCCTCTTCTCGCGCGACCCGCTTGCGCTCGCGGTCGGGCGGATGCGCGTCATCATCCGCGCGCGGCAGGCGGCGGCGATCCGCGTGGAGCCGGCGGCCGCGGCATGACAGGCGCCATCCCCAGCATCGCGCTCGTCGGCAATCCCAATGCCGGCAAATCGAGCCTGTTCAACGCGCTGACTGGCGCGCGGCAGAAGATCGCCAATTATCCGGGCGTCACAGTCGAGCGCAAAGCAGGGCATGCGGCCTTCGCCGACGGACGACCGCTCGCGCTGATCGATCTGCCGGGAAGCTATAGTCTCGACCCGTCGAGCCCCGACGAGGCGGTGACGCGCGACGTCATCCTTGGCAAGCAGGCGGGCGAGCGGCGACCCGACGCGCTCGTCGTCGTCGTCGACGCGGCGAACCTCGACAATCATCTCTGCTTCGCGCTCGAACTGATCGCGCTGGGGCTGCCGACGATCGTCGCGCTCAACATGGTCGACCTTGCGACGCGCGACGGGTTGACGCTCGACCCCGACCGGCTCGCGCACGAGCTTGGCGTTCCCGTAATCTCGACCGTCGCGGTGCGGCGGCGCGGGCTGAGCGAACTGCTCGCGGCGGTCGATGGCGCAATCCTGTCGTATCAGACGCAGGCCGTCGCCCCCGCCGACGCGCCGCGCAGCGACCAATCGCTCCACCAGCGCGCGCGCGCGATCGCCCGCGCCGCTACGATTGCCGAAACGCCCGTGCGGCGCTGGACGCAGCGCGCCGACGCAGTCTTCCTTCACCCCGTGGGCGGCTTCCTGATTCTGCTCGCGTTGATGTTCGTCATGTTCCAGGGCGTCTACGCCTGGTCGGAGGCGCCGATCGGCTGGATTGAGGGCGGCATCGCCGCGCTGCAGGAAGCGGCCATCGCGACCATGCCCGACGGCTTTTTGCGCGGGCTGATCGTCGAAGGGATATTGGGAGGCGTCGGATCGGTCGTCGTCTTCCTGCCGCAGATCCTCATCCTCTTCTTCTTTATCCTGCTCGTCGAGGCGTCGGGTTACATGACCCGCGCCGCTTTCCTGATGGACGGCATCATGGCGAAGGTCGGCCTGTCGGGGCGCGGTTTCATTCCGCTGTTGTCGAGCTTTGCCTGCGCGGTGCCCGGCATCATGGCGACGCGCGCGATACCCGACGCCAAGGACAGGCTGACGACGATATTGATTGCGCCGCTGATGACCTGTTCGGCACGGCTGCCCGTTTATACGCTGATCATCGGCGCCTTCATCCCGGCGCAGAGCGTCGGCAACACGCCGATCGGGCTGCAGGGTCTGGTGCTCTTTGGCCTCTACGTCTCGGGCATCGTCGGCGCGCTGGTCGTCGCGCTTGTGCTGCGGCGAACGGTCGCCAAAGGAAACGCAGCGGGCTTCATGATGGAAATGCCGCGCTATCAATGGCCGCGGATGCGCGACGTCGCGATCGCGCTCTGGCAGCGCGCGTGGATCTTCCTGCGCCGTGCGGGGACGATTATCTTCGTCACGACGATCGCATTGTGGCTGCTGCTGACCTACCCCCAGGTGCCGGAGGGGACTAGCGAAAGCCAGGTCGATTACAGCGTCGCCGGCCGCATCGCGAGCGGGCTGGAAGTCGTCGTTGCGCCGATCGGTTTCAACCACGACATCGCGGTGGCGCTGATCCCGGCCATGGCGGCGCGCGAGGTCGCGGTGTCCGCGATGGCGACCGCCAATGCGATCGATGCTGGCGATGACGAGGAGGCGATGGCCGAGTCGCTTGCTGAACGGCTTCAGGGACGCTGGAGCCTTGCAACCGCGCTCGCCTTCCTCGCCTGGTTCGTCTTTGCGCCGCAGTGCATTTCGACGATCGCGATCACGCGGCGCGAGACCAATGGGTGGCGCTGGCCGTTGTTCATGGTTGGCTATTTGTTCGCGCTCGCCTATGCCGCTGCTGGTATCACTTACTGGACGGCCGTCGCTTTCGGGCTAGGCTGATCCTTCCAACTTTCAAGCGGAGCGGAGCGGCGGATGGCTGGCAGCGTCAACAAGGTAATTTTGATCGGCAATCTGGGCGCCGATCCCGAAATCAAGTCGTTCCAGAATGGCGGCAAGATCGCCAACATCCGCATCGCGACCTCCGAACAGTGGAAGGACCGGATGACCGGCGAGCGCAAGGAGCGCACCGAATGGCACAATGTCGTGATCAACGGCGAGGGTCTGGTAGGGGTCGTCGAACGCTATCTGAAAAAGGGCAGCAAGGTCTATATCGAAGGCAGCCTGCGCACGCGCAAGTGGCAGGACCGCGACGGCAATGACCGTTATACGACCGAGGTCGTGATCGCGGGCATGGGCGGCACGCTGACGATGCTCGACGGAGCGCCCGGCGGCGGCGGATCGCGCGGGGGCGGTGGCGGCGACGACTGGGGTTCGTCGGGCGGCGGATCGGGCGGCGGCTGGAACCAGGGCGGCGGCGGATCGCCGGGCGCCAGCAGCTCGGGCGGCGGACGTCCGCCGTTCGACGACGACCTCGACGACGACGTCCCATTCTGAGCGCAGCATAGGTGACGAGCGAACAGCTGACCGCCGCCGATGTTGCGCGCGGCGTGTGCCGGCTGTTCGCGCAAGCCGGGCTCGTCGCCATCCCCGAAGTGACATTGCCGAACGGACGCCGCACCGACCTGACCGCCATCGATGCCAAGGGCCGGATCACCATCGTCGAGATCAAGGTCAGCCGCGCCGACCTGCACGGCGACGGCAAATGGCCCGACTATTGCGACTGGTGCGACCATTTCTATTGGGCGCTCGCGGCGGGGCTCGACCCTGCGATCCTCGACACGCCCGACTATCGCCCCGAGACATCGGGGCTGATCGTCGCTGATCGCTATGGCGCCGCCGTGGTGCGTGAAGCGGCGAGTTGCAACCTGGCGCCTGCACGGCGCAAGGCCGAACTGCTCCGCATCGGCCGCATCGCGATGCGGCGATCGATGATCGCGGCGGACCCGGAACTGGCGGCAGGGTGGGCCGAGGGCTGATTCGACTGGCGGCGGCGCGGGAAGATTATCTCACGCGAAGGCGCGAAGAGGAAAGCCAGAACAGTCGCCATTCGATTATCTAACACAAAGGCACAAAGAGGGCGGCTGGCCCAAACGACGCAGCCGAGAGACTGGTGCGAAGCGCCATTGTCATGCTCGGCTGCGGCGACCAGAGACCGACGCGCAGCACCGCTCGCTCGTTGTGTCTTTGTGTGAGATTCGTTTTCTTTGCGCGAGCCAATCCGGTAACCTGCCTCGAAGGCCAGTTAACCCCGCACCTGCTGCATCCGCGCCAGATAGCGCGCAAGAATGTCGATTTCGAGATTCACTGGCCGCCCCGCCTTCACCTCGTCGAGCGTCGTCATCTCCTGCGTGTGCGGGATGATGTTGAGCGTGAAATGCGCGCTGCCGCCGGGCTGATCGGCGACCTCGTTAACGGTCAGCGAGACGCCGTCGAGCGTGATCGATCCCTTGGGCGCGATATGCGGCGCGAGGCTTGGGGGCGCCTCGACGGTCAGTTTCACGCTGTCGCCGACCGGTTCGACCGCGACGATCCGGCCGACCGCGTCGACATGGCCGGTGACGATATGCCCGCCCAGTTCGTCGCCGACCTTGAGTGCGCGTTCGAGGTTGAGGCGGCGCCCGGCGTCCCACATGCCGGGTGCGGTGCGCGCGAGCGTTTCGGCGCTCGCGTCGATCGCGAACCAGTCGCCCTGGCCATCGCGCCCCTTGTCAACAACGGTCAGGCACGCGCCCGAACAGGCGATCGATGCGCCGAGGTCGATCGTGGCGGTGTCGTAGGTCGTGCCGATGACGAGACGCGTGTCGCCGCGATCCTCGCGTGCGCGGATGGTGCCGATGTCGGTGATGATGCCGGTGAACATGAAGCGGTCATTCCTTCCTGACGCGCTCGTAAACGTCGAGACGGTCGCTGCCAAGCATGCGGCTGTCGACAAGGCGCCAGCGGCCGTGCGCCGCTGCCAGATCGGCGAGTCCTATATCGCCGAGCGCTGACTTGCCATCGCCAATCAGGATTGGCGCACGATAGAGGAGAAGCCGGTCGACACGGTCGGCGGCAAGGAATGCCGATGCCGCGCCTGCGCCGCCCTCGACGAGCAGCGAGTCGACGCCGGGGTCGGCGTCGGGCGCCGATAGTGCGGTCCACCCGTCGGGCGCCATTCCCCGTGTAAGAAGGTAGCGGCGCGGCGCGCGCGCTTCGAGTCCCGCAAGGCGGACGTCGAGCCGCGGCGCATCGGCGTCGAGGGTGCCGCGTCCGGCGACGATTCCCTCGTGCCGCGCGCGTTCGAGATGCGCGTGCGCGCGCGCGCGGGCGCCGGTGATCCAGCGGCTCGTCCCGTCGGCGCGCGCGATGCAACCGTCAAGCGATGTCGCGAGCTTGAGCGTGACGAACGGCCGGCCGCGCGTAGCGCGTGACCACCACGGGGCCATCGCGGCGCGCGCAGCGTCGGCACCGACGCCGGTATCGACCTCGACGCCAGCCTCGCGCAGCCTTGCAATGCCGCGTCCGTCGGTGCGCGGGTCGGGATCCTGCAGTGCGACAACGACGCGCGCGACGCCCGCGTCGATCAACGCGTCGGCGCAACAGGGACCACGCGGACTCGCGTGCGCACAAGGTTCGAGCGTGACATAGGCGGTCGCACCGCGCGCGCGCGCACCGGCCGCGGCGAGCGCCATCGCTTCGGCGTGCGGACGGCCGGCGGGCTGCGTCCAGCCGCGGCCGACAGTTTTGCCTTCCGCGACAAGGATGCAGCCCACGTTGGGATTGGGGGCTGATAGCCCATAGGCGCGCTGCGACAGCGCGGTGGCGGTGGCCATCCAGTCAGCCCGGCTATGCGCCATTCGCGTCAGCGGTCCTGCGATGGTGCCGCGCCGCGCGCCGCGCGCTCGGCGAGCGTTGAACGCTTCGGCGGCTCGGGGCGGCGTTTGGCGGCCTCGGCGGCCTCCTCGCCGATAGTGTCGCGCGTTACCTCGTCGGCTTCGGCCGAATCATATTCGATCCCCAGGCTATCGGCGAAGCGCTGATATTCGGCGCGCTTTTTCGCGTTGCGCGCTGTCGTTTCCTTCGCGCGGTCAATCCAGTCAGCGCGCACTTCGGCGGCGCTGCGGTTCGTGGTCCAATTCTCGAAATAGATGATTTGCCGTTGCGGCGGGTCATAGGGGATCAAATGCTCCGAAAAGCCATAGAAGACGACGACCGGAAGGACGAGTGCGACACCCCACGCAGTCCAGCGGTGCGGCCGCGGTTCGCGGATATAATCCCAGAAATCGGACAGGCCGCCGCCGATGTCGACCTTGCTGAACATGCTCATGGGTCCGATTTAAGGCATCGCGCGGCATATTGCGAGCGGAAGCGGCGATTGCATCGGGCAACAGCAACCGTTTTCACGATTGCAAAAACTGCAATCGCGGATGCTTTTTTCGCAGTTGCGAAATTCATTGTGCACTGCAATATCACACTTGCCTTTTAGGCATCCTCTCCCAAAACTTTTACGGGCCGCCTTCGGGCGGCCCTTTTTTTCGACTTTTTTTGGTTGAGTGACGATTCGCCCGGCGAATCAGGCTTGAAGCGGCATGCGCCTTTCGAAACGGCGCACTTCAGCGATGAAGCTTCCCGGCAAAGCTGTCGCTTTCCCGGTGTCGAGATCGACATGGGCATAGACGATCTCGATGTCGGTCAGCCGTTCCTCGCCGCGAAATATGGCGCAGTGAAGCGTGAAGCTGGTCCGGCCGAAATGGCTTATGCGCGCCGCAATGGTGATGAGCTCGTCGAGCCGTGCCGGGGCGTGATAATCAATTTCGCAGTGCGTCTCGCGGATATCTGTACCATATTGGTGAAAATAGGGTCCCGGCTGCCCCTCGCCGAGCGCACGGAAATATTCGGTCACACCGACATCGGCGTAAATCAAATAATTTCCGTTGAAGACGATATTCTGCCCGTCGATCTCGTTAAAGCGTACGCGCACCGTCTCGCGCACGCGAAAATCCTCGAGCGGGACGGCCGACCGGTCGCTGCTGCCCATCGCCGCCTCAGGCCGCGAGCGCCGACGGCGCGCGCGCAATCGGTGCGCACGCGGCTTCGAGCCAGGCGCGATCGGCGCCGTCCATCGCCGGTCCGAGTTTCGCAAGCACCGATGCATGATAGTCGTCGAGCCAGTCGGCTTCGGCGGGTGACAACAGCGCAGGGTCGATCAGGTCGCGCGCGATCGGCGCAAAGGTGATCGTTTCGAACCCCAGCATCTCCTCTTCGGCGCCGTCGATCGCCTGCGGCACGACGACGACCAGATTCTCGATGCGAATGCCGAAATGCCCCGCCTTGTAATAGCCTGGCTCGTTAGACAGGATCATCCCCGCGTGTAGTGGCTCCTCGGTCCCCGCCTGCCCGCCGGCGGGCTTGGCGATGCGCTGTGGCCCTTCGTGAACGGCAAGATAGGTTCCGACCCCATGGCCGGTGCCGTGCGCATAATCGACCCCGTCGGCCCACAGATATTGGCGCGCAAGGATGTCGAGCTGGCTGCCGCGCGTTCCCTTCGGGAAGCGCGCGGTCGCAAGCGCGATGTGGCCCTTCAGCACCTGGGTGAAGCGGCGGCGCATCTCGGCGGTCGGAGTCCCGATTGCGATCGTGCGCGTGATGTCGGTGGTGCCGTCGTCATACTGGCCGCCCGAATCGACAAGATAGAGCGTGCCTGTCTCGATCGCGCGATTGGTCGTTTCGTCGACCTTGTAGTGCGGCAGAGCGCCGTTGGGGCCGACAGCCGAGATGGTGTCGAACGACAGGTCGCGCAGAACGCCGCTCTCTTCGCGAAAGGCGCGGAGCTTTGCCGCGGCGCCGAGTTCGTCGAGCCCGCCCTGCGGCGCGATTTCCTGCATCCATTTGAGAAAGCGCGCGACCGCGGCGCCGTCGCGAACGTGCGCGGCGCGGGTGCCCGCGAGTTCGGTGTCGTTCTTGATCGCCTTCGGTAGCACGGCTGGATCGCGGTGCCGCTCGATTTTCGCGCCCGCACGTTCGAGCGCGGTGAAGATTGCGGCGACGGCGCGGTCGGGGTCGACCGCGACCTTCTGGCCGGCGAGGTCCGCAAGCGCTCCCTCGAACGCATCGCGATCGTGGATGCGCACGCTGTTCCCCAGATGCGCGCGCACCGCGTCGCTGACCTTTTCGGGCGCGATGAACAGGTCGGCGGTCGCATCGGCGTGGAGCAATGCGAAGGCAAGACCGACCGGCGTATGGCTGACGTCCTCGCCCCGGATGTTGAAGGTCCATGCAACCGAATCGAGCGCGGTCATCACCGTCGTGTCGAGGTTGTTCGCCTTCAGCCAGTCGGCGATGATCGTGCGCTTGTCGGCCGCCGACTGGCCCGCGCGCTCGGCGTCGTACACCGATACCGGCGCGGCGCTCGGCGCGGGCTGATCGGTCCATGCGGCATCGACCGGATTGGTGTCGACGGCGACCAGTTCGGCTCCCTTCGCCGCGAGCGCACGCTCGAGCGAGCGAGCCCAGTCGATCGCATGGAGCCACGGGTCATAGCCGACCTTCTGCCCCGCCTTGACGTTCGTGCCGAGCCATTCCGCGACGCTCGATTGCGGCACGCCGACATAGTCGTAAAGCGCGCCGTCGACCTGATCGCGCACCTGCACCGTGTAGCGCCCGTCGACGAACACTGCGGCCTTTTCGGGCAGCACCGCTGCGGTTCCCGCCGAGCCGCCGAAGCCGGTCAGCCACGCCATGCGCTGGGCGTATGCGCCAACATATTCGCTCATATGTTCGTCGCTGATCGGCACGACGAAACCGGAGAGACCGCGCGCCGCGAGTTCGGCGCGCAGGCGGGCGAGACGGTCGGCATAATCGGGGCCGGTGACAGGGCTGGACATCGGTGCTTCCTTGTTCCTACATCGCAGCCTTCCCGCCCAACCGGGCGGCGCCGCGGGAGTTTTGTCGATGCGCGCTATTTGGATGTTTCTGGCAGCAATTGCCACCCCGCTCGTCGCGCCCGCCGATGCTTTTGCAGAACAGAAAGACGCCGCATTGACCCACAACGACCTGCCGCCTGCCCCGATTGCCGAACAACGCCCGCGCGAGGTGACATTGCACGGGAGGACGCTGTCGGACCCATGGCACTGGCTGCGCGACCAAAGCTATCCCACGATCGATGACGAGGACATCCTTGCCTATGTGAAGGCCGAGAATGCCTATTTCGATGCTGCAATGAAGCCGCATGCGGACCTTGTCGAAACCTTGTTCCAGGAAATGAAGGGCCGCATCAAGGAAGCCGATGCCAGCGTGCCGCAAAAGGACGGCGACTGGCTCTATTGGGTCGAATATGAGGAAGGCGCCGAATATAAGAAATGGTATCGCAAGCCGGCAGCGGGGGGCGGCGAGGCGCAGCTGATCCTCGACGAAGTCGCGATGGCCGAAGGCAAGGAATATTTCCGCCTCGCCGAACTGTCGGTCAGCCCGAACGGCAAGCTGATGGCCTATTCGTTCGACGACAATGGCTCCGAACGATTCGAGGCGCGCATCCGCGACCTCGAGACGGGCGAACTCCTGCCCGATACCATCCCCGGCACGCTCTCGTCGCTCGTCTGGACGGCGAACAACGACGCGATCCTCTATGGCCTCGCGAACGAGAATTGGCGCACCGACAATGTCCGGCTTCACAAGCTCGGCACGCCGGTTGCCGAGGACAGGCTGCTCTACAAGGAGGCCGACATCGGTTTCGGCGTCGGCATCGGCAAGACCGCCGCCGACAATTATATCGTGATCGCGACGGGCGATAACGAGACGAGCGAGGTCTATCTGCTCCCCGCCGACAATCCGGAGGCCAAGCCGCTGCTCGTCGCGCCGCGCCAGAAGGGCCGCGAATACAGCGTCGATGAGCGCGAGGACATTCTTTATATCCACACCAACGACGAACATCCCAATTTCCGCGTCGCGACCGCGAGCATCGACAAGCCTGGCGAATGGAAAACGCTGATCCCCGGATCGGACCACAGCTACATCACCGGCCTGTCGATCTTCCGCGACTATTTCGTGCTGGAGGCGCGCGAGGACGGGCTCGATCAGGTCGATGTCCGCAAATATGACGCGCCGTTGACTCCCGGCCGGATCAAGTTTCCCGAGGCGACCTATGTCGCCGGCCTCGGCGACAATCCCGAATATCATCAGGACAAGCTGCGCCTCGACTATGAATCGATGGTCACCCCCGACACCGTCTATGACTATGATCTGGCCAGCGGGACGCTCGAAACGCTGAAGGTGCAGGAAATCCCTTCCGGTTACGATTCGTCACAATATATTACCGAATGGGTGAATCTTCCGAGCCGTGACGGCAAGACGATGATTCCCGCCTCGCTCGTCTACAAGAAGGGTACGAAGCTCGACGGCAGCGCGCCGATGCACCTCTATGCCTATGGCTCCTACGGCTATCGCGTCCCGCCGGGCTTTTCGACGACGCGACTCAGCCTCGTCGATCGCGGTATGATCTATGCCATCGCGCATGTCCGCGGCGGCGACGACATGGGGCGCGCCTGGTATCTTGCGGGCAAGACAACCGAGCGCACGAACACGTTCAACGATTTCATCGACGTCGCAAAGGGCCTGATCGCCAAGAAATATACGAGCGCGGGCAAGATTTCGATCGAGGGCCGCTCGGCGGGCGGACAGGTAATGGGCGTCGTCTATAACGAGGCACCCGAATTGTGGGGCGCGGTGCTCGCAGGCGTGCCCTTCGTCGACGTCATCAACACGATGATCGACGAGGATTTGCCGCTCACCCCCGGCGAATGGCCTGAATGGGGCAATCCGATCACCGACAAGGCGGCGTTCGATTATATGCTGGGGTACAGCCCCTATGACAATGTGACGGCAAAGGCCTATCCGCCGATGTTGGTGTCGGCGGGGCTCAACGACCCGCGCGTCACCTATTGGGAGCCCGCCAAATGGGTCGCCAAGCTCCGCGCGACGCGCACTAATGACGCACTCCTTCTCCTGCGCACCAACATGGGCGCGGGCCACGCTGGCAAATCGGGCCGCTGGGGCGCGCTCCACGAGGATGCCGAAGAATACGCCTTCGTGCTGACGCAGCTGGAGGTGGAGAAGTAATCTGCTCTGGTGATCCCGGCGAAAGCTGGGACGACATCGCTATCGAGAGAGACAGCCGCGCGCCACCAGTTCGCGCTCCAACGTCGTCGCATCGACGAAAACATGTCCTGCGATGCCCACCGACTCGGCGCCCGCGACGTTCTTCGCCACATCGTCGACGAACAACGCGCCTGCGGGGTCGATGCCGAATCGGTCGATCGCGAGGCGAAAGATGGCGGGTTCGGGCTTCATCAGCCTTTCGGTGCCCGACACGATGATGTCCCGAAAGCGATCGAACACCGGCTGGGTCGGCCGGAAACCCTCCCAGAATTCATGGCCGAAGTTGGTGATGGCGAAGAGTGGCACGCCCGCGGCGTCGAGGCGCTCGACCAGTTCGAGACTGCCGGGCACCGGGCCCGGAATCGTCTCGTTGAAGCGCGCCGCATAGGCATCGATGAGCGCGGCATGTTCGGGGAACTCCGCCTTGCGCTCGGGCAGCATCTCGGCGAGCGGGCGGCCGGCATCGTGCTGGAAATGCCATTCGGGCGTGACGACGTTGGTCACGAACCATTCGAGCTCGTCGCGGTCGTTGATCAGCTTCGCGAACAAATGGCGCAGGTCCCAGTCGAAAAGAACGCGGCCAACGTCAAAGATCACGCATCGGCGAATCATGGGCACTCCACACGCGCGAAAGCGCCGCCGGAATCATCCGACGGCGTCACGCTGGCTTGCAATAGCGCGCGGGACATAGGCCCCGGCAGGGCTGGTCAGCCCTGGCGCGCCTTGAAACGGCGGTTGGTCTTGTTGATCACATAGGTCCGGCCGCGGCGGCGGATCACGCGGTTGTCCCGGTGGCGGTCCTTCAGCGACTTCAGGCTGTTGCGAATCTTCATTGCTCTTGTCCGTAAAAACTCTGGCGTTGCACGCGAAGCGGCGCACCTATGGCGAAGCGGGTCGAAAGTCAACCGGGAACGCACGCAATTTCAGGCAGCGAGCCGCCTTTCGGCGAGCGCGCGTTCCCACGCCAGCGCATGCGCAACGATCGTGTCGAGGTCGGCATAGAGCGGTGCCCAGCCGAGCGCCGCGCGAATCGCGCTGTTGTCGGCGACGAGCGCATCGGGGTCGCCCGGGCGGCGCCCGACGATGCGGCGCTCGACTGGGCGGCCCGTCGCGCGATCGACCGCGTCAAGCACTTCGCGCACCGAAAAGCCGCGCCCATATCCCGCGTTGAGCCGGTGGCTCGTCGCCGGATCGGCGATCAGCGCGTCGAGCGCGAGCAGATGCGCGGCGGCGAGGTCGCTGACGTGGATATAGTCGCGCACCCCCGTTCCGTCGGGCGTTGCGAAATCGGTCCCGAAAATGTCGACATGGCGGCGGCGGCCGAGCGCCGCTTCGACCGCTACCTTGATCAGATGCGTGGCACCGACGGTCGACTGGCCGCTGCGCGCGTGCGGATCGGCACCCGCGACGTTGAAATAGCGCAGCGCGCAATAGTTGAAGTCGTGCGCCGCAGCAACGTCGATGAGCATCCCCTCGGTCATCAGTTTCGACATGCCATAGGGGTTGATCGGACGTTGCGGCGCGTCCTCGCGCACCGGGATCGCGTCGGGAATACCGTAGGTCGCCGCGGTCGAGGAAAAGATGAAGTGGCGCACCCCGGCGAGCACTGCAGCCGCGATCAACGACCGGCTGCGCGCGCTGTTGTTGTCATAATATTTGAGCGGGTCGGCGACCGATTCGGGCACCACGACCGATCCCGCGAAATGCATGATCGCGCCGATCCGATGCTCGGCAAGCACCCGCGCGACAAGCCGTTCGTCGCCGACATCCCCCTCGACGAAGACGGCACCGGTGGGCACCGCCCAGCGGAAGCCCGTGACCAGATTGTCGAGCACGACGACGCGCCAGCCGGCATCGAGCAGAGCCAGAACGGCGTGGCTGCCGATATAGCCCGCACCGCCGGTGACGAGCACGGCAAAGGGACGCGGCGAATGGCGATGGGGCGCAGAGGGCACGGCTTGTCGGCTCCTTTGGCCGAAAAGCTAGCCCGCAAGTGGTTAGAATAAGGTTAGCGGGAGGCGAGTGCGCCTATCCCGCCAGCGCTTTCTGCCGCCGTCGCTGGACCGACGAACCATAGCCCATCGATTCGCGATATTTGACCACGGTGCGCCGTGCGATGTCGTGCCCCTCTGCCGACAGTTTCTGCGCGATCGCCTCGTCGGAGAGGATCGCCTTCGGGTCCTCGGCGTCGATCAGCGCCTTGATCCGGCTCTTGACCGCCTCGGCCGACACCGCGCCGTCGCCGTCGGTCGCCGATATGCCCGAGGAGAAGAAATATTTGAGCTCGAACAGCCCGCGCGCGCACGACAGATATTTATTGCTCGTGACGCGGCTGACGGTCGATTCGTGCATCCCGATTTCCTCGGCGACCTGCCTCAGCGTGAGCGGGCGCATGTGCGCGACGCCGTGGAGGAAGAATCCCTCCTGCTGCTTGACGATCGCGCTCGCGACCTTGACGATCGTGCGCTGGCGCTGATCGAGCGCGCGCACGAGCCAGTTGGCACCCGCAAGCTGTTCGGACAGCCATGCCTTGCTCTTCGCCGCCGCGCCCTTCGCAAGTTCGGTATAATAGCGGCGGTTTACGAGCAGACGCGGCAGCGTCCCGCTGTTCACCTCGACCGCCCAGCCCTTTGCCGTCTGGCGCACGAACAGGTCGGGGACGACCGCCTGCGCCGGGGTGCCGCCGAAACGCAGTCCCGGCTTGGGATCATAGCCGCGAAGTTCGCGGATCATGTCGACAATATCCTCGTCATCGACGCCGCAGATGCGCTTGAGCTGCGGGAAGGCGCCCTTGGCGACCAGGTCGAGGTGCGCGATCATGCACGCCATCGCCGGGTCGTAGCGGTCGGCCTCGCGCGCCTGGATCGCGATACATTCAGAGAGGTCGCGCGCGCCGACTCCCGACGGGTCAAAGGTCTGCACGCCGGCGAGCACCCCCTCGATGAGTGCAAGCGGAACGCCGAGCCGCTGCGCGAGCTCGGTCAGGTCGGCACGCAAATAGCCAGCCTCGTCTATCAGCGCGACGATCTGTTCGGCGACCATCGCCTCGATGCCGGAAAAATGTTCGCCGACTTGCACGAGAAGATGTTCGTGGAGCGTTTCGTCGGCGCCCGCGAAACTGTCGAAGTCGATCCCCTCACCGTCGCCGCCCGAAAGGCCGACGCTGTCGCTGACGCTGTCGTGATGGAATTGTTCGGCACCGAAATCGACATCAAGATCGTCGGCAGTCCCGGCGGCGGATTCGAGCGCCGCGTCGGTTTCGGGGGCTTCGATTACGGGAGGCAGGGCCTCTTCAACCGCTTCGTCGGGGGAGGCATCGTTGTCACCTGATGCCGCATCAAGCAGCGGATTGCCTTCGAGCGCTTCGGCGAGATAGGCTTCGAGTTCGAGGTTCGACAGCGCGAGCAGCTTGATCGCCTGCTGCAGCTGCGGCGTCATCACCAGCGATTGCGACTGGCGGAGATCGAGGCGCGGACCCAACGCCATGAGAATTATGACCTCACAGCATGCTCAAAGCGAAAAGCCCTCGCCGAGATAGAGGCGGCGCACCTCGGGGTCGGCGACGAGCTCGGCGGGCGACCCGGCGAGCAGCACCTTGCCGTCATAGATGATGCATGCACGGTCGACGAGATCGAGCGTTTCGCGGACATTATGGTCGGTGATGAGGACACCAATGCCGCGCGTCTTCAAATCGGCGACAAGGTCGCGGATGTCGCTGATCGAAAGTGGGTCGATACCGGCAAATGGTTCGTCGAGCAGGATGATCGACGGGTTTGCGGCGAGCGCGCGCGCAATTTCTGCGCGGCGCCGTTCACCGCCCGACAGCGCCATCGCCGCAGCATCGCGCAGCCGCGTCAGCCCGAATTCGTTGAGCAGCTCCTCGAGCCGCCGTTCGCGCGCGACCTTGTCGGGCTCGGCGAGTTCGAGCACCGCCTCGATATTCTGCGCCACCGTCATACCGCGAAAGATTGAGGTTTCCTGGGGAAGATAGCCCAGGCCGAGGATCGCCCGGCGATACATCGGAAGCGCGGTAATGTCGGAACCATCGAGCATGATGCGTCCGGCGTCGGGCTTCACCAGCCCCATGATCGAATAAAAACAGGTCGTCTTGCCCGCACCGTTGGGGCCGAGCAGGCCGACGACCTCGCCCTTCGCAACCGAAAGCGACACGTCGGACAGGACGACGCGCTTGTCATAGCTTTTGGCAATCGAAATAACGGCAAGGCCGTTGCCCGACGCGGCATCCTGCTGCGCGTGCGCCGTATGTTCGGCAACGCCATGATCGTCGGCGACGAGCGTCGCGGGGGCAGTTTCGTCAGTCATGACGCCGCGTTACCCGACGCGGGCCGTCAGCGTCAATCTGGCAGGATTTTTGCAGGCGGGCTTTTGGTCGCCCCGGTTGGCGATGGATGCGGGTGTCAGTGTGCCGCCTGCGGCCCGCGCACCACCCCCGACTGTGCGAGTTGCTCGTCGATTGCCGCAATCAGCCGCTCGAGCGCGGCTTCGTCCTGAGCCTCGGCGCGCGCGACGAGTACGTCCTGCGTGTTCGACGCGCGGAGCAACCACCAGCCGTCGTCGGTCTTCACACGCGCGCCGTCGGTGCGGTCGACTTGCGCGCCCGAAGCCGCAAGGCGGTCGAGAACTTCGTCCACAATGGCAAATTTGCGCGACTCGTCGACCTGAAAGCGCATTTCGGGTGTGTTGACCATCGGCGGCATCGCAC
The DNA here is from genome assembly GCF_016734905.1 of Sphingopyxis jiangsuensis. GTDB lineage: Bacteria > Pseudomonadota > Alphaproteobacteria > Sphingomonadales > Sphingomonadaceae > Sphingopyxis > Sphingopyxis jiangsuensis. The sequence goes on from NZ_JAERPO010000002.1 coordinate 1,026,386, forward strand.
CGCGCAACTCGGTCACGCTCTGCCCCAGTTTCGTCGCGGCCTCGATCAGCCGTACCGCGGCATAGGGCGCATCGTCGAAACCGAAATAGCGGTCGGCGAAGAAGATATGACCGCTCATCTCGCCCGCCAGCGGGCTGCCGGTCTCCTTCATCTTCGCCTTGATCAGGCTGTGCCCCGTCTTCCACATCAAGGGGACGCCGCCCAGTTCGGCGACGCGGTCGAACAGCGCCTGGCTGGCCTTCACATCGGCAATCACCGTCGCGCCGGGATGCTCATGCAGCAGCGCGGCGGCATAGACTTGCAGCAGCTGGTCGCCCCAGATCACGCGGCCCTGCCCGTCGATTGCGCCGATGCGGTCGCCGTCTCCATCGAATGCGACGCCGAAATCGAGGCTCTTCTCCGCGACCAGTTTCCGAAGATCCGCCAGATTCTTCTCTTCGGTGGGATCGGGATGGTGGTTCGGAAAATGCCCGTCAATGTCGGTAAAGAGCAGATGATGCTCGCCCGGAAGACGCGCGGTGAGCTTTTCGATGACTGTGCCCGCAGCGCCATTCCCTGCGTCCCAACCGATACGGAAGGCGCCGCCGGCGAAGCCTTCGACAAGCCGGTCGACATAGGCGTCGACGATGTCGATGCGCTCCGCCGCGCCTTCGCCGCTCTCCCAGTCGCCCGCCGCAGCAATCGTCCCGATCCGCTGGATGTCGGCGCCGAAAAAGGGCCGCCCCTGCAGCACCATCTTGAAACCATTATAGTCGGGGGGGTTGTGGCTGCCGGTTATCTGTATGCCGCCGTCAACATCCTGCGTTGACGCGGCATAATAGAGCATCGGCGTCGGTCCGAGCCCGACATTCAGCGCGTCGACGCCCGCATCGTTGATCCCGCGCACCAGCGCCTCGGCGAGCATCGGCGACGACAGCCGCCCATCATAGCCCACCGCGATGCGCCGACCGCCCGCGCGCATGACCAACGTCGCGAAGCTGCGCCCGATTGCATAGGCGTCGGCATCCGACAAAGTATCGCCGACGACACCGCGAATGTCATATTCGCGCAGCATCGTCGGATCGAAAACATGGGTCATTGTCACTCCCCGGCAAATTCTGGTCAGGCCGCGGCGAATAGATCGCCGTCGGGATGGAACCGTTCGCGCGCGGGAAGGTTCAATCCCCCCATCGCCTCGCGCAATTCCTGCCGCGCGACGACATGGCCGATGCCCATCCCGCCAAGATGCGCCTTGTCGAGCAGGGTCAGCCCCGCCGGGAACAGCTCGCGATAGATGACGCGCTCGCCGAGTCCCGGAATGACGCGAAAGCCGACGCGGCGCGACAGCTGCGTCAGCGCTTCGCCGACGCGCCGCATATTGTGCGCGTCGACGTGCTGGAGGCGGTTGCGCAATATGATCCAGTCGATCGTCCGCCCGTCGGTTTTCGCGCGCGCCTTGCGCGTGTCCCAGATGAGTTCCGAATAGAAGCTGGGTCTCGTGACCTGGAAATTTTCCGGATCGACCTGCCCGATGAGATCGAAGTCGATGAAGCTGTCGTTGATCGGGGTGATCAGCGTATCGGCGCTCGTCGCAAGGTGACGCGCGAAGACGTCGTCGCGTCCGGGCGTGTCGGCGATGAAATAGTCGGCGCCGTCGCTGAGGCGCGCGACCTGGGCGTCGAGTTCCTCGATCGTCGTCCCCTCGAACACCTCGAAGCGCGGCGTCGGCAGCATGATGTCGCGCCGCTTCGCCGTGTTTTCGCGATTCTCGAGATAGCGGTGAAACGTGCGCTGGCGCGGGTCGAGGTCGATGCCCGCGACACGCCAGCCCTGACTTGCGAGCGCAACCGCGAAATGCACGGCGCAGGTCGACTTGCCCGTCCCGCCCTTTTCATTCGCAAAGATGATCCGGTGGGGGGCGGGCGTCGTCATGACCGTTGCGAATTTCCTGCTGGCGCGGCATGGCGGCCGCACGGGTTGGCGTTTCAACGCCGCCAATATCGGAGGGCGGGCAAGCGTGCAAATCATCCGTGACATCGCCACGCTTCATCGCGCGGTCGCCGCGCTGGGGCAGGGCGGCAAGAGCGTCGCGCTCGTGCCCACGATGGGCGCGCTCCACGAGGGACATCTGTCGCTCGTGCGCATGGGCAAACGCGTCGCCGACCATGTCGTCGCCTCGATCTTCGTCAATCCAACGCAATTCGGTCCCAACGAGGATTATGCCGCCTATCCACGCGACGAAGCGCGCGATGCCGCGATGCTGGTCGAAGCGGGGGTCAGCCTGCTGTGGGCACCCGATGTCGGCACCATGTACCCCGAAGGGCACAGCACCCATATCGAGGTCGCCGAACTCGGCAGTGACTATTGCGGTACTGCGCGTCCCGGCCATTTCGACGGGGTCGCAACGGTTGTCGCCAAACTGTTCAACCAGGTACGTCCCGACATCGCGATTTTCGGCGAGAAGGATTGGCAACAGCTTGCCATCATCCGCCGGATGGCGCGCGACCTCGACCTTGGTGTCGAGATCCTGGGTGCGCCGATTGCGCGCGACACCGACGGACTCGCGCTGTCGTCGCGCAACGCCTATCTGACAGCGGAAGAGCGCAAGCTTGCGGCGGTCTTTCCCAAAACGCTCGCCGCGACGGCGGACGCGATCGCCGGCGGCGCGAGCGTCAGGGAAGCCCTCACCGAGGCCGAAGCGGCCATCGTTGCGGGCGGGTTCGACCGCGTCGATTATGTGGCGCTCGCCGATGCCGGCAGCCTTGAACGGCTGTTCGAATGGCGCCCGCCCGCCCGTCTGCTCGCCGCCGCGCGAATCGGAAAGACACGCCTGATCGACAATTATCCCGTCGGCTGATACGCAATAAAATCACGGTTTTTCAATAGAATTGCCGTTTATCCACGAAAAACTGTGGTCGCTGTTAACGCTTTGTTGACCATAAACCGCAAGGTTCGACCTCGAAGTTTCCTGTGGGGGGAAATGACAGGGGGTATTCATGGCCAACAGTCTGAAGTCCGCTCAATATCTGATCGAAAGCCGACTGCTCGATGCGGCACGCGGCGATGCCAACGCTTATTTCGATCTCGGCATCGCCTTTTCGACAGGCACCGGCGGCGTCGACGTCGACCTAATCCAGGCGCATAAATGGTTCAACCTCGCCGCGCTCGGCGGCAACAAGGAAGGCCAGCGCTGCCGCGCCGACCTGTCTGACGAGATGAGCCGCGACGAGATCGCCGAGGCGCAGCGACAGGCGCGCGCATGGCTCGACGAAACCGCGCGGCGTCCGGATAGCCGGCGTTTCGCGGCCTAATCCTTCCGCCTGAACGGCATCTGGCCTTCGAGCCAGTCCAATTCCTGCTCTTCGACCTGCTGCTCGCGCTCCAGAAAATCCGCGACGGCGCGGCGAAAGCCCGGATCGGCGATGAAATGCGCTGACCAGGTCGCAACGGGGCCATAGCCGCGCGCCAGCTTGTGCCCGCCTTGCGCACCCGCCTCGACCCGCGATAGCCCGCGCTCGATCGCAATATCGATCGCGCGATAATAGCAAAGCTCGAAGTGCAAATAGGGGACGTCGGCAATGCATCCCCAATAGCGCCCGTACAGCGTATCGCTGCCCACAAGATGCATCGCACCCGCGACCGGCCGGTCATCGTCATAAGCGATCAGCAGGATGACGCGGTCGGCCATGCGCGCTCCCATCAGGTCGAACGCCGCGCGCGTCAGATAGGGATGCCCCCATTTGCGCGCGCCCGTGTCCTGATAGAAAAGCCACATCGCGTCCCAATGCTCGGCGCGGATCGCATCGCCGGTCAGTTCCTCGATGCGTAGTCCTTCGACGGCGCGCGCGCGTTCCTTGCGGAGTTGCTTGCGCTTCGCCGATGTCAGCGTGCCGAGAAAGTCGTCGAACGATGTGTAACCGCGGTTGGCGAAATGAAATTGGATGTCGCGCCGAACGAGCCAACCCGCCTCCTCGAACAACTCCATCTGCTCGGGAGCGACAAAGGTCGCGTGCGCCGACGACAGCCCGTTCTGCCGCACCACCGCCTCTGCTGCGCGGATCAACAGCATCGCGTCGCCGCGGTCGCATGCGAGCAGTCGCGGCCCCGGTACAGGGGTGAAGGGCACAGCGAGCTGAAGCTTCGGATAATAATCCCCGCCCGCGCGCGCCCAGGCGTCGGCCCAGCCATGATCGAACACATATTCGCCCTGGCTGTGCGACTTGAAGTAGGCGGGCGCAGCGGCAACGAGCGTGCCTCGGTCATCCTCGACAAGCAGCGGCGCAGGTTGCCAGCCGGTGCCTGCCCCGACGCTGCCCGATTCCTCGAGCAGCGTCAGAAAATCATGGCCGACGAAGGGATTGCCGCCGTCGTGCAACGCGTCCCACGCCGCGCCTTCGACGGTTCCGATGCCCGTGCCGAGCGAGATCGTCCGGGCTGGCGGGTCGGCTTCGGCCACCGGCGCTAGGCGGCTTTCACCGCAACGATGGCATCGACTTCGACCGCTGCGCCGAGCGGGAGCGCCGCGACGCCGACCGCGCTGCGCGCATGGCGCCCGGTATCACCGAATAATTGTTCCATCAGTTCCGAAGCGCCGTTCGCAACCTTGGGCTGCTGGGTGAAGGCAGGGTCGCTGTTCACGAAGACTCCGAGCTTGACGATCTTATCGACGCGCGACCAGTCGCCGCCGAGCGCCTGGCCGATCTGCGCGACAAGCATCAGAGCGCAGCGGCGTGCGGCGTCATAACCGGTCGCCTCGTCCATGTCGGTGCCGAGCCGGCCGGTAACGACCTGCCCGTCACGGAACGGCAGTTGTCCGCTGATGTGCAGGAGCCCACCCGCCTCGACGGTGGGGACATAGGCCGCGACCGGGGCCGCAGGCTTGGGGAGTTCGAGGCCGAGTTCGGCGAGCTTGGCGGCAATATCCATGGGGTCGATCCTTCTTGTTCAAGCCAGTGCGGGTTCGGGCGCGCGAACGCCCTCGGCGATCCGCGCCAATATCCAGTCGCGCGCCGCTGTCCAGTCGTCGATACGCGCATGCGCGTGCGATGCAGCGACAATCTTGTCCGCAATCGCCGGTTCGCCGACCATGTGCAGGCGCCACACGCCCGGCGCTTCGTCCGCAACCGAGCGGTGATGATTGGCAATGTCGTCGATGAAGATCGCGACCGGCGGCTCGCGTTCGGCAATCAGCCGCGCAACGGGTTCGCCCTTGCCGCCGCGGCTGCCGATCACCGGCGCGTCAAGACCGAGCGCGGCGAGCTGGTCGGCGCGGCGCTGCTGATGATCGGGGCCGACATTGGTGAGCACGACGATATCGGCCTGCGCGCCGATCGCCGCCATCGCTTCGAGCGCGCCGGCAATCGGATATTGGCGCCCCATTTCGGTGCGGAAAAAACCGTCGAGCAATGGCCAGACCTCGGCCGCCTCGAGCGGCGTTCCGCATTCCTTGCGCTTGAGCGCCCCCGCGAAGCTCGCATCTTCGATACGAAAGATTACGCCATGTTCGGCGTCGACCCATTCGGCAAAGGGGACGACCATGTGCATCAGCACCTCGTCGCAATCGGTAATGACGAGCGGGCGGGTCATGCATCCATCCTTTGGTTTCCTTCGAGCCGCTGCGCGGCGGCGGCAATTATCTGCGGTTCGAGGCCGAGTGCGTCGGCGCAGGCGACCAGATCGGGTTCGTGCGCGACCAGAAACCCCAGTATCGCGGCGAGTGTTGCGCGCTCGCCCAGCGTTGCGCGCAGCCCGTCTGGGGTCAATCCCGTCATGCCGAGCAATCGCTCAGCGCGCGGCTCGTCGGCCAATATCCACCCGAGCGCGCCCAGCGCTATCGCCGCATCTTCGTCGCGCACCCGAAATTTCCCTTCGCCGCGAGGCAATTGAGTCGCGCGGCCGATTCGCCTAGACCGGCCGCTTACGCAAGGTGGGAAACGGAAGCGGCATGGGCAAGACCATATTGGTCGTCGAGGATAATGAGCTGAACCTTCGGCTCTTCTGCGACCTGCTCGACGCCCATGGCTATCGCGCGCACCCGGTCCGCGATGGCCGCGATGCCGTCGCCCGCGCCCGCGAAGTTGCGCCCGACCTCATCATCATGGACATCCAGCTGCCGCACGTCAGCGGGCTCGACCTCATCAAGCAGATGAAGGCCGATGATGCGCTTAAGGCCGTGCCGATCATGGCGGTGACCGCCTATGCGGGGAAAGGCGACGAGGAACAGATCCGCGCCGCGGGTGCCGAAGCCTACGTGTCCAAGCCCATTTCGGTGATCAAATTCATCGAAAGCGTGGGGGCGTTCGCGTAAGTCGGGCTTCCGACCAATCGCGGCCATCAGATCCTCCCTGTGCCGCAGGCATGGGGTGGGGCAGCCCGAAGGGCTGACGGAGGGGCTAATGGCGCAACGTCGCGGCCCCTCCACCCCTCCCCATGGCTTCGCCACAGGGAGGATTTACGGCCGCTTCCTACCCCAAAGCCGCCATCCGCCACATACGAAAAAGGGCGGCGCAAGGCCGCCCTTCTGGACCCCGCCTTCGCGGGGAGGATGCATCGCTAGCCGTTCAGCGATGCTGAACGGACCAATGCGTCACTTGATCTTGGCTTCCTTGAACTCGACATGCTTGCGTGCACGCGGATCATATTTGCGCACCGACATCTTCTCGGTCATCGTGCGCGGGTTCTTCTTGGTGACATAGAAAAAGCCCGTGTCGGCGGTGCTCACCAGCTTGATCTTGACGGTCGTCGGCTTGGCCATGGCCCTGTTCCTCGAAAAATCTGCACATCCGCCGGTTGCCTGGCGCATGCGGCGGGACTGTGGGCCCCGGCGGTTGGTTTGAAAAGCAAGAGGGCCGCGCGACTACCGCGCCGCCCCCATTTATCCGCGCGCCATTGGCCGGATTCGGCGCTTGTGTCAAGCGAAAGGACGCGCGGGCGGCACGAAACCGCCCGCGCTATCGAAGACCTCAACCGCTCCGGATCTGGAAGCGCACGGTCATCACTTTCCAGCTTTCCTCGGCCACGCCGCCTCGCGTCGCAGGCTTGAAGCGCCATTTGGCGAGCGCGCGTCGCCGTGTCTCCTCGAAAAAGCCTGGGCTGTCGGTGCTGACAAGTTCGACCGCCTTGACGCGCCCGTCGGTCCCGATCAGCACGCGCACTTTGGCGACGCCCTCGATTCCGCGCCGCTGCTCGCTGGGCGGATATTCGGGCTGGAACGCCCCTGCATAGCGCCCATCGATTTCGGCGATCACGAGCCGCGGTTGCGGCGGCGCGGGCGGGTCCACAATCACCGGCCCGCTGCCCGTCCCCGACGGCAGAACATAGGGCTCGGGAGCCATGACGACCGGCGGGACCTGCGCGACCGGTGGCAATGGGGTGGGCACCGTCGTCACCGCCGGGGTGACCTGCCGGGGCGTCGTCGCCGGCTGGGGTTCCGGCTCCGGGGGAGGTTTGGGCAATTCGATGAGCGTGCCAGTAATCGGCTTCGTCCGGGGTGCCGGCTCGACGACCATGGGCGACAGCGCCACCGCGACCACCAACCCCGCAGGCAAGCCGATCGCTATCGCCGCCGCCAGCGGGCGGTGGCGCGCGCCGGGATCATAACCGCTTCGCTTGCGCGGCGCCGCAGGGCCGACCGGCGCGGTCATCGCCTCGGGCGTCGCGACAATTGCCGAGATAAGGGGAATCAGGGTCATGGCACCTCTCCTTGCCAAAAGAACCCGCCGCCGCCGCGTCGACCGCAATCATCCGGCGAGATGGAGAAGTTATACTATAACATAACTAAACTGGTCAAGTTTCTCGGCGCTGGCTCCAACTTTGGCGACGGCGCTATTGAGCAGAGAGCCGCGCGACCGCCGCATCCTTGGCGATCAGCGGGAGCAGTTCCGCCATGTCGGGGCCGTGATCGCGCCCGGTGAGCGCACGCCGCAACGGCAGGAACAACGCGCGGCCCTTGGCGCCAGTCGCCTCTTTCACCGCCGCGCCTAGTGCGTGCCACGGGTCGGCGCTCCAGTCGAGTTCGGTCGCCGCAGCGGCGGCAGCAGCGAGCACCGGCCGGTCGCCCGCGTCGGGAACCGGGGGCGTGAAGGGGCCGTCGAATACCGGAACCCATTCGGCAGCCTCGGCGAGTGTCATCAGATTGGGGCGAATCGCATGCCAGCGCACTGCATCGATTCCTGCGGGCAGCCGGTTGGCAACCGTCTCATAGTCCAGATGGTGCAGGATCTTCTGGTTGAGCAGCGCAAGTTCGGCCTCGTTGAAACGCGCCGGGGCTCGGCCGAAGCGCGCAAAGTCGATGCTCTCGACCAGCGGCGCGGCATGTGTCACCGGCTCGACCGGATCGCTCGTCCCGAGCCGCGCGAGCAGCGCGACGAGCGCGATCGGCTCGATCCCCTGTTCGCGCAAATTGTCCATCCCGAGCGAGCCGAGCCGCTTCGACAATTTGCCCTCGGTACCCACCAGCAGCGCTTCGTGCGCGAAGGCGGGCGGCGCGGCGCCGAGCGCTTCGAACATCTGGATCTGCGCCGCGGTGTTCGACACATGATCCTCGCCGCGGACAACATGGGTGATGCCCATCGCAATGTCGTCGATCACGCTGGGGAGCAGGTAGAGCCAGCTGCCGTCGGCGCGGCGCACCACGGGATCGGACATGGTTTTCGGTTCGAAGTGCTGCGGTCCGCGAACAAGGTCGGTCCATTCGATCGCGGCGTCGTGGTCGAGGCGAAAGCGCCAGTGCGGCGCCACGCCTTCGGGGACCGGCGCACCATCGGGCTTGCGCTCATAGACCGGCGGCAGCCCACGCGAAAGCAGCACCTTGCGCCGGATATCGAGCTCGTCGGGCGTTTCGTAGCAAGCATAGACGCGCCCCGCCGCCTTCAGCTTTTGAAATTCGGCTTCGTAGAGATCGAAGCGCGCCGACTGCCGCTCCTCGCCGTCGATATCGAGCCCGAGCCACGCAAGGTCGGCGCGGATGCCCTCGACATATTCCTCTTTCGAGCGTTCGAGGTCGGTGTCATCGATGCGCAGCAGAAAACGTCCGCCATGCCGGCGCGCCCACATCCAGTTATGAAGCGCGGTGCGAACATTGCCGACATGCAGGTTGCCGGTCGGCGAAGGGGCGAAGCGGGTCGTGACGGTCATAGCGCGCGCCTATAGCGAGCTTTTTCCCGTGCGTCAGTCGGCTTCCTCGACTTCGTCGATCTTGCGCTGCGTGATGACATGCGCGGCCCAGCGCATCGCCATCCCGACGACAGACAATAGCCCGCCGCCGATGATGACCAGCGCAATCGTTTGCGACTCGCCCGGCGCGGGCCAGGCGACCCAAGCAAGCAGTACAACGCTGACGATCGACAAGGCATAACCCAGTCCGGTGAGCCAGTTCGTCATGACGCCGTCAGGCTGTCCGAAATCCGTGGGTGATCGGATAGCGCCGGTCGCGGCCGAAATTGCGCGTCGACAGCTTGACCCCCGGCGGTGCCTGGCGCCGTTTATATTCGGCGATCGCGAGCAGCCGCTCGATCCGCGCAACCGCATCGCGGTCGAAGCCGTATCGCGCGACAACATCGTCGACGCTCGCCTCTTCCTCGACGAGCATGTGGAGCATGCGGTCAAGGTCCTCATAGGGCGGCAGGCTGTCCTCGTCCTTCTGATCGGGGCGCAGCTCGGCACTCGGTGGCTTGGTGATGATCCTCTCGGGCATCACGGGGGCGACCGGATTGCGCGACAGGCGCGGCGCGTGCGCATTGCGCCATTTGGCGAGTGCAAACACCGTCGTCTTGTACGCATCCTTCAGCGGATTATAGCCGCCCGCCATATCGCCATAAATGGTCGCATAGCCGACGCTCATCTCGCTCTTGTTGCCGGTCGTCAGCAGCATCGGCCCGAATTTGTTGCTGAGCGCCATCAGCGTCACGCCGCGGATGCGCGACTGGACATTTTCCTCGGTGATGTCGACGTCCCTGTCGGCGAAACTGCCTTCCAGCATCGTGTCGAACGCCTCGACCGCGGGGACGATCGGGATAGTGTCGAGGCGGCAACCGATCATGTCAGCGCACCGGGCGGCATCGTCGAGGCTTTCCTTGCTTGTGAAGCGGCTCGGCAGCATCACGCACCAGACCTTGTCGGGACCGAGCGCGTCGGCGGCGATGGCAGCGCAGATCGCCGAATCGATGCCGCCCGACAGGCCGAGCACCACGCCGGGGAATCGATTGCGCGTCACATAGTCGCGCAGCGCAATCGTCATCGCATGATAGATGTCGGCGGGATGATCGTCCCACGCCGCGACCACGCCCGGCGCGCATATCCAGCGGCCGTCGGCGTCCTTGGCCCAATGCGTCACCCGCTCTTCGGCTTCCCAATCGGCGAGGCGGTGCGCGGTACTGCCATCGGCATTGAGCACGAAGGAGCAGCCGTCGAACACCAGTTCGTCCTGCCCGCCGATCCGGTTGAGGAAAGCCAGCGGCAGGCGCGTTTCGGCCACTCTAATTCCGAAGACATGGCTGAGGCGCCGATCGTCCTTGTCGATCTCATAGGGGCTGCCGTTGACCGAGATGAGGAGCTCGGCGCCCTGCGCGGCGAGGTGGCGGCACACCGTCGGCAGCCAGCCGTCCTCGCAGATCGGAAGGCCGAGCTTCACCCCGCGCCATTCGACGACGTCAGGCAGCGGTCCGGGTGCAAAGACGCGCTTTTCGTCGAAGGTACCGTAATTGGGGAGTTCATGCTTGCGCCGCACCGCGACGATGCGCCCGCCGTCGAGGAGCGCGACGACATTGTAGAGATGCGGTCCGTCGCGCTCGACCGAACCGACAAGCATCGCCGGTCCACCATCGGCGGTTTCCGCCGCAAGCTCGGCAAGCAGCGTTGCGGCGCGAGCGGCAAGCGCGGGCTTGAGCACCAGATCTTCGGGCGGATAACCGATGAGCTGAAGCTCGGGATAGACGATCAGGTCGGCGTCGCCGTGGCGCGCGCGAACGCTGCGCATCGCTTCGGCGTTGGCAGCGAGGTCGCCGACCGCCTGCGTCATCTGCGACAGGACGATGGTGAGCGTATCAGCGGGAGCGTCGGTCATGACCCTAGCCTCTATTCCGCCCGCCGCGCCGGGGCAATGGCTCGCAACTTCGCCCTTCCCCTTCGCGCCTTCGCTGGCTAAGGGGGCGCGCAATCCCATCCGCCGCGAAAGGGCCTTGCACGCCATGAAACTCATCTCCGGCAATAGCAATCTGCCGCTGGCGCGCGCGATCGCCGACTATCTCGAACTGCCGCTCACCGACACCAGCGTTCGCCGCTTCGCCGACGAAGAGGTATTCGTCGAGATCCACGAAAATGTCCGCGGACAGGATGTGTTCGTCGTCCAGCCCACCAATTTCCCGGCGAACGACAATTTGATGGAGCTGCTGATCATCACCGACGCGCTGCGGCGCGCCTCGGCAAAGCGCATCACCGCGGTCATCCCCTATTTCGGCTATGCGCGGCAGGACCGGAAACCCGGCCCGCGCACGCCGATTTCGGCGAAGCTCGTCGCGAACCTCATCACTACATCGGGCGCCGACCGCGTGCTGGCGATCGATCTGCACGCGGGGCAGATCCAGGGCTTCTTCGACATCCCGACCGACAATCTTTACGCCGCGCCGGTGATGAGCGCCGACATCCAGGCGCGCTTCGGCGACAAGAATCTGATGGTCGTTTCACCCGACGTCGGCGGCGTCGTGCGCGCACGCGCACTCGCCAAACGGCTCGATAACGCGCCACTCGCGATCGTCGACAAGCGCCGCGAGCGCGCAGGCGAATCCGAAGTCATGAACATCATCGGCGACGTCGAAGGCCGCTTCTGTGTGCTCATCGACGATATCGTCGATTCGGCGGGCACCCTGTGCAACGCCGCCGCCGCGCTGAAAAACGCCGGCGCCGAGGGCGTCGTCGCTTATTGCACCCACGGCGTGCTGTCGGGCGGTGCGGTGGCGCGCGTCGATGCGAGCGAACTGACCGAGCTTGTCATCACCGATTCGATCCAGCCGACCGACGCGGTCAACGACAGCGCGAAGGTGCGTGCGCTGACCGTCGCGCCGCTGCTCGGCGAGGCGATCAAGCGCATCGCCGACGAATCGAGCGTGTCGAGCCTGTTCGACTAAGGAATAGTCCCATGGACCCGACGAACATCTTCACCCAGCCGCTTCACCTCGGGCTGGGCGCGACGGCGATCGTCCAGCCGCCGATGACCGGAATGGAATGGTACGCAGCCTATGGCGAACGCGTAGCTGCCGACGGCAAGGAAGGCCGACTGGTGAGCGCCTATCGCTTCACCGAAAATTGGGACGCCTGGGAAATGCACCCTGCGGGCGACGAAGTCGTGATCTGCCTCGACGGGTCAATGACGCTGCATCAGCAATTCGCCGATGGAAGCGAAGCGGCGGTTACGCTGGCGGCGGGTGACTATGCAATCAACCCCCCGGGCTGCTGGCACACCGCCGATATCGACGGAGCGGCTACGGCGCTGTTCATCACCGCCGGCCTCGGCACCGAACACCGTTCGCGCTGACAGGCTCAGCGCGCGACGAGCGCGCCCAGGATGTGATCGATCTGGCGGCGAAAGGTTGCATGATCGGGCACCGCGTGGACGAGCCCACGCGCGGTCCAGCACAATGCCTGCGCCATGCTGCCTGCCCGCGCGACGGCCGCACCAGGACCGCTCAATCGAATCGCGTCGGTCATCGCCGCGATCAGTCTGCGCTCGGCGGCGCGCGTCATTGCGTCGGACTCGCGCCGCAACATCGGCACCGCATCGGCACCAGACGGCGAAAGGTTCAGCGCATCCATATGCCGCCCAACCCACTGGTCGAGTGCGTCGGCCAGGCGATCAGCGAGCGTCTTGCTGGGCTGCTCGACTGCGGCGAGCGCCGCGGACAATGACGCGTCGATAAGCGACGCCTGCGCCCAATCGGCGAGCGCCTGTTTGGACCCGAACCGATTATAAAGCAGCTGGCGCGAGACGCCGAGCGCCGTAGCAACATCGCCCATCGCGGTCTTGCGATAGCCGTGCCGTGCGAACGTCGCCACGACCGGCTCGAACGGAAGCTTGGAAGGCATCAGTTTGATTTTACAGATATTACATTAATTGTAAAATCGATATTTGCCGCGATTCTGGAACATGTTTGCCGGGGTCAGCAAATCGTCGGAAACCGGGGCTGGCGGGCGTAGCGCGAGTGCGCTAGCGCGGAGCCATGTCGCTCGAATCCGATCTCGCGCTCGCCAATCGCCTCGCCGATGCTGCCGCCGCCGTCATCCGTCCGCTGTTTCGTAACGCTTTCACCCACGAGGCGAAGGGCGATGCGTCGCCCGTCACCGAAGCCGACCGCGCCGCCGAAGCCGCGATGCGCAAACTGCTCGACGCCGAGGCCGCGAGCGACGGGATCATCGGCGAGGAATATGGCGCCGAGCGTCCGGACGCGGCGCGCCAATGGGTGCTCGACCCGATCGACGGCACCGTGAGCTTCATGGCGGGCCGCCCGATCTTCGGCACGCTGATCGCGTTGCTGCAGGACGGCTGGCCGGTGCTGGGGATTATCGACCAGTCGGTCAGCGGCGAGCGCTGGGTCGGTGCGACCGGGCGGCCGACGCTGTTCAACGGGGTCGAGGCGCGCACGCGCCGCTGCCGCGAACTCGCCGACGCGACGCTTGCGACAACGGGGCCGCAATATTTCACCGACCATGACGGTGAGCATTTCATGGCGCTCGCGGCGAAGACGTCGCACAAGCGTATCGTCTTTGGCGGCGACTGTTACAATTACGGCCTGCTCGCGTCGGGTCATATCGATCTGGTCGTCGAGGCGGGGCTCAAGCTGCACGATTTCGCCGCACTTGTACCCGTGGTCGAGGGCGCGGGCGGGACAATGTGCGACTGGAACGGCGATCCGCTCCACGCCGAAAGCGGCGGCCATGTCATCGCGCTCGGCGACCCCGCGCGGCTCGAGGATGTGATCGAGGGGCTCGCCTGCGGCCATTGACGCCGCGCGGCGCTTGCATTTCGACGCGAATCCGTCTAGGCGCGCGCCTTCCGATTGTGTCGGCTGGCTGAAAGGGCTGCCAGGCCGATACGCAAACGGACTTCCAAAGGAGACCAAAATGCCCAAGCTGAAGACCAAGAGCGGTGTGAAGAAGCGCTTCAAATTCACCGCGTCGGGCAAGGTGAAGCACGGCGTCGCCGGCAAGCGCCACCGCCTGATTTCGCACAATTCGAAATATATCCGATCGAACCGCGGCACGACCGTGCTCAGCGACGCGGATACCGCCCATGTGCGCCTCTGGGCGCCCTACGGCCTGAAGTAAGGAGCGCTAGACCATGTCACGCATCAAACGCGGCACGACGACGCGCGCCAAGCACAAGCGGATTCTGGATCAGGCGAAGGGCTATTATGGCCGTCGCAAGAACACGATCCGCATCGCGCGCCAGGCCGTCGAAAAGGCCGGCCAATACGCCTATCGCGACCGCAAGGTAAAAAAGCGGAGCTTCCGCGCGCTGTGGATCCAGCGAATCAACGCTGCGGTTCGCGCCGAAGGCCTCACCTATTCGCAGTTCATGCACGGTGTGAAGCTCGCCGGGATCGAACTCGACCGCAAGGTCATGGCCGACCTCGCGATGAATGAAGGCGGCGTCTTTACCGCCATCATCGCACAGGCGAAGGCGGCGCTGCCCAAGGCGGCGTAACGCACCGGCGGACAAGCCAGTGACAAGGGGGCGGTTCCGCAAGGGACCGCCCCTTTTTCATGGCGCTGCTCCGGGGTTGACCCGCTCGCCCCATCCGGTGCAAGCGGCGGCGGGCGAGGCGGACTTCCCGCCGCGGACAGCCCGACTAGCGGATTGGAACAATGCGGTGGCGCGCAATGCGCCCGTCACCGCCGCAGGACGAACGACGATGAGCGATATCGCGGCGATGCAGGCCGGGCTGGTGGAAGAGATTGCGGCGGCGGAAAATCTCGAGGCGATCGAGGCGCTGCGCGTCGCGGCACTCGGCAAGGCGGGCAGCGTGACCGCGCTCCTCAAATCGCTCGGCGGCATGACCCCCGACGAACGCCAGGCGCAGGGGCCGCTGATCCACGGGCTTCGCGAGGAGGTCACCGCCGCGATCGCCGCGCGCAAGGCAGCGCTCGAAAGCGCGGCGCTCGACGCCAAGCTGGCGGGCGAAACGCTCGACATGACGCTGCCCGCCGACGCGGCACCGAAGGGGAGTGTCCATCCGGTAAGCCAGGTGATGGACGAGCTTGCCGAAATCTTTGCCGACATGGGGTTTGCGGTCGCAACAGGGCCGGAGATCGAGGACGACTGGCATAATTTCACCGCGCTCAACATTCCCGAGACGCATCCGGCGCGGGCGATGCATGATACTTTTTATTTTCCGGAAGTTGGCGAAGGTGCCGCGCAGCGGATGTTGCTGCGGACGCATACGTCGCCGGTGCAGATCCGGACGATGATGGAAAAAGCGCCTCCGATCAGGATCATAGCGCCGGGGCGCGTCTATCGCAGCGATAGCGACGCGACGCATACGCCGATGTTTCACCAGGTCGAAGGTCTCGTCATCGACCGCGGCATCCACATGGGCCACCTCAAATACACGCTCGAGACCTTCCTCAAGGCCTATTTCGAGACCGACGACATCGTGCTGCGGCTGCGCCCGAGCTATTTCCCCTTCACCGAACCCTCGGCCGAGGTCGATGTCGGCTACGCCCAGGAAAAGGGCCGCCGCATCGTCGGCGGCAACGGCGACGACGAGGGCCATGCGTGGATGGAATTGCTCGGCAGCGGGATGGTCAATCGCCGCGTGATCGCCAATTGCGGACTCGACCCCGACGAATGGCAGGGCTTTGCCTTCGGGGTGGGGGTCGACCGGCTCGCGATGCTGAAATATGGGATGGACGATCTGCGCGCCTTCTTCGACGGCGACCTGCGCTGGCTGGCGCATTACGGGTTCGGCGCGCTGAATGTCCCGACGCTGAGCGGGGGGATTTCGGCATGAAGATCACCCTCGACTGGCTTCGCGACCATCTGGACGGCGATTTCACCGTCGCGGACGTCGTCGCCACGCTCAACCGCATCGGCCATGAGGTCGAAGGCGTCGAGAATCCGGCCGAAAAGCTCGCCGGTTTTCGCGTCGCCAAGGTGCTGACCGCCGAAAGGCATCCGCAGGCCGACAAGCTGCAACTGCTCACCGTCGACAGCGGCGACGGCGTGCCGCTGACCGTCGTGTGCGGCGCGCCCAACGCGCGCGCGGGCCTTGTCGGCGTGCTCGGGCTGCCCGGCGCGGTGGTGCCCGCGAACGGCATGGAGCTGAAGGTCGCGGCGGTGCGCGGCGTCGAATCGAACGGCATGATGTGCTCGTCGCGCGAACTCGAACTCGGCGACGACCATGACGGGATCATCGAGCTGCCCGAGGATGCGCCGGTGGGCACGCCCTTCGCCGACTATCAGCAGGCCAACGACCCGGTGATCGACATAGCGATCACCCCGAACCGGCAGGATTGCATGGGCGTGCGCGGCATCGCGCGCGACCTGGCCGCCGCAGGGCTCGGCACGCTGAAGCCGCTGACCGTTCCGGTGATCGAGGGCCAGGGCGCCCCGGCGACCGAATTCGGTACCGATGAGCCCGATGCCTGCCCGGCCTTCTATGGCCGGACCATCGCGGGCGTCGACAACAAGGTCGCGACGCCCGAATGGATGCGCCGCCGCCTCGAAGCGATCGGCCAGCGGTCGATCTCGGCGCTCGTCGACATCAGCAATTATGTGATGTTCGACCTCGGCCGCCCGAGCCACATCTATGACCGTGCCAAGCTTCACGGCGCGCTCGTCGCGCGCCGCGCGCGCGACGGCGAGACCGCCACGGCGCTCAACGGCAAGCAATATGCGCTGACCGATACGATGACGGTGATCGCCGACGAGCGCGAGGTCCACGACATCGCCGGAATCATGGGCGGCGAACATTCGGGGTGCAGCGAGGACACGACCGACGTCCTTGTTGAAATCGCCTATTTCACTCCCGAGCGCATCGCGCTGACGGGGCAGGCGCTCGGCCTGACGAGCGACGCGCGGACGCGCTTCGAGCGCGGCGTCGATCCCGCCTTCCTCGACGACGGCACCGCGATCGTCACCCAATATGTCCTCGACATCTGCGGCGGCACGCCGTCGGCGATGACCCGCTCCGGCGCGCCGCCGGTCGAAGCCAAGACGGTCGCCTATGACCCCGCGCTGTCGGCGACGCTCGGCGGTATCGCGATAGATCCCGAACGGCAGAAGGCGATTCTCGAGGCGCTCGGCTTCGGCGTCACCGAAGGGAACCCTTGGAAGATTGCGGTGCCGAGCTGGCGCCGCGACGTCGACGGTGCGCCCGACATCGTCGAAGAGGTCACGCGCATCACCGGCTTCGACGCGGTCGAATCGGTCGCACTCCCGCGCGACGAGGGCGTCGCAAAGCCGACCGCGACCCCCGACCAGCTGCTCGAACGCCGCCTGCGCCGCGCCGCGGCGGCGGCGGGCTTTCACGAGGCGGTGACGTGGAGCTTCGTGTCCGAACGCGAAGCCGCGCCCTTCGGCGGCGGCGCGTGGAGCCTTGCCAACCCGATCAGCGAAGAGCTGAAGGTCATGCGCCCCTCGCTGCTGCCCGGACTGTTGTCGGCGGCGGCGCGCAACCAGAATCGCGGCGCGGAGAGCATCCGCCTGTTCGAAATCGGGCGGCGCTATCTGGCCGATGCCGAGCATCCGACGCTCGCGCTGCTGATGGCGGGCGACAAGCGCGCACGCGGATGGCAGGCGGGCAAGGCGGCGCCCTTCGACGCCTTCGACGCCAAGGCCGCGGCGCTCGCATTGCTCGACGCGGCGGGCGCGCCCGCCGACCGATTGCAGGTGATGGAGGCCGTCGCCGAAGCGGGCATCTGGCACCCCGGCCAGTCGGCGACGCTGCGCCTCGGCCCCAAGGCGGTGCTCGCCGAGTTCGGCGCGCTCCACCCCGCGCTGACGCGCCATTTCGACGTCGACGGGCCGGTGATCGCGCTGCAGATCTTCCTCGATGCGATCCCGGCGAAGCGCGCGAGCGGCCCCGCGCGCGCGGCCTTTACCCCGCCCGCGCTGCAATCGGTGCGCCGCGACTTCGCCTTCCTTGCGCCCGCGACGCTGAGCGCCGCCGACCTGGTGCGCGCGGTGCGCGGCGCCGACAAGGCGGCAATCACCGACGCGCGGCTGTTCGATCGCTTCGCCGGACAGGGCGTGCCCGAGGGGCAGGTGAGCCTGGCGGTCGAGGTCGAACTGCAACCGCTGGACAAGAGCTTTACCGACGCCGAGCTGAAGGCGATTGCCGACAAGGTCGTCGCGGGGGCGGCAAAGGTTGGGGCGATTTTGCGCGGTTAGGGTCAGGGCCGCTGGAAGCCCCGTTGTTTGTCGAAGGCGACTGGACAAAGGCGGCGTGACAGGCAACGCGAGGTTTCCCGAATGCGCTTTGTCAGGGAGGAAAAATGGCGCTCGAGCTTCGCCCGAATTGCGAGTTTTGTGATCGCGACTTGCCGATCGATGCTTTGGACGCGCGTATTTGCACCTATGAGTGCACATTCTGCGCCGATTGCGTCGATAATATCTTGCTCAATGTCTGCCCGAATTGCGGGGGCGGATTCGTGCCGCGGCCGATTCGCCCCGCGAACGAATGGCGCCCCGGCGTGTCGCGCGTCCACCAGCCTCCGTCGACGCAGCGTCGCAAGGTGAGTTATGACGCCGAGAATATACGGGCGCATTCGCTCCGCTTGCGCGACATTCCGCCCGAGCAGCGATGAGCGCCGCCGACCTGATGCGCGCGGTGCGCGGCGCCGACAAGGCGGCGATTGCCGACAAGGTCGTCGGCGCGGCTGGCAAGGTCGGCGCCGTGCTGCGCGGCTAGGCCGACAATCCGACCTTGACCGAGATCCTGATCCTCGCCGTCGGGCTCGCGATGGACGCGGTCGCGGTCGCGCTGGTGCGCGGCTCGGTCGGCGAGCATCGCCCGTGGCGCGCGATCGAGGTCGGCCTTTTCTTTGGCATCGCGCAGGGTGTCATGCCGCTCGCCGGATGGGCGCTCGGCACCGCCTTTGCCGACCAGATCGCCGCAATCGGCCATTGGGTTGCCTTTTTGCTGCTCGCCCTCCTCGGCGGGCGGATGATCCATGAGGCCCTGGGGGCGCACGACGATGCCGCCGGATCGAAGGCGCGGTCGCATTATGCGGGCCTCGCTATCGCGGCCGTGGCGACAAGCATCGATGCGGCGGCCGCCGGCATCGCGCTGCCCCTGCTCGATGCGCCGGTTGCGCTGTCGTGCCTGATGATCGGCGGCGTAACCGCGCTGCTCTGTGCCTTTGCCTATGTCGGCGGCATGCGGGCATCGGAACGGCTGGGGAAATGGGCCGAGCTGGCGGGGGGCGTCATTCTGATCGGGCTGGGCACAAAGATTCTGATCGAGCATCTGGCACGATAGCGGGAAGGTCCGGCTGCCCCGTCACTCCGCAGGGGCGAGCATCGCTTCGAGTTCCTTCACCAGCATTGCCGGTCGCAACGGCTTGTCGAGATGCGGCGAATTGGCAAATACCGGCGAGCGATCGTTCACCCCGTAACTCGATAGCGTCAGAAACGGGGTCCCGTTGCGCCCGAGCCATTCGGCAATCGGTTCCGACGTCTCTCCGCCCAGATTGATATCGAGCACACCGACATCGCAGGCCTCGGTGTCGAGCAGTTCGATGGCCTGCTTGACCGAACCGACCGGACCCAAAATCTCGAACCCCGCATCCTTCAGAAATTCGGCGACCTCGACAGCGATAAGCACCTCGTCTTCGACGACAAGAACGCGTCGTCCGCGCAGGCCCGGCGCCGCGTCATTCGCCGCTTTCCCCTTCTGGAGACCGGTGCCCGATTCATGCTTTTCGAGCACTTTGCGCGCGGGACATCGTGCACGGCACACGAGGCCGGTCGGCGCGTAGTCGAGGTCGACTTCACCGTCGATACTGAGTTTCAGGATCCGCTCGATCACCGTCGATCCAAAACCCCGTCGGTCGGGCGCGGCGACCGGCGGGCCGCCGCATTCGGTCCACGCCAGTTCGAAAACAGGGTCCGCGGTATCGTCGCCGACGATCTGCCAGCTGATGTCGACGGCCCCATCGTCGTTCGACAGCGCGCCATATTTCGCCGCATTGGTCGCCAGTTCGTGAAGCGCCATTCCGAATGCCTGCGCCGCAGCCGCGCGAAGGCGCAGATCCGGACCCGAAAGGCGAATGCGCTGGCCGAAATCCGCGCCGAAATATGCGAGCTGCGACCGGACCAGTTCGTGAATCGGAACATCCTGCCACCCGCTCTGCAACAACACGTCGTGACTGGCCGCCAGCGCCTGGATACGCTCGTCAAACCGCTCCAGGAATGTCGTCGGATCGCTCGCGACGGTCTGCCGTGCAATGACCTGAACGAGCGCCAGCATATTCTTGGCGCGATGATTGACCTCGCCCATCAACAGGCGCTCGCGCGCTTCGGCGCGTTTCCGCTCGCCAACGTCGTGCGCTATTTTCGATGCGCCGACAATTTCGCCCGACGTGTTGTATATGGGGGACACATTGACGGAAACGTCGACGTGCCGTCCGTCCCGGCAGACGCGAACCGTTTCGTAATTGCTGACCATCTCACCCTTGCTGATGCGGGCAAGAATCCTGTCCTCTTCGTCTTTCCGGTCGGCCGGGATCAGGCATGTCACCGAGCGACCCATCATTTCGTCGGCGGCATAGCCGTAGATTTTTTCGGCGCCCTTGTTCCAGCTGCGCACGGTGCCGTCCAGCGCGGTCGAAATAATGGCTTCGTTCGACGACGCGACGATGGCCGCAAGATGCGCGCGCGCCTGTTCGGCGCGACGCCGGTCGGTGATGTCGGTGATCGATGCGTAGAAGAGATTTTCGACGCCGGCAAAATATTGGAGCTGCACGGCCACGTCATAGAGCGACCCGTCCTTGCGACGATGGGCGGTCTCGAACAGCAGGTTCGGCACCTCTCCCCGGCGCAGGGGGGCAACGAAAGCCAGGAATTCGTCGCGGGTGAAATCGGGCTTGATATCCCATGGCGTCAGCAATCGCAGCTCGTCCATCGAATAGCCGAGATTTTCGCGCGCGCCGCGGTTGACCAGTTCGAAGCGACAGGTATCGCCATTGAAAATAAAAACTTCGCTGACCGAATCTTCAACGATCCGCCCCAATCGTTCGTTGATCGATGACGTCATCAGCCGCTCCAGCTCGGCGGCGGCGCGCCCCGAGAAAAGCTCCAATATCTCCGCAGCCCGATCGCCATGGAGGATCGGCTTTTCGTCGAGCGCCGCCAGCAACCCCAGAATCTGCCCCGACGACGAGCGAAGCGGGGTGCCGACATAACTTGTCGCCCCCATTTCCTTGAGCAGATCGTCGCGGGGGAACAGGCTGGTGATATTGTCCGGGAAGCAACAGGCGCCCTGGGTCACAATATCGGCGCACGGCGAATGCCGGAGATCATATTCGAAATTGTCGATCGGCCCATTGTCCCACGCCGCAAGCGTTGCGGCGCGGTCGGGGTCGCCCGGCGTCAGGACGCACATAAAGACCCAGCGAACCGACAGCGAATGGGCAAGCGCCTCGACCATCATGGGGAAAAAGGCTTCGCCGACGACCTTGGAGCAGCCGGCGAGCATTTGGTACACCAGCCCGAAGTGCGATTCCTTGCCCTGCGGCGTCAGCGACATCTGCCCCATAGTTCGCGCCCTCCCGAACGCAGCGCGTCAGTCCGTGCGGTCCGACGAGCCCTCCCCGCCTTCAAAGGGCGGAAACAAAGGGAACGACGAGCGGACGAAAAGGTTTCAGGCCACCTCGACTTCTTCGTCGGCCCCCGCGGCATCGAGCAGGCGCTTCTCCAGGGACTTCACGCGCGCCGCGCTGTCGATTTTCCCGCCGAGCAGGTCGGTGACATAGAAGGTGTCGACCGCGCGCTCGCCATAGGTCGCGACATGCGCGCTGTGGACGGTGACCTTCGACTGGAAGAGCGCATGCGCGAGCTGGTTGAGCAGCGCGGGGCGGTCCTGCGCGTTGACCTCGATCACCGTGAACCGGTTCGACGCCTTGTTGTCGACGAACACGTTCGGCGCGACGCGAAAGGCTTCGGCGCGGGCGCGGGGCAATGCGCGCGCTTCGAGTTTCGGCAGCAGTTTCTGGCGGTTGGCGAGCGCATCCTCGATCGCGCGGGTGAGCCGGGCGATCTGGTCGGCCTCGTCAAAGGGGCGGCCGAGCGGGTCCTGGACAAGGAAATTGTCGAGCGCGAGCCCGTCGCGCGTCGTGTGGATGCGCGCATCGATGATGTTGCCGCCGGCGAGATGGATGCCCCCCGCGATGCGATAGAAAAGCCCCGGATGGTCGGCGGCGAGCACCATCACGAGCGTCGCGCCGCGGTCGTCGTCGGGCACCGCCGCGATATGGAGCGGCGCGCTGCCCGCCTTCTGGATGTGGACGAGGTTCGCGGCGATGACCTCGACCGGCTCGGCGATCCAATAGCTTTCGGGAAGGCGTTTCGCGAGCTTCGCGAAATCCTTGTCGCCCATGCCGAGCAGCGCCTGCGCATCCTCCTTCTTGTTCGCGATGCGCGCCTCGCGCCCGCGCTGCTTGTGGCCGAGGCGCAGCACCTCTTCGGCGGCGTCGTAAAGCTCGGTGAGCAGCTGGCGCTTCCAGCTGTTCCAAACGCCGGGCCCGACCGCGCGGATGTCGACGACGGTGAGGACGAGGAGCAGGCGGAGGCGCTCGGGGCTTTGCACGACCTGCGCGAAGTCGAGGATCGTCTTGAAATCGGCAAGGTCGCGCTTGAACGCGGTCGCCGACATCAGCAGGTGGTAGCGCACGAGCCACGACACCGTCTCGGTCTCGGCCGCGGTCAGTCCGAGGCGCGGGCAGACGCGCAGCGCAAGCTCGGCCCCCAAGATGCTGTGATCGCCGCCGCGCCCCTTCGCAATGTCGTGGAGCAGCACCGCCATATAGATGACGCGCCGCGAATGAATCTGCTGCATGATCGCGGTCGACAGCGGGTGATCGCCCTTGAGCCGGTTCTGCTCGATATCGGCGAGCAGGCCGATCGCGCGGATCGTATGTTCGTCGACCGTATAATGATGATACATGTCGAACTGCATCTGCGCGACGACGCGGCCGAAGTCGGGCACGAAGCGGCCGAAGATTCCCGCCTCGTTCATCCAGCGCAGCACCGTTTCGGGGTCGCGCGGGCTGGTGAGCACGTCGAGGAAGAGCGCATTGGCGCGCGCGTCGCGGCGCACCCCCTGCGTCTCGATGAGCTTTGCATCGTGGCGCGCCTGGCGCATCGCCTGCGGGTGGATTTCGAGCCCATATTTGTCGGCGAGCGCGAAAATCTCGATCAGCCGCACCGGGTCGGCCTCGAAAAAATCGTCGGACGGGAGCGCGAGCCGCCCGCGGTCGAGCACGAAGCCGTTGAGCTTGCCGGGGCGGCGGCGGATCGACGGCAGGAACCGCCGCCCGCGCGCCGCGAGCTGGTCGTCGAGGTGCGCGAGAAAGGTGCCCGTCAGGTCGCCGACGCTTTTGGCGTGGAGGAAATAGAGCTGCATGAAGCGCTCGACCGCGCTTTTCCCCGGCCGCTCGGCAAACTGCATCCGCGCGGCAATCTCGCGCTGGAAGTCGAAGGTCAGCCGGTCCTCGGCGCGCCCGGCGAGGGTGTGGAGATGGCAGCGCACCGCGAGCAGGAAATTTTCGGCGCGCGCGAACTGGCGCAGCTCGCGCGCGGTGAGCAGCCCCGCGTCGACAAGCTCGGGAACGGTGCGGACGCGGTGGATGAACTTGCCGATCCAGAAGAGCGTGTGAAGGTCGCGCAGCCCCCCCTTCCCTTCCTTCACATTGGGTTCGACGACATAGCGCGAATCGCCCATTTTCTTGTGCCGCTCGTCGCGCTCGGCGAGCTTGTCGGCAACGAAGGCGCGCGCATTGCCGGCGACGACCTCGGCATCGAAGCGCGCCGCAGCCTGATCGTAAAGGTCGCGGTCGCCCCAGACGAAACGCCCTTCGAGCAGTGCGGTGCGGACCGTCAGATCCTCCTTCGCCGCGCGAATCATCTCCTCGAGCGAGCGCGACGAATGGCCGACCTTCAGCCCGAGGTCCCACAGCGTATAAAGCTGCGCCTCGATCACCTGTTCGGTCCAGCTCGTCTGCTTGAACGGCGTGAGGAAGCCGATGTCGACGTCGCTGTGCGGCGCCATTTCGCCGCGGCCATAGCCGCCGACCGCGATCACCGTGATCCGCTCGCCCGCCGAACGGTTGCCCGAGGGATAAAGATGGTCGACGGTGAAATCATGGCTGAGGCGCACGATCTGGTCGATCAGGAAGGCCGTGGCCTGCGCAGCCAGCCGCCCGTGCGACGGCGCCTCGAGCAGGCGATGCGCGATTTCGCTGTGCCCGGCGTCGAGCGCTTCCTTGAGCAGCGCGACCATCGCGCGGCGGCGCTGGCCCGTGTCGTTCGTCTCGGCCGCAATCGCAGCGAGCTGTTCGCCCAGCTTGCGCCGGTCGATTATCGCGCGCCGCTGCGGCAGCTTGTCGAACAGGTCGCTCATATCTCGTCCGCCGCAATCTGCTTGAGCCGGTAGAGCGCCTCCAATGCCTCGCGCGGCGCGAGCGCGTCGGGGTCGATTCCGGCGAGCGCGTCGCGCAGCGCATCGCGCACGGCCTCTGGCGCCTCGGCGAGCGTCGCGGCGAACAGCGGCAAATCGTCGAGTCCCGCGGCGAGCCCGCCGGTCCTTTCGCGCCCCGCCTCGAGCTTGGCGAGCACCGTCTCGGCGCGCCTGACCACCGTGGGGGGCACCCCCGCAAGCCGCGCGACGGCAAGGCCATAGCTGCGGTCGGCCGGCCCCTCGGCAAGTTCGTGGAGCAGCACGAGATCGCCCTTCCACTCGCGCGCGCGGACATGGTGGAGCGACAGCGCGCCGAGACTCTCGGCGAGCCGCGTCAGCTCGTGATAATGGGTCGCGAAGAGGCAGCGGCAGCGGTTGACCTCGTGCACCGCCTCGACCACCGACCAGGCGAGCGCGAGCCCGTCGTAGGTCGAGGTGCCGCGCCCGACCTCGTCGAGGATGACAAAGCTTTGCGGCGTCGCCTGCGCGAGGATCGCCGCGGTTTCGACCATTTCGACCATGAAGGTCGAACGCCCGCGCGCGAGATTGTCGCTCGCGCCGACGCGGCTGAACAGCCGGTCGACGAGTCCGAGCCTGGCCGAAGCCGCAGGCACGAAGGCGCCCGCCTGCGCGAGCAGGACGATCAGCGCATTCTGGCGCAGGAAGGTCGATTTGCCGCCCATGTTCGGCCCGGTGACGAGCCACAGCCGGTCGCCCTCCGACAGCGACACATCGTTGGGGACGAACCGTTCGCCCGCCTTCGCCAACGCCGCCTCGACCACCGGGTGACGCCCGCCGGTCACATCGAGGCACGGCTCGTCGGCGAGGTCGGGGCGGCACCAATTGTGGCTCATCGCATGGTCGGCGAGCGCCGCGGCGACGTCGATACGCGCGAGCACGTCGCAGCTGGCGGCGATCGCTTCGCGGCGGCGGGTGGCGGCTTCGGTGAGCGCCTCGAGATGCGCGGCCTCGGCGGCGAGCGCGTGGACGCCCGCCTGCGTCACGCGGCTCGCGGCTTCGTGCAGGTCGGCCGAGTTGAAGCGCACCGCGCCCGCGAGCGTCTGGCGATGGGTGAAGCCCGATTCGGGCGCCATCAGCGCGTCGGCGTGCTTCGCGGGCACCTCGACATGATAGCCGAGCACGCCATTGTGGCGGATCTTGAGCGCGGCGATGCCCGTGCGCTCGCGATACTGCGCCTCGAGCGCGGCGATCGCCTTGCGCCCGTCGCGCGCGGTTTCGCGCAGCGCGTCGAGCGCGGCGTCATAGCCCTCGGCGATATAGCCGCCCTGCGCGGCATCGACGGGCGGCGTTTCAACGAGCGCGCGGCCGAGTTCGTCGACGAGCGCGCCATGGCCGTCGAGCCCCGGCAGCAGCCGCGCGAGCAACGGCGGCAGGTCGGCGCGCTGCGCCAGCCGCTCGCGCAGCAGCCGCGCGCCGCCCAGCGCATCGCGCAGCTGCGCAAGATCGCGCGGGCCGCCGCGTCCCGCGACGAGCCGCCCGAGCGCGCGCCCGGCATCGGGAAGCGCGCGCAGCGCGGCGCGCAGCTCGCCGCGCCACAGCGCATCGCGCGCGAGCGCGTCGACGAGGTCGAGCCGGTCGAGGATCGCCGCGCGGTTGGTGAGCGGGCTCGCGAGATCGTCGGCGAGCAGCCGCGCGCCCGCCGCGGTGACGGTGCGGTCGATCGTCCCGAGCAGGCTGCCCTCGCGCGTTCCCGCCATCGTGCGGACGATTTCGAGGCTTTCGCGCGTCGCCGCGTCGATCGCCATCCGGTCCGACGCCGCGACGCGCAGCGGCGGCTGGAGGAAGGTCGCGCCGCCGGTCCCGACATGGTCGAGATAGGCGGCGATCGCGCCCATCGCGGCGAGTTCGCTGCGGCCGAACTGGCCGAACCCGTCGAGCGTCTGGACGCCGAACAGCGCTTCGAGCCGTTTCTGCCCCGCGCCGCTCGAAAAATCGGCGGCCGGACGGCGCACGATCTGGCGCACGCCCGCTGCGGGCGCTTCGTCGGCCGCCTCGCTGAGCAACAGTTCGGACGGCGCGAGGCGCGCGAGTTCGGCGTCGACCTGCGCGCGCGCCACCGCGACAACCTCGAACCGCCCGGTCGAAATATCGGCGGCGGCGATCGCCACCTCCTCCTCGCTCCCGACGGCGGCAATCGCGGCAAGGCGGTTCGCGCTGCGCCCTTCGAGCAGCGCCTCTTCGGTCAGCGTGCCCGCGGTGACGAAGCGCACGATGTCGCGCGCGACGAGCGCCTTCGACCCGCCGCGCGCCTTCGCCTCTGCCGGGGTTTCGACCTGTTCGGCAATCGCGACGCGGTGCCCCGCCTTGATCAGCCGCGCG
This sequence comes from Sphingopyxis jiangsuensis, assembly GCF_016734905.1. Lineage (GTDB taxonomy): Bacteria > Pseudomonadota > Alphaproteobacteria > Sphingomonadales > Sphingomonadaceae > Sphingopyxis > Sphingopyxis jiangsuensis. The sequence continues at coordinate 1,053,373 of NZ_JAERPO010000002.1, forward strand.
AGATAGGATTCGGCCGAATGCACGGGAACGCCGCACATCGGCACCGGCTGTCCGTCATGTTCGCCGCGCGACGTCAGCGCGATGTCGAGCGTCGCCGCGGCCGCCTTGGCATCGTCGAAGAACAGCTCGAAAAAATCGCCCATCCGATAAAAGAGCAGGCAATCGCCCGCGCGCGCCTTGAGCGCCCAATATTGCGCCATCATCGGCGTCGCTGCGGCGGGGGGAGCGGCAGGGGCGGCGTTGCTGTCGGCGGCTTTGCGGGCGGTGGCGGGCATGCGCCCTGCTTAGTGACTGGGCGCGGCATGGCAAGGTCGGAGGGGAAATGCGGGCGGAATGGCCGGTATGGAGCGGGGAGCGGACCTTTCCTGTTCCGTCATCCCGGACTCGAGTCCGGGATGACCGATGAAAGGAAGGTGGCCTTAGGGTCAGGACCCTAGGCCGCAAGCCGCCTCGCCGTCCAATCCCCCTCCTCGACCAGCGCGCAACATTGCCGGTTACATTTTCGCATGGCGGCGCTAGGGGAAAGGACGGACGCGCATCTTGTGACTTTATTGAGAGGACGACGAATGGATAGCGGCAACAAGGTGCAATTTTCCGACCGCGAGGCGCTGCTCTATCACAGCTATGGGCGCCCCGGGAAAATCGAGATCGTCGCGTCGAAGCCGATGGCGACGCAGCGCGACCTTTCCCTCGCCTATTCGCCCGGCGTCGCGGTGCCGGTGAAGGCGATCGCCGACGATCCCGCCGCCGCCTATCAATATACCGCCAAGGGCAACCTCGTCGCCGTCATTTCGAACGGCACCGCGATCCTCGGGCTCGGCAACCTCGGCGCGCTCGCGTCGAAGCCGGTGATGGAAGGCAAGGCGGTGCTGTTCAAGCGCTTTGCCGACGTCGATTCGATCGACCTCGAGGTCAAGACCGAAGACCCGCAGGCGTTCATCGACGCGGTCGAGCTGCTCGAGCCGAGCTTTGGCGGCATCAACCTTGAAGATATTGCCGCGCCGAACTGCTTCATCATCGAAGCCGCGCTCAAGGAAAAGATGAACATCCCGGTGTTCCATGACGACCAGCATGGCACCGCGATCATCACCGCCGCGGGGCTGATCAACGCGTGCCACCTGACCGGGCGCGACCTGGCCACCGTCAAGGTCGTCGTCAACGGCGCCGGCGCCGCGGCGATCGCCTGCACCGCGCTGATCAAGGCGATGGGCGTGCGGCACGAAAATGTCATCATGTGCGACCGCAAGGGCACCATCTATCAGGGCCGCACCGAGGGGATGGACCAGTGGAAGTCGGCGCATGCGGTGCCGACCGAGGCGCGCGACCTGACCGCGGCGCTGAAGGGCGCCGACGTCTTCCTCGGCCTGTCGGCCGCTGGCGCGCTCAAGCCCGAGATGGTCAAGGACATGGCGCCCGCGCCGATCATCTTTGCGATGGCGAACCCCGACCCCGAAATCTCGCCCCCCGATGCGCGCGCGGCGCGGCCCGACGCGATCATCGCGACGGGGCGGTCGGACTATCCGAACCAGGTCAACAATGTCCTGTGCTTCCCCTTCATCTTCCGCGGCGCGCTCGACGTCCATGCGACCGCGATCAACGAGGAGATGAAGATCGCCGCCGCCTATGCGATCGCCGACCTCGCGCGCCAGCAGGTGCCCGAAGAGGTTGCCGCGGCCTATGGCGGGCGCGCGTCGAGCTTTGGCCCCGAATATATCATCCCCTCGCCCTTTGACCCGCGCCTCATGGAAATCGTCCCCGCGGCGGTCGCGAAGGCGGCGATGGAGAGCGGCGTCGCGCAGGCGCCGATCGACGATCTCGACGCCTATCGCACGCAGCTGCGCGGGCGGCTCAACCCGACGACCTCGGTGCTCACGCTCGCCTATGAAGCGGCGCGCGCCAATCCGAAGCGCGTCGTCTTTGCCGAAGGCGAAGAGGAGGTGGTGCTGCGCGCCGCGATCCAGTTCCGCGACGGCGGCTATGGCATCCCCGTGCTCGTCGGACGCGAAGGCCTGCACGACAAGCTGCGCGCGATGGGGGTGGCCGACCCCGACAGCTATGAGGTCCACAACAGCGTCAACTCGCCGCACGTCCCCGAAATGGTCGACCTGCTGTATAAAAGGCTCCAGCGCCGCGGCTATCTGCGCCGCGACTGCGAGCGCATGGTCAACCGCGACCGCAACATCTTCGGCTCGCTGATGCTCAAGCTCGGCCTCGGCGATGCAATGATCACCGGGACGACGCGTCCCTATTCGCAGACAATGCGCGAAGTGCGGCGCGTGATCGACCATGCCGAGGGCAAGACGCCGTTCGGCATCCATCTGCTCGTCGGTCAGCATCACACGATCTTCATGGCCGACACGACGGTCAACGAGCGCCCCTCGTCCGAGATGCTCGCCGACATCGCCGAGCGCACCGCGCAGGTCGCGCGGCGCATGGGGCACGAACCGCGCGTCGCCTTTCTCTCCTATTCGACCTTCGGCAACCCGCCGGGATCGTGGCTCGACAACATCCGCGACGCGGTGAGCATCCTCGACGCGCGCCAGCCGTCGTTCGAATATGAGGGCGAAATGGCGCCCGACGTCGCGCTCAATCCGCGCGCGATGGCCAATTATCCCTTCTGCCGCCTTTCAGGCCCGGCGAATGTCCTTGTCATGCCGGGGCTGCAGTCGGCGAACCTGTCGGCAAAGCTGCTCCGCGAACTCGGCGGCGGCGCGGTGATCGGGCCGATGCTGATCGGGATGGAAAAGCCGGTGCAGGTCGCGACGATGGCGTCGCCGGCGTCGGACCTCGTCACGCTCGCCGTGCTCGCCGCGGGCGGGATCGCGCAATAAAAAGCGGCGGCCGCCCATCGGGCGCCGCCGCGCGATCATCCTTTGCAGCGGGACCGGCTTATTGCGGCGGTCCCCCCGTGCCCGGCGCGCCCACCGCGCCGATATTGCCGAAGATATCCTCGAAGAAGCTGCGCTCGCGGCCCAGCGTCGGCGTCTTGTCGCCTTCGGGGCTGATCTTGCTCACCTGATCGAGCCCGGTGCGGTCGACCGCCACGACATTGCCCGCGGGGTCGAAACGGATGCGCAGCGCCATCTGCGCGACGGGGCGCGGATTGGCAAAGGCGAGCTGGCGCGTTTCGCGCGCAAGATAGAAATATTCATTGTCGCTGAACTGCCCGACGAAGGTCGGGCGGCCGAGCGTGCGTTCGACCGATTCGCGATTGTCGACGCCGGGCGTGATCGCGTCGGTGAGCACCGTGTCCACGACATAGCCCTGCCGTCCGCGCACCTGCGAACAGCCGCCGACGGTCATCGCCACGATCAACCCGGCCAACACCAGGCGCGCACGCGGACCGGAAAGCGAAGCGGCAATCTTGGGCATCAAAAATCTCCATTGCGTCCGCGCACTCCGCAACCGGTTGCCGGTGAAGCGACGACGCCTGTTTCGCGCCTCTTAACCGCAAGCAGCCGAGGGGCACAAGCGGCTTATGCCGCGGCAAAGCTTGCGCCAAGCTGACCGACGCCCCTTTTCGGGCGAGCCGAATGCGCCTAAGCGATGCGCCATGTTTTCGATTTCACGCATTTTCGGGTCGCGCGCCGACCCGCGCGAGGCGCGCCGTCCGTTGTGGAACGCCGTCGTCGCGGCGGCGCGCGCACCGCACTGGTACGTCGAGGGCGGGGTTCCCGACACGCTCGACGGACGTTTCGACATGATCAGCCTGATCCTCGCGCTGGTGCTGCACCGGATCGACGACGCCCCCGACCAGGCGCTCGCCGGGGTCGAGCTCACCGAATTGTTCGTCAACGACATGGACGGCCAGATGCGCCAGGTCGGCTTTGGTGACATGGTCGTCGGCAAGCAGGTCGGACGGATGGTCGGCGCGCTCGGCGGGCGGCTCGGCGCCTACCGCGCGCCCGACGGGTCCGACGCGCTCAAGGCCGCGCTGGTGCGCAACCTGTGGCGCGGCGTCGAGCCGGACGCCGAAGCGCTGGCGCATGTGATGGCCGCGACCGCGAAGCTGCGGGCGGCGTTGCAGGCGATGCCGGTCGAGGCGCTGGTCGTCGCCGACAGGCTCCCCGAATGACCGCGACCGAATTCTCGCACATCGTCACCGTCGCCGAGGCGGGGCCGGGGCGCAGCGTCGCGATCGAGGCCGACGCCGACGCGCGCGCCGCCATCGCGCGGCGGCTGGGGCTCGTCGAGCTTGGCCATTTCGCGCTGTCGGCCGAGGTGCGCGCGGTGGCGGGCGGGATCGCCGCCCGCGGCGAGGTCGTTGCCAAACTCGTCCAACGCTGCGCCGCGACCGACCTGCCCCTTCCCGCGACGATCCGCGAGCCCTTTGACCTGCGCTATTTGCGCGATGTGGCGGCGGGGGCCGGCGAAGATGACGAGGTCGAGATCAGCAGCGACGACTGCGATATCCTCCCGCTCGAAGCCGAACGCATCGATTTGGGCGAAGCGGCGGTGCAGACGCTGTCGCTCGCGCTCGACCCCTTTCCGCGGCATGCGGACGCCGACCGCATCCTCGCCGAAAAGGGCGTGCTGAGCGAAGAACAGGCGGGGCCGTTCGCCGCGCTGGCCAAGCTGCGCGGCCAGGCGGACGGCTAGGGTCGGGACCGTAGGGTCAGGACCCTAGAGGCGCTCGTCGGGCTTCGGCTTCGCGTCTTGCTCGATCAGATCGGCGACCGCGGCGTCGAGGCCCGATTCCGCCGCGGCCTCCTCTTTGGCCGGCGGCGTTTCGGCGTCAGGCGCGCCGGCCTCTTCCGCCGCCTTTTCGGCGCGCGTCGGGGGCAGCGCCCCGCCGAGCGCAGCGGCCAGTCCCGCGAGCTGTTCGCCAATCACCGTATCGACCGCCGGCGCGATCTGCGCGACCTTGAAGCGCATATAGCCGCCGACGACATAATCGAAGCGCAGCGCGCTGCCCGTCGGGGTTTCCTTGATCTGGATCGTCAGCGTGCCGGTCACCGCCTCGCTTTGCAGCGGACCGAGCGCGCCCGAGAGGCGCAGCAGCTCGTTCGGCCGCGCATGGATGATGCGCGCGTGCTGGACGCTGCCGAGGCCGTCGCCGCTGCCGGGGATTTTCTCGCAGAAACAGCCGCCGGCCTGCGAATCGAGCCAGAAGTTGGCGGCGTCGCCGGTCCAGCTATGCTCTTTCGACCACCATTTTTGCGGCATGCGGAGCATTTTCCACACATCGGCGGGGGTCGCGGCGACCTGCGCCGTATGCGCGACGGTGAAGCCCGCCTCGCTTTCGTCGATGACCTTTGCCGACGCGGGCGCCGCGAGCAGCGCCGTGGCGGCGAGAATTGTCGGACAGATGTAAGTGCGCATAGCCAAATCCCCCAATGGCCCGACCATAACGGGCCGCTGGGGGGCTGGCTAGCAGCCTATCCGGCGGGCGCGAAAATCGCTTCGATCGCGTCGTTGACGCTCGCGATCGCCGCCATGCCGTCGACGCGCGCGACGATGCCGCGCGCTTCGTAGATCGGGAGGATCGGCGCGGTCTTGGCGCGATATTCGGCCATGCGCGTTCGTACCGTTTCCTCATTATCGTCGGGGCGGCGCTTGAATTCCTGATTGCCGCAGACGTCGCACGTGCCGGCGACCTTGGGCAGCTTGTAGCGGTCGTGATAGCCTTCGCCGCAGTTGGCGCAGGAAAAGCGTCCGGTGATCCGGTCGACCAGGGCATCCTCGTCGACGAGCAGCTCGATCACATGGTCGAGCTTGCGGCCGCGTTCGGCGAGGATCGCGTCGAGCGCCTCGGCCTGGGCGGCGGTACGCGGATAGCCGTCGAAGATGACCGATGTTTCGCCGCCGAGTTCGTCGAGCCGTTCGCCGATCAGCCCCGACACGATCTCGTCGGAGACGAGCTCGCCTGCGTCCATCACGGCTTTCGCCTGCATGCCGATCGGGGTGCCGGCCTTGACCGCCGCGCGCAGCATGTCGCCGGTCGACAGCTGGACCATGCCATGCTCGTCCTCGAGGCGCGACGCCTGTGTCCCCTTGCCCGCCCCCGGCGGTCCAAGCAAAATGATGTTCAGCGTCATCGGAGCCCCTGTTGCCTTTGTCCTGGTCGCTTTGCCGTAGCGAGGCGGTCAGCGCCGTGCAACGCCGCCCTTCAATTTCGCCTTTTTGATCAGGTCGCCATATTGGTGCGCGAGCATGTGGCTCTGGATCTGGCTGATCGTGTCGATCGTCACGTTCACGATGATGAGCAGGCTGGTGCCGCCGAGATAGAAGGGCAGCCCCGACTGCGCGATGAAATATTCGGGAACGAGACAGATGAGCGCCAGATAGGCCGCGCCGATCACCGTGATGCGCGTCAGCACATGATCGAGATAGGCGGCGGTGTTCTTGCCCGGACGGATGCCGGGGATGAAGCCATTCTGGCGCTTCAGATTGTCGGCGGTTTCCTCGGGATTGAAGACGACGGCGACGTAGAAGAAGCAGAAGAAGATGATCCCCGCAGCATAGAGCAGCATATAGAGCGGCTGGCCGTGCGCGAGATACTGGTTGAGCGTGATCAGGAAGTCGCCGGTCGCGGTGTCGCCCTGGACATTATTGCCCATCATCTGCGTGACGGTCAGCGGCATCAGCAGCAGCGACGAGGCGAAGATCGGCGGGATCACGCCGGCGGTGTTGACCTTGAGCGGCAGGTGGCTGCGGTCGGCCTGCATCCCGCCGCGCTGTGTCGCGCGCTTCGGATATTGGACGAGGACGCGGCGCTGCGAGCGTTCCATGAAGCTGATGAAAGCGATGATGGCGATACCGCCCGCGATCACCGCGATCACGGTGCCGCCGCCCATCGATCCTTCGCGCACCTGCTGGAACATCTGCGCAAAGCTGCGCGGCAGCTGCGCGAGGATGCCCGCCATGATGATGAGCGAGACGCCGTTGCCGATGCCGCGGCTGGTAATCTGTTCGCCGAGCCACATCAGGAAGAGCGTGCCGCCGACGATGCTGATGACCGCGCCGATGCGGAACATCATCCCCGGATCGACGACCGCGCCGATGCCCTGGCTCGCGCCGAGCGTTTCGAGCCCGACGGCGACGAAATAGCCCTGGATCGCGGTCAGCGCGACGGTGCCGTAGCGCGTATATTGGTTGAGCTTCTTGCGCCCGCTCTCGCCCTCTTTCTTGAGCGCGGCGAGGCTCGGCGACAGCGCCGAGGCGAGCTGGACGACGATCGACGCCGTAATATAGGGCATGACGCCGAGCGCGATGATGCTCATGCGCTCGAGGCTGCCGCCCGAGAAGGTGTTGAAGATGTCGAGGACGCCGCCCGACGCCGCCTGGTCGTAAAGGCGCGACAGCGCGACCGGGTCGACCCCCGGCAGCGGCACGAACGACAGGAAGCGGAAAACGATGAGCGCGCCGATGGTGAACCAGATGCGGTTCTTGAGCTCGGTCGCCTGGCCGAATTTCGAGAAATTCAGGTTGGAAGCAAATTGGTCGGCGCGAGAGGCCATGATCTTCTTTCCTCGAGTGCGGACCGCGCCCCCCGCGACCCGGCGCCTATGTGCGTTCGCATGGAACGAAGCGCAAGGGGAAAGGCCCTATTTTACGCGGCGGGCCGAGGGCGTGGACCGCTGTCATTGTCCGTTCGCATCGAGCGACGTCGCGATGCCCCTGAATCCTGGGTTGTCCCGAGGGGCATCAACCTTCGATCGACCCGAACGGGAATGCGGGTCAATCGAATGACGAAGGGGCGACACGCATTGCGCGCCGCCCCTTCGCCTGATTATTTTGCCTTGGCGTCGGCGCGGCGCTGGGCCTTCTTGCCCTCGGGCGCTGCTTCCTTGACTTCGGGCAGTTCGACCTTGCCGCCGGCCTTTTCGACCGCCTCGATCGCGCCCTTCGACGCGCCGGCGACCGCAAAGGTCAGCTTGGCAGTGAATTCGCCCTTGGCGAGGAGGCGGACGCCGTCCTTGCCGCCGCGCGCCACGCCCGCGGCCTTGAGCGCCGCGTGATCGACGGGCTTCTTCGCGTCGAGCTTTTTCGCGTCGACGAGCTTCTGCACCTGGCCAAGGTTCACGATCGCGAAATCCTTGCCGAAGATGTTGTTGAAGCCGCGCTTCGGCAGACGCATGTGGAGCGGCATCTGGCCGCCCTCGAAGCCGTTGATCGAAACGCCGCTGCGGCTCTTCTGACCCTTTTGGCCGCGACCGCCGGTCTTGCCCTTGCCCGAGCCGATCCCGCGCCCGACGCGCATGCGGCCCTTGCGGGCACCGTTGTTGTCACGAAGGTCGTTGAGTTTGATAGTCATGTTGCACTCGCTTTCGCTGTGTTCGCGCTATGGGCTGACCGCCGCGGCGGATCAGTCCGGTTCGATTTCGCTCGATGGCTGAAAGCCGGGATAGGGTCCGGCCTTTTCCATCACGATGGCCTGGGCGACATAGCCGCGGCCATCGACGCTGGTAATCGACGGGCTTCCGTGAAGTTGCCATCCCCGGTTGAGCAGCCCCTCGACCCGCGCACAAAAGGCGCTGTCATCGGGACCGGTCAACAGGCGATAGAGCTTCATTCAGCCCTCGACGACTTCCACCATGTGCGGAAGCTTGCGGATCATGCCGCGCACTTCGGGCGTGTCGACCAGCTCGACCTCGCGGTGCATCTTGCCCAGGCCGAGGCCGGTCAGGATAGCGCGCTGTTCCTTCGGACGACGGATCGGCGAACCGATCTGGCGGATCTTGATTGTCTTGTCGGCCATGTTCTTACTCCGTCACCGCGGCGGCTTCGGCCTCGGCGGCGCGATCGGACGAGCCGCCGCGCTTGATGAGGTCCGACACCTTCTTGCCGCGACGCTGCGCGACCGACTTGGGGCTCGTCTGTTCGCCGAGCGCCTCAAAGGTTGCGCGGATCATGTTATAGGGGTTCGAGGTGCCGACCGACTTGGTCACCACATCGGCAACGCCGAGCGATTCGAACACCGCGCGCATCGGGCCGCCGGCGATGATGCCGGTCCCCGCGGGCGCCGAGCGCAGCGTGACATTGCCGGCGCCGAAATGGCCGCGGCCGTCATGATGCAGCGTGCGGCCATCGCGCAGCGGAACGCGGATCATCGCCTTCTTTGCCGCGGCGGTCGCCTTCGAAATGGCTTCGGGCACTTCGCGCGCCTTGCCGTGACCGAACCCGGCGCGGCCCTTGCCGTCGCCGACGACGACGAGCGCGGCGAAGCCGAAGCGCTTACCACCCTTCACCGTCTTCGACACGCGGTTGATGTGGACGAGCTTTTCGATCAGCTCTTCGCCACCATCGTCGTCGCGCGGACGGCGATCGTCGCGGCGGCCACGGCCACCGTCACGTCCGCCGCGACCACCGTCGCGACCGCCACCACGACCGCGGCGCGGGGCCTGGTTCGTGACTTCGGCGTTGGTGGTTTCGGGCGCCAGGATCGCCTCGGGCTGGTTGCCCTGACCCGTGGTGTTTTCGTCTGCCATCATTAAAACTCCAATCCGCCTTCGCGTGCCGCGTCGGCCAGCGCCTTGATGCGCCCGTGGAACAGGAAGCCGCCACGGTCGAACACGACCTGCGTCACGCCCGCCTTCTTGGCGGCAGCGGCGAGGCGCTTGCCGACATCGGCAGCCGCAGCAGCCGTCGCGCCGGCCTTGCCGCGGACATCCTTGTCGAGCGTCGAGGCAGCAGCGAGCGTGCGGCCAGCGGCGTCATCGATGAGCTGCGCATAGATGTGACGGCCCGAACGGTGCACCGAAAGGCGCGGACGCCCGGCGGCGCGCTGACGGAGCGCAGTGCGGACGCGCTGGCGGCGTTTTTGGAAAGGGGTAAGATGTGCCATGGCTTACTTCTTCTTGCCTTCTTTGCGGAAGATGTACTCGCCGCGATATTTGATGCCCTTGCCCTTATAGGGTTCGGGCTTGCGCCAACGGCGGATTTCCGCCGCGACCTGGCCGACCATCTGCTTGTCGATGCCGCTGATCTCGATCGTCGTATTGTCCGGCGTCTTGATCTCGATACCCTCGGGTACCGCAAAGTCGACATCGTGGCTGTAGCCGAGCTGCAGCTTGAGCGTCTTGCCCTGCGAGTTGGCACGATAGCCGACGCCCGAGATTTCGAGCGTCTTGGTGAAGCCCTCGGTCACGCCCGTGACGAGGTTCTGCACCAGCGTGCGCTGCATGCCCCAGAAGGCGCGTGCTTCGCGCGTGTCGTTCGCGGGCTGGACCGAGATGCTGCCTTCGCCGACTTCATATTTGATGTTGTCGGAAAGCGGCATCGCGAGCGTGCCCTTGGGACCCTTGACCGACAGCTCGCCGCCGTCGATCGCGGCGGTGACGCCGCTGGGGATCTCCACTGCCTTTTTACCAATGCGCGACATCAGAACACCTCCGCCAGCACTTCGCCGCCGACATTATGCTCGCGGGCTTCGGCGTCCGAGAGGACGCCCCGCGGGGTCGACACGATGGTGATGCCCAGGCCGTTGCGCACGATCGGCAGCTCTTTCGAACCCGAATAGACGCGGCGACCCGGCTTCGAGACGCGGGCCACGTGGCGGATCGCCGGCTGGCCTTCGAAATATTTGAGCTCGATGCGGATGCCCTTGTGCTGGCCCCGCACGCCCAGCGCTTCTTCGCTGTAGCCGCGGATATAGCCTTCGCGCTGGAGAACATCGAGAACGCGGACGCGCAGCGTCGAAGCCGGCGTCAGGACGCTGTCCTTCTTCGCCTGCTGGCCGTTGCGGATGCGGGTGAGCATATCACCCAGAGGATCGGTCATTGCCATCTTGCGTCTTCCTTACCAGCTCGACTTCACAACACCGGGGATCAGGCCCTTGTTGGCCAGATCGCGGAGCTGCACGCGGCAAAGCCGGAACTTGCGATAATAGGCGCGCGGACGCCCCGTGAGCTCGCACCGGTTGCGGATGCGGGTCGGGTTTCCGTTGCGCGGGATTTCCGCCATCTTGAGGCGCGCGATCAGACGCTCGCCATCGTCGAGCGACGTGTCCGCCGCAATCGCCTTCAGCTTCGCATAACGGCCGGCATATTTCTTCACCAGCTTCTTGCGACGCTCATTCTTGTTCATCGAACTCAGTTTCGCCATGACTTAAGTTCTCTTTCCTTCTTGAAAGAGCCGGCCTGGTCCCCTCGCGGGGCTCAGGCGGCTTCCTTTTCCTGCGCTTCGATCGGGAAGGGGAAGCCGAACAGCTTGAGCAGTTCGCGGGCTTCATCGTCCGTGCGAGCGGTGGTGGTCACGATCACGTCCATGCCGCGCACCTGATCGATGCGGTCATAGTTGATTTCGGGGAAGATGATCTGTTCCTTGAGGCCCATGGCATAGTTGCCACGGCCGTCGAAGCTCTTCGCCGACACGCCGCGAAAGTCGCGGATGCGCGGCATCGCGATCGTGATCAGACGATCGAGGAACTCGTACATGCGTTCGCGGCGCAGGGTGACCTTGCAACCGATCGGCATGCCTTCGCGCAGCTTGAACTGGGCGATCGACTTCTTGGCCTTGGTCACGACGGGCTTCTGCCCGGCGATCAGCTCCATTTCGGCTGCCGCGGCTTCGACCTTCTTCTTGTCCTGCGTGGCTTCGCCGACGCCCATGTTGAGCACGATCTTTTCGATCTTCGGCACTTCCATCGCATTCTTGTAACCGAATTTCTCGGTCATCGCCTTGACGATCTTGTCGTCATAGAGCTTGCGCATGCGCGGGGTGTAGTTGTCAGCCATTGAGAGTCTCCCCGGACTTCACGGCCACGCGGACCTTCTTGCCGTCCTTGGTTTCAAAGCGGACGCGCGTCGGTTTGCCGGTCTTGGGATCGGCAATCGCGACCTTGCTGGCGTGCAGCGGCGCTTCCTTGCGTTCGAGGCCGCCCTGCGGGTCCTGCTGGCTCGGCTTCTTGTGACGCGTGATGATGTTGACGCCCGCGACGACGACCTTGCCGTCCTTCGGCAGGCTCTGCGTCACTTCGCCGGTCTTGCCCTTGTCCTTGCCGGACAGGACGACGACCGTGTCGCCCTTCTTGATCTTGGCCATACCCATGGTCAGAGCACCTCCGGCGCCAGGCTGATGATCTTCATATAGCCCTTGCCGCGCAGTTCGCGGACGACGGGGCCGAAGATACGCGTGCCGATCGGCTCTTCATTCTTGTTGACGAGCACGGCGGCGTTGGTGTCGAAACGAATGACCGAGCCATCGGCGCGGCGCACATCCTTCGCGGTGCGGACGATGACGGCGCGATGGACATCGCCCTTCTTCACCTTGCCGCGCGGCTGCGCTTCCTTGATCGACACGACGATGACATCGCCGACGCCGGCCACGCGACGCTTCGACCCGCCCAGCACCTTGATGCACTGGACGCGCTTCGCGCCGCTGTTGTCGGCGACTTCCAATTGTGACTGCATCTGAATCATCGATGCATTTCCTTCTTCCTTGGCCTACCGGGCCGTCCCGGCGGTTCCGTGAAAATCCTTAGCCTTCGGCCGCGGCGGGGGCAGCCGTTGCCGGCTTGCTGTGAGTGTCGACCTTGTCGAGCACCTTCCACGTCTTGAGCTTCGAAATCGGCTTCGTTTCCTCGATGCGGACGGTTTCGCCAGCCTTGACGCTGTTGTCCTCATCGTGGGCGTGATACTTTTTCGAACGCCGGATGATCTTCCCGTAGAGCGGGTGCTTCACCTTCCGCTCCACCTTCACCACGACGGTCTTGTCGCCCTTGTCGGACACCACCGTGCCGGTCAGAATGCGCTTCGGCATGACAGTCTCCTTACTTGGCCGCGGCGCGAACGCGCGCGGTCTGTTCGGTCTTGATGCGCGCGATCGAACGGCGCACTTCCTTGACCCGCGAAGCCTTTTCGAGCTGGCCGGTGGCGGCCTGGAAACGCAGGTTGAACGCCTCGCGCTTCAGCTCGCCCAGCGATTCGGACAGCTGGTCGTCGGTCTTCTTGGTCACATCGTCGGTCTTGGCCATGGCCCTCAACCCTCCAGGTGCGAGGTGTCGCCGAGGCGGGCGACGACCTTCGTCTTGATCGGCAGCTTCATCGCCGCGCGTTCGAACGCCAGCGCGGCCACCGGGCCGGGGACGCCGTCGAGTTCGAACAGGATGCGGCCGGGCTTGACGCGGGCGGCCCAATATTCGGGCGAACCCTTGCCCTTACCCATGCGGACTTCGGCGGGCTTCGACGACACGGGGACGTCGGGGAACACGCGGATCCACAGGCGGCCCTGACGCTTGATCGCACGGCTGATCGCGCGGCGGGCCGCTTCGATCTGGCGCGCGGTGATGCGCTCGGGTTCCATCGCCTTCAGGCCATAGGAGCCGAAGTTCAGGCTGGTGCCGCCCTTGGCATTGCCGTGGATGCGGCCCTTGAATGCCTTGCGGAACTTGGTTTTTTTCGGTTGCAGCATGTCAGCAGTCCTTAACGGCGATCATCGCGCGCCGGGCGCACGCCCGACGTTTGCGCGTCGAGCATCAGCCGGTCGGTCGCCATCGGGTCGTGGCCAAGGATTTCGCCCTTGAAGATCCACACCTTGATGCCGCACACGCCATAGGCGGTGTGCGCTTCGGCTTCGGCATAGTCGACATTGGCGCGCAGCGTGTGCAGCGGCACGCGGCCCTCGCGGTACCATTCGGTGCGCGCGATTTCCGCGCCGCCCAGACGGCCGGCGCAGTTGATCCGGATGCCTTCGGCGCCCAGACGCATCGCCGACTGGACCGCGCGCTTCATCGCGCGGCGGAACGCGACGCGGCGTTCGAGCTGGTCGGCAATGCCCTGCGCGACGAGCTTCGCATCGACTTCGGGCTTGCGGATTTCGACGATGTTCAGCGACACGTCGCTGCCCGTCATCTCGCCGAGCGCCTTGCGCAGCTTTTCGATGTCGGCGCCCTTCTTGCCGATGATGACGCCCGGACGGGCGGCATAGATCGACACGCGGCACAGCTTTGCGGGACGTTCGATCACGACCTTCGAGATCGCCGCCTGCGGCAGGGCCTTGAACACATATTTGCGGATCTTCAGATCCTCGATCAACATGCGTCCATAGTCCTGGCCTTCCGCGAACCAGCGGCTGTCCCAGGTGCGGTTGACCTGCAGGCGCAGGCCGATCGGATTGCTCTTCTGGCCCATCTTACGCCTCTTCTTCCTGTTCGCGCACGACGATGCGGATACGGCTGAACGGCTTGACGATCCGGGTCGACTTGCCGCGGCCGCGTGCGTGCCAGCGCTTCATCGAGATCGACTTGCCGACGCTCGCTTCCTTGATGACCAACGCATCGACATCGAGGTTGTGGTTGTTTTCCGCGTTGGCGACGGCGCTGGCGAGAACCTTGCGCACGTCGACCGCCATCGCCTTCTTCGAGAAAGCGAGGACGTTCATCGCGTCTTCGACCTTGCGGCCGCGGATCAGCGCGGCGACGAGGTTCAGCTTCTGCGCCGAACCGCGAATCTGCGTGCCGACCGACAGCGCCTCATTGTCCGCAACGCGGCGGGGGGATTTTGCCTTGCCCATTAGCGTTTGCCCTTCTTGTCGGCCGCGTGACCGGGGAAGAAGCGCGTCGGCGCAAATTCACCCAGCTTCATGCCGACCATGTCTTCATTGACCGACACCGGCACGAACTTGCGACCGTTGTAGACGTTGAAGGTCAGCCCGACGAACTGCGGCAGGATGGTGGACCGACGCGACCAGGTCTTGATCGGGGCAGAGCTGCCGCCGTCCTGGGCCGATTCGGCTTTCTTGAGGAGATGAAGGTCGACGAACGGACCCTTCCAGACCGAGCGAGCCATGACTTACCTCTTCTTCTTCGCGTGACGCGACCGGATGATCATCTTGTCGGTCGACTTGTTGTGACGCGTGCGTGCGCCCTTGGTCGGCTTGCCCCACGGAGTGACCGGGTGACGGCCGCCCGAGGTCCGGCCTTCACCACCGCCGTGCGGGTGATCGACCGGGTTCTTGGCGACGCCGCGAGTCAGCGGACGCTTGCCGAGCCAGCGATTGCGGCCGGCCTTGCCGAGGTTGGTGTTCTGGTTGTCGGGGTTCGACACCGCACCGACCGTGCCCATGCACTCGCCGCGGATATACCGCTGCTCGCCCGAACCGAGACGCACGATGACGAGGCCGCGGTCACGACCGACGACCTGGGCATAGGTGCCTGCCGAACGGGCGATCTGGCCGCCCTTGCCCGGCTTCATCTCGATATTGTGGACGATCGTGCCGACGGGCATCTGCGACAGTTGCATCGCATTGCCCGGCTTCACGTCGGTCTTCTTGCCCGCGATCACCGTGTCGCCGACGCCGAGGCGCTGCGGCGCGAGGATATAGGCGAGTTCGCCGTCCTCATATTTCACCAGCGCGATGAACGCCGTGCGGTTCGGGTCATATTCGAGCCGCTCGACGGTGGCCGGCATGTCCCACTTGCGACGCTTGAAGTCGATGAAGCGGTACTTCTGCTTGTGGCCGCCAGCGATGCCGCGCGAGGTCACATGACCCTTGTTGTTGCGGCCACCGGTCTTGCGCTTGCCTTCGGTCAGCGCCTTGACGGGCTTGCCCTTCCACAGCGCCGACTTGTCGACGAGGATCAGGCCGCGCTGCGCGGGGCTGGTCGGATTATAGGATTTGAGTGCCATTTTCTCTGCCTTCCCCTATCCGTCAGACGCCCGTGGTGACGTCGATCGACTGGCCTTCGGCCAGACGAACGATCGCCTTCTTCACGTCGCTGCGGGTGTAGGGCTTGCCCTTCCAGCGCTTGGTCTTGCCCTTGGTGACGAGCGTGTTCACGCCGAGCACCTTGACATCGAACAGCGCCTCGACGGCCGCCTTGATTGCGGGCTTGGTCGCATCGTTGGCGACGCGGAAGACCACGGCGTTGTTTTCGCTGAGCAGCGTCGACTTTTCGGTGATCACCGGAGCGAGGATCACGTCATAATGACGCGCATCGACTGTTTTTGCCTTAGCCATTGAAGCGTGCCTCCAGCTTTTCGACGGCCGCGCGGGTCAGGACCAGCGTGTCGGCGCGCATGATGTCATAGACATTGGCACCGATCGCCGGCATCGCGTCGATGCCGATCAGGTTGGCCGATGCCATCGCGAAGCTTTCGTGGACCGCATCGCCGTCGATGAAGAGCGCGCGATTGCCGAGTTCGAGCTTGCCGAGCTTGCCGGCGAGCGCCTTGGTCTTCGCGTCCTTGAGCTCGAGCGTGTCGAGGACGACGAGCTTGCCGCCCTTCGCCTTGTCGCTGAGCGCCATCTTGAGGCCGAGCGTGCGGATCTTCTTGTTCAGCGAGTGGCCGAAGGTGCGGGCACGAGGGCCATGCGCCTTGCCGCCGCCGATGAAGATCGGCGCCTTGCGGTCGCCGTGACGCGCCGTACCGCCGCCCTTCTGGCGACCGAACTTCTTGCCGGTGCGCGACACGTCGCTGCGTTCGCGCGCGGCACGCGCCGGCGCGCGGCGCTTTTCGAGCTGCCACGCGACAACGCGGTGCAGGATGTCGGCACGCGCATCGACGCCGAAGACGTCATCGTTAAGGTCGATGTCGGCGCCAGCCTTGCCATCGAGGGTCTGAACCTTGACCTTCATGATCAGGACTCCTGTGCGCCGTCGGTCGCCGCGGTGTCGACGACGGTGTCTTCCACCGGCGTTTCGACCGGCGCGTCAGCCGGGGCTTCGTTGCTGTTGGCCGCGCTCTTGATGCCCGCCGGATAGGGGGCCTCGGGGTGGCGCGGCAGCTTCACCGCATCGCGAACGAGCAGCCAGCCGCCCTTCGAGCCAGGGACCGAACCCTTGACGAAGAGAAGACCGCGCTCGACGTCGGTGCGGACGATTTCGAGATTCTGCTGAGTGCGATTGCGCGCGCCCATGTGGCCGGCCATCTTCTTGTTCTTGAAGACGCGGCCCGGATCCTGGCGGTTACCCGTCGAACCATGCGCACGGTGGCTGATCGAAACGCCGTGGGTCGCGCGCATACCGCCGAAACCCCAGCGCTTCATCGCACCGGCAAAGCCCTTGCCCTGCGTCACGCCCTGGATGTCGACGATCTGGCCGGCGACGAAATGGTCGGCCGACAGTTCGGCGCCGACGTCGAGCGTCGCGTCGTCGGCGACGCGGAATTCGACGAGCTTCGCCTTCGGCTCGACTTCGGCCTTGCCATAGGCGCCACGCTGCGGCTTGGCGACATTCTTCGCCTTGGCCGAGCCGGCACCCAGTTGAACGGCCACATAGCCGTCGCGTTCCTTATCGCGGACGGAAACGACCTGACAGCCTTCGAGGCTCAGGATGGTGACGGGCACGTGGCGGCCGTCGTCCTGAAACAGGCGGGTCATCCCCATTTTCTTCGCGATCACGCCAGTGCGCATGATCTTCACTCCTCAACAGAGGCCGGGCGGACCATTCCGCACGGCTTGCGGGACCCACGAAGGCATTGCCTTCACGGAACCCTCCCAGCCCGAATTTTGTGCATCGCCCCGTCCGGGCTGAGGTGCCGCATGTCCCGAAGGACCGTTGCGGCGAGACGGGGGACGCGGCCCGGACCATGATGCTTCAGCGAAGCGGTCCGGCGGTATCCACCCTATCGTCGGTCCGGATCGCTCCGGACTTGTGCCATCGCCGAAGCGGCTGGCCGATAGAGACCCCGGATCAAGTCCGGGGCTAAAGGTAAATTGGCTTAGGCCAATTTAATCTCGACATTCACGCCCGCGGCGAGGTCGAGCTTCATCAGCGCGTCGACCGTCTGCGGGGTGGGCTGCACGATGTCGAGCAGCCGCTTGTGGGTGCGCACCTCGAACTGCTCGCGCGACTTCTTGTCGATGTGCGGGCCGCGGTTCACGGTGAATTTTTCAATGCGCGTCGGCAGCGGGATCGGGCCGCGAATAAGCGCTCCGGTACGACGCGCCGTGTCGGCGATGTCGGTGGTGGCCTGATCGAGCACGCGGTGATCAAAGGCCTTCAGGCGAATGCGAATATTCTGCGTTTCCATGACTGTTCCAGTCGAATCCCGTCTGACGATGCGAAAGAGCCGAAATGGCCACTGCCCGCCCCCGCAGGGAGGCCGGCGCGGCCATCAAAAACCTTTAAGCTACGAGCCGCGCGAATCGATCCGAATCGCGCGGCTCGCGGCCCTATATTACTTTGTGATCGAAGCCACAACCCCTGCGCCGACCGTGCGGCCACCTTCGCGAATAGCGAAGCGCAGACCCTGGTCCATCGCGATCGGGGCGATCAGCTTGACCGACAGCTGGACGTTGTCGCCCGGCATCACCATCTCGGTGCCCTCGGGGAGGATGACCTCGCCGGTGACGTCTGTGGTGCGGAAGTAGAACTGCGGACGATAGTTCGCAAAGAACGGCGTGTGACGGCCACCCTCGTCCTTCGACAGGACATAGACTTCCGAGGTGAATTCGGTGTGCGGCGTGATCGAGCCGGGCTTCGCCAGAACCTGGCCACGCTCGACTTCCTCACGGCCGACGCCGCGGATCAGCGCACCGATGTTGTCGCCGGCTTCGCCCTGATCGAGCAGCTTGCGGAACATTTCAACGCCGGTGACGACGGTCTTCTTGGTGTCCTTGATGCCGACGATTTCGACTTCTTCACCAACCTTGACCACGCCGGTTTCGACACGGCCGGTGACGACGGTGCCGCGACCCGAGATCGAGAACACGTCTTCGATCGGCATCAGGAAGGGCTTGTCGAGCGGACGTTCCGGCTGCGGAATCCAGCTGTCGACGGCTTCCATCAGCTTCAGAATGGCTTCCTTGCCGATGTTGTCGTCGCGGCCCTCGAGCGCGGCAAGCGCCGAACCCGGGATGATCGGAATATTGTCGCCGTCGAAGTCGCGCTTCGAAAGTTCTTCGCGGATTTCGAGTTCGACGAGTTCGAGCAGTTCGGGATCGTCGAGCTGGTCGACCTTGTTGAGGAACACGACCATGGTCGGAACGCCGACCTGCTTCGCGAGCAGGATGTGCTCCTTCGTCTGCGGCATCGGGCCGTCAGCGGCCGACACGACGAGGATCGCGCCGTCCATCTGCGCGGCGCCGGTGATCATGTTCTTCACATAGTCGGCGTGGCCCGGGCAGTCGACGTGCGCATAGTGGCGCGCGCCGGTTTCATATTCGACGTGCGCGGTCGAGATGGTGATGCCGCGCTCGCGCTCTTCGGGAGCCTTGTCGATGTTCGCGAAGTCGACGGCGGTGCCGCCGGTCGTTTCGGCGAGCACCTTGGTGATCGCGGCGGTCAGCGAGGTCTTGCCATGGTCGACGTGACCGATGGTGCCGATGTTGCAGTGCGGCTTGTTCCGCTCAAATTTAGCCTTGGCCATGTTGTTGAACCTTCTTGTTCATTGGGTTGGGTTGATCAGTCCTGGCCGACGCCCGCTGAATCAGGCGCCGCCCTTAGTAGGTCTTGCCGCGCGGTGCAAGCCCGCGCGGCCTCGACCATCAGGCCATCTTGGCCTTCACTTCTTCGGCGACGTTGGTCGGCACTTCTTCGTAATGCGAGAATTGCATCGAATATTGCGCACGGCCCTGCGTGAAAGAGCGCAGCTGGTTCACATAGCCGAACATGTTCGCCAGCGGCACCATGGCCTCGACAACCTGCGCGTTACCGCGGCTGTCGGTGCCCTGGATCTGGCCGCGACGGCTGTTGAGGTCGCCGATCACGTCGCCCATGAATTCCTCGGGCGTGACAACTTCGACCTTCATCACCGGCTCGAGCAGCTTGATGCCTGCCTTTGCCGCGACTTCGCGCATGGCTGCGCGGCCCGCGATTTCGAACGCCAGCGCCGACGAGTCGACGTCGTGGTAGGCACCGTCGACGAGCTTGATCTCGAAGTCGATGATCGGGAAGCCGATCATGTGCCCGTTCTCGGCCGATTCGCGCATGCCCTTCTCGACCGACGGGATATATTCGCGCGGAATGTTGCCGCCCTTGATCTCGTCGATGAAGGTGATGCCGCTGCCGCGTTCGCCGGGCGCAACCTCGATCTTCACGCGGCCGAACTGACCCGAACCACCCGACTGCTTCTTGTGGGTGTAATCGACGGCCACCGGCTTCGCGAGGCTTTCGCGATACGCCACCTGCGGCGCGCCGACATTCGCCTCGACCTTGAACTCGCGCTTCATGCGATCGACGAGGATGTCGAGGTGAAGCTCGCCCATGCCCTTGATGATCGTCTGACCCGATTCATGGTCGGTCGAAACGCGGAAGCTGGGGTCCTCGGCGGCCAGACGATTGAGCGCGACGCCCATCTTTTCCTGGTCGGCCTTGGTCTTGGGCTCGACCGACAGCTCGATGACCGGCTCGGGGAATTCCATACGCTCGAGGATGATCGGCGCGCTCGTGGCGCAGATCGTATCGCCCGTCGTGGTTTCCTTGAGGCCGGCGAGCGCAACGATGTCGCCCGCATAGGCTTCTTCGATGTCCTCACGGCTGTTCGCATGCATCAGAAGCATACGGCCGATCTTTTCCTTCTTGTCCTTCACCGAGTTCAGATAGGTGCCTTTCGACAGCGTACCCGAATAGATGCGCGCGAAGGTGAGCGAGCCGACGAACGGGTCGTTCATGATCTTGAACGCGAGCATCGAGAGCGGCGCCGAGTCCGACGTCGCGCGCGAATCGGCTTCTTCCGAATCGGGGTTGATGCCCTGAACGTCGGGGATGTCGAGCGGCGAAGGCAGATAGTCGACAACGGCGTCGAGCAGCGGCTGAACGCCCTTGTTCTTGAATGCCGAGCCGCAGAGCACGGGCACGAACGACTGGTTCAGCGTGCCCTTGCGGATCAGCGCCTTCAGCGTCGCGACGTCGGGCTCTTCGCCTTCGAGATAGGCCATCATCGCATCGTCGTCCTGTTCGACGGCGAGCTCGATCAGCTTCTGGCGATATTCGGCCGCCTTGTCGGCGAGGTCCGCGGGGACGTCGACATATTCGAACTCGGCCCCGAGGCTTTCATCCTTCCAGATGATGCCGCGGTTGTTGACGAGATCGACGAGGCCCTTGAAATCGCCTTCGGCGCCGATGGGAAGGTACAGAACAGCCGGCGTCGCGCCGAGGCGATCGATGATCGTCTGGACGCAATAATAGAAATCGGCGCCGGTGCGGTCGAGCTTGTTGATGAAGCACATCCGCGGAACCTTGTACTTGTCCGCCTGACGCCACACGGTTTCCGACTGCGGCTCGACGCCAGCCACGCCGTCAAACGCCGCGACCGCGCCGTCGAGGACGCGCAAGCTGCGCTCGACTTCAATCGTGAAGTCGACGTGTCCGGGGGTGTCGATGATGTTCAGGCGATGCTCGGGGCCATTGCCCTCTTCGGCTTTCCACAAGCAAGTGGTGGCCGCGGACGTGATGGTGATGCCGCGCTCCTGCTCCTGTTCCATCCAGTCCATCGTCGCGGCGCCGTCATGGACTTCGCCGATCTTGTAGGACTTGCCGGTGTAGTAAAGGATACGCTCGGTCGTCGTGGTCTTGCCGGCGTCGATGTGCGCCATGATACCGAAATTGCGATAGCGTTCGAGCGGATGGCTGCGTGCCATGGTCTTTTCCTTGGACTTGGGGGGAGGCTTTGGAGGCCGCCCCCGATATAGGAAGAATGATTACATTTGCGAGACGCCGAAGCGCCCGCGCAAATTACCAGCGGAGTCTAACCTGCCCGCTGTTACCAGCGGTAGTGGCTGAAAGCGCGGTTGGCTTCCGCCATGCGGTGCGTGTCTTCGCGCTTCTTCACCGCGTTGCCGCGGTTGTTCGACGCATCAAGCAGCTCGCCCGAGAGGCGCGCGGCCATCGTCGTTTCGCTGCGGTTACGCGCGGCCGTGATCAGCCAGCGGATCGCGAGCGCCTGCGCGCGGTCCGGACGGACTTCGACGGGAACCTGATAGGTCGCACCGCCGACGCGGCGGCTGCGCACTTCGATGTTCGGGCGGATGTTCGCCAGCGCTTCGTGGAACACGCCGAGCGGTTCCTTCTTGGCGCGAGCTTCGACCGATTCGAGCGCACCGTAAACGATGCTTTCGGCGACGGACTTTTTCCCGTCGAGCATGACGCTGTTCATGAATTTCGACAGCACGACATCCCCGAAACGGGGATCGGGCAGGATTTCGCGGCGTTCGGGACGACGACGACGAGCCATAGGTAATTCCTTTTACAACAGCATCCCGGCGCAAGAGCGACCTCGGGATGATCAAATAGCCGAGGAGTGAATGGATCCCGGACGAAATCGCCTGAAGCGATTTTCCGGGACGACGTTCACTCCGTGAACGTCACTTCGGACGCTTCGCGCCGTACTTCGAACGGCTCTGCTTGCGGTCCTTCACACCCTGGGTGTCGAGCACGCCGCGCAGGACGTGGTAGCGCACGCCGGGAAGGTCGCGCACACGGCCGCCGCGGATGAGCACAACGCTGTGCTCCTGCAGGTTGTGGCCTTCGCCGGGGATGTAGGAGATGACCTCGCGCTGGTTGGTCAGGCGGACCTTGGCAACCTTGCGGAGCGCCGAGTTCGGCTTTTTCGGGGTCGTCGTATAGACACGGGTGCAAACGCCGCGCTTCTGCGGGTTCGCCTCCATCGCCGGGACCTTGGACTTCGCCTTCTGCGGCGTCCGGCCCTTGCGGACCAGCTGGTTGATCGTGGGCATGAATGCTTCACCTTTTTGTGTCCGCCCATCAGAGCGAACGGTTACTCTACCGCGGTGGATGAAGCTCCGGCGCATTGCAAAATGCACCGACCTGATAACAGCAAAAGACCCCGGCGGAATCATTTCATCCCCCGGAGGCTCCATCCGCGCCAGCAATGTTCAAGCGCTGTTGTGATCGAAACGGGCCGCAAAGCGTCCTTTTCCGAACGAGCGCGCCCCTAGACCCGATTCACCCCGCGGTCAAGGGCGAAGCGGCTTGCGAGGGGCGGTTGCGCCCGATAGCAGACAGGGATGCGCGCCGCCCGACATACCAGCTTTGCCCCGCTTGTCGGCCGCGATGCCCGCCTGCTGATCCTCGGCAGCCTTCCCGGTGCGCGGTCGCTGGCCGAGCGGCGCTATTATGCGCATCCGACGAACCAGTTCTGGCGGCTGGTCGGCGAGGTGATCGACCGGCCGGTCGCATCGCTGGACTATGAGGAAAGGCTGGCGGAACTACGCGCCGCAAAGGTCGGCCTGTGGGACGTGATCCGCAGCGCCGCTCGGCGCACAAGCAGCGATTCGGACATTCGCGCGGCCGAGGCGCATGATCTCGCCGACCTCATTGCCGGCCTGCCCGACCTCCGCATGATTGCGTTCAACGGCGGCAAGGCCGCTGCGATCTGGCGGCGGCAACTGCCGGTGCTGAACGGAATCGAGGTCGTCGACCTGCCGTCGAGCAGCGCCGCGAACACGAGCGGCTATGCCGCGAAGCTGGAGCGGTGGCGGGCGCTGCGCACCGCGGTGGCGGAGCGATAATTCTCGCTGCGGCCAAAATTTAGGGAAGCGGCCCGTCCGAAGGATGATGGACGGGCGGCGACGCCGCGCCACGCCCCCTCCCGTCAGCCCTGCGGGCCGCCTCCGCCCCACCGTTTCGCGGCGGGGCGGATCGTTTCCGTCAGTCGACGACCTCGCCGCGCGCCATCACGAAATCGACCGCCTTGAGCACGCGCACATCGGCGATCGGGTCGCCCGAAACGGCGATGATGTCGGCGCTCTTGCCCGGCGCGATCGTGCCGATCTCGTCGGCGAGGCCGAGCAGGTCGGCGGCGTTGACCGTCGCGGCCTTCAGCGCTTCGACCGGCGTCATGCCGTGCTGGACCATCAGTTCGAATTCGTCGGCGTTGCGGCCGTGCTTCGAGACGCCGGCGTCGGTGCCGAAGGCGATGCGCACACCGCGCGGGACAAGCTGTTCGAGGCTCTTGCCCGTGATCGAAATACGCCATTTGATCTTTTCGAGCACGTCGGGTTCATAGGCATTGGCATTGGCCGCGAGCCGTTCCTTGTAGCCGTTCACCGTCGACAGCGTCGGGACATAATAGGTTTTCGACTTCGCCCACAAAGCGATCGTTTCCTCGTCGAGAATCGTGCCATGCTCGATCGAATCGGCGCCCGCGGCAATCGCAAGACGGATGCCGTCGGCGCCATGCGCGTGCACCGCAACCTTGCGACCGAAGAGGCGCGCCGTATCGACGATCGCCTTTGCCTCGTCGTCGAACATCTGCTTGCCGAGCCCCGCGCCGATGCGGCTGTTGACCCCGCCGGTCGAGGCGAATTTGATGACGTCAGCGCCGCGCCCGATCTGGATGCGCACGACGCGGCGGCAATCGTCGGCGCCGTTGCAGGTGTTCGCCGCGCCTTCAAAAAATGGCCGCAGCTCGTCGCGATAGCCGAGCGCGCCATCCATGTGCCCGCTGGTGCCCGAGATCGATACGCCCGCGTCGACGATACGCGGACCGCGCACCTTGCCGGCCGCCACCGCATCGCGCAGCGCGAGCGTCGCCCCGTCGCCGTCGCCGAGGTTACGCACCGTGGTGAAGCCTGCGCGCAGCGTCTTCATGCCGTTGACCTCGGCATTGAAGGCCTGTGCCGCAGGTGAAAGCGTCACATCTTCGAGCTGTCCGGCCAGCCCACCCGCATCGCTCGTCAGATGGACGTGGCTGTCGATCAGGCCGGGGAGGACATATTTGTCCTTGAGGTCGACCAGCGTCGCGCCGGGGTCAGCAGGCTGGAAACCATCGCTGATTGCAACGATCCGTCCGCCCTCGACGACGATAGTCGACGGGCCGCGTACTTGCTTGCCCGGTTCGGCAAGAAGTTGGCCGGCATGGATAAAAGTCCGCGTCGGAGCCTGGGCAGCCGCCGAACCGGCCAGCGCCGCGCCCAACATTGCGAACGACATGATTGCGATTTTTCTCATCCGGAAACCTGTCCCCTGTATTTCGAACAGCGGACCTTAGAGCCGATCAGAAGCCGCGCGTAAAGCGGAGCGCTGCACCCTTGTCGTCGTCGATCGCGGCGATGTGTCCGGCGTCCTTGCGCCACCATGTGTTGACGATCAGTTCGCCACCGAGCAGCGACACCATGTAGCTCGCTTCGGCCACCAACTCGCGTCCAGTCGGGGCGAGGTTGAACGTACGGCGGCCCAGTTCGGCAGTGCCGCTGTCATAATCATAGGCGACGGGCAGATCGAGCTGCAGCCCGCCCCGCTCAACGCGGAGCGGCTGCGCCAAACGCAGCGCCGCACGATCGCCGCCACGGAACAGGTTCGCGCGCGCGACGTCGAACGAAAAGGCGTTCGACTGCAGCGCTCCGCCCGCGACCAACCCCCCGCGATCGGGACGCGTCCACATCTGGCGCCACGCGGCGGCGAGGCTCCATCCGCTGTCGAGATCGACCGCCAGGCGGGCGTCGCCGACAAGGCTCGTCGCGCCGCCGCTTCCAAAGACCGGCCCGAGCCGCGCGCCGAGCAGGCTGTCCGCTTCGCGCAGCCACGCGCCGCCCGCCGCGACCGAAACCGCGCCGATGCGGCCATCCCACGCTGCGCCCAGTCGCTGGTATCGTGCCTCGTGATGGTGCTGCAACCGGCCCAGCGGATCGTCCGCCCAGCGCCCTCCTCGCGACACCGACCCGTTTTCGGCGGTCAGGCTGAGATGCTGGCGCGCGCCGATCCGGCGGCGAAAAATCACGCCGACGTCAGGCGAGGATGCAAAGCCCAACCCTTCCTGCGCTGCATCGCCGATCAACATCGCAAGCCCGCTCTCTCCGCGCTCGCCGGCGAGCAGCCCACTCGTTCCGCGACCCGCCGCAAAACCGAAACGCGTGCGCGCATCGACG
This sequence comes from Sphingopyxis jiangsuensis, assembly GCF_016734905.1. GTDB lineage: Bacteria > Pseudomonadota > Alphaproteobacteria > Sphingomonadales > Sphingomonadaceae > Sphingopyxis > Sphingopyxis jiangsuensis. The sequence goes on from NZ_JAERPO010000002.1 coordinate 1,079,086, forward strand.
CGCGTGACGACCGATGCGGCGAGCGCGCGGGCGCGCGAGGCGTCGTGATAGGAAAGCCCCGCGAGCGGATCGTGCGCCGCCGATCCTGGCGACGTGACAAACGACAGCGCGAGCGCACGCGATGCCGCGCTTTGCTGTCGAACATGCCCGGCGATCGCCCCCGTCAATCTGAAATCGGGGCGGCGCTGGATGAGCGATTGGCCGAAATCGACGTTGAACGCGCGGCCGAATCCGTCGGTGACCAGCCCGACAGCGGTCCGGGGTCCGGCGGTGCCCGCATCGCCCATCGGTCCGCCGAGCGCACCGAGCGGCTCGTCGAGCGCCACCGCCGTTTCGGTGCCGGCCAGCGTCGTCGCCCCCATCGGTTGGAAGGCGCGCGCAATATCGAGGATGCCCTGACCGAAAACCGCGTCATCGCCCGCAGCGCCGACGTCGCGAGCCGACTGGTACAGAAGCTGGACGATCTGCTGGCCGGTGAGCGAGGGAAAAGCCTCGGCGAGAAGCGCGACGGCACCCGCCACCTGCGGCGCTGCAAAGCTTGTCCCGTTGAGCAGGAAGACAAAGGTACCGCCGGGCCCGGTTTCGGTCTTCAGCACGCCATTCTCATAGGCGCAGCAAACGCCCTCTCCCAGTGCCGCGAGATAGGAACCGGCATAGGTTCCCGCGCGGTTGCTGAAGGGAGAAATCGCGCCATCCTCGTCGACCGATCCGGCGATGATCACGAGGCCGCCCCCCGCATCGCGCAAGCCCTGCGCAAAGGGTTCGGGGTTGTTCGGATTGTTTCCGCCGGCGGTGTTGTCGCCCTCATTCCCTGCCGATGCGACCACGATGATCCCGGCAGCGGTCGCGCGGGAAATCGCCGCGCGCAACGTCGCCCCCGGCGCATCGGCCCCGCCGAGCGAGATATTGACCACGCGCGCGCCGGCGCTGACCGCTCGGTCGAGCCCGGCGGCGATCGCGGTTTCGGAAAAGCGGCAACCGCTTTCGTCGTTCGATGGGTCCTCGGTCGCACAGCTTCCCGGTCGATCGGCGCGCAGCACCAGAAGGCTCGCATTGAAGGCGATGCCCATGGTCCCGACCTCGTCCTTCGCGCCGAGCAGGATCTGGGCAACATTGGTTCCGTGGCTGCCCTCGCCATCGATACCGCGCGATCCGGCCAGATCTGCCGATTGCGGCGAAATGCGGCCCGCAAATTCGGGGCTGTCCTCGTCGATGCCGTCGTCGATCACGCCGGCCAATATGCCGCTTCCGGTAGCGCCGGACTGGTAGGCGGTGATCGCGCCGTGGAAGTTGACACCGTCCGAGCGGCGGACTTCGGCGGTGTTGAAATTGCCCGTGGGCGGCGGCGTAGGCGTCGGAGTTGCGACAGGCGTTGGGGTCGGAGCAGGTGAAACCGGCGGTGGCGGTGTAGGCGAGGGTCCGCCACCCCCGCCACCGCACCCCGACAGCGCCAGCGAAGCGGCGACGAGGGGAATGATCGGTAGCGCGCCATAGTTTCCGACGGTCCGGCGTCCGGCAGTTTCGGTCATGGCCATCCCCTTTTGCCGCAGCAGCTCTTCTTAGCGCAGCGGACGGACGCCATGCTACCCCCGCAAATATTGCCCGCCGGTAAAGGCCCGCGCCTTGCCGCATCACGCCTTCGCCCTTATGGCGCGCGACGCCATGACCGCTTCGCTCGCCCATATCGATTGCTGGATCTTCGATCTCGACAATACGCTCTATTCGCCGTCGGCGCGGCTTTTCGACCTGATCGACGAGCGGATGGGCGCTTTCATCATGCGCCTCCTCGACGTCGATGCCGCTGCGGCGCGCGCGGTCCAGAAACAATATTTTCACGACCATGGCACGACGATGGCAGGACTCATGCGCCATCATGGCGTCGATCCCGAAGATTTTCTGGTCGACGTCCACGCAATCGCGCTCGACCGCATTGCACCCGACGCACGGTTGCACACGGGACTTGCGCGCCTGCCCGGCCGACGGCTCGTCTTTACCAATGCCGATGCCGACTATGCCGCGCGCGTACTCGAGGCGCGCGGGATCGCCGATTTGTTCGACGGCATCTGCGACATTCGCGTGACGCGCTACACGCCCAAGCCCGATCCGGCCGCCTATGCCGCGATGGTCGATCATCTGGGAATCGACCCGGCGCGCAGCCTGTTCGTCGAGGACATGGCGCGCAATCTGACCCCCGCCAAAGCGCTGGGAATGACGACCGTGTGGCTGGACAATGGCAGCGAAAGCGGCCATCGCGACCACCTGCCCGAGCATGTGGATTTCCACGTGAACGACATCACCGACTGGCTCGAAACGCTGCCGCAACATTGGGGAAATCGATGAGCACCGACCTTCAGACGACGATCGACGCCGCGTGGGACGCGCGCGAAACGCTCGGCCTTTCGACGCAGGGGCCGGTGCGCGACGCGGTCGAAACAGCGCTGGCGGGACTTGACGACGGCAGCTTTCGCGTCGCCGAGCGCGGCGACGACGGCGCATGGCACGTCAACCAATGGCTCAAGAAGGCGGTGCTGCTGTCGTTCCGCCTCAACGACATGGAGATCATCGAGGGCGGCCCCGGCGGCGCGACCTGGTGGGACAAGGTGCCGTCGAAATTCGCCGGCTGGGGCGAGAACCGCTTTCGCGATGCGGGCTTTCGCGCGGTTCCGGGCGCGATCGTCCGCCGCGGCGCGCATATCGGCAAGGGCGCGGTGCTGATGCCGAGCTTCGTCAATATCGGCGCGCGCGTCGGCGAGGGAACGATGGTCGATACCTGGGCGACGGTCGGCAGCTGCGCGCAGATCGGCGCCAACGTCCATCTGTCGGGCGGCGCAGGAATCGGCGGCGTGCTCGAGCCGTTGCAGGCTGGCCCGGTCGTTATCGAGGATGGCGCCTTTATCGGCGCGCGCGCCGAAGTTGCCGAGGGCGTGATCGTGCGCGAGGGCGCGGTGCTGTCGATGGGCGTCTATCTTGGCGCTTCGACCAAGATCGTCGACCGCGCGACCGGCGAGGTTTTCATCGGCGAAGTCCCGCCCTTTGCGGTCGTCGTTCCCGGCGCGATGCCCGGCAAGCCGCTTCCCGACGGCTCGCCCGGCCCCTCGCTCTATTGCGCGGTGATCGTCAAACGCGTCGATGCCAAGACGCGCGCCAAAACCGGGATCAACGAACTGCTGCGCGATTGATGCGCGTCAGCGTTCGCTGAGATAATAGCGCTCGCGCGCTGCAAGGGCGTCGTCGAGTTCATAGACGATCGGCTGCCCCGTCGGGATTTCGAGGCCGGTGATTTCCTCGTCCGAAATGCCCGAGAGATGCTTGACGAGCGCGCGCAGGCTGTTGCCATGCGCCGAGATGAGCACGGTCTTTCCGGCCTTGAGCTGCGGCGCGATGGCTTCGTCATAATAGGGCAGGACGCGCGCGATCGTGTCTTTCAGGCTTTCGGTCGCCGGAATCGCGATGCCCGCATAGCGCGCGTCGGAAGACAGATCATAGGGCGACCCCGCCTCGAGCGGCGGCGGCGGAACGTCGAAGCTGCGGCGCCAGACATGGACCTGTTCATCGCCATGTTTCGCCGCGGTTTCAGCCTTGTCGAGCCCGGTCAGCCCGCCATAGTGACGCTCGTTGAGCCGCCAATCCTTGGTCACGGGAAGCCACAGCCGCCCCATCGCCTCGAGCGCGAGGTTCAGCGTCTTGATCGCGCGCGTCTGGACCGAGGTGAAGCAGTTATCGGGCGCGATCCCCTTTTCCTTCATCAACTCGCCCGCCGCCCAGGCTTCGGCCGCGCCCTTTTCGGTCACATCGACGTCCCACCAGCCGGTGAAACGGTTCTCGAGATTCCATTGCGACTGGCCGTGACGGATGAGGATGAGCTGCGGCATTTTCGGTCCTTCCAGAATGATCCGAGGCGATGATTCGCTGCGCCATAGCGCGCCTTTTCCGTAAGGGCCACCGCCCCCTTGAAATGGTATCCCGGGTTACCAAATCTGCACTGTCCGGTCGCCGCAACGGGGCCGGGCGGAGGCTGTCGCACAGCTCGTGCGGCAGCTCCATGACTTCGCTTTGAAAGGAAGGAATGACCCATGCGTAACAGCTTTGACTGGACCCCCTATCGCCGCTCGACCGTCGGTTTCGACCGGCTGTTCGATTTCCTCGAAAACAGCGGCTCGGCGGAAAATTACCCGCCCTTCGACATTGAAAAGATCGCCGACGACCATTTCCGCATCACCGTGGCGGTCGCGGGTTTCAAGTCCGACGAGATCGACCTGACCGCGCAGCAGAATATGCTGACCGTCAGCGGCCGGAAGGCTGCGCCGAAGGAGGGCGAAGAACGCCAGCTGCTTTACAGCGGCATCGCCACCCGTGCCTTTGAGCGCCGCTTCCAGCTTGCCGACTTCGTCCGCGTCGACAAGGCCGACCTTGCCGACGGGTTGCTGACCATCGACCTCGTCCGCGAAGTGCCCGAAGCGATGAAGCCGCACAAGATCGCGATCGGCGGCGGCAGCGCCACGCTCATCGAGGGCGACAAGAAGGCCGCCTGAATAGGCGCCTTGACAGGTCCGGGCGGCGACGCCCGGGCCTTTTCCTTAGGGTCAGGACCCTACAGCCTACGAGTCATGAAACGGCTGAACGGATCGGGCCGATAGTCGCCGAACGGCGGGCAATCGACAAAGCCGAACCGGCGATAGAGCGCGATCGCAGGGGCGAACGCCTCGCCCGATCCGGTTTCGAGGCTCAACCGCTCGAGCCCGCGCCGGCGCGCCTGTGTCAGGATATGCTCGAGCATGCGCGCGGCGACCCCCCTTCGAAGGTAGGATTCGGCGGTCCGCATCGACTTGATCTCGCCGTGACGCGCATCGAGCATCTTGAGCGCTCCGCACCCCGCCAGTTCGCCGCCGCAATGAATCGACCAGAAAGTCACGTCGGGCGCGTTCAGCCCGTCGAAGTCGAGGAAGTGGCAGCTTCCCGGCGGCGAATTGGCCAGCATGCCGGAAAAATGCACTTCGAGCAGCGCGCGGATCGCGGTGCCCGACAGATCGTCCTCGACAATCTGCCACAACGCCGCGTCCGCACCCGGCGTCACAGCATCTGATCCAGGGTCGCGAGGCACGCGTGCGCGAGCAGCTTCGACCGTTCGGGCGACCAGCCCTGTACGGGGTCGGGGAGGTCGCGGTTGTCCTTGAACGGCATCTCGATCGTCATCGACACCGCGCCGAAACGTTCGGCGAGCTGGGTCGTCGACATCGACAGATTGGCCTCGCCCGGTTTCGATTCGCCATACCCAAGTTCGGTCTGGAAATCAGGGCTGTTCGCGGCGAGCGCCTTTTCGAACGCCTTATATTTGTCGAGCTGGTCCGGCTGAAGCGAGGGAATGCCCTCGAACCCCGCAAGAAAGACGGCAGGAATCGCTTCGTCGCCATGGACGTCCATCGCCCAGTCGACGCCCGTTTCGTCCATCGCATTGCGTACGCACAGCACTTCGGGACTCTTCTCGGCGCTCGGCGTGTCCCATTCGCGGTTGAGGTTCACGCCCGCAAAGTTGGTGCGCAGATGGCCGCGGCGCGAGCCGTCGGGATTCATGTTGGGGACGATGTGGAAGCGGCACTTGCGCAACAGCGAACGCGCGTGCGGGTCGGCAGGATCGGTGAGCTTTTCGAGCGCGCCTTCCATCCACCATTCGGCCATGCTCTCGCCCGGATGCTGGCGCGCATAGAGCCATACCTGCGTATCGCCCGTCCCCATTTCAAGGCAGTCGATCGGCTGGCCTTCGAGGCTGGTTCCGAGGCACCGGTATGTGACGCCCTCGCATTCGGCGACCGAGGCGACAAGGTCGTGGTGGCGCTCCATCGAATAGGGCGCGAAATAGGCGATGTAGAGGATCTGGCTTTCTGCGGCATGGCGGATGGTGAGTGTGCCCGTCGCGGCATCATAGTCGGTGTCGAGGCGGAACCAATGTTCGCGATCGCTGCTCGCGCACGCGGCATAGCCCGGCCACCCGTCGGGATAGGCCGAATCGCCCAGGCCCGAAATGACGAACTCGAGCGGGTCGCCCACCGCGCAATTCACGCGGAAATGAAACCATTGGAAGAAATCGGATTCGCGATCCTTGCGGATGGAAAGTCGCGCACTGGTGCCGTCGATTCCGTCCACGACGATGTTGCCGCTGTCGAAGGCGGCGTTGATGCTGATGGTCATGGGACGCTGATAGTGCGTCCCGATTCGCCGGGGAAGTCCTTGAATAAGGCTTCGGCCAATTTTGCGGCCGCGAGCGACGGCTGTGCCGCGGGTGCCTTGACCGGGACCGCAGTCAGCGCGCGGCCTTCCCACAACGCCTGCCCGCTCGCCGCATCGTCGATGCGGACCGAAAGCTGCAGGTCGAGCATCTTGCGCGGACCGCCGCCCAGATTGATTCCGACCCCGACACCGACCCCCGAGCCATAGCTGCCGGTCGATCCGCCGACCCCGACCGACACCGGCGAGCGCCGTCCCTGCGGTGCCGGTTCGGCGCGATCGAACCCGATGCGCACCTTGAGCGGCGCGGACGCACCGGCACCCGCAGCGACCAGCCCCTGCAGCTGCAATTGCTGTTCGACAGCGGCGCGGTAACTGGTCCATTCGAGCGACGGTGGAGTGTCCGCTTCGGGTGCCAGCGCTGCGCCAAGCGGCGCCGGATCGACGACATAGCGCGTCCCCGGCGCCCAGCCGGTCGGCGCATTGTCGTGAAAGCGGGTGACTTCGACGGGCGGCACAGCCGTGGCGCAGCCGCCGAGCGCGAGCGACGCTGCGAGAAGCAGCGCAGCGGAGGAATGACGCATCATTCCCGCATCATGCGCCACAACAAATGGCTTGGCAATGAACGGCGTGCGGGGTCGCGCCCCGCACGCCGGCGCATCACCGATAAAAAATATGATTGTCGATCTGCGCGATTCGCGTCTTGCCCCAGTTCGGCGAGACGTAGCGTGCGTGGAAATAGAGCGCGCCGGGCGCACGGTTCTTCCAACGGTCGTCGCGGGCAATCTGCGCAATCGCGATGGCATTGTCCCACTGGCGGCCCTCGCGGACCTTCGGCATCTTGCCGCCGCGAACAAAGCTGAACTGGTGCTTCTGGTGGACGACGCCGCACAGGCTCTTCGGGAAACGGCCCGAATTGGCGCGGTTGATCACGACATGCGCGACCGCCAGCTGGCCGGCGAGCGATTCGCCGCGCGATTCGAAATAGACGGCGCCGGCAAGACAGCGCAGTTCGGCGTCGAGCTTGGCCGGCCGCGGCGTCGCGGCAACGAGCTCGGCAAGCGAAGCCGCGGTTAATTCCTCGACTTCGGGCTCGACGATGCTGTCTTCGACGATTTGTTCGATGGCATCGACCGGCGCAGCGGGCTCGGTCGGCAGATCCGCCGTTTCGGCCGCAACCGGCGCGTCGGCGCCGGGCAGGCTGAAGGCGGGAAGATTGGCGTCGGCGCCAAGGTCGCTGGCGAAGCCGGGTTCGGCCAGCACCAACATGGTTGCAGCAGTCATGCCGACAGCAGCCACGCTGGCCACGTTCAAAATACGACTCATCTTGTCCGTCAAAAGGGCGGCTGATGGACCGAAACTTCAATAACAGGCGGGGGGCTATGGCCCTATGGCACCTGCGGTCATCATCCGACTGCGTGTCCGAACCGTTTTACCGAATTGTCCGGACAAGCCGGGAACCCGCGGAACGACCTACGCGTTACATCGTGCGGGCCACCTATTGTGCGGCGCAGCAAAGTCAAGTTAACGCACCCCATTGCGCGACGAGCCGTGGCGCATCTGCGATATCCAGTTCGACGATCCAGAGGTCGGGATCGGCCTTTAGCCGCCGCCGGCAATAGTTTTCCCGCGATTCAGCATCTTCGGACGCATCCGGTCCGACCGCTTCCCAGACATGGCCTCCGGCAAGCGAAAAGCGCCTTTCGAGGAGCGGTCCGGCTTCGCCGCGCTCGCTGCACTGGACCAATATCGACCCAGCGCGCTCGTCGCCGCGAGCAAGGATGGCAGCAAATCCGCCCGCCGCCTGCGTCTCGCGCAGCAGCAGGTCGACGAGGAAGCGGCTGGTCAGCCGCGCCATCTGCCGACCACGGCGGCGTCAGGCCGCGTCACGCGTTTCGGTATCGGCGAGCAGCGCATAGAGCGCTTCGTCATTCTTCGCACCGCGCAAACGGTCGGCCATCGCATCGTCGCGGAGCATGCGCGACACGCCTGCGAGCGCCTTCAGATGATCGGCACCGGCATCGAGCGGCGAGAGCAGCACGAAGAGCAGATCGACCGGAAGGCCGTCGACCGAATTGAAATCGATCGGACGCGCCAGCTGCAGGAAAAGTCCGCGCACCCCCGTCAGGTCTGCCATTTTGGCATGCGGAAGCGCGATGCCGCGTCCGAATCCGGTCGAACCCAGACGCTCGCGCTCGAGCAGCGCTTCGCTGACTTCGCCGGCGTCGAGGCCGAGCGATCGCGCAACCAGATCGCCGACGAAAGGAAAGAGCGCCTTTTTCGAATCGAGCTGCACATGTGCGCGCACGGTCGCGGGATAAAGTAGGGAAGAAAGGTTCATTGTTCTGGTCAAATCTGTTTCACGCCGGGCATGCTGCCAGGCTTGTCACGATCGCTAATGGTCGCAGGATCGTACCGGGCCCACCAACCGGCACAGGGCATTGTTGGGCGCGGCCCTTAGTCCGGTTGGCAGAGAAAATCCACCCCCTATCGCGGTTCGACCCAGCCGATGGTGCCGTCGTCGCGGCGATAGACCATATTGTGCGACCCGGTCTTGCTGTTGACGAACAGCAGCGCATTGGTGTTGCGCAGGTCGAGCATCATCACCGCGTCGGACACGCTGCTCGTCGGAATATCGACGCGCGTTTCAGCGATGATCGCGGGGGCATCGCCCGCATCTTCGTCGCCGCCGCCGTCAAAGACGATATAGCTCGCATTATCTTCGATCTCTTCGACCGACGGGCTTGGCGTTCCGCCACTGCTGTTTCGATCCTTGAGTCGGCGCATGTAACGTCGAAGCTGCTTTTCGATGCGATCGGCCGCCCCTTCGAAGGCGACATGCGCGTCCTGTGCCTGTCCGTGCCCCTTGAGGACGAGACCCTGCATCACATGCGCGACGATGTCGCACTGGAAACTGTCGTGCGGCCCCTTTCCGAAGGTCGCGTGCGCGCCGATCGCGCGGGAGAAATATTTGTCGGCAATCGCGTTCATCCGGTCCGACACATGCGCCTGAAGCGCTTCGCCGGTTTCGATCTGGTGTCCAGAGACGCGGATTTCCATTTTTCTTCTCCTTCCAGGGTCTCAGCGGCGGCGGCGCGGGGCCGTCGTCACGGGCTATCGTGCCAAAGCGGCTGATTCAGCGCGGCGACGAATTCTGAATGGCGGGCAAGTTCGGCGGCGCTCGCGGCATGCGGGCGCGGTTCGCGGAACGGGCGCGCCGGTTCGGCCGGACGCGGCGCCGCCGCAACCGCGGCTCGCTGCGGCCCGCCCGCCTGTGCTGCAAGCCCGAGCCCGATCTGCCGCCCGCCGGTCATCTCGATATAGAGATGCGCGAGCAGCTCGGCGTCGAGCAAGGCGCCATGTTTGACACGGTGGCTGCGGTCGATGCCATAGCGGGTGCACAGCGCATCGAGGCTGTGTTTCGCACCCGGGTGAAGCTTTCGCGCCATCTGGACGGTGCAGCACATGCGCGTCATGTCGAGGGCAGGTCGGCCCGCGCGGGCGAGTTCGGCGTTGACGAAGCCAAAGTCGAACGCCGCATTGTGCGCGACCATCGGCGCGTCACCCAGAAATTCGAGAAGATCGTCGACCTTTGCTGCGAACAGCGGCTTGTCCGACAGGAACTGGATCGACAGGCCGTGCACTGCCTCTGCCTCGGCGGGCATGTCGCGTTCGGGATGGAAATAGGCGTGGAATGTGCGCCCCGATTCGCGCCGGTCGATCAGTTCGATACAACCGATTTCTACAAGCCGGTGCCCGGCCCTTGGGTCGAGTCCTGTCGTTTCGGTATCGAAGATGATCTCACGCATCGGAAATGCCAATATTGACCTTAACGGGACCGGAAACAAGAGGCGATACGCCGGATTTCGCGATGCGTTTCTCTTTTCGGACGGGCCGTCTCGATAATGAAATCGGCGCGCGCGCGTTTGACGCGGTCGGGCACTTGCAGATGGCGGATTGCCTTCAGCTTGGCATAGGTCATTCCGGGCCGCCGCATCACCCGTTTCGTCTGGACCCAGGCCGGCGCCGAGACGACGGCAATCGCCCCGACCTTGCGCCAACCGCCGCGTTCGAAAAGCAAGGGGATGTCGAGAATGACCACGTCGCGTGCGCGGTTACGCATCAGAAATTCGCGCTGCGCCCTGGCCACGGCAGGATGCACAATCGCCTCGAGCGCCGCCAGTTCGTGCGTGTTTCCGAGCACCAGCGCACCGAGCTTTTGACGGTCGACCCCGTCGGGCCCGGTGGTGCCCGGAAAGCGTGCCTCGATCGCCGGAACCAGCGCCCCGCCACGCGCCTGGAGGCGGTGCACCTCGGCATCGGCGTCGAACACCGGAACGCCCTCGCGCTCGAACATCTGCGCCGCGGTCGATTTGCCCATCCCGATCGAACCCGTAAGCCCGATGACAAAAGGACGGCGCAGCGGCCGGTGCGGGCGCTTCGAAAACTTCACCCGACGAGCAGTGCCCGCAGTTCGTCGTCGTGCCCTTCGGGCGGCGCAGACCCGAAAAACAGTTCGAAAGCCAGCGCAGCCTGACCGATCAACATGTCGAGTCCGTCGACGGTATCGAGTCCGTGTGCCTCGGCCGCCCGGAGCAAGCCCGTCTGGAGCGGCGAATAGACAAGATCATAAACGATCGCGTCCTCCGGGAGCGGCGAAAGGTCGAGATCGAGCGGCGGCTGTCCGTTCATGCCGAGGCTGCTTGCGTTGACAAGCAGCGCGGCGGGGGGAAGCACCGTGTCGAGCGCACAGACTTCGCCCCTGAGGCCGAAGGTCGCAAGCAAACCCATCGCCTTGAGCGGCGAGCGGTTGAGGATGGTAACGTGACCAACGTCGGCGCGCGCAAGCGCGAACAGCACCGCCCGCGCGGCGCCGCCCGCGCCAACGACGACGACGGGCGCGCCAGCAAGTTCGACTTCCGAAAGCGGCGCAAAAAAGCCCGCGGCATCGGTGTTGGTGCCGACAAGGCGCCCGTCGGGCTGGCGCACCACCGTGTTCATCGCGCCGATCGTCGCCCGCACATCGCCGGGATCGTCGACAAGATCCATCACGGCGCCCTTGTGCGGCATCGTCACATTGCAACCGCGCCAGTCGGGGTCGTTGCGGCGCTCGTCAACATAGGCCGCAAGTCCCTCCGCAAGGACGTGTGCGCGGCGATAGTCGCCAGAAAGTCCCAGCTTCTCCAGCCAGAAGCCGTGAATCAGCGGCGATTTCGATTGCGCGATCGGGTCGCCGATCACCTCGGCATAGGGCAGGTTTTGCGTCATGCCGGTGCCATTCCGGTCGCGCGCAACCACGCCAGCAACGGCAGCATCGGCATTCCGACGATAGTCCAGGGGTCGCCTTCGACCCGGTCGAACAATTGCACGCCCGCCCCCTCGATTTCATAACATCCGACGGTCCTGCGGATGCTGTCCCAATGGCGCGCGACATAGTCGGCGATGAAGGCGTCCGACAAGGGGCGCATCCAAAGTTTGGCCTCGCCGATCGCGCGCCAGACTGGACCCCCATCGCGCGCGGCGACGACCGCGCTGAACAGACGGTGGCGCCGCCCCGCCATGCGCCCAAGCTGCGCCATCGCCTCGTCGCGATCAGCGGGCTTGGTGAGCATCGTACCGTCGTCGAGCGCCAGCGTCGAATCGGCGCCGAGCACCGTAACGCCGGGGACGCGCGAGGAAATCTTGATCGCCTTTGCTTCGGCGAGCGCGTCAGCGATGTTGCGCGCACTTTGCCCCGTCGCCGCGAGCGACGCGGTGAGCGCGTCCTCGTCGATGTGCGCCGCGGTCGTTTCGAAAACCAGACCGGCCGCGCGCAGCATCGCCGCGCGTCCGCTGCTTTGCGAGGCGAGAAGCAGCTGGGTCATGCCGCGCCGGCCGCGCGGTCGTCGACAAGCTTGATGACCGCGGCGGCGGTTTCCTCGATCGAGCGCCGTGTCACATCGATAACCGGCCAGTCATTGTCGGCAAAGATACGGCGCGCAAAGGCGATCTCCGCCTTGACGCGTTCGTCGTCGACATAGGCGGTTTCAGGCGCCTGATTGAGCGACAGGAGGCGATTGCGACGCACCTGGACAAGCCGGTCCAGGCTCGTCGTCAACCCGACGACGAGCGGGCGCCGGAGGTGGTACAGACAGTCGGGCGGCGGCGATTCGGGGACGATCGGGATGTTTGCCGTCTTGTACCCGCGATTGGCGAGATAGATGCTCGTCGGCGTTTTCGACGTGCGCGACACGCCAGCGAGGACAATATCGGCCTGTTCCCAATTCTCCCAACCGATACCGTCGTCGTGCGCGACGGTGAACTGGATCGCCTCGACGCGGGCGAAATAGGCGGCATCGAGCGCGTGCTGGCGCCCGGGCCGCGCCTTGGCCTCCTGACCCAGCATGCGCGACAACGCATCGGTGACGGCGTCGAGCGCGGCTACGGTCGGCAGATCAAGCGCCGTTGCGCGGCGTTCGAGGCTCGCGCGCAGCTCGCCGTTGACGAGGGTGAAGAGGATCATCCCGGGGCTAGCCTGCACTTCGGCCATGATCCGGTCGAGATGCGATTCCGATCGCACCATCGGCCAGAAATGGCGCACGACCTCGACATCGTCGAACTGCGCGATGGCCGCCTTTGCGATATTTTCGAGCGTCTCGCCCGTGGAATCGGATATGAGGTGCAGATGAAGGCGGCTCATCGCCGCACCATGGCGCTCAGGCGTTGAAAAAGGCAAGTAGCGAACCGCAAACGGTGCCTGTGGATAATTTTCGGCATAAGTGCAGGGAGCATTTCGGGGGTAAATTTCCATCCCGCGACGCGTCGATTCGATCCGCATCTTGTCCACATGGGACGAATCTTATCCACAGGCTGTGGGCAGCGGGAATATGACCCGCGACTCCTGTGCAGGCCGATCGCGCGACCGAGTCAAGCTGTTGGCAAAGGCGGCGCCAATCCCTAAAGCCGCGCTATTCGCCCGACAACAAACCACCACAATATTTCTATATATCTATATGATGAAAGAAAGAGGGGCCGCGTGAAGGCGTCACCGAAGAGCTTGCTGGCAACGCTGCGCGGGGTGCGGCAGGACAGGCCTGCGATGTGGCTGATGCGTCAGGCGGGACGTTATCTCCCCGAATATCGCGCGCTCCGCGAAACGAAGGGGGGCTTCCTCGAGCTTTGCTACGATCCCGAGGCGGCGGCCGAGGTCACGATGCAGCCGATCCGGCGCTTCGGTTTCGACGGCGCGATTCTCTTTTCAGACATTCTCGTCATACCGCATGCCTTGGGGCAGGATCTGTGGTTCGAAGCGGGCGAGGGGCCTCGGCTCGCGCCGGCGCTCGTCGATCACGCGCTCGAAAGCCTGACCGCTGCGCCCGCGCGGCTCGATCCGGTCTATGCAACGGTCGCGCGTGTCGCCGCGGCGCTCGCGCCCGAGACAACCTTTCTTGGCTTTGCCGGGAGCCCTTGGACGGTCGCGACCTATATGGTCGCGGGGCAAGGGTCGAAGGATCAGGCGGCGGCGCGGCGCATGGCGTTTGGCGACGCATCCGCATTCGGCGCTATTATTGATGCGATCGTCGACGTTACCGTAACTTACCTGTCGGGACAGATCGAACAGGGGGTCGAAGCGGTCCAGCTCTTCGACAGCTGGGCAGGAAGCCTCAGTCCCGCGCAGTTCGAGCAGTGGGTCATCGCGCCGAACGCCGAAATCGTACGCCGAATCAAACAGATGCACCCAGACACGCCCGTCATCGGTTTCCCCAAGGGCGCGGGCGCCAAGCTCGTCGCCTATACTAACGAAACCGGCGTCGATGCGGTCGGGCTTGACGAGACGATCGACCCGGCATGGGCCAATGCCGTCTTGCCGTCACAACTGCCGGTCCAGGGCAATCTCGACCCGCTCGCGCTGATCGCGGGCGGTGAAGCGCTCGATACAGCGATCGACCGCATCCTTGCAGCCTTTCCGGACAGGCCCCATATATTCAATCTCGGCCACGGCATCCTGCCCGACACGCCCATCGCGCATGTCGAACATCTCATCAGGCGCGTTCGGGACTAAATTATGGATATGACCGGATTTTTGGGAGCGACGATGCTGTGGATCAAGGCGGGGCACGTCATTTTCGTCATCTTTCTGATGGCGGGTCTTTTCATGATGCCGCGCTTCTTCGTTTATCATCAGCAATGCGCGGTCGGTTCGGACGAAGACAGAAAGTGGATCGAGCGCGAGGATCGGTTGCGGCGGATCATCCTCAACCCGTCGCTGGCGATCGTGTGGGTCTTTGGGCTGATGTTGGCGTTTAACGGCAATTATTGGGGCCAAGGCTGGTTCATCGCCAAACTTGTGCTGGTGATCGCGCTGTCGGGCTATCATGGCTGGACGATCGGCTATTTCAAGAAGCTGCAGAAGGGCGAACGCCCGCTGACCGAAAAGCAGCTTCGATTGCTCAACGAAGTTCCCGGCGCCGCCGCGGCTATCATTGTCATACTCGCGGTCATTCGTCCCTGACCGCGTCCGGTTCGCGTTACGCCGATTGACTTGGACCAAAGCGGGTTATAGGGGCCGATCGAACCTGTTCCACGCAGGCGGCGCACCCGATCGCGCCGAATCTATCGACAACGGCTGTCCCCCAGCCGGATAGGCACCACCCGGTGCGACAGAAACTGATATCCTCCATCGAATTTTACCCTGGAATCCATCGATGCACCTCAAAGAACTCAAAACCAAATCGCCCGCCCAACTCGTTGAAATGGCGGAAGAACTCGGCGTCGAAGGTGCGTCGACCTTGCGCAAGCAAGATTTGATGTTCTCGATCCTCAAGGAGCTCGCCGAAGAAGGCGAGGAGATTATCGGATCGGGAACCATCGAAGTGTTGCCCGACAGCTTCGGCTTTCTGCGCTCGTCGGAAGCCAATTATCTTGCCGGGCCTGACGACATCTATGTCTCGCCGAACCAGGTTCGCAAATTCGGGCTGCGCACTGGCGATACGGTCGAAGGCGAGATCCGCGCCCCCCGCGACGGCGAACGCTATTTTGCGCTCACCAAGCTGATCAGCGTCAATTTCGACGATCCCGACGTCGTGCGGCACCGCGTCAATTTCGACAACCTCACGCCGCTCTATCCGAACCAGAAATTGTCGCTCGACACGGTCGATCCGACGGTCAAGGACAAGTCGGCGCGCGTCATCGATCTCGTCAGCCCGCAGGGCAAGGGGCAGCGCGCACTGATCGTTGCGCCGCCGCGTACCGGTAAGACGGTGCTGCTCCAGAATATCGCGAAGGCGATCACCGACAATCATCCCGAAGTCTATCTGATCGTCCTCCTCGTCGACGAACGGCCTGAGGAAGTCACCGACATGCAGCGAAGCGTGAAGGGCGAGGTTGTCTCCTCGACCTTTGACGAACCCGCAACGCGCCACGTCCAGGTTGCTGAAATGGTGATCGAAAAGGCGAAGCGCCTCGTCGAACACAAGAAGGATGTCGTGATCCTGCTCGACTCGATTACCCGCCTCGGACGGGCTTACAACACCGTCGTTCCCTCGTCGGGCAAGGTGCTCACGGGCGGCGTCGACGCCAATGCGCTCCAGCGTCCGAAGCGCTTCTTCGGCGCCGCACGCAATATCGAGGAGGGTGGATCGCTTTCGATCATCGCCACCGCGCTCATCGATACCGGAAGCCGCATGGACGAGGTTATTTTTGAAGAGTTCAAGGGCACCGGTAACAGCGAAATCGTGCTCGACCGCAAGGTTTCCGACAAGCGCATCTTCCCGTCGCTCGATGTCGGCAAGTCAGGCACGCGCAAGGAAGAACTGCTCGTCGAAAAGGACAAGCTGTCGAAAATGTGGGTGCTGCGCCGTATCCTCATGCAGATGGGCACCGTCGACGCGATGGAGTTCCTGCTCGACAAGATCAAGGATTCGAAAACGAACGAAGATTTCTTCGATTCGATGAACCAATAATCGCGGCGCGGGTTAGGGCGATATGCTGGACTTTCTGATGCAGGCTGGCGCCCATGCCGGCGGATTTGGCGGACCCGCAGGGATGTGGGACGCCATCGTCTCCGATTTTTCGAACATCACTGAGCCTGCCGCCTTTGCGGCTTTCCTGCAGGTGCTGATGATCGACATCGTGCTCGCGGGCGACAATGCGATCGTTGTCGGTGCGCTCGCCGCAGGGCTTCCCGCCGATCAGCGCCGCAAGGTTATCATGATCGGCGTGCTGGCCGCGCTTGTCCTGCGCATCGCCTTCGCCCTCGTCGTGACCCAGCTGATGCAGATCGTCGGCCTGATTTTCGTCGGCGGCCTGCTGCTCGTGTGGGTTGCCTGGAAGATGTGGCGCGAGCTGCGCGAGGGCGCCCATTCGGCGGGCTCGCCCGAAATCGAGGGCGATGAACATTCGGGACTGAAGCCGGCGAAAAGCTTTGCCGGGGCCGCCTGGGCGGTCGCGGTCGCCGACGTCAGCATGAGCCTCGACAATGTGCTGGCTGTCGCCGGTGCAGCGCGCGATCACCCCGGAATCCTGATCGTTGGCCTGATCTTCGCGGTGGCGCTGATGGGTCTCGCGGCGAACATTATCGCCAAATATATCGAGCGCTATCGCTGGATCGCCTATGTCGGACTCGTGGTCATTCTCTATGTCGCGGTGAAGATGATCGTCGACGGTTGGGTCGACCCGAGTGTCGGCGTCGGGACGCTGTTCGGCTGAACCCAAGGCTTTGTATATGCCGCGCTTTGCGATAGCATGATTCTATAGGGGCGTGCTGACTAGCGAGGCGCATATGAAGAAGCTTGGACTGATCGTCGTGGCCGTTTCGATGTTTTCGAGTGCGACCGCATGCGCCGAGGAACCGGCTTCGACGAAGCCGACAGCAAACGTCCAGGTCTTCGATGTAACGAGCGGATCGCGCCCCCACGACGTGGCGCCCGCTCCGGACGGAAAGATCTGGTACACGGCGCAGCGTCAGGGCGCGCTTGGTATCCTCGATCCTGCGACCGGTGCGGTCGAACAGATTCCGCTCGGTCCCGATTCGGCGCCGCACGGCGTGATTCAGGGGCCCGACGGCATGGCCTGGATCACCGACGGCGGGCAGAATGCGATCGTCCGCTTCGACCCCGCCACGCGCAAGATCGACGTCTGGAAGCTTCCCGCGGACAGCGGCTACACCAATCTCAACACCGGCGCGTTCGACGGCAAGGGCGTGCATTGGTTTACCGGACAGAATGGCATCTATGGCCGGGTGTCGGCCTTGGACGGCAAGGTGACTATCTGGAAGGACCCGAAAGGGCGCGGCCCCTATGGCATCGCGACCGCCCCCGACGGCACCGTCTGGTATGTCTCGCTTGCGGGCAGCCACCTCGCGCGGATCGACAGCGAGGATGGCAGCATCGAAACGATCGAACCGCCGACGCCGGGTGCTGGGCTGCGCCGTGTATGGGCCGACAGCAAGGGTGATCTGTGGATAACCGGCTGGAATAGCGGCGAACTCTATCGCTATCGCCCCGCTGCCAAGAGCTGGAAGACATGGAAGCTGCCGGGTGAGGCACCCAAGGCCTATGCCGTCTATGTCGATGAGCGCGACCTTGTGTGGGTGAGCGATTTTGCCGCCAACGCCACGCTGGTGTTCGATGCTGCAGACGAGAGTTGGACCAGCTATGCGGGGAGCGCACCGGGAGCCAATGTTCGCCAGATACTCGGACGCCCGGGGCAGATATTCCTTCCCGAATCGGGCACCGACCGCATCATGGTGGTGACGACCGCCGAATGAGGACGACCGCAACATTTTTCACGCTGTTGGCGGGTGGTGCCTGCTTCGCCGCTATGGCCATCGCTCAGACCCCCACTCCCCGCCCCGCAACGGGCGAGCGGGCGTTTCAGCGCTGCTACAGCTGCCATTCGCTCGACGCGACCGAGACGGGGCTTAGCGGTCCCAATCTCGACCGATTGATCGGAAAGCCGATCGCGGCCGATCGCAATTTTGCCTACTCGCCGGCATTCCGCGGCTTTGCCCGGCGCGAGAAGGTCTGGACGCGCCCCTTGCTCGATCAGTTTATAGCCGACCCCGAAAAACTCGTCCCGCATAACAGTATGAGCTATTTCGGAATGAAGGACGCCGAGCAAAGGCGCGCGCTCGTCGCCTATATTGCGGCGGACCGTTGAGGGTTTAGACGCCACGCGTCACGGCCAGCGGATTCGATTTGCTGGACAAATCAACCGACCGGTTTCAATCTTGGCATATGTCGGACGATGCCATGGTTCCAGTCGCCTTGATATTTGGTCGTGGCGAAGCCCTGAGCGTCGCGGCAATGCTCGATGCTGCCGGAATCATTGTCCATGTGGGCGGCGAACATTATACGAGCGTCACAGCCCATATCATCGCTGTGGGAGGGTTTCGTTTGACGGTCCCTGTCTGGCAGCATGCCGAAGCGGTCGCCGTTCTCACCGAGTTGGTGGCTATGCCCGAACCAGAGCCTTCCCCCGATCGGCATCGAGCATTGCGCAGGCTGCTCAAAGGCATCTTGATTGCATCCAGCGTAACGATGGCGCCATTTGTCGCCATCCACGGGGTCAAAATTTTGCTGGCCATCCTGCTTTCGCCGTTGATCATGCTGCAAATTCCCGTCGATCCACGCGTGCGAGGGGAATATTTTCTCGCCTCCGACCGCGCTTGAATCATAAAGGTTGTGACCCGATCTAGGCCGCATGAGCATGCTACATATGACGCGCGTCGCGGTGGGATGTCCCGACTATGCCGCGCTCGCAGCACGGATTTCGGATCGTGCCGAGCGCGGCGAAGTCAGGCTCACGACGCGGTTTCGGCCGAAACGAGCCGATGAATTGATCGGCGGCTACCTTCATTTCATCGTTAGGCACCTGATCGTCGGCCGCGTCCGGATACTGCGCTTCGACGATCGGTCCGACGGTCGCGTCGATATCGTTTGTGCGGCGCGGCTCGAACGCGTCCATCCGCAGCCGAAACGCGCGCATCAGGGCTGGCGATATATGGCCGAGGGCGACGCACCGCGGCCAGCGGGCGATGACAGCGGAATCGCCGACCTGCCGCCCGAACTCTATCGCGAGCTTGCGGAACTCAGCCTGATTTAGCCGCCTGCGCCGCAAGCATTTTTGCCATCGTCTCCCAGACCTTGTTGATCGCTTTGAGCGGTCGAACCATCACTTTGAAATCAGCGATTTTTCCGCTGTTGTCCCAACGGATGATGTCGACTCCATTGATCCGGATGCCGTCGATTTCGGTCTCGAATTCGAGCATCGCCTGGTCGCCATCGACGATTTCGCGCAAGTAACGAAAATTGTCTCCGCCGAGCACATGGCTTGCAGCGTGAAGATAGGCGAAGACGGTGTCGCGTCCCTCCTGCGGCGTGTGGACCACCGGCGAATGAAATACAGCGTCGGGTGCGAGCAGGTCGCGCAGCGCCTGCGGATCGCCTCTGCCCTCCATATAGGCATGCCATGCGGCGAGACCGGCGTGGCCCGCGGTCGCACTCATGCGAGATGCTTTGCGAAAAATTCGCGCGTGCGGCGATCGGCGAGTTCGGCGGTGTCGTTGTCGCGCCGGTTGCCCTCGGTCACCGCGAACCCATGACCAAGTCCTTGATAATCATGGAGAGTGACCTTCGGATGCGGGTCGAGCGCCTCGTGCATCTTCGCCTGCGCCTCCGCGCTCACAAACTGGTCGTCGGTCGGGATATGGAGCATCAGGGGGTTGGCGATCGCGTGGCTTTCGCCGACCATCTGATCGATCATCACGCCATAATAGCCGACCGACGCGTCGATGTCGGTCCGTGCGGCAGCCATATAGGCAAGCCGACCGCCCAGGCAGAAGCCGACGCATCCGGTCTTTGCGGTACCCTGTGTGCGCAGCCAGCGGATCGCCGCCTCGATATCCTTGACTCCGCCGTCCGGGTCGTACCGGCCAAAATAACCGAACGCCTCCTGCAACTGCTCCTCGACATCGGGGTCGAGTTCGATTCCGGGCGCGAAGCGCCAGAAAATGTCGGGTGCGATCGCCAGATAGCCCTCGGCCGCCCAGGCATCGCATTTTTCCCGGATTCCGGCGTTCACCCCGAAAATCTCCGGGATGACGACGATGCCGCGCGACGAATCGGCATCTGGGCGCGCGACATAGGCTGGGATGTCGCCCTCGCCGTCGAGCGCGGGGATGATGGTGTTCGTCGCGGACATGATGTCACTCCTCACTCTTGCCAATTGGGCGGGAAGGCGCAAAGCTAGCGATGCTGCGGGCGGTGCTCAAGCGGCATGGCAAATCGGGGCGGAGAAGGCGCGATGAAATTCAATATCGAGATCGATTGCACCCCCGAAGAGGCACGACGGCTGGTTGGCCTCCCCGACCTGGAGCCACTTCACGACATTTATCTCAGCCGAGTCAAGGAGTTGATGGCCAAGGGAATTACGCCCGACATGGTTCAATCGATGGTGAAAAGCTGGGTTCCGATGGGCGAATCGGGGCTGGGGTTGATCCAGTCGCTGCTCGGCCAGTTCGGCGGCCCGATGATGGGGGCGTCGGCGGCGAAGGCGGATAGCGACGATAAGCCGGCGCGGGGACGCAAGAGCTGAGCGACACGGCCGCGACGGACACGATCTTTGCGCTGTCGAGCGGGATGCCGCCGGCGGCGATTGCGGTCGTGCGCATCAGCGGGCCGGCGGCGGCGAGCGCACTGACGTCACTGAGCGGGCGGCTGCCGTCACCGCGCCGCGCTTCGCTCGCGCGGCTTTGCGATCCCGAGGGAAGGGCGCTCGATCAGGCACTGATGCTTTGGTTTCCCGGACCTGCGACCGCGACTGGCGAGGATCTGGCGGAACTGCATCTGCACGGCGGCCGCGCGGTAGTGGCGGCTGTAGAACGCGCACTTGCGGCGCTGCCGGGATTGCGTGCGGCGGCGCCGGGCGAGTTCACGCGGCGCGCTTTTGCGAATGGGCGGATCGATCTCGCAGAGGCCGAAGGACTCGCCGACCTGCTCGCAGCTGAAACCGAAAGCCAGCGCGTGCAGGCGCTCGACATGGCGAGCGGGCATGTATCGCGCGCGATTGCGGGCTGGCAGGATCAACTGCTCGCGCTGATGGCGGGGGCGGAGGCCGAGTTGAATTTTTCCGACGAGGATGATGTCGAAGTTTATGAAAGTGCCGCGGAGCGTCTGGTTGGCGGGATGGGGGGGCTGGCGGCGGAGTTGGGGGAATGGCTGGCGCGGCCGGCGGCCGAGGTGATTGCCGACGGGTTGTCGGTGGTGATCGCGGGGCCGCCCAATGCCGGAAAATCGACGCTGATCAATGCCTTGGCACAGCGCGAGCTGGCGATCGTGTCGCCGCTTGCCGGGACGACGCGCGACGTGATCGAGACGCCGCTCGCGCTCGACGGGATCGCGATGCGCTTTTCGGACACCGCGGGCCTGCGCGGCGAAGGTGCCGATGTTGTCGAGGCGATCGGAATCGACCGCGCGCGCGCCGCGATCGAGGCGGCCGACATCGTCCTGTGGCTCGGCGCCCCGGACGAGGCACCCGCACACCCGCGCACCATTTTGGTCGCGGCGCAGGCCGACCGCTGGCGCGGCGACGCCGCCGCCGAAGCGCGCGCCGCGCGCTGCGACCTCGCCGTGTCGGCAACAACGGGCGAGGGGATGGCGGCGCTGCACCGCCATATCGTCGAAATGGCGCGCACGCTGTTGCCGCGCGAGGGCGAGGCGGCGCTCCGCAAACGCCAACGCGACGCACTCGCCGAAGCGCGCGACTGGCTGACCGTCGAAATCGGATCGCGCGAGGCGAGCGACCTGATCCTGCTGGCCGAACGGCTGCGCCTCGCGGGTGGCGCGCTCGACCGGATCACCGGACGCGCCGGCGTCGAGGACATGCTCGATACCTTGTTCGGTCGTTTCTGCATCGGGAAATGATGTTCCACGTGAAACAGCGCGAGCGCCGCGCTGCGGTAGCTTTGGCGCGCGTCATCGGCTAAAGCGCGCCGCAATCATGCCCAATCGCGCACTTTATGATGTCATCGTCGTCGGCGGCGGCCACGCCGGGACCGAGGCGGCAGCCGCCGCCGCGCGGCTCGGCGCGCGCGTCGCGCTCGTCAGTTTCGACCCCGCGCTGATCGGGACAATGTCGTGCAACCCCGCGATCGGCGGCCTCGGCAAGGGGCATCTGATGCGCGAGGTCGACGCGCTCGACGGCTGGATGGCGCGCGCCGCCGACGCGGCGGCGATCCATTATCGCATGCTCAACGCATCGAAGGGCGCCGCCGTCCAGGGGCCGCGCGTGCAGGCCGACCGCCGCCTCTATCGCGAGGCGATCCAGGCGATGCTCGCGTCGGAGCCGGGGATCGAGGTGATCGCGGGTGAGGCGGCAGGGCTGCGCCTGTCGCCCGACGGCGCACGCGTCGAAGCGCTCGATCTTGCCGACGGCCGCGCGCTGACCGCCGCGGCGCTTGTGCTCGCCACGGGCACCTTCCTCGGCGGGCGGCTGTTCCGCGGCGAGGAACGGATGGAGGGCGGACGCATCGGCGAGGCGGGCGCGCACCGCCTTGCCGAACAGTTGCGCGGCGCAAGTTTGCCCATGGCACGGCTCAAGACCGGGACGCCTCCGCGCCTCGACGGACGTACGATCGACTGGGCGCGGCTCGAGGAACAGCCTTCGGACGGCGGCGACTGGACCTGTTCCACGTGGAACAATCACCGCACAGTGCCGCAGATTTTCTGCGCGATTACGCGCACGAACGCCGAATCGCACCGGATCATTGCCGAGAATCTTCACCGGTCACCGCTCTTTACCGGCGCCATCGGCGCTGCGGGACCGCGTTACTGCCCCTCGATCGAGGACAAGATCCACCGCTTTGCCGACCGCGACGGCCACCAGGTCTTCCTCGAGCCCGAGGGGCTCGATACGCATCTGGTCTATCCGAACGGCATTTCGACCTCGCTCCCTGCCGATGTTCAGCTCGCGATGCTCCGCACGATGGATGGCCTCGAAAAGGTCGCAATGATCGTTCCGGGTTACGCGGTCGAGTATGACCATATCGATCCGCGCGCGCTCGACCGGACGTTGCAGGTCCGCGCAATCGCAGGCCTTTATTGCGCCGGGCAGATCAATGGCACGACCGGTTATGAAGAGGCGGCGGCGCAGGGCCTGATCGCAGGCGCGAATGCTGCGCTGAGCGTGGCGGGGCAGGGGCCGCTGATCCTCGACCGCGCGCAATCCTATATCGGGGTGATGGTCGACGATCTTGTCCTGCAGGGCGTCACCGAACCCTATCGCATGCTCACAGCGCGCGCCGAATATCGGCTGCGGCTGCGCGCCGACAATGCCGCGACGCGGCTTACGCCATCGGGGGTCGAGCTGGGGCTGGTGCGCGGCGCCACCGCCGCGCAGTTCGCGGCGCGGCAGGCGATGCGCGAGCGTGCGGCCGCGCTGCTCGACGTTGCGGCGGCCACCGCCGATTATGCCGCGCTGGGCCTGGCGCTTCCGGGCGACGGCGCGCCGCGCAAGCGCATCGACTTGCTGCGTTTTCCGGGCATGACGATCGACCGGCTGTCGGCGATTGCGCCCGAGCTGGTCGACATCGACGGCGCGATTCGCGCCGAAATCGCCGAAGATGCGCATTATGCGCCCTATGTCGCGCGGCACGACGCCGAGCTGAAAGCGCTGGCGGCGAATGAGGCGATCATTCTCGACCCCGCGCTCGATTATGCGGCGATCGGCGGATTGTCGCGCGAGATGGTCGAGCGGCTGTCGAAGGCGCGCCCCGAAACGCTGGGGCAGGCGTCGCGCGTCGATGGTGTGACGCCCGCTGCTCTCACCGCGATCCTCGTCCATAGCCGCCGGCGGGCGGCGTGATGGCGGTATCGGCGCTTCGATTTACCTCACGCAAGGCCACGAAGGGGGCGGCGCATGACCGGACTGTCCTCGGCAAAGACGGATTTGTGGTCCGCGACGCTCTTTGGGTCCTGCTATGAGAAACTTTCCCGATGGGCCTGGCCGGGCCCGCTTCGCGCCCTTGCGCCTTTGCATGAGCGATGAAAAATCTCTCGCAAAGGCGCAAAGGCGCAAAGATTATTTCGGGGGCCAGCAGGTTTGAACGGCTTGAATATATTGACGAATGAGGTCGAAGCCCGGGCGTGGATCGGGGAGGCGCTTGCGCCGACGCCCGAGCAATGGGGCAGGCTCGAGCGCTTCGCTGCGATGCTCGTCGAAGAGAATGCGCAGCAGAATTTGGTTGCGGCGTCGACGATTCCGACGATCTGGGCGCGGCATATTGCCGACAGCGCGCAGTTGCTGGCGTTCGACAAGGACGGCGAAGGGCTCTGGATCGACCTGGGGAGCGGGCCGGGGTTGCCGGGGCTGGTCGTTGCGATCCTGTCGGAGCGGCCGATGCTGCTCGTCGAATCACGGCGGCGCCGCTGCGACTTTCTGCGCGCGGTGACGGCCGAACTGGGACTCGCGCATGTCGAGGTCGCCGAAGCGCGGCTCGAGACGCTCGATACGCGCGCGGCGGCGACGATCAGCGCGCGCGCTTTTGCTCCGCTCGACCGCCTGCTCGACTTATCCGCGCGTTTTTCCACCGAATCGACGCGCTGGCTGCTTCCCAAGGGCCGAAATGCGGTAAAGGAACTGGCATTGCTGCCGCCGGCATGGCAGACTCTGTTTCACGTGGAACAGAGCCGCACCGACGTCGACAGCCAGATATTGGTCGGCACAGGCCGGATCGGCAGCAAAAAAAGAGGGAAGCGATGATCCGTATCGCCGTGGCGAACCAGAAGGGGGGAGTCGGCAAGACGACGACCGCGATCAATCTGGCGACCGCGCTCGCGGCGACGGGGTGGCGGACGCTGATTATCGACCTCGATCCGCAGGGCAATGCCTCGACCGGGCTGGGAATCAGCAAGGCGCAGCGCGATTGTTCGAGCTACGAACTGCTGCGCGGCGACGCGACGCTCGGCGAATGCACCGTGCCGACCGCGGTACCGCGCCTCGATATCGTTCCCGCTACGGTCGACCTGTCGGGCGCCGAGATCGAGCTTGTCGAATTTTCCGACCGGCTGCACCGGCTGCAATCCGCGCTCGCGAGCGCCGAAGCGGGTCAGTGGGACATCTGCCTGATCGATTGCCCGCCGTCGCTCGGCATGCTCACGCTCAACGCGCTGATTGCGGCCGAATCGCTGATCGTGCCGTTGCAGTGCGAATTTTTTGCGCTCGAAGGGCTGAGCCAGCTGCTCACCACGGTCGAGCGCGTGCGCGGCCGCTTCAATCCGCAACTGATGATCCTCGGCGTCGCGCTGACGATGTTCGACCGCCGCAACCGGTTGACCGATCAGGTGTCCGACGATGTCCGCGAATGCCTGGGGCCCGTGGTCTTCGATACGGTGATTCCGCGCAATGTGCGGCTGTCGGAGGCGCCGAGCCACGGGCTTCCGGCGCTGATTTACGATCACCGCTGTCCCGGGTCGATGGCCTATATCGCGCTCGCGCGCGAGCTTATCGGCCGCCTCCCGAACGTCCGCAAGGCCGCTTAAATGTCTGATTCAAGTGATGAAAATGCCGCTCCAACGCCGCGCAAGCGCCCGTCGGGCCTCGGCCGCGGGCTGAACGCGCTGTTCGGCGACGCCGCGGTCGAATCGCCGGTGCTTGCGAGCGCCGGCGGCGCGGCACGGCCGGCGCCGGTCGATGGCGACGCTGTCCAGCATATCGCGCTCGGCGCAATTCGTCCGCTTCCCGGGCAGCCGCGCCGCCATTTCGACGAGGCCGCGATTGCCGAACTGTCCGAATCGATCGCCGCGCGCGGGCTGCTTCAGCCGATCATCGTCCGCCGCGCCCCCGACGGGCAGGGGTATCAGCTGGTCGCGGGCGAGCGCCGCTGGCGCGCCGCGCAGCGCGCCGGGCTGCACCAGATCCCGACGCTCGTGCGCGAACTCGACGATGCCGCGACCTACGAGATTGCGCTCGTCGAGAATATCCAGCGCGAGGACCTGAATGCGATCGAAGAGGCGGTCGCCTATCGCCGCCTGATCGAGGATTATGGGCATAGCCAGGAAGCGCTGGCGAAACTCGTCGGAAAATCGCGCAGCCACGTCGCCAATTTGATGCGCCTGCTCGACCTGCCGCCGACGGTGCGCGCGATGGTCGCCGACGGATCGCTCGCAATGGGGCATGCGCGCGCGCTGATCGGCGCCGACGAGGCCGAAACGCTCGCGCGGCGCGTCGTCAAGGAGGGATTGTCGGTGCGCGCGGTCGAATCGCTCGTGCGCGACAGCCGCGCGCCGCGCAAGTCAGCCGGCGATGCGGCGCCTTCGTCGGGGCGCGATCCCGACATTGTCGCGGTCGAGCGGCACCTGTCCGAGTTGCTCGGAATCGGCACGGCGATCCAATATGCCGGCGGCGGCAAGGGCACGCTGACGCTGAAATTCGCATCGCTCGACCAGCTCGACATGATCTGCCAGAGGTTGTCGGGCGAGGGAATCTAGGGTCCTGACCCTGGGCGCGGCTGCAAATGCCGGGGCGCGCGGCGCCCTAACGCGCCCGAATGCCGTAATCGATCCGGATTCGGACCCAGCTGCCCACCTGAGGCCGCCCGCGAATGCGCGCCGGCCGCACCCTGAACTGCCATGCCGCCGCGAGGACGGCGCGGGTGATCTGCGATCCGTTGGGATATTCGTCGAGCCCGACGCAATCCTCGACGCGGTAATCGGGCGCGGTGCGGCAGGCGATCAGCCCCCAGCCGGGGCCGCTCGCGGTCGACAGAAAACCGCGCAGTTCCGCGTCGGTAGGCTCGCGATACCAGGAGGCGGCGTAGAGCGGTTCGCCATTGGGCGCCGTTCCGACCCGCTCCGAATCGCGCGCGGCGGGGGAGCCGCCGCGGTCGGGGGGGCCGTAAACCGCGCCGCCGGGCGGACGGACGCCGATTGGGGGAGCTGTCGGCGAAGGCAGCGGTTCGACTGGGATCGGCGGGGGTGGGGCGGGCTGCGGCTCGGGCATCCGCACCGGCTGCGGTTCGACCATGTCGGGTTCGGTCGGGACGGGCTGTTCGGCGGCAGCCACGCTTTCCGAGCGGCTCGATTGCGCCTCGTCCACGGACTCCTGCGGCGCGCTGATCGTCACGACGCTGATCGGTTGCAGCTTTTCGTCGGTTGGCAGTTGCGGGCCAAAGGCGAGCAGCATCAGAAGCAGCAGCGCCGTGATCAGGACGGCGAGGCTTATCGCAAAGGTGCGGCGCCCCGCCCCGATGCTGAGAAGTTCGACATAGGGGGTGGCGGAAGCGCGGCTCAGCTGGGGCAATCTTTGATGATGTCCGCTGGCCCGGATGCCAGATGCGACAGGTCGCGGAATACGGGCGCGCCCGAAGTTTTACAAGTATCTGCCCGCAAGCGCGCGCCGAACGGCCCCGCGAACGCGCCGCCTCAGGCGGGACGGAAATCGAGCGCGACGCCGTTCATGCAATAGCGCTTGCCCGTCGGCTTCGGTCCGTCGTTGAAAACATGGCCCAAATGCCCGCCGCAGCGCTTGCAATGCACCTCGGTGCGCGGATAGCCGAGGTCATAGTCGGTGCCGGTACCGATCGCGCCCTTCAATGGCGCCCAGAAGCTGGGCCAGCCGGTGCGGCTGTCATATTTGGTCTTGCTCGAATAGAGCGGCAGCGCGCACCCAGCGCAGACAAAGGTTCCGGCGCGTTTTTCGCCGTCGAGCGGGCTCGAATAGGGGCGTTCGGTGGCCGCCTCGCGCAGCACGCGAAACTCCATCGGGGTCAGCCGCTTGCGCCATTCGGCCTCGCTCAGCCGCCAGCCGGGCGCCGCCTGCGGGCGCGAACCCGACTTGGCGAACAGCATCGGCGCGCCGATCAGCGCGCCGCCGAGGGCGAGTCCGGACAATATATAGCGGCGTTCGATCATGTCGGGCTTTCTCATTGCCCCTTGTTCGGTGGCGACGCCCGCCCGGTTTCAGCGCGCGTCAGTATTTTTCGAGCGTGACGTTCATGTGGCGATAGCCGTGGACGAAGCTGGCGTGGACGCGCTCGGGCTCGGCCTCGACATTCACGCGGAGGCGGCGCCGCTGCATTTCGGAAATCAGCGTCGTCAGCTGAAGCTCGGCGACGCGCGCGCCGACGCAGCGGTGGATGCCGTAACCGAAGGCGAGGTGGCGGCGCGCATTTTCGCGGTCGACGATGATGCGGTCGCCGTCGGGAAAGACGCTCTCGTCGCGGTTCGCCGAAGCATACCAGAGCGCGATCTTGTCGCGCGCCCTGATCTGCTGGCCGAACAGCTCGGTATCCTCCATCGCGGTGCGGCGCATGTGCGCGAGCGGGGTCTGCCAGCGGATAATCTCGTGCATCGCATTGACCGCGAGTTCGGGATCGTGGTTCGATTCGAGCTTCGCGCGCTCGTCGGGGAAGCGATGGAGGCCATAGGCATAGGCCGACATCGAATTGCGCGTCGTGTCGTTGCCGCCGACGATGAGCAGGATGAGGTTGCCCATGAATTCCTCATGGCTCATGTGGCTCATCGCGTCCGACTGGAGCATGATCGAGATCAGGTCGTGCTTGCCGGGATTCTTGGCCTTGTGATCCCATAACTCCTTGAAAGCAGCGCCCATTTCATAGGCGGTCGCGAGCCGCGCCTGGCGCTCCTCGACCGTGCCGAAGCTTTCGATATCGCCGAGGCGGTCGGACCAGCCGGTGAGCTTGTGCCGGTCGGCCCAGGGAAAGTCGAAGAGGATCGCGAGCATGTCGGTCGTGAGTTCGATCGACACTTTTTCGACCCAGTCGAACGTCTCGCCGACGGGCAGCGTGTCGAGAAGGTCGCTCGTGCGCTGCTGCGTGTCGGCGCGCATCCGCTCGATTTCGGAGGGGCCGAAGGCGGGCGCGACGGTGCGCCGCTGCGCGGTGTGCTGCGGCGGGTCCATCGCGATGAACATCGGCATCGGGACCTCGCCCTCTTTCAGATGGTCGACCCCGTCGCCGGCGACGGTGATGCCGCCATATTGCCACGACGAGGAGAAGATCTTGGGCAGCGCCTCGACATGCTGGATCGGCTTGTAGGTCGTGACCGACCAATAGGGGCCGAACTTCGAATCCTCGCAATAATAGATCGGCGATTCGGTGCGCAGCTGGCGCATCGGCTCCTGCCAGCGATCCTCGCTCCACAGCTCGGCGCGGCTGACGTCGAGCGGATTGGCGGCGGCAGCGGGGGATTCGCGAACGACGGTGGCCATGGGGCAGCTCCTCTCTTGGCCGTCTGATGCGGCCCGATCAGTTGCAGAATGCCACTATTAACAGCTTTGTCAACGAAGCGCTGGCGAATCGCCCTGCGCGCGCGCCGTGCCGCGCCAGAATTTCCACCCGCCGCCGCCGCTGAGCACGCCCGAGCGGAAGAGGCGGACCGAGAGAAGGATGACGAGTCCGACCCACAGCGCCTGCCAGCCGAGCGCGAGCAGGTGGACCGCGTGGTCGCCGTCGGTCGCGGCGCGCGCCGCCATCGCGAGCGGCGACGAGAAGGGGAATATCTGCGCGACGGTCGCGAGCGTCGTGCCGGGCGCGCTCGCCGCGGCCGCCGACAGGCTGAACATGCCGACCTGGAAAATGGTGATCGGCAGGCTGAGCATCTGGATTTCGCGCACCGTCCCCGCCTGCGCGCCGACGCCGAGGAACACCGCGCCGAGCAGCAGGAACTCCATGACGAAATAGGCAAAGCAGATGGCGATGAAGAAAGCCCAGCCGGTTGCAGGGGCGGCGCCGAGCGCGGCTGCGGCCGGACTCGCCGCATTGGCAGCCGCGACTGCCGCGGGGTCCATCTGCGTCGCGGCGATGAAACCGCCGCCGACCGCCATCGCCGACCAGAAAGCGATGAAAAGGATCGCGACGCCGAGCAGGCCGAGCAGCTTGCCGAGAAAGACGCTTTCGAGCGGCACGGCCGCCGCCAGTATCTCGATGACCTTGTTGCCTTTTTCTTCGGCGAGCATCCCCACCGCCTGTCCCGCGAGGAGCAGGGTGAGGAGGAAGATGGTGAAGACCGCGCCAAAGCCCATCGATTGCTGCGCCGCGACGCTGGTGCCGCCGGTCGCGACGCTTTCGAAGCGCGCTTCGACCGGGGTGACCGTCCCCGCGGCGCGGTCGCGCATCACGGCGTCGGCGAGCAGCGCGAGATAGCGTCCCGAGCGGCTGCCCGCTTCCTGCTCGACGATCGCGGGTGCGGCAAGCGGGCCGTGCATCACCGCATAGGTGTCGCTTCCCTTTTCGCGCATCACCGCGCGCGGGTCGTCGCCGGGGGCGGCGACACGGATGAGCAGCGTCGGCGGGGCGCCGCGTCCCGCGAGCGCGGCGCGCAGCCGCTGGTCGGCGCTGCGCAGCGCCTCGATATCGGCGGCGTCGGCCAGCGCGACGATGCGTCCCGCGCCGCGCGCGCTGTCGGCGAGCTGCGACGCGCCGAGCCCGCCGATCGCGCCGAGGCCGATCATGAACAGCGGCGCGAGGAGGAAAAGGAGGAAGGTCGGCGTTGCGACGATCGAAAGAAAGTCGCGCCGCGCGATAACGAGCATGTTGCGGACGAAATGATTCATGCCGCTGCCTCCTCGACCGCGTCGCTCGTTGCGTCGGCGTCGAAGGCGGCGTCGACCTGCCGCACGATATGGACGAAGGCATCGTGCAATCCGGGGCGCGCGATCGACAGCCCGGCGACGCCGAACCCGCTCGCGGTGATGCGCGTGAGCAGCGGCTCGATCGCCGTGTCGTCGACGGGAAAATACCAGGCGTCGCCGCGCCGCTCGGCGCCCGCGGGGAGCAGAGCGGCGATGGCGGGGGCGTCGGCGTCGCCGCGCGGCGTATAGCGCACCTGCATCGGCAGCAGCGCGCGCGCATCGTCGACACTGCCCTCGAAGCGGCGCTGCGACCGTGCGATGATCGCGATCCGGTCGCACAGCCGCTCGGCATGCGCCATGACATGCGTCGAAAAGAGGATCGTCGCGCCGCGGTCGCGCTCGCGCCGGACGAGCATTTCGAGCCGTTCCTGGTTGACGGGGTCGAGCCCCGAAAAAGGCTCGTCGAGGACGATAAGGTCGGGCGCGTGGACGATCGACCCGATGAGCTGGATCATCTGCGCCATGCCTTTCGACATCTTGCGGATCTTTTCGTCGACGACGCGTTCGAGCCCGAGTTCGCCCATGAAGGCGGCGGCGCGGCGGCGCCCCTCGCGCCAGTCGAGCCCGCGCAGCGCGCCCATGAAGGCGATCGCCTCGCGCGCCTTCATCCCGGGATAAAGGCCTCGTTCTTCAGGCAGATAGCCGATGCGGTGGCGCACGGCGCGCGGCGCGTGGCCGCCAAGCAGGCGGCTTTGGCCCGCGTCGGGGTCGATGATGCCGAGCGTCATGCGCAGGCTCGTCGTCTTGCCCGCGCCATTGGGGCCGAGCACGCCATAGATGCTGCCCGATGGAACCTGCAGCGAGACGCCGTCGACCGCCTTGAATCCGCCGAAATCTTTCGAGAGGCCGGTCGCCTCGACGCTATAGTCGGTCAAAAGCTGGTCCCCGTGCTGACATATCCCGACCTATGGCATGGACGGGTGCTTGCCGTATAGAGCGCCGATGGTTTCCGAAGCCTTGCCTCCCCTCGAACAGCGCCTCGAAGCCGCCGCGCGCGCGCACGGGTTCGTCGCCTTCGGGATCGCGGGGGCCGATTCCGCGCCGCAAACGGCGACGCGGCTGCGCGAATGGCTTGCCGATGGATGCCACGGCGACATGATCTGGATGGAGAGCCGCGCCGCGCAGCGCGGATCGCCCAAGGGGCTGTGGCCCGAGGTCAAATCGGTGATTGCGCTCGGGATGAGCTATGCGCCCGCGACCGACCCGCTCGCGCTCGCCGGTCATCGCGACCGCGGGCGCATTTCGGTCTATGCGCAGGGCGCGGACTATCATGACGTCGTCAAAAAGGCGCTCAAGGCGACCGCACGCTGGCTCGTCGGCGAGGTTCCCGATGCCGAGGTCAAGGTCTTCGTCGACACCGCGCCGGTGATGGAAAAGCCGCTCGCCGCCGCCGCGGGGCTCGGCTGGCAGGGCAAGCATACGAACATGGTCAGCCGCGAACATGGCAGCTGGCTGTTCCTCGGCGCGATCTATACCACGCTCGATCTCGCCGCGAGTACGCCGGGGCGCGACCGCTGCGGCAGTTGCGCCGCGTGCCAGGACGCGTGCCCGACGAACGCCTTTCCCGCGCCCTATCGCCTCGATGCGCGGCGCTGCATCTCCTATCTCACGATCGAGCATGACGGGCCGATCCCGGTCGAGCATCGCCGCGCGATCGGCAATCGCATCTATGGCTGCGACGATTGCCTTGCGGTGTGTCCGTGGAACAAATTTGCAAGCACGGCGCAGGCGCACCGCGCCTTCCTGCCGCGCGCCGAGCTTGCGGCGCCGTCGCTGGCGGGGCTGCTCGCGCTCGACGACGCCGATTTCCGCCGCGTCTTTGCGGGATCGCCGATCAAGCGGATCGGGCGCAACCGCATGGTCCGCAACGCCGCAATCGCGGCGGGGAACAGCGGCGATGCAGGATTTACGAAGATTCTCAGCGCGTTGGCAAACGACGAATCGCCGATGGTCGCCGACGCGGCGCGCTGGGCGCTCGCCGAACTGGCGTCATGACGCCGCGCTAGCGGCGCAGCGTCTCGGCGCAGCTGTCGACTTCGGTGTTGCGGCCATCGGGGGTGCGCGCGTCGGCGTGCGTTGCGACCGCCGGTGCCCCGGTGCGCGGCGCATAGAAATAGACGTCGAGAATGCAGCTCGACCCCGCAAATTGCAGCTTGCGCCCGCCGCCCTCGCTGACGTCGAGCCGCGGCTTGCCGAACATCCGTCCCACCGCATCGGCGCTGTTGCCGAGCAGCCGGTTGTGCTGGACCGGTTGCGCGGCGACGGGCGGAGCGGTCGCTGCCGGGGGGCGATAAACCTGCGGGATCGCGCTGCCGGCGCATCCGGCGAGCAGTGCCGCAAGCGGCAGGAGGGCGAGCGGGCGCAGGGTCATGGCACATCCTCGATCGGGCCGGTGCGGCCGAGATGGAACAGGTGGACCGCCATAGCCGCGCCGACGATGGGCGCCAACAGATTGGCGACGGGGACCAGAAAGGCTGCGGCGGACAGCGCGCCGAGCGACCAGCGCGCCCGCCGCGACAGGGGCATGCTCGCCGGATGGCGCGCGCGCACCATCGCCTCGAGATCGCGGCCGAGCAGGACCGCGTTGATCGCAAAGGCGAGGAGCGGCGCACCGACGCCTGTGAAGATGAGCGCGATATAGAATGGCAGCGCGACGAGGTTCACCGCGACGACCCGCCCGGCCGAGGCGAGCCCGAGCCTCGCGCTCGCCGCAAGGCTGACCGGAACCGCGCGGTCGGCGGCGGCGGGATAGTGGCGCCGCTCGACCGCGGCGACGATGCCGTCGGCGAACAGGCCGATGACGAGGATCGCGACCGCGCGAAAGAGCAGCCACGCGCCCGCGACGAGCAGGAGCGCGACCAGCACCCCCGCCATGTCGGCTTCGCGCGAGCCGAGCCATTGCCAATGGACGAGCGCCCAGCGCGCCGCCGCGACAATCGCCGCGCCCGCCGCGACGAAGACGAGCAACGTGAGCGCGAGGCTCTGCGCCAGGATCGCGAGCACGCGCCGGTTGGGGAGGTCGCCGAGGGCGAGCGACAGGGCGTGGAGCGCGCGGGTCATGCGCTTCGTTGACGCGCCGGGCGGCGCCGCGTCAAGCGCTGCGCTTGCCTTGCGGCGCCCCGCCCCGTAAAGGCGCGCGCAACTCCCGCATCCGGACACAGGAATTTTCATGGCCTCCACCGCCCGTTTCGACGTTGTCGCCATCGGCAATGCCATCGTCGACGTCATCGCCCGCGCCGACGATGCGCTGATCACCGCCGAAGGGCTGACCAAGGGGTCGATGCGCCTGATCGACGCCGACGAGGCGACGCGCCTTTATTCCGCAATGGGCCCGGCGGTCGAAATGTCGGGCGGGTCGGCGGCGAACACGCTGGCCGGGATGGCGGCGCTCGGGCGGCGCTGCGCGTTCATCGGGCAGGTCGCCGACGACCAGCTCGGCCATGTCTTCACGCACGACCTGCGCGCGCTCGGCGTCGCCTATGATACGCCCGCGCTCAAGGAAGGCGCGCCGACCGCGCGCTGCCTGATCCTCGTCACGCCCGACGGCCAGCGCACGATGAACACCTTTCTCGGCGCGAGCCATCTGCTCGAACAGGCGATGATCGACGAGGACGTGATCGCGGCGTCGGATATCCTCTATCTCGAGGGGTATCTGTGGGATCCGCCGCTGTCGCGTGCGGCGATGCGCCGCGCGATCGACGTGTCGCGCGCGGCGGGCCGCAAGGTCGCGTTCACCCTTTCGGACGCCTTCATCATCGACCGCCACGGCGAGGATTTCCGCGCGCTGATCGCCGAAGGGCTGTTCGACATCCTGTTCGCGAACGAGGTCGAGATCATGGCGCTCGCGGACGAGCAGGATTTCGAGGCGGCGGTCGCGAAGATTGCGCCGAAAGTGCCGTTGCTTGTCGTGACACGCAGCGAAAAGGGCGCGATCGCGGTCGAGGGCGGCGTCCGCACCGAAGTCGGCGCCGAGCCGATCGACGAGGTCGTCGACACGACGGGCGCGGGCGACCTGTTCGCGGCCGGATTCCTGGCGGGCCTCGCCGAAGCGCGCCCGGTTGCCGAATGCCTGACAATGGGCGCGGTGTGCGCGCGCGAAATCATCGCGCAGATCGGCCCGCGCGCGCAAAGCGACCTCAACGCCAAGGTCGCCGCGCGGCTCGGTTAGGAACCTTCGGCCCGCGTCGTGCGTCCTATCGCCCAACAGCATAGGAGGCATAACCATGGCCGATGAAATTCACACGACGCGCAATCCCGACGGGACGACGCACACCACGACGGTCGTCGATCGCGAACCGCGCCGCGGCGGCGGGCTGGGCATGGCGATCATCGCGCTGGTCGCGCTTGCGGTCGCCGTCTTCGTCGCGTTCCAGTTCCTTGGCAACGAGCAGGCCGAAACCGGCGCGATCACCGAAGCCGCGCAAAAGGTGGGCGACGCCGCGCAGGATGTCGGAAATGCGGCGCAGGACGCCGTGAATAACGACTAGGCCTGGGTTGCCGGTGCTGCGGCGTCGGGATGCTTGCGGAACAGCGCGCGGTCGGCGGGGCCGAAGCCGCGCGTCCAGATGAGCCAGGCATAGATACCGAGGATGACGGGGACGCCGATCAGCAGCTCGGCCCATTCGGGAAGCTGCGTCGCGCCCCAGCCGAGCACCGCCGCGCCGCCGGTCGCCCAGAACAGCGCCCAGCGCAGGCTGTTCACCGGCGCGCCGAGGATCCGCGACAGCAGTCGCGCCTTGACGAGCGAGGCAAAGCCGAGTGCCAGCATCAGCGCGAGCGCGACGGCGCCAGCATAATAGATCGGGTGAAGCCCCATCGACTGCGCGAGCAGGATCAGCCCGACGCTGAGGACCGCCTGCAGCGCGAGCGTCGCGAGGCTGATGAGCAGGTTGCGGTGGCGCGCGACATAGACGAGCGCGGCTTCGCTGACGACCGCGGTCGCCGCCACGACCTCGGCGGCGAGCAGGAAGGCGAGCGCGCCGGTACCGCTGACGAATTCGGGGCCGACGAGCCCCATCACCGCCTCGCCCGGAATGCCGAGCGCGAGCGCGACGCCCGCCTGCGCGGCGATGATCCAGAAGCCGACCTGGCTGACCTGTGCCGCCACGGCGCCAAGCCGGTTTTCCGCTAGGTTCCGCGTGATCACGGGGCCGAGGATCGGCTCGAAGCTTGTCTTGAGCTTCTGCGGCAGCGAGGCGACCTGCTGCGCCATGTAATAGATGCCGTAAATCGCCGGCGAGGTGAACTGGCCGAGGATGAAGAGGTCGAGCCGGCGCGTCCCCCATTCGATCGCATCGGCGGCGGCGAGCGGCGCGTTGCGCCGCGCAACCCTGATGAGCGTTGCGGGGTGCGGCTGCCACCCGCGCGGGGCGCCATAATGGCCGATCATCGGGACGAGTGCGGTCAGAAAGGCCGCGATCATCGCCGTGGCGTAGGACAGCATCAGCCCGTCGCGCACCGACACGTACCAGAATCCGGCTGCCGCGGCGCTGATCACCCACGGCTCGACGACCGCGCGCGCGCGCACCGTCGCGCCGATGTCAAAGCGATAGGCGCAGGCGGCGAGCGCAATCTCGGTCCCTGCGATCGCAAAGACGAGCAGCGCCATCCAGCGGTCGGCTCCCGCCACGTCGCCCGCCGGGAACATCACTTGCGGAAGAAGAAAGAGGAAGGTCGAGCCTGCGGCGGAGGCGAGAAAGGCGACGAACATGCCGTCCCACACGACCATGCGGTGATCGGCGCCCGGCGCGCTCAACTGTTCGGCGAGGCCGCGCTTGAGGCCCAAAGTGGCGAGCTGCGCGACGAGTTCGATGACGAGGACGGCAAAGGCGAAACGCCCGACCGCCTCGGGCCCGTACCAACGCCCGGCCACATAGAGAAAGGGCAGGCGCGCGACGAGGCGCAGCACGAATCCGAAGAAATTGGTGCGTCCGCCCTTGGCGAGCGCGGCGGCATCGGCATCGCGCAACTCGGCGTCGGGGCGATGCTCCGAATCGGGCGTGCGCGCGGTTCCGCTGTCGGTCTGGCTCAAGCCCCGCGCCCCTTCTGTTCGTCCCCTGCGTCGGGTTTAGCGCGGCGCGGGGAGGCAGGCAATTGCAAGCGGTTGCTCATCGCCCCTCGGGTCGCAGGGGTCGGCTGAGCAGCGCCTGAATGGCGTCGGCGATGCAGGTCTCGCCCGCGACGAGGCGCGCCACCGCATCGGTAATCGGCATGTCGATACCGTCGGCGCGGGCGGCGGCGGCGATGACCGGCGCGCTGAAGGCGCCT
This sequence comes from Sphingopyxis jiangsuensis, assembly GCF_016734905.1. Classification (GTDB taxonomy): domain Bacteria; phylum Pseudomonadota; class Alphaproteobacteria; order Sphingomonadales; family Sphingomonadaceae; genus Sphingopyxis; species Sphingopyxis jiangsuensis. The sequence goes on from NZ_JAERPO010000002.1 coordinate 1,116,202, forward strand.
TCGGCGACCGAACGGCGGTCGGACATCAGCGAGGCGGCGGATTCGCCGCGCCCCAGCCCTTCGCCAAGCGCGAAATTGCGCGAATTGGACGAGGTGCAGGTGAGGACAAGGTCGCCAAGCCCCGCGAGTCCGGCGAGCGTTTCGGCATGCGCGCCGCGCGCGAGGCCGAAGCGCGTCATCTCGGCAAAACCCCGGCTGATCAGCGCGGCGCGCGCATTGAGGCCGAGCCCCGCGCCCTCGACGATGCCGCAGGCGATGGCGAGGACATTCTTGATCGCGCCGCCGATTTCGGCACCGATCATGTCGTGCGAAACATAGGGGCGGAAATGCGGCCGCGCGATCGCGCGAGCGAGCGCCTCGGCAACGCCGGCGTCCTCGGCCGCGAGCGTGATCGCCGTGGGTAGCCCCGCCGCAACCTCCTTGGCAAAGGTCGGCCCGGCGAGCACGGCGAGCGGCCTGCCGGGGCAGAGCGCGCGCGCGATATCGATGGGGAAGGCGAAGCTCTCCGCCTCCATCCCCTTGCTGCACAGGATGAGCGGGGCGTCGCCTGCGGGGAGATCGGCAAGCACGCCGCGCATGAAGGGAACGGGCACGACAATGAGCAGCGCGTCGCACGATGCGAGATCGGCAAGTGAATCGGTCGCGGCAATCGACGGCGAAAGCCTGGCATTCGGAAGGAAAAGCGGATTGGCGTGATCGGCGTTGACCGCGGCGACAACCTCGGCCTCGCGCGCCCAGAGCCGCACGGGGGCGCCGTCGGCGGCGAGGAGCTGCGCGAGCGCCGTGCCCCACGCGCCCGCGCCGACGACGCCGAAATGCGCAGGTGACGACGTCATGCTGTCATCGGTCATGCTTTGACTCCGGCACCGCGCACGGCTTCGGCCGCGGGATCGAGCGGCCAGCGCGGGCGCGCCGCCGTGTCGAGGGGATCGGTGAACCCTGCGGCGAAACGCTCGGCGCCCGCCCATGCGATCATCGCGCCATTATCGGTGCACAGCCACAGCGGCGGCGCGACAAAGGGCTTGCCGAACTCGCCCGCGAGCGCGGTAAGCGCGGTACGGATCGCGCCATTGGCGGCAACGCCCCCCGCGACGACAAAGGCGGTTGCCTGCGGGCAGGCCGCGAGCGCGATGCGGCTTCGGTCGACGAGGCAATCGACCACCGCAGCCTGGAAGGAGGCGGCAAGATCGGGCGTGGCGTGCGCTCCGCTGGCCGCCGCGCGCGCGACCGCGCTCTTGAGCCCCGCGAAGGAGAAATGCGGCTCGGCGCTGCCGACGAGCGGGCGCGGCAGCGCGACGGCGCGCGGATCGCCCTCGGCGGCAATATGTTCGACCGCGGGCCCGCCCGGATAGCCGAGCCCGAGAAGTTTCGCTGTCTTGTCAAAGGCTTCGCCTGCCGCGTCGTCGATCGTCGTGGCGAGGCGGCGATAGGCGCCCACCCCCTCGACGAGCAGCAGCTGGCAGTGACCGCCCGAGACGAGCAGCAGCAGGTAGGGAAAGCGGAGGTCGGGTTCGACGAGTCGCGGGCTGAGCGCATGGCCTTCGAGATGATTGACCGCGACGAGCGGCTTGCCCGCCGCATGCGCGAGCGCCTTTCCGGTGACGAGGCCGACCATGACGCCGCCGATCAGCCCGGGGCCGGCGGTCGCCGCGATCGCGTCGACATCGGACAGCGCGACGCCCGCGTCGGCGAGCACCTGCTCGACGAGCGGCGCGAGGCGGTCGACGTGCGCGCGCGCGGCGATTTCGGGAACGACGCCGCCATAGGGGCGATGCTCGGCCTCCTGCCCCGCGACGCGATGCGCCAAAATGGCCCGGTCACTGGTGACGAGCGCGGCCGCGGTTTCGTCGCAGCTCGATTCGAGGCCGAGGATCAGAGTCATAATATTACGCTTCCCTTTACCCGCCCCTTTATCGGCAGGGCAAGCCACGCTAGCAGCGGCACGATGACCATGCTTCCGACGCCCGACCACCCGCTTCGCATCGGCACGCGCGCCTCGCCGCTCGCGATGGCGCAGGCGCATATGGCGGTTGCCACGCTGATTGCGAGTCACGGGCTCGATCCGCAGGCGCTCGAAATCGTGCCGGTCACCGCGACGGGCGACAAGATCCAGGACCGCGCGCTCGCCGAGGTCGGCGGCAAGGCGCTGTGGACGCGCGAACTGGACGCGATGCTCGACGCAGGCGTGATCGATGTCGCGGTGCACAGCCTCAAGGATGTCGAGACGATCCGCGATCCGCGCTTTCACGTCGCGGCGATGCTCGAGCGCGCCGATCCGCGCGACCGGCTTGTCATGCGTGACGGGCTGGAAGCGCAGACGATCGCCGACCTGCCGCAGGGTGCGCGGCTGGGGACGAGCAGCCCGCGCCGCGCCGCGCAGGTCAAAAAGCTTCGGCCCGACCTCGAAACGCCGCTGCTGCGCGGCAATGTGGCGACGCGCCTCGCCAAGCTGAACAGCGGCGACTGCGATGCGACCCTGCTTGCGGCGGCGGGTCTCGACCGGCTCGGGATGCACGACGTCGGCTTTGCCCAATCGGCCGAGATCCTGCTCCCGGCGGCGTCGCAGGGCGCGATCGGGATCGAGTGCCGCGCCGACGATGCCGCGACGCGCGCGCTGGTTGCTGCGGTCGACCATGAACCGACGCATCGCGCCGTCGCCGCCGAACGCGCGCTGCTCGCGGCGCTCGGCGGCGATTGCCGCTCGCCGGTGGCGGCCCATGCGATGTGGCAGGACGACGGGCGCCTGCGGCTTTTCGCCGAAATATTCTCGGAAGACGGGGCCGATCATATTGGCGGTGCGACCTTCGTGTCTGACTCCGCCGACGCCGAGGCTTTGGGGCACCGCCTGCTGGCGCAGGCGCCCGCGTCGGTAAAGCGCCTTTTCACGGTATGAGGGGCGCGATTCCGCTCGTTGTCGTTCGTCCCGACCCCGGCGGCGCGCAGACGGTCGAGCGCGCTGCGGCCATGGGGCTCGACGTGCGGCACATGCCCCTGTTCGCCGCGCATCCGCTCGACTGGACGCCGCCCGATCCCGCCGATTTCGACGCGCTGATGCTGACCAGCGCACAGGCGCCGCGCTTGGCGGGGCCGGGGATTGCTGCGCTTGCGGGCCTACCCGTATTTGCCGTCGGCGATGCGACCGCCGCCGCGGCGCGTGCGGCGGGGCTGGCCGTGACCGCAATCGGCCCGGGCGACGGGCAGGGGCTTCTTGACGCTATGACGTCACAGAATTTTACAAGGATTCTATGGCTTTGCGGGCGCGAACGGTCGTCGTTCGATGCGCGCGGCGCCGCGCTCACCGCGCGCCCGGTCTATGCGGTCGACCCGGTCGATCCCCCCGCCGAATGGAGCGCGCTGGTTGCCGGTCCGGCGGTGATGATGGTGCATTCGTCACGGGCGGCTGCCCGGCTGTCCGACCTGGTGGGGCCGGAACGTAAGCATCTGACCTTGCTTGCAATAAGTGCCGCCGCGGCGGACGCTGCGGGCGCTGGTTGGGCCGGATTGGCAATTTCTCCTCGCCCCGACGACGCCGCAATGTTGGCAGAGGCACATGCTTTGTGCCACAAGAGGGGATAACAGGGTCGTTCGAAAGAGAAACATGCCAATCGAAAACTTCGACACGGCTGCGCCTGCGAATGGCGCGGCATCGACGAAGGGGCCATCGTTCCGCACATTGGCGATCGGAGCGGCGCTGCTGCTGTTGATCGGCATCGTCGGCGGCGGCTGGGCGATGAACCGCCTGATAGCTGTCGAAGATCGCCCGGCGGCGGCGAAGGCTGCTCCCGAACCGGCGGCTGCCGACACGCTGATCGGCACCACGGCCGAGGCTGCGGTCGCCGCGCAACCGGCGATGGTCGTCGCACCGGTCGATGGCGCCAGCGCGCTCGCAGCGCGCGTCGCCGAACTCGAGCAGCGCCTGTCGCGCATCACGCTGCAGGCCGAATCGGCGTCGGGCAATGCCTCGCGCGCCGAAGGGCTGCTCGTCGCCTTTGCAGTGCGTCGCGCGCTCGACCGCGGGCTGTCGCTCGGCTATCTCGACGCCCAGCTCCGGCTGCGCTTTGGCGACGACCAGCCCAATGCGGTGAAAACGATCATCGACACCTCGCGCGACCCGGTGACGCTCGAACAATTGCGCACCGCGCTCGACCGGCTTGCGCCCGAGCTTGTCGGTCGCGGTGCCGAGGATGGCGGCAGCCTGTGGACCGGCCTGCGCCGTGAATTGTCCGAGCTGTTCGTCGTGCGTCCCGCGGGCACCCAATCGCCGCGCGCGTCGGAGCGCCTCGACCGTGCACGTCGCTATTTGTCGGCGGGCCAGGTCGACAAGGCGATCGAGGAGGTCGAGGCGATGCCCGGCGCCGATGACGCCGCCGACTGGATCATGGATGCGCGCCGCTATCATGAAGCGCGCCGCGCGCTTGACCTGATCGAGACTGCGGCGATACTGGAACCGCGCGACAGCCCCGCTGCCGCAATCGCCCGCAGCCAGGGCGATCGGACCCCCTAGCACCGGCCCGCGCGCGGCGCCGGTCGCCTTTGAAGAAAGCCCTTTCATGGCCCTCGCCGATCCGCAGCGCATCGAGGCGCTCGACCCGCTCGACCCCCTCCAGCTCGACGATCAGCTGACCGAAGAGGAGCGCATGGTGCGCGATACCGCGCGCAGCTATGCGACCGACGCGCTGCTGCCGCGCGTGACCTCGGCCTTTCTCGACGAGCGATTCGACCGCGAGATCATGTCCGAAATGGGCGCGCTCGGGTTGCTCGGCGCGACGATCGACCCCGAATATGGCGGCGCGGGGCTCAATTATGTCAGCTACGGGCTGATCGCGCGCGAAGTCGAGCGCGTCGATTCGGGCTATCGTTCGGCCTGTTCGGTGCAAAGCTCGCTCGTGATGCATCCGATCAACGCCTATGGCAGCGACGAGCAGAAGAAGCGTTTTCTCCCCGGCCTCGCGTCGGGCGAGCTGATCGGTTGTTTCGGGCTCACCGAACCCGATGCGGGCAGCGACCCCGCCGGAATGCGCACGCGCGCCGAAAAGATCGAGGGCGGCTATCGCCTCAAGGGCGCGAAGATGTGGATCACCAATTCGCCCATCGCCGACGTTTTCGTCGTGTGGGCGAAGTCGGACGCGCACGACGGCGCGATCCGCGGCTTCATCCTCGAAAAGGGGATGAAGGGGCTGTCGGCGCCCAAGATCGAGGGCAAGGTCAGCTTGCGCGCCTCGATCACCGGCGAAATCGTGATGGACGGCGTCGAGGTCGGCGAGGATGCACTGCTGCCGCACGTCTCGGGGCTGAAAGGGCCGTTCGGCTGCCTCAACCGTGCGCGTTACGGCATCGGCTGGGGCGCGATGGGCGCCGCCGAATTCTGTTACGAGGCCGCGCGCAATTACACGCTCGAGCGCAAGCAGTTCGGGCGTCCGCTCGCGGCGAACCAGATCGTTCAGCTGAAGCTCGCGAACATGCTCACCGAAATCGCGCTCGGAACGCAAGCGGCGCTGCGCGTCGGGCGGCTGATCGACGAGGGGCGGCTCGCGCCCGACATGATCAGTTTCCTGAAGCGCAACAATTGCGGCAAGGCGCTCGACATCGCACGCGTTGCGCGCGACATGCACGGCGGCAACGGGATCGCCGCCGAATATCATGTCATCCGTCATGCGGTGAACCTCGAAACGGTGAACACCTATGAAGGGACGCACGACGTCCACGCGCTGATCCTCGGCCGCGCGATTACCGGCATCAGCGCCTTTGCCTGATCCGAGGCCGCTCGAGGGCGTCCGCGTCGTCGAACTGGCGCGGGTGCTTGCGGGGCCGTGGTGCGGGCAGTTGCTCGCCGACCTTGGCGCAGAGGTGATCAAGGTCGAACGGCCGCGACAGGGCGACGATACGCGCCACTGGGGGCCGCCCTTCGTCACCGGCGCCGACGGTGACAATCTGGGCGCGGCCTATTATCACAGCTGCAACCGCGGCAAGCGCGGCGTCGCGATCGATATCGCGACCGCGGCGGGGCAGGCCGAGATCCGCGACCTGATTGCGGGCGCCGACGTCGTCATCGAAAATTACAAGGTCGGCGGCCTCGCCAAATATGGGCTCGACCCCGCGCGGCTGCGCGCCGATTTCCCCCGGCTGATCGTCTGTTCGATCACCGGTTTCGGGCAGACCGGTCCTTATGCCGGGCGCGCGGGATATGACTTCATCATCCAGGCGATGGGCGGCGCGATGGCGCTGACGGGCGAGCCCGACGGCCCGCCGCAGAAGGCGGGAATCGCCTATGCCGACATTTTCACGGGCATGTATTCGGCGGTCGCGATCCTTGCGGCGTTGCGGCGTCGTGACGCCATGGGCGAGGCCCAGGGCGGCGGCGCGCACATCGACATGGCGCTGCTCGATTGCCAGGTCGGGGTACTCGCCAATCAGGCTGCCAACTATCTGACGAGCGGCGTGTCGCCGCGACGCATGGGCAACGGCCACGCGAACGTCGTCCCCTATCAGGCGTTCGCGACCGCCGACGGCGATCTGGTGATTGCGGTGGGCAACGACAGCCAGTTCCGGCGGCTGTGCGTGCTGTTGGGCGCGCCCGATTGCGCGGACGACCCGCGCTTTGCAACCAATGCCGCGCGGCTTGAGCATCGCAGGGAGTTGATCCCGCTGCTCGCCGCGCGCATCGCGACGTGGGAGGCGCAGCCGCTGGCGCTCGCGCTCGAGGCCCAGGGGATACCCGCGGGGCCGATCAACGACATGGCCGCGGTCTTCGCCGACCCGCAGGTGGTCGCGCGCGGGATGCGCTTTCGGCCCGAGGGCGCAGCGGTCGACGGGCTCGCAAGCCCGATCGTCATCGACGGCGAACGGATGGTGGCGGACAAGGGCGCGCCGCCGCTCGCGGGCTGACCGCTCCCAAAGAAAAGGGGCGCCAAAGCGGCGCCCCTCCCCCCATTATGTCCAACGCGTCAGAATTTGACCGTGCCGGTCACGAAGACCTGGCGCGGATTGCCGTAATAGGCGGTCAGAACACCTTCGGCGCCCAGGGTCGAGCTGATGCCCGGCTGGCCATTGAGAAGAATGAACTGACCGGTGTCGGGGTTCTGACGCAGGAAGTTGTATCCGGACGTGATGTACCGCTTGTTCGTCAGGTTGCGGCCATGAACCCCGAGCGAGAATATGTCGTCGATGTTCCACACCAGATTGGCGTCCCACAAGGCAAAGCCGGGCTGATCGAGGCCGGGGGTCGGGATTTCAAACTGCTGGCTCGCACTGCGATAGGAAATTGTGGTGCTCGCGTTGATCGAACCCTCGCCGACCGGCGTACTGTACGAAAGGGTGCCCGAAGCAGTCAGGTCGGGGGTGTTCTGAATGGACCGTCGATCCGCAACGTCGATACCGCGCGAATCGATGAACCGGTCGAACTTTGCATCGAGATATCCGAGCGCCCAGCTGAAGTTGAGCGAATCGCCGTCGACGCCGAAATCGCGCGCGGCGACAAGATTGCCTTCGAACTCGAGGCCCTTGAACGTCGCCTTGCCCGCGTTGGTGGTGATGCCGATAAAGGTCTGGACGCCGCCGACGACCGCGCCGACCGAGCCCGGAATCTGAATGTCGGTATAGTCGGCGTAGAAGGCGGCGAGCGCGAATGTCAGGCGGCGGTCGAACAATTGTCCTTTCCAGCCAAGCTCGTAGCTATCGACCGTTTCCGGATCGAATGACAGGAAATTGTAGATGTCCTCATAGTCGCCGCCGGCGCCGCCGATGCCGTTGCCATTGGCATCGGGCGCGGCCGTGCCGACGCCGCGCGGATCGAAGCCGCCGCCCTTGAACCCTTTGGAGTAGGAGGCATAGACAGTGTGATCCTGCGTCGGCTTGAAAGCGATCGAGGCGCGCGGTGTAAATTTCTTGAAATCGGCCGTGCCACGGAAATCGGTCTGGCGAACGATCGGCGCCGTGGTGCCGCCGAAGAAGGGCGACGATCCGAGATAGACGTTGCGCTGGACGATCGAAGTGCGACGGTCCCACGTGTAGCGGCCGCCGGCCGAGAGGCTCAGCTGATCGGTGATGTCATAGGTGAAATCGCCGAAAATTGCGCCGGTCCTGGTGTCGACATCGCCAAAGGTGAGCGCCGTGACCGTACCCGGCAGACGAACGTCGAAGGTCGTGCGCGCACTCGCGTCGAGATAATAGCCACCGATCAAGCCGTTGAACCGCCCCACGTCGAACAACAGCTGAATTTCCTGACTGATTTGCTTGTTGTTGTAAAAGGCCGGCACATCGAGATCGACGGCGGGCAGGGCATCGAAGTCGATCGGAGTCGCGCTGTCGTCCTTGCGATAGCCGGTGATCGTGCGGACGGTCAGCCAGTCGGTCGGTTTGAGTTCGCCAAGCGCCGAGAATCCCCAGGCCTCGACATCCTGCGTCGGGCTGACGAGGGCGCCGCGGCTGTCGAACACATCGTCGAGCACGGGGGCGCCGGTCGCCAGCGAGGTGATCAGGCGATGGCCGCCGCGCGTTTCGCTTTTGTCGCGCGTGTAGTCGCCGGTGATGCGGAAAAAAGCGTCGTCGCCGGGCACGATTTCGACCGTTCCCCGGCCCGCCCAGACGTCCTTGTTATAATTCTCGCGCCCTGTCGTCAGATTGGTGCCAAAGCCGCCGCGGCTGAGACGCGCGACGGCACCGCCGACGCGGACGGTGCCGTCGCCCAACGGCACCGCAGCGCTGATCACGCCGTCAGCCTGGTCATAGCTGCCATAGGTGCCGCGCAGTTTGAACTCCGCGGTATCGCCGATGCGCTTGGTGACATATTTCACCGCCCCGCCGATGGTGTTGCGGCCATAGAGGGTGCCCTGTGGCCCGCGCAGCACTTCGATGCGTTCGACGTCATATATGTCGAGCACCGCCCCCTGCGGGCGGTTGAGCACGACATCGTCAAGATAGAGGCCAACCCCCGCCTCGAAACCGGCGACCGGATCCTGCTGCCCGACGCCGCGGATAAAGGCCGAAAGCGTATTGTTGGTGCCGCGCGAAACCTCGAGCGTGACGTTCGGGGCGCTGGCTGCGACATCGGTGATGTCGATGGCGCCTGCATTGGCCAGCGCCTCGCCGGATATTGACGAAACCGCAATTGGAACGTCGATCAGCCGCTCGTCGCGGCGGCGGGCCGTGACGACGATGGCGTCGTCGTCGGACGCGGCGCTCGCGCCTTCGTCCTGCGCAAAGGCGGCGGGGGCAAAGCCGAGCATCGAAAGCGCGCTCGTCGCCAGAACGGCGCGGCGCAGGCTGCGGGCGGATGAACGCATGATCTCTCTCCCTTGACGGGGTGACCCCTCGCCACCCGTTGTTTTTGTTAAGCCGGACTTGCCAAGCTGTGCCGCACCCAATAATGAAACATGAACCAAGTTTCAACTTGGAAAATGAAAAGCACGTTTTTTGCTTGCCAGTGGTGCGAAAATGCCACGATGGAGGTCAGGGGCGATGCGGGGGAGATGGAAGACCGCTATGGATCAGCCGCAATCTGGGCACGGCACCGAAGCCGCGAACCGCGACAAGACGCCGCGCACCGAACGCGGGCGCCGAACGCTGCGCAAGCTGCTCGACGCGGCGGCCGTCGAGTTCGGCGAACGCGGCTTTCATGATGCGTCGATCAGCGGGATCACGCGGCGCGCCGGGACTGCGCTCGGCAGTTTCTACACCTATTTCGATTCGAAAGAGGAGATCTTCCAGGCGCTCGTCCGCTATATGAGCGAGCAGCTGCGCGACCATGTCACGCCGATCGTTCAGGAAGCGCCCGACGAGATTGCGGCAGAGCGCGCCGGCCTCCTCTCCTTTCTCGGCTTCGTGCGCGAGCACAAGGAAATCTATCGCATCATCGACGAGGCCGAATTCGTCGATTACGCCAGTTATCGCCGCCATTATGAAACGACGGTCGCGCGCATGCGCCAGCGACTCGAGGCGGGCGCGGCGCGCGGCGAAATCCGCGCCGACGCGGGCGAGGTTCACGCCTGGGCGATCGCCGGAATGAACGTCTTTCTGGGCATGCGCTATGGCCTGTGGGACGAAACCGCCGACATCTGCGACGTCGCCCGCATCGCGAACGACCTGCTCGCAAACGGACTGAAGCGGCGGGATTAGCCGCGCGAAATCAGGAAGATGGCGTGCTCTGCGCGCCAACTGGCAGCGGCGTCGCCGGTCGTGCGGTCGCGGTTCAGATACCAGACGGCATCGACCTTTATGCCCTTTGCGCGCACGAGTTCGCGAAAGTCGCGGACCGTGACATGGTGGATATTCGGCGTCGCGTACCATGCGACGGGCAAAAGCCGGGTGACGGGCATCCGCCCGTTCCACAGCAGCGACAGCCGCACGCGCCAGTGCGCGAAATTGGGGAAGCTGACGAACGCGCGCGGCGCGATGCGGAGCAGCTCGTCGACGACGCGGTCGGGTCGCTCGGTCGTCTGCAGCGTCTGCGACAGGATCGCATAGTCGAAGCCATCGGCGGGATAGCCTGAAAGGTCGCGGTTCGCGTCGCCCTGCACGACCGACAGGCCGCGCGCGATCGCGGTGGTGACGTTCGCCGCGTCAATCTCCAGCCCGCGCGCGTCGACGCGCTTGTCGTCGCGCAGCGCCGCCATCAGCGTGCCGTCGCCGCAACCGATGTCGAGGATGCGCGCGCCCGCGGGAACGGCATCGGCGATAATCGCCAGGTCGGGGCGCAGCGTCATGGGTGCGCCTCGCAATAGACGTCGGGGAAATGGCGCTGCATGAACGGCGCGCTGTCCTTGATCGCCGTCCAGCCGAGTGCGGCATAGAGCCGATGCGCGTCGCGCGTCGCCAGCATCCACCGCCGCAGTCCCTGCAGGTCGGAATGATCGTGCAGTGCCTGGACCATTTGCGAGGCAAGTCCGTGCCCGCGATGGGCATCGAGAACATAGACATCCGCCAGATAGGCGAAAGTCGCGCGATCGGTCACGACGCGCGCGAACCCGACCTGTTCGCCATCGTCGGTAAAGGCGCCGACGCACAGCGAACCCGCGATCGCGCGTGCGACGACGGTGACCGGGATATCGGCCGACCAATAGCTTTGCGCGAGAAAGGCGTGGATCGACGCCACCTGCATCTCGGACGGTTCGAAGGACAGGCGATAGGCTGCGGTCATGCGGCACCGGATTGTAGCGCCCCGGCGACGAGCCGGTCGAGCGCGGGGACGTCGAGGAGGAAGCTGTCGTGGCCGAAGGGCGCCGACAATTCGACGAAGCTCGCCGCGGCGCCGACGCTTTGCAGCGCCTGGACGATGCGGCGCGATTCGGCGGTGGGGTAAAGCCAGTCGGTGTCGAAGCTGACGAGCGTGAAACGCACCTCATTCGACCGCGCGAAAGCGCCCGCGAGCTGGCCGTCGTGCGGTTCGGCGAGGTCGAAATAGTCCATCGCGCGCGTGATATAGAGATAGGCGTTGGCGTCGAAACGGTCGGTGAAGGCGAGCCCCTGGTGCCGCAGATAGGATTCGATCTGGAAATCGGCGTCGAAGCCGAAGCTCTTGATGTCGCGCGCCTGCAGGCGGCGGCCGAACTTTTCGGTCAGCCCTTCTTCGGACAGATAGGTGATATGCGCGGCCATGCGCGCGACCGCGAGGCCCTTGGCCGGGCTGCGCGCGCTGCCGTAATATTGGCCGTCCTGCCAGTCGGGGTCGGCCATGATCGCCTGCCGCCCGACCTCGTGGAATGCGATATTCTGCGCCGAATGGCGCGCGGCGCTGGCGATGACGACCGCCGAGACGAGCCGCTCGGGATAATGCGCCGCCCAGGCGAGCGCCTGCATCCCGCCCATCGACCCGCCGACGACGGCATGAAGTCGCGCGATGCCGAGATGGTCGAGCAGCATCGCCTGCGCGCGCACCATGTCGCCGATGGTGATGACGGGGAAATCCATGCCGAGCGGCGCGCCGGTCGCCGGGTCGGGAGTCGCGGGACCGCTCGATCCCATGCAGCTGCCAAGCACATTGGCGCAGATCACGTAAAAGCGGTCGGTGTCGATCGGCTTGCCCGGCCCGACCATCCGCGCCCACCAGCCCGGTTTGCCCGTCGCAGGATGGTCGCTCGCGACATATTGGTCGCCGGTGAGCGCGTGGCAGACGAGCAGCGCGTTCGACCTGTCGGCGTTGAGCGCGCCATAGCTTTGCCAGGCGATCGTCACCGATGGCAGCGACTGGCCGCTGTCGAGCGGAAGCGGCGCGTCGATCGTCACGCTTTGATGCTGGATCTGGTGGAGCAGGCTCGCCATCGTTCGCGCGGGGCTAAGCGCGTGCGCGGGGGCTGTCAACGCACTGGACTCGACCGCCACAACCGCTAAACGGCCCCGCATGACCGACACGACGCGCACCTTGCAGCCAAAGCCGTGGATCAGCGGCATCGCTCCCTATGTTCCAGGCAAGTCGGCGGGTGCCGACGGACGCCCGCTCGTCAAGCTTTCGGCAAACGAAAATCCGCTCGGAACCGGCGACAAGGCGCGCGCCGGCTTCGCCGAAGCCGCGGGCGAATTGTCGCGCTATCCCGACCCCGGCGCCGCCGCGCTGCGCGAGGCGATCGCGGCGAAATATGGCCTCGATCCCGCGCGCGTCATTTATGGCACCGGGTCGGACGAGCTGCTGCACCTTGCGACGAGCGCCTTTGCCGGCCCCGGCGACGAGGTGCTTTATGTCCGCTATGGTTTTGCGGTCTATGAAATCGCCGCGCGCCGCGTCGGCGCGACGCCCGTCGAGGCGCCCGACCGTGACTATGCGACCGACGTCGACGCGCTGCTCGCCGCGGTGACCGACAAGACGCGCGTCGTCTTCCTTGCCAACCCGAACAATCCGACGGGCACGCTCGCGACGCGCGAAGAGGTGGCGCGGCTCCATGCCGGGCTGCCCGGCGACGTGCTGTTCGTGCTCGACCAGGCCTATGCCGAATATCTCGAGCCCCACGAGGATGACGGCGGCCTCGACCTTGCCAGAACGGCGTCCAATGTTTTCGTCACGCGCACCTTTTCGAAAATCCACGGCCTCGCCGCCGAGCGCATCGGCTGGGGCTATGCGTCGGGCGCGGTGATCGCCGCGCTCCACAAGATCCGCGCACCGTTCAACGTCACGCGCTGCGGGCAGGCGGCGGCAATCGCGGCACTCGGCGACGACGATTTCGTCGAGCGCAGCCGGACGCACAATGCCAAATGGCGCCAATGGCTCGCCGACGAGATCGAAAGCCTGGGCAATCATGGGCTGCGTGTCGTGCCGTCGGCGACCAATTTCCTGCTCGTGCTGTTCGATGGCGCGGTGACCGCCGAGACGATGAACCAGCGACTGATGGATGCCGGCTATATCGTGCGCTGGCTGCCGGGGCAGGGGCTGCCCAATGCGCTGCGCATGACGATCGGGACCGAGGAAGAGACGCGCGGCCTCGCGGCGGCGATTCGCGCCGCGCTGGCGGATTGACGTCGTGACGCGCCGTTTCGGCAGCCTTGCGATCATCGGGCTTGGCCTGATCGGATCGTCGATCGCGCGCGCGGTCCGCGCGAAGCTTCCCGATGTGCGCGTCGTGGGCCACGACGCCGATGCGGACGTGCGCGACACCGCGCGCGCGATCGAGCTGTGCGATGTCGTCGCCGACGATGCCGTGGCGGCGGTTGCCGAGGCCGATCTCGTGATTCTTGCGGTACCCGTCGGCCGGATGGAGGAGGCGGCGCGCGCGATTGCACCCGGCCTTGACCCCGATGCGATCGTATCGGACGTCGGATCATCGAAGGCGGGAATTGCCGAGGCGCTGGCGCGCGCGCTGCCCGGCCGGACGGTGATCCCGGCGCATCCCGTGGCAGGGACCGAAAACAGCGGCCCGGCTGCAGGCTTTGCGACATTGTTCGAGGGACGCTGGTGCATCCTGACGCCCGCATCCGATGCGCCCGCGACCGAGGTCGAGGCGCTGGCCGCTTTCTGGAAAGCGCTCGGCGCCAGGGTCGAAACGATGGACGCGGCGCACCACGACATGGTGCTCGCGGTGACAAGCCACCTTCCGCACCTCATCGCCTATACGATCGTCGGCACCGCGAGCGAGCTCGAGGAAGTGACCGAGAGCGAGGTCATCAAATATTCGGCTGGCGGTTTTCGCGATTTCACGCGCATCGCGGCGAGCGACCCGGTGATGTGGCGCGACGTTTTCCTTGCCAACAAGGACGCCGTGCTCGCGACCCTGCAGCGGTTCAACGAGGACCTGACTGCGCTCCAGCAGGCGATCCGCCGCGGCGACGGCGCGCGGCTCGAGGACTGGTTCACGCGCACGCGCGCGATTCGCCGCTCGATCATCGAGCAGGGGCAGGACGATGCGGCGCCCGATTTCGGGCGCAAGCATTAGATCAGTCCGCCAGCAACGCCTCCGGCGGGTTCAATGCATTGATCGCGGCGCGTACCCGCGCCTCGGCCTCGTCGCGCGGAAGGCCGGCAGGGATGCGCTCGCCGACCTTGTAGGTGATCGTTCCCGGCCATTTGATCCAGCGGCGCGGCGGATAGGCGATGCCGCTGTTCACCGCTACCGGAATCACATCGGTCCCGAGCAGGCGATACATGCCGGCAAAACCGGGGCGCAGCGGCGGCGCCTCGCCGTGCGGGACGCGCGTTCCCTCGGCAAAGAGGCAGAGCGGCCGTCCCGCCGCCAGCGCGGCCTTGGCGGCGCCGAGCATCGCGCGCATCGCCTTGCCGCCGCCGTCGCGGTCGACCGGGATCAATCCGTAGAAACGCGCCGCCTGGCCCCAGACGGGGATCGAGAACAGCTCTTCCTTGGCGAACACCGCCGGGTGGCGAAACAGCATCGGCTGTTCGATCGTCTCGAACGCCGATTCATGCTTGAAGACATAAAGGACGGGCGCGTCGGGCATTTCGCCTTCGACGATGATCTTCTGGCCGAGCAGAACGCGGCAGATCAGCCGGTGGAATATTGCCCAGATGCGCACGAAGAAGATCGTGGCGCGATGCGAGATCGGCAGGCTGACGACGGCGCCGATCGAGGAAATGCTGCTCATCAGCACAAAGGCGATCCAGAAGAGGATCGACCGGACAAGGGCGACCGCATATCTCACGCCAAAAGCCTCACAATCCGAGCAGGCCGCCGACGAGCCCTGCGAGATATTTGTGATACTCGCGGAACAGGGTCGCGAAGCTCGGTTCGCTGCGCACCGCGTCGGGGAGGATCGTCACCTTGTCGCCGACTGCGCGGCCGATTTCATATTCGGCGCGGCGCATGTGCCAATCGGTTGTGACGAGCCGCACGCTCCGATAGTTGCGCCGCGCAACCCAGGTCGCGACTTCGGTCGCGTTCGATCGCGTATCCTCTGCCTCGAAACCCAGCGCGACGCAGCAATCGAAAAGTTGCGGAGGGCGCTTGTAGGTTGCGGCAAGCTCGCGCGGTTTGACCTCGCGCGCGACGCCGCTGATCAAAAGCCGCTTGGCATCGCCCGCCTCGAGCCGTTCGAGCGCGCGGTCGATGCGTCCCGGACCGCCGGTGAGCACGACGATCGCGTCGGTCTTTTCCGGCCCTGCGGGCATCGGCGGCAGCAGCGCGAACCAGGCAAAGCCCAGTACCCACGCAAGGAACAACAAGGAAATCAGGCGCTTGATCATAATATCTTCTTGAGCGCGGCGAGCAATGTCTGCCGCGCCGTCAAAGCCGCGAGCGCGATAGCCAATAGCGGCAGCGCCAGCAAGAGCGCCCAGCCCGCGGTTCCGAGCGACGCCGTCGCGGCGAGGCCCGCCGTGACGCCCGACCATTGCCAGCCGATGAGCAGCAGGATCGCCGCGGCGACCGCCGTGCCAAGCGCGATGCCATAGGCGGTGTCGATCGCGATCCGCCGCTGGAACAGCCGCGTAATCTGGCGGTCGGTCGCGCCGATCAGGTGGAGCATCTCGATCGTCGCATAATGGGTGCCGAGCGCGGCGCGCGCGGTCATGATGACGATGGCGGCACTCGCGAGCGTCATCAGTACGACCATCGCGCCCGCCACCCACGCGAGCGAGCGGATGAGCCGCGCGACGGGGCCAAGCCATTCGGCGTGCGGGATAATCCGTGCGCCCGGCGCCTCCTCGGCAACCAGCGCGCGCAGCGCACGCATCTGGTCCGCACGGTCGGGCCCGGCGAGGTCGATGTCGACGAGTGCGGGAAGCGGCAGCGATTCGAGCACCGGATCGTCGCCTTCGGCGCTCCCGAACCATTGGCCGAGCGTTGCGAGCAGCTCATCCCTTCCAACCGCGCGCGCCGAGCGGACATAGGGTTGCGCGGCGGCGCGGTCGAGCAGCGCCGCCGCCTGCTCCGCGCGCATTTCGGGATTGGCGGTGACGATCTGCACGGTGACGCGGCCCGCGATCGCATCGCCGATCGCATTGGCCGAACGCGCGAGCCCCACGCCCGCCGCTGCGGCGAGCAGGGTGAGGAGCATCAGAATCGCGATGACCCACGGCGTCGGCCCCGACAGGCGCCGGTCGGGGAGCAGGCTGCGATGCTGGACGGGAACGCGCGGAATGATCATCGTCCGCCCTCAACTCCGGTTCGGCGGATAGCGCAGCGCGCCCGTCGGGTCGGCGAGCCGCCCTTTTTCGAGGCGCATCATCTGCACATTTTCGATCCGGCTGATCAGGTGAATATCGTGCGTCGCGACGACGACTGTCGTGCCGAGCCGGTTGAGCGCCTCGAACAGTCCCAAAAGGCGCATCGCCATGTCGGGATCGACGTTCCCCGTCGGCTCGTCGGCGACGAGCAGTTGGGGGCGGGCGATCACCGCGCGCGCGATTGCGACGCGCTGCTGCTCGCCGCCCGACAGCGTAGCGGGGCGCGCGTCGGCGCGCTCGCTGAGCCCGATCCAGCTCAGCATCTCGCCCACCGGACCCGCCAGATCCTCTTCGCTCACCCCGGCGACCCGCAGCGGCAGCGCGATATTGTCGCGCGCGGTCAGGTGCGGGATCAGCCGGAAATCCTGGAACACGACGCCGATCCGGCGGCGAAAACCGGGCAGGCGATGGCGCGGCATGTGCCCAAGATCCTCGCCGAACAGCCGGACGATGCCGCGGCTCGGCCGCTGCGCCAGATAGAGCATCTTGAGCAACGACGTCTTGCCCGCACCCGAAGGGCCGGTGAGGAAATAGAAGCTGCCCGGCTGGAGGTTGAAGCTGATGTCGCGCAACACCTCGGCATCGGGGCCATAGCGCAGACCAACCCCGTCGAACTCGACCATCGCGCCACCGGACCGGGGAGTGCTGCCGCTCATGTGCTGCCTCTTGCACGGCTATGACGGCAGGACAAGCGGCGAGTGCGGCGGCTTGGGCCACGCGGCGCTTGCAACGCCGCGAATCAGCGTGTTTAGAAGGGCCATGATCCTTGCCTGCCCGTCCTGCCACACCCGCTATGTCGTTCCCGACACGGCCATCGGCCCGGCGGGCCGTACCGTACGCTGCGCCAATTGCCGCCACAGCTGGTTCCAGGAACCCGCAGCGCCGGTCGCGGCGCCGCCGCCTGCGCCTGCGCCTGCGTCCGAGGCCGCACCATCTCCCGAACCCGCTTCGCCAACAGCCGAAGCCGCGGAGACGAGTGGCGCGCCGAACGACGCGCCGCCATCGTCGCCGCCACCGCCCCCGGCGGCCTTCGCCGAAACCGCGCAGCCCGCGCCGCCGCCCGCGGCCGAGGACGCGCCGCTGCCGTTCCGGCGGCCGCGCCGCAATCCGGCGAAGCGCTGGACATTGATCGCGGCGACCGCGGCGATTTTGATGATCGGCGCGACCGGCGCGCTTTATTGGTTCGGGCTGCCGGGCTGGGCACAGGGGCTCGGCATTCCCGGCATGACCGACGAGCCCGATCTCGTGATCGAACTGCCGCCCAATCAGGATCACCGCGAACTTGCCGACGGCACGATCTATTTCGCTGCATCGGGGGTGATCATCAATCCGACCGACCGCGAACAGCGGGTGCCCCCGATCCTCGCCGAGCTGCGCGATGCCCAGGGCACGATCGTCTACAGCTGGACGATCAAGCCGCCGGTGCGGATGCTCCCGCCGAACGAGAAGGTCAATTTCAGCGAGGCAAAGCTCGACATTCCGCGCCGTGCGACGCAGTTGACGGTCAGCTGGGCGCTACCGAAAGGCTGATAAATCAATCGTTTGACGTGACGTCACGGCGTCAGAGCGTCAACGCCGCGGCGAGCGCGAGCAGAAAGCTCGTGAGCGTTGCGACGACAATCGGCGCAAAGCTGCGCCACCCCTGATCGAGCAGCAGATAGAGGCGCGCCTTCATCGCGGTCGCGACGATCGCGAGCAGCAGCAGCGCCTGTGCGCCCGTCGTTGCGCCAGCGCGGACGGGCTGCGGCAAGGCGACGAGCGAATTGACCGCGACGAGCGCCAGAAAGCCGAGGATGAACCACGGCAGGCGCAGCGGGATGCGCCGCGCCGGCGCCGCACCGCCCTGCTGCCCGATCCATAGCGCGACCAGCATCAGCATCGGTGCGAGCAGCGCGACGCGCGCCAGCTTGACGATCGTCGCGACCTCGCCCGCCTCGGCCGAATAGGAAAAACCGCCGCCGATCGCCTGCGCAACGTCGTGGATCGACGCGCCGATCAGGAAACCCGCCTGACGATCATCCAGTCCCAGCTGCGCGGCGAGAACGGGATAGAGCGTCATTGCGAGTGCGCTCGCGACGGTGATCCCGACCAGCGTCAGCGTGAAGCGCGCCTGGTCGACGCGCCGGTCGCCGATGAGCGACCACAGCGCGAGCGCCGCCGACGCGCCGCAGATCGCCGTCGCGCCGCCGGCGAGCAGCGCGGCATGGCTGTCCTGCGCGAACAGCCGCGCACTCGCGACGGTGACCAGGATGACCGCGAGCATGATGCCGACGAGCAATGCAAAGGGCAGCGGCCCCAGATTGGCGAGCTGTTCGGCGGTAATTCGCGCGCCGAGCAGCACGATGCCGACGCGCAGCGCGGTCTGCGACATCAGGTCGAGCCCCGCGTGCGTCCGCGCATCCTGCGACAGAAAGGACAGCGCAAGTCCGATGAGCAGCCCCATCAACACCAGCGGTACGGCATAATGATCGGCAAGCCATGCCGCCGCGAGCGCGGCGATTGCCGTGACCAGCGCGCCCGGCAGATAATCGCGCAGCCGCCGTCGCGCGGGCGGCTGCGCCTCGAGCTGCATTTCGCCATAGAGGTCGGCGGCCATCGGCCACGCCTGCTCGGATATGTCCCTCGTCCTCATGCCCCGCCCGCTTGGCACAAGCGCGCGCGCCGGTCGATAGGCCATTGCTGGCACGCGCAGGGCTTGCTAGAGGCCGCGCTCTACCGGCACCCGTAGCTCAGCTGGATAGAGCGCTGCCCTCCGAAGGCAGAGGTCACAGGTTCGAATCCTGTCGGGTGCGCCAGTTTTTCAATAGGTTAGTCATACGCCGAACTCCGAGTATGGAATGCGTATGAAAAACAGTAAGTCGACCTGCCCAAACTAAGCTGTCATTCCTGATCAATGTCGGGATGAGAAACGCTTTCGGGAGATCGCCTACAAAACCCTTCGAGCCAGTGCGAAGGCGTCCCGAAGGGGCCCGATCGGACTCGTGTGCGAATCGCTTCGTCGCATTGGGTTTGTTTTTAACGAATCGGGCCGTATATGGCGCTGTAGGCACTGCCTGTTAGGTTCACCGTATCGGGGGCCGCGTTAAGCCGGGGATTTCCCCGGCTTTTCTGCGTCTGGGCCTCAGGAATCGAAACAATAGTATTTGATCCCCATCGCTCTGATCTTGTCGGCATCGCCGCCTACGGCAAAATTGGCGATTTTCCGATGGTCGCAGAGATCGCGCCAGATGCTGAATTTCCTCTCATACCTACCTCGCGCGATCGCGTAGATGTAACTATCGGCAAGTTGGAGCAGCCGGTTGGACTTCGGACGAGCCTCCACAGTGGTGAGCGTCTCCCTAAAATCTGCGGCGCTCAGCGGCTGATATTTTCCTGACCTGCCAGCATCGAACTCCAGCCCCTCCTCTTTGAGCTTCGCGAAATAGCCCTTCATGATCGGGTCGAACGGTGGATCGCTCTCGAAGACAATCCGGAGTTTCCTCCTTTCGAGCCGGGCATATTTGACGGCTCGCTCAACTGCGATGTCAAATGCGCTGCGACAGAGCAGCCATTTTTGATCACCGTGCTTTTCAATATAGCCGCGAGCGCCATATCCAGGACGGTCGATGACACACGCAAAGCCTACGACCGGAATGTCGCAAAGGAACTCCTGATAGGCAATCCAGAACGCTCGACGATCTCGTTCAGTCAGCCGGCCCAGCCATGAAAACCCCTTGGTTTCAGCGAGCATATCCGTGATGTGGAACGGGCGGCGCGCTCCGAGTTCGCGTGCGACTTCGTCACGGCGCCACTTCGTCGCCTCCTCATCTTCGCGGTTGATCAGGAACCCCCCGAGCGCGAACCAGTCTCGCCCCTCCCGCGACCTGTCCTTGTTCTTATCCGGCTGACGGTTTCCGGTTTCGTCCATGTAAAAGGTCATTTCAGCCATAGATCAGCCATAGGCTAGGGTGACTTTGAAAACCACCGCCCCACCCGTTCTCGCCGCTCACCTTTTCTGAATGCTCCGCCCCGAATTTGTGACTTGCGCGTCAAATACCGCGAACCGGGTCCGCGTCTGCCGGAACCGCCGGATATGTTTGTTCTTGGTCTTGTTCGCACTTTTGGCCGCGTCGGCCGCGCAAGCTGTCCAACGATTGGGGAATACCAATCTCCGATCTTTTTGCTAAGGCTCCGGCATAGCGAGGGAAAGTGGGGCACAAATGGCGACCGGGGAAGTCAACAAGAAGACAGCGTTAAGTTGGCTCAACACCTTTCTCCGCGATCACAATTTACAGCTTGCGAGAGTTGGGACCGGAAACGCAAACGGACTGGGCACGCACTCGATTGACGTAGCGACGGGCAATTGGGGAAATGTTGCGCACTCCAATAACAAGCCACCACGCTGGCTTTTTCAAATTGATCTATTGGCAACGCCTATCGTGGCCCGACACCCTGGAGGCGTTCAAGAGCAGAACATCGGGCACATAACAACCACCGCCGCACGGCCCACAGCGAGCATGGCCCTTCGCATCCTGCCACTACTTAAAACCGCTCCAACCACTTTTGAGCCGGCCGACGACTTCGAGGTGACGGCGCTCTTCGTTTTCCATGGTGGGCTGAAGGAAGGTTCCTCCTCTGATTCCATCAGCCTCGATCTTGCCAGCGGTGCTTTGAAGCGAGTCCTGTCAGGCACGCGGGTGGCGGCGCCATACATATTTGCAGCCCTTCTAGGGTCCCGCCCCCTCACTGACACCAAGCAAGTCACGATCGGCGGCGCTCCGCGCAGTGTGAGCTATGGTGAGGTTGTGGATGCCCTCCGCGCCGCAATCACCGTCCACCCACAAGGCGCGGGTGCGACGTCAATTCAGGCTTATGACCTAAGCGATGATGCCGAACTGCAAAGGCTCAAAGTTGATTTGGAAGCAGCGTGGAACTCCGCTGGCCCTCCGCCGCAAGCCAATTTGACAGTGCAGCAGGCGGTCGACGACGGCAGTGCGCTCGAGTTTGACCTCGCTGATCTCGATGTGCCGGAAAACCCCGACCTCCTCGGCGTCGACCCTTCGGTTTATCGTCAGATCAACGCGCTCCTCAGATCCGGCAAGCAGCATATCATGCTCTATGGTCCGCCAGGGACGGGTAAGACGACGCTGGCGCGGTGGATTGCCGACAATTTGCCCGGCAACGATTGGACTCTTGTAACAGGTTCGTCGGATTGGAGTTCGCAGGATATTATCGGGGGCTACCAGCCGGTCGGCGGCGGAGATGTGGACTTTGTTCCGGGCATTCTACTGCGCGATTTCGACCACCCGCTGATCATCGATGAACTCAATCGCTGCGACATCGACAAGGTGATCGGTCCGCTATTCACGGTGCTTTCGGGTCAGCAAACCACTCTACCCTATCGCACCGACCTCGCGGACAAGAACAGCCAGCCTTATGTGATTTTGCCGCAACCGAAATCAGACGCGGGTGCACATGAATTCGCACCGGGCAAGGCGTGGCGCTTGATCGCGACGATCAATTCTATCGACAAAGCATCGCTCTACCAGATGTCCTATGCCCTGGCGCGCCGCTTCGGCTGGGTCTACGTCGATGCGCCATCCGATCTGCGTGGATTTATCGCAGCTTTCGCGGCGAGGAAGTTCCCCAATCTCCCCGTTCCTTCTGCAGGCGACGTTTGTCCGCTGGCCGATGTATGGGCGGCGATCAACAAAGCACGCGTCATCGGCTCAGCCCCGATCATCGACGCAATGGTAGCGATCAAGGAGCTTGCACCTGACGAGGGCTTCTTTGGTGCTCCAACCGATGAGATGCGGAGCGCCATTCTCGACGCGATCGACATGGTGCTCCTACCCATGCTCGACGGCATTATGCTGCAAGACGCAATGAACATCGCAGATGCGACGTCGGTTGCATTTGAGTTGACTCCCGAGCAGTCAGCACACGTCAAAAGCAGGCTGGAAACGGTGGCGATCTGATGAGCATAGATGCCGCCATCGTCGATTACTCGGCGGGGTTGCTCTTGCGATATTTTAGGGGGGGCGCGCTGATAGAGGGCGACGTTCCACGCTTAGATAAACGCCGCGACATCGAGGTTCTCAAGGGCCACTGGGCGGTGTCGAAACCCGTGCGCGCCTTGGTCAATCACTTGCTGGAACGTCCGCACGAGACGCAGGCGCTGCTGGCCTATCGGGAACGGGTCGACGACGCGGTGGCGCGCGGCCGGATCGATGCTCGCAAGACGTGGCTTTATCGCCAGCAGACAGGGCTACCTTCGGCCCTCGTCACGCATGAGCCAGTCCGCAGCTTCAATACCGGGCCGAATATGCTGCTGGCATGGGTCTTACGCGAAGCCGCGACCTATACCGCTCGACTGGTGTCATGGCAGGGTAGCAACTCTCCCTACCTGCCAATGCTGGAACTGGCCCAGACCCAGATGCGCCAAGTTCAAAAAATCGAGGCGCTACGCGAACCGCTCAAAGCCGTCTCGCTAGGGCAACGTCCCAATGGGGGTGCAGTGCGGGATTCATCGCGAGCACGTCGTCCCCTCTACCGCAAAGCCGCCGAAGCCTATCGGCTCCTACAGGGCCTAGAGCATGGCAATGCGGACGCGATAGAGCGCGTGGCACGATCGGCGTTGATTGCGCCTTTAGAAGATTGGCGGCGGTTCGAACTTGCGGTGGGACTTGGAGTGGGAGAGGCCTTGTCCCGCGTAGATGGGGGTCCGCTCCAACTTCACCTTCTTGGCTCAGATTCGTCGGGTCCGATGCTCACGGCTGGGCGCTTCGCAGTTTACTGGCAGCAGATCACGAAATACCACACGCCCGCCCCGCTCGAACCCTCGGAAATAGCTATTCGAGACGCATTGGCCGATTACGGGATCGCAGCCGGAACGGAACGACCCGATTTGATCGTTGTGGATCGCCTGGCCGATGCGGTCGCTGCCGTAGTCGAGGTCAAATACATAGCGGGCGACACGGCAACAACGCGTTTCCGCGAGGCAGTCGCCCAAGTCGTGCGCTACGGCCGCAGTTACGCGCCTCCGGGCGGGACTGCCCCCCTTCTGGAGCGTTCGCTTGTGGCATTATCGAGCGGTGCGCAGGAGCGCACAGGACACGCCGCAGCGGCACCCTTTTTTGCTAATTTTGAAGCGATCAGCCGCCCGCACGGACTCGACGCTTGGGCTGCGGCTGTAGCTGGACATCCGGTTCCCTAGTCAGCGTCGGGCGCTTTGCGCCACCATCGGCGAACAAAGGCACCGCGTCCTCGTCCACTGGCACGGCACAGGGGGGCGCAATCTCGTAGTTGGTAGGGCGATCTTTGAGCAGAGGCGCTGGCCTTGGCGTGAATCGCGCCAGTGCACCATTCAGGTATTCTTCCGACATTTCACAGCACACCCAATTCCGCTCCAAGGCCTCGGCTACAGCGCCTGTGACGCAAGAGCCTCCAAACGGATCCAGCACGGTGTCACCCTTGTCTGTCAGGAAGCGGATGAAATATTCAGGCAACTGCGGAGGGAAGCGCGCCGGGTGGATAGGGATATTGTTGTCGCGACAGTGTTCCTGATAGCGGCTGGTCGACTCCGTGTTGGCAATGGCAAGTAGGTTAGGTGGCACGGAGCCGCCGTTATCCTTCTGAAATTTGCTGGAAATGTCGTGCCCCGATGGGCGGAGCTTGGCGACGTAGCCATTTCGCAGGAGGTCCTTCATAGACTTGCTGTAAGGCGCCAAAATTCGCCGGTTGTTTGCCTTGGGGAACGGGGTCTTGGAGAGCCACCAAACTGTATTCACCGCGTCTTTCACGCGCACTCGCCGGACGTTCACCCATTCAGCAGGCGTGGGCAACTTGGCCGGATTCCACCAATAGTGCTCTTGGCACAGGTGAAAGCCATATTCTTCGACCAGCATCACCAACAGCTTGAAATGGTAAAGGCTGCGGGTTGGCTGCCCTGGCACCCAAGCCCCTCCGATGTCGATTACAAGGCTGCCCTCGTCCTTTAAGACGCGCTTGAAGCCTTCGGCGAAGGGTCGGAACCAGTTGCAATATTCGTCGGCGTCCTCGTTGCCGTAGCTCTTCTTTCGAACCAGTCCAAAAGGCGGACTGGTCATTATCAGGTCAACGCTCTCAGCTTTTGTTCCGTTGAAGAGGAAAGCGCGGGAGTCGCCCCACAACATTTCGCCGAAGGCGGTTTTGTGAAAGGGCCTTATCAGCTTCTTGGGAAAGCGGGCGCTGAAATTCTCTGGAGCATCAGCGTCGGCGACTTGCTGGTTCGAGAGCACCTGGTTGTGAAGGAAGCGGACATATTCGCTCACGTTGGCGAAGCCCATGCTTTCGGCCATCGCCTCGACCGAGGCCCTCTCGTCTTCAGTTAAGCGGACATTCGTGACTGCCGAACGCGGTGAATTAGACTTCGGCCGACCCATGATGTTCCTCTTTCATTCCGACTGTGTGCACGGCCTAGATGAGGTGTTTTCGTATGACAAGAACGAAGAGAGCTTTTGTGTCTTACAAAAACTGATGCCGCGGATTTGACGCTTACGGCTGTAAGCCTATGGCCAAGGCGATTATCGGCTGGGCAGGTAGGCTCCCCGCTTGTCGCTGGGCCGCTTTAATCCCGTTGCCGAGACACTGGTCGAGGGAGGTCAAATGGCTGCCCTCGCGCGCGCGCGCGCGCAAGACTGTCCTCCATGGAGGGAAACCGGCGCTATGCGGCTCATGTGGCCTTGGCGGCAACGCTCTTCCGATGCTGCCAGACGCCAACGCGTTTGCCGATCACGAGGCAAGACTGCCCCCATTGCTTATGGCCGTGGCCAGCCAGTCCGACGATTGACTCCAGTTCGGCCGGGGCGGTCTTAAGCATATAATGCAACTTGCCGAGCAGTTCGGCCTTGTATGCGTGGCTATTTACCCCGCCCGAGAACTTAAGGCGCTGGGTTTGGAGAACACCAGCGACATAAGGTCCCGGCAAGTTAGCCTTGGTCCAGCGAAGCGGCATTGACCGGAACAGCGGATCAAGAAGGGGTGGCACGTGAAGAAGGATGTGGACGTGCTGACCGAACCGACTGCTGCCTTCCTGCACCCATGCCCACGGCATCGAATATCCTCGCTGTCGGAGCCAGTTCCTAGCTTGACCCATGAACCGACCAGTCGTCCTTACAGCCTGATCTGCTGGAATGCCGCCACGACCCCAAGCGATTGTGATGAATCTGTTGAAGGGAAATCCGGCTCTCCAAGCGACTAGGCTCGCATCGACCAGTTTCAAGCAATCGCACTCTCGCAGATGCCAGCTACGGCGGTTGGCGCTATTGCGCGCGCCGCCGCGCTTGAGCTTTCCGGGGGGCACCGAAGTCCGGTCCTATATATATGCGGCACTACCCCCCGCCAGGCAAACCACTGAACCCAAAGGGCTTCGATTGGTGCGGCGCGCACAGCGAGGGGCATTCTGCTGCAAGTTTCAAAGGGACGGTTAGGCACGCCCGGAAACGGACAATTCCTGCTGCCACTTTTGCGCATCGCTCTGCGCAATCCTCGTGGCTCGTCCGATCTTGCGAAAGGGCAGGCGACCCGCCGCATTCTCACGATAGACGGTCGATCTTCCGACGCCATTACCTTCGCAAAATTCTCTGATCGTTAGAAGCTTTTCCATGTGCACCTCCTGATGTCTGTGGGGGGTGCTAGGGGCTTAGTGCGAGTAAAACCCCTCGACTGTCAGCGAATGCTTACTCGAAGTCAGGGGGAATTTCCGACGGCTTGGCCGCTTCCCAAAGAATGTCCTGCCTATCGGGCGTTTCCGCCTCGCCGAGAACCAATTTTGCGACGCCTTGGTAGAACTTCGTCCAATCTGCTTCATCGCGAATGTCGGGAAGCATCTCGGAGCCACCCCGGGGCCTGGCAGGCTTGCCAAACTCTGATTCAAATAATGGCGCCAGTTTGCACGCCAATACCAACCGCGCCTCTCTCCTCCTAGACGACGCCCATTTCGTTGGCTGTTTGTCGATCTCCAAGAAGTCTGCGACGGTTTCCAACCACCTAGCAGTGTTTAGAAATTCGGAGATGTGGTCGGTGATCGGCGATCTGGTGAACATCGAGGCCACGCTGACGGCCTGCCAGCGACTTAGTTCCGCTACCGATTTAGTGGACTTGCGAATGGTCCTGGCCAACTTGCGGCTTTCGCGGGCCAATTGCGCGTGGCCTTTAGCTTCCGGCCATAGCCCTGTCATCGAGAGTTCGATCAATCGAACCTCATACCCAATTTCGGCCCAGCCGGACCGAGGCTCGAGAGTGAATCCCAATTCAGCAAGCGTGTGCAGAACCTCCTTCCCCTCGTCTTCGGCCGACCCCACCCAACCGCTGCTCACGAAGTCAGGATAGTCCTTTTCCACCTGCTTTCGCGCCATGCCGAAAGCTTCGTATCGAGGACGAGTTCTAGATCGGCGCATGGGCGATGCTCCCGAGATCAAGCACCACTTTCGTTGCCTTGTTCACAGAGCGAGTTCGCCTAGTGCCTTCAAGGCAGCATCACTCGTTAAGTGCCCATAATGACGCTCGATCATTTCCGCACTGGTGCCGGAAATTTGAGCGATCGTAAGCAGTGGCAAACCAGCACTCACGAGATCGGTGATCGTGCTGTGGCGCAAAGTGTATGCCGTGGCACCTGCTGGTAAGCCAGAGGCGGCAACAGCTTCCGCGATTGGCGCCTTCCAACTATTTCGATCCCATGCCTTGCCATTTGCGCGCATAAAGAGGGGTGCACTCGGAAGCTTGTTTTTTAGCTGTGCCGCCAACAGTTTGCTCGTCTCGGGGGGAAGCTGGATGCGACGGGGCTTACCGGTCTTATCCTTGCCGATCGTGAGTTCTGCCGTCCGCTTGTCAAAGTCGCCGGCGGTCAACGCTGCTAATGCTCCGGGCCGCAACGGCAATAGACATAGCGCGCGGAGGAAGGGCTTTGCTTCTGGGCTAGTTTTCTCCACCAGCTTGCGACGCTGGCTCCGGTCGAGATAGAGAGTTCGTCGTTTGCTGGCGTTTGGGATGGCCTTTAAGCCTTCCTGCCAAGCAGCCTCGGTGTTCGGCGCGCCAGGAGACAGCACCTTTCCTAGCGCCGCTCTCAAAACCACCATGTCTCTATTGACCGTCGAAGGTGCACGCTTTCGATGGATTGGCTCTCCCTGCTTCCGACGGCTAACGAGCGCGGGGAGAGCCACCATTCGTTCGCGCCATTCGGATACGTGACGACGACGCAGTTTGCTCAACTTCACCTTAGCTATCGGATCGTCATACACGTAGCGTTTGAACCTTTGCTCAGCCTCGGGCCGGTTCTGAGCATAATCGCGGCAGGCGTCTTCCACCGTTTCGATCTTCGTGCGGACCTCGCCTCCGGCTTCGACCAGATCGGCAAGCTTCTCGGCCTCCCTCTTCGCTACGGCGAACATCTGATTTCCCGCCAATCCGCCGAGGTCACCTAGGGACTTGACCTGATATTTGCCCGAGTCTTCATCATAAATGCGGGCGATCCATGTCCCCTTCCCGCCCTGTTTCGATGGTCGGAATCCCAAAAAGCATCCTGCTCGAAGTCGCTGCCAATGTGGTTCGCGCTGCACCTTAAGCCGCTCGCGGGCGCCAACTTTGCTGAGATCTAAAGCCATGCCAGCTTGCCCCTCGGTCTCCGTATGGAATGTGTATGAAATACATTGGGGGACATATCGGAACAAGGGGGCATCTCAAATCTCTGATCCGACGTCATTTTTATCTCAATGACCGTCCCCGGATGTGCCGTTTCTGTGCCCTCCGAAGGCAGAGGCCAGGGGTTCGAATCCCTTCGGGTGCGCCATTTCTCGATATAGCGACATCGCTCCCCGCGCCGCGCGAGGTCAATCATGGCCAATGGCGCCTTAACCATTGCCATGAAGCTTATCCTCATCCCGTTCCTTCAATTGAAGCGGCATGGGGAATGCGAGCCGTTCATTCATGCGCGAGTCGCGCTGGCTTCCGGCCTTCGTCGCGCTTGCCGCGCTGGCGCCTGTCGAGGCCTATGCGAGCTCCAAGATCGAAAATGACCGAATCGTCCCGGCGCTCGGCGCGCCGTGCCGCCCCGCCGTGTCTGTGAGCCTGGCGCAGTCGATCCTTGGTGGCGCTCCCAGTGCGCTCGATGCAATCCGCGCCAGTCAGAGCGACGGTTCGGGCAGCGTTATGGATAAAACGGCGCCGCAACCTGCCGTGCCGCTGTTCGTCGCGGCGACGCGAAGGCCGATCGAGCCTGCAAGCCGTTACGTCGCCGACGCCCGGACCCCAAGCGGGGACAGCATCCTCCCCTGTCCTGCCGGCGCGCGATCGGTCAAGGCTGCCGCCGGCTTCACCGCACCCGACTTCGGAGCATTGGCCGCCGAACTCGACCCCGATGCCGAACTCGGCACGCAGCCGATCGCCGTGCAGCGTACGCGCTTCGACGATCGGTGGAATCGCGTGCGTCAGGCGCCGCCGGCGTCGCTGATGCACACGCAGCTCGCGCGGGCGCAGGTGCATTCGGGGCTTGGCGAGCGCGACAAGCTTCAACGCGTCAACAATTTCGTCAACGCGCAGATCGCCTATGTTGCCGACGACCGCAACTATGGCCAGCGCGACCTGTGGGCGACCGCCGGACAGACGATCGCGCGCGGCAAGGGCGATTGCGAGGATTTCGCGATCCTCAAGATGCACATGCTGCGCGCCGCCGGGGTCGATCCGAAGCGGATGAAGCTCGTGCTGCTGCGCGACCTAGCGGCGAACGCCGACCATGCCTTCCTGCTTGTCGATACGGCCGAGGGAAAGCTCGTGCTCGATAACCTCACCGACCGTCTTTACGACGGCCATCGGGCGCAATCGGTGCGCCCGGTGCTGTCGTTCAGCGAGAATCGCCGCTGGGTCCATGCCTATCGCGGCGTCGAGCCCGCGCAGGATCTGATCGCGCGCCCGGCGGCGCGCCGGACTTTTGCCGTGGCGATCAACAATCAGCGTTCGGTGAGCGCCGATCCGCTGACCTTCAAGACCGGCTTGAGCAAATAGGTCAGCACCGACTTTTTGCCGGTCAGGATTTCGACATCGCACATCATCCCCGGCGTGATCGGTAGCCGCTTTCCGTTCGACACGAGGAAGGCGTTGCTCGTTTCGACGACGACGGTGAAATAGGCCTCGCGTTCGACCTCGTCATAAATGCTGTCGGCCGACACGCGCACCACCTTGCCCTTCAGCCCGCCATAGACCGAAAAATCATAGGCGGTGACTTTCACATTCGCGGGATCGCCGACCTTGATGAAGGCGATGTCGCGGGGCGTGACGCGCGTTTCGACGAGTAGTTTCTCACCGAGGGGGACGATCTGCATGATCTGTTCGCCGGCATTGACGAAGCCGCCGACGGTGTTGACGAGCAGGTCGTTGACGACGCCGCGCGCCGGCGAACGGATTTCGGACCGTGCGAGGCGGCCTTCGGCGCCGCGGATCGTCTCTTCGTTGACCGCCATCTTGGTCGTGAGCTGGCTGCGCTCGTTGAGCGCCTCCTGCTGAAAGTCAAAGCGCGCGCGCGCAACTTCGGCGCGCGCCTCGCGCACCGCGGCTTCGGAGCGCGAGATCGCCTGGCGTGCCGCGGCGAGGCGGCCCTGGATGTCGACAACCTCGCGTTGCGCGGTCAGCAACTCGGTTTGCGGGACGACCGATTTCGCGGCGAGCGGTTCGAGCATCGCGACCTGCTCGCGCGCGAGGCGCAGGCTCGATTCGAGCGACGAGGCAGTCGCCCGCGCTTCGCCAAGGTCGCGCGAACGCTGGTCGACCGCCGCCGACAGCGCGGCGAGCTGGCTCTGGAGCGACGAGCGTCGCGCTTCGAGCAGCCGCGCCTCGTCGCCGCAGGTTTCGCCGGTGCAGCCCGGCCCGCCGGTCTCGCTGGCCAGCCGTGCCGCGCGCTGCGCGAGCCGCTCGTTTTCGGTTTCGAGCTGGCCGAGCTCCGATTGCGACGATGTGTTGTCGAGGCGGACGAGCAATTGCCCCTTGTTCACCGTCTGTCCCGATCGCACGAGGATTTCCTTGATCGTCGACGGTTCGGCGGACTGGATGATCTGGACGCGCGAGGTCGGGATGACGCGCCCTTGCCCGCGCGTGATCTCGTCGACGCGCGCGATGCTCGCCCAGAGCAGGAAGAGGACGAAGCCCGCCGCCACCCCGACGATGATCTGTTCGCTGCCGCGAAGGCGGTTCCAGTAATTCAGCATCGCCTGCCGCCCCTATTCGCTCGCGGCCGCCGCGACGGACGCCGGACCCTGCTTGCTGGTAAGCGCGTCGAAGCGCGACTTGGTTTGCGTCGGGTCGGGAATGTTCGGCGTCCAGCCCTTGGTAACGTCGATCCGCCCGCCGACGTCATTGTCGGCGCGCCGGTCGGTCGGATCGCGCGGCGGAGCGCCCGCCACCGCCAGCGCTTCGTTCTCTTCGTCCGCCGCGTCGCGCGTGAAGCCCTGATAAAGCTGCTCGAAAGCCGGGATCGATTCGCTTCCCGAATAGCCGTTGGCAAAGGCCGCCGGGCGGCCCCAGCCGCCGGGCCAGCGGTAGAAGATATGCGTGTCGATCTGCTCGATCTTGGTCAGCCGCGGCGCCCAGTAAGGCAGGACATAATTGGCGTGATAATGGGTCGCCATGCCGACGCTGCGCTCGACATGGCCCGCGAGCGCGGCGCGCGCGATCTCGCCCGCGCGGCGCCAGAGCGCAGGCACAGGCGCGCGCCGCATCGAACCGTCGCAGGCAAAGCTGAACTGGCACCCCGGACGGCTGCTGCCCTGATAGATGACGCCGCACACCGTGTTCGGATAGGCGGGGTGGCGCATCCGGTTGAGGATGACCTGCGCGACGGCAGCCTTGCCCGCGTCCGATTCGGTCGCCGCTTCATAATAGATCGCCTGCGTCAGGCAGCGCTGCGCATTGCCCGTTTGCACCGCCGATAGCGTCGGAAGGAAAAAGGGCCGCGCCGCTTCGATCGGGAGCGTCGAAACGGGCAGTTCGGCATTGCGTGCGATCGCGCTTTCGCCCTCGAGCGCGGGTTCCGCAATCTCGGTTTCGGTTTCGGCGATCAGCCGGGCGATCGCTTCTTTGCGTTCGGCCGCGGCGGTCACTTCGGGGTCGTCGGTCCAGCCTGCCGCGAGTTCGGACAGCGCCCGCGAAATGCGGTCGTTTGTTGCGGCGGCGACAATCAGGGCCGCCGCCAGCGCCATCGCTGCCAGCCACCAGCCGATGCGGCGCGGCGCGGACGCGTCGAACGCGGTCAGGTCGGCGTCGTCCAGTCGGGTGCGTGCCGCGCTGCCGCGCTGGATGTCGAGCTGCGGGATCATTGCGCCGCCTCCCTTTGCGTCGTCATCGCCAATATCTCGTCGCGCGGGCCGTTGGCGACGATGCGCCCGCCCTCGATCACGATGATCCGGTCGCAAATCCTCAGCACCGATTCGCGGTGGGTTGCGATCACCACCGTCTGTGCCTTGCCGACATTGGCTTCGAGCAGGTTGACGAAATGGCGCTCGCTTTGCGTGTCCATATTGCCTGTCGGCTCGTCGAGGAACAGCAGCCGCGACGGCGAGGCAAGCGCGCGCGCGATGGCGAGGAAGCTGCGCTGACCGCCCGACAGCTGGTTGCCGCGTTCACCGGTCACGCGGTCGAGGCCCGTCTCGTCGCGCCCCATGAAGCGGTCGGCGCCGATCGCCTGGAGCACGCGCAGCAACTCGGCATCCGATGCCGCGGGCGCGCAGAGTTGGAGATTCTGCTTGATCGAGCCGCTGAACAGCACCGAATCCTGCCCGACGAAGCGCAGTTGCGAGCGCAGGTAGATTGGCGAATATTGCCGGCTGTCGAGCCCGTCGATGAAGATATTGCCGGTGCTCGGCTGATAGAGACCGCACAGCAGGCGGCCGAGGGTCGATTTGCCCGACGCCACGCGGCCGATGACCGCAATCTTCTCGCCCGGGTTGATCGTCAGGTTGATGTCGCTGAGCGACGGGGCCGCAGCGTCGGGATAGGTGAAACCCAGATCCTCGACATGGATCTGGCCTTCGCCGATCGTCAGGTCGAGCGCGCTGCTCCCCATGCGCCGCTCGTCCTCGGCCTCGATCATCTGCTGGATGCTCGCCATCGTGGTCCACGCCTGGCGGCCGCGCGTCATCAGGAAGGCGAGCTGTCCGACCGGCGCCATCGACCGCCCCGCGAGCATGACGATGGCGATGATCGCGCCCATCGAAATCGTGCCCGCATCGAAGAGGTAAAAGCCGCCGACGATCAGCGCGAGGCTGGAGAATTGCTGGCCGAGCGAGGCGATGTTGATCGCGGTTGCCCCCGTCCGCCGCATGCTCGCCTGCGTCCGCGCATTGGCGTCGACCATCTGGCGCCAGCGTCCGAGTATCTGTCCCTCGGCCGCACAGCTCTTGACCGTTTCGGCGCCGCCGATCGCTTCGACGAGCATCGAATGCTGGATGCTCGCGTCGGCCTGGTTGTCTAGCGTCGCGTCGACCATTCGCCGTTGCAGGAAGAATCCCGCGACGCCGATGGCGACGATGATCGCGAGCGGCACGAGCGCGAGCCAGCCGGCGAGCAGCGCGATCATCAGGATGAAGAGGAAAAGAAAGGCGACGTCGACGATCAGCACCACCGTCGTCGACGCAAAAAATTCGCGCACGAGCTCGAATTCGGACACACGCCGCGCGAGCATCCCCGTGCTGCCGCGCCGGTCGGCGAGCGGGATGTTGAGCACCTTCGAGAAAATCTTCTCCGACAATTTGACGTCGAGGTTGCGCCCGAGGTCGTCGAGCAGCGTCGCGCGCGCAAGGCGCAGCGTGAATTCAACCGCAAAGGCGAGCAACGCCCCGATCGCGAGCACCCAAAGGCTCGCGACCGCCTTGTTCGGGATCACGCGGTCATACACGTTCATCGTGAAAAGCGGCAGCGCGAGGCCGAGCAGGTTGATCATCAGCGCTGCGCCGAGCACCGGACGGAATTCGCGGCGCATGCGGCGGACTTCGCCCCAGAACCAATGGCGCTTCGCCGTCTCGTCCCATGGCCGCTCGTCGGCGCGGATCGAGGTCGGATCGGCGGCGACCGCGATCGCCTCGCCGCCATAACGCGTCTCGACGGCATCGGCATCGGTCCACACCGGCTCCGCGGCCGACGGCTCCCACAGCAGATATTGGTCCTCGCGGCTGTCGAGAAGGACCGCGCTGCCGCCGTCGACGCACCGGATGATTGCGGGCAATTGCCGCGCCACCTGGCGCAGCTTGCGCGCGGCAAGCCGTTCATTGTTGATGAAACAGAGGTCGAGCGCCGCTTCTGCCTGATGGAAGGGCAGGCGCCCGCGTTCGTCGCGCGCCAGCGCCGACAGCGCCGCGCGCTGGAAATTCTGCCCGAAATGCGTCGCGACAAAGTGGATGCAGGCGATCAGCGGGTCGCCTGTTTCCACCTTGCCATTGTCCGTCAACGAGGATCGATCCTGCGTCATCATCCAGTCTTCACGTCAGAATCGACCCTCCGCCGGTCACTGCGGATAGCGTCGGCGTTGCAGCTCGGCGGGTGCGGGCGGTCCATAGCCCACCTGCTCGCGCGCATAGACGCGGCGCGATTCGGGGGCGCTGAGTCCGAATGCCTCGAGCAACTCGTTCGTCGATGCCAGCACCTGATAGCCGGCAAAGATTTCGGAGAAGCGCGCGGTTTCGGCGCGGACCTGAACGTTGAAGCGCGTGTTCTGCGCGTCGAGCACGTCGAGCAGCGACCGCCGTCCGACCGAAAATTGCTCGCGGTACGACAGCAGCAATTCATCGGTGGCGCGGCTCTGGTCGCTGAGATCGCGGAACACCGCGGTCTGCGTTTCCTTGCTGTTCCACGCCCGTCGCACATCGGCTTCGGCGTCGCGCGTCACCTGGTGCATGCGGAAGCGCGCCTCGCTCGCGCGGCGGACCATCTCCTGATATTTGGCGCGATTGATCCCGCCGTCGAAGATGTCCCAGCGCAGCACGGCGCGCGCCAACAGGTCGTTGGTTTCGCCGCGAAACGCGTCGATGTCGTCGCCGATCCGGCCGGACAGTTCGATCCCCACCGTCGGATAGAAATCGCCCTTGGCCTTTTTCGCATCGGCGTTCGCGGCGTCGACGTCGGCCATCGCCTCAAGTACCTTCGGATGGCGCACGCGCGTCATCCCGACTGCTTCGCTGAGGCTGGTCGGCAGCTTTTCGAGCATCGCGGGCGGCATTTGCACCTCGTCGACCTCGAGCCCGCTCAGCGCCATCAGTTCGATCTTGGCGTTGGTCAGCGCCTCTTTGGCTTCAGACACCCGGACGCTCGCCGCCTTGGCGCGTTCCTGCGCCTGTTGCAGGTCGGCGACGCTGATCGACCCCGCGGTCACGCCGCTCGACAGGTCGGATACCAGGCTATTGTGAAAGGTCAGATTATCCTCGGCCGCCGCGACGACGCGCTGTTGCAGCAGGATGTCGAGATATTGGCGCGCTGTCTGGAGCGCGACAAATTCCGACCGCTCAAGCACGCGGAGCGCCGCGCCATCGACGCGCGCCGCCTGTCGCAGCTTTTCGCCGCGCCGCCGGCCGAAGTCGATGAGCGTCTGTTCGGCGCGCAGCTGCGCCTCGAGCGGATAAAGCTCCTCGTTCGCGATTCCGAGCGCGCGCCGCGTTGCGTTTTCGAGCCGCCGGACCCCCGCCGACATTTCGAGCGTCAGGCGCGGCAGGTACAGACCCTTGGCCTGCTCCAGCTCGAATTCGATGGCCTGCTTGTTCATTTCGGCCTGGTTGATCTGCGGGTTCGAATCGATGGCGACGGCCATCGCATTCTGCATCGAAACCGGTTCGGCAAAGGCCGGCGCGGCGACGATGGCCAAGGCGAGTGCCGACGCAAGGCCGGCGAGTTTGTGCTTCGGTGTCATCAGCGTTCCCCAGTCCCATTGACCTCGACTTCGACGCGCCGGTTCTCTGGCGTGCGTTCACCGTCCATCGTCTGGACGCGCGGCTGGCGTTCGCCCATGCCCGACACCGCAATGGTACCGGTCGGGATTCCCGCCGCGATCATCATGTCGGCAATCACGCGCGCGCGCCGCATCGCGAGGCCTTCGTTATAAGCGTCCGATCCCGACCGGTCGGTGTGACCGACGACGGTGAACGCCGACCAGCCGCACCGCGCCTGGTTTTCGGCCATGAACGCGACCGACTGCGGCGCTTCGGCCGGCGCGACGGTCGAATCCCAGTCGAAGAAGAAGGTCGACGCGACCTCGGGCGGGCAATTGTTGACCGGTGGCGGCGGCGGCACGAGCGGTGGCGGTGGCGGCGGCGTCCGGGTCATCTGGTTATAGGCAAAGTCGCAGCGGCGCAGGCTGTCCTGGTCGCGCGTGTTCGATTTCAGGAAACCGAGCGCGATGCCGCACTGCACCTTGGCCTCCGACGCCCAGGTGTGGATGTTGTTGTTCGCCGAAACCACTGCCGGATCGGCGCTCGTCGCGAGCGCGGCATCGTAACGTGTTCGCACCTCGCCGCGCAGTTGGTCGACCGACATATCGGTCAGCGACTGGGCAAACAGGTTACCCGGTTGGGACAGGGCGAGCGCGACGCACGCCCCCGCCATCCATTTTGCCGTTGAATATCGCATGTTCCTCGTACCCCCTTTTTCAATCCACTGGTCTTTTTGAGGTCTCAGCTATGCTGCGGCGATCTGTTGCAGGTCGAAATCGGCAGGCGGGTGGAAAATTCCCGCCATTTCGCCGCCGACAACATGGGCGTCGAGCATCCGCGCAAGGTCGACCGGCGCTGCATGTCCGTCCGGAACCGCGGCGGCGCCCGTCACCGCGTCGATCAGGCGATCGACGCTTTCGCCGCCATCGATCGCCTCGGCCAGGACGCGCGCTGCGGCAGGGTCGTCGGCCGCAACATCGCGTGCTGCGATCCGCGCATCGATGGCCGCGAGGCCCAGCGACAGCAGGCCGTCCATTGACATCGCCCCGTCGTTCGCCGCGGGAGCGAAGTGGTCGAACAATGCTTCTGAACCGGACCATTCCGGACCGGAGGCCGCATGCTGATACGATGCATCGGCCCCGTGACCGGTGACGCTGCTCGCCGAGCTGCTGTCGTCGCCGCCGCCAAGGTTGCGGCTTGCCGGTTCGTCCGCTCGCGGCTCGGCGGAACCGAGCAGCGGGTCATCGGCCATCATCTTGGTCGCGTGAGCCGTTCCGGTATCGACGCTGTGCGCGGCACCGGATCCGCCGATCACGCCGGCAACCTCGCTGTCTGCAAAGCTGGCCGCATCGGCACGTTCGGGCTGGACGGCATGAACCATCGCAACCAGCGACGCGGCGACCAGTGCGTCAGACAACGGAACGGCCGACGCCGGACGATCCTGCGTCCGGACCGTGCTGGTGCCGCCCGCCTTGCCATAGGCAAAGGCCGCGTCGGCCGCGGTCCGTACCGTGCCGTCGGCGAGCTGATAGCTCGTTTCGCCGAAGACGTGGACGTCGCCGTCCGCCGCCGAATAAGGCTGTCCGTCCGACTGCAGGTTGATCGACACGATCCCCGCATCGTCCAGCGACTGGAACTCGCCGTCGTCGGAGACGCCGTTGCTGTTCGCATCGCGCCATACGCCGAAGCCAGCCCAGCCCGCATCGGCGCTGGTGAGCAGCCCGTCGCCGTTGCTGTCATATTTGGCTGCAAGACCCTGAAGGTCGGTCAGGCCATTGCCACCGAAGACGATTTCGCTTCCGTTATCGACGCGGCCGTTGCCGTTCGCATCGAACGCCAGCAGCCCGTCGTCGGGACCGACCCATGCCGTGCTGACCGGGGCGCCGTTGCCGAAATAGTCGAAAGCGACACCGGCATCTTTGGACAGAAAGGCGACGCCGTCGCCGTCGAGATCAAGCGCGATCGGCGGGGCCGAAGCGTCGACCGAGACCAGTAGTTGCGACGTCGAGGTGACGTCGCCATCGCCGTCGAGCGCGGTGATCGCAAACTCGAGATCATAGTCCGACGGAAGGATCGTCTTGCTGATGTCGAGCGAGACAAAGCGCACGCCCTGACCGCTTCCGCCGACGCCCTCGACGAGCACGCGGTTGAATTCGGACATCACGGGGTCGATCAGTGTCGTCGTGCCCGTCACGTTGAAGTTCGTATAGACGACCTCCGACGTTCCCAGCACATCGTTGAATACCGTGACCTTGATCTGCAACGAGCCGTTGATGTTGTCATTGCGCAGGACGATCGAGCTGACCATTTCAGGGTTGGTCAACGGATCCTGGTTGCCCGGCTGCCCCGGGTCATGGAACTCGATCGTAAAGCTCTCGCCGTTCCCGACGAACTGATTGTCGATACCAAAACCCTGTGTCGACGAATTGACACCGTTGCCGCTGCCCGTGAATTCGACGCGCCCGTCTGCCGTTTGAACGAAGGGCGAAGGCCCGCCAGCCGAAAGGCCGAGCAACGACACCGTTTCGGTCGTCGCCGCCTGCGGTGTCACCAGCGTGAAGTCATAGGTGCCGTCCTTGTTCACCTGCAGGGTGAAAACGGTGACCGGAGGCGATCCGCCGGGCCCGTCAGGATCGGCGGTTGCGGTCAACAGCGCGCCATTGGCGTTCTGCGTCGTCGAATAGGTAATGCCGGGCAGCGTCGGTCCCGTGATGGTGAATGACCCGTGCCCGTCCGCGCCGGGATCATAAGCGAAGGTTCCGCTGCCGACGACATTGGCCATGTTGACGACCGTGACGCCGACAAAGGCGCCGAGCTCCGGTCCGTCGTCCTGGAACGAGATCAGACCGCCGATCGGCGTCGAAGCGCTGGACGTGTCGCCGTCGCCGTCGGTGACCGTGACGGTCGCCAGCACGGCGCCATTGACGATCGACAGCGATTCGTCGTGGCTAGCGCCCGGCGTCGGATGCTTGATTGACAGATATTGAACCAGGTTGACGCTGCCGTCCGCTTCGACGGCGATCGCAAAAGCGGCGGCACCCGCCGGTCCGCCGACGCGCCCGACGACAATCCCCGCTTCGAGGTAGAGCAGGATGTTCTGGCCGTCGGTGGTGTCGAGGCCCGAATCGACCCCGCTCGATGACAGGGAGAGACCAAAGCTGATCGTTCCGCCGTCGGATCCCGTGGTCGATCCGGCGCTCGACAGCGCGCCCGCGTCGCGGGCAAAGCCGATAACCGTGCCGGCCACGTCCGGGTCGTCGCCCTTGTTCGCGACACCGTCAAAGATCGACAGCGGCCCGGAGACATCCTGTGCGTCGCCATCGATCCCCGGCGTTTCGTCGTGCGCGAGCGAAAGGCCCGCGGCGCTCACCATCGCCTGCGGCCCGTCGTCATCGAAACGGATCTGCGCCGAGATGTCGACGGTGTCCGAAAGCGCGAAGTCGCCGTCGCTATCGGTCGCGGTGACGACCACGCCCAGCGAATTGGCGACCAGCTGCACGGCGTCGTCGGGGTTCGCGGTATCGGGATGGTCGAGCGACAGATATTGTTCGACCGTCACGACGCCCGTCGCGGGATCGATCGCGATTGCGAAGGCCGCGAGGCCATCGAATGCGCCCCCGCTCACCTGGCCGACGATGACATTGCCCTGGACGACAAGGTTGATCGGCGAGCCGTCGGTGACCGACAGGCCCGAGACGGCGTTGATGACGGTCAGCGAATAGCTGAGCGCACCCGTCGCTGCGGCGCCGTCGGTTCCGTAAAGCGGCGTTGCATTGACGACCGCACCGCTCGACGTCGCGCGGCTGATTGCGCCCGCGCCAGCCACGTCGGGATCGTTGCCGGTCGCGATGCTGCCCGTGTCAAGTTGCGCGACCATGCTGTTCGTCGCGCTTTCGTCGTTCTGAACCAGCACCGCGCCTGCCGCGGTCGCGCTGACCGACGGTCCGTCGTCGAGGAAGCTGATTTGGCCGCCGATTTCCTTCGTCGCGTCGACGCTGTCGCCGTCGCTGTCGGTGATGCGGATCGACGCCGTGATCAGACCGTCGAGCGTCAGTGCATCATTGTGCAGCGGCGTGTCGCCATCCTGCAGATGCTCGAGCGCAACGAACTGCGATACGGTGATCGTGCCATCGGTGTTGATCGTCACCGTGAAGGCGTCCTGCACGATGCCGCCGCCGTCGGTATAGCGCCCGGTGATCGTCGTGGGCGACGTTGCGACGAGGGTGATCGGGAAATCGCCGACCGCCGTCGCAATGCCCGATGCGGCACCCCCGCTGAGCGCGAGACCATAGACGGTGCTGTTTGCGGCCGCAGGGCCGTCGGCGCCGAACGCGAGCGTTGCCGTAATGACCGCGGCCAGCGACGTCACGTTGACGTCGAGTCCGCCGGTTTCGTCGAGCGTCACGCTGCCGCTGCCGCCTACGTTGCTGATCGACGGACCATCGTCCTCGATGCGGGTGATGCTGCCCAGGTCGACGGTGTCGGTATCGAAATCCCCGTCGAAATCGGTCGCCTTGACCTCGAGCAGAAGCGCGCCGGCGTTCATTCCGGGCGAGCTTTCGTCGTGACTGCCCGTATCCCCGTGCTCGATCGCGATAAACTGCGTCATCGTGACCGTGCCGTCGGCCGCAACGGTGAAGGTGAAGGCGACGTCGCCTGACGTTTCGCCGCGGCCCTCGACCGTGCCCGGCGCGGTCTGGTAAAGACGGATCACCTCGTCATCCGACGAAATGCGATAACCGCTGTCGGGGTTTACGCCACCGAGAACGAAGGCATAGCTATAGCTTGCGGGCGTATCCGCCCCGGCGTCCAGCGTGACGGTGAACAGGTCGGTCGCCGCGATCGTCGCGCTGCCGAGGTTGCCGCCGACCGGATCGACTTCTGTCCCCGCCGCGGTCACGCCGTCGGTTTCGTCGATCCGCAGTTCGGCGCCCGCCTTCAGCGTGACGTCGATGTCGGGCCCGTCGTCGGCAAACCGGATGTTGTGGCCAAGGTCGATCGACTGGCTGTCGCTGTCGCTGTCGCCATCCTTGTCGGTGATCGTCACCGTGCCGGTCAGGCGGACCAGCTCGTCGGCCAGCGTCGCAATCTGGCTGTCGAAATTGCTGCCGACACCCGGCAGTTCATGATCGATCTGGGCGAACTGCGTCAGCGTGACGGTGCCGTCGCCGGCATTGACGCTGATCGTGAAGATCGTGTTGCCGGGATCGATGTCGCCAAGGCTGGCCGCCGTCGATCCCACGATGGTGCCGCCGTCGTTGAACAGGTTGATCGACGCGCCATTGCTGTCGAGCCCCGAATCGGTACCGTTCGCGCCGAACAGCGTCAGCGCATAGGACCAGCTGATCGCTCCGGGGCCGTCGGCGCCGAAATCGGCATTGGCAAAGGAGAAGACGCTGCCGAAATTGGCGGTCGATACATCGCTGTCGCTGGCCGCGCCGATCGTGGCGGCATCCTGCGTCGTCAGCACGACCGCCGCCTCGCCCGTGACGTTGATGTCGATGCTGACGCCATCGTCCTTGAACGTCAGCGCGCCGCCGATATTCGCGGTGGCGCTGGCCTGGTCGCCGTCGCTGTCGGTCACCGTCGCCGTCAGCGTCACAAGGTCCGCTGCGCTCAGGAAAGCCGATTGGTCGGGCCCGCTGTCAGGCGAATGGAAGACGGCGCGCTGCTGGTCGAGCGTCACCGTCCCATTGGCGTCGACCGAGAGAACGAACACGATGTCGTTCGTCCCGCTGGTGCGGCCGACGACCGCCCCCGATTCGAGCGTGAGCACCACGGCCTCGTTGGTCGCCGTGTCGACAAGGCCCGACGCCACGCCGGGCGACTTGACGCCCAGCGCATAAGTGACCGAGTCGGTCGCGGCTGGCCCGTCGGCATTGAACGCGACATTGAACAGGC
The DNA here is from genome assembly GCF_016734905.1 of Sphingopyxis jiangsuensis. Classification (GTDB taxonomy): domain Bacteria; phylum Pseudomonadota; class Alphaproteobacteria; order Sphingomonadales; family Sphingomonadaceae; genus Sphingopyxis; species Sphingopyxis jiangsuensis. Next base: position 1,157,617 of record NZ_JAERPO010000002.1, read on the forward strand.
TGCCCGGCTGGCCGAAGCCGAAATCGGCCGACGCGTCGGTCGCAAGGTCGCTGTCGTCGACGATCAGCGCGTTGGCTGACCCGTCGACCGCCGAAACGGTCGGAATATCGTCGGTGACGTTGATCGTCACCGTGCCGGTCGCCATGTCGCCGTCGGTGTCGGTCGCTTTGACGGTCACCGTTCCGAGCGACTGGGTCTGCGCAGCCATCGCCAGTGCATGCGGCAGATTGTCGGCAATCGTGACGGTCACCGTCGCATTGCCCGTCATGCCCGGCGCAAGGCTTGCCGGCGCGCTGAGGCTGATCGTGATCGCCGCCGGGCCGCCATCGGTGAGCGAGCCGGTGATCGTCTGCCCGTCGGGCGAGATCGACCAGAAGAGGTCGGTACCGGCCCCGTCGAGGTTGGCCACAAGGCCTGCGGTCCCGTCAAACATGAAGTTCGACAGCGTATCCGATCCGGCCGTGAAGCTCAGCATGCCGCTATCGGTTTCGGCATCGCTCGCCGGCGTGCGTCCGATGCCGTCGATCGCGGCTTCGTCGACGGTCAGCGTCAGCGTCCCGCCGCCCGTCGGGTCGGCGCCGTCGTCGATCGTGATCGTCAGGCTGTCCGACGTCGGGTCGCCGTCGCGATCGACCGCCGACAGGGTGAAGGTTGCCGACGGGTTGGGGTTGTTATTCTGGTCACCCGCGGCGAGGAAGCTGAAGGTGCCGTCCGAATTGACCGTCAGCGTGCCCGTGGGCTGCACGATCACGACGCTGTTTCCGGGCGCCAGCGACAGCGTGTCGCTGCCGGCCCCGAAGGTCACGGTCACCGACGTCACGCCGTCGGCCCCCGCATCGAGGGTCCAGGTCCCGTTGACGGCAGGGCCGCCCTCGGTTGCGTTCGTCGGCGTGTCGGACACGGCGAGCGTGGGAATATCGTCGACAATCGTGACCACGAAACTCCCGCTCGCGGTCGATCCGTCATTGTCGGTCACGGTGAAGCCGATCCCCGACAGCATGTCGCTATCCTCGCTGCCCGGCGCCGACTGGTCGATCGCCGCCGACAGGGTGACCGTATAACCATAGGTCACTTCATTGGCACCGGGACCCGAGGTCGCCGTCGTCAGCGCGATGCGGATCACTTCGGTCGCACCCACCGAGCCGACCAGGTCGGCGCCGTCCTTGGCAAAGGTTACCGGGACGCCGCCCACCGTCAGTTGCGTGTCGAGCGCGGCACTGTCGTCGAGGACAATCGATCCCGCGAGCACCGCAGGTACGTCGCCGCCGAAATCGACGACGATCGTGCCATTGGCGCTCGTGCTGCCCGTCGAGGTCACCTCGCCGGGAAGGCCGTCGTCGGCGTTCGCCAGCGGCAGCCCGTCCTCGTCGACCGTGACATTGTCGGCGCTGCGGATCTGCGGCGTTGAATCGGCGACAAGCATGATCGTTGCCGTCGCGGTCGACGTGTCGCCGTCGCCGTCGGTGATCTGGTATTGAAAGCTGATCTCGCCGACTTCACCGGGCGCCTGCGTATAGGTGAAGCTGCCGTCGCCGTTGTTGACCAGCGTGCCGCTGCCCGTGAGCGTGCCGTCGACAAGCGCCACAGTGCCCGACTGGACGCTGTCGGCGCCCTGGACGTCGTTCGCGAGCACGTCGATGGTGACGGGCGCATTTTCGACCGGCTGCAGCAGGAAATCGTCGATCGCGGTCGGTACGTCGTCGGTGATCTGGATGTCGATCGTGGCGCTTGCGTTGCTGCCGTCGATGTCGGTCACGGTGACGCCGATGCTGTCGGCGACATTGTCCTCGCCGGCCGCGCCATGGTCGGTCCGATTGTCCGAAAGCGTGTAGCTATAGGTAAAGCTGCCGCCGATGACCGATCCGTCGGCTCCGATTACCGGTGTGAAGCCCGTGATGCTGAGCGTGCCATAGGCCGTTACAACCATTTGCGGCGTAAAGCTGCCGTCGGCGGTAACCAGCGTCAGCGGCCCGATCGGCGAGCCGTTGAAGCTGTCGAGCACAACATTGCCCATGCCGTCGGGCGTCGATACCGAGAAGTTGCCGCCATCGGTGACCGGTTCGGGCGTCGTGTCCGACCCCGCCGCTTCATTGGGACGCGCCGGAAGGTCGTCCTCGTCAAAGGCCAGTTCGGCACCCGCGCCGTCGAGCCCGGTGATGGTGACGCCGTCGTCGGCGCCGTTGATCGTGATCGTCAGCGTCGCAGTCGATGTGTCGCCGTCGCCATCGGTGATCGTATAGACGAAGCTTTCGCTCAGCGTCTCGCCCGCCGACAGGCCCTGGACGGGCTGGAGCGCATTGTTGAGCGCATAGGTGTAGCTGCCGTCGGCGTTGACGGTGAGCGTGCCATAGGCGGTGGCGAAGGGCGTGCCGACGCTGCCGCCTGCGATCGCGGTGACGCTTGCGCCGTCGGCACCCTGCGTGTCGGCGACGCCGTCGGTTGCGTTGGCGTCGCTGCCGCCCGTACCGGTCAGCAGATTGCCGTCGGCGACGAGCGGGCCGTCTTCGGTTACGTTGTCGGCATCGTCTCTAGCGGTCGGCACGTCGTCGACGATGTTGACGTCGAGGCTGGCCGTTCCGACCGAACCGTCGCTGTCGGTCACCGTCACGGCGAAGCTGTCGGTGACCGAATCCTCGCCCGCGCTGCCGTGCGTCAGCGTGTTCGCCGACAAGACATATTCATAGGTGAAGCTGCCGCCGATCACCGATCCGTCGGCGCCGATGACGGGCGTGAAGCCGGTGATGTTCACCGTGCCGAGCGGACTCGTCGCGCTGCCGGCGGTGAAGACGCCGTTGGTGACGACCTGCGTCCCGCCGACGCTCACATTGCCGAGCCCGTCGGGGGTCGAGATCGAGAAGCTGCCGCCCTGCGTCAGCGCGGCGTCGTCGGGCGACGAACCGTTCGGAAGATCGTCCTCGTCGACCGTCAGCTCGCCGCCGTCGGCGTCGAGCCCGGTGATGGTGACGCCGTCGTCGGCGCCGTTGATCGTGATCGTCAGCGTCGCGGTCGACGTGTCGCCGTCGCCATCGGTGATCGTATAGACGAAGCTTTCGCTCAGCGTCTCGCCCGCCGACAGGCCCTGGACGGGCTGGAGCGCATTGTTGAGCGCATAGGTGTAGCTGCCGTCGGCGTTGACGGTGAGCGTGCCATAGGCGGTGGCGAAGGGCGTGCCGACGCTGCCGCCCGCGATCGCGGTGACGCTCGCGCCGTCGGCGCCCTGCGTGTCGGCGACGCCGTCGGTTGCGTTGGCGTCGCTGCCGCCCGTACCGGTCAGCAGATTGCCGTCGGCGACGAGCGGGCCGTCTTCGGTTACGCTGTCGGCATCGTCTCTAGCGATCGGCACGTCGTCGACGATGTCGATGTTGAGCACCGCGGGCGCGCTGTCGCCGTCGAGGTCGGTGACGACGACGTCGAAGCTGACCGTCGTGCCGTCGGGATCGGCGGTATTGTCGGCGAGCGTATAGGTATAGGTGATCGAACCCTGCCCCGTTACGGGGTCATAGGCATAGCTGTTGACGACCAGCGTCCCCGTCGCGTCGGTAAAGATCGTCTGCGGCAGCGCGCCCGGCGTCACCGCGACGCCGTTGATCGTCACGCTCTGCACCCCGTCGGGCGAGGTGAAGGTGATGGTGCCGGTCGTCGATTCATCGTCGCCGTCGAATTCGGAGCCGGGCGTTTCGTCGGGGCGCGGCGGAAGCTGCGATTCGTCGACCAGCGTCCCCGCGCCCTGCGTCGGGACAAAGGTGATGATCGCCGGGCTGTCGCCGATCGAAATCGTCAGCGTCGCGGTCGAGGTGTCGCCGTCGCCGTCGGCGAGGCGATAGGTGAAGACGTCGTTGACCCCGCCGGGCGTGTCCGGCGCGCGGACATAGGAATAGCTGCCGTCGCCGTTGATCGTCAGCGTGCCATATTGCCCCGCGATCGCGGTGCCCGGCGCGACAAAGGCGGTGCCCGTGCCCGCGACGATGCCGGTCAGCGTCGCGCCGTCGGCGCCCTGCGTGTCGGCGCCCGCGGCGCCGCTCGTCGTCCCCGCGCCGCTGATCACATTGCCCGTTTCGGCGGTGTAGGTGGCGGGCGCGACCGCGTCGGTATCGGCGCGCGCGGTCGGCACGTCGTCGATGACCGAGATGGTCAGGTTCGCGCTCGCGGTGTCGCCGTCGGTGTCGGTGACGACGACGGTGAAGACATCGGTCGGGTTCGCATTGGCGTCGGTATTGTCGGCGAGCGTATAGCTGTAGCCGATGGCGCCGGGCGCGATGCTGGTGATCGTCAGCGTGCCGAGCGGCGTGGCGATCGTCTGGCCGACGCTGGTGACCGCGGTGCCGTTGATCGTCACCGAAGCCAGCCCGTCGGGCGCGTCGATGACGATCGTGCCGCTGGTCGTTTCGCTGGTCGCGGCGCTGTTGCTGCCCGCGGGTTCGCTGCCGCGCGCGGGAAGCCCCGCTTCGTCGACGCTCGACGTCGCGTCGGTCGATCCGGCGGGCTGGTCGGGCGTCTGGATGACGACGGTCGCATCCTCGTCGGGGATCAGCCGGTCGGGGATCAGCTCCTCGTCGCGCGGCGCCGGAAAGGCAAGTTCGGTATAGGGGAGCAGGTCGCCGAGGTCATAGGCGTCCTGGATCGCGCCTTCGGGGTCGGCGAAATTGCCGCCCGAGCTGCGCAGCCCCGCCTCGGGGTTGAACTCGTCGAGCCCCTCGAGAAGCTGCGCGACCGTGCTCGCGGGCACGGTGTTGCCGTCGACGACGATCGCGGGAATGGCGACCGCCCCGTTGGGAACGACGATCACCTGTCCGTCGGGCAGGGTGATGATGAGGTCGGGGCCGGATACGCTGATGTCGTCGATCGACACGCCGGCGGGCAGCGTGATGCGGCCCTGCGCGTCGGGAACGAGCACCGCCTGGATCGCCAGCGGGATTGCCGATGCCGCCGCGGTGATCCCGGCGGCCGCGTCGGCCAGCGCGGTCGGCGCGATGGCGCGGGCTTCGCCGCTCGCCGTGGCGGTTCCGGTGACGTCGCCGTCCGCCCGCGAAAGGCCGTTGGCACCGCGAGCGGGGTTGTCGAATGCGTCCATGTTCGTTTCCCTCGATCCATCGCGCCCCGCGCCGCAAACGGCGCAGGCGAAATATCTGTCAATTTCAGCGCGACCCTCGGCCCGACGACTCGGGCACCTCCCAGAAGCCCTAGGAAACACAGACTTAACCGACTCTGCAAGCGCGTTAACATATTTTTAATATCGATGACCGGCGCAGAGCGCGGATTTGCGCCGATTGTCCCCGAAAGGCGCCTAAGTTAAATTTTACAGGGGCTTGGCGTCGCGGCGTGCCGGTAACGCGGCCGACCCGGCGCGCGCGTCTGTCCCTGATCGGGGCAGGTCGGGGGTGAGCCGGCGAAATGGAGGGTGGGGAGTCAGGCGGCCAGCGGCCTCGCGGGCGATGCAACCCGCGACTTTGCCGTCGCGCGCGGCCCGCCGCAAAGGCGCGCGGCGGCGCGGGTCCGGCGGCAGCTTACGCCGGCTGGCGCCAGCGATAGGTGACGTTCACCCGTTCGGACAGGATCAGATAGGGCAGCCAGACGAGCGCGCTGATGCACACTTTCTTGATATTGCTGTCGAGCAGCGGCGCGATCGCCGCGGCGACCGCCTGCGGCAGGTGCGGCGCGCCCGACAGATAGTCGGCGAGGATCAGCTGCGACACCAGGTCGACGCCCCAGGTGAGGAGCAGCAGCCGCGGGAAAAAGGGCATGCCGCGCAGCGCCATGAAGAAACAGAGCGTGTAGAGGAAATTCATCGCGACGAGGTCGGCCGCCATCGCGAGATAGATCATCTGGCCCCATACGGGCGCCGATCCGGTCATCGCGGGAACCGCCGCCATGAATTCGGCGGTGCGCACGGGAACGTTGAGCAACATGCCGAGCAGCAGCGACGCCATGATCCCGACGGGGCCGAAGGCGGGGTGGCGGCGCACCGACAGCGCGTCGAGCGCGCGCCACTTGCCATAGAGGGCGAGGCGGATGTCGGGCTGGGCAAAGGCGACGCCGCGCGGGAACAGCGCATTCGCGGTCCAGTAAGCAAAAAAGGGGCTGGCGAGGATCATCGCGTGCGGCACGAACAGCACCAGCGTCGACGCCACGCTGTCGGCGGGGGTGACGGGAAACAGGACGCGCGCCAGACAGATCAGCGCGACGACGATCGTCCAGCCCAGCAACAGCGACCGCACGCGATCCTCCAGCGGCGCGACAAAGCGGACGCTCTGGTCGTGGAGCCGGGTGGACAGGCGGTGCAGGGCCTTGGTCATCGTGCGATCATCCTTCCGTACCGGGGTTCGGATGTAAAGCCGATATGGTTAATATTTCCTCATTTGCAAAGGACGGGGCCGCGCCCCCGGCCATCGCCCATCGTCCGGTTCCGCCGGCAGGCGATCCCCGGCGAACGCCGGGGTCCACGCGGCGCGGCGCTGCCCCGGAATGGGCCCCGGCTTTCGCCGGGGATCACCCGTTTCTGGCCCAGGGGATGAATCGCCGCCACGGCCTTTCCGCGCACGGAAATTAACCAAGCGAATCAAGCCTTAGGAAATGATGCTGCGAATCGGGGGCGAATCGCGACCATATGCTGCGCCGAAAGCCGCCAATCTGGCATGAAACGCAAAAATGGTTAACATATTTTCAATGTTAAGCCATTGTTAAAACAAGTTAATTTTGTGTTGACGCTAGGGCACAAAAGGCGTTGAATCAGGGGGTTCCTTGCTGAGGGACCGCATTGACAGGTTGAACCGGCGTCTGCCGGAGTTTCATCACCGGGTCGCGTCGGTTCCATTTGCACTCCTTCGGCAGGAATGTCTGACCGCCTCCATGGGGGGGGAGGGCAGACATACACCGCTCCTCGTGCGGTGGCTTGACAGGAGTCCAGACATGAAAAGCTTTCTGAAAGATTTTATCCGTGACGACAGCGGCGCTTCGGCCGCCGAATATGCCCTGATCCTCGCGATCGTTGGTACCGGCATTGCCGCCGCAGCATTCGCTCTCGGCGGGTCGATCAGCGGCGCGATGACCACGGCCAAGACCTGCATCGACAGCGCGGGCGGGACGACTACACCCAACTGCTAACTTGCCGTGATACACCCCGCTGGAACGTTACGTTCCAGCGGGGATTTCAGGATACAGGCTTCGGTTTGTCAGCCTTTACCGCGGGGGGCGGATATGGCGATATCACGCACAAATGTCATTCTTATAGCGGCGGTCTTCTTGGGCCTGATCGTTGTCTTTCTCGCTAACGCATATTTCAGCGGAATTGAGGAACGCGAGCAGCGCAGAGCCGATGAACTCAGCCTGGTGCAAGTCCTCGTGGCATCGCAGCCACTGGCCTTCGGATCCACCCTCACCCCACAGAACACCAAGCTTGTCGGCTGGCCCGCCAACTCGGTTCCCGAGGGCGCGTTCAAGACGAGCATCGGCGTCACCGACAATGCGCGCGGGCCGCGCGTCGCGCTGCGCCCGATCGCGGTCGGCGAACCGATCCTCGCGTCGAAGATTTCGGGCGACGACGGCCGCGCCTCGATCTCCGCGCTGCTTCCCGAAGGAATGCGCGCCGCCGCGGTGCGCATCGACGATGTCGCGGGCGTCGGCGGAATGATCGCCCCGGGCGATATCGTCGACGTGCTGCTGACGCGCCAGCTTTCGGGCGACGGCGCGGGCAACAACGACCAGATGACCGACATCATCCTCGAAAAAATCCGCGTCATCGCGATCGACCAGGTCGCCGACGAGAACAAGACCGAACCCGCGGTCGCCAAGACCGCGACGCTGGAGGTCGACCCCGTCGGCGCGCAGAAACTTGCGCTCGCACAGCGCGTCGGCGCGCTCTCGCTCGCGCTGCGCAACGTCACGAGCATCGAGGACGGCGCGAACATGACGATCACGCAAAGCGACCTCGGCGGCGGCTGGCGTTCGGCGCCCGCGCGCCGCGCGGCGTCGCCCGGCCTCGCGGGGATGCCGCCGGGCTTTTATTCCGAAACCCCTGCGGTGATGCAGCGCGCGCCGACGGGCCAATCGCCCGCGCCGCCGCGCCGCCCGTCCGGCCCCTCGGTCGAAATCGTCCGCGGCACCGAAACCCAAACCTATGAGGTCAAGCGCCATGGCTCGTAACATCACCCGCGCCGCGCGCACCCTCGCCGCGCCGCTCGCCGCCGTGCTGGCCCCCGTGCTGGCCCCTGTGCTGGCATTGTCCGCCGCGCCCGCCGCCCTTGCCCAATATGGCACGGGCGGGGTCCATGCCGGGCAGCTCGACGTCCCGCTCAACAAAAGCCAGACGGTGACGCTCGACCGCCCGTTCGGCCGCGCGATGATCGGCTCCGAAGAGATTGCGGACATCCTCCCCATCTCCGACCGCTCGATCTATGTGCTCGGCAAGAAAATGGGGACGACCAGCCTGACCGTCTATGACAAGGGCGGGCGCGTCATCACCATCGTCGACGTCGCGGTCGGCCCCGACGTCGTCACGCTGCGCCGCCAGCTCGGCGAGCTGATGCCCGGCGAGAATATCAGCGCGCGCATCTCGAACGAGGCGGTCGTGCTGTCGGGCGTCGTCAGCAGCGCCGCCGCCGCGCAGAATGCGGTGCAGATCGCCGGAACCTATGCGGGCGACAAGGTCGTCAACATGATGGGCATCGGCGCGAGCCAGCAGGTGATGCTGGAGGTGCGCTTTTCCGAAATCAACCGCCAGTCGGGCAAGGACATCGGCGTTCGCAGTTTCTTCCGCAACCGTTCGGGAAGCTGGGACGGCGCGCTGGGCGACGGCGCCAGCCTCGTTCCCGATCCCGACACGGGCGAGGGGATTTTGAAACTGCCCGCGATCACCGACAGCATCGGCATCGTCCGCCACAGCTTCAACATCGGCGGGGTCAGCATTTTGGGGATGCTCGACAGCCTCGAAAGCAAGGGGATGGCGAAAACGCTCGCCGAACCGACGCTCGTCGCGCTGTCGGGCGAAAAGGCCAGCTTCCTTGCCGGCGGCGAATTCCCGATCCCCGTCATCCAGAGCAGCGGCGGCACCGGCGGCGCCGACGGCACCGGACAGGGGATCACGATCGAATTCAAACCCTTCGGCGTCAGCCTGGGCTTTACCCCGACGATCCTTGCCGACGGGGTGATCAACCTGGTCGTCGAGCCCGAGGTCAGCTCGATCGACCCGACCGCGTCGATCGTCTTGAACGACATCACCATTCCGGGGCTGCAGACGCGGCGCGCGTCGACCGTGCTCGAGCTGCGCGACGGCGAAAGCTTTGCCATCGCGGGGCTGATCCGGCAGGATTTCTCGACCACCGTGCGGCAGGTGCCGCTGCTCGGCTCGATCCCGATCATCGGCTCCCTGTTCCGCTCGTCGGGCTTCAAGCGCGGCGAGACCGAGCTGCTGATCGTCGTCACGCCGCGGCTCGTCCAGCCGATCAAGCCGAACCAGGTCGCGCTGCCGACCGAACGCGTCGGCGACCCGACCGAGCTCGACCTCTTCCTACTCGGCCGCACCGACAATGCCGTCCCGGCAATCCCGCCGGTGCAGCAACAGATGCCGCCCAAGGCGGCGCCACCGGCCAGTTCGACCGCAGGAGACGGCTATGAATATTGATGCGCGCATCATCGTCATGACCGCCGCCGCCGCGCTGGCGGCGGGATGCACCCCCACCGACGCGACGCTCGGCAATGCCGTGCGCACGACGATGGCGGCGCAGGTCGTCAACCCCGAACCCGTCTATGACGATGCGATACCGACCACCGACGCGGCCAAGGCCGCCGCCGCGGTCGACCGCTATCGCACCGATCGCGTCAAAAAGCCCGACACGATACGAACGACATCGGGCGAGGGCGGCGGCACGCCCCGCTAGGGGGCAGGCGGGTCGCGAAGGAAAGAGGAGTTCAAATATCATGGTGCGGCACCCGCCCCATCGCTTCCTGACCGACCAGAGCGGCGCGACCGCCGCGGTATTCGGCCTTTCGCTCTTTGCGCTCGTCGCCATCGGCGGACTGGGTTTCGACTATGCCCGCCTCGCCGGGATGGACAGCGAGCTTCAGAACGCCGCCGACCAGGCCGCGCTCGCGGGTGCGTCGCAGCTCGACGGCCGGACGGGCACCTGCATGCGCGCCTCCGCCGCCGCGACGACGCTGGTTGCCAATATGACCTTGCTCGCCAACGACGGCGGCGGGACGGCGGTGACGATCGCCGCCGAACCCGATTGCGACGCGGTGGGGAATATCCGGTTTTATCAGGACTTGGCGAAGACGCCGGCGACCAACGACGCCAACGCCAATTTCATCGAGGTCGAAATCGCGGCGCGGACCGCCAACTATGCCTTCACCCCGCTTGCGGGCGCGATCAGCGGCAACCTCGGCGCCGCGGCGCTTGCGGGAATGGGGTCGGCGATCTGCCGCGTCCCGCCGGTGATGTTCTGCAACCCCTTTGAAACGCCGACGCACCAGGATTTCGACGCCAGTGCGCTGAAGGGTGCGGGGATGAAGCTGATCACCGGCAATGCGACCGCGCCGGGCAATTTCGGATTCCTCGAATCGGGATTCGGCAGCGGCGCGCAGAATCTGGCGCGCGCGCTCGGCTATAATTCGCCGCCGGGCGACTGCCTGCCGATCGACGGCGTCGAAACCAAGCCCGGACTCAACGCATCGGTGATGGACGCGCTCAACACGCGCTTCGACCTCGACACCAACGGGTCGACGACCTGCCCGTCGGGCGGCACCTGCTCGCCGTCGCGCAATGTCCGCAAGGATCTGGTCAAGGGCAATGGCTGCGGCACCTCGGGCAACCAGGGGTGGCAGGAATCGGCCAACCCCTATCGCCCGACGACGCCGGCCAACCTGACCTCGGGCTATCCCGACATCATGGGACACCCGCGCGACCTGTGCCACGCCTTCACCAACAGCCTGTCCGACAGCGCGGCGGCGGGCTGCACGCTCGGGGGCGGGCGCATCGGCAACAAGGCGTGGGACCGCGACGCATATTTCCTTGTGAACTATGGCTGGAACAGCGCGACATGGCAGTCGCAGACCGGGCTCGGCCCGACGGCGACGCGCTACGACGTCTATAATTGGGAACTCGCCAATACCGGCACGTCGGATATGCAACAGACGACGCAGGGCAGCAAGGACGGCTTCTCCTATCCCGTCTGCCGCGGCGCGGGGATTACGCCGGGGGGTACCAACGTCGACCGTCGCCGCATCTCGGCGGCGGTCATCAACTGCGTCGGGCTGGGGCTCAACGGGCACGAAAGCGGCGTCCCGGTGCTCAAATGGGTCGATCTTTTCCTTGTCGAGCCGTCGTACCAGCGCCGCCGCGGCAGCACCGTGGTGACCGAGGCGACCGACGTCTATGTCGAAATCATCGGCGAAACGGGCAGCGCGTCGGCGGGCCAGACCGCAGGGCAGGTCGTTCAGCGCAATACGCCATATCTGATCGAATGACATGACGATGCGTCGGCCCTTCTCGATATTCGGATGCACCCGCGGCGCGGCGGCGGCAGAGATGGCGCTCATCACGCCGCTGCTCCTCGTCATCCTGTTCGGCGGGTTCGAGGCGGGCGCCTATTTCTGGACCGAGCACAAGGTGGTGAAGGGAGTGCGCGACGGCGCGCGCTTTGCCGCGCGGCAGCCGTTCACCGCCTATAGCGGCTGCAACGCGCCAACCGGAACCACGCTCGACAATATTCGCAACCTGACGCGCACGGGGCAATTGTCGGGCGGCACCGCCAAGGTTTCGGGGTGGACCGACGCCGATGTTGCCGTCACCGTCGCGTGCCAGGCGTCGGCCCCCAACAGCTACACCTCGGGCGGCGTCTATGCCACCGAGGCAACGGGCGCGATGCACGTCACCGTGTCGACGACGGTCAACTACCCCTCGTTGTTCGGGACGTTGGGGTTCGACACGACGGGCGCGGTCGTGCGCGCGAGCTCGAACGCCGCGGTGATGGGGACATGAGCGCGCTCCGCAATCTTGTCCGCGACACGCGCGGCGGCCCGGCGGCCGAATTTGCGCTCGTGCTGCCGCTGATCATCCTGTTCCTTTTCGGCATCATCGACGTCGGCCGCTTTGCGTGGGAATTCAACCGCGCCGAAAAGGCGACGCAAACGGGCGCGCGCTGGGCCGCCGCGACCGCGATCATCCCCAGCGGGCTCGCGAACTACAGCTTTGCGACGGGCACCGAGCAAATCCCGGCGGGAACACCGGTGCCGACGAGCGCCTTTCAGGGCGTCACCTGCACCAATGCGGCAAATTGCACCTGCGCGGGGACGTGCAACTTCTCGACTGCCGCCAACACCACCGCCTTCGACGCGCTGGTCGAGCGGATGAACGACATAAAGCCCGACATCACGGGGGCGAATGTCGTCGTCGAATATCGCAATTCGGGGCTCGGCTTTGCGGGCGACCCCAATGGACCCGACGTCGCGCCGATCATCAACGTGCGGCTTCAAGGCATGCAATTCACGCCGCTCACAACGGCAATCTTCAACGGCAGCTTCGCGCTTCCCGACTTCAGTTATTCGCTGACGATGGAAGACGGCGCGGGCAGCTGGTCGAACTGACAGGAGCGGGATGTGGGAAAGAAAGAATATATCGGCTCTCCAGTCACAGATGGATCCCTGAACTTGAACTGCAAGATCAAGCTTTTCATTTCGGAGGCGGAATTTGCGCGTTCGTCACTCGCGCATAACGACAGTCCCGACCTTCCCTTTGCGCTTGTCCATGTCGACCCCGGCGACCCGATTCCGCTCGATGCGATCGGCGATGCCGAACTCGTTGTCGTCGAACTGCGCGGCGACGATCCGCGGTCGATGCAGCGGCTGACGGGGCTGCGTGCGCGGCGGCCGACCTTGCCGCTGGTCGTGGCGATGCGCGACGCCGATCTTGCTACGACGCGCGCGCTGATCCGGCAGGGCGTCGGCGACCTCATCTCGCTGCCGCTGCAGCGCGCTGAATTCAGCGATGTCGTCAACAACCTGCTCGCCGAAGTCACCCGCTCGGAGGCTGCGGCCAATGCCCGCCTCGCCCCCGTCGTTGCGGTGGCGCAGAGCGTCGGCGGGATCGGCGCGACCACCGTTGCCACGCACCTTGCCCATTATCTGCACGCGCGCAGCGGGCCGCACGGGGTGTGCCTCGTCGATCTCGACCTCCAGTTCGGCAATGCGGCGTCCTATCTGGGCGCCAATGCGACGCTGACGATGGAGGACCTGCTCGCCGCCGGACGGCGCGTCGACGGGCAACTCATCCAGTCGGTCGCCGCGCACGGCAGCGAAGGCGTCGCGGTGATTGCTGCACCCGAGCATATCGCGCCGATCGAGTCGGTCGATGCCGACCAACTCCTCCGGGTGCTTCAGCTGGTGCGCGAGGAATATGACCATGTCGTGCTCGACCTGCCGGGGAATTGGGCGAACTGGACGCTGTCGGCGATCGACAAGGCCGACCTGATCGTGCTGGTGATCGACCTGTCGGTCGGCAGCCTGCGACAGGCGCGGCGGCGGCTCAACCTGTTCGAACAGACGGGGATCGACCGGTCGCGTATCCGCATCGTCGCCAATCGCGTCGAAAAGCGGTTGTTCAAGACGATCGGCGTTCAGGATGCGGCCGAGGCGCTGCGCTATCCGATCCTTGCGACCGTCAACAGCGATTATGCCGTCGTGCAGTCGGCGCAGGACCAGGGGGTGCTGGTGGGCAGCATCGCAAGGAAAAATCGGGTCGCGACCGATTTGGCCGCGCTTGCCGAACTGATCGGCGACGAACTCGACAAGGATTGATCGCGCGATGTGGCAGGTTCAGAAACAGAAGAATGAAAAGGCGGACGCCGCGTCGGGCATCACGCTGTCCGACGCGGCCGCCGCCGCGGGCGATCGGCGCGACGACCGGCATGCGGACCTTTTGTCGCTGAAGGTGCAGATCCACCGCGAACTGCTCGACGAGATCAATCTGGCGCAGCTCGAAAAAATGTCGCGCGCGCAGGTCGAATCCGAAGCGGGCGTGGTGATTTCCGATATTCTCAACCGCCACCAGATGGCGCTCAACGCGACCGAACGCCGCGCGATGGTGAGCGACGTTCTCGACGAATTGCTGGGGCTGGGGCCGCTCGAGCCGCTGCTTCAGGACGAAACGATAACCGACATTCTTGTCAATGGTCACGACATCGTCTTCGTCGAACGCCGCGGGTTGCTCGAGCGCGCCGAGACGCGCTTCAAGGACGAGAAGCACCTGTTTCGGATCATCCAGAAGATCGCGAGCGCGGTCGGACGGCGGATCGATGAATCGTCGCCGTTCGTCGACGCGCGCCTCGCCGACGGGTCGCGCGTCAATGCGATCGTGCCGCCGCTGGCGATCGACGGTTCGCTGCTCTCGATCCGCAAATTTGCGCGCATTCCGATCGACATGACACGGCTCATCGAATTGGGAAGCGTTCCGTCGGCGGTCGCAGAGGTGCTTGCGGGCATCGTAAAAGCGCGGCGGAATGTACTCATTTCGGGGGGTACCGGTTCGGGCAAGACGACGCTGCTCAACGCCGTCTCCTCCTATATCGACGAACGCGAACGTATTGTGACCATCGAGGATTCGGCCGAACTCCAGTTGCAGCAGGAGCATGTCGCGCGGCTCGAAACGCGGCCGGCGAACATCGAAGGCAAGGGCGAAATCTCGCAGCGCGACCTCGTGAAGAATGCGCTGCGCATGCGTCCCGATCGCATCATCGTTGGCGAAGTGCGTGCCGGCGAAGCCTTCGACATGCTGCAGGCCATGAACACCGGGCACGACGGTTCGATGACGACGGTCCACGCCAATACGGCGCGCGATGCGCTATCGCGTATCGAGCAGATGATCGGGATGAGCGGCATCGACATGCCTGCGCGTGCAGCGCGCGCGCAAATCGCGTCCGCGATCAACGTCGTCGTCCAGATCGGCCGCCTGTCCGACGGCCGGCGCCGCCTGCTGAGCCTGTCCGAGATCACCGGCATGGAGGGCGACGTCGTCACCATGCAGGATATTTTCCAGTTCCGCATGTCGGGACGCGATGCCGACAACCGGGTCATCGGGCATTTCGAGGCGACGGGCATCCGTCCCAAATTCCTGGAAACGCTTTCGACGCATGGTGTCGACCTGCCCAGCGACCTGTTCCGTCCGGACCGGAAGATCGATTGATATGAGCGACACCGTCCTCCGTTTCATGACCATGCTGGCGCTTTTCGCGCTGGTCGTTCTGGTGGCCCAATTTGCTGTCGGCACCTTCGTCGAACGCCAAAGCAAGAGCCGCGCGGTCAATCGCCGCCTGCAGATGATCGAGGCCGGGGTGGACCGAGAGGTGGTGACGTCCGCGCTCCGCAAGGAAGTCCCGCGCGGGCTGGCAGGGGCGCCGCCCTGGTTGTCCGAGCTGTTGAAGTCGGTGCGCCGCACGCTCAACGCTGCCAATGTCCAGGCGTCGGAGCTGCAAGTCATCGCCTATATGACGGTTGGCGCGGTCACGATCGCTTTCCTCATTCTGGTCGGGGCAGGACTGTCGGGCTTTCCGATCACCGCGGGGGTTGCCCAGCTTGCCGCCGCGCTTGGCATCACGGTCGCTTTCCTGATTCCCTGGATGATCTTGTCGCGCATGGCCGATGCGCGGCGGCGGCGTATGGAAAGTCAGTTTCCGATCGCGCTCGATATCTTTGTGCGGGGTCTGCGTTCGGGCCACCCGATTCCCTCCGCGCTGCATCTGCTGACCGAGGAAATGGAGGACCCGATCGGGACCGAGTTCGGTATCGTCAGCGACGAAATCGCCTTTGGTCTCGACCTTCGCGAGGCGCTGGCGCGCATGGCCGAACGCTGGGGGCTGCCGGACATGCACATGTTCGTCGTGTCGGTGTCGGTACAGATGGAAACCGGCGGCAATCTTGCGGAGATTCTCGAAAATCTCAGCCGGGTCATTCGCGACCGCGCGAGCATGTTCATGAAGGTGCGCGCATTGAGCTCCGAAGGCCGGATGACGGCAATCATCCTGACCGCGCTGCCGATCCTTGCCTTTGTCGGGCTCTTCCTGACGAACCCCGGATTCTATCTCGACGTTGCGACCGACCCAATCTTCACGATCGGCTTTGTCGGGCTGGTGCTGCTCTATCTCATCGGATTCATCTCGATCCGCCGCATGGTCGACCTGAAGGTATAAAATGGCAGAAATTCTCGCCTCGTCGCCTTATCTCCGGATCGCTTTCCTCGTCATCCTGTTTGCCGTCGTCTCGTCGCTGGTGTTCATCGTCGCGCGCTCGATCGTCAACCGGCAGCAGGTGCTCGGCCGGCTGGAATCGGACACGGTGCTGACGGGAGCCGCCGGAGGAGGCGACGGGCTGCGGACATCCGACGTGACCGACAGCGCGTGGGCGCGGCTCGCCGCAAGGATCGAGCGGAGCGGCTTGTCGCTGGTCGATTCGGACGCGCCGGGCTTGCGGCGCAAGATGATCGCCGCCGGCTATCGCTCGCCACATGCGCCCAAAGTCTATACGCTCGTTCGCATCCTGCTCATTTTCGTCATCCCGTCGCTGGTCGTGCTGCCGCAGATGATGTCCGATGAGCCGAAGTCCTTGTTCAGCCTCTATTTGCAGGGCGCCTTCTTCGCCGCGATGGGGCTGTTCGTCCCCAGCCTGTTCCTGACGGCCAAGGCCGACCGGCGGCGGCAGGAAATCCTGAACGGGTTTCCCGACTGTCTCGACCTCATGCTCGTCTGCGTCGAGGCCGGAATGGGGCTCGAGGCGGCGCTCGACCGGGTCGGTCGCGAGATGGTGACGTCGCATCCCCTCGTCGCCGAACAGATTTCGATGACGACGCTCGAGCTGCGTGCAGGGGCCGGACGCGAGGAAGCGCTTCGCCATATGGCCGACCGTACCGCAGTCGACGAAATTCGCGCATTTGCGACCTTGTTGATCCAGTCGGACAAGCTCGGATCGAGTATCGCGACGACATTGCGCATCTATGCGTCCGAAATGCGCGAGAAGCGCCGGATGCGCGCCGAGGAAAAAGCGCATCGCCTGCCGGTGCTGCTGTCAATCCCGCTCGTTGCCTGCATGTTGCCGGTGATGATCGGGGTGCTCATGCTGCCGGCGGTCATCCGCGTCATTCGCGAAGTCGCGCCGGCGCTTGCGGGGGGAGGTTGACATGACCAAATTCAGGACAGGTGCCATCATTGCGATTTCTGGCGCTGCGCTTTCCGCTTGCGCCACGGGCCCGAAGTTCGAACCGCGCGTTGCGCAGACCCGCGACGCGCCCGTTCTGGCCAATCTGTCGGCGCACGATTCGCTCGCGCGTGCGCGCACATTCCTGTCAGCACGCCAATATGGCCTCGCCATAGAGCTGTTCAAAGCCGCCAAACAGGATACGGAACTGGCGGCGGACGCGCTGAACGGACTGGCCATCGCTTATGACGGCATCGGTCGCCGCGACCTTGCCGAGCGGTATTTTCAGGAAGCGCTTGCGGCGCGTCCCGGCGACGAGCGGACGCAGCGCAACCTTGCCAGCTTCTATCAATCGTCGGGGCAGGCCGAAAAGCGGCGCGTGTTGCTGGCGACGGCCCCGCCCGTCGCTTCGGCGCCGACGCGGGCGCTCGTCGAGGCCGACGAGGCCGACGAGGCCCCCGCCGCGCGCGATGGGGACGTATCCGAGTCCGACCCTGTTCGCCCGCAGCCGGTGTTTGCGGCGATCAGCCCGCTCGGTGCAGCGCTGCGACCGCTCCGCGTGCAGGCCGGGCTCGATGTGTCGCCGCGCCCCGTTCTTGCA
Organism: Sphingopyxis jiangsuensis; assembly: GCF_016734905.1. GTDB lineage: Bacteria > Pseudomonadota > Alphaproteobacteria > Sphingomonadales > Sphingomonadaceae > Sphingopyxis > Sphingopyxis jiangsuensis. Next base: position 1,175,390 of record NZ_JAERPO010000002.1, read on the forward strand.
CCGGCTGCCGTGCGTGACGAGGTCTCGATTGTTTGCTCAGGCGAACCGCGGACGCAAACGGCGGTACCTGCGGGGGCGCCGATGGCGATGTTTCGCATCAGTGTCGGCGAAGTCTTTATTGCAGCGCGTCCCGCCGGTTCGCTTTGCCGCGTCGATGAACCCGCGGCGGGCGAAGAACCATCGCCGGCCGTGAGCAACAAGGAGTATCTCGGACTCGTCGCGGCCTATCTCGATCACCTCAACAAGAGCGTCGCGCCGAGCGAGGTTGCCGCCCTGTGGCGTGCAGCCTTCGGGGCCGACGGAATCGCCTGAGGGCCGATGTGCGAACGCGAGGGAAACTCTGGGGGGCGGTCGGTGCGATGCTGTCGATCTTGGCGACGGCAGGCGGCGCAATGGCTGCCGACCCAGCGTCGACAATCGCACAGTCCGAACTCCTTCAGGCCGCCGATCGTGCGCTTCAGGGCCGTCGGCTGATCGAGGCCGAGGCGCTGCTCGATCGCTTGCCGTCCGACATCGCGATAGAGGACGAACCCATCGCAGCGCTTCTGCGCGCCGAACTCTTGCTGTTGCAGGGGGACCATAGCGCCGAAGCGCTTCGCCTGCTGGCCGCTATTCCCGCTGAGTCACCTTTGGCCTGCCGCGTGGCCACTGCGCGGGCATCGACCTATTTGCAGTTGGAGGCGCCGGATCGTGCCAGTCGGATCCTCGACCCGCTCGAGCGGGAATGCGGCGCCCAAAGCGTGTATTGGCGCCTCCGCGGACAGGCCGAGCTGACGAGCGGTCGCGCCGATCGGGCGCGTCAGTCGCTGCAGTCGGCGGTTGCGATCGCGCCAGCCGATGTCGAGATTCGCAACGATTTGGCGGTCGCTCTCATCGAAAGCGACGACGCGGCAGGCGCGGCCGAATTGTTGGCGAATATCCTCAAGGTCGCGCCAGGTCGCGTCGATGTCGCGCTCAACCTCGATCATGCGAAGGGCATGATGGGCGTCATGCCGGTCCGTGGCCGCGCGGACGACGATGCGTTGTGGAGCCGCCGCCTGGAGGCCGCCGGAGGTGGCGCGCAGCGTAGTGGACGCGCCGCGCTCGCCGAGGCGCTGTACGCCCAGGCACTCGTTGCGCGTCCGCGCTACGACACCGACCTGTGGCGCCAATATGCAAAGGTTTCTCAGCGACATGATTGACGTGAATATGGCGTTCAAGGCAGCGTTTTCGGTCGTTCTGATCCTCGCTGCCTGGTCCGATATGCGCCGGTTCCGGATTCCGAACGTCTATCCGGCGATCATTGCCTCCTTGTTCGTCGCGGCTTGGTTCTCGGGCTTTGCTTTCGCTGCACCGTTCTGGTCGCACGGCGCGCATTTTGCGATCGCGCTCGTCGCGGGGATGATGTTGTTCCGCTTCGGTTGGTTCGGCGGCGGCGATGCGAAACTCTATGCGGCGATCGCGCTGTGGTTCGCACTTGGACAGGCTTGGCTTCTGCTTCTGGTCACAACGCTCGTCGGCGCCTTGATTGTCGTCGTGCGGATGCTGTGGCACATCGCGCGGACATGGTTCGGGTCGGGCGAAGCATCCAGGACCCGCCTGTTCGACCGAAAGATCGCCTATGGTCTTGCAATTGCGGCGGGCGGGATAGCGGCGATTTTCCGGGTTTATCCCTGATCGCTGGCGCGCGCGGTTCGGAATTGCTGCCGGAAACCTTCTGTCGCTTTCAGCGTTGTCGTCAGAGGATACAGGTCGGAGCGAGCGTCAAAGGAGCAGCCACGATGCGCAAAATTCTCATTCCGGCTTTTGTCGCGGCGCTCTTGATGCCCCCTGCCGCCGCGCTCGCCGACCCGCCGCCGTGGGCGCCGGCGCACGGAAAGCGCGCGAACGAGCAAATTCGATATGATAGCCAAGGGCGCTACCTCGAACCGCGCAGGCTGTCGCGCGGCGATCGCATCTGGCGGGGGAGCGACGGCCGCTATTATTGCCGCCGTGACAACGGCACGACGGGGCTGATTATCGGCGCTGCGGTCGGCGCGCTGGTCGGGCGCGAGCTCGATTCGGGTCGCGACAGGACGGTCGGCACGATCATCGGCGCGGCGGGTGGCGGCTTGCTGGGGCGCGCGATCGACCGCGGCGACTTGAAGTGCCGATGATTATCTGACGCGGACGGTGGCGTGCGCCTGGGCCGCAATTGGCGGTTGCATTCGCGCGGCAAAAACTATCTGACGGCATCGAGCCATTTGCAGGATATGACATGCCGAAAATCGCATCGGCCCGGGTGATCGTCACATCGCCGGGGCGCAACTTCGTGACGCTCAAGGTCGTATGCGACGACGGGACTACCGGCGTCGGCGACGCGACCCTCAACGGTCGCGAGCTTGCGGTCGCGAGCTATCTGGCGGACCATGTCGTGCCGTGCCTTATCGGGCGCGACGCGCACCGGATCGAGGATATCTGGCAATATCTCTACAAGGGCGCCTATTGGCGGCGTGGGCCGGTAACGATGGCGGCGATCGCCGCTGTCGATATGGCACTTTGGGATATCAAGGGGAAGGTTGCAGGCCTTCCCGTCTATCAGTTGCTCGGCGGCGCGTCGCGCGCGGGTTGCATGGTCTATGGTCACGCCAATGGCGAGACGATCGCCGACACGATTGCGGCGGCGCTCGATTACCAGGGGCAGGGGTATAAGGCGATCCGCCTCCAGTGCGGCGTTCCCGGAATGGCCTCGACCTATGGCGTGTCGAAGGACAAATATTTCTATGAGCCCGCGGATGCGGAGCTTCCGACCGAAAATCTCTGGTCGACCGCCAAATATCTGCGCGTCGTCCCCGAACTCTTTGCGGCGGCGCGTGAGGCGCTGGGCTGGGACGTCCACCTCCTTCACGATGTCCACCACCGGTTGACCCCGATCGAGGCGGCGCGGCTCGGAAAGGATCTGGAGCCTTATCGCCCCTTCTGGATCGAGGATGCGACGCCGGCCGAGGATCAGGAGGCTTTTCGGCTGATCCGCCAGCATACGACGACGCCGCTTGCGGTCGGAGAGATTTTTTCGTCGATCTGGGATTGCAAGGCGCTGATTGAAAACCGACTGATCGATTATATCCGCGCCACCGTGCTGCACGCCGGCGGGATTACGCATATGCGGCAGATCGCGTCGCTTGCCGACCTCTATCACGTCCGCACCGGCTGTCATGGTGCGACCGACCTGTCGCCGGTGACGATGGCGGCGGCGCTTCACCTCGGGCTTGCGATTCCCAATTTCGGTATCCAGGAATATATGCGTCACAGTGACGACACCGACGCGGTGTTCCCGCATGGATACCGTTTTGCCGATGGCATGCTCCATCCCGGCGACGCGCCAGGGCTCGGCGTCGACATTGACGAAAGGCTCGCGGCTGCCCATCCATACCGGCGTGCCTATCTGCCCGTGAACCGGCTGGAAGACGGGACGATGTGGAGCTGGTAGCGTCGCGTGCTTTGACGCCGCCCGCACGATAATCGTCGACCGTCTCTTCCATTGGCTCGTTATGGCACGCCGCATTCGCCGCTTTCTGCACATAAGGGTTTTTGTGACAAAGCCGCACTTGTCGGCGTCCCCGACAGCGCGAATCGCCGCGCTGCGCAACTTGATTTCGATTCGTGATGCTCTATGCCGGGGGCGTGCAAGGCGACCCTGACAATTATCTCGGCCTGCTTTCGGCGGCGCAGATCGAAACGTTACGCTACGTTTACGAACATAAAAATTCGAAACAGATCGCCCGCGTCATGGGGGTCTCGCCGCACACTGTCGACGAACGCGTTCGACAGGCATTGAAAAAACTGAATGTTTCCAACAGAATAGAAGCAGCTCGGATCTTGGCGCTTAACGGCGCCTTTGATCAAGTTACCCCCTATCAATCGTTGACATATCAATCGATCGACCTAGGCGACGACCCCCCGGATGCCGATGCCGATGCAGGGCACGGTTCGTTTCGGCGGCTTTTCGATATCGGAACGCCATTTCCTACCGCGTCCCAGCCGGCCAACCGGCACGGGTTGATGGAAAGGATAATCTGGCCAATCTTGATCGCCTTTGCGACGATTTTGGCGTTCTCCGCTCTCTATTCAATCCTTGTCGGTCTGGGCCGGGCAATGATCTGACTGTCCGAACCGAATGCTGCGGGGGGGAACCGGTGGCATTCTCTTGCAAGGAATAAGATGATGCTCAACGAACGACTTTCGGCGGCGAAAAAGATCGCTGCGGAACTGCACCAGGCCGAAGATGCGATCGACGAAACGATGATCTGCATCGCGCAACTCGCCGCGACGCTTCCGACGGTTCGCCGCGAAACCAACATGTCGGCAATTGTCGGCCAGGAAGCGATGGCCAAAGTCGCTCATGCGCTCGCGGCTGCCGGCGAAGTGCGCCAGCTTCTGACCGATGCGCATCTCTCGCTGACCGTGACCCAGAAGGAAGTGGGCCTCGGCACGCGGATGTTCGGTGCCGGCGTGAAACCGGCCCCGGCCAGTGCGACGCTGACGGACGATGGCGCAGATGGTGCAGTCGTGCCCTTCGCCAAGGCTTCCTGACAAGCTGGATCAATCAAGTCCAATGTGGTCGATCGCGATCTATTATACGGTGTTGCTCGTCACGGTGGCCGTCGCTGCGAAGCGCGGCGGTCCCCTTGAAAGGTGGGCAGCCTATACGGCGTTGATCGCTTCGATTCTCACTTCGGTCCTCGCTCCTTTTCCGACCTGGACGGATATAGAAACCAATATCTTCATCATCGACGTGCTGGTGCTGCTCAGCTTCTGGTTCATTGCCTTGAAGACGCAGCGATTCTGGCCTTACTGGATTACCGGTTGGCAATTGATTTCCATTTTTGCCCATATCCAGAAGATGATGTTTTCGGAGATATTGGCGCGGCCCTATTCGCTGCTTTCCATCTATATCTCCTATCCGATCCTGCTGCTGATCCTCTACGCGGCGGGTTCGACCAGGCGGAAAGGCGATGTTGCGACCTGACGGGCGTCTCCCGGATGGATGAGAAAATGCAACAATTCTCGAACAACGAAATTGTCGAACTCAGGTCGCGGATCGACGAGATCCACGAATTACTCGCGGGCCGGAGCGGCACCGCCGTGCCGACGGTCGGCGATGGCGGAGTTGCAACTGACCCCGGCGCGTCGCGCGCCGTGCTGGTGAACCAGTTGGCTTTCAACATCCAGATTCGGCGTTTGCGCCGACATCATTTCGGCAGCCCGCAGGTTTCGGGTCCGGTCTGGGACATGCTGCTAGACCTGATGCTCGCCGCCTCAAATGGCCGCATTCTCAGCGCCAGCGACCTGGCAACCGGTGCAGGCGTCCCGCTCTCGTCGGGCCTCCGCATGATCGGTTCGCTCGAGACGATGGGCTTTGTACGCCGCTCGACCGACGAGCGCGACCGGCGACGGACGATCGTCCGGCTGACCGACCACGGAACCGAACGCATGACGAGCTATTTCGAAAAGATTGGCGTCGCGCTGCGCAACAGCAGCAATCTGGCGGCCTGATCCTATGGCAGGGGCGGCGGCCAGCTGGTCGGTCGCCGTCCCGGCCACTCCTATTCGGTCATCTCGCGCATCATGCTGTCAATTTTGGCCATTGCATCGCGCTTGATCTGGCATACCCGCGCGGCGCTGACGTCAAGCGCGAGGCCGATTTCCTGCAGGTTCAGTTCCTCGAAGAAATAGAGCTGGAGCACGAGCTGCTCGCGCTCCGCGAGCCGCTCGATGCATTGGCGCAGCGCGTCGAGCAGGTCGCTCTGCTCGCACGCATCGGCGGCACCGAGGCGTTCGTCGGCGAGCAGGAAGGTGCCGCTCTCCATCATTTCGTCCAGAGAGGTCGAACGTCCGTGCGTCGCGTTGCGTTCGAGCGCGAAATAATCGTCGGCCGACAGGTCGAGCGCCGCAGCCATTTCGGCGGGGCTGGGCGCGCGGCGCAATTGCTGTTCGAGCTGCGCGCGCGTCGCATTGAGCTGGCGTGCCGCGACCATCGCCGAACGTCCGACATCGGCCTCGCGACGAAGCTGGTCGATCATCGCGCCGCGGATTCGCGTCGTCGCATAGGTGGCGAAGGCGAAACCGCGCTCCTCATAGTGGCGGTCGGCTTCGATCAGCGCGATCAACCCTGCCTGAATGAGGTCGTCGAGCTCGCCCGTGCGCGAAATGCGCGAAAACACCTGCCACGCAATCTTGCGCACTAGCGGCGCATATTCCTCGATCAACCGCTCGACATTGGCTGCATAGCCGTGCGGACGCAAGGCGGTCCCGGTCGCGCCGGAGAAATGCTCGGCGGGCTCAATATTCATGCGGCTGATCCTCCATTTGGGCGTCCGGTCCGAGCGCGAGACGCGGACGCTCGGCGCCGATCGTCGCGACGATCTCGGTCGCCTTGTTCGCGGGAATTTCGAGGTAAGAGATGACGGCGACGTCGGGGAAAGTCGCGCGGACGAGCCGCGACAGCGCCGACCGGCAGATGGGAGAGGCGACGAGCGCAAAGCTGCGCGTCTGGAGCAGCAACGGCTCCACGGCCTCGCCGATCTGTTCGACGATCTTCATCGCCATTCCATGTTCGAACGGCCATTCGGCGCCGGGGTTCGCGCGCACCGCCTGGTTGAGCAGCACCTCGATCTCGGGGCTGAAGGTAACGACGGGCAGCGGCATCCGGCTGGGGACGATCGTCTGGACGATCAGCGCGCCGATGCGCTGGCGCACCGCTTCGACAAGGTCGGAATCGGTGAGCTGTTGCGCCGACAGCGCGACCATCGCCTCGGCAATCTTGCGGAAGTCGCGCAAGGGGATGCGCTCGACGAGCAGCGCCTTGCACAGCGCCGCGACGCGCGGCAGCGTATAGCCGCCGGGCGACAGATTCTGGGCGAGCTGCGGATAATGCGCCTTCAGATTGTCGATCAACGCCTGTGTGTCGTCGATGCCGAACAATTCGTGCGCCGACGCGATGACGCTGTTGTTGAGATGCGTCGCGACGACCGTGGCGGGGTCGACGACGGTATAGCCCGCGGCGATCGCGTCGTTCTGCGACGCTTTCGGAATCCACAGCGCATCGAGCCCGAAGGTCGGATCCTTGCACGGCCGACCGGCGACCTTGGTGACCAGATCGCCCGAATCGAGCGCAAGCATTTCGTGGGGATAGACCTCGTCCTCGCCGACGATCACGCCGGCTATCGCGATGCGATAGGCGTTGCCTGGGAGCGACAGATCGTCGCTCACCTTCACAGGCGGAACGATGAAGCCGAGTTCCTTCGACAATTGTTTGCGGATCCCGGTGATGCGGCCCATCAGCGGCGCGCCCTTGCGGTCGTCGACGAGCGCGACGAGCGCGTAGCCGATTTCGAGCTGACACGCGCTCGAGTCGCTGACGTCGGACCATTCGATCAGGTGCGGGTCGGGCGCCGGCGGGGCGGGCGGCGGGACCGCCGCCGCGGCTGCTGCCGCGCGCTTCATCTGCCATCCGATGGTAAAGGACAGCGCCGCTGCCGGCAGGATCAGCATCTGCGGCATCGCGGGGACGAGGCCGAGGATGAAGAGGATGCCGCCCACCGCCATCCAGATTGCGGGCGAGGCAAACTGGCTGCCGATCTGGCCCGAAAGGTCGAATGGCGACGCGACGCGCGTGACGATGGCCGCCGCGGCGATCGACAGCAGCAGCGCCGGGATCTGGGCGACGAGCGCGTCGCCGATCGCGAGCGTGACATAGGTCCCGCCCGCTTCGGAGAAGCTGAGCCCGTGGGTGAAAACACCGAGGATGAGGCCGCCGATGATATTGACGAACAAGATCAGCAAGCCCGCGATCGCGTCGCCTTTCACGAATTTCGATGCACCGTCCATCGAGCCGTAAAAGTCGGCCTCGGTCGCGACTTCCTGGCGCCGGGCCTTGGCTTCTTCAGGGGTCAGCAGGCCGGCGTTGAGGTCGGCGTCGATCGCCATCTGCTTGCCGGGGAGCGCGTCGAGCGTGAATCGCGCCGACACTTCGGACACGCGGCCGGCGCCCTTTGTGATGACGACGAGGTTGATGATCAACAGGACGACGAAAACGAACAGGCCGACGACATAATCGCCGCCGATCAGCACCTGGCCAAAGGCCTCGATGACGTTGCCTGCGGCGTGCGTACCCTCGTGCCCCCGGACGAGCACGACGCGCGTCGAGGCGACGTTCAGCGCAAGGCGGAAGAGCGTCGCGAGCAGGAGCACCGTCGGAAAGGCCGAAAAATCGAGCGGCTTCGAGGCCTGCAACGCGACCATCAGGATCGCGAGGCTGATCATGATGTTCAGAACGAAGCTGATGTCGAGCACGAGCGGCGATACGGGGATCACCATCAGCGCGACGACCACGAGCATCGCGACCGGCAAAGCGGCCGCGCCGGCGATCGCGGCGATGCTGCGCAGGTTCACACCGGCGGTCATGCGCGTTCACCCGAAGCGGCGGCGAGGCGGCGATAGGCGTCGGCGGCGAATCCCATCGACAATTTCCTGGGCATGGGTTGAAATTCCATCATCTGGAGGGGCGGGCGGCCGCTGCCGTTTCCGGCAATGCCGTTCCGGCTGCTCGCCGCGGCGTGCCACTGCGATGTCGGCAGCGACTTGAAGTTCACGTCCTTGCCGCCCTCTTCGAGTTTGGCCCGGAAGCGTTCGCGGATTTCGGACAGGCTGCGCATGCGGCCGCCTTCGGCATAAAAAACCGATCGGTTTGCCGCGGCCGCCTCGGGCATCAGCGGTGCGCCCGGCTGGTCGGGATCGGCGTTCATCGCGGCGAGGAAGTTCGCCGCGCCGCCGCTGCCGAGAAAATGCGCGAGATAAAGGTCGACCGGTTCGGCGGCACGGCCGATGCGGCTTTCCAGATGATCGCGATTGTCGGCGGTCAGCGCGCCCGCCATCGTGGCGGCGGCGGCGGGGTCGTCGCGAAGTCCCAATATCTGTTCGCGCAGCATCGGGTCGGCAACGTGCATGCGTCCCGCCGCGTCGGGGGCGATTGCGGCTGCCGCCCAGCCGAGGCCGTGGTCGGCGCCGTGGCGCCGCAATGTCGCGAGCCAGGTCTGCTTGGTGAACTGATACAGTCCGCGCGCCGACGAAGTCGGGGCCTTTGCGGTCGGATCGAAACGGCTTTCGACGCGCGCGACATCGACCAGATAGTCAAAGTCGATCCCGGTGCGCGCCGACGCGCTCTGCACCGCGTCGAGGACGGGGGCGGCGACGCGCATCGCGCTGGCAGGATTGTTTATGGCGTTCATAAGCTCTGGTTCCGCTGTTCAGCGAACCAAAAGCAATCATCGTGCCATTCGGTAAAAAGTGTCGGAAAAGGTCCGTATATCAGTAGGTCAGCGCGGGCCCTCGAGGCGTCATCCCGCGGATCTCGTGATTTCTGTCAATCCTCTGACGCGTCCAGTTTTTCAGGACGTTGACCCGGATCGCCGCCGCTTCGAGCTGCGCAAGCGTCTTGCCGATCAGGCTGCGCGCGCGCGCCTCCTGTCCCGGGACGACCGCCGCGCTGCGCACGAGGATGGCGGCGGTGGCGAGCGCCTCGGTCGCGGCGATGATTTCGCCAGCATCGTGGCCGTCGAGCGCATGGGTGAGCGCGTCGAGCTTTGCCTGCATATCGTCGAGTTCGCTGTGCATCAGTTAGAGCTGCCTTGGTGAAAGCGGACGGCGGCATTGGCAATCAGGGTGGCATCGACGGTATAGGCACCGCTCGCGATCGCGTCGCGCAGCATCGCAATGCGCGCATGATCGACCGGCGGTCCCTGCTCGCCGAGCTCCTTCGCCAGGCTGGTCAGCCGCGTCACGGGCACCGATGCCGGCGCATTGCCGACCGCGCGTGCCGTCGCGACCGACGGGCTCTCGCTGCCGTTCGCAACCCGGCGCGCCGGGGCGATCCGGCTGATGCTGCTGACTTGCAGGTTGAGTTTGTCGTCACCTGCCATCTTTGCCTCCATCCATGCCGTCGGAAAAGTGACGGCCTTGTTCAGAGAGCTTTAACGGTTGGCGCAGTCCGCGATTAAGGCGGCGGGCGAAAAAAGATAAAAAAGCCCGGCGGCGTCGGAAATTCGACGGCCGCCGGGCCGGGGTGCAACCAGACTGTCGGCGTGTGCGTCAGGGCATGCGCGCGATTCCGGGGCCGACGACGATGGCGCTGAGCATCGACTTGGCGTCGCTGCCGCGCAGCGCGATGGTTTCGCCGACCCGGCCGTCCTCGGTCGCGACGGCGGCGTAGCTGATCGAATAATTGGCGGCGTCGATGGTGACGCGGACATTGTCGCCGCGGCGGATAACGGGGGCGCTCTGCGCCGGCCGCGCGAAGGCGGCCGACACCGGCGCTGCGCCAGCGGGTCCGGTCATCGCGACGCGCAGGCGCCAGCCGAGCGACGCGCAACGCACGGCAAGCGTCTGCGCGTCGCTCGCCGTCACGGCAACCTGTTCGGGGCATCGCGCGAGCTTGATGCGTCGGTCGACGGGCGTTGCGGTGCGGCCCATTGCGCCAGCGACCGCCTGCGTCAGCATATCCACCGTCTGCCAATCCTGCGTCGCCTGTTGGGCCTGCGCGGTTGCGCCGATGGCAGCGAATGTCGCGCCAAGGACAATCATGCTGCGGATCATGACTCTCTCCTTCGATCCAAAATCCATTGCAACCAATTGTGCACGATGCGTGCCAAGCCCTGTTTTCCGCCGACGGATCCGCGGAACCAGGCGCGCGCGTCGGATTTTTGACGAGCGCATGGCGGGCGCCGGGGCAGGGCTATTGGAAACTAGATCAAATTATTGAAAAACAACATATAAATCAGTTTGGCACGGTGATTGCATCTATCCTTGCGTGTTTTTCCGCGCTGTGGCCGTTCGGGCCAATCGGCGGTGAAAGAAGGACAAGAGGATGGCAACCGAAAAGCTGTTTGGCATGCATGCGACCGCGCTCCAGCTGCGCAGCCAGCGCATGATGATGCTCGCGTCGAACATCGCCAATGCCGCAACGCCGGGTTACAAGGCGCGCGACCTCGATTTCGCCAAGGCGCTCGATCTGGCGCAGCAGGGCGGCTCGACCGAAGGCGCGATGCGCTATCGCGTCCCAGTCCAGCCTTCGCTCGACGGCAACACCGTCGAAATGGCGACCGAGCAGACCGCCTTTGCCGAAAACGCGCTCGCCTATCGGTCGAGCCTCGCCTTCCTCTCGGGCCGCGTCAACACTTTGACGCGCGCGATCAAGGGAGAGTGACGATGAACGGCAACTTCTCCGTCTTTGACATCAGCGGGCGCGCGATGTCGGCGCAGCTCGTCCGATTGAACACCACCGCGTCGAACCTCGCCAATGCGGGCACGGTGTCGGGCAGCGAGGGCGGTGCCTATCGCTCGCTGAAACCGGTGTTCCGCAGCGTGATGGATGCGCACGGCCGCGCGACGGTCCAGGTCGACCAGGTGACGACGTCGAAAATGGCGCCGTCGAAACGCCACGATCCGGCAAATCCGCTCGCCGACGCCGACGGCAATGTGTGGGAGGCCGCGGTCGATAGCGCCGCCGAGCTCGTCGAGATGGTCGAGACCGCCCGCCAGTATCAGAACAATGTCCAGGTCCTCGAAACCGCGAAGGGCTTGATCAACGAAACTCTCAGGATGGGACAATAATATGAGCGTGAGCGCCATTTCCGGGCAAAGCCCGACCACGACCACCACGACCACCAAGCCGCAGATGCTGGGCCAGAGCGATTTTCTGCGCCTGATGACGGCGCAGCTTTCGCAGCAGGACCCGTTCAACCCGGTCGATAACCAGGAGATGGTTGCGCAGATGGCGCAATTTTCGAGCCTTGCCGGGATCAGCGAGACCAACGTCACACTCCAGCAGATTTCGGAGCAGCTTGCTGCCCAGACCGAGCTTCTCAAGGAATTAAAGGCCGCGAACCCGCAGCCGGCACCCCAGACCAACCCGCAGGAAGGATAAATCCATGTCATTCTATACGTCGCTTTCGGGCCTCAAGGCCGCCCAGACCGACATGTCGGTCATCTCGAACAATATTTCGAACGCCGGGTCGATCGGCTTCAAGCGCAGCAAGGCGCAGTTCGGCGACATTTTCGCATCGTCGCCGACCCAGTCGACCAAGATGATCGCCGGCCAGGGCACGCGCCTCAACGGCATCACCCAGCAGTTCACGCAGGGTTCGTATGAATCGAGCGAGAAAACGCTCGACATGGCGATCGTCGGCGAAGGCATGTTCGTCGTTCGCGGCGAGCCGCCGCGCGAGCAGGTCGCCTATACGCGCAACGGATCTTTCACAAAGCGTCCGGACAACCAGGTCGTCGATTCGACCGGCGCCAAGCTGCAGCTGCTTCCGGTCGATGCCAACGGCAATGTCACCGACAACACGCTTGCCGGCGCTTTCGATTTCGTCATTCCCGCGGCGTCGCCGAGCGATCCGACGGCCGAACTCGTCAATGTCTCGATCGGTCTCGATGGCCTTGTCACCGCGACGTTCACCGACGGCAGCGATACGATTCTGGGCAAGATCGCGATGGCGACCTTTCCCGCAATGGAAGGTTTGCGCCCCGTTGGCGACGCGCATTGGCAGTCGACGGGCGAAAGCGGCCCGCCGACCATCGATGCCGCTACCAACGGACCGATGGGCGCCATCCGCTCGGGCGCGCTCGAACGCTCGAACGTCGATATCACCGAGGAACTGGTGATGCTGATCGGTGCGCAGCGCAACTTCCAGGCCAACGCCAAGGCGATCGAAGGCGCGTCGCAAATCTCGCAAACCATCATCAACATGCGTTGATGCCACGCGACTGACCGATTGCCGGGAGATCCAGCATGGACCGTCTCATCTATACCAGCCTTACCGCGATGCGGGGCAGCATGGCCCGGCAGACGGCAATCGCCAACAATCTGGCGAATGCGCAGACGCCCGGCTTTCGCGCCGACATGGCGGAGGCGCAGACGCTGTGGCTCGACGGCGGCGGTCACGGAACGCGCGCGATGGCATCCGAAGAGGTGATCGGCGCCGACATGCGCGCCGGAACGGTCACGGCGACGGGGCGCGACCTCGACGTTGCGATGGCGGGCGATGCAATGCTCGTCGTGCAGGCCGTGAATGGCGAGGAAGCCTATACGCGGCGCGGCGACCTGCAGCTCTCGTCGAGCGGACTCCTCACGACCGGCGACGGCCGCCCCGTTCAGGGCGGACAGGGGCCGGTCACGATCCCGCCGGCCGACCGGATCAGCATCGATGCCGAGGGCCGCGTGTGGGTCGTCCCCGCCGGCGGCGATCCCGAAAATCCGCAGGAGGTCGACCGGCTGCGGCTGGCAACCCCCGCCGGGTCGGACATCGTCAAGGGACTCGACGGCCTGTTCCGCGTGAAGGGCGGCGGCATTCTGCCCGACGACCCCGAGGCGCGGTTGATAACACGCTCGATCGAGGGATCGAATGTGTCGGCCACCACCGCGCTCGTCGAGATGATCGAGGCGAGCCGGAGCTGGGATACCCAGCTCAAGATGATCGGCGACGCGCGCGACATGGACAGCGCGACCGCCAATTTGATGCAGCTGCCCCGATAAGGAGAATATGAGATGAGCTTCGGTGCCTTGCACGTCGCACGAACCGGTCTGGATGCCCAGGGCTTCCGGATGCAGGTGATCGCGAACAACCTCGCCAACGTCAACACGACGGGCTTCAAGCGCGACCGCGCCAGCTTCGAGACGTTGAGCTACCAGATGATGACCGCGCCCGGCGCGCCGTCGGCCGCCGACAATCGATACGCCACCGGGCTCAACCTCGGCACCGGCGTCGCGCTGTCGGGGACCGCGCGCATCGATACGCAGGGCAATTTCTCGACGACGGGCAACGGCCTCGACGTCGCGATCGACGGTCCCGGCTATTTTCAGGTCGAAATGCCCGACGGGCGCATCGGCTATACCCGCGCGGGCAATTTCGGTCGCGCGCCCGACGGCACGATCGTGACGTCGGACGGCAAGCCGGTCCAGCCGCAGATCCAGGTTCCCGAGGATGCCACCGGCGTCACGATCGGCGCGGACGGAACCGTTTCGGCGAGCGTTCCGGGGCAGGCCGATGTCGTCGAGCTCGGGCGGCTCGAACTGGCGCGCTTCGCCAACCCCGCGGGGCTGCAGGCGGTCGGCAACAATCTGCTTGTCGAAACCGCCGCCTCGGGTGCGCCGCAGGTCGGCGCCGCGGGCGAGGAAGGCCGCGGCTTTCTTCGCGGCGGAATGCTCGAAGGATCGAACGTCAATGTCGTCGAGGAACTCGTCGACATGATCGAGACGCAGCGCGCTTACGAGGTCAATTCCAAGATGATCTCGGCCACCGACGAGATGATGAAAAATGCTGCACAGACCATGTAACCTGCTGCTGCTCGCCCTTGCGTGCGCGCCGCTTTCGGCGCTCGCGAAGGACAAGCTGCCGCCCGACGCCTTTGCGGTCTCGCTGCCGGCTCCGCCGCCGGCGCCGCCCGCCAATGGCTCGATATTCCAGAGCGGCTATGTTCCGCTCACTTCGGGCGGGCGCGCGGGGCAGGTCGGCGACATCATCACGATCCAGCTTGTCGAGCGCACCACCGCGACCAAAAGCACGGCGGCGGGCACGCAGCGCGACGGCAGCGTCGGCCTGACGCCGCCGTCGACCGGGCCGCTGTCGCTGTTCGACCCGAGCGACATCGCGATGGGCGGTGGGCAAAAATTTGCCGGCAAGGGCAGCGCGTCGCAATCGAACGCCCTCTCGGGCGAGGTCAGCGTGACGATCGCCGAAGTCTATCCGAACGGCACGATGCTGGTGAAAGGCGAGAAGCTGCTGACGCTTAACCGCGGCGACGAGCGCGTCCAGATTTCGGGTATCGTTCGCGCGATCGATATCGGCCCCGACAATCGCGTCCTGTCGACGCGCGTCGCCAATGCCAACATTCGCTACACCGGCAAGGGCGAGATCGCCCGCGCGAGCAAGCAGGGCTGGCTGCAGCGCTTCTTCTCGATCATCAGTCCCTTCTGACGAGGATATGACCGTGACCAAACGTCCCGCCCTCTTCGCACTCCTGGCCTTGCTGCTCGCCAGCCTTGGCTTTGCCGCACCCGCATCCGCCGAGCGGATCAAGGATATGGGCCAGTTCCAGGGCCTGCGCGCGAACCAGCTTACCGGCTATGGCATCGTCGTCGGGCTTGCGGGCACGGGCGACGACAGCCTCGACTATTCGACGTTGGGGATGAAGGGTGCGGTGTCGCGCTTTGGCTTGACCTTGCCGCCGGGAGTCAATCCCGCGCTCAAGAATGCCGCGGCGGTGATGATTACGGCAGAGCTTCCGCCTTTCGCCAAGCCGGGCCAGCGGCTCGACGTCACCGTGTCGGCGATCGGCAAGGCGAAAAGCCTGCGCGGCGGCACGCTCGTCCTTGCGCCGCTTTATGGCGCCGACGGCCAGATCTATGCGATGGTGCAGGGCAATCTCGTCATCGGCGGCCTCGGCGTCGGCGCTGCCGACGGATCGAAACTCACGGTCAACGTGCCATCGAGCGGGCGCATCGCCGGCGGTGCGACGGTCGAGCGCGCGGTCGACACCGGCTTTGCCACGAGCGACTGGCTGACCTTCAACCTTCACCAGTTCGACGCAACCAACGCCAAGCGCGTCACCGACGCGATCAACGCCGCAATCCCGGGTAGCGCTTCGATGATCGACGGCGCGAGCATCGCCATTCGCACCGCCGGAAACGGCGACGAACGCATGCGGCTGATGTCGCAGATCGAGAATCTGACGGTAAACCGCGCCGAACCGCCTGCAAAAGTCATTGTCAATGCGCGCACCGGAACGGTTGTCATCAACGGCGCGGTCCGCGTCGGGACCGCGGCGGTGACGCAGGGCAAGCTGACCGTCTCGATCAAGGAATCGCCGACGGTGGTGCAGCCAGCACCTTTCAGCCGCGGGCAGACCGCGATCGAGCCGTCGAGCGAGATCAGCGTCGAAGAGGAATATCGCCCGGTGATGATGGTGAATCCGACGGCATCGCTTTCCGAACTCGTCGATGCGATCAATCGCATGGGCGTTCCCCCCGGCGACCTTGTCGCCATCCTCGAGGCGCTGAGCCAGGCCGGCGCGCTCACAGCGGAACTGGTGATCATATGACGACGCCCATTTCCCCTATCGGTTCGACCCCCGCTCCGGCTGCGGCCGGGGGCGGCGACGGCGGCCTTCGCAAGGCGGCCGAAGCCTTCGAGGCGGTGATTCTGCGCCAGTTGATGGCGTCGATGCGCCAGGCAAAACTCGGCGAGGATATTTTCGGATCGAGCGCGACCGACAATTTCCGCGAAATGGCCGACGCGAAAACCGCCGACAGCATCGCCGCGATGCGCCAGTTCGGCATCGCCGACATGGTCGAGCGCCAGTTTCGCAGCCAGCTCGGCGCAGGCGGGGGAGGCGTGCAGTGACCGACCTGCTCGGCATCGGCTATAGCGGCCTGCGCGCCTATTCGCGCGCGATGGCGACCGTCGGCGACAATATCGCCAACGCCCAGACGCCGGGCTACGCGCGGCGCCGGCTTGACCTGATGGAGGCGGTCGGCGGTGGAAACTCGGTCTTTTATCGCGGCAGCGTGCGCCCCGGCGGCGTCGATATTCGCGGAATCGACCGGTCGGTCGACGCATGGCTGATCGCCGATTCGCGCATTTCGTCGAGCGACGCGGAGCGCGCGTCGACGCGGCTCGGCTGGCTCGAAAAGGTCGAAGGCGCGCTCAGCAACGACAATAACGGAATTTCGTCGGGGCTGACCAAGCTCTTTACGACCGCCGACCTGCTCACCGCCGACCCGTCGAATGCGACGCTGCGCGCGCAATTCCTCGATTCGGTCGACGATGTCGCGTCGGGGTTCCGTTCGGCCTCGGGCCAGCTTTCCGGCATGGCGGACGGGATTTCCGGGGCGGCAACGACCGAGGTCGACCGCTTCAACACCAATTTGGACGCGCTCGAACAGATCAATATCGGGCTTCGCAAGGCGCGGCCGGGCTCGACGAACGAGGCGAGCCTGCTCGACGAGCGCGACCGGTTGATCGATCAATTGTCGGCACAGGCCGGTGTCACCGCGACCTTCGACGACCGCGGCGCGGCGACTTTGCGGGTTACCGGCTCGGGCGAACTGCTCGTCGGCGGCGGGACCGTCACCCCGATTGCGGTGACGACGGCGGCGGACGGACGGCTCGGCTTCAGCATCGGCGGCGCGCCGCTCGCGATGACCACCGGATCGCTTGCCGGTCTGTCGGAGGCCGCGAACCATGTCGCCGACCAGCGCGCGGCGCTCGACACCTTCGCGAATGATTTTGCCGCGCAGCTCAATGCCGCGCATCAGGCCGGAACCGACGCGAACGGCAATCCGGGCGCGCCGCTGTTCACCGGAACGGGCGCGGCCGGCCTCACCGCCGCACCGCTGACGACCGGCCAGGTCGCCGCGGCGAATGCGTCGGGCAGCAACGGCAATATGCTGGCGATCGGCGCGATGCGCGGCGCGGGCGATCCCGAAGCGCGCTGGTCGGGCCATCTTGCTTCGCAGGCACAGGCCACTGCCTCGGCGCGCGCGCAGGATGCGGCGGCGGCGACGCGTGCCGACGCCGCGGCCGCGGCGCGCGATTCCGTCAGCGAGGTCGACCTCGACCGCGAGGCGGCCGACCTGCTGCGCTTTCAGCAGGCCTATTCGGCGGCCGCGCGGACCATTCAGGTCGCGCGCGAAACGATGCAGACGCTGCTCAGCTCGATCTAAAGGGGTCTCAGGATGATTAACGCCGTTGGCAATCGCATGACGCGCGAAATCGCGCGCCACCAAAAGCTCGCCGAGCAGATCGAACGCACGCAGGTCCAGATTTCGAGCGGCAAGCGCCTGCAGCGCATGTCCGACGATCCGGTGGCCGCTCGGCGTATCGCGACGATCGGCAAGGCGCAGGCCAGCCTGGAAAGCTGGAACGCCAATATCACCTCGGCGCAGGCGCTGGTGTCGCAGGCCGACAATGTCCTCGTGTCGGCGTCGGACCTGCTGATCCGGGCCAAGGAGCTTGCGCTCGCCGCGTCGAGCGATTCGACCAATCCCGCCGACCGCGCCGTCATGGCGGCCGAACTTGTCGCGATTGCCGATGAACTCGATGCCCTTGCAGCGACGCGGGATTCGAACGGCGACCCGCTCTTTTCGACGGGCGCCGCGCGCGTCATGCGCTTCGATTCGGACGTCAGCTTTGCCCCCGTCCCTTCGGCCGCCGACACTTTCGTCGTCGGCGGCAACAGCATCGCAACCTGGGTGCGCGATGCCGCGACCGCGGTCGCCGCGGGCGACAAGCCCGGAATGGGCGCATCGCTCGACGCGCTGGCGACCGCCATCGGTCATGTCGCCGACCGCAACGCCGCCATCGGTCTTTCGGGCGGGCGGCTCGATCGCCTCGGCGACGCGCTCAAGAGCCGCGACATTACGCTGACCGAAGAACGCTCGGACAGTGAAAGCACCGACCTGTCGCTCGCGATCGCGCTGCTGAGCGCGCAGGATCTCACGCTTGGAGCCGCGCAGGCGGCCTTTGCCAAGATCAACCGGCAGACCTTGTTCGATATTTTGAACTGACCGCCCTCAATCTGCGGCGCCCGCTGCCGTTAATCACCATAACGTCCCTTTTTGCCGGACCCGCGACGGTCCGGATGGAGTTTGTGCTGCATGTTTCCCGCTATCGGCATTTTCGTACTGATCCTGCTGGTATTCGGAGGATTCGCGCTTGCAGGGGGCAATCTGGCGCCGGTGATGGCCGCGCTTCCGCACGAAATGCTCATTATCGGCGGCGCAGCACTCGGATCGCTCATCATCGGCAATTCGGGCCGGGATCTAAAGGCGCTCGCCGGCGGCATGGGCAAGGTGTTCAAGGGTGCGACCTATCAGAAGGCCGACTATCTCGATTGCATCCTGCTCGTCTCGACATTGATGAAGATGATGCGGACCGAGGGTCCGGTCGCGGTCGAGCCGCATATCGAGGATCCGGGAAACTCGCCGATCTTTCAGCAATATCCCAAGCTGCTCAAGGACGACACGCTCATCCATTTGATCTGCGATACGTTGCGCCTTGTCGTCGTGTCGTCGGGGACGCTCGACCCGCACGCGGTCGAAGAGGTGATGGACAATGCGGTCAAGAGCCACCACCACCACGCGATCAAACCGGCTGACGGCTTGCAGAGCCTGGCGGACGCACTGCCCGCGCTCGGGATCGTCGCGGCGGTGCTCGGCGTCGTCAAGACGATGGGCTCGATCGACAAGCCGCCCGAGGTGCTCGGCGGGATGATCGGTTCGGCGCTCGTCGGGACGTTCCTTGGCGTGTTGCTCGCTTATGGGTTCGTGGGTCCGTTCGCGACGCGCGCACGGACGGTGATCGAAAGCGACGCCGCCATCTATCATACGGTGAAACAGCTCATCATCGCGTCGCTGCACGGGCATCCGCAGCCGCTGGTCATCGAGGCCGCGCGCTCGGGCGTCGATCACGCCAACCAGCCGAGCTTCGCCGAAGTGTTCGACGGGATGCGGGGCCGCTGATGGCTGCACGTCCCAACACGCCCCCGCGCCCGATCATCGTCAAAAAGGTGGTCGAGGCCGGTCACGCGGGCCACCACGGTGGTGCGTGGAAGGTCGCCTATGCCGACTTCGTCACCGCGATGATGGCCTTTTTCCTTTTGATGTGGCTACTCGGCGCGACGACCGAGAAGCAGCGCAAGGCGCTCGCCGACTATTTCGCGCCGACGCTGGTTCCATCGAAGCAGGAGACTGCCGGGGGCGATGGTGTGTTCGGCGGCGATTCGATCGTGTCGGCCGACCAATATCCGCACCGCGCCGCGCAGACGGGGTCGCGCTCGCTCACCATCCCGCGCGACGTGGTCGGCGGACCGAAAGAGGCATCGGGGCGTGAACGCGAACGGCAGAAGTTCCAGCAGGTCGCCAAATCGCTCCGTGAACGCGTCCAGCAAAAGGCCGAACTGCGCATGCTGGCGCGCAACCTCCGCTTCACCGAAACCGCCGAAGGGCTGCGCATCGACGTCATCGACGATGCCGATTTCTCGATGTTCGCCATGGGGTCGAGCCAGCTCACCCCGCAGGGCGCGCGGCTTTTCGGCGAGATCGCCGGATTGCTGACCGACCTGCCCAACCAGCTTTTGATCCGCGGTCACACCGACGCAGCGCCCTGGTCGGCCGGCGCGGGAACCAACAATTGGCGGCTGTCGGTCGAGCGTGCCGAGGTGACGCGCCAATATTTCGCCTTCCGCGGCGTCGCCGCGGGTCGTTTCGCCCGAATCGAAGGCGTCGCCGATCGCGAACCCTATGTGCCCACCGATGTCCTCGACCCCCGCAATCGCCGCATCGCGATCACGCTCGGCTGGCGCAGCGGCGAAGGAGGTTGAATTCAATCTGGCGGCAAAAAGGGCCGCCAACGACAAACAATCGACATTATCGGTGCCAATATCGAATTATTTTCCTGTTTTGGCAGGCAGATGCCATTCCGGATAATCATTTGTTTACCATTTTCGTCAATTTCATGGCCATCGGAAAGGCGCCGGATTTCGGCGCGCGCGGTGGAGGTGAAAATGACCGTGGTGGGGCAATTCGACAGCGACCAGGCTGCTCTTGAAACTTTGATTATCGGGGCAAGCCCCGCGGCGCAGCATCTGCGCGAAATGATCCGCCGTGTGGCCCGCTCGAATGCTTCGGTAATGCTGTGCGGCCCTTCGGGGTCGGGCAAGGAACTCGTCGCGCGCGCCATCCATGACGAAGGCATGCGATCGGGCAAGGCGTTCACCGCGATCAACTGCGGCGCCATCCCCGGCGACCTCATCGAATCCGAACTTTTCGGGCATGAAAAGGGCAGCTTTACCGGCGCCCATGCCCGCCGCATCGGCCATTTCGAAGCGAGCGAAGGCGGTACGCTCTTCCTCGACGAAATCGGCGACATGCGCTTCGACATGCAGGTCAAGCTGCTCCGCGTGCTAGAGGATCGCACCATCGTTCGCGTCGGAAGCAGCGAACCGCGCGCCGTCGATGTTCGCATCATTTCGGCGACACACCAGAATCTCGACGAAGCGATCGGCGAAGGCCGATTCCGCGAAGACTTGTTCTTCCGCCTCGGCGTCGTTGTCCTGCAGGTGCCGAGCCTCGCGAGCCGCGCCGAAGACATTCCGGCGCTGATCCGGCATTTCCAGCGCAAGATGCCTGCAGATGTCAAATGCCGCTATGACAACGCCGCGCTTGCGACGCTCATGCATCATGGCTGGCCGGGCAACATTCGCGAGCTGCGCAATTTCGTCGAGCGCGCCAGCGTGCTGCACGGCGGTGAGACGCTCGGTGCCGACGATGTCGCCATGCTCCTGAACCCCACCGCAGCACCGGCTGCGTGGCGCGCTATCTCCAGCAGCCCCGCCCCATCACCGGACACTGCGATCGAAATCGACGTTCCCGGCAATGCGGCGCTCTTTCCCAAGACGCCGGCGCCCGGCCGCCCGATCGACCTGAAGCGCGAGATCGAAACGATCGAACTCGAACAGATCCACGTCGCGCTCGACATGGCCGACGGCATCATTTCCGAAGCGGCGCGCCTGCTGACGCTCAAGCGCACGACGCTCATCGAGAAAATGCGCAAATATGGGGTCCAGCAACAGGCCGCCTGACGACGCAACAAGTTTCAGAAAATGCTGAATGGGGAGGCTCTGGTCCGCCTCCTTACCCGGCCCGGTCGCCCATCCCCACCCGGGCGGCCGGGCTTTCCCTTAGTTCCGGACGGGTGCGCGGGTTCCGGTCGCAATTAGCGGAGCTGTCGCCAGGCGGCGCTGATGGTCTTGATGCCGTCGAGAAGTTCGGACAGATCGGCCTCGCTGTTCGCGGCCACCGCATCGTCGAGCTTGCGCCGCATGCTGCGATAGACGCGCGACAGCGCGGTCGCGACGTCGCCGCCCGCATCGCGGTCGAGCCCGGTGTCGAGTCCGATGAGGATGGCGCGTGCACGGTGTGCCGGCTCGGTCGCCGATACACGCTGTCCTTGTCGGACCATCGCGGCAAGGACGCCGACGGCAGTCTCCAGTTCGTCGTACAGGATCGTGACAAGCTCGACGGGGTCGGCCGCGGCAACGCGGCTTTCCTGCTGCATACGACGATAGAGCCCCGTCGCGCGGACGGTCGAAGCGGTAGCGGCCACGAACCCGTTCCTCAGCGACTATATTGGTTGTTCCACATCTCGATCTGTTGTTCGAGATAGGATTGGGTTGCCTTGAAGGCGGCGAGGCGCGCATCGAGCGAGCTATATTTCTTCTCGAGCCGCGTACGATACGCATCCTCGCGCTCCTCGACCTTTTCGAGCTTGTCGAGCAGCTCTTCCTTGCGCGCTTCAAGCGACTTGGAAACACGGTCGAGGACCCCGTCGGTTCCGACTGCCTGATCGCGCAGTGCATCGAGAATGCCGGCGATGCCGGGATCCGTCGTCGCATCGTGTGTCGCATCGCGTCTTGGATTGAACAAGGCTTCGACCGCACCCGCATTGGTTTCGAGCGCCGCGTCGAGCTTGGCGCTATCGACTGCGAGCAGCCCTTCCTTGGTCGTCGAAATGCCGATGTCGGACAGTTTCGAAATGCCGCTTTCGCTGGTCAGGACGGTATTGACGAGCCCGTTGAGATCGCGCTCGAGCTGCCGGAGCGAGTTTGTGGACCCCGACATGGAGGCGGCCGCCTTCACGCTCTTCTTGAGCTGGTTGAACACCGCCACAAAATCGGTGACCGTCTGGCGGATCATGTCGAGCGGCCGCGTCGCGCCGATGTCGACGGTCTGGCCGGGGGACGCCTTTTTGAGCGACAGCGACATTCCCGGTATGACATCGTCGATGGTGTTGGACGCGCGGCTGAATGCGACGCCGTCGAGTGTGAATTCGGCATTGGCCGCCGATTGCCCGAGCGTCATCACGCCGCCCGTTCCATAGGCGAAGTTCGAAAGACCCGGATCGGCGCCGGCGTCCGCCGTCAGGGTGAAGCTGTTGGCAGCACCCGTCGGACCCTTCAGGATCAAGCGATGCCCACCTTCATCCGCGACGATAGAGGCCGTGACGCCGCTGCCGCTGCCGTTGATTGCGGTGGCCAGTCCATCGAGACTGTCGTTGGACGCATCGATCGTGATGGTGTGGCTCGCACCCCCGATCGTCAACGTCATGCTGCCCGTGCCGATCGCGGCGCTCCGGTCGGCAACGACAGCCGAATAGGCCGTCTGGGCGCGGGCGAGGCTGTTGACGACGATCGACGCCGCAAAGCTGTCGGCCTGCAGCCCGGAACGCGCGGTTACGGACAGGACGCTCTCGTCGGACACGCTGGGCGTGCTGCGCAGGACGCCGTCGGACACCATCTGCTCGAGCGAATTGGCAAAACCGTCAAGGTCGGCGCGCGCTTGCGCCACCGCGCTGATCCGTGCCTGGTTCTGCTGCGCGAGGCTGGCGATGCGCGTGACCTTTGGCTCGCGCGACGCGTTCGACAGGTCGGTGACGAGCTGTTTGATGTCGATCCCCGACCCGAAGCCGAGGCTGTTGGCGATAGACGTGACCATGGCAAATGTCCTTCGAACCCTTTAACGGCCGCGCACACGCCGGATTAAGCCGAAATTGTCAGTTTTGTCGGCGGCCTTCAGGGTCAAACCGGTGGGTCGGCGGAATATCGACCGGCGGCGGCATCTGGCCCTCGGCAGCGGCGCGTTCGAGCTGGAAGACAAAGGCGAGGACGGTGGCGACCGCGACGAACAATTCCTCGGGAATCGTGCGTCCGGCACGCGCAGTGAAATAGATCGCGCGCGTCAGCTGCGGATATTCGAGGATCGGAACGTTGGCGCCGCGCGCAAGCTCGCGGATCGACAGGGCGACATCGCCGCGCCCGCGCGCGACGACAACGGGCGCCGCATCGACTCCGGGGCGATAGCGCAGCGCGACCGAGAAATGCGTCGGGTTGGTGAGGATGACCGTCGCGTCGGACACCGCCTTGCGCGCCGACCCGCTCAAAATCTCGTGCTGGCGCTGGCGCTGCGCCTGCTTGAGTTCGGGCGCGCCGTCGGTCTGGCGCATCTCTTCCTTTATTTCCTGCTTGCTCATCATCAGCCGCTTGTTGCGCTGGAACATCTGCACCGGCACGTCGACGAGTGCGATGACGACGAGCCCGCCCGCCATCGCGAGCATCGCGTGGCCGACCGCTTTCCCGGCTTGCCCGACGGCCCCGCCAAGGTCGGTCGACGCCATCGTCATGATCGCGGGCAGGCTTTGCGCGACGAGCCAATAGCCGATGGTGCCGAGCAGCAGCACCTTGGCGAGCGCCTTGCCCAGCTCGGTCGCGCCCTGCAGCCCGAACATGCGCTTGAGGCCGTTGAGCGGGTTGATGCGGTTGCCTTTGAATGCGAGCGCCTTGCTTCGCCAGCCGAACGAGCCGAGCAGCGCGGGGCCTGCAAACGCGGCACCGACGGCTAGCGCGAACAGGCTTGCGAGCGGCAGCAATATGTCGACGCCGTTGCGGAACAGCGCCTCTCCGGGCGCGAAATGGGTGATGTCGGCAGCCGACAGCGTGAGCCCGCGGCGGACCAGATTGCTCGCCGATTCGACGAACCAGCCCCCCGCCGCAACGATCCACCCCGCTGCCGCCAGCATCATCAGCGCGGTGGCGAGTTCGCGCGACATCAGCACGTCGCCCTCGCGCGCCGAATCGGCGCGTTTCTTGGGCGTTGGCTGTTCGGTTTTCTGGTCCTTGTCGGGCTGACTCGCCATGCCTCAGCCTCCGGCGAGCAGGCGGGCAGTGTCGACCGCGTCGGACAGGATGCGCGCGATCGCTTCGGCCATCACCGGCGTCGCGATGCCGAGCAGGACAACGCCCGCGAGCAGCGTCGCGGGAATGCCGACCGCGAACAGGTTGAGCGCGGGGGCCGAGCGGCCGATGACGCCCATGATGATCTGGACGAGGATCAGGACGAAGCCGACGGGGAGGGCAATCGAAAGCCCCGCGACGAACATCAGGCTCGCAAAGCGCAAAATGCCTTCGATCGCGCCGAACGACGGGAAAGCCGCGCCGGGGGGCAGCGCCGAATAGCTGTCGACGATGATGCCGATCAGCAGCAGATGTCCGTCGGCCGCGAGGAAAAGCGCCGTCGCGAGCATCGAAAGAAATTGCCCGATAGCCGAACTTGCGGTCCCGCTCAGCGGATCGACCATCGATGCGAAGCCGAGCCCCATCGCATTGCTGATCGTCTCGCCCGCCAGCAAGGCCGCGGCGAGCCCCATCTGGAGGACGAAGCCGATGCCAAGCCCGATCACGACTTCGCCCAGGATCAGCACGAGGCCGGGGAAAGACACGATCCCCTCGGGCGGCAGGGTCAGGCCCGCCGCGGCGACCGCTGGCACTCCTACAGCGAGCGCGATCACCAGCCGCAGCTGGATCGGCACATTGGCCGCACCGAAGACGGGCGCGGCCAGAAAGGCAGCGCCCGGCCGGATCATCCCCAGCATCCACAACTGGAGCATTGCCTCGACATTGGGGATATCGGCAGGAACCATAAGGCTTCTAGCGCACCAGCCCCGGGATTTGCGCGTAAAGATCGCGCGTGAAATCGGTGAGCAGCACGAGGATGCTGCCACCGAAAATCGCGAGGCAAATCGCCGCGACGATCAGCTTCGGAATGAAGGTCAACGTCTGTTCGTTGATCGAAGTCGCTGCCTGCACCATGCCGAGCAGCACGCCGATCGCCAGTACGGGGAGCAGGATTGGCGCGGTTGCGAGAGCCAGGATCCACAGCGATTGCTGCGCAACGCCTATGAAATAATCCGCTTCCATCGCGCTATCCTATAAAGGAGGAGGCGAGCGACCCCATCGTCAGCGCCCAGCCGTCGACGAGGACGAAGAGCAGCAGCTTGAAGGGCATCGAGATAATCGTCGGCGACAGCATCATCATGCCGAGCGACATCAGCGCCGACGCGACGATCAGGTCGATGACGAGGAAAGGCAGGAATATCAGAAAGCCGATCTGGAATGCGGTCTTGAGTTCGCTCGTCACGAACGCCGGAAGCAGGATCGAAAAGGGCACGTCGGCGGGATTGGCATAGCTTGGCGCCTTGGCGATCTTGGCGAACATCATCAGGTCGGTCTTGCGCGTCTGTTTCATCATGAAGCCGTGGAGCGCATCGCCCGACCGCGTCACCGCTTCGCCGATGTCGATCTGTTCCTGACCATAGGGTTCGATCGCGACGCGGTTCACCTCGCTGATCACCGGCTGCATGATGAACAGCGACAGGAACAGGCTGAGCCCGACGAGAACCTGGTTCGGCGGCGTCTGTTGCAGCCCGAGCGCGTGGCGCAGGATCGAGAGCACGATGATGATACGCGTGAAGCTCGTCATCATGAGGAGCAGCGACGGCAGCACCGTCAACAGGCTCATCAGGACGAGGATCTGGAGCGACAGGCTCAGCGGCCGACCGTCGCCGCCGATGTCGGCGACCGCGCGATTGAGGCCGTCGGCCGTCTGTGCATAGGCGGCGGGCGCCGCGAGCAGCAGTGCGGCGGCGCCGACGAGCGCGGTGCCGCGGATCGCCGTCTTGACGTCAATCGACATGGAAGTCGCCCTCGCTATTGTCGGCGAGGCGCGTGATGCCGTTGCGCGACACCGCGAGCAGAATCTGCTGCCCCGCAAATTCGACGACCGCGAGCTTGGATCCCGGACCGAGCGGCAGCACGCCGATCATCTCGACCGGGCGTCCCTGCTTGGTGGCGCCGCCCAGCGGCACGCCCATCTGGACACGCTTCCACAGCCACAGGCTGCCCCATGCGAGCGCGCCGACGAGCGGCAGCAGGATCAGGAGGCGCAGGAAATATTCGAGCATCAACCCCTCCGCTCGAGCCCGGCGAAGCCGCGATCGGGCGCGACGACTTCGGCAACCTGAATGCCATAGCGGCCGTCAACGCTGACGATCTCGCCCTTCGCGATCAGCGTGCCATTGGCATAGATGTCGAGCAGGTCGGTCGCCGCGCGATCGAGCTCGACGACGCTGCCCTCGCCGAGCGCGAGCAGTTCCGCGAGCGTCATCGACGTCGATCCGACCTCGACCGATACGCGCAGCGAAACGCCGGCGAGCAGGTCGAAATTGGGCGACGCGGCAATATCCTTGTTGTCGCGGCGATCGCGGCGGACCGCCGCGGGGGCTTCACTCATGTCAGTCATGGTCCGGTCCTTCTTCGATATGGTCGATCATGATGGCGGCGTTGCCGTTGGCCTCGCCGATGCTGCCGGTGGCGAAACGGCGCCCGGCGACGGTCACCGGTACGTTGCGCGGCATCGAGAGCGGGATGATGTCACCGACTTCGAGTGCGAGCAGCTTGACGAGGCTGATTTCCGGGCGGGCAAGCACCGATCGTACCGGCAGGCGCACGCCGCGCAATGCGCGGTTCAGCGTTGCGCTCCATACAGGATCGACCGCGCTTTCGGGCGCGGTCGGGACGGGCTCGGCGCCCGCGATACCGCGCAGCGCCGCGAGCGGATAGGCGCAGGTGATCGTGCGATTGTCGAAGGGGGCGCCGCGCAGCGTGAAGCGCTGGACGATCATTTCGTCGTCGCCGCGGACCGCCGCCAGCTTGGCGGGGTTGCCGGTGACGCAGTCGAGTTCGGGCTCGAGAAACAGCTTGTCGCGCCACGCTGCGGCCAGTTGCAACCCCATGTCGCGGCCGAGCCGTGCCGCAAAGCGCTCCTCGGCATCGGTCAATTCCTCGCGTTCGGCCGCGAGTTTGCCCTTGCCGCCATAGAATATGTCGACGAGTTGCAGGATCGTCGGGCGCGCCATGGCGAGCAGGACAGGGCCTTTCAGCGGCGGCGCGTGATAGCGCCAGAAGATTGCCGGCGCCGCATCCTTGCTCCAGTCCGAAAATTCCACCTGGTCGGTGCCCGCGCGCTCGACCTGCACGCTCGGCGCGCCGAGCGCACGCACAAGGTCGCGCAGGCTGCGCGCGAATTGCGTCGCCACCGCGTCGAGCGCCGGAAAGGCATAATTGCCCTCGGCACGGCGCAGCAGCAGCGACGCCTTGGCGTCACTTTCGGCCGTACCGGCTGCCTTCGGCGCGCCAGCTTT
This sequence comes from Sphingopyxis jiangsuensis, assembly GCF_016734905.1. Lineage (GTDB taxonomy): Bacteria > Pseudomonadota > Alphaproteobacteria > Sphingomonadales > Sphingomonadaceae > Sphingopyxis > Sphingopyxis jiangsuensis. The sequence continues at coordinate 1,203,499 of NZ_JAERPO010000002.1, forward strand.
GACCGCCTTCAGGGATTTTGTGTCGGTCGTCACTGGATCACCAGGTTCGTGAAATAAACATTGTCGATACCCCCAAATCCCTCCTTCTCGCGCAGCACATCGTTGATCGCGGCGGTCAGCTGACGCTGCAGCCGTTGCTTTCCTTGCGATGTGGCGAGAAGCGCCGGGTCCTGTTCGGCGAGCACCATAAGCACAACCGAACGGATCGGCACAGCCTGTCGTTTGATATTGTTGATGACCTTGCCGTCATAAAATGTCGAAAGGCTGATTCCGATCTGCAGAAAGCCCGAACCGTCGGCCAGATTCGTCGTGAAGCTGTCGCCCATCGGGTAATAGGTGATTTCATATTTGCGCGGATCGACCTTGAAGCGGTCGTTGGGCACCGACACCGTTCCGACCTTCAGCGGCACGTCCTTGTCGTCGCTTGCGGCGGCGGGTTCTTCGGCCTTGGTGCTGCGCAGGACGAGCTTCGGGAAATGATCCTCGGGCTTGGCTTCATGCGCCGATAGCGCGCCGAAATAGACGCCCGCACCCGCACCCGCGCCGATCAGGACGATGGCGCCGAGGCCGATGACCAGCAGCTTTTTCATTTTCCCGCCCTTCTTGGGTGCGACTTCGGTCTTTTCCTTGCTCATGATCGGGTCCTTCCGGTTCAGGCAAAGCGTCCGCGGCGGTCCGCGGCGCGCTTGTCGTCGCGCGCTTCGGCGCGATCGGTGGCGGTTTCGATTAGATGGGCGGGATCGGCGGTCGCGGCGCGGCCCTGTCCCTGCTGCGACTGGCGTCCGGCGTCGCCATGGGTGCAAGTGACATCGGCACCGGTCACGCGAACGCCCTGCTGGCGCAGGTCTTCGACCAGCCGGCCTTGCGCGGCGGTTACGATGGTCGCGGTGGCTTCATGCTGGGTTTCGAGCTTGAGCGATACCCCGTCGCCCTCCATCCGCATCGCGACGTCAAGGCGGCCGAGGTGGCGCGGCATCAGGCGAAAGCTGATGTCGCCTTCGTCCGACTTGGTCGCGACGATGTCGCGCGCGAGCTGCTCGATCCAGACATCGTCGCTCGTCATGTCGAGGATGCGGTCGGCGACGGGGCCGGCGGCGACATTGTTCGGCGCGCCTGGAACCGGCGCCGCTTCGGGACGGTGCAGCAGCACGGCCATCGACGGGGCGTCGTTGACTTGCGGCGCGGGGCGGCTGCGGTCGCTGGCGGCCGCCAACACGGCGGACATCGGCGACGCATGATCGGCAGCCTTGGCGCTCGCCGGAAGCACCGGCGTGGCATTCTGGCGGTTGGCCGCACGCGCTTCGTCGGCCGTGGCACCCTTCGCCGGCGTGCGCGCACCGGCGGGCGCCGGCAGCTGCGTGCCGCTCGTCGCGACATCCTTCGTTTTTGCGGGGGCTGCTTCGTTCGCTTTGGTCGCGCCGTTGGTCGTTGCCGCAATCGTGAGGGGAACGTCTGCCCTATCAGGCGCGACTTCCGCATCGACATCGGGAGCGGAAGCGACGGGGGGCGTTTCGATTGCCTCGCCGTCCGTCGGCGACACCGCGTCGCCTGCAAGCTGCTGGCCCTTCGCGACCGTGCCGTCGGCGTCGATGCCGGTCGCGTTTTTCGTCGCCTTGCCGGCATGGGCCTTCAGCAGGTTTTCGACCGCCTTTGTCGCGGCAGCGCCGGGTGCAATGGCGGGCGCAGGCGTGCCATCCGGTAAGGGGGCTGCGGGAACGCCGACCTCGTCGGCACCCCGATCGAAGTCGACTTCGATATCGACGATTGCCGGGGCTGAGCCCTCGAACTGGGGTTCGCCAGCCGGAGCTGAAACGGGCGCGGCCGCAAGCGCGGTAGGCAGAGCCGCTGGCAGAGCGGATGCGCCATTGGCGGGAAGGCCCGCGACGGGCAACGCTGCGAGCAGGCGGTCGAAGCCGCCCTGCGCTTCGCCGCCTGCCGCAACAGGAAAGGCGCCGCCGAGGAGCGCGGCAATTCCCTGCGCACCCGGCCGCTGTCCCGAAAGCGGGTTGGAATTCGCCATCATGCCGCGCCCCCGTCGATCAGGCGCAGGCTCATCGCGCGGCGGCGGTGCGGGCGGTTGGCGTCATTGCGTCGTTCATGCTCGGCTTCGGCCGACTTGCGGCTGCGCTCGTAAAGGCGAACCGCCGATTCTTCCTTGATCATCGCCGACTGGGCGAGCGCCCCCATCTGGTCGCGGCGCTCGCTCGCGCTGTGGAGCGGCGCGCTGAGATTCTCCTGCGCAAGGTCGAGCCGCATCCCGAGCTCGCCGACCGAGTTGAGCGCGCGACCGGCGACGGCGCCTTTTGCAACCGCCAGGTCGACGCGCAGCGCTTCGAGCCGCTTGCCCAGCTCGACGAGGTTCGCAAGCTCGCCGTTGGCGCGCGCAAAATTGGCTTCCGCCATCTGATGTTCGACGGATCGCACGCGGATGATGCGTTTGCGGCGTGCGGTGCGGGCGTTCATGCGGAATATCCTTCGATAAGCGATTGGCGGGAGGTTGCGAAATCGACCTGCGCCCCGGCGGGCTGGGTCACGAATGCGAGCTGGTCGGTGTGGCGCCCGATGGCAGTGTCGAGGACGGGATCGCCCCCTGCGACATAGGCACCCATCAGCATGAGGTCGCGGTTCTCTTCATAGGCCGACCAGAGTCGACGAAAGTTCGCGGCGGCGGCGGCATGCTCGGGATCGACCGAATCGGCCATCGTGCGCGAAAGCGAGCGCGCGACGTCGATCGCGGGATAGACGCCCTGTTCGGCAAGCTGGCGCGAGAGGATAATATGGCCGTCGACAATCGCGCGCGCGCTGTCGACGACGGGGTCGTCGATGTCGCCGCCATCGGCGAGCACGGTATATAGCGCGGTGATCGACCCGCCGGTGGCATTGTCGTTGCCCGCGCGCTCGACGAGCGAAGGAATGAGCGCGAAGACCGACGGCGGATAGCCCTTCATCGTCGGCGGCTCGCCCAGCGTCAGCCCGATTTCGCGCTGCGCATGCGCGACGCGCGTCAGGCTGTCGATCAGCAGCAGCACCTTCTTGCCTTCCTGCCGGAAGGCTTCGGCGATGGCGGTCGCGCGCATTGCGGCGCGCAGCCGCAGCAGCGGTGGGTGGTCGGCAGGCACCGCGACGACGACCGATTTCTTGCGGACGGCGGGCGGCAGCTTGGTTTCGACGAAATCGCTTACTTCGCGGCTGCGCTCGCCGATCAGCCCGACGACGATGACATCGCATTCGGTTCCGGCGATCATCTGGCCCATCAGTACCGACTTGCCGACGCCCGAGCCCGCGATGATCGCGACGCGCTGGCCCTCCCCGACGGTGAGCAGGCCGTTGATCGCGCGCACGCCCATGTTGAGCGGCTTTGTCACACGGCCGCGGCGCAGCGGATTGACCTTGCGGCCGGCGAGCGGCCATTGGAACTGCGACTTGACCGGCGGGCGCCCGTCGAGCGGATTTCCCTGCGCGTCGATGATCCGTCCGAGCAGCGCCTTGCCGACCGCGACCATGCTGCTCGCGCCGTGCGGCTCGACCGGCGCGCCGGTGACGAGCGGCTTGTTGGTGTCGAAGGGCAGGACAAGGCTCCGGTGACCGCGAAAGCCGACGACCTCGCCATAAACATAGTCATTGTCGGCCGACTTGATCCGGACATTGCTGCCGAGCGGCTGCGGAAAGCCCGACACTTCGAGCATGATGCCCTCGTGCGCGACGAGCGTACCGATCCGTCGCGGCGAGGCGTGCGTCAGCTCGATGGGGCCGAGCAGTTGCTGGGCGGTCATGGCAAGGCGGCGGGTCATGCGCCCATTCCTTCGCTGCCGAGCGCCGCGCGCAATTCGCCGAGATAAACGGCGCGGCCATGTTCGATCCAGCCTGCGGAGGTTTCGATCCGTACCGTTCCGCGCATCATCGCGGGGTCGACCTGCACCGGCAGCGAGAGGGCGCAATCGACGAGCAGCGCGGCGTCCTCGGGATGGACCCACAAGGTGCGCGCCTTGTCGGCATCTGCAACCAGCGCGGCGGCGACGTCGGCCTGTTCCTTGAGCCACGCGGCATCGATCGGCGCCGTTTCGACGATCTGGCGGACCAGCCGTTCGACCGTTTCGGCGATCAGCTGCGCGAGCTCTTCGCTCGGCTCGTCCTGCAGCGCTTCGGCGCTGGCGAGCAATGCGAGCAGTTGGTGGCGTTCGACCGAAAAGGCGGCTTCGGCGATGCGTTGCCCTTCGGCCAGGCCACGCGCGAAGGGATCGTCGCCTTCGTCGATGTCCGGCTCGATCGGCATGGGCGGCGCTTCGCCGACGGGGCGTGCGAAATGGAGCGGACGAAATCCGCCGGTCCGCGCCATCGCGTCGGCAAGCGTCACCGTCGAATATCCGGCTTCGGAGGCGCGGTCAGATATAATCATCGCCGGCCCCCGCGATCATGATCTCGCCCGACGCGGCCATCTGGCGGACGATCTGCATGATCGCCTTTTGCGCTTCATCGACATCGACGCGCTTGACCATCGTCATTTCGGCCATTTCGTCGCGGATCGTTTCGGACGCGCGCTGCGACATCGTCGACAGGCAGAGGTCGACCATATCTTCCTCGGTGCCCTTGAGGGCGATCGCGAGCTGCGCCGCATCGACGGCGCGCAGCACGGTGCCGAGGCTCTTCTTGTCGAGATCGCGCAGATTTTCGAAGATGAACATCTCTTCCTCGATGATCTGGGCGAGCGCCTTGTCGTGCTTTTTGAGCGCGCGGATCGTGCGTTCGGACAATTGCTTCGGCATCATCTTCATGATCTTGGCGACATCGCTCGGGCCGCCGATCGCCTGCTTGGCGACGCGCTGGCCATCGGCATTGGCGCTGCTGAGCACCGCCTCCAGATCTTCGATCGCGGCTGCCGGAACCGACGTCAGCTGCGCGGCGCGCAGCACCAGGTCGGCCTGCTTCACCTCGTCGAGCGTTTCGATGGCGCGCGCGGCGATATCGGGGACGAGGACCGACAGGATCAGCGCGCCGACCTGCGGATGCTCGCTTTCGAGCAGCGCGCTGATCGCATCGACGTCCATCCAGCGCAGCATTTCGAGCGACGCAGCGCTCGACTGCGGCGCGACGGCGGCGAGGATATTGTCGGCGCGGACATTGCCGACCGCCTGGTTGATCACCGTGCGGATGCGCGTGTCGGCTCCAATGGCGAGCGCGCTGACATTGCGGCTGCTGAGCACGAACTGGTCGAGGGCCTGACCGATCTGATGCTCGCTGGCATTGGCCGTGTCGAACATCGACTTGGCAAGGCTGCGCACCTCTTCGGGATCAAGATGCTTCAGGATCGTCGCCGCTTCGCTTTCGTCGAGCAGCATCAGCAGGATGGCTGCGGCGGCAGAGCCGTCGATCGGCGGCTTGATGTGGACGGGCGGCGGGGCGTTGTCGACGGCGTCAGCCACGGGCACCCTCCTGCATCAGCTGGCGGACGACAAGCGCGGCGCGCGCCGAATCCTGGCGGACGAAGGCGCGCACCAGATTGGCCCGGTCCTCATAGCTTGGCGCGGCTTCGATCATCTCGAGCGTGATCGCTCCGTTTGCGGCATCGGACCCGAGCGCGGGGCGCGCCTCGGTCGCGGCGAGAAGCGATTCTTCAAGTTCGGCGTTGCGCTCGGCACGTTCGGCCGCGCGGTTCTTGGCAGCGCGGATCAGCGGGCGACCGATGAACAGGAAGGCTAGCAGGGCGGCGAGGATCGCGCCCGCCTGCGTGACGACCGGCATGAACCAAGGTTCGTCATAGATGGCGGGGGCTTCCTCTTCGATCTTCACAAAGGGGCGTTGGCTGATCGCGACCATGTCGCCGCGTGCGGCATCGAAACCGATCGCGCCTTTCACCAGCCCGTCGATCTTGGTCATGTCGGCTTGCGTCAGCGCCTTCTTGCCCTGATTGAGCGCGACTGCGACCGAAACACGGCGAAGCCGGCCCTGCGGCTGGTGGGTGACCGAAATCTCGCGGCCGACTTCATAGGCGCGCGCCGAATTCTCATTGCTTTGCGTCTCGGTCGCGACCGCGGCCGCGGCCGGTTCGGGCGCGGCGGCGGCGATCGTGGTTGCCTGCGGCGGCTGGTTTGCGAGCGCGCCGGGAATTCCGACCGCGGGCGGGGTGCCCTGACCGCTGATCTGGCGCGAAATTTCCTCGCTGCGCAGCGCGCGATCGTTCTCGGGGAAGCTTTCGCGCGTCGCCTGGCTTTCGGACATGTCGACGTCGGCGTGGACCTCGACCGTATAATTGCCGGCGCCGAGCATCGGGCCGAGCAAGGTGTCGAGCGCGCGGCGGAAGCGGTCCTCGACTTGCGTCTGGAGCTGGAACGCCTTCATGTCGCTGCTCGTCGCGGTGTCGGAGAGCAAGGCGCCGCGCTGATCGATCACCGACACCTGATCGGCATTCATTCCCGGCACCGACGAGGCGACAAGAAAGCGGATGGCCTGCACCTGACCGTCGGACAGGCTGCGGCCGTTCATCAGCGTGAGCATGACCGACGCGGTCGCCGGCTTGTCCTCGCGGACGAACAGGCTCGGTTCGGCGGCGGCGATGTGGACGCGGGCATTTCTGACGGCGTCGATCGTTTCGATCGTGCGCGAGAGATCGGCCTCGCGCGCCGAGCGCAGCGTTTCGCCCTCGATCGCGCGGCTCGAACCCATCGGCAGCGCCGCGATCAGGCTGTCGCCGCTCGGCTGCGCCTTGGGAAGGCCCTGACCGGCCAGCGCGATGCGTGCCTGGTGGAGCTTGTCGGCATCGACGGTCAGCGCGCCGGTGGCGGGGTCGATGCTGTGCGCAATTCCGGCGCCCTGCAGCGCGTCGGCGACGGCGGCCTTGTCGCTGTCCTCGAGCCCTGCAAACAGCTGGGTCTGCGGCGCCGACTGCGTCATGAACCAGGCGAGCGCCGCGATGCCGATTGCGGTCGAGGTGGCGATGGCGGGCAGCGCGCGCTGGACCGCCGGCTGACGGGCGAACTGGGCGAACGGCGCGAAGCGGTCGCCCAGCGCGGGGGCGGGCAGGCGGTTCGCGGTCGAAGGATCGATCGGGCTGAGGGCTTGGGTTTCGGCCATGGATTACACCGGCATGTTCATGATGTCGCGATAGGCGGACAAAAGCTTGTTGCGGACTTGCAGCGTCGTTTCGAAACCGAGCGATGCTTTCTGGCGCTCGATCATCACGCTGACGATGTCGTGCGTGTCGCCGCGCTCATAGGCTTCGCTAAGCTCGCTTGCCTTGGTCTGCTGGGCGTTGACCTGCTGGAGCGCGGAGGAAATCGCCGCTCCGAAATCGGCCGTGCCTTCTGCGCCTTCTGCGCCGCCCACGCCGCCGCGACCCGCGGCGCGTTGCAGCGCCTGGTTCTGATTGAGGATCGAACTGCGCATCTGCATCAGTCGGCTCGTATCGATCGTGCTCATTGGCTTTCATCCGTCCTTTGCGCGGCCATGCGCCGCACGCCAAACAGGAATGCAAAGGTCATGCCAACATTATAAACATCGGAAAAACATATACTTATATCGGTAACGTGGCGCGCGTGGAGCGCTTCCGGCGTTTTTTTGACGCCCGGTGCTTAAACCGCGTCGCCGCCCGCCGTTACTGGCTGCGTGAAGCTCGCCGAGCCCATCACATCACGGGAATGGCCTCTGGGCCGGAAAGGAACAACATGACTGTCATCAACACCAATGTGAGCGCGCTCCGCGCCCAGAACAGCTCGCGCGTGGCGAGCCAAATGCAGTCGCAGGCGATGGAACGCCTGTCGAGCGGCAAGCGCATCAACAGCGCGAAGGACGACGCTGCCGGCCTCGCCATCGCCACCCGCATGGACGCAACGGTCCGTGGCTTGAACCAGGCCATCCGCAACGCCAACGACGGCATCTCGCTTGCGCAGACCGCCGAAGGCGCGATGAGCGGCATTTCGGACATTCTCGTCCGTATGCGTGAACTGGCTGTGCAGTCGGCCAACGGCACGAACGGCACGACCGACCGTGCTGCGATGCAGACCGAAGTTACCGCGCTGATCGCCCAGATCGGCGACATTGCGACCCGCACGACGTTCAACGGCAACGTCCTGCTCAACGGCAGCGTTGCCGCGGGCTTCGACATCCAGACCGGAACCGGTTCGGGCCAGGTCGTGAACATCGCCATCGCCGACCTCCAGGCGACGGCACTCGGCGTCAACGCGCTCGACATTTCGACCGCCGGCGGCGCTTCGGGCGCGCTTGCCACGCTCGACACGGCGATCCAGACGGTTGCGACGCAGCGCGCCAACCTCGGTGCCCAGCAGAGCCGTCTCGATGCGGCTGTCGACAATTTGACGTCGACTGTCACCAATCTGTCGGAATCGAAGTCGCGCATCGAAGACGCCGATTTCTCGGCTGAATCGACGAAGCTTGCTGCGGCCGGCATCCTGTCGCAGGCCTCGACCGCGATGCTTGCCCAGGCGAACCAGAGCCAGCAGGGCGTGATGAACCTGCTCCGCTAAGCGCAGGGTATAAAATTGGGGCTATATTGGTTGGTCCCTTTAATAGCCTGATCCGACGCCCCGGCCCCCGCAGCCGGGGCGTCTTCTTTTTGCGGGGGGGGGGCTGGCTGGAGCAGCCTCCTGCGTAAGCTGGAAAACAAACCCTCAATGAAAATCCCGCGACTTGGGCAGGATGCGGACGTTGCGGGGGTGGCCGTGGCGCTGCGCATATTCGCCTTCCGAACGTCCGCGCGGCGGTTGCGGGTGTTTGACCTCGTCGGCGCGGCAAAGGTCGGGGTCGAAGCGGCGGTCGCTGCCGAGCGCGTCGAGCATCGCGGTGCGGTCGACGATCCGCGACGCCATCAGGTGGATGACGCCCTCCTTGCTCCGCTGCACCTCGCCCTCGGCGAGCATCAGCCGCGACGCCATTACGGCGCGGCGATAGCGTTCGAAATGGCGCGCCCATAAGAGGATGTTGACGATCCCGCCCTCGTCCTCGATCGTGATGAAGATCGCATTGCCCTTGCCCGGCCGCTGGCGGATCAGCACGACGCCCGCGGTGCGGACGATCGAGCCGTTTTTCGCTGCCGCGACTTCGGCGGCGCTCAGCACGCCTTCGCGTTTGAAATCGCGCCGCAGAAACGTCATCGGATGTCCCTTCAACGACAGCCGCGTCGTCTGATAGTCGGTGAGCACCTGCTCGACCGCTGGCGTCGGCGGCAGCGCCGCATCCTCCTCGGCCCCCAGCTCGTCCGCCCCCGCCGCACCGAACAGCGGCAGCACGCCTTGCCGCACGCGCCGCGCGTCCCAGAGCGCGGGGCGGCGGTCGAGCCCCATCGACCGGCACGCATCGGCATCGGCGAGCAGACGCAGCGCACGCGACGGCAGGTCGGCGCGCCGCGCAAGTTCCTCGACCGAGGCAAAGTTTGTCGTGCGCGCAAGTACGATCGCGTCGGCCCAAGCCTCGCGAAAGCCGTCGATCTGCCGAAAGCCGAGCCGCAGCGCGAGGCGGCCGTCCTCGCGCCGCTCGAGGCTGTTGTCCCATGTGCTGGCGTTGACATCGACCGCGCGCACCTCGACGCCATGCTCGCGCGCGTCGCGGACAAGCTGGGCGGGGGCATAGAAGCCCATCGGCTGCGAATTGAGCAAGCCGCAGGTGAAGACCGCGGAGTGATGGCATTTCAGCCACGAGGAAACATAGACGAGCTTGGCAAAGGACTGGGCATGGCTTTCGGGAAAACCATAGCTGCCGAACCCCTTGATTTGATTGTAGCAACGTTCGGCGAAAGCGCGCTCATAGCCCCGCCCGACCATCCCTTCGATCATCTTGTCTTGATATTCGGGGATTGTCCCGACGTTCCGAAAAGTCGCCATCGCTCGTCGAAGCCCATTTGCTTCATCGGGAGAAAAGCCCGCTGCCGTAATGGCAAGTTTCATCGCCTGTTCCTGAAACAGCGGCACCCCGAATGTCTTGCCGAGAATATCTTCCAGCTCATTGGCTCCGCCTCCCGAACGTAAGGGGAGTTCAGCCTCTTCCTCCTTGTTGCGGCGGCGGAGATAGGGATGAACCATGTCCCCTTCGATCGGCCCGGGACGGACGATCGCGACCTGAATCACAAGATCATAAAATTCGCGCGGCCTGAGGCGCGGCAGCATGTTGATCTGCGCGCGGCTTTCGACCTGGAACACACCGATGCTGTCGCCTTCGCACAGCATGTCGTAAACGACCGGATCTTCCGGCGGGATCGATTTCAGATCGTGATCGCCCAGATTGTGCAGGCGCATCAGGTCGAAACATTTGCGGATGCAGGTCAGCATTCCGAGCGCGAGGACATCGACCTTCATCAGTTTCAGCGCGTCGATATCGTCCTTGTCCCATTCGATGAAGGTCCGGTTCTCCATCGCGGCATTGTGGATCGGTACCGTCTCGTCGAGCCGGTCTTCGGTCAGAACATAGCCGCCGACATGCTGCGACAGGTGGCGGGGGAAGGTCAGCAATTGGCTGACGATCCATTGCAGCCGCGCAATGTCATGCTGCGCGGGGTCGAGCCCCGCTTCGACGAAACGCTCGATCGGCATCTCGCTGCCCCAGCTTCCCCAGCTCGTGTCGGCGAGCCGCGCGGTCACATCCTCGCTGAAGCCGAGCGCCTTGCCGACCTCGCGCACCGCGCTGCGCGGCCGGTAATGGATCACCGTCGCGGCGATTCCCGCGCGCCGCCGCGTGTAGCGGCGATAGATATATTGCATCACCTCCTCGCGCCGCTCATGCTCGAAATCGACGTCGATATCGGGCGGCTCGCGCCGCTGTTCGGACAGGAAGCGCGTGAACAGCAGATTGTTCGCGACCGGGTCGATCGAGGTGATTTCGAGCAGGTAGCAGACGAGCGAATTGGCGGCCGAGCCGCGCCCCTGACAGAGGATGGGCGGGTCCTGTGTTCGCGCGAAATTGACGATGTCGTGGACGGTCAGGAAATAGCAGGCGAAATTGCATTTGCGGATGAGCGTCAGTTCCTCGTCGAGCACCTCGCGCCAGCGCCGCGGCAATCCGTCCGGATGCAGCTTCTTTGCCGCCTCCATCACCATATGTTCGAGCCAGCCCTGCGGGTCCCAGCCCGCGGGAACCGGCTCGTGCGGATATTCATAGGCAAGATCGGTGAGCGCGAAGGAGATGCGGTCGAGGATTTTCAGGCTTTCATCGACCGCTTCGGGGCGGTCGCGGAACAGGCGCCGCATTTCCTGCGGCGATTTCAAATGACGCTCGCCATTGGCGCGGAGCAGGCGCCCTGCATCGCCCAGATTGGTGCCTTCGCGGATGCAGGTGACGACATCGTGCAGCGGGCGCTGCGCGCGCGTCGCATAGAGCGCATCGTTGGTCGCGAGCAGCGGAATGCCGACCCGGTCCGCCAGCGCTTGCAGCCCGGCGAGGCGGCGGCGGTCGCTTCCGCTTCGCGGCATCGTTGCGCCAAGCCAAAGCGCCCCCGGCGCGGCGGCGGCGAGGCGGTGCAGGACCGCTTCGTCCGCCGCGCCGGCCATCGCGACGAGCAGCAAATCCTCGCAATGAACGAGCAGATTCTTGAGCTTCATCACGCAATTGCCCTTGGTCGTCCGGCGGTTGCCGAGGGTCAGCATGCGCGTCAGCCGACCCCAGCCGCGCCGCGTCGCCGGATAGGCGATGATGTCGGGGGTGCCGTCGTCGAACACCAGCCGCGCGCCGACGACGAGTTTGAAGGGCGGTAGCTCGATCCCGCTTTCGGCGGCCTTCTTGCGCAACTTACGCAACCCGATCAAGGCGCGCACCACCCCCGCGACGCTGTTGCGGTCGGCGATGCCGATGCCTGCCATGCCGAGCGCCATCGCCTGTGCCACCATGTCGGCAGGGTGCGAGGCGCCGCGCAGAAAGCTGTAGTTGGTCGCCGCGACCAGCTCGGCAAAAAGGGGGGCGTCTTCCCCGCTCATGCGAACAGCCCGTGGATATACCAGCGCGGGTCGGGCTTCTCGTCATAAAGGCCGTGACGGAAGAGCCAGAAGCGGCGGCCCTGCGCGTCCTCGACGCGGTAATAGTCGCGCGTCAGGCCCGCATTGTCGCGGCGGCGCCACCATTCGGCGGCGATGCGCTCGGGGCCTTCGTAACGGCGCACCGCGTGCATCGCACGGCGCCAGCGGAAACGGTGCGGCGGGCCGTCGGGGACTTCGGCGATCACCTCGATCGGTTGCGGCGGGTCAAAGAGGTGGAAGGGGCGCGCCGGCGGTTCGCCGGGCTCGGGCGCGGGCCAGGGCATCGGCGGCGGCGCGGTGATCGCGGGGAGCGCGAGCTGCGCCTGCTCGGGGATATGCGTATCCTCGGCGCGTAGTCGCTGCACGCGCCTGCGCCCCAGCCGCGTCGTCATCCGGTCGACCAGCTCGTTCATCGCCCCGTCCTCGATCGACTTGCGCACTTCGCCCCCCTCGAGCTTCAATTGCGTCGCGCCGAGCGGGTCGAGGCGCGGGACGGCAAAGCGGATCATGTCGAAACCGAAGCCGGGATCGAGCGGGTCGGTCAGGCTGTCCATCCGCTCGGCAAAGAGGCGCATCACCAGCCCCGCGTCGCGCGTCGGATGGCCCGTCTCGACATCGATGCTTCGCGCAAGGCCGTCGCTGCGAAAGAAGGTCGCGCGGAAATGCCGCCCGCCCTTGCCGCGCTCGCCGAGCTCTTCAATGGCTTCGGCGGCAAGCTCGGCGAGGACCTTGGTCGCATGCGCGGTGCTGCCGAGCGGCTCGGCGAAGCGGCGCTCGACCGCGATCGGGGGTAAGGCGATGCGCGGATCGAGCGGGCTCGGCGCGTCGCCGAGGATGCGCCGGAGCGCCGTCGTCGCATCGCCTCCGAAGCGCGCTGCGATATTCGCCATCGGGCGACCGGCAAGGTCGCCGATGCTTTTCAGTCCCGCGCGGACGAGCGCGGTCGTCGCTTCGGGGGCGAGTTCGAGCGCGGCGACGGGCAGGCGGCGAACCGCCGCCGCTTCGTCGGGCGCCGGGCGCGTCTGGTAGCGTGCGAGCGCGCGCGCCGCGTCGGCGGTCGGGCCGAAGGCGTGGCGCACGCTCATGCCGAGCCGCGCCAGTCGCATCTCGGCATCGGCGACGAGACCGGCTTCGTCCCCGAAAAGATGTTCAGCCCCTGCAATGTCGAGGATCAGCCCGTCGGGGGCATCGAGCGCGACGAGCGGCGTGTAGCGGTTGCAGCCTAATGCGAGCCGGTCGAGCCAGGCATGATCGGCAATCGGGTCGTGGGCGACGGTGAGCAGTTCGGGAACGCGCGCGCGCGCGTTGGCGAGCGGCATGCCGACAGCCAGCCCGGCTGCCTGCGCGGCTGCGTCGATGTGCGCGATGCGCAGCGCGCCGCGTATCTTCTCGACAAAGACGAGCGGAGCGTCAGGCGGCTGCGGCGCCGTGCGGACGAGCCGCTCGGCGGGCAGGTAGGGGAAGAACAGCGCGAGATAGCGCCGGCTCCCCGAAGGCATGTTCGTCATGTTTCCAGTCCAGTCGCCAGCGTCCGCCCGCAGGGCCGGCGCGCCAGCGCAAGAGTTCGAGGTCGAAGGCGGGCGCGCCGGGGGCATCGGCCGCGAGCGCGCGCGACGGTGCGGCGGCGACGCTCCAGCGCGTTTCGGCGATGCTCGGTGCGGGAAGGGCATTGAGGCGCAGCATCAACAAAGTGGTACCCGCATCGCGTGCGCCGAGCGCGAGGCGCCGTCCTGCGGTCAGGTCGAGCAGCGGGAAGCGCCCCCAGCTTTCGACGATGACCGCCGCCGATCCGGTGCAGCGCGCGGCATCGTTCGCGCAGGCGAGCAGCATCTTGGCATCGGGAACCTCGACGATCAGCAGCCGGTCGGGGCTGCCGCCAAGCTCGGCGATCCCCGGCGCATAGATGTGCCCGATGCGGCGCGCGGCGTCGGCAGTGCGCAGCCAGATGAGCGGTGCGTGCGCGTCGCTTCGCAGCGCGAGCAGCGCGGCGAAGGCCGCGGCGCTCGTCGCATCGAGCGCGTCGGCGGCAAAAAATTCATGCGTCTTGCCCTTTGCCAGCCCGCCCCCGAGCGCGGCGTCGAATCCCGCATGGCCGCTCGTCAGCCGGGCTTCGGCCGGGAGGCTCGCGGGACCGCCGCTGGCGGCCAGCCGGGCGACACGTTTCCGCAGCCCGGCGAGAGAAGGGGACGACTCGCGCATCATTTGTTCCTGATATGTTCTATAAGCGCGCCAAGGGCGTCGCTTGTCAAGCGGAGTCAGGAGAAACGAAGATGCTGCGGCGCAGCTTTGCCGGCCGCTGCCTCAGGTGTCGGCTGGAGCAGCGGCGACCGACTGGCGTTCGACGAGAATCGACGGCAACACCGGGCTTTCGTCACTCGCGACCTTCGCGCCGAAACCGAGGAAATCGGGCACCAGCGTGCGTGCCGCGCGCGATCCCATTTCGCGGATCGGCCAGCGCACCGTCGTCAGTGCGGGCCAGATATGCGTCGCGGTCGGGCTGTCGTCGAAACCAATGATCGATAATTGGCCGGGCACCGCGATGCCCTTGCCGTGCGCGATGCCCATCACCCCGGCGGCCATTTCGTCGTTCGAGCAGAAAATGGCGGTCGGCGGCGACGCGAGTGCGAGCAGCGCTTCGCCCGCCTCGACCCCCGAGGCATAACGATAATTGCCGCGCGCATGATAGGCGTCGGGAAGTTCGAGCCCCGCCTCGGCCAGCGCCTCCATGAACCCCTTTTCGCGCTCGGCGGCCGAGCGGAAGCCCGCAGGACCGCGCACGAAACCGATACGGCGATGCCCGCGCGCGATCAGCCCGCGCACCGCTTCGGCAACCACCTCGCGGTCGTTCGACGACACGCAATGGCGCGCATCGTCGAGCAGCGCCGAACCGACGCGGACATAGCGGACGCCCAGATTTTCGCAGAGCGCGGCAAGATCGTCATTTTCCGAGATCGGCGGCAACAGCATCGCGCCGATCGGCCGCTGCTTTTCAAGGAAGACGCGGACATCGTCGAGCATCTTGTCCGACCCGCGATCGACCGGGCGAACGAGCAGCGCAAGATCGCTGTCCTTGATCGCGTCGAGCACGCCCTGCTGAAAATTGAGCACGGTCTGCGCATTCGGATTGTCGTGGAGCAGTGCGATCAGGAAGTTGCGGCGAAAGGCGAGCGCGCGCGCCTGCGGATTGGGAACGAAGCCCAATTGCTCGATCGCCTGCTCGACCGCGCGGCGCGTCTTTTCGGTCAGAAACTCGGACCGGTTGATGACGCGGCTGACAGTCTTTTTCGACACTCCCGCGAGCGCCGCCACATCGTTGATTGTCGGCTGTTTGCCCCCCGGCCCCTTGCCCTGTGCCGCCATAAACGCATCTTCCCTTTTTGAGGCCAGGATTATTGTGCCCAAGCCCCTGTTGCGCCTGTGATGGGCGCTCGGCGCGGCGAAATCAACCGCGACCATTCCCTGTCCGGCGATATTTGATACCGGTGTCGGGGGCCGCGCGCCGCATCAAGGCGACCAAGATTATTGACACCGGTTACCAAAATGACTAATTTGCCGCAAAACCCATCAAAGGAACCGGATCATGAAAATTGCGCTGATCACCGAGAACAGCCAGGCCGCCAAGAACAGCGTCATCCACGAAGCCCTGACCGCGGTCGCCGAACCGCTGGGCCATGAAGTGTTCAACTATGGCATGTATTCGGCCGAGGACAGCGCATCGCTGACCTATGTGATGAACGGCCTGCTCACCGGCATCCTGCTCAATTCGAAGGCGGCGGACTTCGTCGTCACCGGCTGCGGCACCGGCATGGGATCGATGCTCGCCTGCAATTCGATGCCCGGCGTCTTCTGCGGCCTCGTGATCGATCCGACCGACGCCTTCCTCTTTGCCCAGATCAACGACGGCAACGCGATTTCGATGCCCTATGCCAAGGGTTTCGGCTGGGCCGCCGAGCTCAACCTTCAGGATTGCTATCGCAAGTTGTTCGACGGCGAATCGGGCCTTGGCTATCCGAAAGAGCGCGCTGAAATCATGCGCAAGAACCGCGGCATCCTGAAGGATCTGAAGGCCGCATCGTGCAACGACATGCTGAACGTGCTCAAGAATGTCGATCAGGACCTGCTTCGCGCCGCGATCGCGGGCGAGCGCTTCGCCGACTATTTCTACGCCAATTCGCAGGACGAAGCGATCAGCGACTATCTGAAGAGCGTGTCGGCGGAGGCGGCGCTCGCCTGATATGACGATTCCCTTCGATCTTACGGGCCGCGTCGCGCTCGTCACCGGCGCCAACACCGGCATCGGTCAGGGCATCGCGCTCGCGCTTGCAGCGGCGGGGGCCGATGTCGCCGCCGCGGGCCGTTCGCCCGCGACCGAGACGGTGGACAAGGTCCGCGCACTCGGCCGCAAGGCCGAGAATTTCAAGGCCGACCTGTCGGGCGTCGCGGCGGTGCAGCCGCTCGTCGACGCGGTAATCGCCGAATTCGGGCGCATCGACATCCTCGTCAACAATGCCGGCATCATCCGCCGCGCCGACGCGGTCGATTTCACCGAGGAAGATTGGGATGCGGTGATGGACACCAATCTCAAGACGCTTTTCTTCCTTTGCCAGTCGGTCGGGCGCCACATGATTTCGCGGGGAAGCGGCAAGATCATCAACATCGCATCGATGCTCACCTTTCAGGGCGGCATCCGCGTGCCGAGCTATACGGCGTCGAAGTCGGGCGTCGGCGGACTGACCAAGCTGCTCGCCAACGAATGGGCGGCGAAGGGCATTCAGGTCAACGCGATCGCGCCGGGTTATATCGCGACGAACAACACTGCCGCGCTGCAGGCCGACGAAACACGCAACCGCCAGATCATGGAGCGTATCCCGGCGGGGCGCTGGGGCGATCCTGCCGACATCGGCGGCGCGGCGGTCTTCCTCGCGTCGAAGGCGTCCGATTATGTGCAGGGCCATATCCTCGCGGTCGACGGCGGTTGGCTCGCGCGCTAGCATCGACCGGCTCGGCGCTACAGCAGAACAATAAAGGGCCGACCGCGTCGGCAAACGGGAGTTGGGATGGGCAGGCTGGTCTTTTTCGGCGAATTGCTGATCCGCTTGACCGCGCCCGGCAATGAATTGCTGATGCAGTCGCCCGTGCTCGACCTGCATGTCGGCGGGGCCGAGGCGAATGTCGCGATCGGCCTCGCGCATCTCGGCCATGACTGCGCGATGGTCGGCAAGGTTCCTTCCAATGCTCTGGGTCGCGGAGCAGCGGCGGCGGTGCGCGGCGCAGGCGTCGATTGCACCGCCGTCACTACTGGCCCCGGGCGCATGGGGCTCTATTTCCTCAGCGTTGGCGCCGGCCTTCGTTCCTCCGAAATCGTCTATGACCGCGCAGGGTCGAGCTTCGCGGCGAGCGGGGCCGGGGATTATGACTGGGAAACACTGCTCTCTGGCGCAGGGCTGCTGCACCTGTCGGGGATCACCCCGGCGCTCGGGCCGCGCTCGGCCGATGCGGCACTGGCGGCGGCACGCGCGGCAAAGCGTCTGGGCGTGCCGGTCAGCTTCGACGGCAATTACCGCGCGATGCTGTGGGAGGCGTGGGACAGCGACCCGCGCGCCATCCTGTCCGAACTCATCGGCAGCGCCGACATATTGTTCGGCAACCACCGCGACCTGTCGCTCGTGCTGGGCCAGGAATTCAGCGGCGACGGCGAGGACCGGCGGCGCGAGGCGGCGGAGGCGGGCTTTGCCGCTTTCCCGTCGCTGCGGCTCATCGCTTCGACCGCGCGTCATACGGTGACCGCCGACCATCACCGCATCGCGGCACGCGTCGACCTGAGGGACAGCGCGCATCAGACGGGCGAGATCGATGTCACCGGCATCGTCGACCGCATTGGCGCGGGCGACGCCTTCGCCGCGGGCGTGCTCCACGCGCATCTTGCGGGCGGCGACGCCGAGGCGATGGCGAAAAGCGGGCTTGCGCTCACCTGCCTCAAACATTCGCTTCCCGGCGATGCCAGCCGCTTCGGACAGGGCGATATCGACGCCTTTCACGGTGGCGGGCTCGATGTCCGGCGCTAGGCCGACGCGCCGCGCGCTGCTCGCGGCTGGGGCCGTGGCCGCGTTTGCCCCGCCGCTATTCGCTCGCACGGCGCCGCGGGTCGCGGCGTTTAAGGGCATTCGCTACGCAACCGCCGAACGCTTTGCGGCGCCGGTCGCGCTGCTCGACAACCGCAAGGCGCTCGGCGCCTTCGGTCCCGCCTGCCCGCAGCGCGGGGGCCAGTATCAGCCGCAGTCGGAAGACTGTCTTTTCCTCAACATCTGGACGCCGTCGACCGAGGCACGCGCCAGGCGTCCCGTCATGGTCTATTTCCACGGCGGCGCCTATTCGGCCGGCAGCGTGACCGATCCGATCAACGACGGTGCGGCGCTCGCGGCGCGCGGCGATGTCGTCGTCGTCACGGTCAACCACCGGCTGAACGCGCTGGGTTATCTCTATTTGCTCGGCCGCTACCCCGACAGCGGCAATGCCGGGCAGCTCGACCTGATCGCCGCGCTCCAATGGGTGCAGCGCAATATCGCGGCCTATGGCGGCGATCCGGCCAATGTCACCGTCTTCGGCCAGTCGGGCGGCGGCGCGAAAATCGCGACCCTGATGGCGATGCCTGCCGCCGAAGGGCTGTTCCACAAGGCGATCACGATGAGCGGGCAGCAGGTGACGGCGTCGGGGCCGCTCAACGCAGCGAAGCGCGCCGAGGCCTTCCTTGCAAGGCTGGGCGCGGGCGTCGATCCCGCGACGGCTCCCGTCGAGGCGCTCGTCGACGCGCTCGACGCCACCGATCCGGTGCTCGGCGGGGGCGTCTATATGGGCCCGGTACTCGATATGAAGCACCTCATGCGCCACCCCTTCTGGCCCGACGCCGCGCCGCAGTCGCGCGCCATCCCGATGCTGCTCGGCAATACGGTGCTGGAAACGCGCGCCTTCTATGCCCCCGACGGAAAGCAGCTTGCGGGGCTGGACTTTGCCAATCTCGCCGAGCGGATCGCGCCCGAGATGCGCATCGACATTCATCCCGAGTGGGTGGTGAAGCAATTTCGGGCGCGCTATCCCGATTCGC
This sequence comes from Sphingopyxis jiangsuensis, assembly GCF_016734905.1. Lineage (GTDB taxonomy): Bacteria > Pseudomonadota > Alphaproteobacteria > Sphingomonadales > Sphingomonadaceae > Sphingopyxis > Sphingopyxis jiangsuensis. The sequence continues at coordinate 1,222,552 of NZ_JAERPO010000002.1, forward strand.
CGCCGCCCGAACTCTTTCACCGCATCGTCACCGCCGCGCGAAGCTGGCGCGGGCAGGTCGAGGAGGCCGAGGCGCGGGCCCAGGCTGGCGTGCCCGCTTTCGTCTATCAGCTCGATTTCGAGGATGCGAAGCACACCGACGATATCGGTTTCGCTTTCGGGACCACCCCCGATGCGAGCCCCGCGCAGCGGGCGATGAGCGACCGGATGATGGACGCCTTTGTCCGTTTCGCGCGTACGGGCGATCCGGGCTGGCCCGCCTATGAGCTGGACCGGCGCGCGACGATGATCTTCGATACGGTCAGCCGCGTCGAAAGCGACCCGCGCCGCTGGGAGCGCGAATTGTTCGCGCGCGTGCCCTATATCCAGCCGGGAACGTAAAAGGCCGTCATTGCGAGGAGCCGAAGGCGACGAAGCAATCTCCAGCCATCGGCCTTGTGCGAGATCGATAACTGGAGATTACTCCCCCCGGCTTTCGCCGGGATCGCAATGACAACGCCTAGACGACCCCCTGCGACCCCAACCAGTTCCACAGCAATTCGGGCCAGGTGGCGACCGGTAGCCCCGCGGTCTTCATCAGGCCAAAGCCATGTTCGCCGCGCGCAAACCAGTGCGCCTCGACCGATGCGCCGACCGCGCGCGTTGCCTGATGCAATCGCAGGCTGTTCTCGATCTTCACCACGCTGTCGTCCTCGGCGTGGAGCAACCACAGCGGCGGCTGGTCGGCGCGCGCATTGCGGTCGGGCGAATAAAGGCGCGTGCGCGCGGCATCGGGCGCGGGGCCGAGTAGCTTCTCGCGGCTTCCGGGGTGCGCGACCTCCGCATCCATCGACACGACCGGATAGATGGCGGCGAGCGTATCGGGGCGCGCGGAAAGACCGTCGGCGGCGTCCACCGCCTCATAAACCGCCGCATCGAACCGCGTGAGCAGGCTCGTCGCGACATGGCCGCCCGCCGAAAAGCCGCCGAAGGCGACGCGCGCCGGGTCGATCCCGTCGGTTTGTGCGCGGCTGCGCGCCAGCCGCACCGCGCGCTGTGCGTCGGCGAGCGGGACGTCGGATCCGTTCGCCCAGCCATCGCCGGGCAGTCGATAGAAAAGAACGTAAACCGTGACCCCGCGCGCGGTCAGCCAGCGGGCAAGCTCATACCCTTCCTTGTCGACAACGACATAGCGATAGCCGCCGCCGGGCGCGAGGATGACCGCCGCGCCATTGGGCTTTGCCGGGCGGAAAATGTCGAGCCGCGGGCGCGTGATATGCTCGAGCATGCGGTCGCTTGCTTGCGGGTCGTCGCTGCGCTGGACGGTCCGTTCGACAAGCCCCGCGGGCGGCGTCAGATGCCCGTCGGGCCATAGGGCGATGCTCGCATCGGGCGTGAGCCCGGCAGGCCGGGTCCAGGCCTCGCGCGCCGCGGCGCTGGCGAAAGGCAGGGCGAGGCTGCCCGCGAGCAGCGCGCGGCGCCCGACCGTCATGGCGCAGGCTTTTCGTTCGGATAGGCAATGATCAGAACCAGCGGCTCGCTTCCGGTCTGGCGAATGCCGACATTGGCGCCCTTGTAGAGCCACGCCGCCATCCCGCCTTTCAGTTCGGCCTCCTCGCCGTCGGAGTGGACGATGCCGGTCCCCGACACGACATAATAGATTTCGTCGTGCGAAATCGGGTGGATGCCGATTGCAGCGCCGACGTGCAGCGCACGCTTGCGAAATTCGAAGCTGCGCGGCGCCGGCACATGGTCGCTGATCCGCCATGCGGTCGACATGCCGATCGCGCCATGCGGCGGGGCCTCTTGCCGCACCGTTTCGCCTTCGTCGATCACCACCATCGCCGGGGCGCCCACAGCGCCGAGCAGCAAGGCGGCGAGCGCGCTCATTGCGCCTGCCCGCGCGAGGCGCGGTCGCGCGCCGACAGATGCTCCTGCGGCAGCGGTGCGGTCTGCGCCGGATAGCGTCCCGATTTCGGTTCCATCGTCGCGAGATCCCATTCGGCCTCGACGAAGGGCGCGCGGACCGGCTCCTTGACCTCAGGATAGGCGCTGACTTCGCGTTCGTCGTCGATCACCTTGCCGCGCCCTTCGGCGACGAAGAACAACACGCGGATCTCTTCAGGGTCGCGTGCCCAAGGCCGCGCGCCGGCGGTTGCGAGCACCGAGGTTTCGACCGCGCGCGACGGCAGGATACGATAGCCCGTGGTTGGCGCGAGCGGCGCCTTGGCGCGGATCAGCTTTGCCTCGGTTTCTCCGTAGCGCCCGAATTCGGGCAGCGGCTTGCCGTGGCGATCAACGTGGAGATTGTCCTTGCCATAATATTCGAGGTCGCCGTCGCCGCCGAGCATCAGGAAGGGCAGCCCCTCGTCGGTGTCGTTGCCACCGCGCATCACATTGCCGACCGCGGTGATCTGCCCCGTCACATAGTCGTGCCCGACCCATTCGAGATTCATCAGGTTGTACTGCACCGCTCGGTGCTGCGGGTTGTAGATGAGGTTGTTGATCATCAGCGCCTGGCCGCCGCCCTTGATCAGCGGGTTGCGCTCGACATTATGCGCCCAGACGTTGCGGTAAAAGACGATACCCGTCGCATTGTCGTGAATCAGCGATCCCTTGCTGTGCTCGCCCTTCGGATGGCTCGCATCGGCGAGGCCTTCGGCGGCAAGGTTGTTCGAAAAAGTGATGTTGTGGCTCGTGCCCTTGCGCCATTCATCGACAGTATTGCCGGTGAAGCGCGGACCCGACGCCGACATATTTTCGTCGATCGCCCACAGGAAGGTGCAATGGTCGACGATGACATTGTGCGCGGCGACCGTCGAAAAGGCGTCGGCCTCCCACCCGCTGCGCTTCGGCTGACCATCGACCCCGGTATAGACGCGCAGGTGGCGCAGGATGACATCGTGCGTTCTGACGTCGATGCCGGTGCGGATCAGTGTGATGCCGGGTCCGGGTGCAGTCTGTCCGGCGATCGTCAGATAGGGATGTTTGATCTCGAGCGATTCGCGGCCCATGTCGATGACGCCGCCAACCTCGAACACCACGATGCGCGGTCCGGGCGTATCGATCGCGGCCTTGAGCGATCCCGGGCCGTCGGGCGCGAGCGTCGTCACCCGGATGATCTGCCCGCCCCGTCCGCCGGGAGTGGTGGCGGCGGGGCCGACCGCACCGGGGAAGGCTGTCGCGGCGACATCGGCTGCGGCTGTCTGGGCTGCGCCAGAGGGCACAACGCACGCGAGGAAAAGCGCGGCCAGCCAAGGTTTTTTGAGCATCCTGTCCATCCTTTTTCTTTGGGTATTGACAAGTGTGTGACAATCCGCAATCTTTCTGACACCGGTTACCCCAATCGGTCAACGAGAAAATTGTCGGTGGGAGAGCGATTGCCCCGGCTGGCCGCACGATGCAGGCCGCCGACGTCACTCTTCGGAAAATATGAACAGGACGAATCGTTCGATTCGTTTGCGATTGGCAAAGTAACCGGTGTCATTTCTTGCATGGGCAAGGGCGCGGGGCGATAAGGGAGGATGATAATGTCTAATCACACGGCGCGAGGCACGCGTATATTGACCCGGCTTGCATGCGGCGCGTCGCTCGCCGCTATGGCGGTGTCGCCGGCATGGGCGCAGAATGCGATCGATGATGCACCCGCGGGAGAGGACGAGATTGTCGTCACCGGTTTCCGCGCATCGCTCGACAAGGCGCTCGATCAGAAGCGCAACTCGACCGCAGCGATCGATGTGATCGTCGCCGAAGACATCGCCAAATTCCCCGACCAGAACCTCGCCGAATCGCTGCAGCGTATTCCCGGCATCTCGATCCAGCGTGACGCGGGCGAAGGTCGCGCGATCACCGTTCGCGGTCTTGGCGCGCAATTTACGCGCGTTCGCCTCAATGGCATGGAAACAATCGCGACCTCGACCGACGGCGCCTCGGCGAACCGTGACCGCGCGTTCGATTTCAACGTCTTTGCGTCCGAGCTTTTCACTTCGCTCGTTGTTCACAAGACGGCGTCGGCATCGCTCGACGAAGGCTCGCTCGGCGCAGTCGTCGATCTCAACACGGGCAACCCGCTCGGCGGCAAGGAAGGCTTGACCGTCGTTGCATCGGCGCAGGCGCGTTACAACGATCTGACGAAGGACGTTGACCCGCGTGTCGCGGGGCTGATCGCCTGGACGAATGTCGACCGCACTTTCGGGGTTTCGGCATCGGTCGCCTGGTCCGACTACACGACGCACGAGCTCGGCAACAACAGCGTCCGCTGGGCGCAGGCGCCGTTCCGCAGCGTCAACGGCGTGACCTGCATGTCGGGCTCGAATTTCGTCGCCAACCCGTCGCAGGCCTGCATCGACGTCGCCGAAGCCTTCCACCCGCGCATCCCGCGCTATGGCCTCGTCGCGCACGACCGCGAACGCCTTGGTGCGACCGCGTCGATCCAGTTCGAGCCGTCGGAGAACACGAAAATCTCGATCGACGGGCTTTATTCGAAGTTCAAGGAAACGCGCGACGAATATTGGGGCGAAGTGCTTCTGCGCAGCAACGAGCGCAACATCGACGTCTCCAACTATGTCATCGACGCCAACAATAATCTGATCTCGGCCGATCTCGACAATGTCTATGTCCGCACCGAGCGTTATTCGCGCGAGAGCGAGACCGAATTCTATCAGTTGTCGGGCCGTATCGAGCAGGCCTTGAGCGACACGTTCCGCGTGAAGCTGCTCGGCGGCTTCTCGCGCTCGGACGCCGACATCCCCGTCGAAACGACGCTCGCGTTCGACGACACCGATGCGACCGGCTATCGCTACGACTATAGCGATATGAAGTTCCCGCTGCTGACCTTTGGTGCGGGGATCGAAAATCCGGGTTCGTTCGTGCTCGCTGAGTTCCGCGATCGTCCGTCCTTTCTGACCAACAAGTTCAAGACTTTTGCCGGCGATTTCGAACTCGACGTCTCCGACAGCTTCCAGCTGCTCGGCGGCGGCTTTTATCGCCAGTTCGATTTCGAAACGGTCGGCTTCCGCCGCGACAGCACCTATTGCGCAGCATTCCCCTGCGCTCCCGGCACCAGCGGCCTGCCGGTCACGGCCGACATCGCCGAGCTGTTCCAGCTCGGCAAGGCGGGACAGCCGTCGGGCAACACCAACGCTTGGATCGTCCCCGATCTTGCCGCGGGTACGGCGCTCATCGACCTCTACAACCGCCCGGCCGTCCTTCAGCAGGGCGAACAGCGCGAGGTCACCGAAAAGACCTATGGCGGCTGGTTCATGACCGAATTCGAAACCGACATTCTCGGCATGCGGATGACGGGCAATGCCGGTGTGCGCTATGTGAAGACCGATCAGAGCTCGTCGGGCTTCACCAGCGGGACGTTCGTGACGGTCGACCGGACCTATGACGACTGGCTCCCGTCGTTCAATATCAACCTGCACCCGACGGAGAACGTGATTCTGCGCGGCGCAATCGCAAAGGTCATCACGCGGCCGACGCTCGGCAGTCTGACTCCGGGCGGTGCGGTCGACCAGTTCAACTTCCGCATCACGTCGGGCAACCCGTTCCTCGAACCCTATCGCGCAACGACATTCGACCTCGCGGCCGAATGGTATTTCGCGCCGGGCGCGCTGGCTTCGGTGGCGTTGTTCGCAAAGGATGTGGAGAGCTTCCCGATCTCGACCTCGCTGCAGGGTACCTATGCGTCGAGCGGCCTTCCGACATCCTTGCTGACGCCGGGAACGCCCGCGCACACGGCCGTCGTCGTTGGCGCCGACCCCAACCGTCAGTTCGAATTCCGCACGACGGGCAACGGTCCGGGTGCGAATCTGAAGGGCGTGGAATTCTCGCTGCAACTGCCCTTCTCGGTCTTCTCGGACTCGCTGCGCCATTTCGGCGTGCTCGGCAACGCGACGTTCGTGAAGAGCGACGTCGATTACAGCATCGCTGGGCCGCTCGCCTATAACCCGGTCACAAACCGGCTCGAGGCGCAGCCCAACGGCACCTATACGCAGCCGCTGCTCGGCCTCGCGAAGCGGGCGTGGAATGCGACCATCTATTATGACGATGGCAAATTCTCCGTCCGAACCTCGGCCGCATGGCGTAGCGCGTTCAACGACAGCACGAGCGGCAACAACAATGTCTTCGAAGGCTATGGCAGCTCGTTCAACGTCGACGCGTCGATCCGCTACCAGCTGACCGACAATATCGAACTGTCGATCGAGGGCACGAACCTGACCGACGACTACCGCTATCGCTTCACCGACCTCGAAGCGAACCGGAACTACGAGAACAACCATTATGGGCGCACCTTCCTGTTCGGAGCGCGCTTCAAGATCTGAGTTTGACGATAGTCCCAGGAAAGGCCCGGTCTTCGTCCGCGAGGGCCGGGCCTTTCTTTTGCGAGAAGGAACGACGGTGACCGATCGACGCGATGTTCTGAAACTGGCGGGCGGCGGCCTGTTTGCCGCGGGCGTTGGAGGGGCGGGCACCGCGCTCGCAATGGCGCCGGGCGGTTCGGTGTCGACCGCAAGCGACCCCGCTGGCCCCGCTCCTGCCTGGGCGCGCGGCTTCGATGGGCAGCGCAAGGCCGACCTTGGCGACGGGCGCTTCCTCAATCCGATCATGGCCGGCGACCATCCCGATCCGTCGATCCTCAAGGATGGCGACGACTATTATATGACCTTCTCGACCTTCGATTCCTATCCGGGACTGGTCATCTGGCACTCGCGCGATCTGGTGAATTGGCGCCCCGTCGGTCCGGCGCTCACGCGCAATATCGGTGCGGTCTGGGCGCCCGAGCTTTGCAAGCACCGGGGGCGTTATTATCTCTACATCCCGACCAAAGGACCGAACACCAGCTGGGTGATCTGGGCCGACCGGATCGAGGGGCCGTGGAGCGACCCCGTCGACCTCAACCTTCCCAACCATATCGATCCCGGCCATGCGGTCGGCGAGGATGGGTCGCGCTGGCTGTTCCTGTCGGGCGGCGACCGCGTGCGCCTCTCCGACGACGGCCTGTCGCGCATCGGTGAACCCGAACATGTTTATGATCCGTGGCGCTATCCGTCCGATTGGGTCGTCGAGGGATTCGCGCCCGAGGGACCAAAGATTACCCGCCACGGCGACTATTTCTACATGATCACCGCGGTCGGCGGGACCGCCGGGCCGCCCACGGGGCATATGGTCATCGCCGCGCGGTCGAAGTCGATCCACGGCCCTTGGGAAAATTGCCTGCATAATCCGCTCGTTCGCACGACCTCCATATCCGAAAAATGGTGGTCGCGCGGCCATGCGACTTTGGTGGAGGGGCCCGCGGGCGACTGGTGGAGCGTCTATCACGGCTATGAAAACGGCTATTGGACGCTCGGGCGGCAGGCGCTGCTCGACCCCATCGAATGGACCCCCGACGGCTGGTTCCGGATGAAGGGCGGGGACCTGTCGCAGCCGATCGCGAAACCGCGCGGCGGGACGGTCGCGGGGCCGCACGGCATGGCGCTGTCGGACGATTTTTCGACGCTTGCGCTTGGCGCGAAATGGAATTTTTTCCGCCCGGCGCCCGACGAGGCCGCCCGCGCGCAGGTCGAAGAAGGCGCGCTCGTCCTGAAGGCGCGCGGCAAGGCGCCAGTCGATTCGTCGCCGCTGCTGCTCATCGCGGGCGACCAGGCCTATCGTTTCGAGTGCGACATCGAAATTGCGCCCGGCGGCACCGCGGGGCTGATCCTCTTCTATGACGACAAGCTCTATTGCGGGCTCGGCTTTGATGGCGAGCGTTTCGTCACGCATCAATATGGCATCGAGCGCGCGCGTCCCGCCAACCCGCACGGCCGGCGGATGCGGATGCGCGTCACCAACGACCGGCACATCGTGACCTATGACACGAGCGGCGACGGCGGCAAGACATGGCAACGCTTCGACCGCGGGATGGAGGTGTCGGGATACCACCATAATGTCCGCGGCGGTTTCCTGATGCTGCGTCCGGGGCTCTATTCGGCGGGAGCGGGCGAGGCGCGTTTTCGCAATTTCCGCTTCGAGGCGCTGGACTAAAGCGTAACGCCCGATTTCCAGATCGCGATGTCGCGTTCCTCGTTGCGCTCGGCGCAACTGGGGGCGCCCGATGCCGTGGCGCTTATCAGGTTCAGCAGCGTGTTCGACGCCGCATCGAAACCGGCGTCGAGCACCTGGCCGGCATCGAAATCGATCCAGCCCTGCTTGCGCTCGGCAAGCGCGCTGTTCGACGCGATCTTGAGCGTGGGGGCGGGAAAGCCGAGCGGGGTGCCGCGTCCGGTGGTGAAGAGGATGATCGTCGCCCCCGCGGCGGTGAGCGCGGTCGACGATACGGCGTCGTTCCCCGGCGCTTCGAGCAAAGTCAGTCCTGGCCGTGTCGCCACGCCGCCGTAACGCTGAACATCGACGAGTGGCACCCTGCCGCCTTTCTGCACCGCGCCCAGGGACTTTTCCTCGAGCGTCGTGATGCCGCCCGCGATATTTCCCGGCGACGGATTTTCGCTCACCGGCTCGCCGTTACGGATGAAATAGTCCTTGAAATCGCGCACCAGTGCGACTGCATCGTCGAACACCGCTCGCGACGCTGCGCGATCCATCAAAATCTGCTCGGCGCCAAAGATTTCCGGAATTTCGGTCAGCAGCACCTTGCCGCCTGCAGCGGCGACGGCATCGGCCATGCGCCCGACGAGGGGGTTTGCGGTCAGCCCCGACAAGCCGTCCGACCCGCCGCATTTGACCCCGAGCACGAGGTCGGAGAGCGGGCGTTCGCTGCGCGGCGTATCGGCGCACGCCGCCACCAGCTCGTCAACGAGCGCGAGGCACGCCGCCTCGTCATCCTCGACCGCCTGTGCCGAGAGCGTGTGGATATGTTCGCGGCGCTCCATTGGGATCAGGTCGAGCAGCGCGCCGAGCTGGTTGCTCTCGCACCCCAGCCCGACGATCAGCACGCCGCCTGCGTTGGGATGCTGCGCGAGCGCCGCGAGCAGCGCGCGCGTATGGCCGAGGTCGTCGCCGAGTTGCGAGCAGCCGAAGGGGTGCTTGAAGGCATGCACGCCGTCGACGCGTCCGGCATGGCGTGCGCCGGCAATTCGCGCAACGCGCGCGGCGAGGTTGCCGACGCAGCCGACGGTCGGAATGATCCATATCTCGTTGCGTGTCCCGACGCGTCCGTCGGCGCGCAGATAGCCCTGAAATCCCTGGGCGGCGATCGCCGGGCTATGCTCGCGACACGGCGCGTCGGCACCTTGAAAGCGAAAGGCGTCGCTGCCGTCGAGAGCAGTCACAAGATTGTGGCTGTGGACATGCTCGCCCGCGGCGATGGCGGCGCTTGCTATTCCGATCGGAAAGCCGAATTTGACGACGGCTGCCCCCTGCGCAATCGGCGCGACCGCAAATTTATGACCGCGCCCAATCGGCGTAGCGAGCCGCACCGGGACTCCATCAACGATGATGTCTTCGTCCGCGCCGAGGTCGCCAACCGCGGTGGCGACATTATCGGTCGAAACGATGTGGACGGCTTTCTTCATATCATGGCTCGCAGCTCGGACCGATGCGGACTTGCTTTGGCTGGTTCACCGCAAGCCCGGATATACGCCCGTCCACCTGAATGGGCGATCAATCGCTTCGGACGTCCGCTATTCACTTGCGTTTGACACCGGTGTCTCTTAAAGACTTTTTCGGTAGAGGGAAATGACAAACATGGCAGAGACCTTGGAAATCGACAAAATCGCGGGCGCGCTGATCGACGCGCGTGCGCTAAAGACACCGCTTACCTTGTATCCGGGGCCGATGCCGCAGACGATGGCCGAGGCCTATGCGATCCAGGATGCGGCGATCGCCCTCGACGGGCGCCGCATCGGCGGCTGGAAGGTCGGTCGGATTCCCGATGCGCTGGTCGAGCGCTTTGGCGAGAATCGCCTGACCGGCCCGATTTTCGACGATGAAATTTTCGACGGCAGCGCGGGCTCGGCGCCCTCTATGCCCGTCTATTCGCCCGGTTTCGCCGCGGCTGAAGCCGAAGTGCTGCTGTGCTTCGGTGAGGTGGGCGCGCGCGATTACGACATCGATTCGGTCAAAGATTGCATCGCGCAGGTGCGGACGGGGATCGAAATCGCGAGTTCGCCCTTTCCTGAAATCAATCTTCACGGTCCGGCGGTGACTGCGTCGGATTATGGCAACAACAAGGGGCTGATTCTCGGCCCCGCCATTCCCGGTTGGCGCGACGCCGAACTGATACGGATGCCCGTCGAAATGTTCGTCGACGGCCAATGCGTCGGCGCTGCGACGATGGAAGCCATGCTCGACGGACCGTTCGGTTCGGCGCTTTTCCTGATCCGTACCCTGCGTGCGCGCGGCATCGCGATTCCGCCGGGGACCTGGGTTTCGGCGGGCGCGATTACTGGAATCCACGAGGTGAAGGCGGGCCAGACGGCCCATGCGGTGTTCAATCATGACATCCGCGTCAACTGCTCCATAAGGAGCATCTAAGAACAAACGGGAGAGGAAAATGGCAGAGGCAATCGCAGCCGGAGCGGCGCAGCCCGTTCCCCGCGCGGGACGATACCGGTGGCTGATCATCGCGCTGCTTTTCGTCGCGACGACGGTCAATTATATCGACCGCACGATGCTGGGCCTGCTCGCGCCCGTCCTCGGCGAAGAGATGGGCTGGAGCGAGAATGACTATGGCAACATCGTCACCGCCTTTCAGGCTGCCTATGCCTTCGGCTTCCTCATCATGGGCTGGCTGATCGACCGTTTCGGCCCGAAAATCGGCTATGCCATTGCAATCTCGATCTGGACGATAGGCCATGTCGCGCATGGCTTTGCCTCGTCGGTCGTCTCCTTCATGGCGGCGCGCGTCATCCTCGGCGTCGGTGAAGCGGGGCATTTCCCGTCGGTCGTCCGCGCATCGAGCGAATGGTTTCCGCAAAAGGAACGCGCCTATGCGATCGGCTGGGTCAACAGCGCGACGACGATCGGCGTCATCCTGACCGCGCCGACGATCGCGCTCTTCATGGTCGTGCTCGGTTTCGACTGGCGCGAAACCTTTATCTACACCGGTCTTTTCGGCATCGCGCTGCTGCTGCTCTGGCTCTGGCTCTACAGCAATCCGCGCGAAAGCGGGAAGGTGAGCGACGCCGAACTCGCGTGGATCGAGCATGACCCGCCCGAAAAGATCGAGCGCATCGGCTGGAGTCGCATCGTCCGCAAGCGCGAAGCCTGGGCCTTTGCGATCGGCAAGTTCCTGACCGACCCGGTCTGGTTTCTGATGCTCTTCTGGTTGCCCAAATATTTCAGCACGACCTATGACGTCGACCTCAAGATCGTGCTGCTCCCGATGATCATCATGTATTTGCTTTCCGACGTCGGCAGCATCGCGGGCGGCTGGATGTCGTCAAAGCTGATCCAGAAGGGACACAGCGTCAATTTCGCGCGCAAGATCACGATGCTGCTCTCGGGCTGCTGCGTGCTTCCGCTGCTGTTCGTCACCGGGCTCGACAATATGTGGATCGCGGTCGTGCTCATCGGCATTGCGCTTGCGGGGCATCAGTCCTTTTCGTCGAACATCCTTTCGATCCCGCCGGACATGTTCCCCAAGAAAGCGGTCGGGTCGGTCATCGGCCTCGGCGGTTTCATGGGCGGCGTCGGCGGCATGATCATGGCCAAGTCGACAGGGCTTGTCCTCGACGCGACCGACGGCAATTACACGTTGATCTTTGCGGCCTGCACGACCGTTTATTTCCTCGCCGTGCTGGCGATCCACCTTCTCAGCCCGCGCCTTGCGCCGGTGAGTGTCGAAGGCAATTGAGCAAATAATGACGCGTCCGCTGACCCTGCATCCCGACCGCCTCTTTCCGTCCGATGCGGGGCAGCGCGACATTGCGCGTCGTCTATACGCCGATGTCGCGGACCTGCCGATCGTCAGCCCGCATGGGCACACCGATCCGGCATGGTTCGCGACCAACGCCAATTTCGGCAACGCCGCCGAACTGCTGCTGCACCCCGATCATTATGTTTTTCGGATGCTCTATTCGCAGGGCGTGTCGCTCGACGCGCTGGGGATTCGCAACCGTGCGGCCGACCCCCGCGAAAGCTGGCGGCTGTTCGCGCAAAATTATCATCTGTTTCGCGGCACCCCGACACGAATGTGGATGGACTGGGTCTTCGCCGAAGCCTTTGGTATCGACGTCCAGTTCGAGGCTGCCACCGCCGACCTTTACTACGACCGCATCACCGAAGCGCTCGCGACCGATGCCTTTCGCCCGCGCGCACTCTTCGACCGCTTTCGGATCGAAGTGATCGCAACGACCGAAAGCCCCATCGACACGCTCGAGCATCATCAGGTCGTCAAAGACGCGAACGCCAGCGGTGAATGGGGTGGGCGCGTCATCACCGCCTATCGCCCCGATCCGGTGGTCGATCCCGAATTCGAAGCGTTCCGCGAAAATCTCGGGAGGCTTTCGGACCTGTCGGGCGAAGACGCCTTTTCTTATGCCGGTTACCTCGCCGCGCACCGCAACCGCCGCGCCTTTTTCGCAGAAATGGGTGCGACATCGACCGACCACGGCCATCCGACCGCCGCGACCGCCGACCTGTCGGATGCAGAGGCCGAGGCGCTGTTCGCGCGCGTCACCGGGGCGGATGTGTCGCCCGCCGATGCCGAGCTGTTCCGCGCGCATATGCTCACGGTGATGGCCGGAATGAGCCTCGACGACGGGCTCGTCATGCAGATTCATCCGGGCAGCTTCCGCAACCATAACCCATGGCTGTTCGACCGCTATGGCCGTGACAAGGGCGCCGACATCCCCACGGCGACCGACTATGTCCACGCGCTGCGCCCGCTGCTCGCTCGCTATGGCAATGAAGCGCGGCTGACGATCATCCTATTCACGCTCGACGAGACGAGCTATGCGCGCGAACTTGCGCCGCTCGCGGGCCATTATCCGGCGCTGAAGCTCGGCCCCGCCTGGTGGTTCCACGACAGCCCCGAAGGGATGCGGCGCTTCCGCAGCCAGGTGACCGAGACCGCGGGCTTCTACAACACCGTCGGCTTCAACGACGACACGCGCGCCTTCCTGTCGATCCCGGCGCGGCACGACGTTGCGCGGCGTATCGACTGCGGCTTCCTTGCGCAGCTCGTCGCCGAACATCGGCTGGAGGAATGGGAGGCGGCGGAACTCGCGGTCGACCTCAGCTATAATCTCGCCAAGGCGGCATATAGGCTGTGAGGCTGTCGGCGAAGACCCCGATCCCGGCGTCGGTGCGGACGCCGGATTATGACCGCAGCGCGCAGGCGGCGGGTATCGTCCATATCGGCATCGGCGCATTCCACCGCGCGCATCAGGCGGTCTACACCGACGATGCGATGGGCGCAGGGGACGGCGACTGGGGGATCACCGGCGTGTCGTTACGCTCGGGCGATGTCGCGGCGCAGCTTAATCCGCAGGACGGCCTCTACACCGTCAGCACCCGCAGCGCAGCCGGAACCGACCTGCGTCTCATCGGTGCCGTGCAGCGGGTGCTCGTCGCGGGCGAAGCGGCGCAAGATGTCATCGACGCGATCGCTTCGCCCGCGACGCATATTGTCAGCTTCACCGTTACCGAGAAGGGCTATTTGCGCGCAGCCGACGGTTCGCTCGACCTCGCGGCGGCGCGCGGGGCATCGAGCCTTTATCGCTTTGTCGGCGCGGGACTCGCGGCGCGCCGCGCGGCGGGGCTCCCCGGTCTGACGCTGCTCAGCTGCGACAATCTTGCGAATAATGGCGCGGTGCTGCGCGCGCTGATGCGCGACTATCTTGCCGCCGCGCAGCCGGACCTTCTTGACTGGTTCGACCGCGAATGCCGCTGCCCCGCGACGATGATCGATCGCATCGTCCCCGCGACCACCGACGCCGACCGCACTGCGGTCAAAGCGGTGCTTGGTGCGCGCGACGAGGGTGCGGTGGTCACCGAAGCTTTCAGCCAGTGGGTGATCGAGGATGATTTTGCCGGCCCGCGCCCGCGCTGGGAGGATGTCGGCGCCGAGCTCGTCGCCGACGTTGCGCCCTATGAAACGGCAAAGCTGAGGATGCTCAACGGCGCGCATTCGGCGCTCGCCTATATCGGGCTCGGTCGTGGTCACCTCTATGTCCATCAGGCGGTCGCCGACCCGGGCATCCACCCCCTGATCGAACGGCTGATGCGCGAAGAGGCGGCCCCCACGATCGACGCCGCGCCGGGGCAGGACCTTTCCGCCTATGCCGACGCGCTGATGGGTCGCTTCGCCAATCCCGCACTCGACCACCGGTTGATCCAGATCGCGATGGACGGTAGCCAGAAGATCCCGCAGCGCTGGCTCGACACGCTGGCGTGGCACCAGAGGCGCGGGCAGCGCTGCGCTTCGCTGGGGGCTGCGGTCGCGGCGTGGATCGCCTTCCTGCGGAGCGACCATCCGATCGACGATCCGCTCGCGGACAAGCTGCGCGACGCGGCGGCGGCCCCAGACGCAATGGAACGGCTGTTCGGCAAGGGCGGGCTGATCGCGTCGGACTGGCGGCCCGAACCCAACGTCTAATCCCGTCCAGGCGAAGGCCGGGATCGCATCGTTGAGGTATGAGGCTCCGGCGTCATCCCGTCCTTCGCCGGGATGACGGCTAGGATGGCGCCAGCAAGCCCCGCGCTTCTTTCACCTCGCTATCCAGCCAGTCGATGAAGGCCCGGATCCGCGGCTGCTGCGCGACATCGCGATGGAGCGCGAGCCAGAAGCTGCGCGCGATTGTCTGTGTGCGCCGTACGCGCATCAGCGCTGGATCCCCTTCGGCGAGGAAGCAGGGCAGCACGCCGACGCCGGAGCCGCCCGCGATCATCCGCCGCTGCGCGAGGATCGACGAGGAGCGGATGGTCGCGCGCAGTCCGGGTTCGATCTCGCCCAGATAATCGAGTTCGGGCGCATAGAGAATGTCGGGGATATAGCCGATCACCGGAATGGCGGCGCGCGACAACGGCGCGGTTTCGACGGCTTCCGTCCAGTCCTGCCGTTCCGCAGGGGCGTAAAGGCCAAGGCTGTAGTCGGCGAGTTTGCGCGTGATCAGCGGTCCCTTGCGCGGCCGCGCGAGCAGGATCGCCATGTCGGCCTCACGCCGCGAAGGATTGAGGAAGCCCGACGAGGCGACAAGGTCAATCTCGAGTTCGGGATGCGCCGCCGCAAAGGCGCCGAGGCGCGGTGCGATGAAGCTGTTGCCAAAACCTTCGGAAACGCTGATGCGAAGCTGCCCCGACAGCGCCGCGCGGCCTTCGCCGGCGTGGACACGCGCCGCCGCCGCCGCCATCGCCTCGGCGTGCGGGACGAGCGCGCGCCCGGCAGCGGTCAGGGTGAAGCCCGCGGGCACGCGCTCGAACAAGGTCTGGTCGAGCGCCTTTTCGAGCGCGCCGACGCGGCGGCTGACCGTCGTCGGGTCGACGTGCAGCGCCTGCGCCGCGCGCGCGAGCGTGCCGTGGCGCGCGACCATCAGGAAATATTGCAGCCCGTCCCAATCCATGAGCTGCAATTATGCAGGTTCGGACTGCAAGTCTATCCCTTGCAATTCATTCTCTGTTGGTCTCATTCGACTGCAATCAGATAAGGGAGACCAGAGGCCATGCGACAGATCGACCACCATATTGCCGGCGGCGCCGGGGGACTCGGGGGCGCGCGCAAAGGCACGATCTTCGACCCCAACAATGGCGCGGTGCAGGCCGAGGTCGCGCTCGGCGACCGCGCGCTCCTCGACCGCGCCGTCGCGGCGGCAAAAAAGGCGCAGCCCGCCTGGGCCGCCACCAACCCGCAGCGCCGCGCGCGCGTGATGTTCGAATTCAAGCGTCTCGTCGAAGCGAACATGAACCAGCTCGCCGAAATGCTCTCGGCCGAACATGGCAAGGTGATTGCCGATTCGAAGGGCGACATTCAACGCGGGCTGGAGGTCATCGAATTCTGTTGCGGCATCCCGCATGTGCTGAAGGGCGAATATACGCAGGGCGCCGGCCCCGGCATCGACGTCTATTCGATGCGCCAGCCGGTCGGCATCGGCGCGGGCATCACCCCGTTCAACTTCCCCGCGATGATCCCGCTATGGATGGGCGGCGTCGCGACCGCGGTCGGCAACGCCTTCATCCTGAAACCCAGCGAGCGCGACCCGTCGGTGCCCGTCCGCCTGTCGGAACTCTTCCTCGAAGCCGGAATGCCCGAGGGGATTTTCCAGACCGTGCACGGCGACAAGGAGATGGTCGATGCGATCCTCGACCATCCCGACATCGGCGCGATCAGCTTCGTCGGATCGTCGGATATCGCCCATTATGTCTACAACCGCGGCGTTTCGAACGGCAAGCGTGTGCAGGCGATGGGCGGCGCGAAGAATCACGGTATCGTCATGCCCGACGCCGACCTCGACCAGGTGGTGAACGACCTCACCGGCGCCGCCTTCGGCTCGGCGGGCGAACGCTGCATGGCGCTCCCTGTCGTCGTTCCCGTCGGTGAGGATACGGCGACGCGCCTGCGCGAAAAGCTCGTCCCCGCGATCGAGGCGCTGCGCGTCGGCGTGTCGACCGATGCCGAGGCGCATTACGGCCCCGTGGTCACGGCGGCGCACAAGCAGAAGGTCGAAGGCTGGATCCAGAAATGCGCCGACGAGGGCGCCGAGCTGGTCATCGATGGACGCGGCTTCACGCTTCAGGGGCATGAGGACGGCTTCTTCGTCGGCCCGACGCTGTTCGACCACGTCACCCCCGATATGGAAAGCTACAGGGAAGAAATATTCGGGCCCGTGCTGCAGATTGTCCGCGCGCCCGATTTCGAAACCGCGCTCGAACTGCCCTCGAAGCATCAGTACGGCAATGGCGTCGCCATCTTCACCCGCAACGGCCATGCCGCGCGCGAATTTGCCGCGCGGGTCAATGTCGGCATGGTCGGCATCAACGTGCCGATCCCGGTCCCCGTCGCCTATCACACATTTGGCGGCTGGAAGCGCTCGGCGTTCGGCGACACCAACCAGCACGGCATGGAAGGCGTCAAATTCTGGACCAAGGTCAAGACGATCACCGCGCGCTGGCCCGACGGTTCGCCTGATGGCGGCAACGCCTTCGTCATCCCGACGATGGGCTGACGGGGCAACCCTGTGCGGTGCTCGACCATTTCTCCTGCCGAAGGAGAAGGACGATGAAGCGATGGATAACTCCTCTGGCTGTGCTGCTGCTCGCGGCGTGCAGCAGCGGCAAGGATGAGGAGTCGGGTCCCGAGGCGACAGCAGATTTCGGCCCGCTGAAAAAGGCCGAGCGTCCGGAGCCTGTAGAGGCGCCGGAACCGGCCGTGCCTGCCCCGACCGAAAAGCGGGCGGAAGGCAGCGGCGCCGATGTCGGGGGCGCGAATGCGATCCCGCGCGCGATCCGTGGACGCTGGGCGCTCGATGTCGCGCACTGCACGGCGCGCAAGGGCACCGACCTCACCGCACTCACGATCGATGCCGCCAGTCTGCGCTTCTATGAATCGCACGGCGAACTCGCGCGCATTCGCGAAAGCGCGGCGGACCGTCTTGTCGCTGATTACCGTTTCAGCGGAGAGGGCGAGACGTGGCGGCAGCGCGTCGAACTCGACCTTCGCGATGGCGGGCGGACGCTTGTGCGCCGCGACCATGGCGAGGGTGCGACGGGCGAAGCGCTGCGCTATACCCGCTGCGCCGCCTGAGCGGCAGACTCGGAAGAAAGGGAGATAGAGGGATGGATATTCGCTGGATCGCAATTGCCGCAGTGCTGCCGCTCACCGCTTGCGCGGGGGCTTATGGCGGCGGCGGCGATATGGGGCCACCGCCCCCCGCCGACATGGTCTGCAATGCCGATGCCGTGCAAAGCTATGTCGGGCAATCGGTATCGGCCGAACTCGGTGCCGCGGCGCTCAGGGCCAGCGGCGCGCGCACCCTGCGCTGGGGTCCGCCGCGCTCGGCGATGACGATGGATTACCGCGAAGACCGGCTGAACATCATGTACGACGACGCGTCAAAGGTCACGCAGGTCAGCTGTGGCTGACGGCGCCGCACCGACATTGGAGCGCAATCGTCTCGCGTCGGCTTCGCCGTTCGAACCGCTCTACGGCTTTAGCCGCGCGGTTCGTGTCGGCGACCGGATCGAGGTCGCGGGCACCGCGCCGATCGAGCCCGACGGCTCGTCGACCGTCGGTGACGCGGGGGTGCAGGCGGCGCGCTGTCTGGAGATCATCGCCAATGCGCTTGCAACGCTCGGCGGCTCGCCCGCCGACGTCGTGCGTACCCGCATGTATATTACCGACGCGGCCGACGCCGACCTCGTCGGCCGCGCGCATGGCGCGATGTTCGGGAACTTGCGGCCCGCAGCGACGATGGTCGTCGTCGCGGGACTGCTGCGCTCCGAATGGAAAGTCGAAATCGAGGCCGAGGCCATTTTAGAGAAGACCGCATGACCGATCAGTTCCAGCTTACCGACGACCAGCTCGCCATTCAGGATATGGCGCGCAAGTTCACCGCCGATGCGATCACGCCGCATGCCGCTGAATGGGACGAAAAGGCGCATTTCCCGCGCGACACGATCAAGGCGGCGGCCGAGCTCGGCTTTGCTTCCATCTATGTCAGCGAGGAATCGGGCGGCATCGGGCTTGGCCGGCTCGAAGCCGCGCTGATAATGGAGGCAATGTCCTATGGCTGCCCCGCGACGAGCGCCTTCATCTCGATCCATAATATGGCGAGCTGGATGATCGACCGCTTCGGCGGCGATGCGGTGAAGGCGAAATTCCTGCCTTCGCTCGTCACGATGGACCAGATGGCGAGCTATTGCCTCACCGAGCCGGGCTCGGGTTCCGACGCCGCGGCGCTCAAGACGACCGCAAAGCTCGAAGGCGACCATTATGTCGTCAATGGCACCAAGCAGTTCATCTCGGGCGCTGGAGTCAACGACCTTTATGTGACGATGGTGCGGACAGGGCAGCCGGGACCAAAGGGGATTTCGTGCCTCGTCATCGAAAAGGACATGGCGGGTGTCAGCTTCGGCGCCAAGGAAAAGAAACTCGGCTGGAACGCCTCGCCGACCGCGCAGGTGATGTTCGACAACGTGCATGTGCCCGTCGAGAACCGCGTCGGCGCCGAAGGCGACGGCTTCCGTTTCGCGATGGCGGGGCTCGACGGCGGCCGTCTCAATATCGGCGCTTGCTCGCTGGGCGGGGCGCAGCGCTGCCTCGACGAGGCGCTTGCCTATGTGAAGGATCGCCAGCAGTTCGGCCAGCCGATTGCCGATTTCCAGAACACCCAGTTCATGCTCGCCGACATGGCGACCGAGCTCGAAGCCGCCCGCGCGCTGCTCTATCTCGCCGCGGCCAAGGTCAGCGCGAACGCGCCCGACAAGACGCGCTTTTCGGCGATGGCGAAGCGGCTCGCGACCGACAGCGGCAGCAAGATCGTCAATGACGCGCTCCAGTTGTTCGGCGGCTACGGCTATCTGCGCGATTATCCGATCGAGCGTTTCTGGCGCGACCTGCGCGTCCATTCGATCCTCGAAGGAACGAACCAGGTGATGCGGATGATCGTCGGAAGGGACCTGCTGCGCCAATGACCGAAGATGTTCTGATCTCGACCGACGGCCGCATTGGCCGCATCGCGCTCAATCGTCCGCGCGCGATCCACGCGCTCAACCTCGCGATGTGCAAGGCGATGATCGACGCGCTCGTCGCATGGCGGACCGACGAGGCTATCGAAGCGGTCATCATCGAACATAGCGAAGGCCGTGGCTTCTGCGCAGGCGGCGACATTCGCATGCTCGCGGAAAGCGGCGCGAAGGACGGCACGGAGGCGCGCGCCTTCTTCCACACCGAATATCGGCTCAACCACCTGCTCTTCACCTATGCCAAGCCCGTCGTCGCCTTCATGGACGGCATCACCATGGGTGGCGGCGTCGGTATTTCGCAGCCGACCAAATATCGCGTCGCGACAGAGCATACACGCTTCGCCATGCCCGAAACGGGGATCGGCCTGTTCCCCGATGTCGGCGGCGGCTGGTATCTGCCGCGGCTCGAAGGGCGCGTTGGTCAGTATCTCGCGCTCACCGGTGCGCGGCTCGACGGGGCCGAGTGTCTGGCGCTCGGCCTTGCGACGCACTACCTGCCGTCCGAAAAACTCGCCGAGGCAAAGGCGCGCATCGCCGCGCATCCCGACCGCATCGGCGGCATTTTGGGCGAACTGTCGGCGACCGCGCCGCACGCGGCGGTGATGGATTATCTCGACAAGATCAACCGCCTGTTCGCGAGCGACCGATATGAGGACATTCTCGCCGCGCTCGAAGCCGACGGCTCGGAGTGGGCAGAGAAGGAACGCGACACGCTCGGCACCAAATCGCCGCAGACGTGCAAGGTTGCATTGCGGCAGCTCAAGGAAGGCGCGGCGATGCCCGACTTCGCCGCCGAAATGGCGCAGGAATATGCGATCGGCGCGCGCGTCGTCACGATGCACGATTTCCTCGAAGGCGTGCGCGCGCTGATCGTCGACAAGGACAACAGCCCGAAATGGGATCCGGCCACGCCCGAGGCCGTCACCGAAGACTGGATCGACGCGATTTTTGCGCCGCTGCCCGAAAACGAGAAATGGACCCCGCTCATTTAACTTCGTCACCCCGGACTTGATCCGGGGTCCATTCACGCGGCGTCGGAATGGATACCGGATCAAGTCCGGCATGACGATCATGGAGATATACGAATGACCTATGAAACCCTCCTCGTCGAGCAGCGCGGCGCGGTGACGCTCGTCACGCTCAACCGCCCGCAGGCGCTCAACGCGCTCAACAGCCAGGTGCTCGACGAGCTGATCGCCGCCTTCGCCGCGTTCGAGGCCGACGACAGCCAGCGCTGCGCGGTCCTCACCGGCTCGGGCGACAAGGCCTTCGCCGCAGGCGCCGACATCAAGGAAATGGCCGACAAGCCTGCGGCCGATTTCTATCTCGAGGATTTTTTCTCGAAATGGACGAGCGACTTTGTGAAAAAGATACGCAAGCCGTGGATCGCGGCGGTGGGCGGTTTCGCGCTCGGCGGCGGCTGCGAGCTTGCGATGATGGCCGACTTCATCATCGCCAGCGACAAGGCCAAATTCGGCCAGCCCGAGATCAAGCTCGGCGTCGCCCCGGGCATGGGCGGCTCGCAGCGGCTGACGCGCGCGGTGGGCAAGGCAAAGGCGATGGAAATGTGCCTCACCGGCCGGATGATGGACGCCGAAGAGGCCGAGCGCTCGGGCCTCGTCGCGCGCGTCGTCGAACATGCGACGCTGGTCGACGAAGCGGTGAAGACCGCGACCATGATCGCAAGCATGCCGCCGATGGCCGCGATGGTGAACAAGGACATGGTCAACGCCGCTTTCGAAACGACGCTCGACCAGGGGCTGATCTACGAACGCCGCCTGTTCCAGATCCTCGCCGCGACCGAGGACAAGGCCGAAGGCATGGCGGCGTTTATCGAGAAACGCGAGGGCGTGTGGAAGGGTCGATAATCCTCAAAGGCGTTGGGTTGCTATTCGTCGGGCTGCTATTCGTGTGGCTCGGCGTTTCCGGTTGGAGGCATCGCCGGGAAGAACGCATAAACATTGTCGAAGCAGCGATTCTGAAGCTGGCCGATGCCGATCCACTGCCGCGCAACCGCTGGGACCGTGGCATGGCCTACGCACAACCGGTCCTGATGCTGATATTCGGACTTGTCATGATCTTTCTTGGTCTTGTGATCTTATTCGTCTGATTGGAGTGAACATGAGAATCGCATTTATCGGACTCGGCAACATGGGCGGGGGCATGGCCGCAAATCTCGCGAACGCGGGGCATGAGGTCCGAGCTTTCGACCTCAGCGAAGAGGCGCTGGCCCGCGCGGTCGAGGCGGGCTGCACCCGCGCCGCCTCCGCCGCCGAAGCGGTGACCGGCGCCGAAGCCGTCGTCACAATGCTGCCTGCGGGCAAACATGTCGCAGGCGTCTATGAAGGCGATGTCTATCCCAACGCCGGGCCGGGCACGCTGCTCCTCGACTGCTCGACGATCGACGTAGCGACCGCACGCTCGAACATCGAAGCCGCAACCGCCAAGGGCCTCGTCGCGGTCGACGCGCCGGTGTCGGGCGGAATCGCCGCCGCCAACGCGGGGACGCTGACCTTCATGGTCGGCGGCACCGAAGAGGGCTTTGCACGCGCCGAGCCGATCCTCGCGAAGATGGGCAAGGCGGTGATCCATGCGGGCGATGCGGGCGCGGGGCAGGCGGCGAAAATCTGCAACAATATGCTGCTTGGCGCCTCGATGATTGCGACTTGCGAAACGCTCGCGCTCGCGCAGAAGCTCGGGCTCAATCCGCAGAAATTCTTCGACATCGCCAGCGTGTCGTCGGGGCAATGCTGGTCGCTTACAAGCTATGCGCCGCTTCCGGGTGTCGGGCCGACGACGCCTGCCGACAACGATTATAAAGGCGGCTTCGCCGCCGCGCTTATGCTCAAGGATTTGCGCCTCGCGATGGAAGCCGCGGCGAGCGTCGACGCCGATGTGCCGATGGGCAGCCGCGCGCGCGACCTTTATGAAGCCTTTGTCGAATCCGACAAGGAAGGGCGCGACTTTTCTGCGATCATCAAGACCCTGCAGGGATAAGGCCCGCCCCTCCGTTCGTCACTCCGGGCTTGACCCGGGGTCCATTGCCCCGGCCTCGAAGAAGTGGGGCCCCGGATCAAGTCCGGGATAACGATCATCGGATGACAAATAAAAGGCCGCCTGCCCCACCGGGATCAGGCGGCCTTTCATGTCAGCGCATCGGGGCTTTTAGAAGCCCGATTTCGCTTCCGCCTTTTCCTTCAGCAGCGGCGCGACCTCGAAGCCGTGCTTTTCCAGCGCCGCGACGATCTTGTCGGTGCCTTCGAGCCCTGCCCAGAACATCGGGCCGCCGCGATAGACGGGCCAGCCATAGCCATAGATCCACACGACATCGATGTCGCTTGCGCGCTGTGCCTTGCCTTCTGCCAGGATCAGCGCGCCTTCGTTGACCATCGGATAGAGCGTGCGCTCGATGATTTCCTGATCGGTAATCTCGCGCTTCTCGACGCCTGCCTTGCTGCGGAACTCCTCGATGATCTCGGCTACGCGCGCGCTTTCCGACGGCTGGCGCTTCTCGTCATAATCGTAAAAGCCCGCCTGTTTCTTCTGGCCCCAACGGCCCTCGGCGCACAGCGCGTCGCGGATGCTTTCGATGCGATTGGGGTCGCGGTGCCAGCCGATGTCGACGCCGGCAAGGTCGCTCATCTGGAACGGGCCCATCGGCATGCCGAATTCGACATGCACCTTGTCGACCTGCGCCGGGGTGGCGCCTTCCATCAGCAGCTTCATCGCTTCCATCTGGCGGGGTTTGAGCATGCGGTTGCCGATAAAGCCGTCGCACACGCCCGCGACCACCGCGACCTTGCCGATCTTCTTGCCGATCGCCATCGCGGTCGCGAGCGCGTCGGGCGCAGTCTTGTCGCCGCGCACGACCTCGAGCAGCTTCATCACATTGGCGGGCGAGAAAAAGTGCATGCCGAGCACGTCGCCGGGGCGGCTCGTCGCGGTCGCGATTTCGTCGATGTCGAGATAGGATGTGTTCGACGCGAGGATCGCGCCGGGCTTCGCAATCTTGTCGAGCTTGGCGAAAATCTCCTTCTTGACGTCCATATTCTCATAGACCGCCTCGATGATCAGATCGCAGTCGGCGAGATCCTCAAGGTTGAGCGTCGGGGTGATAAGCCCCATCATCTGATCAACCTGTTCGGGCTTGAAACGGCCCTTGGCGGCGCTGGCGTCATAATTTTTGCGCACCACGCCCAGCCCGCGGTCGAGCGCTTCCTGCTGCATCTCGACGATGGTGCAGGGGATGCCCTTTTGCAGGAAGTTCATCATGATGCCGCCGCCCATCGTCCCGGCGCCGATGATGCCGACCTTTTTGACGTCGCGCAGCTTGGTGTCCTTGGGCAGGCCGTCGATCTTCGCTGCCTGGCGTTCGGCGAAGAAGATGTGGCGCTGCGCCGCCGACTGGCTGCCGAACATCAGCTTCATGAACTGCTCGCGCTCATAGGCGAGGCCCTCTTCAAAAGGCAGGCGCGTTGCCGCCTCGACGCAGGCGAGGTTGGCGTAGGGCGCCTCGAACCCGCGCCAGCGCCTGGCGTTCTTTTTCTTGAGCTCCTCGATCGCGCCCACATCGCCGAACACCGCACGCTCGCGCGTCGGGCGGGGGCCGTCGGCGATCTTGGCGCGGGCAAAAGCGATCGCGTCGGCGGCAAGACTGTCCTCGCCCGCGAGTTTGTCGACGAGACCCATCTCCTTCGCCTTGGGGGCGGGGACAGGGTTGCCGGTCGAGGTCATTTCGGCGGCCGCCTCAACACCGACGACGCGCGGCAGGCGCTGCGTACCGCCCGCACCGGGGAGCAAGCCGAGTTTGACCTCGGGAACGCCGAGCTTCGCCGAGGGCACCGCGACGCGATAGTGGCAGACGAGCGCCGTCTCCAGCCCGCCGCCGAGCGCGGTGCCGTGGATCGCCGCGACCACCGGTTTCGGCGCCGCTTCGATGCCGTTGAGCACCGCGTTGAAATCGGGACCGCGCGGCGGTTTGCCAAACTCGCTGATGTCGGCGCCCGCGATAAAGGTGCCGCCGTCGCAGCGCAGGACGATCGCTTTCACGCCGTCGTCGGCGATCGCCGCCTTGATGTTATCTTCCAGCCCTTGGCGGACGTGCCAGCTCAGCGCGTTGACGGGCGGATTGTTGACGATGATGACGGCGATGTCGCCGTCCTTCTCCATCGTGACGGACACGGGGGTTTCGTCGGACATTTCAGGCTCCTTGGTCTTGACCCCGTTCGCCTCGAGCGACGTCGATATGCCTATCGTTGGCACACACCCTGGCGGTGTCTCGACTTCGCTCGACACGAGCGGAGAGAGGGGTTGTCATTTCAGTCATCGAGCGCGGCGTGGACGAGGGTCTTGACCTCGCGCCGCACGGGATAGGTGGAAGAGGGCATCAGCTGCGTCATGAAGACCATGCAGATCTCCTCGACCGGATCGACGAAGAAACCGGTCGAGAACATGCCGCCCCAATAAAAATCGCCGACCGACGCGGGCAGGCCCGCGCGCGCGGGGTCGATCGTCGTCGCAAAGCCGAGCCCGAAACCGATGCCGGCATTTTCGTCCTCGGAAAAGACGCCGACGCTGTGCTGCGTCAGGTCGCCGCCGCCCGGCAGATGGTTCGCGGTCATCAGGTCGAACGTCTTGCGGCCGATGATCCTGGTGTCTCCCAGCTTGCCCCCGCGAAGCAGCATCAGGCAGAAGCGGTGATAGTCGTGGAGCGTCGAGACGAGCCCGCCGCCACCCGAATGAAAGCTGCGTGACTTTGCCCAGCGACTACGGTCGCTGCTATCGAACAGCTGCTTCTTGTCCTTGGGGTCGAAAGCATAGCAATCGGTCAGCCGATGCTGCTGTTCGGCGGGAACCTGAAACCCCGTGTCGACCATGCCGAGCGGCGCAAAGATGCGCTCGTGGAGCACGTCGGCAAAGGGCTTGCCCTCGATCCGCTCGATCACCGCGCCGAGCACGTCGGTCGCCATCGAGTAATTCCAGTGCGCGCCCGGGTCGAACTGGAGCGGAAATTTCGCGAGCTCCGCGATGAAACTGTCCATCGTATAATGGGCGTCGAAATCGTCGATCCGCGCCTTGCGATAGGCGGCGTCGACCGGGGTACGCTCCTGAAAGCCATAGGTCAGCCCCGACGTGTGGCGCAGCAGGTCGAGCATGCGGATCGGCGCTGCTGGCGGGCGCGTGACAAAGGGGATATTGCCGCCCCCCGCGACGAAAACCCCGGTGTTCTTGAATTCGGGGCAAAATTTGACCAGCGGGTCCGACAACGCCACCTTGCCTTCTTCGAGCAGCATCATGAAGGCGATGCTGGTGATCGGCTTGGTCATGCTGGCGATACGGAAAATCGCATCCTCCTTCAGCGCCGCGCCCGGCCGCGCGTCGCCGATGCACGACAGATGCGCGATCTCGCCGCGCCGCGATACCAAGGTCGCGGCGTGCGGCAGGCGGCCGGAGTCGACATATTTGGCCTGGAGGAAAGCCGGGATGCGGTCGAGCCGCGCGGGGTCGAAACCTTGGGTCATGATACTCCTGTCAATGCGACGTCTGGCCAAGCAGTTGCCGCGTCACGGGGTGCGAGCTCGACAGCCCGCCGTCAACTGCGATCGCCTGCCCGTTGACATAGCTTGCCTGGTCGCTCGCGAGGAAAAGCGCGACATTGGCGAGCTCCTCGGGCTGCGCCGCGCGCTTGAGCGGGTTCAATTGGCCCAGCTTGTGCGTGACGCCCTTGTCCTTGGCATAATCGAACGTCGGTTTGGTCATCCCCGTTTCGGTCAGTCCGGGACAGATGGCGTTGACGCGCACGCCGCTGGTGGTGAGCTGCTGTGCGGCGGTCTTGGCGAGATTGACGACGCCCGCCTTCGACGCCGAATAGGCCGCGGGGCCGGCGCCCGAGTTGAGCCCCGCAACGCTCGCGGTCAGCACGATCGCGCCGCCACGCCCCTGATCGACCATCGCTTTCCCGGCATGCTTCACCATCAGCGCGGGGCCGATCAGGTTGACGCGCAAAGTCTCGGCCCAGGCGGCGGGATCGAATTCGAAAATCCCGCCCATGTCGCCGATGATCCCGGCGTTGGCGAAGGCGATGTCGAGCCCGCCATAGCTGTCCCTGGCGGTCGCCACGAGCTTGGCGACATCGGCCTCGACGCCCGCATCGATTTCGAGCGCCACGACCGTCCCGCCAGCCTCCGTCACCGCCTGCGCCGTTTCATGCACCGCCGTCGTCTTGTCGCCGAGCACGAGCTTCGCACCCTCGGCGGCGAAGCGCAGCGCGCTCGCGCGGCCAATTCCCGAACCGGCGCCGGTGATGATCGCGATCTTGCCGTCCAATGCGCCCATCATGCGCCTCCCGAAATTGTCGCCCCGCCATCGCACACGATGGTCTGGCCGGTGGTGAATGCGCCCGCCTTGCTGGCAAGGAAGACCGCGGCGCCCGCGATCTCGTGCGGCTCGCCGATGCGCTTGAGCGTCGAGGCGGCGGTCGACCGCTTCAGATTTTCCGGGTTCTCCCACAGCGCGCGCGCCATGTCGGTGCGGATCAAGCCCGGCGCGACGCAATTGACGCGCACACCCTGCGGGCCGAATTCGACCGAATAATTGCGCGCCATCTGCATGTCGGCGGCCTTGGAAATGCAATAGGCACCGATGATCGGCGATCCCTTGAGCCCGCCGATCGAGCTGACGATCGTGATCGACCCCGCGCCGCGTTCGAGCATTTCGGGCGCGACCATCGAAATAAGCCAGTGGTTGGACAGGATATTATTGTCCATGATCTTGCGAAACTGCTCGTCGGCGATGCCGAGGCCGGGGCCATAATAGGGATTGGACGCGGCGTTGCAGACCAGCGCGGTGATCTTGCCGAAGGCGGCGCGCGTTTCGTTCACCAGATTCTGCAGGGCATCCTTCGACGAGATGTTCGCGGCGACCGCAATCGCCGTGCCTTCGCCAAAGCGCGCGTTGATCTCTGTCGCGGTCGCATCGCACGCATCCTGCTTGCGGCTCGAAATCACGACCTTCGCGCCCTGCTCGGCCATCGCCTCGGCGGTTGCCTTGCCGATGCCGCGCGACGATCCGGTGATCAGCGCGACTTCGCCGCGCATGTCGAACAGGCTCATGCTCCTGCCTTTCGTGCAAATTCCCAAGCCCGCTCGGCGAGCGGGCGGACGCGTTCGGACATGTCCTTCGCATGCTGCGACGAGGCGGTGCCGTCGATCACCCGCTTCTTGATGCCCTGGATGATCCCCGCGAGGCGGAAGAAATTATAGGCGAAATACCAGTTCATGTCGGGAACGCCGTCGCGTCCCGTCGCCGCGCAATAGCGCTCGACCATTTCGTCCAGTTCAGGAATGCCGAGGCTCGCGCGGTCGACGTCCATCACCCCCGACCGCCCGCCATTTTCGGTCACCCATGCCATTGCGACATAGGTGAAATCGGCGAGCGGATCGCCCAATGTCGACAGCTCCCAGTCGAGCACCGCGACCACCTCCGGCCGGTCGTGCGCAAAGATCATATTGTCGATGCGATAGTCGCCGTGGACGACGCTGGTGCGCGTCTGTTCGGGCAAGCTGGCGGGCAGGAACGCGATGAGCTGTTCCATCTCGTCCATCGTCTCGGTCTCGGCGAGCTTATATTGTTTGGTCCAGCGTTCGACCTGGCGCCCGAAATAATTGCCGGGCTTGCCATAGTCGGCAAGGCCCGCCGCCTCGACGTCGACATTGTGGAGCGCGGCGAGCGTGTCGATCATCGCCTCATAGGTGGCGCGGCGGTTTTCGGGGGTCGACCCCGGCATCGCACCGTCCCAGATGGTGTGCCCGTCGACCATGGCCATCACATAGAACCAGCTGCCGACGACATCCTCGTCGGTGCACAGCCCATATTGGCGCGCGACGGGAAAGCCCATCCTATGGAGCCCCGCCTGCACCTTATATTCGCGATCGACCGCATGCGCCGAGGGGAGCAACTTGCCGAATGGCTTGCGGCGGAGCACATAATCGCCCGACGGAGCCGAAATCTTGTACGTCGGATTCGACTGGCCGCCCGCGAACTTGCGCTGCGTCAACGGGCCTTTGAAGCCCTCGACATTGGCTTCCATCCACGCGGTGAGCTTTGCCTCGTCGAGCACGTCCGCCCCTTCGGGCGCGACGGTGCCGCTGAACGCCTTTTGCGCGTCGAGCGTCATAAGCCCCTCCCCTTCAGGGGAGGGGTTGGGGTGGGGTCCATCGGCCTTGCGCAAGGGCGATGGACCCCACCCGCTGCGACTAGGCAGCAAGCTGCCAAGTCTCGCCGCCCTCCCCTGAAGGAGAGGGCGTGAATGATGGTCGCCTGCATCACTGGTCGAACACGATCACCGACCGTGCGGCGTCGCCTTTCTTCATCTTGTCGAAGCCCTCGTTGATCTTCTCGAGCGGGATCGTCTCGGCGACGATGCTGTCGAGGTCGAGCAGCCCGCGCAGGTAGAAATCGACGAGCCGCGGGATGTCGACAGGGAAGCGGTTGCCGCCCATGATCGCACCCTGCAATTTCTTGCCGGAAAGCAGGTCCATCGCGCTCAGGCCGACCCTTTCGGTGAGCGGCATCATGCCGAGGATCGTCGCGGTGCCGCCGCGGCGCAGCGAGGCAACCGCGAGGCTGGCCGAGGCGGGGCGGCCAACGGCTTCGATGGCGTGGTCAACGCCGCCTTTGGTGAGTTCCACGATCTGCTTCGCGGCATCGTCGGCGAGGGCATCGACCACGTCGGTTGCCCCCAGCTTTCTGGCGAGTTCGCGCTTTTCGGGAACCGGGTCGGCGGCGATGATGCGCCCCGCGCCCGCGATCTTTGCGGCGTTGATCGTCGCGAGGCCGACACCACCGCAGCCGACGACCGCGACGGTCTCGCCCGGCGTCACCTTGCACGCGTTGAAGATCGTTCCCGCGCCCGTCGTCACCGCGCAGCCGATCACCGCCGCGCGGTCGAGCGGCATGTCGGGGTCGATCGCGACGCAGGCATGTTCGTGGACGAGCATCACCTCGGCAAAGGCCGACAGGTTGAGCATCTGATTGACCGGCGATCCGTCGGGCCGCGTGATGCGCGGGCTTGCGCCTGCGGGACGCCGCGTGTCGCCGCCCATGCACAGCGACATGCGCCCGGTGACGCAAAATTCGCAGTGCCCACAAAAGGCGGACAGGCAGGTGACGACGGCGTCGCCGGGCTTCACCGTCCGTACCTCGCTTCCCACTGCCTCGACTATCCCTGCCGCCTCATGGCCGGGGATCGCGGGCAGGGGGTGGGGGTAGGCGCCGTCGATGAAATGCAGGTCCGAATGACAGAGGCCGCAGGCGGCGGTGCGGATGCGGACCTCGTGCGGGCCGGGCTTGTCGACGACAATGTCTTCGACCGACAGCGGCTTGCCGGGTTCGATCAGGATTGCGGCTTTGGTCATGTGGAACTGCAACCTTTCCCATTTGCGCGGAGCTAAGCCCGCTTAACCATTCCCGTCATTGCGACCCCGGCGAAAGCCGGGCTCGCAATGACGATATTTCTGCTTCAGTCTGCGATCTTACCGCGAAACCCCGATGTCGCCCGACGAAAAACCGGGGTCGGCCGCGGGCGAATGCTTCGCAAATTCGATGCGGGCGATCGCGCGCGCGTGGACCTCGTCGGGGCCGTCGGCGATGCGCAGCGTGCGCTGGTGGGCATAGGCCTTGGCGAGGCCGAAATCCTCGCTGACGCCGCCCGCGCCATGCGCCTGGATCGCATCGTCGATGATTTGCAGCGCCATATTGGGCGCCTGCACCTTGATCGCCGCGATTTCGGCGGCGGCGGCCTTGTTGCCGATCCTGTCCATCATGTCGGCGGCCTTCAGGCAGAGCAGGCGCGTCATCTCGATGTCGATGCGCGCACGCGCGATGCGCTGTTCCCAGATGCTGTGTTCGGCGATCGTCTTGCCAAAGGCGACGCGCGATTGCAGCCGCTTGCACATTTTCGCGAGCGCCTCTTCGGCGACGCCGATCGTGCGCATGCAATGGTGGATGCGGCCGGGGCCGAGGCGGCCTTGGGCGATCTCGAACCCGCGCCCTTCGCCGAGCAGCATCGCCTCCTCGGCATTGACGCGCACGTCCTTGAGTTCGATTTCCATATGGCCGTGCGGCGCGTCGTCATAACCAAAGACGGGCAGGTGGCGCTTGATGGTAATCCCCGGCGCGTCGAGCGGCACGACCAGCATCGACTGCTGCTGGTGGCGCTTGGCGCCGAAATCGGTCTTGCCCATCACGATCGCGACCTTGCAGCGCGGATCGCCCGCGCCCGACGACCACCATTTGGTGCCGTTGATGACATAATCGTCGCCGTCGCGCTCTATCCGCGTCTCGATATTGGTCGCGTCGGACGAGGCGACCTGCGGCTCGGTCATCAGGAAGGCCGAACGAATCTCGCCCTCCATCAGCGGCTTCAGATATTTGTCCTTCTGCGCGCGCGTGCCATAGCGGTGGAACACTTCCATATTGCCGGTGTCGGGCGCCGAGCAGTTGAACACTTCGCTCGCAAAGCCGATGCGCCCCATTTCCTCTGCGCACAGCGCATATTCGAGGTTGGTGAGACCGGGACCCTCGAACTCGAACGTCTCGTCGACATGGTGGTGCGCGGCGCTGCGCGGCGGCATGAACAGATTCCAGATGCCCGCCGCCTTCGCTTCGGCCTTCAGATCCTCGACGACCTGGATCACCTTCCAGCGGCCGCCCTGGGCATCCTGTTCATAATAGGTCGGCACCGCGGGGCGAACCTTGCGCTCGATGAATTCGCGCACACGGCCCTGCCAATGCTTCTGCCGTTCGGTGAGGTCGAAATCCATCGTCGCTTCCTTTCCCTTTACGTTCACGTAAGCTTTTGGACCGATTCGCCCCCCTTTGCCAACCCCTGCCGCCCGAAAATTGCGCCAGGCCATTTGGCGCCGACATTTTTCCGCTACGGATGCGCGGCGGTCGCGTCGGGTTCGGCGCGAGCAGCATCGTCGAGCAGCGCGATCCGCGCCTCGTGGTCGGCGCGCGAAATCGGGAAACGCCGCATCACGAGCAGCCCGGTGACACCGATCAGCAGGGTCGCGAGCATATAGCCGAGCGCCAGATTATCGAGCACAGCGTCGCCGACTTCGCCCGGCCGCGCCGCCGCCGGAAAACCGGCGAGCGAGAGGATCAACCCCGCGACCCCGATGCCGATCCCCGTCGCGCATTTCTGCATGAAGAAATATCCGGCAAAGAACAGCCCTTCGGAGCGTCGCCCGGTCTCGCTCTGCGACGCCTCGACGACATCGGCCATCATCGACGACGACAGGATCATCAGGATGATCGAAAATGTGTTCCCGAAAAAGACAAAGGCGAACATCGCGGCGATGCTCGGCTTGCCGGGCAGGCCGGGAAAGATGCCTTGGATATAGGAGAGGTAAAGGCCGCTGTTCAGCGTCAGCGCTATCGCACCCGCAAGGATCGCCGCGTCGCGCTTGCCCAGCCGCGCCGCGAGAGGCGCGACGAGCAGGAAGGCTGCGATCATCGTCCCGAACAGCAGCAGCACATAAGCGACGAGTTCGCCCTGATCGAGCTGCCAGAAGAAGCCGAGCAGATAGTTGGTCAGCGAAAAGGTCACGCCCTGATTGACGAAGCCGAACAGCGCCGCGAACACCAGCCACAGAAAGGCGCGGTTCGACAAGGTCGCGCGCATGTCGCGGACAATGTGCGACAGGCTGGCCTTCGGCACGACCTGATCGCGGTTCGACACCGCGATACGCTTGTGCTGGCCGAGCGCCGACAGCACCACCGCACCAAGCATGATCAGCGCGCCGGTGAGCGCATAAGGGAAATAGCCCGCCGGATCGACGAGCCCCTTCTCGCCGCCGAAAAAGACGCCGTAGGCAAGGATGAGGATGACCAGCCCGCCGCCCCATCCGAACAGGAAGCGATAGCGCATCACCAGCGTGCGCTCGTCATAATCGGCGGTGAGTTCGGGGACGATCGCGACCGACGGCACCTCGCACATCGACACGAGCGTGCGCACGACGATCGCCAGCGCGATGAGCCAGGCGACGGTTGCCGCGTCGCTCATTTCGGGCGGGCTCCACAGCAGCATCCACGCGATGGCGAGCGGCAGCGGTGCGGCATAGAGCCACGGCAGGCGCCGGCCCCAGCGGCTGCGCGTCCGGTCGGTGAGTTCGCCGATGACGGGATCGACAAAGGCGTCGAAAATCAGTGCGACCATGATCGCCGCGCCGACAAGGCTCGCGTCGAGCCCGATCACCTGATTGTAGAACAGCAGGAGGAAGGTCGAAAAGCCATTCTCCTTGACGCCATAGGCAAGGCTGCCGAGCCCGTGCATCACCTTCAGCCGCACCGGCAGGCGCTCGGCAACGGGGACGCGCGGCGCGGCGGCGTTCACGCGGGCGCCCCGGCCTTCGCCGCTTCCTCCATCGCGATCAGCGCGTCGAACATGCCCGGCGTTTCCTTGTCCCACGCATGGCGCTGGCCGATCGTCAGCCCGCCGTCGACGAGCATGTGCGTACCGGTCATGAAGGAGGATTCCTCGCTCGCTAGATAGGCGACGGCGTTGGCGATATCGTCGGGCTGGCCGCCGCGCGCGACCGGCTGCGCGTTCGCGCTCATCTCGGCGATCACCGCATCGGCCTGGTCCTTCATCGCGCCGGGTACGTCGAGCGATGCAGTAAAGATATTGGTGTTGATGAAGCCGGGGCAGATCGCGTTCACGCGGATACCATATTGAGCAAGATCGGTCGCGGCGACCTTGGTCAGGTGGAGTACGCCCGCTTTTGCCACTGCATAGGCGGTCGGCGAATAGCCGGCGCCGAGCGCCGCAACGCTCGCCGTGTTGATGATTGCTGCGCCCTTGCGCCCCTTCATGTGCGGGCTCGCATAGCGGATGCCCATCGCAACCGACTTGAGCACGAGGTTCATCGTCGCATCCCAGCCCTCGGGCGTGATTTCGTCGATCGGCGCGCGGTCGCCGCCCGCGGCGGCATTGTTGAAGACGATGTCGATCCCGCCCACCTTCGCCGCGGCGGCGTTCATCAGCGCCTCGATGTCCGAGGGGACCATGACGTCGCAGCGGACGAACTCGATCTTGCCGTTCGACGTTTCGGCGAGCGCGCGGCCACCCGCTTCGTCGATGTCGGCGGCGAAGACATGCGCGCCTTCGCCCGCGAGCTTCAGCACCGCGGCCTTGCCGATACCCGATGCCGCGCCGGTGACGACGGCGACCTTGCCTGCGAATCGCATGGACCTGCTCTCCCGTTTTCTTTTGCCACCTAGCTTAGGGGCGAAGCGGGGCGCGTCAACGCCCCGCGAATTGACGTTACGGCGCCGTAACGGCCGCGACTCGGGCCAAGTTGACGCTTGCGTAAAGTGGCGGTGACGCCTTAGTCTGGCGAAAGGAAGAGGAGCCTTTGCGATGAGCAATCTTGACGCTTTCCGCGCCGAAGTGCGCGCCTGGCTGGAAGCCAATTGCCCCCCCGAAATGCGCGAACCGGTTCGCGACGAGGATGACATCTGCTGGGGCGGACGCAAGTTCGAGTTCAAGAACGCGGCGCAAAAGCAGTGGCTCGAGCGCTGCGTCGAAAAGGGCTATACCGTCCCCGACTGGCCGACGGCCTATGGCGGCGCGGGGCTCACCCCCGAACAGACGAAGGTCTTCAAACAGGAAATGGCGCGGATCAAGGCGCGTCCGCCGCTGCAAAGCTTCGGCATCTGGATGCTCGGCCCCGCGCTCCTCAAATTCGGCACCGAGGAACAGAAGGTCCATTATCTGGGCCAGATTGCGCGCGGCGAAATCCGCTGGTGCCAAGGCTATTCGGAGCCCGGCGCGGGGAGCGACCTCGTCTCCCTGCAGACCTTTGGCGAAGAAGTTACCGATCCAGTGGGGGGCGACCATTGGGTCGTCAACGGCTCGAAGATCTGGACGAGCTATGCCGACAAGGCCGACTGGATCTTCTGCCTCGTCCGCACCGACAAGACGAACAAATATCAGGGCATCACCTTCATGCTTTTCGACATGGAAAGCGAAGGCGTGTCGACCAAGCCGATCCTGCTGATTTCGGGCAACAGCCCGTTCTGCGAAACTTTCTTCGACGATGTGAAGGTGCCAAAGGACCAGTTCGTCGGCGAGGTCAATCGCGGCTGGGACGTCGCCAAATATCTGCTCGGCCACGAGCGCGAGATGATCTCGGGCGGCGGCGCGGGCGGCGACATGATCAGCGTCGGCGCGCTGTTCGCCAAATCGCTCGGGCTTAACGCCAATGGCGAACTCGACGACCCGATCCTGCGCGCCGAAATGGCGGCGTTCGACACCGACGTCTTTGCCTATCGCGCGATGGGCGAGCGCTTCATGGACATGTGGAAAACCGGCCGCGCGCATCCCGCCAGTTCGAACATGATGAAATATGTGGGGACCGAGCTCAACAAGCGCCGTCACGAACTCGTCATGGCAGGCGGCGGCGCCGACGCGCTCGAATGGGACAGCGACGAAAGCAAGGGCGGCGCGCGTGCGCGGTCCTGGCTGCGCACCAAGGCCAATTCGATCGAAGGCGGGACGAGCGAGGTCATGCTCAACGTCATCGCCAAGCGTATCCTCGACCTGCCGGGGGCGTAGAAGGAATCAAGCCCTCTCCTTCAGGGGAGGGGCTTAGGAGACAAGACATGCCGCTCTATCACAATGACGACCAGGCGATGCTCAAGGACAGCGTTGCGCCTTTCGTGGCCGAACAGGCACCGGTGTCGCACCTTCGCAAGCTCCGCGACAGTTCCGACGCCACCGGCTTCTCGCGCGACCTCTGGGCGCAGTTCACCGAAATGGGCCTGCCGGGCATGCTCGTTCCCGAGGAGCATGGCGGCCTCGGCATGGGGCATTTGGAGGCGGGTATCGTGCTCGAGGAAATCGGCCGCAACCTCACCCCCTCGCCCTTCCTTTCGACCAGCGTCGGCGCAGTCGCCGCGCTCGCCAAGGCAGGCGGCACGCAGGCGGGCCGCTGGCTTCCCGCGATTGCGGGCGGCGAGGCGATCGTTGCGCTCGCGATCGACGAGGGCGCCAAGCACCGCCCCGACCGCATCGCGACGACCGCGACGCGCAGCGGCAACGGCTTCCGCCTCAACGGCAAGAAGAGCTTCGTCCTCCACGGCCATGTTGCCGACATGAGCATCGTCGCGGCGAAGACCGACGGCGGCATCACGCTGTTCGCGGTGCCCAAGGATGCCAAGGGCATGACCGCCGATCCGCGCCGCCTCGTCGACTCCAGCCTCGCGAGCCACGTCACCCTCGACGGCGTCGAAGTTGATGCCGACGCGGTCATCGGCGAGGTCGATGCGGGCGGCGACATCCTCGACGCCTTGCTCGCCGCGACGCGCACCGGCGCCGCCGCCGAAATGGTGGGCGTCGGGCAGGGCGCGATGGACATGACCGTCACCTACCTCAAGGAGCGCAAGCAGTTCGGCAAGCTGATCGGCGAGTTCCAGGGCCTCCAGCACCGCGCCGCGCATCTTTATGGCGAGATGGAAGTCGCGCGCGCGACCGTCATGAAGGCGCAGCAACTGCTCGACGAGGGCAGCGAGGGCGCAAGGCTGATGGTCTCGGTCGCCAAGGCCAAGGCCGGTCGCGCCGCGAACCTTGCCGTCCGCGAGGGCGTCCAGATGCACGGCGGCATCGGCATGACCGACGAATATGACATCGGCCTCTATATGAAGCGCGACCGCGCGCTCGCCGAATATATGGGCGACGTGCATTATCACATCGACCAGGTCGCACGGATGAACGGCTACTGAGCGATCGAAAGCCCCTCCCCTTCAGGGGAGGGCAGCGAGACTTGGCAGCTTGCTGCCTAGTCACAGCGGGTGGGGGGCCAGAGGCCTTGCACCACGCCGCGACTCTCACCCCAACCCCTCCCCTCAAGGGGAGGGGCTTCAAAGGAGCCCAGCTTATGAACCTCCAGGACATGTTCGGCCTCGACGGCCGCATCGCTCTCGTCACCGGCGGCTCGCGCGGCATCGGCAAGATGATCGTCGAGGGCTATCTCGCCGCAGGCTGCGCGCGCGTTTACATCTCGGCGCGCAAGAGCGCGCAGATCGAGGAAGCCGTCGCCGACTTCGAAACGCGCTATCCGGGCAAGGTCGTCGGCCTCCCTGTCGACCTCTCGACCGTCGAAGGCTGTCGCGCGCTCGCCAAGGAGCTGGAGGCGCGCGAGCAAAGGCTCGACATCCTCGTCAACAATGCCGGCGCAGCATGGGGCGAGCCGTTCGAGGGCTTTCCCGAGGCGGGCTGGGACAAGGTGATGGACATCAATGTCAAATCGCCCTTCTTCCTGACGCAGGCGCTCCACGGATTGCTCAAGGCGGGCGGTACCCACGATCGTCCGGCAAAGGTCATCAACATCGGCTCGATCGACGGCATGCGCCTCAATCCGTGGGAGACGTACAGCTATCATGCGTCGAAGGCGGCGATCCTCTATTTGACCAAGCGCATGGCGGCGCGGCTCGTGCAGGATCATATCCTCGTCACCGCCATCGCCCCCGGCGCCTTCCAGTCGGACATGAACAAGGCCGCGCGCGACCATGGCGATGCGGTCGCGAAAGCGATCCCGACGAAGCGCATCGGTGTGCCCGAGGACATGGCCGGCGCGGCCATCTTCCTCGCGTCAAAGGCGGGCGATTACGTCGTTGGCGACACGATCACCGTCGACGGCGGACTCGTGCATGGCGATGTGCGGACGAGCATAGACGCCTGAGGCGATCACGTCATTGCGAGCGAAGCGAAGCAATCTCCAGCTAACCGATTGTTGCGCTGCCCGCTGTAGATTGCTTCACCCGGCGTTGCCGGGTTCGCAATGACGGTGTGCGGCGCAATTGACTCCCTCGCTCCTTGGTGTATTATTTAACTAACTCACCAAGGAGACCCGCCATGCGCTTCGCTTATCTGATTGTCCCGACGCTCCTCCTCGCCGCGTGCGGGCAGGAGGAGAAATCCGAAGCAAAGGGCGACATCCCCGACGTCTCTATCAACGCGGGTGGCGATGGCGGCAATGTCGAGATCACCTCGGGCAAGGACGGCGGCAAGGTTCGCATCGGCGGCGACAAGGTTGCGATCAACATCGATATACCCGATTTCGTCGACCTCGATGTCGAGGGCGATTTCGATATCGACGGCGTTTCGCTCTACCCCGACAGCAAGGTGACCAAGGTCGACGTCAACGCCCGCGACCGGAAGGACGGTGCAAAGGCGACGGTGACGCTCGGCTTCACCTCGCCGGCGACGCCTGCGGTCGCGGCCGACTGGATGGCCGCCGAATTCGCCAAAAAGGGCAAGACCGTGACGCGCAGCGGCAACAGCCTGTCGGGCACCGACGAGGATGGCGACGCCTTCACCATCGACTTCCGCCCCGACGGCGCGGCGTCAAAGGGCGAGGTGCGGATCATCTCGAAATAGCCGGAGCGCCCACACACCTTCGCCGGGATGACGGAAGAGGAATTCTCTACCCGCTGTTCCGCAGCGCCGTCGCGATCGCGTTGATCGTCAGCTGGATGCCCTCGGCGATGCGCGGGTCGGTTTCGCCCGCGCGGTGACGCTTCATCAGCTCGATCTGCAAAAGGTTGAGCGGTTCGATATAGGGAAGTCGTAGCCGGATCGACGCTTCGAGCGCCGGGTTCTTTTCGAGCAGCCGCGACTGGCCGGTGATCTTGAGCAGCCCGTCGTGCGCGCGGTGCCAGCCGTCGCGGATGCGCGCGAAGATCGCATCATGTCCGTCGACCTCGCCCGCGAGCTCGGCATAGCGCGCCGCGATACCCATGTCGGACTTGGCGAGCACCATCTCCATGTTTCCGAGCAGCGCGGCAAAGAAGGGCGAGCTTTGCGCCATGTCGGCAAGCAGCGCCTGATCGTCGAACGCCGCGAACGCCTCGCCCGTGCCGTACCAGCCGGGCAGCATCGTGCGCGCCTGCGCCCAGCTGAACACCCAGGGGATAGCGCGCAGATCCTCGATTGCCGTGCTCTTCTTGCGGCTCGACGGGCGCGATCCGATCTTGAGCGTCGCGATCTCGGCGATCGGCGTCATCGCGCGGAAGAAATCCTTGAACGCCGGGGTGCCATAGACAAGGTCGCGATAGGCGGCGAAGGCTGTGTCCGACAAAGCGTCCATCGCGGCCGTAAAGGTCTCGCTCGCATCGCCGCCAAGACTCTCGGGCTCGAGGCTCGCGAGCAGGCTCGCCGACACCATCGCCTCCAGGTTCGTCGCGGCGCTGTCGACGGTGCCATATTTGGCGGCGATGACCTCGCCCTGTTCGGTGATGCGGATGCGTCCCTGCACCGTGCCCGCGGGCTGCGCGCGGATCGCGGCAAAGGCGCTGCCGCCGCCGCGCCCGACCGCGCCGCCGCGGCCGTGGAACAGCTGCATCGCGGTGTCGGCTTCCTCGAACACCGGGGTCAGCGCCTGCGACGCCTGATGCAGCCCCCAGGTCGAGGTGAAATAGCCGCCGTCCTTGTTCGAATCGGAATAGCCGATCATCACTTCCTGATGACCGCGCACCCCGACCTGCGGGCCGACCTCGGGCATCGCGAAATAGCGGCGCATGATGTCGGGCGCGCGGCTCAAATCGTCGATCGTCTCGAACAAGGGCACGACCATCAGGTTGCCCGCGCCGGCGTCGGTGCCGCTCCGCCACAGCCCGCCTTCGCGTGCGAGGACATGCACCTCGAGCAGGTCGGACAGGTCCTGCGCCATCGAGATGATCCACTGGCAGATCGCATCCTGGCCCAGCCGCGCGCGCACTTCGGCGGCGGCGTGGACGATCGCGAGTTCGCCCGCGGTCTCCTCGCTCCATTCGTGCCATTGCGCGGCGAGCGGCCGGTCGCTCTGCAGCTCGGCGGTGAGCAGCGCGACGCGCGCCGCTTCGTCCAGCGCCAGATAATCGTCGCACACCCCCGCGACCTTGAGCAGTTCGGCGAGCACGCGTTCGTGGACCGCGCTGTTCTGCCGCATGTCGAGCGTCGCGAGGTGGAAGCCGAAGACCTCGACCGCACGGATAAGCCTCCCGAGTGCGCCGATGCCGCCGAGCTGGCCTTCGCCGCTCGCCGTCAGGCCGTTCGCGATGGTGACGAGGTCGCGGCGGAAATCGCCCGGCGCGGCATAGGCATCGCCCGCGAGCGCCGACGGCCGCGGCGGCGCCTTGCCGACGATCGCGGAATAGGTCGCGCACAGCCGCGCGTAGATGCCCGAAATCGCACGCCGATAGGGCTCGTCGCTGCGGCTCGGCGCAGTGTCGCCGCTCGCTTCGGCGAGCGCGATCACCGCGTCGGGGACGGGCGCGAGGCTCGCCGATACCGACAGCTCGGCGCCGAGCGCGTGGACCGCGTCGATATAATGGCCGATCACCGCCGCGGCATTGCGGCTCGTCGCGAGCTTCAGTGTCTCGGCGGTGACAAAGGGATTGCCGTCGCGGTCGCCGCCGATCCAGCTTCCGACGCGCAGGAAGCTCGCGGGGCGCTGCCCCAGCTCCTTTTCCCAGCGCGCGTAAAGCTTCGGCACGACCGGCAGGAAGACGTCGCGCAAATAGGTCAGCGCATTGTCGATCTCGTCGGCGACGAACAATTTTTCGGTGCGCAGCGGGCGCGTCTGCCACAACAGCACGACCTGCCGCCGGATCGCATCCTCGATCACATCGCCTTCGGGCGTCTCGTCGGCGCCTGCGTCGCGCATCCGCATCAGCTCGGCAATGCGGTTCTTGTGGTCGAGCATCGACTTGCGGCGCACCTCGGTCGGATGCGCGGTGAGCACCGGCGCGATCAACCCGGCGCCGAGCAGCGCGGCGACCGCTTCGCTGTCGATCCCGTCGGCCTTCAGCTTGTCGAGCGCGGCGGCGACGGTCGCCTCGGGCTCGGCAGCGACGCCCTGCCGGTCCTCGGCAAGATTGGCGAGCATCGAAAAAAGCATGAAGCCGCGGACGAAAGCGATGGTGTCGTCGAGGCTGAGTGCATCGAGCCCCGGGTCGATCGCCTCGGCCCCCGCGATGCCGCGATGCCGGTCGACGCTCGACGAACGGATATATTCGGTCTGACGGAACAGCTTGTCGCCGCCATAGGCGCGAATGACGTCGCCGAGGATTCGCCCGAGATAACGAATGTCGGGATTCTGCGAAATCTGGATAGGTGGGCCCATAATGCGTCTTTGCTGCACCTGCGAAGGCACAGGGTCAAGCGGCGCATAGCTATGCGCGCAGCTTTTGTGCGCGCCTGGCGGCTTGCTCACGGCCTCGATTATGCGCCGGCATCGCGCCTTGGTCCATTATATCGCGCGGCCTGCTACCCCTCCAGTTCGACATCCCAATAGAGCCAGTCGATCCAGCTTTCGTGGAGGTAACCCGGCGGAAAGGCGCGGCCATTGTCCTGCAGCTGCCAGCTCGTCGGGCGCCACGGCTGGCGATAGATCGGCATATGCGCCTGCGCCGGGGTGCGCCCGCCTTTCTTGAGGTTGCACGGCGCGCAGGCGGTGGTGACATTTTCCCACGTCGTACGGCCGCCCAGCCGGCGCGGAACGACATGGTCGAAGGTCAGGTCCCTGCCCGACCCGCAATATTGGCACGCGAAACGGTCGCGCAGGAACAGGTTGAAGCGCGTGAACGCCGGATGCTGCGACGGCTTCACATACTGGCGCAGCGCGATCACGCTGGGGATCGGCATCGTGCGCGTCGGCGAATGGATTTCGCGCTCGTAATTTTCGACGATGGTGACGCGGTCGAGGAAAACCGCCTTGACCGCCGTCTGCCACGGCCACAGGCTCAAGGGATAATAGCTGAGCGGCGTATAGTCGGCGTTGAGAACGAGGGCCGGACAGGAATCGGGATGCCGGGCGAGATCGGGATGGAACATGGCTTTTGGACGCTGCCCCCTATGCTGCGCGGGATGGCGCGCCACTGCCGTTCCCGAGTGACAGCATCATTACATGACGTATCTGACTCGCGCGTCAAGGGGGCATCTGCCTCAACATATGGAATGATTGTGGCGTTGATGCCACAGTATCTGGAGTCGGGCGGCGACTCATGCTGACGCGTTTCGCGCCCAGCCCGACCGGTGAGCTGCATTTGGGCCACGCCTATAGCGCGCTGCTCGCGCATGATGCGGCGCGCCGTGCGGGCGGGATTTTCCGCCTCCGCATCGACGACATCGACGGCGCGCGCTCGCGCGAGGAATATGTCGAGGCGGGGCTGCGCGACCTCGCCTGGCTCGGGATCGACTGGGACGGCGCGCCGCTGCGCCAATCGGCGCAGCTCGGCGATTATGCCGCGGCGCTCGACGATTTGCGCGCGCGCGGGCTCGTTTACCCCTGTTTCTGCACGCGCGCCGACATCGCCGCGAGCGTCGCGGCGCCGCACGGCCCCGCCGGGGCCGTCTATCCCGGCACCTGCCGGATGCTCGGCGCGCACGCGCGCGAATTGCGCCTCGCCGACGAGCCGCATTGCTGGCGGCTCGACATGGCGCATGCCGCAGCGGTCGCGGGCGACCTTGCTTGGGAAGAGGAGGGGCAGGGGATGCGCCGCGCCGATCCGTGCGCGCACGGCGATATCGTCCTCGCGCGCAAGGACGCGCCCGCAAGCTATCACCTCGCGAGCACGCTCGACGATGCCGCAATGGGCGTCACGCATGTCGTCCGCGGTGCCGACCTTGTCGCCTCGACCGACGTCCACCGGCTGCTCCAGGCGCTGTTCGGGCTTCCGACGCCTGTCTATCGTCACCATGGCTTGATCATCGGTCCCGACGGCAAAAGGCTCGCCAAGCGCGACGCGGCGGCATCGCTCGCATCGCTGCGCGACGGCGGCGCCGACGGCATCGCGCTCGCCGCCGATATTCTCGCCGCACGGCTTCCCACTGGATATTCGCTGCAAATGCCCTAGATAGGGGGCATGCAAATCCTGCTCGTCCTCGCGGTCGTTGTCGCGGCCGGCCTCGTCCTCTTCGCGCTCGCGCGCGGACTCTTCCATTTCGCACAGGGGCATCGCGCCGCGATGGACGGCACCGTCCACGAAAATCAGGTCGCGCAAAATCGCATGATGATGGCGCGCGTCAAATGGCAGGCGATCACGATCATCCTGCTCGTCATCATCGGCGTTACTGCCGCGAGCAGCTGAGCCAAGCGACCGCGTGGTCAAGCTCAACAAGATATACACGCGCACCGGCGACGACGGGACGACCGGGCTCGCCGACGGGTCGCGCATCGCCAAATCGGCGGCGTTGATGGCGGCAATCGGCGACGTCGACGAAGCGAACAGCCTGATCGGCCTTGCCGCCGCCGCGCTGGCGTTCGACGGCGGGCATCACGCGATGCTGGTGCGTATCCAGAACGAGATGTTCGACCTCGGCGCCGACCTCGCGACGCCGCCCGATCCCGCGCTGGGCTTCGGGGCGCACGACATGGCGCTGCGGATCGTCGACAGCCAGATCGCGCGGCTCGAAGAGGAGATCGACGCGATGAACGGCGCGCTCGAACCGCTCAAAAGCTTTATCCTGCCAGGCGGAAGCGAGGCTGCGGCGCGGCTGCATGTCGCGCGCGCGGCCGCCCGGCGTGCCGAACGCGCCGCGGTCGCCGCTGCCGAAAGTCGCACGCTCAACCCGGCTGCGCTCACCTATCTCAACCGCCTGTCCGACCATCTTTTCGTGATGGCGCGGCACGTCAACGCCGCAGGAAGCGGCGACATTTTGTGGAAGCCCGGCGCGACGCGCTAAATGTTCTTTGTTTGTTCTAGACATCGGAATGCCGTGTAACCATAGTCGGGCCGCGTAACGAAACCGAATCGCTCCTCGGGGGATTATTCGACCATGGCCAGCAAGACCGATGCAAAGTCCCGAACAGCGCTCGAAGACGGGGCGTTGGCGCGGCGGCTTGCCACGACGCGGCGGCTGTCGCTCGATCTTGTGGCGCCCTTGTCCGACGCCGATGCGAGCGCGCAGTCGATGGACGACGCCTCGCCCGCCAAATGGCACCTCGCGCACACGACATGGTTTTTCGAAACCTTTGTCCTTCGCGATCATGTCGCGGGCTATCGCCTCTTCGACGAGCGCTTTCCCTATCTCTTCAACAGCTATTATGAGGCCGAGGGGCCGCGCCACGCGCGCCCGCACCGCGGGCTTTTGACGCGCCCGTCGCTCGACGCGGTGCGCGAATGGCGCGCGCATGTCGATGCGGCGCTGGGCCGCGCGCTTCCGGGCCTGTCACCCGCGGCGCTCGCGCTCGTCGAGCTCGGTATCCACCACGAACAGCAGCATCAGGAATTGCTGCTCACCGACATCAAGCATCTCTTCGCGCAAAATCCGCTCGGTCCGGCGGTGTGGGAAACGCCGATCGCGTGTGAAGTTGCGCAGTTTTCCGCCATGGAATGGATCGAGGGCGCGGCAGGCGTCATCTCCCTCGGCCATGGCGGCGACGGCTTTGCCTTCGACTGCGAAGGCCCGCGCCACGAGGTGCTTCTGACGCCGCACGCGCTCGCGAGCCGCCCCGTGACCAACGGCGAGTGGCAGCAGTTCATCGACGACGGCGGCTATGAAACGCCGTCGCTCTGGCTCAGCGACGGCTGGGCGTGGGTGCAGTCCGAAGCGGTCGATGCCCCCGCCTATTGGCGCGACGGCCAATATTTCACGCTGTCGGGCTGGCGCGACATCGATCCCGCGGCGCCGGCGACGCATATCAGCTTTTTCGAGGCCGATGCCTTCGCAAGCTGGGCGGGCGCGCGGCTGCCGACCGAATTTGAATGGGAAGCCGCGGCGGCGGCACTCGACCCGCTGGGCGGTGACCAACTCGACGATGCCGCGCCAGTGCAGCCGGCTGCTGCTGTCGGCGACACCGGGCTGCAACAAATGTTCGGCAGCGTGTGGGAATGGACGGGCAGCGCCTATCGCCCCTTTCCGGGCTTTCGCGCCGCGCCGGGCGCGGTCGGCGAATATAATGGCAAGTTCATGAGCGGCCAGTTCGTGCTCCGCGGCGGCAGCTGCGCGACACCGCGCGGCCATATGCGCGCGACCTATCGCAACTTCTTCTACCCTCACCAGCGCTGGCAGTTCACCGGCCTGCGGCTCGCAAAGGATCTGTGACATGGGCGTCGTGCGCAATCTCCGCCAGGTATCGGCCGACGATGCAGGGGTCGACGTCGCCTTTCGCGCCGACGTGCATGCGGGCCTGTCGCAACGGCCAAAGGCGATCCCCGCGCGCTGGTTCTACGACACCACCGGCTCGGCGCTGTTCGAGGATATCACCGCGCTTCCCGAATATTATCCGACGCGCAGCGAGGCCGAATTGCTGCGCCGCCACGCGGCCGAACTTGCCGAGGCGATCGGTGCGGGGCGCGCCGTCGTCGAACTCGGCTCGGGCAGCTCGACCAAGACGCCGCT
This sequence comes from Sphingopyxis jiangsuensis, assembly GCF_016734905.1. GTDB lineage: Bacteria > Pseudomonadota > Alphaproteobacteria > Sphingomonadales > Sphingomonadaceae > Sphingopyxis > Sphingopyxis jiangsuensis. Next base: position 1,267,543 of record NZ_JAERPO010000002.1, read on the forward strand.
GCTGCTCGAAGCCATTGCGCCCTCGGCCTATGTTCCCGTCGACATTTCGGGCGATTTCCTGCGCGACAGCGCGGCCGGGCTTGCGTCCCGCTTCCCCGGTCTCCCCGTCTATGCGGTCGAGGCCGATTTCACCCAGCGCGTCGAACTGCCGCGCGAGATTTGTCCGCTGCCCAAGCTCGGCTTCTTTCCCGGCAGCACGATCGGCAATATGGTCGCGCGCACCGCGGTCGACCTGCTGCGCAACTGGCGCGCTACGCTCGGCGACGGCGCGCTGATGCTGATCGGGGTCGACCGCATCAAGGATGTCGCATTGCTCGAACGCGCCTACGACGACCCGGCCGGTGTCACCGCGGCGTTCAACCTCAATCTGCTCGAACGCATCAACCGCGAGCTGGGCGGCGACATCCCGGTCGAGAATTTCTCGCACCGCGCGGTTTGGAATGACGTCCATGCGCGGATCGAAATGCACCTTGTCGCCGATTGCGACGTCGAATTCGGCGTCGACGGGCGCCGCTATGCGATGGTGAAGGACGAAACGATTCACAGTGAGAACAGCCACAAATACGGTCCGCGCGACGCCAGCCTGCTGCTCCGCGCGGGCGGCTGGACGCCGCTTGCGAGCTGGGACGATGTCGATCCCGCCTTCGCGCTGATCCTTGCCGAGGCGACCGAGTTCCGTTCGGCCCCTTGACGAGGGCGAGCGATCACCTAGGGCAGCCTTTCGTTTCGTCATCGCGGCCTGCGCCGGGATGACGTGGATGGGCATATATTTCCGGAGGGCAAAATGATCGTCGGCGTCATCGGTGCGGGGCAAATGGGCGCGGGGATTGCGCAGGTATCGGCGGGCGCCGGACATGATGTGCTGCTCTCCGACATCGACCTTGCGCGCGCCGAAGCGGGCAAGGCGGGGATCGCCAAGGCGCTGGACCGCCTCGTCGCAAAGGAAAAAATGACCGGGGCGGCCGCCGAGGCGCTGCTCGCGCGCATCACGCCGGTGGCCGACCATGCCGCCTTTGCCCCTGCCGACCTCGTCATCGAGGCGGCGACCGAGCGCGAGGAAGTCAAGCGCGCGATCTTTGCGAGTGTCGGGCAGCATCTGTCGGACAGCGCGATCCTCGCCTCGAACACCAGCTCGATTCCCATCACCCGCCTCGCGCAGGCAGCGCCCGATGCGGCGCGCTTCATCGGGGTGCATTTCTTCAACCCCGTCCCGGTGATGGGGCTCATCGAGCTGATCCGCGGCCTCGCGACGAGCGACGAAACGCTCGCCGCGGTCGAGGCGTTCGGGCGGGGGCTCGGCAAGGAGATCGTCCATGCGAACGACGCGCCGGGCTTCATCGTCAACCGCGTGCTGATGCCGATGATCAACGAAGCGGTATTCGCGCTGGGTGAAGGCGTCGCAACGATGCAGGATATCGACACCGGCTGCCGCCTCGGCCTCAATCACCCGATGGGGCCGCTGACGCTTGCCGATTTCATCGGGCTCGACACCTGCCTCGAAATCATCCGGGTGCTGCACAGCGGCACCGGCGACCCCAAATTCCGCCCCGCGCCGCTGCTCGTCCAATATGTCGAGGCGGGCTGGGTCGGCCGAAAGGCCGGGCGCGGCTTTTACGACTGGACCGGCGAGGCGCCCGTTCCGACGCGGTAACGCGCCACCCTTGTATCGCGGACTGTGAGGCGTAAGATCATATCTCCAGCCACGGAGACCGGCCATGCGCATCTTGATTGCCTTCAGCGGTTGCATCGCAGCGATTGCGCTGGCCCTTCCGGCCGCCGCGCAACAGGGCGCACCCGAAGACCCGGTTATCAAGGACACCGCCAATTCGGTGACCGAGCCCTTCGACGGCAAGGAGGTGCCGCCCAAGCTGCTCGCCATTCAGGACGATCCCTATTCGCTCGACGGGCTGGCGCGTTGTTCGGCGATCATTCGCGAGATCGAGGAACTCGACGCCGTCCTCGGTCCTGACGTCAACGCCCAGGTCGAAAAAAGCCGCGCGAAAAAGCGCGAGCAAACGGCGGGCCGTGTCGCGGGCACGGTGGCGGGTTCGTTCATTCCCTTCGGCGGCCTGATTGGCGAGATCACCGGTGCCAATGCCGAGCGCAAGCGCTATGCCGTCGCAGTCTATGCCGGGACGGTTCGGCGCGGTTTCCTGAAAGGGGTGGGGCTCGAACGCCGGTGCAAGGCGCCCGCTCGCCCCTAGTGTCCTGACCCTGGGGCCCGACCCTAGACAAGCCCCAGCATCAATCCCGCGAGCGCAGCCGACATCAGGTTCGACATGCTGCCCGCCAGCAGCGCCTTCAGCCCCAGCTTCGCGATCATCGGCCGCTGGTTCGGTGCGAGGCCCCCGGTCACGGCCATCTGGATCGCGATCGAGCTGAAGTTGGCGAAGCCGCACAGCGCGAAGGTCGCGATAGCAATTCCCGCGGGCGAAAGTCCCTGCTGGACCTGCCCCAGGTCGATGAAGGCGACAAATTCGTTGAGCACCACCTTGGTCCCGAAAAGCCCGCCGACAATTGCGCTTTCTTCCCACGGCACGCCCATCAGCCACATGACGGGGCGGAAGATCGCGCCGATCACGGCCTGGAACGACAGGTCTGGATAGCCGAACCAACTGCCGACCCCCGCGAGCAAACCGTTGGCGAGCGCGACGAGCGCGACGAAGGCGAGCACCATCGCGCCGACCGCCACCGCCAGCTTGACGCCGGTCTGCGCGCCTTGCGCCGCGGCCATGATGATGTTCGCGGGCTTTTCCTCGTCATGGCTTGCCTCGGGCATGATCACGGGTTCGACGCCGAGGTCCTTGGGATCGTCGGGCATCATGATCTTGGCCATCAGGATGCCGCCCGGCGCCGACATGAAACTCGCGGCGAGCAGATAGGGCAGCAGGTGCGCGCCGATCATGCTGGCATAGGCGCCCAGGATCGTCCCCGCGACCCCCGCCATGCCGACGCTCATGATCGTGAAAAGCTGCGAGGGCGTGAGGCCGGCGAGATAGGGGCGGATGACGAGCGGGCTTTCGGACTGGCCGACAAAGATATTCGCCGCCGCGCCCAGGCTTTCGACCTTGGTGATCCCCGTAATCTTCTGGATCGCGCCGCCGACCCATTTGATCACCAGCTGCATGATGCCGAGATAATAGAGGATAGAGATGAGCGAGGCGAAGAAGATGATCACGGGGAGCGCCGCGATCGCAAAGCTGTTCGCGCCCATTTCGGGCGAAGCGAGCGGCCCGAAGATGAAATCGGTGCCCGCCTTGGCATAGCCGAGCAGGTTGGTTACGCCGTTCGACATCGCCTGGATGACATTGCGCCCCCATGGCGTTCCGAGGACAAGCAGCGCGAATCCGGCTTGTAACAGAAAGGCGGGAACGACGACGCGCAGGCGGATCCAGCGCCGGTTCGACGAAAAAGCCACGGCGATCGCGAGCAATGCGACGATGCCGAGCAAACCGATCAGGCGTTCCATATTTTCGTGCGTCCCCCGCAAAGATAATGCGCCTGTCTAAACGTGTTTGGCGACGGAGCAAGAGGGCTAGGCAAGACAAGTATTCTATGGAAAGTCGGCGCTTTGGGGGTGCCATGCTGCGTTTGTTGATTGCGCTGTCGTTATTGGCTGGTCCGGCCTTGGCGTTGGCTCATGATGCCGAAAATGATTCCACTGCGACCGCGACACCGGCGGCGCGGTCCGATGCCGGTCCATTACCGGTCGCTGCGTTCGCGCGACTGCCCTTTGTCGAAAAGGCTACGCTTTCGCCGGACGGCACGCATTTGGCGGGGTTGTTCGCTGTCGGGGGCGAGCAGCGCATCGTCATCGTTCCGCTCTCCGACGACATCAGCAAGAATGTGACGGTCCAGGTCCCCGACCAGACCGAGATCGGCTGGCTGCAATGGGTCGGCAACGACGACATCATCCTGTCGACCTATGCGTTGCGTCCCGTCGAGGGGGAGAATTGGTATATTTCGCGGCTCGTCGGCCTTGGCCGCAAGACCGGGAAACTGACGAAGCTCCTTTGGGAGCTGAACGGACAGAATGGCGCCGACGTGCTTTGGGTGCCGTCGGACGGCAGCACGGAGATTCTGGCTGCCGGCCAGAACTCGGTTTATAGCAATACACCCGATTTCTGGCCGACCGTCTATCGCGTCGACGTCGCGACGGGCAAGAAGCGCGTCGTCGAGCGCGGGCGCTCGAGCGTGGTCGACTGGGGCGCGGACAATTTCGGCAATGTCCGTTACGGGATCAATTATCACGACGATTCGACCAAGACGGCGCTGCTTTACCGCGCGGGCGGCGAAGGCGGGTTCAAGGCGATCGAGCGCGCCCGGCTTCGCGATGACGAGGGGTTGACGATCCCTTATTTCTTTGGCCCGCGCAGCGATCGCGGCCATGTCATCAGAGAGGCGGAAAATGGCCGCGCGGCGCTGATCGAGGTCGATCTGGCGACGGGTGCCGATATCCGGACTGTCTATGCTGCGGCCGACGCCAATGTCGAAGGCGTGGTCTTGTCGCCCGACAGGATGAGGCTGCTTGGCGTTCGTACCAGCGACCGCGACCGGCCGACGCACTGGATCGACGAGGAGATGGCGAGCCATCAGGTGTGGTTAGAGGCGGCTTCGCCCGCGTCGAAGGTGCGGATTATCAGCTACAGCTTCGACCTCAAGAAAATGCTCGTGCATTTCGGAACAGCCGACAATCCGGGGCTGCTGTTTCTGTACGACGCCGCGGCAAGACAATTGACGCCGCTTGCCGAAGTCAATGAAGCGATCGGGACCAAGCGCCTGTCGCGGTCGAAAATGATACGTTACCGGGCACGCGACGGGCTGGAAATCGAGGCGGTATTGACGCTTCCCCGCCGCCGCGAGGCAGCGGACCTGCCGTTCATCGTCATGCCGCACGGTGGCCCGTGGGCCCATGACGAACTCGCTTATGATTATTGGGTGCAGTTCCTTGCCGAGCGTGGCTATGGCGTCCTGCAGCCCAATTTTCGTGGTTCGACCGGCTACGGTAAGGCTTTTGAGCTGGCGGGGCAGGGGCAGATGGGCTTTGCGATGCAGGACGACATCAGCGACGGGGTGCGCTGGGCCGTCAAGGAAGGGCTCGCGGACGCCAGGCGCGTGTGCATCGTCGGCGCATCCTATGGCGGCTATGCGGCGATGTGGGGAATCGCCAAGGATCCCGACCAGTATCGCTGCGCCATCTCGATCGCCGGGGTCGCCAATCTGCGGCGCGAGGTCAATGATTTCGGCGGACATATGCGCGAACGCCTCTATCGCAGCCAGTGGCAGAAGATGACGCCCGATTTTGCCGCGGTGTCGCCGATCAACGCCATCGACCGGATCAAGACGCCGCTTCTGCTCGTTCACGGCAAGAAAGACGTCACCGTCGACCATATCCAGTCGGAAAAAATGTACGCTGCGATGCGCCGGCAAGGCAAAGCTGTCGAGTTCGTGTCCATCCCGCTCGCGGACCATTATTTTTCGCGCGAGGCCGACCGGTCGACGCTGCTTGCCGCGATCGAAAGCTTCCTGGCGCGGCACAACCCGCCCGATTGACCCCGCATCTTTCCAGCGCTCGAAAAAGCGACTATCGGGCGGCATGACCGACACCACTTCGGCGGCGCTGCCGCGCACGCTTTCTCCTTCGCTCTTCCTGTTTGCGATCGTCTATGGCGGGATGGTCGTGCTTGCGGGCGTGCTTGGCAACAAGCAGGTCGCGCTCGGCGACTGGCTCGCGGTCGAGGCAGGAATCTTTCCCTTCCTGATGCTCGTTGCGCTGTCGAGCAGCGTGTCCGAACTCCACGGCCAGCCGACCGCGAACCGCATCGTGCTCTGGGGGTTCGTCCCGCTCATCCTGTCGATCCTGCTGACCGCGCTCGTGCTCGCGCTTCCGGCTTCCCCAGAGATGCAGCCCGAAAGGCTGGCCTCGTTCGACATGATACTCGGCCAAAGCCCGCGTCTGATGGCCGCCGGGATCGTCGCCTATGGTACGTCGCAATTCCTCAACGTCACGATCTTCTCCAAGCTTCGCGGCCGCACCGACAGTGCCGGAACCTCGACCTGGCTCGCGATCCGCGGTGCGATTGCGAGCGCGCTCAGCCAGATCGTCGACACGCTGCTGTTCGTGACGATCGCCTTTTACGGCGTCTTCCCGATCGCCAACCTGATGGGCGGACAGATGCTGGCAAAGGTCGCGCTGTCGATCACGGTGATTCCGTTCGTGATTACCGGCCTTGTCGCCCTCGGCCGCAGCCTTGACACCAGGAACCCCGGATGATGACCGTGACCGATCCTTCGAAAATGCCCGACCTGCTCGCCAAGGCCGAAACGCTCGTCGAGGCGCTGCCCTATCTGCAGCGCTACGCCGGCGAGACTTTCGTGATCAAATATGGCGGCCACGCTATGGGCGACCCCGAGGCGCAGCGCGACTTTGCCGAGGATGTCGTGCTTTTGAAGGCCGTCGGCATCAATCCCGTCGTCGTCCATGGCGGCGGGCCGCAGATCGGCGCGATGCTCAAACAGCTCGGGATCGAATCGACCTTCGTCGGCGGGCTGCGCGTTACCGACGCCCCGACCGCGGAGGTCGCCGAAATGGTGCTCGCCGGCAAGATCAACAAGGAAATCGTCGGCTGGATCGCGGGGCTCGGCGGCCGTGCGGTCGGCATTTCGGGCAAGGATGCCAACCTCGTCCTCGCTGAAAAGGTCAAGCGCACCGAGGCCGACCCCAATTCGGGGATCGAGCGCCACGTCGACCTGGGTTTTGTCGGCGAGCCTGTCGCGGTCGACCCGACGATCCTCAAGAATCTGGCGAACGACAATTTCATCCCCGTCGTCGCGCCCGTCGCGCTCGGCGCCGATGGCGCGACCTATAATATCAACGCCGACACGATGGCGGGCGCGATAGCTGGCGCCTTGGGCGCGCGGCGATTCTTCCTGCTCACCGATGTCGCGGGCGTGCTCGACAAGGGCGGCGCGCTGCTCACCGATCTCGACCGCGCGGGTGTCGATGCGCTCAAGGGCGACGGCACGATCACCGGCGGCATGATACCCAAGGTCGACACCTGCGTCGCCGCCGTCGACGCCGGGGTCGACGCCGCGGTCATCCTCGACGGGCGCATCCCGCACGCGATGCTGCTCGAAATTTTCACCGCAAGGGGTGCGGGCACGCTCATTCACCGCTAAGAAGCGGGCTATCGACCATTCGGCCGGAGACCATCCTTGTATCTCATGTTCCTCCAGATCCTGGCGATTCTGCTCAACATCCTTTGGTGGATCATCATCGTCCAGGCGGTGATGTCGTGGCTGATCGCCTTCAATGTCATCAACACCCACAATGATTTCGTCGGCCAGCTCTGGCACGTGCTCGACCGGATTACCGAGCCGCTCTATCGTCCCTTCCGGCGGATCATGCCCGATTTCGGCGGCATCGACCTGACGCCGATGGTCGTGCTGATCCTGCTCATCATCCTGCAGGGGCCGGTGATGAACTACCTCTACCAGCTTGGCATGCAGGCGGGGCTCGCCTGACGATGGCGGGTGACGTCGCGACTGCCGCGCACGTGATCGACGGCAAGGCCTTTGCCGCGGGGCTGCGCGCGCGGATCGCCGAGGCCGTCCCCGCCTTTCGCGCCGCGACCGGGCGCGTCCCGGGGCTGGCGGTCGTGCTTGTCGGCGACGATCCGGCGAGCGCGGTCTATGTCGGGTCGAAGGGCAAGGCGACGCTGGCCGCCGGTATGGCGAGCTTCGAGCATCGCCTGCCAGCCAGCGCGACGCAGGACGCGGTCGAGGCGCTGCTCGCGACGCTCAACGCCGACGATGCCGTCGACGGTATCCTGCTGCAACTGCCGCTCCCCGCTCATCTCGGCGAGCAGCGCGCGGTCGCGACAATCGACCCCGACAAGGATGTCGACGGCCTGACGCCGGTGAGCGCCGGGCGGCTCGCGCTGGGGATTCCCGGCATGGTGCCCTGCACCCCCTATGGCTGCCTGCTGCTGCTCGAGGACCGGCTCGGCGACCTGTCGGGCAAGGAGGCGATCGTCGTTGGCCGCTCGATCCTCGTCGGCAAGCCGATGGCGCAGCTTCTGCTCGGCGCCAATTGCACGGTGACGATGGCGCACAGCCGGACGCGCGATCTTCCGGAACGCGTGCGCCGCGCCGACATTGTGGTCGCGGCGGTCGGGCGCGCCGAAATGGTCAAGGGCGACTGGATCAAGCCGGGCGCCGTCGTGATCGACGTCGGCATCAACCGCCTGCCGCCCGCGGCGGGCGAAGCGAAGGGACGGCTTGTCGGCGATGTCGATTATGCAGAGGTGTCGGTCGTGGCCGACGCGATCACGCCGGTCCCCGGCGGTGTCGGGCCGATGACCATCGCCTGCCTGCTCCGCAACACGCTCGTCGCCGCGCATCGCCGCGCGGGGCTTGCCGATCCGGAGGGTTTGTGATGCGTCGATGGGCTCTGGCGACGACGGCGTTCGCTCTGCTTGCGGGATGCGCGCCGCAAGGCGACCTCTACCGCCGCCCGCTTGCCGCCAATCCGAGCGGCTTCGTCGCCGCCGAACTCGCCTTTGCGCGGCTCGCGCAGGAAAAGGGGCAATGGACGGCGTTCCGCGAAACCTCGCACCCCGATGCCGTGATGTTCGTGCCGCAGCGCGTCCGGGCGCGCGACTGGCTCAAGACGCAAAAGGACCCCGCCGAGGCGGTCAAATGGCAGCCGCACGCCGTTTACGTCAGCTGCGACGGCAATGCCGCGGCGACGACGGGGGCGTGGCAGAAGGGTCCGGCGAACGGCTATTTCACGACCGTGTGGCTGCGCGACCCGAAGAGTGGCGAGACGCGCTGGGTGCTCGACCATGGCGACACGCTGGCAAGTCCGCGTCCGGCGCCCGAGTTCATCGAGACGAAGCAGGCGGTGTGCGGTTCGCGCCCCGGCGCGGCGATTACGACCGCGGGCGAAGGCGCCGACATGGCGGTCGGCCTGTCGCCCGACCAGACGCTCAGCTGGACCTCGACCGTTTCCGCCGACATGGCGCGGCGCGTAAGCGTCGAGCTTTGGAACGGCAGCGCAATGGAAACGGTCATCGATGACCGCGTGGCGGCGCCGAAGCAGCCGTGATCGACCTTTTCATCTCGGCCTTCGTCACGCTCTTCGTCGTGATCGACCCGCCGGGCTGTGCGCCCATCTATGCCAGCCTGACGAGCGGCGCGAGCGCGGCGCAGCGGCGGTCGATGGCGATTCGCGCGACCTTGATCGCGGGCGCCATCCTGATCTTTTTCGCGATGTTCGGCGAGGCGCTGCTCGCCTTCCTTCACATCGACCTCGACAGTTTCCGCATCGCGGGCGGCATCATGCTGTTCATCATCGCGATCGACATGGTCTTCGAAAAGCGGACCGAACGCCGCGAGCAACGTGCCGAGAAGGTCATCGCGACGCCAGAGATCGAGGACGTCTCGGTCTTTCCGATGGCGATGCCGATGCTCGCGGGGCCGGGGTCGATTGCATCGGTGATGCTTCTCGTCGCGCAGAACAGCGGGATCGAAGCGTCGATGGTGATCTTCGGCGCGCTCCTGCTCGTCCTCCTGCTGACGCTCGCTGCGCTGCTCGCTGCCGGACCGCTGATGCGGCTGATCGGCAACAAGGGCGAGGCGGTGATTACGCGGCTGCTCGGCGTCTTGCTCGCCGCGCTCGCCGCGCAATTCGTGATCGACGGGTTGAAGGCAAGTTTTCCGAGTCTGGGGTGACCATTAAGCACCTCCCCTTCAGGGGAGGGGTTGGGGGTCGGGGCCATCGGCCTTGCGCAAGGCCGATGGCCCCCACCCGCTGCGACGAGGCAGCCAGCTGCCAGGTCTCACTACCCTCCCCCTGAAGGGGAGGGATTTGCTTTTTGATTATCGGGCGGCGTTGACGTCGTTCTGCGTCACCGGCGCGATGCGGATTTCGACGCGACGGTTGCACTGATAATCGGCCTCTGTCCGCTCGGGCGTGCATTTGAGCTGGGTTTCGCCATAGCCGATCGTCGCCATGCGCGCGCGCTGGATGCCGCGGCCCGCCAGATAGTCGGCGACCGATGCCGCGCGGCGTTCGGACAATCCCTGGTTATAGGCGTCGCTGCCGGTCGAATCGGTGTGGCCATAGACGTCGATATAGGTGCTGGGGAATTCGGCGAGGGTCGAGGCAACATTGTCGAGTGCGCCGCGGAACTGGCCCTTCACGACCGCGCTGTTGTAATCGAAGGTGACGTCGCCCGGCATGTTCAGGACAAGTTCGTCGCCCTGACGATCGACGTCGATGCCGGTGCCTGCCGTGCGTTCGCGCAGCTTCTTTTCCTGCTGGTCCATATAATAGCCGACGCCCGCACCCGCGACTGCGCCGATGCCCGCGCCGACGATCTTTTCGGTCCGGTCGCTGCGCCCGCCGATCAGGTCGCCGAGCAGATAGCCGCCCAGTGCGCCGCCGATACCGCCGATCGCGGTGTTGGAAATACGCTTTTGCCCAGTTTCGGGATCGGTGACGCAACCGGCGAGCGTCAGGCCGCTGGCTGCGGCAATCATCGTGAGCTTGATCATACTGCTTTTCATCTTGTCGCTCCCTTTTCTGACGGCGGGATCGGTCCTGCACCCGCGTCATGACAATCCGATAACATACTGCGCGGGCAACTGGTTCCAAAACAAGGCTGAACCTTGGCTGACGGGCGCTGTCGATTGGTGGTTTTGCATCGCGGTCGACTTCGCCTATAGGAGCGCGATGACCGAAGCTGACAGGGGCCGGGCGCCGAAACGCCGACGGGCCGCCCGATGACCCCTTTTCCCTGGTCCGACGTCGCGATCATCGCGGTGCTGATCCTCCTCAACGGCCTGTTCGCCATGTCCGAACTCGCGATCGTGTCGGCGCGCGGGCCGCGGCTGCAGGCGGCGGAAAAACGCGGCAGCAGCGGTGCGCGGATCGCGCGTGAGCTTGGGGCGGACCCGGGACGCTTCCTCTCGACGGTGCAGGTCGGGATTTCCTTGATCGGCATTCTCGCGGGCGCCTATTCGGGCGCGAGCCTCGGCGGGCCGGTTGGCGAGCGGCTGGAACGCTGGTTCGGGCTCGATCCCGACACTGCGCTGACCGCAGGGTTTGCCACCGTCATCGTTATCACCACCTATTTCTCGCTGATCGCGGGCGAGCTTGTGCCCAAGCAGTTCGCGCTGCGCGCGCCCGAACGTATCGCGATTGTCATGGCGCTCCCGATGCAATGGCTGTCGCGCATCGCGGCGCCGCTCGTCTGGTTGCTCGACAACAGTTCGGCGCTCGTCTTTCGGCTGCTGCGCCTCAACCGCGAATCGGAAGATCGCGTAACCGCCGAAGAGCTTCACCTGATCGTCGCCGAAGCGTCGAAATCGGGGGTGATCGAGGAAAGCGAGCGCGCGATCATTTCGGGCGTCGTGCGCCTCGCCGACCGGCCGGTGCGCGAGGTGATGACGCCGCGCACCGAAGTCGACTGGATCGATGTCGGTGCCGACGCCGACGCGGTGCGCGCCAAATTGCTCGCCAGCCCGCACACGCGGCTTCCGGTCGCGCGCGGCTCGGTCGACGATATTGTCGGCGTCGTACAGGCGCGCGACATTGCGACCGCGCTGTTCCGCAGCGAATCGATCGACCTGGACCGGCTGACCCGCCCCGCAAAGATCATCCACGACCAGGTCGACGCGATGGACGCGCTCGAAAATCTGCGCGCCGCCGATGTGCCGATGCTGCTCGTCCACGACGAATATGGCCATTTCGAAGGCATTGTGACCCCCGCCGACCTGTTGTCGGCGATCGCGGGCGAGTTTGCGTCGGATCAGGATATCGGCAGCGAACCATTTGTGGTCGAGCGCGACGACGGCAGCCTGCTCATCGCGGGGTCGATGCCCGCCGACCAGATGGCCGACCGGCTGGGGATCGAACTCGACGATGACCGCGACTATGCGACCGCCGCGGGCCACGCGCTCGCGATCCTCAAGCATTTGCCCAAGGAAGGCGAAAGCTTCGTCGACCGCGGCTGGAAGTTCGAGATCGTCGATATGGACGGGCGCAAGATCGACAAGCTGCTCGTCACCGAGATCGGCAAGCCCGCCATCGACGAAGCCGAATAGGCGCTTGCTCTAGAACGACAGAATATGCGGACGTGCGACGTCGGATTGGCTCGCTGTCGCCTTGAGCCGCGCGGGCGGCACCGCCTGTCCCACCGAGCCTATCGCCTCGTCGCGCAGATAAAGCGCTCCTGCATTCCCGCCAAAGCGGGAAGCCGGGGCGGGGTCAGCTCAAGCTCGCTCCGGTCCCCCCGCTTTCGCGGGGATGACCGATGGAGCGAATTGCCGGCTTACAGCGCCCTCAAGCCCCGAGCGTCGCCGACTTGTTCTCCACAACCTCAAGCGGTGGCGGCGATTTGGCGAAGCCCGCGGCGCCGGCGCGGCGGTGGCTGAGCTTGCCGTCGACCTTGCCGCCATTTTCGATGGTGATATTCTCGTACGTCACATCGCCGGTGATGCGCGCGGTGGCATGGACGATCAGCGTCTTCGCTTCGATCGACCCGTCGATCAGTCCTGCGACCTTCGCGGTGTCGGCGACGACCGCGCCCTTGATCTCGCTCGATTCGCCCTGCACCAGATTGGCGCACTTAAGGTCGCCTTCGATCTTGCCGTCGACGTGCAGGTCGACGCTCGCGGCGACATTGCCGGTAACGACGACGTCCGACCCCAGGATCGAAAAGGTCGTGTGACGCGCGCCGGTCGCCATCTTAGCGGGCACCGCGGTGGGCTGCGAGGGCGCCGACACGCTGTCGGGCGTCGTTTTTGACTTCGAGAACATCGGCTTTGGCCTCCAGAAAGCGGCGCGGATTGACCGCGACGCCGTTAAGACGGACTTCGAAATGCAAGTGGCTGCCGGTCGAACGGCCGGTCGAGCCCATTTTGGCGATCTGCTGGCCCGCGGTGACCTGCGTACCGACCTTGGTCGTGAAACCCGACAAGTGGGCGTAGCGGGTCATCATGCCCTGGCCGTGATCGACCTCGATCACATTGCCATAGCCGGCCTTGCGGCCGACGAAGCTGACGCGGCCGGGGGCGGCGGCGAGGATCGGCGTGCCGACGGGGCCGCGGAAATCGAGTCCGGCGTGCATCGCGCTCGCGCCGGTGAAGGGGTCACGGCGATGTCCGAAGCCCGACGACATCATCAGCACATTTGCCGGATTGCCCGACGGGGCGGCGACGAGCGTGCGTTCAAGCACTTCCATGCGAAACAGCGCGCCTTCGAGCGCGGCAAATGCCGGGCCGAGCGCCTTGCCGCGCGCGTCGCGGTCGCGCACCGGAATGAACGGACCACCGCGACCGCTCGCGGCGTTGCGAACAAGCGTCTTGGGGTCGAGGCCGAGCGCCGCGACGGCGGTTTCGGCCTTGGCCGCGCGCTCGTTTACCGCCGCAAGCAAACGCGCCGACAGCGCTTCCTGCCGCGCCGCGATGCGCGCGAGAATCTGGGCTTCGGGGGGCAGGCGCGGATCGATCGCGCTCGTTTCGACCGCGGGTTGCGCGGCATCGGCTTGCGGAGCCGCCTCGCCAGCCCCGCCCGGCACGGCGTCGGCGCCGAAATAACTGCGTTGCCAATCCTCAAGCTGCGCCTGGCGCTCGTCAAGGTCGGCGGCAATTTCGCCCACCCGGTCGCGATACTGGGCGATGCGTGCTTCCGAGGCGGCGGCAGCGGCCTGCTGCGCCGCAACCTCTGCACGCTCGTTCGCGGTGAGCAGCTGGTTGATGAACACGGCAGCGGTAATGCCGGCCCATGCCACCAGCACAAGGCCGCCGATCAACGCGACGCGTTTCTGCCAAAGCGCACTGACACGCAGAAAACGAACGTGCCCCCGCGTACGAACAAATATTTCATGGTCCTGAAATAGCGCGGAAAAGCGCTGGCGCCACTGGCGCAGACCCGTCGATTTCGAAGACAAGCTACGACCCCGTCTTATTTTTTGATGGAGCCCTCCGCCCCGACAGGACAGCGACCTAACAGCCCAAATCGCGGCAGGCGAATCTTTGACCCCCGACTCGCGGCGAATCGAAACCGTGATGGGGTGAACGGTGTCAAACCGGAAAAAATACTGACATTCGAAGTGACAATAGCCGCGAATCGCCGAACATCATTGACGGCTTGCTTACCATTTTTGGCTAGGTCGGCGCGGTGAACCAGATCACCACTCTTGCCCCTTCGGCCGACGCCGATTCGGCCGAACTGCCCGCGCGCCGTCCGCAGTCGGCGGTGAGCGCCGGAGTCGGTTTTGCGGGGCTTGCCGGTCTGTTCACCTATTTGTTGCTTGCCCGCTATGCGCCTCAGGTTGCCGCAGTGTTCGGCGTCGACTGGGCAGACCGCGGCCCGCTCAGCGGTCCCGCGTCGGCGCTTGCGAGCGTGCTGGCTTGCGGTATCCCGATGGTGCTGTGGTCGGTTTTCGTCGACAAGGTGCACCGCAACCCGTCGACCGGAATCGACTGGTCGCGGCGACGACCGTGGCGCGAAACGCTCGACATCAGTCTCACGAAATTGGCCGGACTCTGGGCGACTTGGGGGCTCATCGCGCTCATCTATGCGACGATGCGCTATTATTGGACGGGCAATTACGCCTTTGCGATGGACCTTCTGACGTACGCCGCTCCGTGGCTGCTGCTCGTTTCGGTGCCCTATATGCTGTGGCTCGACCGCCGCGCGATCGAGCCGCGCGACGGCTGCTACGCCTTTGGGCGCTGGCTGATCGCGCCTGGACAGCCGGTCGATACTCGCGCGATCGGCCACCATCTGCGTGCATGGGCGGTGAAGGGCTTTTTCACGGCCTTCATGTTGTCGATCGTGCCCGGCAATTTTTCGGCGCTGGTCACGGTGCCTATGACCGAGGTGCTCGCCAACCCCTATCTGACGGGGATCTGGACGATCAACCTCCTCTATCTCGTCGACGTCCACATCGCGACGGTCGGCTATATCTTGACGCTGAAGCCGCTCGATTCGCACATCCGCACCGCCAATCCCTATGGCATGGCGTGGGTCGCGGCGCTCGTCTGCTATCCGCCCTTCATCCTGATGAACGGTGGGCCGCTTGACTATCAGGTAAGCGGTGCCGATTGGGGGCATTGGCTGGCGGGGCACGAGACGCTGCTCATGGTGTGGGCGGTCGTCCTCGCCGCGCTGACCGCAGTCTATAGCTGGGCGACGATGGCCTTCGGCATCCGCTTTTCGAACCTCACGCATCGCGGGATCATCACGCACGGGCCTTATGCCCTCACGCGCCACCCTGCCTATGTGTCCAAGAATCTGACCTGGTGGATCGGGTCGCTGCCCTTTCTCGTCACCGCGGGCGGCTGGGTCGAGGCGGCGCGCAACGTGATCCTGCTCGGCTGCGTCTCGGGCGTCTATTATTGGCGCGCAAAGACAGAGGAGAAGCATCTCCTCGCCGATCCCGCCTATGTCGCCTATTGGAACTGGGCGCAGAAGCACGCGCCGCTGCCGCGCCTCGTCGCGCGGCTGTCGGGCCGTTCACGCCCGCTGGTAACGCTGAAACCCGATCCTCGCGTCGGACCGGTCGCCTGATGCAGGCGGGCGCCCGCGAGCGCCCGCCCGACAATCAGATCATCAGAATTTGAAGCCCGCCTCGACGCCCCAGATACGGGGCTCGTTGACGAAGCCGGTCAGGTTGTTGAAGTCGATCGCCCCGACCGCAGACTTATCGTTCGTCAGGTTGCGGACAAAGGCCGCAACGTCGAAGCTGTCGGTCTTGTACCCGACGCGTACGCCGCCCTCGAGCTGGTGGCCGTCCTGAAACTCGACCGATTCATAGAGGAAGAAGTTGATCTTCGAACGATAGGACCAGTCGGTGAAGGCATAGAGCTCGCCGTCGCCCATCGGCACGCCATATTTGGCGGTCCAGTTCGCGATCCAGCGCGGCGCCTGCGGCAGGCTGTTGCCGTCGATGTTGACGATCGCAGGCGCGAAAGGCGCGGCGGGCGTGACGATCGGGTCGAGGATCGTGCACAGCGACACATTGGGGAAGGTGTCGACGCGCGTCGCACCACATGCGGCGGTAGTCAGGTTCGGATCGCGAATCTCGGTATGGTTGTAGCTGAGCCCTGCCGTCAGAAGCATGCCGTCTACGGGAGCAAGTTCGAGGTCGGCCTCGATGCCATAGCCGCGGACATTCTTCGCGTTGATCAGGCGGTTCGCATTGACCCCGCCGCCGACCGCGGTGAGCTGCGCATCGTTGAGGTCATAGAGAAAGCCCGACAGGTTGAAGCGCGCGCGGCCGTCGAGCAACGTCGACTTGAGCCCGGCTTCATAGGAGGTGATCGTTTCCGAATCGCCGATCGTCACGCCCGATTCGAGCGGCGTAGCGGTCGCGGGCGGGAAGAGGATGCGACCCTGGATGCTCGGCGCGCGATAGCCGCGCGCGACGCGGGCATAGAGGTTGATGTCGTCGGTCGCGGCATAGGTGATGTTCGCGTCCCAAGTGACATTATTGTCGCTGACGCGGCGGGTCACCGTGCCGAGGGGGTTCTGCAGGAAGACCGGGAATTGCGAGTCGTGGCTGCGCACAACCTCGTACCGCCGCTTGTCGTCATTGTAACGGATGCCGCCGGTGATGCTGAGCTGATCGGTCGCCTGCCAGGTCAGCGAGCCGAACAGGCCATAGGCCTTGCTGCGCTGCATCTGGCTGACGACAATGTTGACGCCGCCGGGCGCGTTGAGCGGATCGCCGAGCGTCGAATAATTTTCACTGACAATGTCGAGGTCTTCGTCGAAATAGAAGAAGCCGGCCTGATAGCTCACCGGCGTGTTGCCGTTGCTCGCGATCCGGACCTCCTGCGTGAATTGCGACAGGTGCGGAACGCTGTCGCGCGTTTCGGCAGTGAAGGGGATTTCGCCGGGACCATAGAGGTTCGGCGGCAGGAAGTTGGCGCCAAAGCCGCCGTCGACGTCGCCGACTGAGGTGGCGTGGCCCTTCCACAGGCTGGTGACCGAGATCAGCGAGACGGGGCCGAGATCCCATGTGATGCGTGCCGAAGCGTTGCCGGTGCGCACGCGCTGTTCGTTCTGGCCGTCGGTTGATACGCGGAAGCGATCGAAATTTTCGTTGAGTCCCTTTTCGCCCCGCGTGAAGACATTGGCGCGGAACACGCGCGCAGTGCCGTTGAGGCGGCGAAGCTGGCCCGTCAGCAAGATGTCGAGATTGTCGGTCGGCTTGACGAGCCCCTGAAAACGGAGCGCAAATTCGTCGAAGCCCTCAAGCGCGTTCTCCTGGGTGCCACCGGGGAGCACATTGTCGACATAATCGTCCTGACGCTGATAAAGCGCCGACAGGCGGACATCGACCTTTTCGCCGAGCGGGCCGCTGACTGCGCCCTGCGCGTTGACCGCGTTGAATCGACCATAGGAGACGCGGCCGTAGCCGCTGAGATAGTCTGTCGGCTTGGCCGAGTCGAACTTCACGATCCCTGCCGGCGTGTTGCGGCCGAAAAGGGTGCCCTGCGGCCCGCGCAGCACTTCGACGCGGTCGACGTCGAACACCGGAAAGCCTTTCAGGATCGGGTTTTCGAGGACAACATCGTCATAGACGAGGCTGACTGGCTGCGATGCGTTGAAGTCGAAATCGGTGTTGCCGAGCCCGCGGATGTAAAAGCGCGGGAAAGTGCGGCCAAACGAGGATTCGACGACGAGGCTGGGGACGCGAGCCGAAAGCGCGCGCACGTCCTGACCGCCCGCGCCAATCGCGTCAAGCTTGTCGCCCGACACGGTCGTGATCGAAATCGGCACGTCCTGCAGATTTTCCTCACGGCGCTGTGCGGTGACGATGATCTCGCCAAGCCCGCCCTGATCAACGGCAGGTGCGTCCTGCGCGACGGCAGGGGCTACCCAGCCGGCAGAGGCGAGGGCGACGGATATAGCGATAGCGGAAGGAAAGTGGCGCATGGCAAGCTTCCTGACAAAGATGGGACGGTGGGAGAGGTAAAAAAACGCGCAATGCGTGGCCGCCGAAACGGGCAGCGTCAACCGCTCGCGCGTTCCCGGCCGACATTCATGTCAACAGTGTTGCGAAATTGCTGCACTTTGGCGAATGGTTACGTCCGTCAGAAGTTGAGCTCGTCGTAGATGCGCGATAGATCGCCCGCCCATTCGCCGTCGAAGCGATCGAGCAGGTCGTGCGCGGGCGAATTGCCCGTCTTGGCAATCCGGCGAAGCGGCTCGAGGAAGCCGACCTCATTATCGCCCATCGAGTTGACCTCGCCGCGCGCGGCGAGGCCGGCGGCGGCGATGTCGAGTACGCGGTGGGCGAGGTCGCCCAGCGTTCCGCCACCCGGCGCGGGGGCGCATAGTCCCTCGCGTGGGACCGCGTCGCGCAGTGCCTGCTGTTCCTCGATGCTCCACCCCTTGACCAGATCCCACGCGGCATCGAGTGCGCCCTGATCGTAGAGCAAGCCCACCCACAGCGCGGGAAGCGCGCAAATGCGGTTCCACGGTCCCCCATCGGCGCCGCGCATTTCGAGGAAGCTTTTGAGGCGCACTTCGGGGAACGCCGTGGACAGATGATCGGTCCAGTCGGATTGTCGCGGCAGCTCGCCGGGCAGCGCGGGAAGCTCGCCCTTCAGGAAATCGCGAAAACTTTGCCCCGCAGCATCGATATATTTGCCGTCGCGGAAGACGAAATACATCGGCACGTCGAGCATATAGTCGACATAGCGGTCATAGCCGAAGCCTTCCTCGAACACGAAGGGGAGCATCCCGGTGCGGGCAGGGTCGGTGTCGGTCCAGATGTGGCTGCGATACGACATGAATCCGTTGGGTCTGCCCTCGGTGAAGGGCGAGGAGGCAAAGAGCGCGGTCGCGAGCGGCTGCAAGGCCAGGCTGACGCGAAATTTCTGCGCCATGTCCGCCTCGCTTGCATAGTCGAGGTTGGTCTGGATGGTGCAGGTGCGCAGCATCATGTCGAGTCCAAGACTGCCGACGCGCGGCATATGGGCGAGCATGATCTTGTAGCGACCCTTGGGCATGATCGGCAGGTCGGCGCGCGCCTTGTCGGGCCACATGCCGAGCCCGAGGAAGCCGAGGCCAAGCTCGGCGCCAACTTCTTTCACCTGCTTCAGATGGCGACCGGTTTCGGCGCAGGTCTGGTGGAGATTTTCGAGCGGTGCCCCCGACAGTTCGAGCTGGCCCGCCGGTTCGAGGCTGACCGTGCCGTCGCTGCCCGACAGTGCGATGACCTTGCCGCCCTCGACTACCGGCTCCCAGCCGAAGCGCGTGAGCGCCATCAACAGATCGTGGATGCCGCCGGGCTCGTCATAGCCGGGCGCGCGGTGATCGCTGACCCGATAGACGAATTTTTCATGCTCGGTGCCGATGCGCCATTGTTCGCGGGGCTTTTCGCCCTTTGCCATGGGGGCCGCGAGCTGGTCGCGATTCTCGATGATAGGATCGTTGCTGTCCGAAACGGTGCGCGTGCTCATTTCGCGCATTTAGACGGTTCGGTATAAAATTCAATCGGGGCCGTTGGTGTTCAGTCGACGGTGACGGTAAAGGCGATCGCCATCGTGGGTGTCGGGGCCAGCGGCGCGGTGGGTGAGAAAAGGGTGCCGCCTGCAAAGACCCCGCCCCAGGGGGGGCTTTTGCCGGCACCGCTCGCCCCCGCGCAAGCGACATCGCCCTAACCCCGACCTATCATGCGTGCGCTTTGGCGCGAACATGCCTGATCCATGCTAACGAAGCGGCTCGGGGGCTCCGTTCCAGTCGCCGTACTGTGCCATCCACAGGCTTATCGCCGCAATCGCAGCGGTTTCGGCGCGCAGGATCCGCGGGCCCAGCGACAATCGGCGGGTGGCGGCAGTCGACAGCAGGGCGTCGCGCTCGCGGTCGGTGAAGCCACCCTCCGGCCCGGTCAGAATCGCGGCGGGGGCTGGTGCGTCGAGGTCGGCGATCGCGACCCCGCCTGCCTCGTCGGCGAAAAGCAGTGCGCGATCGGCAGGCCAGTGCTTCAGGAGCGCGGGAAGCTTTACCGGATCGGCAAGTTCGGGAAGGGCTGTGCGGCCGCATTGTTCGCAGGCCTCGACAATCTGCGCCGCGATCCGTTCGCGCTTCACCCGCTCGACGATCGTGCGTTCGGTAACCACGGGTTGCAGGCGTGCGACGCCGAGTTCGGTCGCTTTTTCGATAATCCAGTCGAGCCGCGCCTTCTTGACCGGGGCGAAGCAGAGCCACAGGTCAGGGACGGCTTCGATTGCGCGCACCTGCCGTTCGATCCGGATAGTAAGCGCGCGTTTTGCGGCTTCGGCGACAGTACCGAGCCATTCGCCGCTGCGATTGTCGAACAGCAATATGGGATCGCCCGGCTTCATCCGCATGACGTTCAGCAGATAATGGGCCGCGGCCCCTTCGACGACCGGCGTGGCCATAGGCGCCAACGGCGAATCCATGAACAGGCGGGGTGTGCTGGCGGGCGGCCATGCGGGAGTGGCGGGCATGGAGGTCCGATAGCAGCTTGCGCTATTTTGTGCATCAACCGCTATGGACTGATCGGCCTTGTCCCAAATCGAAGCAGAATCGCGGATTTGCGCGGTTCTCGCGCTCGCCGATTAGCATTTTGGTAAGCAGTTTCTCCCTACGTGCCGGATACCAGTCACGCATCTAGTGGGGCGCGCGTCTGGCCCAAGAGGGGTGTTAGACCATGCGAGGGACCTGGATCAGCCGCTTGCGGCAAGGGACAGCGAAACTGGTTCGCGATTCGGGCGGCAACGCCATGATGCTGACTGCAGCGGCTATCGTACCTGTGGTCGGCATCGTCGGATCGGGCATCGACATCGGCCGCGCCTATATGGCGCAATTGCGCCTGCAACAGGCCTGCGACGCGGGTGTGCTCGCGGGTCGCCGCTACATGGGCGCATCGACCTATACCGAAGACGCCAAGGCCGAAGCGGCCAAGATGTTCGACTTCAACTATCCCGCGAGCGTCTATGGCAGCGAGGGCGTGACCTTTGAATCGCAGCCGCAAGGAACCTCCGACGTCGTCGGAACGGCGACCGCCCGTCTTCCGACGTCGATGATGCATGTATTTGGTTTCGAAAATTTCGACCTGACGGCCAATTGCGCCGCCAAGCTCGAAATCTCGAATGCCGACGTCATGCTCGTGCTCGACGTGACGGGGTCGATGGACACGGTCAATTCGGGCGACTCGGTTTCGCGGCTCGAGGCGCTGAAAGAAGCGTCGATCGACTTTTTTGACACGCTGACCACGGCTGAGCTCGGTGACGGCCGCCTGCGATTCGGCGTTGTTCCCTACAGCGCTACGGTCAACGTCGGATCGGTCCTTTACTCGGCTGACCCCAGTTGGCTGTCGGACAAGGTTACGATTCCGTCGCGCGTCCCCACATTCACTCCCGGCTATAATGGCGGGACGACCACCTATGGCTCCCCTGCAAATGGCCCCGTAAGCGCGATTACCGGATGGTCGAACGAGGGCGGGAAAAGCTATGCGAACAACAGCGCAGCCTGTTCCGCGCTCACGCCTCCACCCGACGATCCGGCCTCACCTTCGGGGTCCGCGACGTCGACGCAGACCGGACAATATATCGACGGCGAGCAGAATCGCATTACGAACTTCGACGAAAACCAAGCCTATCGGTACAAACAATATCGGTACAATTGGGCAAGCAACAAATGCCAGTTGCAGTCGCGGACGATGGAGTATGTGCGCTCAACGCCGGGAACGCTCAAAGAGCCGCCCGTGATGGTGTTCTCATACTTCACCTACCAGAACCGGGTCGATGTCGATGTTTCTGCGGTCAAGTCCGGAGGAGCGCTGACGCTCGACACGGGGACCAAGGGCGTTGATGTTACAGCCAATTGGGACGGCTGCGTGATGGAGCGGCAAACGACAGCCTTCAATTCTTCGACAACGGCGCCGAGCAGCGCCTATGACATGGACATCGACATGGTCCCGACGTCAGACGACGCGACCAAATGGAAGCTGTTTCTGCCCGATTTTGCCTACAGCCGAAATTCATCGGCGACTACGACATCGAGCAGCACGAGCCATGTCGACAGTTTCGAGGACAAGGCGGTCAAGGGTGACCTTGGGGCCTGCCCCGTGCCGGTTATGAAGCTAACGCCGCTCAAAGCGGCCGACCGGTCAGTGTTCGTCGACTATATCGGGCAGTTGAAGGCGCACGGCTATACCTATCATGATTCGGGGATGGTCTGGGGTGCGCGGATGATCTCGCCGACAGGGCTTTTCGCCAGCGAAAACGCCACGGCGCCCAACAACCGTCCTATCGCGCGCCACATTCTCTATATGACCGACGGCGACATGAATACGCCGCGGTCCAACTATTCGCATCAGGGGCTCGAACAGGTCATCGCGCGCATCGGCGCCACAAGCGACAGCGATGCCGTCAATCGCCACAACAACCGCTTCAGCCAGCTTTGCGAGCGCGCAAAGGCAAAGAATATCACTGTCTGGGTCGTCAGCTTCGGGACCTCGTTGACCACAAGGCTCCAAAATTGCGCGACCCCGGGCAAGGCATATCAGGCCAATAATGCCCAACAGCTCAACGATAACTTCCAGGCAATTGCGCGCGAAATTTCCAAGTTGAGGCTGTCGCAATGACCCGGCGCCTGTCTTTCATCCGCCGCCTTCGCCGCAACAAGCGCGGGACCGCGTTGATCGAGTTCGCCCTGACGGCACCGGTGTTCCTGCTGCTCCTGATGGGCGTCTTCGACTATTGCTGGCAGCTCTATGCCAAGCAGGTGCTCCAGGGGGCTGTCAGTCAGGCAGCACGCCTGTCGACGCTCGAAAGCTATGCCGACGACCAGACGGCGCTCGACGCGCGCGTCGAGGCGCGGGTGCTCGAGGTTTTCGGTCACGCCGACGTCGAATTTGAACGCCTTGCCTATGAAAGTTTCAGCGATGTCGGCAAGCCTGAGCCGCTGAGCGACAATAATGGCAATGGCGTCTGGGATCCGGGCGAATGCTTCGAGGATCTGAACGGTTCCGGCAGCTGGGAAGCCGACCGCGGCGCCAGCGGCAACGGTGGCGCCGACGACGTCGTGCTCTATCGCGTGTCGATGACCTTCGACCGGGTATTGCCGGTGTGGAACATGCTTGGCCAGCCGCAGGAGATGACGCTGACGTCGTCGACCGTCCTTCGCAACCAGCCTTATGCCGCCGACTCGTCGACAAGCGAGGTCATATGCAAATGATGAAACTTTCGTCTCGCCGCTGCCGCATCGCGGCGGCTCGCGCCATGCGCCGCGTGCGGCTGCTTCGCGACCGGCGCGCGACCGTCATGATCGAAATGGCATTCTGCATCCCGCTGCTCGTCCTTCTGGGGATCGGTGGGATGGAAATGGCGTGGCTCACGCTTTCGCATACGCGGATCAGCCAGATCGGCCTGAGCGCGGCCGACAACGCATCGCGTATCGCCGTCGGCAGCAACCTGTCGTTGCCGCGCGTCCGCGAAGTCGACGTGAATGAAGTTTTCACGGGTGCCGAACAGCAAGGCAGCGGTCTCGATCTTGGTGCGCGCGGGCGCATCATCCTGTCGAGCCTCGAACGCAACAGCGACGGTGGCCAGTGGATCCACTGGCAGCGTTGCTACGGCAATCTGGGCGTCGAGTCCTCATTTGGCAAGGAGGGCGACGGAGAGACCGGAACCGATTTTCCCGGAATGGGTCCGCCTTCCCGCGAAGTGACCGCGCCATTGGGATCGGCCGTGATGTTCGTCGAAATCGTCTATCAGTACAAGCCGCTTGCCTATGGAAGCTGGATGGGGCCGCGGACAATCCGGTCGACCGCTGCGTTCAATATTCGCGAAGGGCGCGACTTGTCGCAGATATATCCGTCCAACGGCGTGACGCCGTCGACCTGCGACTGATCGAACCGATCGGCGAATCGACCATTTATTGCAGGCACGGCTGCTGCTATCGCCCGCAGGCCGATGACTGCAGCCCATCCTCCCGACAGCCAGCTCAAGGGACTTGTCGCGCTCCTTCCCGCCGCGCTTCGTCCCTATGCGCTGCTCGCGCGGTTCGACCGTCCGATCGGCTGGTGGCTGCTTTTCTGGCCCTGCGCCTTCGGGATCGCGCTTGCGGGCGGTGCACGTCCGTATTGGCCGCTACTCCTGTGGATGCTCGTCGGCGCAATCGCAATGCGCGGCGCGGGGTGCGTCTATAATGATATCGTCGATCGCAATCTTGATGCGAAAGTCGCGCGAACGGCGTCGCGGCCGGTCGCGAGCGGCGCCGTGTCGGTGCGCGCTGCCGCCATCTGGACGGCGATATTGGCACTCGTCGGACTCGTCGTGCTTCTGCAGCTCCCGCTCAAGGCGCAGATCGTCGCCCTCGCGAGCCTGATTCTCGTCGCCGCCTATCCGTTCATGAAGCGGATTACCTGGTGGCCGCAGGCGTGGCTCGGGCTGGTGTTCAGCTGGGGCGCGCTCGTTGGCTGGGTCGCGGTCGGCGGCGCGCAGGGGCTTGCGCTGCCGCTGCTCTATGCGGGCTGCATCGCCTGGGTGATCGGATATGACACCATCTATGCGCTGCAGGATATCGAGGACGACATGCTCGTCGGCGTCAAATCGAGCGCGCGCGCGCTTGGCGGACGGGTCCGCGGCGGCGTCGCGCTGTGCTATGCGACGGCGATAGGTTGCTGGGCGGGGGCGCTGTGGTCGGTCCGGCCCGACCCGCTCGTCTTCGTCGCGCTCGTCCCCGCGACACTCCATTTTGCGGGGCAGGTGGTGACGCTCGACCCGAAAAGCGGGGAGGACGCGCTCGCCAAGTTTCGCAGTAACCGCTTTGCGGGGTTGCTCGTCTTCGCGGCGATGCTCGTGGTTGGCAGCGCGCCCTGAGGCCTATTCGGCGGCGAGCAATTCCTCGGCGCTGCCCAGATCGACCGAGACGAGACGGCTGACGCCGCGCTCGATCATCGTTACCCCGAACAGACGGTGCATCCGCGCCATCGTCACCGCATTGTGCGTCACGATCAGATAGCGCGTTTTCGTTTCGCGCGTCATCCGGTCGAGCAGATCGCAGAAACGCTCGATATTCGCGTCGTCGAGCGGCGCGTCGACCTCGTCGAGGACGCAGATCGGGGCGGGGTTGGTGAGGAACAGGCCGAATATCAGCGCGACCGCAGTCAGCGCCTGTTCGCCGCCTGACAGCAAGGTGAGCGTGCCGAGCCGCTTGCCCGGCGGCTGCGCCATGATTTCGAGGCCCGCCTCGAGCGGGTCGTCCGAGTCGACAAGCTCGAGATGTGCCTGGCCGCCGTTGAACAAGGTTGTGAACAGGCGCTGGAAATGTCCGTTCACTGCTTCGAAGGCGGCGAGCAGGCGGACGCGGCCCTCGCGGTTGAGGTTGCCGATCGATCCGCGCAGCCGATTGACCGCCTGTTGCAGCTCCTCGATCTCGGCGGCGCTCTTTTCGCGCTCGGTATCGAGCTCGGCAAGCTCGTCGGCGGCAACCAGATTGACCGGACCCAACCGCTCGCGGTCTGCAATCAGCCGATCGTGCGCGGCCGATTCGGCGGCGGCATCGCCGACGGACGCGCTGTCGAACCCTGCTTTTTGCGGAAGCAGGGGCGGCGGGCATTCGAAGCGCTCGCCCGACAGGCGCCCCATTTCGATCCGCCGCATCTCGGCATTTTCGGAGCGCGCGACGGCGCCCGCGCGCGCCTCGCGCGCGGTGGCGACGCGCTCGCGGATCGCCGACAGCGCTGCTTCGGCCTCGCGCAGCGCGGCTTCGGCGGTGCGCTCCTGCGCCTCGACCTCGGCAAGCTGCTCGCGCAGCGTCGCCTGCCGGGCTTCGGCTTCGGCGCGTTGCTGTGCGAGCTGGCCGGGGATATCGGCAAGCTTAGCAGCCTCCGCGCCCAGTGCGTCGGCGCGTTTGTCCATGTCGGTGACACGCCGCGCCGCCTCGCCCGCCCGCGCCTTCCAGCTCTTGATCTCGGCGGCGACGACAGCTTGCCGCTCGCTCAGTGCGCTGACCGTGCGTTCATGCGCTGCGAGCGCATCGCGTGCGTTCGCCGCGTCGGCGCGCGCGCGGTCGGCGGCGCGCTCCTCTGCGTCGAGCGCGGCGCGCGCGAGGCTGTCGTCGGGGAGCGCGGCAAGCGCTGCCTCTTGCGTGGCGAGCGCTGCCTTCGCCTCGTCCAGCGCCGCCGATAGTTCGCCAATCCGCCGGTCGAACAGCGCCGCCGCATCGCGGTGACGGTCGAGCGCGGCTTGCGCCTGATCGGCAGCGCGCAGCGCGGCGCGGCGTTCCTCGTCGGCCTGCGCGAGCCGCTTGCGCGCGGTTGCCACGGCCTCGACCAGCTCGGCGAGGCGCGCCGCAGTCCGGTCGCGGCGGTCGCGCAGTTCCTGCACTCCCAGCTCGACCTGCGGGCGCTGTGCGGCGAGCGCGTCGAGGCGGTTCTGGCGCATCAGCCGCTCGCTCGCGGTCGCGCCGTCGCCGCGCGAGACGAAGCCGTCCCAGCGCCGCATCATGCCGTCGGCCGTGACAAGCCGCTGCCCCACGGCAAGCGGTTGGCCACTGTCATCATCGGCCACCGCGACCTGCGCGAGGCGGCGCGCAAGCGCGCGGGGTGCGGTGACGTGCGCGGCGAGTGCCTCGGTCCCGGCGGGGAGCGCAGGATCGCCATCGGCGCGCTCGGTGCCGAGCCAACTGCGCGCCGCATCGCGTTTGGTTCCCGCATCGAGATCGTCGCCCAGCGCCGCCGCGAGCGCGGTCTCGTAACCGGGCGCGACGCGGATCTGGTCGAGGATACGGTTCGCGTCGCTGCGCGCCGCCGCGAGTGCGCGCTCAAGCGTCGCCGCTTCGCCGTCGAGCGAGGCGAGCGCCGCGCGCGCTTCGGCGAGCGCGGCTTCGATTTCGCCGGCGTCGGTCGCACAGGCCGTGCGGTCGGCCTCAGCCTCGTCGAGCGCGCGCTCGGCGTCTGCGATCGCCTGTTCCGATGCGGCGGCGGCGGTCCGGCTCTCGTCGAGCCGCGCTGCGAGCGCGTCGCCGTCGCCAAGCGCCGCGACCTCGGCGTCGACGCGGCGCTTGTCCTCTTCGAGCCGTCGTAGCGCTGTGGCTGCGCTGTCGCGCGCCGACACGGCGATGCGGCGGTCGGCGGCTTCGCTCGCCGCCTTGGCGCGCGCCTGCGCGAGCGCGACCTCGGCATCGCGTAGCCGCGCCTGCGCCGCTTGGTCGGCTTCGACCAGCGCCGCCTTGCCCGTCGCTTGGTCCGCAACTTTCTTTGCGAGCGTGCGCCCCTCGGCATCGAGCGCGGTCAGTGCGGCGTGCGCTTCGCGTGCAAGGTCCCCCTCGCGCTCGCGGTCGGCGGCAAGCCGCTCTTGTTGCGCAGCGAGATCGTCGAGCCGCTGCCGCGCGGCGCGCTCTTCGCCCTGAAGTCGTGCCTGCGCCGCGCTCGCTTCGGCAAGCGCATCGCGCTGCGCCTGTGCCTCGCGGCGTGCCTCGGCGACGCGTGTGGCAACAGCGGTTTGCGCGGCGGTAATGGTTTCGAGCTCGGCCTGCGCAGCCTTGACGGCCGCTTCCGCCGCATCGGCATCGCGCCGCGCCTGGTCTGCCGCGGCGGCGGCATCGCGCCAGCGCGCATAGATCAACCGCCCTTCGGCGACGCGAATTTCGTCCGACAGCCGCTTATAGCGTTCGGCGGCGCGTGCCTGGCGGCGCAGCGCATTGGCGCGCACCTCCATGTCGGCGACGATTTCGGACAGGCGGTTCAAATTGGTTTCGGTCGCGCGCAGCTTTTGCTCGGCGTCCTTACGGCGGACGTGAAGTCCGGCGATCCCCGCCGCCTCCTCCAGCATCGCGCGGCGGTCGGCGGGTTTGGCGGCGATGACGTTTGCGATCTTGCCCTGGCTGACGAGTGCGGGGCTGTGCGCGCCGGTCGCGGCGTCGGCAAAGATTAGCGCGACATCCTTGGCGCGGACGTCGCGGCCATTGGCGCGATAGGCGCTGCCCGCGCCGCGTTCGATGCGGCGGATGATTTCCAGCTCATGCCCGTCGCTCGCGTCGGCAAGCCCTGCGACGACCGCGCCTTCGGTGTCGCAATGAATCGCGACTTCGGCAAAATCGCGCGCGGGCCGCGTCGATGTGCCCGCGAAGATGACATCTTCCATCCCGCCGCCGCGCATCGATTTGGGTGACGATTCGCCCATCACCCAGCGGATCGCTTCGAGCAGGTTCGACTTGCCGCAGCCGTTCGGCCCGACGACGCCGGTCAGTCCGGGCTCGATGCGCAGTTCGGTGGGTTCGACGAAACTTTTGAAACCGGTGAGGCGCAGCCGCTTTATCTGCACGAAGCCACCTCGTGCCGATTACCGAATCGCAGGCCGTGCAACCTTTGCGTCACAAATCCCCCTTGGCTCCGTCATGCCGCGCGGGCTGGGGAGTCGCAAGGGGGGTTGAACGGCCGGATTGGCGGTAAATTCCGATCAGCGCGCGCCCATCGTGCGCAGCCGGTCGCGCATCGGGCCCCACGTCGTGATGCCTTCGGCGACCTGCCCGTTGATGATGAAGGTCGGCGTCCCGGTGATATTATATTTTTTCTGGCCGTCGTTCGTGCCCTTTTCGATCGCGGTCACATTCTCGACGTTGGCGAGGCACTGCTTCACCGTGTCCGCGGGAACGCCGCGCGCCTGATAGAATTGGTCGATCTTCCATGCTGCCGCCATTGCGTTGAACCGCTCGGCGGGGGGCAACCCCATCGCGCTCTCGATCTGCGGCGCCGGCGCGGCCTGTGCGCCGGCGATGAAATTCTCATGTTCGAGGAAGGTCGCATCGGCGAGCGGGAAATAGCGCTCGGGTCCCGCGCATTTGACGATCGCGCCCGCGACCGCGTCGATCGGATGGAGCATGAAAGGCGTCAGCTTGAACGACACGCGGCCGGTGTCGATGAAATCGCGCTTCAATTCCTCGTGCGATTCCTGGGCGAAACTGGCGCAGTGGCCGCAGGTGAAGGCGCCATATTCCTGAATCTTGATCGGCGCTTCGGGGTTGCCCATGACAGCGCTGCCATCAGCGTCGAAGCTCACGACCTCGGACCAGCTCTTGCCCTCGGGCGCTGCGATCTTGGCGATGACGTCCTGCTCCTTGGCGGGATCGGTCTTGCTGTCGCCGCAACCGGCGAGGGCGAGGGCACCGAGCGAGGACAGCAGGGCGATGCGCAGCGAAGGGGTCATGGTCGGTATTTCTCCGGAAGTTGTCTTTGATTGAGCTTTTAGGAGCCATTGAGCGCGGCGTCGAGCCGCGTTTTGAGGCTTGGCCAGTCGACCACCCCCGCTTCGCGCCCGTTAATGAAAAAGGTAGGCGTTCCGTGGACATGGTCGGCGTTTCGGCCGACATTGGTCATTCCGGCGAGTTCGGCCTGCGCCACTTCACTGTCGAGGCAGGCGTCGATTTGCGCGGGGCTCAATCCGCGCGCCGCGATCAGCGCGCGCAGTCCGGTGTCGGCCGATATCTTGCGCGCTCGCGCGCTGACGCTGCCTTGATACCAGCTCTGTACCTGCGCATCAGTCGCCTTCTGGACTTTTGCGAGCCAATCGGGTTGCGCGGCGAGGATGGCGCGGTGATTGCCGGCAAACGCCTTCGGGCCGCCGCACCGCCCGAGCAGCGCGGCAGTCATGTCGACCGGGTCGCGCACAAAGTTGCGGTACTCGACCGCAACGAGTCCGGGGTCGACATATTGTGCCTTGAGCGGCGCGCCTCCGGCGCGTTCGAATTCGCCGCAGGTGCCGCATGTATAGCTTAGATATTCGACCAGCCGTACCTTCGCGGCGGGGTTTCCGACGATATGCGCGCCGATCGGGCTCACCGATACGGTCGCCGACCAGTTTAGCGGCTTGGCAGGGGTGACGGCGGTGAGGAGGGCGAGAGCGCCGCCGGAAAAAAGCGCGAGTGCCGCGCGACGCGCAATACGGTGCGTTCTGGCGGTCATCGATTCACTAACCTTTCAACCAATTTTGGGCAGTTTGGGTGTCGACGCCAGACCTGCGGCCATGCGCTCGAGCACAGTGCGCAGTTCGGGATCGCCGATGTCGCGCAGGCTGTCGCCGAGTTCGGCGGGGACCGGTTTGAGAATGGCAGGCTCGCGCACAGGCGCCGCGGGGGCGACCTCGCCATGCGTCATCCGCACCTGCGCAATCGCGGCATAGCCGAAGAAGCGGTTGACCACGGCGATGATGTCGGGCGCGACATGCTGGAGCATCGGAGCGTGCGCGCCGCTGATCGTCAGGTGCAGCGTGCCGCCCGCCTTTTGCCCGGCGGGAAAGCGGATCATCGCGGGCTGGGTGACGTCGGCCAGCCGGTCGCCGACGATTTCGCGCCAGCGGCTGACGACCGAGCTCTGGATGAAACCGAATTTGCGAAAAGCAGTGCGGCCGATTTCGGGGACGAGGTCCGAAATCGCGCGCGCGGCGCCGCCGCGCGGACGCTCATAGGCACGCGCGGCGGGCTTTCCGGCCTTCGTCGTTCCCTTGGCCTTTCCGACCGTTTTGTCCTTGCCCGCGTCTTTCGCCATGGCTGCCGCCATGCCATAGGCGGGGGGTGAGCGTCCAGCCATCCACAACAACTACCGCCGCTACGGGTGATTTCGCGAACCGCCTGCTCGACTGGTACGACCGCGAGGCGCGCACGCTGCCGTGGCGCGTCCCGCCGGGGAGCCGCGCCGTGCCCGACCCCTATCGCGTGTGGCTTGCCGAAATCATGCTGCAACAGACGACCGTTGCCGCCGTCACCGGATATTTTACGGGTTTCACCGCGCTCTGGCCGACGCTCGCCGACCTTGCCGCGGCGGATGATGCCGACGTCATGGCAGCGTGGGCGGGGCTCGGCTATTATGCCCGCGCGCGCAACTTGCTCGCCTGCGCGCGCGCTGTCGTCGCCGATCACGGCGGGCACTTTCCCGATGACGAGGCCGGGCTGCGCGCGCTGCCGGGAATTGGCGATTATACCGCTGCCGCTGTCGCTGCTATCGCCTTCGGTCGCCCTGCCGTGGTCGTCGATGCCAACATTGAGCGGGTAGTCGCGCGCCACCGGCGCATCGAGGTGCCGCTTCCGGCAGCGAAGCGCGCAATCCGCGCGGCGCTCGCTCCGTTTGTTCCTGCGGCGCGGCCGGGCGATTTCGCTCAGGCGCTGATGGATCTCGGTGCCCGCATTTGCACGCCGCGGGCACCCGATTGCGCGCATTGCCCGATTGCCGACGATTGCCGGGTGCGAGGAACCAGCGATGCGGTACGCCTGCCGGTCAAGCCTCCCAGAAAAGCCAAGCCGCACCGTCATGGTGTCGCTCACTGGATACGGTCGGACGATAACGTCTGGCTCGAGCGTCGTGCCCCGCGCGCAATGCTCGGCGGGATGCGCGCCTTGCCGGGGAGCGAATGGACCGACGCCCCGCCGCGCGAGTCGGCTATTGCCGAAGTGCGCCACAGCTTCACCCATTTCGACCTGACGCTGAAACTTGTCGCGCGCGAAAGCCCCGATGCCGCAGCGGAAGGCGAATGGTGGCCGATTGCGGAGCTTGACGCGGCAGGACTGCCGACGCTCTATCGCAAGCTGGTCGACCGAATGCGGGAGAGTGATGGATGAACATGATGGTTTCGCGCCGCGCGCTGTTGGGAGGATTGGTGTTCGGCGGCGGCGCGGCGATGCTTCCGGGCGTTGCGCTTGCCTGGCGTTCCGATGCGGCTGCCTATCCCGCGACGCACACTTTCATCAATGGGTTCGTCGCCCGGCGCGAGCTTGCCGGGACGCTCGCCGCTATCGGCAAGGGGCAGGAGGCCGCGACCTTCTTTGGCGCGGGGACGCAGGCGATGGACTCGGCCACGCCGGTAGGCCCGGATACGGTGTGGCGCCTCTATTCGATGACCAAGCCCATCACCGGAATCGCCGCAATGCTGCTGGTCGACGAAGGCAAGTTGCGGCTCGACCAGCCGATCGCCGATCTTTTGCCCGCGTTCGCCAACATGAAGGTGCAGAATACGCCCGACGGATCGCTTGCCGATCTCCGGCCGGCGAAGACGCTGATCACGGTGCGCCACCTCCTCACCCACACGGCGGGGCTGGGCTATAATATCATCCAGAAGGGACCGCTGCGCGACGCCTATAACAAGGCGGGGCTAGTCGGGGGGCAGGTGAGTCGGCTCCCGATTCCGGGCTTTCCGCCGATAACGCCCGCGCCGAGCCTGACGGCCTTTGCCGACCGGCTCGCGACCCTGCCGCTTGTCTATGAGCCTGGAACCCGTTGGAGCTATTCGATCGGGCTCGACCTGATGGGACGGGTCATCGAGGTTGCATCGGGTCAGCCGTTCGATGCCTTTCTGAAGCAACGGATATTCGATCCGCTCGGCATGAAAAGCACGGGATTTCGCGTCGCCGAAGCGGATGTCGGCCGGTTGACGACCAACTATGCGCCGCTCGGCGGTGTGCTGCTGCCGATCGATCCGGCCCGAAGCTCGATCTACCTCGACCCGCCGCCGATGCCCTATGGCGGGGGCGGACTGGTGTCGAGCGCGCGCGATTACGACCGATTCCTCGCGATGCTCCTTGGCGAAGGCGCGACCGGCGGCGTACGCATCATGTCACCCGAAACCGCCCGGCTCGCGATGTCGAACCTGCTCCCCGAAGGCGCCGACACAAGGGGCAGCTTTGTCGCCGGCGAAGGCTTTGGCGCGGGTGGGCGTGTTTCGCTCGCCAGCTCGCCGACGGGTGAAGGCATTTTCGGATGGGGCGGCGCTGCCGGAACGATCGGCTTCGTCGATCGCAAGCGCGGTTATCGCGCGGGCGGCTATGCCCAATATATGCCTGCCGAGGCGCTGCCGTTCCAGAGCGGCTTCGGTCCGGCCTTTTTCAAGGATGTGATGGCCTGATGTTGCGGCCGCTCGGCTTTACGGGGAACCGGCTCGACCGCGCCGACCAGGTGCGCGTCGATCCCGACGCGTTTTCCGCAGCGGTCGCGCACCCGCGCGCGCTATGCCTGCGGCTCGACGGTATCGACTTTGCGGCTGGCGAGGGCGGCGGGCTGGTTTGGGAGCCGCTCGATTCCGCGGACGGGCATGCCCTGATGCTGCTCGGGATCGACGAAGACGGCACGCCGCGTTTCGTGCGCGAAGCGCCTTCCGGTACCCGGATCGATGCGCGGTCGCGCACCGTGATGCGGCTCATCCCGCTGCTCTCGGGCGAAGAACTGGCGCTTTACGGCGGCGCGCGCAGCCTTGTCGACTGGCATGCGCGGCACCGTTTCTGCGCCGTTTGTGGCGCCCCCTCGACACTGTTTCGCGGCGGCTGGGGGCGGCGGTGCGACGCGTGCGGCGCCGAACATTTCCCGCGCGTCGATCCGGTGGTGATTATGCTCGCCGAGCATGACGGGCGCGTGCTCGTCGGGCGGCAACCCGGCTTTCCTCCCGGTTTCTTTTCTGCGCTCGCCGGATTTCTCGAGCCGGGCGAATCGATCGAGGAGGCGGTAGCGCGCGAGCTATGGGAAGAGGCGGGAATCCGCGTGCGCGACGTGACCTATGTCGCCAGCCAGCCCTGGCCCTTCCCCTCGTCGCTGATGATCGGCTGCCGTGCGACGGCAGAGGATGCCGCGCTGACGCTCGACACGACCGAGATTGAGGCGGCGATGTGGGTCGATCGCGCCGAGGTGCGCGCGGCCCTCGCGGGCGATATGGGTGCACCTTTCATGGTGCCGCCGCCATTGGCGATTGCGCGGCATCTGCTCGAACTTTGGGCGGAGTGAGCAGCTAGGGTCAGGACTTCTGTGGTTGCCGCCCGTGATGCAAGAGGGTTTCTGACCTTTTGAACTGGTGATCGAGTGCGGTCTTCTGTCAGGCCTAGATTGCGGCGCTTTCAGGGGCCGCTGGCCG
>NZ_JAERPO010000003.1:0-47500 GCF_016734905.1 Sphingopyxis jiangsuensis
GAAATATGGCTGAAGACGCGCCATCTGCTCGTCCGTCAGCCAATACAAATCACTCATCATTCAGGCTCCTCACCCCAAGCCTGAATCACAGCCTTCACCGCAAATCAATGGGTCCTGACCCTAAAATGCTGAATTAAAACATATCTGTCCGATGAATGTGATTCCGGCTCGGGTGCGTGAGTGCCGCGCGGGCGCGTGGTCTGCCCACTGGACAATCGCGCGCACCCTACATATATACCACCCGTTATGGAAGTAGAAGCTCCTGCCATTCCCAAGGGTCGGCCGCGCGAATTCTGCGTTGACGCAGCGCTTGCTGCGGCGCTGCGCGTGTTCTGGACCAAGGGGTATGAGGGCACGTCGATGAACGACCTGACCGAGGCGATGGGGATTACCAAGCCCAGCCTCTATGCGGCGTTCGGAAACAAGGAAGCGCTCTTCAACAAGGCGCTCGACCTTTATGAGCGCGAAAAGGCCGACTATATGCGCGCGGCGCTCGAGGCTCCGACCGCGCGTGGTGTCGCCGAGCGGTTGATGTACGGCGCGCTCGACATGCATTGCTGCCCCGACAATCCCGGCGGCTGTTTGGGCGTTATCGCCTCGGTCGCTTGCGGGTCGGAGGCCGAATGTATTCGCGATGCCGTGCTTGCGCGCGGTGCCGCCGCGAAGCGCGCGATGCTCGATCGCTTCGAACAGGCCAAGGCAGACGGCGACCTGCCGCCCGACGTCGAGCCCGAAGGGCTCGCCGCGCTGCTTACGGCGATCAACCAGGGCATGGCGGTGCAGGCGGGCGCCGGCGCGACACGCGCCGAACTCGAACGACTCGTCGAAACCTGCCTCAAGCTGTGGCCGGGACGCTAGAAGAAAAATTTTTACCGCTCGGTATGAAATGCCCTTGACGGTTTCGCTCCCCGTTAATATACCATTCAGTACATAAAGGCTCTCCCCCCGGCTGGCCGTCTTGTGTTTTGAAACGCAAGGCGGCCGGCGAAGGTCTGCCTCGACAATATTGCCTGTGAAGACGTTGCTCGCCGGTTCGCGGACATGCGTCTTTGCCTGCGGCCAATACAGACAGCCCGGGGTAACCGGGCGACGTTCGGGCAGGGCGCGCCCTGTCCGCCATCAAAGAGGATTGCCGACAAGGAATGGGATCGGGGGCGTGCGCCTTCGGTGTTTGAAGTGTGCGCGCCGTGCGGTGTGCGCGACGTGAATCGACAGACAGTGAAGAGGCATCGCCATGACCGTCCATACGCCGATCGAAAAAGTCGACCCCGCCGACGCGCAGGTCCGCCGCGACCTTCGCGACCTGCTCCACCCGAATCGCAAGCGGCGGGCGCTGTGGTTCGGCGCTTTACTCGTCGTCGTTGCGGGCGCGTGGTGGCTGCTGCGTGCTGCGCCGCCGCCGGCTGCCGCAATGCCCGCGCCCGTGCTGACCGTCGCTACGCCGCTGTCGCGCGAGGTGACGTTGTGGGACGATTATATCGGCCGTTTCGAGGCCAGCAATTCGGTCGAAGTGCGCCCGCGCGTGTCGGGCGCCGTCACTGCCATCCATTTCACCGACGGCCAGATCGTCCGCAAGGGCCAGCCGCTCTTTACCATCGACCCGCGTCCGTTCCGCGCCGCGCTGGCCGAGGCGAATGCCGCGGCCGCCAGTTCGCGCAGCGACCTTGCGCTTGCGCGGCTCGAACTGGAGCGCGCGAGTCGTCTCGTCGACGTCGAGGCGGTGTCGCAGAGCGAGATCGACCGGCTGCGCGCGCGTGTGCAGGCGGCTAATGCTGCACTTGCTGCGGCGAATGCACGCATCGCAGCGCGCGCGCTCGATGTCGAATTCGCGACCGTGCGTGCGCCGATGAGTGGCCGCATTTCCGACCGTCTGGTCGATTCGGGCAACCTCGTCTCGGCGGGCGACGCGGGGGGGACCTTGCTCACCACGATCAATGCGCTCGACCCCATCTATTTCGCCTTCCAGGGTTCCGAAGCCTTGTTCCTCAAGACCAAGCGCGAGGGCGGCGACAGGAATGCGACCGTCGAGGTGCGGCTTCAGGACGAAAACGACTATCGCTGGAAGGGTCGCCTCGATTTCACCGACAACGGACTCGACCCGCGCTCGGGGACGATCCGCGCTCGCGCGCGCTTCGACAATCCCGACCTTTTCCTGACCCCCGGCATGTTCGGCAACATGCGGCTGTCGACCGGCCAGACCACGCGTGCGCTGCTCGTTCCCGCCGCCGCCGTGCAGACCGACCAGGCGCGCAAGATCGTCTATGCCGTCGGCAAGGACGGAACGGTCGCTGCCAAGCCGGTCGAGATCGGTCCCGACATCGACGGGCTGCGGGTTATTCGCTCGGGTCTGACGCCAACCGACCGGGTGGTTATCGCCGGCTATCAGTTTGCGCAGCCCGGTACGAAGGCGGCGACAAAGGCCGGAAAGATCGTAGCAGCGGCACCGAAGCAGGTGGCCGATGCCAGCGAGCCGGTGTCGTCGCAGGCAACGTTTGCGAGGTAGTCATTCGTCATCCCGGCGAAGGCCGGGATCTCAACGGAGCATTGATCGTCCACGTCCAGATCCCGGCCCTCGCCGGGGTGACGGGAGGATTTGAGGCGCCAACTTTCGAATATCAGACAGGGGCTCTCCCATGCGCCTATCACGCTTCTTCATCGACCGGCCGATCTTTGCGGCCGTCATCGCGGTGATCATCACCATCGTCGGCGCGGTCGCCTATATCGGGCTTCCGGTGTCGCAATATCCCGACATCGTCCCGCCCACGGTGACTGTGCAGGCGAGCTATCCGGGCGCTTCGGCCGAGACGGTTGCCGACACGGTCGCAGCGCCGATCGAGCAGGAAATCAACGGCGTCGACAATATGCTCTATATGAGCAGCCAGTCGACCGGCGACGGGAATGTCACGATCACGGTCACCTTCAAGACGGGGACCGACCTCGATGCGGCGCAGGTGCTCGTGCAGAACCGCGTCGCGATCGCGACGCCGCGGCTGCCCGAAACAGTGCAGCGGCTGGGCGTCGTAACGCGCAAGACTTCGCCCGACTTCCTGCTGATCGTCAACCTGGTGTCGCCCGACAAGTCGCTCGATCGCGCCTATATCTCCAATTACGCCCTCACCCAGCTCCGCGACCGGCTCGCGCGCCTCGACGGCGTCGGCGACGTGCGGCTTTTCGGGTCGCGCGACTATGCGATGCGCGTGTGGATCGACCCCGGCCGCGCCGCCGCGCTCGACCTGACCGCAGGTGAGATCGTCGCGGCATTGCGGCGCGAGAATGTCCAGGTCGCGGCGGGCACGTTGGGCCAGCCGCCCTTCGCGAGCGGCAGCGACTTCCAGCTCAACGTCGAAACGCAGGGGCGCCTAGCCGATCCCGCCGAATTCGCCAATGTCGTGATCCGCAGCGATGCCGATGGGCGACAGGTGCGCGTATCCGACGTTGCACGCGTCGAACTCGGCGCGGCGGATTATAACAGCAATACCTATTTGTCGGGCGATCCGACCGTGATCCTCGCGACCTTCCAGCGGCCGGGGTCGAACGCGCTTGCCGCCGCGCAGGCGGTCGAGGCCGAAATGGAAGCGGCGTCGAAAAGCTTTCCCAAGGGCCTCGAATATCGCGTCATCTATAACCCCACGGAGTTTATCGCCCAGTCGATCGACGCGGTGATGGACACGCTGGTCGAGGCGGTATTCCTCGTCGTCATCGTCATTTTGGTTTTCCTGCAAAAATGGCGCGCGGCGATCATCCCGGTGCTCGCCATTCCCGTGTCGCTGATCGGGACCTTCGCAGTGCTTGCGGCGGTCGGCTATAGCCTGAACAACCTTTCGCTTTTCGGGTTGGTGCTTGCGATCGGGATTGTCGTCGACGATGCGATCGTCGTCGTTGAAAATGTCGAGCGCAATCTGGAAAAGGGCATGTCGGCGCTCGAGGCGGCGCGCACCTCGATGGACGAGGTGTCGGCGGCGCTTGTCGCGATCGTGCTCGTGCTCTGCGCGGTGTTCGTGCCGACGCTGTTCCTCACCGGCCTGTCGGGCGCTTTCTATCAGCAGTTTGCGGTGACGATCTCGACCGCGACGATCATCTCGCTGATCCTCTCGCTCACCCTGTCGCCGGCGCTTGCCGCCATCCTTCTGAAGCCGCACGCTGCGCCGAAAGAGGAAAATGCGGTGCTGCGCGCCGTCCACCGCGCGGGCGATGCGTTCAATCGCGGCTTCGAACGGACGGCCGCGGCCTATGCGCGCCTGACCGCGCGGCTCGTGCGCGCGCCGAAGAAGGTGATGGCGGCCTATGCCGCGCTGATCGCCGCGACGGCGGGGCTGTTCTGGGCGACGCCGACGGGGTTCATCCCGGCGCAGGACCAAGGCTATTTCCTGGTCGTCGCCAAGCTTCCCTCGGGCGCGTCGGTCGAACGCACCGACGCGGTGCTGCAGAAGGTGGCGCAGCGTGTGCTTCCGGTCGAAGGCGTGCTGGGATCGGTGATGCTCGCGGGCTTCGACGGCCCGTCGCAGACGCTCGCGCCCAATTCGGCCGCCGCCTATTTCCCGCTCAAAAGCTTTGAGGAGCGCAGGAAGCTCGGCGTGACGCTTGATGAGATCATCGGTCAGGCGCGGGCGAACACTGCCGACATTACCGAGGCGCAGATCGTCATCATCCCGCCGCCGCTGATCCAGGGGATCGGCTCGGCGGGTGGCTATCGCATGGTCGTGCAGGACCGCGGCGGGCACGGATATGCCGAACTCGCCAAGGTGTCTGGCGACCTTATCGGCAAGGCGAACGGAACGCCGGGGCTGATGAACGTCTTCACCTTCTTCGACCCGACCAACCCGCGTGTCTATGCCGACATTGATCGCGCCAAGGCGAACATGCTCGGCGTTCCGCCCGAACGGGTATTCGAGGCGCTGCAAGTCTATCTGGGCTCGGCGTTCGTCAACGACTTCAACCTGCTCGGGCGCACCTATCGCGTTACTGCGCAGGCCGACGCACCCTATCGCCAGACGGTGTCCGACATCGCCAATCTCTATACCCGGTCAAATTCGGGCGCGATGGTGCCGATCGGCTCGGTCGCCAATTTCGAGGACCGCACGGGGCCGTATCGCGTGACGCGCTATAACCTCTTCCCCGCGGTCGAGATCGACGGTGACACCGCCCCCGGTTCGTCGTCGGGCGCCTCGCTCACGACGATGGAAAAGCTTGCGTCGGAAACACTGCCCGCGGGCTTTGGCACCGAATGGACCGGTATCGCCTTCCAGCAGAAGGCGGCGGCGAACACGGCGGGTATCGTTTTCGCCTTGGCGGTCTTGTTTGTCTTCCTCGTGCTCGCGGCGCAATATGAAAGCCTCGTGCTGCCGCTCGCGATCATCCTGATCGTGCCAATGTGCCTGCTCGCGGCGATGATCGGCGTGAACCTGCGCGGCATGGACAATAATGTCCTGACGCAGATCGGGCTCGTCGTCCTGATCGCGCTGGCGGCAAAGAATGCGATCCTGATCGTCGAGTTCGCCAAGCAGGCCGAGGAGCAGGACGGGCTGTCGCCGATCGAAGCTGCGGTGCGCGCGGCCCGCGACCGCCTGCGCCCGATCCTGATGACGAGCTTTGCTTTCATCCTCGGCGCGGTGCCGCTGCTCATCGCGAGCGGAGCGGGCGCCGAGCTGCGGCAGGCGCTCGGCACCGCGGTCTTCTTCGGGATGCTCGGCGTGACCGCGTTCGGGCTGATCTTCACCCCGACCTTCTATGTCGTCTGCCGCGCGCTCGGCGACTGGATCGCGCAGCGGCGCGGCGGACGCGGCAGCTCGGCCGCACTGCCGGTCCCGGCCGAATAAGGAGAATGACGATGACCCGCCGCACTCTCGCCGCCGCCGCTTCGGCGCTCGCGCTCGCCGCCTGCGCGGTCGGTCCCGACTATAAGCCACCGCAATCGGCCTCCGCCCCCGCCGCAACCGGGTCGTTCGTTGCGGCGAGCAGCCCGGCGGTGTCGCTGGCGCCGGTCGCAGCCAACTGGTGGCGTCTCTACGACGACCCCGTGCTCGACGGCCTCGTCCGCGACGCGCTCGCCGCGAATACCGACGTGCGCGTCGCGGTCGCCAATATCGCGCGGGCGCGCGCCGGATTGCGCGGTGCCAGTGCCGACCGTCTGCCGCAGGGCCAAATTGGCGCCGGCGCGCAATATGGCCGCAGCCCCGAAGGCCAGCGCGCGCCTGGCGCGCCGCGCGAGGATTGGGCGGTCGATGTCGGCATCGGCGTGTCGTACGAGGTCGATCTCTTCGGCCGCGTGAGCCGCTCGGTCGAGGCCGCGCGCAGCGACCTTGCCGCTGCCGAAGCCGATGCCGAGGCGGTGCGCGTCGTCGCTGTCTCCGACACGACGCAGGCCTATGCCGATGCGGCGTCGGGCGCGGCGCGGCTCGGCGTCGCGCGCCGCATCGTCGAGCTGCTCGACCAGCAGGTGAAGCTTACCGATCGTCGGAAGGAGGCGGGCCTTGCCACCGGGCTCGACCTTGCGCGCATCGCGACGTTGCGCGACCAGCGCGCCGCCGACATTCCGGCGATCGAGGCCGAGCGCCAGGCCGCGCTCTTCCGCCTTGCGACCTTGACCGGCCGCACGCCGTCCGAACTGCCCGCTATCGCCGGCGAAAGGGCGATCGGCCTCGAGATCACCGACCCGATCCCAGTCGGTGACGGGGCGGCGCTGTTGAAGCGTCGCCCCGACGTCCGCGCCGCCGAACGCCGCCTCGCCGCCGATACCGCGCGCGTCGGCGTTGCGACCGCCGATCTTTATCCGCGCATCACGCTCGGTGCGTCGGCGGGATCGACCGGATCGGGCTTCGGCGACGTGTTCGGCGGCGGGCCGCTGCGCTGGTTGCTCGGCCCGCTCATCAACTGGGCCTTCCCCAATCAGGAACCCGCGCGTGCGCGCATCGCGGCGGCGGAGGCGGGGACGCAGGCGTCGCTTGCGCGCTTCGACGGGACGGTGCTGCGCGCGCTCGAAGAGACCGAGACGGCACTCTCCTCCTATGCCCGGTCGCTCGAACAGCGGCAGGCGCTACGCGCCGCGCGCGACCAGTCCGAACGCGCGGCGCGCATCGTGCGCGCCAAGCGGGCAGAGGGCGCAGCCGACTCGCTCGAATGGCTCGACGCCGAACGCACCTTTGCCGAGGCGGAGGCGGTGCTCGCTGCGCAGGACGCGCAAATCTCGCGGCGCCAGATCGCTTTGTTCCGCGCACTTGCCGGCGGCTGGTCGAGCTGATCGCCAGCGCTTCGACAGTCCGCGCTTAATCGCCGCGACGCCCGCGCTACTCGCGGGCTGCGCGGTCGCGCGGGTCATCGTTTACGCCAACTTTACCACTCCTGTTGCATGACATTTGCGAATGTTTGCGACTGGGGATGAATGATGGACAGCATGCGCGGGCTGGTTTCGGGCAGCCACGGCCAGGAGGACGCAGCCATCGACGCCCCGCCGATGGTGGGAGTCGACGAACGGCGGATGCAGGTTCGCGCCTATAATTATTGGGCGTCGCTGCTGGGCGATCGCGCCTATCCCTCGGTCGAGGACCTCGACCTCGAAGGCGCCGATTTCGGCGGCAATGCCGTGCTGCTCGATTTCACTCAGGGCATCGAAAATCCGGGAATATCCTTCCTCGGCCACCGGCTTCGCGACGAATCGCAAATCGACGAAGATGTCAATTACATCAACCAGATACCCGGGCGCTCGCTGCTGTCGCGGCTGACCGACCATTATCTCCAGATCATCGCGAACCGCGCGCCGATCGGATTCGAAGCCGAATTCGTCAACGATCGCGGCACCACCATCATGTATCGCGGCATCCTGCTGCCCTTTTCGTCCGACGACGATACGATCGATTTCATCATGGGCGTCATCAACTGGAAGGAAGCCGTCGCTTCCGACGTCGATGCCGAACTGCAATTGTCGGTCGAACAGGCGCTACGCGCCGCGGCGCCGCTCTCTGCCCCCGTTCCGGTGTGGGCCGACGGCCCCGACTCCGAACATATCGACGATGACGCGGGGCCCGGTTTCGCCGCGCTCGCCGACGATAGCGATGCCGACGAAGCCATGCTGCTGACCGAAACCGCCGAAGATGCGGTTGCAGAACCGGTGGCGGACGATGCGGAAACGGAACCCGGCGACGACGCCGGCCTTGCCGACTGGCTTGCCGCGGCGCGCGAAACCGCCGAGCGCGCGGTCGCCGCCGACAGCCGCAGCCGCACCGCGCTCTATCGCGCGATCGGCATGGCTTGGGATTTCGCGCTGGTCGCCGAACGGCGTCCCGACGACTATGCCGAACTGCTCGACGATGCGGGATTGAAAGCACAGGACCGCGCGCCGATGACGCCGATCGTCAAGCTCGTCTTTGGCCCCTCCTATGACAAGACGCGCCTTGCCGAATATGCCTGCGTGCTCGGCCATGCAAAAGACGAGGGCGTCGGGCGTGGCGAACTGGCGTCCTATCTCGACAGCTATCCGGGCGGACTCAAGGGCGTCGTCAAGGATGTTCGCGCGCGCCGCAAACCGTCCGACGCCAAGGTCGACGACGAAGCCGCCCTCGATGCGCTTCGCAGCGCACAGCCGGCGTTGATCCTCGAACATGAGGCGGGCGAGGCCGAGTTTGTGGTGCTGATTGCGCGCGCGATGCCCGGCGGCCATATCGGAATCGTCGCGAAGGCGGCCGACGACAAGGCGCTCGTCGCGCGGCTTGCGAAGAAGGCGATCCCGATCGCCCCCGCGCCCTGACGCGACCGCGTAACAGACAATCCTAAAGTTGAAATATTTTTACGCGGTGTCGCTCGCAGGGACTTGAGCCGCGCGCGTAGCAGGAGCATAGGGGCCAGACCGAACGGGGCTGCCGATCGTCGGTAAAAGCCCCGTCACACCTTGGTTCGGGATGCGTCACCCTATGCCCCAGAATGAGTCCGATACCGCCGAAGTCGAAGCCTCGGCGCCAGCCACCGATGTTCCCGCAAAAATCGCCAAAGCCTTTGAAGCCGCGCTGAAAGGCAGCGCGCTGCCCGGCGAAGGCGACGACCTCGGCAAGACGGCGCTCGCCGAAGCCGGTGTTTTCGTTGCGCGTGCTTCACTTGCTCGGGCAAAGGGGCAACCGTCGCTCCTCCTTGAACCGATCGAGGCTGAGGGGACCGACCGCCGGATGCGCCTTGCCGTCGTGAACGACGACATGCCCTTCCTTGTCGATTCGACCTCGCAGATTGCCGGCGCGCAGGGGCTGGTCGTGCATCGCATCCTCCACCCTGTCGTTTCGGTATCGCGCGACGCCGCCGGGCGATTGGTCGATGTCGATGCGAAGAAAATGTCCGATCCTGCCCGCGAATCGGTGATCTATATGGAGCTTGAGCGCGGTGACGCGCGCGCGCGACGGCGTCTCCTCAATGCGCTTCAATCGGCACTTGCGGATGTCCGCGCGGCCGTGTCCGACTGGAAGGCTATGCGGGCCGCGATGCTCGCCGACGCTGCGATGCGTTGCGAGGACGAAGGGGCAGAGTTGCTGCGCTGGTTCGAAGGCGGGGCGATGACCCAACTCGGCCACGAATGGCGGACGCGGGACGGCGAGGCGCAGGATGCGCTCGGCGTGGCGGCGTCGGCCGACGGCGAACTTCTGTCGCCGGCCGGGCTCCATGCGGCATTTAAATGGTTTGAAAAAGGCGGGAAGGCTCCGCTGCTCATCAAGTCCAATCGTCTGTCGTCGGTCCATCGGCGCGTCCTGCTCGATCTGGTCATCGTCCCCGAAACGAAGGGGAAGGCGATCGAACGTCTGTCGATTCACGCAGGCCTGTGGACCAGCGCCGCGTTGTCGGCGCGTCCCGACAAGGTGCCCGTGCTGCGTGCCGCGCTCGACGCGCTGATGGCCAAGTTCGACTTTGATCCGACCGGCCACGCGGGCAAGGCGCTGGCGCACGCGCTCACCGCGTTGCCGCACGACCTCCTTATTGCCTTCGACGCCAAGTCGCTCGAGGATCTCGCGCTGACGTCGATGTCGATTACCGACCGCCCGCGCCCGAAGCTGGTGACGGTGCGCAGCGCGCTCGGCCGCCATTTGTTCGTCTTTGTCTGGTTGCCGCGCGACGAGGTGTCCACCGGCCGCCGCCTTGCGGTCGAATCGATGCTGGTGCGCGAGGCGCGCGCGGGCGTGATCGGCTGGACGATGGTGCTCGAGGACGGAGGCGCGGCGCTGCTCCGCTTCACGCTCGACCTCAGGAGCGGCGGCGTCGTTCCCGACGCCGATGCGCTCAACCTCCAACTCGAACAGATGGTGCGCGGCTGGCAGCCAGAGGTCGAGGGCGCGCTCGCGCGGCGCGGCGATCCGGCGCGTGCGGCGGCGCTTGCGTCGCGATTTGCGCCGCTGTTTCCTCCGAACTATCGCAATCTCTATAATCCTGAAGAAGCGGCGCGCGACATTTTGCGGCTGCGCGATCTCGACGCCGACAAGCCGCGCACGGTACGGCTTGCGCGCAAGAGCCTCGACGGCGACGACCGGTTGCGG
Source organism: Sphingopyxis jiangsuensis (assembly GCF_016734905.1). Taxonomy (GTDB): domain Bacteria; phylum Pseudomonadota; class Alphaproteobacteria; order Sphingomonadales; family Sphingomonadaceae; genus Sphingopyxis; species Sphingopyxis jiangsuensis. Next base: position 10,503 of record NZ_JAERPO010000003.1, read on the forward strand.
CTCAAAGTCTATAGCGCGGTCGGTCCGCTCGCCTTGTCCGACGTCGTCCCCGCGCTCGAACATTTCGGCTTCGAGGTGCTCGAGGAGATCCCGACCGTCCTCGGCACCGGACGTCCTGCGGGCGTCGACGCCGACAGCGAGCCCCCGATCGTCATTCATGACTTCACGCTGCGTATTCCGGCGTCGGTCGACGAAAAGGCGTTGCTGCCGCACGCCGAGGTTATCGAGCAGGCAATCGTCGCGGTGCTCGATGGCGCGGCAGAGAATGACGCGTTCAACGAGCTGGTGCTCGTCACGCAGACCGAGCCGCAGGCGATCGTCTGGCTGCGCGCTTGGTTCCGTTACCTGCGTCAGGGCGGTTCGGCCTATGGGATGGACACCGTCGTCGCCGCGTTGCGCCACGCGCCCGCGCTGACGAACGCGATGATCGCGCGGTTTCGCGCATTGCATGACCCGGAAGCGCACGACCAAGCTCGCGCCGCGGCGATCGAGGCTGAAATCCAGACGGGCTTTGCCGGCATCAAGGCGATCGATGACGACCGTATCCTGCGGTTGTTCAACGCGGTCATCGGCGCGACGCTGCGTACCAACGCCTTTGCGCCCGCCGCCGCCGAGGCGCTCGCCTTCAAGATCGACTCGAGCCAGATTCCCGGCCTGCCCAAGCCGCTGCCGTGGCGCGAAGTGTGGGTCTATTCGCCGCGCGTCGAGGGCGTTCACCTGCGCGCCGGCCCGGTCGCGCGCGGCGGGCTGCGCTGGTCCGACCGGCGTGACGACTTCCGTACCGAAATCCTCGGGCTCATGAAGGCGCAGCGCGTCAAGAACGCCGTCATCGTGCCGACCGGCGCGAAGGGCGGCTTCTATCCCAAGACGCTGCCCAGCGTGGTCGAGAATCGCGATGCCTGGTTCGCCGAGGGGACCGAATGCTATCGCATCTTCATCCGCTCGCTGCTGTCGATCACCGACAATATCGTCGGCGGCAAGGTCGTGCATCCCGCGGGCGTGACGATCCTCGACGGCGACGATCCCTATTTCGTGGTCGCCGCCGACAAGGGAACCGCGACCTTCTCCGACGTCGCGAACGGTCTTGCGATGGAACGCGACTTCTGGCTCGGCGACGCCTTCGCAAGCGGCGGGTCGAAGGGCTATGACCACAAGGCGATGGGCATCACCGCCAAGGGCGCGTGGGTTTCGGTCCAGCGCCACTTCGCCGAAATGGACATCGATGTGCAGAGCGACACGATCCGCGTCGCGGGCTGCGGCGACATGTCGGGCGACGTGTTCGGCAACGGCATGCTGCTGTCGAAGGCGATCAAGCTCGTCGCGGCGTTCGACCACCGCCATATCTTCCTCGACCCCGACCCCGATCCGGCGAAAAGCTGGAAGGAACGCGCGCGCATGTTCGCGCTGCCGCGGTCGAGCTGGGACGATTATGACAAGAAGCTGATCTCGAAAGGCGGCGGGGTGTTTCCGCGCAGCCAGAAAAGCATTCCGCTGACCCCCGAAGTCAAGGCAATGCTGGGGGTCGACGTCGATGCGACGGACCCGAGCACGCTGATCTCCGCCATCCTCAAGGCGCCGGTCGATCTCCTCTGGTTCGGCGGTATCGGCACCTATGTGAAGGCGGCGAGCCAGAATAATGCCGAGGTCGGCGACCCCGCAAACGATGCGCTGCGCGTCGATGCCGAGGATCTGCAGGTCAAGGCGATCGGAGAGGGCGCGAACCTTGGCGTCACGCAGGCGGCGCGCATCGCCTTTGCGGCGAAGGGCGGGCGGATCAACACCGACTTCATCGACAATAGCGCCGGCGTCGATTGTTCGGACAATGAGGTCAATATCAAGATCGCACTGAATCGCGAGATGGTCGAAGGGCGTCTCGGTCAGGAGGATCGCGACGCGCTGCTGGTGCGGATGACCGACGATGTGTCGGCGCTCGTACTCGAGGATAACAGGCTTCAGGCGCTCGCGTTGTCGATTGCCGAAAAGGGCGGCGCGGCGGCGGTTCCGTCGCTCGTGCGGATCATGGAGACGTTCGAGGCAGCGGGTCGGCTCGACCGCAAGGTCGAGGGGCTCGCGGTCAACGACGATCTGCTCCGCCGCTCGCAGGAAGGCCGCGGGCTGACGCGCCCCGAACTCGCGGTGCTGCTCTCGACCGCCAAGCTCGCGCTGCAGGACGCGATCGAAGCCAGCGACCTTCCCGACGATCCCGCTCTTGCAGCCGACCTCGCCGCTGCTTTCCCTGCGGAAATGCAGCGCGACTTTGCCGGGGCGATCGAGGGCCACCAGCTACGCCGCGAAATCATCGCGACCAAGCTGGCGAACCGTATCGTCAACCGCATGGGTATCGTCCATCCGTTCGAACTGGTCGAAGAGGAAGGCTGCGCGCTCGGCGACGTCGCTTCTGCCTTTGTCGCGGTCGAGCGGCTGATGGGGATGCAGGCCATCTGGTCAGCACTCGACGCCGCGGCGATCGACGAGGCGATCCGCCTGTCGCTTTTCGGCCAGGCCGCTTCGGCGATGGCCTCGCAAATGGCCGACCTGCTGCGCGTTGCGCCCAGCGGCGCCCAGCCTGGACCGCTCGTTGCGCGGCTCGCACCGGGGGTCGAGCGTCTCACCGCGCGAGTCGACAGCCTGCTCGGCGAATCGGTGCGCCGCCAGTGGGAGGTGCTCACCCAGCAATTGCTCGAAGCGGGGGCGCCGGACGCGCTCGCGGCGTCGGTCGTGCGGCTGTTCAAGCTCGACGGCGCGATCGGCATCGTCGATCTTGCCGAACGGCGCGGCGACGACGAGGTTTCGGTGACGCACGCCTTCACCCACCTCGGCGAAGCTTTGGGGCTCGACTGGGCGCAGACGCTGGCCGCGCATATGAGCCCGAGCGACCCGTGGGAGCGGCTGCTGGTCAACAGCCTTGCGCGCGACTTCCAGCAGATGCGGCTGACCTTCCTCGGCAGTTTACCTGGGGGTGAACTCGACGCGGCGGTAACGCAGTGGCTTGCCGAACACGCCCCGCGCGTCGCGCAGTTCCGCGGTACGATCGACCGTGCGCGCACGATCGCCAGCCCCAATGGCGCGATGCTTTCGCACATTGCGGGGCAGGCGCGCGGGTTGCTGGGGCGGTAGGTGCCCTACCAGCCGCGCGTCGCGATCCTCGTCCCGGCGCCTGACTATCCCGAGAACTGGCGTCCGGCCTTTGCGCGCAAGGCAGCGGCGCTGAACGGCGCAGGGCTGGCGGTCGACGAGCACGTCTGGACCGCGCCGGGCGATCTGGCGGGTTTCGACCTTGTCCTGCCGCTTTTCGCCTGGGGTTACCAGCGCGATGTCGCGCGCTGGTATGAACTTCTCGGCGATTTCGAGGCTTCTGCGCGGCACGTTATCAACCCTGTCGCGCTCCTCCGATGGAATAGCGACAAGGCCTATCTGCGCGATCTGGAAGCCAAAGGCGTCGCAATCGTTCCCACGGTCGAGGTCGCAGCGCTCGACGATGCGGCGCTCGACGCCGCGCGTGTGGTGTTGGGTGGGGAGGAGGTCGTGATCAAGCCCGCGATCTCGGGCGGCGCCGACGGGACGCACCGCCTCGGCCCCGGCACTCCGATTCCGGTCGATGCGACGGGACAGCGCAGGCTCGTCCAGCCGATGATGCGCGGCGTGCTCGACAGCGGCGAGTTTTCGCTTTTCTATTTCGGCGGGCGCTTCAGCCACGCGGTCGTCAAAAGGCCTGCCACCGGCGATTTTCGTGTTCAGGAACAATTTGGCGGTCGCGAAACGGCATGGGAGGCGAGCGCCGAAGCGCACGCGCTCGCCGACGCCGCGCTCGCTGTCGCACCCGTCGCCCCGGTTTATGCGCGGGTCGACATGGTCGCCGACGGTGCGGGCAGGCTTCACATCATGGAGCTCGAACTGATCGAGCCCTCGCTTTTCCTGCATCATGCGCCCGACAAGGGCGCGGCCTTTGCCCGCGCGATCTACGCCGCGCTCTGACCGGCGCGGCGCTGCCACAGCCATTGGCGGATTGCCGAGGTGAGGTTGGGCGGCACGTCGGCGTCCATGCGGTCGACATCGATCCTCGCGACGAGTGCGTTGACTGGCAGGCCGAGCCGCTCGGCCTCTACCTCCAACGCACTCCAGAACATCGGCTCAAGACTGATCGAGGTCGGATGCCCGGCAATGGTGACCGAGCGCTTTACCGGGGGGTGAAGGCCGCCCGGCACCTCAATACATATGCTGCCCACCGTTGATCGACATCGTCGATCCGGTGACGAAGCCCGCATCCTCGCTGCACAGAAAGGCGACGCCGCGCGCGATTTCCTCGGCGTGGCCAAGGCGGCCGACCGGGATTTTCGCGACGATCTTTTCGAGCACTGCAGCGGGCACCGCTGCGACCATGTCGGTGTCGATATAGCCCGGCGCGATTGCGTTGACGGTAACGCCCTTCTTCGCGCCTTCCTGCGCGAGCGCCTTGGTGAAACCGTGGATGCCCGATTTTGCGGCGGCATAGTTGACCTGGCCGTACTGCCCCGCCTGCCCGTTGATCGACCCGATGTTGACGATGCGCCCCCAACCGCGCTCGACCATGCCAGGGAAACAGGCTTTCGCCATGTTGAAACAGCCGCCGAGGTTGACGCGCATCACGTCGTCCCAATCGGAATGGCTCATCCGCGCGAGCGTGCCGTCGCGGGTGATGCCAGCATTGTTTACGACGATGTCGACCGGGCCGACCTCTTCGGTCACCCGCGCGCAGCCGTCGAGGCACGCCTGATGGTCGCCGACGTCCCATTTAAACGCCTTGATCCCGGTGCGCTCGGAAAACTCGCGCGCCTTTTCGTCATTGCCGCCATAGTTGGCGACGACGGTGACTCCCATGTCCTTGAGTGCGAGGCTGATCGCCTCTCCGATCCCGCGGCTGCCCCCGGTGACAATTGCAACGCGTGTCATGAATCAATCTCTCCCAGTCCGTTTCATCCTGATTAGGACGGGGCCAAGGGAGCAGCAAGTTGACCGGAACGTCAACCGCAATGCTATTCAGCGCGGCGCAGCATCCTGACGCGGGAAAAATTGCCCGCAGCCAGGTCGGATTTTCGGATCGCGACGATTGCGCCATTCCCTGTCGCAGCGCTGCGGTTGAAAAGTGCGCTGGCGGGAAGATGCAACAGAATGGCGTCGAAGTCGGCATCGAAACTGGGAACAAAGCCGCCGGCTCTTCCGCCCAGCACGACCGTCTCGGCCGCGACCATTCGCTGCCATTCGGGCTCGAGTGCGGCGCGCAGCGGTTCGGGGAGTCGATTGCGATCGGCGCACCAGGCGTGTTTCGCATGATCGGCTAGCAGCGCCCGCCAGTCGTCGACCCACAGATCGGCGGCCGGATGGTGACGCGTGAGCGGCAGTTCGAGCGTTTCGACCAGATCCTCGCCGGTTTCTGGGTCGGTGTGCGTGACGACCTCGTTCCAGCGGATCGTCTGCAGCCCCTCCATCACCGCCGTAGCCCCCGCGGCGGTGAAGCTGCCCTGTCCAGCGCTTTCGCGCACGACGGCGATGATTTCGCGGATGCGCGCGTCGGCGGACCGGTTGGCGACCGCGGCGTCTGCGACCGCCTGCGCCAGCTCGTCGCTGGCATCGGCGGGCGCCACGCCATCGACGTCAAGCCGGTCGCGCCGGCTTTCGAGAAGGCCGATCATCGCCGTCAGGCTGTCCCAGTCGAAAGGGTGGAAGGCAGGATCGGCAACGTCATAGGCTTCGGTGCTTGCGTCGGCGACGTCCGAACACAGCGCCACGTGTCCGTTGACCTGATCGATGGGCCATTCGGGGAATGCGCGGCGTGCAAAGCCCCCAAGGCCGGGTCCGGGCGGCGACCAGAGCGCGCCTACCGGGTGCGGCGGATCGCGCGGCGGACCATCCTCGGAAAGATGGAGCACCGCAGGTGATCCGCTGTCGGGATTGGCGAAAAAGGCGAGCCAGCCCGAGCGGGGGCCGACGCCGTCCCAGATCATCGGTGGCAATGCGGCGCAGGAAATCTGTGCAAGGAAATCGCCCTCGCGACCGTCGACCTTCGGCCACTCCATCGTTTTAGGGAGGCGGGGGCGCCCGCCGAGCCAGCTGTGAACCGGCGCGTCGCCGTGCGGCGGGAAGCGCGGCGCGAAAGTGGCCGAAGTTGCCGCGTAGCGTTCAGGCGTGGGCAGGTTGGCCGCAGCTTCTGCCTGTAGCGCCACCGCCTCGATCAGCTCATCGGCGGGCACTTCGGGCGCAGCGGTTGTTTCCGGCCCCTCTTCGCTGAGGGCGGGAGCCGGAATTTCCGGTTCGAAGGCCGGGGAAAAGTCGGCAACCGCCGGCTCGACCGGCGACGGGCTTTCGGTCACTTGCCGGGCAGTCGCAGCGGTGTCGGCGGAAGAAGCGGTGCCGGGTTGTGGTGCGTCGTCAAATTCGGCTTCGGGAAGCGGGGCAAGCGGCGCCGAGCCGCTGACGCGGGCCAGCCGTGCCGGGGCGATCTCCACCTCTTCGACGTCCGGATCCCGGCGCCGCAACTTTGCCAAGCCGCCCTCTATGCCGAGGCGCGGAGCTTTGGGCCCTGCATGCTCGACCTTTGGCCTGCGAACCCACCAGACGAGCAGGACGACCGCGAGAAAGGCCAGAGTGAACAAGGCGAGCCGCAAGGCCGCCGCTTCGATGTCACTCATCCATTGATCTCCAGACCTGTCCAGCAGTCGCCATTCCGGCGCCATACCGGATCAGTCTAGATCAAGGTTCTAAACAGCAGGTAAGCGACAGGCCGGTTAGAGCCAGCCTGAAAGTTCGCGCCGGACGAGGTTTTCGAGCATCGTCATGCCGTCGCCGCTGTCGTTAAGGCACGGGAGATAGGCGAATTTCTGCCCGCCCGCCGCGATAAATTGTTCGCGCCCGCGGATCGCAAGTTCCTCCAGCGTTTCGAGGCAGTCGGCGGAGAATCCAGGCGCCACGACAGCGACGCTTTTGCCTTCACGGCCGAGCGCCTCGAGCCGTGCGTCGGTCGCGGGTTCGAGCCATTTGGCGCGCCCGAAGCGCGACTGGAACGCGACTTCGACCGGGCGGCCGAGCGTTTCGGACAAAAGTCGCGCCGTCTTTTGGCAATGGCAATGATAGGGATCGCCCAAATGCAGTGTGCGCTCGGGCATGCCGTGAAAACTCGCGAGCAGCACGTCGGGAGCGAAATCGAGCGTCGCCAGCTGCGCCCGAACCGAGGCGGCAAGCGCCGCAATATAGGCCGGGTCGTCGTGATAGGGCGGCAAATAGCGCAGCGTCGGTTGCCAGCGCAGCGTCGCGAGATGCGCGCCGACCGCGTCGACCACGGTCGCGGTCGTCGCGGCACAATATTGCGGATAGAGCGGCGCGACGAGGATGCGGCGGCAGCCTGCGGACATCAGCACGTCGAGCGCGGATCCGATCGCGGGCTCGCCATAGCGCATGGCGTGCGCCACGCGGATGTCCGGGCCGAGCATCGTCTGCAGCGATGCCGCTTGCGCCTGCGTCACCGCGGCAAGCGGCGATCCGGCATCGGTCCACACCTGTGCATAGGCGTGCGCCGATTTTCGTGGGCGCGTCGTCAGGATGATTCCGCGCAGGATCGGTTGCCACAGGAGTGCCGGGATTTCGACGACGCGGCGGTCGGACAGGAACTGCTTGAGATAGCGGCGCACCGCGCGCGGCTCGGGCGCATCGGGCGTGCCGAGATTGACGAGCAAGACGCCGACCTGCGACGGCGTGACGGGAGGATGGCCGGACGGGAGCGTCATAGCGGATGCGCCGACAGCGGCAGGCGGCGGATGCGGCGGCCGGTTGCGGCGAACATCGCGTTGGCAATGGCCGGGGCGACAACCGGAACGCCGACTTCGCCGAGTCCGCCGGGGTCGCGGTCGCTGTCGACAAATTCGACTATGATCTCGGGGCATTGCGAAAGCCGCGGCAGGCCGAGCTGGTGGAGCTTGCGCGCGGTCGCGACGCCGCCTTCATAATCGGTGGTCGCCCCGACCGCGGCGGCGAGGCCGAAGACCAGCCCGCCCTCGACCTGCTGGCGCGCGACCGCCGGATTGACGAGGCGCCCCGCGTCGACCACCGCCACAAGCTGTTCGACCTGCAACCCCCTGTCGCTCTGCCGTGCGGTCGCCATCAGCGCGATGTGGCTGCCGCGCATCGAATGGCAGGCAAGGCCTTGCGCCGTGCCGGCAAGCCCGCCCTCCCAGCCGCCGAGGCTGGTTACGGTCAGCAGGCAGCGTGCGAGCAAGGGCGCATCGCCGAGCATTGCCATGCGATAGGACAGGGCATCGGTCCCGGCGCGCGCCGCGAGTTCGTCGATGAAACATTCGGTGAAAAAGGCAGTGTAGCTGTCGGCATTGCCGCGCCAGCGCGCCGTCGGCAGGCCGATGTCGGCAGGACAATGATCGACGGCAAAATGCGGAATCGCATAGCGCGCGGCCGCCCCCTCGACCGCGGCGGCATCCGGGCGCCCGACCGAGGCGCGCTGCGCTTCGTCGGCGGGCCTGTTGTCGAACAGGCGCGCGCGGACTTCATGGTTGGTCGACGGAACGGCGATGCGCGTGACCAGCGCGTCGAGACCCCCGGCGGCGTTGAGCGTCGCGGACAGTTTCGCCCGCGCCGGTGCGCGCGGGGCGACGCGCATGATTTCCTCCGCGCGCGACCAGGCGAGCTGGACCGGCCGCTTTATCTCGCGCGCGATGATTGCCGCCTGCACCGCGACACTATGGTCAAGGCAGGCGTCGAACGAGCCGCCCGCCATCATCGGAAACAGCGTCACCGCATTTTCGGGCAGGCCGGTCGCGCGTGCGATGGCGTCGCGGCACTGTGTCGGTGCCTGCGTCGCGACCCAGACGCGGATGCCGTCGCCGTCGGGTGCAGCGGTCGCGGTGCGCGTCTCGATCGAGGCGTGGAGCGCCGGGGCGACAAGAAATTCGGCAGTCAGTTGCCGCCGCCCCTCCATTGCTTCGGCGACGTCGCCCTTGCTCGCGACACGGTAGCCGTCGCCGTCCAGCGCCGCGACCAGCGCTGCATCGATCATATCGTTCGAGATCGGCGCGCCTTCGGTTTCGAATGTCGGCGCAAAGCGGTCGAGCGCACGGTTCGCCGCCCACCAGTTGCGCGCGACCGTCGCGATCCAGCGCTCGTGCGTGACGATATGGAGCAGGCCCGGCGACGCCATCCCCGCCTTGCGGTCGATCGATCTGAGCCGCGTCGCGCCAAGCGGCCCCTGACGGATCGCGGCGTACACCATATCGGGAAGCCGGATATCGCCGGCGTAATTGGCCGATCCGTCGATCTTGGCCGGAAGGTCGAGCCGCGTCAGTTCCTTGCCGTAGAGCGGATCGGCGCTGCTGGCGCGATAGACGGGTTCGGCTGGCGGATCGAGCGTCGCGGCCTCGGCGGCGAGGTCGCCGAAGCGCAACCGCTTGGTGCCGAGCGTGACGAATCCGTCCTGCGTATCGCATTCTTCCCAATCGGCATCCCAGCGCCGCGCCGCCGCCTTCATCAGCAAGGCCCGCGCCTGCGCCGCAGCGTCGCGGCACGGCCCTTCGAACATCCGCACCGACGACGAGTTCGCGGTAAGCATGACGGCGTTGCGCACCGCCCATTCGCGGCGCACCCACGACCGCACATCCTGCACGGCGTCGGGGACGCCGCTGCGCGGGGTGAAGGTCGCGCTGTCCTCGTCGACGAGCAGGGTGTTGGCATAGATCGGGCTGATCGGCGCGGTCTCGACCGCGATCGTGCGCCAATCGGCGCCGAGCTCGTCGGCCATGATCTGCGGCAGCAGCGTGGTGACGCCTTGGCCCATCTCGCACTGTGGGACGATCGCGCTGATATGGCCGTCGTCGCCGATCTTCAGAAAGGCGTTGAAGACATGCTCGTCGGGCGCGGCGGTGAGGTTCGGGCCGTAGGCGCGCGGCCATAGTGCCCATGCAACGGCAAGCCCGCCCGCGGCGGTTGCGCCGACGAGGATCGAACGGCGGCTGACGTGCGGCAGGCGCGTCTTGCCTTTCCCAACCTTGTCGCGGATGCCGGTCATGCCCGCTGCTGATAGTCAGCGCGAGTCGGCGTGGCAAAGCCTTTCGCTCACCAGCCCCAGGGTGCCGGCGGCGGCGCGACGGGCTGACTATAGTCGAAGGCGACACGGAACAGGCGGCCCGCGCGGCGCAGCTCGTAAACATAGCCGGTGTCGGTCGTCTCGATCGCCCAGACATTTGTCGTCGATACGCTGCGCCCCGTTCGTTCGAACAGTTCGATCGACTCGGCATCCACCGGAAATTCTTGCCGGATTGCGCTTTCCGGCGTCAGCGTGTCGCCACCATACATCGTTACCTCGTCCGCGCTGCCGTCGGCGTGGCGATGGTCGTGCTTCAGCCGGAGGCCCGTCGCGGTTCGCGTGACAATCCATGTGCGCGAACGATCCCAGCCGCCGTCATCGGCCATCCCCGCGATGTGAAAGGGGATTTCGATGCGGTCGGGGGTGCAGCGGCGGACATGCATCACCATTTGCTTCCCCCGCATGGCGGCGTCCGCCTCCTGTTCCGAAACGAGCTGGCCGGCATAAGCCTTGCCGCAATGTGCCGTCAGTGCCGCAAAAAAGGCGTCCTGCGGGTCGGTCGCCGCTTGCGTCGACGCGCAACCGGCAAGGCCGACGGCAGTAGCGAGGAGCGCGATGAACCTCAACGGAGGAGCCCGAGCCGCGGAATTTCGACCTTGGGGCAGCGGTCCATTACGACGGTCAGTCCGGCTTTTTCCGCGCGCCCGGCCGCCGCTTGGTTGACGACACCCATCTGCATCCACACGGCCTTGGCACCGTGGACGATCGCTTCGTCGACCACGCCGCCTGCGGCTTCGCTGTTGCGAAAGATGTCGACCATCTCGGCGGGCGGTTCGACGTCGGCGAGGCTCGCGACGACGGGGGCGCCGTGGATTGTCGATCCGGCATGGCCGGGGTTCACCGCGATCACATCATGCCCCTGCGCGACGAGGAAGGCGAGGACGCCGTTCGACGGACGCGCGGGATTGGGCGACGCGCCGACCACCGCGATGCGGCGCGACTGTCCCAGCAGGTCGCGGATTTCGCCTTCGTCGTTGATCGCCATATTCAGCCCTTTCGCGCGTCCAGCCAGTCCGCGACCTTCGCGGCTATCGCATGGAACACCTCGCCCTGCGGGTCGGTTCCGGCCGCCGGGGGCACGCCGCCGTCGCTGGCGAGGCGGAGGCCCATCGACAAAGGAACACGGCCGAGGAAGGCAATATCCATCTGAGCCGCCGCTGCCTCGGCGCCGCCGCTGCCGAAGGGGTCGCTTGTTTCGCCACAATGCGGGCAGGCATAGCCCGCCATATTCTCGACCAATCCGATTATCGGAACGTCGGCCTGCTCGAAAAAGCTGATCGCGCGCGTCGCATCCATCAGCGCGAGGTCCTGGGGAGTCGAAATGATAACCGCCCCTGCGGGTTTGTGTCGCTGGATCATCGTCAACTGGACATCCCCGGTGCCGGGGGGCAGGTCAACAACCAGCGTGTCGATCTCGCCCCAGCTCGCATCGACAAGCTGCTCGAGCGCCTTGCCCGCCATCGGGCCGCGCCACGCGATCGCCTGTCCCGGCGCCGCGATCTGCCCGGTCGAGAGCATCGGCACGCCATAGGCATTGGGGACGGGAACCAGCTTTGGCCCGCGCGCCTCCGGCTTGACGCCTTCGCTGTCCATCAGGCGTGGCTGCGAGGGGCCATAGATGTCGGCGTCGACCAGCCCGACCTTCACCCCGCGCCGCTGAAGCGCGACCGCGAGATTCGCCGCGAGCGTCGATTTGCCGACGCCGCCCTTGCCGCTGCCGACGGCGATCAGCGTCAGCCCCTTGCGCTCGGCGGTCATCGCGACGCGTACCGCGGTGACGCCCGGCCTTGCGAGCATCGCGTCGCGAAGTTTGTCCTCAAGCGGTTTGCGGTCGCTTTCGGCAAGCCCCGTAACGTCGAGGATGATGGCGAGCGTTCCGTCTTCGTCGAGGAAGCGCAGGCCCGAGGCGCGGCCGCCGGTCAGGTCGGCCGCGATGCTGGCAAGGGGAGCGGTATCGGTCATGTCCCGCGCAGATAGGCATGGTTTGCGCGATTGCCACCCATTTTCGCTTGCCCCCCTGTTAATCGCGCGCGTCCTCCCTATAAAAGCAGCATGAGCAACGATAATGAAGGCAGTATGGGACGCCGCGCGCCAGAGGGCTTGCGGCAATTTTTCCATCAGATCAGCCAGATGGCCAAGAGCCCGTGGGGGAGCGGCCCGAAGGGTGGCGGTGACGACAAGGGCGACGACGACGGCAAGCGGCCCGGCCCGCGCAACCCGTGGGTGACGCCCGATCCGATCGACATCAGCCGCGGCCGCAAGCCGCGCGGTCCCTCGGCGCTCGACGAGCTGCTCCGCAAGGGGCGCGGCGGCTTCGGCGGCGGCGGATCGGGCGGCGGCGGCGGCCTCAACTTCGGCGATTCGGCGCGTATGTGGAAATGGGTCGTCGGAGCCGTCATCCTCATCTGGATCGCCTTCACGTCCTTTCACATTGTTCCGCCCGAGAAAGAGGGCGTCATCACCCGTTTCGGCAGCTATACGCGGACCGTCCCGCCGGGGGTCAAGCTGACCTGGCCAGCGCCGATCGAGCGGATTCGGCTGGAGGATGTGCGGGCGATCCGCACGATGGCGATTGGCTCGCCCAATGCGACCGACGAGAATTTCGTCCTGACGCGCGACCAGAGCATCGTAGATCTCGCTTATGAGGTTCGGTGGTCGGTACGCGATCCCGAGCTGTTCTTCTTTCAGCTTGCAGATCCTGAAGGCACGATCCGCGAAGTTGCCGAAAGCGCTATGCGCGCGACCGTTGCCAATTTCGACCTCGTCCAGGCGATCGGCCCCGGCCGCGTCGAAATCGAAGCGCAGGTGCAGCGCCGCATGCAGGAATTGCTTGATCAATATCGCGCCGGCGTGCTGATCCAGGGCATCGCAATCCGCCAGGTCGACCCGCCGAGCCAGGTCGATGAGGCGTTCAAGGAGGTGACGGCGGCGCGGCAGGAACGCGAATCGGCGATCAACCTTGCTCGTGCCTATCAGCAACAGGTGCTGGAACGCGCGCGCGGCGACACGGCGGCGTTCGACAAGATCTACGAACAGTACCGGCTTGCGCCTGGCGTGACGCGCCAACGCCTTTACTATGAAACGATGGAGCAAGTGTTGTCGAACGTCGACAAGACCATTGTCGAAGCGCGCGGGGTGACGCCCTATCTGCCGCTCGATCAAGTTCAGCGCCGGATAACGGCGGTGCCCGACGCGCCGAAGGGAGGCCAGTGATGTTTCGATCGCTTTTGGCCAATCCGGTCCGGTTGCTTGTTGCCGGCGTCGCCCTGCTCGTCATCCTGTCGCAGACGCTGGCAATCGTGCCCGAAGACCGGCAGGCGCTGATTCTGCGCTTCGGCGAGATTCAGGGGACGGTAAACCGTTACAAACCGAACGAGGAGTTCGGCGAGTCGGGTGCCGGTCTGGCGATGCGGATGCCCTTCGTCGACGGCATCCAATTTATCGACAAGCGCATCCTCGGCATCAACATGGAACGCCAGCAGGTTCTGTCGACCGACCAGCAGCGGTTGCAGGTCGATGCCTTTGCGCGTTTCCGCATCACAAATCCGGTGCGCATGTACACCGCGATCCGTACCGAAGAGCGGTTGCAGCAACAGCTGGCGACGATCCTCGGCTCGTCGCTGCGTAACGAGCTTGGCAAGCGCACTTTCGCGACCTTGCTTTCGCCCGAACGCGGCGCGGTGATGGACAATATCCAGGTCGCGCTGAACCGCGAGGCGCAGAAATATGGCGCCGAGATTATCGATGTGCGGATCAAGCGCGCCGACCTCCCGCTGGGGGCGACGCTGGAGGCCGCATACAACCGCATGCGCACGGCCCGCCAGCAAGAGGCGATAGCGATCCGTGCCGAAGGGCAAAAGGAAGCGCAGATCATCCGCGGCAGCGCGGACGGCGAGGCCGCGCGCATCTATGCCGAAAGCTTTGGCAAGGATCCCGAATTTTACGACTTCTACCGCGCAATGCAGAGTTATCGACAGACCTTCCTCGGTGAGAACAACCAGGGCGGAACGTCGATCATCCTGTCGCCGGAAAATGAATATCTGAAACGTTTTCGCGGGAACTGACGCCGACATCGACGATGAACGGTTCGTGCAAGAGCCGTTCATGTTCAAATGGCGTTCAGCCGCAGGGCGCCAGATAACCGGCGCCGGGGTCCGCGGGTTTCCGTAAGATTCGTAAGAGAAGAGGATTTGCGATCGTGCGTTATGTTTATGGCATCACTTCGGCTTTGCTGGTCGGTGGCTCGGCGCTGGCGCTGGTCACCCAGTCGCCCGTCGGCGCCCAGGTCGCGCAAAATGAGTCGAGCGAAATCGCGCGCGCCGTCCCCCGGTCCGGCGCGCCCGAGAGCTTTGCCGACCTTGTCGAGCAGCTTCAGCCTGCCGTGGTCAATATCTCGACCAAGCAGGAGGTGACGCTCGGCGTCCGCCTCAATCCCTTTGCCGGAACGCGCGAGCCGATCACGCAGGAACAGCAGGGCGGCGGATCGGGCTTCCTGATCTCCAGCGACGGCTATATCGTCACCAACAATCATGTGATTTCGGGCGGCCCGCGCGGCGAGGCGGTCAACGAGGTCACGGTGACGCTGACCAACCTCAAGGAATATAAGGCGAAGATCGTCGGTCGCGACGCCGCGTCCGACCTTGCGCTGCTCAAGATCGAGGCTTCTGGCCTGCCGTTCGTCAAATTCGCCGACAGCAGCCGCGCGCGCGTCGGCGACTGGGTCGTCGCGATCGGCAATCCGCTCGGCCTCGGTTCGACGGTCACGGCCGGGATCATCTCGGCGGTTCAGCGCAACATCGGGCAGGGCGGTGCCTATGACCGCTATATCCAGACCGATACCGCGATCAACCGCGGCAATTCGGGCGGCCCGCTGTTCGACCTTCAGGGCAATGTCGTCGGCATCAACAATATGCTGATCTCGCCCGTCGGCGCGAATATCGGCGTGAACTTCGCCATCCCCGCCGAAGCGGCGATTCCGGTCATCGACGCGCTGCGCGCTGGCGAGCGTCCGCAGCGCGGCTATCTGGGCGTTGCGATCGGTCCGGTGAGCGAGGATATGGCCGACGCGCTCGGGCTGCGCAAAGATCGCGGCGAATTGATCCAGCGCGTCGAAGAAGGGCAGGCCGCTGCCAAGGCCGGACTGCGGCGCGGCGACGTCGTGACCAAGGTCAACGGCAGGGAAGTGACGCCGCAGCAGACGCTGTCCTACATCGTCGCCAACATCAAACCCGGGACGCGCATCCCGCTCGAGGTGGTTCGCGACGGCAAGACGATCACGCTCAACGTTGTCGTGGGAACGCGGCCGCCCGAGGAAGAATTGGCGGGCAGCAATTTCGACCCCGAAGCCGAACAAACGCTTCCGGACGATCCGGCGGGCAGCGGCGACCAGGCGGTGCAGGAGCGGCTCGGAATGGCGGTTCAGACGGTCACCCCGGACATTGCACGCGCGATTGGCGTCGACACCGCCACCAAGGGACTGGTCATCGCAGCGGTCAGCGGCAGCAGCGATGCGGGCCGCAAAGGCCTGCGCCGCGGTGATGTCATCCTTAGCGCAAACGACAAGCCCGTCGCCTCGGCCGACGCGCTCGCCGCCGTCGTCGAAGAGGCGAAGCGCGCGGGCCGCGGAGCGGTGAAGCTCGAGATCCTGCGTCGCGGCGCGCCGCCGGGGTTCATCGCGATTCGCATCGCGGGCTAAGGCCGGTCGATATTGATGAAGGGCGCCGCGCCGGATTCCGGGCGGCGCCCTTTTTCATTTGCGAGCAACGCACGATGTTCCTATTATGTTCCGATAGGTGAGTCGGGAGAATGACGATGATCGGATATGTGACGCTGGGCACCAACGACCTTGCCAAGGCCGCGCCCTTCTATGACGCGCTGACCGCCGAACTTGGCGTGCCGCGGATGATGGAATTCGACGGATTCATCGCGTGGGGCAAGGAAGGCGGGGGTGCCGGTATCGGCCTGACCAAGCCGTTCGACGGCAATGCGGCGACGGTCGGCAATGGCGTGATGGTCGCGCTTGCGGCGAAGGACAAGGAACAGGTCCAGCGGCTCTACGACATTGCGCTCGCCAATGGCGGCACCTGCGAAGGCCCCCCGGGACCGCGCGGCGACACTTTCTACGCTGCCTATTTCCGCGATCTCGACGGCAACAAGCTCAACGCCTTTGTGATGGGCTGACGAAGGGCGCCGCCTTGATTTCCTGACCCTCCGCTCTAGACCCTGGTAGACAGGACAGCGGAGGAGACGGGCGTGAGCAACGGCGGCGAAGCGAGCGAAATCTATATCGGCCTTGGCGGCGGCGGCGCGGCGGACGGGCCGCGCCAGTCGCTCGTGCTCAAGCGCGCGAACCGTCACGGCCTCATCGCCGGCGCGACCGGAACCGGCAAGACGGTGACGCTGCAGGGGCTTGCGGAAAGCTTTTCGGCGGTCGGCGTCCCGGTTTTCGTGGCCGATGTGAAGGGCGACCTGTCCGGCATGGCGATGGCGGGCAGCCCGACCGCCAAGACGCACGAACCCTTTTCAAAACGCGCCGCCGAAATCGGTGACGGCGATTGGGTCTATCGCGACAATCCCGTGATCTTCTGGGACCTGTTCGGCGAGCAGGGCCATCCGGTGCGCACGACGATCTCCGAAATGGGGCCGCTGCTGCTCGCACGGCTGATGGGACTCAACGAGACGCAGGAAGGCGTGCTGAACATCGTCTTTCGTTTCGCTGACGAACAGGGAATGCTGTTGCTCGACCTCGAAGATTTGCAGTCGATGCTGGCCTATACGTCTCTTCATGCCGCCGATCTGACCGCCAAATATGGCAATGTGACGAAGGCGAGCATTGGCGCGATTCAGCGTCAGCTGCTGACGCTCGAAACTCAAGGAGGAGCGCAGTTTTTCGGCGAACCGGCGCTTGAGATCGATGATATGATGCAGTGCGATGAACAGGGGCGCGGCTATATAAACATACTCGCCGCGGACAAGCTGATGGCGAGCCCCAAGCTTTATGCGACTTTTCTGCTGTGGCTGCTCGCCGAAATGTTCGAGACGCTTCCGGAAGTCGGGGACCCCGAAAAGCCCAAGCTGGTCTTCTTCTTCGACGAAGCCCATCTGTTGTTCGACGATGCCCCCAAAGCACTGATCGACAAGATCGAACAAGTCGTGCGGCTGATACGTTCAAAGGGGGTGGGCGTCTATTTCGTCACGCAGAATCCCATCGACGTGCCCGAAGAAGTCGCCGGCCAGCTTGGCAACCGGGTCCAGCATGCGCTGCGCGCATTCACTCCCCGCGATCAAAGGGCGGTCAAGGCCGCCGCAGACACGTTTCGCCAGAATCCAACGGTCGATGTGGCGCGCGCGATCACCGAATTGAAAGTTGGCGAAGCGCTGGTTTCGCTGCTGCTGGCCGACGGTGCGCCGTCGCCGGTCGAGCGCACCCTGATCAAGCCGCCTTGTTCGCGCGCCGGTCCCCTGACCCCGAAAGAGCGTGCGATCATCCAGTCGATCTCGCCGATCGAAGGCAAGTATGACACGCGGGTCGATCGAGAAAGTGCCGAAGAGGTCATTGCACAGAAATCGCTCGACGCTGCCGCTACCGCCAATGAAGTAGCCGAAAAGGGGCGTGAGGAGGTCGGCAAGCGCGAACGCAAGAGCACGAGTATATGGGGCAAAGCCGCGAAACGCGCCGCCAGTGCGGTCGCGGGATCGGCGGCATCGATTGCTGCTGCCGCGGTTCTTGGAAAGAAGTCGCGATCCGATCCGATGCGCAACGCTGCGACTTCGGCGGCAGGGTCGGTGGCTACCGATCTCGGCGGGCCTATGGTTGGGCGTTTCGTCCGCAATCTTATCGGCGGACTGATGCGTTGACTTCGCCCAGATGACCGAATCCGACTCTGCATTAATGGAAGCGAGCCTTGCCGCCGTCGGCGCGGCAGGCATCGACATCCGTCATTCACTCTTTGCGAGCTTCTTCGCGGCGTTTCCGGAGCGCCGCGCGACCTTCATCTCGGTCGATGCGGCTTCGCGGCGGATGACCGACGAAACGCTGCAGATGATGCTGGGACTCGCGCAGGGGGAGGCGTGGGTGTGGCCGCTCGTCGCCGAGCTGGTTTTTACCCATCGCAGCTACGGGTCGCTGCCGATCGCCGAATATGACGCGTTCATCGACATGACCATCGCCGAGCTAGGCGCGGTCGCGGGCGCCGAATGGACCGCCGACAGCGCCGCGGCCTGGCAGCGCCACGGCGACGCGCTGAAGCAGATGATCCGCAGGGCGCGCGCCGAATGGTCCGAGGCGATGCCGGCGGGGGCGCCCGCGCCGGCCTGACCCCGCGCGCGTCGAAGCGGGCTTCGTGGGCAGGTTCAAGCGCCTGCCGGGCCGCTTCGCTGCCGCCTAGGCCTTTTCGCCGGGAAAGAAGCGCGCGATGACGTCGCCGGCGAGCCGCGCCGGACGGAGCGTGTCGGCGTCGAGGCAGCACCAGCTCGACTTGACCTCGGCGAGCACATCTTCCCCGCGCTTGATGATGGTTTCGTAAAAGGCGCGCGCGCCCTGGACCTTTTCGAGAATCACCGTCGCGATGACCTGATCGTCAAGAAAAGCGGGGCGGCGATAGGTGATCTCGTGCTTCAGCGCGACCCACAGATGCTGCGCCACCGCGTCGGGAGGCGCGATCTTGCGCCAGTGGGCGAGCACCGCCTCCTGCACCCAGCTCAAATAATGGGCGTTGTTGACGTGCCCCATGAAGTCGATGACCTCGGGTCCGACGGTGATGTCATGGTCATGGGGAAGCGATGCAGCCGTCATATCGCTTACACTAATGTCGATATTTTGTGACGGAAAGGTGAATCGTCATCCTCGCCCGCGATAGGGCGCGACACCTTGATCGGGGAGCCACAATCCTGCGGGCGGCGGGCCCGACTGCCAGAAGACGTCGATCGGGATGCCGCCGCGCGGATACCAATAGCCGCCGATGCGCAGCCATTGCGGCTGCATCTCGTCGAACAGGCGGCGGCCGATGCCGACGGTGCAATCCTCGTGAAAGCCCGCATGGTTACGGAACGCGCCGAGGAAGAGCTTGAGGCTCTTCGATTCGACGATCGTATCGCGTGGTGCATAGTCGATGACGAGGTGCGCGAAATCGGGCTGGCCGGTGACCGGGCACAGCGAGGTGAATTCGGGGGCGGCGAAGCGCACGAGGTAAAGCTCGCCCGCGCGCGGGTTCGGAACATAGTCGAGCACCGCCGCCTCGGGCGAGACAGGCAGTTCGCTCGACTGGCCGAGATGTTTGGGCGCAAGCGGCGTTTGGCTGGAATCACTCATGGCTTTCGTCTAGTGCGGCGCGCGGCCGATGTCATCGCCGTTGATGGCGCAAGTGGCCGCGGCCGGGTTCAGCGCCAATTCAGCGGCGAGGACGCGGTATCGCATGTTGGATTTGCAATTTGGAACGATGGTGCGAGTCAAGCAATCGATAAGCAGGATGGCGCATGTGTCGCTGGCGGCGATGGCGGCCGCGGCAGGATTGGCCAGTCCCGGCCTTGCGCAGGATGCGGAGGCACCTACTCCCACACCGGCCCCCGCGCCCGGACGGTCGATCGACTTCCGCCTGCCGCCCGCGAACGATGGCCGCGCGTCGGGGGTTCAGGGGCCGTCGGACAACGGCTTGCCGCCGCTGGCGCCGGGCGAGCGGCGCGGCCTGCCGACACCGGCGCCGAGCCCGACTCCAGCGCCGCCGCGCGCACCCGTTGTCGTGCCGACCCAGCCGGAGCCAGCGCCGTCCACGACAACGCCGCCGCCGTCGGCCGACAGGTCTGCGGTATCGCGACCCGCTGCGCGCGGTGCGCCTGCAACCGCTTCGAGCGCCGCGCCGCCGCCGACCGCGCCGTCGATTCCCGATCCCGCTGTGCCGCCGCCGCTCGAAACGGACCCTCAGCCGGAAGCCGAACCGTCGCGGTCCGTTTCCGACGACGAGGTGCTTGTCGAACAGCCGGTCCCGACGAACGACGGCGGAGCGACGCCCTGGTGGGCGTGGATGCTCGCGGCGCTGGCAGCGGTCGGCGCGGGGCTGTGGTATTGGCGCCGCCGCCCCGCGCTGGCCGGCGATGCGCCGGTTGACGAGCCAGCGATTGCGGAAAAGCCCGTTGCACCGCCGCAGCGCGCAGCGGCCCCGCCACAAACGCCTTTGCCGGAACCGACGCCCGCGCGCCTTGCGCCGCCGCCGCGTCCGGCGTCGACGCTGGTGACGCGTCCCTTGGCCGAGCAACGCGCGCAAGTGTCGCTCGAACTCGAAATTCGCAGCATCCAGATCTTGCCCGATCGCGTCGAAATCGGCTTTGCTCTGACGATTGCCAACAGCGGCACGCTCGCTGCGACGGGCATGATGATTCGCATTGCGGCGGGGCAGGGATCGGCGATGCAGGAAGGCGTGCTCGCCCGCTTCTTCGACGGTGCGGGCGGCAGCATGTTGCGCGACGATATGGTGATCGAACCGGGTGCGAGCGACAGCGTCAGCACCGAAATCGCACTGCCGCGCGCGGCGATCGAGCCGCTGATGATCGCGGGCAAGCCGATGCTGGTTCCGGTGATGGCATTCGATATCACCTATCATTGGGACGGTCCCGGCGACGCTTTCGGCCAGCAAGCGGAAACCTTCGTCCTCGGGCGCCTTGGCGATGCCACCGACAAACTTGCGCCGCTGCCGCTCGACCGCGCGAAGCACAAGGTCGAGCGGCCCGCCGCGCGCGCCACCGCAATGCGCCGCATCCAATAGGCGCCGGTTCAAGCGATCGGGGATGTTGTCCCTTTTCGAGCCGCTTTTCTGTTGCGGTGCAACATCGTCTGAGGCAGGACGCGTCCGTGCTTGAAAAGAAGCACGGTGGGGCATAGGCTTGGACTTCCCCAGGAAAGCAGAGCCACAGCAGGATGGCCGGCGAAGGGACAGGCAGTTTCCAACCGGTCGCAACAGGAGCATGACATGGACGCCTTGGTCTCAACCGACTGGCTGGAACGCGAACTGGGGGCATCGGACCTGCGGGTGGTCGATGCGACGAAATTCATGGCCGGGACGGACCGCGATGCGCGCGCCGAATATGAGGCCGGACACATTCCGGGCGCGGTGTTCATGGACCTTGCCGAGCTGACCGATGCGTCGAGCGACATCGACAATATGGCGCCGCCTCCCGAAAAATTCGCGAGCCGCATGCAGTCGTTGGGCCTCGGCGACGGCAGCCGGATCGTCATTTACGACGACAGCCCGCTCAAGAGCGCGGCGCGCGCCTGGTGGCTTCTCAAGCTGTTCGGGGCGCACGATGTTGCGCTGCTCGACGGCGGGCTCGCCAAATGGAAGGCCGAGGGCCGACCGCTCGAAATGGGCAAACAGGCGCTGCGCCACCGCCACTTCACCGTGTGGCGCGACGCCAAGGCGGTTCGCACCAAGGAACAGGTGCTCGAAAATCTGGCGCTCGAAACCGAGCAGCTTGTCGACGCGCGCCCCGCCGCGCGCTTCACTGGCGAGGATCGCGATCCGCGTCCGGGCGTCGCGCCAGGTCATATTCCGGGGTCGCGCAGCTTGCCGCACAGCGACCTGTTCAACGCCGACGGAACGTGGAAGCGTGGCGACGAGTTGAAAGCCGCCTTCGACGCCGCGGGCGTCGACTTCGACCGACCGCTCGTCGCGACGTGCGGGTCGGGCATGACCGCGACGGTCGTCGCCTTTGGCGCGCATCTTCTCGGCAAGGAAGATGTTGCGGTCTATGACGGAAGCTGGTCCGAATGGGGCGCCGATCCGGCGACCCCCAAGGCGACGGGCGGCGCCTGATCGCCGCCGCGCTATCGGGGCTGGCGACTGGCTTTTGCCCCGATTCCCGCTAACAAGGTGGGATGAACGACAGCGACGACGACAGCCTCCGCCCCGCGACCAAGCTTGTGCAGGGTGGACGGCGCGCCGAATGGACGGGCGATCCGCGGCTCGGCGGCGCTATCGTCAATCCGCCGGTGTGGCGGGCGTCGACGATCCTTTACGACAATATCGCGGACATGAAGGCGCGCGGCCATGCGACGCACGACAAGCTTTATTATGGGCGGCGCGGGACGCCGACCGTCTGGGCGCTCGCCGATGCGCTGACCGCGATGGAAGCTGGGGCGGAGGGCACGCTCCTGTATCCCTCGGGTGTCGCAGCGATAGCGGGGGGCCTGCTCGCGCTGCTGTCGCCCGGCGATCATTTGCTGATGGTCGACAGCGCCTATGAACCGACGCGCGCTCTGTGCAACGGATTGCTCGCGCGGATGGGCGTGCGAACGAGCTTCTACGATCCGCTGATCGGCGAGGGCG
The DNA here is from genome assembly GCF_016734905.1 of Sphingopyxis jiangsuensis. GTDB lineage: Bacteria > Pseudomonadota > Alphaproteobacteria > Sphingomonadales > Sphingomonadaceae > Sphingopyxis > Sphingopyxis jiangsuensis. Next base: position 32,940 of record NZ_JAERPO010000003.1, read on the forward strand.
TCGCCGATCTGATCGAGCCGGACACGAAGCTCGTCTTCCTCGAATCACCGGGCAGCCTGACCTTCGAGGTGCAGGATGTGCCCGCGATCACGGCGGCGGCGCGGGCACGCGGCGTCGCGACGATGCTCGACAATACCTGGGCGACGCCGCTCCTCTTTCCCGCGCTCGCGCATGGCGTCGATGTCGCGATGATGAGCCTAACCAAATATGTCGGCGGTCATTCGGATGCGATGATGGGCAGCCTGACCGCGACCAAGGCGCTGTGGCCGCGGCTGCGTCAGGGCGCCTATCAGCTCGGGCAGGCGGTGTCGCCCGACGATTGCGCGCTGATGCTGCGCGGGCTGCGCACGCTCGACGTGCGGATGGAACGGCACGGCGCGAACGCGCGCGTGATCGCCGATTGGCTCGCGGGCCGGCCCGAGGTGGGCCGAGTGCTGTGCCCTGCGCTTCCTTCCGACCCCGGGCACGCGATCTGGTCGCGCGACTTTTCCGGTGCGAGCGGCTTGTTCGGCTTCACGCTGAAGGGGGCCAACGATGCGGCACGTGCGCGCTTCATCGACGCGCTCGACCTTTTCGGCATCGGGTTCAGCTGGGGCGGCTATGAAAGTCTTGCCGTGCCGAGCGATCCGGCGTCGATCCGTAGTGCAACGAAGTGGAGCGACCCCGACCCGCTGGTACGGCTGTCGATCGGGCTCGAGGACCCGTCGGATCTGATCGCGGACCTCGGCCGCGGATTTGCGTCCATGAAGGGGAACGGCTGATGGACGGGCTCATTACACGCATGGGATTCCCCAGCATTGCCGAGGCGCAGTTCGCCGAGCTGGGTATTGCCGCCGCAATCGCGGGTACCGCGCTCCTCGCCGGTTGGATCGCGCGGCGGCGGCTCGGGCCGCGACTGGCCGACTGGATGCACGGACGCGATATTCAGGCGCGCGGACCGCTCACCGAAGCGACGCCGACTCTGCTCGGCTGGCTCGTCGCGCTGCTGATCGTTGCCATTGGCTGGGCGGCCTGGCCGTGGGATCCCTATGCACGGCTCTTGCTCGGTGCCGTGGCGGCAATCGCGGCGGCGGCGGCGGTGCGCAATATTGTCCGCGGTGTCGGGCTCGGCGCGGGACCAGCCCTCGCGGCGGCGGCGGTCGCCTTTGTTGCATTGTTGTCGAACGCGGTCGGCGGGCTCACCCTGCTGCAGGAACGGCTTGATGCCGTGGGCTTTACCGTCGGGCGGATGAATCTCTCGCTGCTGACGCTCATCAATATCGCGCTCACCATACTCGCGCTTTTCCTGCTTGTACGAATCGGCAACCGCATCGTGCGGCGCGTCGTGCGCGGCGGCGGCGGGCGCGATCTCGATGCAACGCAGCAGTTGCTCGTCGAAAAGATCGCCGGCGTCGCCATCGTCATCGCCGCCTTTTTTGTCGGCATCGACCTGCTCGGAATCGACCTCACCGCCTTTGCTGTCTTTTCGGGCGCTCTCGGGCTTGCGGTCGGTTTCGGGCTGCAAAAGACCTTCGGGAATCTGATCGCGGGGATCATCCTGTTGATGGACCGCTCGATCAAGCCGGGCGACGTCGTCGTGGTCGCCGATGCGGTGGGGCGCGTGAACAAGATCGGCGTACGCGCGGTGTCGGTGATCACGCGCGACGGCAAGGAGCATCTGGTTCCCAACGAGCTGCTGATGACCGAGCGGGTCGAGAATTGGAGCTATTCGAATCGCGAGGTGCGCGTGCGGCTCGCGGTCGGGGTGAGCTATGACGCCGACATCCGGCTGGCGCAAAAACTGATGCTCGATGCGGCTGACGAGGCGCCGCGCGTACTCAAAAGCCCCGCGCCCGTTTGCTGGATCACCGGCTTCGGTGACAGCAGCGTCGACCATGAGCTGCGCTTCTGGATTTCGGACCCCGAAGGCGGGCTCGGTAACATCCAGGGCGACGTCTATCTGCGCATCTGGGACAAGTTCAAGGAGGCGGGGGTCGAGATACCCTATCCGCAGCGTGACCTGCATGTGCGGACGCTGCCCAAGGAAATGCCCGCCCCGGCGCAGCCGAAGCGGGCATCGAAAAAGGCGGACTGACGGCCGCGCGGCCGGTCAGAAACCCTTGGCCTTGGCGCGCTCGATGCATTCGAGGATGATGCGCTTCGCCTCATCGACGTCGCCCCAGCCCTGAAGCTTGACCCACTTGCCGGGTTCGAGATCCTTGTAGTGACCAAAGAAATGCTCGATCTGCTGGAGCACGATCGGCGGCATGTCGGTGTAGCTCGCGACATCCTTGTAATAGGGAAAGGTCGAATTGACGGGGACGCAAAGCAGCTTTTCGTCGCCGCCGCCGTCGTCCTCCATCTTGAGCACGCCGATCGGGCGGCACTTGACCACCGCGCCCGCGACGACGGGCGAGCGCGCTACGACGAGCGCGTCGAGCGGATCGCCGTCCTCGCCCAGCGTGTGCGGGACAAAGCCGTAATTGGCGGGATAGCGCATCGGCGTGTGGAGGAAGCGGTCGACGAACAATGCCCCCGACGCCTTGTCGAACTCATATTTCACCGGCTCGCCGCCGATGGGAACCTCGATGAGGACGTTGAGGCTGTCGGGCGGGCTGTCGCCCGCCGGGATCAGGTCGATGCGCATGGGAGAATCCTTTGGTTCTGATTATTGCGCGCGCCTTTAGCGCCGGACGGCGCGTAAAGTCGAGGCCTAGCGTGCCCCCTCCCGCTTGCGGGAGGGGATTTAGAGTGCGCGTTTGGGCGCGAGCAGCCGGTCGATCCAGTCGGGGCCGTCGCCGATTTTTTCCAGGTGCGGCCAGCGCAACCCGCCATGATAGGCGATCTCGACCGTGCGGTAGCGTCCGTCGCGCTCGACGATCAGCCGCACCGGGGTCTTGCCGTCGGCGGCCGCGCGAATCGCCGCCTCGATCCGCTCGCGGCTATAGCTCATCCCGTCGACCGCTATGATCTTGGTGCCGTTGACGATGTCGGCGCGAAAGGCGGGGCCGTCCCACAAGATGCTGCCCGCGACGCCATTCCTGTCGATCGTGAGGCCGAGCGAGTGAACGAGGTCGGCATTTTTCGATTTCGACATGCGTTCGCGATCATAGGCGTTCGGCTTGTCGCGCCAGACGAGACGATAGCCCGCGCGTTCGATGCCGCCGGTTGGCGCGGGTTGCCCGGCAATCTGCATACGCTCGCGCAGGAAGGTCGCCCAGTCATGGGGATGGACGGCGGTCAGCGTTGCGACGACTTCGTCGAAATCATAGCCCTTCTGCCCCCAGTCGCCGTCGCGCCCGCCGAAGAAGATGCGCGCGAAATCGTCGAGGCTCTTGCGGTCGCGCGTCGCGGTGCGGATCAGCATGTCCGCTTCGAGCCACATCAGCGACCCCTCGTTGTAATAATCCTCGGTCCGTGTGGCGCTGGGGAAGGCGCGCGGTTTGCGCGCCGCAATGATCGGATCGTGCGTCGTGTCCTCGACCGAGCGCCATGCGCGGCCGGGCTGGACGCTGTAGAAAGCGGCGTTGGCTGCCCATTCGCCGAGAATGACCTCCTTTGACTGCATCCCCGAGCGGCCGGCCAGGACGAGGTCCCAGAAACTTGTCTGCCCTTCATAAACCCAGAGCAGATTGTCCTGCATCGGCGTGCGATAGTCGGGGGTCCAGAGCTTTGCTGGGCGGCGATATTTGCCGTTCCAGCTGTGGACGAGTTCGTGCGGGAGAAGCCCGCGCGCGGTTTCATTCTCGTCCCATTTGGTGAAATAGTCGGGGTCGCGGCTGTTTTCGCTGCTGCGATGATGTTCGAGCCCGATCCCGCCGAGTTCGTCGGTCAGCGCGAGGAGGAATTCATAGCGATCGAAAGGCCGCGTGCCGAACAGCGCGACCGCTTCGGACACGAGCGCGGCGTGGCGCGCGATATGGTCGGGGCTCGCCTCCAGATATTTGGCCTCGTCGGCGACGACGTTGAGCGTGACATTGTGGCCGAGGTCCCATTTGCGGAAATGCTTGCCGGCGAACATCGGGCTGTCGACGAGAGCCTCGTAATTGGTCGGCGCATAGCTGTAGCGGTTGCCCGCGACCTTGAGGCCGTCGAGCGCAGCGACGCCGGTCCAGCCGTTGGGGAGCGTCACGTCGAGCTGCACCGGGATCTGCCGGGTGAAATAGCCGGCAGGATAGAAGCTCACCTGTTCCCACTGCAGGTTCATCATCGCCGGGGTGACGACGATTCGCCCCTCGCTGCTGCGCGTCGGCGACAGAAATTCGAAGGCGATGTCGATGCTCTTGACGCCTGCGGGCACGTCGATGTCGAACGCATAGACGTCGGTCGGCTGGCGCGTCCATGCGAGCGGCTTTCCGCCCGCGGTCGCGCGGAAGCCCGCTACCTCTGCAATCGCGCCGCGCGGGGCGTGCTTGCCGGGGAGCCATTCGGGATACAGCAACGTCAGCTTGCCTGGCTTTGCCACCGGAATCGTTTGGCGCACGCGATAAATGCCACGCGCGACGTCGGTCGCGTCGACGCGAAGCTGTATCGTGCCAGGATAAGGCTTGTCGGCCGGCAACGGGATGACGTGCGGCTGGACGACCGGCTGCGGCCGGCTGTTGCCGGTCTGTGCGGTAGCGGGAACGAAAAGGACCGCGGCGATCGCGGCCGCGACGATATGTGCTTTTTTCATGGCGAGCGTTCCTGCCGCGAAAAGCGCGCGGCGTCCAGCGCAGGCGTGCGACGGCGCTTTGCCTTTCGCCCAAAAGCGATTAGACGCCGCGGCCATGAGCAAGGACAAGCCCGCGAAAATCCCCACGCCGCAGCCGGTGCGCGGCACACAGGACATGCTCGGCGATTTCGCCGACCGCTTTGCGCATGTTGTCGAGACGTTCGAGCGGGTGCGCCGGCTTTATGGCTTCAAGCGCGTCGAGGTGCCGGTGATCGAGCCGACCGCGGTGTTCGCGCGGAGCCTGGGCGAGACGACCGATGTGGTGTCGAAGGAAATGTATTCGTTCGACGATCGCGGCGGCGATTCGATCACCTTGCGGCCCGAGTTCACCGCCGGGATCGCGCGCGCCTATATCACCAACGGCTGGCAGCAGTTCGCGCCGCTGAAAGTGGCGACGCACGGGCCGCTGTTCCGCTACGAGCGCCCGCAGAAGGGGCGCTATCGCCAGTTCCACCAGCTCGACGCCGAGGTGCTGGGGAGCGACAGCCCGCTCGCCGATGCCGAGTTGCTTGTCTTTGCCGACCAGCTGCTGAAGGAATTGGGCATCGCCGAGGGCGTGATCCTGACGCTCAACACGCTGGGCGATGCGGCGAGCCGCGACGCGTGGCGCGCCGCGCTGGTCGAGCATTTCATGGGCCATCGCGGCGATTTGTCGGAGGACAGCCTCGCGCGGCTCGACAAGAATCCGCTGCGCATCCTCGACAGCAAGGACCCGCGCGACCGCCCCATCGCCGACAGCGCGCCCGACATCGACGCGTTCCTGACGAGCGAGGCGCAGGACTTCTTTGGCGCGGTGACCGCGGGGCTCGACGCCGCAGGGGTCGCGTGGGAGCGCAATGCACGGCTGGTGCGCGGGCTCGACTATTATCGCCACACCGCGTTCGAGTTCGTCACCGACCGGCTGGGCGCGCAGGGCACGGTGCTCGGCGGCGGGCGCTATGACGGGCTGATCGAAAATCTCGGCGGGCCGCCGACCCCGGCGGTCGGTTGGGCCGCGGGGATCGAGCGGCTGGCGATGTTGGTGGGTGCGGCGCCGCGAGATTTTGTCGAGTTTGTGCTCATCCCGGTCGGGGGCGAGGCAGAAGCCCTGTGTCTTAAATTGCAATCGGTGCTGCGCCGCAAGGGCCTCGCCTGCGACATGGGATATAAGGGCAACATAAAAAAACGGATGCAGCGCGCCGATGCGACGGGGGCCGTAGCAGCGATTATCGTCGGCGGAGACGAGATGCGCGACGGGGAGATTACCGTCCGCCACCTCGGTTCAGGACAACAGGCTCGTCGAACCCTTGCCGAGATTGGCGATGCGCGGGTTGGTGCGACGCACACACGCAGGCTCCTGCTTGAAGGGATCGACGGTAATAGCTGGTCGAACGAATGACCTCCATCCCCGAACGCCAGATCGACGCCATCATCGAACGCCATGCCGCGTTGCAGGCGCGCATGGCGACGGGCGATATGGCGCCCACCGATTTCGTCGCCGCGTCGAAGGAGTTTGCCGAGCTCGAACCCGTCGCCACCGCTGCCCGCGAAGTGGTGCGGTTGCGCGAGGAACTCGTCGCACTCAACGAAATGCTCGCCGATCCCGAGATGAAGGCGATTGCCGCCGAGGAAATCGCCGCGATCGAGGATGCGCTTCCCGCCGCCGAGCATGATCTGGCGATCAAGCTGCTCCCCAAGGATGTCGCCGACGAGCGCGCTGCGATGCTCGAAATCCGCGCGGGCACCGGCGGCGACGAGGCGGCGCTGTTCGCGGGCGACCTGCTGCGCATGTACAGCCGCTTTGCCGACACACAGGGGTGGAAGGTCGAAATCATCTCCGCCAACGAGGCCGAGGTGGGCGGCTACAAGGAAGTCGTCGCGTCGGTGAAGGGGCAGGGCGTCTTTGCCAGGCTGAAGTTCGAGAGCGGCGTGCATCGGGTGCAGCGCGTCCCCGTCACCGAAAGCGGCGGGCGCATCCACACGAGCGCCGCGACCGTCGCGGTGCTGCCCGAGGCCGAAGAGGTCGACGTCGCGATCAACGACAATGACCTCAAGATCGACATCTATCGCGCGAGCGGCGCGGGCGGGCAGCATGTCAACACGACCGACAGCGCGATCCGCATCACCCATATCCCCACGGGGCTTGTCGTCATCCAGCAGGACGAGCGCAGCCAGCACAAGAACCGCGCAAAGGCGATGCAGGTGCTGCGCTCGCGCCTCTTCGACCTCGAACGCACGAAGCGCCACGATGCCGAGGCGTCGGCGCGCAAGGCGATGGTCGGATCGGGCGACCGGTCCGAACGCATCCGCACATATAATTTCCCGCAGGGGCGCGTGACCGATCACCGCATCAACCTGACGCTCCACCGCCTGCCTGAGATATTGGAGGGGGCGATGGACGAACTGATCGACGCGCTGATCGCCGAAGACCAGGCGCAGCGGCTGGCGGGATTGGGTGACTGAGCCCTTCAATTCCGTTCGCATCGAGCGAAGTCGAGATGCCCCTCGGGACGGCCATATGCCACAGGGTGTCTCGACTTCGCTCGACACGAACGGAATGAAGCGTGGGTGATTGAGTGTGAGCGAAGTGGGCGATAGCATTCGCGCCGCGGCGCAGCGGCTTTCAGCGGTCTCCGAAACGCCGCGGCTCGATGCCGAGCTGTTGATGGCGCATGCGCTGGGGGTCGAGCGCGACCGCTTGCTGCTCGATCCGTCGCGTTTCGCCGTGCCCGCCGCTTTCGACGCGTTCGTCGCGCGGCGGATGGCGCACGAGCCCGTCGCCTATATCGTCGGCTATCGCGATTTCTGGACGATCCGGCTTGGCGTCGGGCCCGGCGCGCTGATCCCGCGACCCGACAGCGAAACGCTGATCGAGGCTGCAGTCGATCATTTCGGGCAACAGACGCCGAAGCGGGTGCTCGATCTCGGAACCGGGCCGGGCACGCTGCTGCTTGCCGCGCTTGCCGAATGGCCAGAGGCGAGCGGCGTGGGCGTCGATGCCAGCGCCCAAGCGCTCGCCTATGCGCGGGGCAACGCCGAGGCACTGGGCTTTGATGCGCGCGCCGAGATGCGGCAGGGCGATTGGGCGGCCGGGATCGACGAAAGATTCGACCTTATCCTCTGCAACCCGCCCTATATCGGCGAGGCGGAACCGCTGATGCCCGACGTGCGAGCGCACGAGCCCGCTTCGGCGCTGTTTGCGGGCACCGACGGACTCGACGATTATCGCCGCGTCGTCCCCGACCTGCCGCGCTTGCTCGCGACGGGCGGCGCGGCCGTGCTTGAAATCGGGGCCACGCAACATATCTCGGTACGGAGGCTGGCCGAAGATGCCGGCTTCGCCGTCGCTTGCCGCAAAGACCTTGGCGGTCGCGACCGCGCCCTCATTTTGACAATCGCTTGACGGCGGCCCGCCAAAAATCGCTTGGTTTCGTCGCAAAAGCGCGTTAGGGCAGGGGTACAGGCCTGATCAGGGTCCCTTTGGCGGTGCACGCACCGATACTGGTCCGGCGGGTCTGCTTCCCATTTACGATGCTTGTGCAGGCCGTTGCGCCTGAACGGGCGGTAGAGGGCAAGGCCGCGCGTGAGGCGCGGGTGCGACGCGCACGGTGGCGCGTTCGGCCAAAGGGGTTGGCATAGCTTAAAGCTTTTCGACAGGATGTCTCAGTTGAACATGAACAACCGGCAGAGCGGTCGCCGTCGCGGTCGCAACAACAGCAACAACAATCGGTCGCAGTCAGGCGGACGCGGTGGCGTCGACCAGGCCAACCGCATCGACAGCCGCGCGCGCGGCAACGCAGCGCAGATGATCGAGAAATATCGCAACATGGCGCGCGATGCGCAGCTTGCCGGCGACCGGGTACAGACCGAATATTATCTCCAGTTCGCCGACCATTATTTCCGCGTCGTCAGCGATTTCCGCGCACGGCAGGAAGAAAAGGCCGCGCAGAGCGGTCAGGATCGCACCCACGACCGCCAGCGCGAGATTCGCGGGGTCGAGGATTTCGACGGCCACGACGACAGCGATCTCGACACCGATAGCGGCAGCGAAGACAATGACGGCGATACGCGCGGCAATCGCGACCGGCGCGACCGCGACGACGACGATAGCCGCGGCAACCGCCAGCAGCAGGGTCGCGGCGACCGCGGCCGCCGCAATCGCGATTCGGATCGCGCCGAGGCGAAATCCGACGACGATAGCGAGGAAGCCGCTTCCGACGAGGAACAGGCTCCGGCACCGCGCGCTCCGCGCCGCGGACCCCGACGCGCCCGCGCGGCCGAAAAGGACGATGGCGATGCCGGTATCGACACCGCCGTCCTGCCGCCCGCGATCGGCCGCACCGACCGCACCAACGACGAAGCCGCGGATAGCGAGACGGACGAGGCTCCCGCAGCCGCGCCCAAGGCGCGCCGTTCGCGCCGCACGCTCGCGCCGCGCGGCCCCGGGGTCGAAGCCGCCGAGTAACATCGCGTTTTCGCGCTGGTTTTTGAATCGGGCATGACTTAGCCTCGCCGCGGACAGGTTTCGCGGGGAGGGACGGGATGCGTGCGCCGATATTGGCCGCTGTTGCGGCGGGTCTGATTGCAAGTCCGGCAGCGGCGCAAACCGCGCCGCAGGGCAATGCGCAGGGCGAACTCGCCGTCACTATCTATAATGGCGGGCAATCGCTGGTGCAGGATGTCCGGCAGATCCGGTTCCCCGCCGGACGATCGCGGCAGGAATTTCCGGACGTATCGGCGCAGATCAGGCCGCAGACCGTGTCTTTTGGCGCCGCCGATACGGCGATTGTCGAGCAGAATTTCGACTATGACCTGCTGTCCCCCAATGCCTTGATGCAAAAGGCGGTGGGAGAGACGGTCACGCTGCTTCGAATCAATCCCGCCACCGGTGCCGAAACGCGCGAGCGCGCGAAGGTGCTCGCCGTCAATGGCGGCGTGGTGCTCCAGATCGGCACGCGGATCGAGATATTGCGCGACGACGGCTTGCCCGTGCGCGTGATTTTCGATTCGATCCCGCCGAATCTGCGCGCCAAGCCCACGCTTTCGATCACCGTCGACAGCAATAGCGCGTCGACGCGGCCGGCAACATTGTCTTACCTGACCGGCGGGCTGGGCTGGGCGGCCGACTATGTTTCGCTCTATGACGAAAAGGCGGGAACGGTCGACGTCCAGGGCTGGGTCACGCTGACCAATACGACCGGAACGACCTTCGAAAATGCGAAAACGCTGCTCGTTGCGGGAACGCCGTCGGGGGGCGTTGCCAATAATGTTCGGTCGGGTCGCTATCGTCCCGTGCCGACCGCTCCGGGCACTCTGCGGAGCGCGGGCACGGAAACGGCCCCGCGCGAACAACTCGGCGACTATTATCTTTACCCGCTGCCCGAGCGCACGACGATTGCCAATGCCCAGACGAAGCAGGTCAGCTTCCTCGACGTCGCGCGGGTTCCAGCCCGGAAAATCTACGAATTCACCGTGGACGGGTTCAACAATATGACCGAGCCCGCAAGCGCGGCGAGCGTCATCAAGTTCAGCTCAAGCCGCGAGGGCGGTCTTGGCGACGCGCTGCCGGCGGGTACGGTGCGTTTTTATCAGCGCGATCTGCGCGGCGATCCCCAATTCATCGGCGAGAGCAGGATTGGCCACACGCCGATGGGCAGCGAATTGGGACTAAAGACCGGCGATGCCTTCGACGTGAAGGTCAAGGCGACGGTCGTGTCGCGCGAGCGCCGCACGCCGACCATCTGGCGCAGCGCGATGTCCTATCTGGTCACCAACGCCCGGTCGCAGCCGATCACGCTCGACCTCGTCCAGCGCGGACTCGACTGGTATTGGAGCGAAACGCGCATCCTGTCGGAGAGCCAGAAGAGCGAACGGCTCGACTCCGATGGCACGCGCTGGCGCGTCACTGTGCCGGCCAACGGCGAGACGACGATCACCGCGACCTTCGAAACGCGCTATTGATCCGGCGGGCGATGCGTTGGGCCGCGCCTCTGTTGCTGCTCGTTGCCCCGGCGTCGGCAATGGCCGCACCGGTTGTCACATCGACTGCACCCGATTCCGTCGCGGTCAGCGTGTTTCGGGACCCCGACCGCGACGAGGGTGGCGAAATCGACCGCGACTGGCTGAACGGCTTTGCCCTGATTTCGGAGACGCGCACGCTCGACCTTCCGGCCGGCGAATCGGTCGTGCGGTTCGAAGGGGTGGCCGAGGGGATGGTTGCCGTGTCGGCGATCGTCACCGGCCTGCCCGGCGGCGTCGTGCAGAAGAATCGCGACGCGGCGCTGTTGTCTCCCGCGAGCCTCCTCGACGGCACGCTCGGCAATCGCGTCCATCTGCGGCGGACGAAGCGCGCGACCGGCGACGTTACCGAAGAAGAAGCGATCATCCGCTCGGGGCCGGCAGGCGCGGTCGTGCTGCAGACGTCGGCGGGCTTCGAGGCGCTGCGTTGCACCGGGATTCCCGAATCGCTCGTCTATGACGGCGTACCGAAAGGGCTGACCGCCAAACCGACGCTCTCGGTGACGACGCGCAGCCCGGCGGCGCAGCGCGTGACCGCGACATTGACCTATTTGTCGACGGGGTTCGACTGGGCGAGCAATTATGTCGCGCGCGTGGCGCCGGGCGGCAAGACGCTCGACCTTTTTGCATGGTTGACCGTCGCGAACAGCAATGGCGAGAGTTTTGCCGACGCCAGCCTGTCGGCATTGGCGGGTACGCTGAATGTCGAACGGGATTTCGACGAGCTCGTCGAATCGCCGCTGACCCCGCGGCTCAATCTGACCTGTTTTCCCACCGGCAGCGGGCGCTACGGCCAACCGCTCCTCTCCCCTCCGCCACCCGCGCCTGCCATGGTCGGCTACGCCGATGAAGGGGCCGAGAATATCGTCGTCACCGGCATGCGTCTTCGCGAGGCGAAGGCTTCGTCTCCGGTGGCGGTTGTCGCCGAGCAGGAAGATCTGGGTGATCTGAAACTCTACCGCGTGCCGATTCCCGTCTCCGTTGCGGCCAATGGGCAAAAGCAGGTGGCTTTGCTGACCAAGGACGATGTGCCGTTCGCGACTATCTATCGTCTGCGCGTTGATGTTGACGATGAATTCGACGACGAGGCGGCCGAAATCCTGTTGCGGATGGAGAATAAGAAGAGCCAGAAACTCGGCATTCCGTTGCCGAGCGGACAGGTCGCGGTGTTCGAACAATCGCACGGGATGGAATTGCTGGCTGGCGAAGGCGCGATTCGCGACCATGCGATCGGCGAACGCGTCGACATTGTCATCGGGGAAAGCGGCCAGGTGCGCGTGGCGATCGAAAATTACGCTACGCCAGGCAAGGATCGGCACAGCTACCGGGCGACCGTGTCGAACGCGAATCCCTATGCCGTCACCTTTGAACTCGGATTCGACTATCATGAGGATGGACAACTCGATTCGCGCCTCCGCAAGTTGCCGCGCAAGGATGGCCTGCCGACCTGGACAGTGCGTGTCCCGGCCAATGCGACGCGCCGCTTCGACTATCGGGTCCGCGCGAGCGGGGGATAGATTGCTCGATCAGGCAGGCGGCAGCGCGCGCGGACGGTGATTCTCGTCGAGCGCGACGAAGGTGAACAGGCCTTCGGTCACCTTGACCTCGGTCTCGCCGCGGTCGCGCGTTGCGATCACCTCGATGCGAATGCCCATCGAAGTGCGTCCGCGCCGCTCCACATGGGCATAGACCGAAATGATATCGCGCAGCAGGATCGGCGCGATGAACTCCATTGCCTCGATTGCTACGGTGGCGGTCGCCCCCTGTGCCACGCGCGCGGCGACGATGCCGCCCGCGATGTCCATCTGGCTGAGCACCCAGCCGCCGAAGATATGGCCATTGCTGTTGATGTCCGCAGGGGCCGGCACGACGCGCAATATCGGATCGGGGCGCGAGGGGAGATTTTGCACATTATCGGTCATGATTCATATCCGGGTCGTCTTCGAAGGGGTCTTCGATCGATTCGTCGTGACCGCTGCCGCTCGACAAAAAGACGAGCCCCATCAGCGCGGCGCCGAGCAAGACCGACAGGCCGACCCCCGCCGCCGTCGCAATAATCATGTGGATCGTCAGCGCGTCGCCCATCGTCAGGCGAAGCCAGCCGAGCGCGCAAACGACGGCGAGAAAAGACACGAGCGCCATGCCGCGCATCAGGCGGCGATAGCGTGCCCAAGCGACCTTTGACGTATTGCTGTCGTCGAGGGGGGAGCGTTTGACCATGCGCGCTTCCATGAACCATGCTTCCGGGCACGCCAAGCACGAAAGCGGCAGCGTCGATTGTTTCGCACCGCGCGCGAATCATGATAGTCTTACGCGACAACAGGCAGAATTTGGGGAGCGGTAAGCGATGACGATCGGAGCGATTCTTCACGGGCGGACCGGCGCAATCATTTCGGCGCGCAAGGACGACACGGTGCGTGCGGTGGTCGATCTGCTCGCGCAGCATCGCATCGGTGCCGTTCCCGTTCTCGAAGGTGATTCGATCGTCGGCATTTTTTCGGAGCGCGACCTGGTCCGCCTGATGTCTTCCTATGGTCCGGGCGCGCTCGACCGCAGCCTCGACGATGTCATGACCAAAACGCCGGTGACGTGCGATTCGTCGATGGCGGTGATGGCCGCGCTGTCGCAAATGACGCAGCGGCGGATTCGTCACCTGCCGGTGGTCGACGACGGCAAGCTCGTCGGCTTCGTCTCGATCGGCGACCTTGTTAAATATCGGATCGACAAGATCGAGGCCGAAGCTGCGGCGATGCGCGACTATATCGCGTCCTGAACCGGCGGTCGGCGGCGAATCACGAGGCGCGACACTTCGGCAATCGCTTCGCGCTCGAGCAGCCAGAGCAACGCCGCGTAAAGCGCGACGCCCATCGCAACGAGCAGCGCGAGCCGAATCGGCGCCGCCCAGCCAAGTGCCCCGAGCGACTGTTCGGCCACCCCCACGCCTATCGCCATAACAAGGGCGGGGGCCAGTCCCGGCAGCATCGCGCGCCCGATATCGAGCAGCGACACGCCGATGAGCGGCGCCGAAAGCCGCGCGGTGACGATGAGCAGCAATGGCGCGGCGACAAGCCACGCCCACGCGATTCCCTCCAGCCCCCAGTTCGCGCCGATCAGGAAGGCGGTCGGAAATATGAACGCACCGCCCAGCGACGCGAACATCGACAGCGACGGCTTGCCGAGCGCATTGTTCACCGGCGCGAAGAGGATCTGCACCGTCATCACGAGCAGCGCGAGCGACAGAAGCTGGATATAGGGTGCCATGCCCAGCCATTTGGTGCCGAACAGCGTTTCGACCATCGGCGCGGCGACCACCGCGAGCCCGCAATAGAAGGGCGCGGCGACGAGTGTCAGCAGCCGCACCGTCTTGAGAAAGCTCCATTGGACTGCGGCGAGGTCGTGCTTGATTCGCGAATAGGCGGGAAAGGCGACCTCGTTGAGCGGGGGTACGAACTTCGCCATGAAAATCTGCGCGAGGAACAGCGCCTCGGCATAGAGGCCGAGCGCATGCGGTTCGAATCGGCTGCCCGCGATGAAAATGTCGGACTGGCTTTGCACCAGCCAGAAGAACTGGCTGAACAAAACCGCCGAACCGAATCCGACAATCTGCCCGCAACCGCGAAAATCGAAACTCGGCCAGACGAGCATGCGTGCGGCGATGGTGAGGCCTAGTGCGCGTGTCCAGAAGAGCGCGATCGGCGCGTAGACAAGCGTCCACACGCCATAGCCTGCAAGCGCACAGCCGAGCGCAGTGCCCGCGCCCGCAAACGCAGCGACCAGGTTGACGATCGCCTGCCGCCGGAAATCGAGCGCGCGGCTCATCATCACCTCGGGGAGCGCAATGAAGGGGGTTGCAAGGAAGATGAGAGCCTGC
>NZ_JAERPO010000003.1:52500-96939 GCF_016734905.1 Sphingopyxis jiangsuensis
GTAGCATAGGTGGGAGGCTTTGAAGCCAGGTCGCCAGATCTGGTGGAGCCATAGGTGAAATACCACCCTGTTGTTTTCTGATGTCTAACCTCGATCCATGAAACTGGATCAGGGACCCTCTGTGGCGGGTAGTTTGACTGGGGCGGTCGCCTCCTAAAGAGTAACGGAGGCGCGCGATGGTAGGCTCAGGACGGTTGGAAACCGTCTGCGAGAGTGCAATGGCATAAGCCTGCCTGACTGCGAGACTGACGAGTCGAGCAGAGACGAAAGTCGGTCATAGTGATCCGGTGGTCCCGAGTGGAAGGGCCATCGCTCAACGGATAAAAGGTACGCCGGGGATAACAGGCTGATGATTCCCAAGAGCTCATATCGACGGAATCGTTTGGCACCTCGATGTCGGCTCATCACATCCTGGGGCTGGAGCAGGTCCCAAGGGTTTGGCTGTTCGCCAATTAAAGTGGTACGTGAGCTGGGTTCAGAACGTCGTGAGACAGTTTGGTCCCTATCTGCCGTGGGCGTCGAAATTTGAGAGGAGTTGACCCTAGTACGAGAGGACCGGGTTGAACATACCTCTGGTGTACCTGTCGTGGCGCCAGCCGCGCAGCAGGGTAGCTATGTATGGACGGGATAACCGCTGAAAGCATCTAAGCGGGAAGCCTCCCTCAAGATAAGATTTCACAGAGCCGTGGAAGACCACCACGTTGATAGATCGGATGTAGAAGCGCGGTAACGCGTGGAGCTAACCGATACTAATTGCTCTATTCGCACTTAAGAGTCCCGCCATCAACGACAGGCCTGATGGGCTTGTCCGCGATAGTGGATGATTGATCAGACAGTATTGCACGGACATCGATTGAAACCCTTTTGACCTACGCCGGCTTCATTGCTTGGTGACCATGGCGTCAGTGACCCACCCGATCCCATCTCGAACTCGGCCGTGAAACCTGACAGCGCCGATGGTACTGTGGCTTAAGCCCCGGAAGAGTAGGACGTCGCCAGGCATTGCAGCCGGCGTAAGGTCGAAATGGAAAACCCATTCACAAAGTCAGGGCGGCGTTGGCCGCCCTTTGCTGTTTTCACGGCTCCCATCGGGGGCTCGTGTGACTGGTTGACGCGGGATGGAGCAGCCCGGTAGCTCGTCAGGCTCATAACCTGAAGGTCGTAGGTTCAAATCCTACTCCCGCAACCAACACCAACCCGCTGACCCATTGGGCAGCGGGTTTTTTCGTGTGCGTTGCTGCTCGGTTTCGCCTTTCAGAACTGATACGCCACGCCGCCGCCGGCGAGCCACTGGTTACGGCTGCCCGCGATGCTGACGATCGGCGAATCGCCGAACCGGCCGAGCATCCGGCCATATTGCGCCCCGCCGACCAGCACGAAACCTTTGCGCAAGTCGCCCGACAGCGCATAGGCGCCCGCCATGCCAAGGGTGTATTTGCCGAGTGTCGCCTTCCGTCCGGCGCGGTCATAGACCGGCAAGCCACTCGCGGCACTGCCCGCCGGATCGATATCGTAATAATAGCCGCCGAAGCCCTTGCCATAGAGGTTGACCGACGCCGAAACGCCGACATAGGCGCGCTTTGACAGCGGCGTGCCATAGTCGATGGTAGGCGAGATCGCCCAGCTTCCGTGGCGTCCGGATATATCCTTGAGTGCGACGACGCGGAAACCCAGCTGGTCGTAGCCGCTGGTGACGAGGCCGGTATGCGTGACACCGGCCATTACGCCCGCTTCGATCGCTAGCTTCTTTTCACCCAGCGCCTCGACCTGCGGATCCTTGATGCGCCCAGTGCGGTCGCTGCGCAGGTTGATGATCGGGCCCAATTTGACGTCGGTTTTCTCGCCGCGCCGTTGACGGACGAGATCAACCTGCAAGTTGGTGCCGCGGGTTGAAAAGGCAAAGCCGCTGACACGGCCGCGCAGGTAGAAGCCGGGCAGTATGTTGCGCTCGTCCGACCCGCTGTAGCTCGGGACGCTGACGATCCCTGCCGCGATCGAAAAATAGTCGCGCGCCCATTTGCGCTCGCCATTCTCGCCGTTCGGGGGGATGGGGGGGAGCAGAATCGCTTCGTCGATCGTTCCGCTTTCCTGCGCCAGCATAGTCGCCGAAGCGCTGCCGCTTGCCGCGGCATCTTCGCGCAAAGCGCGTGTGTCATCGAGCAGGGGATTTGGGGCCAGGGCCGCCGGTTCGCCGGCCGACGCCGACGCCGAGAAGGCGCAAGCCGCAACCGCGACGAGGCGCATGGGATCAAAACGCAGATGGGAAAGCAGTACCGCGCGGCGCATGGGTTTCCTGTCGTCATCCCTCTGGGAAGAAGTTGTATGTCATTGGCGGCACGATGCAACGACTTCGGCTTGCGGTGCGGACCATTTCGCCGCATCGTGCTGCGATGCCGTTGCTTTCGCTCGTTGCTCCTCAATGCCGCTGCATGCCGGTTGGTTCCCCACGATGACCCGGGCAGGGCGTTTTGCGGGCTATGCCATGATGGCGGTGGCAGGCCTGCTCGCGGTAGCGGCGCGGCGCGGGGTGATCGGCGACCTTGGTCCCTTTCCCGTCGTGGCGGTCGCGCTGTTTGTCGGAATGATCGGCGTGATGCTCGTCTTCACCGACCTGATGGTGCGCGGCCTTTATGCACAGATCGACGCCGCCAAACGCCGTGACGCGGATGAAAACGCAACGCGCGAATGACCCCTTTTCGTTCGACAGTATCGGCGGCAACCTTTATGACCGCGGGATGACCGACGTTCCGCATACGCCGCTGCTCGACACGGTGGATGTCCCCGCCGACCTCCGCAAGCTCAAGCCCGAACAGCTCCGCCAGTTCGCCGACGAACTGCGTTCGGAGATGATTTCGGCCGTCGGGACGACGGGCGGCCATCTGGGATCGGGCCTTGGCGTTGTCGAACTGACCACCGCAATCCACTATGTGTTCGACACCCCGCGCGACAAGCTCGTGTGGGACGTCGGGCACCAATGCTATCCGCACAAGATCGTCACCGGACGCCGCGACCGCATCCGCACGCTGCGCCAGGGCGGCGGCCTTTCGGGCTTCACCAAGCGCAGCGAGAGCGAATATGACCCGTTCGGCGCGGCGCATTCGTCGACCTCGATCAGCGCGGCGCTGGGCTTTGCGATCGCCAACAAGCTGAAGAATGAACCCGGCCGCGCGATCGCGGTGATCGGCGACGGGTCGATGTCGGCGGGCATGGCCTATGAGGCGATGAACAATGCGAAGCAGGCGGGCAACCGGCTGGTCGTCATCCTCAACGACAATGACATGTCGATCGCGCCGCCAGTGGGAGGGCTGTCGGCCTATCTCGCCAAGCTCGTCTCTTCGCGCCCCTTCCTCGAACTGCGCGAGATTGCGCGACGCTTCGCGCGCAAGCTGCCCGAGCCGCTCCACAAGGCGGCGCGCAAGACCGACGAATATGCACGCGGCATGGCGATGGGCGGCACCCTGTTCGAAGAACTGGGCTTTTATTATGTCGGGCCGATCGACGGTCATAATCTCGACCATCTGATCCCGGTGCTCGAAAATGTGCGCGACAGCGACCACGGCCCGGTGCTGATCCATGCGGTGACCAAGAAGGGCAAGGGCTATGCCCCCGCCGAGGCGTCCGCCGACAAATATCACGGTGTCCAGAAATTCGACGTCATCACCGGCGAGCAGGCGAAGGCGCCGCCGGGGCCGCCCGCTTACCAGAATGTCTTTGGCGAGACGCTTGCCAAGCTTGCGGACAGTGATCCGCGCATCGTCGCGATCACCGCGGCGATGCCGTCGGGCACCGGCGTCGACAAGTTCGCAAAGGCGCATCCGGACCGCGCGTTCGACGTCGGGATCGCCGAGCAGCATGCGGTCACCTTTGCCGCGGGGCTCGCGGCGCAGGGGATGCGGCCCTTCGCCGCCATCTATTCGACCTTCCTCCAGCGCGCCTATGACCAGGTCGTCCACGATGTCGCCATCCAGAACCTGCCGGTGCGTTTCGCGATCGACCGTGCGGGGCTCGTCGGCGCCGACGGATCGACCCATGCGGGCAGCTTCGACGTCACCTATTTGGCGACGCTGCCGAACATGGTGGTCATGGCCGCCGCCGACGAGGCCGAACTCGTCCACATGACCTATACTGCGGCCGAATATGACGATGGCCCGATCGCGTTCCGCTATCCGCGCGGCAATGGCACCGGCGTGCCGCTGCCCGACGTTCCGCAAAAGCTCGAAATCGGCAAGGGGCGCGTCGTGCGGCAGGGCAAGACCGTTGCGATCTTTTCACTGGGTACGCGCCTTGCCGAAGCGCTCAAAGCCGCCGACACGCTCGAAGCGCGCGGGCTTTCGACGAGCGTCATCGACCTGCGCTTTGCCAAGCCGCTCGACGACGAACTGATCCGCAAGACGCTCGCTGCGCATGAAGTGTGCGTGACGATCGAGGAAGGCAGCATCGGCGGTCTCGGCGCGCATGTGCTGACGCTCGCGAGCGACGAGGGGCTGATCGATGCCGGGCTGAAACTGCGCACGATGCGGCTGCCCGACATGTTCCAGGATCAGGATAAGCCCGAGCTGCAATATGAAGCCGCCGGGCTCAACGCCCCCGCAATCGTCGACACGGTGCTGAAAGCGCTGCGCCACAACAGCGCGGGCGTCGAGGAGGCGGGCGCGCGGGCGTAACGCCTGCTTAGCCCACCGGAACGATCGTCGCTTGCGCGATGGCGCAGAGCTTGGGTTCTACACCTTCATTCTCGGCCCAGACCTCGGCGCGGACGACGGCCTGGCGCTGGCCGGCGCGGACGACCTTGGCTGTCGCCAGCAGATGCGTACCCTTGGCGGGCGCGAGGAAGTTGATCGTGTAGCTGCCGGTCACGACATCGCCAACGACGCTGCTAGCGGCCCAGGCGCAGGCATTGTCGGCCATCGCGCCGACGACCGCGCCGTGCGCAAAGCCGTGATGTTGGGTGAGGTCGGGGCGCATCGCGAGCCGCAGTTCGGCCTCGCCATCGAAGACGCGCAGCGGCTCGACGCCGAGGAAGGCGGTGAAGCCCGACCCCTCGACCCCGACGCGCTTCATATAGGCGACGGCCTCGTCATTGTCGGCAAAGCGGGGACCGTGCATGGGGAGAATCCTTATTTAGTCTGATATGCAGACCAAATGCCGCTTGCCCCCGTGCCGCGTCAAGTCTTAAAAGAAGACTTATGAAGGAATATGTCGCCTCGCGGTCGCCTTGTCCGATCGGGCGCGCCTCGCGCCTGCTCGGCGATCGCTGGGTGCTGCTGATCCTGCGCGAAGCCTTTGTCGGGCGCGACCGGTTCGAGGATTTCGTCGAGCGGCTCGGCATTTCGCGCGCAGCGCTGACCTCGCGGCTCGGCTGGATGATCGAGGCGGGAGTGATCGAGCGCGTACCGCCCGAGGGCCGCCGCGCGCGCTATCGCCTCACTCCTGCGGGCGAGGCACTGCGGCCAACCTATGAGGCGATCAGGGCGTGGGGCGACGAATGGCTGCCGCGTGCCGGGGACGGAGGGGGCGGGGGGCAGAGCCTCACGTCATCGTCATCCCGGACTTGATCCGGGATCCATTTTCCCGACATTGCATAAATGGATCCCGGATCAAGTCCGGGATGACGAACCTTGGGAATAACAGCTCCCCACCCCAAAGCCGTCATCGGCCTTGGCGGCAGAGAGCCATAATCGCGATTGGAAATGGCCGGTTGCCTTACGCGCCCGGTATTGCCGCGCTCGCGTCGCGGCCGTCGCCTTCGGGGGCGGCGATGATGTCGCGGACGGTCAGCCCCTTGTCGACGACCTGCGTGTCGGGGCTACCGATCTGGCTGCGGATGCCGGGATCGGCGCGGGTGCCGTCGGCGCTGCCGATGATCGCGGCTTCGGTCGCGCTGCGCGGTGCGGCGCCGCCGAAGAGCGCGCGCAGCGTCTGCTCGGCGGTCGATTCGCCGCCGGGACGCGCCGCGCCGGGTGCCGGCGGGGTGAGCGAGAAATCGGGCGGTACGACGAGCGGCGCCTGGCGCGACACGCGCATTTCGTCGGGACGGTCGCGGTTGAACAGGCTGTTCGACCCGCACGCCGACAGCGTGGTCGCGAAAATCGTGGCGGCTAGGAAGGCGGTGGTCCGGTTCACGTCAAAAATACTCCTATGCGCCCCGTTTATTCTTTGGCGGCCTGCTCGGCTGCCGGAGGGGCCTTTTCGCCCAAGAGCAGCGCGCGCGCAACCAGCAAAAGCACGCCGACGCTGATGCAGGCATCGGCGACGTTGAAGATCATGAAAGGGCGAAAATCGCCGAAATGCAGGTCGGCGAAATCGACGACATAGCCGAACCGCACCCGGTCGAGGATATTGCCGATCGCCCCGCCGAGGATCAGCGCGAGCGCGAGGACGTCGCCGCGCGCCTTTTCGCGCGCCATCCAGAAGGCGACTGCCCCCGCGACGAGCGCGGTCACCGCGACGAGCGTCCAGCGTGTCGTGTCGGTGCAACTGGCGAACATCGACAGCGAAATCCCGCAATTTTCCGCCCAGGTCAGGTTGAAGAAACTGGTCAGCTCGATCATCCCATAGGGCTTGGTCTCGAGCGACAGGGGGACGATGACGACCCATTTGCTGGTCTGGTCGAGAATGAAGGCGAGCGCGGCGACGATCAGGCCAAAGCGCAGGTACGGCGAACGGGTGCTGCTCATCAGGCGTCCAATACCGTCTCGCAGCGATTGCACAAGGCGCCGTCGCTCTCGACCTCGGGCAGATGGCGCCAGCAGCGACCGCATTTGTGGTGGGTGGTTGGCTTGATTGAAATGCCCTCGTGGCCGGCCTCGAGATGTACGATTCCGGAAATGAAGATTTCGGCCAGATAGGCGCGGTCAAGATTGCGGAGAATAACTTCCAAGTCACTCATGGTGACTTCCGCTTCGAGGCTGGAACGCACGATCTTTTCGCGGCGGACAGGCTCAATCGCTTCGGTCACCTTGCCGCGCAACTCCCGAAGTTCCGCATTCCGAATGACGAGATCTTTGTCTCGTTCGAACGACGGGAGCGTCGGCCACTCCAGCAAATGCACGCTACCCGCATCGGGATAGCGCGTGCTCCAAACCTCTTCGGCGGTGAACACGAGCACCGGCGCCGCGTAGCGGATCAGCGCGTGGAACAGCGTGTCGAGTACGCTGCGATAGGCGGCGCGTTCGGGGGTCTGGTATCCGGTCGCGACATTGACGTCGCAATAGAGCCGGTCCTTGCGGATATCGAAGTAAAAGGCCGACAGATCCTCGTTGCAGAAATCGGCGAGCGCGCGCGTATAGGCGTTGAAGTCGAAATCATCGACCGCGCGCGCGAGCTTTGCGTCGAGGTCGGCGAGCAGCGAGAGCATATAGCGTTCGAGCTCGGGCATTGCCGCGACGTCGGTGACGCGTTCTTCTTCGGTAAAGCCGTCGAGCGCGCCCAAGAGGTAGCGGAAGGTGTTGCGCAGCTTGCGATACTGGTCGGCGACGCCCTTCAGAATCTCGTCGCCGATGCGGTGATCCTCGGTGAAATCGACCGACAGCGCCCACAGGCGGATGATGTCGGCGCCGTTGGTTTCCATCACCTTGATCGGGCTGATCGTGTTGCCAAGCGACTTCGACATTTTCATGCCCTTGGCATCCATGGTGAAGCCGTGGGTCAGCACCGCCTTGTACGGCGCGCGGCCGCGCGTGCCGCAGCTTTCGAGCAGCGAGGACTGGAACCAGCCGCGATGCTGGTCGCTGCCTTCGAGGTAAAGGTCGGCGCTGTGGGTGCCGCCGTCGCGGCGGACGAGCGCCGGCCATTTGCCGCTTTCGAGCACAAAGGCGTGGGTGCAGCCCGAATCGAACCAGACGTCGAGGATGTCAGTGATGCGCTCATAATCGGCGGCGTCATAGTCCGGCCCAAGATACTCCTGCGCGCGCGCGTCACTCCACGCGTCGACGCCGCCCTCCTTCACCGCGGCGACGATGCGCGCGTTGACCGCCGCGTCGACGAGATATTGGCCGGTTTGGCGGTGGACGAAAAGCGTGATCGGCACCCCCCACGCGCGCTGGCGCGACAGAACCCAGTCGGGGCGCCCCTCGACCATCGACCCGATGCGGTTGCGCCCCTTGGCGGGGACGAAGCGCGTGTCGGCGATCGCACGCATCGCGGTCTGGCGCAGCGTTTCGCCGTCGCCTTGGGCGGCGCGGATTTGCGCTTCGTCGGCGCAGCGCGGGGTGTCGCGGTCGATGACTTTGTCCATCGGCACGAACCATTGCGGGGTGCAGCGGAAGATGATCTTTGCCTTCGAGCGCCAGCTGTGCGGATAGCTGTGCTTATAGTCGGCGCTGGCGGCGAGCAGGCCGCCGGCGTCGCGCAGGTCGGTGCAGATCGGGCCGTCGGGGGCGTTGAACTTGGGGTTGATGACGCTGCCCTGACCGCCGAGCCAGCCCCAGTCGTCGCGATATTTGCCGTCGCCCTCGACCGCGAACACGGGGTCTAGCCCGTTCGCCTTGCACAGGTCGAAGTCGTCTTCGCCATGGTCGGGCGCCATATGGACGAGCCCGGTGCCGCTGTCGGTGGTGACGAAATCGCCCGCGAGGAAGGGGCGCGGGCGCGCGAAGAAGCCGCCGAGCGCGTGCATCGGGTGGCGCGCGATGGCACCCCGTAGTGCGTCGTTGGATAGCGCCGACTCCAAAGTCAGCTCAAGGCCTGAACGGGCCGCAAAAGCCGGTGCCAACGTCTGAGACAAAACATAGCGCCGCCCGTCAGAGGCGTTAAATACTCCGTAACATGCTGAATAGTCGATCTGCTCAAGCGCAGGATTGTAGGCTATCGCTTGGTTTACGGGGATGGTCCAAGGGGTTGTGGTCCAGATTATCGCGAAAGCGCCGACCAACTTCGGGACCTCAGGCGCTTCTGTGATCTCGAACGCCACATCGATCTGCGTGCTCGTGATATCCTCATATTCGACCTCGGCCTCGGCGAGTGCGGTTTTTTCGACCGGCGACCACATCACCGGCTTGGCGCCGCGATAGAGCTGGCCGCTCTCCGCGAACTTCATCAGCTCGCGGACGATCGTTGCCTCGGCCTCATAATCCATCGTCAGGTACGGATTGTCCCAGTCGCCGCCGATGCCGAGGCGCTTCAACTGCTCGCGCTGGACGTCGACCCAATGCTGCGCATAGGCGCGGCATTCGGCGCGGAATTCCTCGACCGGGACCTCGTCCTTGTTGAGCTTTTTCTTGCGATACTGCTCCTCGACCTTCCATTCGATCGGCAGGCCGTGGCAGTCCCAGCCGGGGACGTAGGGCGCGTCCTTGCCCTTGAGCGTCTGGGTGCGGACGACCATGTCCTTCAGGATATGGTTGAGCGCATGGCCGATGTGCATGTCGCCATTGGCATAGGGCGGGCCGTCGTGGAGGATGAACTGCTCGCGGCCCTGCCGCGCCGCGCGGATCTGTCCTTCGAGGTTGGCTTCGAGCCACTTCGCCAGAATCGCCGGTTCCTTCTGCGGCAGGCCGGCTTTCATCGGAAAGTCGGTCTTGGGCAGGAAGACGGTGTCGCGATAGTCGCGGGCTTCGGTCGCAGGCGTGTCGGTCATGGTGCGCGGCGCTTAGCGCAAGTGGGGCGGAATAGTCACGTTTAAGTTGATGGATCACCTTTCGAGGAACACCACGGGCGTCTGGGCCCCGGCTTTCGCCGGGGATCACGAATTGGCAGTCCCGCTTTGTGATCCCCGGCGAAAGCCGGGGCCCAGATGGTCAGCGCAAAAGCTCAAAATAGAGATCGCGCCAGTCGGGGTTGGCGGATTCGATCAATTCGATCTTCCACGCCCGTTTCCACTCCTTCATCTGAACCTCGCGGCGGCGGGCGTCGTGGAGATTGTCGAAATGCTGATGCCAGACGAGCATCTTAAGTCCGTATTTGCTGGCAAAGCCCTCGATCAAGTCTTCGCGGTGCTGTCTTATCCGTTGGGCAAGGTTGCTGGTCGCGCCGATATAGAGAGTGCCGTTGCGCTTGTTGGTGAGGATATAGACCCAGCCCTGTTTCATGGCGCGCCGCTAAAATGGGCCCCGCTTTCGCCGGGGTTCACCCTGTCCGGAAAGCGGATTGAGCGGGCAGCTCGCAGGGTTGTTACTTCTGTCGAGGCCGCAGCGCCGGGCCGACTTCGCGGATATTGTCGACCCAGATATAGCCGTTGAAGCTCGCGGGAACCTTGGCGAGCTGGCGGGGATCGGTCAGCCCCTCGTTCGACTTGCCGCTTTCATACGGACCAAAGACGATGACGCGCGCACCGACGCTGTCCATGCGCGCGATCAGCCGGTCGGGCCAGCCCCAGAACGCCCATTGATAGTTGATCGGGATGGCGAGCGCGCCGTTCCGGCAGCTTTCGGGAACAAAGCCGGTCCAGCCATAGGTGATATAGTCCTTGCTGCACGCGCGCGCGTCGCGCTGGAGGTCGAAGGACCAGCTGCCGGGCATCAATTCGCGCATTCGCTTGACCGGTGCGGCGCCGCCATAAAAGGCGTCGCCCAGTTTGACGCTGTCGCGGCCCGACGCTTTCAGTATCGCGAAAAGCTGGTCGGCTTCGCCCGCATCCTTCGATTTGAAGTTGAACAGGATCGGGTGGACCGGAAGCGCGGCGAGGCCTTCCTCGACCGTTGGTATCTTGCCGATACCCTTTCCGCGCAGCGGAAAGCTCTTGCCCCCGTCGGCGGTATAGCCATGGCCGATGTCGAGCCGCTTGAGCTGGGCAAGCGTCAGGTCGCGCGTGTTGCCATGACCATCGGTGCGGCAATCGACCGTCCAGTCGTGGAACAGCACCATGCGCCCGTCCTTCGTCGGCGCGACGTCGATCTCGACCATGTTCGCGCCGAGCCCGACCGCCCAGCGCATCGAATCCGGGGTATTCTCGAAAACCTCATGATCGGGCGGCAACGCATGCGCCGCCGTGCAGGTGTCGCGACCGATCGCGGCGCGCTTGTCATAGAGATGATAAACGCCGCGATGCGCGATCAGGCGGGCTTTTCCTTCGGGATCGGGCGCGAGGAAACTCGCGTTCGACAAGGTCAGCCACGCGACGAGCGCAGCGAACAACCAGAGCATGATCCTGGTGCTGCGTTTCATCGGCTTCTTGGGCGGGCCTTCGAGCCCCGCGGCCCAATCCTGTTCGTCCGTCATGCGCCCCCTTCGTCATTCCGGACATGTTCCGGAACCCACTTCTACGCCGCCGTATGACCCCGGGATCAGTCCGGGGCGACGATGCCGCTATATGTCGGCGAGTAGCGCTTTTGCTGCGTCGCAATCCACTGCGATTTGTTCCATTAATGCAGCCATATCGTTGAACTTCGCTTCGCCGCGGATGAAGGCGTGGAAGGCAACGTCGATTTCCTGGCCATACAGATCGCCGTCGAAATCGAAGAAATGCGGTTCGAGCAATTCCTTGGGCGGGTCGAAGCTCGGACGGATGCCGATATTCGCCGCGCCCTTCAGGATGCGGCCTTCCGGACCTTCGCTCAGCAGGCGGCCGGTAACGGCATAGATGCCGTAGCGCGGGCGCAAATAGGTGCCGAGTTCGAGATTAGCGGTGGGAAAGCCGAGCAGGCGCCCGTTCTTGTCGCCATGCTGCACCGTGCCGCGGATTGTGAAGGGGCGCGTGAGCAGGCGTTCGGCGGTCGCGCAATCGCCCGCCTGCAAGGCTTCGCGGATGCGGCTCGACGAAATGACGGTATCGGCATCGTCGACCGGCGCGACCATTTCGGTGAAAAAGCCGAGGCGGCGGGCATGGTCGGCGAGCGTGACGACATTCCCGCCGCGCCCCTTGCCGAAGACGAAGTCGGCGCCGGTGACGACGCCCGCCGCGCCGAACCGGTCGAGGAGCAGCGCGGTGATGAAATCCTGGGCGCTTGTCGCCGCGAGCACGGCGTCAAAGGGCAGCACGAGCATCGCGTCGGCGCCCGCCGCTCCGAACAGCTCTTGCCGCTGGTTGAGCGTGGTCAGGCGAAAGGGCGCGACGTCGGGCTTGAAAAAGCGGACCGGATGCGGGTCGAAAGTCGCGACGATGCACGGTCGCCCCTCGTCGCGCGCATGGCGCACGGCGCGGCCCACGACCGCCTGATGGCCGCCGTGGAATCCGTCGAAATTGCCGAGCGCGATCACCCCGCCGCGCAGCGGCTCTTCGATGCGTTGGTGGCCGTCGAGGCGGATCATCTGCTACCGCTCCCATTCAGGAGAGGGGCAGAGAGACTTGCGAACTGGTTCGCTGGTCGCAGCGGGGTAGGCTGCGCGCAATGTGCAAGGCTGCTGGCCTCCACCCCACCCCCACCCCTGAAGGGGAGGGGCTTCATGGTGGTCGAGCCGATGTGTGGCATGGTCATGGCGCGGGCGGGCCCAAGGGAACCAGCCCCGCCCTCAACACGCGAAGCGCATTGCCGCCCATCGCGGCGCGAATCTCGTCGGTGGTGAAGCCCGCGTCGATCAGCGCCTGCGTCACCTGCACGAGCTGCGACGTGTCGAAGCGCACCGTGGTCGCGCCGTCATAGTCGCTGCCGAGCGCGACATGCGCGATGCCGACGAGGTCGCGGACATGCTTCATCGCCTTGGCAATGCTCGCGGGCGAGGTGTCGCAGATCGCCGCATCCCAATAGCCGATCCCGATCAGCCCGCCGGTCGCCGCGACGCCGCGAATCTGTTCGTCCGACAGGTTGCGGTTGACGCGGCACGTCGCCTGCACTCCGCCGTGGCTCGACACGACCGGGCGGCGCGCCATTTTCAGGACGTCGGCGACGCAGGCGCGCGAGCAATGCGCGATGTCGACGATCATGCCCTTGGCTTCCATGCGCTCGACGATGCGGCGGCCCAAGAGAGTGAGACCGCCCTTTTCGAGGCCGTGCATCGAGCCGGCGAGATCATTGTCGAAGAAATGCGTCAGTCCCGCCATGCGGAAGCCGGCGGCATAAAGCTTGTCGAGATTGGCAATCTCGCCTTCGAGGTTCTGCAGCCCCTCGATGCTGAGCATCGCGCCGACGGGAACGTCACGGCCTTCGCGCGTGGCGAGCAGCGCGTCGATGTCGGCGGGCACCGCGACGGTACGGAGCGCGCCCGGTTCGCCCGCGGCGGCGCGGTGAAGCTTTTCCGCGTGCCAAAGCGAGCGTTCGAGGAGCGAATCCCACGTCCGCAGCGGCTGGAGCTGGGCGATGGCAAGGCTGGTGATATTGTCGCTGTCGGCGCCGTTGGCGTCGTAATTCTGGTTCTTCGGTGTCTTCGTGACGCTCGACAGAATCTGCAAGGCAACATTGCCATCGCTCAGCCGCGGCAGGTCCATATGGCCGCGCTCGGCGCGGTCGGTAAAGTCGCGGCTCCACAACAAGCTGTCGCTGTGCAGGTCGACGATCGTCAGCGTCCTGTGCAACGCCTTGGCGCGTTCGCTCACTTGCGGCAGCGGCTTGCCGTCGATCTGGTTGAGGCCGCGCTCGACGATCCCGGGCGCGAGTACGAAAAAGGCAGCGGCGCCGACGACCAGAAGGAGTAGGACAAGAAGCGGCCAGCGACGCATCAGCGCCGCCTCGCGAGCGTGACGAAGCTGAAGGCAGGGCGGCCCGCGGCGTCCGCTGGATGGTCCTCGCGCGCCACCTCCTGCCAATCGGCGGCGTCGGGATAGGCGATGATCGCATCGCCCGAAGGTTCCATGGCGACCTCGGTCAGCTCGATCCGGTCGGCAAGCGGAAAGAAGAGGCGATAGATTTCGGCGCCGCCGATCACCATCACATGCGGCGCATTGGCGAGTTTCAGCGCTTCTTCGACCGTTGCCACTGGTTCAGCGCCCTCATCGTGCCAGTCGGGATGGCGGGTGAGTACGATATGGCGGCGGCCCTCGAGCACCGCGGGCAGGCTGTCGAAAGTCTTGCGACCCATGATCATCGGGCGCCCCATCGTCAGCTGTTTGAAGCGGCGGAGGTCGGTGGGAAGGTGCCACGGCATCTTGCCATCAGCCCCGATAACGCCGTTGGCGGCGCGCGCGATGATCAGCGTGATTTCGGGGTGGTTCATGCTTCGGGTTCGGCTCCGGCCCAGGTGACGTGGCCGAGCTTGCGGCCTTCGCGCACCTCGGCCTTGCCATAATGATGAACATGTGCACGGCCGTCGGCGAGCAGCGCAGGCACCGCGGCGATATCGGCGCCGATCAGATTGCGCATCACCACGGGCAGCGCCGTCGTCGCCGTGTCGCCGAGCGGCAGGCCGGCGACGGCGCGGATATGGTTTTCGAACTGGCTCGTCACCGCACCTTCGATCGTCCAATGACCGCTGTTGTGGACGCGCGGCGCCATCTCGTTGAAGATCGGACCGTCGGCACCGACGAAAAACTCGCCGGTGAGCACCCCGATATAGTCGAGCGCTTCGGCAATCTCCGCCATCAAGGCGCGCGCCGCATCCTGTTGGCCGGCGACCGCAGCCGGAGCGGGAAGCGATGATGATGCGAGAATGCCGGCGCCATGGACGTTAACCGGCGAATCCCAATAGCGCACCTCGCCGTCGATGCCGCGCACGAGCAGAACCGAAAATTCATGGGCAAAATCGACGAAGCCTTCGAGGACCGCCGGGTGGCATCCGATGGCGTCCCATGCCGCATCGGCGTCGGCAGGCGCCGCGAGCTGCGCCTGACCCTTGCCGTCATAGCCCATCCGCACGGTCTTGAGGATCGCGGGAGTGCCGACCATTTCGATGGCGGCATCGAGCGCCGTCCGGTCGGGAGCGGGCGCGAAGGGCGCGGGTCGCCCGCCGACCGACACGACGAAATTCTTCTCGGCCAGCCGATCCTGCGCGACTTCGAGCGCCGCGACACCGGGGCGCACCGCGACATGGCCCGACAGAAAGCGGACGGTGTCGACAGGAACATTCTCGAACTCGAAAGTGACGACGTCGCTGGCAGCGGCAAAGGCAGCGAGACGCGGCTCGTCGTCCCACGCAGCCTGCGTGTGATGCGCCGCGACATCGGCGGCGACGCTTTTGGAGTCGGGTGCATAGATATGGGTGCGATAGCCGAGCTGCGCCGCCGCGACGGACAGCATTCGCCCGAGCTGCCCACCGCCGAGGATACCGATCGTCGATCCGGGTGGCAGCAAGCTATTGCCCCTCGCGAACCGGAATGGCAGCGACGCTATCGCTTTGCGCGGAGCGCCAGGCGTCGAGCTTTTGCGCGAGCGCTGCGTCGTCGTTCGCAAGAAGTGCTGCGGCGAACAGCCCCGCATTGGTTGCGCCCGCCTTGCCGATAGCAAAGGTCGCGACGGGAACGCCGCCCGGCATCTGGACGATCGACAAAAGGCTGTCCAATCCGCTCAGCGCCGCCGACTGGACGGGCACGCCGAGCACCGGCACGCGCGTCATCGAAGCGACCATCCCGGGCAGGTGCGCCGCGCCGCCAGCGCCAGCGATGACGGCACGAAGCCCGCGGTCGGCCGCTCCCTTCGCATAGGCGACGAGCCTGTCGGGCGTGCGATGCGCCGAGACGATCTGGACCTCGTGCGCGATTCCGAACTCCTCGAGTATCTGGACCGCATGCGCCATCGTCGGCCAGTCCGACTGGCTGCCCATGATGACCCCGACAAGCGGTCTGCTGTCGCCCATTGAAATCCCTCCACGTCCGATGATGAATCGTCGATCCTGCTCCCCCTAGCGGCTCGCCCGCGCGTGGGCAACGCCACCGCGTCGGCTTTGCGGTCGATCGGCAAATCGGAGTGCGTTTACCTATTGGTATCATGTCCCGTTTAGGGTCAGCCACGGAACATCGATCGGTATGGGGCCGACGGGGAAAAGCGTTCATTTCGGGGACTTTGGATGGACAGCGTAGGGGGAGCACGGATCGCGGTCGACCGGACCGCCTTCGCATCCGTAGACTCCATTGACGACCAGGTGCGCGAACTGCGCCGCGAACGCGACGTCCTGCGCCGCGAAAACCGCATTCTGAAGATTGCGGTCGCCGAGCTTGAGCGCGTGTCAGAGCGCGACACGCTGACGCCACTGTTCAACCGCCGCTATTTCCTGACCGCCATTCATCAACGGCTTGCGCGGTTCGAGCGCCATGCCGAATCCGCCGCCGTGGTCTTTGTCGACGTCAACCAACTCAAGAGCATCAACGACAGCCTCGGCCATGCGGCCGGCGACTTTGCGCTGATGGAAATCGCCAACCGGCTCGCATCGTCGATTCGTGCGACCGATGTAGCGGCACGCATTGGCGGCGACGAATTCGGCCTGATCCTCGACCAGTCGACCGAAGATGGCGCGCGTGTGCAGGTCAACCGACTCTGCCATGTCTTGAGCGCCGAGCCGGCGATCTTTGACGGACACGAGATCCAATTGTCTGCCTGCTTCGGGGTTGCGATGCTCACTGCGGGGGCCACCGAGTCCGAAATCCTCGCGGCGGCCGACCGCGATATGTATCGCAGCAAGCAGCGCCAGGACGATCCTTGCGGCGACGTTTGACCCGCAACCAGTTTCCTAACCGCCCGTTAACCAAATGCGCGCATCCTCGACCAATCGAAGGGGGTGAGTGTCATGCGGGTGCAGGGCGACTATTTCCAGGATATGCACGACCGGATCACCGGGCAGATCGCGGCGCTGGCCGAAGCGTTGCCGCATTGCGCGCTTGCGCAGATTGTGCAGGGCATCGACGATATTCGCTGCCTCGCACGCGACAATGGTTTCGCGGCTGTCGAGGCGCTTGCCAGTCGGCTCGAATCGACCGTTGCGACCGGCGGACAGCGAGCGGCGATCCTGACCTATCTCGATGCCATGAGCGACGCGGCCAATGTGCCGAGCGGGCCGCTATCGGCGGCGATGCACGAAGCCTGGCTTGCTTCGGTCGCGAACCGCCTCGGCGACTGACGCCGACGCGCAGCGGCCGAGCGGGATAAGGGCATGGATGCCATCATGATCGCGCTGGTTGCGGTGTTGCTAGCCAATACAGATGGGCGCAGCGGCTCCTTCCTGTCCCGGCTGATCGCCACCCGTGACGACGGCCGTGTCGTCGTTGTGGCTGCGGCGGCAAGCTTCATCGTAAACGCGCTGGTCGCCGCGGTGGGGGGAAGTCTTCTCCACCGGATGGTCGGGCAGGGCGTTGTGGCGCTGTTCGTTGCCTTTGCGTTGGCCACGGCGGCAGTCGCGCTCCTGTGGCGTGGTCGGCTTATGCCCGACGACGGCGCGATCGTCAGCGTGCCGCCGGCGCGATTGGGCGTGCGCTTGTTGCTGCTGCAATTTGGCGATCGCAGCCACTTCCTGATCGCCGCGTTGGCGGCGACCAGCGGGGCGGGGCTGTGGGCGGCCGCAGGTGGGTTTGTCGGCTGGCTGCTCGCGACTTTGCCCTTTTTCGCATTTGGTCCAGCGCTCGCGGCGACGGAGCTGGTTCGCTATGTTCGCCTGTTGAGTGCTGCGCTTCTCGCGATCTGGGCGGCCGCAACCACGCTGCGGGCCTTTGGATTAATCGCCGAAAGCGCGTGATTGCATTTGTTTCATCGAGTTTGTCGATGATAGTGGCAGGCAGCATTTGTGGGAAAAATCCGTTGCGACGCCCTATATGGGGGCAAAGCAAAGGAAAGGATTCTCCCATGCCCCAGCAGAACCAGCCTGCCGTCGTCGATGCGCTCAATGCGCTGCTTGCCGACAGCTATGCGCTCTACCTCAAGACCAAGAATTACCACTGGCATGTGCAGGGACCGCGCTTCCGCCAGTTGCACCTGCTGTTCGACGAGCAGGCTGCCCAAATCCTTGCGACCACCGATTTGATTGCCGAGCGCGTGCGCAAAAATGGCGCGGTGACGCTGCGGTCGATTGGCGAGGTCGGTCGCCGTCAGACGATTCGCGATGACGACGCCGAAAAGGTCGATGCCGACACGATGGTGCGCAACCTTGCCGCCGACAATGAAACGCTTCTCGCGCAGATCAAGGCGGCGAAAGCTGCCGCAGAGGAGCAAGGCGACATTGCGACGAGCGGCCTGGTCGATGGTTGGGCCGACGAGACCGAGCAACGCATCTGGTTCCTGAAAGCAACGCTCGACGGATAAAAAAAGGGGCGGCCCTCGAAAGGACCGCCCCCATTTCATTCCTGGACGGAAATTATTGTTCGGGCTGAATATTCACGGCAGCGAACTTGCCGCGGTCGTCGACTTCGATATCGAACGCGACGCGGTCGCCCTCTTCGAGCCCGGCCATGCCCGCGCGCTGAACCGCGCTGATATGGACGAAGGCGTCGGCCTGCCCATCGTCGCGTGCGATGAAGCCGAAGCCCTTGGTCGTGTTAAAGAACTTCACGGTGCCCGACGCGCGTTCGCCGGTCAGTTGACGACGACCGCGGGCGCCGCCTGCGGGTCGATCCTCGCGCGGGCGCGGGGCGAATTCTTCGACCGGCATCGGTTCGCCCTCGATCTTGAGGTCGATGGCCGACACCTTGCCGTTGCGCTCGACGAGCGTGAAGCCGAGCGGCTGCCCAGAGGCAAGACCCTGCAGACCCGCCTGCTCGACGGCGCTGATGTGGACGAAGACATCTTCGCCGCCGTCATCGCGTGCGATGAAGCCAAAGCCTTTCGCGGGGTTGAAGAATTTTACCTGGCCCTGGCCCTCGCCGACGACCTGCGCCGGCATGCCGCCGCCGCGTCCACCACCGAAGCCGCCGCCTCCGCCTCCGCCGCCGCCGAAGCCGCCGCGATCACCGCCGCCGAATCCTCCGCGATCGCGATCG
Organism: Sphingopyxis jiangsuensis; assembly: GCF_016734905.1. Lineage (GTDB taxonomy): Bacteria > Pseudomonadota > Alphaproteobacteria > Sphingomonadales > Sphingomonadaceae > Sphingopyxis > Sphingopyxis jiangsuensis. Next base: position 71,207 of record NZ_JAERPO010000003.1, read on the forward strand.
CCAAAACCGCCACCGCGATTGCCGCCGCCAAAGCTGTCGCCGCTGTAGGGCGCGGGTTCGAAGCTGTCGAAATTGCCGAAATCATCGCGCTTGCCGCGTCCGCGATGGCCACGGCGATCCTTGTTGAAACTCATTGCTTAGTAGTCGCTTTCGGTTCGTCCGCACCCCATTCAACCGGCTCATTGCGCCGGACGGGGACGCAGTTCACCATGGGCACAGACTCGCCCCGTGCCGCTAACGGCGCAAGATATAGCCTAATTGCGTCAGGTCTGCGAACAGAAAATTCACAGCCGTGCCAGCGGCTTTCACGGCATTTCACGGATGGAGCGCGGCGACGGCGGTGCCCCGCAAAACCAGTCATTGAGCGGCGCGGCGGCTTGGCCTAAGGCGGCTGGCATGACAGTCTATTTTCATGAAGAGGATCTGCCGGAGGGCGTGCTGGGTTCGGGCGCCGTTGCGGTCGATACCGAGACGATGGGGCTCAACCCGCTGCGCGACCGGTTGTGTCTCGTCCAGATCAGCGACGGGTCGGGCGACGAGCATCTGGTCCGCTTCGGCCCTGGAAGCACATATGACGCGCCGGTTCTCAAGGCGATACTTTCTGATGCTAACCGGCTGAAACTGTTTCATTTTGCGCGATTCGACATCGCCGCCCTGCAGCATGCGCTCGGCATCGTCACGGCACCCGTCTATTGCACCAAGATCGCGTCCAAGCTTGTGCGCACATACACCGACCGTCACGGGCTGAAGGAACTGGTCCGCGAACTGCTGGGACAAGAGGTGTCGAAGCAGCAGCAGTCGAGCGACTGGGGCGCCACCGAATTGTCCGAAGCGCAGCGCGACTATGCGGCGAGCGATGTGCGCTTTCTCCATGCAATGAAGGAGGTGCTCGACGCTCGGCTCGCGCGCGAAGGGCGCGCCGAATTGGCGCAGGCCTGCTTCGATTTCCTGCCGACGCGCGCGGCGCTCGACCTTGCCGGTTGGCCCGAGGTCGATATTTTCGCGCACAGCTAGGTCTCCGAGTCGCATGTCCGAACGCGCCGACCTCGATCGCACGATGCGCCGGATCTGGGCGGCGAGCGGGTCGAGTCACGACCGGGTGATCCGCATCTTGCGCTATGGTCTGCCGTTGCTGATCGGCGTCATTACGGCGATCCTTGTTTTTTCGCCTTTCACCCAGCGCGCCGAGATCAGCTTTCTGCTCGCGAAGGACAAGGTCGAGGTCGCCAAGGAGCGGATGCGCGTCACGCGTGCCGAATATCGCGGGCAGGACGAAAAGGGGCAGCCTTTCGCGCTCGTGGCAGGTAGCGCGGTGCAGCAAAGCTCGACCGAGCCAGTGGTGCTCATGCGTCAGCTATCGGGCGCGATCAACCTTGCCGAGGGGCCGGCAACCATAGCCGCGGCGCAGGGCGCCTATGATATGGAAAGCGAAACGGTCGCGGTTCCCGGTACGGTGCAGGTGCGCAGCGCCGACGGCTATCGGATCGACGCGAGCAATGTCGCGCTCGACCTTAAGGGGCGCAGCCTCGTCGGGCGCGGCGGCGTCGACGGCACATTGAACATCGGTCGCTTTTCGGCCAATCAACTCACCGCCGATCTCGATACGCGTATCGTGCGGCTGTCGGGCAATGCCCGGCTGCGGATCAACCAGGGAGTGATCAAATGACCCGCCTATCGTCCATCCGGAGCCTTGCGCTTGCTGGCGCCGGCTTTGCGCTGACCGGCCTCGCGATGCTGTCGGTCGGCAGCGGCGATGCGGCGCAGGCGCAGGCGCTGGCCAACCACAACAGCAATGCGCCGGTCGATTTCGCGGCGGGGACGATCGAGGTGCAGGACCGTGCCGACCGCGTCGTGCTCGCGGGCAATGTCCGCGTGACGCAGGCGGGTCTGACCGTCACCGCGCCGCGCATGACGGTCGCCTACACGCGCGCCGGCGGCACCGACGTCAATCGGCTCGACGCGACCGGCGGGGTGACGGTGGTGAAGGGCGACGAGCGCGCGTCGGGCAATGTCGCCATTTACGACCTCGACCGGCGGCTGATCACGATGGTCGGCAATGTCGAGCTGCGCCAACGCGGCAACCGCCTGTCGGGCGGACGGCTTGTCATCGACCTCAACAGCGGCCGCGCGACTGTCGACGGGCGCGGCGCGGCGCGCGGACCTGACGGCAATCCGGTCGAAGGCGGCACGGGCGGCCGCGTGACGGGGACCTTCACGGTTCCGGAAAGAAAGCAGTAACCAGCTTCCTTCGCAGATTTGAAACCACGCCGCGCGACTATCGCCGCAGGGACCAGATGATTTGCGGCGCTCCGGGGGGGCGGCGTCGCATAGCGAAAGCCAGCCCCCATGCCCCTTTCCGCCTTCCTTCCGCGCCGTCGCCCGATGTTCGGTCACCGCAAGACCGATCCTGCCGCGCCTGCGGTGACCGGGCCGACGAGCGACGAGCGCCGCCTGATCGAGCGGATCATTCGTCACAGCGGCCCGCGACCGCCGCAATAGGAATATCGCTGGTTGGCGTTCGGCGCCCGCGCCCCTACATGGGGCGCGCATGCCGCCCGATACCGCCACCTCCGCCGATACGGGCCGCGAGCCTCCCGTCCTTGCGACGCTGAAGCGATTCCTTCCCTATCTGTGGCCTGCGGGGAATGGCGGGCACAAGCTGCGCATCGTCCTCGCGGCGCTGATCGTCCTCGCGTCGAAGGGCGTACAGCTGTCGATGGGCTTCCTCTATGGTGCGGCGATCGACCGGATGGCGCCGGGGATGGAGGAGGGGATCGCGCTCGCGATCGGGCTGGTCCTCGCCTATGCGGGCGCACGCTTTGCCGGCGTGCTGTTCGACAATCTTCGCAATGTTGTGTTCGAGCGCGTCGGGCAGGATGCGACGCGCGAGCTGGCAATCGCGACCTTCACGCATTTGCATGCGCTGAGCTTGCGCTTCCACCTTGCGCGGCGAACGGGCGAGGTGACGAAGGTGATCGAGCGCGGGACCAAGAGCATAGACACGATGCTCTATTTCCTGCTGTTCAACATTGCGCCGACGATCATCGAGCTCGCGGCAGTGCTCATCATCTTCTGGACCAAGTTCAGTTTTGGCCTTGCAAGCGCGACCGCGCTGATGGTCGTTGTCTATATCATCTTCACGCGGCGCGTGACCGACTGGCGCAATGCGCTACGTACGCGGATGAACGACCTCGACACGCTCACTGTCGGGCGTAGCGTCGACAGCCTGCTCAATTACGAGACGGTCAAATATTTCGGAGCCGAAGCGCGCGAGACGGCGCGCTATCGCGACGTCGCCGACCAATATGCCCGCGCCGCGGTGAAAAGCGAGAACAGCCTCGCCTGGCTCAACATCGGGCAGAGCCTGATCACCAACGCCGCAATGGCGGGGGCGATGGCCTATACGGTGTGGGGATGGTCGCGCGGCGAATTTGCCGTCGGCGACGTCGTGCTCGTCAACACGCTGCTCGCGCAGCTTTTCCGCCCGCTCGACATGCTCGGTATGGTCTATCGCATCATCCGCCAGGGCCTGATCGACATGGAGGCGATGTTCCGCCTGATCGACACGCCGTCCGAGATTGCCGACACGCCGGGCGCGGCGGCGCTCGTCGTGAACGGCGGAGCAGTGATGTTCGAGAATGTGGTGTTCGGCTACGAGCCCGACCGCACGATCCTGAACGGCGTCAGCTTTGCTGTCGGCGCGGGCGAGACGCTGGCGATCGTCGGGCCGTCGGGTGCGGGCAAGTCGACGATCGCGCGGCTCTTGTTCCGTTTCTATGACCCGCAGGGCGGGCGCGTGACAATTGACGGACAGGATATCAAGGCGGTGACGCAAGCCAGCCTGCGCGCGGCGATCGGCATCGTTCCGCAGGATACGGTGCTGTTTAACGACAGCATCGGCTATAACATCGCCTATGGCCGCGAGGACGCGAACGCCGAAGAAGTCGCTGCCGCGGCCGAGGGCGCCGCGATCGACGACTTCATCGCCACGCTGCCGCAAGGTTATGAGACCGAGGTAGGCGAGCGCGGTCTCAAGCTGTCGGGCGGCGAGAAGCAGCGCGTCGCAATTGCGCGCACGCTGCTTAAAAACCCGCCGGTGCTGATTTTGGACGAGGCGACGAGCGCGCTCGACAGCCGCACAGAGGCGGCGATTCAGGGCACGCTCGACCGCATCGCGCAACGCCGCACGACGCTGGTGATCGCGCACCGCCTGTCGACGGTGACGGGCGCCGACCGGATCATCGTGCTGGATAAGGGCCATGTCGCGGAGACGGGGACGCACGACCAACTGCTGCGCATGCGCGGGCTCTACGCCGACATGTGGGCGCGGCAACAGGCGGAGGTTGAGGAGGGGACGGTATAATTTTCTGCGCCGCTTTGCCGACTGGGGCCACGGACGAGTTTGATCGGATTGTGGGACAAAATTTATGGCGAGAAACGCGCCGTCGAATATTTGAGACAAGCGCCGCAAGGTGGCACGACCAGAATTTGTCCGTCCGGTCGTGCCCAGGCTGCTGACCTGCTGCTACCGCGGTGATGAATGTCCCATGGGCTTGCGTTCGCGGTCGGGATAGCGACCATGCGCCACCGTACGACACCAATAGCGATTTTTAGCGCCGGGCTTGGTGAACGAAGCAATCCCGCACGTGCACGGATCGAAAGACAAAAGCTGGGCGCTACCTAACTGGTTCTGCGCATTTCGCTTCGTTTTTTCGCATGCCTCGGATTCTGTCGCGCCATAGATTTGGGCCTTGCGTTCGATGTCCTTGGCCATTGCACCACCGGCAAGGGCCAATGTTGCAAGCCCCGCGGCCGCTATAATGATTGTCTTCATGATCAATCTCCCTTCGACAGCATGTGTGCGTGTTCATGTGCAAGGTATTGGGTCGCCTCGCATGGGGAAAATATGCGCTGTGCCGGGAGCAGTCTTTGCCTAGCCGTTGAATAATTGTGAAAAATATGAATGATATATAATTCAATGAGTTAGATCATGTGCAAGAGTGATGCGACGGGGGATTGCGCGTTGGCACGGTTGTAGCCATGCCATCGCCCGGACAGCGCGGCCGCACAATGCAATTCAGTTTTCACTTTTCTCAGTATATTGGCCGCGACATTTTAACTGGGTTCGAACGACGCGCACATCGTCGCCCCGATTTTAGCCAATCGATCTCGCAAAAATAGTCCTTGACTGCCTCTCTATAATTCCATAGTTCGACAATCATCGAATTATAGAGGCCGATATGGAGTCCGAACCCGTCATTCGCGCCTTAAGCGCGCTTGCGCAGGAGCATCGCCTCGCGCTGTTCCGGCTGCTGGTGCAGGCGGGGCCTGAGGGCTTGGCAGCGGGGGCGATTGCCGGGGCTTTGGGGGTGCCCGCATCCTCCTTGTCGCACCATCTGACTCAGCTCACCAATGCGGGGCTGATCGTGCAGCGGCGCGAGAGCCGGTCGCTGATCTATTCGGCTGACTATCGCGCGATGAACGCGCTCGTCGGCTTCCTCATGGAAAATTGCTGCGGTGGCGGGGCCTGCGCGCCCGACACCGCGTGCGAACCCATTACAGACGAAGAAAGGAAAAGCGCATGAGCCGTTTTCATATGCACGTCGGCGTTGCCGACCTGGACAAGTCGATTGCCTTTTACACGGGACTTTTCGGCGCGACACCGAGCGTGACGAAGGATGATTATGCCAAATGGATGCTCGACGATCCGCGCATCAATTTCGCCATCTCGGTGCGCGACGGCGCGCATCGCGGGGTCGAACATGTCGGGATCCAGGTCGAGGATGCCGACGAGCTCGCCGCGGTCTATGGCCGGCTCAAGGATGCGGGCGCGCCGGTGCTCGAGGAAGGCGCGACGACCTGTTGCTATGCCAAGTCCGAAAAAAGCTGGATCGCCGATCCCGACGGCGTCGTGTGGGAAGCGTTTCTGACCAATGGCGAAGCCACCGTTTATGGCGACAGCCCCGATTTCGCGCCGCTCGCATCGCCTGCGGCGGCCGAAGGAAGTTGCTGCGTCCCGGCCGCGGCCAAGCCCGCTCCCGCCACCTGCTGTTGACGCCATGGCGGGGGCGAAGCCGGGGATTTTGGTGCTGTGCACGGGCAATTCGGCGCGCAGCATCTTGGGCGAAGCGCTGATCGCGCGCATGGGTGAAGGCCGCGTGCGCGCCTTTAGCGCGGGCAGCCAGCCCAAGGGTGCGCCGCACCCGGCGGCGCTGCGGCTGCTCGCTGCGAAGGGCTATGATATGGCGGCGTTCCGGTCGAAAAGCTGGGACGAGTTTGCAGCACCCGGCGCGCCGCGAATCGACATTGCCATCACCGTCTGCGGCAACGCGGCGGGAGAAGCCTGCCCGTTGTTCGTCGGCGCTCCCGTGCGCGCGCATTGGGGTCTCGCCGACCCTGCCGATACTCCGGGCGGCGAAGCAGCGGAGGATGCCGCCTTTGCCGAAACCTGGCGCCTGCTCGAGGCGCGCGCAACGGCAATGTTTGCGCTGCCAATCGAGACGATGGGGCGCAACGAATTGCGCGAGGCGCTGGGGCATATCGGCAAGATGGAGGGCGCGGCATGACGCAGGGGCTTTCGCGCAGCCTGCTCGCCGAAGGGCTCGGCAGCTTTTTCCTGTTCGCGACCGTCGTCGGCTCAGGCGTGATGGCCGAGCAATTGTCGGGCGGCAATGTCGGGATCGCGCTTCTCGCCAACGCGCTTGCGACCGGCGCCATCCTGTTCGTGCTCATCGCGATGCTCGGCCCCGTGTCGGGCGCGCATTTCAACCCGGCGGTTACGCTCGTGATGGCGCTCGGCCGCGCAATCGCGCCGCGCCGCGCTCTCCTTTATGTCACAATGCAGATTGTTGGCGGCATTTTGGGGGTGTGGGCGGCGCATCTGATGTTCGACCTGCCGATCGTCCAATTCTCGGCAAAGGCGCGCACCGGCGCGGGGCAATGGGCGGGTGAGTTCATCGCGACCTTTGGCCTCATCCTCACCATCATCGGCACGCTGCGTCACCGCGCCGAATGGGTCGCGCCGAGCGTCGCGCTCTATATCACCGCGGCATATTGGTTCACCTCGTCGACCAGCTTTGCCAATCCGGCGATTGCGGTCGCGCGCAGCCTGTCGAACAGCTTTGCCGGCATCGCGCCCGCCGATGTCCCGGCCTTTATCGCTGCACAGCTTGCGGGGGCGGTCGCGGCTTACGCTATCGCGCGCTCGCTCTTCTCTCCCGCGGCCGATTAGCGGGGGTCGATCCTAAGCGCCGCGAGGATGGCGCCCAGCGGAACAAGCTTGAAATTCTGCGGCGCCTTGCGTCCCTTTTCGTCGCGATTTTTCCCGTCGTGCGCGACGAAAAGCCCGCCCGGCCATCGCGGTCCGAAATCGCCCGCATGCAGGGCGATGCCGTCGGTTTCCTCGGTTCCGTCGATGGCGCCGCCGCGAATCCGAAAACTGCCGACGAACGCGCCGTCGGGGACATGGAACACCGAATAGCTGTCGTCGCCCTGGTTCGACGCGAAAAGAAAGCCGCGCGTCGCCCCAACAGGAAGCAGCGCTAGCCCTTCGGCGTCCTTATGAAGATGGACACCATCGACATCGGCGATCTTGATGGGCGCCATCGGCCGGTCAGGGGCGGTGTTTATGCGCCAGATGGCTACTTTGTCCTCAGCGACATAGAGCTGGCCGCTGCGGTCGTCGACGACGCAGCCTTCGCTTCGGCTCTCGAGGTCGAAGCGGCGCAAGACACGGCCCCGCGCCGGCAGGGTTGCAAGGTCGAGCGCGACCTGTTCGACGATCCCTTCCTTATAGACCATGAAGGCGTCGATCGCGTCGCCCCGCCGATGGAGACAAAGGCCATAGGCCTGGCCATCGGGAAGCGCGACCGTGCCGATCGGGACCAGCGCGGGCGCCGCGGGGTCGAGTCGGAACAGGTGGAGCAGCGGGTCGTCCTTGTCGCTCCGGTCCGATGCCGCGACGAGCGTCGCGCGCGCTCCCGCGATCGGCACATCGTCGCGCAGGTCGACATTGTTGATGTCGCCCAATCGCTGAAAGGCGAGCAGCCGGCCCGACAGGTCGTGGATCGCGAGCCCCGCCTTCTTGTCGGTCGAGATGACGAGGCTTGCCGCGGGATCGGCCGGATTGCGCCAGATCGCCGGATCGTCGGCGCGGTCGCCGCGGCTGTCGGTGACCGGCGCGGTTTCGACGCGCGCGGGAATTTCGGGCAGCGGGCGACCTCCCGGCTGGTGCGTCGCGGACAGAAGCGCCGCGAGAAGGAACGATAAAGGCATAGCGGACCTCAAACCTCCACCATTGCAACGGTTCGCGGCGCGCGGCAGTTGCATGGCGCGGCGAGGCGCGGCGAGGCGCGGCGGGGAGCGGCCGGACGCGGCCGGACGCGGCGCGCGGGCTTCCCTCGCGCGACCAAACTGCCTATCGCGCTAGTCAATGTCGGCCGAAGCTCTCCTCCCCCTCCTGAAATCAACCTTCGGATTCGGCGCCTTCCGCGGACGGCAGGGCGATGTCGTCGACCGGGTGATGGCGGGCATGCACACGCTTGCCGTAATGCCGACGGGCGCGGGCAAGTCGCTCACCTATCAGCTTCCGGCGGTGGCATTTTCGGGATGCGTGGTGGTGATCTCGCCGCTGATCGCGTTGATGCACGACCAGCTCCGCGGCGCACGCGCTGCGGGGATTCGCGCGGCGTCGCTGACCAGCGTCGATGCCGATTTCGCCGACACGCGGCAGGCCTATCGCGACGGCGAGCTCGATCTTCTTTATATTGCGCCCGAACGCGCGACGGGCGAGGGATTTCGCGCGCTGCTCGCCGCCCGCCCGCCCGCGCTGTTCGCCATCGACGAGGCGCATTGCGTGTCGGAATGGGGGCATGATTTCCGCCCCGATTATCGCCTGCTGCGCCCGCTGCTCGACGCTTTTCCTGCGGTGCCGCGCCTTGCGCTCACCGCGACCGCCGACCGACACACGCGCGAGGATATTCTGGTCCAGCTCGGCATTCCCGCCGACGGGCTCGTGCTCGCGGGGTTCGACCGGCCCAATATCCGCTACCGCGTGACGCCGCGCATCAGCCCGGCGCGCCAGCTAGCCGACTTCATCGCCGCCAACCCCGGCCCCGGCATCGTCTATTGCCCGACGCGCGACGGCACCGAGCGGATGGCGGCGCGGCTCGCGGGCGCGACGGGGCGCAGCGTCGCCGCCTATCACGCGGGGCTCGACCCCGAACGGCGCGCGCGGGTGCAGCATGACTTCGTGGCGTCGGAGGACGGCATCGTCACCGCGACGGTCGCGTTCGGCATGGGGATCGACAAGCCCGACGTGCGCTTCGTCGCGCATGCCGGGCTGCCGAAGTCGATCGAGAGCTATTATCAGGAAACCGGGCGCGCGGGGCGCGACGGCGACCCCGCCGAGGCACTGATGCTGTGGGGCGCCGAGGATTTTGCGCGCGCGCGGATGCGGCTGTCCGAACTTCCCGAGGCGCGCATCGCGGGCGAGCGCGCGCGGCTGAACGCGCTCGCCGCGCTCGTCGAGACGGTCGAGTGCCGCCGCGCGCTGCTGCTGCGCCATTTCGGCGAGGACCCGCCCGAACGGTGCGGCAATTGCGACACCTGCCTCGACCCGCCCGCGCGGCTCGACGTGTCGGTGCTCGCGCAAAAGCTGCTCTCGGCAGTCTATCGCACCGGGCAGAGCTTTGGCGCGGGGCATGTCGAGGCGGTGCTGACGGGCAAGCGCGACGAGCGCGTCGCGGCGCGCGGGCACGACAAGCTGTCGGTGTTCGGCATCGTCGAGGGCGAGGAGGCGCGGCTGATCAAGCCGCTCGTGCGCACGCTCGTCGCGCGCGAGGCGCTCGATACGACCGAACATGGCGGGCTGATGCTCGGCCGCGCGGCGCGCCCGCTGCTGAAGGGCGAGGCGCCGGTGCTGATGGCCGAGCCGCCGGTCAAACGCACGCGGCGCGAACGCGGGGTCGGCGCGGCGGCGAACCCCGTCGGCGATCCGCTGTTCGACGCATTGCGCGCCACGCGCCGCGACCTCGCCGCCGAAGCCGGCGTGCCGCCCTATGTCGTCTTTCACGATGCGGTGCTGCGCGCGATGGCGAGCGAACGGCCCGCGACGCGTGCCGAACTGGCGGCAATCCCCGGCGTGGGGGCAAAGAAGCTCGAAGCATGGGGCGATGCGTTCCTGGCGGTGATCCGGCAGTATTGAGCGCCGGATTGTCGTTGAGCATTGCTTTCGCCGTCATCCCGGACTTGATCCGGGATCCATGACTTCGGCGCTGCTATGGATCCCGGATCAAGTCCGGGATGACGAGTGTCTGGTAGCGACCGATTGCGGACACAGAAAACATGATTAGAAGCCTACGTCATGACGAGAGTGGTAAACCGACGATCGTTTCTCATCGGAATGTTGACCGGCGCTGCATTTGCGATTGCAAGTGCTGGCGTGGCCGCATGGTATTCACACGAACCAGCAACTCAGTATCTTCGGGTGATTGACGATAACTTTGACTACATCCTTGGGCCGAACCACCAGCCGAAGGACGGCCCTTTGAGCGCAAAGCTCATCAGGAATTGTAAGATCAAACGGTTCGTAACTGACACGCCCGGTTTAGACTATGCAGGATCATCGTTCGTCAAAATTGATGGAATGCCGAAGGCTAATTTGAACTGCCTAATTGGAGAAGCGCGGATCAATTCCATGTCACTCGCGATCGTCGATGATATAGACACTACCCCAACGGACTGCTTGGGCGGTTGGCCAACGCGGTTCAAAAATCGAGAGACGGGCGACTTTCAATTATGCCGCGGTCAAAATCCCAACCCGATCTTTGTCTCGGTCCCGGCTCCCAAACGCTAGGTCTGCTTTCCATCCCATTTTGGCCATTCAGTCCCGATCTGGATGCGATGACCGGACTCGACCGGTTGCGCGGCCGCTCCCAATCCCGTTCGCATCGAGCGAAGTCGAGATGCCTATCGGGATAGGCGGTGTGTCGATGGGTGTCTCGACTTCGCTCGACACGAACGAACATTGGAATGTTGGAAAGCGGTCAATTGCCGACGTTCATATATCGTCATCCCGGCGGAGGCCGGGATCTCGCCGGTGCGGTAAACCGAGAGGGTGAGATCCCGGCCTTCGCCGGGATGACGAAGGTCTGGTGGCGACCGGTTGCGGCCGTTTGATCCTCCCTGTGGCGAAGCCATGGGGAGGTGGCAGCCCGGAGGGCTGACGGAGGGGCTGATGGCGCTGGCGTCGCGGCCCCTCCACCCCTCGCTTCGCGAGCGGTCCCCCTCCCCATGGCTGCGCCACAGGGAGGATTTACGGCAAATTTCCACCCCGAAGCCGACGCCTTTGGTTGCCGGCGCAGCTTCACGCTTGTCAGCGGGCGGAGGGCAGGAGTAGATGCTTTGCATGAGCGATTTTCGTCCCCTGTCCGCCCAGTTCAGCGTCGCGCCGCAGATCGGTCTCGACGATATTGCCGAAGCGAGGGCGCAGGGCTTTGCGCTGATCGTCAACAATCGGCCCGACGGTGAGGAGCCGACGGCACCGCAGGGCGCCGAAATCGGCCATGCCGCCGCGGCCGAGGGACTCGCCTATGCCGCCATCCCGATCGGCCATGCGGGTTTCAGCCATGCGCAGATCGACGCGCTCGACGCCCTGATGGCCGATGCGACGGGGCCGATCCTCGCCTATTGCCGCTCGGGCACGCGCTCGACGCATCTGTGGGCGCTCGCGCGGGCGCGTGCGGGCGACGATGTCGATGCGATCTGCAATGCGGCGGCGAAGGCGGGCTATGATTTGACGGGACTGCGGCCGATGCTCGACGCGCTCGCCGGCGGGAAATGACGACGGCCTTCTGGATTCAGACGGGCGGTTCGCTTGTCGCGGTGCTCGTCGTCGCCTGGCTCGTCGGGCGCATCGGGCTCGGCGCCGACCCGCGCATCGCCGATGCCGAGCATGCGATCCGCCTTGCCGAAGAGGCCGAGGCGGGGTTCGGCGGCGTCGAGGTCGCGCGCGACCGCGCGGGCTTTGCCGCGATCGTCCGCAACGCCGAGGGGCGCATGATGCTGGTGCGCGCGCACGGCAATTTCTTTGCCGCGCGGCCGGTCGATGCGAGCGTCATCGGGCGGCTCGACAAGGATTTCCTGACGCTGACCATGGCCGAGCGGACCTTCGGCGCGGTGACGCTGCACCTGGGCAAGGAGGCGGGCATGTGGGCGAGCCGGATGCGGGAGATTGCGCGTGCCTGAGCTTCCCGATCCGGTCGTCTATGCGGTGCCCGCCTTCATCCTGCTGCTGCTCGTCGAAATGGTCGTGTCGCTGCGCGCCGACAAGAGCCGCTACGAGGCGCGCGACACGCTGACCTCGCTGATGCTCGGGACGGGCAGCCAGGTCGCGGGCGCGCTCGTCGGCGCGGCGGTCGTCGGCATGGCGGTGTGGGTGTACCAGTTCCGCCTTTTCGACATCGGCCTTGCGTTTCGCGAATGGTGGTGGGCGTGGGTCCTCTGCTTCTTCCTCGACGATCTGGCCTATTATGTCTTTCACAGGAGCGCGCATCGGGTGCGCTGGTTCTGGGCGAGCCATGTCATCCACCACAGCTCGCAGCATTATAATCTGTCGACCGCGCTCAGGCAGACGTGGACGGGCTTTTTCAGCCTGGGCTTCATCTTTCGCCTGCCGCTGTTCCTGATCGGCTTTCCGCCCGCGATGGTGTTCTTTTGCGCGGGGCTCAACCTGATCTACCAGTTCTGGATCCATACCGAGGCGATCAGGCGGATGCCGCGATGGTTCGAGGCGGTGATGAACACGCCGTCGCACCACCGCGTCCATCACGGCGTCAATCCGCGCTACCTCGACGCCAATTATGCGGGGGTGTTCATCATCTGGGACAGGGTGTTCGGCAGCTTCGTTGCCGAACGCGACGACGAGCCGGTGCGCTATGGCATCGTCAAACAGCTCGGCAGCTTCAACATCCTCTGGGCCGCGGTGCACGAGTGGGTCGGCATCGCCAAGGATGTGTGGCACGCGCCGTGGCGGCACAAGCTCGACTATCTGTGGCGCGAACCCGGCTGGAGCCACGACGGCAGCCGCGCGACGAGCGCGACGATCAAGGAGCGTTGGGCGGCGGGGCTGCCGGTCGAGGAAGCGGCGGAACAATTATCCCGTCACCCCGGACTTGATCCGGGGTCCCGCTCTTTCACCGCTATGAAGCGGGACCCCGGGTCAAGCCCGGGGTGACGGGATTGGTCTTGCCTCTCCCCCTAATGACATTCATGTAAGCACTCAGGCGACCGCCGACCCGGCGGCGAGGGGAGCGGCTTCATGGATCAGTTCGACATCATCGTCATCGGCGGCGGCAGTGCGGGGAGCGCGGCGGCGGGGCGGCTTGCCGAAGACGGGTCGCGGACGGTGTGTCTGGTCGAGGCGGGCGGGTCGAACGATCGGGTGCGCGTCAAGACGCCGGGGCTGATGCCCTTCATCCCCAAATCGTCGAACTACCGATACGACACAGTGCCGCAAACGGGGCTGGGTGGCCGGATCGGATACCAGCCGCGCGGACGCGGGCTGGGCGGGTCGAGCGCGATCAACGCTATGGTCTATATCCGCGGGCACGCCTTCGATTACGACCAGTGGGCGGCGCTCGGCGCGACGGGGTGGAGCTATGCCGATGTGCTGCCCTGGTTCAAGCGCAGCGAGGGCAATGAGCGCGGCGCCGACGAATGGCATGGCGGCGACGGGCCGCTCAATGTCATGGACCAGCGTTGGCCCAATGTGACGAGCAAGCGCTTCGTCGAAAGCGCGACCGCGCTGCAACTGCCGCGCACCGACGACTTCAACCGCGCCGACAATGAAGGGTTCGGCCTCTATCAGGTGACGCAGAAGGGCGGCGAGCGCTGGTCGGCGGCGCGCGCCTATGTCGAGCCGCTGCGCGGGCGCGCGAATTTCGACATTCGCACCGGCGCGCTGGTCGAGAAAATCCTGATCGAGCATGGGCGCGCGGTGGGGGTCGTCATCCGGCGCGGGCGCAGGCGCGAGACGCTGCGCGCGCGCGGCGGCGTCGTGCTGTCGGCGGGGGCATTCGGCAGTCCGCAGATATTGATGCTGTCGGGGATCGGGCCCGCGGCGCACCTTCGCGAGCAGGGTGTCGACGTCGCCCTCGACCGCGCGGGCGTCGGCGACAATCTTCAGGACCATATCGACTATGTGTCGAGCTGGGAGACGCGCTCGGCCGACCCCTTCGGCGACAGCCTGGGCGGAACGTGGCGGATGCTGAAAGCCATATTCGAACATCGCACCCGGCGCAGCGGGATCATGACGACCTGTTTCGCCGAAGCGGGCGGCTTCTGGAAATCGCGGCCCGACCTGCCCGCACCCGACATCCAATATCATTTCGTCCCCGCGATGCTTGAGGATCATGGCCGCACCAAGGTGAAGGGGCACGGCTTTTCGTGCCACGCCTGCGTGCTGCGCCCCGAAAGCCGGGGCACGGTGCGCCTTGCGTCGCCCGACGCGGCGGCGGCGCCCGCGATCGACCCCGGCTTTTTGACCGACGACCGCGACATCGCGACCTTGCGCGCAGGGGTACGGATGATGCACCGGATCGTCGATGCGCCGCCGCTTTCCGACTATGCCGGACGCGACCGCTATCCCGTCGACCTGTCGGACGACGCCGCGCTCGACGCGCTGATCCGCAGCCGCGCCGACACCGTCTATCACCCGGTCGGCACCTGCCGCATGGGCAGCGACGCCGATGCGGTGGTCGACCCGACGCTGAAGCTCAACGGCATCGAGGGGCTGTGGGTCGCCGACGCCAGCATCATGCCGCGGCTGGTGTCGGGGAACACCAATGCGCCGAGCATCATGATCGGCGAACGCGCCGCCGCTTTTGTCAGGGCCGCGCTAGCCGCCTAGGGCGCGCAGGATTCCGCCAGCGTCCGTCCGCTCGCGGTCAGCGCATAGCGCGTGGCGGGCGGACGAAGGTCGAGCAGTTCGCGCGTCACCAGCCGGTGCGTCCCGAGCGCCTTGAGCCCCTGCGACAGCGCGCGCGGGCTTGCGGGCGGGAGCAGCCGCGCGAGCGCGTTGAACCGGTCGTGTCCCGCCGCAATCCCCGCGACCAGCGGCAGGCCCCAGCGCGTCGTCGCGCCGGGGGGCAGGCCGAGCGCAGCCTGCGCTTTCGCAATCGTCGCCGCGCGCGCGGCGGCCGCGGTGCCGGCCTCGGTCAATATATATTCGGGACGCAGCGGGTGGCCGTGACCCGGGTTGCGCGCGATCCAGCCCAGCGCCGCCGCGGCGGCGAGCGTGCGCGTCAGGCTGTCGCGCGACAGGTCGAGGCGGTGGACGAGCTCGACAAAGCGCGCGCCGCGATGCGCGGCGAGATCGGCGAGCAAGGGCACGAGCCAGCGGTGCGCGGACAGCTGGGCGAGCAGCGGATCGGACATGCTTGACGGCATTTGCAAGTAACTATACAAAACGGACTTAATGCGCAAGCCGGATCGACGGTCGCGCGCGACCGAGTCTGGAGGGACAGAGATTATGACAGTCGAAATCGGATCGGAACTGACCTGCTCGATGGGCGTCACCGACATGGCCGCATCGATCGCCTGGTACGAACGCGTGATGCACTGCACATTGCTCTATCGCGTCGACGAGATCGGCTGGTGCGAGCTCGCCACGCCAATGAAGGGGGTCAACATCGGCCTCAGCGAGGTCGAAAATGTTGCGCAGGGCGGCGGCGCGACCAATGTGTTCGAAGTCGCCGACATCGACGCGGCCAAGGCGCATCTCGATGCCGAGGGCGTGCGACAGGATGGCGAAATTCGCCATATCGAGGGGCTGGTGAAGCTCGTCACCTTCTATGACCCCGACGGCAACTGCTTCATGTTTTCGCAATCGGAACAGTCTGCATGACCCCATCGCTGGCCGCCTGGCTTCTTGTGCTCGCGTCGCACCAGCCATCGATGCCCGCAACCGCAACCGCAACCGCAACCGCCGCCGTCGCCGAAGCGCCGACGCTCGCGGCGTTTCGCGGGAATTGGGAAGGCGAAGGCATCGCCTTCGGCCGACCAGCGCGCGCGACACTCGCCATTGGTCCAGCCGACGACGGCGGCATGGCGCTCGCCTACCGCCTTGTCGTCGAGCGCGAGCCCGCCATCGCCTATTCGGCGCACGCCGATTATCGCATCGATGCGAAGGGACGCGTGCGCGGTCGCTGGTCCGACAGTCGTGGACAGATGCGGCCGGTTACGGGAATTCTGACGCCGGAGGGTCTGTCGACCCATTGGGGAAGCGCGGACGTCGAGATCGGCCGCTCGACCTATATGCTGCACTCCGACGATGGGCTGACGGTTACCGATTCGGTGCTGCAACACGACGGCAGTTGGCGCGTTTTTGCGACGCTGCGCTATCGCAAGAATCCCTGAATTTCGGCATTTCCGGGAGCCGCTCGCGGAATGGGCAAAAAAAGAGGGCCGGAACTTTCGTCCCGGCCCAGCCTTTCAGGCTCTCCCCTCCTGAAACTCTTGACAGACTGAATGCCATATTAATGTCATGATGAAAAGGCCTAAACTTGCGGCACGGCAGCCTAAATGTTGTGCAGCGCAGCAATGCACAAAAAAAGGGCCGGCGCGTGAAGCGACCGGCCCTTTGCCCCCCGATCAGAAGGTCTTGCGTGCCGTGATGCCAAAGGTTCGTGGCTGCCCGACGCTGTAGCCGAGGCGCGCCCGCCCGCCGCGTTCGCGGTCGAACGACAGCAGTGCATTTTCGTCGAACACATTGTTGACATAGACGATCAACGACAGCCCGCTGTCAAAGTCGACGCCCGCGCTGAGGTTGACCAGCTGATAGTCGGGCAGCTCAAGGTCGACCGTCGTCGCGGCGTTCGCCGGTGCGCCGCCGAACGGCAGCCCGTGCGTGAAGGTGCGCGGGTTGTTTTCCTGGTCGGCAGGCTGTGTGTAGCGCGTCCCGACATGCTGGAACGACGCCGCGACATAGGCGCTCGCGCGGTCACCGATCGGCCATTCATAGCTGCCCGAAGCCGACAGCTGGAATTTGGGGACCGAAGGCAGGCGGTTGCCGTCGCGGATGCCGGTCGCGGCCGTCAGCGCGCCAGGAAGCGTCGTGTCGAATTCGGCCTCGATGATGCTTCCGGACAGGTCAAAGCTGAGCCCCTGTGCGGGGTTCAACCCGAGCTCGAATTCGAGCCCCATCGAATGCGCCTTGTCGACGTTGAACACGATACGCGACGAACAGGTGCCCGCATCGAGCGTGACCTGCAGATTGCGGATATCGTTGTAGAAGCCAGCGGCGTTGAAGGTGAAGCCGCGCCCCTGCGACTTCACGCCAAGCTCATAGTTCCACAGCGTCTCGTCGTCATAATCCTGGAAGCCGCCGAAGAGCGCCGCATCGGTCGGCGAGCAAAGCGGCAGGTTGAGCGGATCGTTGACGCCGCCGAGACGGAAGCCCTTTGACGCCTGCGCGTTGACGGACACATTGTCGCTGACGTCATAGGAGAGCAGGAATCGCGGTGTGAAACCGTCGGACTTGGTGCTGTCGGTGCGGTTGTCGCCGTTCGAGAACAGGCCGCCCGAAACGAAACTGCGCGTTTCCTTGAAGTCGTAATAGCGTCCGCCAGCCGTCGCGGTGAAGGCGTCGGTGATATCATAGCTGACCTCGCCGAAAATCGCGAACTGCTTGATGTCATAGGGCAGGTCGGCGTTGTACGGCGAATTGGGTCCGAACCCGTTCGCCGCGCCCGCCGAGGTGCCCGCACCGAGCGTCGCGTCCGTCACCGCGTCATAGCCGGGGGTCGGCAGCCGCTGCATATAGACTCGGTCGATCGTCGAATAGAATCCGCCGACGACCCATTGGAAGCGACTGTCATTGTCCGAGGCCAACCGGACCTCCTGCGTCCAGACTTCCAGGTCGGTGGTATCGACAAGGTTCGACGGCAGCAGCACGCCTGCGTCGGGGAAGCCGAGGTCGACCGACACCGACCCGGTGAGCGCGCTGGCATCACGGCTGACGAGGATGTCGCGGTTGATATAGCTGGTGACCGAGGTCAGCGACGCGCCGCCGAGGCCGATATTGATGTTGAGATCGGCGATCAGCGTCTCGTCCTCGAACGCCTCGCGCAGCAGCAGATATTGCTGGCGTTCGTCGAACGTCACCGCGGGACGCGTCGTCGTGAACGGGTTGGCATAGAGATTGTAGATCTCCTGCCGGTTGAACCCGTCGGCCTTG
Source organism: Sphingopyxis jiangsuensis (assembly GCF_016734905.1). GTDB lineage: Bacteria > Pseudomonadota > Alphaproteobacteria > Sphingomonadales > Sphingomonadaceae > Sphingopyxis > Sphingopyxis jiangsuensis. The sequence goes on from NZ_JAERPO010000003.1 coordinate 89,442, forward strand.
ACCTTCTGATAGACGATGCGCGGGGTGATCGAGAAATTGTCGGAGGGTTCGAAGGTCAGCGCAAGGCGCCCGCCATAGCGCTCGCCGCTGTTGACATCGTCGCCGCCCGCCGGGCCGATCGCGTTGATGAAGCCGCCATAGCGCGTGTAATATCCGACCGCGCGCAGCGCCGCCGTGTCGCCCATCGGGACGTTCACTGCGCCTTTCAGATGGCCGCCGATGTCGTCGCCGTCGACGAGGTTGAGGTTCGCCTCGACGCTGCCTTCCGTAACCCCGATTTTTGGCTGGTTGGTGATGTAGCGGATCGTTCCGCCGACCGAACCCGAACCGAACAACGTCCCCTGCGGACCGCGCAGCGTTTCGACGCGGTTGAGGTCGTAGAGGTCGATGTCGGGCGTGAAAAGCGATAGCGAGATCACGCTTTCGTCGAGATAGACGCCGACCTGTTCCTTGACGCCGGGCTGGTCGCGGACGACCTGCCCCGCCGATACGCCGCGCACCGATACCTGGCTCTGGCCCGGGCCGAGGTTCTGGACCGACAGGCCCGCGACATTGCGCGACAGGTCCTCGAGCGTCACGGCGCCCGACTTCTGGATGTCCTCAGCCGTTTGCGCGTTGATCGAAAAGGGAATGTCCTGGATGCTGGCATCGCGCTTCGTCGCGGTCACGACGATGGCATTGCCGTCATATCGGTCTGCAGGGGCGTCCTGTGCGGCGGCGGGTGTGGCGATTGTCAGGGCAAAAAGCGACAGTCCGGCCAGCATCGTAGAACGTGCGTGCATCATAATCCTCCTCCAAATTGCCGGGTCTGTGCCCGGTCATGCTTAGGAGTGCGCTTGCGGGCGGCATTTCGCAACGGTCGTTGCGGTTGAGACGAAAAAAGGTCGCAGCATGTTGCTTCGCGGCCACAGTCGAAAAAAATGGCCGGGACGTCAGTCCCGGCCAGTGGTTCGCAGGAGGAACCTGGGGAGGACCCCGCCGCTCGCCTTTGAAAGAGGAGAGAGAGTGCGGCGGCGGGTGTCCTGTCTCGTGCAATCAGTAGTTGTAGGCGCGCTCCCCATGCTCGCCGAGGTCGAGGCCTTCGCGCTCGACTTCGTCCGAGACGCGCCCGCCGGTCACCATCTTGGCGATGTAGAAAGCGATCGCCGAACCGATGCCCGACCAGAGGACCGCGACAACGACCGACTTGATCTGGATCCACAGCTGGGTGCCGAGGGCGTAATCGTCACCGGCCGGACCGCCGAGCGCCGCCAACATCGTCACCGCCGTCAGCACCGAGCCGATCAGGCCGCCGAGGCCGTGGATGCCGAACACGTCGAGCGAATCGTCGAAGCCGAGCTTGGGCTTCACCTTCATGACGAACCAGCAGCAGACCATGCCCGCGATCGCGCCGAGCAGGATCGCGCCGAACGGACCCGAGTTGCCCGCGGCCGGCGTGACCGCGACAAGACCGGCGATCGCGCCCGAGCAGGCCCCGAGCAGCGAGCCCTTGTGACCGAGCATGCGCTCGGCGAGCATCCAGAAAAGGACGCCGGCGGCGGTCGCGGTGAAGGTGTTGATCAGCGCAAGGCCGGCCGAACCATTGGCTTCGAGAGCCGAACCGGCGTTGAAGCCGAACCAGCCCACCCAGAGGAGGCCGGTGCCGATCAGCGTCATGGTCAGCGAGTGCGGCGCCATGATTTCCTTCTGATAGCCATTGCGCTTGCCGATGATCATGCAGCCGACGAGCGCCGCGACACCCGCGTTGATGTGGACGACGGTGCCGCCTGCGAAATCGAGCGCGCCCCAGTCGAAGATGAGACCGGTCGTCGCGGAGTCGGCGCCGGCGTACCAGACCATGTGCGCGATCGGATAATAGACGAGCGTCAGCCAGATGATCGCGAAGACCATCACCGCCGAAAATTTCATGCGCTCGACAAGCCCGCCGAGCACGAGCGCGACGGTGATCGCCGAGAAGGTCATCTGGAAGGCGATGAAGACGAATTCGGGGATCTCGAAACCCTCGGAGAAGGTCGCGACGGTCGAATCGGCGGTGACCCCGGCAAGGAAAAGCTTGCCTGCCGAGATGAACTGGTTGGCATCGCCGCCAAAGGCGAGACTGTAGCCGAACATCACCCACATGATCATCGCGAGGCTGGCGACCGCGATGATCTGCGTGAGCACCGACGCCATATTCTTGGTGCGGACAAGGCCGCCGTAAAAGAGCGCGAGGCCGGGGACGATCATTGCCATGACGAGCACGGTCGCGGTGATCATCCATGCGGTGTCGCCCTTGTCGACGACCGCGGCCGCCGTTTCCTCGGCGACCTCGGCCACCGCCTCGGTGGCTTCCTGCGCCCAGGCGGGCAGCGCGGCGAACAGCGCAAGGCCCGTGGCCCCGGCGCCCGCCGCCATCTTGCTAGCGAATTTCATTGCTTCCCCCTTCATCGTTACAGCGCCGCTTCGCCGGTCTCGCCGGTGCGGATGCGCACGGCCTGACCCACGTCGAGCACGAAAATCTTGCCGTCACCGATCGAACCGGTGCCGGCGCTTTGCTGGAGTGTTTCGACAACGCGCGCCGCGAGGGCGTCGTCGCAGACGAGCTCGATCTTCACCTTCGGCACCATATTGGTCGCATATTCGGCGCCGCGGTAAATTTCGGTCTGTCCCTTTTGCCGGCCGAAACCCTTGACCTCGGTCACGGTCATGCCGGCGATGCCCAGCCCGGTCAGCGCCTCGCGCACCTCGTCGAGCTTGAACGGTTTGATGATAGCCAGGATCAGCTTCATGATGCCCCCTTCTGCTTATGGCACAATGTTGCAGTGCAACAGCCGTGCCAGATTGCGCGGGACGGCAGAAAGTTAACATTTTGTGACGGTTTTGCGCCCCTGAACGCATGCAAACGTTCAATCGATGGGCAGCGCGCACGCGCGAATGCCTATTTTATAGGCATGCAAGGGCGATCGGCGGCGGCTATCCGGTCGGCTTGAACTTCGCCCAGATCGGCAGATGGTCGGACGCGCGCGCCGCGAGCGGGCTGTTGTGCACCCCCGCCTCGACGGCTTCGAGATGGCGCGAGGCAAAGATGCGGTCGAGCCGCGCGACCGGGCGGCGGCTGTGAAAGCTGTGGCCGGTATCGACCATCGCGTGATGCTCGCCGAAATCGTGGAGGCAGCCGCCGCGGCTGCGCCACTCGTTGCAGTCGCCCATCAGCACCGTCGGCAGATCTTCGCCATCGGCGACATGATCGAGGATGGCGCGCGCCTGATGGCGGCGGCGCAGCCCCGATATGTCGAGGTGCATCCCGACGACACGCAGCCTGGTGTCGCCGATGCGCACGGTGGCGGCGACGGCGCCGCGCGGCTCGAGCGTCGGCAGGTGGAGCGCATGACTCTCCTCGACCTCGGCACCGCGCCGTACGAGCAGCGCGTTGCCGTGCCAGCCGATCGCATAGGGGCGCCCGTCGAGCAGGTCGACGGGAACATAGTCGCTTTCGTCGAACATATGCGGGGGGATGGCGCTTGCACGCGTGCCGAAACGGCGGTCGGCTTCCTGCAATGCGATGATGTCGGCGTCGAGTTCGCGCAGCACCGACAGCACCCGCCCGGGATCGCGGCGGCGGTCGAGCCCGATGGCCTTGCGCATATTGTAACTGGCGACTTTTACCATGATCGAATGCGACGGACCCTGTTGCTTTGGGGGCAGCTCCTGCCGGGCAGCCGCTGCATTGCTCCGTTCAAAAACAAAGACGGCCCTTCGACAAGGTCAGGACGAACGAACAGGCGGGCAGGTTGCGAATTCACCCGATGTCGAACTCCGCCATCAGCGCCTTTGCCTCGTCGAGATCCTCGTCGAGCACCATGACGCGCACCGGGATCATCAGCCCCACGCTCTCGGCGATGTTCATCCCCGCATCGAAACATACCGCATGCACCCCGGCGCTTTCGAGGCGCCCGCGCAGCAGCTCGGCCTCGGCGCCATTGGGCAGCCGCACCAGTTCGACGAGCGCCATCAGCCCTCGGCGTCCTGCGGCTCACCGGCGATATAGCGGTCGGTGGCGCGCGTCGGCAGCCCGTCGATGCTTCGCGTCCGCCCCTGGAGCTTCTCGACCCACGCCGCCGGGTCGGCCTGGCGGTGATATTTTTGCAGTGTTTCGCGCTCGTTCTGCAACTCCATCATCGGCACGCCCCACCCGCAGCTCGTCTGCACGCTGTCGACGTCGATGACGAAAATCTGGCGGGTCCCGGGCAGCAGGGTGAAGCGCGCGGCGAGTTCGTCCCATTCGCCGTCCTGCGGCAACACCGCGCGCCCGCGCCCATAGATGCGCAGGATCAGGGCGGTGCGGTCAAAGGCGCAGAACATGACGGTGATCCGGCCGTCGGCGGCGAGATGCGCGTGCGTCTCGTTCCCCGACCCGCCAAGGTCGAGATAGGCGACCTGATTTTCCGACAATATCTTGAAACAGTCGCCATAGCCTTTGGGCGACAGGTTTATGCGCGCGTCAGCCGCAGCGGTCGCGGTGAAGAAGACCGGCTGCTTTTCGATGAAGGCGATATGCTTGGCGGTCAGCGTGTCGGTGAATTCGGCCATGATCGATACTCCGCAGGCTAACCTAACGATCCGGCCCTATCACCAATTCTTCCCCGCTTCTATCGCTGCCCGTTCGTCGGGCCGTGTCGAACGGCCGAGCGCGGCGTTGCGGTGCGGGAAGCGGCCGAAGCGATCGACGATGTCGAAATGCGCCTTGGCATAATCCTGAAACATCGGGTCGTCGAACTGCGCGAACAGGCGCAGCGATTCGCGCTGGTCGCCAATGTCTTCGCTATGCTGGAAAGGAAGGCAGGCGAACTGCCGCCTGTCGTCGGCCCAGCCCTTATGCCATTCGCGTTCGACAATTCCGCGCGCGATCGCGCGCGCGAGGCTGTCGGTCGCAAAGGCTCCGGCCGATCCGCGAAAGATGTTGCGCGGGACCTGGTCGAAGAGGATTGTCGCGGCCAGCGCGGTTTCAGGGTCAGTCAGGAAAGACGCCGCGGGAAGCGAGCGCAGCGCCGCGTGCCAGTCGGCGGCAAGGTCGCGGACCGCCTGGTCGAAGTCCGCGCCGCCGCCGTACCAGTCATCCATGCCGTGCGCGTCGAACCAAAAGGAAAGCAAACGCGCCGCCCAATCGTCGGGCGGCGCGGGAATCTCCCGTTCGATGCTATCGCTCATCCGCGCGACTATTCGGACGCGGGGCGCCGATAAGGGACGAATTCGCCGAGCGAAACAAAGCCGCGATAGAAATGGGCCTGACGGTCGTGCAATTCCACCGTGTCGATGCTGCACAGCCGGTTGCCGATCAGCTTGGTGACGAGGATATCGTCGTCATTGAGCGCGTCGGCACCGCTGCGCGGACGGTTGACGTACAGCGTCCCTCCCGAACGATAGACGATCGCGGTCTTGTCGATGACCTGCGAACTCTGCGTCGTGGTGAGCGAGATGCAATTTTGCGGTTCCCCCGCCACACGGCCTTCGAGCAGCTTTGCCAGTTCTTCCTCGGGCGTAAGCTTTTCTTTGGCCGCCAAGGCGGCGGGACTCGCGGCCACGGCAGCGGCCAGCAGGATAGTGATCAATGGGCGCATGTTTCGACTCCTATGCTTCAACATAGCCTCCCTGTCGCCATCCTAGAAGAGCGGGTGTTAACGGCGGCTGACTCGCGCCGCTGCCGTCAGGCCGCCGCTGCCGGTCAACAGGTCGGAAGCGGAATGCCGAGCGGACCCTTGCACTTCTTTTTCTTTTCAGGCTCGGCGGGAGCTTCGCTTCCGCCGCGGCTCGACCCGCCCATGCCGCCAAAATCGGCGCCGATCATCAGCGACGTCTGCGAACGGAACCGGACCTTTGCCGTCCAGTCGATGTTCCACACCGCATTGCCTGCGGGCTTGGGCGGGTAGGAGAAATTGGCCTCTGGCCCGAAGGCGTTGAGATTGCCGAACATCATCTCGCCCGACGCCTTCCTGGCCTCGGCCGGGATTTCGCAGCTTGTCTGCGCGGGCGGCATCACGATCTTCTTCGCGACCAGGTTCGCAACGGTCGCCGGAGGCAACCATTCCCACAGGCCGCCGCCGAACTCGCGCGCGCTTGCGCTTGTCCACCAGACCATGTCGGCGTTGCCGCCGCCGCGGTCCATCCCGCCGAACGCCCACGCGACATAGCCGGTCGCAGGCGCAATCTGGTTCCAGCGGATCATCACCGAACCGTCCGCCTGCTGCGTTGTCGACGCGTTCAGCCCCGGCATATAATCCTGCGCCAGCGTGAAATTAATCTCGGGGCCGACATTGCTCGCGACGCGGTGCGCGCCGAGCAGCGAGCTGCCCGCGGGCACCGGCTTTGACGATTTCCGATTCGGCCAATCGGCGTAGGAGGCGCTGTTCGACGCCATCACTTCGCGAACGCGCGGCACGGTCGAGGTGAAGAGGTTCGGCGGCATTTGGCCCGCCGCCATCTTCGAAAAGTCAATGACGACCGGCTGGCCGGGTCCGGCCTTCGCCCCGCAGCCCCAGAACAACAGCAAACGTCCCTTGGGACGTTCGAAGTCCTTGGGGATTTCATCATATTCGGTTTCGGTGCGCTTGCCGGGTTCGTGGGGCAGGAGCGGCACCGATGCCCCCAGCTTTGCTTGCGGAAGAAAGAAATGATCGGCTTTAACCGGAGGGCTCGATGGTGCCTGGTTCGAACCCAGCCGCAGTTCGAGCGTGTGCGCGACGCGGCTTTCTGGCGAGCCGCCGAACATCATGCCGAGCGCGCTCCCCATTCCGGGCTTGCCGCCGCCAGCGGTCATCGCCGCAAAGCCGGACATCGTCGCGACATCCATTTCATACCGTTCCTTGGGACCGGTCGATCGCTGTGCGGAACCCGGAACGGCGGCGAGCATCGCGGCAATCGTCGCGACCGAAACAAAGCGAAAAGACGAACGCATGAAAAACCTCCCTTGTCGGACGGAATTCCCGTGCGGGATGTTGTCCGATTCAAAACTGCTGTCGAGCATTATTTGCCCGGCGTCGGCGTCGCCAAGCTGTGCTGACAGTCACAAGGGGAGGGAAATTCGACGAATACCCACTACAGGCCGACAAAGACCTGCATTTTTGCGTCGCCGCCTAGGGTCAGGACCCATTAATTACGCGTACGAGGTTTGAAGCGATTTTGTTCAGTGCGAGGAGGCAAGGCGACGGAATATGTCGATATTTCTAGGCTTGCCGACGAAGCAATGGACAAAATCGGTCAAATCCCGGAGGGACGCCGAAATGGCTTCGATCTCGCGCCCGTGCGGCCTTGCGGGTAGCGATGCTACCCGCTGCACCCGCCCGGACCCGATATCTTCGCCATTTCGACGCCTCGAACGCGTAATTAATGGGTCCTGACCCTAGGGTCAGGCGGTGCCGCCGACGGTGAGCCCGCTGACCAGCAAGGTCGGCTGGCCGACGCCCGCGGGGACGCTTTGCCCGCCCTTGCCGCAGATGCCGATGCCTTCGTCGATCGCCATGTC
>NZ_JAERPO010000003.1:97037-286477 GCF_016734905.1 Sphingopyxis jiangsuensis
CCCTAGGGTCAGGCGGTGCCGCCGACGGTGAGCCCGCTGACCAGCAAGGTCGGCTGGCCGACGCCCGCGGGGACGCTTTGCCCGCCCTTGCCGCAGATGCCGATGCCTTCGTCGATCGCCATGTCGTTGCCGATGCCTGTAACCTTGGTCAGCACGCTCGGCCCGTCGCCGATCAAGGTCGCGCCCTTGATCGGGTCGCCAAGCTTGCCGTCCTTGATCTTGTAGGCTTCGGTGCAGCTGAAAACGAACTTGCCCGACACGATGTCGACCTGCCCGCCGCCAAAGCTCTTGGCGAAAATGCCGTTCTTCACGCGGCTCAGCAGTTCGGAGGGATCGTCGTGGCCGCCGCGCATGAAGGTGTTGGTCATCCGCGGCATCGGCGCATGGGCAAAGCTTTCGCGGCGCCCGTTGCCCGTCGGTTCGACCCCCATCAGCCGCGCGTTGAGCCGGTCCTGCATATAGCCCTTCAATATGCCGTCCTCGATCAGCACGGTCTCGCGCGTCGGGGTGCCTTCGTCGTCGATCGACAGCGAGCCGCGGCGACCGCCGCCCACCGGGCTTGCCATTGCGCCATCGTCGACCACCGTCACGCCGGGTGCGGCGACGCGTTCGCCGATGCGGCCCGAAAAGGCACTCGTTCCCTTGCGGTTGAAATCGCCTTCGAGCCCGTGGCCGACCGCTTCGTGAAGCAGGACACCGGGCCAGCCGGGGCCGAGCAGCACGGTCATTTCGCCCGCCGGCGCGTCGACCGCGCGCAGATTGACGAGCGCCTGCGCCAGCGCTTCGTCGATCGCGCGGTTCCACTGCGCTTCCTCGAACAGATGATCGTACATATAGCGACCGCCGAGGCCGAAATAGCCGCTCTCGCGCCGTCCGTTTTCCTCGACCACAATGCTGACGTTCAGCCGCACGAGCGGCCGGATGTCGGTCGCGAGGAAGCCGTCGGCGCGGACGATCTCGACGACCGACCAGCTGCCGGCAAGGCTGACCGACACCTGGACGATGCGCGGATCGCGCGCGCGCGCCGCGGCATCGATTTGCTGGCAGAGCGCGACCTTCTTGGCGAAGGGGACGAGGTCGAGCGGGTTCGCCTCGTCATACAGGTGGCGGTTGGTGCGCGGCGGCGGCGGCGCGTGCGGCGCCTTCGCGGGGTCGAGCAGCGCCAGCGTCTCGGCGGCGCGTCGGATTGCGCCCGCGCTGATGTCGCTGGCGTGCGCAAAGCCCGTCATTTCGCCCGACACCGCGCGCAGGCCGAAGCCCGCGTCGGTCGAATAGTCGGCGGTCTTGAGGCGGCCGTCGTCGAAGCCGAAGCTCTCGGTCGCGCGATATTGCAGGTAGAGTTCGCCATCGTCGGCCCTCGCCAGCGCCTCGCGCGTCAGCTGCTGCGCCAAATCGGGGTCGAGCGCATCGGTGCGATAGAGGAAGCGGCGAGGATCGGTGAGGCTTGTCATTTGCGCGATATAGGCACGGGGGCGTGGTTGCGCAAAGTCGCCTTGACGCTTTTGTGCGATCTCCGCCCCGCGCCTCAGCGATAGGCGTCGCGCAATTCGCGCTTGAGCACCTTGCCGATGGGGCTGCGCGGCAGCTCGGCGACAGTGCGAATCGCGCTCAATCGCTGAGTCTTGCCGACCTTTGCGTTGCAGTCGGCGCGCACCGCCCCGGCATCGGCGCCGGGGACCAGAACGACGAAGGCGACGGGGGTCTCGCCCCACTCCTCGCTCGGCATCCCGACCACCGCGGCCTCGACGACGCGTTCGTCTGCGAGCAGGATGGCCTCGAGATCGCTCGGATAGATGTTGAACCCGCCCGAGATGATCATGTCCTTCGCGCGGTCCATCAGGGTCAGGAAGCCGTCCTCGTCGAAGCGTCCGATGTCGCCGTGGCGATAGAAGAGATTCCCCTCGGCATCGCGCCAGTGCATCGCCTGCGTCGCATCGGGGCGGTTGTTGTATCCCGTCATCATCGCCGGACTGCGCCCGACGATTTCGCCGACCTCGCCCTGCGGCAGTTCGTTGCCCGCCTCGTCGATGACCTTGGCGATATGACCCGGCGCGGGCTGGCCGACGGTGTGGAGCTTGTCGGGATATTTATGCGCTTCGAGCAAAAAGGCCGCGCCGCCCTCGGTCATGCCGTAGATTTCGACGAGCCCGCCGGGCCAGCGTTTCAAAATGTCGGCCTTGAGCGCGGCGGGGAAGGGCGCCGAGGTGCAATATTTCATGACAAAGCTCGACAGGTCGAAGCGGTCGAAATCGTCGAGCGCCATGATGCGGCGATACTGGACGGGGACGAGCATCGTGTTGGTCGCGCGCTCGCGCTCGGCAAGTTCGAGGAAGCCGCGTGCGTCGAACTTTTTCATCAGCACGACGCGCCCGCCCGACCCGACCGTGGGCATGAAGCTTGCCATCGTCGTGTTCGAATAGAGCGGCGTCGACAGGATCGTCACCGCGCCGTGGCCATAGGCGGGCGCGCCGCGGACGATATGCTGCCAGCGCATCGCATGGCTTTGCACGATGCCCTTCGGCGTGCCGGTCGTCCCCGACGAATAGATGATGTTGAAGCCGTCTTCGGGCGCGACTGCGACCGGCGCAGGGCGCGCGCCGGGGGCGGCCATCCATGCCGAAAGCCGCGTGCCCGCGTCGCTTTCGTCCATCGCGATGCGATCGGACGCCCGCACATCCTGCCCCGCAAGGCTCGCGGCGGCAGCGCTGTCGAGGAAGAGGTGGCGCGCGCCGGTGTCGGCGATCATCGCCGCCATCTGCTCGCCGGTCGCGCTGTTGGTAATCAGCCCCGCGACGCCGCCGGCGCGGAGGGTGCCGAGAATGACCGCCACCTGCTCGACGCTGTTGAGCCCCGCAATCGCCGTGCGGTCGCCCTTCGCAAAGCCATCGGCCTGCAGGCGCGTCGCGATTCGGTCGGTGAGCGCGTCGAGTTCGGCCCAGCTCAGGCGCCGTTCGGGGTCCGCCGCCGCTACGGCATCGGGGCGCTCGACGGCGTGCGCGCGGACGAGGTCGGGCAGGGTGGCGAAAGCGCTTTCGAGCATGGCGGTGCTGGTCATCGCATCGGGGTAGCACAGCAATATCTGCGCGCAATGGCGCCCCATCGCATTCGGCGGCGCACGCCGGGGCCGCCTCGCTTGACCAAAAGTTTCAGTCCGCTACTCATTTGGCGACACGATAAACATGATTCCGGAGACGATGCCCGATGCACCCTTCTGTCCACGCGCAAACGCATCCCGACAAACCGGCGGTGATCGTCGCGGAGACCGGCGAGACGCTGAGCTATGCCGAACTCGATGCCTTGTCGAACCGCGCCGCGCAGCTGTTTCGCGCGCGGGGGCTGGGGCATGAGGATGTCGTTGCCTTCATGCTCGACAACACGCCGCGCTATTACGGACTGACCTGGGGCGCGCAGCGCGCGGGGCTGCGCTATGTCTGCATCTCGTCACGGCTGACGCAGGACGAGACCGACTATATCCTCGAAAATTCGGGGGCAAAGCTGCTCGTCGTATCGGCGAGCCTCGCGCCCGCGGCGCTCGAACTGGAGACGACGATCGCGCGCTTCTCGATGGGAGGGGAGATTGCGGGCTGGCCGGCGATCGAGGAGGCGCTTGCCGCAATGCCTTCCGAGCGGATCGCCGACGAACGCGCCGGAGTCGACATGCTCTATTCGTCGGGGACGACGGGGCGGCCCAAGGGGGTCAAGGTTCCCTTGCCCGAGGAGCGCGCAATCGATGCGCCCAACAGCCTCGTCATGCTGGCGGCGGCGGCGTTTGGCATCGGTCCCGACAGCATCTATCTGTCGCCCGCGCCGCTCTATCATGCCGCGCCGCTGCGCTGGTCGATGACGATCCACCGGCTCGGCGGGACGGTCGTGCTGATGAAGAAATTCGACCCCGAAGGCGCGCTTGCCGCGATCGAGACCTATCGCTGCAACAGCGCGCAGTTCGTGCCGACCCATTTCGTGCGGATGCTCAAGCTGCCCGAAGCGGTGCGCGCGAAATATGACGTGTCGTCGATGAAGGGCGCAATCCACGCGGCCGCGCCGTGTCCGGTGCCGGTCAAGCAGGCGATGATCGACTGGTGGGGTCCGGTGCTGCTCGAATATTATGCGGGATCGGAAGGCAATGGCATGACCTTCGCATCGAGCGCCGACTGGCTCGCGCACAAGGGGACCGTCGGGCGTCCGCTCAACGGCGCGGTGCATATCATGGCCGAGGACAAGGAAAGCGAGCTGCCTGCCGGTGAGGAGGGCATCGTCTTTTTCGAAAGCGAGAATGTTTTCGAGTATCACGACGATCCCGAAAAGACGGCGGCGAGCCGCAACAGCCGCGGCTGGACGACGCTCGGCGATGTCGGAAAGGTCGACGCCGACGGGTTCCTCTACCTCACCGACCGCAAGAGCTTCATGATCATTTCGGGCGGGGTGAACATTTATCCCCAGGAGATTGAGAATCATCTGGTGACGCACCCGAAGGTCGCCGACGTTGCGGTCGTCGGCGGCCCGCACGAGGAGATGGGCGAGGAAGTGATCGCCGTCATCCAGCTCTCGGACATGGCCGACGCGACCGACGCCTTTCGCGACGAACTGGTCGCCTTTGCGCGCCAGAAGCTGTCGGGGATCAAAATCCCGCGCCGGATCGATTTCGTCGAAGCCCTGCCGCGGCATGACACGGGCAAGCTCTACAAGCGCCTGCTCCGCGACAAATATTGGGAGAAGGCGAAGGCCGAAGGCGTAAGCGCGTGACCGATCGGGTCGAGTTCTTTTTTGACCTGTCGTCGCCCTGGACGTGCCTTGCCTTTCACAACCTGCCTGCGCTGCTCGAGCGGACGGGCGCGAGCGCACGCTATCGCCCGATCCTGGTCGGCGGGGTGTTCAATGCCGTCAATCCGGCGGTCTATGCCGCGCGCGAACAGGCCGACAACCGGCGGCTCGCGCATAGCTGGAAGGTGCTGAAGGACTGGGCGCGCCTTGCGGGCGTGCCGATGAACTTTCCGTCAGAATGGCATCCGGCCAAGAGCGTCGCGGCGATGCGCTTCTGCTGCGCTCTGGAGGATGACCAGGCGGCGCTGGTGCGCTTTGCGCGCGGCGCCTTTGCGAGCTATTTCGGCGCGCAGGAGAATCTCGACGACCCCGCGGTGTTGATCGCGGTTGCCGATTCCGCGGGGCTCGACGGTGCAGCGGTCGCCCAGGCTGCGGTGGGCGACGACGCCAAGGCGCGGCTGCGCGCCAACACCGACGAGTTGATCGCGCGCGGCGGCTATGGATCGCCAACGATCTTCGTCGACGGCGACGACATGTATTTCGGAAACGACCAGCTCCCGCTCGTAGAGGCGGCGCTTGAAAGGACTCTCCCATGAAGGACCGCATTTCGATCACCATGCTGGAGGACGGCATCGCCGACGTCCGGCTGATCCGCGCCGACAAGATGAACGCGCTCGACGGCGCGATGTGGGAGGCGCTCGCCGAGGCGATCGACACGCTGAAGGCCACCGACGGGCTGCGCGTCGTCGTGCTGTCGGGCGAGGGGCGCGCCTTTTGCGCGGGACTCGACCTCTCCAGCCTGTCGGCCGACCGCGATCCGGGCGCGAGCAGCGCGGGCGGCAGCCTGTCCGACCGCACCAAGGGGATTGCGAATAACGCCCAATATGTCGCCTGGGGCTGGCGCGAACTTCCCGTTCCGGTCATCGCGGCCGTGCATGGCGTCGCATTCGGCGCGGGCAGCCAGATCATGGCGGCGGCGGACATCCGCATCGTCCATCCCGACACGCGGATTGCGATCATGGAAATGCGCTGGGGCCTCGTCCCCGACGTCGGGGGCATGGCGCTGTGGCGCACGCAGGTCGCCGACGATGTGCTGCGCGAGATGATCTATACCAACCGCGAATTCAACGGGAGCGAGGCGAAGCTGCTCGGTTTCGCGACGCATGTCTCCGACGAGCCGCTGGCGCATGCGATGGATCTCGCCCGCGCGATTGCGGGCAAGAATCCCCATGCGGTCCGCGGTGCGAAGCGGCTGTGCAACATGCTGGGCCACGCGAGCGACGCCGAAATCCTGCAGGCCGAAAGCGACGAGCAGGTCAAGGTCATCCGCACCCCCAACCAGATCGAGGCGGTGATGGCGCACATGCAGAAACGCGCGCCAAACTTCGTCGATTAGACTGCCAGCAACTCCAGAAACCGCACCGCATTGTTCCAGTCGCGCTGTTTCGCGGCGCGCGCCTTTTGCGCGTCGCTGTCGGCGCCCCAGCGGCGTTCCTGATAAAGTTCGTCAAGGGTGACAGCGGACCATAGGATATCGGCATCGAAAGCCCGTTCGATCAGCGCGAGACCTGCGACGAGCGAGCCACCGATGGTGACGAGCGGCGCCAATGGCGCGAGCCGAAACGGCGTTTGCGCGAGCACGGCGTCCCGCAACGCAGCCAATGTCGCCGGGGGCTGGTCGACCGGCAGCACGCCCTGCGCGAGGTTGAACTCCACGCCATAGCGCGACTCGGCCCATGCAAGCAGCGGGTTCCAGCTTGCCGCCTGCTCGGCCTGAAGCGCGGCGTCGCGGTCATCGCGGTAGCAGAAAAGGTCGCTTTCGGCATAAGCGGCAATCGGTGCGGCAAAGGCGCGGGGGTCGGGAAGCGCAAGGTCGATCGCGGCATTGGCGATGCCGGTCATCGGCATGCGCGCTGGATCGAGCGTGTCGCCTTGCACGTCCCATTCGGCGACGATGGCCTGCGCGAGCGCCTCGCTTGGTACCGACAGCGGCGCACGGCCCGGGGTGCGCACCGGCCGCTCGTCGAGCGCGATACTCCAGCCGTCCGGTTCGCGGACGGCGGCGGCGGCCTTCCAGAACCGCTTCACAGGTCGCGCGGCGAACGCCAGCGGCGTGCAAGGATTTTCGGCATGACCGCAAAATCGAAGGCGCCGACGAGAACAACGGCGACCCCGATCCAACGGTCGGTTGGCTGACCCGCCAGTTCAATGCCGCCGCGGATAAGGACAAAACCTGCCAGCACCAGAATTGCGCCCATGATGCGCATGCTGGATAGCGCCACAAAGCGCTTTTTGGCGAGGGCGTCGTCGGTCTGGGTCATGCGCTCTCCCTAGCGCCGCCAAGCTGGCGTATCAAATGTGCGAGTGCGCCGTGGCCCGACGCCTCGATCCCCGCCGCGACGCGTTCGCGTTCGTCGGGCGATTTATTCTGCGACAGTTTCAGCGTCGGCCGCCACGCGGTGATGCGCATTTCGAACCCGACAATCGCACCCGTCATCTTGGCGAACAGCGCGGGTTCCATCTTGGCCCGTGTCCACGGCGGGTTTTCGCCGATCCGGGCCTCATGGAGCGCCGAAAGGTCATCAAGCATCGCGACGAGCCCCGCGTCGTCGAGCTTGCGAACCTCGCCTTCCATTTCGATTGCGACATAATTCCATGTCGGTACCATCTTGTCGGCGGCGGCGTACCAATTGGCGCTGACATAAGCGTCAGGACCCTGCACGACCGCGAGCAATGTTCCGCCGTCGATATGTTTGGCGAGCGCATTGCCGCGCGAGATGTGAAAGCGCAGCGTCGCGTTGTCGTCGCCGAGCAGCACGGGCGCGTGCGCGACGCGCGGGCCGTCGGGACTCGCAGCGAACAAGGCGGCAAAGCCGATCTCGCGTACGAACATGGGTGCAAGCTGGTCATCCTTGGGCCGAAAAATCTGGTTGGGGTGCATCAGCGTGTCTTTCGGGGGCCGGGTTTGCGCGCGCCGGGCTTGGCGGGGCCGCGGCGGGCCGGGGGCTTTCCGGTCTTTGCTTTGGGTTTGCCGACATTGTCGGTGGGCTTGCTCGTTGCGGTGCGTCCGCGGCGTTCGCCGCGGCGCGCCTTGCGGATCTGTTTGCTGTGCGCCTTGGCGGCGGCCTTCATCGCTGCCTTGGGGGCGGGCCCCCGTTCCTCTTCATCGGTGTGGATGTCGCCGAGCAGCAGGTCGAAGCCCAGCGCGTCGAGGCTCGCGGCGAAATGTTCGGGCAGGTCGGCGGTGACGTCGAGCTGGCCGCCGTCGGGATGATCGATCCGCAACCGTCGGCTGTGGAGGTGCAGCTTGCGGCTGATCGTGCCGGTCAGGAACGCACCCTTGCCTCCATATTTGCCGTCGCCGACGATCGGATGGCCGATCGCCGCCATATGGACGCGCAACTGATGCGTGCGCCCGGTGAGCGGTTGCAACTCGACCCACGCCGCACTGTTCCCCGCGCGTTCGATGACGCGATAGCGCGTTTTCGACGGCAGGCCGCTGTCGTGCACATGCATCTTCTCGCCGCCCGAACCGGGCTGTTTGGCAAGCGGCAGGTCGATCTCGCCCTGCGCAATGTCGGGGACGCCGACGACGATCGCCCAATAGGTTTTCTTGGCGCTACGGTTCGAGAAGCTCTTGGCGAACCAGGCGGCGGCGCGCGGCGTGCGTGCGACGAGCAGCGCCCCCGATGTGTCCTTGTCGAGCCGGTGGACGAGCTTGGGACGCACGGGGGCATCATATTTGAAGGCGTCGAGCAAGCCGTCGACATGCGCGTCGGTCTTTGTCCCGCCCTGCGTCGCGAGGCCGGGAGGCTTGTTGAGCACCAATGCGCTCGCGTCGCGGTGGACGAGCATCGATTCGGCGAGTGCGACGTCGGCGTCGGTCAGCGGACGGTCCTTGCGCGCGGGTGGCGCCGTGCGTTCGACCGGCGGCGTAGGCATGGCGAGCGTTTGCCCTGCAGCAATCCTGTCCGACACGTCGGCCTTTTGCCCGTCGAGCGTGAGCTGCCCCGACCGCGCCCAGCGCGCGAGCAGGGCATGCGGGGTTCCCGGCCGGTGCCGTTTGAACCAGCGGTCGAGCCGGATGCCGTCATCCTCTTCGCCGATGGTCGCGCCGTCCATTTTCGTGCCGCCGCTCATGCCGGCACCTGCCGCATCACCAGCATGCCGATCCCGCAGGCCATGATCGCTCCGGCGACCGACGCGACTGCATAGGCCACCGCCTGCGCAGTCTGGCCACGCTCGAAGAGCAGCCAGAATTCCATGCTGAACGACGAAAAGGTCGTGAAACCTCCCAGGAGGCCGACGCCGAGGAACAGCCGCGCCGCTTCGGTCGCTCCGCTGCGCGCGAAATGGCCGATCAGCAGCCCCATCGCCAGGCTGCCCCCGATATTCACCGCGAGCGTCCACCATGGAAAGCCGGGGCCGAGCCGCGCAAGCATCGCATAGCCGACCAAATGCCGCGCGCCCGCGCCTATCGCGCCGCCGACCATCACTGGGAAAAGCCCGTTCATCCCGCCGCCCTAGCCCGAAAGATCGCGCGCGAAAAGCATCGCCATCATTATTCGCGCGCAGCCTTTGCCGACGAAGCTTGCCGTGCCCGCCAATCGGAGGGGCGAAGGAAATCGCCTTGCCAGACGCCGCGCCGTTGGGCCTGCGCGGCGGCTTCTTCGGCCAGATAGTCGTCGCTCGTCGCAACGGCCCAGCCCCGGCGGACTATTTCGGCGCCGATGTCGACGCCGTCGGGCGCGGTTCGGGTCCGACATTGTGCCAGGGTGCGCCCATAATTGTCCTTGGCCAGGAAGCGGCAATGCAGCGCGCCGCGCCCGACGATCTGCTGCAGCGCGTCGCGCGCCTCGATGCCGCACGGCCAGTCGACGCGCTGGCGCGAGCAGGATTGGCGATACTCGACCGCATCGATTCCACGCAGGCGTACGGCCAGAGCGCGGCCGTCATACCGGATAATCAGGCTGTCGCCGTCGACGATGCGGATCGGCGCGACGGTTTCGACCGGTTCGGGATTCCGCGTCCAAATGAGCGCGAGCATCGCCGCCAGCAGCAACAGCGCACCCGTCGCCCGCAGCCGCCGGCGCCAACGCAATCGGGGTACGGACAATCGCATAGCGCGGCGACTGGCCGCAGCCCGCATCGATGGCAAGCATCAAATGGGATTGACGATGAGAACAAATCGTGTCCAAAATGGAGTGACGCTGAACGCGCTGGTCGGACGCATGGCGACGATCAGCGCCTCTTTGGTCCGATTTGGCGACAAAGAGGAGCGAACAGGATGCGGTTGACACCGCATTGACGACATAGTGGTGTCAGGGTGGAGCGAATGATGGGGGAGGGCGCTGGAATGGAGCAATTGGTGGATCTGCAATCCGAGGCACGGTCGCTGCGGTATCCGGCCAGTCTCGAATTGAAATCCGGCATGCGACAGTGGGACGAGCCGGACGTCGGGGCGGCCCCCTTGTTGTTCGTCGGGCCGCACGACGAATTTGCGGCGCCGGATGCTTTTGGGGGCGTCCGGCTCGCTGCGGCCGTCGCGCCGGTGCAGGCGGCCGGGTGGATCAGGCAAATGGCGCGGGTCGACATCGTTTGGCTCGCCGCGTCCGAATCGATCGAGAACGAATTGCTGACCGAACTATGCGATGCAGCGGCGGCGCGGGGGTGCAGACTGGTCTGCGAAACAACCATGGCGGCGCTCGACCGTGTCGTCGCGCTGGTCCCCGACGCGCTCCGTGCGGAATTTCTGGTCGACGCCGACGCGGCCGACCGGCTTGCCGCGATCGCCGCAGTCCGCGCGCCGCGTCAACTTGTCGTCTGCGACGTCGCGCGCGATGCGGCGATGGAGCGGATCGATCGCTTGCAGGAAGAGGTGGCGCGGATTTCGCGGATGCTCGGCGACATCGCGAGCCAGGGTGGTCTCAGCGGGACGCCGGCGGCAGCTTCTTCGGCAAGCCACGAAGAATATAGTGGATTTGCAGGCGGCGTGCGGTCGCCGCTGCGCGATTTCGCCGCCATGCCGCGAAGCTTCGTCCCCGAAGACCGTGCGCTCGACCGTCAGCGTGCAAAGTTGGTGCGCCGGATGATCCGGCAACGGCGGATGCGCGAGCAATATTTCCCGGCCGACCTGTTCGCCGACCCGGCGTGGGACATGCTGCTCGATCTCTATGCCGCGCGGCTCGAACGTCAGCCGGTATCGGTATCGAGCCTGTGCATCGCCGCCGCGGTTCCCGCAACGACCGCGCTGCGCTGGATCAAGACAATGACCGACGCGGGCCTGTTCCTGCGCGAGGCCGACCCCGATGACGGACGGCGCATCTTCATCGCGCTCGCCGAGGGCGCGTTCGACGCGATGGCGCGCTTTTTCGAGGCGCTCGACGAGTAAGCAGCGGCTTGCCAGCGCCGTCCGGCTGTGGCAGGGGCGCGCTTCCCTTTGGGGGCGCTTAGCTCAGTTGGTAGAGCATCTCGTTTACACCGAGAGGGTCGGCGGTTCGAGCCCGTCAGCGCCCACCATGTGCGGAAGGCCACGTCCCTGAAATTCAGCGCTGCTCGCGCTCGATCGCCTCGACGGCGTCCTTGGCTTCGGCCAGCCCCATGCCCGTCTGTTCGCGCATCCGCTTGATCGCCTCGATCTTGCGGCCAAGGCGGAGGAGGACGATGATTTCGGCCTCATCGATGTCGCTGCTGGTCGCGCGCGGCGGCGCGAGCCGGGCGGGCGGCGGTGTGGTCAGGTCGCGCCGGTCGCCGCCGCGACGCTGGAGAGCGAGCGTCAGCGCAATGCCCGCGACAAGGCCGAGGACGAAAAGGATCAATGCGCCCATCGTCCTCGCCTATGCCTTACGCCGCCAGCTTGCGCAGGACGTAGTGCAGGATGCCGCCGTTCATATAATATTCGACCTCGTTCGCGGTATCGATGCGGCAGAGCGTGTCGAAGCTGAAGGTCGAGCCGTCGGGGCGCGTCACTTCGACCGTCACCGTCTGGCGCGGCTTGAGATCGGCCACCCCGCGGATCGTGAACTGATCGTCGCCGGTCAGGCCGAGCGTTTCGCGCGTGTCGCCGCCGGTGAACTGGAGCGGCAGCACGCCCATGCCGACGAGGTTCGAGCGGTGGATGCGCTCGAAACTCTCGACGATCACCGCGCGGACGCCGAGCAGGTTGGTGCCCTTTGCCGCCCAGTCGCGTGACGAGCCGGTGCCATATTCCTTGCCCGCGACGACGACGAGCGGGGTGCCGTCGGCCTTGTGGCGCATCGCGGCGTCGTAGATCGGCATGACTTCGTCGCCATAGCGCGACATGCCGCCTTCGATGCCGGGGACCATTTCGTTTTTGATGCGGATGTTGGCGAAGGTGCCGCGCATCATGACTTCGTGGTGGCCGCGGCGGGCGCCGTAGCTGTTGAAGTCGGCCTTGCTAACCTGATGTTCCATAAGCCATTTTCCGGCCGGGCTGTCCGCCTTGATGCTGCCCGCGGGGCTGATGTGGTCGGTGGTGATGCTGTCGCCGAGGATCGCGAGCGGCTTGGCATTCACGATGTCGGACACCGGCGCGGGGGTCATTTCCATCCCCTCGAAATAAGGCGGGTTCGCGACATAGGTGCTGCCCGCGCGCCACTGATAGGTGTCGCTGCCCTCGACCTCGATCTTTTGCCAATGCTCGTCGCCCTGATAGACATGCGCGTAGCGGCCGAGGAACATGTCGCGGTCGACCGCGCCGGCGATCGCGTCGGCGACTTCCTGATTGGTCGGCCAGATGTCGGCGAGGAACACGTCCTTGCCCTGCTGGTCCTGCCCGATCGGCGTGGTGGTGAAATCCTCGGTCACCGTGCCCTTGAGCGCATAGGCGACGACGAGCGGCGGCGAGGCGAGATAGTTGGCGCGCACGTCGGGCGACACGCGGCCTTCGAAATTGCGGTTGCCCGACAGGACGGCGGCGGCGACGATGTTGTTACCGTTGATCGCCTCCGAAATCGGCGGCGCGAGCGGCCCCGAATTGCCGATGCACGTCGTGCAGCCATAGCCGACGAGGTTGTAGCCGACCGCGTCGAGATGATCCTGCAGCCCCGATTTGACCAGATAGTCGGTGACGACCTGCGACCCCGGCGCGAGCGAGGTCTTGACCCACGGCTTCGGCTTCAGCCCGCGCTCGTTCGCCTTTTTGGCGACGAGCCCCGCGGCGACCATCACCCCGGGGTTCGACGTGTTGGTGCAGCTGGTGATCGCGGCGATCACGACGTCGCCGTCGCCGATGTCATGATCCTTGCCCGCGACTGGCACGCGCTGCGCCGCGTCCTTGTTGTAGACCTTTTTGAGGTCGGCGTTGAACTCGTCGTCGACCGCGGTCAGGATCACCTTGTCCTGCGGCCGCTTCGGCCCCGCCAGCGACGGAACGACGCTGCCCATGTCGAGCTCGAGCGTGTCGGTGAACACCGGGTCGGGCATGTCGGCCGAGAGCCACAGCCCCTGCGCCTTCGCATAGGCTTCGACCAGCGCGATATTGTCGTCGCTGCGCCCGGTGAGGCGCATGTAATCGAGCGTCTTGTCGTCGATGCCGAAAAAGCCGCAGGTCGCGCCATATTCGGGCGCCATATTGGCGAGCGTCGCGCGGTCGGCGAGGCTGAGCGTCGACAGGCCCGGCCCGAAATATTCGACGAAGCGCCCGACGACGCCCTTGGCGCGCAGCATCTGCGTCGCGGTGAGCACGAGGTCGGTCGCGGTGACGCCTTCCTTCAATTTACCCGTCAGCTTGAAGCCGACAACTTCGGGGATGAGCATCGACACGGGCTGGCCGAGCATCGCGGCCTCGGCCTCGATCCCGCCGACGCCCCAGCCGAGCACGCCCAGCCCGTTGATCATCGTCGTGTGGCTGTCGGTGCCGACGCAGGTGTCGG
The DNA here is from genome assembly GCF_016734905.1 of Sphingopyxis jiangsuensis. GTDB lineage: Bacteria > Pseudomonadota > Alphaproteobacteria > Sphingomonadales > Sphingomonadaceae > Sphingopyxis > Sphingopyxis jiangsuensis. The sequence continues at coordinate 110,693 of NZ_JAERPO010000003.1, forward strand.
GATAGGCGACCATTTCGCCCGAACCATCCTCGCTCGACCACACCGCCTGCGCGATATGTTCAAGGTTGACCTGGTGGCAGATGCCGGTGCCCGGGGGGACCGCCTTGAAATTGTCGAGGCTTTTCGAGCCCCATTTCAGGAAGTCATAGCGTTCGCCGTTGCGATAATATTCGATCTCGACATTCTGTTCGAACGCCTTGGGATGGCCGAATTCGTCGACCATCACGCTGTGGTCGATGACAAGGTGGACGGGGACGAGCGGATTGATCTTTGACGTGTCGCCGCCAAGCTTGGCAATCGCATCGCGCATCGCGGCGAGATCGACGACGCAGGGAACGCCGGTGAAATCCTGAAGCAGCACGCGCGCGGGGCGATATTGGATCTCGCGGTTCGAGCGCGGGTCCTTTTGCCAGTCGACAATCGCCTGCACATCGTCGGTCGACACGGTGAAGCCGCCATCTTCGAAACGCAGCAGGTTTTCGAGCAGCACCTTCATGCTGAACGGCAGCCGCGACACATCGCCCAGCTTCGCCGCCGCCTTGTCGAGCGAGTAATAGGCATATGTCTTGCCGCCGACGTCGAGCGTCGAGCGGGTGCCAAGCGTGTCGTTGCCGGTCGTGGTCATGTGCAGTTTCCCTGTTCGGGCGCGGCGGGGAATGACGGACGCCGGCCCGTTTCAGGAGAGCGGGGCAAGCGGAGTCGCGCGCGCGGTTTGTGTTGGCGACGCCTTACGCCGGGGGCGGGGAATTGCAAGGGGGGTGGGGGATGGGAGGGCTTCGACCGAAGTCATTTCTTCAGAAGACGCATATCGGCGATAAAGCTTTCGAGTGACTGGAGGTGGGGTTGGACGGATCTGGGAAATTTCTCCGTCAGACCTTCAGGGACGACGAGTCGCACACCCGCTCCGGTCATTTCGCGAAACTGACTTTCGGATACACCCTCTTGCAACGTGAGGAGGTGCTTTGCGGGAATCCTGTCCGCTTCGTTGAGTATCTGTCGCCATCGATCACGGCAGGTCGTTTTGACTGCGAGCATCTTCAACCGCTCACTTGGAAAGGTAGAGTCGTGATAAGCCTCGGCCGAAGGAAACAGAAAGTCGGGGCGTTTTCCGGGTTCAGACTCAGGCTGATGAACAAAATCGGCGCCCTCGATCATCCGTTCTTCGATAAAAATCTCGCGCGTATGCAGTTCAAGAGAACGCCCCGATCTTGCCTTGCGGCGTTGCAGGATGGTTTGCGCGCGGGAGACAAAGCTGTCGACGTTTTGAAAGCCCGCCTTGATGAACGGAAGTTCGATCGCCTCTTCAACGCTCAGGAAGATTTCATACTCGCACTCCCGGCGGCGAAGCAGTCTCCGGTCCGGATTGAGAGTGCTATCTGAGCGGAGTTCGACAGCCTTGTGAATAATCTCGCGACTACTTGGAAACTTGGTCAGCCAAGGGGTAGGAATCTCGTGGCTTTGAAGCCAGCAACTAGCGCGAACCGGAGGCTTATTGAACAAATGTCCCTGCTGAGGGGGCCAAGTCATCCATCTTCCAGGTTCTACAGGGCCAACACGGTCCTCGACTAATTCTTCCTCGATTTCGTCCCGGCAAACCCAAGCATGGCAAATAGCCTGTTCGGACGAGGAGGGCATTTTGAATGCGAATATCGTAAGTGCGCCTGTACTTTCGGGATCGAGCAAGGCTGACGCGCTACCACCGAAGCCCGTCAATCTGGTTTCGTTTCGGCCTCCCGTGGCATTTCCGTGGAACTTGTTGTTGTACCATATCGCCCGAACGTTCCGGTGGTCGGCATGGGAATCCAAGTATAAATCAAAATGAACGTCGGGATTCTTTATCTCTTGGCGAGCGAGGGATGGGAAAAAACCGAAAAGGACTTCACGGGGAAAATACGGCCCCGCTTGGTGGCTTCCGTTGGCGAGCGTATCGTTCCCTGAAAGGCGCTTGATGTACCAAGTGAAATTGGCGCCGCTATGTTCATCCAACCATTCGACGATGTCACCGATCGGCATTTGCCATTCCCCGAATTTCCATGTCGCCCGGTTTCTCCCGTAGCCAATGATCGATAAGGTCGGCTACCATTTGTATGCCCAGTCTCTCTTTTCCTTTGAGTGAACACTCCCACACAGTGAGTACGCGCCACCCGAGAGATCGCAGATTCTCGATTGTCTCCCTGTCGCGTTCTTTATTTCGTCCGATCTTCTCGTTCCAAAACTCACGCTTGGTCGAAGGCAGTTTGAAAAGCGGGCAATCGTGGCCATGCCAGAAACAGCCATGGACGAGAATTACGGCCTTCCATTTGGACAAGACAATATCGGGTTTGCCGGGAAGGTCCCTTGAATGAAGTCGGAAGCGAAACCCCGAAGCGTGAAGGGCCCGACGAACTGCAAGCTCAGGTTGGGTGTTTTTCGACCTTATTTCGCCCATCATCCGGCTTCGTGTTGCCGGATCAACTATGTCACCCGGCAAGCGACATCTCTTCTAAGCCTGTCGGCCTTTCTGTCTCCTCATGTGACCCGGTGAGCCAAGGCCTCATGTGGGCCGCTACCGCTTCAACCACAGGCACGACGACAGCGTTTCCAAACTGTCGGTATGCTTGAGTGTCCGAGACGGGGATAATGAAATCCTGACCGTCAGGCTTGTCAAAGCCCATCAGCCTCGAACATTCACGAGGAGTCAGCCGGCGTGGGTTCTTCCCATCCTGTCTCACCAGAATTTCCGATCCATCCTTGTAGTAACGAGCTGACAGCGTCCGAGCTATGTCGTCTGGTCCAACCAAGCCGAAGCCAAAGCCGTTTCCTGCCGCTCTATGCTTGGCGGCGTAGCCCTGCAGATAGCTCCACAGATGGTCAGTGAGTGTGTATTTCTCGGAAACAGAGCCAATATTTCCTTTCGTGTAAGGCGCCTCCGGCGCCTCGCTGCCGTCCTCTGGATGCAGAATGCTTCCGAGCCTCGGCCCTGCAAATGCGTCAGGGAGTTCAAGATCGTCGAATGAAAAATCCATTTTATCGCGAAATCCGACGATGAAAATTCTCTCTCTCTGTTGTGGAACAAGAGACTTAGAATTTATGACTTTCCAATAGACATCGTAACCTAGATCTTTGGTCAGCGTATCGTAAATAATCTCGAAAGTGCGCCCCTTATCGTGGTTCACTAGGTTCTTAACATTCTCCAGTAGAAATGCTTTGGGACGTCGGTGTTCGATGATCTTCGCTACATTGAAGAATAAGGTGCCCTGAGTTTGATCGAGAAAGCCGTGAGGCCGATTCAAGGCATTCTTTTTTGACACTCCGGCGATGGAAAAGGGCTGACACGGAAAGCCGGCCAATAGCAGATCGTGCTCGGGAATCTCGTCGAGCGGCACCTGGGTGATATCACCTCTCACATCGTGGTCGCAGTCGTAGTTGGCCAAGTAGGTCCGTTGCGAATGCTTGTCCCATTCGCTCGTGAACACACATTTTCCACCCAACGGTTCAAAGCCACGGCGAAGCCCGCCGATTCCAGCGAACAAGTCTATGAAGCGGAAAGCCGGGTTTTCGGCGGGAGCAGGGCGGAAGTTTTCCGAACGGTCATGCAGGAGTTGGACGGCCGCCTTCCTTGGTTCGGTTTCGCCATTCTCCCATCGATAAACGGTTCGCTTTGAAAAACCTGCCACATCTGCCACTTGGTCTATCGACATCCCTGCGCGTTGACGTAGCAAAGAAAACTCGGTGTCGGCGTTATTCTGCATTCGGCGCTCCCTGGGTCGATTTTTGCCACTGTGGCGTACATCTTCCCGGTTGGCAAGAACATAACGTGAATATATTACTGGCTAGAGTTTAAGGACCCTTTCCTACATTATCCAAATAGGTTCAAAATAGCTCTGATTCATTCCAAGTGATTCGGGAGGTTGAGCTATGGCGCGTGTGGTGGAGCGCGGTGCGCGGGGGAAATCGGGGGTGTCCAAGCGTGGTGTGGGTGAGGATGCCCTCCCCGCGGCGGCTAGCGGGCAAGCCCGCAAGCCTCGCTGCCCCTCCCGCAAGCGGGAGGGGGTCAAGGCGGGGCGGGAGGGGAGCAAGGCGGGCGGCGATGCCGGGGCCAGGCACTCCAATCCCCTGATGCCGGGGCTGCGCGTGCGCAGCGACGGGTGGACGGCGGCGCGGACGCGGGTGTTCCTTGCGACGCTGGCGCGCACCGGGTGCATCACCGACGCGGCGCGGGTGGCGGGGGTCAGCACGACCTCCGTCAACCGCTCGCGCGCGCTGTTCGCGCCGTTCGACAAGGCGTGCGAGGAGGCGATCGCCAAGGCGCTGCGCGGGCTGGAGGCGGTCGCGTACGAGCGCGCGGTCGAGGGGCGCGAGATGGTGATCCTGCGGGGCGGCAAGGAGGTCGAGCGGCGGATCGTGCCGTCGGATTCGATCCTCGGGCTGCTCATCAAGCGCGGCGACCTCAAGAACGGGAAGAATGTCCATCTGACCCCCGAAGAGGCCAAGGCCTATGTCCTGCCCGAGGCGGTGCAGCACCGCTTTCTATCGCGCGAGGAATTTTTCCGCGGGGTCACGTTCGACAAGGGGCCAAAGGGCGGCAAATGCGCGCGCCCGACCGCCGACGAAACCGACGCCGAAATCCTGCGCCGCATCGCGATCATCGAACGCTCGCGCAGCCGCGAGGACCTGAACGCCGGATGCTGCCGCATGTGCGGCCAGCCGATCGGCGCGGTCGGGCGCGCGGTGCTGGAGGCCAAGGCGACTCAGGTGATCGCGCCGCGCGACCCGGTGTGGACCGTGTCGCCGCGCGTTGCCGACCATCGCATGGCCGACGATGACGGCGGCGACGACGATGACGACGTCGAGGGCGACGGTCCGGACCCCGCCGCCTGAGCGCTGCGTTCGCGATTGCGCGCGCCGCGACTTGCTGCCACGCTTGGCGCGGCCGGGGATCGAGAGGAGATATTATGCAGACGATGAAACGGGCGCTGCTGGTGGCGGCGATGACGGGGGCTGCGATGACGGGAATGGGAGGCGCGATGGCCGCGCCGGCGCTGGCGGGCGAGCCGACGACGGTGCTGATGCCCGAAGACCCGCGCGCGCGGGCGTTCCAGGAAGAGTTCGGCTATGCCGATGCGGTGATCGCGGGCGACACCATCTATCTGTCGGGGGTCGTCGCGGGGCCGCGCGAGGGCGACGACGGGCTGGAGCCGGGGTTCGAGCGGGCGTTTCAGCGGATCGGCGCGACCCTGGCGCGCGCGGGCGCGAGCTGGGCCGACGTCGTCGACCTCACGACCTTTCACACCGACCTGCGCGGGTCGATCGACGCGCTGGCGGCGGTCAAGAACCGCCATGTGAAGGCGCCCTTTCCGGCGTGGACCGCGATCGGCGTCAGCGCGCTTTACGACCCGAATGCGGTCGTCGAGATCAAGGTGGTAGCGCGGCGCGCGCAGCGCTGAGCCGCGCTCAGGCGGTGCCGCGCCGCGCGAGGCGGACGGGGATGCGCGTTCCGCCGAGCCGGTGGTCGTCATCCTCGAGCGCCATCGCGACGAGCGCCTCGCCCGCGGCGTCGAGGTCGGGCTCGAGCGTCGTCAGCGCCGGGTCGGCGAGCGTGCCCGCGCGGATGCCGTCGAAGCCGATGAGCGCGACGTCGCCCGGCACGCTGCGCCCCGCATCCTTGAGCCCCTGAAGCACGCCGAGCGCGAGCATGTCGCTGGCGGCGAAGATCGCGTCGGTGTCGGGATGCGCGTCGAGCAGCGCGCGCGCCGCGGCGACCCCCTGCGCATGGCGGTCGGCGCCGGCGGGCGGCGAGACGATCGCGGGGGTGATGCCGTGCGCGGCGAGCGCGGCGGCGAACCCGTCGCGCCGCTCGTCGAACTGGCGCTGCGGCGAGCGCTGCGGGCCGACGAAGGCCGGGCGGCGGCGGCCGGTCGCGACCAGATGCTCGGCGGCGATGCGCCCGCCCGCGTCATTGTCGCTGCGCATCCAGTGAAAGGGATCGCCGGGGCTGCCCCAGCACACGAATTCGAGCCCCGACGCCTGCGCCTCGGCGAAATAGTCCCACGCCGCGCGGTTGCTGGTCGTGCCGATGACGATCATCGCGTCGGCAAGCCCCGAGGCGACGAAATCGGCGCGGAAATTGGCGGGACTTTCCTGGAAGCTGACGAGCAGGTTGAAGCCGCGCGCCGACGTCGCGGCGGCGATGCTGCCGAGGAGCGCGAAGTAGAAGGGGTTGATCGCGCTGCGATCCTCGCCGGGGCGGCAGATGGTGACGAGCGCGAGCGTCTCGCTGCTCTTGAGGCGCAGCGACGAGGCGTGGCGGTCGACGACATAGCCAAGCTCGCGCGCAGCCGCCGACACGCGGGCGCGCGTCTCGGCATTGACGCCGGGGCTGCCGCGCAGCGCGCGCGACACGGTCGATTGCGACACGCCCGCGCGCTCGGCGACGTCGAAGCTGGTCGGGCGCAGCATGCGTGCGGTCACCTATATCGTCCTCCCCTGTCGCCAGTCTCTTGCCGCGGGGGTCGGGATTGTCAATCGGCAGCGGGTGCGTCGGGCCAGCGGATGACGATCGACAGGCTGCGATCGGCGGCGCTCCGCTCCCAACTGCCCTTGAGCTGACGCTCGATCATCGAGCGGATGAACTGCGTCCCGAAGCTTTCGCGCGCGACGTCGGGGGTGGTGGCGAGCCCGGTCTCCGTCCAGCGCAGCACGACCTCGCCCTCGCCGCGCGACCAGTCGACCGCGAGCGCGCCGGTGCCCGACAGCGCGCCATATTTGATGCTGTTGGTCACAAATTCGTGGATCGCGAGCGAAATCGCCTGCGCGCCCTCCTCGTCGAGCAGCACCGCAGGGCCGTCGACGGCGCGGAGCCTTTCCTCGTTCCAGCCCGCGAGTTCGAGTTCGCGGTGGACGATCGCCGAAAGCTCGACCGCGTCGACCGTTCCGGTCACCAGCATCTGCTTGGCGTCGGACAGCGCGCGCAACCGGCCGTCGAAGCGCACCTCGAAATCGTCGAGACCCTTTGATTCGCGCAAGGTGATCCGCGCGAGCGCGCCGATCCGCGCGAAGGCGTTTTTCATCCGGTGCGCCATTTCGCCGATCATCAGTTCGCGATCGTCGGCGTGGCGGGCCTTTTCCTCGGCGAGCGCCTGCGCCGCGCCGACGCGCCGCTGCTGCATCCGGTGCAACTGGGTCGCGAGCAGCGCCAGCGCGAGCCCGAAGAGGAAGATCGCCACCGGCCGCCCGATCCGTTCGAGGATGCGGCCATAGGAAATCCGCATCGTCCATTCGCGGTCGGCGACGCGCAGCCGCCGTTCCTCGACATCCCAGCCCATGCGGCCGTGGCGGAACACCGGCATCGCCGCGGGGCCGTCGCCGGCGTAAATCTCGATCCCCTCGATTGCATCGAGCTGCGCGCCGAGCACCGCGGTCATCAGATCCCCGGTACGGAAAGGGGCATAGACAAAGGCTTCGATGGGGCGCGTCCCGGTGTCGCCGGTGACGGTTTCCGGCCGGGTGGCGTCCGGCGGCAGATCCCGGTCGGCATAGACCGGGATATAGACGAGAAAGCCGGGCTGCTTGTGCGCAAGCCCCTTTTCCTGGACGAGCTGGACGATGCCGCTCGCGGCGGGTTGGCCGGTGCGCCACGCGCGCCGCATCGCCTCGCGCCGCACCGGCTCGCTGAACATATCATATCCGAGCGCATTGTCCCGCCGCGGGTTCGCGGGTTCGACGAGCACGATCGGAAAGCCGATCGGCTGGTCGGTCGTCGGCCAGACCGATATGTCCCTGCCGTAATTTTCGCGCAGCATCACTTCGGCCGCCGCAGGGGTATCCTGCCGGATTGCAATTGCGATCCCGATACCCTCCATCCCCGGCGCGCGCTGTTGCGGGCGGAGCGCGGCGAGATAGGCGCGGATTCCCGGCCCGCTGGACGTCGTGTCGGATTGATAGAGGGCGCGGACGCCTTCGAGCACCGCAATATGGTCGCGAAGTCGCTGGTTGACCTGAATGGCCACGCGGTCGGCGCGGGCCGAATCCTCTGCCTTGTTGTAAAGGAAGCTCGCCGTCGCGGCGGCAATCGTCGCGAGCAGGATGAGGATGCCGACAAAACGGACCAGCACGGCCAACAGCCGGTCTGCCCAGGTCGAAGGGCGCATTGTTGGAGTCCTGCCTGATTGCTGCCGCAGCAGCGTCCCCCCTCCGGCCGTGGTTGTTCCATGCGCACGGGGCGAACGCAAGCGGATTCAGACCTCTGGAAACGCATGTGATTATGGTTGCAGTCTGCAACCTTTTTTCTATGGTGCGGCGTCAAAAGGAGAAGTCGCAATGATTGTTTACGGGTCTATCGTGTCGCCGTTCGTTCGCAAGCTGATCGCCTATCTGGGCGAGAAGGGGCTGGCGTTCGAGCTCAAGGGCGTGGGGATCGGCGATCCCGACCCGGGGTTCCGCGCGGCGTCGCCGCTGGGAAAGATGCCCGCGATCGACGATGACGGCTATCTGCTCGCCGATTCGAGCGCGATCATCCACTATCTGGAGGCGAAGCACCCCGAACCCGCGTTGATCCCGGCCGATCCCGCCGAGCGCGGACAGGTCATCTGGTGGGACGAGTTTGCCGACACGGTGTTCGCGGCGTGCGGCGGCAAGATGTTCTTCAACCGCATCGTCGCGCCGAAATTCCTGCAGCGCGAAGGCGACCTTGCCGCCGCGGCGGAGGCGGAAACGGTCGAACTGCCCAAGCTGCTAGACTATCTGGAAAGCGCGATCCCCGACAGCGGATTTCTGGTCGGCGACCGGCTGACGATCGCCGACCTGGCGGTCGTGTCGCCGCTGGTGAACCTGCGCCACTGCGGAAGCTGCATCGACGCGGCGACGCACCCGCGCATCGCCAAATGGAGCGAAGCCATCCTCGCGCGCCCGAGCATGGCGCCGTGGGTCGCAAAGGAAGAACGGATGATGGCGAAGGTGCTCGCGGCCTGAGCGGCCGCGGCGCCCGATCCTCCCTGCGGCATAGCCGTGGGGAGGGCGCTGCCGTTGCGTCAGTCGCCCCTCCGTCAGCGCTGCGCGCTGCCACCTCCCCATCGCTGCGCGACAGGGAGGATTTAGCAGCAGCTTCCCACCCCGCCGTCTTGTCCGGCTAAACGCCCAGCGCGACCTCGCGGGTGATGCCGATGGCGGCCAGGAAGGCGGGGTCGTGGCTGACGACGAGGAGCGCGCCGTCATAGGCCGCGAGGCCGGATTCGATGGCGGCGAGCGTGTCGAGGTCGAGGTGGTTGCCGGGTTCGTCGAGGATCAGAAGCTGCGGCGGTTGCGGTGCGCCCAGCGTGCAGGCGAGGCCGGCGCGCAGCATCTGGCCGCCGCTGAGCGTCCCGACGATGCGGTCGGCGGCGTCGGCGCGAAAGCGGAAACGGGCGAGCGCGGCGCGGCACTGGTTGTTCGTCGTGCCGGGATTGATCGCGAGGAAATTGTCGGCAATCGACCGCGCCGGGTCGAGCAGCGACACGCGCTGGTCGAACATTGCGAAGGGCACGCGCGTATCGACGCGTCCCGACCAGGGCGCGAGCGTTCCCGCGACGAGCGCGAGCAGGGTCGATTTTCCCGAGCCGTTGGGACCGGTGATCGCGATGCGTTCGGGGCCGGTGACGGTGAGCGTGACGTCATGGACGACCGGCTGTTCCGCGGCATAGCCCGCGGTCACCGAATCGAGTTCGAGCACGGTGCGCGACGCCGGCAGGCCGGTCGGGGCGAGCCCCGCCGACAGCGGGTCGATGATCTCTATCCGGTCGCGCGCCGCGGCGAGCGCGGCCTCGGCATCGGCGCGCTGGCGCTCGGCGAGGCGGCTGTTCGCGCCCGCGCTTTCCTCGGCGCGCTGCTTGCGCGCGCCGATCAGGATCCGCGGCATGTCGCCGCGCGCCGCCTTGCGCCGCCCGCCGGCATCGCGGCGGTCCTGGCGCTCGGTCGCGGCCTGCGCCTGGCGGCGGACCAGATCGGCCTGTTTTTCGGCGGCGGCGAGCCGGGCGTCGGCCGCCGCGTCCTCGACCGCCTTGCGCGCGCGATAGGCGCTCCAGCCGCCGCCGTAGCGCGCCGCGCCGTTGCCGGTCAGTTCGACGATCGCATCCATTTCCTCGAGCAATTCGCGGTCGTGGCTGACGACAATCGCGCCGCCGGTCCAGTTTGCGAGAAGGTCGCGGACGGCGCGGCGCCCGTCGCGGTCGAGATTGTTCGTCGGTTCGTCGAGAAGCAGGAAATCGGGCTGCGCAAAGATGGCGGCCGCAAGCGCGGCGCGCGTCCGCTGCCCGCCCGACAGCGACAGGAGCCGCGTGTCGGCGGCGAGCGCGGCAAGCCCGACGCCGGCGAGCGCCTCGTCGAGCCGCGCCTCGAGCGTCCAGTCGGCGTCGGCGATGTCGTCGAGGCTCGCGGTGCCCGCCTCTGCCCTGCGGAGCAGCGCGAGCGCTTCGCGCACGCCGAACAGGTCGGCGACGGTGGCGTCGGGCGCCACCTGAACATCCTGATGGACGATGGCGATGGTGCCGCCGATCGCGACACTGCCCGCGCTCGGGCGCAGATCGCCGGTCAGCAGGCGCAGCAGCGTCGATTTGCCGACGCCGTTGCGCCCGACGATGCCGGTGCGTTCGCGCGGAAACTGAAGGTCTAGGTCCGAAAGGACGGCGCGGCCGTCAGGCGCGGTCCAACCGAGACGGGCGAGGGTGATCGAAGCGGGGGCAGACATGGACAAGATCTTTCACGGCGGCAAGGCGGTGCGGCGTTGCTGTCGGTGTCTTGTCCATTGTTCGGGCTCCGTGCGCGGGGAGCAGCCGTTTACCGCGGCTTGTCGACCGAGGCAAGCGCGGCGGCCGGGGTCAGAGTTCGATGACGATCCGCACCTTTTCGGACGCGGTGCCGAGCGCGCGCGCAATCTGTTCGCGGCTGCGGTCGATCAGGTCCTGCAGCCGTTCGGGAGCCGGGTCGCCGAGCAGTTCGGACACGGGCACCCCGAGCAGTTCGGCGAGCGCCGCGATGCGGTTGTTCTTGGGCCGCGCACGCCCCTTTTCCCATCCCGAGATCGACGGCGCGCTGACGCCCATCCGGTCGGCGAGTTCGGCCTGGCTCAACCCCTTGGCGGCGCGAAGCCGCTGGAGGCGGGCGCCGAAGCGCTCGGCGAGCGGCGAGGGTTCGTCGCTGTCGAAATGAAGGTCGGCGCCAACCGCGCTGCGCAGCTCCGCCGCGCTGAGCGTCGCCGGCGAGACGGGCGATTCGAACTCGCAGCCGAACAGCCGGCCGCTGGCCCAGATGGTGCGCGCCGGGATCGCCCCGGCGTGCGGCAGTTCGATCTCGATCCGCTCGCCGACCGCAAGCCGCACGTCGCTTTCGACGAGCAACCCGGTTTCGGAGATATTGTGGATCAGGACCTCGATTCCCGCGCCCGTTTCCTTGACGCCCTGCGCTACGAGACTGAGCCTGCGGCGCGCGCTGAACCTTTGGTCGGCCGTCGCGGACGATTGTTCGAGGAATCCGGGGATAGACATGGGGGACATATGTCGGCTGCGCACAGTTAAAAAAATGTTATCGGATCGAACGAAAATGACGCGCGGCGGCGTCTTGGCGTCAGATTTGTACACAAGAGAATTGCTTCATGCGCCAGCGTGATGCGCTTCGACGCCCCGCGGACGCGATGGGCCGAAGCGTTCGGGGGCGAACGCCGCGGGGTTGTACGCGCGTCGGCGCTACAGGTCGATCCGGATCCGTACGAGGTCGATGCCAACCCCTGCCGCCGCGGCAATTTCTTTCCGGCAGCGGTCGAGCACGTCGTGCAGCCTGTCGGGCGAGGGCGCGCCTTCGAGTTCGGCGAGCGACACGCCGAGCAGTTCGGCCAGCGCCGCCAGCCGGTCGGGCTTCGGACGCGCGCGCCCCTTTTCCCATCCCGATATCGACGGCGTCCGCACCCCGAGCCGCTGCGCGACATCGGACTGGCTCAGCCCCTTGACGACGCGCAGCTGGCGCAGCCGCGACCCGAACTGCAACGCTTCGGGCGAAGGCTGGGCGTCGTTGCCGAGGCCGGCGCCGAGATCGGTGCCGACCGCGCTGCGCAGCTCGGCCGCACTCAGCGCTGCCTGCGAGATCGGGGTGTCGAAGCGGCAGCCGAAAAGGCGGCCATTGGTCCAGATGACCTTGGCGGCAACCGGACCGGCGTGCGGCAGTTCGAGGTCGATCGGCTCGCCGATCGCCAGCGCCGCCTCGCTTTCGATGAGCAGCCCGCTTGTCGATATGTCGTGGAGGAGGGCGGCTATTCCGACGCCGTCCTGGACACCCTGAACCTCGAGCCGCAATTTGCGGCGAGCACTGCTGCGACTGCCCGCGCTGAGCGCCGGTTCGTCGAGAAAGGCGGAAATCGACATGGCGCCATGTCGGTCGCGGAAGATTAAGACTTTCCAAACTTGTTGGGTTAAACAGGATGAACCGAGGGAAAGCACCAACAGGATCGATGGCCTATACCGACCCCCTGCCGCTGCGGCACAGCTGGCCGCTTTTCGAGCGCGAGCGCTATTTCGCGCTGGGGCAGCTCGAGGGCGGCGCGCGGCTCGACACGGTGGCGGACATTGTCGACGCGATCGCGGCGGGGCAGCCGCTCCACCCGCGCATCGGCCAGTGGGAATGCCGGCTGTCCGACAACCGGCTGAGCTGGTCGGGCGAGGTTTACGATATTTTCGGCATCGCGCGCTGCGCCGAGGTGGCGCGCGGCGACGCGGTCGCGCTCTATGCCGAAAATTCGCGCGCGGCGATGGAGCGGCTGCGCGCGCACGCGATCCGTCACCGGCGCGGCTTTACCATCGACGTCGAGATCCGGCCCGACCGCGCCGAGCCGCGCTGGATGCGGCTGATCGCGGCGCCGGTCTGTTCGGGCGACGCGGTCGTCGGGCTGCGCGGCCTGAAATTCATCGTCGGCAACACAGCCGAATAGCCGGGCGATTCGCGCGGCGAGGGGTGGCTGGAGCGCGACGGAAGGCGCATTAACCTCGTTCGGGCCTGAGAAACCACCGGTCCGACGCCCACCACAGTTGACGCGCCCGCGCCGCCGCCACAAGCCCGCAGGCGACTGGTGTCGCGGGAGGGTAAAGGGGGCCGCGGCCCGATCCACCTGTCCAAAATCGAAGGGTCCACCCCCGCCAATGAGCTTCTTTCACCGTTTTTCCTCGGCATCGCACGACATGGCGATCGACCTGGGGACCGTTAACACTGTTGTTTATGTCAGGGATCGGGGAATTGTCCTGAACGAGCCGTCGGTCGTCGCGCTCGAGACGCGCGCCGGGGTGCGCCGCGTCAAGGTCGTCGGCAACGAGGCGAAGCTGATGATGGGCAAGACGCCCGACAATATCCAGGCGATCCGCCCGCTGCGCGACGGCGTCATCGCCGACATCGACGTCGCCGAACAGATGATCAAGCATTTCATCGACAAGGCGCTGGGCGGCGCGAGCCGCTTTCGCCAGCGCAGCCATGTCGTCATCTGCGTCCCGTCGAGCTCGACGATGGTCGAGCGCCGCGCGATCCGCGACGCCGCGACCAACGCCGGCGCGGTGTCGGTGCAGCTGATCGAGGAATCGATTGCCGCAGCGATCGGCGCGGGATTGCAGGTCACCGACCCGATGGGCGCGATGGTCGTCGACATCGGCGGCGGCACGACCGAGGTCGCGGTGCTCTCGCTCGGCGGCATCGCCTATGCCAATTCGGTGCGCGTCGGCGGCGACAAGATGGACGACATGATCGCCTCGCACATCCGTCGCAAACATAATCTGATGATCGGCGAAATGACCGCCGAGCGCGTCAAGCTGGCGATCGGCTGCGCCACCGCCCCCGAGGACGAGGGGATCGTCATCGGCGTCAAGGGCCGCGACCTCGTCAACGGCCGCCCCGCCGAAGTGCAGGTGACCGAGGCCGAAGTCGCCGACGCGCTGGCCGAACCCGTCGGCCAGATCGTCGCCGCGGTGATGGCGGCGCTCGAGAATACGCCCCCCGAACTGTCGGCCGACATCATCGACGCGGGCATCACGCTGACCGGCGGCGGCGCGCTGTTGCGCCGGATGGACCAGGCGATCGCGCGCGCGACGGGGATGCAGGTCGTGGTCGCCGACGACGCGCTGATGTGCGTCGCCAAGGGCGCCGGGCGCGCGTTCGAGGACAGCGCCTATCGCGGCGTGCTGATCGCCGCGTAATTTCCTCCGCAAGGGGCGGTATCGCGGTTTCGTCTTGCCCGCCCTGTCGTTCGGCCATTGGACGAACGGCGGCGCGCATTGGTCGAAGGGCATTTGGGATTGGCGCGCGCGACGGGCAGCGCGCGCCATCCCCGTTCTTCGGCAAGGAATAAAGACAATGTGCAGTTCAATCGCCGGTTCCGGCCTCGGGCGGGACAGGCGCTGCGCAACGCGGTTGGCGCTGATGGCCGGCGCGATCGCATCGGCCACGGCGTCGATGACGGCGCTCGCGCAGGAAGCGGCCGCGAATGGCGATATTCCGCCCGCCGAAGGCACGCCCGCCGCCGCGGGAAGCGGCCTGACGCGGCAGGTTTTCGCCCCCGTCGATTTCGCGCGCTACGCCCCCAAAAATGCCTATGACATGCTGGCGCAGATCCCCGGCTTCACGATCCGCGACAACGAGCAGCTGCGCGGATTGGGGCAGGCGACGGGCAATGTGCTGTTCAACGGCGAGCGGCCGTCGAACAAGGCCGACGACATGTTCACCCAATTGTCGCGCATCCCCGCGGGCAATGTCGAACGCATCGAGGTCGTCGACGGCGCGAGCCTCGACATTCCCGGCCTGTCGGGACAGGTCGCCAATATCATCTATCGCGCCGGCGGGCTGTCGGGCCAGTTTTCGTGGCGGCCGCAGTTTCGCGCGCACCACACCGACCCCCTGCTGACGCGCGGCGACATTTCGCTGCGCGGGCGCAGCGGCGAGGTCGAATATGAGGCGTCGCTGAGCAATCTTGAGTCGGCACGCAGCGGCGCGGGCGGGCTGACCTTGATCCGCAACGGCGCGGGCGATGTCGTCGAGCGGCGCGACGATGTCTGGGACACGCATTATGACACGCCCAAGCTCGCCGGCCGTATCACCTGGGACCCCGCGGGCGACACGGTCGCCAATTTCGGCGGCCATTACCAACGCAAATATGATCGCTATCGCGAAGACGGGCTGCGCGTCGCGCCCGGCCTGCCCGACCGCTTTCGCACCGTTCGCGAGAAATCCGACAGCTGGAATTACGAGCTGGGCGGCGATTACCAGTTCGGGGCCGGGCCGGGGAAGCTCAAGCTGATCGGGCTGCGCCGTTTCTCGCGCGAGCCCTATGCGCTGGAAGTCGTGACGACCCCCGCCGACGGGTCGACCGTGACCGGCGACCGTTTCGCGCAAACGGGCGACCTTGGCGAGACGATCGCGCGCGGCGAATATCAATGGCGGATGCTGGGCGGCGACTGGCAGCTGTCGGGCGAGGCGGCGTTCAACACGCTCGACAATGTCGCGTCGATCGCCGTGCTCGACCCGTCGGGACGCTTCGTCGACGTGCCGTTCGAGGGCGGCACCGGCGGCGTGAAAGAGGACCGTTATGAAGGGCTGTTGAGCTTTGGCCGCAAGCTGACCGACAAGCTGTCGTTCCAGCTGACCGCGGGCGCCGAACATTCGACGATCGTGCAGACGGGCGTCAACGGCCTGCAACGCAGCTTTTTCCGGCCCAAGGGGTCGCTGACGCTCGCCTGGGCGCCGGCGAGCGATTTCGACGCGTCGCTCAAACTGCGGCGGCGCGTGCTGCAACTGTCGTTCTACGACTTTCTCGCGCGCGCCTTCCTTAACGACGGCAACCAGAATGTCAGCAACAACGAACTGCGCCCGCAGCAGGACTGGAGCGTCGAGGGTGAGATCAACAAGAAGATCGGCCCGTGGGGATCGACCAAGCTGATCTTCATCTATCGCGACGTCGAGGACCGCGTCGACATCATCCCCGTCGGCGATGGCGAGGCGGTCGGCAATATCGCCAAGTCGACCGCGGGGGCGGTGAACTGGACGTCGACCTTCAACCTCGACCCCGCGGGGCTGAAGGGGATGAAGCTCGACACGACATTCCTGTTCCAGAAATCGTCGCTGCGCGACCCCTTCACCGGCGAGAAGCGGCAGTGGAACCGCTTCACCGACACGGTGATCGAGGCGGCGCTGCGCCACGATATTCCGAGCAGCGACTGGGCGTGGGGCGCCAATGCCCATTACACCCACAACCAGCCCGCCTATCGCCGGCAGGAGGTCGACCGCATATGGGAAGGGCCCGTGTTCGCCGACGTCTTTGTCGAGCATAAGGATGTGTTGGGGCTGACGGTGCGCGCGACGGTGGCGAATATATTGAACGCGCGCTCGCGCCGCGACCGCACCGTCTATACCGGCGTGCGCGGCGCGAGCCCGATCGCCTTCGTCGAGGACCGCAACCGCATGATCGGGCCGATCTTCTCCTTTTCGGTGCGGGGGAATATCTAGGGTCCTGACCCTAGGATCGGGCTGGCGGGGCGTGTGGGGGGCGGCCGCCCGCGCCCCATATGCCGGATTTCCTTCGGCTTTCACCGCGCCTGCGCTATGGACGGGTCGAGGGAGCCCGCCATGCACAAGCTGTTGCCGTTGCTGTTCTTTGCCGCCTCGCCTGCCGCCGCGCAGCAGGCCGGGGCGCCGGTCATCGACATGCACGCGCACGCCTATACGGTCGATTTCGTCGCGGGGGCGAGCATCTGTCCGGGGAGCAGCGGGGTGCCGATCCCGACGGTCGACCCGCGCGACGCATTCGATCCCGTCGAGCTGTCGCGCTGCGCCGCGCCGATCGCCGCGCCCGCGACCGACGCCGCGTTGATGGACGAGAGCATCGCCGCGATGCGGCGCTTCAATATCCGCCGCGCGGTGACGTCGGGCGATCCCGACAGCGTCGCGAAATGGCGCGCCGCGGCGCCCGACCTGATCGTGCCCGCGCTGGGGTTCGGCGCGTCGGAGCCGGTGAGCGTCGAAACGCTGACCGCGCTCGCGGACGAAGGGCGGCTCGCGGTGCTCGGCGAAAGCTTTACCCAATATCGCGGTATCCGCGCCGACGATCCGCAGTGGGAGGCATATTGGGCCTTTGCCGAGGCAAGGGACATTCCGGTCGGGCTGCACCTGGGCGAAGGGCCGCCCGCGACCGCGCGCTTTCCGGGATATGAAAGCTATCGCGCCAGCCTGACCTCTCCCTTCCAGCTCGAGGCGGTGCTGCACGCGCATCCGAAGCTGCGCCTCTATGTCATGCATTATGCCTCGCCGCTGGTCGACGAGATGATCGCGATGATGTACGCGCACCCCAATCTGTACGTCGATATTTCGGCCAATGTCGGGATGGCGCCGCGCGCGCAGTTTTACGACCATCTGAAACGGATGGTCGACGCCGGGTTCGGCAAGCGGATCATGTGGGGATCGGACCAGATGCAGTGGCCGGGGATCATCGGCGAAAGCGTCGCGTCGATCGAAGAAGCGCCCTTCCTGACCGCCGAGCAGCGGCGCGACATATTCTATAACAATGCCGCGCGCTTCCTGCGCCTGTCGCCCGAGGAGATCGCGCGCGACCACGCCCCGCGCGACTAGCGGCGATGGCGAACGAATAACCATATAGGTTATTTTCTATTGACATCGTAACGCTGATATGGCACAAGTGTGGCGTATATGTAGTTTACAAACCCAACCGGATCGGCTATAGAATGTGCATCAACGGAGCACATCACCATGTCGGTTCTTTCTTCCCCTTATTTCCACGACGAAGCCAAGGCTTTCGAGCATCTGGAAAGCATCGTTTGGGCTGGCGGCGTAGTCTGCCCGCATTGCGGTGTTGTGGGCGGTCGCGTCTATGACCTGTCAGGTGTCCGCTCGAAGCCGAGCAAGAAGAACCCTGAGGGCGTCGTCCGTCACGGCCTGAAAAAATGTGGCGAGTGCCGCAAGCAGTTCACCGTCAAGGTCGGCACTGTTTTCGAGCACGCCCGTATGCCGCTCCACAAGATGCTACAGGCCGTTCACCTGATCGCGTCGAGCAAGAAGGGTATCAGCGCCCACCAGCTCGCCCGCGTTCTGGAGGTCCAGTATAAGACCGCATGGTTCCTCGCCCACCGTATCCGCGAAGCCATGCGCTCGGGCGATCTGGCTACTCCGTTCGGTTCGGGCGGTGGCGCCGTGGAGGTCGATGAAACCTATTTCGGCGTCAAGTCGGGCCGTCGCGGTGCGAAGGCTGGCACGGCTCACAAGTTCGGCGTTCTGGCGCTCGTGGACCGCGACAGCGGCACCATGCGTTCGTTCACCTTCGACAAGTTCCGCGCCGACGAGGTTCACCCCATCGTCCTGAATAACATCGCCCGCGAAGCCCGTTTGATGACCGACGAAGCGAAGATGTATAAGAAGATTGGCCGCGACTTTGCCGAGCATGGCACGACCCTCCACGGCGCTCGCCAGTATGTCGATTACAGCGACCGCACCATTCACACGAACACCGTTGAAGGCGCGTTCTCGATTTTCAAGCGCGGCATGAAGGGCGTTTATCAGCACTGTGGCGAGCAGCATTTGCACCGCTACCTTGCCGAGTTTGAGTTCCGCTACAACACGCGCGAAGCGAACGGCATTGATGATCGCGGTCGGGCTGTCGAAGCGGTGCGGGGCATCGTTGGCAAGCGCCTGACATACGCATCGTAGATTCTTTCCAAAAGTTTGATGGAAAGCGCGCGTGAAAATGCGCTGAAATCGTCGGCGAATCGTTCACGGAAGCGTTCGGTGAACGTCTCACGTCAATGGACAATGAAGCGACGATGGCTTTGACAACGAATCAAAGCGGTCATCTATCAACAGGATTGACGTGATTTGTTTACGCGTATCGCGTAAATCGGCGATGGAAGTGAGAACATCCCGCCAAGGTATCTGCCTTCCGCTATGCGCGCCCTCGGCTGGACTCGAACCAGCAGCCGGGGACCTACGAAGAACCTGCTCTATCCAGTTGAGCTACGAGGGCCACACAGCAAAAAACGCCGGGAGTTAGCGCTCCCGGCGTTTTCAATGTTAGCTTACGGCGCGAAGCCCCCCAACGTCACTAAAAGGGTTTGGGCGCGGCGCAAACTTCTTCTCGTAGTAGCGTTCGCCCTCGTAGACGAGCGCACCGTCCCCTTTGAGGCGGGACAGAATAGACCCCACGGTATCCTTTGCTACCGTCGGGACTTGCGCCCTGATGGCGGCATCAACCTCAGCGGTAGTCGCACCACTCTCGCCAGCCGCCTTCATATAATCTAGGACGAGAGGCTTAATGCTCGGCGAGCGCTGCCTAACGGGTTTTGCGGGGGCGTCATCGCCTAGCAGTTCGATCAGCAACTTCTCCTGGATGCGAAGTTCGTCGATCTGCTTGCGAACGGCTTCTAGCTTCGCTTTGATTTTCATTTGTTGCTCTTTCGCGGTTGCCATGTCAGATTCCTTTGAAAGTGAGACTTGGTGCCCGCAGGGGGACTCGAACCCCCACATCCCGCCAAGGATTTCGGTTTTAAAGACCGCTGCGTCTACCATTCCGCCATGCGGGCACAGCATCTTGATAGCGCCTGATTGATAGCTGTGAAAGTAGACGAATCAAATGCAGGACGGAAGGAGTGAAAATTGCGATGAGTCGAAAGGAAACGACGTCTCAGCTTGAAAAATTCAAGGAAGCTGCGCGTGATTTGGAAACCGACGACGACCCTGAACGCTTTGACGAGCGCCTAGGACGAATGGTCAAGCAAAAGCCGACAAAGAAGGGCAAGGCCGACTAATCCACTGGATAAATCTCGTGCTTAGGGTCATACCATAGGACGTGAAACTCGCCGACGATCCGGAATCCCCACAGGCGAGGCAGGTTGCCAAGGCGAAACCGATAGATTGTGTCGGCGCTGTGCTTCAGTTCGACTAGGCGGTATTGGGCTTCTTCGGTGATGCTTGCCACCTCCATAGGGTGGTGCATCCTGTGGCCGGTGTCGCTAGTTTGCGCCTCGACCTCGTGCCAGCGCAATTTGGCAAATTCACTTAGCTTGGGGAGGATTGTTTCATTCCAGCATTCGTCGGTCCATGCTCGCGGCGTCCCTGAATCCCACGCTCCTTCGATATCTGGACTTTCGCAACTCCACGTTACCGTTAGGTTGTAAATGGAGCCTGGATTGACCCCCACACGGACTGCCTTGGGACGATCTTTAGCATATTCAGAGCGCACCTCATGGTCTCTCGGCTCCGCTCTCAGGCGAGCCGATTTTAGCTCCTGTTGTGCCAGCTTTTTATGCTCGCGCGCGAGCCTTGCCTCGCGCTTGGTCATCAGCGTCAGGCTACTACGATTTCGTCCGACGCAATGTCATTAGGCCCCAACGCCGAATAATATTCCATTAGCGCGTAAGGCGTAATTTCAGTGTTCTGCGCTTTCGCGTAAGCGTCTTTCCACGGGTCCTCCATGTGCGTAAGGTCGCTCAACCATTGAGCATCCTTATCGCCATAAAATCCCAGAATAAGATCAACCGTTTCGCGTTGGGCAGGGTTTAATCTATCGGCATCACCGCCGCTGATTGCGGACACGCGAAAGCGTCCCTGCGTCGCCACCCACAGATCACGGACAACAGGGCCGTTTTTCCACGCCTCAATGCGCTCCGGAAAGAGCACATCATCGTCCCAAACAATAGACCATGCCTGACTGTAGTATACCAGCTTTTGAAGCTTCATCGTGGTCATGGGGCCGTGCGCGGCGAGAATATACTGCGCCACATCGAATACAGACGGCATACCAATATCCCTTCCTTGGTGGCGGCATACATAGTTTGTTCTCACCAATCCGTAAAGACGGACGAAATTTTGAGACTCCAACATCACCACCCCCTTTCCTACATTCCCGCGCCATGCGACCGTGAGGGGATGAAGCGCGAACCAAAATGGAAAACCCGAGCCTTGGCGATTGAGTTCTGGCTTGCCGCTGCCTTTGTCGCCGGATCATTCGTTGCGGGGCTTGTTTCTGCGGTTCGTTACCTGATCGGCGGGTGAGCGGGTTTGTAAACTACATATACGCCACAAGTGTCACATCATGAAGAATTGCGATTCGGGCCGGCGCCTTTCGGGGTGCGCGGCCCGATTGCTTTTGGAGGGCGGGCGATGGCATCGGACACAGGCGGCGAGTGCAAGCGCGACTGCCCGCGCGCGTTGGTGCGGGGCGAATGCGTGACGCGGTTCCGCGAGATCGGCGAAACGCAGCGGCGGCTGTTCATCGAGGTGCTGGGCGAATGCTGCAACGTGCGCCATGCCGCTGCGGTTGCGGGATTTGCCCATTCGGCGGCGTACAAGCTGCGCCGCGTCGACCGCGACTTTGCCGACGCGTGGCAGGCGGCGCTCGAAAGCGGTTATGCGCGGCTGGAAATGGCGCTTGTCGAGCGCGCCATCGACACGATCGAGAAATTGAACGGCGGCGACGACGGCACGCCGTTGCCGCCCGTCGGCGCGATGACGGTCGCGCAGGCGATGGACGTGATGGCGAAGCACCGCGCGAGCGTCGAGGGCGGGCGCGCCAAGCGCGTCCGGCTGAACATCCATGCGCGGCCGAGCGCCGAGGAAACCGATGCCGAGATCCTGCGGCGCATCGCGATCATCGAGGCGCAGCGCGCCGCGCCGAAAGGAAAGGAGCGGTGACGAAGCGCTGGGCCGCGCGGCTGGAACTGCGCGAAGGCGAGACGATCCTCGACCGCTTGCTCAAACTGGAAGCCGAAGAGCGCGGAAAGCTGCTGCGCGACATGCCGCGCAAATATGTGCAGGAACTGCACGACCGCTGGTATCAATGGGCGCACGACGGGCAGCGCGAGCCACCGGGCGACTGGCCGGTGTGGCTGATCCGCGCCGGGCGCGGGTTCGGCAAGACCCGCGCGGGCGCCGAATGGGTGAGCGAGGTTGCGCGCAGCGTGCCCGGCGCACGGATCGCGCTGGTCGCCGCGAACGAGGCCGACGGTATCCGCGTGATGATCGAGGGGCCGAGCGGGCTGCTCGGCGTCGCGCGCACCGACGAAGGGCCCAAATGGCGCGAGCGGATGCGCCAACTGCATTTCGACAGCGGCGCGATCGCGACGCTCTATTCGGCGGGCACGCCCGAGAATTTGCGCGGTCCCGAACATCATGCGGCCTGGTGCGACGAACTGGCCAAATGGGGGCAGCGCGGCGAGGCGGCGTGGGACAATCTGATGCTGGGGATGCGGCTGGGCGACACGCCGCGCGTCCTGGTGACCACGACGCCGCGCCCGGTGCCGCTGATGCGCAAGGTCGAAGCGCTGCCGGGATGCGTGACGACATTGGGGCGGACATCGGAAAACCCGCACCTGCCCGCGAGCTTCGTCGCGCACATGATCGCGCAATATGGCGGCACGCGGCTGGGGCGGCAGGAGCTCGACGGCGAGATGCTGGAGGATGTCGAGGGCGCGCTGTGGAGCCGCGCGCTGATCGAGCGCTGCCGCGTCGATGCGGACGCGGCGGCGAAGCCCGTGCGCGTCGTGATCGGCGTCGATCCGCCCGCGACGCGGCGGGGCGATGCGTGCGGGATTGTCGTCGCGGCGCTGCTGCGCGACGGCCGCGTCGCGGTGGTCGAGGATGCGAGCGTCGCAAAGGCCGCGCCGCACGTCTGGGCGCAGGCGGTGGCAAGCGCCGCGGCGCGCTGGAACGCCGACCGCGTGGTCGCCGAGAGCAATATGGGCGGCGAGATGGTCGCCGCGGTGCTCGCGCAGGCCGATGTGACGCTGCCGGTGCGCGCGGTGCACGCGAGCGTCGGCAAGGCGCGGCGGGCGGAACCGGTGGCGCTCGCCTATGAGCGCGGGCAGGTGGTCCATGCGGGGGCGTTCGCGGCGCTCGAGGACGAGCTTTGCGGGATGCAGATCGGCGGCGGCTATGCGGGGCCGGGGAGGTCGCCGGATCGGGCCGATGCCTGCGTGTGGGCGGTCGCGGCGCTGCGCGAGGGGTTGGCGAAAGGACGGGCGCCGGGGGTGCGGGTGGTTTGAGCTTGTTGCTAGCTGGAAAGCGGGACCCCGGGTCAAGCCCGGGGTGACGTGGGTTGAACCGCCTCGTTTGGGCAGAGCGCGGCGATGATATTGCGCTGTGCATCGCGCAGGAGAAGCGGATCAAGCGGTGGCATAGGGCATGGAAATTCGAGCTGATCGAACGGGGCAATCCCGATTGGCTGGATTTATTCGACGTGCTGGTTTGAAAATAGAAGCGGGACCCCGGGTCAAGCCCGGGGTGACGTGGGTTTTTGTCCAGGGCGCAGCGTAGGGAGATCATCATGAACTGGTTTGGCCGGAAGGCTGCGCAGGGGGCTGCGCGGCCCCAATTGTCGCGCGTGTATGGGAGCTGGTCGGCGCCCGCGCCCTTGTCGTTCGAGGCGCAGGTTCGCGAGGGGTATCTTTCCAATGCGATCGTCCAGCGGGCGGTGCGGCTGGTGGCCGAGGCGGCGGGTTCGGCGCCGTTGGAGGCGAGCGATCCGGCGCTGGAGCGGCTGGTCGGTGCGACGTCGGGCGGGCAGGGGCTGGTCGAGACGCTCGCGGCGCAATTGCTGCTCCACGGCAATGGCTATGTGCAGATATTGACCGACGGCGCGGGGGCGCCCGCCGAGCTGTTCGCGCTGCGCCCCGAGCGGGTGACGGTCGAGGCCGACGCGCGCGGCTGGCCCGTCGCCTATCGCTACAAGGCGGGGGGCGAGACGGTGGTGCTGGCCGCCGAGGATGGCGCGGGGCGGCCCGCGGTGGTGCATGTGAAGGCGCTGCACCCGCTCGACGATCATTATGGCGCGGGGTGCCTGGGCGCGGCGGCGGGCGCGATCGCCGCGCATAATGCGGCGGCCAGATGGAATGCGGCGTTGCTGGAGAATGCGGCGCGGCCGTCGGGGGCGCTCGTGCACGACCCCGGCGACAAGGGGGTGCCGCTGTCGGCCGAGCAGGTCGAGCGGCTGCGCGAGGAACTGGCGGAGAGCTTTTCGGGGAGCGCCAATGCGGGGCGGCCGCTGCTGCTCGAAGGCGGGTTGAAGTGGCAGGCGCTGTCGCTGTCGCCCGCCGAGATGGATTTCCTGGCGCTGAAGGATGCGAGCGCGCGCGAAATTGCCATGGCGTTCGGGGTGCCGCCGATGCTGCTCGGCCTGCCGGGCGACGCGACCTATGCCAATTATCGCGAGGCAAACCGCGCGCTGTGGCGGCTGACGGTGCTGCCGCTGTGCGCGAAGATATTGGGGGCGGTGGCGCAGGGGCTGGCGGGGTGGTTCGAGGGGGCCGAACTGCGCGTCGATCTGAACAAGGTGCCGGCGATGGCCGCCGACCGGATGGCGCTGTGGCGCGAGGTGTCGGCGGCCGACTGGCTGACGGCGGACGAGAAGAAGGTTTTGCTGGGGGTGGGCTCGACCGATCCGTCACCCCGGGCTCGACCCGGGGTCCCGCTCAGCGACGGGGAATAGCGGGACCCCGGGTCGAGCCCGGGGTGACGAAGAGGAGATTTGAACATGGACGAGGAAGAGGCGCTGGCGCGGTTGATCGCGCTGGCGGGGACAGGCGTGGCCGGTGCGCCCGATGCGGCGTTGCTGCGCGCGGTGGTCGAGGAGGCGAGCGAGCTGGGGGCGCGGCGGGCGCTCGCGCGGCTGGGGCTCGCCGACGAGGCGGCGCGCGGCGACATCGACGATCTGCGCCAGCTGCTCGGCGCGTGGCGCGACGCGAAGAAGAGCGCGTGGAAGGCGGCGGTCGACTGGGCGGTGCGCGGGATGCTGGCGCTGCTGGTGGTCGGGCTGGCGGTGAAGATGGGGCTGCCGGGGTTGCTGAAGTGAGGGCGATCGGTGCCGCTGCCCACCCGCCGACCCCCTCCCGCCTGCGGGAGGGGGAGGTTCGGTTCGCGGGCTATGCGTCGGTGTTCGACCGGGTCGATCGCGGGGGCGATGTGGTGCGCGCGGGGGCGTTTGCGGCGAGTTTGCGCGAAGCGCGCGCGGTGCCCTTGCTGTGGCAGCATCGGCCGGGTGCGGTGATCGGCGCGATCGAGGCATTGGCGGAGGATGCGCGCGGGCTGCGCGTGGTGGCGCGGGTGACGCATCCGACGGCGGCGCGGCTGGTCGCGCGCGGGGCGCTGACGGGATTGTCGTTCGGATATCGGGTGCGCGCGGCGCGCGGGGCGCGGCCGCGCGAGCTGCTGGCGCTCGATCTGGTCGAGGTGAGTTTGGTGGCGATGCCGATGCAGCCGCTGGCGCGGGTGGTGGGGGTGGAGGATCGCAGGTCGTGATTTGGTGATCCTCCCCATCGACTTGCGATGGGGAGGTGGCAGTGGCGTAGCCGCTGACGGAGGGGCGATGGCGCCGACGTTGCCGCCCCTCCACCACGCCCTTTGGGCGCGGTCCCCCTCCCCATCGCAAGTCGATGGGGAGGATTTTTTTTGAAGGAGTGACGGGCATGGAAGTGGATATGGAAGTGAAGGCCGATGCGCTCGACGGCGCGTTCGATGCGGTGCTGGCGGCGGAGGCGGTCGACGAGCTGAAGGCGTCGGTCGCGGCGCTGCGGCGCCAAGTCGATGCGCAGGCGGTCGCGGCGTCGCGGTTGCCGCTCGACGGGGCGAAGGCGGCCGATCCGGCGCGCGATGCCTTTGTCGAACGCTATCTGCGGCGCGGGCTCGATGCGGGGGTCGAGATGAAAAGCCTGTCGGGGGCGAGCGGCGGCGAGGGCGGCTATGCGGTGCCGCGCGAGATCGACACCAGCATCGCCGCGACGTTGAAGGCGCTGTCGCCGATCCGCAGCATCGCGAGCGTCGTCCAGACGGGGACGAGCGGGTATCGCAAGCTGGTCGCGACGGGATCGACCGGCGCGGGCTGGGTCGGCGAGACGGCGGCGCGCCCCGAAACGGCGACGCGCAGCCTTGCCGAAATCGCGCCGCCGTCGGGCGAGCTGTACGCCAATCCGGCGGCGAGCCAGGCGATGCTCGACGATGCGATGTTCGACGTCGAGGACTGGCTGGCGGGTGAAATCGCGCGCGAGTTCGCGGTCGCCGAGGGGACGGCGTTCGTGAGCGGCAACGGCACGAACCGGCCCAAGGGCTTCCTGTCCTATGCGACGACGAACGAGGGCGATGCGGCGCGCGCGTTCGGCACGCTCCAGCACCTCGCGACGGGAAGCGCGGGGGCGTTTCCCGCGTCGAACCCGCAGGACAAGCTGGTCGAACTGGTCCATGCGCTGAAGCCCCCCTATCGCCAGGGCGCGGTATGGGTGATGAATTCGGACACGCTCGCGCGTATCCGCAAATTCAAGACGGCGGACGGCGCGTTCGTGTGGCAGCCGGGGCTGGTCGAGGGGCAGGCGGCGACGCTGCTGGGCTATCCGGTGATCGAGGCCGAGGACATGCCCGACGTCGCGGCGAACAGCCTGTCGATCGCCTTCGGCAATTTCCGCGCCGGTTACCTGATCGCCGACCGCGGCGAGACGCGCATCCTGCGCGATCCGTTCAGCAACAAGCCTTTTGTGCATTTCTATGCAACCAAAAGGGTCGGCGGTGCGATCATCGATTCGAATGCCGTCAAGCTGATGAAGTTCGCCGCCAGCTGAGCTGGCGCGCGATGGGCGCCCGGCTGCCGTCCCCCCTTTCGGACGCAGCCGGGCGCCAAGCAGCACGGGCTTTGCTTTCCAACGACAGACTGAAGGACTTGCCATGACGATGATGGCGATACCGGTCGCGCTCGACGACGCGCGCGCCTGGTTGCGGCTGGGCGCGGCGGGCGACGATGCGATCGTCGAACGGCTGGTGCGCACGGCCACGAATATCTGCGAGGCCTTTACCGGCCAATGGCTTGTAATCCGCGCGGGCGAGGAGCGCGTTGCGGTGCGCGGAGGCATCGCTGCGCTGCGCGCGCGTCCGGTCATCGGGATAGACGAAGCAGCGCTGATTGCCGCGGACGGGAGCGAGATTGCGCTCGACCCGGACAAATACCGGACGGTCATCGGCCCCGACGGCGACGCAGCGATCCGCATCGACGATCCGCAGGGAGCAGGACAAGTGCGCATCGGCTTTCGCGCCGGGATCGCCGCAGCGGCGGAGAATGTGCCCGAGGCGATCCGGCACGGCATATTGCGGATGACGCAGCATCTTTATGCCGCGCGCGACGATGTGCAGGCGTCGCCGCCCGCGGCGATTGCGGCGCTATGGCAGCCGTGGCGGCGCATCGGCCTGGGCGGCGCGCGATGAGCGGTGCGGAACAGGTCGTGCGGATGCGGGCGTTGAACCTGCTGGCGGACGATCCCGCGTTGCGCACCTTCGTCCACGGGGTGTTCGACGGAACGCCGCCGCGCGCGAACATCCCCTATGTGTCGGTCGGCGCGGCCGAGGGAAACGACTGGGGGACGAAGGACCGGGCGGGGCGCGAGGTCCGGTTGACCGTGACGCTCGTCGGTGCCGGCGAAGGGCCGGTCGGCGATGCAGCCGCGCGCATCGAGGCGGCTCTGGCCGGATTGCGCGGTGCGGCGGGCGGCTGGTCGATCGTCAGCGTGCGGCCGGTGCGGACACGCTTCAGCCATGCGCGCGACGGCGGCTGGCGGCACGAACTGGTCGTCCGGTGCCGCTGTCTCGCGGGGCTTTAGGGTCAGGGCCCTAGCCGGGGCGCGTGCCGGTGTCGCTGTAATCCTTGAATTTCTCGCTGAAATTCGCGTGATAATCCTCGACCTGCAGATCGGCGTTTTCGGTCGCATCGGCGGTCGAATCGCCGCTCGCGCGGTTGAGCGCGATGACTGCGGCATGGAAGGCGCCGCGCTCTGCGGTGCAGATCGATTTCAGCCCCATTTCGAATTCGGTCGGCGATTTCTTGTCGTCGAGCGACTTCAGCATGTGCGTGTTCAGGCATTTGGTGAAGACAACCCGCGTGCGGTCGACCGTCGCGCTCGGTGTCTGGACCATCATCGCCAGGACGATTGTCGTCATAAGCATCCCGTTACTCCCCAGTTCCGGATGTTCTTGTCCAAAGGAGAATAAACCATGGCCGTCGAAAATGGGAGCGCCTTTCTGCTCAAGGTCGGCGACGGCGCGGCGCCGCCCGCCTATGCCACCGTCGCGGGGCTGCGCACGACGCAGCTGTCGGTGAACGGCGAGGCGGTGAACGTCACGACCAAGGATTCGGGCGGCTGGCGCGAATTGCTGTCGGGCGCGGGGGTGCGGTCGGTGTCGGTGAGCGCGGCGGGGATCTTTACCGGATCGGACGCCGAGGCGCGGCTGCGCGGACATGCGCTGGCGGGCACGATCGACGATTATGAGCTGAGTTTCGAGAGCGGCGAACGGATGCAGGGGCGCTTCCTCGTCACGCGGCTCGACTATGCCGGCGATTATAATGGCGAGCGGCAATATACGCTGAACCTCGAATCGAGCGGTCCGGTGGTGAGCCTGTGAGCGGCGCGGCGAATGCGATGCGCGGCGAGGCGGAGCTGCGCGTGGGCGATGCGTGCCTCGTCCTGCGGCCGAGCTTTGCGGCGCTGGTCGCGGCGGAGACCGAGCTGGGGCCGTTGTTCGCGCTGATCGAGCGCGCGGCGGACGGACGGCTGGCGCTGGGCGAGCTTGCGGCGCTGTTCTGGCATTGCGTGAAGGAGCGGCCCGACGGGCTGACGCGCGACGCGATCGGCGAGGCGGTGGTGGCAGCGGGGCTGGCGGCGGTGACGCCGGCGCTGCGCGTGCTGATCGGGCAGATCTTGCAGGGGCGGTGAGGGGTGGAGGAGCGATCCTCCCTGTGCCGCAGGCATGGGGAGGGGGACCGCCGCGAAGCGGTGGTGGAGGGGCCGTGATGTCGTGCCATTCGCCCCTCCGTCAGCGGCTTTGCCGCTGCCACCTCCCCATCGCTGCGCGACAGGGAGGATTACTGTGTCTGATCCTGGGTTTGGCGTCTCGGCGGTCCGGTTGCTCGGCACGATGGCGCGCATTGCGGGGTGGCGGCCCGAAGAGTTCTGGGCGGCGACGCCGGCCGATGTTGCGGCGGTGCTGGGCGGGTGGCGCGACGAGGAGGCGGGCGGTGCGGGGGTCGACCGCGCGGCGCTGGGCGCGATGATGGAGAGCTTTCCCGATGGACGAGTTTGACGAGATGCGCGTGTCGGTGCGCGCCGACACGGGGGCGTTCCGGCGCGACATCGCCGCGATGCGCGCCGCGATGGAGGGGCCGCTGGCGCAGGGCGCCGACGCGGCGGGGCGCGCGATCGAGCGGTCGCTGGCGCGCGCGATCACGAGCGGCAAGCTGGGGTTCGAGGATCTGAAGCGGCTCGCGCTGTCGGTGATGGCCGATATTGCGCGCGCCGCCGTTGCGAACGCCGTTGCGGGCGGCGGCCAGCAGGGCGGTGGGGGCGGCGGGCTGGCGTCGCTCGGCGCGTCGCTCGCGCTCGCGCTGTTCGGGGCGCCGGGGCGCGCGACGGGCGGGCCGGTGAGCGCCGGGCGCGCCTATCGCGTCGGCGAGCGCGGCCCCGAATATTTCGTGCCGACCGCGAGCGGCCGGATCGAGCCTGCGGGCGCGGCAACGCGCAACATCGCGATCACGGTCAATGTGCGGGGCGAGGCGGGGGCCGATCCGCAGCGGCTGGCGCAGACGGGACGGCAGCTTGCGCGCGCGGTGCGGCGCGCCGTGGCGGCGGGGGAGGAGTGATGGGCTGGGCGCTGGTGGCGAAGGCCGAGCCGCATCATCGCAGGAGCTGGGTCAAACGCTTCGACCCGCGTTTCTGGACGGTCGATTTCGCGCGGCCGATGATGGCGAGCGCGGTGACGATGGCGCCCGACGCGCTGCGCGTCGATGCGGTTTTCTATAACCGGCACGATCTGGCGGGGCTGATCTGGGAAGCCGAGGACCGCTGGGACCATCCGCTGCTCGCCTATGAAACGCGGCGTGATTTCCGGAACACGCAGCTTAGCTTTCGCTGGCGGTCGGGCGGGGTGAAGCCGCTCGACGCGCTGCACGGGCCGACGCTGACGATCGAGGGGCGCGACGCGGCGGGAAACCCGCGCGCCTGGTATGTGAGGCTGTGGAATTATGCGGCGGGGAGCGGCGAGGATGCTGTCGTCACGCTGGATTTCGACGCGCTCGACGGCGGCTTTGCGCTGCCGGGCGAGGCCGATCCGGTGTGGGCGGGCGATGTCGACCGCATGTTCATTTCGCTGGTGCCGCCCGCTTATGACGGGAGCGCGGGGGTGCTGGCGGTGCCCGTCGAGGGCTGGGCCGAGATGAGCGGCATAGCCTGCTCGGGGTCGGGGTCGGTGCTCGCGATCGGCGATGCGGTGCTGCCCGAGACGGCGCTCGGCATGACCAACGGCTATGACGATTGCTATCATCTGACCCCCGCGCGCGTCGTGCGGCAGATCGTCCAGCTCGGCTATCGCGGCGATGTCGTCCATTATGTCGGGATGAGCCATTATATGCGGCTCGAGCCGCTGGGCGGCGGCCATTATGTGAGCCTGGCGGGCGGGACGCTCGCGAGCCCGTGCGCCGCGTGGCACGCGGCGCTGGCGGCGGCGTGCCGCGATGCCGGGCTGGGGATCATCTGGTCGCTGTCGTACGAAGTGTTCGACGCCTATTGCTGGAACGACTGGAAGCAGCGCGACGCATCGGGCGCCCCGGCGCTGACGGGGTGGGAGCCGCCCTCGACCCTGCTGTCGCCCGCCAATGCGGCGGCGATGGGATATTTGCAGCTCGTCGCGCGCGCCTTTGTCGGACTCGCGCGCGATGCGGGGCTGGCGGTGAAGTTCCAGGTCGGCGAGCCCTGGTGGTGGACCAATGCGGGCGGGCAGCTTTGCGCCTATGACGCGGCGACGAGCGCGGCGCTCGGCGCTGCGAGCGTCGCGATTCCCGATGTGCGCGGGCCGCAGGACGGCGCGGTGTGCGCGATGCTCGACGCGCTCGGGGCGCTGCTCGCGACGTCGACCGCTGCGCTCGTCGCGGCGGCGCGCGACGAGGCGGGGGCGGCGTGGGCAGTTGGGACGGGGAGCCATTTGCTCGTCTTCCTGCCGACTGCGCTCGACCCCGACGCGCCCGAGCTGCGCCGCGCCAATGTGCCGCTCGGCTGGGCGACGCCGGCGTTCGATGTGCTCCAGCTCGAGGATTATGACTGGGTGACCGCGGGGCGCGGCGCCGAGACGGCGGGCGCGCGGACGGCGATGACCGTGCGGCTCGGCTATCCGGTCGCCGGGCAGCATTATTTCGCGGGCTTCGTGCTGAACGCGGCGGATCGCGCGCAATGGGCGCCGATTGCCGACGCCGCCGATGCCGCGCGGCGCGCGGGGGTGGCGCGCGCCTTCGTCTGGGCGCTGCCGCAGGTCGCGCGCGACGGTT
This sequence comes from Sphingopyxis jiangsuensis, assembly GCF_016734905.1. Taxonomy (GTDB): domain Bacteria; phylum Pseudomonadota; class Alphaproteobacteria; order Sphingomonadales; family Sphingomonadaceae; genus Sphingopyxis; species Sphingopyxis jiangsuensis. The sequence continues at coordinate 142,011 of NZ_JAERPO010000003.1, forward strand.
TTGTGAGCTTTGACGGGGAGGATGAGGTGCAGGCTTTCGATCCGGTCGACTTTCCGCTCGCCATCGGGCGCGAGGCGGTGGCGGCAACCGAATTTTCGACGCAGATCATAAGCTCGCCTGCGGGGCACGAGCAGCGCGCGAGCGAGTGGGCCGAGGCGCGGATGCGCTATGACGCGGGGCCGGGGGTGCGGTCCGAAGCCGATGTGCGGACGCTCGCCGATTTCTTTCGCGCGCGGCGCGGGGCGGCGCGGGCGTTCCGCTTTCGCGACCCCTTCGACCAGAGTTCGGCGGCCGACGGCGGGCTGCCCGGACCCGGCGACCAATGGCTCGGCGACGGTGACGGGGTGCGGCGCGGCTTTGCGCTGGTGAAGCGGTACGGCGACGGCGCGGCGGTGCAGGAGCGGCGGATCGCGCTGCCGGTCACGGGAAGCGTGCGCGTGTCGGTGGCCGGGATCGAGACGGCGGCGTTCGTGGTCACGGAGGCGGGCGAGGTGCTGCTCGACGCGCCGCCGCCCACAGGCGCGGCGGTGCGCGCGGGGTTCCGCTTCGACGTGCCGGTGCGCTTTGCCGAGGACCGGCTCGAGGTCAGCCGCGCGACCTTCCTTGCGGGCGAGCTGGCGAGCGTGCCGCTGGTCGAGGTGCGCGCGCCATGGTGACGGCGGCGCCCGACTGGCTGCGCGAGGAAGTGGTGACGCTCGCCTGGTGCTGGCGGCTGTCGCGGCGCGACGGGGTCGTCATCGGGCTGACGTCGCACGACCGCGACCTTGCCATCGACGGGCTCGTCTATCGCGCCGCGCCGGGGATGAAGCCGTCGGCGCTCGAAACGCGCGATGCGATCGAGGCCGAGACGATGGACCTGGGCGGCGCGGTGACGAGCGATGCGATTGCCGCGCGCGACCTTGATGCGGGACGCTGGGACGGGGCCGAGATGACGCTGTTCGTGACCGACTGGACCGCGCCGGGTGCCGCGCCGATCACGGTCGCGCGCGGGTCGCTGGGCGCGGTCGAGCGGCGCGGCGCGGCGTTCACGGCGGAATTGCAGGGGGTGACGCGCTGGCTCGACGCGCCGGCCTGTCCCGCGACCTCGCCCTCGTGCCGCGCGGCGCTTGGCGACCGGGCGTGCCGCGTCGACCTCGCGCCGCGGACGCATGTGCGGCGCGTGGTCGCGGTCACGGGGCGGTCGGTGACGCTCGATGCGCCGGTTGCGGCGGGGGCGATGACCTATGGCGCGCTGATGTGGATGGCGGGCACGAATTGCGGGATCGAGGTGCCGGTGATGGCGAGCGAGGGGGCGGTGTTGCACCTCGCCGAGGCACCGCCGGCGATGCCCGAATTGCCGGTGCGCGTGCGGCTGGTCGAGGGGTGCGACAAGCAGCTTGCGACGTGCCGCGACCGTTTTGGCAATGCGGTGAATTTCCGGGGCGAGGCGCATTTGCCGGGCAATGATCTGCTCACGCGCTATCCGGGTGGCTGAGGTCGGGGTTCGGGCCTTTGCAGCGGCGCGGGCCCTGGTCGGGGTACGGTTCCGCCCGCAGGGGTGCGAGCCGGCGACGGGGCTCGACTGCGCAGGGCTGGTGTGGGCGGCCTATGCCGCTGCGGGGGTGCGGCTGGTGCGCCCGCGCGCCTATCCGCTGCGCGGGTGGAGTCGCGAACGGATCGAGGCGGCGCTGCGGGCGGCGGGGTTTGCCGCGGTTGAAGGCGGCGCGCGAGCGGGCGACGTGGCGCTGATCGCGCTGCCCGCGGGGCAATTTCATCTGGCGCTGACGGGGCCGGAGAGCCTGGTTCACGCGCATGCGGGGCTGCGGCGCGTGGTCGAGACGCCGCTGGAGGCGTCCGATGGCGCGGCGCGGCGCTGGCGGCTGCGCGGCGACGATTGAGGGAGAGGATCATGGCAACTCTGGTGCTGACGGTGGTCGGCGGCATCGTCGGCGGTCCCGTCGGCGCGGCAATCGGCGCGGCGGTCGGGCAGCAGGTCGATGCGGCGATCTTCAAGCCCAAGGGGCGCGAGGGGCCGCGGCTCGCCGACCTGCGCGTGCAGGCGTCAACCTATGGCCAGCATGTCCCGATGCTGTTCGGGACGATGCGCGTCGCGGGGAGCGTGATCTGGGCGACCGACCTGATCGAGCACCGGAACAAGCGCGGCGGCGGCAAGGGGCGGCCGTCGACGACCGAATATAGCTATACGGTGTCGATCGCGGTCGCGCTGTCGTCGCGGCCGATCCGGGCGATCCGGCGTATCTGGGCCGACGGCAATCTGCTGCGCGGCGCGAGCGGGACGTTCAAGGAACGCTGCACCTTTCGCTGGCATGGCGGCGGCGAAGACCAGCCGGTCGACCCGCTCGTCGCGTCGGCGGTGGGGCTTGCGTCGGCGAGCGCCTTTCGCGGCCTCGCCTATGCGGTGTTCGAGGATCTGGAGCTGGGCGCGTTCGGCAACCGCATCCCGGCGCTGACCTTTGAAGTCGAGGCCGATGCGGGCGATGTCGACGCGGGGCTGGTCGCGGCGGCGCTGACGGGAGAGGACGGGCGCGTTGCGGGGAACTGGCCCTTTGCGGGCTATGCCGCGTCGGGCGACGGCGTGCGCGACGCGCTGGCGCCGCTGTTCGAGGCCGACGCGACGCGGCTCGTGAGTGCGGGCGCGGCGTGGCAGCTTGCGCCCGCCGAGGCGACCGGCGATCCAGCGCCGCTCGCCGCCTATACCGAAGCGCGGCGCGCGGGGGCAGCCGATGAGGCGGCCGAACGGCGGCGCGTACCGCTCGCGTCGCTGCCGGCGTCGATCCGGCTGCGCCACTATGAACCGGCGCGCGACTATCAACTGGGGCAGCAGGCGGCGGCGGTAGCGGGCGGCGGGGTGCGCGAGGAGCGTATCGACCTGCCCGCGGCATTGGGGGCGGCGTCGGCGCGCGCGCTGGCGCAAAAGCTTGCCGCAGCGGCAAGCGACGGGCGCGAGACGCTGGTCGTGCGCGGCGATCTGGCGGCGCTCGCCTTGCCCGTGGGCGGGTTGGTTGCGGCAGCAGAGGGTGGAATCTGGCGGCTGGCGGCGCGCACGGTGCGCGACGGCGAAATTGCGCTGGAGTTGCGGCGTCATGCGCCGGTTCCGACAACGCCGGTCGCGGCAGACCCGGGCCAACCGGTCGCGGCGCCCGACTGGCCCGACGCCGACGGCGTGGTGCGGTTGTTCGACCTTCCGAGCATCGACGGACAGGCCGCGACGGCGCCGCGCATCCTTGTCGCAGCGGCGGGGAGCAACGACGGGTGGCGCGGCGCCGACGGCTGGTTCGTCGCGGCGCCGGGGAGCGAGCCGGTCGCGCTCGGGACGATTCGGCCGGCGGCGGCGCTTGGTGCGCTTTCGGCGCCGCTCGGCGCGGGAAGCGCATGGATATTCGACGCGGCGAACGGTGCGACCGCGGCATTGGTCAATCCGGCGATGACGCTCGAATCGATCGACGATTTCGCGCTGCTCGGCGGCGCCAACCGCGCGATGATCGGCGACGAGCTGATCCAGTTCGGCGATGCCGAGCCGCTTGGCCCCGGATTGTGGCGATTGTCGCGCCTGCTGCGCGGCCGGGCAGGGACGGAGGCGGTGGCGCATCCGGCGGGGACGCCGTTCGTGCTTCTCGACGATACCGCGCTGCTGGCGCTGCCCGATGCCCTCGCGCGGTTCGCCGAATCTTCCGATGCGACCCTGCACTGGGCGGCGCGGGGCGCGGTCGACATGACGGTCGAGGCGGTGCCGGGAAGCGCCGCCGCGCTGCGCCCGCTCGCCCCCGTTCACGGTCGCATCCGCACCGACGGCGGAGGGATGGTGGTCGAATGGATACGCCGAAGCCGCGCCGACACCGGATGGCGCGACGCGGTCGATCTGCCGCCTGGCGAAGCGGCCGCCGCGTGGCGCGTCACACTCGACCCGCCCGCGCCGGGCGTCGGCCCGTGGTCCGTGTCGGAGCCCCGGCTGGAAATCGGCGCGGCGGCTATGGCCGGGGTCGCACCGGGGACCGCCATCGAGGTGCGGCAGGTCGGCGATTTCGGCCTGTCGCTGCCGCTGCGCATGCCCTTGACCTGAAAGGAAACTTCATGACCGACTTGTCCGCAACACCGCGCCTGTCGCTGCCGCTGCTCGCGACCGCGCAGGCGCAAAAGGAAGTCACGCACAACGAGGCGCTGGTGTTGATCGATGCGCTCGTGCAAATGGCCGTGGTCGACGGACCGCAATCCGACCCACCGGCGGCGCCGACGCCCGGCGATGCCTGGCTTGTCGGGGCCGCGGCCACCGGCGCCTGGGCGGGGCAGGACATGACGATCGCCATCTGGACCGCCGGCGGGTGGCGATTCGTCGTGCCACGCGCCGGCATGCGGGCTGCACGCCTTTCGGACGGGGTGATGCTTCGCTTCGCTGCCGGTTTATGGGTGGCGCCCGACAGCGTCGCCGTACCTGTCGGCGGCGCAACAGTCGACGACGAGGCGCGCGCCGCAATAGCGGCCGTGATTTTGGCGCTTGCCGCGCAGGGTCTTATGATACCAAGCTGATTTTGCATTACTTGACCTATAAACTGCGACTTTTTGGCAACAGATTAACGATTTGTTGGCTTGCACGGAACCAAAGGCAGGGGTAGGACGTCTGACGAGACGTAAATCTCAATTGAAAGGGGAATTTATTATGAGGAAGCTTGCCGTCGCAGTGGCGTTGGCCTCCACTGCCCTTGCGTCGCCAGCATTGGCGCGCGACAACTCCTGGTATGTCGGTGTTGGGGCAGGTGTGACGATCGTCGAGGACATGGACCTTGATATCGCAACCTTCAACAACGCTGGCACGCTGGACCATCGCACCGGCTATGACGCAGAAGGCGTTGTCGGCTATGATTTCGGCCCGTTCCGCGCCGAAGTCGAAGTCAGCTGGCGCGAAGCCGACATCAAGTCGGGCCGCTTCGTCACTCCGGGCATCCCGAGCCAAGCGAACGGCACTGGTTCGTTCGTCGGCTCGACCGACCTGAACGGCGACTCGAACGCGCTCAGCTTCATGGTCAACGGTTTGCTGGACTTCGGTCCCGACGATGGTCTGCAGGGCTTTGTCGGCGGTGGCGCCGGTATCTCGCGCGTTTCGGTCGAGCCGGTCTTCGCCGGTCCGTTCATCGACGATTCGGACACGGGCTTTGCCTGGCAGGCGCTCGCGGGTATCCGCGCACCGCTCAGCAGCAACTGGGACGTCGGCCTGAAGTATCGCTTCTTCAACGCCAGCGGCCTCGACTTCGTCGATCAGGCTGGCCGCGACGTTTCGACGCGCTTCCGGTCGCACTCGATCCTCGGCACGCTGACGTACAACTTCGGTGGAGCGGAACCGCCGCCGCCGCCGGCTCCGCCGCCGCCGCCGCCTCCCCCGCCGCCTCCGCCTCCGCCGCCGCCGCCGCCGCCGGTCGTGCAGTGCGAGCCTGGGCCGTACATCGTGTATTTCGACTGGGATCAGTCGAACATCACGCCGGAAGCGGCTTCGACGCTCGACAATGCGATCAGCGCCTACAACCGCGGTTGCACGGGTACGCAGGTCATGCTCGCCGGTCACACCGACCGTTCGGGTTCGGCACGCTACAACGTCGGTCTGTCGGAACGCCGCAACGCGTCGGTCCGCAGCTATCTGACGGCCCGCGGCATTGCCGACGGTTCGATCAGCTCGGAAGCGTTCGGCGAAACGCGTCCGGCTGTTGCGACCGCCGACGGCGTCCGCAACGACCAGAACCGTCGCGTGGAAATCACTTACGGTCCGAACTCGGGCATGTAAGACCGGTTTCCATTCCCGACGGGGACTGGAAGAAAAGAGGGGCGGTACCGAAAGGTGCCGCCCTTTCTTTATGCGTGCGCTGTTCGTTGGCGCGTGCGTCAAGCGCCGCGACACATTGATCGCCGCGCTGCCAGCCGCGCTGCTTATTCATTTGGCAGCGTGGTAAAAATGTTATATCGTCTCAATGCCGGTGAGGAGCGGTCGCGACTGTCGCGGAAGCGTCGCCGGTTGCACGACGCCGCGGACGCCGGCGACAGCGCGCCGCGGCCCGTGCCCGAAAGGGAGAGAGCGCCATGCGCAAGCGCCGCAGCATTTTCCGTGCCGATCCGAACGCCAGCCCCGACATCAACACGACGCCGCTGATCGACGTCATGCTCGTGATGTTGGTGATGTTCGTCATCACCATCCCGGCCCCGACGCATGTCGTCGACATCACATTGCCTTCGGGTGGTCCCGATATTCCCGTCGCCGACGAGAATCGGGTGACGATCGACACGGCCGATGTCATCCGCTGGAACGACGAGGCGGTGGATGTTGCGGAGCTGGGCATGCTGGTCAAGCGCGCGTCAGAGCGCGCGCAGCCCGCCGCGATCCTGCTCGAACCCGATGCCCGCGCGCGCTATTTGCGCGTCGACCAGGCAATCGGGGCGATCCGCCGCAACGGCGCGAAATCGGTCGGCTTTCCCGGTATCCACCAGTATCGCGACAGCATCTAATCTGTCGCGCGTGCGGCCCGCGCCGGTCGATTCAGGACGCCGGAGCGGTGCCGGGGCGCAGATATTGCATCATATAGCCGACATAGTCGGCCTTGCCGAGCGGGACGCCCATATGGCGCAGAACCGCATAGGCGGCGACGAGGTGGAAGTAGAATTGCGGCTGCGCCCAGTCGCGGACATAGGTCGCCGCGGTCATGTCGAACGCCATCCCGTTGGGGAGGGTGAAGCCGACCGCGCGATCAGGGTCTGCGTCGAGCGCGGCACGGTCGACGGTTTCGAGCCAGCCGAGGCTGTCGGCAATCTGCTGCTGAAGGCCCGCGAAATCGGCGGCATCCTCCTCGAACGCCGGGGCACCGGTCGCCCCCAGCCGCGTCGGCGACTGAAGCGCCTGGAGGCAGGAAAAGCGAACCTGCGCCGCGAGCGGGAACATGTCGGGGGCAATCCGCGCGGCAAGCAGTTGCAACTCGCCGACGCCATTGTCCTTGCCCCACGCCAGCGCCTTGTCGAGCTGCGCCGACAACGCGCGCAGGCCGTTGGCGTAAGCAGGGACGGTCGATTCATAGAGCATGATGTGTCCTTTGGTCAGGCGACGAGATTGTCCTGGAACTGCAGCCGCGCGAGCCGCGCATAGAGGCCGTCGGCGGCGACGAGGTCATCGTGGCGCCCCTCCTCGACGATGCGGCCTTCGTCCATGACGACGATGCGGTCGGCCGCACGCACGGTCGCGAGGCGGTGCGCGATGACGATGGTCGTGCGGTCGTGCATCAGCGCTTCGAGTGCGTCCTGAACGAGCCGTTCGGACTCGGCGTCGAGTGCCGAAGTCGCCTCGTCGAGCAGCAACAGCGGTGCGCGGCGCAGCAGCGCGCGGGCGATCGCGACGCGTTGGCGCTGGCCGCCCGACAGCCGCGCGCCGCCCTCGCCCATGAAGGTGTCGAGCCCGTCGGGAAGCTTGCGCAGAAACTCCTCGGCATTCGCCGCGCGTGCCGCGGCCCACAGCTCGTCGTCATCGGCGTCCCAATTGCCGTAGCGCAGATTGTCGCGCGCCGACGCCGCGAAGATCACCGTTTCCTGCGGCACCATGGCGATCCGCGCGCGAATGTCGGCGGGGTCGGCCGCGGTGAGCGGAACGCCGTCGAGGCGGATCTCGCCCGCCTGCGGGTCGTAGAAGCGCTCGGCGAGCTGGAAGAGCGTCGACTTGCCTGCGCCCGACGGGCCGACGATCGCGACGGTCTCGCGCGGGCGGATGCCGAGCGTGAAGTCGTGGAGCGCGGGCGCATCGGGGCGCGTCGGATAGCGGAATTCGACGCGCTCGAATTCGAGCGTGCCGAGCGGCGGTACCGGGAAGGCGCGCGGCGCGGCGGGCACCGAAATATCGGGTTCGGCGACGAGCAGCTCGTTGAGCCGCTCGGCGGCGCCCGCGGCGCGGAGCAGGTCGCCATAGACTTCGGTGAGCGCGCCGAATGCACCCGCGACAAGCCCGCCGGTGAGCACGAAGGCCGCGATGGTGCCGCCGGTGATCGTCCCCGCCGCGACCCCCGCCGCGCCGTACCAGAGCAGCGTCGTGATCGCGCCGAAGAGCAGCCCGATGACGATCGCGGTCATCACCGCGCGCAGGCGGATGCGGCGGCGCGCGGTCGCGAAATTCGCCTCGACCGCGCCGGCGAACCGCTCGGCTTCGCGCCCTTCCTGTCCGAACGCCTGGACGATCTTCATCGCGCCGAGCTGTTCGGCGGTCGTCGCGCCGATGTCTGCGACGCGGTCCTGGCTCGACCGCGACACCTTCTGAAGGCGGCGGCCGAGCAGGACGATCGGCAGGATGATGATGGGAATGCCGAGCAAGATGCCGCCGGTGAGCTTGGGCGAGAGCGAGAAGAGATAGATGATGCCGCCGATGCCCATGACGGTGTTGCGGAGCGCGACCGAGACGGTGGTGCCGACGATCTGTTCGATGATCGCGGTATCCGACGTCATGCGCGAGGCGATTTCGGACGGCCGGTTTTCCTCGAAAAAGCCGGGGGCGAGCCGCAGCAGGTTGCGCTGAACCGCCTGCCGGATGTCGGCAACGGTCCGCTCGCCGACCCACGACACGAAATAGAAGCGCACCGCGGTCGCGAGCGCGAGCAGGACGACGATCAGGTAGAAGAGGCGGAAATGCGGCGCGACGTCGCCGCCACCCGCGACGAAGCCGCTGTCGATCATCTCCTTGAACTGCCACGGGATCGCGAGCGTCGCGAGCGCGGCGACGCCGAGCGCGATTGCCGCAATCAGGATCTGGAGCGGATAATCGCTCGCAAAATGCCACACCATGCGCAGGCTGCCGAGCTTTCGCGGCCGCGAATCCTGCACGGGGGAGGGGGCGGGCGGGGCGGGTTGTTCGGTTGTTGTCGCCATCGGTCATCGCCCTAGCAGCCCGTCCGCAGCCGCTCAACGCCGCAGAATCGCGCCCTGCTTCAAGCGCTTTGAAGCCCAGCCAAATGATGCGTTGCACAATGACACCGATGGCCTAGGATGCCCGCCAACACGCGGCGCCGTCAGAGCGCCGGAGACGGACGCAAGGAATATCGATGCTGTATCACGCATTTGAAATGCAGAAGAGCTGGCTTGCCGGCGCGAGCGCGCTGGCGACCGCGGGCGCGCAGGTCATGCAACATCCCGCCAACCCGCTCGGCTATTTCGGCGGCAGCCCCGCCTTCGCCTCGGCGCTCGAGGTGTTCGCGCACGCCGCGGCGCCGCGCGGCAAACCGCGCTTCGACCTGTACGACACCGTCGTCGATGGCGAGACGGTGCGCGTGACCGAGGCGGTCGAGGCGCGCAAGCCCTTTGGCCAGCTCAAGCATTTCAAGCACAAGGGCACGAAGGATGCGCCCAAGCTGCTGATCGTCGCGCCGATGTCGGGCCATTATGCGACGCTGCTGCGCGGCACGGTCGAGCGCATGCTGCCAGGCCATGACGTGTGGATCACCGACTGGCGCGACGCGCGCAACGTCCCGCTCGAGGACGGGCATTTCGACCTCGACGATTATATCGACTATATCATCGGCTGGCTCGAGCATATCGGGCCGGGCGCGCATATGCTCGCGGTGTGCCAGCCGTCGGTGCCGAGCTATGCCGCCGCGGCGATCATGGCGGCGGCAAAGCATAAATGCCGCCCGCGCACGCTGACGATGATGGGCGGGCCGATCGACACGCGCAAGGCGCCGACCGCGGTCAACCAGCATGCGACAACGCGCCCCTATGCCTGGTTCCAGGAAAATGTCATCGCAACCGTCCCCGCTTATTATCCGGGCGCGGGGCGCCGCGTCTATCCGGGCTTCCTGCAACTCGCGGGCTTCATGTCGATGAACCTCGGCAATCATATGACGAGCCATTGGGAGATGTTCAAACATCTGGTCGACGGCGACGACGAGAGCGCGGACAAGACCAAGGAATTCTATGACGAATACCGCGCGGTCTGCGACATGACCGCCGAATTCTACCTGCAGACGGTCGACGCGGTGTTCCAGCGCCACCTGCTGCCCAAGGGCGAATTGCTGCATCGCGGCAAGCCGGTCGACCTCAATGCGATCGAGGATATTGCGCTGCTCGCGATCGAGGGCGAGCGCGACGATATTTCGGGGATCGGCCAGACCAAGGCGGCGCTGACGCTCGCCAAGTCGCTGCCCGCCGCGAAGAAGAAATATCTGATGGCGAAGGGCGTCGGCCATTATGGCATCTTCAACGGCCGCAAATGGCGCGAGGAAATTGCGCCGGTGGTTGAGGCGTGGATTTGCGGTAACGGCGGGTAGGGGCGGCGGTCCAGCACCCGGAATCCCGGACTTGATCCGGGCTCCATAGCAGCGCCGAAATCATGGGTCCCGGATCAGGTCCGGGATGACGAAAGGCGGGAAACGACCGGTTGCGGCCATCAGATCCTCCCTGTGCCGCAGGCATGGGGAGGGGGGGAGGGGCAGACACCTACCCCTTCGTAGCCATAGCGCCGTGCCTTCAATGCACCGGCGCGACCCGGACGCTCCAATAGACGATGTAGAGGATCGCGGCCCAGGCGAGCAGCACCATCGCCATGCCGGCGCGGCTTGAGGGGTGTTTGCTGGCGGCTGCGGCGACGGCGTGGAATTCGCTCCATAGCGCGCGCGGGATCAGGCGGCGGACGAGGATCAATCCGGCGGGGACGAGGATCAGGTCGTCGATCCAGCCGAGCACGGGGATGAAATCGGGGACGAGGTCGATCGGCGACAGCGCATAGGCCGCGGCCGCGAGCGCGATCAGCCGCGCGGGCCAGGGCGTGCGCGGGTCGCGGGCGGCGAGCCAGGCGGCGTGCGCCTCGACCGCGAGGCGGCGGCCGAAATCGGCGATGCGTTCGGAAAGGGATTTGCCCGGCATGGCGGCACCATAGAAGGTTTGTCCGTCATTGCGAGCGAAGCGAAGCAATCTCCAGCCGCCGCGATAGCACCGTCATCGAGACTGGAGATTGCCGCGTCGCCTGCGGCTCCTCGCAATGACGATATTGTGGGACGGCGGTCTTCGCCTATGATCCGTTCATGGCTATCCAACTGAAAAGCGCGCGCGTCGAGCGCTGGCCCGTGACGGGGAGCTTCGTCACCAGCCGCGGCGCCAAGGAACATGTCGACGTCATCGTCGCCGAGATCGAGGGCAGGGGCGAGGTCGGGCGCGGCGAGGGGACGCCCGTCTATTATCTGGGCGAGGACGCGACGGGGTGCCGCGACGAGATTTTGCGGGTCGCGTCGCTGATCGCCGACCTGGAGGCCGCCGAGGCGCGCGCGGCGGTTCAGGAAATGATGGCGGCGGGGGCGGCGCGCAACGCGCTCGACTGCGCGCTGTGGGACCTCGAGGCAAAGCAGCGCGGGATGCGGCTGTGGCAACTCGCGGGGTGCGACGGTGCGCCGACCGCGCGGCTGACCGCCTTCACCATCTCGCACGGACGGCCGGGCGAGATGGCCGAGGCCGCGGCGACCGCGGCCGCCGACGGATACCGGCTGCTCAAGGTCAAGCTGACCGGCGACGACGACCGGCTCCGCGTCACGGCGGTGCGCAAGGGCGCGCCCGACGCGCGGCTGATCGTCGATGCCAACGAAAGCTGGGGACAGGTCGATATCTTGAGCGAGGCCGAGGCGCTGTCCGACCTGGGCGTCGAGATGATCGAACAGCCGGTGCCGGTCGGCGCCGATGCCCTGCTCGACCCCATTTACGCGCCGATCCCCTTCATCGCCGACGAAAGCTGCCACACCGCCGCCGACGTCGCGCGGATCGGCGCCTTTTACGACGGCGTGAACATCAAGCTCGACAAGGCGGGCGGGTTGACCGAGGCGCTGCGCCTTGCCGATGCGGCGGACGCGGCCGGGCTGTCGATCATGGTCGGATGCATGCTGTGCACGAGCCTGGCGATCGCGCCGGCGTTCGTGCTCGCGCAGCGCGCGCGCTGGGTCGACCTCGACGGTCCCGCGCTGCTCGCGCGCGACCGCGAGGGCGGGTTTGAGTTTCGCGAAGGGCAGGTCGCACCGCGCGTGGGGTGAGGACGCCCCGGACGTCATATGGGTTTCGTAAATCGTCATCCCGGCGAAGGCCGGGATCTCGACCTCGCGATTTGTCGCACCGGCGAGATTCCGGCCTACGCTGGAATGACGATCGATGAGGTGGGCTAGAGCGCCACTTCGGCGTGCTGGCCGAGGTCGCCTTCCTTCATCGTCATGCCGGTCGCGAGCTTGAACATGCCCTTGATGCCCGCGTCGGCGGTCCAGATTTCGGCGTCGTCGAGGTCGAAGCGCAGCAGCAGCAGCTTGGGGTCGTCCTTGCCGCCCTCGTACCACGCCGCGACGCCGTTGCTCCACAGCTTGTCGAGAACCGCGCGATCGGTTTCGGGGCGCAGCGTTCCCGAAATGCAGGCGAAGAGGTCGTGGCCCTTTGCCGCGAACTGCGCCATCGCGGGGCCGCCGCCCGCGAGGCGGTTGTCGGTCGCGGTGAAAAACCAGAAGGCGCTGTTCGCATCCTTGTCGAGCTGCGCGCGCATCGGGATATGGTGCGCGCGCTCGCCAGTCTGGCCGACCATGACATTGGGGCTGTCGGCGAGTTCTTTCCAGAACCGCTTCTTGATATCGTCGCTCATGGGGGGACTCCTTTCGGTTGGTTCAAGGAGTCAACGCGGCGCCGCGCCATATGTTGCTCCGCCTCAGCGCGGGTGGGGGTCGGCGTAGCTCACCACCTCGAACTCGATGCCGTCGGGGTCGAGGAAATAGAAACGGCGGCCGGGTTCGTAATCGCCGTGGTTGAACGGGGTGAGCCCCGCGGCAGCGACGCGCGCTTCGGTCGCGTCGAGGTCGTCGACCTGGACGCCGATATGCTGGAGCGGCTCGCCCTTCGGATAGCGCACGCCGGCATGTTCGCCGTCGGGGCCGGTGTAGAGCGCGAGATAGGCGGTGTCGCTGCCGACATGGATCGTGCGGCCGCCGTGAAGCGAGGGGCCGCGCCAGCGCTCGTTCCAGCCGAAAATGGCGTGCATCAGCGCGGCGCTGCGGTCGGGGTCGCTGACGGTGATGTTCACATGCTCGATAAAGGGATGCGCCACGAAAAAACTCCTGATTCGGGTTGACGCAGACAGTTATGAAAGTTCAAGTGAGGTTTAGGTCAAGGGCCAATGACGAAAGGAGCGACGATGCACCGCACCGACCTGATATCGATCGGCGAGCTTGCGGCGCGCACCGGCGTCGCGGTGTCGGCGATCCGCTTTTACGAGGCGAAGGGGCTGGTCGAGGCGCTGCGCACGCGCGGCGGGCAGCGGCGTTTCCTGCGCGCCGACATCCGCCGCGTCTCGTTCATCCTGATCGCGCAGCAATTGGGGCTGGCGCTCGAGGAAATCGGCGCCGAACTCGCGCGCCTGCCCGCGGGGCGTACGCCGAATGCGGCCGACTGGGCGCGGATCAGCACCGGGCTGGGCGCGCGGATCGACGCGCAGATCGCGTCGCTGCAACGGACGCGCGAGCTGCTGGGCAATTGCATCGGCTGTGGGTGCCTGTCGCTGAAGAAATGCGCGCTCTACAACCCCGGCGACAAGGCGGCGCAGCGCGGCGCGGGGCCGCGTTACCTGCTCGGCGACCGGGCGGGGGAGATTGCCGAGGTGGGGTGAGGGGGCGTTGTTGGGGGCGACAGGTAGGAGGTGGGGAGCGGAATGCTGGCTAATTGCTTGCCAACATTTTTCGATAGAGCGCGCCTCTCCCGCCACTGGCATATTCCAGTCGAATTCGTCGGTGAGCGAACGCGATCAAAAGCGGCACAACAACCAAACCGATCACTCCGGGAATGACTTCAAGATTCCCACGAAAATCGTGCCAGAATGCAGTGGCATAGACGAAGCCAAAAAAAATCGAGATGCCAAATGCAAGTCTCTCGCGGCTGATCGACGGACTTCGGAATTGATAACGGAGATAGGCAAAACGCCAAAATGACCGCCTTAAATCCATAAGATCAACTCGTTGAAGTCGGTATCAGCAACATCAAGATTGCACGAAACAAAATCGGCCGCAATCGGTCGCCAACGGACATTCGTCATCCCGGGCTTGACCCGGGATCCACTGCCTCGACGTTGCGTGAATGGACCCCGGGTCAAGCCCGGGGTGACGGGAGTGGGCAGAGGCGGCGATCCGCGCCGCTCAAACCGCCTGCAGTGTCTCAATCTCCGGCGCGCCGGCGAGGCAGGGGCCGAGTTTGGCGCCGAGCGTGCGGAAATGGTCCGATGCGCGGTGCGTCTCGGTCGCGGCCGCGTCGTCATAGCATTCCATGACCTTGTACACGCCCGCCTCGCCTGCCTTGAACAGCCGGTAATAGCTGTTGCCCGCTTCGTTTGCGCGGACCGCGGCGGCGAGGTCGGCGAAGACGCTCTCGAACTCGGCTTCCTTGCCGGGCTGGACGCGCAGCGTCGCGATGATGCCGATGGCGCTCATGGTGTTTTTCCTCAAAAGAATGGGCCGGTCCCGAAGGACCGGCCCGCTGGTTGGTCAGAAGACTTCGAAAAGCCCTGCCGCGCCCTGGCCGCCGCCGATGCACATGGTGACGACAGCATATTTGACGCCGCGGCGCTTGCCTTCGAGCAAAGCGTGGCCGACGCAGCGCGCGCCCGTCATGCCGAAGGGGTGGCCGATCGAGATCGAGCCGCCGTTGACGTTCAAGAGTTCGTTCGGGATGCCGAGCTTGTCGCGGCAATAGAGAACCTGGACGGCAAAGGCCTCATTGAGTTCCCACAGGCCGATGTCGTCCATCTTGAGGTCGAAGCGTTCGAGCAGCTTTGGAATCGCGAAAACGGGGCCGATCCCCATTTCGTCGGGCTCGGTGCCCGCGACCGCCATGCCGACATAGCGGCCGAGCGGGGTCAGGCCGCGCTTTTCGGCAAGCTTTGCCTCCATCAGCACCGCCGCCGACGAGCCGTCCGAGAGCTGGCTGGCGTTGCCCGCGGTGATCGTGTGGCCTTCGCCCATCACGGGCTTGAGGCTCGCGAGCCCTTCGAGTGTCGTGTCGGGGCGGTTGCATTCGTCGCGGTCGGCGACGACGTCCTTGAAGCTGACTTCCTTGGTTTCCTTGTCCATCACCGCCATCGTGGCGTTGCACGCGATGATTTCGTCGGCGAACTTGCCCGCGGCCTGCGCGGCGGCGGTACGCTGCTGCGACTGGAGCGAATATTCGTCCTGCGCCTCGCGGCTGATGTTGTAGCGCTTGGCGACGACCTCTGCCGTGCCGATCATCGGCATATAGGTGTCCTTGTGCATCGCGATCAGGTCGGCGTCGGGTTCGATCCACACCTTGCCGCTGCCGCTGACCTTCGAAATGCTCTCGACGCCGCCCGCGACGACGACGTCCTGGCGATCGACGATGATCTGCTTCGCCGCGGTCGCGATGGTCATCAGCCCCGACGAGCATTGGCGGTCGATCGACATGCCGGGGACGGTGACGGGCAGGCCGGCGCGCAGTGCGATCAGGCGCGCGACGTTCGGCGACTGCGACCCCTGCTGCATCGCGGCGCCGAAGACGACGTCGTCGATCTCGCCGCCCTCGACGCCGGCGCGCTCGACCGCGGCCTTGACCGAAAAGGCGCCGAGCGTCGGCGACAGCGTGTTGTTGAACGACCCGCGGCCCGCCTTGGTCAGCGGGGTGCGGGCGGTGGAAACGATGACGGCGTCACGCATGATGAATTCCTTCTCTTTCTAAGCCCCTCCCAATCAGGAGAGGGGTTGGGTTGGGGTGTCGCAGGCTGGTGCAAGGCCGCTCGGCCCACCCCGCTGCGACTAGCCAGCAAGCTGGCAAGTCTCGCTGCCCCTCCCCTGAAGGGGAGGGAATAAGTCACTTCATACAAAAAACTGGCTGATCCATTCGGCCATCAGCGCGGGCTTTTCCTCGCCTTCGATTTCGATGGTGAACTCGAGCGTCTGTTGCCACTGGCCGGGGCGTTTTTCGTCGATTTCGAGCAGCTTGAAATGGCCGCGGACACGCTTTCCCGAGCGGACGGGCGCGAGGAAACGAACCTTGTTGCCGCCATAGTTGACGCCCATCTTGACGCCCGCGGGGTGCGGACAGTCCGACTTGGCCATCAAGAGCGGAAAGAGCGAGAGCGTGAGGAACCCGTGCGCGATGGTCCCGCCGAAGGGCGTCAGCCTGGCCCTTTCCTCGTCGACATGGATGAACTGATGGTCGCCGGTGGCGTCGGCGAACTTGTCGATCATCGCCTGATCGACGAGCACCCATTCGGAGCTGCCGAGCGGCTTGCCGACCAGCTCTTTCATGTCTTGCGGTGCGATTGTAGCCATTCGCGCGTCCCCTCAATCTCTCAGGTCGGCAGGGGTTTTAGGCCCGTCGAACGCGGTTGCACAAGGGCCACGCCCCAGCGCCGCAGAGCCGTAGCGTCACTCCTTCAGTGGCTTCTGCGTCTTCATCGTGACGCTTTCGGCATAGGGGAGAATCATCGTCCCGTCGGGCGCCGCGGTGAAGGTGGTCTGCGTCGGATAGGCGAAGTCATAGCCTGCGCGCGTCATTTCCTCGAACAGTCGGATGCCGATTGCGGTGCGCGCGGCGATGACTTCGCCATAGTCGGCGCTCAAAATGTCGGCGACGAGCTCGAAATTGAGGCTCGAGTCGCCGAAGCCAAGGAAGCTGGAACGGATGAACTCATGTCCCTCGGCCTTCACCTGTTCCTCGAGCAATGCGGGAAGCGCGCGCAGCATCTCGGGCGTCGTCTGATAGATGACGCCGATGCCGAACTGGACGCGGCGGCGGTCGAGATGCGCGTAGTTGGTAATCTCCTTTGACAGGAGGTTGGTGTTCGAAATCACGAGCAGCTCGCCGTTGACCGAGCGCAGATGCGTGCTTTTGAGCCCGATCTTTTCGACCGTCGCGATACTCTCGTCATACTTGATCGTTTCGCCGACGCGGAACGGCCGGTCGAAGATGATCGAGAGCGACGCGAAGAGGTCGGAAAAAATGCCCTGTGCGGCGAGGCCGATCGCGATCCCGCCGATGCCGAGACCCGCGACGAGGCCGGTGACATTGACCCCCATATTGTCGAGGATGACGATGGCGGCGACCGCGAACAGCGCAACGCTGATGAGTAGACGGATGATCCCCATCGCATTGTGGAGCGTTTCATTATGCCCCTCTGCCGCGCGCCGCTGGATCAGCCCCAGCACGATCTCGCGCGCCCAGATCGCGACTTGCAGCACGACCGCGACGGTGAAGACGAGCCGGATAATGTCGAGCATGACGGCAGGCGGCTGTGCATAGCCTGCGACTGCACGGATCGCGATGATGGCGAGCACGACCGACTTGGTCTTGTGGATGACCCGGCCGACGATGTCGGTCAGCGTGAACTCGCCCGGCGCCGCCTGCGCGCGCTTGAGCGCAACGCGGCGCACCATCGATAGCAGCGCATAGATGAGCAGGCCCGCGCCGATGGCGATCACGATCTGGAGCCAATGGCCCTCCACCCAGGTCACGCTCGATTCCCACCAGCGCCGCAGATCCTCGAGCGGGTCGCCCGGGGTGCGGTTGGCGGATGCAAAGATGCTGGATGCGTAAAGGGGCAAAATCACATTGGTCCTCTGGGTTGGGGGATGGGGCAGGCGTCGCGAAGCGGAGCTGCATCATGGCGCTCCGGGACGGCGCAGGTCAACAAGTCGCGTGCAAGGCGCGAGAATCGGATTTGCCCTTGGCTCGTCACGTTACACTAGGGTCAGGACCCATTAATTACGCGTTCGAGGTTTGAAGCGATTTTGTTCAGTGCGAGGAGGCAAGGCGACGGAATATGTCGATATTTCGAGGCTTGCCGACGAAGCAATGGACAAAATCGGTCAAATCCCGGAGGGACGCCGAAATGGCTTCGATCTCGGGCCCGTGCGGCCTTGCGGGTAGCGATGCTACCCGCTGCACCCGCCCGGACCCGATATCTTCGCCATTTCGACGCCTCGAACGCGTAATTAATGGGTCCTGACCCTAAGGTGCGGATACCGAATTTGGTTCCGATTCAATGCGCGGCAGGGGCCGCCCGGCGAGCGGGCACCTGCGCAGGGCGCGCGGTGAGCGGACGCCATCCGGCTTCGTCCTCACGGCGGCGGCAATAGGTCGATAGTCCCATTTCGAGCGCGAGCATCATGTAGATGAAGGGCTGGAAGGCGATGCCGACGAACAATGATCCGACCATATAGACAATATGGCCGTGCTGGAGCGCGGTCGCGAGCGGGGCGATCCATTGCTCCTCGGCGCGGCGCGTCTTGAGATAGCGCCGGCGCAATCGCTCCATCTGGACGAGGCCGATCGCATGGAGCAGCAGCCACATTGCGAGCCCCGGATAGCCCTGTTCGCCGAGCATTTCGAAATAGCTCGAATGATAGGCGCGCGATTTTTCCTCGTGAACGGTCGGCGTTGCATCCTGCGGCTTGTCCGGGTCATAGCCGCTGCCCGTCGTTTCGACGCGCAGGTCGTTCTGAATATAGGCTTCGAATCCGCCGCCGAAGGGATTTTCCTTCGCATAGTCCCACGTCCACGCCCACACCGCGACGCGCGTCGAGGCCGACTGGTCGGACTTGTAGCCCTGGATCGTCTCCATCCGCTCGGTGAAGCTTTGCGGCAGGAAGGGGATCGCAGCGAGCGCCAGCAGTCCCGCGCCGGCCATGTAGAGGAAGCGATATTTGACCGCGCGCAGCGACAGCGCCGCGAGCACGGCAAGGCAGACCAGGCCGGTGCGCGCCTGCGTCCCCACGGGGAGGAGCATGCACGCAAAGCAGAGCGCGAAGGCAAACAGGCTGACGCGCCAGTCGGGCGGAAAGATGGTGCCGTGGCGGCGATACCAGAGGATCAGCGGGATGATCGAAATGCCGACGGTCGACATGATCGACCCTTCGTAGAGTCCGTAATTTTCGTTGAGAAGAAGCTGGAGCGAGCCATAGCCGCCGCCGCCCGCAGCGGTCTTGATCCCCCCGGCGATGGCGATCGACGCGGCCGAGAGCAGCATCACGAGCGCCAGCGCCTCGATCCTGAGTTTCGTCCGCAGCGTCAGCGGCAGGAAGATCGCCCAGACGAGCGCCTTCCACACCCAGCTCCACTTGTCGGCCGCCTCGACGGGAAAATCGGCGTGGATCGTCGTCATCCAGCAATAAAGCAGCAGCGCGACGAGCAAGGATTGCCGCCCCGACCAGCGCGTGTCGCGCTTGTCGTCGATCGCGAGCCAGCCGAGTATCGCGAGTGCGAAGGCAATCAGCGAGATCGGGATCGAGTTGATGAGGAAATAGCTGAGCCGTTGCGGCGCGACGATGTCGATGTAGCAAAAGGCGAGGACGAACAGGAACGGCCGGCGAAAGCCGAGGCCGATGAAGGCAAAGAGAAATGCGACAAAGGCGATGTCACGCATCGCGTTGCTCCGCTGCCGCGGCGTCGCGGCGCTGCTGCCACAATTTGCGCGGGCTCACCTCGCGGTCGAGGTCGTCGCGATGCAGCAGGCGCCATAGCGCGATCGCGATCAGCGCGTGCGTCAGGGCAATCGAAAAATTGTCGACCATGGTGGCGGCGCTGGCTTTCGTGGCGGCCCCGCAGGGCGTTTGACGGCGTTCTAACCCATCGGGGTTGACGCGGCGTTAAGTCTTGTCTGGCAAAGCGGCGGCCTATGCCGCGCATCCTTCACGTCCTCGATCACAGCCTTCCCGCGCACAGCGGCTATACGTTTCGCACGCGCGCGCTGATGAAGGCGCAACTTGCGAAGGGATGGGACGTCAAGGGCGTCACAGGGGTGCGTCATCCGGTCGAGGGCCCCGAAGTCGAGGAGGTCGACGGGCTGGCTTTTCACCGCACGCCGCCTATCGCTGGGGCGCCGCCGGCGATCCGCGAGTGGCGTGAGGTCGCCGCGCTCGCCGCGCAGGTCGAGGCGGTTGCGCGCGACTGGCGGCCCGACATACTCCACGCCCATTCGCCGGTGCTCGACGGCATGGCGGCGCTGCGCGCTGGCAAGCGGCTCGGTATTCCGGTGATCTATGAAATCCGTGCCTTCTGGGAGGATGCGGCGGTCGGCAACGGCAGCGGGCGCGAAGGCAGCCTGCGCTACCGCTTGACGCGCGCGCTCGAAACGCGTGCGGTGCGGCGCGCCGATGCGGTCGCCGTCATCTGCGAAGGGCTGCGCGGCGACCTGATCGCCCGCGGGATCGATCCCGCGAAAATCATCGTGTCGCCCAACGGCGTCGACCTCGACCTCTTTGGCGACCCGCCGCCGCGCGACGAGAGGCTCGCCGTCGAGCTGGGGCTGGATACCAGCGCAACGGTGATCGGATATATCGGCAGCTTTTACGATTATGAGGGGATCGACGACCTGATAGCCGCGATGCCCGCGCTCGTCGCGGCGCAGCCCGGCGCCGGACTGCTGCTGGTCGGCGGCGGGCCGATGGAGCATGCGCTGCGCGCGCAGGCCGCGGCATCGCCCGTCGCCGACCGCATCCGTTTCGTCGGACGCGTGCCGCACGACCAGGTCGAGCTTTATTATTCGCTGATCGATATTCTCGCCTATCCGCGCAAGAAGATGCGCCTCACCGATCTGGTCACGCCGCTGAAGCCGCTCGAGGCGATGGCGCAGGGCAAGCTTGTCGCCGCGTCGGACGTCGGCGGTCATCGCGAGCTGATCGAGGATGGTGTGACGGGCACGCTGTTCGCGCCCGGCGATCCGGCGGCGCTCGCAGCGGCGCTCGCCGACCTGCTCGGCGCGCGGGCGATGTGGGACGAACGCCGACGAACGGCGCGAGCCTTCGTCGAGACGCATCGTAACTGGTCATCAAACATTTTATGTTATGAGCCTGTTTACCAAAGGCTGTTGCAGAGCCGCGCGACCTGGCGCATCGCCAAGTCGAATGCGGCGATCTGAACGGCGCAAGATACAGGTTCGAAAGTAAAATGAACGAAAGCAGCGAATATCGCACGGCGAACAAAGGGGCCGCCCTGCTCCGCGCGCTGCGCCCGGCGCTGCCTGCCATAATCGGCGCGGCGGCGCTGACTTTCCTGTTTGCGGCGCTGATGCCGATGGCGTGGGTCGCGGCGATCAGCTGGAATCTCTACCTCGACCGGCTGGCCGAACTTTTCGTGCCGCCCGTCGGCAACGGCGCGCGGCTTGCGCTCGCGCTCGGCCTGTCGGCGGTCGCGGCGCTGATTGCCGGCTTGGTTGCGCTGTTGATCGAGCGGCCCGGCGCGCTGCGCCGCCGGTCGCGCGATACGGATGCGGGTGACAATAACGCCGCTACGCGCCGCCGTTCCGACTTTCACCCCGACGATGCGCCGCGGCCGCCGTTGCGCGCGGGACGCGAGCTGCCTGCGGGCGGACTCGGTCCGCTGCCCGAAATCGCGTGGGCCGAAGCTTCGGTCGAACAGGAAGCGGACGGCGAAGCGATGCCGAGCGCCGCGCGCGAAGCGGAATTGGCGGCGGTCGACGCCGAGCCCGCGTTCGACGCCGTGGCCGACGCACCGTGGCTGCAGCCTGCCGAGCTTCCGAACGCCTATGACGTTCCCGACGCCGCCGACAAAAGCCTGGGCGCGATGGTCGCGCGGCTCGAGGTCGGCCTGGCGCGCCGCCGCGATCTGCACGGTGCCGTGCCCCCGGACCCGCAGCGCGAAATCGCGATGGGTAC
The DNA here is from genome assembly GCF_016734905.1 of Sphingopyxis jiangsuensis. Classification (GTDB taxonomy): domain Bacteria; phylum Pseudomonadota; class Alphaproteobacteria; order Sphingomonadales; family Sphingomonadaceae; genus Sphingopyxis; species Sphingopyxis jiangsuensis. Next base: position 163,646 of record NZ_JAERPO010000003.1, read on the forward strand.
CCGTCCCGCCGACAATGATCTTGTCGGCGAAGTCGACGTCGCGCTCGAAGCGGCGCTCGGCACGCTGAGCCGCATGAACCGCCACGCGCTCGGCTGAGCCGCGGCCTAATCCTCCACCGTCAATATCTCGATGCGCAGCCTGTCGTCGCGATCGGCGTCCACCGCGACGTCAGCGACGATCTGACCCGCCAGCACCCAGTCGCGCGCGCCGAGCTGCGCTTCGAGCGTCGCCCGCTGCACGCCGTTCGCTCCGCTCGCGACCGAGCAGGTGAAGATATGGCGCGCTCCGACGAAGTTCGCGCTCGCCCACGGGTGCAGCAGCGACGTGTCGATAGTGATGCCTTCGGGCAGCGCGCCGCCGAGGATGCGGCGCAAGCGGCGGTGCGGGCAGGCGGGGCGGGGCGGCAAGGCGGGCGACCAGAGCTTCATGCGCCCGCCTCCATCGCGTTGCGAACCGCGCGCGTGCGGCGGTCGCCGCGCTGCGTTGTGCGCCCCGCGCGAAAGTCGGCGCGCCATTTGTTCATGAAATGTTCTGCACGGCAGACAAGCTGAAGACCGGGCTTCCGTCCCGCGCGCAAGTCGCCGACGAGGCGCGGATCGCGGACCGCGGCGCGTCCGAAAACGCTCGGCGGAATCGCCGATTCCTCGAGGAATTTTTCGATCCGTTGCAACAGGCTGGACTCCATCTTCTTCTCCCTTTTCGGTGCAGGCGCGCCGCGACTCAAGCGATAGGAAGTTTCCTATTTGATAGGCATTTTCCTACTTGTCTAGGAAAAATCCTATTGCTAAAGACGAAATAGGAAGGACCGGACCAGCCATGTCAGAATTTTCTGCCGATCCGCGCGCCGCGCTCGACCAGCTCTGCCAGGAAAAGGGCATCGACTATGCGCGCCTGTCGGCGGCGATCGGGCGCAATCCGGCCTATATCCAGCAATATATCAAGCGTGGCACGCCGCGACGGCTTGCCGAACAGGACCGCGCGCGCATCGCCGCCTTTCTGGGCGTCGCCGAATCGATCCTCGGCGGCCCGGTGCAGCGCGTCGCATCGCGCGCAGGGCCGCGCGGGCGCGACATGGTGCTGGTGCCCAAGCTCGCCGTCGGCGCCTCGGCAGGCGCGGGGGCGAGCATCGACGGCGAGCCGGTCGAGGGCGAGGTCGCGTTCGACCCCAAATGGCTACGCAGCCTGGGCGCCGATCCGCGCGCGCTGAGCATCATCCGCGTCGAAGGCGATTCGATGGCGCCGACGCTGAGCGACGGTGACGACATCCTCGTCGACGGCGGCGACGCTGCGGCGCGGCTGCGCGACGGTATCTATGTGCTGCGGATGGACGATGTGCTGATGGTCAAGCGCGTCGCGCGCGCGCCGGGGCAGGGGCGGATCGCGGTGATCAGCGACAATCCGCATTACCGGAGCTGGGACGATCTGCCGCTGTCGGCGGTGCAGCTCGTCGGCCGGGTGGTGTGGACCGGGCGGCGCGTCAGTTGACGCGGCGAGACTTTCAGTAGGGCGCGTTCATCTCGGCCTCGATCTCATGATCGAGTATTTGCGCACGTTGGCATTGCTCGCTGTCGCCGTTGCGGCATTTTTCGGCAGCCTTGTCGCGCTGGCGCGACAATTTGCCTAGCCGCTCCTCGCGTTCGCGTAGCGCGCGACCACGGTTGCGGTCGGCCTCGTCCTGGCTGGTCGTCGACCAGTCGGCGACTTGCCCGGCCGCCTTCACCGGCGCCGTGACGACCGATTAGACCGCGCCGACGCATCCTGTCAGCAACGGTGCCGCCAATAGTGCCGCAACATAGCCACGCATGAACTTCTCCCTGACGGTCCGTCCATCGCATGCCATCGGGTGTCGGGCCACCATTATGCGACCAATTGACCGGCGGCCGCGCCTTGGTGTCACATCACTGAAATAAATGGTTAAAACGGTCTTTACCATCACCCGCTAGGCATTGCTCCGTCACGAACCGCAAGGCGATGGGATCAGATGAATTCGGTACAGCTTGCCCTCGAACCCGCATCGGGTCATGCCATCGCGGTCGGCGTCGATGCACCGCTGGCCGAGGTGATCGAGGCGTTTCGCGCGCATCCCGATCTCCGGCTGCTTGCGGTGCTGGCCCCCGACCGGGCTCCTGTCGGAATTATCCGCGAACAGCGCGTGCGCGAACTGCTGTTCTGCCCCTATTGGTTTTCGCTGATGCAGAATCCGACGATCGGCGGCTCGATTGCAACGATGATCGAGCCGTGCCTGACCGCCGACGTTGCCGAACCGACCGCCGCGCTGTTGCGCCGTGTATCGCGCGCTGCGGGACATGAGGGGCTGGTGCTCGTCGACAAGGGGCGATTTGTCGAAACGCTCGACGGCGGTCAACTCGCGCGGCTGGCGATGATGCGCGAGATCGAGGTCGCGCGTGAGCGCGCCGAGCGCGCGGCGCAGATCGACGCCGCCGGGCGCGGGTTTCAGCAGGATATAGCTGCGCTGACAGCGACCTTGTCGGATATGGCGCATGAAGTTGAAGCGGTTGCGCGCCAATTGTCCGAACGCGCCGAACAGACCGGGCGCGACGCGCTGTCGGTCGCAGGCGCGACCGCGCAGACGCTCGCCGGATTGCAGGAACTCGGCGATCGCGGACACGCGCTCGCCGCGAGCATGGCGCAGATCGTCGACGACGGCACGCGCGCGCGCAGCGTGCGGCGCGACGCCCATCAGAAGGTCAAGCAAACCGGCGACCGCGCGGCAATGTTGCAGGATGCAAGCCAGTCGATCGAACAGATGCTGCGGCTGATCATCGACATGGCAAGCCGCACCAACATGCTCGCGCTCAACGCGGGGATCGAGGCGGCGCGTGCGGGCGACGCCGGGCGCGGCTTCGCCGTCGTCGCCGCCGAGGTCAAGGCGCTCGCCAACCAGACGCGCTCGGCGGCGAGCGACATCACCCCCTATATCGACCGCATCCGCGAGATTGTCGTGCAGGTCGCCGAGGGATTTCGCGACGTCGAACGCGCCATCGAGGCGAACAATGGCTTTTCCGACACGATCGACGCTGCGGTCGACGGCCAGAGCGCAACAAGCCTGTCGATCGCGAGCTATGTCGAGCAGGCGGTGTCCGCGGGCCGCGAGATTGACGACCGCGTCCAATATATCAGCCGCGGCGCATCGGCGGTTGGCGAGGGCGCGGCGACGCTCGGCGAGCTTTCGTCGGGGCTCAACCGCGCGGCGCAGTCGCTGCACCAGCGCGCGCGCCATTTTGTCGAGGCGGTCGCCGCCGCCTGAGCGTCGCGGGAATGCCCGATTCCAAGGGGTTGCGAGCCGCTCCGGCGGCGCTAGAGTGCCCCTGCGCCGGAGGCGTGCTTGGCCGCCGGCGGGGAGGAGGGTCAAATGACAAATCTGCAGAAGGGACTCGCCGAGTTTATCGGCACATTCTGGCTCGTGTTCGGTGGATGCGGGAGCGCTGTGCTCGCCGCGGCATTCCCCGAGGTCGGGATCGGTCTGCTCGGCGTATCGCTCGCCTTTGGTCTGACGGTCGTGACCATGGCCTATGCGATCGGCCATATTTCGGGATGCCATCTCAATCCCGCGGTGACCGTCGGGCTGTGGGCGGGCGGCCGCTTCGAGGCGCGCGACATGCCGCTTTATGTCGCGGCGCAGGTGCTCGGCGCGATCGTCGCCGCCTTCCTGCTCTATTATGTCGCGAGCGGCAGCCCGGTGTTCGACATCGCGGGCGGGCTCGCCGCGAATGGCTTTGATGCGGGCTCGCCGGGCAATTACGACATCTGGTCGGCGCTGATTATCGAGGTCGTGCTGACGGGATTCTTCCTCTGGATCATCATGGGTTCAACCGACGGGCGCGCGCCCGCCGCTTTTGCGCCGCTTGCAATTGGCCTTGCGCTGACGCTGATCCACCTGATCTCGATTCCCGTCACCAACACATCGGTCAACCCTGCACGCAGCACCGGGCCTGCGCTCGTGGTCGGCGGATTGGCGTTGCAGCAACTGTGGCTGTTCTGGCTCGCGCCGCTCGTCGGCGGGCTTGTCGGCGGGTGGCTCTATCGCACGCTCGGCGCCGATACATTCCCCAAGCCCAACATCGAGGGCGAATAGGCTTCGGGCCGGCGGGGGACCTCCCCCGCCGGACTGTTATCGCAGGAGATCGATGGCAAAGGCTCGCACTTCGGCGGCCATGTCGGGCCGTGCGAGCGCGACCGCCAGATTGGCCTGGATATAGCCCGCCTTCGATCCGCAGTCGTAGCGCGCGCCGTCGAAGGTCACGGCGTGAAAGGGCTGGTTCCCGATCATCGAGGCCATCGCATCGGTGAGCTGGATTTCGCCGCCGGCGCCCTTTCCCTGCCCTTCGAGCACGCGCATCACCTCGGGCTGGAGGATGTAGCGCCCCGAAATGATGAGGTTCGACGGCGCTTCGGTGACGGGGGGCTTTTCGACAAGGCCCATGACCTCGGTCAGCTTGCCGTCCGACGCGCCCGGCGCGATGACGCCATAGGACGACACCTGCTCGCGCGGGACTTCGAGGACGGAGATCAGATTGCCGCCGACGCGCGCATAGGCATCGACCATCTGCTTCATGCATCCCGGCGAACCGTGCATGAATTCGTCGGGGAGGAAGATCGCGAAGGGCTCGTCGCCGACAATGTCGCGCGCGCACCAGATCGCATGGCCAAGCCCCATCGGTTCCTGCTGGCGGACATAGGCGCAATTGCCGGGGCCGAGGCGCGTCGGTTCGAGAACCGACAGATCCTTGCCGCGCTCCGACATCGTTTTTTCGAGCTCGAAGGCGATGTCGAAATGATCCTCGATCGCGCTCTTGCCGCGGCCGGTGACGAAGATCATCTGTTCGATCCCCGCCTCGCGTGCCTCGTCGACCGCATATTGGATAAGCGGGCGATCGACGACCGGCAGCATCTCCTTGGGGATCGCCTTGGTGGCGGGAAGGAAGCGCGTGCCGAGGCCGGCGACGGGAAAGACGGCTTTGCGGATCGGTTTCATGGCGACGACCCTAGCCGCCCAGTGTTGCGAGGGAAAGCATTGCAGACGTTTGCGACTGCCGGCGCACGCCTATTCGGGCGCCACGATCACCACGACGCGGCGATTATCCTGTCGGCCTTCGGCGGTGTCGTTGCTCGAAAGCGGGAAGGCTTCGCCGCGGCCGACAATCTGCTCTGGGTTAAAGCGCATGCCATTCGCCTGCATCGGCGTCGCGACGGCGTGGGCGCGCGCCTGCGACAAGGCCTGGTTATAGGCCGAGGTGCCGGTCGAATCGGTGTGGCCTTCGACGCGCGCGGTAAGAATATCGACCGATACGAGATTGCGGGCGAGGCGGGCGATCCGTTCCTGCTGATCGGGTTTGAGTGCGCTTTCGTCGACCGGGAACAACAGGCGTTCCGAGATCGTGAGTTCCCACGCGGGTCCGGTTTCGACAAAGCCTTCCGATTCGAGCATCGCGATCTGGGCCGGCGTGAATCCGGAAATCGGCGATACGCTTTGGCATGCCGCGAGCACGACTGCGGCGGCAAAAGCCAGCAGCGCTGATGGGCGAAGGGAGGATAGGCGCATCACGGGAGGGCTCCGATATTGGTCATCTTTCGCCGCTCGTCATCTTGTCGGCATACATGCCGGCATCGGCGACGGTCAGCAGAGCGGCGGAATCGCTGCCGTCGTCGGGGTAAACCGCAGCGCCGACGCTGATCGACGGACGGTATTGCTCGTCGCCCCCCGGCAAGGCGATCGGATCGGACACACAATCCTTGATGCGCCGGATCAGCGCGCCCGGATCGGCCTCTGCGTCGAGCGGATCGACGATCACGACAAATTCGTCGCCGCCGATCCGCGCCGCAAAATCGCCCTTGCGCAGTCCGTTGCGGATGCAGGTCGACACCGCGACGAGAACGCGGTCGCCCACCGCATGGCCATATTCGTCGTTGACCGCCTTGAAATTGTCGGCGTCGCAGAAAAGCAGGACAAAGCGCCCACCGCGCCGTTCGGCCGCGGCAATTCGCTCGGCCAGTTGACGGTCGAAAGCCGCGCGGTTGGGGAGTGTCGTCAGCGGATCGTGCGACGCGCGATGTTCAAGGATCGCGCGTTCGCTTTCCATATGTCCCTGCCACCCCTGCAATTCGTCGAGCAGTGCGTTGATGTCACCGCCGAGCCGGTCGAGTTCGGCGATGCCGAGCGGCTTGACGCGCTTGTCGAACCGGCGGTGCAGGCGGACGTCGTGCGCAACGGTGGCGATCTCGCCGAGCGGCTTGACGAGCTCATATTCAAAGCGCCGCGCGAGCACGATCGTACCGAGCGCGGTGACGAGCAGGCAGCCCAGCCCGGCGAGCAGGCCGAGCCGCACATAATCGTTCATCGTCGAACTGTCGCCCCACACCTCGACCGTCCCGATAACCGATCCGTTGCGGCGGACGGGGATTGCATAGGGCCGCGGAAAGACGAGGTGCGTCAGCAGCGGCGCCGGATCGGGGTTGGGGGACGTCCATCCGGTCAGCACGCGGCCGCGATCGTCAAGGACGCGCAGGCGGGCGATGCCGGCAATTTCCGTCAGCGGTTCGATGCCATCGCGCGCTGCCAGCGGGTCGTTGAACACCAGTGCAGGTTCGGCGCCATAAGCGCCGAGCCGCGCCGCAAGCTCCAAATTGCGATCGGCATAGCCGCGCAGCGCCGTGACCCCGGCGAGCAGGATCGTGATGCCCGACAGCGCCACCGCGAACAGGGTGATGCCGAAGTGGAACCGCGACAACAGCCTTTGCAGGGTGGTGCGGCGGACGGGCGTTTCGGTAGCGCGCTCGATCATGTCGCGCTCCCGTCGTTCTGCCCCATTTTCAGCACGCGCGGATCGACGCGCAGCGGTCCACGCCCGATCGCGTCGAGATTGACCGAAAAGCCGAGGCGTCCGGCGCGCGCCGACAGGCAGAACATGGCGCCGTGCAGGCAATCGGGGTCGTCGTCGCTGATCGTCAGCACGGCGCGGCCGCGCACCCAGCCGATCAGCCGTTGCCGATCGGCCACCGCCATGCGCCCGAGAAAGAGAATGTCGCAGTCTTTGCGAACGCTGACCGCTGCCGGCGAAAGGCGATGGACGGTCACGGGTAGCCCGCCCGCGATCGACGGAGCGATGCTCGCAGTGATCGTAGGGCTTCCGACGATGCAAAGATTGCGTGCCGCGGCGGCGGGGCTTTCGGGCCAGCGGACATAGCTGATGATGCCGCCGACCATGCGGTTGACAGCGCGCGCCATGCCGTCGGCGCCGTCCTCGACAATCGTCTGGTTTGCGGTCTGTACTGCTACCGGCTGCGCGACAGCCAAAATACCAGAAAGGAACAACGATCCCAGCACGTCCAGCGACCCCCACGGCGCCTGGGGGCTATCCCGCCCCTAAGAAGCGGCGGCAGCTAGTCAAAATCGCTGATAAGTCAAGGAAAAGGAGCGAGTGACGTCATGCCTGCGCTTCCCTCGGCCATTGCGGCGGCGGCTAGCCCGCGCGGAGGCGCTCGCCGAACCCTTTGCGCAGCTTTGCCAGTTTCGGCGGAATGACGGCCATGCAATATGGATTGCGCTGGCCTTCGCCATCCCAATAGGCCTGGTGATAATCCTCGGCCGGATACCAGGTCGAAGCAGGCTCGATGGTCGTCACAATCGGTGCTGGCCAGTCGGCGGCGGCGCGTTCGATTCCGGCGCGCGCCGCAGCGGCCTGCGCATCGTCGAGCGGGAAGATCGCGCTGCGATACTGGGTGCCGATGTCATTGCCCTGACGATTGAGCTGCGTCGGATCGTGCGTCGCGAAGAAGACGTCGAGCAGATCGTCATAGCCGATGACGTCGGGGTCGAAGGTGATGCGGATCGCTTCGGCGTGGCCGGTGTCGCCGCCGCACACTTGCTTATAGGTCGGGTTTTCGACCGTCCCGCCGATATAGCCGCTTTCGACCGAGTCCACACCCGCGAGCGACTGGAACACGGCTTCGGTGCACCAGAAGCAGCCTCCGGCGAAAATGGCGGTCTCACGGGTCATGGCATGGGTCCTTGAAGGGTCGGGGAGCGATGGCTCCAAAATAGGATGGCCGCGCCGCTATTCCAAGGGCGGCGGGTTGGCGACCAGCGGCGGGACGAGCGGCTCGCCCTCGGCGCGGGCGGCGGCAATCGCGGCGGCCTCGGCCTCAAGCGTCGCGACGCGGTCGCGCCAGCGCGGATGCGTGCCCGCCTGGAAGAGCGGACGCCCTTCGCGCTGGCCGAAGCGCGTCCAGAAGCGGGCGGCGGCAGTAGGATCATAGCCTGCGCCCGCGAGCAGCCAGACCGACAACCGGTCGGCTTCGATCTCGGTCTGGCGGAAGAGCCGGGCGCTGCGCCCGAACTGCTTGCCGAGCCCGCGGTCGACCCCCGCGGCGTCAAGCCGTTCGCGATGACGGAGGATATTGTGCGCGAGCTCGTGCGCGACGGCAGCGGCGAGTTCGGCATCATCCTCGGCAAACAGCGCGAGGCCGTAGCTGATAAGGACGAGGCGGCCGTCGGCCGCGCCTGCGGGGCGGTCGCGCGCTTCGAGGCGAAAGTCCGACGCGCAACCGGTGACAGGCTGGATGTCGACCGTTTGCCCGTCGCCGGTCGCCAGCGTCAGCGGCCGGTCGAGCGGAAGTGCCGCGAGCGCGGTTTCGAGCGCCGAAATGCGCGCGAAGGCGTCGGTGCCCTCGGCGGGCGGCAAGGACGCCCCGTTCAGCTTGAGGATCGGGGTGCCGATGCGAAGTCCCGTACGGGCTGCGGGCGAATCGGGTGCGATGGCTGCGGGGAAGGGCGCGTCGCTGGTCGATGCGTCGTAGGGGACGAGCGCCGCCGCGCGGTCCTCCTCGGCGTAAAGGCGCGGGTCGCCCCAGAGCCATCCGAATTGCGGCTGACGCACCGGGCACCAGTTGGCGTTGGCGGTCGTCAGGCGGAAGCCGATCGCTGCCACGCGCGCCTCCATCGCGGCGAGCGCAGCATAGGGTGACGTGGCAGTGTCGGCACGCGCGGCAAAGGGTGCGGCGGCAATTGCGGCGCAGGCGAGCGCCAGAGCAGGCAAACGGCGGAACATCGACGACCGATTATCAACCCCAGCCTGTCGCGACCATGAATTTCGACCCGCTTGCCTAACGCGCGCCGAACGACGATAGGGCGGCGCATGTCCGACGCCTCGCTGACCGCCGCGGCCGCGCGCCGCACCCCCCGCCCCGCCGCGCTTGCGCGCTGGCTGTGGGCCGTCGCCGTGCTCGTCATCATCGTCGTCGCCGTGGGCGGGATCACGCGGCTGACCGAATCGGGGCTGTCGATCACCGAATGGCGCCCCGTGTCGGGCGTATTGCCGCCGACGAACGAGGCCGACTGGATCGCCGAGTTCGAGAAATACAAGCAGATCCCCGAATATAAGGAAATCAACCTCGGCATGACGCTTGAGGGGTTCAAGGCGATCTTTTTCTGGGAATGGCTGCACCGCATTTTGGGGCGCGTCGTCGGAATGGCGCTGCTGCTGCCGCTCGCCTGGTTCGCATGGCGGCGCGCGATCCCCGCGGGCTATGGCTGGCGGCTGTTCGCGCTCGCCGCGCTCGTCGGGCTGCAGGGCGCGATCGGTTGGTGGATGGTCGCGTCGGGGCTCGAATATCGCACCGACGTCAGCCATTTCCGCTTGGCCGCGCATCTGCTCACCGCGCTCTTCCTGCTCGGCGGGCTGGTGTGGACCGCGCGCGACCTTGGCGAGCTGGCGCGCGATGAAGGGGCGCGGCCCGCGCGGCTGACGGGCGCGGCGATCGGGGCGATCGCCATCCTCTTCGTGCAATTGCTGCTCGGCGCATGGGTGGCGGGGCTCAACGCGGGTCAGGTCGCGAACACTTGGCCGGCGATGAACGATCATTTCGTGCCCGAAGGCATCGACTGGTCGGGCGGCGCGTGGATGGCGCTGACCAACGATCCCTTCCTCATTCATTTCCTGCACCGCTGGTGGTCGTGGGTCGCGGCGCTCGCGCTGCTGCTGCTCGCGCGCGCGCTGGCCAAGAGGGGCGCACGGCATGAAGCGGGATTGATGGTCGTCACCGTTGCCGCGCAGATGCTGCTCGGAATCCTCACCGTCGTCACGGGGGTCTCGATGTGGATCGCGGTTCTCCATCAGGTCGTCGGCGCCATATTGGTCGCGGTGACGGCGGCCGCCGTGCACCGCCAGGGGTTGAAATCTGCCTCGGCAAATTGTTGATGGTATCATAATACCCGTCAGCAAAGCCGCAGGACGCTTGACTTTCGGGGCTTCAAGCGTCATTGGGCCGCTCCGAAGCGCCGCATTGTCCCACCGGGGCAGGCGGCGCGGATTGTTTTCGGGCGGCAGCGAATGCGACCGCCCCGTTCCATCTCTGTCAAGGAGCGTGCCATGAAGGCGCTGACCAAGACGACCCAGTCGGCAAACGCCGCGACGGTCGAAAAGAAATGGGTGCTGATCGACGCCGACGGTCTCGTCGTGGGCCGCGTTGCTTCGATCATCGCCAATATCCTGCGCGGCAAGCACAAGCCGTCGTTCACCCCGCACGTCGATTGCGGTGACAATGTCATCGTCATCAACGCCGACAAGGTGGCGTTCACCGGCAAGAAGATGGCCGACAAGCGCTATTACAAGCACACCGGCTATGCCGGCGGCATCAAGGAAACCAGCCCCGCGAAGATTCTCGAAGGCCGTTTCCCCGAGCGCGTGCTCGAAAAGGCCGTCGAACGCATGATTCCGCGCGGCCCGCTTGGCCGCCAGCAGATGCGCAACCTGCGCATCTTTGCTGGAGCTGAACATCCGCATGAAGGGCAGAGCCCCGAAGTGATCGACGTCGCGTCGATGAACCGCAAGAACAAGGTGGGTGCATAATGGCTGACGAACAGACCATGACCGATCTCAAGGATCTCGCCGGCGCCGTCGAAGGTACCGAAGCAACGATCGCGGCACCGTCCGCACCGCTGCGCGAAAAAATCGTCGACAAGCAGGGCCGCGCTTATGCAACCGGCCGCCGCAAGGACGCCGTCGCCCGCGTGTGGCTCAAGCCCGGAACGGGCAAGATCACCGTCAACGGCCGCGACCAGGAAGTCTATTTCGCGCGTCCGACGCTGCGCCTCGTCATCAACCAGCCCTTCGGTCTGACCGACCGCGCCGGCCAGTATGACATCGTCGCAACCGTCAAGGGTGGTGGCCTGTCGGGTCAGGCTGGCGCCGTGCTGCACGGCATCGCGCAGGCGCTGACCCGCTTTGAACCCGCGCTGCGCGGCACGGTGAAGTCGGCTGGCTTCCTGACCCGCGACAGCCGCGCGGTCGAGCGCAAGAAGTACGGCAAGGCAAAGGCCCGCCGCAGCTTCCAGTTCTCGAAGCGCTAAACGACTTTTTCCACCGACGGGTGGGAAAGAGGAGGGCGGTCCGGAAACGGGCCGCCCTTTTTGCTGAATGCAGCGCAAAGCGGACTTGGACCTTCCGCCCCGAATCGCCTAGCGTGGCGAAAGGGGGGAACAGGCGATGCTCAGAATATTGAAGATATTGCTCGTTATCGCGGTGGCAACCTGGGGCCTGCTCGGCGCTTTTGGCAATTTCCATGATTGGCAGGGAACGAAGGGCGCCGTCGCAGCGACGCTGTCGATGACGACGTTCGAAGGCGGCAGCGACGATTGGCGCGCGACGGCAAGTCCGGCGTTGGTCCTTGCGGGGGCGCTCGCTATTCCGGCGCTAAAGCTTGTGACGGCATTGCTTTGCCTCGCGGGCGCGTGGCGGATGTGGGCGGTGCGTGGCGGCGACGCGGCCACGTTCGACGCCGCCAAGACGCTCGCGCTGGCGGGGTGCGGGGTCGCGGTGCTGATGCTCTTTGCCGGCTGGATCGTGATCGCCGAAACATGGTTCGAACTTTGGCGATCCGAAGCCATGCGCGAGGCGGCGCTCGACGCCGCGCTGCGCTATGGCGCGTTCATCGGCATCATCGCGCTGTTCGTGGGCGCGCGCGAGCCCTGATCAGACGAACGGGTCATAGGCCCATTGCAGCAGCGCCTGCCGTTGGCGCGGGCGGCAGTGAATGTCGCCCGGGTCGCAATTGGCGCGAACCTGCCCCGCATGGCGGGCGAAACCGCGCCAGCGCTTGATCTGGATCGCGTCGATGTCGGGCAGGCGGCGCCCCATATAATAGCGGCAATACCATTGGAACCAGCCACGCGGGTCGGGGCCGTAGATCCATCCTTTTTCGCGCCAAACGGAGAGTGGCTGGCGCGATTTGACGCCGAAATAGTTGAGGTCGGGATCGGGCTTGTCGGCTACCCTGGCGTTCTCGAACCAGTCGGCGGGAAATTCGTCCCGACAATCGTTGCAATATTTTCCCTCGAAGACCCCCATTTCCAGCATCTCCCCGGGCGTGAAATGCGGCGTAAATGCGGGGTCGAAATCCTCGCCCTCGGGGGCAGTGAGGTCGTAGCTATAACCCGACTGCATCCTGTCGTTGACGTGGATTGTGCGGCGGCTCGTCATGGACCGGTTCCTTTCACCTGGGCGTGGCCGCGTCAATGGACGGGCGGGTCGACGGGCGGAACGGCGCCAACGGGAGCGACCGGCTCGCCCGGCCGACGCGGGGGGAGCGCGTCGGGCGGGATGGCGTCGATCTGCATGTGGCGCGTCGGGAGTTCCGGCAGGCTGCGCACGGTAACACGCACCGCTCCGTCCGCGATTTCGAGGTCGTTGAAGCTGGGCGGGGTCGAGCGGATACGCTGCGACAAGGTGCCCGCGCCGATCATCCGGACCGGCCCGGCGGGTGTCTGCTTCACCAGATCGAAGGCGTCGTGGACATGGCCGGTGAGCACGCCCGCGACGCCGCGCTCGGCGAGCGCGCACAGCGCCCGTTCGCCGCCGCGTGTGAGCGCGCGCCCGCGCGTTCCTGCTTCGACGAGCGGATGATGGCCCGCGACGAGGACCGTCGTGCCGGGCGGCAGCGCATCGATAGCGGCGAGTGTCGTGTCGAGCGCGCGCCGGGTCACCCGACCCTTCGACCAGTCGAGCCGCCATTGCGCGCGCGCCGTCGTCTTGAGCGGAACGACCGCCAGCCCCGGAAAGTCGAGCTCGCGGTCGATCAGCCGCTTGATCCGGGCGATACGGCGATAGGGAAAGAAGAAGCGCTCGATCGGGTTGAAATAGGGCAGGTCGTGGTTTCCGACCTCAACCGTAACCGGGAGGTCGAGCGTCTCGATCCAGTCGCACGCCGCGGCGAATTCGCGGGTGCGCGCGCGCATCGTCAGGTCGCCGGTGATCAGCACGCCGTCGGGGCACTCGGCGCGCACCAATTGGGTAAACCAGGCGAGTGCGATGCGGTCTTCGAGCCCGAAATGGAGGTCGCTGATGTGGAAGAGGCGGATCATGGCAAAGGCATCGTCAGGAGCATCGCCATCGGCGCGGGCTCGATCCTAAAGGTTACGCTCGCCGCGCCGTCGGCATGTTCGCCGTCCATCAGCAGGCCGAGCGGGGCGTCGGAGCTGATCGTGACCGTGGGGCGCGCGGTCAGCCGTTCGCGCGGCCCGTCGCGAAAATCGCCGCCGACCCACGCGATTGCGTGGCGCAGGAGCAATGTGGGGCTGTCGGCATAGAGGCCGTCGACGACGATGCCGTCGCGCGAGGGTGTCATGCTGATCGCCTGGAATTCGCGTGCATCGCCCGCGAGCCGCACCGGGTCGCCGGCAAGGCTTTCCTCGAGTGCCTCGGGGACAAGCGCGGCGGCGCTGGCCAGTTCGCGCTGGCGGACGTGCTCGCGCACCTCGGCCCAGACGGTCGTCGGCCCCGCGAGCATATTGACCATCGCGCGACCGGCGGCGCAGGCGACGGTCGGCGGGACGTCGCGATGCGCGCGCCCGGAAAGAACATCGGCGAGGATGGCTTCCAGTTCGCGCTCGCCATGAAGCTGTTTGGCGAGGAGGTTGAGCGTCCCGCCGGGAAGGGCCAGCAGCGTGCCGTCCCAGCCGGCGAGCGCCGCGACGCTTGCATTGATCGTGCCGTCGCCGCCCCAGACCACCGCGAGGTCGACGCCATCGGCGACAAGGCGCGCCGGGTCGGGCAGTTTCTGGTCGGGAAGGCAATAGTCGGCGACGAGCGGCGTCCCCGCCGCGGCAAATTGTTCGGCGATCCAGTCGCGGCGCGCGGAATCGAAGCTGCCGCTCTGGCTGTTGCAGACGAGCGCAGGGCGGCGGGCGGGTGGAGTCATGCCTTTCCTACGCACGACACGCGAAAAGGTGGCGCTTGTGGCGCTGCGCGACGCACGGTAGGGCCGCGGACGGACCGATGTTGCGCGGTCCGGCGAAGGGCGGACGAATGACGGACGCGGGGCGCAAGGGTCGGCGGTTGATCAAATATTTGTTTATATTGCTGATCCTGCTGCTCCTGTTCGGTGGCGGCGCAAAGCTTATCGTTGCGGGCGGCGCGAAATCACTCGACCTTGCCGACAAGCTGCTCGGCGGCGGAGGCGGCGCAAAACTGCTCCTCGCGGGGCAGCCCTATGGCCGCGGCGCGCGCCAGACGCTCGACATCTGGGTTCCCGAGGATGCGCGCGAGGGCAACCGGCTGCCGGTGGTCGTCTTCTTCTATGGTGGCGGCTGGAACAGCGGCGAGCGCGCCAGCTACGGCTTCGCCGGTCGCGCACTCGCGCGGCAAGGTTTCGTCACCGTCATCCCCGACTATCGCCTCGTCCCGCGCGCCTATTGGCCCGATTATATCGAGGACAGCGCGGCGGCGGTCGCATGGACGCGCGAACATGTCGGAAAGCTTGGCGGCGATCCCGACCGGATCGCGCTGATGGGACATTCGGCGGGCGCCTATAATGCTGCGATGCTCGCGCTTGACCCGCAATGGCTGCGCGCGGCGGGGACCGACCCGGCGGTGATCCGCGGCGTCGCGGGGCTGGCCGGGCCTTATGATTTCACCCCGCTCGAAAAGGGCGGCCGCGCCGACAAGGCGATGGGCAAGATCCGCCCGATCGAAAAGACCCAGCCTGTTTCCTTTGCGCGTGGCGATGCGCCGCCGATGTGGCTCGCGACGGGCGACGCCGACGATATCGTGCGCCCGCGCAACAGCCAGAATCTCGCCGCCGCAATCGAGCGCGCGGGCGGCGCCGCGACGTTGCGCGTCTATCCGGGGCTTGGTCACACGGGTATCGTCATGGCTCTCGCCGCGCCCTTTGGTGGCAAGGCGCCGGTACTGGACGAAGCGGGCGATTTCCTGCGTGGCGTTACCGGACGGCGGATCGCGCCGGTGGAGGCGTCGCCGCAATGACCGCGCCGATCCCGGCAATCGTGATGGCAGGGAGCCGCCCCGGCCCCGACCCCCTGCTCGACGGCAGCGGCGTCGCGACCAAGGCACTGCTGCCGATCGCGGGCGAAGCGATGCTCGTTCACGTCGTGCGCGCGCTGCGCGCGTCGCCGCGCGTCGGCGCGATCACCGTTCTCGCGCAGAACAGCCGCGCGCTTGCCGCCGATCCGGCGCTTGCCGCTTTCGAAGACGTGCGGTTCGCCGACTCAGGGCAGGGGATCAGCGCGTCGCTCGCCGCTGCGCTCCCCGACGATGACGCGCCGGTGTTGGTGACGACCGCCGACAATGTGCTGCTCACTCCCGCAATGATTGGCGAGTTTCTCGATGGGGCCGAGGACAGCGACGTGGCGGTTGCGATGGTCGAACGCACGGTGCTGCTCGCGCGCTATCCCGAATCAAGGCGCACGTGGCTCAAGTTCCGCGGCGGCTGGTGGTCGGGGGCGAATCTATTTCGCTTGCGCGGTCGCCGCGCACGGCCGCTGCTCGATTTCTGGGGGCGGATCGAGCGCGATCGCAAGAAGGGGCTCAGGATCATCGCGGCCTTCGGCCCCGCGCTGCTGATCGGCGTGCTGCTGCGGCTGCTGACGATCCATCAGGGCGTCGCGCGCGCGGGTCGCCGTTTCGGGGTCAAGGCGCGGATCGTGCCGATGTCGGCGGCGGAGGCATGTATCGACGCCGACAAGCCCGAAGATATTGTGCTGATCGAGCGGATCATGGCCGGGCGAGGCTTTTAAGCTTGCGTGCGCCTGCGGGGGCGGGTGCCCATCGCCGGTCGGTGCCACCTTGGCCGGGCAGGAGATGGCGCCCCGCCTTCGCGGGGACTCACGAAATTCAAGGTTGGGCAGCTAGTGCCTGATCGACCGCCGCCTTTGCCAGCGCCAGTTCCTCCGCATATGGCATGGTCGCGTCGAGATCGACGATGGGGGCGCCGCCCATCGTCAGCAGCGGCACCGTTTCGACCTTGCGCGCGATCAGCGCGCGGACATGATCAGGCTTGCGGGCCATCACCGTGTCGACGTCGATGTGCAGGCGAATGACGAGCGTCGGCATATAGGCCGCCATCTCGGCATAAAGCGCGCGCTCCTCTGCCTGCATCGCCGCGAGGCGCGGTGTCATGGCGCGGCCCGCGAGGATCGGGCCGTCGTGCAGGCCGGGCACTTCGATCTGCGGGTAGCGGTCGGTGACGATGGTGATGCCCGCGCGGCGCCGCGCGAGAAGCTGTTCGAACTTCGCGCGGCGCTTCTTCGATTTGCGCAGCGCGTAGCGCGCGGCGAGCCAGCCGGGGATCGGCGCGTCGGGATCGCGCAGCCGGTCGGCGATGCCGTCGAGGAAGCGGTGGAGCGGCGGGCCGATCAGCGGCCAGCGGCCGATGCGGCGGCCCTGCTCGCCCGAACCGAGGCCGAGATAGCCGCTCTCCGCGGGCCGCGACTTCTGGATATGCGCGAGGAGGTCGGCCGACAGCGTCGATTTGCCCGACCCGTCGCTGCCGATCACGGCGATGAGGGGAGCGAGATCGCTCCCCATTTGGTCAGCTCAATTCCTTGAAGAAGCCGATCATCTTGAGTCCGCCGATGATGAAGCGAACGACGACGAGCGCGGCAAAGGCATAAACCCAGTTCCACTGCGCCGAGGTCAGCGCGTCGAAATTGAAGTCCATCCGCGCCATCCACGTCAGGAAGACGGTCGTCGCGAGCAGGAACAGCTTGTTCTGCTCGCGCCAGATCATCCGCTTCCACCAGAAGGGATATTTGGGCTTCACCCAGCCCGACAGGCGCGGGAGCAGCGCGGGGACGTCCTTTGCCCATTCGGCATGTGCGGCGCCGAACTTTTCGCGCAGGAACTCTTCTTCGTAAATCGAGATGCGCTCATAGATCAGGATCGCGAGCAGGAAGACGATTGCGCCGAACACCCAGCTTCCCGACAGCATCGCAAGGCCGGTGAAGTTCAGGATGCGCCCGACATAGAGCGGGTTGCGCACGAGGCTGTAGGGGCCGGTGGTGTTGAGCTCGCTCGCCTCGGCGGCGACCTTGGCGCGCCCCGAGGTGCCGAGCGCGGCCCAACCACTGGTGAAAACGCGGACGATCGCGCCCGCGCTCGCAACGCCGAGCGACAGCCAGAACCAGGCGCAGTCGCCGGTCGCCGTGTTGAACGGCCCCCAGTCTTTGCTGCACCACGCGATCAGCGTCGAGATTGCGATCGTGATGTAGATATAGGTGCCGCGAATGAAGAAAAGGCGCTTGCCGCTACGGGCGAGTTCTTGCTGATACATCGGGTTCCGCCTGTTGGCCGCAGGAGCGGCGAATGAAGTGGCGTCTCCTCTAGCAAAGTTTGCGGCCAAAATAAGACCCTCTGTCTTGTCGTCATCCCGGCGAAGGCCGCGATCTGGCCGGTGCATTGCAAGCGGAGGTCGAGATCGCGGCCTTCGCGGGGATGACGGATCAGGAGATCAGTCTGAGTTTCCGCCCGGTCTTGCCCAGCGATGCACGATCGGCTTCGGGCAGCGCGAAGCGGAGCGACGACCAGATTGCCGCGACCGCGACCAGCACGATCAGCGGCAGCGCTACCGGGTCAGGCAGGCGGCTGATGAACAGCGCGAGCAGTCCCGCCGCCAGCGTGATCAGCATTCCGCGCAGCGCGACCAGCGGGAACTGCCGGTCGAAGGGGTGAAGCCGCTCGCTGATTGCGAGCTGCGCCATCGGGATGCCTGCCATCACGACGAGCCCGATCGACATGGCGAGCGTCACGCCGGTCAGTGCGTCCATTTGACCGACGATCAACCACCCAGCGCCGACCGCGACGGCGACGCCGAACAGGCTGGCGGTGAGCTGGTGGCGAAAGGCGGCGACGACCTGGAGCACCGGAAGCGAAATGCCGAGCACCGCTTCCGCCGCGCGCGCGAAGAAGAGGATGACGACTGCAGCGCGCGCGACCTGCGCCTGATCGCCGAACAGGCTGAGCAGCGACGCGCTCCCCGCTGCGAGCACCGCCGCGAGCGGCAGCGCGATCGCCGCGATAAGCCGCGTCGCATAGGCATAGATTTCGGCAACCTGCGCGCGGTCGGCGCGCTCGGCGCTCGCGGCGAGCGGAGCGATGACATAGACGAAGGCAACGCGGACGAGCTGGACGACGCTCGAGAGCTTGCGCGCGATGGTGAAGAGGCCGGCCGCCGCTGCGCCCGCCGCGCCGGGGAGCAGCAGGTTGAGGATCAGCGCCGGCGCATCGCCGAACAGCCGCGCGATCACGTTCGACGGCAGGATCGACAGCCCGGCCCAGAAGGTGTTGCGCTCGACATCGCTGCCGCGCCCGCCGCGCCACAAGAGCGCGAAATCATAATGACGCCGCAGCAGCCGAACGCAGAGGAGCGCGGTGATCGCGAGCGAGCACAGATGTGCGACGAAAAGCCCCTTGAGCCCCAGCCCGCCCGCGAAAAAGGCGCCGGCGAACACCAGCCGCATGATCTGCTCCCAGACGATACGCAGGCGGATTTCGGCGCCGAACACCATCCGCGCACGCATCGCCGAGGTCGCGATCTCGACAAAGGCCCACAAGGGCAGCGCCCAGACGAACAACTGTATCGCGGGAACGACGAGCGGGCGGTCGCGCTCGGCGACGTTGAGCAGCGGCGCAAGGTCGGACGCGAACCAGGCAATGAGCGCCGCGACGACAAGGCATGGGCCGACCCCAAAGAGCATGGCGGTGCGCAGCGCCCCCGCCGCCTCGGCGTCGCTCGCCGACTGCGGGACGGTCCGCTGCATGGCGCTCGTCATGCCGAGGTCGAAGATATTCTCGATGAGGTTGATCGTCGCCCAGAGCACCGCATAGAGGCCGTAGCCCGCGAGCCCGAACATCAGCACATAAAGCGGCTGCGCGACAATCTCGACCACCGCACCGAGCCGCGCGAGCACGGTCGTGCCGAGCCCTTTGGCGACATGGCGGCTGGTGACGGCGGGTTGGGCGGGATCGGCGGTCATTCCATGCGCCCGTAGCCGCATATTTCGGAATTTACACCCCTCCCCTTCAGGGGAGGGCAGCGAGACTTGGCGGCTTGCCGTCTGGTCGCGGCGGGCGGGCCTTCGGAACCTTTGCGCCAGGCCGCTGGCCCCACCCCGACCCCTCCGCTGAAGGGAAGGGGCTTTTCATTAGCTCGCCACACCCCCTTGCCCCCGCCGCGCAACGGGTCTAGTCCGACCGCCGACTGCACAAGGGAGCCCGATATGGCCGAATTTCGCCTGCCCAAGAACAGCCGCGTCCAAAAGGGCGGCACGGTCCACAAGGCCGAGGGGGCGACCAACGTCAAAAAGTTCAAAGTCTATCGCTACGACCCCGACAAGGGCGCGAATCCGCGCTTCGACACGTTCGAGATCGACACCGAAAAGTGCGGGCCGATGGTGCTCGATGCGCTCATCAAGATGAAGAGCGAACAGGACGCGTCGCTGACCTTCCGCCGCTCGTGCCGCGAGGGCATTTGCGGCAGCTGCTCGATGAACATGAACGGCAAGAACGGCCTCGCCTGCACGACCGCGATCGAGGATTTGAAGGGCGACATCACGATCACCCCGCTGCCGCACATGGAAGTCATCAAGGACCTCGTCCCCGACTTCACCCATTTCTATGCGCAATATGCGTCGATCGAACCCTGGCTGAAGACCAAGACGACGACCCCCAGCGGCAAGGAAAGGCTGCAGAGCCCCGCCGAGCGCGAGAAGCTCGACGGGCTTTACGAGTGCATCCTGTGCGCATGCTGCTCGACGAGCTGCCCGAGCTATTGGTGGAACAGCGACAAGTTCCTCGGCCCTGCGATCCTGCTGCAGGCCTATCGCTGGCTTGCGGACAGCCGCGACGAAATGACGGGTGAGCGGCTCGACGAGCTCGAGGACCCGTTCCGACTCTATCGCTGCCACACGATCATGAACTGCGCCAATGCGTGCCCCAAGGGGCTCAACCCCGCGCGCGCGATTGCCGAGATCAAGAAGCTCGAGGCCGAGCGGCAGGTGTGAACGACGGCATTGAAGAACCCAAGCGGCGCGAGAATTTCACCGCCGAGGAGTTGCCCGACGGTTGGGTCAGCTGGAACCTGAAAGACCCGAGCCGCTTCAATGGCTTCATCGAGCCGCTGTCGGTGCGCGTCGAAGATCCGACTCCCGACGGTCGTCCGCGCGCGCGGGTGCGGATGGTGCCCGAGCGCAAACACAGCAATCTCGGCGACA
This sequence comes from Sphingopyxis jiangsuensis, assembly GCF_016734905.1. Lineage (GTDB taxonomy): Bacteria > Pseudomonadota > Alphaproteobacteria > Sphingomonadales > Sphingomonadaceae > Sphingopyxis > Sphingopyxis jiangsuensis. The sequence continues at coordinate 184,168 of NZ_JAERPO010000003.1, forward strand.
ATGTCCACGGCGCGGTGACGCTCGCGCTTGTCGACATCGCGCTCTTCGCGGCGTCGCATCAGTTCGGCTCGCTCGACGCGGGCCATTCGGTGACGCTCGACCTGTCGACGCAATTCGTCGGCGCGGGGCGGATCGGCGAGCCGATGGACGCGGTGGTCGAGCTGGTGCGCGAGACGGGGCGGCTGATCTTCCTGCGCGGGCTGGTCGTGCAGGGCGCGGGTGACGCGCATATCGTGCTGAGCTTTGCGGGGACGATCCGCAAGGCGACCAAGCGTTGACGACCATCCTCGCGCATTATGATGCGTTGATTGCTGCGGGCGAGCTGCGGCCCGACCCTGAGCAACGCGCGGCGGCCGAGCGGCTCGACGCGCTCCAGCGCGAGCTCGAAGCCGTGCCGCCGCGCGGCAGCTTGCTCTGGCGGATTACCGGGCGCAAGCCCGACGCACCGCGCGGCGTCTATTTGTGGGGTGCGGTCGGGCGCGGCAAGTCGATGCTGATGGACCTGTTCTACGACGCGCTCCACATCCAGCGAAAGCGCCGCGTCCATTTCCACGCCTTCATGCTCGACGTCCATGCGCGGATGCGCGAGGTGCGCAAGAGCGAGAGCGGCGACCCGATCCCGCTCGTGGCTGCGGCGCTCGCCGAAAATGTCCGCTGCCTCGCGTTCGACGAGATGGTGGTGAACAACAGCGCCGACGCGATGATCCTCTCGCGGCTGTTCACCGCGCTGGTCGACCGCGGCGTCACCGTCGTCGCGACGTCGAACCGCCCGCCGCAGGACCTCTACAAGGACGGGCTCAATCGCGAGCATTTCCTGCCCTTTATCGCGCTGATCGAGCAGAGGCTCGATATCCTCGGACTCAACGGCCCGACCGACTATCGTCGCGACCGGCTTGGCGGTGGCGCGCGCTGGTTCGTTCCCGCCGACGATGCGGCGAGCGCGGCGCTGTCGGCCGCCTTTTTCCGCCTCACCGACTATCCGCCCGAGGACCGCGCGCATGTGCCTTCGCTCGATCTCGACGTCGGCGGCGGGCGGACGCTGCACGTCCCGAAGGCGCTGAAGGGCGTTGCGGTCTTTTCGTTCAAGCGGCTTTGCGGCGCGGCGCGCGGCGCGGCGGATTATCTGGCGGTCGCGCAGCAATTTCACACGGTAATCATCGTCGGCATTCCCAGGATGGGGCCGGAGAACCGCAACGAGGCGGCGCGCTTCGTGACGCTGGTCGACGCGCTTTACGAATATAAGGTCAAGCTGCTCGCGAGCGCGGCGGCCGAGCCCGATGCGCTCTATGTTGCGGGCGACGGCGCGTTCGAGTTCGAACGGACGGCGAGCCGCCTCGCCGAAATGCAGTCCGACGCCTATCTGGCGCTAGGCCACGGCCAGGATGACGCCGCTTAGAATCTTGCCCCAGCGCGACGAATTGACCGCGACGGAGATGAGGTCGCGGACGTAGCGGACTTCGTGCGCGAGGTGGCCCGCCGCCTGCTCGACGATACGGCGCGCGGTGCGCAGCGGCTTTGGACGCGCGAGCCGGATGCGGCGCGGCTGCGACGGCGGGGTGGGCAGATCGGCATAGCCGCCGCTGGTGATGCGCGGGTCGTCGGCGACGGCGCGGCACAGCGCCTCCATCCGTGCGATCGCGAGGCGGTTCGGAACGGCGCGGTCGCGGCTGAGCAACTCGAAGCTGTGGCTGAATGCCGAAAACTGGATCGCGCCGCTCGCCGCCGCATGGTCGAGCGCGTCGCGCATTTCCTCTTCGGACATCGCGCAAAGCTGTGCGGGGCGAAAGCGGTTGCTGCGGTCGAGCAGTCCGCTGACGGGCACTTCGCAGATGCCCTGATGGTGGCGCATCCCGATATTGCCGGGGTCGAGCGAAATGTCGCAGCCCTGGCCGCGCCACGCGCCGTTGAAGCTGCTGTCGAAGCGGAAGCCGAGCGCCGCGACCGCGCGTAGCGTGTCGTCATTGGCGCCGAAATTTCCTGCACGGAATGTGATCGGGCGCGGTGCCCCGGCGCCGATCAATATGTCGCGGGAAAGGGCGATCAGCTTCTTTTGCGCGGTAAAGGGGAAGTCGCCGATGTTGCGCCCGTTAAGCCGCCCGACCGGGTTGAAGCGCGCGAATTCCAGCCATTCGGTGTGAATATGGAGCTGCACCTCGTGCCCGCGGGCGACGATCGGCGCGACGATTTCGTCGACGATCGCGGGGCCATAGACAAGCGCGGGCATCGGGTCGACGAACCAGACGCCGGTCAGGCCATGGCGTTCGAGCATGTCCATCTGGAAATGGATGCCGAAATCGCCGTCGCGACAACGGCCGAGGATAGAGCTTTCGAAATTGGCGCGCGCGTCGGCACCCCGCTGAAAGAGGGCGGCCGACAATTCGGTGTCAAAGCTGATGATCGCGCGCGTCACGCTTTCCACGATAACAGGGCAGGGATAAGTGAGGGTTAATCGGCGTCTGCGCAAATCTACGCTCGGCCCGTGGGATTCAGAAACGCAACGTCATGTCGATCCCGGCGCTTTTCGTGTCGCCCCACGGAACGATCTGCACGCGCGCGTTCGCCTTGCGCGTGATGAGATGCCCCGTCGCGGTGCCGATCGCGGCGCCGACGAGCACATCGCCGACGCGGTGCTTGCGCGCCTCGACACGCGACAGGCCGACGAAGGAGGCGACGACATAGGCGGGAAGCCCCGCCTCCCAGCCGTAGCGGTTGTGGAGCGTCGCTGCGGCGGCGAAGCTCGTCGATGTATGCCCCGACGGGAAACTGCGGTCGTCGCTGCCGTCAGGTCGCCGCGAAGGAAAGATTTCCTTGAGGCCCTGCGTGACGAGGATCGTGCCGCCGATGCTGCCGCCCGCCTGCAGCGCGCCGTCCCAATCCTCCTGCACCGCCGGAACCGCGAAGGCCGCGACGACGAGCGCGTTCTTGGCGATTGTGCCCGCGTCGTCCCAACCTTTCTCGCTCGCCGCAGCGGGAGCGGCAAGGCCGAGCGCGAACAGGGTCGCGACTGCGCTGCAACGCTTTAGGAGCATATGCGTATCCCCGTCAGGATTTGAGTCCGGCGCGGTCAGGCTAGGCCGATTGCGTCGCGGCGCAAAGCAAATGCGACAATAATATTTCAACGCGCGCACTCGATCCGCAACGCAGCCGCTTGTTGCGGCTTAATGTTATTGCGAACTATTTGCAGAAAAACCCGGAAAAACGTGCTTTTGGCGGTTGTTTCCTTAACGGAATCGGCGTAGTGGCGTCGCCAGTCTTTGGGACCGGTTCGGGGCTTTAGCCCGTGCTCCCGTCGGTCTGTGAACCACATTGCCGGGCTTGCCAGGAAGGGAGTGCCGCGCGCCATGGGACGCAAGAAGATCGCTTTGATCGGAGCCGGGAATATCGGCGGAACACTGGCGCTGCTCGCCGCGCAGAAGGAGCTCGGCGACGTCGTGCTGTTCGACGTGGTCGAAGGCGTGCCGCAGGGCAAGGCGCTCGACCTGTCGCAGGTCGGCCCGATCGCGGGCTTCGACGCGAAAATCACCGGTTCGAACGATTACAAGGACATCGCCGGCGCCGACGTCATCATCGTCACCGCCGGCGTCGCGCGCAAGCCCGGGATGAGCCGCGACGACCTGCTCGGCATCAACCTGAATGTCATGAAGGCGGTCGGCGAAGGCATCAAGGCCAACGCCCCCGACGCCTTCGTCATCTGCATCACCAATCCGCTCGACGCGATGGTCTGGGCGCTGCGCGAGTTTTCGGGCCTGCCGCACAACAAGGTCGTCGGCATGGCGGGCGTGCTCGATTCGGCGCGCTTCAGCCACTTCATCGCCGACGAATTCGACGTGTCGGTGAAGGATGTGAATACCTTCGTCCTCGGCGGTCACGGCGACACGATGGTCCCCGTCGTCCGCTACTCGACCGTCAACGGCATCCCCGTTCCCGACCTCGTCAAGATGGGCCTGTCGAGCCAGGACAAGATCGACGCGATCGTCAAGCGCACGCGCGGCGGCGGCGGCGAGATCGTCGCGCTGCTCGGCACCGGCTCGGCTTTCTACGCCCCCGCGGCATCGGGCATCGCGATGGCCGAAGCGTACCTCGGCGACCAGAAGCGCATCCTGCCCTGTGCGGCCTATGTCGATGGCCAGTATGGCGTTGATGGCCTCTATGTCGGCGTGCCGGTGATGATCGGCGCGGGCGGCGTCGAGAAGATCGTCGAAATCGAACTCGACGACGCCGACAAGGCGGGCCTGCAGGTCTCGGTCGACGCGGTCAAGGAACTGCTGGAAGCCTGCAAGAATCTGGACCCCAGCCTCGCTTAACTAGCTTGTGCCCCTGCGCAGGCAGGGGCCCATCACCTGCGCTCGAAGGTAGGGGCAAGCGGGTGGCCGATAAATCTGGAGATGGGCCCCTGCCTTTGCAGGGGCACGAGAAACGGAACGAAATCTATGAGCATCCTCATCGACAAGAATACCAAGGTCATCACGCAAGGGATGACCGGTGCCACCGGCACCTTCCACACCGAACAGGCGCTCGCCTATGGCACGCAAATGGTCGGAGGCGTGACGCCGGGCAAGGGCGGGACAACGCACATCGGCCTGCCGATGTTCGATACCGTTGCCGAGGCCAAGTCGGTGACCGGCGCGACCGCGAGCTGCATCTATGTGCCGCCGCCGTTCGCCGCCGACTCGATCCTCGAGGCGATCGACGCCGAGGTCGAACTGATCGTGTGCATCACCGAAGGCATTCCGGTGCTCGACATGGTCAAGGTGAAGCGCGCGCTGTCGGGATCGAAGTCGCGGCTGATCGGCCCGAACTGCCCCGGCGTGCTGACCCCCGACGAATGCAAGATCGGCATCATGCCGGGCAGCATCTTTTCGAAGGGCAGCGTCGGCGTCGTGTCGCGCTCGGGCACGCTGACCTATGAAGCGGTGTTCCAGACGACCAATGCGGGCCTTGGCCAGACCACCGCGGTCGGCATCGGCGGCGACCCGGTCAACGGCACCAACTTCATCGACGTGCTCGAACTCTTCCTCGCCGATGACGCCACGAAGAGCATCATCATGATTGGCGAAATCGGCGGAGATGCCGAAGAACAGGCAGCGCAGTTCCTGATCGACGAAGCCAAGCGCGGCCGCAAGAAACCGATGGTCGGCTTCATCGCAGGCCGCACCGCGCCTCCGGGCCGCCGCATGGGCCACGCCGGCGCGATCGTGTCGGGCGGCAAGGGCGACGCCGAAAGCAAGATCGCCGCGATGGAAGCTGCGGGCATCAAGGTGTCGGCAAGCCCGTCCGAACTAGGCACGACGCTCGCCGACCTGCTCAAGGAACGCGTGTGATTTAAGCGCCCGCCGGCAACGGTCGTAGCTGGCGGGCGCTTGCTCAACTCCTCCCCGGAGCCATTTCTCCCGAGAGAATGGATTAGAAAATGAACCTCGAACGACAGAGCTTTGACATCGACGAGCCGCAGGCCGGCCCGAGCTGGGCGCCGAAGAACTGGCCGCTGATCGACAGCGACGATATGACCGCCGCGCTCGACCCGCAGCAGATGCAGGTTGCGGTCAAAGCCGCGGCGGCGAAGGCCGGAACGCCGCTGCCCGCCGCCGAGGTCGAACGCGCCGCGAATGATTCGATCCGCGCGATGATGCTGATCCGCACCTATCGCGTGCGCGGGCATCTGGCGGCGCAGCTCGATCCGCTCGGCCTGACGCAGCGCGAGCTTCCCGCCGATCTCACTCCCGAGTTTCACGGCTTCGTCGGCGCCGATCAGGATCGCCCCGTGTTCATCGGCGGTGCGCTCGGTCTCGAAAAGGCGACTGTACGTGAAATCGTATCGATCCTGCGCGCCAATTACTGTGGGCATGTCGGCCTCGAATATATGCACATCGCCGATGTCGAGGAGCGTCGCTTCCTGCAGGATCGGATGGAGGGCGCCGACAAGCGCGTCGAGTTCACCAAGGAGGGCAAGCAGGCCATCCTCAAGAAGGTGATCGACGCCGAGGAATGGGAAAAATTCCTCGCCAAGAAATATGTCGGCACCAAGCGTTTCGGGCTCGACGGCGGCGAAGCGATGATCCCCGCGATGGAAGCGATCATCAAATATGGCGGCCAATACGGCTTGCGCGAGATCGTGTACGGCATGGCGCACCGCGGGCGGCTCAACATGCTCGCGAACGTGATGGCCAAGCCCTATCACGTCATCTTTCACGAATTTTCGGGCGGCAGCGCGAACCCCGACGATGTCGGCGGCTCGGGCGACGTCAAATATCACCTCGGCACCTCGACCGACCGCGAGTTCGACGGGATCAGCGTCCATATGTCGCTCGTCCCCAACCCTTCGCACCTCGAGGCGGTCGATCCGGTCGTGCTCGGCAAGGTGCGCGCGCAACAGGTCCACCGCGACGATCTCGACAAGCACGAACAGGTGCTGCCGGTGCTGATCCACGGCGACGCGGCGTTCGCCGGACAGGGGATCGTGTGGGAGTGCCTCGGCTTTTCGGGCGTTCCCGGTTACAATACCGGCGGCTGCATCCACTTCATCGTCAATAACCAGATCGGTTTTACGACGAGCCCGCAATTTGCCAGATCGTCACCCTATCCGTCGGACGTCGCAAAGGGCGTGCAGGCGCCGATCCTCCACGTCAACGGCGACGATCCCGAGGCGGTGACCTTTGCGTGCAAGCTCGCGATCGATTTCCGCCAGCAGTTCAAGCGCGATATCGTGATCGACATGTGGTGCTATCGCCGCTTCGGCCACAATGAGGGCGACGAGCCGAGCTTTACCCAGCCGCTGATGTACAAGAGCATTCGCAAGCACCCGCCGGTGAGCGAAATGTTCGCGGCGCGGCTGGTCGAGGAAGGCGTGATCGACGGCGATTTCGTCGCGCAGCACCGCGCCGAATTTACGGCCTATCTGGAGGACGAGTTCAAGCTTGGCGCCAATTACAAGGCGAACAAGGCCGACTGGTTCGCCGGACGCTGGTCGGGCCTTTATGCGCCGAAGGATGAAGGCAGCACCCGCCGCAACGTCGAAACGGGCGTCGAGCGCAAGCTGTTCGACGCGATCGGCCGCACGATCACGACCGTTCCCGACGACGTCGACGTTCACAAGACGCTCCGCCGCGTGATCGACGGCCGCGCCGAGATGTTCAAATCGGGCGAGAATTTCGACTGGGCGACCGGCGAGGCACTCGCCTTTGGCACGCTGATCAGCGAAGGCTATCAGGTCCGTCTGTCGGGACAGGACTCGGGCCGCGGAACCTTCAGCCAGCGCCACGCCGTCTGGGTCGACCAGACGACCGAAGCCAAATATGTGCCGCTGAAAACGCTGCCGCACGGCCGGTTCGAGGTACTCGACAGCCCGCTGAGCGAATATGGCGTGCTCGGCTTCGAATATGGCTATGCGATGGCCGATCCCAAGAGCCTCGTGCTGTGGGAAGCGCAGTTCGGCGACTTTGCGAACGGCGCGCAGATCATGATCGACCAGTTCATCGCGTCGGGCGAAGCCAAGTGGCTGCGCGCCAACGGCCTCGTGATGCTGCTCCCGCACGGTTATGAAGGGCAGGGGCCGGAGCATAGCTCGGCACGGCTCGAACGCTTCCTGCAACTGTGCGCGGGCGACAATATCCAGGTGTGCAACATCACCACGCCGGCCAATTACTTCCACGTGCTGCGCCGCCAGATGCTCCGCGATTTCCGCAAGCCGCTGATCATCATGACGCCCAAGTCGCTGCTGCGCCACAAGCAGGCGGTCAGCAGCCGCGACGAATTCCTGGGCGACAGCCATTTCATGCGGATCAAGTCCGACCTGAACCCGCCCGCCGACGACAAGGTCAAACGCCTTGTCCTCTGCTCGGGCAAGGTCGCCTATGACCTGATGGAAGCGCGCGACAGCGCCGGGCTCGACGATGTCAGCGTCGTGCGCGTCGAACAGCTCTACCCCTTCCCGGGCGAAGCGCTTGCGATCCGGCTCAAGCGGATGAAGAATCTCGAAGCCCTGGTCTGGGCGCAGGAAGAGCCGCGCAACAATGGTGCATGGTTCTTTGTCGAGGAACTGATCGAGGAATCGCTGAACGAGGCGGGGCACAAGGGCATGCGGCCGCGTTATGCCGGTCGGCACGCCGCCGCGTCGCCCGCGACCGGCCTGATGAGCCGCCACCAGACCGAACAGGCGGCGCTCGTCGCCGATGCGCTCGGCCTCGACGTCCGCGCGGAAATTCGCCGCACCAAGACCAAAGCCTGACACCCCGCAAGGAAATTGCCAATGACAACCGAAGTCAAAGTTCCCACTCTCGGCGAAAGCGTCACCGAAGCGACGATCGGCGAATGGCTGAAGCAGCCCGGCGAGGCGGTCGCCGTCGACGAGCCGATCGCCAGCCTCGAAACCGACAAGGTCGCGATCGAAGTGCCTTCGCCGGTGGCAGGGGTGATGGGGCAACAGGTCGTCGCGGTCGGCGACACGGTCAACGTCGGCGCGGTGATCGCGACGATCGAAGCCGGCGACGGCAAGACCGCCGCACCCGCTGCAGCCAAGGCCGAGGCGAAGGCCGAAGCCGCCGCACCTGCGCCCGCGACGTCGGGCGGTGACAGCGTTGATACCGTGACGACGATGTCGCCCGCGGTCCGCCGCCTCGTGCTCGAGCATGGCCTCGACCCCACGAAGATCAAGGGCACCGGCAAGGACGGCCGACTGACCAAGGAAGATGTGCTCGCCGCCGCCAACGCCGCGCCCGACGCGTCGCCCGCGCCGGCCCCCGCCGCTGTGGCGCCCGCGCCCGCTGCGGCGCCGGGCCGTCAGGAAGAGCGCGTCAAGATGACGCGCCTGCGCCAGACGATCGCCAAGCGGCTCAAGGCTGCGCAGGACACGGCGGCGATGCTGACGACCTTCAACGACGTCGACATGTCGGCGGTGATCGAGGCGCGCGCCAGGTACAAGGACCTGTTCGAAAAGAAGCACGGCGTCCGCCTGGGCTTCATGGGCTTTTTCAGCAAGGCCGCCTGCCTCGCGCTCAAGGACATTCCGGCGGTCAACGGCCGGATCGACGGCGACGAGATCGTCTATAACAATTATATGGACATTTCGGTCGCGGTCAGCGGGCCGAGCGGGCTCGTCGTTCCTGTCATCCGCAATGCCGAGACGCTGAGCTTTGCCGAGATCGAAAAGACGATCGGCGACTTCGGCAAGCGCGCCAAGGACGGCACGCTGACGATGGACGACATGACCGGCGGCACCTTCACCATTTCGAACGGCGGCGTGTTCGGATCGCTGATGTCGACCCCGATCATCAACCCGCCGCAGTCGGCGGTGCTCGGCCTTCACCGCATCGAGGACCGCGCGGTGGTCGTGAACGGCGAAGTCGTCGTGCGGCCGATGATGTATCTGGCGCTGAGCTATGACCATCGCCTGGTCGACGGCCGCGAGGCGGTGACCTTCCTGAAGACGATCAAGGAAGCGATCGAGGACCCGACGCGGTTGCTGATCGATTTGTAACGGAGGCGCCAAATTTGCCGTTCTTGATGTTTCTTGGAACCATCATGATCTGGATTGCCGCCGCCACGGCGATTGTGATCATTCGATCGATTGGCGCACGGTATAAGAATAACGATATCGATTTCTCGTCGCGGCGGCGGAAAGAAGCTGTTTGGGTTACTTGGTTGATCAGATTTATTGTCGTCGCGGCGATATTTGGTCCTCCGACCCTGTTTTTCTCATATGTGTATCGGCTCCTCCCCTGACAATAGAGTGCGCCGCAAGCTTAGGTGACTATCATGGCTGATTACGACTACGACGTTCTTGTCATCGGTGCCGGTCCCGGCGGTTATGTTGCGGCGATCCGCGCGGCGCAGCTGGGGCTGAAGACCGCGTGTGCCGAAGGGCGCGGGACGCTGGGCGGAACGTGCCTCAACGTCGGCTGCATCCCGTCGAAGGCGATGTTGCATGCGTCGGAGTATTTCGAGGCGGCGGCGGGCGGCATGATGGCCAAGATGGGCGTGATGGTCGAACCCAGGCTCGACCTCGACGCGATGCACGGCCAGCGCAAGGACGCGGTCAAGGGTCTGACCGGCGGCATCGAGATGCTGTTCCGCAAGAACAAGGTCGACTGGCTGAAGGGCTATGCCAAATTCACCGCCGCCGACACGGTCGAGGTCGACGGCAAATCCTATCGCGCCAAGAATATTGTCGTCGCGACGGGGTCGTCGGTGACGCCGCTTCCCGGTGTGGAAGTCGACAATGACAAGGGCGTGATTGTCGATTCGACCGGCGCGCTCGAACTCGCCAAGGTTCCCGGGCACATGGTCGTCATCGGGGGCGGGGTAATCGGGCTCGAGCTCGGCAGCGTGTGGCGCCGCCTGGGCGCCAAGGTGACCTGCGTCGAATTCCTCGACCAGATCCTGCCCGGCATGGACGGCGACGTTCGCAAGGAAGCGAACAAGATCTTCAAGAAGCAGGGCATCGAATTCAAGCTCAAGACCAAGGTGACGAAGGCCGAGGTGAAGGGAAGGAAGGCGGTGCTGACGCTCGAACCCGCCGCGGGCGGCGAGGCCGAGACGCTCGAGGCCGACGTCGTGCTCGTGTCGATCGGCCGGCGTCCCAACACCGACGGCCTCGCACTCGACAAGGCGGGGCTGACGACCAATCAGCGCGGCCAGATCGAGACCGACCATGATTTCCGCACGAGCGTTCCCGGCATCTGGGCAATCGGCGATGTCGTTCCCGGCCCGATGCTCGCGCACAAGGCCGAGGATGAAGGCATTGCCTGCGCCGAAAATATCGCCGGGCTGACGGGAATCGTGAACCACGATGTCATTCCGTCGGTCGTTTATACCTGGCCCGAAATCGCCGGCGTCGGTCTGTCGCAAGAGCAGGCGGTCGAGAAAGCGGGCGGAGATAAGACCGCGGTCAAGGTCGGCAAATTCCCGATGCTCGGCAACAGCCGCGCCAAGACCAATCACGAGCCCGACGGCTTTGTGAAGGTGATCGCCGACGCCAAGACCGACCGCGTGCTCGGCGTCTGGTGCATCGCGAGCGTCGCCGGGACGATGATTGCGCAGGCCGCGCAGGCGATGGAATTCGGCGCGACGTCCGAAGACATTGCCTACACCTGCCACGCGCACCCGACGCACAGCGAGGCAATCAAGGAAGCCGCGATGGCGGTGACGGGGAAGCCGATCCACATCTGACCGGTCGGGCCGGGTCCGCGGCGCGCTATGCTTCCATCATGGCGCGCCAGCGGTCCATTGCATCGGCGCTCCAGACCTCCCGCGGCGACGGGTAAAAATCGGCGAAAGCGGGGATGCCGTCGGGCAGCGCAACCCACGCCTGCTTGCTGCTGGTGAAAATATGGACGTCGGGCGGGCAGGCGTCGGGATTATCGAGCGTGCCGACGCGGACGAAGGAACTGCGCCGTCCGGCGTTGGGATAGTGGCTCCACAGCGCGACGCGGCAGCGCGGACAACGTGCTATTTCCTGCCCTTTTCCACTTTCAGACGGCGTCATGACCAGATCGGGACTGCCCTCGACTTCCAGCCGGTCGGATTCGATCAACGCATTGATGACAAAGGCGCTGCCGGTTTCACGCTGGCACCAGCGGCAATGGCAACAATGCACGATCATCGGCGTAGCCGTCATTTGGTAGCGCAGGCTGCCGCAGGTACATCTTCCCTCCATCGCCAATCTCCTCGCGCCGTCCATTGTGCGGACGTCGGCACGATGTTAGCTCGACGATCGATGGAAACTCAAACCCTGATCCGCTTGCTCGACGTGATCGGCATCGGCGTTTTTGCGCTGTCGGGCGCGTTGATGGCGGTACGGATGCGGCAAACGCTGGTGACAGCGAGTTTTTTTGCGCTCGTGACCGGCGTCGGCGGGGGCAGCGTGCGCGACCTGCTCATCGGTGCGCCCGTGTTCTGGGTGCAGGACGGAGTCATAGCGGCGGTGTGCATTGCGATCGCCCTGATCGTGTGGATCACCCCCGAACGCTGGTGGCGCGGAAAGCTTCTCGAATGGGCCGATGCGGTGGGGCTTGCCGCCTATGCGGTGTTCGGGACGGCGAAGGCGCTGGCATGGGGCGTGCCGCCCGTTCCTGCGCTGCTGATGGGGGTGATTACCGGTTGTGTCGGCGGTATCATCCGCGACGTGCTCGCGGGCGCGCCTTCGATCATCATGCGCCCCGAAATCTATGTCACCGCCGCGGCGCTCGCCTCCGGGCTTTTCCTTCTGCTCCTGTGGCTGAGCGTTCCGACCGCACTTGCTGCGCCGCTCGGCGCACTCGCGGGTTTCCTGCTGCGCGGCGCGGCGATCCGCTGGTCGCTCGCGCTGCCCATATATGGGACAGGGCGCGGCGATCCGGCCTGAGCGCGCAAGAAAGGCTTAACGAAGCCGTCATAGCCCATCGCCCGCGAAACATGCGGGTGGCGTCCATGGATACGCTGTTGATCGCCTTTGGCGCCGGGGTCGACCCGGCGGGATGCGGCATGTCGTGTCGCGGGAGCGCGCCGGCCGGGCCGTGGCTGCTGGCCGCGTCGGCGGCGATGATCGTGATGATGCTGCTCGAGCCGCAGCACCGACCACGCGGCATCGAGGCCCTGTATCAGCGCATGCAGCAGATCCTTGCGAGGGCAAAGCGGCGCCGGAGCTTGCCAAATTGCCGATTTGTGGCACGTTCAACTAGTGAACATCGATGTCAGCACCATCGAGCGTCTGCCATTCGGGCCGTATAGCGCCGCAGAGAACAGGGATTTTTCATGAGTATCGCCCAGACGACCGTAAACGGCATCACCATCACCTTCGAAGACAAGGGACCCCGCAATGCGCCGGCCATCCTGCTGGTGATGGGGCTGGGCGGACAGTTGACCCTGTGGCCCGACGAGTTCGTCGATGCGCTCAACGCGCATGGCTTTCGCACGATCCGCTACGACAATCGCGATGTCGGCCTGTCGACGCGGTTCGACGCGGCGGGGGTGCCGAACCTCAAATGGATGTTCGTGAAGGCTGCGCTCGGCCTGCCCGTGCGCCCCGCCTATACGCTGTCGGACATGGCGGCCGACGGAATGGCGCTGCTCGACCATCTGGGCATCGCGCGCGCCCACATCGTCGGCGCATCGATGGGCGGGATGATCGCGCAGCATGTTGCGGCCAACTGGCCGGACCGCGTGCTGTCGCTTACTTCGGTGATGTCGACGACGGGCAATCGTCGCCTGCCGCGTGCGCGCAAGGAAGCGATGCAGGTGCTCGCCAACCGGCCGATGAGCGGCGATCCCGAAGACATGATCGCCTATTCGATCAACGCCGCGCGCGTGATCGGAAGCCCCGGCTATCCCGCCGCCGAGGAGCGGCTGCATCGCCGCGTGCGGTCCGACTTTGAACGCGGATGGTATCCGCAAGGGGTCGCGCGGCAAATGGCGGCGATCGTCGCCGACGGCGACCGTCGCCCGATGCTGAAGCGCATCACCGCGCCGACGCTCGTCATCCACGGCGAGGACGACCCGCTGGTGCCCGTTGCGGCCGGGCGCGACACTGCCGCCAATATCGCAGGGGCACGGCTGATGACGATTCCCGGCATGGGGCATGACCTGCCGCTCGCGCTCGTCGACACGCTCGCGGACGCAATCGCCGAGCACGCCAAGGGTGTTGCCGTCGCGGCCTGATCTATTTGAGCAATAGCGCCAGCTGCGCGAACAGTCCGTCGGGCACGGCGGACGGGCGCGGCGCGGCGGGCAGATAGGCGCGGCAGTCGAGGCACGCAGCCTGGATCGAGCCCGCATTGGCGAGCATCGCCAGATCCTGCACCAGCCGCCGTTCGGCCATCTGGCGGTTGAGCGCCGCAATGCCGAACCAGCCGCGTGGGAGCGCCGCGCTTTCCTGTTGCTCGGCGCCGGTCAGGCTGGCGAGCATCTTTGAAAATTCGCTCGGCTCGTCCTCAAAATATTTCGCGTGATAGTCGCCCTCGATTTTCGCGAGTTTTGCCGCGGCCGCCATCGCGTCGCGCAGGCCGCCGAACTGGTCGACAAGGCCGATCTGGCGCGCGGTGCCGCCCGCCCAGACGCGGCCTTCCGCAATCGGCAGCACCTTATCGAGTGGCTGCTTGCGGCTCTTGGCGACAAGGCCCGTGAAGCGCGCATAAACGTCCTCGACGCTCGCCTGCGCGAGTGCGTTGAACTCGTCGTTGATCCCGCCAAAGAGGTCGGGCTGCCCCGACAATGGTGTGGTCGTTATGCCGTCGGCGTTGACGCCGATCTTGGCGAGCGTGCGGTCGAAACTCGGCAGGATGCCAAAGACGCCGATCGAGCCGGTGATCGTGTCGGGCTCGGCAAAGATGCGGTCGGCGGGTGTTGCGATCCAATAGCCGCCCGACGCCGCGACATTGGCCATCGAGACGACGATAGGCAGCTTCTTCGCTTTCGCCGCGAGCAGCGCCTGGCGGATCTGTTCGGATGCCATCACCGATCCGCCCGGCGAATCGACGCGCAGAACGATGGCCTTCACCCCGTCGGCGGCGGCGGCATCGAGGATATGCTGTGCGATGGTCTCGCCGCCTGCGAGGCCGTTGGGTGCGTCGCCGTCGACGATTTCGCCGATGACGGGCACGACCGCAATCGCGCTGCCGGGCGTCTTCGGCGGGTTGGCGGCAACCCAATTGTCGAGCGGGATCGCGTTGAACTCCCACGGGCGCTCGTCATTCATCGTGCCGCTGATCTCTGCAACGCGGCGGCTGAACGCCATCCGGCTGCCCAGCTTGTCGACGAGCCCGGCGTCGGCCGATGCCTTCGACAGGTCGTTCCCCGCCGCGCGCACCGCGTCGGCAGGGCTTGCGACAAAGGCGTCGACCTTGGCTTTCGGTCGCGCCTTTTTGACGTCGCCAAGCCATTGCTCCCAGAGCACGCCGGCATAAGCGAGGTCGGCCTCTTTGGCCTCGGGTGACTGGTCGCTGCGCAGAAAGGGCTCGACCGCGCTCTTGAAGGTGCCGACACGATAGATGTGCGTGGTGACGCCCAGACGGTCGAGCAAATCCTTGTAATAGAGGCGCGATCCGCCCGGGCCCGCGATGGCGACCCCGCCAATTTCGTCGACCCAGATTTCGCTGGCATGCGCGGCGAGTTGATAGCTGTCGGTCGTATAGGCGGTGGCAAAGGCGAGCACCGGCTTCTTTTTGGCGCGCACCTTGTCGATCGCGTCGCCGATATCGGCAAGCGAGACCTGCCCGCCGCCAAGGAAGCGGTCGAGGTCGAGCACGACCGAGGTGACACGCTTGTCCTCGGCCGCGGTTTCGAGCGCGTGGACGATGTCGCGCGTGCGATATTCGCGGAACTGCTGGCCGCCCGACAGCGCGGCGAGCGGGTCGATCTCGGCTGGCTGTTCGGTGACGATGCCGTCGAGTTCGAGCAGCAAAGCGCCATTGGATACCGGAAGCCCGGCATTGGGACGCCCCGCGAGAAGCCCGAACAGTGCGACAAAGAAAAGTAACAGGAAAACCAGCGCCAGCCCGTCCTTGATCGCGACGAGCAAATTCCACACCTTGCGCGGAAAGCTGGTCGTGCTCTTGGGCTTGTCGTCGCCGGGCAGCGGCCGCCGGACGGGAATGGCCCACGGGCCGGCGGGATTCTGGGGAGCGTTGGCGCTGGTGTCGTTCATGCGCGCAAATCTAGGCGCGCGCCCGGACGATGGCAATGCACGCTTCGACGGGTGTTCCTTGCCGACCCATCGACGACGTTACAGCCAGCCCTCGCGGCGATACCAGCGCACGGTTTCGGCGAGCGCATCTACGGTGTCGACGTTCGGGCGCCACAGCCCGGCGGGAGGGCGCGCGCCCTGCGTGACCACCCAATCGGGATGCGCGATATAGCGCGCGCGGTCGGGGGTCAGCTTGGCGCGGCCGCGGCGCAAGAGCTTGTCCAGACGTCCCCCCGCCTTGAGGATGGTCGCGGGAATGGCGAGGGTCGATACATGGTGCCGCCCGACCGCGCGCCCGATCGCGCGCGCGAAGCTGCGGTGCGACCAGCCGTCGGGGCGGCCATCGTCGGGTTCGTAGATGGCACCGATACTCGCATCGCGATCCGCGACGAGCGCGACGAGCAGGCGCGCGAGGTCGTCGACATAGATCGCCGACATTCGCCCGCGGGGCGGCAGCAACGCGATGCCGCGCCGCGCCATGCGGAACAGGTCGAGCATCTCGGTATCGCCGGGGCCGAACACCGCGGGCGGGCGCACGATCGTCCAGTCGAGCCCGCTTGCCCGCACCACCTTCTCGGCACGGTCTTTCGACCAGCCATAATCGGACAGACCGGGTTCGCGCGCGGCGAGCGACGAGACATGGACGAAGCGCGTGACACCCGCGCCGCGCGCGGCGTCGACGACATGGCCCGTTGCCGTGGCGTTTCCCGCCTCGAACGCTGCGCGGTCGGGAACGTTGACGACCCCCGCAATGTGCAGCAGCGCGTCGCTTCCCTTCGCCATTTCGGCGAGGCTGTCGGGGCGGTCGAGTGCGCCCGCAATCCAGGTGACGCCTTCGCGTTCCTCCTGCGGGCGGCGCGTGAGCGCGCGAACGTGCCAGCCCGCGGCAAGCGCGGCATCGAGCGTCGCACGGCCCACGAAGCCGGTCGCGCCGGTCATCGCGAGCACCGCCTGCGTCACAGCAGCACCATATGGTCGCGGTGAACCATCGCGGCGCGGGGCGAATAGCCGAGCGCGGCTTCCTGTGCATCGCGGCCGAGCCCGCGGATTGCCGCGGCATCGGCGGCGGGATATTCGGCAAGGCCGCGTGCGACCGTGCGTCCATCGGGACCGGCGATGTCGAGGATGTCGCCGCGCGCGAAATCGCCGCTCACCTCGGTCACCCCTGCCGCCAACAGGCTCGCACCGCCGCGCAGCGCCTTGACCGCGCCCGCATCGATCGTCAGCCGTCCGCGTGCGGTGAGCCCGCCCGCGAGCCATGCCTTGCGCGCGCTCGCGCCCTTTTCCGCGACGAAAAGCGTGTGCCGCGCTTCGGTCGAAAGCGGCCGTTCGATGCGGCCGGAAGCGATGGCGAGATGTGCGCCCGCGGCATTGGCGATGCGCGCCGCGGCGATCTTCGACACCATGCCGCCCGACCCCATCCCCGACGCCGATCCGTCATCGGCCATCGCCTCGATCGCGGCGTCGATACGCTCGACGCGGCCGATGTGCACCGCGCCGGGCTGCGCGGGGTTGCGGTCGTAGAGCCCGTCGATGTCGGAGAGCAGGACAACCCCCGCCGCGCCCGCTGCCTGCGCGACGCGCGCGGCGAGCCGGTCGTTGTCGCCGAAGCGGATTTCCTCGGTCGCGACGCTGTCATTCTCGTTGATCACGGGCACGACGCCGAGCCCGAGCAGGCGGTCGAGCGTCGCGGCGGCGTTGAGATAGCGGCGGCGATGCTCGAGGTCGTCGAGCGTCACGAGGATCTGCGCCGCGGTCAGCCCTTCTTCCCCGAGCACGTCGGCCCAGACGCGGCTCAATGCAATCTGCCCTGTTGCGGCGGCTGCCTGCGCATCCTCGAGGCTCGCGCGCCCGCCCTTGGCAAGGCCGAGCCGCCGCGCGCCGAGTGCGATCGCTCCCGACGACACGACCGCGACTTGTTGCCCCGCGCGCGTCCGCCCGGCAATGTCGGCCGCGATGCCCGCCAGCCAGTCGCGCCGCACCGCGCCGCTATCGTCGACGAGCAGCGCCGATCCGATCTTGACGATCAGGCGGGGGCAGGAGGCGGGGGCGAACAACATGCGCAGCCGATAGCGTGCAGGCGCGAAGGTGCCAATGCGAATATCCGGGTGGCCGGCGCCCGATTATGCTATGGCGCGCACCTCACCGAGCCTTCTGGAGAGTCGCGAACCCCTTGGTGGTGAGGAGCGAAATCATGGCTGACACTCTCAACGAAGAGAAACTGCACGCCTTTGTAGGCAAGATGCTGGGCGACCTGGGCGGTGCGATGAGCGTGCCGACTGCACGGATCGGTTTCCGGCTCGGGCTGTTCGACGAATTGGCGAAGGGCGCGGCGAGCGCGGGCGAGTTGGCCGAAAGGGCGGGCAATCTTCACGAGCGCTATGTCCGCGAATGGGCGCTGGCGCAGGCGGCGAACGGCTATATCGACTATGACGCCGCCACCGACCGATTCAGCCTGTCGCCCGAGCAGGCGATGGTGTTCGTCGATCCCGACAGCCCCGTCTATCTCGCCGGGGCATTCGAAATGGTCGCCGCGACAATCGAGGCCGAGCCCAAGGTCGAACAATGTTTCCGCAAGGGCACGGGGGTGCGCTGGGGCGACCATGCGGGATGCCTGTTTTGTGCGACGGGCGCCTTTTTCCGTCCGGGTTACGTCAATCATATCGTGCAGGACTGGATTCCGGCGCTCGACGGGATCGAGGCACGGCTCAAGGAGGGGGCAAAGGTCGCCGATGTCGGCTGCGGGGTCGGCTTTTCGACGTTGCTGATGGCCGATGCCTATCCCGACAGCGAATTCGTCGGCTACGATTTCCATGGCCCGTCGATCGAGGAGGCGCGTCGTCATGCCGAAGGGCATGGCTATGGCGATCGCGTCCGCTTCGAGGTCGCGACGGCCAAAGACATCGCCGAGGAGGATTTCGACCTGATCACCATGTATGACTGCCTCCACGACATGGGCGATCCGCGCGGCTGTGCGTCGCACATGCGGCGCATCTTGGCGAAGGATGGCGTATGGATGATCGTCGAGCCGATGGCCGGCGATACGCCCGCGGACAATATGAACCCCGTAGGAAGGCTCTATTACAACGCCTCGACGATGATCTGCGTGCCGACGTCGCTCGACCAGGAGGTGGGCGAGGGCCTCGGCGCGCAGGCGGGCGAGACAAAGCTGTCACAGGTCATCCGCGAAGGCGGATTTTCCGAAGTGCGCCGCGCCACCGAGGGGCCATTCAATATGGTGCTGGAGGCGCGCGGAGCCTAGCGGCTGCCCCCCGAAGGTGTAGCTCAGCGCGAGGCCAACGGACGGCTGATCGCGCGAGCCGAGCTGGCGCACGACCGGCGACCGCGCCGCATCGCCGACAAGGCGGTCATAGCGGCCATAAACCGCGACGCCCCAGTTGCGATCGATCTGCTTCAGAACGCCGGCGGTTACGCCCACAGACGTGATGCCGCCGCCGGGGCGATAGGCTGCAAGTCCCGAGGCGGCCGAATCGACCGGCGCGACGCCAACATAGGCGCGATGGAACTTCGCATCGCCCAGCGTCACGCGGGGACCGATCGACACCAGCCACTCGTCGCCGTCGCGCGCGACATAGTCGGCGCTGATCTCGCCGACCCAGCCGTCATGGCCCGAGAGCGCCTTGCGCCCCTCGACCCGCACGCGCAGCTCGGGGGCGACCCACATTTGCGCGAAAGCGCCCGCTTCGATGCTGAAGCCGACGGTTGGAAGCGGCGCTCCGATGTCGCGCGCGCTGCGCTTGCCGATGAAGCCGAGCGCGGGGCCGAACTCGAAGCGTCCGCTTTCGATCAGGGGCGAGCCAAAACTTTCGTCCGGCGCCTCGAAGGTGAAATTGCGCCCCTCGCGTGCCCGCGAAAAGTCGAGATAGGGGCCGACCCCAAATTTGTCCGCCCCCGGCCATGATGGCGAGATTTGCGGACCGGCAAGCAGGCGGGTGCGTTTCGCAGGATCTGCCCCGTCCTGCGCCGCGGCGGGCGCGATAGCGACGGATAACAGAAGCCCGGCGAGGGCAACCCGCCGGGCGAGAGGATGCAGCATCGGAAACTCCTTGGTTGCTTTAAGCAATCCCCCGAGGCCGTGTTGGTTCCTCAGATCGGCGACCAGTCGTCGGCGCCTTCCTCGTCGGCCTCGTCGGCGCCGGGTTCGGGCAGGCCGACCGCTTCGAGCAGCCTGTCGAGTACCGCGTCGATACCCGCGCCGCTTGCGCCCGACAACGCCATCACCGGCTGGCCGCTCGCTTCGGCGAGTTCGGCGGACAGCGCGGCGATCAGTTCGTCGTCGAGCGTGTCGACCTTGTTGAGCGCGACGATGACCGGCTTGTCGATCAGGTCGGCGCCATAGGCCTCGAGTTCGTCGCGTACGACGCGGTAACTGGTCGCGACGTCGGTGTCATTGGCGTCGACAAGGTGCAGCAGCACGCGGCAGCGCTCGATATGGCCGAGGAAGCGGTCGCCGACTCCGGCGCCTTCGGCGGCGCCCTCGATCAGCCCCGGAATGTCGGCGACGACGAACTCATGCCCCTTGTGGCTGACGACGCCGAGCTGCGGGCGCAGCGTGGTAAAGGCATAGGCGCCGACCTTCGCCTGCGCGTTGGTCACCGCGTTGATGAAGGTCGACTTGCCCGCATTGGGCAGGCCGACGAGCCCCGCATCGGCGAGCAATTTCAGCCGCAGCCACACCCACATTTCCTCGCCCGGCCAGCCGGGTCCGTGCTGACGCGGCGCGCGGTTGGTCGATGTCTTGTAGCTCGCATTGCCGCGCCCGCCGTCGCCGCCGCGCAGGAAGACAATGCGTTCGCCTTCCCTGGTCAGGTCGGCGAGCAAGCTGCGCTCGTCGTCGTCGGCAAGGATCTGCGTTCCGATCGGAACCTGGATGACAAGGTCGGGGCCGCCCGCGCCGGTACGGTCGCGCCCTGCGCCGGGGGTTCCGCGCTTTGCCTTGAAATGCTGCGTATAGCGAAAGTCGATCAGCGTGTTGAGCCCTGCGACCGCCTCGAAAATCACGTCGCCGCCCTTGCCGCCGTTGCCGCCGTCGGGGCCGCCATATTCGATATATTTCTCGCGCCGAAAGCTGACCGCGCCGGGGCCGCCGTCGCCCGACTTGATGAAAATCTTGGCCTGATCGAGGAAATGCATGGCGGGGTCTCTGGTGGCGGGAGGAGGGGACTAAACGTCAAGCCCCCCGCGATGCGAACGGGGAGGGAGGCGGGGCGACATAGCGACTGCGCAGCGAAAAGGCCAGTCGGCTATTCCTCCGCCTTGCCCCCATGCTCTGCCCAAAAAGCCGTGATGCGCCCGGTAATCAGCTCGGTCGCGAGCGCGCGCGCGGTGTCGCGCGGCAGGCCCAATGCTTCGGCCATCGGCCCGCCGAGCTGCGAATCCCCCATCGCCATCAGCACGAGCGCGAGCGTGTCTTCGTGCATCAGCCGCTTTTCGTGGGCGTCGGGGGTCATGCCATCGATCAGCCGGTGGATCGCGTCGATGATCGGGTCGAGCGCGTCGTCATTGCCCGTCGCTGCCATCCAGGTCGCGAGCGCCCCCGCGCCGCCGCTGTCGAACGCGTCGAACGCCAGATCGACGATCTCGCGCACATTGCGGTCGCCGGGGGGCGAGGCGGCCATCTTTTGCCCGATCGTGTCGCATACCGTGTCGGCAAGATAGGCCGCGAGCGCCTTTTGCAGCCCGGCGGCGCTACCGAAATGGTGGAGCAGGTTCGCGTGCGTGCGCCCGATGCGCGCCGCGACGGCCTTCAGCGTCACCGCCTGCGGACCCATTTCGATGAGGATCTGCCGCGCGGCTTCGAGCGAAGCGGACCGGCTTTCCTCCGGACTCAGGCGCTTCTTTGCAATTGACACCACTGTAAGTAACCCTTAATTTGCCCCATGGGTTTTGTACGACCCCCAACCCCTTTCCGACGGAGAGGCCGATATGTCCAGCGTTTCGCTCAGTCCGACACCGGACGACCTGACCATCACCCCGCGTGATCGCCGCTTCGGACGCGACGATGCGCAGGGGCGCTGGTGGCTGAACGGCGACCCGATCGCTTCGGCTTTTCACACCGCGCTTTCGGTGACGTTTCCGAAAGGCGAGGCGATGTTCATCGAGGCGGTGAAGGCGCATCGTGACGGCGTGCCCGACAAGCTCGCGCGCGAAATCCGTGCCTTCACCCAACAGGAAGTGATCCACAGCCGCGAGCATGTCGTCTTCAACCGCAAGGCGGCGGAGGCGGGCTACGAACTGACCGAACTCGAGGCTGACGTCGACGAGGTGATGGCGATCATCAAGGCGCGTCCGCCGATCGTCAATCTGATGGCGACGATCGCGCTCGAACATTATACCGCGATGCTCGCCGCGGTGATGCTGAGCGATCCGGCAATGTATGAGGGCGCCGAACCCGAATGGGCGGCGCTGTGGCGCTGGCATGCGATCGAAGAGATCGAGCACAAGGGCGTCGCCTATGACACCTGGCTCCACGCGACGAAGGAT
Source organism: Sphingopyxis jiangsuensis (assembly GCF_016734905.1). Taxonomy (GTDB): domain Bacteria; phylum Pseudomonadota; class Alphaproteobacteria; order Sphingomonadales; family Sphingomonadaceae; genus Sphingopyxis; species Sphingopyxis jiangsuensis. The sequence goes on from NZ_JAERPO010000003.1 coordinate 206,324, forward strand.
TGGAGCCGCTTCCGCCGCTGGCGCGCCAAATCGCTGATGATGCTGCTCGTCACGTCGCGTTTCTGGCCGCGCCGCGTGAAGGGCATGAAGGCGTTGTTGCGGCAGGACGGGCTCTCGGGCTGGCGCGTGACGGCGCGTATCTGGTGGTATCTGCTCGGCAGGCCCGGCGTGCTCCGGCGCAGCCTGCCCGCATGGCTGTCCTATTTCCTGCCGGGGTTTCATCCGTGGAACCACGACGACCGCGCGCTTATCCGCAAGTTCGATAGCGACTATGCCGATGCGGTAATGCCGGCGGCGGCCGCCTGAGCGCAACGTCGGTCGCGCAGAGGCTGGACGGCGCGGCGCTCCTTTCCTAATCGGGTGGTGTCCGATCGGACCTTTCCCGATCGGGCACGGGGACGGCGTCATGCAGCCACAGATGACCGCGGCCGAGGTGGGACAGATCGAGCTTCAACTCGCGGGTCGCGACGCGCTGCTCGAATTCGGGTGTGGCGGCAGCACTATCGTCGCGGCGCGGCAGGTGCAGCGGATCGTCAGCGTCGACAGCGATCTTGCATGGCTCGACAAGGTTGCGGCCGCACTGATCGATGCGCCGGTCGAATTCAACCCGGTTCACGCCGACATCGGACCGGTCGGCGAATGGGGCTATCCGACGAGCGAAGACAATATCCGTCATTGGCCGAGCTATCATATGCAGGTCTGGCGGCATCTGCGCGGCAGTCCCGACGCGGTGCTGATCGACGGGCGGTTTCGCGTCGCCTGCCTGCTCCAGTCGATCATCCACTGCAAACCCGACTGCATTTTCCTGTTTCACGATTTCAATGACCGGCAGCACTATCATGGCGTTCTGAAGCATGCCGATGTGCTCGCGCGCGTCGATACGCTGGCGGTGCTGCGCGCCAAACGGCAAGTCGACGGCAAGGCGGTTCTGCACGATCTTTTCGACCATTTCCTCGTCCCCGATTGACCGGCGGAACCGCAATGCGGCATGGCGGCGTGATGACCAGTACGCCCCCCGTTATCGAGACCGCGCGCATGCGCCTTCGCCCGCAACGACTTGGTGACAAGGATGTTCATATTGCGATGTGGGCCGACGAGCGCGTGACGCGCTTCATCGGCGGCGAACCGCGCGCACCCGATGTCAGCTGGGGCAAATATCTGAGTTCGGCGGGGCTGTGGCCGGTGATGGGGTTCGGCTATTGGGTGTTCGCCGACCGCGCGGACGACCGGCTGATCGGCATGGGAGGCCTCAGCTATTTCTGCCGCGGCATTGCGGAGCTGGAGGGCGTGCCCGAAGCCGGCTGGGCGTTCGACGCCGACCATTGGGGCGCAGGCTATGCGACCGAGGCGATGACCGCCGCGCTCGGCTGGGCCGACGGCCATCTCGATGCCAAGGAAGTGCGCTGCATCATCGATCCGGGTAACGCGGCCTCCGAACGCGTCGCGGCCAAGCTCGGCTTTGCGCGCATCGGCGACAGCGACGCGTTGGGGGGCGTCGTCGCAATCTATTCGCGGCCGAAGGGCGGGTAATAAATCCTCCCCGGAACGGGGAGGGGGACCGCGAAGCGGTGGAGGGGGCTATCGGCATTGAGCGGCGGTTGCAGGACGCCACCCCCCTCCGTCAGCGCTTCGCGCTGCCACCTCCCCACAAGTGGGGAGGATAAGCTTTTTCAAACCAACTCCACGACCAGCAAGCCGCCGTCGGCGCTGACGACGCGCACCTTGGCGCCCTCGACGGCATCGGGACCGCGCACCGGCCATTCGCCGTCGCCGACCTTGACGCGCCCGCGGCCATCCTCGATCGCACGGGTCACGGTAAGAATTTCACCGACGAGCCGTCCCCCGCGCTCGTTGAGGTGCGGATCGGCCGATGTGATCGGGTTTGCCTTGAGCCAACGCCGCGCGCCATAGAGCGCGACGAAGGACAGCACGGCAAATATTCCGAGCTGGGCGGGGATCGACAGCGGGACGACCCACGCGATCACGCCGGTAACGACCGCCGCCGCGCCGAGCCAGATCAGGAAAAATCCCGGCATCACAATTTCGGCGGCGGCGAGCAGAACGCCGAGCGACAGCCACATCCAGTGCGGCTCCATATTGGTCAGCCAGTCGGGCATGTCAGGCTCCCTTGCGTTCGATAGCGTCGCGCGCAAGTTCGCCGATGCCGCCCAGCGTACCGATCAGCTGCGTCGCCTCGACCGGGAAGAGGATTGTCTTGCTGTTCGGGCTCGTCGCAAACTGGCTCACCGCCTCGACATATTTCTGCGCGATGAAATAGTTGATTGCCTGCGCGTTGCCGCTTGCGATCGCGTCGCTGACCATCGTCGTCGCCTTCGCTTCGGCCTCGGCCTCGCGTTCGCGCGCCTCGGCGTCGCGGAAGGCTGCCTCACGGCGACCCTCGGCCTGGAGGATTTGGCCCTGCTTCTCGCCCTCGGCGCGCAGGATTTCGGATGCCCGCATGCCTTCGGCTTCGAGGATGTTGGCGCGCTTTTCGCGTTCGGCTTTCATCTGCCGCGCCATCGCGTTCGAAATGTCGGCGGGCGGGCGGATGTCCTTGATCTCGACACGGGTGATCTTGACCCCCCACGGCGTCGTCGCATCGTCGACGACATGGAGCAGGCGAAGATTGATCTCGTCGCGCTTAGACAGCGTTTCGTCGAGGTCCATCGAGCCCATGACGGTACGCAGGTTGGTCGTCGTCAGGTTCATGATCGACAGATACAGGTCGCTGACCTCATAGGCGGCCTTGGCGGCGTCGAGCACCTGGAAGAACACCACCCCGTCGACCGCGACCATCGCATTGTCCTTGGTGATGATTTCCTGCCCGGGAATATCGAGCACCTGTTCCATCATGTTCACCTTGCGCCCGACGCGGTCGAAGATCGGCATGATGAAGTTGAGTCCCGGCTGCGCGGTGTGCGTGTAGCGGCCAAAGCGTTCGATCGTATAGGCATAGCCCTGCCGGACGGGCGTCAACGCCCAGACAAGGAAGACCAGAGCCAGAACGACCAGCGCGAGCGCGAATTCCATCGATAATCCCCTCTAGCAGTTGAACTCTGCGTACCCGCCTTTCTTATTGCGGCATTGGCGTCGCTGCGCCACAGAAAAGCGCATGACTTTGCCCGATTTTGCTCCGCGTTCGTTGCTTTATGTGCCCGGATCGAACACGCGCGCGCTCGAAAAGGCGGCGGGACTCGCTGCCGATATGCTGATCATCGACCTCGAGGATGCGGTGCCCGCGGACTGCAAGGACGAAGCGCGGGCGGCGATGCGCGCGGCGGTGACGGCGGGCTTTCCGGGCAAGCGTGTCGCGGTGCGGATCAACGGCAGCGGCAGCGCGCAGCAGGCGGACGATCTCGCGGCGATCGAGGGGCTCGCACTCGACGCGGTGGTGCTTCCGAAGGTCGATGTTCCCGCCGATCTCGACCCGGCGCGTTCGCTCGGCCTCCCGCTTCTTGCCATGATCGAGACGCCGGTCGCCATCTATGCGGCGCGCGACATCGCGGCCGATCCGGCGGTGACGGGATTGATCGCGGGGCTCAACGACCTCGCGCACGAACTGAAACTGCCGGACGGGACGGACCGCGGAGCGATGAGCCATGCGATCCAGGCCATCGTGCTGGCGGCGCGCGCGGGCGGCATTTGGTGCTTCGACGGAGTTTATAATGCCATTGACGACGCCGAGGGCTTTGCTGCCGAGGCTGCCGGAGGGCGGCGGCTCGGTTTCGACGGCAAGACGTTGATCCACCCGTCGCAGGTCGACCCGTGCAATTCGGCCTTTGCTCCGACCGAGCGCGAGATCGCGGCGGCCGAGGCACTCGTCGCGGCGGCGACCGGCGGGGCGCAGCGGCACGAGGGGCGGATGGTCGAGGATATGCACGTCGCCGCGGCGCGCGCGCTGCTCGCCCGCGCGGGGCGCTGACCGGTCTGCCGTTCGTCTTTCGACGAACGACGCTTGCCTCGTAATGAGCCTCATGCCATGCGGCGCGCCCATGCAAGCAACAAAATTTCGCGCCGCTCTTGCGGCCGTCGCTCTTTCGGCCCTGTCTCTCTCCGCAACTCCAGCGCACAGCGCGGACGCCCCGATTACCGAGTCCGATCTAGCGGCCCATATCAAGATTCTTGCCGATGACATGTTCGAAGGGCGCGCGCCGGGAACGGCGGGCGAGGACCGGACAATCGGCTATATCGTCGGCGAATGGGCCAAGGCGGGTCTGGTTCCGGTTCCGGGCAGCAAGACACCCTGGCTCCAGCCTGTTCCGCTGATCGAGGCACAGGCGCTGGCCGCCAGCGCGACGTTCAAGGTCAAGGGGCGCGACTTTGCGCTCGAGGACGATGGCGTGATCCTGACGGGGCGCGAGGCGGCGGTCGCGCTCGCCGATCTGCCCGTCGTTTTCGTCGGCTATGGCGTCGACGGGGCGGGCAAGGTCAACGCGGACGTCAAGGACAAGCTGGCGGTCATGCTGTTCGACAATGCGCCCTTCGGCGACAAGCTGCCGCGTTATCGCGAGCGGCGCCAAATGCTCGCCGATGCGGGCGCCGCCGGCGTGCTGGTGATCGCGACCGATGCTCTGCCCTGGGCGCAGCTGCGCGACGCGCTGGCGGGCAAGACGACGCGGGCCGCGAGCGCGAAGGCGGGCGCACCGATCAGCGGATTCATCTCGCTCGAGGCGACCGACGCCCTGTTCCGCAAGGCGGGCGAGGACGGCGCGGCCTTGCGCGAGGCGGCGCGTTCGGCGGACTATCGCGGAACGGCGCTGCCCGTGACCGCCGATCTTGCTGCGACGACGGCGGTGCGCGCCTATGACAGCCACAATGTGGTCGCCAAGCTGCCGGGCGCCAGGCCCGACGGCAAGGCGGTGCTCTTCCTCGGCCATTGGGATCACCTCGGCATTTGCGCACCCGAGGGCGAGGCCGACCGCATCTGTAACGGTGCCGTCGACAATGCGAGCGGTATCGCGGTGCTGATCGAGGTCGCCAAGCGGCTCGGTTCGGGCGTGCGGCCCGACCGCGACATTTATTTCCTCGCGACCACGGCAGAGGAAATGGGGCTGCTCGGCGCGCATCGGTTTGCGAGCGATCCGTCAGTGCCGCTCAAGGATATCACCGTCGCGCTCAATATCGATACCATCGCCATTTCGCCGCGCGGCACCCCCGTCGCGACGATCGGGCGCGGCAAGCCCGCCTATGACGCAGTCGTGCGCGAGGTCGCGACGAAACTCGGCCGCAAGCTCGACGAGGACGGCGAGGCCGACGCCTTCATCCAGCGCCAGGACGGCTGGGCATTGGGGGCCAAGGGCGTGACGTCGCTGATGGCGGGCGGCAGCTTTTCGGACATGACGCTGCTCCAGAAATTCCTGGGCAGCGACTATCACAAGCCCGGCGACAATTATTCCGAGGCCATCGAGCTTGGCGGTGCTGCGGAGGACGCCGATCTCCACGTCGGCCTCGGCCGGGCGTTTGCCGACACGAAACGGTGGCCGGGGAAATAAGGTCCGGTCAGCGGGTCAGGACGAAATAGGCGACGTAGAACCAGCTGAAAATACCGTGGATGATCGCCCACAGCACCGACTGGTGCGTGGTGAAACTGATCGCGATGGCGAGCGCGCTGCCAAAGCCGATCCCGTTGCGGATCGCCTCGTGACGGACAACGACGCGCCGCTCGGTCATGCCGCCTGTTTGGCGCGGTCGCTCATTTCCTGATTGAGCATTTCGGCAAGCAGGAACGCGAGCTCCAGCGATTGCCCCGCGTTGAGGCGCGGGTCGCAGTGGGTGTGATAGCGGTCGGCAAGATCCATCTGGGTCACGTCCATCGCGCCGCCGGTGCATTCGGTGACATTCTGGCCGGTCATCTCGATGTGAATGCCGCCGCCATGCGTGCCTTCGGCGCGGTGGACGGCAAAGAAGCCGCGCACTTCGGCGAGGATGCGCTCGAACGGGCGCGTCTTGTAGCCGGTCGATGTCTTGATGACATTGCCGTGCATCGGGTCGCACGACCAGACGACGGGGTGTCCCGATTCCTTCACCGCGCGCACGAGCCTGGGCAGGTGCGCCTCGATCTTGTCGTGGCCGTAACGGGTGATCAGCGTCATCCGCCCCGGCACATGATCGGGGTTGAGCGTGTCGAGGAGCCGCAGCAGCGTATCGGCTTCAAGGCTCGGGCCGCACTTCATGCCGACCGGATTGCCGATCCCGCGCAGATATTCGATATGCGCCGACCCTTCGAAGCGGGTGCGATCGCCAACCCACAGGAAATGGGCCGAGGTGTCGTACCAGCCGCCGGTCAGGCTGTCCTGCCGCGTGAGCGCCTGCTCATAGGGGAGCAGCAGCGCCTCGTGGCTGGTGTAAAAGCTCGTGCCCTTGATCTGCGGCACGGTTTCGGGCGTCACACCGCACGCTTCCATGAAGGCAAGCGCTTCGGAAATGCGCGCGGCGGTTTCCTGATATTTCTTGGCCCACGGGCTGCGGTCCATGAAGTCGTGCGTCCAGGCGTTGACCTGATGCAGGTTCGCATAGCCGCCGCCGGCGAAGGCGCGCAGCAGGTTGAGCGTCGCCGCCGCCTGGCTATAGGCGCGCACCATGCGGCGCGGATCGGGCTCGCGGCCCGCGGCCTCGAAGGCGATGTCGTTGATGATGTCGCCGCGATAGCTGGGCAGCGCGACACCGTTCACTTCTTCCATGTCGGCCGAGCGCGGCTTGGCGAATTGTCCCGCCATCCGGCCGAGCTTCACCACGGGCATCTTCGAGGCAAAGGTCAGGACCACCGCCATCTGCAGGATCACGCGGAACGTGTCGCGGATATTGTTCGGATGGAATTCGGCAAAGCTTTCGGCGCAGTCGCCGCCCTGGAGAAGGAAGGCCTTGCCCTCTGCCACGCGCGCGAGTTCGCTCGTCAGTTCGCGCGCCTCGCCTGCAAAGACCAGCGGCGGATAATTCGCAAGTTCGCCTTCGGCCGCCGCGAGCGCCGCCGCGTCATTATAGGTCGGAAGCTGGCGGGCTTCGTGCGTGCGCCAGCTATGCGGTTGCCAAGTCTTCGTCATATCAAGGGTCTTCTAGTTCCAAATGGGCCGAAACGCGACTCGCGCGCCGCAATGGCGCGAATAGCCGCGGGGCGCAAGGTTGGAGAATTAGCATCGCCGCCCCGTTTGGGCAGCATTGCTTTCCTTTCCTGTCTGAAAATGTTAGTTTGTTTCAGAAAGTGGCGGGTGTTCCGGGGAAAACGTCAAGGCGTTCGGTAATCGGTAACGTAATGGAATTAGTGACCCGAACAGGGTCTCGCCGCAAAAAAGAATTGTTATGGCCAACTTCGATCCTGCCTTGCTGGGCTATGGCGCACTCCTTGTGCTCCTTGTGGCAAGTTTGGTCGCGCGCGTCGACCACGTCCGGCTGGGGCTCGCCGTCGCCGCACTCCTCGCATTGCCCGTCGCGATATTCGGATGGCAGGGGCTCGGCTATACGCTGCTGATACTCGCGATCCTGATCGTCAACCTTGCACTCATCGCGCGTCTGTGGCTGCGCGACGCGCATGTGAAATTCACACCCGAGGAAGAGGAACTGCGCCGCGCGCACTTCGACGGGTTGCCGCTTGCCACGGCCCGCGCGCTCATCGATCAGGGGCACTGGATTACCGCGCGGCGGGGCGAAGTGCTGATCCGTGAGAATCAAGCGGCTCCCAGCCTCTTTTACCTGTCTGATGGTGCGGCGTCGGTCCAGCGCGATGGCAATGATGTCGGAGTGGTTGCCGACGGGGCGCTGATTGGCGAGGCGACCGTGATCGACGGGTCGAATGCGACCGGAACGGTCGTGCTGACCAGCAATGCGCGCTTGTGGTTCGTTCCCGCCGCTGCACTGCGAGCCTATCTCGCTGCCAATCCCGACGTCGCGGCGAGCCTGCACGAGGGATTTGCACGCGCGCTGCGCGGCAAATTGGCGAGCGCAAACACTCGCATTGCCGAGCGAGCGTCGCTATGACGGCCGCATGGCACTGACAATCTTCGGCATTCCCAACTGCGACACTGTGAAAAAGGCGCGGCGTTGGCTCGACGCGGCCGGCATCCCCCATGCGTTCCATGATTTCCGCAAGGACGGGCTCGACGACGCGCGGCTCCAGCGATGGATGGACGCGCTGGGTTGGGAAAAGCTGCTCAACAAGAGTGGAACGACTTTTCGCAAGCTGTCCGACGCCGACAAGGCCGATCTCGACGCCGCGAAGGCCAGGAGGTTGATGCTCGACCAGCCTGCGATGATCCGGCGGCCCGTGGTCGAATCGGAACGCGGCGTCAGCGTCGGCTTTTCCGAAGCTGACTGGCAGGCGCGCTTTGCCGAATGATCGCGCGGTGCGCCGCGGCGCTCGCGCTGCTGCTCGCGGCGTGCGCGGCTGACGACGAAATGGCAACGCAACCCACCCTCGATGGAAAGGCTGCGATCGTCATCGCGCATCGCGGGGCGTCGGGCGAACGTCCAGAACATACGCTTGCGGCCTACAAGCTGGCGATCGAGCAAGGCGCGGATTTCATCGAACCCGACCTCGTGCTCACCCGCGACGGGGTGCTCGTCGCGCGGCACGAGAACGAGATTTCGGAAACGACCGACGTCGCCGACCGTCCCGAATTTGCCGCGCGCCGCGCGACCAAGACGATCGACGGGCGCGAGGTGAGCGGTTGGTTCACCGAAGATTTCACGCTCGCCGAACTCAAGACGCTGCGTGCGAAGGAGCGGCTTCCGCAATTGCGCTCGACCGACAGTGACGGCGCGTTTGACGTGCCGACTTTTGAAGAAATTCTCGCCTTCCTTGCCGAGGCGAACATGGGGCGCGAAACGCCCGTCGGCGTCTATCCCGAAACCAAGCACCCGAGCTATTTCGCATCGATCGGCTTGCCGCATGAAGCTCCGCTGCTCGCGCTCCTCGATGCTTATGGCTATCGCGGAAGCGCAGCGCCGCTGTTCATTCAGAGCTTCGAGGTCGGCAATCTGAAGGCGTTGCGGGCGAAGAGCGACCTGCCGCTGATCCAGTTGATGGAAGCCGAAGGCGGTCCGGCCGATATACCCGGAACGAGCTATGCCGCCATGGCGTCGCCCGAGGGGCTGAAAGCGATTGCTGCCTATGCCGACGGAATCGGACCGAACAAGACAATGATAATCCCGCGCACGGCGCTCGGGGCGCTCGGGTCGCCGACGACGCTGGTGCGCGACGCCCATGCCGCGGGGCTGAAGGTCCATCCCTGGACCTTTCGCCGCGAGAATTATTTCCTGCCGCTCGGCCACAAGGGCGGGATCAATCCGGCCGGCCATGGCGATCTGGCGGGCGAGATCCGCGCCTATCTGGCGACCGGCATCGACGGGCTGTTCAGCGACAATGTGCGCGAAGCGGTGCCAGCGGTGCGTGACCGATAGCCATTATTTCTCCGGCTCGGTCCACTGAAACACCTCTTCGAGCGGTTTGCCGAAGGTGCGCGCGATGCGGAAGGCAACCTCGAGCGAGGGTGAATATTTGCCCTGTTCGATCGCGGCGATCGTTTGCCGCGTAACGCCGACCCGCTCGCCGAGTTCGCCCTGCGTCATCTCGTTGCTGAGGAAACGCAGCGTACGGATGTCGTTGGTGAAGGGAAGGCGCGCCATCTCTCAATAGCCCCGACGGTAGTAATAAAGCTGCGAACCGACGCGGATGAGTTCGGCAGCGACGAGCGTCGCGAGCAGAATGTTGAGCATCACGCCGCCGCTGTTGCCGTTGATCATCGCGACGATATTGGCCCAGATACCGAGCACGAGCGGATAATAGGCGAGGTGCGTGCCGCGCATGTGGATGGTCTTTTCACGCTCGTCTTCCTTCAGATTGGCCTCTTTGGGCGATCGGATAGCGAACCACGCCGAACCGATGACCATCGGTATGAGGAAGATGATGGTGACCGGAATCAGCATCCCGATCGCGGCATAGACGCCCGCGCGCGTATCGACGATGCTCCAGGGATAATTGGCGAAATACCATCCAAAGGCGCCGAGCAACGCGACAAGCGCGACCCAGTGGGTCTTTTCGCGAAAGGACATCCGAACCTCCATGCATTCTTTGATATACATCATGTAAAAAATATCGAACATAGAGTCAAGTATAATATACCTCGGTCAATCTCCAACCTTTCGCGCCGCAACATAAACGGCTAAGCCCGCGCCCCATGTCCACGACGCCGAAAACGCTCACGCTCGACACCTCGACGAGCCGCGCCAATCCCACGCCCAAGCCGATGAAGCGGCTGACCGTTCCGCGTATCCGCCAGCGCAAGGGCGGCGAGCCGATCGTCATGCTCACCGCCTATACGGTGCGGCAGGCGCAACTGCTCGATCCGCATTGCGACATGCTGCTCGTCGGCGATTCGCTGGCGCAGGTCATCTATGGCATGCCGCATACCGTCGGTGTGACGATGGACATGATGGCACTGCACGGCGCCGCGGTCGTCCGCGGCAGTTTTCATGCCGCAGTGATCGTCGACATGCCCTTCGGCAGCTATGAGGGCAGCCCCCAGCACGCTTTTGACAATGCCGCGCGTCTGCTCAAAGAAACCGGCGCGGCCGCGGTGAAGGTCGAGGGCGGCAAGGTACTCGCACCGACGATCGAGTTCCTGACCCAGCGCGGCATCCCCGTGATGGGCCATGTCGGGCTGACGCCGCAGGCGGTGAATATCCTCGGCGGTTATGGCGTACGCGGCAAGAGCGACGAGGAGGCGCGCTCGATCGTCGACGATGCCGTTGCGGTCGCCGAAGCCGGTGCCTTTTCGATCGTCATCGAGGGCGTCCTCGAATCGATCGCTGTCGAAATCACCAACAAGGTGGCATGCCCGACCATCGGGATCGGCGCGTCGGCGCAATGCGATGGCCAGGTCCTCGTTACCGACGACATGCTGGGCATGTTCGAACGCGTCCCCAAATTCGTGAAGCGCTATGGCAATATGGCCGATGTCGTTACCGACGCGGTCAAGGAATATGCGGATCAGGTCAGGTCCCGTTCATTCCCGACAGAGGAACAGATTTACGCCGGTTGACGTTAAAGCCGACAGGATTTGACGTTGCGGCTGAGGGACAAGTGAATCGCTTGGCCTTTGCGGGCGCCGTCGCTAAGGAGTCGGCCGGCCTTGCGGCCCTTGTGTTGGATGGAGGTTTGATTGGCGCTGAGCCCGACAGATAATTCGGCCCTGTTGCAGGAAGTCGATGAAGCGGTTCGCAAGGACCAGCTGCAATCCTTCGCGCAGCGCTATGGCCGCTGGGTCGTCGGCGTGGCGGTCGCAGGGCTGTTGGCCTTTGGCGGCTATCTGTACTGGGGGCATCATCAGGACAGCGTGCGCGGAGAAAAAGCCGAAGAACTTCTCGCCGCATTTGAAAAGCTGAGCAGCGGACAGCCGCAGGCGGCGACGAGCGAGCTCAAGGCACTCGAAGCCAGCGGCGAGGGCGCCTACCGCGCGGCGGCGCTCATTCAACAGGCGAATATGAAGGCCGAGGCCGGCGACCTGAAGGGCGCTGCCGCGATGATGGCAACGCTGGCGGGCGATGCCGACGTCGATCCGGCGCTCCGCGACCTCGCGCGCATCCGTCAAACGGTTTTCGAATATGACACGCTGAAGCCCGAGGCGGTAATCGCGCGCATGAAGCCGATGGTCGATGCCAAGGACCCGGCCTCGAGCTGGTTCGCGAGCGCCGCCGAACTCAGCGCGATCGCGCATTATCAGCTCGGCCAATATGACCGCGCCGGTGCGCTTTATGGCCAGATTGCGAAACTCGACGATATTCCGAAATCGCTGCAGTCGCGCAGCGTCCAGATGGCGGGCATGCTCGGCGTCGATGCGGTCGCCGACCGCGCCGAGGACAGCGCAAAGGCTGAAGCGGGAACCGACACGAAGGGCGCCACGACGCCTTCAACGAATGGGGATGCCGAATAAATGCGGACCAAGCTAAAGATATTGACGACTGCCCTCATCGCGCTGCCGCTCGCTGCGTGCGGCGCTCTCAAAGGCGACGGCGGGCCGCGAACGCCAACGGTCGGCGAACGCGTTTCGATCCTGTCGAACGACAACAGCATCAAGGTCGATCCGGCCACTGCGGGCATCGCAGTCGTCCTGCCCGAGCCCGTGGTGAATGCCGCTTGGGCACAGTCGGGCGGCAATGCGTCGAAGTCGATGGGGCACCCGGCGCTTGGCGCGGCGCGCAGCCAGGTTTGGCAGGCGAGCATCGCTGGCAACACCAAGAAGCAGCGGCTGGCCTCGTCGCCGGTCGTCGCCGATAATCGCCTGTTCGTTGTCGACACCGACGCGGTCGTCACGGCTTTCGCAGCGGACACGGGCGCGAAGCTCTGGAGCACGGCGATCGGCAGCACCGGCAAGGACTTCAAGGATTCGCTGTTCGGCGGCGGAGCGGGGATCGACGGCAATGTCGTCTATGCGACGAGCGGCGTCGGCGATGTCGCCGCGCTCAATGTCGCCGACGGATCGGTGATCTGGAAGGTCAAACCGGCAGGTCCGCTGCGCGGCGCGCCGACGATCGCATTCGGCGGCGTCTTTGTGATCAGCCAGGACAATCAGATTTTCGCGCTCAACGCCGCCAACGGCGCGGTGCAGTGGCAGGCGACGGCGTCGCTCGAAGCGGGAAGCATCTTCGGTGCAGGCTCGCCCGCCGCCGGGCAGGGCACGATCGTTGCGGGCTATTCGTCGGGTGAGGTCCAGGCCTATCGCTACGAAAATGGCCGCGACCTGTGGGAAGACGCGCTGGCGCGCACGTCGATGGCGCTGTCGGTGTCGACGCTCTCCGACGTCGATGCCGATCCGGTCATCGATCGCGGGCGCGTCTTTGCGCTCGGTCAGGGCGGCCGCATGGCAAGCTATGAGCTTGTCACCGGCCAGCGCAGCTGGGAAATTTCGATCGCCGGAATTTCGACGCCTTACGTGGTCGGCGAGTGGGTCTATGCGATGACTGACGACGGCAAGCTGCTCTGCGTGGCGCGCAACACCGGTCGCGTCCGCTGGCTGCAACAGCTCGCGCGCTTTCGCGTCGAAACCGAAAAGAAGAAAAAGGACCCGATCCGCTGGACGGGGCCGATCCTCGCCGGGAACCGCCTGATCGCGGTGAACAGCGAAGGACAGTTGGCCGAATTTTCGCCGACCGACGGCAGCGTGCTGGCAACGACCGAGTTCAAATCGTCGCTGTCGCAGTCGCCGGTTGTCGCGAACAACATGCTTTATATTCTGGCGGACGACGGGCGCATCACCGCCTGGCGGTAACAGGGGCGGAGCGGACGGCTTCGCCGACAGATAGGATAAGAAGATGGCGCGATCCGCGACGGTCGCCATTATCGGCCGACCCAATGTCGGCAAATCGACCTTGTTCAACCGGCTGGTCGGCAAGCGCCTCGCGCTTGTCGACGACCAGCCGGGCGTTACGCGCGACCGGCGCGAGGGCGATGCAAAGCTGCTCGGACTCGAATTCCTGATCGTCGACACCGCCGGATTCGAGGATCAGGATGCGGCGACGCTGCCCGGGCGCATGCGCGTCCAGACTGAAAAAGCGGTGCGCGAGGCCGATGCCGCGCTGTTCATGGTGGATGCGCGCGCTGGCGTCACTCCGCTCGACGAGGAAATCGCGCGCTGGCTGCGCAGCGAGGACACGCCGATCATCCTCTGCGCGAACAAGGCAGAGGGCAAGCAGGGCGAGGCTGGCCTTATGGAAACCTATGCGCTCGGTTTCGATTCGCCGATCGCGCTCAGCGCCGAACATGGCGAGGGTCTCGTGGAATTGTTCGACGCGCTCCGGCCGATCGTCGAGCCGTTCATGGAAGGGCAGGAGGCGGCAGAGCGGGAAGAGGACGAGGACGCTCCGCTTGGGCCGCTCAAGCTCGCAATCGTCGGGCGCCCCAACGCGGGCAAATCGACGCTCATCAACCGGATGATCGGCGAAGACCGACTGATTACCGGACCCGAAGCCGGAATCACCCGCGATTCGATCCGTGTCGACTGGCAGTGGGAGAAGAATGGCGAGATCCACCCGATCCAGCTTTTCGACACCGCAGGCATGCGCAAGCGCGCAAAGGTGCAGGACAAGCTCGAAAAATTGTCGGTCGCCGACGCGCTGCACGCGGTCGATTTCGCCGAGGTCGTCGTCTTGCTCCTCGACGCGACCAAGGGGCTGGAGGCGCAGGATCTGCGCATCGCCGACAAGGTTCTAGAGGAAGGGCGTGCGTTGATCGTCGCGCTCAACAAATGGGACGTCGCCGAAGATCCGTCATCGCTGTTCAATGGCGTGCGCGCCGCGCTCGACGACGGGCTGAGCCAGGTCAAGGGCGTGCCGCTGCTCAGCATTTCGGGCGCGACCGGCAAGGGCATCGACACGCTGGTGCGTGTCGCCTTCGAACAGCGCGACATCTGGACCAATCGCGTCTCGACCGCGCGGCTCAACCGCTGGTTCGAGCGCGCGGTCGAAGCAAACCCGCCACCGGCGCCGGGCGGCAAGCGGATCAAGCTGCGCTATATCACACAGGCACGGACGCGGCCGCCAACCTTCGTGGTTTTCGGGACGCGCACCGATGCATTGCCGGGCAGCTATGAACGCTATCTGGTCAACGGGATGCGTAAGGAGCTGGGATTCCAGGGCGTGCCCGTGCGCCTCAATTTCCGCAACGCGCGCAACCCCTATGACGAGTGATGCCGCCGCGTTGACCGTCGATGCACGCGGGATGCGCTGCCCCTGGCCGGCGCTCCGCCTTGCACGCGCGATGCGCGACGCGCGCGACGTGCTGCTGCTCGCCGACGATCCGCAAGCGGGCCGCGAAGTTGCGGCGCTGGCCGCCGAACATGGCTGGCGCGTGGAGCTGCGCAGCGATGCCGAGGGCGAGGGGCGTTGGCGCGTCCGGCGCGACTGACCCGAAACGGGACGGCTTCGGCGTTCGGAGAGCCTCCGCGTAACCTCTTTTTTACCCCCTTTTGGCATCACCCATGTCGGGACCAAGACCGACTTGAACACCGAGGGACGCAACATTGGACGAAATCCTGGTCGATTGGGATGAATTTCGTGCGACGCGCGCGCAGTTGGGTGCGGCGTTTGTGCGGATTCTGGGCTATTTTCGCGAGGACGGGACCAAGTCGGTCGCGGCGATCGAAGAGGCGATGCGCGCCCGTGATGCGCGGGGTCTCGTCATGCCGGCGCACACGCTGAAGAGCGAAGCGCGTCAGTTCGGTGCCGAACGCCTGGGCCAATTGTCCGAGGATATCGAAATGTTTGCGCGGCGCTGCGTCGAGGCACAGGTCAGCCCCGAGGAATATCTGCCGCGCGTCGTCGGCCTGCGCGCATTGTTCGAAGAAACGCTAGGCGCGCTCGAGCGCGAAGCGAACCCGCTCGTCCAGCGCCGCCCGACGACCTTCGGGCGCGCCGTCAGCTACTGAAATCCCGGAACGCGGCGCATCGGCTGCAGGCTTCCGCGGGCGAGCGTGCGCCACAGCCATTCGAGCGGGCCATAGGCGAAGCGGTCGAGCCAGGGCTTCGACCACAGCAGCATGACCGCCCACATTCCGATGCAGAATAAATAGAGCGTCCAGCGATCGACCTGGCCAAACAGGTCGAGCCCATAGCCATAGAAGATCGTCGTCATCACGATGCTGGTGCCGAGGTAGTTGGAAAATGCCGTCCGTCCGGCAGCCGCGACACGCGCGATGCCGCCGCCGTCGGCGTAGCGCCGGATCAGCAGCAACAGCAGCGCGGCATAAGCAATCGTCATCATCAACCGGCCCGGCGCCGCCCACGCCAAAAAGGCGTTGACCGCGACGATATAATCAAAGCCCGAACGCCATTGGAGCCATGCGACGATCAATGTGAGCAATATGCCCGGCGGAAGCCAGCGCCAGACGATCCGCCGATAGGCGTCGGTGGTCCAGTCGCCGGTCAGGAACCCGTTTCGGAACAGCGCCATGCCCAGCATCATCATCGGGAGCGTTTCGAGCATCATCATTATGACACCGATGAAAGGATTGACGGCATTTCCCAGTCGCTCGTCGACGATCGCGGCATATCCACCGCGATAGAGTGCAACCTCGTCGATCGCCTCCCGGTCGATCTTGGCATATTCGGCGCGGACTTCGCGCCCCGCTTCGACGAGCGGCGAGGTCGGATCATCGGCGGCGCTCGCGACGGCGAGCTGCGCGCCGAAGAACAGCGATGTCAGGACAACGCCCAAAGTATAGAGGCCGAGAGCCCATTTGATCAGCCGCCGCGCCTCCCAGCGCCGGAAGCCGAATGCGACGCAGCCAACCGCGGCATAGAGGAACAAAATGTCACCCCACCAGATGAAGAAATAGTGGCACAGCCCAAAGACCGCCAGCCAGAACATCCGACGATAATGGACCGACCGAGGGTTGTTTCCGCGCGCGTCCGCGCGGTCGACGATCAACAACATGCTTGCGCCGAACAAGATCGAAAAGAGGCCGCGCATCTTGCCGTCTACCAGCAGGAAACCAAATCCCCATGCCGCAATATCGCTTGGCGACGTGCCGCCAAAGGCTTTGGGCGAAAGATAGGCCATCTCGGGCATTGCAAAGGCGACGATATTCATCGCAAGGATGCCCATCACTGCAAAACCGCGCAGCGCGTCGAGCGTCACGATGCGGGTCGATGCGGGCGCGGTGGTGGCAGACATGGCGTTCTCCGGCTGTGTTATTGCAATGCTACAGCCAAGATGCGATCTGATCGAGCGGCTTTTTGCGCGTCGCGTGAACGGGCACCGTTGCGTCGGGCGCAGGGTGTCCGGCGACAACCAGCATCAGCGGCTTTTCGTCGGCGGGGCGCCCGCAAATGTCGCGCAGGAACCCCATCGGCGAGGGTGTGTGCGTCAGCGTCGCGAGCCCGGCGTTGTGGAGCGCGGTGAGCAGCAGTCCGCACGCGATCCCGACGCTTTCGGTGACATAATAATTCTGCCGCGATTCGCCGGGCTCGATGCCGCCGCGCCGTTGACCGAACACGACGATCAGCCACGGCGCCAAATCGAGAAATCCCTTGTCCTCGTCGGTCCCGAGCGGCGCGAGCGCTTCGAGCCATTCCTGTCCGGCGCGGCTCGCATAAAAGGCCGCTTCCTCTTCCTCGGCTGCGAGGCGGATGCGGTGCTTCACCTCGGGCGAGGATATCGCGGCAAAATGCCAGGGCTGGTGGTTCGCGCCGCTGGGCGCGGTTCCCGCAGCTTCGATCGCCGCCGCAATCACGGCGCGCGGTACAGGCGCATCGGTGAACATGCGGCATGTACGGCGTTTGCCAACATGGTCGCGAAACGCCTCGGCGGCGGCGATCCGCTCGGCATCGGACATGGCAGGGAGGGCGGTATAGGGGATCGTCGCGTGCGGCTTCATGCCGCGGGTGTAGCGTGCCGCTTTCGACTGGACCAGCGCGTTCATGCTATATTGACATTTATGTCAGTAATGCTATCCGGATATTGCAAGGATTCGCTGAAGAGGTTCACCATGACCACTATCCCGCTCTCCCATCCCGATCGCACCGACACCGGATTCCGCCCGCTCAAGGCGTGGCACCATTTCCGCAAGCTGATTGCCGACAAGGAAGACACCGAACAGGTCTTCCACATCATCGAGGCGCTGCGCGACCGCCGCTTCGAAAAGGCGACGCAGGCGTTTTTTGCGACGCCCGAGGGACAGAAGCAGCTGGCCGAGCGCCCCTACCTCCCGGCGATGCTCGACAATCACGATGCGCTGCGCAAGCTGCCCGAGGGCAGCGTCGGGCGCACCTATGTCGATTTCATGGAGCGCGAGGGGTTGACGGCGCAGGGCCTCGTCGATGAATTCGACAAATTCCGCCGCGGCCAGCCGCGCTACAACGATATGCTCGAACTCTATGGCAACCGGCTGCGCGACACGCACGACCTGTTCCATATCCTGACCGGCTATGGCCGCGACGCATTGGGCGAACAATGCGTGCTCGCCTTTTCCTACAGCCAGAACCCGAGTTGGGGCACGCTGTTCATCGCCTGGGCGGGCGCGCGCGAAATCCGCAAGGGTTTCGGAAATCGCTATCCGATCTATGCTGCCGTTCGCGAAGGCCAGCGCATCGGCCGCGCCGCGCAGCCGATTGCGCATCAGGATATTGCTGCGCTGCTTGCCGAACCGCTCGACGTCGCGCGCGCGCGGCTTGGGATCGCCGAGCCAGCGACCTATAAGCAGGTCCACGCGATGATGCGCGCCGACGGCATCGACCCATATGACCTGTTAGGGCAGAAGGCGGCTGAAGCGGCGACACCACCGCAACTCGCGAAGGCGGCCTGAGGCTCAGCCGCTCGGTTGCAATCGCGCGATCAGCGCCTGCGCGGCCGCCGGGTTGCGGACCTTCGCGCCGGAAATGAAGAAGATATAGGCGGTGCGCCCGTTCGCGGCCCATTCGCGCGCGCGGCCCGCCCAATGATCGAGCGCGCCATCGTCATAGCCGGTTGCGACATCGTCGGTGCTGCGCTGCAGCCGCGCATAGGTGAAGTCGGCAGTCTGCTCGTCGATGCACGGAAATTCGTCGCTGTCGGCAAAGACGATAGCCGCGTTCCGCTCGCGCGCGAGGTCGACGAAGGCAGCATCGCGAAAGCTTTCGTGGCGCACCTCGATCGCGTGGCGCAGCGGCAACCCGTCCTGATTTTCCGGAAGCAGGTCGAGGAAGCGCGCGAAATCGTCGCGCTCGAATTTCTTGGTGGCCATGAACTGCCAGAGGATCGGGCCGAGCCGGTCGCCGAGCCGTGTCAGTCCCTGCGTCAGGAATTTCTCGACCGATGCCGCGCCGTCGGCGAGTATTTTGCGGTTGGTGCAGAAACGCGACGCCTTGACGCTGAACTTGAACCCGTCGGGGACCGATGCCGCCCAGTTCGCGAAGCTTTCGGGCTTCTGGCTGCCATAATAGGTGCCGTTGATCTCGATGCCCGTCAGATGCTCGCCGGCATATTCGAGTTCGCGTTTCTGCGGGTGCTTCGGCGGGTAAAAGGTCCCACGCCATGGTTCGTAGGTCCAGCCGCCGATGCCGATGCGGATGCTCATCGCTTTATCCTTTCCGCAATTCATCCATCTTCGCCGGGATGATGAGGTGAGGATACTAAGCCAGCGCCGCATCCGCCCCCATCAGCTTCGGGAAAAACCCTTCATGCGCCTCGCGCAGTTCCGCGAGCGTCACCTGATGGTCGCTCTCGGGCAGTTCGAAGACGATCCGGTCCCTGATCGTGCGGCCGAGCGGGTCGACCGGCACATCCGCGCGGCCTGCGGCGTCGAGGAAATCGGCGAGGCAGGTGTCGCAGACGGTGACGAGATAAAGCCCCTGATCCTCGCCGAAGAAGCTTTCGGCGACACCGAACGGCTGTTCTTCGCTCACGAGAACGCCGATGTTCGACTTGAGCGCCATTTCGGCGAGCGTCACCGCTACGCCGCCGTCGGAGACGTCGTGGCACGCCGTTATCCAGCCGGCATTGATGCTCGCACGGATGAAGTCGCCCGTGCGCTTTTCGGCCTTCAGGTCGACCGGCGGCGGCGGGCCTTCCTCGCGTCCGTGGATTTCGCGCAGCCACGCCGACTGGCCGAGGTGCCCCATGCGTTCGCCGACCGCGAGCACGATGTCGCCGGTTTGCTTGAAGCCGATGCCGACGGCCTTCGACAGATCGTCGATCACGCCGACGCCGCCGATTGCGGGGGTCGGCAGAATCGCGCTGCCGCCACCGGTCGCCTTGCTCTCGTTATAGAGGCTGACGTTGCCCGAGACGATCGGATAGTCGAGCGCGCGACACGCGGCAGCCATGCCGTCGAGACAGCCGACAATCTGCCCCATGATTTCGGGGCGCTGCGGGTTCGCAAAGTTCAGGCAGTTGGTGATCGCGAGCGGCGTCGCGCCGACCGCGCTGATGTTGCGCCATGTTTCGGCGACCGCCTGCTTGCCGCCCTCGAACGGGTCGGCGTAGCAATAGCGCGGGGTGCAGTCGGTGCTCATCGCCAGCGCGCGGTTCGTCCCGTGGATGCGGACGAGCGCGGCGTCGCCGCCGGTCTGCACGGTATCGCCGCCGACCTGACTGTCATATTGCTCCCAGATCCAGCGACGGCTCGCGATGTCAGGGGTGCCCATCAGGGCCTTGAGGTCGGCCGCGACGTCCGAGGTTTCGGGGACGTTGGTGAGGTCGGCCTGCTTCGGCGTCGGAACGTGCGGCCGGTCGTAGAGCGGGGCATCGTCGGCGAGCGGGGCGAGCGGGATGTCGCAGACGATCTCGCCATGATGTTCGAGCACCATGCGGCCGGTGTCGGTGACGGTGCCGATGACCGCGAAGTCGAGTTCCCATTTCTCGAAGATCGCCTTGGCGAAGTCTTCCTTGCCGGGCTTCAGGACCATGAGCATCCGCTCCTGGCTTTCCGACAGCATCATCTCATAGGCTGTCATGCCCGTCTCGCGCTGCGGCACATCGTCCATCTTGAGGTGGAGGCCGACGCCGCCCTTCGACGCCATTTCGACCGACGATGACGTAAGCCCGGCTGCGCCCATGTCCTGGATCGCGACGATCGCGTCCGACGCCATCAGCTCGAGGCACGCCTCGATCAGCAATTTTTCGGTGAAGGGATCGCCGACCTGCACCGTCGGGCGCTTTTCCTCGGCATCCTCGCCGAAGTCGGCCGACGCCATCGTCGCGCCGTGGATGCCGTCGCGGCCGGTTTTGGACCCGACATAGACGATCGGATTGCCGACGCCCGAGGCCGCCGAATAGAAGATCTTGTCCTGCTCGGCGACGCCGACTGTCATCGCATTGACGAGGATATTGCCGTCATAGGCTTTGTGGAAATTGACCTCGCCGCCGACGGTCGGCACGCCGACGCAATTGCCATAGCCGCCGATGCCGTGGACGACGCCCGAGATCAGGTGACGCATCTTCGGATGGTCGGGGCGGCCAAAGCGCAGCGCGTTGAGGTTCGCGACCGGGCGCGCGCCCATGGTGAAGACGTCGCGCAAAATGCCGCCGACGCCCGTAGCCGCGCCCTGATAGGGTTCGATGTAGCTCGGGTGGTTGTGGCTCTCCATCTTGAAGATCGCGGCGAGCTTCTTGCCCTCGGGGCCTTCGCCGATGTCGATGACGCCGGCATTCTCGCCGGGACCGCAGATCACCCACGGCGCCTCGGTCGGCAGTTTCTTCAAATGGATGCGCGAGCTTTTGTAGCTGCAATGCTCGGACCACATGACCGAGAAAATGCCAAGCTCGACAAGGTTCGGCTCGCGCCCGAGCGCGTGGAGCACGCGCTCATATTCTTCCGGCGAGAGGCCGTGTTCGGCGACGATCTCGGGGGTGATGACGGAGGCGGGCGCGGTTGCAGTCTGAGTCATGGCGCGCCTTTAGCCGCGCGCGCGCGAAACGAACAGACCCCATGTGCCTGTCGCGTGGCACATGGGGTCCGAAAATCGACGATCAGCGCGAGGCGAGCGTCGTCGCGGGCTTGTCGAGCGGCTTGACGTCGCGCAGCGTGAAGCTGACCTGCTGCGACCCGACGGTGCCGCGGACGCGGTGCTTGCCGATGCGCAGGGTGAACGGCTTGCCCGTCTTTTCCTCGACGCCTTCGATGACGCGCCCGTTGTCGGTCGACGTAACCGTATAGCTATAGACATTTCCGCCATGCTCGAACCGCTTGACGTCGGGGTCTTTCGCATGGACGGCGGCGGGCGTCAGCGTCGCGAGAGCCGATACGGCCAGAATGATCGTTTTCATGGTGCAAGTCCTTGTCTGATTGAACAAAACTTGCCTTTAAGCCCCTCTTTATTGTGCGATGCAGCATGACGCGCTCGTCTCGTGTCAGCAATTGCAAAAAACCGAATCGCGATTGCAGCGCAGCGAACCCCTCAGCCGCCGCGCGGCAGGAATGTGAGCACAAGCCAAGCTGCCGCTCCGGCAGCAAAGCCCGTCGCAAAGCTGCCCCAGATTATGTCGAGCACGGTGATTTTGAGCGACCAGATCTTCATCGTCGCATGATTGGTCAGGTCGTAGGTCATGTAACAAAAGAAGCCGAACAACGCCCCCCACTGCGCCGCGACCTGCCATTTCCCCGCCGTAAGCGCAGGGCTAATCGCGAAGATCTGGATGCCGACCATATAGAGCCCATAGAAGACCAGCGCCGGTACCGGGCGCCAGCCGTCCATCAGCAATTCGCCGATTTCGGGACGGTAAAGCCTGGGGCCGACGCGCGTCAGCCAGAGGGCATCGAGTAGGCCGAAGATGATCGCGGTGGCGCCAAAGGCTGCTATTGTCTGCAGAGCCATCCCAATTTCTCCCCTATGGCATGGACCTCAAAGGCTAAAGCAGGGCGGCGCGACGTCAAGCTTGACCGCGCGGGGGCGAAGGGGCCAAAGCATGGGCATGACGGACACCCCTGAAGCGGACATTTCCAAGCTGTCGTTCGAAGCCGCGATGGGCGAGCTTGAGACAATCGTGCGCCGCCTCGAAAGCGGCGATGTGAGCCTTGAGGAATCGGTGGCGCTCTATGAGCGCGGGCACGCGCTTCGCCAGCATTGCGAAGCGCGGCTAGCGGCAGCGCAGGCGCGGATCGAGCAGGTCAGTCTGGGCGCCGACGGCCAGCCTGCCGGAACCACCCCCTTCGGCGAAAGCTGACCGCATGACGGTGCGGATCGACGGCGAAACGGCCAGTGCCGCGATGCGGGTCCGCGCGGCGCAGGCCGACGTCGCGGCGGGTGTCGACGAATTGTTCGAGCGCTGGCTCGCCGTGCCCGCCGATCCGCGCGCGCGACTGTACGAGGCGATGCGTCACGCAGCGATCGCGGGGGGTAAACGGCTTCGCCCCTTGCTCGTGCGCGCCGCAGGCGACCTGTTCCATGTCGATCGCGCGCTGAGCTTGCGGGTCGGCGCGGCGGTCGAGGCGATGCATGTCTATTCGCTGATCCACGACGATTTGCCGTGCATGGACGACGACGATCTGCGTCGCGGCAAGCCGACCGTTCACCGCGCCTTTGATGAGGCGACGGCGGTGCTTGCGGGCGATTCGCTGCACGCACTCGCTTTCGAATGGCTTGTCGATCCGGCGACGCACAGCGATCCTTTCGTCCGCAGCGAACTGGTGCGCGAACTGGCGCGCGCCGCCGGTCCGGCGGGGATGGCGGGGGGGCAGATGATGGACCTCGCCGCCGAAACCGCCGATTTCGACCTGCCGACCGTCACGCGGCTTCAACAACTCAAGACCGGTGCGCTGATCGCCTTTTCGGTCGAGGCCGGCGCAATCCTGGCGCGCATCCCCCCCGACGGACGCATCCCGTTGCGCGGCTATGCGCGCGACATCGGCCTCGCTTTCCAGATCGCCGACGACATCATGGACGTCGAAGGCGACGAGGCGCTCGCCGGCAAGGCGCTCCACAAGGACGAAGCCGCGGGCAAGGCGACCTTCGTCACGTTGATGGGAATCGAACGCGCGCGCGAACAGGCAGGGCTTCTTGTCGAGCAGGCCATCGCGCATTTGTCGGGCTATGGCGACGAAGCCGCGCTGTTGCGCGCGATCGCAGCCTATGTGGTGGAAAGGGACCATTGATGCGGGTGGGGGTTTATCCGGGGACGTTCGATCCGATCACGCTCGGCCACATGGACATCATCCGGCGCGGGGCGAAGCTCGTCGACCAGCTGATCGTCGGCGTTACCACCAACATCGCGAAATCGCCGATGTTCGACGACGACGAGCGCATCGCGATGGTGAAGAGCGAAGTCGCGGGCATCGACGGCGATATCCGCGTCGTCGGTTTCAATTCGCTGCTGATGGATTTTGCCGAACGCGAAGGCGCGGGGATCATCGTTCGCGGGCTGCGTGCCGTCGCCGACTTTGAATATGAATATCAGATGGCGGGGATGAACCAGCAGCTCAACAACCGCGTCGAAACGGTATTCCTGATGGCCGATGTCAGCCTGCAACCAATTGCGTCGCGCTTGGTCAAGGAGATCGCGATCTTCGGCGGAGACATTCACAAATTCGTGACGCCCGCGGTGCGCGCGGCGGTCGAGACGCGCATCGCCGAACGCGGGTTGCGCCAGGGCGAGCTTTGACATCGCGACCGATGCCAATCATTGAGCGTTCAGCTTTTTCCCGCTAGGGCGCGCCAAACGGGGCGCAAACCACGTATCAAACAAGAGGCCGATCCAGCATGACATTCACATTCCGCCCCCTGGCCCTGACCGCGATGGCGCTCGCTTTTGCCGCGCCGGTGGCGGCGCAGGACGCGGCGCCGGCAGAGCAGGCGGCCGAGGTGACGGGCGAGGCTGCGCCCGCGATGACCCCCGACCAATATATCGGCAATCCGGAATATATGCTCAACCTCGACCTTTCGACGGGCGGGCGTGTGGTCATCCAGCTTTACCCCAATGTCGCCCCGAACCATGTGGCGCGGGTCAAACAGCTTGCGCGCGCGGGATTTTATGACGGCGTGAAGTTCCACCGCGTCATCGACGGCTTTATGGCGCAGACGGGCGATCCCACCGCGACGGGGCAGGGGGGATCGGAGCTTCCCGACCTCGAAGCCGAATTCAATCCCACGCCGCACCTGCGCGGCACTGTCTCGATGGCGCGCGCGCAGGCAGAGAATAGCGCGAACAGCCAGTTCTTCATCATGTTCCAGCCGCGCTTCACGCTCGACCGCAATTATACTGCGTTCGGCCGTGTCGTGTCGGGAATGCAATATGTCGACGCCATCAATCGCGGTGAGCCGCCGGCGGTGATGTCGCGCATGGTTCAGGTTTCGGTGGCCGCCGACGACAAGCCGGTGCCGCCGGCCGCGATGCTGACCGAGGCGCAGCCGGCCCCCGCCGCGCCGCAAATCGGCATCGACGAGCTCAACGCGCCGATCCGTTGATCGCGGCGCCGCGCGAGGTTTCATGCGCGTCGACGCTTTCGATTTCGACCTTCCGCCCGAACGCATAGCGCTGCGTCCCGCGCGGCCGCGCGACGCGGCACGCATGCTTGTCGTCGAGGGTGATGCGTTGTCCGACGCGCGCGTCGCCGACTTGCCGCAGCGGTTGCGCGCCGGTGACTGCCTCGTCTTCAACGACACGCGCGTAATCCCGGCGCAGCTCGAGGGGCAGCGCGGCGATGCGCGGATCGGCGCGACCTTGCACAAGCGCATCGACCTGCGGCGCTGGCAGGCGTTCGTCCGCAACGCCAAGCGGCTGCGCGTCGGCGAGACGGTCGATTTCGGCCAGGGCGTCGCGGCCGTGGCCGAGGATCGCCTGCCCGACGGCAGCTTCGTGCTCGCCTTTGGCGGCGAAGAACCGGTCGAAGTGCTGCTCGAACGTGCCGGGACGATGCCGCTGCCGCCCTATATCGCGGGCAAGCGCGCGACCGACGATGCCGACCGCTCGGACTATCAGACGATGTTCGCGCGCGAGGACGGCGCCGTGGCCGCCCCCACGGCGGCGCTGCACTTCACGCCTGAGTTGCTGGCCTCGTTGAAAGCGGCCGGGATAGCCAGCGAAACGCTGACGCTGCACGTCGGCGCGGGCACCTTCCTGCCGGTAAAGGCCGACGATACCGACGATCATGTCATGCACGCCGAATGGGGGCGGATCGACGCCGCCACTGCCGGGCGGCTCAATGCCGTGCGCGCCGCCGGCGGGCGCGTGATTGCGGTCGGCACGACCAGCCTGCGCCTGCTGGAAAGCGCCGCGCGCGACGACGGCACAATCGCGCCGTTCGAGGGCGACACCGCGATCTTCATCACGCCGGGATATCGCTTCAAAGCGATCGACGGGCTGATGACCAATTTTCACCTGCCGCGCTCGACGCTCTTCATGCTGGTGAGCGCGTTGATGGGGCTCGAGACGATGCAGGCTGCCTATGCGCACGCAATCGCGAGCGACTATCGTTTCTACAGCTACGGCGACGCGAGCCTGCTGCTGCCGGGCGGGTAGAGCGCGCGGCGCGCGCTACCCGCCCCGACAGTCAGAATTTGACGCGTGCGGTGAAGCGCGCGTTCAGCGGCGCCCCCGGCGAGATATTGTTGTTATTGTGCGCGTCGGCGAAATAGCCGGTGTCGAACAGATTCTCGACGTTGAGCTGGAACTGAACCTGCTCGCTTGCCTCGAAGAAGAGCGCCGCGTCGAACCGTGTAAAGGACGGCAGCCGCGTCGTCGTTGCCGATGTGCGGATCGCGGCGAACTGGCCTGACTGGTGGATCACCCCGACGCCGACGCCGACCCGGCGGTCGAAATCATAGCGGTTCCACAGCGCAAGCTGGTGGCGCGGCGTCTGGCCTAGCCGCACGAAGTCGTTCCCGCGCAGCTTTGCGTCCTGGTAGGAATAGCCGCCGCTCACCTGCCAACCCGGCATGATCTCGCCGACCAGGCCGACTTCGATGCCCTTGGTGCGCGTCTCGCCGACGTTGATCGAGTTGGCGGGGTTCGCCGGATCGGGCGTCGTCGCATTGGTGCGGTCGAGCTGGAACAGCGCGAGCGTCGCGCTCAGCCCCGGGCGGACATCCCATTTGGCGCCAATCTCGTAATTGGTGAATTTCTCGGGCGCGAGATTTTGCTGCGTCGTCGACAGCGACAGAAACTGGTCGCCCGACCGCGGCAGGAACGACTGGCTGTAGCTGCCATAGATCGAGATATTTTCCCGCGGCTTGACGATCAGCCCGACGCGCGGCGAGACCTTTTCATCGACCCGCGCGAATTTGCGGTCGGGATCGGGGATGAAGTCGGTACCCGCGATGTCGAAACGGTCGAAGCGCAGCCCGACGACCAGGTCGACATGCTCGCCGAACGCAATCTGGTCCTGCGCATAGGCGGAGAAGAATTTGACCGTCGATTCGGTGCTGCGCGCGAGTGTCGGAAACGTCACCGTCGGATAGACGATGTTGGAAAGATCGAGCGTAGCGCTCGACAGCACCGCGTTGCGACGCTGGTTCTGCGAATCCTGCTCGCCATATTCGACGCCGAGCAGGATCTTGTTCTCGACCCCGCCGAGCGCGACGTCCCATACGAGGTTCGATTGGACGATGAAATTTTCGCGCTTCGTCGGGTCGGTATAGCCCGACAGCGCTACCGTGCCGTCGGGCGCCGTCGCCGCGCCATTGGCATAGATGTTCGTGTAAAATTTGTCATAGTCGCCATAGAGCAAGGTCGACGACCATTGCAGATTGTCCGCAAGCTCGCCGTCGAGCCGCGCCTTGACGATATGCGCCTCGATGCCCGTGCGGTTGACGCCGGGAACCCCGAAGAAGGTGTCGCGGTGGCCGGGGAGCGGCCCGGGCGTGCAAGGCTGCGCGCAGGCGAGCGCGGGGATGCCGCGGTCGGTGACGCGGTCGTCCTTCACATATTCATAGCTGAGCCCCGCCTTCCAGCCGGGTGCGAATTCGACCCCAGCATAGGGGTTTACGGCGTAGCGCTTGCCGTCGAAATAATCGCGGTGATTGTCGAGTTCCTCGTAGAAGCCGTTGATGCGGAAAGCTGCGTTTGAGGACAGAGGTGCGTTGATGTCGGCCGACACGTCCCATGCGCCGAAGCTGTTGACCGAACCCGCAGCGCCGACAAAGGCGCGCTCGGCGCTCGGCGCCTTCTGCACGCGGTTGACGATCCCGCCGCCGCCACCGCGCCCGAAGATGAGCGCATAGGGCCCCTTGAGGATTTCGACGCGTTCGATGTTGTAGAGATTGCGATAATATTGGACGTCGTCGCGCACGCCATCGAGGAAAAAGTCGGCAGTCGTGTTCTGGCCGCGCAGCGTAATCTGGTCGCGATTGCCTTCGCCCTGGCCGATCGTCGTGCCGGGGATATAGCGCAGCACGTCGCCGATGCTGTGGTGCGCCTGATCGTCGAGCTGCTCTCGCGTCACGACGGTGACACTCTGCGGTACGTCGATCAGCGGCGTGTCGGTCTTGGTTGCTGTGACCGAATCGACCGCCTGATAACCCTGCGACTTGCCGACGACGAGGATCGTCTGATCGTCACCGGCGTCGGCCTCCAGCGCGTGCGCAGCGGGGGCGGACAACGCCGCTATGGCGGTCGTAAGCATCAACAGGGGTCGCATATTATCTCCATCGGGTGCGGGAATTTGCCGCCCCTTAACGAGATTGCGAGTGAGTTGCAATTTCGAAATGCCAACAGGGCAGATCGCCCTCTGCCCACGTCAATGTCGCGCGCAAATGAAATGCGTATCGATAGTGAGCGCGCCCCGCGGGCTTAGCGCGCGGGGGTAGCCAGCATCGTTTCCATCATCGCGAGCGCGGCTTGTCTGCCGATGCGCGCGACGAGCTTGCGATCGGTTTCGTCGCCGAGCTCGAAGGTCGCGGTCGGGACGCGATAGGCCTCATAGACCCACGACTTGGCGGTTGGGAGGCCGGGATTGTGGCTCGAATCGCGCTCGACCTTGTACCCCGGCATACGGTCCTGATAGCGCGCAAGCCAGCCAGCCGCGAAGCCTGGCGGATCGGTGATTTTTGCGTCGGGAAGCGTATAGACGACATCCTTCTGCGTCGAATGAAAGTCGAGCAGCAGCCGCAGCTTGCGCGCCGGATCGGCGTCGATGTCGGCGAGCAGCTTTTGCATGAGCTGCGTCTCGGGCTGGGTGAACGGCCCCCAGTCGCGGTTGAGGTCGAGCCCGCCGGTGCCGTGGCGCCAATGGCCCCGGACAACGCCGTCGGGATTGAGCATCGGAACGACGATCGTCGAGAAACGCGCGCGATAGGCTTTTGCGACCGGATCGTCGGAAAGGATCGTGTCGACAAAGGCGAACATTGCGAGCGCGCCGGTAATTTCGGGTGGATGCTGGCGGCCGATCAGGACGACCTGCTCGCGCGGTGCGGCAGCGGCCGACGTGATCGTCAACTGCTCGATGATGCGGCCCTCGGCCGATTTGCCCAGCGTCGCGCGGACGGCGTCGGGATGACGTGCGCTTTCGGTGAGCCAATGGTCATATGTGGATGGCGCAATAATCTCTTGCCCCGCGACGAACAGCGGTCCGGAACCAAGGGCGATGTTGATCTGCGCCTGCTTGATCCCGCGGCGCTCGAACAGCGTTACATCCTTTTTCGGCATCGCCTTCCAGTTGACGCCGTCGCTGCTCGTCTTGGGCCAGTAGCGATGCCCGCACGCGGTATAGTCCAGCGTGACCTTCACCTTGGTCCCGCGCTTCGCTTCGGGCTGCGGGGTCAGGCGAAAGGCATACCAGGCGCTGCAATTGATCGGGGGTGCGTCTTCGGGGGCGAGGGTGACCGTCAGCTCGCGCTCGCTCACCGTTCCGCAGCGCGCGGCAGCGCCCGTGGGAAAGCCGGTATCGAGCCGGACCCGGCTGTTTTCGCATCCGGCCTTTGCCGGGGCGGCAAGGGGTTGTGGAAGCGGCTGTGCCGCGGTGGCAGGCAAGTGGACTGCCGCTGCCACCGCGGCACCAAGCGAAAGGGCGTGGCGGGCGATGCCGCCATTGATTGCGCCGCGCCGATTTCGCATCACGGACCTCAGAACTTCTTGCGCATCTCGAAATAGAAGACGCGGCGCTTGCCACTATGCTCGGCGCCGAAATAGCCATAGCTTTCGTCGGCGATCGGCGGGCGCTTGTTCTGGATGTTGTTGATGCCGAACTTCAGCCGCAGCCCGTTGAGCGCGGTGTTGTTGGTCACCGTATAGGCCACCGACGCGTTCATCGTGAACCAGCTCTTCACGCGCAGGAATTCCCCGGTCTGGTCCTGCGTGACGCTGATGTCGTTGAAGCTGCCGATATATTTGCCGAACCAGCTGACGTCCCAATTGCCCGCGCTCCAGATTGCGGAGGTCGAAAAACGCCATTTGGGACGCCCGTCCTGTTCCATCAACTCGCCGATGCCATCGACGCTGACTTCGGTCGGCAGGTCGCCGTTGGCGATCGCGTCGAGCAGCAGCTGGCCGTCGGGGCCGGGGACCTGGAAAAAGCTCTTGAGTCGCGCGGCATTGAACCGGAAGCGGAAGTCGCCGATCCCCGTGTCGGGCAGGTCGTAATAGGCGCCGAAGTCATAGCCCTTCGACGTTCGGCTATCGAGGTTCAGATAGGGGTCGAGGACGATGTTCACGTTGCCCGCCGGGTTGGCGGCGAGCGACGTTCCGGCGAACAGCGCAAGCGTGTCGGCGTCGGGATCGTCGCGAATCACGTTCGGGTTAAAGCTGCCCTGCTTGCGAAGGAGAAGGTCGAGCGCGAGCTGGTTCTGGTCGCCGAACGTGCCGACGAGGCCGGTCTGCTTGATGCGCCAATAATCGGCGGTCAACGTCAGGCGCGGGATGAACGACGGAGAGACGACGACGCCGAAATTCAGGCTGGTCGTTTCCTCGGGCTCGAGCTGGTCGGTGCCGCTGCGCAGGCTGGTCGTGCTGCGGTTGCCGCACGCACCGACGTTGGAGATGAGGCCCTTTTCGAACTCGGCCTGACAACGGACATAATCGTCGCGCGAATTGTTGCGCGTCGTCCCGACGTCATTGACCTGAACGAGGTTGGGAGCGCGAAAACCGAGCGACCAGGCGCCGCGGAACAGCAGGCCGTCGAACGGGGTCCACGCCGCCGCGACGCGCGGGACGATCGTGCTGCCGACGTCGGTGAAATGTTCGAAGCGGCCCGCAAGCTGAACTTCCAGCTTCTCGACGAGCGGAACATTCATATCCTCACCGATCAGCGGGATGAACGTCTCGGCGAAGGCCGAAAAGACTTCGCGGTTGCCGCTGGTGTCGGGGCTGGGGCTGGTGCCGAGCACGTCGCTCTGCTCGACCACGCCGGTCACCGCATTGGTGAAGGTGATCGTGCCGTCGAGCCGCTCGTCGCGGTTGTCGATAAAGGTCTCGCGCCGCGCTTCGACCCCGACCGCGATGCCAAGGTCGCCGCCGGGAAGCGTGAAGAGATCGGGACGCGAAATCTTGAAATCGGCGAGCGCCAGCGTCGTCTTGCCGATGCGGTAGACGGGGACGATGAAGCTGTCGATCGTCGCCTGGTTGCTCGGCGTCCCGTCGATGGAATTGGGAAATTCAAAGCTGCCGCCGTTGAACGGATTATAGGCGCTCGCGTCGGTGCGGTTGATCGCGGCCTGGAACAGGGTGTTCGAGATGCGCGTCGCGCGGTCGGTCGTGTTCGCCTCGGTATAAAGGACCGCGGTGTCGAAATCCCACGAACCGATTTCGCCGCGCAGGCCGGCGAGGAAACGCATGCTGTCGCCGGTGACCTGAACTTCGCGCGGACCGGCGTCGATCGCACGATAGCCGATGATCTGGATCGTCGATCCGGTCGCCGGGATGCCCGCCGGACGCGGATCGATCCGGTTCGGGTTGGTCGGATCGGGGGCGCCGAAGGGATTGTAATAGGCCGTCCGCGTCACGCCGATCGGGACGCCGCCCAGGATCTGCGCCTGCTCGATATTGCGGTTGAGCTTCGAATAATAATAGCTGCCCTCGGCATAAAATTCGAGGCCATTGTCGAACTCGTGGCTGAACAGCGCGAAGATATTATAGCGGTCGCGCTCCGAAAAAAGGTCGGACACCGGCGCCGAGTCATAGCGGATGGCGGTGTCGATGGTCGTGCTGCTGTTGTCGGCACACAGCCCGTTCTGCAGCGGCAGGAAGGTCGTGTCGTTCGACGCAAGGACGCTGCACGGCTGGATGTGGAAATCGTCGTCGCCGACGCGCGTGATCCGGTTGCTCGCTTGGAAGCGACCCCAGGGCGAGCCTGTGCTGCGATTGTTCAGCTGGGTGTCGTTCTCGAACGGTGTGCCCACGAAAAAGGGGCGCAGGTCGTCGCTTGCCGAAAAATCCTGCTCGGAAGCCGGAACGCGGTTGCCGTGAAAATAATTGCCATAGACGGTCAGGTTGCTGCGGCCGCCATTGAAATCGATGCCGAAGCCCGCGCTGATGTCATATTCATATTGGCTCGTCTCGTTCGCGAGGTCGAGCCGCATGTTGACGAAGCCGCCCTTAAGGCGTCCGCGAAGCTGGGTGTCGATCACGCCGGCGACGGCGTCGGCGCCATAGACCGGCGATGCGCCATCGCGCAGCACTTCGACGCGGCGCACCGCGCTCGGCGGGATGGTATTGGTGTTCGGCGACACGACAGGGACAAGAAGTTCGGTCTGGAAACCGGGGTTGAGGACCATGCGGCGGCCGTTGATGAGCAGCAGCGTGTTGCCGGTGCCCAGGTCGCGCAGGTTGATCGACGCGACGTCGCCGCGCGCCGCGTTGGCGCTGCCGACCGTATTCTGGTCATTGAACTGGGTCGCCCCGATCTGCGGGATCGAACGGAAAAGTTCGTCGCCTGTGATCGCGCCAGTCGTCTCGATATCGTCCTCGGTCAGCACGGTGACGGGCAGGACATCGTCGACCTTCGCGCCCTTGATCTGCGAACCGGTTACGACGATTTCCTGCTGCGGCGGAGCATATTCCGGCGCGCGTTCGGCCGCCGCAACGGGCGGATTGGCCGTCGATGCCTGCGCCACGGCTCCAGCGGTTACGACGAACGAGCCGCCGCTCGTTTCGCGCAGCGTCAGGCTCGAACCCTTGAGGAGCGTGCGATAGGCCGAGCGAGCGGTAAAGCGGCCCTTCAGCGCGGGCGCCGTCCGCCCCTCGACGGCCGATCCTGCAAATACGACGTTGCTGTCGGTCTGGGCTGCGACGGCGCGAAGCGACCGCGCAAGCGCCTGTTGAGGAAGATCGATATTATATTCGGTCTGTTCGCGCGCCTCGGCCACATTTGCAGCGATGGCGACCATTGCGCTGCAGGCACCCAACATAGCCTTCGAGATCATAGTTTCGCCCCCTTGTGGCGCCGCGATTGTCGCATCCGCCTTCAACCTTTCAGACGTCGAAAGCGTCCAAATCCGACACAGAGATGAAATAAAAAATTGGCTGGGGCCACAGCGCGCAATTAAATTACGGATTTGCCTGACATATTTTTTACCGGCGCGTCAGCAGCAGGCGGCTGTCCGACCGCTCGACGCGCAGGTCGTGAAGGGCCGCCACGGCGTGAGCAAATTCGGCGGTGTCGTTGGTCGCGAAAACGCCCGACACCGTAAGCCCGCCGAGGCGCGGGTCGGCAAGCTCGATATGCTGCCCGCCATATCGTCCGAGTTCGGTGAGCGCCGCCGACAAACTCGTCTCGTCGAACACGATCTGGCCCCGCCGCCACGCCGTCGCGGCTTCTGCCGATGTTCGCGTCACGACTTCGGGGGATTGGGCGGCGGCCATCAGCTGTTCGCCAGGGGCAAGGATGGTGGCCGTCGCGCGCGGAGCCGTACCCGCGTCCAAAGTGTCGACGCGCACCTTGCCCGACAACAGGATCACGGCGACGGAATCCCCTGTCTTGCGGACAATGAAACTGGTCCCCAGCGCCGTAATCCGCTTGTTCCCGGCTTCGACCGTGAAGGGGCGCCGTGCATTGTGCGCAACCTCGAACATTGCCTCGCCCTTGTCGAGCTGGACGCTTCGGGAGGCCTTGCCATAGTGAACTTTAAGCTTCGTGTCGGCGTTGAGCGCGATGCGCGACCCGTCTTCAAGCGTGGCAACCTGTTGTTCGCCGACCACCGTCGAATAGGTTGTCGATCCGTCGATCAGAAACCACCCCGACACAAAGCACATGATCAGCAGCGATGCCGCCATCGCGAGTGCGCGGCCGTGCTCGACGAAGTGCCTGAAGCCAGACCTTTTGCGCGCGGGCGACAGGCTCGCCGCCAACAGTTCGGCGGCGCCCGGGATGATCGCCCACACGTCCATCGCGCGCTCGAACGACCGGCGGTGCGCGTCGTCGGCAAGCAGCCACGCCTTCAGCCCCGCTTCGGTCGAAGGCGTCCGTCCCGTCGATTCGAGCCGGGCGAGCCACGCCGTTGCTTCGGCGGCAATACGTTCCGATCGGTCGCGGCGCATCACCACTCGTCCATCCATTTCATCAATTGCAGCGTCGCCCGCGCAACCTGCTTTTCGACGGCTGCGACCGTCATCCCCTCATCGCGCGCAATGTCGGCAAAGGGCCGGTTGTCGAGCCGCCGCGCCAGCAGGATACGCCGCGTGCGTTCGGGAAGGCGCTCGAGCCCTTCCGATGCGCGGACAAGCCGCACCCGCTCTTCGACAATCTGCGCCGGGTCGGGCATCGCGTCGGCAACGTCGCGCATTCCGTCCTGCGACGAAAAGGGCGAACGAAGGTTACGCCGCGCGCGGTCGATCGACAGGTTGATCGCTGCCTTCACAAGCAAGGCCTCGCGCGACTGCACATTGTGCGCGCTTTCATATTGTTCGAGCTTGATGAAAGCATCATGCACCAATTCATCGGCATCCTCGATTGGAACGCCGCGCCGCAGTACGGCACGCCTTGCTTTCGCCAACATGTCGACAAGGCTTGTCATGCGTCCCCGTGGTCCCCCCTCAGCCATTCAGACGAACGAGACGTCGAAAGCCGACATGCCGCGATGCGATCCGACCAATGGCGTCGCTTCCGTTATGCTCATTGGCGGAGAAAATCGCCGTCGCCAATATCCCTGATGATCTGCGCGCGAAGCAATCGGACTTGCGGTCGGCGCGTTTGGAGAGGAACGGCCGTCGCGGAACCCGCGCGGGGCTCGACCGTTTGCCTGAAGACCCCAGCGATCGATGGAGACCCGAATGGCCGACACGAAAATCTTCGCCCGCCTCAAGCAGGATCATGATCGTCATCGTGAGCTGCTCGAACGGATCGACGCCACCCACGGCGACAGCCCGGAGCGGGCAGCATTGTTCGAAAAATTTCGTGTCGAGGTGACGGCGCACGCGGCGTCGGAAGAAATGTCGCTCTATGCCGCGATGCTCGGCCGTTCGGACCTCCGCGACGAGGCGCAGCATAGCGTCGCCGAGCATAAGGAAATCGAGGATATGCTCACCGAGCTATACGAGATGGACTTCGGCTCGACCGGTTGGCTCACGCGCTTCCGCACCATGAAAGACCGCTACCTCCACCATATCGACGAAGAGGAGGAGGACATGTTCCCCGAAGCCGAGGATGGCCTGTCCGAAGCCCAGAAAAAAGAGATCGCGGACATTTTCGCGAAAGAGAAGCCGAAGGAAAAGGCCAAGGCCGCAGCGGAGGAACCCTCGAGCGAACACGCGCGCGAATAGCGCGGCGGCTCGACTTTCGGCGCGCGCCTCGCCATAGGCGCGCGCCATGAGCGACAGATTCGCCTTTTCGATCGCCGCGACCGACGGCGCCGCGCGCACGGGCACGATCCGGATGCATCGCGGCGAGATTCGCACGCCCGCCTTCATGCCCGTCGGCACCGCCGCGACGGTGAAGGCGATGCGCCCCGCCGAGGTGCGCGCGACGGGAGCCGACATCATCCTCGGCAATACCTATCATCTGATGCTGCGCCCCGGCGCCGAACGGATGGCCCGGCTGGGCGGGCTCCATAATTTCATGGGGTGGGACCGGCCGATCCTGACCGACAGCGGCGGCTATCAGGTGATGAGCCTGTCGGCGCTCACCAAGCAGAGCGAAGAGGGCGTGGCGTTCAAGAGCCATCTCGACGGCTCGCGCCATATGCTTACGCCCGAGCGCTCGATGGAAATCCAGCGGCTGCTCGGCAGCGACATCGTGATGGCGTTCGACGAATGTCCGCCGAACGGCGTCGATGCAAAGCGTGCGGAAGCGAGCATGGAGCGTTCGATGCGCTGGGCGGCGCGTAGCCGCGCGGGTTTCGATGCGGGCGAGGAACATGCGGCGGGTGCGGCACTGTTCGGCATCCAGCAGGGATCGCTCGACGAAAAATTGCGCGCGCGTTCGGCTGCCGCGCTTATCGACATCGGTTTCGATGGCTATGCGATCGGCGGGCTCGCCGTGGGCGAGGGGCAGGAGGCGATGTTCGGCGTGCTTGACTATGCGCCCGGCCAGCTTCCCGCCGACAGGCCGCGCTATCTGATGGGCGTCGGCAAACCCGACGATCTGGTCGGCGCGGTCGCGCGCGGGGTCGACATGTTCGACTGCGTGCTGCCGACGCGGTCGGGGCGCAACGGGCAGGCCTTCACGTGGGAGGGGCCCGTCAACATCCGCAATGCCAAACATGCCGAGGATCTGGGTCCGCTCGATGCGTCCTGCGGCTGTCCGGTCTGCACAAACTGGTCGCGCGCCTATCTGCACCATCTCGTCCGCGCCGGCGAGATGCTCGGCGCGATGCTGATGACGCAGCATAATCTGCATTTCTATCAGGATCTGATGCAGGCGATGCGCGATGCCATCGCGGGGGGCCGTTTTGCGGCTTTCGCGTCGGACTTCGCCGCGCGCTATCGCAAATGATCAGCTGAGCTTGCCGAGCAGGTCGAGCATCGACTGCGGAATGCTTTCCTCAACGGCAGAATCATAGGCGCGGCGCAACGCGACGTTGACGTCGTGCGCCTTTCTGGTGACCTTCCTGTCACCTGTCTTGCCGGTCCGCTTGTTCGCTGACGAACCGGATTCAGATGACATATTCGAAGCAACCGCTGGTCATGGTCCCCCGTGCTAACTGTGGATAAACCAAACTGCAATGGTGCGTTTGTTCCTTCCGCATGAAACCAATTTGCGCTTAAATCGTTCCCGACAGGAGAAATTTTGCCGGGCTGGCGCCGACTTTTCGACGCGACGCCCGGATTTGCGTGTGTTTTGGGGCAGGCTCTGGCCTGGATCAGGAGGTAATCTATGTCATTGGGTCAGGCGATTGCGCCGCATCTTCCCTATCTGCGGCGCTATGGTCGTGCCATATCGGGAAGCCAGCAGCGCGGCGACGCGCTCGTGGCCCGCATTCTCGAAACGCTCGTCGCCGATCCGGGCGCGATCGACGAGGGCGCCGACCTGCGTATTCAGCTCTATCGCATGGTTCACGATAATTTCGCCCTGATGGCGGAAGAGGCGAATGTTGCGGAGGCAGCCCCCGCCGACGATATGGCGATTGCCGATGCCCGGCTGCGCCGCATCCCGTCGCTCGCGCGCCAGGCGCTGCTGCTCACGGCAGTCGAGGGGTTCGATGCCGAGGACACCGGCCGCATCATCGGCCGCGACGCCGACGCCGTGCAGCGCTTGATCGCCGAAGCAACCGAAGAGATCGAACGCCAGACGCGCGCGCGCATCCTGATCATCGAGGATGAGCCGATCATCGCAATGGACATCGAAATGATCGTCCGCGAACTCGGGCACGAGGTTGTCGCCGTGGCGACCACCCACACCGAAGCGGTCGCCGAAGCGCAGAAGCACAAGCCAGGCCTCGTCCTCGCCGACATCCAGCTCGCCGACAACAGTTCGGGGATCGAGGCGGTGCAGGAAATCCTCTCCGACGTGAAACTGCCGGTCATCTTCATCACCGCCTTCCCCGAGCGGCTGCTCACCGGCGACCGGCCCGAACCGGCCTTCCTGCTCACCAAGCCCTATCAGCCCGCAACGCTGCGCGCCGCGATCGCGCAGGTGTTGTTCTTCGACGAGAGCACGGTTCCGGCCTGATATTTCCTTCGCCATTGCGAGCGCGGCGAGGCAATCCGGAATGGATAAACCATCCTGGGTCGCTTTGCTGCGCCCGCAGCGAGCAGCTTTGGGTTGCGGCCTTGGGCCGGGCGCGCGATAGCGGCCTGCGATGACGTCCCAACGCCAATCGGCGCTCGACCGCCTGACCGCCAACGCGCCCTTCCTCGCGCGGCTTGCCGAGCTCAATCCCGGCGATGTGACGCGCTTTCTGGCCGACGGCACCGACGCGGCGCTCGCGCAGATCGATTCTCCGGCAGTCGACGACAATATCATGGCGGCGCTGCGCTACTGGCGCGGGCAGGTTGCGCTGCTACTTGCGCTCGGCGACCTGTCGGGCGAGCATGATGTCGCGGCAACGACGCGTCACCTGTCGGACTTTGCCGATGCTGCGTGCGACGCCGCGCTTGCTGCGGCCTTTGCCGAGCGCGTGCCGGACGAGGAGCCGCGCGGGCTGTCGGTAATCGCGCTCGGCAAACTCGGCAGCCACGAGCTCAATTACTCGTCCGACATCGACCCCATCCTGATCTTCGACCCCGAAACGCTGCCGCGCCGCGCGCGCGACGATCCCGACGAGGCTGCCGTACGGATCGCACGGCGGATGGTCGAAATTTTGTCGGCGCGCACCGCCGACGGGCATGTGCTGCGCGTCGACCTGCGCCTTCGCCCGCACCCCGAAGTGACGCCGATCGTGCTGCCGGTGAACGCCGCGATCTCCTATTATGAATCGCAGGCGCTCGCGTGGGAGCAGGCGGCATTTATTCGCTCGCGCGCGTCGGCGGGCGACCGCGCGCTCGGGCAACATTTCCTTGGCGCAATCCAGCCCTTCATCTGGCGCCGCAGCCTCGATTTCCGTCAGCTCAAGGAAATCGGCGCGATGAGCGACCGCATTCGCGACCATTTCTCGCAAGGACAGGCGCTTGGCCCCGGCTATGACCTCAAGCGCGGGCGTGGCGGGATTCGCGAGATCGAATTTTTCGCGCAGGTCCACCAGCTCATCTACGGCGGACGCGAGCCAGCACTGCGCGCGCCCGCGACGGTCGACGCGCTTGCCGCGCTCGCTTCGGCGGGGCGGATCGACAGCGATGTCGCTGCACGCCTCGCGGACCATTATGCGCTGCTGCGGCGGATCGAGCATCGGCTGCAGATGGTCGAGGATCAGCAAACGCACAGCCTGCCGGTTCAAACCGCCGCGCTCGACGGCGTCGCGCGGCTCGACGGGCTGGCCGACGGCGCCGCGCTGCTTGCGCTGCTCGAGCCGGTGGTTGCCGACGTCGGCTCCTGTTACGACCGCCTCGTCGCCGAACGCGCGGCGCCGAGTGGCGCTTTGCCGCGCGACGAGGGCGAACTGGCGCCGCAACTCGCGGCGGCAGGCTTCGATCCGCCCGCCGCCGCGCTCCGCACGATCGCCGAATGGCGCGGTGGCAAGCTGCGCGCGCTGCGAAGCAGCGCCGCGGTCGAGGCGCTGGAAACCGTGCTTCCAGAGCTGGTGCGTGCGTTGGGGGCGGCACCCGACCCCGACGCCGCACTCACGCGCTTCGACAAGCTCGTCGCGGGACTGCCGAGCGCGGTCAATTTCTTTCATCTTCTCGCCGCCAACCCCGCGCTTGCGCGGATCGCGACGCGCATCCTGTCGCTTGCGCCGACGCTGGCCGACGCGCTCGCGGTGCGCGTCGATCTGATCGAGGGGCTCATCGACGCGCATGCTTTCGATGCTCCCGCGACGCGCGACGCGCTCTTCGTCGAATGGGCGCCGGGGCTCGCGGGTCTCGATTACGAACAATTGCTCGACCGCGTGCGCGACCGCGTGGGCGAGCGGCGTTTCGCCTATGGTGTCCAGCTCATCGCCGGGTCGACCGATCCGCTCGATGTCGCGCGCGGCTATGCCGATCTTGCAGAGGCGGCCCTGCAGTTGCTCGCCGATGCGACGGTCGCCGAATTTCGTGCGGCGCACGGCGTCGTGCCGGACAGCGAATTGGTGATCCTCGCGCTTGGACGGCTCGGCGGGTGCGCGCTTACCCATGCGTCCGATCTCGACCTGATCTACCTCTTCACCGGCGACCATCTCGCCGATTCGGACGGCGCGCGCCCGCTCGGTGCGTCCACTTATTACAACCGTCTCGCGCAGCGCGTGACCGCGGCACTCTCGGTCCCGACGGCAGCGGGCAAGCTCTATGACGTCGACACGCGGCTGCGCCCGCAGGGCGCGCAGGGGCCGCTCGTCGTGACGCTCGACAGCTTCGAACGCTATCAGCGCGAGGAAGCCTGGACGTGGGAACATATGGCGCTGCTCCGCGCGCGGCCGGTTTACGGGTCGGACGAAGCACGCACAGAGGTCGAGCGCATCATTCGCGAGGTGCTGGCCAGGCCCCGCGACCCCAATTCGGTCGGGCGCGACGCTGCGGAGATGCGGGCGAAGATGGCCGCGCACAAGCCGCCCAAAGGACCGCTCGACGTAAAGGGCGGACCCGGCGGGCTCGTCGACCTCGAATTCGCGATGCAATTTGTCCAGCTGACGCGCGGGCAGGGGCATGACCCGCATCTCGGCACCGCGCTCACCGTGCTGGTCGAGGCCGGCCTTGCCCCACGCACGATCCCGCAAGCGCACAACCTCCTCACGCGGATGCTCGTCATGCTGCGCCTGACCGCGCCCGACGGTGAACCTGCAACCGCCGCCGCGCGCCGCCTTGTCGCGGAAGCGTGCGGACAGTCCGACTGGACCCAATTGCTTGCCGCGCACGATGCGGCGCGGCAGGAGGTCGGCAATTGGTGGGCGTCGATTCGCCCCGACGATATGGAAAAGGAGCGCGAGAAATGAGCGGATTGACCATCGGAGACGCGATTCCGGCCGTCAAGCTGGCCGACGCCGACGGCGCGATGATCGACCTCGCCGCGATGAAGGGGGCGCCGCTGATCGTTTATTTCTATCCCAAGGCCGATACGCCGGGCTGCACGACCGAGGCGCAGGACTTCACGCGGCTCGCGCCCGACTTCGCACATTTGGGCGCGCAGGTGCTCGCCGTATCGCGCGACGCGCCGGCAAAGCTCTGCAAGTTTCGCGACAAATATGGCCTCACTGTGCGGCTCGCCTCCGACGAGGATGGTGCCGTGTGCGAAGCTTTTGGAACCTGGGTGGAGAAGAAGAATTACGGGCGCACCTATATGGGCATCGAACGCTCGACCTTCCTCTTCGACCGCGATGGCAAGCTCGCGAAAGAGTGGCGCAAGGTCCGCGTGAAGGGCCATGCCGATGCGGTGCTGGAGGCGGCGAAGGCGCTTTGACCGAGCATGCCCATTCGCCTGCCATTCCGTTCGCGCGACGCGAACCGTTTGGGGAAAGAGGCGGGATGCCGGTGACCACCCTTAGCGAAGCCGCGCGCGCGGTCCTGCTGACGGCGGACCCGCACGACAAGCGCCGTGCGGCGCGCGCATTTGCGCGGGCATGGCGGCAGGGCGCGCTTGCGCACCGCTGCGACGTCGTGATGCCCGATCAGCCCGCCTGGCCCGACCGGCCCGAGTTGCTTTCGCCTGCACACATGCCGCGGCGGCGCAAGGGCGGGTCCGAGCGCGGCCGGATCGCGATGCTCCACGCGCTCGCGCATATCGAATTTGTCGCGATCGATCTCGCCGTCGATCTCGTCGGTCGCTTCGGCGGCGAATTTCCGCGCGGCTTCGTCGACGACTGGATCGGCGTCGCGGCCGACGAAGCGATGCATTTTGCGCTGCTCGACCGCCGGTTGCGCGCGCTCGGCAGCCATTATGGCGCGCTTCCTGCGCATGCAGGACTGTGGGAAGCCGCCGCCGCGACGGCCGATGACGCGCTCGCGCGGCTCGCGATCGTGCCGATGGTGCTCGAAGCGCGCGGGCTGGACGTCACGCCGGCGATGATCGAGCGCTTTCGCGGCGTCGGCGACGCGGCGTCGGCGAAAATTTTTGAACGAATCTATAGGGATGAGGTGCGTCACGTGAGCGCGGGGACGCGCTGGTTCGGCTGGATGTGCGACGAACGGGGATTCAACGCCGTTGAAACGTGGCAAAGCCTCGTAAAATCGCGGTTTCGCGGGCAACTGAAGCCGCCGTTCAACGACTCAGCGCGTCACAACGCCGGTTTAACGCAAGAATACTACGCTGTTATTGCTTCATAAGGATTGGCACAGCACACAGGCTCTCGCGGGGGATGAGCAATCATCCAAGGCAAGAAAAACCAGCGCCAAGGCCCTTTTCGGGACCTTGGTGACTAGGACAACGCGGGGTCGTTACGTGATAAACACTCTTCTGATGCAGAAGTTGCAACAAGGTGCGTTTCTCTGTGCCGCCGCCCTTTTCTGGGCCGCCACGCCAGCAGCGATCGCTGCAGAGAATAGCGCCAATGCCGGGGTCGTCGTTCCCGACGAACCCGATGATGACGAATTTACCGCCGGCGTTCCGTCGGCCAGCGAAGACAGCGAAGCGCGCGCGGTGTTCCAGGCGTGGAAACGCCTCGATACCGGCCTTGCCGCAAGCATTGGTGTTTCGGTGCCGTCGCGCCGCCCGATCGAGCAAATGTCGCTGTCATCCTCCTACGGAATGCGTGTCCATCCGATCACGGGCAGGGTCGCGCGCCACAATGGCATCGACATCCCGGCGCCGCACGGCACGCCGATCTATGCCACCGCCGACGGCATTGTCGGCCGCGCGCAGCGCCTTGGCGGCTACGGCAATTATGTCGAAATCGAACATGGCAATGCGATCCAGACGCGCTACGGCCATATGTCGTCGTACATCGTGAAGTCCGGTCAGCAGGTCAAGAAGGGCGAAATTATCGGCTATGTCGGTTCGACCGGCCGCTCGACTGGCAATCATCTCCATTATGAAGTCCGCATCGAGGGCGCACCGGTCAATCCGATGCCCTTCGTCCGGTCGGACCAGATGGCAATCGCCGCGCTGACGGGGGACAACAGCGCAATGGGCGGTCCCGAGGAATAAGCTCTTTAGGGTCGGAGAGGAGCGAGGGCGCCCAACGGCAATGCCGGGGCGCCCTTTTCATTTGGCGCAGGCGCCTTATCTTGCAGTCATGAGCACCGACATCAGCCTTTCCTCCGCTGCCGCAGCGCGCGTCCGCTGGATTGCCGAGCGGCAAGGCGCCGCCGAGCCTGCGCTGCGCCTCGCCGTCGATGGCGGCGGCTGTTCGGGCTTTACCTATCGTTTCGGCCTCGCCGACAGCATCGACGCCGACGATCTGGTGACCGAGACCGATGGCGTCAAACTTGTGGTCGATTCGGTCAGCATCGACCTCGTGCGCGGCTGCATCGTCGATTTCGTCGACTCGCTCGGCGGCTCGTCGTTCAAGGTCGAAAATCCCAACGCCGCCGCGGGTTGCGGTTGCGGGTCGAGTTTCTCCATCTGACGCCTTTCGAAGCGCGCCGCATCCTGCCATAGCGGGCACATGAAAGTCGCGACCTTCAATATCAATGGGATCAAGGCGCGCCTGCCGCGCCTCGTCGAATGGCTGGAGGAAACCCGGCCCGATGTTGCCTGCCTTCAGGAACTGAAGTCGAGCGACGAAACCATGCCGGTCAAGGAAATCGAGGCGGCGGGCTATGGTTTTCTCTATCATGGGCAAAAGGGGTTCAATGGCGTCGCAATCCTCGCCCGCGATGCACAGCCTGTCGAGATCCAGCGCGGCCTTGCGGGCGAGGCCGAAGACGAACAATCGCGTTACCTCGAGGCCGACGTCCACGGCATCCGCGTGGCGTCGATCTATCTTCCCAACGGCAACCCCCAGCCGGGGCCGAAATTCGATTACAAGCTGCGCTGGATGGCGCGGTTGCGCGAGCGCGCGAAGGCGCTGCTCGCATCCGAAATCCCGACCGTGCTTGCGGGCGACTATAATGTCATCCCGCACGACGACGATGTCTGGGACCCGCGCGCGATGGCGGGCGACGCCTTGATGCAGCCCGAATCGCGCGATGCCTATTTCCGCCTGCTCGGCGATGGCTGGACCGACGCGCTGCGCAGCCGTCACCCCGCGGGCGGGG
Organism: Sphingopyxis jiangsuensis; assembly: GCF_016734905.1. Classification (GTDB taxonomy): domain Bacteria; phylum Pseudomonadota; class Alphaproteobacteria; order Sphingomonadales; family Sphingomonadaceae; genus Sphingopyxis; species Sphingopyxis jiangsuensis. The sequence goes on from NZ_JAERPO010000003.1 coordinate 249,792, forward strand.
TGTGGACCTTCTGGGACTATCAGGCGGGCGGCTGGCAACGCGACCACGGCTTTCGCATCGACCATCTGCTGCTCAGCCCTGCGATGGCCGACCGGCTTGTCGACGCGCAGGTCGACAAGGATCATCGCGGCCGCGAAAAGGCGAGCGACCACGCGCCGACGTGGGCGAGCTTTCGCTAGATACGATCAGGCGTCGGGATAAAGCGTCGTCATCACCCGTTTCGGGTCGAGCGCGTAGTGATGGGCAACTGCCTCGGCAATCACGCTTTCGAGGTTTCGCGTCGGCCTGAGATCGCGCCCCTCGTAACGCGAAGCAGGCGCCAGCCCCGGCCAGTCGGCGACCACCGTCCCGCCGTGCGCCAGTGCGCCGCCGAGGAACATTGCGCTCGACGCGGTTCCGTGATCGGTGCCGCCGGTGCCGTTGACCTCGACCGTCCGGCCGAACTCGGTCGCGACAATCACCAGCGTGTCGTTCCACGCCGTGCCCAGGCCGGTTTGCAGCGCCGCGACGAGCTGGTCGAGCCCGCGCAACTGCGCTACAAGGCGCCCGCGCTGCCCGCTGTGCGTGTCCCAGCCGCCCGTTTCGACCATCATCACGCGCGCGCCGTCGGCAGGCTGCATCAGCGACGCGGCAAGCTTGCCAAGGTCGGCGCCGTTGCGCCCGTTGTTGCCGCCGATGTCTCCCGCCAGTTCCTGCGTCTTGACCGCGCTGTCCCATAGTGGGTGAAGCAGCGGGTCGTCGGCGTAAAGTGCAGACAACCGCGCAATCAGGTCGGCATCGGCTTGCGGCAACCGGCTCGGCGCATAGGTGCCGACCGGGAAGGGGCCGCGCAGCGCGAGCGGGACCGCGGCGGCGATCGCCAGTGCCTCGCGCTCGGCATCGGGGAGCAGGGTGAGCATCCGACCCACCCATCCGTCCTCGCGTCCATAGGGCCGCGCCCCGCCACCTTCGAGCATGTTCTGCCCGTCAAAATGCGACCGGTCGCGATAGGCGGTCGCGACGGCGTGCGCAAAATGCGCCTGCTTTGCTCCGTAAAGCGTCGCGGTGTTCGCGAGCGCCGGATGCAGTGTGAACATCGCATCGAGCTTGGCGCCGCCCGCGGTCTCATCGGCGAGCGCCTTGCGCGCGGAGGCAAAGGCGGGGTCGCCGGTGGGGGCGAGCGTTGCAAGCCCGTCGGCGGCTCCGCGCTGGATTATGAAAACGAGCCGTCGGGTCGTTCCGGCGGCGGCATAGGCGAAGCGCGGCGTGGCCGCGGCGGCGGCGGCGATGCCCAGGCCCGAAACCAGCAGCGAGCGGCGCGAGAATCTCATCGGCTATCTCCGCAAAAAGGCCGGGCTGGCGAAGAGCATCGCCATCCCCTGGCCGGGGCTGTCGGCGCGTGCGATCGCCGTTTCGGTTTCGGTCGTCAGCGCGTCGGCGAGAATCAGGGGCGCGAGGCGGCGCGCGTCGACGCGGTCGCCGATCCGCCCCGCGATCCGGCTCGCGAGTTCGACGCGCTGCATCAGCGCCGCCGATCCCGCCCAGGTCGCGACAAGATCGGCATAGCCCGCGGGCGATCCCGGGCGCCACAGCGGCTGGCCGAGCTGGTTGAACATTGCTGCGACATTCTGGCGCTCCCCGAGCGCGGGCAGCTTCAGCGCGCGCATCACCGACACCGACCAGTCCCACGGCGACTTGAACATCGCGGTGTCGGCGGCCCACGGCTCGGGCGACGCGACAAGCGTGCGATAAAGCGAGCGAAGGTCGCCGCCGCTCCTGCGGAAATCCTCCGCCAGCCGGTCGACGAGCGACTGCGGCGGCGTGTCGCCGGTGAAATGGCGCGCAATTTTGGTCGCGATATGTGTCGCGGTCGCAGGATGCACCGCGAGGTCGCGCAGCACCGCTTCGGCCTGTCGCGCCCCGGTGTCGGCATAGGATTTGCCGAGGATTGTCTGGCTGCCGGGCTGATGCAGCGGGGCGATGAACACCGTCTCCCCCGGCCGCGCGTTAGCGGGCATCAGCCGCTGGCCCGCGCCGCGCCCAAGGCCGCTCACCGTTACCCCGGTAAGCGCCTTGGCGAACGACGTGACGTCCGCTTGCGTATAGCCGCTGCGCACGCCGAGCGTGTGGAGTTCGAGGATCTCGCGCGCCAGATTCTCGTTGAGTCCCGGCGCTTGCCGCCGACCCCGGCCGCGCATCCGCGTCGCGAGCGCGCTGTCGGGGCCAAAGCTTTGCGCCTGGTCGAGATAGAGGAGCATCGCCGGATGGCGCACCGCCGCGATCAGCAGGTCGGCGAACTTGCCCATGATATTCGGGCGGATTGCCTCGAACTCGTAATTGCCGGCGAAACCGATCACCGGCAGCTTGTCCGCCGACACGGCAAAATGGTTCGACCAGAAATGGACCAGCCGCTCGGCAAAGGGAGTCGGGCTGGCAACGGCAGCGGTCAGCCGTGCGCTCGCCGCGTCGACATAATGGCGGCGGATGTCGGAGCGCGACAGGCGCTCAACCTCAGGATCGGCACCTTCAGGTGTCGGGGCCCGCGCTTCTGTCTCGCGCATGGCGCGGCGGTCGGCGAAATAATCGACATAGGCGGCGGCGATAGCCTCGCGTCCGGCAAGCGCGGCGATGGGCGCGGGTGCAGGGTCGAAATCGGCGAGCTGGCGCGTCAGCCAGTCGCGGGGGTCGCCGATTGCCGGGTCGTCATAGCGGCGACCGAGACCGAAGCGGTTGGCGGCAAGATATTGGACAGCCATGCATCAGCCTTTCTCGAAAGCCGTGCCAGCATGTCCGCGCTTTGTCGCAAATTTGTGCCAGCGGATCAGCCGATTGACTTGTCGTAAATCTGGTACACCCGGTTTACGCGTGCTTCGATCGCGTCGGCAACCGCCTTCATCCCCTGATTGTCGTCGAGCACCCAGCCGATGTCGCCCCGCGTGGCGCCATAATCGCGTACGGCGTCGCGGCGGATAAACTCGATCATCATGAAGGCCAGCGTGCTCGCCATGCGGCTGTTCTGCAATTTCTTGACGACGCCCATCAGCGGGACGCGGAGCCGGCGGCTCTTGGGCTTGTGCAGCCACCAGAGCAGCTTCGCCCAATGAAAGGGGAGAAGCGAGCCGTTCATGTCGATCAGCAGCTCGTTGATGTCGGGGAGGACGATCATGAAGGCGACGGGTTCGCCGTCGACCTCGGCGATGCGGATCAGGTCCTCGAACACCAGCGCCTTCAGCTTCTTGCCGACGTGCGCGATTTCGGAGTCGGTCAAGGGCACGAAACCCCAATTGTCCGACCAGGCGTCGTTCAATATGCCCATGATGAGCGCGGCCTCGGCATCGAACCGGCGCTTGTCGACGCGCCGGACGCGGATACGTGCATTTTTCTCTCCCGCCGCGACGATGCGCTCGACGATCGGAGGGAAGCCATCGACGATGTCGACCGCATAGTTGAGCAATTGCTTGGCCGGGCGATAGCCTGCGGCTTCGACCCAGCCGCGATAGAGCGGGCTGTTGTGGCCGAGCATGATCGTCGGCGCCTCGGCAAAGCCCTCGATCAGCAGCCCCGGCTCGTCCCACACCGAAATCGACAGCGGCCCCAGCGCGCGGTGCATTCCCTGCGCGCGCAGCCAGTCTTCGGCCGCCGCGAACAGGGCGGTGGCAACCTCTTCATCCTCGGCCTCGAGCAGCCCCCAATTGCCGGTCCCCGGCCCCATGCCCTGTTCGGCAGGCTGCGCGAGCGCGAGCGCGTCGATATGCGCCGAAATGCGTCCGACCGTGCGCTCGCCGCGGCGGGCGAGGAAAAGCTGCGCCTTGCCATGTTCGAACCAGGGATTCTTGCCGGGCGTCAGCAGGTCGAACACCTCGTTCTTCAGCGGCGGAACCCATGCCGGGTCGCCGCGATTGAGCCGATAGGCAAGCTCTACGAACTCGCGCTTGTCGGCCTTGTTTTCGACGCGGCGGATGGTGATCGGACCTTCGCTGTGTGCGGCCATACCTGTTATCCCGTTGCAACTGCCCTATATTGGTCGCGCCGCATTAGGGCATCTGTGCGGCGGTGGCGACCCGCATTTGGCCATCTTGCTGCCACGAAATCATGGTGAAGGCACCGGCTATGACTGTCATGACTCCCACTGCCGAGCGCGCCGCCGCACCCGCCGCGGCGCAGCCCGCGCGCAAGGCCGCGATTGCCGACGACATGGCGATGATCCGCGCCGCGTCGGAACTGACCCGCGACCTCGTGCAGCCGAGTGCGCGAATCTATTGGACCGATTTCCTCGCCTCGGCCTTCATTGGCTATGCCGGTGTGGCGGCGGCGATCTTTGCGCCGACGACGGCGTGGATGCTCGCCGCGGCGCTCGTCGCGGTGCTCGCGCTCTACCGTGCGGGCAGCTTCATCCACGAAATCACGCATATCCGCAAAAATGCGCTGCCGGGCTTTCGCTTGGGGTGGAACCTGCTCGTCGGCGTGCCGATGCTCATCCCCTCCTTCATGTACGAAGGCATCCATTCGACGCACCACAACCGCACCAAATATGGCACGGTCGAGGACCCTGAATATCTGCCGCTCGCGCTGATGAAGCCGTGGACGGTGCCGCTGTTCGTGGTGGCTGCGGCCTTCGCGCCGCTGGCGCTGATCGTCCGCTATACGGTGCTGACGCCGCTGTCCTTCCTGATCCCGCCGCTGCGCAAGCTGGTGCGCGAGCGCTATTCGGGGCTGATCATCAACCCGATGTTCCGCCGCCGCGCGCCCGAGGGCGAGTTTCGCCGCCAATGGGCGTGGCAGGAGGGCGGCGCTTGGGCGTGGTCGACCTTGCTCGTCGCCGCGGGGCTGTTCGGCTGGGTGCCGCTGCGCGCGCTGCTGATCTTTGGCGCGATCGCGTCGGCGAGCATCGTGCTCAACCAGATTCGCACGCTCGTCGCGCATCTGTGGGAAAATGACGGCGAGGTGCTGACCGTGACCGGCCAGTTCCTCGACAGCGTCAACGTCCCGCCGCCGGGCCTGCTGCCCGAACTTTGGGCACCGGTCGGGCTGCGTTATCACGCGCTCCATCACCTGCTGCCCGGCGTCCCCTATCACGCGCTTCCCGAAGCGCACCGCCGCCTCAAGGCCGCGCTGCCCGACGATTCGCAATATCACAAGGCGAACTACAAGGGGCTGCCGGGGCTGGTCGCAAAGCTGCTCGCGGGTTCGGCCAAGGGCGCGGCGGCCTGAGCCGAACCGGCAGGAGTTTGTCGGTTTTGGGGTGGGGAGCGGACGTTCAAGAACACCCTCGTCACCCCGGGCTTGACCCGGGGTCCCGCTTCTATGGCGCTGCTGAGCGGGACCCCGGGTCAAGCCCGGGTGACGGGCTAGAAAGTCCGCAACCGGTCGCAAGCCGCCGTGCGACAACCCTATTCCTCGGTGCGTATCAAGATCGTCTCGCCGATCAGCGCGAAGAGGATGAACGGCCCCCACGCCGCCAGAAACGGCGAATATGCCCCCAGATCACCCATCGCGAGCGCGAAATTGTCGGCGACGAAATAGGCGAAGCCCAGCGCCATCCCCAGGATCGCGCGCACGAACAGCTTGCCCGAGCGCGCAAGACCGAAGGCCGCGACCGCGCCGAGGAGCGGCATCAGGATCGCCGACAGCGGACCCGAAATCTTGTGCCACAATATGCCCTTGAGCGCATCGACCGGCCGGCCCGCAGCCTCGAGGTCGGCGATGGCGCTGCGCAGCTCGAGAAAGGTCAGCGCGTCGCCGTCGACCTGCGCCAGCGTGAACTGGTCGGGCTGCACGCCTTTTGCCGCGACGATCGTGCCAAGCTCGGTCACCGTGCCCGATCGCCGCTCGAACCTTTTGGCGTTGGCAAGCTCCCATCCGCCCGCGACCGTCCGCGCGCTGTCGGCGGTGAGCATCGACGACAACACGCCCTGCACACGCTGGTAAATCTTGACCTTGCCGAGCCGGACCGTGTCGCCGTCGATCGTGACGCTGCCCGCATTGATCAGATCGTCGCCCGCACGCACCCAGATATTGGTCCGCGTGCCGTCGTCGCGCGGCACCTCGGCATATTGGACCTTTTGCCACGCGCTGAGCGAGGCGTTGGCGCGCGCGACGATGCGCTCGTTGAAGGCGAAGCTGATCGCCGCGACGAGCAGCGCGGCGAGGAACAGCGGCGCGAGCACCTGGTGCGCCGACATGCCCGCCGCCTTCATCGATACGACCTCGCTGTTCTGGTTCAGCGTAATCAGCGTCAGGATGGTGCCGAGCAGCACCGAAAAGGGCAGGAAAGTCTCGATAATCTGCGGCAGGCGCAGGCCGACATAGCGCCACACCTCGGCGTCGCCATTGCCCGCGACCGCCAGTATCTTTCCGCTCTCGCCGAGCAGGTCGAGCGTCTGGAGGATCAGCACGAGGGCGAAAAGAATGGCGAAGCTGCGGGTGAGGAACAGCCGCCCGACATAAAGCGCCATCGTGCGCGAGGGAAAGAAATGAAGCTGGTGCATCAGGCGGACCGCTGCTTGCGCTGGAACAGCCGGGCAAAGGCGCGAATCTTCTGCCCCGCCTTTGCCGCAACGCGCTCGAGCGCGCCGATCGGCTGGCCGCCCGGAACATGCGCGACGGTGTAGTACATCCACACCGCGAGCGCCGCGAACAGCAGGAACGGCACCCACAGTGCGATCAGCGGATCGACCGTCCCGCGAGCGCCCAGATCCTCGGCATATTGGTTGATCTTGTGCTGCGTCACGAGCAGCACGATCGACAGGAAAACGCCGAGCGACGAGGTCGAACGCTTGGGCGGGATCGCGAGCGCGACCGCGATCAGCGGGATCAGGAACATCGACATGACCTCGACGATGCGGAAATGGAAATTGGCGCGCGATTCGAGCCGCGTCTGGAGCGTCTCGCGCTCGTCCTTGCCGACGACGAACAGCTCGGGAATCGTCAATTCGCGGTCGGCGCCGCCGCGCAGCCGGAACGCCTCGATCTTGGGGAGCGGGATCGGCAGGTCGTGGCTGTCGAAGGTCAGCACCCGCGGCACCGGGAATTTGGGCGATTCATGGATCAACACGCCCTGCGACAGGCGCAGGATGATCGTGTTCGGATCGTCGGTCGCAAGGAATTGCCCGCGCGAGGCGGTCGCCGACACCGTCTGGCCGTCGCGATTCTCGCCGCGCACGAAGATGCCGGCGAGGCGGCGCCCCTCGTCGTGGCTCTCTTCGATGCGCAGCGTCATGCGGTCGCCGAGCTTGGTGAACTCGCCGACCTTGATCGACGCGCCGAGCGCGCCCGACCGCAGCTCGAACTGCAAGCCTTCATAGGCATAGCGTGCATAGGGCTGGATGAATCCGACGATGGCGAGGTTGAGCGCCGCGAGCGCGATCGCATAGGCATAAGGCACGCGCATCAGCCGGTTGAAGCCCATGCCGACGCCTTTCAGAACGTCGAGTTCGCTCGATGTCGCGAGGCGGCGAAAGGCGAGCAGGATGCCGAGCATCAGCCCGATCGGGATGCCGAGCGACAGATATTCGGGGATAAGATTGGCGAGCATGCGCCACACGACGCTGACCGGTCCGCCTTCTGTCGCGACGAAATCGAACAGACGCAGCATTTTTTCGAGGACGAGCAGCATCGCCGACAGCACGAGCGTGCCGAGCATGGGGAAGAAGATGAGCCGCGCGATATAACGGTCGATGGCGGGTAGCTTATTCAATCTTTCGTCGCCCCATCACCATGTTTTGGCCGCAAATGTTTCCGATATGCCGAGTCAAGGGCGACAGGGACCCATGCCAGCCTTGAAGCTGGCGTGGCTATAGCCTCTGGAGGTTTTGAGGTCATGTCGAAAATTTTACTCGCCGGACTGCTCGCTGCCGGTGCTGCCGGAGCGCTGATCGCGCCCGTCGCGGCGCAGGGCGCCACTCTCGGCCCGGCGGCCGCGCTCTGCAACAGCAACGCCACCGCCGTCCTCGTCGATGTGCGCGGGTTCAAGCAGAATACGGGCACATTGCGCGTCCAGATTTACGGTGCGGACCGCAACTATCTCGAAAAGCGCAAATGGCTCGAACGTGTTGATATTCCGGTATCGAAATCGGGCAATATGCAGGTGTGCGTGCCGGTCAAGGCGCCGGGCAATTATGTCGTGTCGGTCCGCCATGACCTCAACGGCAATGGCAAATCGGACAAGAGCGACGGCGGCGGCCTGTCGGGCAACCCCGACATGAAGCTCACCGACTTCATCTTCAAGCGGAAGCCGAAGCTGGCAGCGGTCAGCTTTGCGGTGGGCGCGACGACCAAGCGTATCCCCGTCACGTTGAATTATATCAACGGGCTCTCTTTCGATCCGGTGGATTAGGGGGGGCGGTGGCCAGCGTCGCGCTACTTTCCAATCCGCGATCGACGGGGAATCGCGCTCTGCTTCCCCGCGTGCGCGAATATTGCGCGGCGCACCCCGACATTTTTCACTATGAGGTCGAGGACGTCGACCAGATCGGCGAGGCGATCCGCACGATTGCGATGGTCAGCCCGCGCGTCGTCGCGATCAACGGCGGCGACGGCACGGTTCAGGCCGCGCTGACCGAGCTTTACTCGGGCGGCCATTTCGGCGGGACGCCGCCGCCGGTCGCAGTGCTGCCCAATGGCAAGACGAACCTGATCGCACTCGACCTCGGTGCCGAGGGCGATCCGATCAAGGCGCTCGAACGCGTTGTCGAGCTGGTCGAAGCCGGCGCGATCGACGATCATGTCATCGAACGCCAGCTCATTGCGCTCGACCGCGGCGGCGGTGGCCGGCCGGTGCTGGGGATGTTCCTCGGCGGCGCCTACCTCGCCGATGTGATGCTCTATTGCCGGCACCGCATCTATCCGCTCGGGCTGCCGAACGGCGTGTCGCATTTCCTTGCCGCGATCCTCGGGCTGTTTGCGATCGTCTTCGGCCTTGGCGGCGGCCGTCTGCCTCCCAAGCCCGAGCCGATGACCGTGTCGCTGGTCCGGCAGGGCGAGTTCAAGGGCAAATTTTCGCTGCTCATTGTCACCACGCTCGAGAAATTGCTGCTGAGCATCCGCACGAGCGAAGCCTATGGCACCAACGGCCATATGAAGCTGCTCGCGACCGAAAGCAGCTTTGGCGCGCTGTTCCGCATGCTGCGCGCGACCTGGCGCGGCACGCTCGGGCAAAAGCCGCTCGATGGCGTGCATTTCCAGCAGGGCGACGAAATCCGTATCGAAGGCGCGCGCTCGAACGTCATCCTCGATGGCGAGATTTTCGAGGCAAAGAATGGCAAGCCGATCATCCTGACTTCGACCCAGCCGGTGCCTTTCCTGCGCCTCGCCGCCTGAGCTATTGTCGGGGCGCCCGTCATGAATTCATTGCCCGAACTGGTCCGCGGCGAACTGTCGCACCCGGTCGACCCGCGCGTAACCGCGATGGCGGCGGCGATTGCGGCCGAATATCCCGGCAGCGCGCGCGCGGTGCTTTTTTATGGAAGCTGCCTGCGCGAAAGCGAACTCGACGGGCTGATGCTCGATTTCTATCTGATCGTGTCCGATTATGGCGACGCCTATGACCGGCGCTGGCTGGCCGCCGCGAACCGGCTGATCCCGCCCAACGTCTTTCCTTTCCAGCATGGCGGGCTGGTCGCGAAATATGCCGTGCTCAGCGAGGCCGACTTCCACCGTCTCAACGGGCCCGAGACGCGCAACGTGTCGGTGTGGGCGCGCTTTGCCCAGCCGTCGCGCATCGTGTGGGCCGTCGACGACACCGCGCGCGACAAAGCCGTTGCGGCAATATCGCGTGCCGCGCCGACCTTGCTGACGGCGGCAGGCCGGGTTGCGAGCGAAGCGCCGCTCGACTGGTGGCGCCGCGCCTTTTCGCTCACCTATTCGGCCGAGCTGCGCGCCGAGCGCCAAGGCCGTGCGCAGTCGGTGGTCGACGCCGATCCCGATCGATACCGCCGCTTCGCCGACGCCGCGATCGCCGCGGTTCCGGCGCGCGCGGCGGGCGGCGGCTGGGCGCGGCGGCGTATCGAGGGCAAGGCGCTCAGCATCGTGCGGCTCGCCAAGGCGGCCTTCACCTATGCGGGCGGGATCGACTATCTCGCATGGAAGATCAACCGGCATGCCGGCACCAAGATCGAGATCAAGCCGTGGCAACGGCGCTGGCCGCTCCTCGCCGCGTTGACGCTCGTTCCGCGCCTGATGCGAAGCGGCGCCATTCGCTGAAGGAAAGAGGGCGGCGTTCAGCTCGCGAGCTGATGGTCCGCAACGCGCCGCTCGCTGGCGCGGCGGATCGCCTGATCGAGTCCGCTCAGCGTGAAGGGTTTGCGCAAGACATCGTGGTCGCCGAAGCTCGCTTCTTCGGCGGCATCGCCCGCAAAACCCGTCAGGAACAGCACCGACAGGTCGGGCCAGCGCTTCTTCAGCCGCGCGACAAGCTCGGGACCGGTCAGTCCGGGCATCAGCACGTCGGTGAGCACGAGGTCGAACCCGCCCTTCTTTTCGACGAGCGCTTCGGCATCGAGCGGATCGGAGCAGGCGACGACCCGGTGGCCCAATTCGTCGACGGCGTCGACCGTCGCGGTAAGGACGCGCGGATCGTCCTCGACGACCAGGATGTCGAGCGGGTTGGACGGCGCGATCGCGGCGACCGGCGCCGTCATCTTGCGTCCCGCATCGGTCGCTTCGCCGCGCTGGGCGACGGGGAGCAGCATCGCAACGCTCGTCCCTTCGCCTTCGGTCGAATGGATTTGCACCTCGCCCCCCGACTGGCGGCAAAAGGCAAAGACCTGGCTCATGCCCAGGCCGGTGCCCTGGCCCGCGGGTTTGGTCGTGTAAAAGGGATCGAACACGCGTTCGAGCACTTCGGGCGACATGCCGCACCCGGTGTCGATGACCTGCACGGCGAGCGCTGCGGCGCCATCGCGCTGGTCGCAGCGCGTGCGGATCGTCAGCGTGCCGTGCCCGTCCATCGCGTCGCGCGCATTGACCGCGAGGTTGAGCAGCGCATTTTCGAACTGCTGCCGGTCGATCCAGCTCGCAAGCTCCCCTGCCTCGAGGTCGAGGGTCAGCGCGATGCGGTCGCCGATCGTCCGCTCGATCAGCTCGGCAAAGCCGGTGATGCACGCGTCGATCTGGGTCATTTCGGGCCGCGCCGATTCCGACCGTGCAAAGGCCAGCAGGCGGCGCGTCAGGTCGGCAGCGCGGTTGGCGCCGTCAAGCGCATTGGCAAGGTGACGCTTCGCCTTGTCGGGCTCGCCCGGAAGCCAGCGCTGCGCAAGCTCGAGCCCGCCGACGACGACCGCGAGCATATTGTTGAAGTCGTGCGCGATGCCCCCGGTGAGCTGGCCGACCGCCTCCATTTTTTGCGCCTGGCGAAGCTGCGCCTCGGCGGCGATACGCTCCGACATTTCATTGCGCAGCGCGCTGTTCGCTTCGGCCAGTTCGACCGTCCGTTCCTCGACCGCGGCTTCGAGCTGCGTCGCACGCTCGGTTTCGGCAAGCTGTTCGCGCCGTGCCAGTCGCCGCTCGCTGATCGCGCGGATGAGCGAGATCGTCGCGCCGATCGCGAGCACCGCCGCCGCCGCGCCGAGCAGCGAGAAGAGCAGGATCGCGCGGTTGAGGTCCGCCCGGTCGGCCGCTGCGCCGCGGATGCGGTCGCGTAGCAGCGTGCGTTCGTTCTCGATGATCTGGGTGAGCAGCTTGTCGATGCGGTTCAGGCCGTCGTCGTGGCCCGCGGCGTGATATTTCGAGATTGCGGCGACGGTCTGGTTATAGTTGGCGCTGAGCGCGGCGTCGCCGAGCTGGGCGCCGCGGCTGTTCAGCTCCGCGGTGAGTTGCTCGACGAGTGCTGCCTGCTGCGGGTTGTCGCGGACATTGCGCTGCAATTGCGTCAATATTTGCCGCGCGCGCGCCCATTGATATTCATAGATGCGCCCGTCTTCCTTCTGCAGCCCCACCGCAAAGCGGCCGAGCGCCGCCTCGGCGCGGCCGAGCGCGGCGTCGACCGAGCGCGTCTGCGAGATGACCTCGAGGCTCTGCGACTGCCAGCCGAGCGAGCGATCATAATTGTCGTTGGCGCGCGACAACAGCATCACGAGCGCGCCGACCGCGCCGATCAGCACCGCGCCCAGCGCAATCGTCAGCCATAAACGGAAACGCTCGCGGCGACCCTCGGCCTCGTTATCCAGATCCCTCTCGAACACACTGAAGGTTTAGCCGAATTTGGACAAAAGGACCAAGCGGCGAAGCGGCCTGCAGCGGCGCGGCGCCTCGATTCGGCGCGAAAAGGAATCCGCTGGTCGGCGTGGGCGCTCGATTCAGCCGATTATGCCGACGCGCTTGCCCGCGCGCTCGAAGCGGCCGAGGATCTCGCCGACCTGTTCGCTCGAATGTTCGGCGCACAGCGAACAGCGCAGCAATGTCATCCCTGCGGGGGTCGCCGGCGGGCGCGCAAGGTTGACGTAAAGCCCTTCCTCCAGCAGCGCTTCCCACATCATCGCGCCGCGTTCCAGGTCGGGCATGATGACGGCGATGATCGCCGATTGCGGCTCGTCGGTGCCGAGCGTGAAGCCCAGATCCTTGAGGCCCTTGTGGAGCGTCTTCGAATTTTCCCACAGATGCGCGCGCTTGTTGCTCCCGTGCATCAGCTTGCGGATGCTCGTCGCCGCGGTCGCGACGACGCTGGGCGGAAGCGAGGCGGTGAACACATAGGGGCGGCAGACGAGCCGCAGGATCTCGAACTTCGGATGGTTCGACACGCAGAAGCCGCCGACCGTGCCGACGCTCTTGCTGAACGTCCCGATGATGAAGTCGACATCGTCGATCACGCCCTGCGCCTCGACGACGCCGCGGCCATTGTCACCGATGAAGCCCATCGAATGCGCTTCGTCGACGAGCACCATCGCGCCATTTTCCTTGGAAACGCGCACCATTTCCTTGAGCGGCGCGACGTCGCCGAGCATCGAATAGACGCCTTCGAGCACGACGAGCTTGCCCGCGTCGGCGGGCAGGCGCTTCAGCCTTTTCTCCAGCGCCTCGACGTCATTGTGGCGGAAGGCGACGATTTCGGCGTCGCCCATCTTGCACCCGTCATAGATCGACGCGTGGCTGTCGATGTCGAGGATGACATAGTCGCCCTTGCCCGCGATCGTCGAAATGATGCCGAGGTTCGCCTGGTAACCGGTCGAAAACACCATGGCGTGATCCATGGCGTAAAATTCCTTGAGCGCGTCCTCGACTTCCCTGTGTCCCCGATAGGTGCCGTTGAGGACGCGGCTGCCGGTCGTGCCGCTGCCGAATTTCTCGAGCGCCTCCTTGCCCGCGGCGATGACATCCTCGTCGAAGGTCATCCCCATATAATTATAGGTGCCGAGCAGGATCGTCTCGCGCCCGTTGCAGATCGCGACGGTGGGCGAGAGCACCTTTTCCATCACCAGGCTGAACGGATCGGTGACGCCGGTCGCAAGCAGCGCCTCGCGCTGCTGGATCAGCGGATCGAATTTCGAGAAGAGGTCGGTCATATCAGTGTTCCATTGCCCGTTCGTGTCGAGCGAAGTCGAGACACCCGTCGGCATGGCGCAATGTCGAGGGGCATCTCGACTTCGCTCGATGCGAACGGGATCGGGGGTTACCCCTTCAGCTTTTCCACCGCGGCGACCAGCTGGCCGACATTCTCGATCTCGGCCTGCTGGTTCATGCTGATGATGATGTCGAAACTGTCTTCGACCTCGGCGACGAAATCCATCACCGTCAGGCTGTCCCATTCGAGGTCGCCGGCAAAGGTCGTCGCGTCGGTCAGTTCGACGCCCTTTTTGTTGAAGGGATCGATCAGCGCGTAGATTTGGTCACGCAGGGCGGTGCTCATAAGGTGCATCCCGTAAAGGAAAGAGGAAAACTGCGCGCGGGCATGCCGCGCCGCGTCCCGATTGGCAAGCGAATGCGGCGGCAATCGGGCAGCATCTTGCCGCAAACGGCGCGGCGTGCCACGCTGGCTCGCCGCCGGCGATGGCGGAGGAGCGCAGCGCAGGAGAGGGAAGGCCTATGGACGACGGGGGCAAGCAACAGAGCGCCGTTTATCCGCCCAATGCCGTGCACCTGCTTCGCACGTCGCAACTGCTGACGATGCAATTGTCGCAGATGGCCGATCAAAAGGCGTCGATCCTGATGGGGGCGACTTTCGTTGTCTTCACATTGGCGGTGGGGCAGGTGCGCACGGGAAGCGGCGCGCTCGCGATCCCGCTGGCGATCCTCGCGACCTTTGCCTTCCTGTCGGCGATGCTCGCCGTATCGGCCGTCCTGCCGCGCATCGGGCGAAAGCCGCCGGCGGCGGCGCCTGCCGGGGTGGATAACAGCAACATCCTGTTCTTCGGACGCTTCGCGCAAATGGCCGAGGAGGAGTTCATCGCTACGGTCAAGTCGCGGCTCCACACCGAGGACGATATTTACGAGATGATGCTGCGCGACACCTATCAGAACGGCGTGATCCTCGCGCAGCGCAAATACCGCTTCCTCGGCTATGCCTATCGCCTGTTCGTCGTCGGGCTGACGATCACCTTCCTCGCCTTTGCGGTCGAGGTGGTGTTGATGTGGACGTGATGCTGCCGGTTTCCTCCCCACGGCTTCGCCGCACCGACGATGCGGGCGCCCTGTTGCCTTTCTGCCACCCTCGTCCAGCAAATATATTGTAACGCATTTCGCGATTGATGCCCCCCGCCGCCGCGCCTATCCGGGCCGGCTATGCTTCATCAGCCCGCCCCCCTGACCGCCGAGGTTCCGCAGCGTTTCAGCACCGAATTTCGCGCGACGCTTGCGCTCGCCGCGCCGCTCGCGGCGGCGAATCTGCTGCAGATGCTCGTCCATGCGATCGACGTGATCTTCGTGGCGCGGCTCGGCGACACCGCGCTCGCCGCCTCGTCGCTCGGCGTGTCGATCTTTGGATTGCTGCTGTGGACGGGCACCGGGCTCGTCGGCGCCGCCGCGCCGCTGATCGCCGCCGAGATCGGCCGCCGCAAACATGCGGTGCGCGAGGTGCGGCGCACGGTGCGGATGGCGCTCTGGCTCAGTCTGCTCGTGTCGATCCTCTTCATGGGTATCTGCGCCGCCGGCGGGCCGATCATGCGCGCGACGGGCCAGCCCGCCGAACTCACCGAGCGCGCGTCGAGCTTCCTCCTCATCCTGATGTGGGCGATGTTCCCGATGATCGCGGCGAGCGTGCTGCGTATCTTCGTCTCGGCGCTCGGCCGTGCGACGATCGCGACCGCGATCACTTTCTTCGCCTTGTTCGTCAACGCGCTCGGCAACTGGACGCTCGTCTTCGGCAATCTCGGCATGCCCGCGCTCGGGCTGCACGGCTCGGCGCTGTCGAGCGTCATCACCAGCGTGCTGATGCTGCTCGCCTATGTCGTCGTGATCCAGTCGGACCGCCGCCTGCGGCGCTATCGCCTGTTCGGCAATTGGTGGCGCAGCGAATGGTCGCGCTTCGTCGAAATGGTGCGGCTCGGCATTCCGATCAGCCTGACGATCCTGGCCGAAGCGGGGCTGTTCACCGGCGCCGCCTTCCTGATGGGTCGCATCGGCGAGGCGCAGCTTGCCGGACACACGATCGCGCTCCAGGTTGCCGCGCTCGCCTTCCAGATCCCCTTCGGCGTCGCGCAGGCGGCGACGATCCGCGTCGGGCTTGCCTATGGCGCGCGCGACCATCGCGGCATCGCGCTTGCGGGGCAGGCGTCGCTCGCGCTCGGCATCGGCTTCATGGGATTCACCGCGCTGTTGATGTGGCTCTTCCCCGGCCTTGTCCTGTCGATCTACGTCGATGTCGACGCGGCGCGCAACGCCGCGCTGGTCGGCTTTGCGATGCAGTTCCTCGTCATCGCCGCCGCCTTCCAGCTTGCCGACGGCGCGCAGGCGGTCGCGGCGGGCGTGCTGCGCGGCCTCCAGGACACGCGCATCCCGATGATCATCGCGGTGTGCGGTTATTGGATCGCGGGCTATGGCGCCGCGATCTACCTCGCCTTCTGGACCCCGCTCGAGGGTGTCGGGGTGTGGATCGGCCTCGCGGTCGGGCTGTTCGTCGTGGCGGCTATGCTGCTTGCACGGTGGCGGATGCGCGCGCGGTTGGGGTTGCTGCCTTCAGCCTAATTTCTGCAAGCGGTCTTCGACCTGTACGAGGAGTGCCTTCAGCCATTCTCGCCCGGCTTTCGGCTTGAATGCCTCAATTGGTATATGTCCCTTTTTCGCGTTGCACGGTTTGCACGCAAGAGCCAGATTCTGAATTGCTTTAGCGCCGGGTCCAGCACGGCCCTCGATATGATCGATAGTGACCGTCTCCTTGGTCAGGGCCTTCTGGCAATAGAAGCACCTGCCGCCGTGCTTGCGTCCCGCCTCCCGCAGTGCCTTCTCCGCGCCCCAAGGTCCGCCTGCTACTCCGCCAACCCAATAGAGCGGCGTCGTCCCATTCAGACGCGCAAAGACAATTGTTTGATAGGGATGCGACTCGAGGCAAGGCCGCGCACCGTTTTCTGGTCGCTCAGTGGTACAGCTTGAAAGATCAGCAAGCGTCTTACCCGTCATAGATTGCGCTCTAGGCGTGAGACTGAAAATTTTCCCTTAACCCGTCTTGACGCTGTCACACCCGCCGCCCATATGCCCGCCTGTTAGCACTCTCTCTTTGCGAGTGCTAAAGTGACATCCATTGCATTTCTGGAGGGACATCCATGCAATTTCGTCCGCTGCACGACCGCGTGCTCGTCCGCCGTATCGAAGCCGAAGAAAAGACGGCTGGCGGCATCATCATCCCCGACACCGCCAAGGAAAAGCCGCAGGAAGGCGAAGTCGTCGCCGTCGGTTCCGGCGCGAAGGCCGAAGACGGCAAGGTCACGCCGCTCGACGTCAAGGCCGGCGACCGCATCCTGTTCGGCAAATGGTCGGGCACCGAAGTCAAGGTCGACGGCGAAGAGCTGTTGATCATGAAGGAATCGGACATTCTGGGCGTCGTCGCCTGAACCGGTTCGGCGTCGCATCGCGGCGCGATTTCAGTGTGAAGTTACGCAGTTTTCTGCCATTTTAAAGGAGCATCCACATGGCTGCCAAGGACGTTAAATTTTCGCGCGACGCGCGCGAACGCATCCTCCGGGGTGTCGACATCCTCGCCGACGCGGTGAAGGTCACGCTCGGCCCCAAGGGCCGCAACGTCGTCATCGACAAGAGCTTCGGCGCGCCGCGCATCACCAAGGACGGCGTCACCGTCGCCAAGGAAATCGAACTCAAGGACAAGTTCGAGAATATGGGCGCGCAGATGGTGCGCGAAGTCGCATCGAAGACCAACGACCTCGCCGGCGACGGCACGACCACCGCGACCGTTCTGGCGCAGGCGATCGTCCGCGAAGGCATGAAGTCGGTTGCCGCCGGCATGAACCCGATGGACCTCAAGCGCGGCATCGACCTTGCGACCACCAAGGTCGTTGAAACGATCAAGGCGCAGTCGAAGGCGGTTTCGGGCTCGGCCGAAATCGCGCAGGTCGGCATCATCTCGGCGAACGGCGACAAGGAAGTCGGCGAAAAGATCGCAGAGGCGATGGAAAAGGTCGGCAAGGAAGGCGTCATCACCGTCGAGGAAGCCAAGGGCCTCGATTTCGAGCTCGACGTCGTCGAAGGCATGCAGTTCGACCGCGGCTACCTCAGCCCCTATTTCATCACCAACCCCGAAAAGATGCTCGTCGAGCTGTCGGACCCCTATATCCTCATCTTCGAAAAGAAGCTGTCGAACCTCCAGTCGATGCTTCCGATCCTCGAAGCCGTGGTGCAGTCGGGCCGTCCGCTCCTCATCATCGCCGAGGACATCGAGGGCGAAGCGCTCGCAACGCTCGTCGTCAACCGCCTGCGCGGCGGCCTCAAGGTCGCAGCGGTCAAGGCGCCGGGCTTCGGCGATCGCCGCAAGGCGATGCTGCAGGACATCGCGATCCTGACCAAGGGCGAGATGATC
Organism: Sphingopyxis jiangsuensis; assembly: GCF_016734905.1. Taxonomy (GTDB): domain Bacteria; phylum Pseudomonadota; class Alphaproteobacteria; order Sphingomonadales; family Sphingomonadaceae; genus Sphingopyxis; species Sphingopyxis jiangsuensis. The sequence goes on from NZ_JAERPO010000003.1 coordinate 267,727, forward strand.
AGCGAAGACCTGGGCATCAAGCTCGAAAGCGTCACGCTCGGCATGCTCGGCCAGGCCAAGCGCGTCACCATCGACAAGGACAACACGACCATCGTCGACGGTGCCGGCGATGCCGACGCGATCAAGGGCCGCGTCGAACAGATCCGCGCGCAGATCGAAACCACGACCAGCGACTATGACCGCGAAAAGCTGCAGGAACGTCTTGCCAAGCTCGCGGGCGGCGTTGCCGTGATCAAGGTCGGCGGCGCTTCGGAAGTCGAGGTGAAGGAACGCAAGGACCGCGTCGACGACGCGCTCCACGCGACCCGCGCCGCGGTCGAGGAAGGCATCGTCCCCGGCGGCGGTACCGCGCTCCTCTATGCGACCAAGGCGCTCGACGGCCTGCAGGGCGAAAATGAAGACCAGACCCGCGGTGTCGACATCATCCGTCGCGCGCTGCAGGCTCCGGTCCGCCAGATCGCCGAGAACGCCGGCTTCGACGGCGCGGTCGTCGCGGGCAAGCTGTTCGACCAGAGCGACAGCAACCAGGGCTTCAACGCTGCGACCGACACCTATGAGGATCTGGTCAAGGCCGGCGTGATCGACCCGACCAAGGTCGTCCGCACCGCGCTTCAGGACGCTGCCTCGGTCGCGGGCCTGCTCATCACCACCGAAGCGGCGGTGAGCGAGCTTCCCGACGACAAGCCGGCGATGCCGATGGGCGGCGGCGGCATGGGCGGCATGGGCGGCATGGACTTCTGACGACCCCCACAGGTCGTCGCCCCCGCGAAGGCGGGGGTCACATGCCGACTTGCCGAACGGCCAAGTCGAAAATCGGGCCGGGGGAGCAATCCTCCGGCCCTTTTTCGTCGGCGGTGCGGGGGAGGGACATTGCCAGTTCATCGGCGCGCGCATAGCTAGGGCGCGATGAACCTGTTTCTCGGCCTATTACTGCTTGTCGCCGCGCAACCTGCCGGGGCCGTCGCGCCCGCGCCGGTCGAACGCTGTGGCTATCGCATCGTGCAAAGCTATCCGCATGACAGCGCCTCCTTTACGCAGGGCCTCTTCTGGGACGGCGGGCATCTTTATGAAGGGACCGGCCAATATGGCCGCTCGCGGATCGCGCGCATCGACCTTGCGACCGGCAAGGCGCTGAAGGAAGCGCATCTTCCCGCCGACCATTTCGGCGAGGGCATCGTGCGCTGGCGCGACCAGATCATCGGCGTGACCTGGCAAAATGGCGTCGGCCACCGCTGGCGGTTCAAGGATTTCAAGCCGGTCGGCACCTTCACCTACGCGGGCGAAGGATGGGGGCTGACCCTCCACGGCGACAGCCTTGTCCTCAGCGACGGGACGCCGGTGCTCCGCTTTCTCGACCCCGCGACGATGACCGAGCGGCGGCGCGTCACGGTTCAATTCCAGGGCAAGCCCGTCCCGATGCTCAACGAACTCGAAACGATCGACGGCCAGATCTGGGCCAATGTCTGGATGACCGATTTCATCGTCCGCATCGACCCCGCCAGCGGCGATATCGTGTCGGTCGTCGACCTGTCGGGACTCAAGGCCGACGCGGGAGTCACGGGCAGCGACCGCGTCCTCAACGGGATTGCATGGGACGCGGACAAACGCCGCCTGTTCGTGACCGGCAAATATTGGCCAAAGCTTTACGAAATTGCGCTCGCGGACTGCCGTTAGTCGGCTCCGGCGCCCGCTTCGGCCTTCGCCTCCGCCTGCTCCTGTCCGGCTACGGGTGGCGCGTCGCGGCTTTCGAGCATTTCGGCGGCAGCGTCGAGCGCCTTGGCCTCGCTGACGGTCACGCCGCCGGGACCGGGTTCGTTTTCGGTGCGGCTGCATCCTGTCGTCGCAAGAACGGCCAGCGCCAGCAGTCCGAACATCCTCATCGTCTGGCTCCAAAGAAAAAGGGCTCCATTCGCGAAGAATGGAGCCCCTTGTCGTAACACCAAAGGCGCGACGCTTACTGCGCGTCGTTGGCTTTGGCTGCTTCGGTTTCGGCTTCGATCTTGTCGCCAGCCGCCGCAGCAGCGTCGCCCGCAGCGTTGACGGTGCCTTCGACGGCGTTGCCCGCATCGGCAGCGGCATCGGCGGTCGCGTCGGCAGCATCGGCAGCGCCTTCGGCCATCGCGTCGCCGGTGGCTTCGACGTCATCGGCCATGGCCGCGCCGGCTTCCGACGTTTCGTCCTGAGCCTTTTCCGAGCAAGCAGCGAGGCTGAAGGCCGCGGCGGCCATCGAGGCGATTACGAATTTGCGCATGAAAATTCCTTTCAACTTCCCCCGTGACCCGAACCGGCCACGCTGTGCGAAGGCTTAACCCCCGATGAAGCGATTGGCAACCGGCTAGGGCAGGCCTGCGTCTTGGCGGTTGAATTTCAAAGAAAAAGGGGCTGCCGGTCGCGCCGACAACCCCTTGTTCGAACCGGTATGGAAACCGGAAAGAAGCTTACTTCGTGGCTTCTTCCATCGCGCCCTTGGCGGCCGCGGTTGCTTCCTTGGCAGCATCGGCAGCTTCGGTCGCCTTGTCGGCGGCTGCGCTCGCTGCGTCGGCGGCTTCGCCCGCGGCAGCCGCGGTTGCATCGGCGGCTTCGGCCGTCGCGTCCGCAGCACCTTCGGCCGCTTCCATCGCGCCGTCAGCAGCACCTTCGACCGTTGCAGCCGCGTCGTCGGCGGTGGCAGCCGCGTCGTCGGCGGTCTTTTCGGCGCAAGCCGCGAGGCCGAGCGAAGCCGCGGCAACGAGCGACAGAGTGATCGACTTTTTCATGTGGGAAACCCCTCTCGATTGAACTTCCGACCGGCACGCGATCGCCTTGCGACCGCTGAAATGCCAATCGCGCTCAGGGGTACAGGCTCGCCAAATGGCGCGCAACGTACTTTTTGGGAACAATCGGCGTGCGTCGTCGCAAATTGACATTGCGGGTGTCAAAGGTGGGAGAATTTGCGGCGATGTCATCGGTTGACCAGATATAAAGAAAACTTTATATGTAGCCTCGTGACCGATTTGCTCGACATTTTTCGCGCGCTTGCCGACCCGACGCGGCTGCGAATCGTGGCGCTGCTGCGCGAGATGGAGCTTGCCATCGGCGAACTGGCGGTGGTTCTCGATCAGAGCCAACCGCGGGTGTCGCGGCACGTGCGGATTTTGGTCGATGCCGGGATGATCGAACGCCGACGCGAGGGTAGCTGGGTTTTCCTGCGGATCGTCGAGGACGGCGCGATCGGAGAGGCGATCGCCCGCGCGGAGAATTGGCCCTATTCGGCGCGCGAGGCGCGCGTCATCGCGCACGATGCACGGCGCCTCGCCGCCGTCCGGACCGAGCGGGCCGCCGCCGCCGAACGTTATTTTGCCGACCATGCCGCTGAATGGGACGCGATCCGTTCGCGCCATGTGGCCGAGAGCGAGGTCGAAGCGGCAATGCTCGCGATGATGCACAACCGGCGGCTCGGCCATATGCTCGACGTCGGCACCGGAACGGGCCGGATGGCGGAAATTTTCGCGCCGACCGTGCGACGGATCACCGCGCTCGACCGCAGCCCCGAAATGCTGCGCCTTGCCCGCGCCAAACTTGCCGACCAGTCGATTCCGATCGACCTCGTCCAGGGCGATTTCCTGAACCTGCCGATGGCCGACACCAGTATCGACAGTGTCGTGATGCACCAGTCGCTTCACTTCGCGCACGAACCCGATCGGGTGATTGCGGAAGCGGCGCGCGTCCTGCGCGGCGGCGGGCATTTGCTCATCGTCGATTTCGCCCCGCACGAGCAGGAGGATCTGCGCACGCTGGCGGCGCACGCGCGGCTCGGTTTTTCCGACGGCCAGATCCGCGGCTGGTTCGCATCAGCCGGACTGGTGCTCGAATCGACCCAGACGCTCGAGGGTGGATCGCTGGCGGTCAAGCTATGGCTCGGCCGACGGCGGAGCGACGAAGAACAAGATCCCGCCACCGAAGGCGGCCAGACCAAAAGGCTTGCGGCATGACGACCAATTTGAATTCGCTTTCGGAGGCGCGCCGTGCCGCAGCCTCGCCCCTGTTCGCCAATCTCGACGGCGACATCGGCGTCAGTTTCGAATTTTTTCCGCCGAAGAGCGAGAGGATGGAGGCGCAGCTTTGGGATACGTTCCACACGCTCGAGCCGCTCGCTCCGCGCTTCGTTTCGGTGACCTATGGCGCGGGCGGATCGACGCGCGAGCGCACGCACGCGACCGTCGCGCGCATCGCCCGCGAAAGCAGTGTCCCGCCGGCTGCGCATCTCACCTGCGTCGAAGCGTCGCGCGCGGAGATCGACGAGGTGGCGCACGCCTATTGGGATGCGGGGGTGCGCCATATCGTCGCGCTGCGCGGCGATGTTCCGGGCGGCGGTGCCTATCGCGCGCACCCGCAAGGCTATGGCAATGCCATCGAACTGGTTGCAGGGCTGAAAGCGGTGGCGCCGTTCGACATCTCGGTCGCGGCCTACCCCGAAGTCCATCCCGACGCCGATTGTCCGCAGGCCGACCTCGACAATCTGAAGCGCAAGCTCGATGCGGGGGCAACGCGGGCGATCACGCAATTCTTCTTCTCGCCCGACGCCTTTCTGCGTTTCCGCGACGCGGCGGCGGCGGCGGGGATCGACGCGCCGATCGTGCCCGGTATCCTGCCGGTGTCGAACGTGTCGCAGACGCGGCGCATGGCCGATATGTGCGGCACTGCGATCCCCGCGTGGATGGCGGGGCTGTTCGAAGGGCTGGACGATCACCCCGCCGCGCGTCAGCTCGTCGCGGCGACGATCGCCGCCGAAATGTGCCGCCGCCTCTATGCGGGGGGCGTGCGCGATTTCCATTTCTACACGCTCAACCGAGCGGAGCTTAGCTACGCCATCTGTCATTTGCTCGGGCTGCGTCCCAGGACCGCCCCCGCGTCGGAGAAAGCCGCATGACCGCACCATCGACCGAAAGCGCGCGCGACGCGCTGATCGCCGCAGCCAGCGAACGCATCCTGCTCACCGATGGCGGCTGGGGCACGCAGATACAGGAACGCAAGCTGGGTGAGGCCGACTATGCCGGCAACCTCGGCCTGACGCACGATCAGAAGGGCAACAACGACATCCTTGCGCTGACGCGGCAGGACGTCGTGACCGCGATCGGTGAAGCCTATCTGGCGGCAGGGTCGGACATCGTTTCGACCAACACCTTCAGCGCAAACCGGATCAGCCAGGCCGATTACGGCGCTGAAGCGCTCGTCGCCGACATCAATCATGAAAGCGCGCGGCTGGGTCGCGAAGCCGCCGACAAATATCAGGCTTTGGACGGCCGCCGCCGTTTTGTCGCGGGTGCCGTGGGTCCGACGAACAAGACATTGTCGCTGTCGCCCGACGTCAATAATCCCGGCTTTCGCGAGATCGACTTCGACGAATTGAAGGATGTCTATCGCGAGCAGGTCGTCGCGCTTGCCGAAGGCGGCGCCGATTTCATCCTGATCGAGACGATTTTCGATACGCTCAACGCCAAGGCGGGGATCGCCGCGACGCTCGAGGCCGAAGCATCGGTCGGGCGCGAGCTGCCGCTGATGATTTCGATGACCCTGACCGACCTGTCGGGGCGCAACCTGTCGGGGCACACGGTCGAAGCCTTCTGGTATGCGGTGCGTCACGCAAAGCCGCTGACGATCGGGCTCAACTGTTCGTTCGGCGCGGCGCAGCTTCGCCCGCATGTGAAGGTATTGTCCGAGCTCGCCGACGCGTTGGTGATGGTTTATCCGAACGCGGGGCTTCCGAACGAACTTGGCGAATATGACGAGATGCCGGAAACGACGGCCGAGCTGGTTCGCGAATGGGCCGCGCATGGGCAGGTCAATATATTGGGCGGCTGCTGCGGCTCGACGCCCGCGCATATCGCGGCGATGGCGCAGGCGATCGAAGGATTGGCGCCGCGGCACATTCCCGAAGTGCCGGTGCGGACGCGGCTGGCGGGGCTAGAGCCATTCACGATGGCGGCTTGATTTAGCCCCTCCCCTTCAGGGGAGGGGTAGTGAGACTTGGTCCGGCGTCCAGCCGGGCCTTTAGTCGAGCGGGGTGGGGCCATCGGCCTTGCGCAACCTCGACAGCCCCCACCCCAACCCCTCCCCTGAAGGGGAGGGGCCTTAGAATGAAGACAATGACCGAAACCAACGCCTCCTCAACCTTCGTCAATATCGGCGAACGTACCAACGTTACGGGCTCCGCAGCCTTCAAGCGGCTGATCCTCGCCGACGACTACGCCGCTGCGGTCGAGGTCGCGCGCCAGCAGGTCGAGAATGGCGCGCAGGTCATCGACGTCAACATGGACGAGGGACTGCTCGACGCCGTCCATGCGATGACGACCTTTCTGAAGCTCATTGCCGCCGAACCCGACATCGCGCGGGTGCCGGTGATGATCGACAGCTCGAAATGGGAGGTGATCGAGGCGGGGCTCAAATGCGTTCCCGGCAAGCCGATCGTCAATTCGATCAGCATGAAGGAAGGCGAGGAACAGTTCCTCGAGCATGCCCGCAAATGCATGGCCTATGGTGCTGCGGTCGTCGTCATGGCGTTCGACGAGGTCGGGCAGGCCGACACGAAGGAGCGCAAGATCGAGATCTGCGAGCGCGCCTACAAGCTGCTCATGACCATCGACTTTCCGCCCGAGGACATCATCTTCGACCCCAATGTCTTCGCCGTCGCGACGGGGATTGAGGAGCATGATAATTATGCGGTCGACTTCATCGAGGCGGTGAAGGAAATCCGCGTCCGCTGCCCGCACGCGCATTTTTCGGGCGGACTTTCGAACCTGTCGTTCAGCTTTCGCGGCAACGAGACGGTGCGCCGCGCGATGCACAGCGTGTTCCTCTATTATGCGATCCCGGCGGGGCTCGACATGGCGATCGTCAATGCCGGGCAGCTCGACGTCTATGACACGATCGATCCCGAGCTGCGCGCGGCGTGCGAGGACGTCATCCTTAATCGCAAGGTCGAGGGCGAGGCCGAAAGCCCGACCGAGCGGCTGATCGCGCTCGCCGAACGCTACAAGGGCAAGGATGCGGCGCAGGAAAAGGCGGCCGAGGAATGGCGCGGCTGGGAGGTGCGCAAGCGGCTCGAACATGCGCTGGTCAAGGGCATCGACGCGCATATCGTTTCGGATACCGAGGAAATGCGCATCCAGATGGACCGCCCGATCGAGGTGATCGAAGGGCCGCTGATGGACGGAATGAACGTCGTCGGCGACCTGTTCGGATCGGGCAAGATGTTCCTGCCGCAGGTCGTCAAATCGGCGCGCGTGATGAAAAAGGCGGTAGCGCACCTGCTGCCTTTCATCGAGGCTTCCAAGGAGCCGGGCGCGAAGGGCAAGGGCAAGGTCGTGATGGCGACCGTGAAGGGCGACGTTCACGACATCGGCAAGAATATCGTCGGCGTCGTGCTTCAGTGCAACGGGTTCGAGATCGTCGACCTCGGCGTCATGGTGCCGTGGAGCAAGATCCTGGAAGCCGCGAACGAGAATGACGCCGACATGATCGGCCTCAGCGGCCTGATCACCCCCTCGCTCGACGAGATGGTGACGGTGGCCGAGGAAATGCAGCGGGCAGGGATGACGATGCCGCTGCTGATTGGCGGCGCGACGACATCGAAGGTCCATACGGCGCTGCGTATCGATCCCGCCTATCAGGGCCCGGTGCTCCACGTCCTCGATGCCAGCCGCGCGGTCGGGGTGGCGACCGCGCTGGTCAGCGACACGGGGCGCGACGCCTATGTTCGGGGTTACAAGGACGATTATGCCCACATCCGCGATGTGCGCGCGGGCAAGGGGCAGAGCGTCCTCCACACGCTGGAGGAAGCGCGCGCCAATTATTACGACGCCTATTTGAGCGATAAGCCGGCCCCCCCGCTGCAACCGGGCTTGCACCGCTTCGACGACTGGTCGCTCGAAGAGCTGCGCGACTATATCGACTGGACGCCCTTCTTTCGGGCGTGGGAGCTCCATGGCACCTGGCCGTCGATCATGGACGACGAGGTGGTCGGCGAAACCGCGCAGGCGCTCAAGGCCGATGCCGATGCGATGCTCGACCGCATCATCGGCGAAAAATGGCTGACCGCCCGCGGCGTCTGCGCCTTCTGGCCGTGCGCGCGGCACGGCGACGATGTTATCATCCACCTCACCGAGGAGGAGCGCCACGTGACGCTCCCCTTCCTGCGGCAGCAGGTCAAGAAAAGCCGCGACCGCGCAAATATGTGCCTTGCCGATTTCATCGACCCGGCGGGCGACTGGATCGGCGGCTTCGCGGTCGGCATCCACGGTATCGAGCCGCATTCGGAACGCTTCCGCGCCGACAAGGACGATTATTCGGACATTTTGCTCAAGGCGCTCGCCGACCGTTTCGCCGAGGCGTTCGCCGAGCGGCTGCATCAGCATGTCCGCACGACGCTCTGGGGCTATGCGCCGGGCGAGCAACTGACCAACGAGGCGCTGATCAAGGAAGAATATCGCGGCATCCGTCCGGCGCCGGGCTATCCGGCCTGCCCCGACCATAGCCTGAAGCCGATCCTGTTCGACTTGCTCGCGGCCGGGGAGAATGCGGGGCTGGTGCTGACCGAAAGCTTTGCGATGCTGCCGACTGCGGCGGTGAGCGGCTTTTATTTCGGCCACCCCGAAAGCCAGTATTTCGGCGTTGCGCGGATCGGCAGCGACCAGCTCGAGGATTATGCGCAGCGGCGCGGCGTCGACCTGGAAACCGCGACGCGTTGGTTGCGGCCCAATCTCGATTGATACGTCGTCCCCGCTTTCGCAGGGGCGACGGTTATTAATCGGCGCATCTACGCCTGTCCGAAACCGAGACAGGCGCGCGGTTAACCAGCCTTGCACACGACTGCGCCGGCGACGTCGGCTAAACGGCCGTCATGATCCGGCTGATTTTTGCGCGGCCCGTGCTGCCGCTATTCGCGCTCCCGCTGTTGCTCGCGCCCGCGCCGCTGCCCGCGCAAACGGGCGGTGCGCCCTATAGTATCGACGGGCGCGGCTTTGCGCGGCTGCAGGAAGCCGTCGATGCGATCGGCGATGGCGAGGGCGTGATCCGCATCGCGCCCGGCTATCACCGCGACTGCGCGGTGCAGAGTGCGGGGCGCGTCGCCTTTGTCGCCGCCGAGCCGGGGCGTGCAATCTTCGATGGCGTCGCTTGCGAGGGCAAGGCGGCGCTCGTGCTGCGCGGCGCAGGCGCACGCGTCGAGGGCCTTGTGTTCCAGAATATGCGCGTGCCCGACGGCAATGGCGCGGGGATCCGGCTCGAACGGAGTGACCTCGAGGTTGCGGACAGCCTGTTCCGCAACAGCGAGGAAGGCATATTGACCGCTGACGACCCGCGCGCGGCACTGACCATCGACCGTTCGACCTTCTCGCGCCTCGGGCGCTGCGACCGCGGGCTGAGCTGCGCGCACAGCGTCTATACCGGCATCTACGGCCGCCTGACGGTCACGCGCACGCGCTTCGAAAAAGGGAGCGGCGGCCATTATCTGAAATCGCGCGCGGTGGTGGTCGATGTCAGCGACAACAGCTTCGACGACACGCAGGGGACGGGCACCAACTATATGATCGATCTGCCGTCGGGATCGGTCGGGCGCATCACCGGCAATCTGTTCGTCCAGGGGCGCGACAAGGAAAATTATTCGGCCTTGATCGCCGTGGCGGCTGAAGAGCGGAAAAACCCGTCGCGCGGGCTTTCGATAGCCAACAATCGCGCGCGTCTCCCCGACGACATGGAGCGCAAGTCGGTGTTCGTCGCCGACTGGAGCGGCGAGCCGCTGGCGATTGCGGCGAATGATCTGGGGCCCGGGCTGACGCGGTTCGAGAAGCGATAAGCCACCTTCAAATCCCGTTCGTGTCGAGCGAAGTCGAGACACGGGAGGCCACGCGCGATGTCCGCGTGTCTCGACTTCGCTCGACACGAACGGATCAGGCGGGAGCGTTAAGCCTCGCCGCGCGTTTCGATGAGCGAGGCCGCGAGCGCTTCGGCGGGCGATTTTCCACCCCACAGCACGAACTGGAACACCGGGTAAAAGCGCTCGCATTCGTCGATGGCGCTTTCGACCAGCGTTTCGGTAAGGTCGAGCGTCAACGCCGCGTCGCTGCCGACAAGCATGCCATGGCGGAAGAGGATCGTGCCGCTGTTCGACCACAACTCGAAATGGCCGAGCCACAATTGCTCGTTGATCAGCGCCAGCGCCTCGTGCGCGACGGTGCGCTTATCCTCGACCACACGGATGTCGGGAAAGGCGAGAAGCTGGATGACGCCGTCATCGGGGCGCCAGACAGCGCGCAATTCATAGGTCGTCCAACTGCCCTGCGCGGTCGCGACAATCTCGTCCTCGCCAACCATTTCGTGCGGCCAGTCGTGCGCCGCAAAATAGGAGGCGAGCATGTCCATCGGCGCAGCTTCCTGGCCGTCGTCATCGTCGTAGATATCGTCACTCATAGTCGCTGCCCTAGCCGTTCTCGGGTAAGGTTGCGAGTCTGGCCGTCACCCCAGCCTTCGCCGGGGTGGCGATCATGCCTTCGGTGCAGCCCTTGGCTTGCGCGCTGCCGGCTTGGTCGGCGCCTTTGGCGCCGCAGCCTTGGGCGCGGGCTTTACCGTTCCCTCAAGCTTGTCGAGCCGTGCCTTGAGCGCATCGGCTTCGGCGCGCGCCTTGGCGGCCATTTCCTTCACCGCCTCGAATTCCTCGCGGCTGACGAAATCCATGCTGCCGACCCATTCCTTCGCGCGCTCGCGCATCGCCGCCTCGGCCTCGCGGCCGGCGCCGGCGACGGTGCCGGCGATGCCGTTCACCATCTTGGCCAGATCGTCGAAAAAGCGGTTCTCGCTCTGCATGCTCAATTGCCTCCGTCGGGGGTGACCCCTTGCCCGAACTCTATCTGGGTGCTCGCCGCCGCCGGAACAAGGGTTTCGGCGTCGGGGTTGCGCTGGTCGATCTGGAAATTGAGCACTGCGGCAAAGCAGAGCCACACCATGTAGGGGACGAGCAGCCACGCCGCCGCCTTGCGGATCGGCGCAAAGGCAAAGGCGGTCGCGACCGTCACCATCAGGATGAAGATGATGAGGTAAAGCGCGGTCGTCACCTGATGCTGGCCGAAGAACAGCGGCGACCAGGCGAAATTCGCGAACAACTGCACGGAAAAGAGGAGCAGCGCAAAGCCGCGCCCCATGGCGCCGCGCGCATGGAGCACCATCGCGAGCGCAAGGCCGAGACAAGCGTAGAGCACCGGCCACACGACCGCGAACACCCAACCCGGCGGCGTGATCGCGGGGAGGTCGAGCGCGGCGAACCAACGGTTGCTGTATCCGCTGTTCGACAAATAGCCCATCAGGCTGCCGATCAGCACGATCGCCGGAACGGTGACCATCGCCCAGCGCCAATAGGACATGCGCAGCTGTCCGGGGGTGGCAAGTTCGCTCATTCTGGCTGGTCCCTTTCGCGATTCCGCTGGGTACAGGTGTCGCGACTCGCGGGGCCAGCGTCAAGCGCCTCGCTGCGTTGCAGCAATCAGGAACTCGACATTGCCCTCGGGCCCGGTGATCGGGCTCTCGACCAGATCGGCGACATCCCAGCCTTCGCTGTCGAGCCAAGCGCGCACTTCGGAACAGACGCGCTCATGCACGCTCGCATCGCGCACGACGCCCTTTTTGCCAACCTCGTGCCGTTCGGCCTCGAACTGCGGCTTGATCAGCGCAACGAGGCGCGCGCCCGGGCGGGCGAAGGACATCGGCACCGGCAATACCTTCGCCAGCGCGATAAAGCTTGCGTCGCAGACGATCAGATCGACCGGTTCGGGGATATGGTCTGCAGTCAGGATGCGCGCGCTCGTCTGTTCGTGGACGATTACGCGCACGTCCTGCCGCAGCTTCCACGCGAGCTGGTTGGTGCCCGAATCGACGGCATAGACGCGCGCAGCGCCGCGCGTCAGCAGCACGTCGGTGAAGCCGCCGGTCGACGAGCCGACATCGATCGCGACCGCGCCGGCCACGTCCCAGCCGAGATGCGCGAGCGCATGGTCGAGCTTGATCCCGCCACGCGACACCCAGGGGTGGTCGCGGCCCTTCACGCTGACCTCGGCGTCGTGGGCGAGCTGTTGCCCTGCCTTGTCGATCTTGCGGTCGCCGACAAAGGCGAGTCCGGCGAGGATCAGCGCCTGCGCGCGCGTCCGGCTTTCCGCGAGGCCGCGGTCGACGAGCAGCTGATCGGCGCGCTGTTTTGCCATCACGCCTTCCCCGTCATTGCGAGCCAGCCTTGTCCACCAGCATCCCCGGCGTCAAAATCTGCGGCAGGATTTCGGGTTCGGCCGCACCGGGCGCATACCAGAGATAGAGCGGCACGCTGTTGCGGCCATGTTCGGCGAGGGCGCGCGTGATTGCAGGATCGCCGTTCGTCCAGTCGCCAACCAGCGTGACGACGCCGGCCTTGTCGAATGCTTTCTGAACCGCCTCACGGTTGATCGCGCCGGCTTCGTTCGCCTTGCACGACAGGCACCAGTCGGCGGTGAAATAGACGAACACCGGCTTTCCGGTCGCGCGTGCCTTGGCGAGTGCGTCGGGCGAGTAGGTCGACCCCGTTCCGGCAACCGACCGGCTGCCGGACGCAAGCTCCGCCGCCGCCGCGCCAAAACTTGCGGCGAACAGGAGTGCGGACAAGGCGAGCAGCCAGCCGCGCCGGTCGCCGCGCTGCATCGATCCCCAATGCCACAAGAGCGCGATTGCCATCGCAAGCGCGATCAGCGGATAGGCGAGCGCGTCGGCGCTGCCGAGCTGGCGCCAGAGGAGCCAGCCGAGCGCGAGCGCGGTCAGACCCATCGGCAGCGCCATCCATTTGCGAAAGCGCGCCATCCACGGGCCGGGCTTGGGAAGGCGCTGGCGCAGCGCGGGGACGAAACCGACCGCGAGGAAGGGGAGGGCAAGTCCGAGACCGAGCCCGCCGAAGATCGGCAGCGCCGCCCATGCGGGCAGCACGAGCGTCGCGCCGAGCGCCGCGCCGAGCAGCGGCCCGCTGCACGGCGTCGCGACGAAGGCTGCGAGCGCGCCGGTCCAGAAGCCGCCCGCTGCGCCGCCCTTTTCGGCCAACGCTTGCCCGCCTCCGAAAGACGGCAGCTCATAGGTGCCAAGCAGATTGAGCGTGATCGCTACCGTCAGCAGCAACAATACCAGCACGCTCAACGGATGCTGGAGCTGGAACGCCCAGCCAACTTGCTCGCCCGCTGCGCGCAGACCAAGGAGTGCGCCGCCGAGAAGCAGCGCGGTCGCCACTGCGCCGGCGGCATAGGCCAGCCCTTCGACCTTCGCCGCGCGTGCATCGCCCCCGGAGCGCGCGAGGCTCAGCGCCTTGAGGCTCAATATCGGGAAGACGCAGGGCATCAGGTTGAGGATCAGCCCGCCGACGAGCGCCCCGCCGAGCGCGGCGAAGAACGTGGCGATGTCAAACGTCTTGTCGCGTCCGCCTGTCGTGGCGATGGCCTTGCCGGCCGCCGGCACCGCGCCCGGCTGGAAGCGCACCGAAAGCCCGCGACCTTCGCCGAGCCGGAGCAATCCTGCGATTTCGCCTTCGGCGCCGCCCTTCGCCCGCGTTTCGACGACGATCATGTCGCCGCTGCGGCTGAAGGTCTGCGGCGCCGGATAATCGATGACATCCTGTGTTTCGGCGAACAGATAGGGCGCATCGATTGCCACGCTTTCGGGCAGCGGGATGGCAAAGCGCACGCGCTCGCCGCGCCGCTCCCATCTGCCCGGGCGGTCGAGCGGCTGCGGAAGCGCGGCGCGCCATGTGTCGAAGCGCGCGCGATCGGCGGCACTGACGGCTCCGTCGCCCGCGACGAGCTTTACCGAGATCACCGCCTTTTCGGGAACGCACACCTTGTCGGTGCAGGCGAGCCAGTTGGCAACGCCCGACAGCGTCAGGTCGCTCCCCCGCGCGACGCGCGGATCGACGCGCACATCGGCGAGCAGCGCATAGGGATGCTCATAGACATGGTTCATCATGCCGAACAGGATCAGCGGCTCGGGCACCGGATAGCGGAAGGGCGTCACGCTCACGCCTTCGGGCGCATTCCATTCGACCGACAGGCCGAACCCCGCGTCGCCGCCATTGACCCAATAGCCATGCCAGCCCTCGTCGGGCGTCATCGTCAAGGCGATGCTCGTGCTTTCGCCGGGGGCGGGGGCCGCTGATTCGGCGACGAGTTTCGGCGCGATATGCGTCGATTGCGCGTGCGCGGAGGCAAGCGCGAGCTGCCCCATCGCGACCATCGCCAGCGCCAGCCGCCAAAGGCCTGTCACGATCCCGTTATTCCGCAATTCCATTGTTCGCCCGCAGCCGTTGGAGTCTGAAGGCTTGCCATATAGGCGGCTTTCGTCGAGAGGACAGCCCGCGCCGACGCCGCCGAACCGGAGAATTGCCGCCATGTCGATCAAACGCCTGACCACCGCGCTTGCAACCGCTCTTTGCCTGACCGCGGCAAGCGCGGGTCTCGCGCAGGACTCGCGTCCCGCCTCCACGGCATCTGCGCCCGCTGCCACAGCGCCCAAATTGCTTGTGGTGATCGCGGTGGACCAGTTATCGGCAGATCTGTTTTCCGAATATCGCAGCCATTTCACCGGCGGCTTCGCGCGGCTCGCGTCGGGGGTCGTCTTCCCGTCGGGCTATCAGGCACATGGCGCGACCGAAACTTGCCCGGGCCATTCGACGATCCTCACCGGCAACCATCCCGCGCGTACCGGGATCGTCGCGAACAATTATTTCGACCTTGCGGTCGGGCGCGAGGACAAGCGCGTCTATTGCGCCGAGGACGAGCGCGTCGAGGGCACCGCGTCGGGCAGCGGCAAATATGCGCCGTCGGTCGAGCATCTGCTCGTTCCGACGCTCGGCGATCTCATGAAGGCGCGCGACCCGGCGGCGCAGGTCGTGTCGATCGCGGGCAAGGACCGCGCGGCGATCATGATGGGGGGGCGCCGCGCCGACGAACTGATGTGGCTCGCACCGACCGGGCTGACGAGTTATCGCGGCACGGCCTTGTCGCCCACCGCCACCCAGGCCGGCGCGGCGATCGCCGCCGCCATCGCCCAGCCGCGCCCCGCGATGACACTGCCGCGCGATTGTGCGGCGCGCGATATTGCGATTGCCACCGACGCAAAGGGCGGCAGCGTCGGAACGGGGCGCCTCGCGCGCGACGGCGGCGACTTCCGCCGCTTCATGGCGTCGCCCGAAGCCGACGGGGCGGTGCTTGCGACCGGTGCAGCGATCCGCGCGGCGCGCAAGATGGGCGAGGGCGCAGGGACCGACCTGTTGATCCTCGGCCTGTCGGCGACCGATTATGTCGGCCACGGCGCGGGGACCGAAGGCAGCGAAATGTGCCTCCAGATGCTCGCGCTCGACCGCGAACTCGGCGATTTCTTTGCGCGGCTCGACGCGACCGGGATCGACTATGCCGCCGTGCTGACCGCCGATCATGGCGGGCATGACCTGCCCGAACGCAACCGCCAGAATGGCTGGCCGGAGGCGCAGCGCGTCGACCCCGCCCTTTATCCCGCGGCGCTCGGCAAGGCGGTTGCGGAAAAGCTCAGCCTGCCGCAGCCGTTGCTCTATGGCGACGGCCCTTTTGGCGATCTTTATCTCTCGAAGGCACTCACACCGACGCAGCGCAAGGCGGCGATGGCCGAAGTCCTCGCCCGGCTGCGCGCGCATCCGCAGGTCGAGGTCGCGCTGACGGCAGAGGAGTTGGCGGCGCATCCGATGCCGACACGCGCCGTCGACCTCTGGTCGGTCAAGGACCGCATTCGCGCATCCTTCTATGCCCCACGCTCGGGCGACATCATTCTGGCGCTGAAGCCGCGCGTCACCCCGATTGCCGAACCGGGCGCCGGATATGTCGCGACGCATGGCTCGGTGTGGGACTATGACCGCCGGGTGCCGATCCTGTTCTGGCGCAAGGGGCTCGCCGGATTCGAGCAGTCCAACGCCGTGATGACCGTCGACATTTTGCCGACGCTTGCGGCGCTGGCGGGGCTCGAACTCGACCGCAGCAAAATCGACGGCCGCTGCCTCGACCTGATTTCGGGACCCGCAAGCAGTTGCCGACCATGACGAAGACCGAAAGATGACCAAGGATTTGACGACTTTCAACGGCCGCCTGCTGCTCGTCGGCTGCGGCAATATGGCGGGCGCAATGCTCGATCGCTGGCTCGCGGCGGGGCTGGACCCGGCACAGGTGGCGGTGGTCGACCCGGCGGCGGCGAAACGCCCCGGCGTGGTGATACACGCGTCGCTTGCCGAGTGGCGCGGCGCGGGCGGATCGGCCGACTGGATCATGCTCGGCATGAAACCGCAGCAACTCGGCGAAGTGGCGGGCGAACTCGCACCGCTCGCGATCGGCGACGTGCATCTGCTTTCGATCCTCGCGGGCGTGTCTCTCTCCGACCTGGCCGAGCGCTTCCCCGATGCCAAAGCGCTGGTCCGCATTCTCCCGAACCTCGCGGCGCGCATCGGCGCGGGCGTGTCGGCGGTTGCGAGCAGCGGCGATGCCGACATGGACGCGGTGGCGGCGCTGCTCGACCCGCTCGGCCGCACGGTCGCGCTTCCCGACGATTCGACGATGGACCTCGTCACCGCCTTCACCGGCAGCGGCCCGGCGTTTGTCTTCCGTTTGATCGAAGCCTATGCCGCTGCGGGCGAGCGGCTCGGGCTGTCGTCCGACGATTCCTTGGCGCTCGCGACCGCGACCTTCGGTGGCGCGGCGGCGCTGCTCGCCGAAAGTGACGAACGCCCGGGAACGCTCATCGCTCAGGTCGCGAGCAAGGGCGGCACGACGCAGGCGGGGCTAGACGTGCTGGATAATGACGGGCAGCTTGCGGCGCTTCTCACCAATGTGCTGCGCGCGGCGCGCGATCGCGGGCGCGAACTGGCCGACATCGCACGCGGCGACGGTTGAATTTCAGCGCGGGGGTTCGCCCAGCCGCGCAACGCGGCCGCGTTCGCGCGGCGGCAGCAAGGCTTCGCTCACCTGCCAGAATCCCGTGACCGCCGCCTGCCCGGCGTGCGTATAGGCGCGGCTCATCGCGTCGCGCAGCAGCCCGAACACCGACGCCTCGAGCGCGCGGCCCGCGTCGGTAAGGCGCAGTTCCTTCTGGCGCCGGTCGCGGTTGCCGGGGCGCGTCGCAACGAGTTCTCGCGCCTCCAACTCCTTGATGACGCGGCCGAGCGACTGCTTGGTGATGCCCAGCAACAGGAGCAGATCGGAAATCGTCAACCCCGGGCGGCGCGCGATGAAGTAGAGCGCACGGTAATGCGCGCGGCCAATCCCCTGCTCGGCAAGCCGTGCATCTATTGCGCGCCAAAGCGATCCGTGCGCGAAAAACAGATACTCGATTCCCCGACGCACCTCATCCTCGCGTAAGAAAAGGGCAGAGGCAGTCGGGACTTGTGAAAGAAAATTATCGTCGTCCATCGTCACTACCGTTGCGCCCCGCGCGCTCCTTTGGCAAGAGGCGCGCACCATCCACCGCCCGACGACAGGTCCTCCGCAATGTCTGCTAACGCCTTCTCCCGATTGCCGCATCCCCGCCCTACGGCCGACGATGTTCGCGCCGCGGCGATTGCGGACCCGGTGTTCGGGCGGATTTTTACCGATCATATGGTGTCGATCCGCTATACCGAGGGCAAGGGCTGGCACGATGCACAGGTGATGCCGCGCGGGCCGCTGACGCTCGATCCCGCGACCGCGGTGCTCCATTATGCGCAGGAAATTTTCGAAGGGCTGAAGGCCTATCGACTCGACGACGGCGCGATGGCGCTCTTCCGCGTCGAGGCGAATGCCGCGCGCTTCAACGCGAGCGCGCGCCGCATGGCGATGGCCGAGCTGCCCGAGGAGTTGTTCATCGCGGCGGTCAGGGAAATCGTCGCCGCCGACGCCGACTGGTTCCCCCAGGTCGACGGCGGCGCGCTTTACCTGCGCCCCTTCATGTATGCGAGCGAGGTGTTCCTCGGCGTGAAGCCCGCGGCGGAATATCATTTCCTCGTCATCGCCTCGCCCGTCGGCAATTATTTCAAGTCGGGGGCGCCGGCGATCTCACTGTGGGTGTCCGACGATTACACGCGCGCGGCGCCCGGCGGCACGGGGGCGGCAAAATGCGGCGGAAATTACGCCGCTAGCCTGATCGCCCAGCAGGAGGCGATCGCCAAGGGGCACGACCAGGTCGTCTTTCTCGACGCCGCCGAACGCCGCTGGATCGAGGAACTGGGCGGCATGAACATGTTCTTCGTCTTCGACGATGGCAGCATCGTCACCCCGCCGCTGACCGGAACGATCCTGCCGGGCATCACGCGCGACGCGATCATGACGCTCGCGCGCGACGAGGGGCTGACGGTCCGCGAGGAACGCTATGCGATCGACCAGTGGCAGGCCGATGCCGAAAGCGGCCGCCTGACCGAAAGCTTTGCCTGTGGCACCGCCGCGGTGGTGACGCCGGTCGGCAAGGTGACGCGCCACGACGCGAGCTTCACCATCGGCGCCGGCGGTTCGGGGCAGGTCACCGCGAAGCTCAAGAACCGCCTAGTCGACATCCAGCGCGGCCGCGCCGCCGATCCTTACGGCTGGGTGACGCGCCTGTAAGCGCCGCCTTGCCAAGCCCGGGCGAGCCGCTATAGAGCGCCCTCGCACCGGCCGTTGGGGCGTAGCCAAGCGGTAAGGCAGCGGTTTTTGGTACCGCCATGCGCAGGTTCGAATCCTGCCGCCCCAGCCAG
>NZ_JAERPO010000004.1 GCF_016734905.1 Sphingopyxis jiangsuensis
TTGCCAAGCCCGGGCGAGCCGCTATAGAGCGCCCTCGCACCGGCCGTTGGGGCGTAGCCAAGCGGTAAGGCAGCGGTTTTTGGTACCGCCATGCGCAGGTTCGAATCCTGCCGCCCCAGCCAGTCGGTGCGGCTGAATCCCTTGGGATTCGGCGTAAAACGTAGGGTTTCAGGGACAGCTCCAAAAGGGCTCGGCCGGACGGTCATTTGGACTGATTTGGCCAGCTTTGGACCGGGTTTGACACCTATTGTCCCCGAGTTTGTCCCCTGATTTTCCGGATAGCCGATTTTGGAGTCGGCACATGTCCGGAAAGACTGCTTTCACACCATCTGGTCTTGATTCGCTGCGTGGCGGAACGCTCAGCGATCCGCTTACACCGGGTCTCAGCATCGAAGTCCTGGCACGCGGGAAGAAGAAATGGCGCTACGAGCGCCGGCTCGTCGGCGGGGATGGCAAGGTCAAGATGTCGCTGGGCCTCTATCCGGCCCACGGTATTGCCGCGGCCCGGGAGTGGGCGAGAGCGCTCAACGATCTCGTCGAAGTGGGTGTCGATCCACGGGAAGTCCAGCGAGCTGCCGAGGAGCGCGCCAGCATGACAGTCGCCAAGGCGCATGGTCTTTATATCGAAGCCGCCCGTGAAGGTCGGGCATCGCGCGCGAAAAGGAAGAACAAGCCGCGTACCATCTCCGACAAGCTCAAAATCTATCATACCGACATCGAGCCGAAGCTCGGGAAAACATCGATCTATGCGGTGACGGAGAGGGACCTGATCAAGCTGGTTCAGGCAAAGGGCCGCACGGCGAAGGTTCGGGCCAATCGGCTCGCGGCGGAACTGGGAGTGTTTTTTGGCTGGGCCTCAAGTCTACGCGGTCTTGAGGTCGGTCTCGAGGACAATCCCGCTCGCCGGCTGGCGGACCTTCGGTTTCCCGAGGCGCCTCGCAAACGCAAGCTCAGCCTTGAAGAAATTGGTTGGTATCTGCGCGCGGTCGCTGACGAAGAGGATCGCGATTTCCGCCGGGGATTTGTGTTGTTCCTGCTTACCGCAGTCCGCTTCTCCGAGCTTACCAAAGCGCGCCGCGTCGAGGTCGAGCGTGGGATATGGACGATCCCGTCGAAACGTAGCAAAAACTCGAGCGCGCACGCTATCGCGCTTGGACCATGGGCCGCAGCGCTCATGATGACCAATTCCGAGTGGATTTTCCCTGCACCCCGCGTCGATGGGCCGCGAACGCAGGGATGGTACGAAGCCCGCGATCGCATCCTCAAACGCATGGCCGATTATGCGGGGCATCCTATTGAGCATTTCGTGCCGCACGATCTCCGCCGCACGATGCGGAGCAATACAAGGCGACTGAAAATCGACTTCGAGACCGCAGAGGCGATGCTCAACCATCTGAAGTCAGGGATGGAAAGAATATATGACGGATATGAGCATGAGGAGGAAATGGCGGCGTCCTTTTTACGATGGGAAGAGGAAGTCGGGCGATTGGCTCGGGCCGAGGGCGTAGCCGAAAGACTTGAGTTGCCTGCCGTGCGGATCGATCCACCTCGATCAACTCGGATGCGGTACCGCCGCGACGGCAAGCGCTCGCAGAGGGATCGGCTGGCATAGTCGTTTCGGCATGCACCGGCGGGCGTCCAGGAACAGGCGGAGCGTCGCGTATCAGCGCCGGCAATCGGCGGCGCCCGCCGGCCTATCACGCGAGAGTAAGAGACGGACCCCGCCTTTTTGGCGGGCCAGAAGCCAAGAGAGAGTCTCGCGGCGGCCCGCCATGGAGAAATGGCATGGCCAGATCGGTTCCCAAACTTACCCTCAACCCGTCGCGCGACATTCCGCTCGACCTGCTTGAGCTTTCCCCCTCCAATGTCCGGAAGATCGCTGCCAGCTCGCCTATCGGCGAGCTGGCGGACGATATAGCGAGGCGCGGCCTGCTCCAGAGCCTCAGCGTTCGCCCGATCCTCGACGAGTCTGGCGCGGAATCCGGACGCTTTGAAATTCCGGCCGGTGGCCGGCGCTTCCGCGCCCTTCAGCTGCTCGTGAAACAGAAGCGGCTCGCGAAAGATGCACCGATCCCTTGCGTCGTTCGCGCCGCGGATAGCGAAATCCTCGCCGAGGACGACAGTCTCGCCGAAAACGCGCGGCGCGAGGCTTTGCATCCGCTCGACCAGTTTCGTGCCATGCAGTCGATGATTGATCGGGGTGACGATGTCGAATCCATCGCGGCTCATCATTTCGTCACCCCGGCCGTCGTGCGCCAGCGGCTCAAGCTCGCTTCGGTCTCGCCCGTTCTGCACGAAGCCTATGCCGACGACCGGATGTCGCTCGAACAGTTGATGGCGTTCACGATTTCGGATGATTTCGAACGCCAGGTTCAGGTGTTCGACATGCTGACCGAGAGCCACTGTCTCTCACCGGCCTTCATCCGCCAGAAACTCACCGAGAATGTCGTGCGGGCCGCCGACAAGCGCGCGCGCTTCGTGACGGCCGACGCTTATGTCGAAGCCGGCGGCGGCATCGTGCGCGATCTCTTCGAGGCCGACGGCGGGGGCTGGCTGACCGATCCGGCGCTGCTCGACCGGCTCGTTGATGAAAGACTCAAGGCCGAAGGCGAGGCGCTGCTCGCGGAAGGCTGGAAATGGGCCGCGACTTCGGTCGATCTTCCTTGGGATGCGCTCCGCGACCTTCGCGCGATCGACCGCGACGAGGTGCCGATGACCGAGGAAGAGGAGGCTCGATTTGCCGAACTCGAGGCGGAAGGCGAAGCGATCGACCGCGAATGGTCCGAGGCCGAGGAGGTGCCGGACGAAATCCATGCGCGGGTCGACGCGATCAATGCCGAATATGCGGTGCTGACGACGCGGCCGCTGCACTTCGCGCCCGAAGATATCGCGAATGCCGGCGTTTTCCTGTCGATCGAACGCGATGGCTCGCTGCGGATCGATCGGGGCTATGTCCGCCCCGAGGATGAACCCGCGAATGATGGGCCGGACGACGGCGAAGAAGCTCGTGACGACGGCGCTCCCACCGAGACTAGGCTGCGCGATGACGCCCATGGGGATGGCGCTGGCACAGCCGACGAGGACGAGCCTGTGGCGGAGCAACTGAAGCCGCTCCCCGATCGCCTCGTTTCGGATCTGACCGCCTGGCGGACCCTGGCGCTGCAGGATGCCTTTGCGCAGCGTCCCGACGTCGCCTATCTCGCGATCCTGCACGCGCTCGTGATCGGCTGCTTCTATGGCTACAGCCGCGAAGGCTGCGTCCAGATCGCGGCGAACCGCGTCTATTTCTCGAATGCGCCGACGAACCTGCGCGATTGTGCGCCCGCCGCAGCGATCGATCAACGAACGGCTGAGTGGAAGGACCGCCTGCCGCAATCCGACAAGGAAGTGTGGGATCATCTTCTCGCCATGTCCGGCGAGGACCAGGCGATGCTCCTCGCCCACTGCGCCGCGCTCACCGTCAATGCGCAGGCCGAGATTGTCGGGCGCTACGACAATGGCCGCATTTCGGCGCATGGGGTCGAACGTCGGATCGCTCACAGCGACATTCTCGCGCGCGCAGTCGGGCTCGATGTTCATGCTGCCGGCTGGCGGCCGACTGTCGAGGCATATTTCGGCAGCGTCACCAAGCCGCGCATCATCGCCGATGTCACCGAGGCGCGGGGCGAGAATTTCGCGCAGATGATCGACCATCTCAAAAAGGCCGACATGGCGCGCGAAGCTGAGCGCCTTCTCGAGGAAAGTGACTGGATTCCCGCCTGTATGCGTACGGCCGACGTCGAGGGCGAAGGCGTGGCCGCAGTCGCCGGTGACGTCGACGCAGAGGAACTGCCCGCCTTTCTCGCGGACGACGGGGAAGGAGGTGACGACGCGGCCGCGATCGCTGCCGAATGATCCCGCGCCGCGCTAGGCGGCTACCTGTATTCTCAACCTCGAAAGCCCGGCCTCTGTGCCGGGCTTTCGCTTTTCCGGAGAAGTGAAAATGAACAGCTTTCAACATCAGGCCGCGCATGGTCGCCGGCCCATCGCGCGGGGAGGTCGTCATGGCTGACCGTGTTTCCGTCACCTTCACCCTGGGCGGCCGGATTTCGGTCGCCGACTATGAGGAATTGGTCTCGGTCATCGTCTCCGAGGGTCTGTCGACCGAATGGGACGGCCCGGTCTTCGAAGCCTCGCATCGGACCGAGGGAGAGCCTCTCGAACTCTTTGCCAATGAAGTGGCGTGGGGAAAGGTCGAGGCCCTTGAGAGTTTCTGTGCTGACCATGATCTTGCCTACCACTTCTGGGCCGGCGGTTTCTTCGCAGAATGGAGCGCCGAGCGGATCATTTACCGGGGCGAGGGGGCGCCCGACTCCTTCATTGCCGACGAGTCCGACCGCGTTCTGATCGATCGCGGCGAGATCGAACGGCGCGGCAGCTTCGAGGCTGTGCTCGCCTATTTCGACGCCGCCGACTTCGCCGTTCCGCCGCTCGTGATCGAGGACGAAGGCGATACGGCCGGAAAGGAGGTGGGTCGTGGCTGATTATTTTTCCCAGACCGTCATCCGCCCGGACATTCCGCGCACAGCAATGACCGCGCTCGAACGAAAGGTCCTCGGCGAGATTTTCGAGGAAGAAGCGGTTGGCGAGGATGTCTATTATTGCGCCAGCCATGGACCGGGCGATCTCGTGTTCCTCGGCATGGCCGAGGTTCGCGCCCTTCTCGCAGAAGATGAAGCTATCGAGAGCAGTCTCGCAGATCTGGCTCGCGACGAACTCGCACGAGTCGATGCCGACGCGGACGAACTCGAACTCGATCTGTCGGTCATCAGCTTCGAGGGCATCTTCCAGGATATCGTGAAGCGCTCGTCGCTCGACTATGTCGAGGTCGAAGCGGCGTGGACTTGCTCGAAGATGCGCCCCGACGGGTTTGGTGGTGCCGCGACGTTGATCACCGCGGACGACATCCAATCGGTATCGACCGCCGGCTGGCTCGAGGAGGCTATCGCCCGCCTGTCCGGAGATTCCGGTCCCGGCTGATCGGCGCCGCTTCCCTCGTACCATCCCGAAAGCCCGGCCCTTGCGCCGGGCTTTCGGTCTTTTCGGCTCCCGCGAAATGGAGGTTCCCATGCCGGAGATTATCGAAACCACGGTCTATCAGATCGACGAGCTATCGGAAGAAGCCCGCGAGAAAGCGCGGCAATGGTACCGCCAGGGCGGGTTCGACTTTGAATGGTGGGAATTCGTCTATGACGATTTCGAGCGCATCTGCGCCATCATCGGGGTCGAACTGCATAGGCGGCCTGTCCGCCTCTATGGTGGCGGAACGCGGCGAACGCCGAGCATCTGGTTTTCGGGCTTCTGGAACCAGGGCGACGGAGCCTGCTTCGAGGGCGACTATTGCTACGCGAAAGGCTCGTCCGCCGCGATCCGCGCCTATGCCCCCACGGATGAGGAGCTTCATCGGATCGCCGATGCGCTCGCCGACATCCAATGGCGCAATTTCTTCCAGCTGCACGCGTGCGCGACGCATCGCGGCCGATATTATCACGAATATTCCATGGGGTTCTCGGTCGAGCGCGACAGCCCGGTCTATCAGGAGATGACCAAGGACGCCGAAGAGGAGGTGATCGAGGCGCTCCGCGATCTCGCCCGCTGGCTCTACCGCCGCCTTGAGGAGGAGTTCGACGGTTTGAATTCGGATGAGGCAGTCGACGAGGCGATCGCGGCCAATGAATATAGCTTCACCGCGGAGGGCAAGCGCTTCGGCTGAGAGCCAGAGAGGGGCCGGGAAGGGGGAACGGCCCGGGTCCGAGAGAGAGCGGCGGGCGGTTCGTCCCTTTCCCTCTCTCTCGAGGATCTACCGATGCGAAACATTCTTCCCGAGGCGGCGCCGGGCGCCGCCGCGTCCTCCGGTGCGGCGGTTCCCGCGAGCGCCGCTGAACGGATCATCGCCGCTGCCGAGCTCATGCAGCCGCTGCTCGAGGCCGGGGCGCCTTTCGACACCGGCCAGCTCCGCGAGGCGATGGTGGGCGCCTTCGGCGCGGGCGACGCGGAAGGAGCCTGGGACTGGAAGACCGCTTATGACGCGTGCGAGGTCGCGCAGGTGATGCTGCTGCGCCGCTATGGCGGCGCCATGGCGGTCCGCAGCCGGTCCGACCAGAGCCGCCTCGCTATGTGGCAGCGGCTCGCGAGTCGCATCCCGACCCAGACGCGCCGCTCCGAAGAGGGGCAATCTTTCCAGCAATTTTCGACGCCGCTGCCGCTCGCCTTCGTTGCCGCACGCGCGGCGTCGATTTCGGCGGGCAATGTGGTGCTCGAGCCTTCCGCCGGTACGGGGATGCTCGCGATCCACGCCGAGCTTGCAGGTGCCAGGCTATTGCTCAACGAGTTCGCGGATGCACGGGCCGACATTCTCGGCCTCGTCTTTCCTTCAGCTGCGGTGACGCGTCACGATGCGGCCTCGATCGACGATCGCCTCGTCGAGGGCGCGGTGCCCGAGGTCGTCTTGATGAACCCGCCCTTCTCGGCGGCAGCGCGTGTCGACAGGCCGATGCGCGATGTTGCGCTCCGCCATGTCGCTTCCGCGCTTGCGCGGCTGCGCGACGGCGGCCGGCTCGTGGCGATCGTCGGTGCGAATTGCTCGCCCGAGGCCTCGGCCTTCCGGTCCGGCTTCGAGCGCCTGCAGGAGCAGGGGACTTTGGTCTTCTCGGCCGCCGTTGCGGGCAAAGTCTATGCGAAGCATGGGACGACCACCGCAACGCGCCTGCTGGTCATCGACAAGGTTGCAGCGGAAGATCCGACCTCCTTCGTTGCCAGCTGCGGCGAGGCGCCCGATGCCCGGACGCTGCTGCAGTGGGTCGAAGAGGAGCTTCCACCGCGCTCGGGGCCGCCGGCGGGCGCACAGCCCATTGTCGTACCGCAGATCGCGGCCTCGCGTGGTGGTCAGCGCCAGCGCGATGCCGGACGTGGCGACCCGGCGGTCCCGGACATTGGCGGCGCTGTCGATGAACTCGATTATGAGCTGGTCGACTGGACGTCGCCAGAGGGCCAGCTCGCCGACAGCATCTATGAGCCCTATGCGCTCCAGTCGCTGCGGATCCCGCTCGCCCGTCCACATCCGACCGCGCTCGTCCAGTCGGCGGCGATGGCGTCGGTTGCTCCGCCCAAACCTTCATATCGTCCGCGTCTGCCCACGCGGCTGATCGCCGAAGGCATATTGTCGGACGCGCAGCTAGAATCCGTCATCTATGCGGGCGAGGCGCATCAGGGGCATCTATCGGGTGCATGGAATGTCGACGACGACTGGGACAGCGTCGGTGCCGCAAGCGACGATGCCGAGGCGGCGGTCCACTTCCGACGCGGCTGGTTCCTGGGAGACGGCACGGGTGCGGGCAAGGGCCGGCAGGTCGCCGGGATCATTCTCGACAACTGGCTGAAGGGTCGGCGCCGCGCGCTCTGGATCTCGAAGTCGGACAAATTGCTCGAGGACGCGCAGCGCGACTGGTCGGCGCTCGGCCAGGAGAAATTGCTCGTCACGCCGCTCTCGCGCTTCAAACAGGGCACGCCGGTCAAGCTCCGCGAAGGCATCCTCTTCACCACCTTTGCTACGCTTCGGTCGCAGGGGCGCGAGGGCAAGGCGAGCCGGATCGAACAGATGGTCGAGTGGCTCGGCCGAGATTTCGACGGCGTCATCATCTTCGACGAGGCGCACGCGATGGCGAACGCCGCGGGCGGCAAGGGCGAGCGCGGCGACCAGAAGCCCTCGCAGCAGGGGCGCGCGGGGCTTCGCCTGCAGCATGCGCTCCCCGATGCGCGCATCGTCTATGTGTCGGCGACCGGCGCGACGACGGTGCAGAACCTCGCCTATGCGCAGCGGCTCGGACTCTGGGGCGGGACCGACTTCCCCTTTGCGACGCGCTCGGAATTTGTCGCTGCCATTGAGGAGGGTGGGGTCGCGGCGATGGAGGTGCTCGCGCGCGACCTGAAGGCGCTCGGTCTCTATGCCGCGCGATCGCTGTCCTTCGATGGAGTGGAATATGAGCTGCTCGAACATGCGCTGACCGACGAGCAGCGCCGCATCTACGACAGCTATGCCGGCGCCTTCCAGGTCATCCACAACAATCTCGACGCTGCGATGGAGGCCGCGGGCGTCACCTGCTCCGAGCATGGCACGCTCAACGCACAGGCGAAGTCGGCGGCGCGATCAGCGTTCGAGAGCACGAAGCAGCGCTTCTTCAATCATCTCATCACCGCGATGCAGACGCCGAGCGTCGTCGCGAGCATCAAGCGCGACCTCGAGGAGGGCCATGCCGCCGTTGTCCAGATCGTCTCGACCGGCGAGGCGCTGCAGGAGCGCCGGCTCGCCGAAATCCCCGCAGAAGAGTTCGACGATGTGTCGCTCGACATCACGCCGCGCGAATATGTGCTCGACTATCTCCAGCACAGCTTTCCCGTGCAGCTCTTCGAGCCCTGCACCGACGGCGAGGGCAATCTTTCGTCGCGCCCGGCCTATGACGGGGACGGCAATCCGATCGTCAATCGCGAGGCGGCCCGACGCCGCGATGCAATGATCGAGAAGCTCGCGTCGTTGCCGCCGGTCCCCGGCGCGCTCGACCAGATCGTCCAGCATTTTGGGGCGGAAGCAGTCGCCGAGGTCACCGGGCGCTCGCGGCGGATCATCCCGAAGACGAATGGCGACGGGTCGGTACGCTTCGCGGTCCAGAACCGTCCGGGGAGCGCCAACATCGGCGAGACCCACGCCTTCATGGACGATGTCAAGCAGATCCTGATCTTCTCCGAGGCCGGCGGAACCGGGCGGTCTTACCATGCCGACCTCGGCGCGAAGAACCAGCGGCGGCGCATCCACTATCTGCTCGAGGCGGGCTGGAAGGCCGATGCCGCGATTCAGGGCTTCGGGCGCACCAATCGGACGAACCAAAAGCAGCCGCCGATGTTCCGTCCGGTCTCGACCGACGTGAAGGCGCAGAAGCGCTTCATCTCGACGATCGCGCGGCGCCTCGATTCCATGGGCGCGATTACGCGCGGTCAGCGGCAGACCGGTGGGCAGAATATGTTCCGTCCCGAAGATAATCTGGAATCGCATTATGCGCGCGACAGCCTGCGCCAGCTCTATGTGCTGATCGCCGACGGCAAGGTCGATGGCTGCTCGCTCACTGCCTTCGAAAATGCGACCGGCTTGTCGCTGATCGACGCCGACGGCGGGCTTCGCGACGAGCTGCCGCCAATCACGACCTTCCTCAACCGCATGCTCGCGCTCACCATCGACCTCCAGAACATCCTCTTCGAGGCGTTCGAGGACCTGCTGATGGCGCGGATCGAGGCGGCGGTCGCGTCGGGGAGCTACGAAATCGGGCTCGAGACCTTGCGCGCCGCGAGCTTCGTCATCGATGCGCGGCAGACGATCTACACCCATCCCGGCACAGGCGCTGCGACCGAATTGCTGACGGTGAGCCGGAAGGACCGGGTGACGCCGATGTCGATCGATGATGCGTTGGCGCTCGCTGCAGCGCGCGAGGGCGCGCTCGTGGTCAACGCGCGCT
Organism: Sphingopyxis jiangsuensis; assembly: GCF_016734905.1. Classification (GTDB taxonomy): domain Bacteria; phylum Pseudomonadota; class Alphaproteobacteria; order Sphingomonadales; family Sphingomonadaceae; genus Sphingopyxis; species Sphingopyxis jiangsuensis. Next base: position 9,543 of record NZ_JAERPO010000004.1, read on the forward strand.
CGGGCCGCGCGGCCGTCCGCCTTCGTGCGCGGAGCCTCTTCGATGATGATGGCGAAATTCATCGCCGCATCCGGCTGCAGCGCCCGCTCGAGAAACTGAACATGCTTGAGGCCGATTATCTGACGTCGCACTGGGAAACCGTCGCCTCAGGACGCTTTGCCGAGGCGTGGAAGGCCGAGGTCGCCGAGCTTCCCGAGTTCGAAGCCTCAACGATGCACATCGTCACCGGTCTGCTGCTTCCGATCTGGGGACGCCTGCCGAAGGAATCCTCGCGCGTGTACCGGCTTCAGACCGATGCCGGCGAGCGGGTTATCGGGCGCAAAGTGTCGGCAGCCTGGGCGGCGGCGGTGACCGGCGTCGCCGAGGTCAAGCTCGCGCCGTCCGATGCCTGGCGCATGCTGCTCGCGGGCGAGGCGGGCCTCGGGCTCGCCGAGGGGCAGGCACTGAATCGGGTACGGTCGATGAACGATTGGCGGATCGAGCTCTCGGGCTTCAACGATCTTGGCGTCGAGCGCCTCAAATCGATGGGCTTGATCTCCGAGATCGTCTCGTGGAAACTGAAGCTCTACGTGCCGGCAGGGGCTGCTGGCGCCGATGTGTTCGAACGCCTGGTCGATCGATTTCCGATCGCGCGGGTTCTCGAGCGCAAGGCCGCCTGAAGGAGCCCCGCATGACCAGCACAGCCGCCGATATCGCACGCCGCCTCGCAGACAATGCCGAGGCGGTGTGCCGCCGCTATCTCTCCAACGGCCGCCGCGAAGGCCATTATTGGATGGTCGGTGACATAAGGAATAGTCCCGGCCGCAGCCTCTATGTCCGTTTGTCGGCGCGCGGTGAAGGCGGCGGGGCGGCGGGAAAGTGGACCGATGCCGCGAGCGGCGATCATGGCGATCTCCTCGACGTCATCGCCGCAAGCTGCGGACATACGGGCTTCCGCGAGACGCTCGACGAGGCGCGGCATTTCCTCAGCCTGCCGATGCCGGATCCGTCGCCCCCTGGACCGAAAGCGAAGAAGGCCGCGCAGGGATCGCCCGAGGCGGCGCGCCGCCTATGGGCGGGGTCGAGGCCGATGGCTGGCACGCTGGTTCGCTTCTATCTAAATGCTCGCAAGATCATCGACCTCAGGGCCGGGGATCCGCTCCGCTTTCATCCGCATTGCTTCTATCGACCTTCCGGGGAGGACGAGCCGGGCGGCCCGCCAGCATGGCCCGCCATGATCGCCGCGGTCACGAGTGAGGATGGCCGCGTCACCGGCGTTCATCGCACCTGGCTCGATCCGGCAACAGTGGACAAGGCCCCCGTCACCTGTCCCCGCCGCGCCATGGGACTGCTGCTTGGTCACGGTGTGCGTTTCGGGTCCGCCGCGCCGGTCATGGCCGCAGGAGAAGGGATCGAGACTTTGCTGTCGATCCGCGAGCCGATGCCGGCGATGTCGATGATCGCCGCACTATCGGCAGCGCACCTCGCGGCGATCGAATTTCCGCGTGCGCTGCGCCGCCTATATGTCGCCCGTGACGACGATGGCGCCGGTGCCGGCGCCCTCGCGACGCTGACCGACCGCGGCGACGCCGCCGGCATCGAGGTCGTGCCGCTCGAGCCGGAGCGCGGCGACTTCAACGCCGATCTCGTCCTTCTCGGCCGCGACCGCCTTGCGCGGTCGCTGTCGCGTCAGCTTCATCCATCGGACCGTCATCGCTTTCTCTGACGGCCGCTAGTCGGCCGGAAAGGGAGAGCAGGTGGCGGGAGCGGGAACGGCCTTGGTGTTCCGGTAATGCCGCGCTCCGGCCTTCGCAGAGGGCGACTGCGGCAGACGGACCGGCATCGCAATGGCGGCGTTCGCTGCAATTTTCCGCCGGGGCCTTTGGGCCCCTTTGCATCGCGAAGCAAAATTGCCGCGCGCTCGCCATCCTCCGCTGCGCTTCGGCCCCGCCCTCTGGGGCGGGGTGCGGTCCCGTGCCGCCTGCCGCTGCCTGTCGCCGCGAAGGCCGCGCGGAGCGCGGCACATTCAGGAGACCTTCCATGACCGATGCCAGCGATCATCGCGACACGAGCACCGCCGAACCCGGCTCGACGGCCTATCTCCTCCAGGAGATGCAGCTCTTCGGCTACCGGCCCTATGAGGATGAACCCGACCCGCGACCGCTTCCCGATGCGCAGCTTGCAGGCGGTGCGATCGCCGACATGTTCGACGGACTCGCTGGGTGTCTCGTCGAGACGCGGATCGAGCCCGACCTCGAGGATCTGCTCTGGAACCTCGTCAATCTCTTCCACCGCGCCGGCGAGCGCATCGAACGCGGGCTCGACGACAATGAGCAGCTGCAGCGCCGACTACAGCGCGAGCAGGATGGCAGCGAAATCCGCTCGGTCGAGCTCGAGAAGGCGACGCGCGAGGGCATTTCGCTCATCGAGCGTCGCGACGTCATGGAGTTTTTCCGTGAAGCGTCCGCGGAACAGTTCCGGCTGCTGCTCCGCAAGGCCTGGGCTCCACGAACGGGATCGCGCGTCCGGCACCAGACGCTGACCGCATCGCTGATCGACAGCCGCGACTTCCTCGACGAGAAACTTCGAAAGCGCGCAGCGGCTCTCCTTCCCGAGGGCACCCGCATCGCTTTCACCGGCGGCAGCGATGTCGGCGAGCATCGGGCGATCTGGGATGTTCTCGATCGGACCCGTGAACGGCATCCTGACATGATCCTCCTTCACGGCGCGACGCCGACGGGCGCTGAGCGGGCCGCTGCCTGCTGGGCCGAGGCGCGCGGCGTCGCACAGGTCGCCTTCCGGCCTGACTGGAACCGACATGGCAAGGCCGCCCCGTTCAAGCGCAACGATCGCCTTCTCGAAGCGCTGCCGGTCGGCCTGATCGTCTTTCCGGGAACCGGAATTCAGGACAATCTCGCCGACAAGGCGAACAAAATGGGGATTCCGCTCTGGGACTTCCGGAAGCGGGGCGGCTGATGTGACGCTTTTGCGTCCATTTCAGGAGATTGGCTCAATCTGGTTCTATTTTCCGAATATATTTGAAAAATAGACACTTGGCCCGCAGTTTCAGATTTTCCCAAGATCGCCTCGACCAGCAGCGATCAGCCGCAAGCGGCACGGCCAGCTCAGTAAGAGGGCAGGGCCTGCCGCGTTGACGAGGGGCTCGCGGACCGGACTGGTCGGAAACACCGGCCCGCGCGCCATGGGTCGCAATGCCGACGATCGACGCCGCGCATGATTTCGCGCTCGACGTCTCTCGCGTGAAGAACATGGAGGGTCTTGCAGACCTGCTGCAGGAAGCCTGTTCGCGAATGGGCTGCTCCTGGTTTGCGCTCAGTCATCATATCGATTTCCTGGCGACGCCGGACCGGGGTATCCGGGTTCACAACTATCCTGAAGAGTGGGAGCATTGGTTCGACGAACAAAGGCTCGGCGCCACCGATCCCGTCCACCGCGAAAGCCAGCGCAAGATGGCCGGCTTTCTTTGGCACGACATGAAAACCGAGCGACCCGAGGATGAAATCATCCTGGCGGAGGCGCGGCGACATGGCATCGGCGATGGGCTTACCGTCCCCGCCCACCTTCCAGGACACGCGCATGGCTCGGTGTCCTTTGCTTGGAAACCCGGCGCCTTTGCGAGCGCTGACGCGCTGCAATTCGCCCGGATGATCGGCGGACCAGCCTTCGACGCAGCGCGTCTGATAGCCTATCCAGATCTGGCGCGTGTCGGGCCGCGGCTCACGCGCCGGCAGCGCGAGGTGCTGATCTGGGCGGCAAAAGGCGAAACCGTCCGGAGGATCGGCCTCAGGCTTGGTCTCAGTCCAGACACGGTGCGCGAGCATCTGCGAAACGCCCGGCAGCGTTATGAGGCGAATGGCGGCATCACGCTCACGGTGCGGGCGCTTTACGATGGCGACATCAGCTTCGAGGACATCGCCAAGCGCTGAGAAAAATCACTCGCACCCCCCTATCGTGCTATGGCGGGAGGGCAAATAATCCTTCAATTGGAACGCCTCTTTTCAAACGGAGGCTTATCCATGTTGCTTATTGTCGATTCCACCAACCGGGCGCTCGAGCACAAGGCGATGCGCACGATGTTCGAGGCGCGCAAGCGCGTCTTCATCGATCTGCTGAAATGGGACCTGCCGGCACTCGCCGGACGGTTCGAACTCGACCAGTTCGACGATGAGGATGCGAATTATCTCATCGTCACCGATGAAGGCGGCGAGCATCTCGCGTCGGCCCGGCTTCTGCTGACGACGCGGCCGGCGCTGCTCGACAGCCTGTTTCCGGGCCTCGTCGACGGCGAGGTGCCGCACGGCGCCGATGTCCTCGAAATCACGCGTTTCTGCCTGTCGCCCGGGATCGGTGCGCGCCAGCGGCGCATCGCGCGCGACGCGCTTCTTGTCGGGCTTGCCGAATTCGCTCTCGCGAACGGCATCCGCACCTACACCGGCGTCGCCGAACTCGCCTGGTTCCGCCAGATCCAGACCTTCGGCTGGGATTGCCGCGCGCTCGGCGAGCCCGTCCTTCACGCCAGCCAGGCGCTCGTTGCGCTTCGCATCGATATCGACGGATCGACCGTCGATAAGCTCGCGGGTGCAGGCATCGTCAGCAATGCCGCCGCGGCCCCCGCTGCGTTCGCTGCTTGAGGAGGGCGTCATGATCATCAATCAGGCTTCTCTCGATGCGGCGCTTCCACGGTCAGCCGCCAGCCACGAAATGATGGCGCAGGGCTATACGATCCTGCGTCGTGCGGCCCCGGCGGAGCTTATCGCCGCCATCTCGGAGGATCTCGGCCCGCGTTTCGAAGCCACGCCCTTCTGCGAGGGCGGTTTCTACGGCGCACGCACCAAACGCTTCGGCCGACTGCTCATCCGGTCGCCGCTGATGGCGGACCTCGTCATGAACCCGGCGATCCTCGGTCTCGCCGAACGGGCGCTGGGCAATTGGTGCGACCGCATCCAGCTCAACCTCGCGCAGGCGATCGAGCTCCACCCTGGCGCGCTTGCGCAGCTACCCCACCGCGACCAGGATCTCTGGCAGGGCGCGCTTGGCGAGGTCGAATATCTGATCAACGTCATGTGGCCTCTGACGCGCTTCACCGAGGAGAATGGGGCGACGATCATCTGGCCGCACAGCCATGGCGTCGAAGCGCTCGTCGAACAGCCCAGGGAAGCGCCGATCGTCGCCGAGGCCCAGCCCGGCGACGCCATCGTCTTTCTCGGTTCGACGCTTCACGGTGCCGGCGAGAACCGAAGCGCCAGTGTCCGGCGCGGGATCATCGTCAGCTACTGCCTCGGCTGGCTCAAGCCCTACGAGAACCAGTGGCTCGCTTATCCCCCCGAGATCGCGCGGACCTTCCTGCCGGAAGTCTCCGCGCTCGCCGGGTATGCGCAGCATCGGCCCAATCTCGGTAACTTCGAAGGGCAATGTCCGTCGATACTGTTCGACGGCTATCCCGACCATCCGCTTGCGGCGGTCGATGCACTGCGCCCCGACCAGCAATTGTTGCTTGCCGACTATGTGATCGCGCAGCAGCCGGGAGGGGAGGGCCAGCGTAGGCGCGGGCCGCTCGCGGCATGAGCCCCGGCGCCACGATGGAGCGGGTCTATCTGGATCTGAAGGCGCGTATCCTGTCGGGTGCTTATCCGCCGGGCACCCGGCTCGAGGCGGTGCAGCTCTCGCGGTCGCTCGCCGCGAGCGCTACGCCCGTCCGCGATGCGCTGTATCGTCTCTCGGGCGAGCGGATCATCGAGAGCTGGCATCAGGAGGGGTTCCGGCAGCCATTTCTCAGCGAGGCCGATCTGGTCGATCTCTATGGCTGGGCCGGCGCATTGCTCTCGATGGCCTTGAAGGGAAGGTTGCCGCGGCCCGATTTGCCCGGCGGGCTGATCGAGCTCGCGTCGTACGACTCATATCCCGAGTCGATCGAACACCTCTTCAGAACCATCGCAATCGGCAGCCCGAATGGCGAACTTCGCGCCGCGATCGTCAATGTTGTCGAGCGAAGCATGACAATTCGTGGGATCGAGGCTCGCGTCGATGAGTCCGCCGCCGATGCGCTGGCCGCGATGTCGGAGGATTATCGCTTCGGGCGCTGGAGCGCTTTGCGCAGCAAAATCACACGCTTCCACCGCCGGCGGGCCACCTTCGCAGGTCGTGTCGCGGCCGAGATCCGCAAGCGGTCGGAGCCGCTTCGATAATATTCGGAGAATATGGGTCGTATAAAATTCCTATACGAGCGGTGAGCCTTAGCTTTCGAGGTGCCGCAATTCCGCGGCATATTGGAAGGAAGCGATCATGGACCGCGAAACCAATGAACTGATCGAGCTCGGCAGCGTCAGCGCCGACACCGCCGGCGACTTCGGTATCGGCACCGAAGCCAATGGCAAGGTCAAGCTCCCCGGCCTCAGCATCGACTGACCCGGGCGCCGGGGGCCAGCGCGCCTGGTCCCCGGCAGGCCGCTCTCCATGATCCCAATCGAGGAAGTGAAGATGGAACGCGAACCCAATGACCTCGTCGAGCTCGGCACCGTCACCGCGGACACCGCGGGCGACTGGGGCCCTCCGTTCGAGCCCGCCGGCCGCATGCCGCGCGCTGCGATCGAGCAGGACTGAGCAGGCGTCGGGAGCGGCCTGGCGGTCGCTCCCGATCCTGCCGCTATTGTGGATGGGCTGGCGACTGGCACATGGGACGGGCTATTGCGAAGCGGGCGGCGAACTCGTATTCCTCGACTTGGCTCGCGACAAATATCTCTCGCTGCGTGGCCGCGATCGCGCCGCGTTCGAGCGGCTTCGTGCCGGCGAGCCGAACGACAGCGACGCTATGACGCGGCTTGTCGCGACGGGCCTCTTTGCGCGTTGCGACGGCGGGCATGACGTCGCGCCCACGCGCGTCTTGGTGCCGTTCCGCGACCTGGCCTCGCACCACGATGCCCCCTTTGGCGTCGGCATGGCAATTCAGGCGGCCCGCGCGCTCGGCTGGGCGAAACGCGCTATGCGATCCGCACAGATAGCGAGCACCGTCGAACGCCTACGGACAGCCAAGCGCGAACTCGCCGTTCCCGGTGACGAGGACGCGATCGTGGCGATCGCTCGGCGCTATTCTGCTTGCCGCTGGCTCATTCCGATCGAGCCCCGGTGTCTCGTCGACGCGCTTGCGCTCGACCGGATCTTGCTCAAGCGGCGTCTCGCCGTGTCGCTCGTCTTCGGCGTGCGCCTCGATCCGTTCGCGGCGCATTGCTGGCTGCAGACCCCCGAAACCATCCTCACCGGTACGTTGGCCGAGGCCCGGAACTACACGCCCATCCTGGTGGTCGCATGACGCGGGGCGTGATCGCCTTCGTCAGCTGCGAGGGCAGCGCGGACCATTTCGAGGCCATCGCGGCTGTCCACGGACTTCGCCGGATCGCGTCACCTCCTGGCCTATTCCTCTTCGCGGGCCCGAAGTTGTCAGATCGCCTGATGGCGGATGGCTCGGTGCTCCTGGGCGAGGTCTTCTCGCTCTCGGGGGCGAGCTGTCACGCGCCTTCAGACGGCTGGGGCAACTATCTCGCCTTCGCGAGGCGGGAAGGTCGCTGGCTGATCGATCGTGCTCCGTTGACGGGCGCTCCGCTCTATTGGACCCGTTGGCGGGGCGGAATATTGTGCGCTTCGCACCTCGAGTTGATCGCCGATCTGCTGGAATCGCCGACCGTAGACTGGGAGTTCATCGCCCAGGCCCTTATATACAGCAATCTTCGGACCGAGCGCACCGGCCTCACTGGCCTGTCGGAGCTTCTGCCGGGAATGCGGCTCGCGATTGACGATGCTTCGGCAAAGACGATCCCGCTCTGGTCACCATGGGAGCATGTCGGGAAGGCAATTAATGCGGGAATAGCCGAGCTAGCTCCCGAGCTGGAGCGGCGACTGGTCGCTTCGGTGCGCGCGTGGAGCGGCACGCGCAAGGAGATCATGCTCGAGCTTTCGGGCGGGCTCGACTCGTCGATCGTCGCGGCCGCCTTGTCGGCCGCGGGTTCCGACTTCACCGCGATCAATTTTGTTACGCGCGGCGCGGATGGCGACGAGCGTCATTATGCGCGCGCGGTAGCAAGCCGGTGCGGTATCGAACTGATCGAGAGCGAGATCGATCCGGCTGATGTCGATCTCGTTGCCCGGCCCTCGGTAATCGGGGCCAGGCCTGGAGCCTATGCCGTGCTTCGCGGCATTGACCGCGCATTCGAGCGCGGGGTCGGTGGCCGCGAGGTGTCGTTGTTCGGCGGCATCGGTGGCGACAATATCTTCTGTTTCGACGGTTCGGTGTCGCCATTCCTCGACGCCGCTGCGACTTTCGGGATGGGACGCCGTGCCTTCCGGACGCTCCGCGACGTGGCGCGCGGTGGCGGAGCGACCCTTTGGGGTGCGGCACTGCTTGCGTGGAAGGCGTGGCGACGAGGTCCACGCGATCATTGGCGGAGCGAACCGGAATTCCTGAGCCCCGACGCCATTCCTGCTGCGCCCTTCGCACATCCGTGGGACGAGGGGGCACGAGGCCAGAGTCAGGCGAAGCGCAACCATGTCGAGGCGGTGCGGCGAATTCTCGATTTCGTCGACCGACCGCCGCGCTGGGCGGCGCGCGACGTGGTCGCGCCGCTTCTGTCGCAGCCCGTGGTCGAATATTGCCTCTCCATTCCCAGCTGGACCTGGATCGAGGGCGGGCGGGACCGCGCGGTCGCGCGCGCCGCCTTCGCCCATCGCCTGCCGCCCGAGGTCGTCTGGCGTCGCGGCAAGGGACGGCTCGAGTCGGTCGCCACTGCCGCCTATCTTCGCCAGCGCGCCGAGCTCGCTGAACTGCTGCTCGGCGGACGCCTTGCCGAGCATGGCCTGCTCGACCTCGACGCGATCCGGGCTTATCTCGTGCGCGATCTCGCCGACGGCGACTTTCTCTATTACCGGCTGCTCGAAATCGCCGACGTCGAACTCTGGGTGCGGTCGGTCGAGGAACTCTTCGCCTCGCGGCCGAGCTTCGACCAGCGATCATATTGCGGTGACTTGGCTGGATCGGGGTCGACCTCGTCCTTGAGCCAGTAGAGGAACCAGTCGAGGTTACGCTCATAGACCGCGAGCTTCTGACGAGGCTCGAACTTAATATGGGGGGCGAGCGGGTAAATGTGCAGCTCACCCATGCGGGCCGTCGCGAGCTTGCTCTGCAACTCGATGGTCTGCCTCGCCTCGCTCTCGGGCAGCTGCAGAAGAATCGGAGCCCGGATGCGCGCGATGTCGGCCGACGGGGACAGGCGGCGCCACCCGGCCGGGTCGGCGTCGGGCGACCCGAGCTTCCAGTAGCGCTGCACATTATCGACGAACATCGACCGGCTCGGCCGCTCGTTGAACCAGTAATAGCTCGGCTCGAGGCTAACCGAGGCGCTCGCGGCGGCCCTGAGCAGATTGCTGTGAGTCGCGGTCCACATCGTAACTTCGCTTCCGAAGCTTAGACCGCCCATGCCGACGCGACTAGGATCGACGATCCCTTGGCGCGCCAGATGGTCGATCGCGGCCTCCACGACCTGGCGGCCGAGCTTGTAACCTGCTTCCGCGGTCATCTCTCCCGGGAGCCGGTTGATGCAAAGCGTCGCAATTCCGCGCGCTGCCATGGCACGCAGGGGATATTCATCGCCCAACCCCCCACGCACGAAGCCGGGGCACCGGTAGTAGGTCACGAAGAGCGGCAGCCGCCCGGGGATCTTCGGGCGAATCAAAACGCCCGACGCACGGCTGCCGCTCACCTGCCATGCGATGGTTTCGGCAAGGAGCCCGTCGCTGTCAGGAAACTGGTTGGGAGTGTCGATGATGGTCTTGGCGCCATCAAGCCCGATCCGCACGAGGCGCGGCGGCGTCGAGGGGGTGGCTTCGACGCAGAATAGAGCATCGGGCGCCGCAGCGCAGGGGGAATCCTCGTCGCGGCTTCCCGAGAGCAGACCGTCGGTCGCGGCAAGAGGCGACAATTCCGCCGTGCCGGATGACCAGATGTAAAGAGTCTCGCGGAGCGCGCGATCTCGCAAGGTGACGATCGTCCGCCCGTCGGCGAGTGGCAGAGTCGAGGCAAGGCGCCGTGATCCCTCCGCGCAGCCGAGGATTTCGAAGCACACGCCGCTCGCCTGCAGCTTGGCCTTGAGCACTGCGGTCGGTCCGGCGGATGCGCGAGGAAGCGGCGGGGGCAGTGCCCCCGCCTCGGCGGTGGAGGCGACGCGCGCCGACCCAGTAGCCATGTCATGGACGCGGATGATGCGGGGTTGGTCGGCGAGCAGCGGCGCGCGGTCGAACCAGTCGCCGGTGAAGCGCTGCGTCGCCGCACGGCCATTGACAAGCCCGCCGCGATAAAGCGGTGCGGACAGATCGACGCGCCCATCGACGAGAATACCGGTCTCCCGCTCTGCATCTTCCGCGCGCGCGATCGCCTCGCGAGAAGGGCCTTCCGCGGCGATGACGGTGCCGTCGGCCTGGATTGCGAAGCCCTCGATATCGCCGTCGCCCACGACGATCGGGACGAAGCCCGAGCCGTCCACCTCGCTTCGCCATAGCGCGACCCGCCCGTCGACCAGCGCGCGGACGACGATGGCGCGGCTGTCCGGGGTCCAGGTCGCTTCGCCTGGCATGACGACCCCGACTTCATAGATCAGCGCGGTGCCGAGGCGTCCGAGCCCCCGCGGCTGGCCCTTGCCGTCAGCAGGCGCGATGTACCAGTCGACATCGATCCGGTTTGTAGCAGTTGAGGGTCGCTCGATACGGTAGGCGATCCATCGCCCGTCGGGGGAGGCGGCAAGACCCGAGATGTCGGCAATCTCGGCAATTTCGCGCGGGGTCGTCTGGCCGGCTGCGGCAGGTGCCGCAGCCAGCATGGCGAGAAGAAGCGCGGTACGGCTTACCACCGGATCGTCGCCTGGATCGAGGCGGTCCGCCCATAGGGGTTGGCCTTCTCAGGATCATAGCCGAGCGCTGAAGTGCTGCTCCGCACTTCGACGAAGGGCGGATCTCGATCGAAGAGGTTCTGGACGCTGAACGCGAGGGTCAGCCCGCGACCGTCGGCCCCTCCCGTGCCGCCGATTTGCTGGGCAAGCGTCAGATCAACTGTGGTCCACGACGATACCCGGGCCGCCGGAATGACGGTCTGGTTCGTGTAGCCCTCGACATAATTGACGAAGGCATTGGCCGAGAAGCCATCTTCCGACCATCCCGCCCGTCCGCGCAGCCGCCATTTGGCGGGGCTGGCGTAGAGCCCCACGACGTCGATGCTCGGCGCGCCCACGGTGAGCTGCCGCTTGATCGAGAAAATATGGGTTCCCGCGATCCCGAGATCGAGCATTCCGCTGCCGACTCGCGGAGCATAGCCGAGATCGAAATCGATCCCGCGCTGCCGTTCGGCTGACAGATTGCGCGTTCGTCCGTCGAGGATCGCGGCAATGTCGCCGGGCGCGAAGCCGAACGGATTGAAAAACAGCGGCGAGTTGAAATAGCCCTGCACGAGGTCGGGCGATGGGTTCTCGGTGACGACGCCCGCAAAGGCTTCGCGGTCGACAAGGAAGCGGAGATAGTCCTCGCTCGCGCTGCCGATCCGGTCGCGATAGTCGACATCATAATAGGTGAGCGATGCCTTCAGCCCCGGGACCGACGGCGGGGCGATGTCGAAGCCGGCGGTCCAGGTCTTTGCCCTCTCGGGCTGCACGTTCGGAGCATAGCCGAAAAGGCCGATGACATTAGCCACGCCCGAGGTTGTCGTCGGGTCGGGCACCTGCAACGTCGTATAGAAGGCGACCGTCTCGCCGATCAGCTCGGAGAAGAGCGGTGCGCGGAACGATGTGCCGTAGGATGCGCGCAGCGCAATGCCGTCCACCGGTTCCCACCGCACTCCGAGCTTGGGATTCTCGGTGCGCCCGAACTGGTTATAATCCTCGATCCGGCCCGCCAGCGTGAGATCGAGCTTCTGGAAGCCGGGAACGGCATTGTCGGCGCCGAAGATCGGCACCAGCAGCTCCGCATACACCGATTTGACGTGCCGGGGACCGGGCAGGCCGAAGAAGGGCGAGGCATCGGGCGTCAGGAAGCTGGCGTCGTTGATCGTGAAATAATCATAGGCCTCGCGTCGATATTCGGCGCCGACGGCAACGCGAACCTCGCCGCCAGGAAGACGCAACAGCGGGCCATCGGCGCGCAGCGCGGCCGACCAATTATCGAACGTGTCGATCGTCGCATAGCTGCCGCGAATGCTTTCGATCGACGCGGGATTATTGGCGCTGCCGTCGCCGAACACATTGAACGCTGTCGCGGGATTGGTGTCGGCGAGCGCCGCGCGAAGACGCGCGCTGTTCACGACATTGTCGAAGCTCGCGCGGCTCTTCTGGCGGCCATAATTGCCTCCGAGCTGGATGCGCCAGGCCCCGATTTCCTGCTCGAGCGCTGCCGACGCCGAAACCGCCCAGACACGGCCCCTGTTGATCTGCGGCCCAAGCTCGTTTGTGAAGCTATAGGCGACGGCAACGGGTTCGTTCGTCCCGATCGGATCGACGTAGAAGGGATTGGTCACCGGCACGGTGGCAGTGCGGAGGAAGTCGGTCTTGCCGATCTGCCGGTATCGGCGCTCCGCTGCGAGAATGTTGGTCCGCAGCGTCAGCGTGCCCGTGATGTCGACCGCGCCGCTGGCGTAGAGGCTATGGACGCGCTGACGGGGCAGGAGGTCGGCTTCGAGCCGGTTGTCGCGCCGGTTCTGGACGCCGGGGAGAAGGTCGGCCGCGGTAAGCGCGGTCCCGTTCTGGCCAGCCGGGATTCCGAAAATCTGTCCGTTCGCGGCCGTGATCGTCCCGGGGGCTGCAAAGAGTGACCGGTAATCCCCGCCACCGAAGGGGCGGAGGTCCTCGCGGGCATAGTCTCGCTTCGCGGCCGCGAGCGCGCCGCGTTCGGAATATTGATAGGCAATCATGAAATGACCGCCGTCCCAACCCTTGCCGAAGAGCTGGCTGAACTGGAGATCGGTCATGTCGCCGTCCGACGTGCCCGCCCGAAACAGCGTTTCGGCGCCCTCGAAGCGGTTGCGGAGCCGTAGGTTGACGACCCCGGCGACGGCATCGGCGCCATAGATGGCCGAGGCGCCGTCGGTGAGAACCTCGATCCGCTCGACCGCAGTGACTGGAATAAGCGAGATGTCTGCAAAGGCTCCGCCAAGTCCGCCGAGCGCCGGCCGGGTTCCGTCGATGAGAACGAGCGTCGACGAGGTTCCGAGGCCGCGCAGGTTGATGCCGCTACCGTAGGTCGCATCGGCGCCTGCGCCATTGCGCGTCGTCGCGCCGAGCGTCGTTTCGGTGACGCCGCCGCCGAATGCCTGCGGAAGCGACTGGAGCATCTGCTGAACCGTGCCGTAGCCGCTCTTCTCAATAGCTTTGCGATCGATGCTTATGACCGGAGACCCCACGGGCCCTGCACCGCGGATGCGAGAACCGGTGACTACGATCGCATCGCGGCCGCTCGTTTCAGTCGATCCAGCCTCCGCGGCAACGTCGTTTCCCTCGCGGATGACAAGCGCGCCATCGACGAGTTCCGCTACGAGGCCGGTGCCGGAAAGGAGGCGCGACAGTGCGGCGTCGTCGCTATACCGGCCTTGGACGCGCGCGCTGCGCTTCCCCTGTACGATCGACGACGACGCGATCACCTCGCGGCCGGACACCTGCGAATAGCGCTGCAATGCCGTGCCGAGATCCTGGGCAGCGATATCGTAGCTTTGCTGTACGGACTGGACCTGCGCATGTGCCGTGGGAACCTGAATCGCGATTGACGCGGTGCTCGCCGAGAGCATCGCCCCCAGAAACTTGTACTTCATCTTACCTCCCCAAGCGGCCTCCGATGGCCGTCTGGGGGTGCAAAACACCGGAAAGGGGATTCCCCCTTTTGCGATTGGGATTATTTTTTGCTGAGGGTGATTGCGTCCGGACCTTCTTCGTCATCCAGCCCAAAAGCTGCGGCGAGCTTGCGAGCGAGGCTCGCGCTGTCGGCGACATCGAAGCGGCCCGTTACGGGGAGCGATCCCAGCGCAGGGTCTGCGAGGCGGATCGGTTTGGCATTGGCCTTGTTGGCGGCATCGATGACGGCGCCGAGCGGGAGCGCGTCGGCCGCCAGCATCGTCGTCGGCTCACTCGTTTGCACGGGGCTTGCCATGGCCGGGAGGAGGCGAGGGCCGTCGTCCGACACTTCGGCTGTCTCTCCCGGCGCGAGGCGGAGCGCTTTGCTCGAACCGCCAAGCCGGACCTCGACCGAACCGCGCACGAGCTTGACGGTGGGGACGCTCGATCTGGCGTCCACCTCGAAGATGGTCCCGAGCGCCTTTGTCTCCGAGACACCCGCGACGACAATGAATGGCCTTGCACTATCGTGGGCGACATCGAACCGCGCGCGGCCGCCGTGCAGGCGGATACGCCGCTCGGTGTCGGAGAATTGCGGTTCCGCCCAGGCACCATCCATTAGTGTCACGGTCGAGCCGTCGGCGAGGCGGAGCTGGCCGGGCAGCATGGGGCCTTCTGCAATCTGCGGCGTGTCGGCCTGTCGTCCCATTTGCCAGGTGAAAGCCACCGCTATGCCGATTGCGGCGATCGTCGCGACGGCCCAGCGGAAGCCCCCTGGTGCATTGCACTCTTTGTGCGCCCCGGCTTCGCTTCGCGCCATGGCTTCGATGCGGGTTCGAGAGGCGGCGCCTGACACCGCGAAATCATCCTCTGCCACGGCAAAGGCCTCGGCGTTGCCGGGCACCGCACACCAGAGTTTGAAGGCTTCGCGGTCGGCTTCGGTCGGCGCACCGCGTAGCCGCACGGCCCATTCGGCCGCCTCGCGTTCGACAGATCTCACGAGTGCGTGTCTCGCGCCTTGCGGACAGCGATCAGGGCTTTGACGATATGTCTTTCCACGGCCTTCACATCCATCCCTTTGAGTCGTCCGATCTCTGGATAGCTGACATCGTCGAACCTGTGCATCAGGAATACATCCCGTGTGGTTGGATCTAGTTTCGCGATCGCATCCTCTACCCGGCGCAGCATGTCGCGATGCTCGAGCGTCGCATGCGGGTCGGGCCCGGCGACTTCATGATCCTCGAAACTGTGATGGGCTTGGAGCTGGCCTCTTACCCCGGACCGCTTCCGGTTCTTCAGGATCGTGCGCGCTGCCGCGGCGAGATAGGCTCCGGGCGCATCGAGAAAGGCTGCGTGCACACCTTTCGCGGAGAAGAGCCGGCGAAACGTCTCCTGCACGAGGTCGCCGACATCCTGCGGGTGAACATTGCGGCGAAAGATGCCCGCGATGCGCGCCTGGTGCGCGACATAGAGCGCTTCTTCGCGATCCGCACGGCCATATTCCGCCCAATCGCCGGGAGGCAGGGGATCGCCTGCGGCGACGGCGCGCCGATCAGCCGGGTCATCGTCATAGTCCATTCCACATCGCCTACCGGTCGGACCGAGGGGCAATGAAGCCGGGAGGTAAGAACATATTCGGAAATATGCGCCGCCGCCTTTAGCCCGAGGGCCTGGACATACGCGTCGGCCACCCGGCAACGGATGGGAATATCACAAGGCTTTCCGAACGGAATTCTTACGTTCCGGCATCGCGCGCCTGCCAGCCCGATGCCCTCCAAGCATAGCCGGACGTAACGTCAGGGCAAGCCTGTGGTGCGAAGATTGATCCAAATTGAATCAATCGGACTTGGCTATTGGCCCCGATAGGGTTCGCAGGCGATGCCATCGCCGTCGCCGTCCATTTCGGGTCTGTAGCCCGGTTGCCCTCGGTAAATTGGCGCGGCGCCCGCGGCCCGTGCATCTTTGCAGTTCCTGTAATATACGCCCGACGGCGCGTTCGATCGTTGCGGAGTGACGGCGCGCGCCCGTTCCACCGGACGATCGCTCTTCCGGGGATTTGCGGCCCTGTAGTCCGCGGGCATCTGGAAGGATCCCGCCCACAGCCCGACGCGTGCATCGCGTGCGCGGGCTTCGGCGCCGACATATTGTGTGCTGAACTGCGTGAAGGCGACGGCGAGCCCGGCATTCACCATTGCCTCACCGAGATCCGTCGATCCAACGCGGCAGGTGGACACCACCCGGCCATGGTCGTCATAGTCGCGTTGCTCGCAGGCAACCGAGCCGCGGGCGACCAACTCGGCGAGTTTCGCGGCGGCCTCCCGCCCGCATGGCCAGGACTGGCCCGAGCGTTCGCAGCCTTGCGCCAGTTCGGGCGCGTCGATGCCATATATCCGGACCGCGATGCCGCCGAAATCGAGCGAGTCGCCGTCTACAACGCGCGCCGGTCCGCTGACGTCCTGCGCTTCGGCAGGATATGCGGAAAGCAGGAGCAAGGCGGCGATGGTCGATCTCATCGCCCCGCCATAGCGCCGTCCGACGATCAAATCCCTTCCAAATGATTCCAATTTGACCGGAACGGGATGCCACTCGGGGCTCGTTCGGCGCTGTGAATGGCGCGCTCGCTGCCGCAACGCCGCCGCGCCGCCTTTTTCCCCGGCCACGTTGCGGCCTCCTCGCGGGCGCTTCGCGCACAAAAAGCCGACGCGGCGCCGTCCTTCGCTGCCGCTACGGCCCTGGCGGGTGCGCCCGCGCCCTTGGCGCCATTCCCGGGCTGCCGACGCCCCGGGGATTGGCCCCCGGGCGGTGCAGGAGAATGGATCATGGGCGCAATCGGCCTCGTCAGCGGAACGATGGAGAAGGGCTATGTCGGCCAGCTCACGACGATCACGATCCGCGTCCCTATCGAGATCCGTCGCAATCCGTCGAAGACCGGTGACATTCAGCCCGACTATCGTGTCTGGTCCGACGGCGTCGAATGCGGGGCAGGGTGGCTCCGCCGGAGCGAAGCATCGGACAGGCTCTACGTGTCGCTCTGCCTCGAAGCGCCGGAGTTCGGCCCGCGGCGCATCTATGCGCGGCTCGGACGCGCGGCGGGGCAGGATAATCCCGACGTCTACGCGCTCATCTGGAACCCGATGGACTAGGAGGCGAAGCGATGCTTTCCAAGGTGATCAGTATTTCTTGTTTCCCTCACGGTAAGGCGCTGCCTATCGCGGCGGCGCCAGCAGGGGGATCCGGCTGGCGGCAGGGGCAAATGCTCTCTCCCTTCCAGACTCCTGTCGGCCGGGCTTGCGACCCGCCTGGCCGCAAACGGCGGCATCCTTGCGACCGGATCAATCTCGGCGTGCAAGGGTGTCGCCACCTTGTTAGGGTGACGGGCAATGCGTACCAGCCTCGAACATCTCCCTCCCCACAAGCAGCGTGAGCTCGAGCGGATCGTCCAGATCATCTTCGAGGAGTTCGAGGATGTGCTGGCGCTCGCGACCCAGGACTGGAAGCGCAAAGGACGGATTTCCAAGATCATCCTGTATGGCAGCTATGCGCGGGGTGGGTGGGTCGATGAGCCGCATACCGCCAAGGGCTATCAGTCCGATTATGACCTGCTGATCATCGTCAATGACGATCGCCTGACGGATCGCGTCGAGTATTGGTCGAGGCTCGACGACCGGCTCATCCGTGAGCTTTCGGTGACCAAGGCGCTTCGGACGCCGGTGAACTTCATTGTGCATAGCGGTGGAGAGGTGAATGCCGGGCTGTCGCAGGGGCGCTATTTCTTCATGGATGTCGCGCGCGATGGGATAGCGATTTACCAGGCTGTCGATAACGAACTGCCCGAGCCGCAGCCGAAGACGCCGCATGCGGCGCTTGAGATGGCGCGGGAATATTTTGAGGAGTGGTTTCCATCCGCGATCAAAAGGCTCGAAGGAGCCCAGTTTTACGTTGGGAAGGGCTATTTCAAGGACGCGGCATTCGACTTCCATCAAACGACCGAGCGTCTATACAACTGCGCCCTTCTCGTTTGTTCGTTCTACAGTCCCCATGTTCACAATCTCGCTTTTCTCCGGACACAAGCCGAGCGGATCGATGCAAGGCTGGCCGACGTCTGGCCTCGCGAATCTAAGGCGGACCGCGCGCGCTTCGAGAAATTGAAAGAGGCTTACATCAAGGCACGATATTCGAAGCATTACCGGATCAGCGAGGAAGAGCTGTCATGGCTCGGCGATCGCGTGGCTGCGCTCGCATCAATCGTCGAACAGATTTGCCGCGAACGCATCGCCGATCTGGAAGCAACGGCAAGGGATGCCGGCTAGGGCTATTTGCCGCGGAAGCGCTTGAAGCGCTCCCGATCTTCGGCGAGCTTGACCGCCAGCGCCGCGTTCGCGCATTCAGTTCCCGTCACGGATCCGTCGGTGCAAGCCGCGATCACCGCCTCGGCCTCATCGGGATGCGCTTCAAAATATTCGACGCTGCGAGCCTCGCGAGAGGAACAGGCAGTTAGGCATAATGCCGCCATCACGATACTTGTTTTTCGCATTCTACCCTCCTGCTCCTCATCTGGCGCATGATTCCTTTCTCGCGCGGCGAACGCGAGAGGAATTGGGCTCAATTTGAGTGCAACCTCATGTCGGCTTCGCGCCCATGTCGGCCGTTGCGATCAGCTAGAATTAGCTTCGAAAGCGGACGTTGGATTTTCCGGGGACCGTGACGGCAAACGCCTTATCTCGGCTAGCTAGGTAGCGCGAAATTAACCCGAGAACGGGCACTCGAGTTCTCAATTGATCGAAGGACACTACTGGTGGCTGCGGTTTAGGTGCTTCTCGAAGTACCGCGCCGCAGCCGGGTATGACATATACCCGGAGGTGTTTGAACGGGAGCGCGCAGCGCGAATCTTGCCTATGACTGTAAAGATTGCGCGGGAGGGGCAGCGCATGCGGAGGGGTAAGGCACAATATGGCGGCAACTGCCGATTTCGAAGCACGCGATAGAGATCGCGACCTCATGATCGATGCGAAGGCGCGCGCGGCGAGTATCGAACAACTCATTGTCGATCAGCACGGTATTCCGTCTCCGCTTGTCAGGGAATATGCGGTCCTGCAGATTCGCATGCTCTGCGAAATCATTGGGCTCGCTTGTCTCGTCGCGCACGGCGATCTCGTGGCAAGCGGCCCGGCACATCTGCGCAAGGCTTATGCACCCGGCGAGATCTTCGCGGCGCTCGGCGACATGCATGACGATTTCTATCCGGTACCGATCGTCCCACAGCTGGTCGCGCCGGGATGGCATATGGCCGAATATGACGGGCCTCCATTTCTAAAAAGGGAAGAGGTCAAGGGCCTCTGGGACCGCTGTGGCGGCGATCTCCATAAGGGTAGCCTCAAGCGACTTCTCAAACCCAACAATCCGCTGCAGACGAATTTTGCGGACATCAACGAGTCCTTGGGCAAAATTCTGAACCTGCTTGGCAATCACCGAATGCTTCGAAAGGATCGCAAGATCGCATTCATCGCGATGCTCTCGAACGCGGCAGGAGCGGTACAAGTCGAGATCGGCGAGGCGATCGAGCCCGAAGACACGGCAGGAGACTAGACCACTCCCAGCGTAGAACTCTTAATCCGCGACGGGGCCGCCATTCAGTCGATTATTCGGATTGTGCGGCGAGAAAAGCGCGCCAACGCTCGGACGCCGTGAACTCGATCTCGCCGGCGACTTTTTCGTCGTAGCGAGTATGGATCTCGAAACGGTGCCCGAAGATCGCATCGCAGTGTCGGCAGCCATTACTCATATAGGTCCGGCCAGCGGTGGCGCTTCGACGAGGCTTGATCGCCCCGACGCCATGCGACAAAGGGAGGCTTGCGGCGAGCTTGTCGATGAGGTCAGGCCAATCGGTAAAATCGGCAGCCGAGCAATCGATGCTCAAACAGCCTTCGCCGAGCGTGATCGATGACAGGACTGTCGTCTCGCAGCCGCATGACCAGCAAACGGCTGGTGCAGTGCGTAATATTGCAAAAATCTTGTCCATCGCACGAGTAGCCATATCGCAATGATCCAGATCTATTGATCTCAACTAGGAGAACGCTTGGAGGGCTCTCGCAATTCGCCTAGTTCTACGCTCGCCACTCGTTGATATAAGGTGGATTAACATTAGCCGGGATTCAATATCTCCGGCGTAACTATGAAAGCAGAAACGTCAGGTTCTTAATGACCTGGGCCTGGACTTGTTTCGGGTCGAGCCCCCGCAGCGTGGCGATAGCCGCTAGGACTTGCGTAACATCCCCCGGTCCAATTGACTCGCCGTCTCTTTCGACGAACGGACCATCGGTTTCGGTCAATATACGGTCGTCCGGGATCTCTGCCAGCAGACGAGAACCGCGAGGCGATCTCAGCATCGCTTCGTTGACAGAGAAAAAGCAACCCAAGTCTAGACCTCGGCGCACCTCGGCCAGGCTACCGGTGAACCAGTGAAGCACGACTCTTCCTTTATTGTTTGGAAGATTCGTCTCGATCAGATCAAGAACCTGCTTCGAGGCACGGACGCTATGAACGGTCAGCACCTTGTCCCCGGCTGCGGCGCAAAGCTGGAGCACTGATGTAAACACCCGGACTTGGGCTTCGAAAGAGCGATAGAAGCGGGGCCCGGCGTCCAGACCGACTTCACCCACATAGCGCGTTTCAGGAAGAAGCTTTCGGAAGAGATCGAGTTCATTCTCCCTCTCCCCAACGAGTTGAGGGTGAAGGCCTAACGCGACCCGGACGAAACTACTATTACGGGCCAACTCTTGGTTATGTGGGAAAGCGCGGGGTGTGGTGGTAACCGCCAAGGTCGCCGTCCGGCGACGATCGCAAGCCTCGATGGCTACCGCGAGATTCGGATACAGGTCGAGATGACAGTGAAAGTCGACGAGCTCGGGTCGCATGGGCGCTAGTGCGGCTTGGTGACCACACCGTCAAGCAGTTTGCCTACCTCGATGACGCCCCGACGAAACACATCGGCATAGGCTGTTATCTCAGACGCTGAATCCCCTAAGGGGCCAGGCTTGTGTACGAGAATCGACGAGAGGGCAGGCGTGGCCACGATGCGTTTTGCCATAAGTTGGAAGGACCTCACATGTTCGCCTTCCTTTCGGTCCGAGAAAAGAGGCTGCGATTTGCTGACCGCCACCGCGTATTGCGTTGGATCCGGAATACCAAGTCCGGCGTCTAGCGAGGCGCGACGAATGAGACAGGGCACGCAATATCCGCAATGCCGCGGCGACAGACCACGAAAACGGGCCTTCGCGGGGGATGAGCAGGACATCGAGTTTCCAGCCTCCTTCTGCAGGAACGGAAGGTCTGCGCAGTTCTCGACCATCTCACCTTTCGTGGCGTGGCGATATGGATTTACCAGAGTTCCCTCTATTTGGATGTCTTTGAGCAGCGCGTTCATACCCGCTATAAAATGTGGATGCGCGGTCCGCGTGCTCAGCGCGCCGAAGCGGAGCGGGTCGAGCGGGACATTAAGTGCGATCAGTCCGTTCTCGGGCACGTTGATCTTCGTGGGCCGTCCAAGCGCGGAGCCCGCGAGTGCGGCGAGGGCGAAGAAAAGGAAGGAACGGCCGCGCTGTGTGTTCTCTGTTTCACCCGTCCCCAGATCGTTGCTGTCGAACCCAAGGCGCACCCGAAGGTTTCGAATCTCGGGCCCAGGAAATCGTGTTTCGAGCCGGCTGAGAAGATAGGCCTGAGCCTTGGCCGTCTCGGAATCCCAGTAGTGACTGACGAGCAGGGGCCGCTTACCGCCCTTCAACAGATCAATTACACCGATCAGGCTATCTAGGCCGCCCGAAAAGAGGCAAACTTCATCGAGCGTGTCTAAGGGGAGCGTATTTACCGCTTTGACCAGAGACGCGTGAGTCTTCGGACGCGGACGAAAGAAAAAGCGCCAACGGTCACCCGTCAGGAAGCGCAGCAGCGCCGTCAACCGCTCCCCATGAGGGCGCCATAAGTCTGGCGCTGACACAGGTATGTAGAGGTCGATTTCCCGCGTCCATCCGTCCTGTGCATTGGCGGCGCGAGAAACCCGTGTGTCACCCGCGTTCACAAGCGCGGCAATCAAAGTCAGGTCGACTGCCTTCTCGCTGGGTGTCAGGCCGAGGGTGCCAAGCTGAGCGAGCGCGTGACCAATCCCAAATCCAAGGGTTCCGTCCTGACCTGCGAAGTTTACTTCGTGGACTACCGAATCCTTTTGGACAATTTCGACGATCTCCTCGACGGAGCCGCCAAGCATCGCAACAAAGCTGAACCGCTTCATTGCGCTTCGCCCAGCGTCTGCATCAGGTCGAACGCGGCGACGTACAGGTCCGACACGAATCCTTCGATCTGTCCTGAAGTGATGTCCGCAAGACTTGTTCCGGTCGTATCGAAGCGGTCGCGGACACACCCGTCCACGAAGTCGTGAAGCATGCGCTGGGTCCTCTCTACCGCCGCGACGCTCGCCGCGACGCGGATGCTGTTCGTCCCCACCTCGTTCAGTATTTTGCCCTCGATGGAACGGGAAACGACTCCGATGAAAAATTCTTGAAGATCGCTCTGGGTCATGTCGTCGAAGTTGCCAACGCCCTCCGCCGCGAGGGCAGCGACGGTCTCGAGCATCGCGTCACGGGCGATCGCTTCATCAATCGTCCCGCCAGGTGGACAAAGGGCATCGGTCAGAGCGACGAATACGTCCACGGCCGGGGCGCCGGCCAGCGCCTCTAGGTTGAACGTGCGGAGCGCCTCGACCGGACCATCGACTAGGAAGCTGCGGGCGAAGTTGGCAATTCCCCCTGCCGTCGCCCGCGAACTCGACATCTGGCGCGCGGCTCCTCCGCCTCCGCCCGACGCTGACACATATTTGCTGGCGCCCCGCCGGACCGATCTTGAGTCGGAATTCCTCGCGCCGCGGGTGATATCGCCCCGGGCGTCGCCCAAGCCGGAGCCCACCCCCGGCGACCGAATTGGCGGGTATGCACGAGGTGCATCCGCGACAGGTGATTTTCCATCATCGCCGTCGGACGGCGCGCCATCGGTTCCGTTGGGATCAGTGGCAGGCGGAGATGCCGAGGGCGTGGGATCTCCGACCCAGCTCGGAACAAGACTATGTTTCGATCCACCGAACGTACCGGAGGTGCCCATCAGCGCTTCCGTCCTTTTCCAAGGTTTATGGCCCCGGAGGCTGCCGATTGCAGGGCTTTGTTCTCAGACTGCCCCGCCCATTCCGCGAGCAACGTCTGGAACTCTGATTTTGCAGTATCGTCCGTGAGCGCGCGCGCCCAGCCACTCACGGCCCACGGCCCGAGCTTCGCCGTCGGGAGACTGCGCATAAGGGCGACGAAGGACGGTTGAAGGAAGGCGTGGTGCTTGATCACCGCAGCCAGCCCGAGCACGCCGGGGGGCTGCTCGCCAAGATCCTCAGCGACTGTCACCTTGGCCTTCAGCGCATCGAACACCTGTTCTGCGTCGCCGGTTGATAGGCGCGAAGTTTCGGGCTCAGCCTGACTCACCTGCAAAGAAACGCTGCTGAGGCGCAGAACAAGATCGTCGAGCCCGCCGAGCGACGTGACCGCGCCGAAGACGCTGCGACGATCACGTGTGACGAAGACATACGGGCGTAGATCATAGTCCGCTAAAGGTGGATCTATTCTGGCCCATTGCTTCGCCCATTCCAGATTGGGCCAATCCGGCAGCGTCGATTCGGCTTCTGCCGTTACACCCTTAGCCTGCCTTTTCGCGTCCGCAGGTGCCAGTTTCGGCTCGTTCGGGATCCGGACCGCAGCCTCGAGTGCTGAAAGTTCTTCGGAAGAGCCCGTCCCAGCAGACCCTCTCGCGATCGTGTCGTAGACCTCGGGCGCGAAACGCTCGGCGAGCATGATTTTGGCGAGTACCGCAGCTTTCAACTCGTCGCCAAAGCCTCGCTCTTCCGCGATGGCGATGCGCATCGTCATCGTATTGATGAACCTCTTCACCTGGCGCGGATTCCCGCGCGCCCCGTCGGTGAGAATCGGTGCGATGCGGTGCGCGATGTCGAGCGCGCGCTCCACCGGCTCTGGCACGGAACCGAGTGCCTCCGCGATCCCCTTCCGATCTAGACCGGCGCCTTCCCACGGCCGTTTTAGCGCCTTCCGGGCGAGTTCGACGAGCGCGTTGAACTCTGTCGAGTCCTCGCCGCAATCGTTGAGGACCAAGAGCAAGGCGATATAAATTCGCGTCTCGGCATACCCGAGCGATGGGAGCCGGAAGGGTACCTGGATCAGCTTCTCCAGATAATTTCGCGCGTAGCTCGCCGGTCCCGACGCAACGGGAAGGTCAGGAAAATGCTGACGGACCGCATATTCGATCATTCCCTCGTCGGCGGCGATGACAAAGGCCGCACGGGGCACGAAAAGGAACAAGCGGATCGCCTCTAGGGTCCCAATTGCGGTCTTGGGTAGGCAGCGGTCAAGATCGTCGACGAGCACCACCAGCCGGTCGATATCCGCGCGCCGCAGAAGCTCCTCGAACTCATCCCGGAACGCGTGCATCTGTTCCGGCGCTGTTTCGGGCTCGGCCTCTTTCAGTATTTGACCGGCCCGTTCCGAGACCACCTTTAGATTTTCAGGCGTGATCTCCTCAGCGCCCTTGCCCACCAAACCTGCGAGTCCGTCATACAACTCGCGGAGCGAGCCGATGGGGGGGATACCCGTCGCGGCGGTAAAGGCGAGGGCCCCCGCCCCGCGCGCGGCCTTCATCCAGTCGACGCGGCGCAGAACCTTTTTGGCTTGATCAACCACCTTCGTCGAATTCGAACGGTGCTTAAGCAACTCGTCTACGATCGTCTCAATGAGAACCGCCTTCGCGTCCTCAAAGCCTTGGAAAAGCCAGCCGTTGAATCGGACGCAGAGCACGCGATCCTTGTCCGAGTATGCTTGCTGGACCATCACCAGGACGCTCGATTTGCCGGCGCCCCAATCACCGTGGACGCCAATTGTTAGTGGCTCATCGGATTTTTCGTCGATCAGGCGCACAACAGTACGCGCAATTGGCTCGTAGTAGAGAAGATCTACCGCGGTTTCATTGTCTGCAACTATCATTGCTAGTCTTCGCCCCCAATGGATCGCCATGTAGCACGCATTCGAAAGCGCCCCAACGCCTTCTTCAAATGGAAAGTCCAATCTGGTTCATTCTTAGAAGACCAAATAGGATGTTGCTCGCTTCAGGCATTTGAACCGCTGCAACAGCTGTCGTAACCGGCTGCCCCGGACCACCCGTTGACGGAACGTAGCAGGGAAAACGCGCTTCGATGAGGGGCCTTCGCGACTTAAACGCTGAACGAAAAGGCGCGGAATTACCCAGAGTAGTCGAAGCATATCGAGACGGATTGTTGCGTCACAGCCCGAACGGCGGGCGCTTCAAGCAGTCCAGGGCGACGGCATGAAAGGCGTAGATCAATAAACCGGGACGCGTGGCCAGTGTGCCAGCAGGGGCCAAGTAGCGAAGCTGCGAGCCGCCTAAGTGGTGCCGACCGGAGAGGTTGCGAAGCGATTCCACAAAGTCATCCCGAAAGTTCACGGTGCGGGCCGGGGCTATCCCTTCCGCCTGAAAGTCATCGTTCGTCTTCTCGGCTGCTTGCAGAACGCGGTCCCGGATCAGCTCTGGCGCGTCATCCCAGAGCTTGTCGAGACGGTGGCCGTAGCTCTTCATGTCGTCCATCGTCTTGCCAAGGCTTAGATGGACGGACTTCAGGAAGACTTCGACGCCCACGCCAAGCGTATTCAGCAGTGGCCGGTTGAACAGTCGCGGTTGCGCTCGGTAGATTTCGGTATCAGTGACCAGCCGGGCCATGGATAGATACTGCACCGCATTCAGCAGGAAACGTCCTGCATCGGTGTCTTCAAAGTTTTGCGTAGCCATCAAGCTCCCCGGCTGAACCGGTTGAAGGCGCCCTTCTTTTCCGCCCGCTCTAAAATCATTTGGTTCCTTCTACCTACGCGGTCCCAGAAGTGGGTACAGTAGGCAGCCAGAAAACGCTTCTCTCGATCGAGCTCCTTGCGCTTCGACAGGATGACCGCGATGCGCCAAGGGTAGTAGGGCGGATGGTATTCCCCATATTCAAAGTGCCGATCCAGCCCATGGTTGAAGCGGTCGATTTGGGTTTTCAAATCGTTGTCGGTGGCGCGTATCTCTGCCCGAAAATCCGCTTCCGGCTGGTCGAAGATTTCGAGGTCACCGCTCGCTTGACCATAGGTCTGGCCTTCGTCCAGCGTCTTATCGAAGAAGGTAGCCATCCACTCGCGGCGCTTCTTGTCCAGCTTGGCTTTATCGGCAGCGGTCAAGATTACCGCTCCGTTCAAACGGTCAATCAGAGCGTCCAGCATTTCAAATTCGTCCCTATCATCAACAACGGGGGCGGGCGCTGTCACAGAAGCGGGCGAGGCCACAGGCTGTGTTGTGGGAGCGCTTTGCGGTCGCGAGGCGAAGAGCTTGGTCAGGAAGCGCATCACAACTTTATAGGAGATGCCACGACGCTTGACCATAATGCCAACTGCACGGGATAAGGCGACATGGCGGTAAAGCTCTTCCTTCCGATGCCCTTCGACTATTTCAAGTTTGAAGGCAATATCGTTGGTCGTATCGTGATTGAGTATGGCGAGCTTGAATGGGCACTTTGCCTGCTGGCGAACCACGTCATCGGCAACATGGATATCGCCTTAAAGTCTCTTTATCGACCACGGGGCGAAAGCCAGCGGCTTGATATTGCGGACGCGCTAATACGCAACAGTATCCCAGCTAAGCTGAAACAGACCTAAGAGGAAACGCTGGCTCATATCCGCGTCTGCCTTTCGATACGGAACCGTTACGCACATTCGAACTGGATTCACGCGGGCGGGGATAGACTGATGTTCATCGACATAGAGGAATTGGCAGGGCGAAACGAACCAGTCGATTTCGACCGCATGACGCACTACCACCTGACCAAGGATGTCATCGAAGATCAGGCTCGCTTCTTCATGGAGGTCATGCAGAACATCACGTATCTGAACATGGAGATTCAGCACCTAAAAGGCACCTCTTCTGTCACGGGTTTTCACTATGTCCCCAACATCAAACGTCCGTTGATGGCTGAAAAAGCGGATGTGTGATCAACGCGCAGCCGTCCGGAGTCCCGGATTTTCGTAACCTCGTACCCGAGCGGCAATTGTCCCTGCTCGGGCTATAACTTATGCATCGGACCGTGGGGCGGACATTATTGCATCTTCGGCGGCGGGAACAAGTGGTACCGCGTATAGACGACAGAGGTATGTCGGCTATTCCTATCTTCGATCTAAAAGCAGCCTGTCCGGAATCGGCCAGAGTCGGCGGTATCGCCCACTCGGGGGACAGCTAGTGCCTTCAATGGCCGGATTATGATGGGGAGCGGACAAACATCAGCTGACCCACAAAAAGAGCCTCGCTATGTTATGGGTGTTTCGTTTCTCCGTAGCGTGAGGACCTCTACTCCACTGGCAGTCACGGCCACCGTATGCTCAAATTGGGGTCGTCAGCTGTCATTCTCACTCCATCGGCTACTAATGTCCGGTTCTCCAGGTTCGCCGCTTGGGGCACGATTTCGACAAGGCAATTCTTGCTATGACCGGCGATGAAGCGGTTCTTGTGAGCGTGAGGTTGAGATTGATTGATGATGTCACCGTCGCGGTCGACCTCGATCGGATCGGGGCGCTGCGGTGTCGCCACTGTGCCCTCCCACAACCCTGAAGGCGGAATTCCAATTTGCCGACTTGACGCGCCAAGCCAAAGTGACGCAGCCGCATTCACAAGAGGCGTTGCGGCCGCTATCCAAAGGACATTGGCCGGGACAAATGAACTCGGTATCGGTCGGATACTTTTTGGAGTTGTTGATGAGCAAGGACGTGGGGGAGGACATGGCCGGCGATAAAGCCGACCTCGGCGAGCAGGCCTATCGCCTTCTCTATAGGGAGGTCGTCCGCTGCAGAATTCTGCCCGGGCAGGATATCACCGAAGCCCAGCTGTGCGATACCTATAATCTCAGCCGCAGCCCGGTTCGGCGTGCGCTTGCCTTGCTCGCCCATGACGGGCTGATCACGCCGATACCCCGCTTGGGATTCCATGTCTCGGACATCAGCCTGGTAACCATTCGCCAAACCTTTGAAATGCGTGCGTCACTGGAGGGGCTAGCCGCGCGCGCCAGCATCGGGCGGGTCAATGTCGATGGATTGCGGGACTTGAACAGCCAATATGTTGAAGGCGCCAATTCCGGCTCGCCCGGAATGATGGATGTGCATGACGAGATGCATTACCGAATCTATGCGGCGAGCAACAATCCCATCATGGAAAAGGTCCTGCATCAGCTCCTCGACCAGTCAAATCGCATTGCCTACTTCGTTTCAAAGGTCGGCGGCCGCGGTAATGCGGGCAGCGACGTCGTCGTGAGCGAGCATGAGCAATTGTTCCAAGCACTCGAAAGCGGCGATCCCGAAACAGCGGCTTCGTCGTTCCAGGCGCATGTCCGCCACAGCGAGGAACGCGTCATCGGTGCACTTCTGTCATCGCGCTATTTCAGTGATCTTCCGATCCGAATCGATGAAAAGGGCGTCGCTTCGACCTGACCGTTCGACGGCAGCGGGAACGGACTAGGGAGATCGCGGCTGCGCTCCGGCGTCGCTTGGTGGCCGATAGTGCGTTGCGCGTCTGCCGTTTGCAGCGAAGCGGATTGCAAGATAATTTTCGTTCGAACGCCGCGAGACTTCGCGGCGTTTGCTTTTCCGCGTGACTGGTCGTTCGCAGCTCGCTGAGCATGAAATGTCAAGCATAGCCTGTTGACATTATCAAATTGCGCCATAAGAATGTCACAAAGAAGGGGACTCGACATGACGCTGCGCACTGGACTTCTTATTTCGGCTTCGATCCTGATCTCGGCCATCGGCACACCGGCGTTTGCCCAAGCTGTCGATGAAGCCGACACGGCCAGCAATAGCGGTGCAGGGGAAATCATCGTCACGGCGCAAAGGCGCGAAACGGCGCTCAGTCGGACCGCCGTCTCGGCGACCACCTTCAGTGGGGATCAGTTGCAGAGCGCGGGCATCGCAACGCTCGACGATCTTGCAACTCAGACACCGAATTTCAACTATGTCGATACCGGACTGATCCCCCGATACCGTATCCGCGGCGACGGCCTGCAAGTGTTCAACGACACATCTGAATCGCCGGTTGGCTTTGCAGTCGACGATATTGTCTATGGCGCCGGCGCGCTCCAGCGGACGCCGCTCTACGATGTGCAGCGTGTCGAAGTGCTTCGCGGCCCGCAAGGCACGCTGTTCGGACGCAATACTACCGCGGGGCTGGTTCAGGTTACCACCAACAAGCCCGGAGACAGCTTCGGCGGATACTTGCAAGGCCAGTTCGGATCGTTCTGGCAGCGACAGATCGAGGGCGCGGCGAATATTCCGTTCGCCGAGGGGGTCCGCGGGCGTCTCGCCTTCTATTATGACAAGGACGATGGATATCAACGCAACGCGGCATTCCCGGACGGTCAGCGCTGGTCGGCTCGCGATGTTCTTTCCGGTCGTGCCCAACTGGGGTTCGACCTCGGCGCCGACGCATCTCTGCTTCTCAAGACGAGTGTGACCCGCGACCGCAGTGTCGCCCCCTCGTCGGGTAGTCAGGGCGCGCTCGATCCCGTCACCGGCGCGCCATGCAGCACGGACAGAATATTGGCGAATGAGTGCGTCAATGGCACCGGTTTCAACTTTGGTGAGCCCAACCCCAAAAAAATCTTCAGCGATTTTGACGGGATGCCGAACCATCTCGATTTCGCGGAGTATAGCGCTCGACTGAACTGGAATATCGCGCCATCGATCGAGCTGGTCTCGATCACCGGCTATCTCGATTATGATCGAATCTTTCAGGAAGATGCCGACGGGAGCGCGGTGGGCGGCTTCCTTGGCAATGCATCGGCGATATATACGCTCGACGCCAAGCAATTCTCCCAGGAGTTTCAGTTGCGGGGCGGCCGCGAGGGCGGCTTGAACTGGGTTGCCGGCGCCTTCTACTATGATGACCGGCGGACTGCGACGAGCACCGTGCCCGAATTTTTTGGGACCGCGATCGACACCACAGGGCGCGTCAAGACCGAATCGGGTGCGGTT
Organism: Sphingopyxis jiangsuensis; assembly: GCF_016734905.1. Taxonomy (GTDB): domain Bacteria; phylum Pseudomonadota; class Alphaproteobacteria; order Sphingomonadales; family Sphingomonadaceae; genus Sphingopyxis; species Sphingopyxis jiangsuensis. The sequence goes on from NZ_JAERPO010000004.1 coordinate 39,544, forward strand.
TTTGTAAACGCTGACTTCCCGCTTGGCGAAGCGATCGGGGTCGAGCTCGGCGGCCGCTACACCAAGGAGACCAAGAAGCTCGACCTTGTTTTCGCGGCGGCGCCGGACGCGAGCTACAAGGTGTCGGTCGATGAATTTACCTGGCGCGCGGGGATCAACTGGAAGCCGAACGATGTTCTCTTCGTATACGCCAATGCGGCGACGGGATATAAATCGCCCGACTTCAACACGACGCTTCTCTTTGGCGACGCCTCTGCCGCAGCGCCGACCGATCCCGAAACAAGCCTGGCACTGGAACTCGGCGCCAAGTGGCGGCTAAACGGTGGACGCCTGCTCTTTTCGGCGGCGGGGTTTCGCAACCATGTCGAAAACAAGCAGTCGACGGTGGCGCAGCTCGTCAACGGGCTTCCCGTGTCACGCCTTTTCAATTTCGGCGAGGTCGAAATTTTCGGTGCCGAGTTCGAACTGACCGGAAAGCTTACCGATAATCTGACGCTCCAGCTTGGCCTCTCGCTGCTTGATACCGAGATCAGCGCACCGCCCACCACGACCTTCCGTTCGGGTCCCGCCGCCGATGTAACGCCGGTCGATGGCAAGGAGCTGACGGCGACACCCCATTATAAGGTCAACGGGCTGGTCCGCTACGATTTCGAGCCATCGTCCGCCGGCCAATTCGCGGTCCAGGGAGATTTCACCTATACAGGGCATCAGTATTTCCAGCTCGATAACAATGATCGTGATGTCCAGAAGGCTTATGGGACCCTGAATCTGAGGCTCTTCTGGCGCGACCCGAGTGACCGGTTCAGCGTCCAGGCGTTTGTCGAGAATGTGACAAACACGGAATATGCTTCCTATGTCGTCACCCCGGGCGGTTTCGATACACGCTATATCTGGTGGGGCAAGCCGCGGACCTGGGGCGTGCGCCTGGGCATGGACTTCTGATAGACAAGCGATGTTGCTGCGGGCGGGCTGACGGCTTGCCGCCCGTGCTGGCGGCAATCTCGGCGCGATTCTTTTGAGCGAGGGCGAATGTGAGCGACACGGCACCTGCATCGAACCGAATGCATATAAGCGTATCGCCCGAGATCAGGAAAGTGATGCCGGGTTTCAAGATCAGCCGGGCGGTGCGGGCCGGGCCATGGCTGTTCACCAATGGACAAATGGACATGGGCGCGGGAGGAAAGGTACTGAACCCCGGCGATATCATGGCACAGACGGCTGCCTGCATGCGCAGCGTCTATGAAGTAATTGCGAAGGCGGACTGCCGCTTGTCCGAACTGGCGCAGCTGCAGATATTCTACCTTGCATCGTCGATCGTGGACGAGGCCGCGTATCGCTCGGAGATACTTGCCGAATTCCCCGAATGTGCCGAGGTGTTGATTGTAATGACGCCCGTTCCGAGCTTCGCTACTCTGGGTAGTGAAGTCGAGATCGACGCCATTGCCGTCAAAGGGCGGCGCGCCGCGTCCAGGCGCAAGACCGGCGAGGTGCGCGGGGTCAGGCGCGGCGATTGGCTTTTCGCAAACGCCCGCGCGGCAATTGGAAACGCGCCGTGCGATGGCTTGCGCGCGGCGCTCGCCGAGCTGGATGGGACGCTCGACGATATCTGCCGGCTCTACGCTTATTATCCCGAGGATCTCGCACTTGCGGATCGGACCGCGATCGAGCGGGATCTCGCGACGCTTTTCAGCTGCTCGCCGCCTGCCTATCATGCCGCATTGCTTCCGGCGCAGCGGGGACGCGAATTTGCTGTCGAGCTGGAAGTGATCGCTCACAGCGGGACCGCGACGGAAAAAATCCGCCACGGAAGTGCTGCCGCGCCCTCGTCGGCGTTCGATTGGCCCTTCGTCGAGACGCTCCGCTGTCAAGACGTCGTGTTTGCCAGTGGCCAGCCGCCGATCGAGGCGAACGGATCGATTCAGCATCCGGGGAATATCGCCGACCAGGCCAGACTCGTGATGACGAAACTCGAGCGAGCCCTTGAACGCGCGGGCGCCGACATGGCCGATCTTGTAAAGATCAAAACCTATTATGAAGGCGCGTGGGACAAGGAAAACTGGTTCGACAATCTGCGCGCGCGCATGGAGCTATTGAGCGATCCGGGGCCGGCTTCGTCGGGCATCGAGGGGCTGCTGCCCGTGATGCCCGGCACATTGCTCTCGGTCGACGGAATTGCGGTCATCGACGGACAGCCACTTGCGTAACGAGGTGCGCGCTCAGGGCTTCATTCGCCGGCACGGACTTTTGGCTGCGCTGACGCTAATCATCGTCATTCACGCCGTTGATCGTCTCGCGATCGTGATCCTGCTTGAGGACATAAAGGCGGACCTGCTTCTCAGCGACGCGCAACTGGGCATACTTTCGGGTTTTGCCTTCGTGGCGCTTTATGTTGCCGCCGGCATCCCAATGGCGTTCATTTCCGACCGGTCAAACCGCAGCCGCACGATCGGTTTTGCGCTGACTGCCATGGGTGGCATGACGATGCTGTGCGGGATGGCACAAAATTTCCTGCAACTTGTCGCGGCGCGTTGCGGTCTTGGGATCAGTGCTTCGCCCTGTGTGCCCGCTGCGCATTCGATCATCGCCGACGTCTATCCGCCTGCGCAGCGGACCACCGCGCTTTCGGTGACGGAATCGGGCTTCTTCATCGGCTCCTTCCTTGGCCTTTGGCTTTGTGGTTGGATCGCAACCGACCATGGCTGGCGCATAGCCTTCTTTGCCATCGGCATGTTGCCGCTGCTGCTTGGCCTTTCGGCTCTGGCGTGGATGCGCGACCCCGCGCGGTCGCTGCGCGACGAACGGGCGCAGCTCGGATTTCGGGACACGATGCGAAAGATCGTCGGTGTGAGGCAGGTCCGTTGGTATGTCGCCGGAAGTGCCTTTGCCGTCTTCGCATCGGCCGCGATGATGACGTGGCTTCCGGCGTTGATGATCCGCTCCTATGGTATGACGCGCACCGAGGCAGGCGGCCTGATCGGTGCGATCAACGGCGTGGGCGGGTTGATCCTCACCATCGTTGTCGGCGTCGTCGCGGACCGGCTCGCGCGGCGCGACGCGCGCTGGAATCTTTGGATACCCGCACTCTTGTTTGCTGCCAGCGCACCTTTTGCGGCGCTCGCATTTCTCAGCTACACGCCGTTCGCGCTTATCAGCTGTTTTGCTGTAGCAGCCTGCATGATTACCGCATGCAGCGCGCCCATCATCAGCTATTCCCAGCAGATCACCCCGCCCAATGTGCATGCGATGGTGACCGCATCGATCTTTCTGGTCTTCAACCTCGCGGGATACGGTCTGGCGCCGCTCGCGGTCGGCGCGCTCAGCGACCATCTCGCGCGAACGGGGCAGGCTGAACAGAGTCTGCAGTTGGCGCTGCTTTATCTGACGGCGCCGTCGCTCGTCATCGCGGCTGTTCTTGTCTTTATCGGGGGGCGCTTTGGGGACGACACCAGGGCTGCGCGCCAGGAGAATTGATCGATGAAAGCCCTCTTATCCGTTCGTCCGGGCGGACCGCAAACCCTCGAACTCGCCGAAATCCCCGAACCGCAGCCGTCTGCTGGCGAATTGCGGGTTCGCGTTCTGGCGTGCGGGATCAACTATCCCGACGTCTTGATCATCGAAGACAAATACCAGTTCAAGCCGCCTCGCCCATTTGCTCCGGGAAGCGAGATTACCGGCGTCGTTGAAGCGATCGGCGAGGGCGTCTCGGGCTGGCAGGTCGGAGATCGGCTGTTCGCCCTGATGCGCGACGGCGGCGGACTGGCCGAGCAGGCGGTCGTGCCGTCCGATAGCGCATTCAGACTGTTGCCCGGATTCGATGCCGTCGAAGGCGCGGCGCTTCTTTTTACCTACGGGACCACCATCCACGCGCTGACCGATCGCGGGCGGCTCAAGCCCGGCAATACCCTGCTTGTGCTGGGGGCTGCGGGAGGCGTCGGTCTGGCGGCGGTCGAGATCGGCAAGGCTATGGGCGCCAGAGTCGTGGCGGCGGTGTCGCACGCACGCAAAGCGGCAGCGGCGCGCAAGGCCGGAGCCGATGAGGTGATGATCTATGGCAAGGGGCCCTTTGACGCCGCAGCCGCGCGTGAGCTTGCGGCGTCGTTCAAGGCTGCGGTCGGTCCCGATGGCGCGCATGTGATATATGACCCTGTCGGCGGCGACTATTCCGAAGCCGCGTTGCGAGCCATCGCATGGGAAGGCAATTATCTTGTCGTCGGATTTCCGGCAGGTATCCCGCGGCTGCCGCTCAATCTTGCGCTTCTGAAAGCGGCGAATATTTGCGGCGTGTTCTGGGGCGGTTTCTTTGCGCGAAACCCGGAGCGGCATCGCCGGCATGTCTCGCAACTGCTCGACTGGTGGGCACAGGGCCGGATCTACCCGAAAATCGACCAAATCTATTCGCTTGCCGACGGCGGCATGGCGATAGCGCGCCTTGCGGAGCGCTCGGTAATCGGCAAGGTCGTCGTCTGCCCCTGACGCGCGGGGCTGCCGCGTGTCAGCCGAGATCGACGCTCGTCCATTCCTTGGCCAGATAAGCGACGCTGTCGCCGCTGTGCACGACAGGATCCTGACGGATCGCGATCAGCAGAACGTCCATAGGCATTCTGACTGTGTCGACGGTCAGCCCCGTAAAATCGGTTATCGTTCCGATCGGGTCACCGGCTTTCACCAAAGCGCCGGGCAGGAGGTCGGACTGCCACAGTCCGCCAACATCGACGTTGCAATGGCCGCGGGATGTCACCAGCCGTGATTGCGGCGACCCGGTTGTCCTGTGTTCTGCGGCCAGAATTCCAAGCTCGGCGCAGATACCCGAATAACACTGAATACCGAACCGGACCTCGTCGGGAGTCGAACGCTGGGCGACACCGAACTCGATCATGAAGGCCGGAATACCATGCGCCATTGCCTGATAGTCAAGTGCCCCCGCGTGGTGACCGGGGTGCTCGCCCGCTCCCGGTCCGACGCGCATGTGGCAAATTGCGAAGGGCTCGAAGACACGGAGAAATCGATAGAGATCGGACGGCTCGACCGGGCTCTCGGGCGGCAGTTTGTAGACGCCGTAGATCTTGCTGGAGAAATCCGTTCCCTGGGCATGCATGCTGAGCAGCAGGTCCGGCCGGACGGCCAGAATTTCGCTGAACAGCCGGTGTGCCATGCGCTCGGTAATGAAGCCATCGGGGCGACCGGGGAAGGACGTATCGAGATTTTGTCCGAAATCTTGCTGCGTCGCCCAGGTCCGGCTTTCCAGGGCCAGTGGGTTGCCACTGGCAGTGAAAACCACATTCCCGGTCATCTGACTGGGGTCGAGGCGCCGGCAAAATTCAATTCCGGCCACGATGGCGCAAACCTCGGTGCCATGAACCTGACCGTTGATCCATAATGTCGGGCCGGGTTCGCGCCCGACGACAACGATATAGCTGAGCGCGATGTCCGCCCCGGTCGCGCGGCTTCCCAGTGCGATGCGTCCGCGATGCATCATACCACGCGGAGACTCGTCCAATATTTGCTTGATCAGGTTGCGAGAATTACCTGGCTGCGGCTGCATTTTTCCGTCCCCTCTGAATCCGAACCGATCGCGCGATCACTGGCTGTGTAAAGGATTTCATCGAAATTTCAATAAAGCTTTGATGAAATGTCAAAGTATGCCATACCGTGTTCCGAGGCTTGGCAGGGGATGACATGAATCAGCGCGCCAAATTTGTGTCCGTGGCAATTCTCACCGCCGCGGTCATTCTCTCATATATTGATCGCAGCGCCTTGTTCCTGCTTATCAGTGAAGTCGAACGCGACATACCGATGTCGCTAGCTCAACAGAGCTGGCTCCTCGGCGGAGGATTTGCCATCGCATATGGAATTGCGGCATTTCCTGCGGGTATCTTGCTCGACCGCTTCTCCCGGCGTCATATATTGTTCTGGGCTGTCACCGGGTGGAGCATCTTCACGCTGCTTTCCGGCTTTTGCACGGATTATCTATCGCTTCTCATATGTAGGGCGGGGGTCGGAATAGGCGAGGCCATGCTCGCACCCGGAGCCTATTCGCTTATCCGCAGCTATTATGATGGTAAGGCCAGAGTACGCGCGTTTTCGACATTTAGTGTCGGCAATGCAATCGGCGGCGGGGTCGCGTTGCTGATCACCGGCGTGCTGCTCCATTATCCATTGTCCCTGCCGGGCCTTCAATCCGATGCAGCTCCGTGGCGCGCCGTATTGATCCTGATTGGATTTGCTGGCGTGGTGTTCGCCTTTCTTCTCCTGACGCTTCACGAGCCTGCGCGTGCAGTCGAAGATAAGACGAGCAGCGCTTCAATCATTCCGCATCTGAAATCCAACCGGAGGCTCTATCTGATTGTCTACGCAGCCCAGGCGGCGATGGGTGCGTCATTGTTTGGGTTCATGGCATGGGCGCCGAGCTTTCTCATTCAGTCGCACGGTTGGTCGGCATCTTATGTGGGAGCCAATTTCGGCCAATTGCAGCTGGTTGCCTCGCTCGGCGGCTTGGCATTCGGCACAATAATCCTGCAAGCTTTTGCCGCTCGCGACGCGATCGCTGCCGTTGCGGCATATGGCGGGGCCACAGCCTTTCTTGCGGGCAGCGCGATGCTCGGCTTCAGCCTCTTGGGCACCCACCAAACGGTATGGGTATTTCTAACCCTCATGCTTTTCTGCTTCCCGAGCTTGGCGCTCGTTAGTGCGCTCGCCCTTGCTCATATTACGCCCGTCCGCTTGATGGCGCGGATTTCGTCGATCAGCTTCGTCTTGGCAAGCTCGGTCGGGGCTTCGATCGGCCCGGCTCTGATAACCTATTCTGCAGAGTTCGCCTCAGGATCTGATCGGCCGCCAGACCTTGCTCTTGGTATCGCCGTTGGAGCGGGGGTTCCGATGTTGGCCGCTGCGCTCTTGTGGACCGCCTACGCCCTCCTGCCCAAGCAGCCACCGACCGTGCAGCGATTGGAAATGTCATAAAGCCTGATTGACATGTTAATGACGCAAGCATAACATGTTTACGTCAACAAGAGGGGGTGGACATGAACATGCGAATTTTCCGCTACGCACCGGTCGCGGCACTTGCCATCTGTGCGCAAGTTCGGGCTGAAGCGGCAGATCTGTCCACCAGCGCGCAAGCCGATACCGAAACGACTGAGTTGCAGGATATTGTTGTTACCGCCCAACGGCGGACAGAAAATCTTGCATCGGCGCCGATGTCGATCAGCGCGCTCTCAGGGGAAGCGCTTCAGAAAGCCGATATCAACGGGATCTCGGATCTCTACCTGCACTCCCCGAATGTGACCTTCAATACAACGACGGGTGCGGCTCAGATATTCATTCGCGGTGTAGGCACTGCGGTAGCCTCCTTTTCCGTCGACGGAAGCGTTGCGATCAGTGTTGACGGCGTCAATTTATCGCGACCCGCGGCCGCGCTTGTGGACTATTTTGACGTGGAACGGGTTGAGCTGGTTCGGGGGCCTCAGGGAACCTTATATGGTCGCAACGCAACCGCAGGCGTGCTCAACATTCTCAGCAAGCGACCCACACGCGAGGTGGAGGGCTATGCAACCGCAACCTATGGTTCATTTGACCGCCGTGAGATCAAGGGCGCACTCAGTGGCCCTGTCGGCGACAAATGGGCTGCCCGCATTGCCGGGCGCATCCGCCGCGATGATGGATTTACCAAGGACCTCGATCCGAGAGGCACAAATGAATCCGACAAATCGGATGTTGATGCGGTTCGCATAACGCTCGATTCGTTCGATTACGATAAGGTCAAAGTGAAGCTGACGGCTGATTTCATTCATCAGCGCCAAGGAAGCCAGACCCTGCGGCCTCTCGATCCTTCAGGTCAAGCGGAAGCGCTCGGAGCATCGACGCCCTCCGGCTTTCACCAGACACGTAATAACAGTCCGGCAAGGAATGACACGAAAACCTACGGGGTTGCAGCCGAGTTGAATGTGGACCTTGGAGGCATCGAGCTTGTCTCTATTACAGGTGTCAGAAGTTTAAAGCAGCGCTTCACGATAAACACCGACGGAACAGAAGCCGACGTAACGGAAACCTTTGCCAATCAAGATCAAACGCAGTTCTCGCAGGAGATTCGACTGCAGTCTGCGGAGCAGGATAGTTTCTCCTGGATATTGGGGGCTTATTATTTGCGCGACCGAGTCGACGGCGAGCTCGCGATCAACCGGTTTTCGGGCACCGGTGCGACGCCTGCCACTTTGGTCGCGCCCGATGGGAGGAGTCGCACCAGCGCTTATGCTGCTTTCGCTGATGCCACCGTCAAGCTGACCGATCGACTGGAATTGACGATGGGTGCCCGTTACTCGCGCGAAGAGAAGCGCATACGTCGGGAGTTCTTGTTTATCGGCGGCGTGGCGGGTGGGCTAGATGCGCCAAACCTGGCACCGGCAGCCCTGCGAATCCTGCGTCTTGATGCACCGAACTATGAGGCCTTTTCTCCCCGTGCGCTTCTGACTTATCGGCCCAGCCGCGACGTCACGATTTACGCATCCGCGACAAAGGGTTTCAAATCGGGCGGCACCGGACAGGCCGATGTTCTCGTCGCGCTGGGCACATTTGCGCCGCCATTCGCAAACGAACAGCTGTGGGCTTATGAAGCGGGTATCAAGGGGCAGACCTTCGATCGAAAGCTTTATGCCAGCCTCAGTGCGTTCCTTTATGACTATACCGACCTTCAGGTGACGACATTCCAGAATGGTTTGAACGTCATTCAAAATGCAGCCACGGCGCGCCCCAAGGGTATCGAGATAGAGCTGCGGGCACGCCCGACCCGAGACGTGACGTTCGGTTTTACAGGGGCGTATCTCGACGCGCGCTACGGACGGTTCATGTCGAGCTTGAACAATGTGCCAAAGGATGCATCGGGCAATCGCATGATCTCATCGCCGAAATGGACGGCGAGTTTTCACGGCGAATATGTTGCAACCCTCGCTGGCGGTAGCACGATATCGCTCAATTCATCGCTGAACTACCGGTCAGCGGTCGATTTCATCCAGTTCAACTTCCCGCTCAACCGCCAAAAGGCGGTGACCCTCTTGAACGCGCGCGCGACATGGACCTCATCCGACGAGCGCTACTCGTTGTCGTTGTTCGGCAAGAATCTGACCGATCGGCGATATCTCCACAACATTGTGACGTTTACGAGCGTGACGGCACCAGCTGCACTGGCTCTCTACCCGCAAGGAACAAGCCTTGGCTATCCAGCCGAAGGCCGGTCAGTGAACGTCGAGGCAACCCTCCGCTTTTAGGATAAATCTCGATGCAACCAACATTATATCTCCTTGCGCCAGGGCAAGACGTCGACCCGATCTTTTGTCCCGAATCCGCAATGGTTGAGGGCATTCTGCATTACTACCCGTCAATTCTCGACGCCGTGGTTGTGAAGCGCATTGCCTTTGCGCGGCCCCGCCCAGACCTCGTGGCAGCGCTTGGTGAAGCCTACCAGGGCGCGCCAGTTCTCGTCTTCGCGGATGATGTGGAGGCGCCCGCTTCGTGCGAGTCAACACCGGAGGGCAGGCGCTTCCTCGCTGGGCCCGACGCAATTGCGACTTTCTTCGCGGACGCAGGTCTTGCAGGCCGACGGGCACCATGATGGATCTGACTGCAAGTGGACAGACCCCCTCAGCGGTCGTCGTTCGCAGCGTGAGCGAAGGGGTCGGCCGTATCACCCTCAATCGTCCGGGCAAGCGCAACGCGATGACGCCGGAGATGTTCGATCTGTTCAATGCGGCGATGCGGTCTCACGAAGCCGACGACGAGGTCCGCGCGGTCTTGATCCTCGGCGAGGGGGCGGCCTTCTGTGCCGGCGGAGATCTTGGTATGATCGAAGCCGCGAACAAGGGCGCCGTGGATGCGGACGGTCTCGATCTCGACTTTTTTCAGCCCGGGTTGATTACCAAACCGATCATTTGCGGGATCAACGGCGCTTGCGTTGGCGAAGGCGTGGCCATGGCCCTGGCGAGCGATATCGTCATTTGCGGGCGATCGGCGCGCTTTGCCTTGCCCGAGGTCGCGCTTGGTATTCCTCCCGTGGATATTCCGCTGCTTGCGGCGCGGCGCGTTGGCGCCAACCATATTCTCGAAGCGCTGCTGACCGGCGACTGGAAAGATTCAGGTTGGGCGGAGAAAACGGGACTGGTCAACGAGGTTGTCGAGGATGACATGGTGACTGCGACCGCAGCCTCCCTTGCCCAGAAAATTGCCGGATTGCCGACATCGGTCGTCGCCCTTGTGAAATCGCTTGTCTATGAAGCGAGAGGCGGCGTGGACCCCGCTGCATTGCGACGCGAGGGAGCCGCGCGGCGGTCGCGCCTGCGTCAGGCAGCGATCGACCGTTCGGTTCCTTAGCGAGGTTGATGTGACCATGAATCGAGCCCATTTGCACCAACCCGCTCTCGAGCATCTCACTGGCGACGCCCTGCGCGACCATCAACTTTTGAAACTGCGAACGCAGCTGGTGCGCGTCTACCGGGATTCACCCTATTACCGTGAAAAGTTTGATGCGGCGGGTGTCGATCCGCTGCGCTTTGGCGGCTGGGACGATTTTGCCCGTTACCCCTTTTTCGACAAGGACGAGGAAAGGGTCAGCCAGGAACGATCACGCGAGGAGATGGGCCATCCGTTCGGGATGCATGTGACCTGCGACGTTCGGGATATTAACCGGGTCAGCGCCTCGTCGGGAACAACTGGCGCGCCGACCTATATCGGCTACACCGCGAATGACCGCGCCGTGTCGCAGGATCATGTCGCGCGCATGATGGCCCGCGCCGGATTGAAGCGCGGCGATCGTGTGCTGTTTGCCGGCGTCATGAGCATGTGGATTGTCGGCATCCCCGCTGTCGACGCGCTTCTCAATCTCGGCTTTTGTGTCATCCCGATCGGCGGCCTCGCCACGACCGAGCGCTTCGCTCAGACTGCGATCGACACGCGCGCCGACATGATGATGTGCACGCCGTCCTATGCTCTGCACCTGATCAAGGCGGTTCCCCAAAAGACCCGCTGGAGCACTGAGGCATTCGGAATCCGCAAACTGATCGTTTTCGGTGAGCCGGGGGGCAGTATCCCTGAAATCCGCGATCAGTTGTCGGCAGGTTTCGGCGGTGCCGAGATTTACGACATGTCAGGCGGCACGGGCTGCACCAATCCGCTCGGCCTCTCATGCGAGGCGCATAACGGCATTCATATATTCGGCAACGACAATGCGTTGATGGAAATATTGGACCAGGACCTCAATCCTCTGCCAATCGAAAACGGGGTGGAGGGCGAAGTGGTCTTCACCGGGCTGGTCAAGGAGTGTCAGCCGCTGATCCGCTGGCGCGACAAGGATCTGATCCGGGTCTACACCGATCCATGCCCGTGCGGGCGTCCGGGACCCCGCATCGAATTTCGCGGTCGGATCGACGACATGCTGCTTGTCAAGGGCGTCAACGTCTTTCCCAATGCGGTTCGCGATGTGGTCGCGGCGAGTTCGGACCTCGTCGGCGGTGAGATCCAGTTACTGCGCTATTCCGACTCTGCGGTTGTCGAGGCACCTGTCGATGTCGAAGTGTGCCTGAAACCCCACGTTGCAGCTGAGGCGCACGCACGCCTCGCACAGGAACTCGAGGGAGCGATCCAGAACAAGCTGAGGTTCCGCGCGCGCGTGCACCTGATCGAACCCGACAAATTTTCGATGGAATATGGCGCGACCGGCAAGGCTAAGCTGGTGCGCACCGTCGACCGACCGGCCACCTAGCGCCGTCGGCGAGGACGGCCTCCGTTTCCGCGAGGATCGCCCCGAGCTTTGCACATGCTGACGCCATGACCGTCGTCGGCATTTCGCCGCATATGTTGTCAGGAGTGCGTTTTGGTCAGCTATGTTCCTCCAACCACGGACTATCGCTTTCTCCTCGAAAAGGTGCTGGGGTTCGACCAGATCATGGCCGAGTTGGGCCGGGACATCGACGTCGAACTCGCTGTCGCCGTGCTCGAAGAAGCGGGCCGGCTGTGCGCCGACCGGCTGCACCCTCTCAACCGCGAGGGCGACGAATTCGGGTGCCGGCTGGTGGACGGCGCGGTGGAGACCCCACCGGGTTTCGCCGAGGCGTACCGCGATTTTGTCGCGGCAGGGTGGCCGGCGCTCAGTGCCGATCCGGAGCATGGCGGACAAGGCCTGCCGCTTGTCGTGCAACTTTGGGCCGACGAGATGCTCTCGGCCACCAATCTTGCGTTCGGGCTGTGCCCGAGCCTGACGCGCGGCGCCTGCGAAGCACTCGCCGCCCATGCCGACCCCGAGCTCAAGGCGCGCTGGCTTCCGCCGCTCGTGCGAGGGGAATGGACGGGCGCAATGGCCTTGACCGAGAGCGCGGCGGGATCCGATCTTTCGCTCCTCAGAACGCGGGCCGAGCCGCGCAACGACGGCAGCTATCAGGTCAACGGCACGAAGATTTTCATTTCTTCCGGCGACCATGACTATGGCGGAAACATCGTCCATCTCGTCCTCGCGCGGCTCCCGGGCGCGCCGCACGGCGTCAAGGGGATCAGCCTGTTTCTCGTTCCGAAGTTTCTGCCCGATGCCGCTGGCAATTTCAGTATTCGCAATGCGATGTCCGTTGGCGCTCTGGAAAAGAAGATGGGCATGCACGCCCAGCCGACCTGCCTCATGAACTATGACGATGCGACGGCTTGGCTGGTTGGCGAGCCGCATCGCGGCCTCGCCGCGATGTTCACGATGATGAACACCGAACGGCTGATGTGCGGCGTTCAGGGGTTGGGCGTCGCAGGCGGTGCGTACCAGCAGGCATTGGCCTATGCCCGCGACAGACGACAGGGCCGCGCGACCGGCACTTCATCGGGGCCTGCGGCAATCATCGAGCATGCTGATGTGCGCCGCATGCTGCTTTCGATTCGGTCTTTTGTCGAGGCCGCGCGTGCGCTGGTCGGCTGGTGTGCGTTGCAGGTCGATCGGGCGCGACACCATCCGGATTCTGCCGAACGCGCCCGCGCTGACTGTGTTGCCGCCTTGCTGACACCCGTCATCAAGGCCGGACTTACCGACATGGGCTTTGAGAGCGCCGTCGTGGCGCAGCAGATTTTCGGCGGTCACGGCTACATCCGCGAATGGGGAATGGAGCAATATGTTCGCGACGCCCGCATCGCCCAGATCTACGAAGGGACCAATGGTATCCAGGCGATGGATCTCGTGACCCGGAAACTGCCGCTCGAAGACGGAGCAGTCGCCGACACCTTTTTCGAGGCAATAGCGGCCGATCTGCGCGCGGCTCCGGAATTGTACGTGACTGAGCGCACACGCATCGCGTTGGACCAGTTGCGCGGCGCAACGGCGCAGGTTCGTGAGGCACAAGCGAACATGGCCGGTGCGGTCGCGGTCGATTATCTGCGGCTGTTCACGCTGGTGTTGCTCGGATGGATGTGGTCGCGGATTGTCGCTGGCGCGGCAGCAGAAACAACATTCAAGGTCAAGCTTGCCACCGCCGACTTTTTCGCTCGCCGGAGTCTGTCGCAATCCGACGGTCTCGCCGCGGGCATCGCAGCGGCGATCGAAGGGGGCGAGCTCCTCGCCGCCGCCGACTTTTGATCTGCCGCGAAAGACTCATGACCATCGAGATCGAGAATTTGCGCGATGTGCATTTGCTGCGCATCGCAAACGGACCCGCCAATATACTCTCGGTCGCCACCGGGGTTACCGCAGCGCTTGCGACGGCACTGGCGACCGCTCAGGCCGCGCCGGAGTGCCGCGGGGTCGTCATTGCCGGCGGCCGCGACATATTCTGCGGCGGCGCCGATCTTGGCGATCTCAGCTGCTCCGACGATCTGCGCGAACTGTTCGCGGCCATCGAATGGTCCGCCATTCCCGTGATAATGGCGATCGGCGGCGCTGCACTTGGCGGCGGTGTCGAACTGGCACTCGCCGGTCACTGGCGCATCGCAACGCGGGCCGCGCGTTTCGCTCTTCCCGAAGTCGGTCTCGGGCTGCTGCCAGGGCTGGGCGGGACGCAGCGATTGCCGCGCTTGATCGGCGCCCATTGCGCGCTCGAATTGATGCTGTCGGGAAGAGAGGTCACTGCCGAAGCCGCGCTCGCCGCCGGACTGATTGACGCCATCGTCGATGAGGATGTCGTTGAGACCGCGATCCGCTTTGTTCGCGATGGCAAGGCGCCGGTGCGCCGGACGTGCGAATTGCCGCCACCTCGCGATGCTGCTTCTGCGGTGACAGCGCGCCGTCAAACGCTGCGACCGAGTCTCAATCGGGCGCCCGAACGCATCCTCGACTGTGTCGCAGGCATATCGGCGGATTTCTCCGCTGGTATGCGACTGGAGGCGAAATGGTTCGACAGGCTGGTGGCGTCGGAGGCGTCGGGCGGGCTTCGGCACGCGTTTTTCGCATATCGGGCTGCCAAACATATTCCGGGGCTGGACAAGGGGCGAAGGGCAAGACCGCCTGCGGCGGCACATATTTGGGGGCACTGCGCCTTTTCGCAGCAAATGGCGCTCGCCATGCGGGCGTCGGGGGTCGAGGTTTTCCAAGGCGATCCTCATGAAGGCCCCGGCAAACCGGAGCTTGTCGTTGTGGTGAACGAAACAGACGGATTGCATGCCGGGCCGGCCTCCACCACTGCCGCCGTCACCGCCTTTCCACGACGTGCCGCGACATCATCCGGCAAGCAGGATGTTCACATTCGCCGCGACGCTCAAGCGGCGGCAAAGCAGGTCCAATTTCAATGTGCGGGCTCCGGGGCGCTGCTGGAGGTGATCCGAACGCAGCACACAGCGCCCACCGCATTGGCGACGATGGCGGCACTCGGTAAGGCGATGGGCAAGACGGTCATCGTGTCGGGTGACCGTAATGGGTCGATTATCGAACGCCTGATCGAGGGTTATGGCGCGTCGGTCGGCTCGCTGCTGGCGTCAGGCACTTCGTCTGACCGCATAGAACAAGCGCTTACGCGATGGGGCATGGCGCAAGGGCCCGTTGCGGCAGGCCACCTTTGCTCGCCCGCGGCCGGAACCTGCCCTCGCGTCAGCTTGCGCCCGCAGCAGGCGAGCGATGCGCAAATCGTCGAACTCTGTTTGCTTCACCTCATCAACGAGGGTGCGCGGCTTATCGACGACCAGGTCGCTTGGCGCACTGCCGATATCGACGTTGTCGCCCTGGAGGTGTTGGGATTCCCGCGCGAACGCGGCGGGCCGATGTTTCAGGCCGATCGGATCGGTCTTCCCCGCGTCCTCGCGCGATTGCGAAGCCTCTATGCCGAGGGGAGGCTGGCCCGCGAGCCGGCAGCGCTGATCGAGACGCTCGCGCGAGCGAATGTCGCACTCTCAGGGTACGACGCCACGGCGGGGCTGACGCGGATCGAGCGACAGGCTGCTATGTAGAATGACGTTCTACGCTGAAGCGATAAACCGTCGCGCCGGGCGACAATCGCGGTGCGCTAAGAGTCCGTCCCCATCCATTTACCGGAACGGAAAATATTGACCATGAGCGCATCGATTACCCGGCTTAACCCTCCTGCCCTGCCCGACGCGGCGGCAGCAGGTTATTCGCAAATCTCTATCGCTGACGCAGGCCGCATCGCCTGTATTTCGGGCCAGGTCGCGTGGACGCGCGATGGGGGGCCGGTGCCTGCGACGCTTGGAGGGCAAGCGGAGCTGGCCGTCCGCAACGCCAAGGCCGCCCTCGCTGCCATCGGCGCCACCGCAAAAGACCTGATGATCGTGCGCGTCTATCTTGTCGACCTCAATGAAACCCGGCTGGGTGAACTGTGGCCGCACGTTCATGCGCTGTTCGACGGTGAACAGCCGAGCCTCACGGGTGTCGGTGTCGCCGCATTGGCGAGCCCCGACCTTCAGGTCGAGATCGAGATGACCGTGCGTGTGCCGGACTGAAATCCGCCGCCAAATCCTTCGCCTTCGCCAAAGATCATGGGTCGAAAGCGCAAGGCTGCTGCATTAGGGTGGCATGAGCAATCCATGTTGGGCGTGGAAGTGGAGAATGCCGTGCTGCGCGCCAATCTGAACGATATTCTGGTATTTCTCGCCATCGTCGATGCGGGCAGTTTCGTGGCCGGAGGGCAGGCGATGGGCCTGACCCGGTCGGCGGCGGGGAAGGCCGTTGCCCGGCTCGAGGACCGTCTGGGTGTTCGTCTTCTTAATCGGACGACGCGCACCCTTAGCCTGACCGACGAAGGCCGAATTTTTTATGATCGCGGCTTGCAGATTGTCAGCGCTATCGAGGATGCCGAAGCCAGCGTCGCGCAGCAGGGTGGCAAACCGAAGGGACTGCTGCGGCTGACGGTGCCCGACGCGTTCGGTCGTCTCGTTGTCCTTCCCCTGCTCAAGCAATTTCTGGCTGACTGGCCCGACATCCAGGTCGAGATCAGCTTCAGCGATCGCGTGGCCGATTTGTTCGAGGAAGGGTTCGACCTGGCCGTTCGTATCGGGGTCACGAGCTCCGATACCCGCCTCGTGAGCCGTGTCGTCGCCAAATATCGCGCGTTGCTGTGCGCTGCGCCTTCTTATCTCGAACACCGAGGCAACCCCAAGTCGATTGACGAGCTTTCTCGCCACGATTGCCTGTTTTTCAGCAGCCGGGCCAGGAAGCAGAGCTGGCGTCTGCGCGATGCATCGACCGCCTGGGCAAAAGTGCATGGGCAAAGCCGTTTGCGTCTCGATAGCGGTGAAGCTATTCGCGACGCCGCTCTTGCCGGGCTCGGGATCGGGCTGCTGCCGGAATTTCTGGTTGCAGCCGATCTCGAAGCGGGGCGGCTACATCATGTGCTCCCCGGCGCCGAGACCGACGAGGTCAAGATCATTACTGTTTATCCGACAAAGCGTTTCCTCGAACCTCGCGTGCGGCACTTCATCGATATGATGGTGGCAAAGCTCGCGACTTGAGCGCGCGATCGCGGTGCAATCCTTGGGTTTAGGCGTGGTAGGGGTTATCTGGATCGGGCAGACCGCGCAATTCGCGCAGGCTGGGGACGAAGAAGTCGGGCACGATATCGATGTCGGCGATGCCCGGCGGCGCATAGCTGGCCAGATCGTCGATGCCATGCGCGGCGAGCAGTTCGTCGTCGATAAAGAAATTGCCGGTCGTTTCGCTGGCCTTGCTGGTCAGCACGATATGCGCGGCGTCGGCCATGATTTCGGGCGAACGCAGCGCTCCCTGCCCGATGGCGGGTTTGAACTCTGCCATGGCCGCGGTCGCAATGGCCGTTCGCGGCCATAGCGCATTGGCGCCAATCCGGCCGCGATACTCGCCGGCGACGCCGAGGATCACGAGGCTCATTGCATATTTCGCCATGCTGTAGGCAACATGCGGTGCGAACCAGCGCTCTTCCATATGGAGCGGCGGCGAAATGGCCAAGATGTGGGGGTTGTCCGCATTCAGCAGATGCGGAAGGCATTTCTGCGTGACCAGAAACGTTCCCCGTCCATTGACGCCATGCATCAGGTCAAACCGTTTCATCGGTGTGTCGAGAATTCCCGTCAGCCGGATCGCGCTGGCGTTGTTGATGCAGATATCGATTCCGCCGAACGTTCGAACGGCCTCCTCGACCGCACGCTCGACCTGATCTTCCTCTCGGATATCGCACAGGATCGGCAGGGCTTGTCCGCCGGCATCACGGATCGCCGCCGCGGCACTATAGATCGTGCCCGGAAGCGTCGGATGGGGTTCACTCGTCTTCGCCGCGATTGCGACATTTGCGCCGTCGCGCGCCGCGCGCAGCGCAATCGCAAGACCGATACCGCGCGAGCCGCCGCTGATGAAGAGCGTCTTGTTTTTGAGCGAAGCCATTATGTCCTGTCCTCTATTGCGGCCGGCGGCCGCCCGATACTCGTGATACGGCAAGGAGGGAACGCGAGGGCTACCATCCGCCGCTGGCGATCCACGCCTCGACCATGGGGATTCGGTCGGCGCCCCAGAATGTTTCGCCGTCGACGACGAAGGTAGGCGATCCGAACACTCCCGCGCATATCGCAGCAGCCACTTCATCGGCCAGCGCCTTCTTGATCGCGTCGCTTTGCAGCGCTTCGGCTGCGCCAGAGCGTGGCAGGCCGATCTCTGCGATGACATCGAGGACCGTGTCGTCGCGCGAAATGTCGCGACCGCCGGACCAATGCGCCCGATACAGGGCTAGAATGAGCGCGTGAAGATGGTCGGGGGCAGCTCTGCGCGCCCATATTGCCGCCCGCGCCGCCGCGAGCGAGGAGAAGCCGAAGCGAGCGGAATCCGTGAGGCGGAGGCCATGATGGCGTAGTGACCGGGCGATGTCGTGCCGGAGATAGGGGCCCTTTAGTGGTGTTTCGAGCGGCGGAGGCAGACCCATTGCGTCGAGCACCGTCACCTTCAGCAGGATCGGATGCCAGCGGAGCGGCCGGGCGAAGCGTGCCGCCACTTCGCCTATCTTTTCAGCGGCGATCCACCCATAGGGCGACACAAAGTCGAAATAGACGTCGATCGCGCGCTCGCTTGCAGCGGCGTCGCGCTCTGCGAATTCAATCGGCACGGGCTAATCGCCGGACGCGCGGCTGAGGAGGATATCGCGCAAGGCGAATTTTTGAACTTTTCCCGACGCCGTTTGCGGGAAAACCTCCATGAAGTGCCATCGCCGTGGCACCTTATATCCGGCCAGCCGGGCACGACAGTAGTCGGTGAGATCTTCGGGTGACGGCTGCCCGGCTTCGGCCGGGCGGATGCAGGCAGCGACCGTCTCGCCCCAGTCGGCGTCGGGAATGCCGACGACCGCGGCATCGGCGACCCCGGGGTGGGCGATGAGCACATCCTCGATCTCGCGCGGGTAGACATTTTCACCGCCTCGAATGATCATGTCGCGCAGCCTGCCGAGAACCCGGCAATATCCATATTCGTCCATGCTGCCGACGTCGCCCGTGTGAAGCCATCCTTCGGCATCAATCGCGGATTTGGTCGCTTCCTCGGAATCATGATAGCCCGCCATGATGCAATAACCCCGCGCGCAGATTTCGCCCGAGACACCGATCGGTTGCACCGCGCCGCTTGCGGGATCAATGATCTTAACCTCGGTCTGAGGAAGCGGCCTGCCGATAGTCTCGGCCCACTGCGGATGCGGATCCGCAGGCAGGGTGTGGGTGAGATAGGGCGATGATTCGGTCTGCCCGAAGCCGATGCCGACCTCGACGCCCGCGACACGCTGCGCGCGGCGGACAAGTTCGGGCGGCACCGGCGCGCCGCCCAATGTTACAAGCCGCCACGTCGTCAGGTCGCGTGGCGCCTTTTCCTGGACTTCGAGCATCCGGGTGAGCATTGTCGGGACGCAAAGCGTAATTGTGCCGCGCAGATGCTCGAACAAGTCGAGCATCCGGTCCGCGTCAAAACCCGGCGCCATGACCTGGGTGCCTCCGGTCTGGAGCGCACCCAGGGTCGCGAGTCCGCAGCCGGCGGTATGGAACATCGGCATTGCGTTAATCCACACATCGCCTTCGCGGGCACCGATCGTCTCGGCATAGAGGCGCGCATTGTTGGCGAGACCCCGATGCTTCAAACAGGCGCCTTTGGGAAAGCCGGTCGTGCCCGATGTATATTGGATCTGGGCGATTGCCTCCGGCAACACCTTCGGAAGCTGGCGATCCGTATCCGTGGTCATGAAGTCGCCCCAACCGGACAATGGCAAGACAAACTCGAGGCCGGGCAAATCTGTGCGGACCTGCGCGACGATCGCGCAAAGGTCGCGCCCACGATAATTGTCTTCGACGATGATGCCTTTCGCCCGGGACTGGCGAAGGACGTGGGTCAGTTCATGAGCGAGATAGGCCGGGTTGACCGTGACGAGTACGAGTCCCGCTAGAGCCGCGCCATATTCGACGATCGCCCATTCGGGTCGGTTGCTTGACCAGATGGCGACATGGTCGCCCGGCTCGAAATGTTCGAGGAGCGCCTGTGCTGCGAGACGCGCGTC
The DNA here is from genome assembly GCF_016734905.1 of Sphingopyxis jiangsuensis. Taxonomy (GTDB): domain Bacteria; phylum Pseudomonadota; class Alphaproteobacteria; order Sphingomonadales; family Sphingomonadaceae; genus Sphingopyxis; species Sphingopyxis jiangsuensis. The sequence goes on from NZ_JAERPO010000004.1 coordinate 59,493, forward strand.
CGCCGCGAGATCGCGAAATGACCAGCTGCGCCGCAGTCCGGGCGCCGATTGTCCGTCGATCAGTGCGATCGCGTCGTCAAAACGGTCGGCCGCGGCAAGCAGTATCTCGCCGACGGGCTGTTCAATTAGCGGGATGCTGCGGTCAGCGGGGTACCACGAGGCGGTAAGCGGGCGCGAGGTGGCCAGCATCTCGTGCATCATGTGTCTCCCTCTCAACGCATCGAACGAGTGCGCATTTCTAGCGATGGGGAACAGGCAATGTCAAATAATGATTTATATCGAAATAATGAAATTTCGATAGATCGCGACCCTTTGCCTCCGTTTCCCGTGGCCTGGGATGCACCGGCTGTACGAATTGCAATATATGAAATATGTGCATATATTGACATAGCGGTCATCAGTGGTAAGGAGAGGCAAATAGGGCGGGACGCGCTCGAAGTCCGGGAGGGAAGACAATGTTCGATCATCGACGCCGCGAAAAAGCTCGTGCGCGCCTTGCTGCATCCGCGATACTGATAGCCGCGCTCCCCCTCGCTGCCGCTGCGCAGGACGCGCCCGCACAAACCGAGGATGAACTGGCCAGCCGCGCCGGCGACATCGTCGTCACGGCTCAGAAGCGCGAACAGCGGCTGCAGGATGTCGGCCTCAGCGTGACGGCGTTTGGCAATGAGGCCCTGGAAAACGCCGGGGTGAACGCTATTACCGATCTTGCGAAGATCGTCCCCGGTCTCGACGTCACTCCCTCGCCGAGTAGCACGCCCGTCTACACCTTGCGCGGCGTCGGCTTTTTCGAAAGCACGCTCAGCGCAGCACCCGACGTGGCCCTGTACCTCGACCAGGTCCCGCTTGCGATTCCGGCTTTCGGGGCACTCACCGCATTCGACGTCGAGCGGATCGAAGTGCTGAAAGGGCCGCAAGGGACCCTGTTCGGAACCAATGCGACGGGCGGTGCTATCAATCTCATCGCAGCCAAGCCGACAAACGATATGCAAGCTGGGGTCGAGCTTGGTTATGGTCGATTCAACATGGTGCGCGTCGGCGCCTATGCCAGCGGCCCCATCACCGACACGTTGAATGGCCGTATCGCGGTCAAACTCAGTCGGGGCGACGAATGGCAATATAGCTATACGCGCGACGACAAGCTCGGAAAGACCGACGAGGTCGCGGGCCGGATGATCCTCGACTGGCAGCCGAGCGATGCGGTGAATGTGCTGTTCAACGTCAATGGCTGGCTCAATCGCTCGGATCCGCAGGCGCCCCAACTTGCCCGGCAGACGACCCCGGCCGACCTTCAGGCGCCCGTCGGTTCGGTGACCTTCGGTCAGGTTGTCCCGCCTGATTTTCCTTTGTTGCTGATCCCCGCGGCGCCCGCCAACAATCGCGCGGCCAACTGGAGCCCCGATAACCGTCCCTATCGCGACGACCGCTTCTATCAAACGTCGTTGACCGCAAATATCGACGTCAGCGACACAATCACGCTCACGTCTCTGACCGGCTACAGCGATCTGCGCCAGCGCAAGGCATCATCCTATTCGGGGACCGACCTGGCCGCCTTCGATCAGGCAGCCAATCCGGCAAAGGCCAATGATTTCAGCCAGGAGCTGCGTCTTGCCAGCGCCGAGTCGTCGGCGCAGCTTCGCTGGATGATCGGCGGCAACTACCAGCGCACCTTCAGCTACGAGCGGATCGACGCCATCTACCCCTTCGCCTCGACCGGGTTTCGCGACGGCTTCACGGCGAACACGCTCGACACGCGGCAAGTGTTCGAACAATGGGCAGCGTTCGGGAACCTCGAATTTGACCTGACGGACCGGCTGACCTTGAAGGCCGGGATCCGTTATACGGACAGCAGCCGCACGACCGCCGGGCGCGTTTACGACACCCCGGGTTATGTGGAGCCGATCCCCGGCTCGCTCGGCCTGACCCAGTTCTTCAATGTGCTGATCCCGCTGGCCTATGTCCCGCTTTTTTGCCCCACTGTCACCTTCACGCCGGTGACCCCCGGAGACTCGGTTTCGCTCGACCCCGACACCTGCGTGTCGGGCACCTATAATGCGAAGTTGAAGGAGGATAACGTCCCCTGGAGCCTCGGGGCCGATTTCAAACCGAACGACGATCTGCTTTTCTATGCCAACATGTCGCGCGGTTTCAAAGGCGGCGCTTTCCCACTCGTCAACGCAGCCAGCCAAGCGCAATTCTATCCGGTTCCGCAGGAAAAGCTGACCGCATATGAAGTCGGCTTCAAATCCAGCTTCGACGGTAGCCGCATCGTCTTCAACGGCGCTGCCTTCTATTACGACTATGCGAACAAGCAAACGCGCGGGAAAACGGTCGATCCGCTGTTCGGGGCGCTCGAACAGCTGGTCAGCATTCCCAAATCGCGCATCTATGGCGCCGAGTTCGACCTGGCCGCGGAGCCAGCGCGCGGACTGACGCTGCGTCTTGCCGGGACCTATCTCAACACGCGGATCAAGCGCTTCGACGGCATCGTTGGCACACAAAATGTGGGCGGCCTGCTTTTTCCCGTATTTGCCTCCTTTGAAGGCGCCGACCTGCCGTTTGCGCCCAAGTTTGCGGCGTCAGCAAGCATCGACTATGCGTTTCCGGTCAGCGGCAGCGTCGATGCCTTCCTCGGTGCGGGTGTACGCAGTCAGACGAAGAGCTATGGCTCGCCGCAGCTCGGCGGGCAGGACAAGCTCGATGCCACGATCAAAGGCTATACCACCCTCGACCTTCGGGCCGGGCTGACATCGCCCGGCGCCGGCTGGAAGCTCATGGTCTGGGGCAAGAATGTGACCGACACGCATTACTGGACCAACAGCCTGCGCGCGTTCGACACCATCGTGCGCTACACAGGGCGGCCTGCCGAATATGGCGTGACCTTCAGCTACGATTTCTGACGGCAAGACACCGGGAAGGACGACGCGGCATGACGATCCGACAAGGTATTCCGATCCGAGATACGGTCCTGTGGGTCGAGGATACGGGCGAGACGGACTTGACGCCGATCCTATGCCTTCACTCGCTCTTCCTCGACGGGCGGATGTTCGACGACCTGGTTCCGGCAGCGGCTGGCCGCTTCCGGGTCGTGCGGCCTGATTTTCGGGGACAGGGGAGCAGCGCTCCCGCTACCCAAGCCACCGTCTCAATGGAGTGCTGCGCCGCCGACATGATCGCGCTGGTCGAAGCGATGAGGCTTCCGCCCGTACATCTGGCGGCGGCGTCGATGGGCGGCGACGTTGCGGTGCGCATGCTCGCGCAGCGTCCCGAGCTGTTCCGCTCGGTCGTCATGATGGGGTCGTCGGTGCGCAGCGAACCCCCCGAGCAGATGGCGAACTTTCGCGGGCTGCTCGACCGGACCCGCGAGGACGGCTTTGCGGGCGACGATCTCGAAATGATGATGGCGATCATGTTTGGCGCGACGACGCGCGCCAAAGTGGAAGCCCAGGCGATGCTCGCGCATTGGCGCATGCGCATAGGTCTTCTGCCGCGATCGGCGTGGCCCGCCATGTACGGCGTCTTGGAAAGGACCGATGCGGCCGGCCTTCTGCCGAGCGTTACCGTCCCGGCGCTCGTCTTTGCGAGCGAAGACGATATCGCGCGGCCGATCGAATGGAGCCGCGAAGTCGTGGAGGGAATTCGCGGGGCGCGGCTCGTGCCCCTCAGGGGCGTGGGGCATAGTCCGATTCTCGAGGCACCCTCGGTCGTCATCCCCGAAATGCTGGCTTTCATGGCGGCGGTCGAACAGGAGAAGCAGGCATGATCTTCGACGACAATTATAGCATGACCATCGACGGCAAAGCTGTCGTCAGTGACGCGGGGATCGCGGTCGTCAATCCGGCGACCGAAGAGGTAATCGGCCATGCTCCCGACGCAAGCCGCGCGCAACTTGATGCCGCCGTGACCGCGGCTAAGAACGCTTTTCCGGCTTGGTCGGCGCGGCCGATCGGCGAACGACAGGCGATGATCGCCGCGATCGCCGACCACATGCTTCGGCACAAGTCCGCGATGGCACGCCTGTTTACCGCCGAGCAGGGAAGGCCTCTCGGCGGCGCGGAATGGGAAATCGATGTCTGTGCGCAATGGTGCCAGGCGGTGGCGGGCTTCACGCTGCCAGTCGAGCTGGTGGAAGATAACGACACACGCCGCGTCGAAATCCATCACCGGCCCATCGGAGTCGTCGGCGCAATCACGCCGTGGAATGCGCCGTTGTTGATGGCGATCTGGAAGATGGCGCCCGCGTTGCTCGCGGGCAACACGGTGGTCCTCAAGCCGTCGCCCTATACGCCGCTCTCGACGCTGAAGCTGGGCGAACTGCTCCGCGACGTCCTCCCTGCCGGAGTGCTCAACATCGTGTCGGGCGGCAATGATCTTGGACAATGGATCACTGCGCATCCCGACATCGGCAAAGTGTCTTTCACCGGATCGACCGCGACCGGCAAACGCGTGATGGAAAGCGCCGCACAGACGCTGAAGCGCGTCACATTGGAACTTGGCGGCAACGACGCCGCTATCGTTCTTCCCGATGTCGACCCCAAGACGATCGCGCCGCAGCTCTTCTGGGGCGCTTTTTTCAACAGTGCGCAGGTGTGCGTCGCGATAAAACGGCTCTATATTCACGCCGACATCTATGATGCAGTCGCCCATGAGCTGGTCGAACATGCAAAGACGGTCGCGCTTGGCGATGGAGCCCAGCAAGGGGTCGACCTCGGGCCGGTCCAGAACGGCATGCAGTATGAGAAGGTAAAGCAGCTGCTCGACGATGCGCGTGCCGCGGGTCAAAAATTCCTGATCGGTGGGGAGGTTCCGGAGGGGCCAGGTTACTTCATTCCCATATCGATCGTCGACAACCCGCCAGAGAATTCGCGCGTTGTGACCGAGGAGGCCTTCGGCCCCGTCCTCCCGCTGCTTAAATATGACGACATCGACGATGTCCTCCGGCGCGCCAACGACAGCGAGACAGGACTCGGCGGCTCGATATGGTCGAACGACCTCGATCAGGCGCGCGCAATCGGCGCGCGGCTCGAAACCGGAACGGTCTGGATCAACGAGATGTTTGCCTTCCTGCCGAACGCGCCATTCGGGGGCCACAAGCAATCGGGGGTCGGCGTTGAACATGGCATGGCGGGACTGCTCGAGTTTACCAACAGCCAGACGATTACAAGCCGCAAGCTTGCGTCGGCAGTCTGAGGAGACAGGCAATGAGCCATGGCGTGGGATCCGACGTTGCCGACATATTGCGCGACGCGCCGAAAAATTGGGGACGCTGGGGGCCGGACGACGAGGTCGGTGCCCTCAATTTTCTCGGCCCACAAGAGGTGCTGAGCGCTATTTCCAGCGTTCGGTCGGGCAAGCAGTTCACGTTGCAGGTGCCGATGGCCGATCCGAAGGGCGACCCCGTCTGGCCCGGACGGCGCGCGGCGGAACGGTACCAGATCATCGACGAGGGTCATTGGTGCTGCGGCAAGGCGCCCCACCTGCCGGGGGGGCAGCATTATGCCGACGATGCGATGTCGGCCTACCTCCAGGGATCGACTCAATATGATGCTCTCGGCCATGTCTGGTATGACGGCCAACTCTACAATGGTTATGATGCGCGCTCGACGATTGGCGGGCTTCAGAAGGCGAGTGTTCAGGCGATCGGCGAGCGCGGTATCGTCGGGCGCGGAATCCTGCTCGATGTCGCGCGGCTGCGCGGCAAGGCCTGGCTCGACAAGGGCGAAACCTTCACCCACGAAGATCTGCTTGCTGCCGCGGCGGCGCAGGGCTGCGAGATTCGCAAACATGATATCCTGTTGATCCGCACCGGCTTCATCGAATCCTTTTTCGCGTTGGGTGCCGACGAGTTTTACGCCGATTTCATCGAACCCGGACTCACCTATTCGCCGGAGTTGGTCGACTGGTTCCATGCCATGGAAATCCCCAATCTACTCACCGACACGATGGCCAACGAGGTCACCATCGATCCGGTGACGGGAGCAATGCTTCCGTTGCATGGCGCGCTGATGCGTAATCTGGGCGTTACCTTCACCGAATTGTGCGATCTGTCGCGGCTCGCCGCCGACTGCGTCGGCGATGGGCAATGGGATTTTCTCTATGTCGCCGCGCCGCTCAAAATTGTGAACGGGACCGGCGCGCCCGTAAATCCCGTGGTGATCAAGTGAGGTTTGAGGAAGCGAAACGATGTCGGCGAAAGTGAAAGACATGTCCCCGGGACGCCCCGTGGCGATCGTGACCGGCGCCCTGCAAGGGCTAGGTCTGGGTATCGCCCAGTCGCTTCGCGCGGCTGGCTTCGACCTCGCAATCGTCGATCTTGCCGAAGATGCGGCGATGCCCGCGTCGCTGACCGAACCCGCAGAGGGCGCGGGAAGGTGTCGCTACTATCGAATGGATATTGCTGATGTTGCTGCTCACAGGCCGGTGCTTTCGGCGATTGAGTCCGATTTCGGGCGGCTCGACTGCCTCGTCAACAATGCGGGGATCGCCGCGCGGCCGCTAACCGATATTCTCGAGCTTGGCCCGGATGCGTTCGATCGTTCGGTCGAGGTCAATCTTCGCGGCACATTTTTTCTGACTCAGGCCTTCGCGAACAAACTGATCGCAAGTGGACCGGCCACGCCCGGCGCCTATCGCTCGATCATCTTGATCACCTCGATAGCCGCGGAGCTGTCTTTCACCGATCGCTCTCAATATTGCGTAACCAAATCGGCGCTGTCGATGGTCACGAAGCTGTTCGCGGCACGCCTCGCCGGCGACGGCATCCACGTCCATGAGGTGCGCCCGGGTCTGATGAAGACGCCGATGACGGCCAAGACCGGAAGCGACACGATCGAGAAGCTGTTGGCGTCGGGGGCTGTTCCGATCGCGCGATGGGGATTGCCCGAAGATGTCGGCGGGACCGTGTCCTCGCTCGCGACAGGTGCGTTGCCCTATATGACAGGGCAGCCGATCTGGACGGCCGGTGGACTTAACATTCCGCGCATATTGTAGGGGGTGGTGCCTCGGACGGCACCTTCGCCGTTGCCGCAGCATTGCAAAAAGAGCATCCTCAAGACGCAATTTGTGATCTACGCAGGCCGCATGGACAATAATTACACGCTTCAGACCGTAGAACGGGCCCTTTCATTTCTTGAATATGTGGCAACGGCACCCGTGCCGCCCAATATCCGCGACGTGTCCAAGGCACTCGAGCTCAACATTACCACCTCCTACCATCTTCTCCGCACGCTCGTGGCGCGCGATTATATCAAACGCGACGAGGATGGTCGCCTTGAGCTGGGCGATGGTGTCGCCATCCTGGCTCAAAACTACCGGCGGCACGAAAGCGTTGAGCAGTTGCTGGCGCCCGTCGTTCAGCAACTCGCTGCCTCTACGCTGGAAACCTCGTTTCTGTCGCTCCGCGAGGCGCAAAATGTCGTCCTGAAGGTGCTGGTCGAAGGGTCGCAGCGGTTGCGGGTGGCTGGCCTATATGTGGGATTGTCGGGGCATGAGTATCGGCGCGCTGCAGGCAAAGCGGTGCTGGCCTATCTCGGGGACGCCGACCGCAAGGCGATGCTCGACGAAAGCTTGGCGACTACGCCGGTCCGGCTTCGCAAGGCGATTTTGAAGACGCTGGAAAAGGAGTTGCCCCTCACAGCCTCGCGAGGATGGTCCGCGGACGATGGCCAGACGGAGGAGGGCATTATCTCGATTGGTGCTCCCGTCTTCGGCGCGACCGGCTCGGTGGTCGGCGCGGTCGGCATCGTAACGCCAATTTTCCGGATGGATAAATCGCCCGAAGCTTTTCGCGAGGCGGTTCTGGCCGCGGCGGCTGAGGCCAGTCGCCGGCTCAAGAATGTCGGGGTCCGCGCGGACTAGCCTTACGACTCGGCGAACGCCCGATCTTACCGCGCCACATCTGCGGCGCACCAAGCCATATTCGGTTCGACGGATGAGCGGCATGGCGGAGGGCGTTGGGCCTGTTTCGCCTGCGGCCTCGTCGCAGCCTGCGATGTTCACATTATGTCACAGATACCGGCGCCGCTGCCTTCGAGCGCGGTGATCACGGGTACGCGTGGTTCGTATCCTTAGGCGACATCGGCTTCGTTTCGACGGGTTTACAGCGGAACGAATCTATGTCAAATATAGAATGAATATCAGATAATGAAATATTCGTATTGGATTTCGGAAAATGGACGTGCTCGCCGTCGATCGGTCAGGTGGGCGTCGCGGATCGCATGGCGAGAGCGCGGGCGCACCCGGGCCAACGCGGAATGGACGATTAGGATCGTGCCGGGAATTCCGGCACCGAATGAAGGGATGTGATGATGACCAAGAGTGTCGCCGATGTGATTGCAGCAGCGCTGGTTCGACATGGCGTTGAGTTCATTTTCGGCCAAAGCAATCCCACCGCGCTGATGCTCGCGACGGAAGCGGCCGGAATTCGGCAGCTTCTCTATCGGACCGAAAATGCGGCCGGTGCGATGGCCGATGCCTATTCGCGGGTGTCGGGGAGAATTGGGGTGGTCGCGGCGCAGAATGGCCCGGCGGCGACACTGATGGTTGCGCCCATGGCCGAGGCGCTGACTGCGTCAATCCCGATGCTCGTTCTGGTCCAGGAAGTCCCGGCAGCGCAGCGCGACCGCAACGCATTCCAGGAATTCGACCATTTTGCCTTGTTCGCGGGCGTTTCCAAATGGACCCGCCGCCTCGACGATCCCAATCGCGCCGCCGAATATATCGATCTGGCTATGATCGCCGCCAACAGCGGCCGCCCGGGACCGGTTGTGCTGCTGCTCGCCAAGGACATGTTGATGCAGCCGTGCACCCCGCCGACTTTCGTACGTACGCGAAATCTCGGTGCCTTCCCGCTCGACCGTCCGCGCCCCGAGGCGGCGGCCGTGGAGATGGCCGCTCAGCTGATCGCCGGGGCCGAGGCCCCGGTGGTTATCGTCGGTGGCGGCGTTCACGGGTCGGGGGCAGCCGACGAAGTGGCTCGCCTCGTCGATGTGGGTCAGCTGCCCGTCGCCACAACCTTCATGGGCAAGGGCGCAATCGACGAAACCGGTCCCCTTTCTCTCGGCGTTGCTGCGAACATCACCGGCGAAAATGGGCCAGCCGCCGCGCATCGGGAGATGTTCGAAAAGGCTGATGTGGTACTGCTAGTCGGAACCCGAACCAATGAAAATGGTACCGATAACTGGACGCTGACTTCCCCGGGCGCCACCTATATCCATATCGATATTGCCGGCGAGGAAGTCGGCCGAAACTACGAGGCTGTGCGTCTTGTGGGCGACGCCCGTTCCGCGGTCGCGGACCTCGCCGATGCCCTTGGGCGATGCGATCTGACGCTCCGCCGACGCAAAGCGGATGCGCTGCGCGAGGCGATCCTGTCGGCGCGAATGGCGCGTCTGGAAGCAATCCGCCCCGAATGCGAGTCGTCGAGCCGGCCGATCCTCCCGCAGCGGATGATGGCGGAACTCGATCGGCTGATCTCTCCTGACGACATCGTGGTCGCCGACGCGAGCTATTCGTCAGTCTGGGTTACCGGCTATCTGACTGCGCGGCGCGCCGGGCAGCGTGTGCTCACTCCGCGCGGGCTCGCCGGACTCGGCTGGGGTCTTCCTTATGCGATCGGGGCGAAGCTCGCGCGCCCGGAGGCAAGGGTGATCGCGCTCGTCGGCGACGGCGGTTTTGCGCATGTCTGGGCGGAACTCGAGATGGCCGTGCGCGAAGACATTCCCTTCACGCTGGTGGTCCTAAACAATTCGCAGCTGGCCATGCAGCGCCACGGAGAAAATCTGGGCTTCGGGCGCAGCACGACCGGTATCGAGTTCATTGCTGTCGATCACGCGGCGGTCGCGCGCTCGGTTGGTGCGGAGGGAATCCGGATCGAAGATCCCGATGATTTTGGGCCCGCTTTGGCGACGGCCATGGCGTCGAACAAGGTCACGCTTATGGATGTCATTTCAAGTGCCGACGCAACTGGTCCCTTGCGGATCTTCGACGGTCAGCTCGAGCGGCTTGCCACGCCGCCAACCGCCAATCCGGCCCGAGTGCTGCAAGGCGTTTGACGGCGATGACACCTGTCCTCGATTGCTCCCTGTCCCAATCCACAGCGGAACAGTCTTCGACGCTGCTAATCGGCGGCCGGTGGTGTTCGGGGTCTGACGGACGTTGCTTCGTTGTCGAAGACCCGGCTAGCGGATACCCGGTCTGCGAGGCTGTCGATGCAAGTCCCGGAGACGCGATCGCCGCGCTCGATGCTGCAGACGCGGCGCAGGCGGACTGGGCACGCGCCGCTCCGCGCGACCGGGCGGAGATCCTGCGCCGCGCGTTCGATCTGCTGACCGCGGATGCCGGGGCCTTCGCGTCGATCATTACGCAAGAAACCGGAAAGCCGCTCAGCGAAGCGCGGGGTGAGGTGGCCTATGCCGCCGAGTTTCTGCGCTGGTTCTCAGAGGAAGCGGTTCGCGTCCACGGCCGTTACCAGGCGGCCCCGGACGGCAAACTTCGCCACCTGATAAGCCGCAAGCCGGTGGGGCCTTGTCTGTTGGTCACACCGTGGAATTTTCCGCTCGCAATGGTAGCGCGCAAGATCGCGCCCGCCGTGGCGGCAGGTTGCACGATGGTTGTGAAACCATCGGAGCTCACACCGGCGACCGCGGCCCGGTTCGCCGCCTTGATGACCGAAGCAGGCTTGCCTGCCGGCGTTCTGAACCTGGTTTCAACAATCCGGGCCGAAGCCGCCATTGCCGCGCTGCTTGCCGACCCGCGGCTTCGAAAGCTCTCTTTCACCGGTTCGACGCGCGTGGGCCGCCTGCTCCTCGCGGCGACGGCCACCAATGTGCAGCGTAGTTCTCTCGAACTTGGCGGCAACGCACCTTTTATCGTTTTCGAGGATGCGGATCTGGATGCCGCGATCGAAGGAGCGCTTCACGCCAAGCTGCGTAACGCCGGTCAGGCATGCACCGCCGCGAACCGTTTTCTGGTCCATGAAGCGATAGCGGACGAATTTGTGTCGCGGCTTGGCCACGCCTTCGCGGAAATTGCCGCGGGGGATCGCGGAGACATGATTGGACCGCTGATCAGCGAAGGCGCACGCGCCCATGTTCATGCGCTGGTAAACGACGCGCGTGCGCGGGGCGCGCGCCTGATTGCCGGGGGCGAGCTGCCGGAAGGGCCAGGCTATTTCTACCCGCCAACCTTGCTCGCCGAGGTCGCACCCGGCTCGCGGCTCCTCGATGAGGAAATTTTCGGTCCCGTCGCACCGGTTCAGCGCTTTGCGTGCGAAGCCGAAGCGGTCACCGCTGCAAATGCGACGCCCTATGGACTGGCAGCCTATGCCTATACTGCCGATCTCGACCGGGCGCTTCGCTTGCACGACGAGCTGGATGTCGGGATGCTGGGTATCAACAGCGGCCTCGTCTCGGATCCCGCGGCGCCCTTCGGCGGCGTGAAGCACTCCGGCCTTGGCCGGGAAGGCGGAACCGAAGGGATCGAGGAATATGTGTCCGTCCGCTACGCGGCGATTGGTCGCGACGGCCGACAGGCTCGGGGTCTCCTCCCACCCCTTGAAGTCGCCGCCTGAACTTTCGGAGAAGAGCATGCCGTTGAATGATGCTGTGCGCGACCGCCTGGAAGGGTGGAAGGATGCCGCTATGGCGCTCGCCCCCTTGCTCCTGGGCGAAGAGCTTACGGTCACTCCTGACGTGCTTCGCGCGCGCTACAATCAAGAACTTGCCCGCAACCTCCCACCCGCCGATGTATCGGTCACGGCGGTCGACATGGGGGGCGTGCCCGGCGCGCTGATGACGCCGGCTGAACCGCACGATGGCAGGGTGATGCTCTATATTCATGGCGGCGGTTACTTCAGCGGCGGATCGGCGGGATATCACGGTATCGCCGGTCATTTTGCCACGCTGCTCGGCGCTTGCGTCTATATCCCGGATTATCGGCTTGCACCCGAGCATCTCTTTCCCGCGCAGCTCGACGATGTGGTGCAAGCCTATGCCTGGCTGGCGGCGGATCCGGAACGCGCCGACCGGATTGTGCTTGCTGGGGACTCGGCCGGCGGTGCGATGGTGGTCTCGACGATGGTGCGCGCGCGAAATGCCGGCCTGCGTCTACCCGCAGGCGGCGTGGCCATATCGCCCTGGGCCAATCTCGAAATGACCGGAGCGAGCTACACGACCCGCGATGGTGTCGATCCACTGTGCTCGCGCGAAATATTGGTATTGATGGCGCGCGCCATATTGGGAACGACGAGGCCCAATGATCCGGACGTGTCCCCCGTGTTCGCGGATGTCCGGGGACTGCCGCCAATGCTCGTGCAGATCGGGGAGAGCGAAGTCATGCTCAGCGATGCTGTCCGGCTGGCGTCCCACCTTGCCGACAGCCGGGTGCGGACCTCGCTCGAAGTGTGGCCCGATATGTTCCATGTGTGGCCCATGTTCACCGACATACTTCCCGAAGCCAGGGAGGCGCTCGAGAGCGCTGCATCCTTTCTCGATCGGCAGCTGCCCTGATCGCGATGCTGCTGATCGGTCGATCGGCTCTGAACGCAAACGCCCGAGGCACGGCAGCCTCGCGCAACGTCGGCGGCGTCGCTTCCGGCGCTGCGCGCGCGCTTGCCCGCTTTCCAGCCGGGCATCCATTGTAGATAGCAATTCCACACAGTGTTTCTCTTCGAGAAGCGGCGAGGAAAGAAGGCTATAAAACAATAGGTTAAATGGAAGCTGCCTCCGGCTTCTCCGACCTGAGAGAGGCGTGCATGTATTTCGTTATTTACAACAAATGCAAATAACGAAATATCCTGATCAACAATAGAATGTGGAAACGGCACGCGACTCCCGATCCGCGGATAGGCGGTGATCGGACCGGACCGCATCGACAACGAGATATTCGATTCTCAAAGGGGAGGACAAATGACCAGATATAATGTGAGCCGTCATGCGCTCGTCGCAGCCTTGCTGCTGGCTCCGGCCGCTCAGGCTGCAGCGCAAGACGATGCGAAGGTCCCGACCGAAACGACCGCGGAAGATCAGATTGGCGAGATTATCGTTACCGCGCAGAAGCGCGGCGAGAATGTCCAGAAGGTTCCCATCGCGATTACCGCTCTTAGTGGCGATACATTGGCGCAGGACGGCGTCGTGACCACGCTCGATCTGACGCAGGCGGTGCCCGGGCTTCAGATCAACAATCTTTTCCAGTCGTCGAATCCGACGATTTTCCTCCGCGGTGTCGGTGTGAACGATTTCAACCCGGCCTCGTCCGGCGCCGTCGGGGTAACCGTTGACGACGTGTTTCTCAATTCCGGGGTCGGCCAGCTCTTTGCGATCTTCGACGTCGATCGCGTCGAGGTGCTGAAGGGCCCACAGGGGACGCTCTATGGCCGTAACACGACCGGCGGCGTGATCAATTATGCGACGAAGCGACCGAGCTTCTCGCCGGATTTCTCGGCGTCGGCCACCGCAGGGCGGTTCAATCAGTTCTTTTTCGATGCCGCTGGCGGCGGCCCGCTGATCGAAGACAAGCTGGCGGCCCGCGCGTCGCTCACGGTCAAGCGCCGCGACGGCTGGGCGGTTAATCTGCAGGATGGCCGCGATATCAACGATCTCGAAGCCTATGCAGGACGCCTTCAATTGCTGCTCACACCGAGCAGCGACGTAGAAATCCATAACAAGATCGAGGGCGGCGTCACCAAATCATCGGCGCTCGGACATCAGTCGCTGGGTATCTTTCATCCCACCGAAGGCCGGCCATGTACGGGCGAGGAAATCATCGCGCGAACCGTTTGCGTCAATCCGATTACCGGATACCAGGCCAATGCGGACATCGACGAGTTCAACACCAATGTGCTGAACAACAGCGAAAAGTTGACCAATTTTGCGGACCGGCTGCTGGTCAGCATCGACACGGGCAATATCAATATCACCTCGGTGACGGCATTCGTTTACAACAAGCGCGAACTCAATCAGGATGTGGATTATTCGCCCTTTGCGATCGCCGAGCTGCCGCTGTGGACGGAGAAATCGGAACAGGTCAGTCAGGAGTTGCGGATCGCTTCCAACGACGACGGACCGCTCAAGTGGATCGTTGGCGCTTATTATCTGCAGGAACGCCTGTCGAGCCTGGTGAACTTTACGCTGCTACGCGAATTCAACCCGGATCCGACACAGTCCTTTTTCGATCCTGCGTCGTCGATCATGACCGTCGAGCGCGATTTTACCCAGCGTACGACCAGCAAGGCGGTATTTGCGCAGCTCGACCATGAACTGACTGATCGTCTCACCGCGACAGCTGGCATCAGATATACTGACGACCGCAAGAAGCTTAGTTTTATCACCTATGCCGGCCCAGTTAATCCGGACAGCAATGCGCAAGCCCGATTGCAGGACCGCTTGCTGGGGCTCATCGACTCCGTTCCCGGCAACGGCGCCATCGACTTGCCGTCGCGGACGGTGACGACGCTGAAAAAGCCGACCTGGCGTCTCGCGCTTGCCTTTCAGGCCACGCCGACCGTCAACGCCTATACAAGCTACTCGCGCGGCGTGCGGTCGGGCGGATACAACACGGGTGCGCTGTTCAGTGGCATCGAATTCAACGAGGTCGATTCGGAAACGATCGATGCTTTCGAAGTCGGCTTGAAGAGCGACTTGTTCGATCGTCGGCTGCGCCTGAATCTGGCCGCATTCTATTATGACTATCGCAACCTGCAGGTGTTCAGTCTCGAGCCCGATCCCAATGGCGCCGCTCCTATTCAGCGGTTGCAGAATGCCGACGCCGAAATCTACGGAGCCGAGGTCGACATTCAGGCGCGGCCGGTGTCTGGTCTCGATTTCCATGTTGGCGCTGCGTATGTCCACGCGACCTATTCCGACTTCGTCGATCCCATCCGCGGCGACTTTCGAGGTAATAATCTCGACAAGGCACCGCGGCTGCAGATGACGGGCCGCGCGACCTATAGCCACGACATAAACGATGACTGGACCGGGCGGATTGGCGCCGATTTCTCTTATCAATCCAAGGTGTATTTCAGCGCGATCAATGCGGAGCCCATGGCTGCCGGTCGACATGGCGAAATCAACCTTAATGCCGGTTTTGCGCACCGTGATGGCATCGATTTCTCGCTGTTCGTGCGCAACGTCGGGAACAAGCGGTATCGCGCCGACATGAACGACCTCTCGAGTCTTGGCTTCTATTTTCCGGTTTACAACGAGCCGCGGACATATGGGGTGACGGTCCGCTACGCTATGTGAACTGCTCGAAGCCGCTATCTCTCCTGGAGGCCGGTCGCGCGACCGGCCTCTTTTTGTATCCGGAGAGTGAAGGTAAAAGCAGCCATCGGCGTCCCCATGCGCAGCATATGGGTCGATCCGGCAGCGTCTTACATTGGCTCTGTCGCGCCCGAGGCGACCCGGATAGCCGAGAGGAAGCGCTCGATATTGTGGTCGTTGAGACCTGCGATGTTTATGCGGCCGCTTGGATCCATATAGATGGCATGGTGCTCGCGCATCGCCGCGATCGCGGCAGGCGTCAAGTCGAGCATCGCGAAGAGACCCTCTTGCGCGGCAAGCCGGTTCGCTCCAGGAAAGCCGGCGCTGGCGAGGCGGGCGCGTATGCTGGCCAGCCTTAGGCGCATGTCGCGAAGTTCGTTGCTCCAGACGGAGGTTAAGCCTGAATCTGCCAGGATCGTTCGCACGATTGCCGCGCCATGGTCGGGTGGGTTGGACCACAAACTTCGTGCCAGGCTCTCTGCAGTCTTGCGACACGCATCCGCCGCTGCCATCGAAGCGGCACGAACGGCGAGCATGCCGGTCCGTTCGCTATAAAGTCCGAAGCTCTTAGAGCAGGAAATGGCGATGATTGCCTCCGGCAGGGTTTCGACCAGTTGGCGGGTGGCTTCGACGTCGGCGGTTATTCCGGCAGCCATGCCGGCATAGGCGAGATCGACAATCGGCACGAGCCGGGCTTCGAGAAGGGCGGCTGCAAGCGCGCGCCACTGCGACGGGTCAAGGATTGCACCGGTCGGATTGTGGCAACAGCCATGGATGAGGAACAGGTCGCCCGGGTGCGCTGCCTTCACCGACGCAAGCATCGCGTCGAAATCCACGGCGCCCGATATCGGATCATAGTGGCGATAGGTTGTACAGCGCAGCCCCACTCGTTCGGCCGTCGGAATATGATTGGGCCAGGTCGGCGTGCCGATAATGAGCCGCGGAGAGGGCGATCGCAGCGCGGCCAGCTCCAGACCCAAGCGATAAGCGCCCGTGCCACCCGGCGTTTGTATAAGCGCCAGCTGGCCATCCGCCATGGGGCCTAACTCGGGAAAAAGGGCTCTCGCGAGATGATCGCAAAAAGCGGGATCACCTCCTGGTCCGACATAGCCTTTGCCGGTCTGACTTTCGAGCAATCGCCGTTCGGCATTCTTGACCGCCGCCATCACTTCGATGCGTCCTGCACCATTGCGATAGGTGCCGACCCCGAGGTCGATTTTCCCTTCCCGGTCGTCGGCCCGGAACAGGCGCCCGACTTCCATGAGTGTGTCGGCAGGCGGTGGAGACAGGTTTTCGAACAAAGCAGATTCTCTCAATACGCGAGGAACAGGATGCAGCCGATCGCGTAGGCCGCGAGGAGGAGGGTTTGCGCGAGCATGGCGGCGAGGGGCCGCCATCCATCCGCCAGAATCCGGCGCGGCGACGTCTTGATTCCGAGCGCCGCAGTCGCGGCGACAAGGCAAAATGTTGCCGTCTCCGAGAGAAAATGGCGAAGGGTGTCCGACAGCAGGCCAAGATTTGCGGCGGCCGCGACAAGTCCGAAGCCGACGAGAAAAAAAGGAACGGGAGGGGGAGTTGCGCCGCGGTATGAGGAAGTTGCGTACCGCGCCCCCACCATCGCGATGGCGGCAACAACCGGGGCAAGGCAGGCGACGCGCACAAGCTTGGTTGCGATGGCGGCCGTTGCGGCATCGTTGGAGATCATCGCACCGGCACCGGCCACCTGTGTCACGTCGTGAATGGCGGAGCCGAAAAAGATCCCAGCTTGGAGCGGTCCAAAGCTGAGAACGCTCCCCACGAGGGGATAGAGTAGCATTGCTGCGGTGCTCAGCACCGTAACGAGCGCGACGGTGGTCGCCGTCTGTCGTTCTTGCGCTTCGCGATGCGGCAGTACGGTCGAGATGGCGAGAGCCGCCGAAGCACCGCAAATTCCGACGGCACCAGCGGAAAGAAGTGACCGGGAGCGCGGAAGTCCGAAAGCCATTGCTACTAGCGTGCCCGCGCTGAGCATCAAACCAACACCCCCTGCCGCAATCGCGACCGCTGAAATACCAAGCTCGGATATTTGTTCGACCGAGAAGCGAACCCCGATCAGGGCGATACCGATCCGCAGGATAGTCCGGATTGTAAAATCGGCTCCCGGAGTGAGATATGAGACATCGTTGCGGTGGGCGAACATTGTTCCTGCCACCAGCGCGGTAAGCACGGCTGGCAAGGCAGGCACGGAAAGTGCCATCAGCATCGACAGGCCGGCAATCACGGTGCAGACCGCGACCCCGGACAGTAGCTGGGCGCCCCCTGTCGGCGCATTTCGCCAGCTCATGCGGAAGCCGGCCATAGCGTCAGGGCTGACGGGTGGTGATACGATTGACGACCATGCGATCGTGAAGCCGGGCGATAATTCCGCTACCTGTTCTGGCGCACATCGAGGGTATGACGGCATGGACCAGGCAGGCAAACGCCCCAACGAACATGGCTCCCGAAAAGGCTAGGGAATGGCGAAAATGCTCGCCATAGCTTTCCCCGACCGAGGCGGGATGGGCGATAAACAGGCGTTTGATCACATCATTCTCCTTCGCCGAGCTTCTAACCTCGCGCTCGGAGAATGTTTTTCCAATGATTCCGTTATTCTGGTAAAATGGGATAAAGAATTCTGAATTTAGCGAATCATGGAGTAAAATTTGCTCGATCTTATCGATAGAAAGATATTGCGGTCGCTTCAGGCCGATTCGTCGCGGTCGCTCGGCGACATTGCCAACGAGGTCGGTTTGTCTTCCAGTCCCTGCTGGAAGCGCATCAAAAGGCTCGAAGCCGACGGCTATATCGTCGAACGGGTGACGATCCTTGATCGCGAACGACTGGATCTAGGCGTGACGGTATTCGCCGCGGTCAAGACCAACCAGCATCACGAAACATGGCTCGCCGATTTTGCCACGTCCGTGTCGTCGATCCCCGAGGTCGTCGAATTCTACCGAATGAGCGGGGACGTTGATTACCTGCTCAAGATCGTGTGCAAGGATATTGCGGATTATGATCGCATCTATCGGTCATTGATCAAGCGCACCGCAATCTACGACGTCAGTTCATCCTTTGCTATGGAGCAAATCAAGTGCACGACGCAGTTACCTATATGAAGGGCCTGCGTCAGGCGAGTTCGCGCGTAAATGCGACGGGTACATGAACAGGATCTTGCAGGTCTGACCTGGTTGCAGCCTTGATTATTGATCGCTTGAAATGCCGCGGACAGCGTTCTGCCAGCGATCGCCGCTGAGTTTTCTCAGATTCGCCAACATTATCGCGGAGAGCTACCCTTCGTGTTTAGTGAAAGAAACTTACACCGAGAAAGAACGGTTTAGCATAGATTTGGGGGCCTAATCGGGGGCACCTGCCCGACAATCATTGCGCTAAAATACTGAATTAAAACATATATTTACGATGAATGTGATTCCGGCTCGGTCAAGATCGCGAGTGTTTCTGTTCCGGGAACATTGATCGCGGGACAGCCGCAATCCAGGCACCGCCGGTGATATAAGCTCCCCACTGGTCAAGGAGCATGCGCCTCATTTCAAGAAACGTGGCACGCTGATAGGCTTTGACGACCTCGTCCTCGATGACGTGCGACAGCGCCGATTCCGCAACAGCTTCGGGAATATATGGCTGCTGTTCCGCAGCCCAGGTTCGCAGGCTTGTTCGAAAACCGTGAGGAACCCAAGGCAGGTCCGCAGCGCGCATTACTCTTGATATGGTCATGTCGCTGATCATGTTTCCCTTGTTGTTGGGGAAGATGCAGGATGACACGCCAGTCGATGTTGCGGAAGCCATTGTGGCGGGAGCTGCAGAGGAATGCCAGCGCCACGGCGTCGCCTTTCTGGGAGGCGATACCAAAGAGGCTATGGGTATGAACATGGTGGGCGCCGCTCTTGGCACTATCGACAAAAATCGCCATTTCAACAGGCGTGGCGGCAAAGCCGGTGACCTGCTCGTCCTTGCTGGAACCGTTGGTGGTTTCCTAGGTGCTTACCGAACGTGTCAAGCCGGCGGCTTTCCTGAACCAGATGCCGTTGAGTACTTGTCGCGTCCTCGAGCCGCTTGGAAGGAAGCATTGGCGTTAGCTTCACTGGAAGGCGTCAGGAGTGCCTGCGATCTTAGCGACGGACTAAGCTCCAGCGCACTAAGCGTGGTAGGCTCAGGGGCCGGTGCCGTGCTCAACTTCGACGCGCTGCCATTCCATCCTCTCGCGCGAGCGAGCGCGGCCACGAGGGGCGTAGACCTGCTGTCTTACGCTTTCGGTGTCGGTGACTGGGGGATACTCTATGCGGTCGACCCATCGGCTGGGGGCGCCATTGCGGACTTAAAGGCGAAAGGACTTTCGCTCGCGATTGTTGGCCTAGTGGAGTCCGAGCCGGGCCTTCGACTGAGGCGAGGCCACCTGTTCGCCATATCCGCTTCGGAGAATGAGCACTTCAGGCAGCGCATGGAAGACGAAGGGGACTATTTTGACCTTCAGGAAAGCAGTTTGGTTCTGACGTCGTTAGTTCCCTAGCCGCCGCCGGTGCCAGACGCAGCGTCGGCTTCTCCGCCTTTGCGCTTCAAAAGCCGCCAGTCGACTACCGGCCAATCGATTTGATCCGTGCGTTTCCCATTTTGGCCATTTTGGCCGCAGGAGAACGATCATGGGTAGGTCAGAATTCGACTATTTACCTCCACGACCGGCGTGGAATGCTGGTCGAAAGGTTGGCGCAAAGCGGCCGTTAAAACCACGGCAGATTTGGGCAATTCGCTTTCACTTAGATCGAGAGCATCGGCTTCGAGACAGGGCGCTGTTCGATCTTGCGATCGACAGCAAACTGAGGGGCTGCGATCTAGTGAAGATAAAGATCGGCGACCTTGTAGCCGGCGGTGAGTTGAGAACGTGGGCGATGGTGATCCAGCAGAAGACCAATCGGCCCGTTCAGTTCGAAATCATGTCGGATGCTCGCGGGAGCCTCTTGGCATGGCTTGAGCGGCGCGGCGGATCGATCGAGGATTTTGCGTTCCCCAGCCGGGTCGACCACTCCGCTCATATGAGCACGCGTCAATATGCGCGTCTCGTCGATGAATGGGTGACGGCGGTTGGCCTTCGAAGCGAAGATTACGGAACGCATTCGCTGCGCAGAACGAAGGCGTCGATCATCTACAAGGCGACCGGAAATTTGCGTGCGGTGCAGATTCTGCTCGGTCACACCAAGATTGAAAATACCGTGCGATATCTCGGCGTCGACGTTGAAGACGCCTTGACTTTGGCGGAAGGCATCGAAGTCTAACGATCAAATCTCGATAACCTAGAGAGCGAACGCTCTGGATTGCCTTGGAACGTCCGCTCTCTTTGTTTGGTCCCTGAAAGCCGACTGTCTCCAATCGGCCAGCCTAGGCCAAGTCTGGCCCCAGCGTTTCGATGATCCGGCAGTCCTCGATCGTACCCTGTTTGCAGGTCGTCAGCATACGGCTCAGTTCCGCCCGCATCTTGCCGAGATCGGCGATCTTGGCCTCGATCTCTTTGAGGTGCCGGGTCGTGATCTCATCGACCGCGCCACAGGGGCGGGACTTGTCGTCGGCGAGTGTGAGCAACTCGCGGACATCGTCGAGACGAAAGCCGAGGTCGCGGGCACGCCGGATGAACGACAGGCGCTGGCCATGCTCGCGGCCGTAGCTGCGATAATTGGACGCTGTCCGCGACGCTTGGGGAAGCAGGCCTTCCTTCTCGTAGAAGCGGATCGTCTCAGTCTTTGTTTTCGTGATTCGGGCGAGCTCACCTATGCGCATGACGCCAACCTTATAGTTTCTGCAAGGTGGGCATAGGCGTGAGCGGCGATCGGCTCAATGCCCCCCGCCGAACTTGAACCGCACGCCGCCATTGACGACAAAGCCGTCGGTCGGCGCCCAGGCATCGGTGGTCCAGCTTCCATCGGGCGCGCGCTGCGGCAGGAGCAGAGGGTCATATTTGGTCTGGCGGATATTGAGGATATTTTCGGCGTTCACGAACAGGCTGACCTTGCCGAGCGTGATTTCGCCAAGCGCGCCCAGTTCGAAATAGGGGCGGCTGCGGGCGCGGTACGGATTGTCATCAAGCTGCTGGCGGCCCGTATAATAGGCCTCGATCCCGATGCGGCCCTTGCCATGTTCTTCCCACATGCCGACGAGCCCGGCGGTGTGGCGTGGGGTGCGCGGCGTCGTGCGGCGCCCGGTGCCCGCGGGACCGGGTTCGCTTGCGTCGACGACCACATAGCTGCCGGTGATCGACAATCCCTGCCAGCGATAGCGCAGCATTAACTCGCCGCCGCGCGTTCGCGTGGTGCTAGCGGCGTTGACGAGGCGAACCGTGTCGACGTCGACATCCTGCAACTGGACGGCATTGTCGATATCCGAGGCGAACAGGGTGAAGCTCGCTTCGATCGGGCCCTTGGCATAGCCGAAGTCGAGCGAGGCGGTTTTGGCGGTCTCGGCCTTGAGCGGACCGAGCGGTTCGAGCCGCGAGAGGCCCGCCGCTTCGATCTCGTCGACGAAGGGCGTGGGCGCATAAAAGCCCTTGCCGAGCGAGGCGCGGATTGTCCACGGCCCCGGCCGGTAGAACGCCGAGAGGCGCGGACTGAAGCGCGTGCCATAGTCGCTGTGGAAATCGACGCGGGCGCTGCCCGCGAGCAGCAATTCGTCGGTCACCTCCTGTTCGACCTGCCCGAAGAGACCCGGCACGGTATAGCTGTAATCGAAAACCGGGAAGGCCCGCGAACGATAATCGTCGGCCTGGATCGCTGCGCCCGCGAGCCAACTCGTCGGGCCGCTTTCCCCGGCGAGCGAGGTTTCGGCGAAAAAGGTGTTTTGGCGATCGGTTTCGGCGCTCGTACCGAAGAGCTGGCGATGACGCTGCGTCATTGCCGAGGCGCGGACGTGGAGCTTGCCGAGGCTTTCGACCGGGAATTCGCCGATGAGGCCGACGTCGAGACGGCGGCTGTCCTGCGTCAGCGGGAAGGGCTGGCCGTCGGGAGTTGTGCGCCCGGCGAGCGTGCCGCCACGGCGGTCCTCTTCCGTCGCCCCGACGGTGATCAGCGTTGTGGCGCCGTCGTCGCCTTCCCAGAACAGGCGCGGACGGACCGTCCAGCGATCATAGCCGGGCATGTCGATCCACCCGTCGTCGTCGAGATCCTTGCGCGTCTGGCGGTGATAGCCGCCGGTGAGCGAATAGCTCCAGTTCGTACCGAGGGGCCCCGATGTGTATCCGGTGACGTCCTGCCCATCCCGAGTGGTGGCATTGAGCAACAATTCGGTTTCCGCTTCCGCCTTCGGACGGCGCGAGACGAGGTTGATCACGCCGCCAAGCGCCGAAGGTCCATAGAGCGCCGACGCCGAACCCTTGATCACCTCGACTTGCCCGAGATCGGTCGGCGGAATCTGCAACAGCCCGATCGACGAGGGCTGGCCGCCGTAGAGCGGCAGACCATCGGACAGGAGCTGCGTGTAGCGCCCCGACATACCCTGCATGCGGATATTCGACGATCCGAGCGCAGGCGAGGTGACCTGCACGCGCACGCCGGGCGTCTCGGCGACGAGCATCGAGACATTTCCCGGCGTCATCAGCAGTTTCTCTTCGATTTCCTCGCGGCCGATCACCTCGACACGGATTGCCTCGTCTTGCACCCGGCGGCCCGAGCGCGTCGCTTGCACGACGATATCCTCTTCGCCTTCCTCGGCATCGCCATGATCGGCCTCGCCATGATGCTCCTGCGCATGAGCGACCGGAGCCCAAAGGAGCAGGCCGGTGGTCATTGCAGTCGCGGCGGCAAGAAGGGGGGCGGAAGTTTTCACTTGGGCGTCTCCGGCTCGATTACATCCGGCCGGTCATCTGGCGGCCAGGCCGCCGGCGCCATAAAGGTTGAAGCCGCTACAAGGTCAAGCGCCATCTTCTTTTAATGTTTCCAGGATCGAAGCGGACAGTTTCCTATAGGCCAACTCGAGCACCTGCGCCGCTACGCTCGGGTTGGCGGTGCGTTGGGTTGTTCGTCCATCGCGGCTTCGATCATGGCGAGATAGATACCGCCGACGTCGTCCTGTCGACCGTCGGCTGCCTTTCGGGTGCCTGCGTCGATCATGGCGGTGTCGGGTTCGCGCAGCGCAATGATCGCCGCCCGAGCCTCGGGCAGATAATCCTGCCAAAGCGGTTTGCCGTCCATCCTCGCGTCGGGTGGGTTTGCATCCAGCTCGCAAAGCGCGCGGGCGACTCGTTCGAGGCCGGTCTTCATTCCAAGGTAATATCATAGAGTGCGCATTTTGCGGCACGGTTGCCGCTTGGGCTGCTCATACCCAAATGGACTGGGCGGGCTTGAAAGGGACCGAAGTTTGAAGATCGTGAATGGAGCGAGTTTGCAGCCCCGGTCCGGGGATGCTCCCAAGAAGCTCGTCTTGTTATTGCACGGCTTCGGGTCGAGCGGGACGGACATGATCTCGATGGCGCCGCATTTGCACGACGCTATGCCAGACACCTTGTTTTTAGCTCCAAACGCGCCGCAGCGTTGCGGCATGATGGGCGCGGGCTATCAATGGTGGGGGCTTTCCGGCTTCGCGCCGTCCGCGCTTGCTGCAGGCGCCGCCTCGGCCGCGCCGGCGATCGACGCCTTTATCGATCGCAAGCTCGCCCAATATGGTCTGAGCGAGGCTGACCTTGCCATCGTCGGCTTCAGTCAGGGGACGATGATGGCGCTGCATGTCGCCTTGCGGCGACCGCGGTCCGTCGCTGCCGTTGTTGGCTATTCCGGCATGCTGGCAGGCACGCTTGGTCTCGGTCATGGCCAACTCCCGAAGCCGCCAGTCCTTTTGGTGCACGGCACGGCCGATCCGGTGGTACCGATCGCGGCGCTGCACATGTCGGAAAGCGAGCTCAAACGCCTTGGCATCGATGTCACGACGCACATCTCCAACGGGGTAGCGCACTCGGTGGATCCTATCGGACTTCGGCTCGGCCGCGATTTTGTGGCGGAGGCCTTCGCTCGCTAGTTTGTCGTTTGCGGTCCCGGTTCGGCCGGAGGCTGTGGTAGCGCGCTGGATGTAAAGCAGCAAGCCCCGCTGCATCTCTGCAGCGGGGCTTCCCTAGATCGCATCCGAAGATGCCGATCAAATTCTGCCATTCTTTCGTCTGGACAGGTTCATGAAACCACCTGTGCGCAAATTTGTTCCGCTATCGAATCAGTCGTCGATAGTTTTCTGCTCGTGGCAGGCCGGGCAGCGCTGAGCCCTGCGATGCTTCGCCGCGCATGGAATATTGTTTTGGCCGGCGTTATAGCGCCCGCCCGGTCGAGATTCTCCGGCCGTTCAAGGAGATATGTTATGAACCATGCCGAACTGTCGGACAGCGTCGCCGCAACGCTCGGAGTGAGCAAGGCCGAGGGTAAGAAGGCGGTCGATGCGGTCTTCGCGGCGATCACCGATGCGGCGTCCAAGGGTGAAGACGTCTCGGTCAGCGGTTTCGGCAAGTTCAAGGTCTCGACGTCGGCCGCGCGCGAGGGCCGCAACCCCGCGACCGGCGAAACCATGCAGATCGCTGCCAAGAAGAAGTTGGGCTTCGGTGCCGCCAAGGCGGTCAAGGATCGCCTCAACGGCTGAGCCGGTGCGTCCCGTCGGCCGGGCCCGCCGGGCCGGCGGGACGGCCGCGCGGCGGCATGTCGAGCGCGGCAGCTGATGAGCGCGCTCTGGCCTCGCAGGCTCCGGCCAGGGGTCGCAATCCTGTTTTGGCCGCGCGAGCGCACTTGGTCTCACTTTCCTAGCGGTGCGGGCGCGCGGGGCCGTGCCGGGTGCGCGGCGCATTCGCGCCGGCTCGGTCCTGGCTCTGCCATGACCTACCCGACCCGTCTCCGCGCACGTCGCCCCGCTGCGGGCTCGCCAAGAGCGCGAGTGTTCGGCGAAGGGCGTGCTCTTCGTGATGATCGAGGACGAGACCGGCATCGCCAACGGCATCCTCTGGCCCGACCGCTTCGACATCTATCGGCGCCAGGTCATGTCGGCCTCGATGATCGCGATGCGCGGACGACTCCAGAAGGAAGGCGAGGTCATTCACATCATCTGCGACCGGATCACCGATCACGACTTGCTGCTCCGTTCGGTCGGGCGCAACGAGCTACCCATTGCGCCGGGACGCGGCGATGGGGCGCGGAGCGGGGGAGGCCGCGATAGCCGCGAGCCTGGCTTGCGCATCCGGAGTCATGATTTCCACTGAACCCGGTCGTCTCCTGACGGCGGGATCCCTCCCCTCTTTGGCTGCCTGATTGCGGGCCTCGGCTCGCCTAGTGCCGTCAACCCCTGTGCAGGGGTTCGCCCTCGCGCGGGCGCTCGGTGACGGCGGCTCACGGCCCCTCCTTCCGGCGCCATCGGGGATGGTCCCCGAGCATCAAAGGAGACTGGACATGGGTACCACCATCGGAAATCTGACCCTCAAGGACGACGGCAGCCTCGAAGGCACGCTCGCAACCCTGATGGTCACCGTGCCGATTGCGATCGTCCCGAACGGCCGCAAGGTGAAGGAAAGCGAGCCCGACTTTCGCGTCGTCAGCCGGCGCAACGGCTTCGAACTCGGCGGCGGCTGGGTGAAGACCGCGCGTTCCACGGGCGCCGAATACATCTCGGTGTCGCTCTCGGCCCCCGAACTCGGCGAGATCTTCTGCAACGTCGCGAACGCGCCCGGCGACGATCCCTCGAAGAAGGTGCTGATCTGGAACGCCCCCGGCAACTGACAGGACAGCATCGCGGCCCCGCCTTCGGGCGGGGCCGCATTCGCATGCTCGTAGTCATTGATTGTTCTGCAATCAATGACTAATATGGCTGCCCAAGGACCCAAGGAGATGCGACATGGGCAGCATGACGATCAGGGGCATCGACGACGCGCTGAAGCGCCGGCTGCGCATGCAGGCGGCGGCGCACGGCCGTTCGATGGAAGAGGAGGCGCGCGACATCCTTCGCTCGGCGCTCTCGACCGACGATGCTCCTATGGGCAATCTCGCCGCAGCCATTCGCGCGCGCTTCGCGCCGCTCGGCGGGATCGATCTCGAGATTGCGCCGCGCGAGGACGCGCGCCCGCCCGTCGACCTTTCATGATCCTCCTCGACACCAATATATTATCCGAAGTCTTGCGAACCGCGCCCGAGCCGCGCGTCCTCGACTGGATGGGGCAGCAGGCGGCATCGTCGCTCTTCGTCACGACGGTCACCCAGGCGGAAATTCTCTACGGTATCGCCATCCTGGACAAAGGTCGCCGCCGCGACGAGCTCGCAGCCGCCGCACTCTTGATGTTCGCCGAGGATTTTGCCGGCCGCCTCCTGGCGTTCGACGGCGACGCGGCAACGGCCTTCGCCGAAATCGCCCCGGCCCGCCGCAGCATGGGACGGCCGATCAGCCAGTTCGACGCTCAAATCGCTGCGATCGCCCGTTCGCGGGGCGCCGTGCTCGCGACGCGAAACAGCAGGGATTTCGAACGTTGCGGCATCGAGATCGTCGATCCCTGGAGCAGCTGAGACTTCCGTCATCGACGCGTAACCGTGCAAAACGAGCGCTCGAAGAGCGCCACGCCTCCAGCTCGGAAGCGGCCCCACCCGCACTCGAATAGCCGCTGATCCCTTGGCCGAGGACCGGCCTCCTTCAATCAACCCGCAAGGGGTCCCTGCGCTGCGCTTGGGCCTTCGCTTCGCTGCGGTGATTGCGGCCCGTCCCCGTCCGGCGGGGCGACTGTCGAGCGGGATGGTCCCGCTCCCCGACAGGAGCCTCGATATGCCGCTTTCCACCGCCCAATCGCTTGGCTGGAACCTCGCCCGCACGATGATGACGATCATCGTCCTGATCGAGACATCGGCTGGATATTCGGTCATGCCGCTCGACGAGTTCGACGGCGATCCGGCCTGCATCGTATGCGAATATGACCCGTTCAACCGCTGAAACCTCGCGACTATTCGCCCCAAGGCGGACCCACTTCCGGTTCCGCCTTCGGGGCGTGTTTGCTATGCTGAGGGAGCAGATGGGGCTGTGGAGGTGGTGGCGAGCGCGTCCGATTGGAGGACGCTTGTGACCTTTATGATCCTCCTTGGCGCTGTGGCTACCGTCTACATCGTCATGCTGCTGTTCCGCGTCGCTGCGCTGGCGCTGCCCGTCTATGCCGGGATCGGCGCTGGCTTCTGGATGCTCGAACGCGGTTCGGGATATGGCATGTCGATCGCCGCAGGCCTTTGCATCGGCGCCATGATCTTCGGGCTCGGCCGTTTCCTCTGCTCCAGTCTTCCGCCCCTTTACCGTCTGCCGGTGGCCCTGGCGTTCGCCGTTCCCGCGACATTTGCGGGATATCAGGCGGCCACCGGCCTTGCAGGATTTGCGGTTGCAGAGGGAAATGCCCTGAACTGGCTCGGGATCGTCGGGGCGGCCGTCGGCGCCGCCGGCGCCTTGCGCAGTCTGGCGGGGCCGCCGCCACGGGGACTGACAAGCAACATCGCCGGTCGGCCGCCCAGCTCGACGAATGCGCCGTGAATCCGCCGGTTCGAACTGCCGATCCCGAGCCCATGATCCTTTAGCTGGCGCCGAACCAACCCGGCCTCGTTGGATGCGCGATCTGCCGTCCTGACGCTTGCGCTCGGCCGCTGGACGCAACGGCGGTCCCGAGACTTTCTTCCCCCGGCGTGCCGCCGTTCCTCGCGGACCAAGAAACTCACGGGGCTCGCCGTCCTCCGCTGCGCTCCGGGCCCCGGGGCTGCGTCGCGGCCGCAGGCCGGCTGCCGATCCGCATCGAGGCCGCGCTGGTGCGGCCCGAGCGAAGAAAGGAAATGATCATGAGCAGGATCGGTTCATTCAAACTGGTCGAGGGCGAATTTCGCGGCGCGATTGTCACTCTCTCGGTGCAGGCCCGGGATGTCCGCATCGTCCCCGAGCCGAACGCAAGCGGCAACGCCCCCAGCCACCGCGTCTTCGTTGGCGACGCCGAGGTCGGCGCGGCCTGGTCGAAAACGAGCCAGGACAAGCGCTCCTACCTCTCGGTCAAACTCGACGACCCGAGTTTCACCGCGCCTGTCTTCGCGCAGCTGTTCGCAGGCGAAGGTGATGAGCATGATCTGGTGTGGAGCCGTCCGCCGCGGCGCGGCGACAATTGACCAACTGGATATCGCCCGGCTTCGGCCGGGCGATATTATGTCCAGATTGAGCGCGTTAGCGTGCGAAATTCAGACCGAACTGCGCTAAGCTCGTCCTTTGCGTGCCGGTAATCATCGCGCGCCGCGCGGTGCGAACCAGTTGGAAATCCGCGGTTTATTCTCCTCAAACGGGTCGGAGGTGCGAATGGATCAGGCAGTCGATTGGCGGTCGCCATATTATCCGAAAATATTTGAAACATATGATCGCGCGGATTTCGCGCAGGAATTCCTGCGGCGCAGCCCCGCCTATCGCGGCGCCTATGCCGCCGCGATCGCGGCGCGCGGCGGCGACAGGGTTCGGCAATTTCGACGGCTCGCAAGCCGCTGGGGGTTGGTTTTTCGCCTTCGACCCTGATCGTTCGGCCGCCGCTGCGCCCGCCCTCTGGCGGCCGCAGGCCTGCGCCTCCGTCACCATCGCTCGCCCGGCGCCCAAAGGCTTCGCCGCGCTGCGCCTCGCCGAGATAATCGACGGCCAGGAAATAGCCGCCGAGCTTCTGTCCTATCACGACTGGCACGTCGTGCTGTTCGCCGGAGGGCGGCGCTATCGATTGATGATCCGGCGTTGCCGGGCCAACGAGCGACTCGCCTTTCTGACGCCTGTCGACGCCCAGGCCGCGCTGCGTGCCGCGCTGATCATGGCCCTTCATCGCGATCTTCTTGGCCTCCGCGGAGCACGTGCTTCGCCCGATACAGCGCCGGGACCTTCGGAGCGCTGGCGCCTCGTCCAGTGGCTGCGACTACTCGACGCGATGGACGAGGGCGCCTCGGCCCGCGAAATGGCTGCGACGCTGCTGATCGCCGACGCGCGCGATTACTCGGCGGCCGAGTGGGACGCATCGAGCGAGCGCCGACGCATTACGCGCTGGCAGCGCGCCGCGCTAGCGATGCGCGACGGCGGATATAGCGCGCTCCTCGGCGCTGCCTGATCGGGACATTCCGCAGGCAGCCGCTTTGTCCGTTCCTGAACGTTCCTGTCTTTTTCCATCTGTGTCCTCCCGTTCCCGGAAGTTCCCGGCGCTGGCAGGAGGCACTGTTGTCCGACGTCCCAACAAAGACCGAGAAGCGCTATCTTCGTGTGCCGGAAGCCGCGGCTCATCTTGGCTTATCGTTCCACACCCTTGCGAAGCACCGCTGCTACGGCACCGGACCGAGATACCATAAGCTCGGAGGCCGCATCGCCTATACGGTCGAGGACCTGGACGCTTGGGCCGCGACCGGGCTGCAGACGTCGACCTCCGATCCGGGAGCCGGACACATACGGCCTGTGCACAGGGGACGCCGCTGATGCGCTGCCCTATGCACTCGTCGCCGCCGATCGACATGCCGCTGCGAGACATCGCGCCCGCAATGCGGCAGCTTCCCTCCAGCGGACTCACCGACGTTGAACTGACTTGGATCGAGGGTCGGCTCGAACGGCAGCTCCGCTTCGGACGCGTCGCTGCGCAGCGCTCCGGCGGTCCACAAAAGCGCATTGCATCCTTCCGGCCCGGAGCGACATTCGCGTTGCTCGGCTGCACCGTTCCTGACGTGGGCCGCGCTTCCTGGAATCTCGCGGTCGTGACCGCCGTTGCGCCCGGTGCGCCATACCAGGCGCACGCTGGGATCGCGCCCGGCGGGGACATTCTTCTCCTGATCGACGCGATTGAACCGATCCGTGCGGTCTCCCGCGAGATCGACATGATCGAGGCTTCGGGCATCGATCCATGTGACGTCCCGCCCGATCATTGGCGCCACATCGCAGCAAGCCTCGCTGCTGCGCTGCCGTTCCGCGCCTACGGAGCCGAACGCCATGCGGCGTGGCTCCGGCGCCGGGAGACGGAGTGATGAACGGGCGCTGGCTTCGCACGACCGCGGCCTGCGGTACGCTCTTTTGCGGGCTGTTCGGCGCAGTTGCGATGCTCGCGCCGCAGCCGCGGCTCCTCTGGAACGCAAGCGCCAGCGTTCCCGTCGGACTATATTCCATCGACGTCGGCGCGGCGCCGGCGCGCGGCGACCTTGTCGCCATTGCGCCGCCCGCGCCGCTCGCGGGCTGGCTCGCGGCCCGCGGATATCTGCCGCGCGGCGTGCCGCTGCTGAAGCGCGTCGCAGCCACCGAAGGCGCGCTCGTTTGTCGCAGCGGCGTCTTCGTCACGATCGACGGCGCGCCTGCGGCGCGGGCGCGACCGGCCGATCGCATGGATCGAACGCTACCGCTCTGGCTCGGCTGCCGGCGGCTCCAGCGTGGCGATCTGTTCCTCCTGGGCGCTTCGCCCGACAGCCTCGACGGCCGCTATTTCGGGCCGATTCCGGCATCCGCCGTCATCGGCACCGCGCACCCCATTCTCACTCGCGACGCTCCCGGCGCGCCGCTTCGCTGGCGCCGGGATGGCGTTCGGCATCCCTCCAACTCGCCGGACAAGGACCAAGACCCATGATGATCGGAAACTTCCAGTTGGCGGGTGACGGCTATGCCGGATCGATCCGCACCCTGCTTCTCGACGCGATGATCGCGATCGTTCCGGCTGCGCCGTCCGACGCCGAGAATGCACCCGGCTGGCGGGTGCTGCTCGTCGAAGCCGACGATGGCGTCGAAATCGGAGCGGGCTGGGATCGCAGCGGCGAACGCGCCGGCTCCTATATCGCGCTGCAGATCGACGACCCGGCGTTGCCGGGGCCGCTGCGCGCCAACCTCATCCGCTCGACGCGAAACGAGGGCGACTATCACCTTCTGTGGTCGCGTCCGGCGCCCCAAGGCGGAGCCTGACCGGTGCGGCCCTCGGCTCGCTCGGCGCGCATCCGCGCCATGCGCATCGCCGGTGCCGCATTGCTGGCGCTTGCGGCACTGCCTGCCGTTCCGGCGGCAGCCCGCGAGCCCTCTGGGCAAGCTGTGGCGGTCCATCCTTATGCCGCGCATGTGACCGAGGCAGCGCAGCGCTTCGCCATTCCGGAAGCGTGGATATGGCGCGTGATGCATGTCGAGAGCCGCGGCCGATCGCGCGCTGTCTCTCACGCCGGTGCGATGGGGCTGATGCAGATCATGCCCGCGACCTGGGCGATGCTGACGGCGCGCTATCGGCTGGGCTCCGATCCCTTCGATGTGCGCGCCAACATCCATGCCGGTGCGGCCTATCTGCGCATGATGTGGGACCGTTATGGCGACGTCTCGCTGATGCTCGCCGCCTATAATGCCGGTCCCGGCCGCGTCGACGCCTATGCGGCCGGACGGCGAGGACTTCCCGCCGAGACTGTCGCCTATGTTGCAGCGATCGCACCGTCGATCGGCGCATCGGGCGTCGCTTCGCTCGCCCCCGCGCCGGCATCGACGGCACCGAGCTGGCGCAGCGCATCGCTCTTCGCGGGGCGCAGCGATGGTACTGCCGATGTTCATTCCGCTGCACAGCCGGTGCAGATTGGGCGCAGCGACAGTGCGACGCAAGATGCGTCCCCTCGCGCGCCTGCGGCGCTCTTCGTTCCACTTTCCGGCCGCGATCGATGAACTTCGGCGCCTGTTCTTCGATGGCATGCCCGGATCTGTCGGCTGGGGCGTTTTTGCTCGTCTGGAAGGGAAAGGGGGCATGGCAAGATAAAAGACCGGCCATCTTGCTGGCGGTATGTGGTTGGTTTGTCTCGCTATTACCGTATGGCACCCGAGACCTGCTGCCATATATCTCCCTTGGTTCGGGCCTGTTTTCAACGACTTGTAATATGGCTGCTCGCGTATGAGCGCCGACGACAATGATTTTCGGATCAGGCCGGGAAGAGGGCGCAATGCGGGGGCCGGGTCGGCGGGCCGCGGCAAGCGGCTGGCCGCCGAGGTGCGGCGCGCCGCCGCGCGATCGGGCGCGACGCGGCTCCGGCGTGCCGGGCCATCGCGCGGCGGGACAGGGCGCCATGGGCGCGGCCGCCGCGCGCTCGCGGGCTTGCGCCGCGGCCCGACGATGCGCCGCGTTACCGTCATGGGGCGCATCGTCCGGCATCGCGGCGCGCAATATCGCGCCGCACCTCTGGGACGGCACATCGCCTATCTCGAACGCGACGGCGTGTCGCGCGATGGGCGCGGTGCCTCCATGTTCGATGGCATCGGCGACGACGCTGACCGCGACGCATTCGCCGAGCGCTGCGCCGGCGATCGCCACCATTTTCGCTTCATCGTCAGTCCCGAGGACGCGGCCGAGCTCGGGGACCTGCGCAGCTACACCCGGGACCTATTGCGCCAAATCGAGATCGATCTCGACACCCGGCTCGACTGGGTCGCGGTCGATCATTGGAACACCGACAATCCGCATATCCATGTGCTGGTGCGCGGGGTCGCGGCCGATGGCGCCGACCTCGTCATCGACCGGGCCTATATGGCGGAAGGTGTGCGCGGCCGCGCGTCCGAAATCGCGACGCTCGAGCTGGGTCCGAGGAGCGAACTTCAGGTCGATGCTGCGCTCCGTCGCGAGATTGATGCAGAACGCTGGACGAGCCTCGATGCGGAGCTGGCACGCCGCGCGCTCGAGAGCGAGATCGTCGATCTGCGCCCTGTCGCGGGAACCGAGGCGGGGCGCGAACGGCACCTTCTCGGTCGGGCCGCGAAACTGGAAACTTTGGGGCTCACCTCGCGGGTCGGGCCAGCCCAATATCTGATCGATCCGGCAGCCGAAGACCGGCTCCGCGCGATCGGCGAGCGCGGCGACATCATCAAGACGATGCACCGCGAGATGGCGGCGCGCGGGATCGCGTTCGATGCGTCGGCGATCGCGATCGGCGACCGGGGCGAGGGGCCCGTGATCGGCCGTCTCGTCGCGCGGGGACTCGACGACGAGCTCGCAGGCTCGGCCTATGCTATCATCGACGGGGTCGACGGGCGGACGCACCATATCCGCTTTCCCGATCTCGAATGGACGGGCGATGCGAAGCCCGGCGCGATCGTCGAGCTGAGGCATTGGGATGGGCGCGATGGCGTCCGCCACATCTCGCTCGCCGTTCGCTCCGATCTGCCGATCGGCGAACAGGTCGAGGCGCGCGGGGCCACCTGGCTCGACCGACAGCTCGCTTCGCCCGAGCGCACGATGCGCGCCGAGGGCTTCGGGCGCGAGGTCCAAGGCGCGATGAAGGCGCGCGCCACCTTTCTCGATCGCGAGGACCTCCTGCCGCGCAGCATGGACCACAGGCCGGCGAAAGAGCGGATCGAGAGGCTTCGGCGAAGCGAGATGGAGACGGCGGTCGAGGCGATCGCGGCGCGTACCGGCCTCGAGCATCGCCCATCGGCATCGGGCGAGCATGTGAGCGGCATCTACCGCGAGAGGGTGCAACTCGCCTCGGGGCGCTTCGCGATGATCGACGACGGGCTCGGCTTCCAGCTCGTGCCCTGGCGCCCCGCGCTCGAGCCCCACCTCGGCAAGCATCTCAGCGGAACCGTGACGGGCGGGGGCGGCATCGACTGGTCGCTCGGGCGCGGCCGTGGGCTCGGCATCTGACCGGACAGGAGACAACCATGAACGACCGCATCCTCTGGGGGCAGATCACCGTCATCTTCCTGATCGTGCTCGGCGCGGTGTGGACCGCGACGCAGTGGACGGCATGGGAGCTTGGCTATCAGGCGGCGCTCGGTGACCCCTGGTTCCGTATCTCGAACTATCCTGTCTATCCACCGCCTGCCTTCTTCTGGTGGTGGTTCGCCTTTGACGCTTATGCGCCGCCGGTCTTCTACCGCGGCGCCGCCATCGCGGCATCGGGCGGGTTCCTCTCGATCATCGTCGCCATCTTCATGTCGATCTGGCGAGCCCGCGAGCGACGCCGCGCCGAGACCTACGGCTCGGCGCGCTGGGCGAGCGCGCGCGAAGTGCGCGCCGCGGGCATGCTCGGCGAGGGCGGGGTCATCATTGGGCGGCTCGGGAAGCATTATCTTCGGCATGACGGCGCCGAGCATCTCCTCTGCTTCGCCCCGACGCGGTCGGGCAAGGGGGTGGGGCTCGTTATCCCGACCTTGCTGACATGGCCGGGGAGCTGCATCATCCACGACATCAAGGGTGAGAATTGGGAGCTGACCGCGGGCTTCCGGGCGAGGCACGGCCGCGTGTTGCTGTTCCACCCGACCAACAAGGCCTCGGCCGCTTATAATCCCCTCTTCGAGGTGCGGCGGGGCGAATGGGAAGTGCGCGACGTGCAGAATGTCGCCGACGTGTTGGTCGATCCGGAAGGGAGCCTCGAGAAAAGAAATCACTGGGAAAAGACGAGTCACGCGCTGCTGGTCGGCGCGATCCTCCATGTCCTCTACGCCGAAGAAGACAAGACGCTCGCCGGGGTCGCCGCCTTCCTCTCGGACCCGCGCCGCCCGATCGAGACGACGCTTCGGCGGATGAAGACGACGAAGCATCTCGGCACGTCGGTCCATCCAGTCGTCGCGGCGGCGGCGCAGGAGCTTCTGAACAAGAGCGAGAATGAGCGGTCGGGGGTGCTCTCGACCGCGATGTCCTTCCTCGGCCTCTACCGCGACCCCGTGATCGCCGCGGTGACAGCCCGGTCCGAATGGCGGATCGCCGACCTGATGGGGGACAACGTGCCGGTTTCGCTCTACCTCGTCGTCCCGCCGGGCGACATCAGCCGCACAAAGCCGCTCATTCGCTTGATCCTCAACCAGATCGGCCGCCGGCTCACCGAGGAGCTCAATCCCGCTGCGCGGCCGCGCCGGCTGCTCCTCATGCTCGACGAGTTCCCTGCACTCGGGCGGCTAGATTTTTTCGAGAGCGCGCTCGCCTTCATGGCGGGATACGGCATCAAGGCCTTCCTGATCGCGCAGTCGTTGAACCAGATCGAAAAGGCCTACGGCCAGAACAATGCGATCCTCGACAATTGCCATGTGCGCGTCAGCTTCGCGACCAACGACGAGCGCACCGCCAAGCGCATCTCGGATGCACTCGGCACCGCAACCGAGCAGCGCGCGATGAAGAATTATGCCGGACACCGGCTCTCGCCCTGGCTTGGTCATCTCATGGTGTCGCGCACCGAGACCGCCCGCGCCCTGCTGACGCCGGGCGAGGTGATGCAATTACCGCCCGACGACGAGATCGTCATGGTCGCGGGACTCGCGCCCATCCGGGCGAAGAAGGCACGCTATTTTCTCGACGCCCGCTTTCAGGCGCGGATCGTTCCGCCGCCGACGATAAGGGCCCACCCGGCGAGGCCGAACGATTGGACGAGCGCGGTCGAAGCCGCACCTACGGAACCGCCCCTCGCATTGCCTGCGCCCGCCGTGATCCAAGCCGAGAACGAGGAAGGCGATGCTGCCAACAGCGGGATCCGGCAGGAACCGGAAATCCCGGTGCATGAAGATATCGCGCCGCCACCGAGGCCGGTGCAGGGCGAGTTCGACTATGCCGACGACGAGGCCCAGAGCGACGCCACGCGTGCCCGCGCCGCCGCCGATCGACGCCTTTCGCGCGCCGCGCGCAATGCCTCGCTCGATCCGGGTGATGGGATCGACCTGTGAGCCGCGCCCACATCAAGCAGACCTATCGCCTCGACACCATGCTGGTCCGGAACATCGAAGATAGGGCCCGGCAGCGCGGCACGACCAAGACCGAGGTTGTGGAGGCGGCGCTCATGGCCTTCCTCTCCCCTGAGGATAAAGACCGGGCAGAGGGATTGCTGATCCGGCGTCTGGATCGTATCGGTCGCCTGTTGGAACGCCTCGAATGGCATGCGGATCTCACCAACGAGACGCTGGCGCTGTTCGTTCGGCACTGGCTGACAAGCACGACGCCGCTTCCGGACAGCGCGCTCGCGGCTGCGCAGGCGACCGGGAAGCGGCGGTGGGAGGGCTTTGTCGAGGTCCTTGCGAAGCGGATGGACGGTGGCACGAAGCTCGCGACCGAATTGAGCCGCGACGAGCCTTAGTCCGATCCCGCAAGAAAATAGGCGCGAATAAGGTGCGAAGTCTCTGGGCTGAGGCGGACGAAGGTTCGGCGCCCGTCATAGAGATCGGGGATGCGGAGGATCATGCCGACGTCGCTGAGCTTCTGACACAAGCGAACGGCGCTGCTCATCGGGATGCTCGGGGTGAGGCACAGCGCGCTGACGGAGATCGGTTTGCGTTCGCGCTCATGGATAAACAGGTCGACGAGCATCTCCCACGCCGGATCGCCGAACAGTTCGGGAGTGCCGAACAATTGCTGGCGAAGCAGGCGCCGACGCATCATGGCCTTGGCGTTTTCGAGCGCGAGCTCGTCATCGCGGTCCGTGCCGCTCCGATCGGGACTCTTCAACGTGAAAGCCGGCATTCCCGTACTGGCGGAAGACCCATCGCGCTCAATGAGGTGATGCGCTTGGGTCGCGGTCACGACAATATGGTCGATGACCGCGACCCCGAGCGATCGTCCGATCTGGTCGAGGTGCCGGGTGACCTCAATATCCTCGCGGCTGGGCGTAGCATCGCCGCTCGGATGGTTGTGCGCAAGGATAATGGCCACGGCGTTCAGTTCGAGGGCACGCCGGAAGATCGTCCGGGGGTAGAGCTTGATTTGCGAAATCGTCCCCCGCTGCATCTCTTCGTCGGCGATGAGGCGATGCGACGCATCGAGGAACAGGATACGGAACCGCTCGTCGGCGAGGCTCCCCATCGACAGGATCAGATAGTGGCGAAGATCGGGCGAAACGGGATCGATCCGGATACCGCGGATGTCCGCGGTCACCGCGGCGATCGCCGCGTCGCGCGCTCCGAAGATGACAGCCGCGGCCGCTGGATGGGACCCGATAACCCGGGCGATCGCTTCTTGCTCCTGTGCCCAGAGCCGGCCTAGGGACTGAAACTCGCTTAGGAGCGCGTCGGCGATGTCGAAGCCGCGTCCGGGGGCAGCGATCTCCACGAGACGTGCCAGGATGGATCGCTGCCGAACCGCTTCAGTCGACGCTGGTGATGCCAGGTTGCAAGGATGAGAAGAGGTGGAAGCAGCCAGGACGAGCCCACCTGCATCGTGAGATAGACCTTGGGGCTGATGGAGAGATCCGCTGCCCTGCTGAGATGTGCGAGAAGCGGAAGCGCATGCAGTATCGCAACCGGGATCGGCCAGAAGCGATAAGCCACCAGCGCCAGTGCGAGCGTCGCGGCGGCGCCAAAAACATCGAGCAAGAGATAGCCAATGTCGAGCGAGTGGTAGGAGACAAGCCCGAAGCCGACCAGGATGCGATCCCAGATGACGATCGTCACCGCGATCCCGACCATCGCCCGTTCGGGGCCGCCCCCTTTCCACACAGCGTAAATGAGGGCGATCAGCAAGAGAGAGGCGAAAATGGCAATCCGCATTTCCTCGACTTTTCATGCTGATCGCTCTCGGTCAATTCGCTTCACGCAGCCGACGAGAGCGGAACAACATCCGTTCCGGCGCTGGCCGGACATTCGCGCAGATCGTACCCGGCTGTCTCCTGCGCGATCTCGGCGAGCTCGCCATGCGCCCGGAGGATGTTTCCGCTGACCTTCACGAGCGACAACTGGGCCTCCACCAGCCGCAGGATCGTTCCTTGTCCGGTCGACGCGGGGACGCCGGTTGCTCGGCGCGCCATCACGACGCTTGCGGTGAGGGACGTAACGGCGATCAGCGCATCGTCGATGCTGCCTTCGGCATGCGGAACGTCGCGCTGCAGTCTGGCGGCGATTGCGGCGATATTCTGGGACATAGCTTCTCCTTCGCCGAAGCCAGGGAGCTTCAGCCGATTGGACCGATTTTTACGAGAGGTCAGCGCGATAGCAGTTGGTTTAGAGCCTGGGCGACACCGAGGCCGCCGAGAATGATCCAAACCGTTAAGGCCAATCCGGCAGCGTAGATCCACAGCCGCTTTGCCGAACCATGATCGCGCTTAAACAGACCCCTGAACGGCAGGCGAATTCCCGATGGCCCGCCCCGCAGCGCGGAACTGTCGTGCAGTTCCATGAGGTTGGGCGAGCCGCCGTCCGGAAACTCGGATCGCACCAATGTCGGCGACGGCGGAACCTCCACCGCGTCGTATGTCACTCGGTCGTATCTGTCCTTGAGCTGGCGGTAGATGAAGGCAGTTTCGTTGCGGTCCCGCACTCCGAGGGTGTCTCGAGCCAAATTCAGGCGCTGATCGACCGTATGCTTGGAGATATCGAGCAGCCGCGCGATTTCCTTCGAGGTCTTATGCTCGATAAGCAGGTCGAGACACGCGCGCTGCTTCTCTGTCAGGCGGCTCCATCGAAAATCATCGTCAGGTGGCTGCGACCCCGAATCATCCATGGTCACACAATTGTCAAAATGCCGCCGTGCGCAACCTCCATGGGGGCGCGCTGCGGGTAAAGAGCCATGGACAGGCGGCGTCAGTGATTCCTGTTTATTGTCTTTTGTTCCCGCAGATTGATCGACGAACTTCCCTGTTGAACCCGGACCTTTTGTGCGTCTCTTACTCGACCCCGTCGAGCCGGGCGCCGTTGCCCGGACAGCAAAACGGGGTCTTAAATGGGCGCACCTGTAGTCGGGAATGAGCCGCAAGCGCGCGGTGCGCGTATGCTGCGCACAGCGCTCGGCGGGGCCATTGCCGAATGGCTCGCCGACCCTTCCGTCATCGAAATCATGCTCAACCCCGATGGCCGTCTCTGGGTCGATCGGCTGGGCGCCGGCATCGACGACAGCGGTCTCATGCTCGCCGCCACCGATGGCGAGCGCATCATCCGCCTCGTCGCACACCATGTCGGCGCCGCGGTCCATGCGGGCTCGCCGCGCGTCTCTGCCGAGCTGCCCGAGACGGGCGAACGCTTCGAAGGATTGTTGCCGCCGGTCGTCGCCGCGCCGACCTTCGCGATCCGGAAGCCCGCCGTCGCCGTGTTCTCGCTTGGCGACTATGTCGATGCTCGCATCATGTCGGACCTCTCTGCGGAGATCCTGCGCTGTGCGGTGGCCGAGCGGAAGAATATCCTCGTCGCTGGCGGAACCGGCACGGGAAAGACCACGCTCACCAACGCCCTGCTCGCAGAGGTTGCGAAGACGTCCGATCGGATTGTGTTGATCGAGGATACGCGCGAGCTCCAATGTGCGG
Source organism: Sphingopyxis jiangsuensis (assembly GCF_016734905.1). GTDB lineage: Bacteria > Pseudomonadota > Alphaproteobacteria > Sphingomonadales > Sphingomonadaceae > Sphingopyxis > Sphingopyxis jiangsuensis. The sequence continues at coordinate 98,947 of NZ_JAERPO010000004.1, forward strand.
CGCCCAATCTAGTCGCCATGCGGACCAAGGATGGCGTCGCCACACTTGCCGATCTTGTCTGCTCGTCGCTCAGGCTTCGACCCGACCGCATCCCAATCGGCGAGGTGCGCGGCGCCGAAGCGCTTGAACTTCTGAAAGCATGGGGCACCGGTCATCCGGGCGGCATCGGGACGATCCATGCCGGGACGGCGCTCGGCGCGCTGCGCCGGATGGAGCAGCTCATCCAGGAAGCGGTGGTCACCGTTCCGCGCGCGCTGCTTGCCGAGACCATCGATCTCGTCGCCGTTCTGGTGCGCGACGGCACCGGTCGCCGCCTCTCCGAACTCGCCCGCGTCGATGGCCTCGATCCGGTGACAGGCCAGTTCCGCATCACCCCGCTCATCACCCCCGCAGGAGAAACAAGATGATCCATGCCATCCGGCATGGCGCCCGCCGCGCCATGCTCGCCTCGACCGCCGCGTTCGTCGCGCTCGCCGTTGCCGTGCCGGCGCAGGCCGGGGGTTCGTCGATGCCGTGGGAAGCCCCGCTGCAATCGATCCTCGAGAGCATCGAGGGACCGGTCGCAAAGATCGTCGCAGTGATCATCATCATCGTGACCGGGCTCAGCCTTGCGTTCGGCGATACCTCGGGCGGCTTCCGCCGCCTCGTCCAGATTGTGTTCGGACTATCGATCGCCTTCGCCGCGTCGAGCTTCTTCCTCTCCTTCTTCTCGTTCAGCGGCGGAGCGCTGGTGTGATGGATGGGCAAGGAGAGGTGCAGGGCTTCTTCGCGCCGGTCCACCGGGCGCTCGCCGAGCCCATCCTGCTCGGCGGCGCGCCGCGCAGTCTTGCGATCGTGAATGGCACGCTCGCGGGCGCGATCGGGCTTGGTCTTCGCCTCTGGGTGGCGGGTCTCGTCCTCTGGGCGATCGGCCACGCGCTCTCGGTTTGGGCGGCGCGCCGCGATCCGCTCTTCGTCGACGTCGCCCGGCGTCATCTCAAATATCCCGTCTGGATGCGGCCATGATCAATCTCGCCGAATATCGTTCGAAATCCGCCTGCCTCGCCGACTTCCTCCCTTGGGTCGCGCTGGTGGGCGAGGGCGTGGTGCTCAACAAGGACGGATCGCTGCAGCGCACGGCGCGCTTCCGCGGTCCCGATCTCGACAGCGCCACGCCCGCCGAACTCGTCGCCGTCACGGCGCGACTGAACAACGCGCTGCGGCGCCTCGGCTCGGGCTGGGCGGTCTTCGTCGAGGCACAGCGCCTGCCTGCGGCCGATTATCCGCAATCGCAGTTTCCGGATCCCGCATCGGCGCTCGTCGATATGGAGCGCCGCGAGCAGTTCCGGGAGGAGGGGGCGCATTTCGAGAGTCGCTATTATCTGACCCTCCTGTGGATGCCGCCCGCCGAGGACGCCTCGCGTGCGGAAGGCTGGCTCTATGAGGGCATAGCGCGCTCGGGAGTCGATCCGCGCGAGCATGTCGCGGCCTTTGCCGACCGCACCAACCGCGTGCTCCATCTCGTCGAGGGTTTCATGCCCGAGGCCGACTGGCTGGATGACGGCGAGACGCTGACTTACCTCCACTCGACCGTCTCGACCAAGCGGCAGCGCGTGCGCGTGCCCGAGACACCCGTCTATCTCGACGCGCTGCTTACCGATCAGCCGCTCGTCGGGGGCCTCGAGCCGCGGCTTGGCAGCTCGCATCTTCGCACGCTGACAATCACCGGCTTTCCGTCGTCGACCTGGCCGGGATTACTCGACGAGCTCAATCGGCTCGCCTTCGCCTATCGCTGGTCGACCCGCGCGATCATGCTCGACAAGACCGACGCGACCAAGCTGCTCACGAAAATCAGGCGGCAATGGTTCGCGAAGCGCAAGTCGATCGCGGCGATCCTGAAGGAGGTGATGACCAACGAGCAGTCGGTGCTCATGGACAGCGACGCCTCGAACAAGGCCGCCGATGCCGACATGGCATTGCAGGAACTGGGCGCCGATCATGCGGGCATCGCCTATGTCACCGCCACGGTGACCGTATGGGATACCGATCCCGCGCTCGCGGCCGAGAAGCTACGCCTCGTCGAGAAGGTGATCCAGGGCCGCGACTTCACCTGCGCGATCGAAGGCATGAACGCCATCGAGGCCTGGCTCGGGAGCCTGCCCGGCCATGTCTATGCCAATGTCCGCCAGCCGCCGATTTCGACACTCAATCTCGCCCACATGATCCCCCTCTCCGCCGTGTGGGCCGGGGCGGAACGGGACGAGCATTTCGGTGATGCCCCCTTGCTGTACGGCAAGACCGAAGGCTCGACCCCGTTCCGCCTTTCGCTTCACGTCGGCGACGTCGGTCACACGCTCGTCGTCGGGCCAACCGGCGCTGGCAAGTCGGTTCTGCTCGCCACCATGGCGATGCAATTTCGCCGCTATCCCGGCGCGCAGATTTTCGCCTTCGACTTCGGCGGCTCGCTCCGCGCCGCGGCGCTCGCAATGGGCGGGGACTGGCAGGATCTTGGCGGCGCACTGCACGACGGTGAGGGCGGGGTGGCGCTGCAGCCGCTCGCGCGGATCGATGAGGCGGCCGAGCGGAGCTGGGCGGCCGAATGGCTCGCGGCGATGCTCGCGGGCGAAGGCGTCGATATGGACCCGGCGGCGAAGGAGCATCTCTGGTCGGCGCTGACATCGCTCGCAACCGCGCCCGCGTCCGAACGGACGCTGACCGGGCTCGCGGTCCTGCTCCAGTCGATCGAACTCAAGCAGGCGCTCGCGCCCTATCTTGTCGGCGGTCCCTGGGGCCGGCTGCTCGATGCCGACGAGGAGAAGCTCGGCGGGGCGTTGGTGCAGGTCTTCGAGACCGAGGGCCTGGTTGGCGCGGCGTCGGCGGGCGCTGTGCTCTCCTATCTCTTCCACCGCATCGCTGGGCGCCTCGACGGCTCACCGACGCTCATCATCATCGACGAGGGCTGGCTCGTTCTCGATAGCCCCGCCTTCGCCGCGCAGCTTCGTGAATGGCTCAAAACGCTCAGAAAAAAGAACGCGAGCGTGGTCTTCGCGACCCAAAGCCTCGCCGATATCGAGACGTCGAGCATCGCGCCCGCGATCATCGAGAGCTGCCCGACCCGCATATTCCTGCCGAACGAGCGCGCACTCGAGCCGCAGATCGCGCGCATATACGAGCGGTTCGGGCTCAACGACCGGCAGGTCGAGATATTGAGCCGGGCGACGCCGAAGCGTGACTACTATTGCCAGTCGCGCCGCGGCAACCGTCTCTTCGACCTCGGGCTCGGCGACATCGCTCTCGCCTTCACGGCCGCCTCCTCGAAGACCGACCAGACCCGCATCGGCGAACTGTTCGCCGCGCACGGCCGCGCGGGTTTCGCGGCCGCCTGGCTCTCTCACCGCAAGCTCGAATGGGCGACCGAGCTGCTGCCCTCCACCGTCGCCCCCAACCAGGAGTCCCCCCAATGAAGAAATATTTTGCCCGCGCTCTCGCTGCCGCGCTGCTGGTTAGCGCTGCGGGCCCGATGGTCGCGGCGCCGGCAACCGCGCAGCTCGGCGGCATCGTCCACGATCCGCGCAACTATTCGCAGAATATCCTGACCGCGGCGCGCACGCTCGAGCAGATCAACAACCAGATCAAACAGCTCCAGAATCAGGCGACGTCGCTTCTCAACGAGGCGCGCAACCTGCAAAGCCTGCCGGTCTCGACGCTCGGCGAGCTGCAGGCGCAGATCGATCAGACCCGCCAGCTCTTAAGCCAGGCCGAGGGCATCGCCTATGACGTGACCGATATCCGCAAGGGGTTCGAACAGCGCTACAAGGGTACCGCATTTTCGGGATCTGCGGCGGCGATGGTCGCCAATGCCGAAGCGCGCTGGAAGGGCAGCGTCGCCGCCTTCGAGGACGCGATGAAGGTGCAGGCCGGCATCGTCTCGAACATGGGCGGCACCCGCACCTCGATCTCGACCATCGTCGGCGCGAGCCAGGGCGCGACCGGCGCGCTGCAGGCGGCGCAGGCGGGGAACCAGCTGCTCGCGATCCAGTCGCAGCAGATCGCCGACCTTGCCGCCGTCATGACTGCGCAGGGCCGCGCCGAGATGCTCGATGCCGCGCGCGCCGCCGCCGCCGAGGCCGAAGGCCGCGAACGCTTCCGCCGTTTCCGCAGGGGCAATTGAGATGGGCCGGGCGGGCGGTTTGGTGATGGCGGCAATCGTCCTGGGCCTTGCGCTGACCCTTGCCCTCATCGCTGCGCTCGATCCGCCCGCGCCCCGTGCGTCCGCTCCCCAGATCTCCGGAGCGGACGCACCCCCTGATTATGGCGACACGCTGCGTCGCTGCCGAACGGCGACCGAACCCGATCCCGAGTGCGCGGCGGCATGGGAAGCCAAACGGCGTCACTTCTTCCGTTCTGGAAAGTCCGATCAATGAACGACACTGGCGTCATCGACAGTTTCCTCATCGTCTTCTCGACCTATATCGACAGCGGCTTCGGACTGCTCGGAGGCGAGGTCGGCTTCCTGTCCTCGACCCTGATCGTGATCGACGTGACGATCGCGGCGCTCTTCTGGGCCTGGGGCACCGACGAGGATGTGCTGCAGCGGCTTATCAAGAAGACGCTCTACATTGGCGTCTTCGCCTTCATCATCGGCAACTTTCAGGCGCTTTCGATCATCCTGCTCGAAAGCTTCGCAGGCCTCGGTCTGAAGGCGAGCGGCGGCGCGATGGCCATCGGCGATTTCATGCGGCCCGGTATGGTCGCGGCGACCGGCCTCGACGCGGCGGAACCCCTGCTCGACGCGACAGCTGATCTCGTCGGCCCGGTCGGCCTCTTCACAAACTTCGTCCAGATCATGATCCTGCTGATCGCCTGGGTGATCGTCGTGCTCGCTTTCTTCATCCTCGCGGTGCAAATTTTCGTGACGATCCTCGAATTCAAGCTCGTGACGCTCGCGGGCTTCGTCCTGCTGCCCTTCGCCTTCTTCGGCCGCACCGCCTTCATGGCCGAGCGCGTGCTCGGTCATGTCATCTCCTCGGGCATCAAGCTGCTCGTGCTCGCGGTGATTACCGGCATCGGCGTCACCCTGTTTGAACGCTTCATGGAAGCCGGGCTCGGCGCCGAGCCCGACATTCGCGAAGTCATGGCAATCGCGCTCGGCGCGCTCACTTTGCTCGGTCTTGGCATCTTCGGTCCGAGCGTCGCCAACGGCATCGTTGCTGGTGGCCCCCAGCTCGGAGCGGGTGCCGCAGCTGGCACTGCTCTGGCAGCCGGCGCGACGATCGCCGCCGGCGCCGCCGGTGCGACGCTTGCGACCGGTGCCGCCGCATCGATGGCCGGGAAGGGAGCGGCAGGCGCCTCGCGCGCTGCCGGTTCGGCCTCCGCTTCTTACGCCCGCGGCGCGGCCGGGAAATCCGGCATGCGGGCCTTCGGCGCAGGCATGGCGAGTGTCGCGCGCGACGCTGCCAGCGGAGCCGGATCGCCGCTGCGGCGGGCCGCGAACCGCCTCCGCCAGAATTTTGCCCAAGGGCAGGCGGGCACGCCGGTGCGTGCTCCGGCCGCTGGCGGCAGCGCCTCCGAACCTCCGACCTGGGCAGCCGCCATGAAGCGCCGCCAGGCGATCGCCTCGGGCGCGACCATCGGCGCGCAGACGCTGAAGGCCGGCGACAGCCACGGCACCGGCGCATCCCCCGACATCAGCCAGAAGGATTGAACCCATGTTCCGACGACCGACGACCCATTATGGCAAATCGCCCAAACCGGTGACGCCCTATCAGCGCGCCGCACAGGTCTGGGACGATCGCATCGGCTCGGCGCGCGTCCAGGCGAAGAACTGGCGGCTCGCCTTCTTCGGATGCCTCGCGCTCTCGGGCGGGCTCGCCTCGGCGCTCGTCTGGCAGTCGCTGCGCGGCACCATCACGCCCTGGGTGGTTGAGGTCGACAAGCTCGGCGAGGCGAGGGCGGTCGCGCCTGCTGATAGCAATTATACGCCGACCGATCCGCAGATCGCGTTTCATCTGGCGCGTTTCGTCGAGCATATTCGCTCGATTCCGGCGGATCCGGTCGTGCTGCGTGCCAACTGGCTCAGCGCCTACGACTTTGCCGCGACATCGGGAGCGCAGGCGCTCAACGATTATGCCCGCAACAATGACCCCTTTGCAGAGGTCGGAAAGCGGCAGGTTGCGGTCGATGTGTCGAGCGTGATCCGGGCGTCGAAGGACAGCTTCCGCATCGCCTGGACCGAGCGCCGCTATCAGGACGGCAGTCTCATCGAAACCTCGCGCTGGTCGGCGATCGTGACAATCACGATCCAGCCGCCGCGCACCCCCGAAGCCCTGCAAAAAAACCCGATCGGCCTTCGGGTGACGGCGATCAATCTTTCGAAGGAGCTCAGCCAATGATGAGAATTTCCCTGCTTGCCGGCGCGCTTTTGTTGGCCGTGCCGGCCCATGCCGTGCCGGGCGATCCGCGCACCCAGGTCGGCCGCGCCAATGACGCGGCGCGGGTGCAGCCCGAGCGTTCGACGTTCCTCGGGGCGATCCAGCAATATGCCTGGGCCGAGGGGGCGCTGTTCCAGGTCTACACGGCTCCGGGCCAGGTCACCGATATCGCCTTGCAGGAAGGCGAGGAACTGGTCGGCCCCGGACCGGTCGCAGCGGGCGATACGGTGCGATGGATCATCGGCGACACGCTGAGCGGTGCGGGAGCCTCGCGGCGGGTTCATATATTGGTGAAGCCGACGCGGCCCGACATCATGACCAATCTCGTCATCAATACCAGCCGCAGGACCTATCACATCGAACTGCGCGCGACGCCCTCGACCTATATGGCCGCGGTCTCGTGGCGCTATCCGCAGGACGAGCTGATTGCGCTTCGCGCGGCCGAAGCCGAGCGCGTGAGTGCGGCGCCCGTCGCCGGCGGGATCGACCTGCCGTCGCTCAACTTCGCTTACCGCATCAGCGGTGACAAGGTGGACTGGCGCCCGGTCCGCGCGTTCGACGATGGCCGCCAGCTCTTCGTGGAGTTCAGTCCTTCGGTCGCGACGGGCGAAATGCCGCCGCTGTTTGCGGTCGGCCGGAAAGGGGCGGCCGAGCTGCTGAACTACCGGGTCGATGGCCGCTTCATGATCGTCGACCGACTGTTCGAACGCGGCGAGCTACGGCTCGGGGCCGGCAAGGCCGCGAAGAAGGTTCGCATCTCGCGCGACACGCCGGCCGAGCGAGGCCGCCCGTGAGCCGGCCCGAGGACATGCCGGGGGTTGGGCGCGATGACGGGGAGGCCAGCGCGGCAGCTTCCGAAGCGGAGGCGGCCGCGATCGCGCCTCCCAGTCCCGACGGCTTTCGTCTCGAGGACGAGCTGCCACGCGTGATGCGCCTGTCGCGAAAAACTCTCGCCGTCCTGGGCGGGGTCGCGGGGATCGCGATTGGCGGCGCCTTGCTCTGGGCGCTGCGGCCTGTCGATCCCAAAGCCGCACAGGAACTTTACGAAGTCGCGTCAACGAACCGCTCCGAGAATGTTACCGGCGCCCCAGCCGATTACGGCGCGGTCCCGAAACTTGGTCCGCCGCTGCCGGGCGATCTTGGTCGGCCGATCGTGTCGGCGCAGAAGGCAGGTGAATCGATGCCCGTGCCAGGGATGGGATCGCCGTCCGCCGGTCCGGCGCAAACGGCCCGCGAACAGACAAGGCTGCGCGCTCTCCAGGAGCGCGAAGCCGCCGAAGGCAGCCGGCTCTTCCTCGGGGGAGCCAACGGAGCCGTGTCCGGGACGGGCCTGGCCGAGTCCTTGCCTTCGGAGACTCAGCCTGGAAGCGGACCGAAGAGTCTGGCAGCTGGCCGGCAGGCCTTTCTCGCAGGTGGACCGCGCCGCGCGATAGAAAGCGCTGAGCGAATCGTCGCGCCGAGTTCGGCCACGATCATCCAGGCGGGCACAGTCATTCCTGCGGCACTCATTACCGGTATCCGGTCGGACCTCCCGGGCCAGATTACGGCGCAAGTGACGCAGAATATCTACGACAGCCCAACCGGACGCTTGCTGCTGATCCCGCAAGGCGCCCGATTGATCGGCGAATATGACAGCGAGGTCGCGGCGGGCCAGCGCCGGGTCCTTCTCGCTTGGGATCGGCTCATCTTGCCCGGAGGGCGCTCTATTCGCCTTGACCGCCAGCCGGGTGCCGATGCGGCCGGCTTTGCAGGACTCGAGGATCGCGTGAACAATCATTGGGGGCGCATGCTGCGCGCCGCTTTGGTTTCGTCGCTGCTCGGTGTCGGTACCGAGTTGGCCGCAGGCGGCGAGGACGATCTTGTCCGGGCGCTTCGGTCGGGCTTGCAGGGCAGCACGAACGAGGCCGGACGCCGAGTTGTGGAGCGCGAGCTTTCCATAGCGCCTACCATCACCATTCGGCCCGGCTTTGCCTTTCGGGTGCTTGTGACGCGCGACCTTATACTCGATCAGACAGGAGGAGACGCGAAATGAGCAAGCTCAGGCTCGGACCGGTCGTGGAGGAAAAGCCGGTCAAGCTGACAATCGAGCTGCCGGGTGCACTTATCCGCGATCTCGCCGACTATGCTAAGGTACACGCCAAACTGACCGGACTGGCGACGCCGCTGCCCCCCGAGCGGCTGATTGGCCCGATGATAGAGCGGTTCATTGCTGGCGATCGAGAGTTCGGCAAGCAGCGGCGGCGGGAGCCGTAGATGCTCGGCGATCGCGCTGCGAACGGTGCGGAGCGTACTTGCCCGTCACCGACGCCGAGCGAGCGCTTCATCACGGTCGAGGATTTTGCTCGCATCGCCCGGCTCTCGCGACGGACGATCGACCGCTATCGGCGCGACCGTCCTGTCGGCTTCCCCAAGGAGTATGACTTAAGCCGGGGCCGGGTGCCGCGACCGCGGTTCAAGCTGGCAGAGGTCCTTGCGTGGATGGAGACGCGGGCGCTCTGGTAGGCGCGACGATTGAGGTGAAATGATCGCGTAAGGCAATTTGTCGACGAACGGCGAGCCGCGGATTTCTGAGCTTCTCGTGTCTGTGTGTTCGTCCGGCACGCGAGTACATTATCCGCGTAGAGACTTGGGGCTGCCGCAATCGCGGAGAATCCCGTGAACGGAATCTGTAGATGGGCGTCTCCTATCCTTCGTCGCTAGGTGACAACGGTCTGCGGACTGCGTAAACGGCGCGTCTGAATGTCGATTGCGGAGGGGCGATGGCGACGAACGGGCGTGGTCCCTTGCTTTTCGTGACGGGCGTGCTCGCCGTTACCATCGGCGTCCTGCTTCACCTGCCGATGTTCTGGATGGGCCGCAGCATGGGCTTCCATATGGTCGGGATGCCGATGGACCCCGGCATGATTGCCGGCATGTACCTCATCGTTGCAGGTATCGCCGCAGCCGCCTACGGCCTGCTTCCTCGCGGACTCTCGCAGCATCTCGCCACGACAAACGCCCTTGCGGTCGAGGCACCGGAGGATGCGCCGCTTTCTTGGGCGCACTGGCGGCTGATGGCCGTGCTGGTCGTCGCGCTCGTCATCGATATCATGAAGCCTGCGAGCCTGGGCTTCACTATCCCCGGGATGATGGCCGAATATGGGGTGCCACGCGAAACCGTATCGCTCGTTCCGTTTGTCGCTCTGCTGGGTACGGTCATCGGTTCGTTCCTTTGGGGCCTGATCGCCGATATTTACGGTCGCAAAGCGTCGATCCTGCTTTCGGCCGTCATGTTCGTCGGCACCTCGATTTGCGGGGCGATGCCTTCGCTCGCATGGAACATCGGAATGTGTTTCATGATGGGGGCGGCGGCGGGCGGCATGTTACCAGTCACCTATGCGCTGCTCGCCGAAATGATGCCGAGCCGGCACCGCGGTTGGAGCCTGGTTCTCGTAGGCGGGTTGGGTGCGGTAGGCGGCTATGTCGCGGCGAGCCTGGTGGCGGCGTGGCTCGAACCCATCTACAGCTGGCGAATCCTCTGGCTCGCCAATCTGCCGAGCGGGCTGGTTCTCGTCGCGCTCGGCGGCCTGATCCCGGAATCAGCGAAGTTTCTCGTCGCGCGCGGCCGCCTTGCGGAAGCGCAAAAGGTCATGGCGCGCTTTGGTTCGGGTGTGCGCCGGAGACGGACGGGAGGCGAGGGCGCGCGCACCGCAAGAGGCGTGCAGCCTCCGCCCTTGGCGCACAGACACATCGGCAAGCTCTTTGCGCTGAGCCTCACGGCAATCGGATGGGGCCTCGTCAACTTCGGGCTGCTTCTTTGGTTGCCAGCCGAACTTGTGGCCCGCGGCTACTCAATGGGAGTCGCGAGCCGCCTGCTTGCCGCCTCGGCATTCATCGCGCTTCCAACGGTATTCGCTGTTGCCTGGATATACAGCGCCTGGAGCACAAAGAATTCGCTGTTGCTGTCGATAGGGGTGACGTTGCTCGGCCTTGCCGGGGTGCTATGGCTGGCGGCTGTCGGAGACGCCAGTCCGATCCTTCCGGTCGCTTTGCTCATTGTCGGCAGCAACGCCATCATTGCCATGCTGCTGCCCTATTCGGCCGAAAGCTTCCCTCTCCTTGTTCGTGGCCGGGCGACCGGCGTCGTCGCAGCATGCAGCAAACTCGGCGGGGTGTTCGCGCAGATGCTCGCAATCATGGCGATTGTGCCGACGCTCGGGGCCGCCGCAGCCATGATTGCGCTCCCATTGTCGCTCTCGCTAGTCCTGGTCGCGCGCCATGGCCGCGAAACCAGGGGAACCGATCTGCGCGATCTCGACCCCGAAGGCCATGTGTTCGATAAGGCCGGTCTCTAGGCTCGCGGTAGTTCGGGCCGGTAGGCCGGTCCTGTAGCGCTCCCGAAGCGGCTGCCTCGGAAGCCGAAACGCCCTTTCCCGCATCGCCGGCAGGCAGCGCCAAGCTGTTTGGGGGACCATGGTGCGCGGCGGCGCGAGGAGGCATGGATACGAGCATCGTCCCGCAAATTGGGAGGTTGGAGAAGTTCTTCGCCAACGATATTCGACATTCGATAATTGTAGACAATCAACGATTGTCGTTCGATACTCGACCTTCGGATCTGGCGATTGGCCCGTCAGGGTCGGCAATTGAATCCTTAGCAATGGGAGAGCCATGTGGCGAAGCTCGTATCGAGGCGGCAGGGTTTGCGGCTGGCGTTGGCCGGGATGGCGGCCGGGGCCGCTGCCGGAAAAGGGACGGCTGCCGCGGCGCCATCCGCCCCCGCAGACCCGCTGGCTGCGGGCGTCGAGGATGACTGGTCGGCCTGTCCTGACCGCATCTGGCTCGGCCGTCGATATTGGGCAAACCCTCTTGAAGATTGGCGGCTGGCGTGCGGTGGCGCCGAATGCCTGTCCCGCGGCGGAAGCCGCAGCGTCCATAGCCTGCCGCACCAGCTCGAAAATCCGCAGCGCCCCTTCCGGATGTCCGTCGTCATCCGCAATCTCGGGGACGGAGCGAGCGATGGAGGGGCCTCGATGCGGCTCGGCATCCAGAGCGACATCGGGGACTATCGGGCAAACTGCTTTGCTGCCGGCGGAATCGACGCGGGCATTGTAGCCGGAAGCCTTCGCCTCGGCGCGCATGAGACCGCAGCGAAGGCCGCTGCGAACGGCGAGGAAATCGAACTTTCGCTCTCAGGCGAGCCCGCGGCCGAATTTGTTCGCCTTCGTCTCTCGGCGCAGAGCGTTCGAACAGGCGAAGCGCTGGGAACCATCGAACATCTGTTTCCGGCCAGCGACCTCGTAGGCAATGTTGCGCTCGTAAGCAATTTTGCGATTTCCGCCGAGGACGAACGCCGTATCGCCAGTTCGCGCTACCGCTTTCGGCGCTGGAGAATCGCCGGACAAGCATTCGGCGCACAGGACAACCAACAGTTCGGTCCGATCCTCTGGGCCATGTACACTCTTCACGATATGCGATCGGGAGAGGGGCATGTCCTCAAAATGACGGCCTTCATTGCGCCCTGCGCCGCCGACGGGGACGACCAGGTCGAGCTTCAGGTCCGACGCGGCGGGCGTTGGGTTTCTGCTGCACAAAGCCTCGTTGAGAAGGACAGCCGCACCGCGCTGTTCCGCGTTGCGAACTGGGATGCTGCCGCGGCCCTCGACTATCGAATTCTCTACCGAGAGAGGCGGCGCAATGGCGATCATCTTGTCGATAGCTTTACCGGCCGCATCGCCGCTGAGCCAAAGGGCGGAACGCTTCGCATGGCCGCGCTGACCTGCCAGAATGATTATGCCTTTCCTTATGCGCCCGTTGCGCAAAATCTCGAACGACTTCGGCCCGACATCCTCTTTTTCTCGGGCGACCAGCTCTACGAAAATCATGGGGGCTTCGGCGTGATACGATCGCCGGCCGAACCTGCGATCCTGAACTATCTTCGCAAATTCTATCAATTCGGCTGGGCCTTTCGCGACGCCATGCGCAGTGTGCCGACGGTTTGTCTGCCCGACGATCATGATGTGCTGCAGGGCAATCTCTGGGGTGAGGGTGGCCGCCCGATGTCCGAGGCCGCACGCGCGTCAGGGCGCAGCGACGCGTCCGGGGGCTATATCGCCCCCGTGCGGGTAGTGGATGCGGTGCATCGGACCAATGTTGCGCATCTGCCCGATGCCGTCGATCCGGCGCCCTCGAACGGGATCGGCGTCTACTTCACCGAACTCGTCTATGGCGGCGTGAGTTTTGCCATTCTCGCCGACCGGCAGTGGAAATCGGGGCCCGAGCGGCTGGGGATCGTGGTTGGCGAGACGGGAAGCGGGGAAGATCCCTTGTTCGTGAATCCTGCGTTCGACCGCGCCGATCTCGAATTGCTCGGAGCGCGGCAGGAAGCCTTCCTCGAGCGTTGGGGTGACGACTGGCGCGGACACCGCCTGAAGGCCGTGCTCAGCCAAACCGTGTTTGCGGGGATTTCGACGCATCAGCCCGAACCCGACCAATATCTCAAATATGACTTCGACAGCAGCGGCTGGCCTGCCACTGCGCGAGACCGCGCCATCCGGATCATGCGCAAGTCGCGCGCGCTCCACATCTGCGGTGACACGCATCTCGCTACGCTCTCGCAATATGGCGTTGAAAGCCAACGCGACGCGAACTGGGCCTTTTGCACCCCCGCGATCGCGGCCGGGTGGCCGCGATGGTGGCAGCCCGATGCCGTCGGATTGCCGCATGCCCATCGGCCGAAGCATGGATTGGCGAACACGGGCGAGTATCGCGACAGTTTCGGCAACCGTATTTATGTCTATGCCGTCGGGAATCCCCTGACGGGCATGTCAGGGAACCGTTACGTTCGAGCGCATGAGAAGGGAAGCGGCTTCGGGCTGGTCGATTTCGATTGCGAGAAGCGCACCTACCGCGTCGCGGCCTATCGTTTTCTCGCCAATGCCGGATCGCCGAGCATCGCCGACATCTTCCCCGGCTGGCCCGTCGTTATCGGTCAGGATGAAAATGGCGGCCTGAACCGGATCGATTGACGATCGGTTCTGCGCGCCGCTGCCGCCGGTCGCGCTCTAGTCGGCGACCGTCCCAAGGCGGGGGACGAGAATCTGTATGATGCCCAATGCCAGCAGATAAGCGCTGGCTGCCGCCACGAATATGAGCTGATAGCCAAGGCCGGCTTCGAGGATATGGCCTACCGACCAGGCCATGGCCATGCCGCCTACCGCACCGATCGTTCCGCCGAATCCCGCGACCGAGGCGGCGTCGCGGGCAGGCACGAGGTCCGATACGAGGGTCAGGAGGTTGGACGACCAGGCCTGGTGAGCCGCAACGCCAAGACTGATCAGCAAGATCGTCGGCCAGAGGGCGTGCAATGTCGGCGCCATCGCGACGGGGAGCGCCGCAATTGCGCAGACCAGCATCGTACCCTTTCGCGCCGCGTCGACCGACCATCCGCGTCGCATCAGGGCCGAAGCGCCCCACCCGCCCGCGATGCTGCCGACGTCGGCGATGAGATAGACGGTAAACAGGGGAAGGGCGAATTCGCTGATGGCCAGACCATGCGACTTTGAAAGGAAGTCGGGAAGCCAGAATAGAAAGAACCACCAGACGGGGTCAGTGAGGAACTTGGCGAGCGCATAGGCCCATGTTCCGCGCAGCCGGACGATCTCTCGAAGCGGGCGCGTTGCCACGGCTTCGGTCGGGCTCACGGACGATTCCGGGGAAGCCGGCGTGAGTGCGAGCCAGGCGCCGACCCACAAAGCGCCAGGTATCGCAGCCAGCACGAAAACCCAGTGCCAATCGAACCAGGCGAGGATCAACGGGACGAGGAGGGGAGCCAGCATCGCTCCGACATTTGATCCGGCGTTGAAGAGGCCGGTCGCAAGCGATCGTTCGTGCTGCGGAAAATGTTCGGCCACCGTCTTGATCGCGGCGGGATAATTGCCGGCTTCGCTAAGGCCCAATCCGAACCGCGTGGCGGCAAAGCTCCATACGCCACCCGCAAGTCCGTGAAAGGCGATGGCAAGGCTCCAGCTTGCCGTCGCCAATGCATAGCCGAGGCGGCTGCCGATTCGGTCGAGCAACCAGCCTGCTCCGGTCAGTCCGATGGCATAGGCGAGCTGGAAGGAGAAGACGACATAGCCATAGTCGGCTTCGGACCAACCGATTTCGCGGTCGAGCACGGGCTTCAAGATGCCGAGCAGTTGGCGGTCGAGGTAGTTGATGGTCGTCGCAACGAAAAGAAGCGCACATATCCGCCATCGGATCGAGCTTCCCCCTCCCAGAGCTGCATTTCGGATCGTTGTCGTCGCGTCGTGCATTATCGTCTCCCGCGATCACGATAGTCTATTGTTGACAATTGACAACAACAATATGAGCGACCACTAGGGCTTGGCCAGCATGTCGGCGGCGGGAGCAAGCGGATGGACAAGGGACGGACAGAAGGGCTGCTTCGCCGCGCCGGGCTGATTGGACCGGAAGCACGAATCGAGCTTATGCCTTTGACGGGCGGCGTGTCGTCCGATGTCTGGCGCGCGACCGACGGGTTTGCCAGTTTCTGCGTCAAGGCCGCCTTGCCGGAACTGAAGACCAAGGCGCGCTGGGAAGCCCCGATCGGCCGGGCGCTGGCCGAGCGCAACTGGCTCGACTGGGTGGGCAAGCATTTTGACGGATTTGCCCCAAGAATATTGGCTTTCGATGCCGCAGGTCCGACCATCGTGATGGATTTTCTCGATCCCTCGCATTTCCGGAACTGGAAGTCGAAGCTTATGGACGGGCGGGTCGATACCGGTATCGCGCGGCAAGTCGGTTCTCGGCTGGCGCGGATTCATGCCGCGTCGGTCTGCGCGGCCTCGGTCCCGGCGAGTTTCGCGAACGATGCCGATTTCGATGCGCTGCGGATCGATCCCTATTTTCGCTATACGGCGGCCCGCGAACCGACCGTCGCACCTCGGCTACTCGAACTTGTGTCCGATCTCGAAGGGCGGCGCGAAGCGCTTGTCCACGGCGATGTGAGTCCGAAGAATATCCTGTGCGGGCCCGACGGGCCCGTATTCATCGATGCCGAGTGTGCGACCTTTGGTGACCCCGCCTTCGATATCGCCTTCTGCCTCAACCACATTCTGATCAAATCGATGGTGATGCCGGACCGCCGCGGCGAGCTCAATCGCGCCGCGCTGGAGCTTTGGGAAGGATATGCGGAGAGCGCGCGGTGGCCGGGGAGCGGCGCGGTCGAACTGCGCTGCACCGCGCTCTTGCCGGCACTGATGCTCGCGCGTGTCAGCGGAAAATCGCCGCTCGAATATCTGGATGAGTCCGGCGCTCGTTCGGTCCGTAGTGCGGCGATCGAGCTGCTGGGCCGCCCTGCCTGCAACATGACCGCCCTGGCGCGCTTTGTGATGGAGTATGATCGATGAATATGCGCGAGATCGCGAGGGTTTCGGGCCGGCGGGTCTGGGATTCTCGAGGTAGGCCCACGGTCGAAGTCGAAGTTGCGCTCCGGGATGGATCGGCGGGGCGTGCGATTGCCCCGGCCGGCGCATCCTGCGGGTCGGGCGAGGCAATCGATCTGCGTGACGGGGGCCGCTCCTTTGGAGGACTGGACGTGACGCGGGCGGTTGTGGCTGTTGGAACAGACATCGAGCCAGCCCTGCGGGGCGTCGATGCGGCCGACCAGGCTCTGGTCGATGCGCGGATCGACGCCGCCGACGGTACAGGCGATTTCTCGGTTTTGGGCGGCAATGCCGCGGTAGCGGCTTCGCTTGCGGTTGGGCATGCGGCCGCCGCCGCCCGCAAAATGCCGCTGTGGGCGCATTATGCCGACATTTTTCAAACGGCACCCTCGATACCGCTCCCGGAAATCCAGATATTTGGCGGCGGCGCGCATGCGGCGCGGCGCGTCGATGTCCAGGATTTCATGGTGATGGTGCCGGGGGCTTCCAGCTTCGACGAGGCGCTGGCGGTGACGGCAGAAATCTATCGCGCCGCAGGCGAGATCATGAGCGAGCGAGGCCAATTGCAAGGCGTCGCGGACGAAGGCGGATGGTGGCCTGTCTTCGAATCGAACGAAGACGCGCTCGAGACGTTGGTCGCCGCGATCGAACGCGCGGGCGAAGTGCCCGGCGAGCGGGTGGTAATATCGCTCGACATCGCTGCAACGCAGCTTTGCGTCGACGGCGGCTACCAGCTCGTTCTTGAGGAGAGCAGGCTCGACGAAACTCGTTTCCTCGATCTGCTCGAAGAATGGCGCCGCCGTTTTCCGATCGCCGCGATCGAAGACCCGGTATCGGAAAAATCGGTCGCCGGCATGGCGAACTTTACGCGGCGCAACCCGGACATTCAGGTCATTGGCGACGATTTTCTTGTGACCGACGCGCGCCGCGTGGAATCCGCGATCGCATGCGGCGCCTGCAATGCGCTTCTTGTGAAGGTCAATCAGGCAGGCACCGTCAGCCGCGCAGTGGCGGCGCATAAGGCCGCGGCGGCCGCAGGTTGGGGGACCATCGTGTCGGCGCGATCCGGCGAGAGCGAGGATGTTTCGATAGCGCATCTCAGCGTCGGGCTTGGGGCCGGCCAGCTCAAGGTGGGATCGTTTGCGCGCGGCGAACGAACGGCAAAATGGAACGAGGTTTTGAGAATTGCCGAGCATTTCGGCGATGGGGATTTCGCGGCGGGAGCGCCGCTCGCCTCAACCTGGTGGGGTAAGCGATATGGGAGCGGACTATGAAACTTGTCAGATTTGGAAATCGGGGCTTCGAGAAGCCGGGAATCGTCGATAGCGCGGGCAATTTGCGCGACGCATCGCAAATCATTCCCGATTTCTTGCCCGAGACGGTCGGGCCAGACCTTATCGAACGGCTGAAATGCGCCGATCTCCCCGTCGTCGATGCCAAGGGCCTTCGGTTCGGCGCCCCGCTGGCGCGCAGCGGAACGATCTGGTGCGTCGGGCTCAATTACGCCCTTCACGCAAAGGAAGCCGGATTGCCGATCCCGGAGGAGCCAATCCTGTTCAGCAAGGCGGCGGGGACGCTGTGCGGTCCGAATGACGATATTCTCTTTGCCGACGGGATGACCAAACTCGATTGGGAAGTGGAACTGGCGATCGTCATCGGAACCCCCGCGCTGCGCGTGGAAGCGGGTTCGGCGCTCGAACATGTGCTCGGATATGCGATCGTCAACGATGTTTCGGAACGCGCATGGCAGATGGAGCGCGGCGGACAGTGGATGAAGGGGAAAAGCTTTCCCAACTTCTGTCCGCTCGGTCCGTCGATCGTCACGGCCGACGAAGTGGGCGATCCGCAGTCCTTGCACCTCTGGCTCGAGGTCAATGGCGAACGCCTCCAGGACGGAAACACCGACGACATGATATTTTCTGTCGCCGCGATCATCTCCTATATGAGCCAATTCACGCGATTGATGCCGGGCGACATCATTTGCACCGGAACGCCGAGCGGCGTGGGCGCCGGTTTCGACCCGCCGCGTTGGCTGAAACCGGGTGATCGGGTGCGGCTCGGCATCGACGGTCTCGGGGTCCAGGAACAAACGGTGGCGGCGCTGTGAATGCCATCGATCTTGCGGGGCGGCACGCCGTCGTCACCGGCGGCGCGCAAGGGATCGGGGCGGCAGTGTGCGCCCGGCTGCGACAGTCGGGCGCGGAGGTCACCATATGGGACCTGGAGCCCGGCCCGAGCGATGGGCTTGCTGTCGACATTGCTGACGAGGCAAGCGTCGCGGCCGCCTTGGCCGCCACCCGGGCGCGTAGCCCGCGCATCGACATCCTCGTCAATAGCGCGGGTATCGCGGGTCCCACCGCTCCGACGTGGGACTATTCGCTCGAGGATTGGGAGAGGGTGCAAGCGGTCAATGTGCGCGGCACATTCCTCAGCTGCCGTGCGATCGTCCCGGTGATGATCGGGCAGAATTATGGGCGCATCGTCAATATCGCCTCGATCGCCGGCAAGGAGGGCAATCCGAATGCCGCGGCCTATAGCGCGTCGAAGGCCGCCGTCATTGCCCTCACCAAGTCGCTCGGCAAGGAGCTCGCCGACCGGCCGATCGCCGTGAACTGCGTGACGCCCGCTGCTGCGCGCACGCGCATCTTCGACGCCGTGTCCGAAGAGTTTGTCGCCTTCATGCTCGCGAAAATTCCTCGCGGGCGCTTCCTCGAGCTCGACGAAATTGCGGCCATGATTGCCTGGCTGGTGTCGGCGGAGAACAGCTTTACGACCGGCGCGGTGTTCGATCTTTCGGGGGGGCGGGCGACCTATTGAGGTTTTTCGCTAGGGGCGGCGCCCCGCACTAGCGGGCGTCCGCCCCGGGACCGTTCAGAATGATCGAATGCTGAAGCCTTTCGATCTCTGCGTGGAAGGCTCGCTCGGCCTCCCCGAAATCCTGCTCCGGCCGCCGCTCGGGCCCGAAGTTTTGAAAGGCGTCGATGCCCTGCACCAGTGTTGCCGTATCGGACTGGCCGGACACCTGGCGAACATGCGTCGGCAGGTAACGGATGGCGAACCCTATGCGGCGGCGATCCGAGCCATTGGGACCCGAACCATGGACCATCCGGACATGATGGAGGGACATCTCGCCCGGTTCGAGTTCGAGGGCCACCGTCTCGTCGGGGTTGACCTCGACGGCAATCTCCTGGCCACGAGACAGCATGTTCGTCTCCGCGAAAGTGTCGCGGTGTGGCATCTGATCCATCTTGTGGCTCTTCGGCAACACGCAAAGCGCTCCATTGTCCATTCGGCTGTCTGTAAGCGCAACCCAAGCGGTCACCACATCGGCAGGGTCGAGGCCCCAATAGGTCGAATCCTGGTGCCATGAAATAAAGCCCGGATCATGGGGTTCCTTGATGAAGAGGGTCGAACCCCACACGAGCAGATTGTCGCCGAGCAATGCGGACACGGCGCTCAGGATTTTTGGCTCGCGGATCAACCGGTCGGCCCAGCCGAAAAGCAAATGCGGATTGTTGCGGTGCGGTTTGGACAGTGACCCGTGCCGCGCCTCGTGCAGTTCAAGCGCGGCGCGGTAGCCGCGCGCCGTTCCCGGATCCAAAGCCCGCAGCGGCGCAGCATAACCTTCGCGTTCGTAGTGTACGGCCAGATTATCTTGGATCTTCAGCATTTAAAGTTTCCATTCGATATTTCGATGGCCTAGCGTCCCATCCAGCCGCCATCGACGAGCAATGTCGCGCCGTGCACATAGTCCGAGGCGCTCGACGCAAGGAAAATGGCAGGGCCCTTGAAATCTTCGGCGCGCCCCCACCTTCCGGCGGGAATACGTGCGAGAATAGCCTCGGCGCGGGCGGCGTCGTTCCGCAGCGCCTCGGTATTGTCCGTCGCAATATATCCCGGCGCAATGGCGTTGACGTTGACGCCGCGGCCTGCCCATTCGTTGGCGAAGGCCATGGTAAGCTGCTGGATGCCGCCTTTGCTCGCCGCATAGCCGGGAACCGTTATCCCGCCCTGATAGGAAAGCAGCGATGCCGTGAAAATGATCTTGCCGCGACCGGCGGCGAGCATCGCCTTGCCGATCTCGCGGGTGATGACGAACTGCGCCGAGAGATTGACCTCGATGACCTTGTCCCAATATTCGTCGGGATGGTCCGCGGCGGGTGCCCGGAGGATTGTCCCCGCATTATTTACCAGGATATCGACTGCCCCATGCGTCGCGATGACCTCTCCGAGCATATCCTTGACGGCCGACCGATCCGCAAAGTCGCATTGATAACCGGTAAAATTGCGGCCCGTCCGGCGCACGAGATCGACAATTTCGTCCCGTTCGGGGTCGAGCGATGCAGAAACGCCAATTATGTCGGCTCCCGCCTCGGCTAGCCCGACGGCCATGGCCAGGCCGATCCCGCGGCGACATCCGGTAACAAGCGCAGTCTGGCCGGAAAGATCGAACATCGCATCAATCATTTCGAGCACTCCAGAAGGGTCTTCATGCCGGGATCGGCACTATCGAGCTGCTCGAATGCGGCTTGGACATCCTTGATCGGGCGAACCGATGTGATGAGCGCGTCGACGTCGACGGCACCGCCGGCGATGAGGTCAATCGCGGCGTCGAAATCGGCGGCCTCGTACACGCGGGCGCCGACGAGCTCGAGCTCGCGCCAGAAGAAGCGGAAAAGATCGACCTGCGGCCGCGCCGAATGAATCGCCACCATGCAGATTCGTCCGCGAACGGCGGCGATGGCCGTCATGGCGTCGACGGTTGCCTGGACGCCGGCGACTTCGAAAACGACATCGGCCCCTTTGCCAGCAGTCCATTCCATCACATGGTCCGCAAGATCGGAAGCCGAAGGATCGATTACGGCGAAACCGGCGTCGGCGGCATAATTCCGGCGGACAGCGGTCGGTTCGGAAACGAGGACTTCGGCTCCCTTCGCTCTCGCGACGAGCGCGATGAGCTGGCCGATGGGACCGCCCCCCAGCACGACGACCTTTTCGCCCGCAGCGACGCGCGCCCGCGCAACATCGTGGCAAGCGACGGCGAGCGGCTCGACCAAAGCTCCGCGACGAAGGTCCACATTGGCGGGTAAGCGGTGCAGGGTGCGCGCCTTGACTGTCCAATAGGACTGGAGGGCTCCGGCGGTATCGACCCCCATGAATTTGAGGTTGTGGCAGATGTGCGAATGACCTGCTTCGCAAGCGGGACAGGTACCGCAATAGTCGAGCGGCCGCACGACGACGCGGTCGCCCACGCCGAAATCGTGGACGTCGGACCCCGCCGCTTCGACGGTGCCGGACATTTCGTGTCCGATGATGCCCGGCGGACACACGCGATGATCCATATTCCCGTGATAGACGTGAAGGTCTGTGCCGCAGAGGCCCACGAACCCGACGCGAAGCAGAACCTCGTCGGCCGCCGGCTCGACACGATCGCCGTCGCCGATCTCGAACCGGCCTTTCTCGACATAAACTGCGGATATCATTTGCGTGCTTTCGTTACAGAACCCTGTGGGGGTTGAGGGATTGGAAGTTGAAGGAGATGCCGTTTCCTGGGGTGTTGGGTGCTTTTGCGTTTCCGTTTTGGATGTGGAGCGGCTGGATTGTGTATTGGTCGATGGGGAAGGA
>NZ_JAERPO010000005.1 GCF_016734905.1 Sphingopyxis jiangsuensis
TCCTTCCCCATCGACCAATACACAATCCAGCCGCTCCACATCCAAAACGGAAACGCAAAAGCACCCAACACCCCAGGAAACGGCATCTCCTTCAACTTCCAATCCCTCAACCCCCACAGGGTTATCTGAAGGCTTATCCATGACCGAGACCACTTACTATCGCAGCTTCATCGGCGGTCGCTGGACCGACGGCTCCGGCGGCGAGCGCATCGAGGTTCTTGACCCGGCCGACAACAAGGCCTGGGCCGAAGTCCCTGCCTGCAACGCATCCGATTGCGAAGAGGCGCTCGCGGCCGCCGAGGCAGCCCACCCGAAATGGGCGGCGCTTACAACGATGCAGCGCGCGGCCTATCTCGAAGCGCTCAACGAGCGCCTTGAGGCAGAGCGCGAACATTTCGCGAAACTGCTCGTCCGCGAGCAAGGAAAAACCCTCCGGGAAGCGCTCGCGGAAGTCGACGACACCATTGGCTACATGCGATATGCAGCGCAGTCCGCGCGCTGGATACGCGGAGATATCATGCCCGCGGACGGCCCCGGCGAGCGGCTCATGACCTTCAAGGTGCCCTATGGCGTGTGCGTTGCGATCTGCGCGTATAATTATCCGCTCGCACTGATCGGTCGCAAGGTCGGACCGGCGCTGGTGACCGGCAACACGATCGTCATCAAGCCGCATGAGGCTACCCCGGTGACCGCAGCCGAATTCTGCCGCCTTGTCGCTGACGTTGGCATCCCGGCCGGCGTCATCAACATGGTAACCGGCGACGGCGCCGTTACGGGCGCAGCGCTTGTGTCCAGTCGCCGGACCCGGCTCATCACGTTGACGGGAAGCATTGCGGCAGGGCAACGCGTTGCGCGGCTTGCATCCGACAACCTCGCGGCCTTGTGTCTGGAGCTGGGCGGCAAGGCGCCCTTCATTGTCATGGAAGACGCCGACGTCGAAGCGGCGGCTGCCGCGGCCGCGCAGGCGCGTTTCGCGAACTGCGGCCAGGTTTGTATCTGTAGCGAAGCCGTCCTTGTCCACCGATCGATCGCCGCACGTTTCACCGAGCGTCTGGTCGAGCTTGCAAGCGCGATCGCGATCGGACACCCGATGTCGAATCCCGGAATGGGGCCGCTCGCGACCCGGCAGGCGCAGACGCGCATCCGATCACTCGTGACCGAATCCATCGAGATGGGTGCCGAGATTCTCGTCGGAGACAACTGGTCTGCTCCGGCTGGTCTCGAGGCGGGGAACTGGATGGCGCCGACAGTGCTTTCCTGCCCCAATGGCAATCTTCCGGTGTTTCGCGACGAGGTTTTCGGGCCGGTGTTGCCAATTCTGGAAATCGACGATGCCGAACAAGCCATCCAATTGGCGAACGCACGCGACGACGGCCTGTCGGCTTATGTCTGGACGCGCGACAACAGCATGGTTCACCATTTTATCGATCGCTTGGAAACCGGAACGGTTTTCGTGAACAAGGGCATTTCGGGATCGTTCCACGGCTATCACAACGGACACAAGCGCAGCGGAATCGGCGGCGAGGACGGACCATATGGCCTCGAGAATTATCTGCAAAAGCGCAGCGTCTATCTCGCCTATTGAGGCGGGGCGCATCGGCCAATGACAGATCGTAGCGATTTCCTGGCTGTCGATTGGGGCACGACCAATCGCAGATTCTTCATCTTCTCCGGAGGGAGACTGGCGTACAGCGAACGTGACGGCCTCGGAATTCGTGCGATCCGGCCCGGAGGTTATCCGAACGCGATAGCGGAGCTTCGATCGCGATTCCCGGGATTGCCCATGATTTTGGCGGGGATGGTCGGCTCGAACCGCGGATGGATAGATGCGGGATACGTCGATGCCCCGACCGACCTTGCCGCGCTGGCTCGCCGCGCCCTTCGTCCCGAGGAGGACATTTTGCTCATCCCGGGCGTACGGTGGATGGGCGGCCCACGAGCCGACGTCATGCGCGGCGAAGAGGTGCAGATATTGGGCGCCGCCGTCAGCGGGCTTGCGCCCCCCGACGGCCTCTTGTGCCAGCCCGGGACGCACTGCAAATGGGCGCAGCTGTCCGATGGGCGGCTTGACCGTTTCACCACCGCAATGACTGGCGAAATGTTCGCTCTCCTGCGCGAACACGCATTGATCGGCGACGCGTTGCAGGGCGACGTGCGGCCCGACGTGGATTTTCGCCGCGGCGTCGCGGATTCGGAAGCCGGCGACCTGTTGGGCGCGCTGTTTTCGATCAGGCCGGGAGCCATGCTGGGCACGGAGCCGGGCCGTTCTTGGGCGTCCTATGCAAGCGGCTTGCTTATAGGCGCCGATTGCCGGGCGCATGCGAAGGCGGAGACCATCTATCTGCTTGCCGATGACAAGCTGGGCAGCCTCTATGCCGAGGCCCTCGCTTCGATGGGCATCGCCTCTCGCCTGACCGATAGTCACGCCGCCTTTGCCGCGGGGATCGCCTATATTTGGGAGCAGGTTGAATGACGCTGACATTTTCGGACGCGCTGGGCGAAATGCCCCTCGTCGCCATTCTGCGGGGAATCACACCGGACGAGGTGGAAGCCATCGGCGACGCGCTGATCGAGAGCGGATTGCGGCTGATCGAGGTTCCGCTCAATTCGCCATCGCCGTTCGACAGCATTGCCCGCCTCGCGGCCCACGTCAAAGGGCGTGCCATCGTCGGGGCCGGAACCGTCATCCGAAAGGACGAGGTCGAGCGCGTCGGTGCGGCCGGCGGCCAGTTGATTGTCAGCCCGCACATCGACGTCGAACTCATCCGCTTTGCTGCGGCACGGGGTCACGACATATTGCCCGGGATCGCAACGCTGAGCGAAGCGATGGCGGCCCTGCAGGCCGGCGCCTCAGCGCTCAAACTCTTCCCCGCCGAAACCATCGGGCCGGCGTGGGTAAAGGCGGCCCGTGCCGTCCTGCCGACGCGAACCGCAGTCCTCCCGGTGGGCGGAATCGAACCCCAGTCCGTGTCGGCTTGGGTTGCGGCGGGAGCGGCCGGCTTCGGGCTCGGTTCGGGTCTTTTCAGGCCCGGCATGTCGGCATTGGAGGTGAAGGAGCGGGCGCTATCCTATGTGGAAGCGTGGAGAGCTGCCGGAGAAACGACATGACGGTCGCAGCCTTTGGCGAGATATTGCTGCGCATGTCGCCTCCCGGGTCCGAGCTTCCGCTGCAGACACCTCGCCTCGATTGCTGGGTGGGGGGGGCGGAAGCCAATGTTCTTGCGCAGCTGGCGGAACTCGGCCACGAAGTGCGGCTTGCGTCGCATGTACCCGACGACAGCTTCGGCCGGGGCGCCATCCGCCTTCTCCGCCAGAATGGCATCGACACGCGGCATATCCGTCGCGGAGAAGGTCGCCTCGGGCTCTATCTGGTCGTACGCGGGGCCGGCGCGCGCGCAAGCGAAGTTGTTTACGACCGGTTTCCTTCCGGATTTGCTGAGGCCGACCCAAGCGGATGGGACTGGCCAGCGCTGCTGGGCGGCGCAACCTGGCTCCATGTGTCGGGCATCACCGCAGCGGTTAGCGAACGCGGAGCGGCGGCGCTGGAGGCCTGTCTGACCGCCGCCCGCGAACGGGGGATCCGCATCGCTTTCGACTGCAACTTCCGGCCGAGCCTCTGGAAGCGTCGCAACATGGATCCGGTTCCCATACTCAACAATCTCCTGTCGCGGGCCGACCTCATCTTCGGAAATCACAACGATATTTCGCTACTTTGCGGCCGACATTTCATCGAGACGGGCGCCGCCAGGCGCCGGGCGGCCGCCAAGGCGGCCTTCGACATGTTTCCGCAGCTTCAGTGCCTTGCCTCGACCGCCCGGCATGCAGCCGAGGCGGACCGGCATTCGCTCTCGGCGCGGATCGATCGCAGGGACAGCGAGGTACAGACCAGCGAAATCCTGCTTACCGGGATTGTGGATCGCATCGGGAGCGGTGATGCCTTTTGCGCCGGCATATTGCACGGCATGCTAACCGGGGCCGACGACAAGGAATGTGCTGAACTTGGACTCGCGCTGGCGATCCTCAAACACACCCTCCCCGGAGATGCCTCGCTCTTCAGCGAGGATGAAATTCGCGCCTACCTCGCCGGCAGCACCGATGTCCGGCGCTGACCAAATCCGACCTGCCGCATTAATTGAGATTTGCAGCGGCGACTATTCGGCAACCGTAGCGCCGCAGATTGGAGGTAGCCTCGCGTCGTTTCGGTACAAGGGTTCCCACCTGTTGCGGCCCTTGCCGGACGGAGCGAGCGACGCCGAAGCGGCGGCCATGTTCCCGATGGTCCCCTTTGCCAATCGCATCCATGGCAATCGCTTCGACTGGCGCGGCCAGTCACACAGGATCGCACCCAATATCGTCGGCGAGCCCTATGCGCTCCATGGTGCGGGCTGGCAAAGTGCCTGGGAGGTGGTGCAGCAAACCACCGACTCTGTTTCGATCGAAGCGAACGCAAGCATCGGCCCCTACCAGTTTCAAGCCGGTCAGACTTTCCGGATCGATGCGTCGGGACTGTCCGCGAGCCTCACCGTCACCAATCGCGCGCCTCTGGCGTTGCCATATGGTCTGGGGTTTCACCCCTGGTTTCGGCGAACGGCGGGAACGCAGGTGAAGTTCGACGCCGCGGTGGTGTGGGACGAAGCCGAGTTGGGGCTCGCCGGATCGCCTGCCAAGGTTTTTGGGCCGTTCGACTGCTCAAGTTGGTCGGCGCTCCCCGCGACGATGCGCAATCATTGCTATGAAGGCTGGGCTCGCAGCTTTGCGGTCTCGATTCCCGAGATCGACAGCATTCTTAATGCCCGCGTAGAAGGACCGGCCAACTATCTCATGCTATATGCAGACCCATCGCTCGACAGCTTTTGCCTTGAACCCCAGACCCACTTGAGCGGCGCCTTTGGGATCATGTCCCAGATCGCGCTTCACGGTCTTACCGAGCTCGCACCGGGCGAGTGCCTTGCGATCGGGTTGCATCTCTCGTGCGAAACGCTTTCAGGTCGGGACAGCGAACCGCGATAAATGTCCGCGCGACGCCGCAACGAGAAACGCGGCTTGCAAAAAACCGCCGCGATGAAGATCGCCGAGGTCCGCCTGTTCGAGTTCTGCGAGCGCCTGTTCGTCAATGGCGTAGAGTAATGATGCCGCGCTACCCGGATCAATCTCGGTCCCGCGCCACGGAACCACGAGGCCGCGTTCGACGAACAGTTCGATCATGCGCTCGGTGGGCCGGACCCCCGCCATCGCCAAGCTGACGAGGCGGCGCGCTTCCGCGAGCAAAGCGCCAGGCTGCCGCGCGTCGTCGAAAAGTCGCGTGCCCCGATCGCGGCTGATGCGCATATGCTCGAGGTCGATGGCCAGCGCGCCGCTGCCAGAGCCGTCCGACGCGGACTGAACGGCAAGAAACGGCGCCCGCCGAAAATGTATCGGAATATAGGATGATTGCCATCGATCCGCCTCGAGATAGCGGTTCTCATCCGGTTTGGCGCCCAGCACGACGACCAGGCCAAATTTTCCCGTCTCCGGATTCTTCATGAACAAGACCGGATATTCGAGCACAAGCTGGCGCAATTCGGTTGCAAGGACCGGCGCGAATTGGATGTTCTCGCCGAATTGGGAACCGCTCCCTTCGATCACCCGCAGATCGTGATGCGTCTCGGCGTCGAGAATGACGACGTCGACCATAGTCTGTCCCCTCAAATCGGCTGCAAGCCGTGTCGTGCGATCTTATCGAGCAGGTCGCGGTTTGGCGGGAGGCTGCCGACCATGCTCCTTGTTTCCTGCCGGTTCCTCTCGAAATATCGATCGGCCTCACGCGCAGCCGCTCGCGATGGCGCATCATAGCCACACTCGGGACGAAACCCCATTCCATACAGAATATATTGATAGCTAGCGCCAGGGAACACTTCGACCGCGCGGTCGAAATCGGCATCCGAGGGCGGGTGATATTGCCAAAGCTGCATCAACTCTTTGAGGCTGTCGGGAATTGACGCCTGGGCGCGATTGTCGATCCAGAAATCATTGTCGGTTCGCTGACTGAGGAGATAGTGCAGCTTCAAGAAATCGATGATGCGATCCCAGCGATAGGCGAAGGTGCGATTGAAGCGGTCGGCCACGATCTCCATAGCTTCCCGGGTGGCGGGCATCTGCTCTGCAAGAAATTGCGCCGAAATTTCGACCAGCAGGATGGCCGAGGCCTCGAGCGGCTCGAGAAACCCCGCCGACAATCCGATCGCAACGCAATTGCCGGCCCAAAAACGCTCGCGGTGCCCCGGTTCAATGTCGATTCTGCGCACCGAGAGGTGGGTGTCATCGCCGCCTGTCGCGCGAATATAGCGCCGAAGGTCTGCTTCGGCCTCCCCTTCATCGGTGTGCGCGCTGCTGAAGACATGGCCCGTACCGCGCCGCGATTGAAGACCGATGTCCCAAATCCATCCTGCGCCCTGCGCAGTCGAAATCGTATGGGAAGCCAGCGGCGTATCGGGGTCCGGATACGGAACCTGGACGGCAAGCGCGCGGTCGATGAACAGAATATGTTTGCACGAACGGAAGGGCACGTTGAAATGCCCGCCGAGCAACAGCGAGCGAAATCCCGTGCAATCCACAAAGAGATCGCCGGTGATGGGTCCGGCCTGCGCAGTTTCAATCGCCGCGATGTCCCCGTTTTCCGCCGCGCGAACACCCGTCATGTCTGCGAGGACATGGCGAACGCCGAGCTTCTCCGTGCAATGCGCTTTCAGAAACTCCGCGAACGCCCCGGCGTCGAGATGATAGGCATAATTTGCCACGCCGTCATACTCGGCGGTGGTGATGAGCTTGGGCGCGAGACCCGCCTCGCAAATTTCTTCTTGGGGACACGTGCTGCGCGAAAAAGATTGCTGCTTCTCACCCTCCAGCCAGTGCAACCCCAAATTTGTCTCGAAATAGCCCTGCGGCAGAACGAGCGGGTGATAATAATAATCTTGCTCGTCGCCGGTTACCCATCGTGCGAACTTTGCGCCCTGCTTGAACGTCGCGTTGCAAGACCGAATGAAGTCTGTTTCGCGCACACCCATCCGCCGCAAGGTGCGTCGCATGGTCGGCCAGGTTCCCTCGCCCACTCCGATGATCGGGATATTCGGCGATTCCACGAGCGTAATTGCGATCGGTTCCGCACGTTGACTTCGTGACACCGCCGCAAGGGTTCCGGCGGTGAGCCATCCGGCGGTACCTCCGCCGACGACGACGATATGTCTTACTCTTTGCGTCACTCCGGCACCCCAACAATCAACCTGCCCATAGCATAAAAAAACGGGGTTGCTCGCACGCGAGCAACCCCGTTGTCAGGCCCATCCCCCGGGGAGAGAAACAGGGAGGAGATCAGAATTTCGCACGGACCCCGAATGCATAGCGAGCGCCATATTGCTCGGCATCGAGCAGTTGCTCCTCGAAGCGCCCATAGCGCCGCGTCGTCGCGTTCAGGAGATTGAGCCCCTCGGCAAAAACCGTGACATTCTCGTTGATGTCGTAGCTGATGCTCGCGTCGAGCTGCCCATAGGCGGCCGTGTTGACGGGCTCCGCGCCGAGCGACAGCAGGAACTTGTCGCGCCAGTTGTAAGCGACACGGGCCTGCAAGCCGTTCTTTTCGTAGAAGCCCACCAGATTATATGAATTGCTGAGACCGGTGAGCGCGAGAATTTGCGAGAAGTTGTAGGGATCGAGGTCGATGTTGCCGTCGACGAGCGTGCCGTTCAGCATCACGCCGAAGCCCGTGTCGCCAAACACATGCTGAACCGTCGCCTCAAGGCCCTGAACCGATGCCGACTGGAGATTGCCAACGGTATTGATGTCCCAAGTTACGATCGGATCGCCAGGCGCCGACAAACAGGCCGGATTGGGCGTTGCCGAAGAGTCGGGGCACCCGGGTCGCGGATTGACGCTGGGGTCGCGCAGCGGCTCGCCATTGGCATTGAGCACCGGCCCACGGTTGGTCACGGCCCCGATGAAATTGTCGACCCACTTCTTGAACACGCCTACCGAAACATAGCTGCTCGGCTTGTAATACCATTCGAGCGACAGATCGATGTTGTTCGACGTATAGGGAAGCAAGCCCGGGTTGCCCTGCGACACGATGAACGGTCCGCCCGGCCGCGAATTGAGGAAGTTTGTGGCCGGGAACATGGCTGACAGGCTGCTCCGCGCGATCGTCTTGCTGTACGAGGCACGCGCGACGAGGTCGTCGGTCAGGTCGATGCGAAAATCGACGTTGGGCAGGAAGACATCATAATCGCCTTTAAGTTCCTGCCGCGCTGGCGTCGTGTCACGGATAACCTGCAGTTCCTGCGGATGCCTGAAATTGAGCGCGACGATGCCATTTTGCACGGTATAGGCGCTGACATTCGTCTTTTCGTAGCGGATTCCGGCATTGATTTTGACCGGCATGGCGTTGAAATCGGTTTCCAGGTCGAACGACATGAAGGCCGATTTCGTCTTCTCGCGCACCCCGTTCAGCGCCGGCGGGTCGATTGCGAACAGACCCGCATCTTCGACAATGCCAACGAACTCGGTCGCGCTGTAAATCGGTATCTGCGGGAAAAGCTGATCGGCGCCCTTGAACTGATCGAGCGTACTGCCGCGCGGCACGAAGGAGAAATCGAGTCCGCCAAGCGGCACGTTGACAAAGCGGAAGGTCGCACTGAGCAACGTATCAACCTTGTAATCGGTGTAATCGACACCGAAATTGATCGCCTTCAGCGCACCGTCGTCGCTCGACCATTTTCCCGCCGCCTGGATCTGGCGGATATTGTTTTCAACTTCATATCCGCGCTTCTGATACAGATCCGAGACGACGTTCGCGAAATTTTCGGCGCCGCCGGCGAGTGTGGAATCGTCGAAGCTCACCGCCGGGATCTTGCCCGAGAAATTGCCGCTGATCGAGGCGACCGACCCGATCGGATTTCGCAGATTCGAGAGCGTTTCCGCCGTCTGGCCATCCTTCGTGTTGGGGTTGGAATGCGACGTCGAGTCATGCGCATCGAGCTCGAACGACAGATTGTCGGTGACATCCCATTTGATGTTGCCGCCAAAAGAGTCGTTCCTGGTGGACTGGTAGAAGTCCCAAGCCCAGAAATCGAGATTGTCGTTCAGTGTGGTCACATCGACCAGCGTGCCGTTGGCATCGGCGGTGGCGATGTCGGGGCGGTCGAACCAGAACGCCATCCGGTGCATCTGCGTGCGTTCCTTGTAACGCGACATCGTATAGTCTGCCGTGATCGTCAGGCCGTCGACGGGCTCGGCCTGCAGGACGATCTGGCCATTGGTGCGCTTTCGTTTGGAATCCCACACGTCCATATCGACGGTCCAAGGTGTCCAGAAGGCCTGTGTCGGATTGGCAGACGTATCGATCGCGCTGAGGTCGAGATTCGGATTGGCGCGATTTCCCCGATTGCGCACCCACCCTTGTGTGCCGGTCCGTTCCTTGCGCGAATTGCGTTCCGAATAGGAACCGATGACGAGAACACCAAAGCGATCATCGCCAAAGGTCGTGCTCAGAAGACCGGTGACTTCCGGGGTGACCTTGCTGCCGACCTCGGTGCTCGTATCCCAGTTCGCCTTGGCGCTGGCGACCGCGCGGAAGCCTGGCGTGTCAAGCGGCCGCGGCGTGCGAATGTTGATTGTCGCACCGAGCCCGCCGGACACGATATCGGCGCGGCCGGTCTTGTAGACCTCGACCGCCGACACGCCCTCCGAAGCAAGATCCCGGAAGTTGAAGCTGCGCGAAATGCCGGCAGATTGGAGCGAGGAGGAATTGGGCATCTGGCGCTCGTTGAGCGTCACGAGGTTGAAGCCCGGCCCAAAGCCGCGAACCGTAACCTGGTTGCCCTCATTGTTCGATCGATCGATCGAGACCCCCGAAATGCGCTGGAGCGACTCGGCAAGGTTCGCGTCGGGGAACTTGCCAATGTCTTCGGCGGAGATCGCATCGACGACGCCGCTCGCTTCGCGCTTGATGTCAGCTGCGTCGCTGAGCGACTTGCGAATACCACTGACAATGATCGCGTCGTCACCCGACTCGGCGCCGTCGTCTGCCGCTTGCGCCCAAAGCGGCTGCGCTGCCGCGCACATCGCAAACGCGCCGGCCGACAACAGGAATTTGATGCGATTGGTCCTCATGGTCACCCTCCCAAGGATGTTGCTGCTTCTTATCCACGATGCACTAGCAGCACATCGTAGATTGTCAACAATCAATCTTTGACAAACTGATTTGGCGGTCGCTTTGGCGACATACGAGCCACCGCGCCCGATCCGCACGGCCACTTCTTTCTACTGCAGAGGTTCCAGGCTGAGCCCATTGGCGCACAAGATACGGAGCGCTTCGGCAGGTTGCGGACATGCCGCCCCCCCCGAGGCGCCGCGTTGCGCTTCCAATGTCGCCGCATGGCCTTCATGGTTGAGCAAGCAGCGCTCGATGAAACGTCCGATGCTCGCGACGGGAACCTTCTCGGCAACCGAGGGATCCGGGGGGCTCAGCTGGGTCACCCGCGGAAACACCCCTTTTCCGCAGAGCATGTAGGTCCAGCTGTTGGCGGAGAAATATTGCGTCATTCGCCGCGACGTCAGTACCGGTTCGATCGCTTCGCCCCGGAACCAGGACTCGAACACGGCCTTGATATTATCCGACAGCGCTGCCGAATTCGCGCGGCAATGGTCCCAATACTCCGTTTGGTGGCCGCTGCTGGTAAGATAATGGGCCGCGATGAAGTCGCGAACGCTGTCGAATGCGTCGGCCACCTCCCGGTTGAAGGCGTCTGCAACCTGCGGGTCGGTGCCTTTCGTCAGAAAGTGCCACGCAAAGCGCGTTGCCGTAAATTGAGTGAGCGCCAGTCCGGTCGCCTCAAGAGGTTCGATAAAGCCCTGTGCCAGCCCAATGGCCACGCAGTTCTTCGTCCAGCTTCGTTCGAGCCTTCCCACCCTCATACGGACGAGGCGCGCATCGCCGCCATCGATCGCAATCCGGCGGCGCAATTCGCGCTCGGCGGCGTCGTCCGAAAGAAACTGGGACGAATAGACATATCCGTGCCCGGTTCGCGATCGAAGCGGAATCGACCATGCCCATCCGGCTTCGAGCGCCGTGGCCGTCGTTTGCGGGGGCAGGTCGGCGTCGGCCGCCGTCGCGATCGCGATCGCCCGGTCGTTCGGCAGAGCGGCAGCGAAGCTGACATAAGGTGTATGCAGCGCTTCTTCGCTCAACAGAGCCCGAAAACCGGTGCAGTCGAAATAGAGATCGGCGGTGAAAATCTCGCCGCCATCGAGATGAAGTCCAGATATCGCTCCGTCGGCGCCTTGCGCCACGGCCTCGACATGGCGCTCGCGGTGCTGGACCCCGGCATCCATCGCCTTGCGCCGGAGGAAGTTGCCGAGCAGGGCTGCGTCGAAATGATAGGCATATTGGATGTCGAACGGAAATCGATCCGGCACGAGCGGAGAAAGCCGTTTCTGTGCGACAAACCGGTTGTAGCAGAACAGATCGGGATGCGCGGGCAAGTCGATACCTTGTCGGCGCAACGCGGCGTTGAACGCAAGGCCCTTCACATGATCGCGATCGAAATGCGCGAAGAAGGGATGAAAATAGGATTTATGGCCCGGATAGTCGGACCAACCGGCGAACTCGACGCCAACCTTGTAGCTCGCCTCGCACGCCGGCATCCACTCCTCGTCGCTGATGCCCATGGCAGCAAAAAAGGCCCGGAGCTTTGGAGTGGATCCTTCCCCCACGCCGATGGTGGGGACCCGATCGGAGTCGATCACCGTCACATCGACCCGCCCGGCCAGGACTCTGGCGAACATAAGCGCCGTCATCCAGCCTGCGGCGCCGCCGCCGACGATGGCGAACCGTCGGCGGCTCGAGCCGTCAGGAGACGGGTCGTCGCTCAGAAGCGCGCTCGGACGCCGACCCGGAAGATCGGACCGGTATTGTAAAGCTGCACCGTCCGGGACTTGGGGGCATTCCCGCCGATTGCGTTACCCTCGTCGAAGGGCGTCGGGGCGCCTCCGCCGGCTGCCGGATCACCGACCCGCAAGAAACGACTGGTGAAATAGGTCCGCACCGGTTCGTCGGTGAGATTAACCCCTTCAAAGGTGAAGGAAATGTTGGGATGCACGGCCACCGCGGCCGAGAAATCCAACGTCCGGCGACCTTCCTGCCACAGCGAACCGCTCCCGAAGCTGCGCTGAACCAGCACATCGGTCGTCGATTGGAACGCCAGGCGTGCCTGATGGCCTCCGCGCTGCCAGAAGAGCGTAGCGTTCAAGGTATGGCGCGGCGTAAAGGTCACGGGCAAGGCCGGCAACAGGACATTGGGATCGATCGTCGACGCCTGCTGGTCGAACTTGCTGTCCTGGAAGGTGTAGTTGGCCGACACACCGAAGCCGCCAAGCAGCCCGGGCAGCGACGTAAAGCTATGCGTAAACTGTGCTTCGGCGCCGCGGATCGAGGCCCCTTTTCCGTTCACGATGCTCGATGTGACGAACAGATTGCAGAGATCTGTCGCGGCCGTCGAATAAATATAGCTGCCCGCATTGAAGTTGGGATTTCCCTGGAATCGCCGGGGGAAACAGGTTGCGGTGTCCAGATTCGCCTCGTTGACAACGAGGGTGGAGGAATCGAACGGGGGATCGTTGGGGTCGAGCCCGAGGTCGCGCAGGTCGCGCGCATAGGTAATAAGCTGCTGGCTTTCTTCGAAATTTGTCTGTTCTTTGGCGAAAAGGCCCACCGAGAGAAGGCTTCCGGGCTTGAAGTACCACTCGAACGACAGGTCGAGATTCCACGACTCCAGCGGATCCAGATTGGTGTTGAACAGCGTGATCGTATTGCCTGGGCGCGGCTGATTGCTACCGGGCGCCTGGAACGAGAATTCCTGGAATTCCGCCAGGCGAAATCCGGGCCGCAGCGAGTCGATCTGAGGCCTCGCGATCGTTTTCGACGCCGCGAAACGAACGATCATGTCATCGTTCATGATGTAGCTGAGGTTGAGGCTCGGCAGAAAGCGATTGTAGCTATGTTCGCCGGTCACCGCAAAGCTACGCAAGCTTCGATCACCCGAACTGAGCAGCGTCCGGCCGTCCGCCGAAATCCCCCCGGTCCTGTCGTAGACATAGTTGCGTTCGGTCGACACGTCCGAGAAGCGATAGAGGAAGAATTCGTTGGCAAACGGCGACCCTTCAACGGCGTTCGGGTCAAAGCAGGGGTTGGTCGCCGGAATCGGGGTATCGTCGCGATAATCGCCTGTTCCGTTGAGATTATATCCAAGCCCATCGACGCGAGCAAAGCGCGTTTCGTCGAAGAATATACCCTCCGGACTTCCGGAGAACTGAATTGCGGGGCACTGTGCCAGTGCAGGATTGCGATATTGCGCGAGCGAAATGGGGTCGAATATACGGCCGACATTTCCGGGATCCACGGCGAACTGCACACCCGAGAAGCCCTGCGTCTTGACGTCGGTCTGGAACCACCGCAGCCCTATGTCGCCGACGAGCCGCTCGTTGAACAGTTCGAAATTTGCCTTGGCATATAGGGCAAGGTTATCGAGCCGCGCGCCGCGCGTCTGGGTATTGTCGGGAATGAACTCGGCCGTTGGCGTCCCCAGCGCGGCGGTAAAGGCCGCCAAGGGATCGAACGTCAGAAAGCCGTCCGTGAAATTATCACGCCCATATCCAAGACCGGACAGGAAGTTGGTCACGCCGAGGTTGGTCGGATAGGGTGCGACCGGGTTCGGGCCGCCTTGGACCGGCGGCGGCACCATATTGCCTTGCGCATCGACCAGCGGGCGCGCGAAAAAAGAAGCCGGCACGTCGGAGATGCCGCCCGGCGCCGGTGAAGGCAGGCCGGTGATCGGATTGATGATGATCTGGCCAACGCCCAACTGGGCGAACGTCCCTGTCTGCGTATCGACAAATTTGTCCCTGCGAGTGAATTTACCGCCGAACTCGAACCGCGTGATGCCCGCGAAATCCACATCCCAGTCGAAGTCCAGCCGCGCGCTTTTTTGTTCGTCCTCGATGTCGTTGACGGTCCGTGACACAAAGGCGAGATTCTGCGCGGCGAGATCGTCCGGATTGAAGCCCGTGCTGGAACTATTGTCCCAGATGTGGCTCAGGTCCGCGCGAGGCTCGACGAGCGCGCCATAATCGACGAATCCCTCGCCGCCGACGAGCCGGCAGGGCCCGCCCGTACAATCAAATCCGGCCGGTTCCAGCGCCGACACAGGCGTGTTGAAAAGCAGGAAGGCGTTGATGTTGCGAAAATTCTGGGCATTCACAAAAATATTGTTGCCTGGAAGCTGCCGAGCGCGCGAATAGCCGATGTTCGCCGATACACGGAACCTGTCGCTCAGCTCCTGTTCGAAGTCCAGCGAGCCGATGACATTCTCGTTCTTGAAATTGTTGATCCCCGTCGAAATGTCTCCGAGCGCAAAGCGGTTGAGATATTTGACGAACGTGCGGCTTTCGGGGTCGAACGTAAAAAAATCGGCCTGCGGATCGGATTCCGGCGCAATCCTGCCGTCGCCCTGGAATGGCTCGCCCGCAACCAGCGGAGCGAAATCACCGATGCGCGTGCGCACCGAATCCTGGCGGTTGTCGAAGCGCTGCGAGTTGTAGCTCAAGTTGAGGACAATATTTGTTCGGTCGCTCGGCTGCCACTGCGCCGTGAAATCGGCGCCCCACCGCGTTTGGCGATTCTGAAACAGGTCATAATTGGAAAAGAAAGGCACAATGCCCGTCACGTCGTTCAATATTTCGCCCGAGGTCGATGTGGCCTGGTCGACCGTTCGCACCTGATAATCCTCGGCGCGAAACTGATCCCGGCGCACCGAAAAGGTCTCGCGAAACACATTGAGCGACAAGCCCAGCGTTTCGTCGAAGAGCTTTTTAGAGACGGCGGCGGAGATCTGATAGTCCCAACGGTCGGCGAGTTCGCTACGACGAAGCTCGCCGCCGAAGGCCGCAACGTCCTTCGCGACATCGAGCGGACGCAGGGTGACGAGATTGACGAGACCGCCGAGCGCGCCCTCTTCGTCATCGGCGCTCGGCGTCTTGATCACCTCGACCTTCGACAGGATGTTCGACGAGAAGCTGGAGAGGTTCACGGCCTGGCTGGCATCGGTTGCGCCAAGCGTCACGCCGTTGAAGGTGATGACATTCTGCTGCGGGTTGGAACCGCGGATCGAGATCGTCTGCCCCTCGCCATTGTCGCTGTTCACGCTCACGCCTGTCACGCGCCCGAGCGCGTCCGCGATATTCTTGTCCGTAGATTTGCCGATGTCTTCGGCATTGATCGTGTCGACGATTTTCCTGGCCTTGCGCTTGTCATCGATCGACTTTTCGACACTGGCGCGGAAACCGGTCACGACAATGGCATCATCGTCCTCGTCGCCGGCTATCTGTGCGTCGGATTGCGCCGTTTCAGCGTTTTCGTCCGCGGGCGCCTCTTGCCCCCGCGCCTGGCCGACCATCGCCAAAGCGAGCGCAGGCACAGCTACCGCACTCAGCATCGCAGATTGCAAACGCATATCATCCCCCATCCCTGATAGGCCGCATCATACCCAGCCCTTGCCGACATGCTTATTGTTGACAATTAACAGTTGTCAATAGCCTTCCGCTTTAGCAGCGAAGCGCTTTCGATAAAGAGCGGCATTTACGCGCTTTGCCGCTTCGACCAGTTCCGGATAGGGTCGATCCGCGACCGACACGAAACCGACATTGTAATTTTCACCGTCATATTCGCGGCCGGCGAGCGGCGAGTCGATATATTGGAACCAGTGCGCTCCGACGAATTGAGGGTGCTCGATGATCCTGTTCATATAGGATTCGAACATGAGCGCGCGCTCGCGTTGATCGCTCGCCATCACGAGGCCCGGGTGGAAAAGACCCGCATCGGGAGCGCCGATGTGGAACTCGCCTATGATCGACGGCTTGTCGAGGCGACGGAGAAACGACCATTGCTCCTCATGGAGTGTCTCACGATATTCATTGTAGCTAAGAACGTCGGTATATCGAGCGGCGGCGCGCACGACTTCCGGGGTCATACCCCAGGTGGCGAAACGGACCCCGAGATAGAGATGGTTAGGCATGAAGCGCTTCGACGCCCCTCGGACGATCTCGAAATATCGCGCGGCAAATGCTTCGAGCAGCATGGCATAGTCGCTCTCCAACGCGGCATTATGCTGGACGGCCTTGAAGCCGGAGCCTAGCGACTCCCAGTTCGGAATTTGCGTGCCCCACGCCGAATTGAGTTTCGAGATCTGGACATATTTGTCTCGGAGCAGGCGAGTGAAAGCCTGTTTTGCCGGGCTTTGTTCAGCGGAGCGGGCCAATGTGTCGATGACGATCCCATATTGTCCCTCCACGCTGCCCATCCGCCCCCAGCTTTTTTCATTGTCGATGAATATCCCTACGCACCACGGGCTGTTCGCGACCTCCTCGGCAATGCGGGCGGCCGTCACATCGGCTCGTCGGGCGAACTCGGGGTCGAAGGGATCGGGAAGCGGGGCCCAATAGTCGTCGCCGCTGCTGACGGTCTTGAAATCGCCGATAATCCATCCATTGGCGAAAAACGGCAAACGCCCGTTCCCGTAGAAGGACGGGTCCAACCAGTTTCCGAATGACGTAAAGCCCCAGCCGAGCATTCGGTCCACCGTGACGTCGCGCCATCGTCCCATGAAATGCTTTTCGTCGCCCGAATATTTTCGTTCGAGGTTCGCGCGATAGAAATTGAAGGTTTCGCCGCGCGGAACCGCGCCCTGATGGACTTCGCGCCGATAACCGAAATGCCCGCCCAAAGGTTCATCGTAATTCGGAAGCCATTCGAACATCGATCGCCGAAGCGGAGATCGCACATAGCGGCTTGGCAATGCGGCGTCCGGCACGCGCTCGAGCCCTCGCGAGTCTTCCGGGATCACGTCGGTCGCCGTC
The DNA here is from genome assembly GCF_016734905.1 of Sphingopyxis jiangsuensis. Classification (GTDB taxonomy): domain Bacteria; phylum Pseudomonadota; class Alphaproteobacteria; order Sphingomonadales; family Sphingomonadaceae; genus Sphingopyxis; species Sphingopyxis jiangsuensis. Next base: position 16,939 of record NZ_JAERPO010000005.1, read on the forward strand.
CACTGTACGATCGCCGCCTCATCGAAATCGATTCCGGTCATCGTGTTGAGGTTGGACATCCGGACATTGTCGATACCGGTCGCAAAATACAGATACCCCTCGGGGTCTATCAGCCACCATTTTCCATCGATTTTCTCGGTCCGAAAGAATCCGGTCGCAGCACGCTTTGGCCCCACCTTCCATCCGCCGAACCGGCTGCGATCCTGAAACCGGCTCTTTGCGAGTTCGGCCCCTTCGCGCTGCGCATCGCCCTGCAGCGCATCGACCGAAACGACCTTGCCGGGGAAATCGAATTTCGCAGCTTGCCCGTAACGATCGACGATCGCCGTGAGATGACCGGCGTCGATCGCCGCCGGACGGACGAGGCGGATGTTGTCGACAAGGAAAGCGCGATCTGCGTCTAGCCCGATCGCACTGATCGACATCGCCTTGATGTTCTTCAGATCGAGCTGCTTGGTCCCCCACATCCAAATGAAGGGCGAAGCGTCGGAGCGCCAGCGCGACGGCGCCTCGCGAAGCCCCGACTCCAGCGCGAGTTCGCCGCCCTTCAGAACCGCATAGAAGGTGGCGTCCCCGCGGGGCGCGACGACGGCGCTACGCGTGAAGGATTTGCCGGAGACATCGCTCAGTTCGAGATAGAGCTGGATCGAGCGATTGCCTGGATTTTTGAGGTCCAGCGCCAATCCGACCTCATTTCCGACGTCCCAGTCGCGCGGACGGTCGAAGGATATCGAGAAACCGCTGTACATGTGATCGCGTGCATTAAGGTGCACGTGGAGAGCCCGATCGCCGCCGTGATCGCCAGTCGGAACCGCGCTGGCATTGTTCATCGCGATACCGCCCGGCAATTCTCCATTCTGAAAGTCCCAAAGGGTTTGGAGAGTGATGGGAGCCGGATCGCGTCCGCCCTCCGCCAAGACCGTTCCTTCGGGCGCCACGACCGCTCCGATCAGCAGAATCGGACTGAACCACACATTCTTCACAGTCACCTCCCAGATAGTCAATTGTTGACAGTCAACCAAACGTCTGTCTTGATCGGCGCAAAAATGCAACGGCGATGGGAGAAAATCTGATGACTGGGAAATCTGCCGACAGGGCTCGCATCCTGCTCCTTTGCGTCGCGGCGACTTTTCCTTTGGGGGAAACAAGCGCCCGCGAAGAAGCCGCGACCGATCCATCGCAGCCTGTTTGGACATTCTACGGAGACGCGAAAATTTCGAAAACGGCGGCGGAACGCAGCCCTGGCGGCGCGATGATGCGGGCGTCGATCGACCGCGCCGGAGCTAATATATGGGACAGTGCGGGTTACGCATCGCTGACCCGCAAAATCTCCAAGGGCGAGCGCGTAACGCTCGGCTTCTTCGCTCGCTCGGGCACGCCCGGGGCATCAGCACGAATCAATGCCATTGTGGGCAGCGCCAGCCCGCCCTATCCGCATGCGCTATTCGCAGAGGTGCAACTCGACGATGTAGAGCGCTTCTATTGTATCGACGCCATATCGCCCGTCGACCTCGCCCGCGGCGATGGCCGAGTGACCATCCACCTCGCGGGCGGCCAGCAAATTGTCGATCTTGGCGCATTTCTGGTTACGGCCAATCCCGACCTCGCCGAAAGCACCCAATTGCCCTGCGAAAAAATGCTGTCCGGAAACTGATCCACCGCTCAGCGAATATTGTCGCGTAATGCTTCTTCGGCGCGTTTCGCATTGCCCGATCGGATCGCCTCGAGGATAGCCTCATGCTCGCCGATCGACTGATCCGGCGTCGTAATTCGTTGGTAGTTCATGCGCATCCGCATGATCACAGGCTGCCAGAGATTGGCGAGATCCTCGCCTCCCGCTTCGAAGACGATCGTTCGGTGGAAGGCGATGTCCGCCTTGGTAACCTCGGTAAAATCGCCTTCGCGCAGCCGGCGTGACAGTTCCGCCACCGCGGCCTCGAGACGCTCGATGAGTTCCGGCGACGCCTGCTTGGCAACGCGCCGAATGGCATAGGCTTCGATATCGAGCCGCAAGCGGACCATCAGGGCCTGCAGTTCGGGCGGCGGAATATCGTTGACGCGCGTGTCCCGATTGGCGCGCGTGATAAGCAGACCCTCTTTGGACAGTTCGAGCAGAACGTCGCGGATGGGACCGCGCGAAACGCCAAATCGCTGCGCAAGCGATTCTTCGGTGACCTTCTGGTTGGGAGCGAGCGCGCCCGAAATAATGTCCCCGCGCAAGCGATCGGCGATTTGTTGCCTGATACCGATTACTTCCGATGCCGCCATCATCATGTCTCTTCCCTGTTTTCAACGCCGCGACAGCACGCGCTCCACCTTGCCGATCAACAGCAGATATGAGCCAATGCCGACAATTGCCAATCCCGCCATGTATACAAGGACGAGATCAAAGTCATACCGCGAAAGAAGCGCCCCGATCACGATCGGCGTCACGACCGCCGAAAGCCCGCCACAAAAGTTGAACACCCCGCCGACCGCCCCCACGCGCCCTTCGGGGGCGAGAAGGGACACGAACACCCACGCGATCGATGCCATTCCGTTGCCAAAAAAGGCCAGCGACATAAGCGCAATGGCCTCGCCGTCGTTGCGTGCAAAAGCCGCGAGGGCGATCGAACTCGAAAGGAGCAGCCCCAGCAATACCGGCGCCTTGCGCGCTGCGCTTGCACTGACGCCGCGGCGGACGAGACGGTCGGACAGGCGGCCCGCGAAAAGGACGCCGACCATCGCAGCAAGGAAGGGCAAAGCGGTCATCCACCCAGCCCGGTCGAGAGCTATTCCGCGACTTTCGACGAGATAGGTTGGAAACCAGGTCAAAAAGAAGATCGACACGCTACCGATGCAGAATTGCCCGAGATAAAGTCCGACCAGCTTGCGGTGAAAAAGGCCGGAACCTAGCGATCCAAGCAAAGTCCCTTCCCCAGCTGCCGGATTGCTCGGACGCCATTCGAGCATGGCGCCGCCCTTCCGGAGCCGCTCTCGCTCCTCGTCTCCCAGTTTCGGATCTTCGAGTGGGTCCCGATAGAGCGCATACCAGATCCAGGCCCAGAGCAAGCCGACCGCCCCGCACAGGAAAAAGAGTATGCGCCAACCCCATAGGGCCTGAACAGCAAAGAGGATCGGGGCGAGGGCCGCAAGACCCAGAAACTGGCCGGCAGTGTAGGTGCCTATCGCGCCAGCCCGTTCGTCCTCGGGAAACCAGCTGGTCGCCACGCGATTGTTGATCGGGAAGGAAGGTGCTTCGAACGCCCCGACCATGACCCGGCAGAGTATGAGCAGCAAAAGCGATCCCGCGAAGCCCTGGACAATGGTGGCGAGGGACCAGCCTGCCAGCAGGATGGGATAAAGGACGCGGGGCCCAATACGATCCACCAGCAGTCCGCCCGGGATCTGGAGGATCGAGTAGGTCCAGGCGAAAGCCGAAAATATGATGCCGAGATCGAATTGCGAGAGCTTTAGGTCGGACCGCAATGCGACGGCCGCCACCGCCATATTCGTACGGTCGAGATAGTTAATGACAACGCTGACGAACACGGCTGCCAGCATCACGTGCCGCCGTGGGAATTGGCGCCGCATCACCAATTTGTATAGGATCCATCGGGCTTGTAGCGCCGCGGCGGTTCCCAAAACTCAAACTTTGCCGCGCGTACCGCGTCCTCGTCCACCTCGATGCCCAGTCCCGGCGCGTCCGGCACAGCGAAGCGGGTGGTTTCCAACTGAGGACGTTTGGGAAACATCCGGTCATAGACCGACGTATCGACGCCATAGGGGTCGACCTCGCACCAAGACAGATTGGGAATGGCAGCGCAGAATTGGATGGTCGCCGCCGTGCAAACGGGACCGAGCGGATCATGCGGCATCACGTCAATATAGTGGGTCTCCGCCATGGCGGCGATCTTCATCGCTTCGGTGAACCCGCCGACGTTGCAAATGTCGATGCGCGCAAAATTGGTCAGCTTTCCCTCGATATAGGGAGCGAAATCCCATTTCGATGCGAACTCCTCGCCGATCGCGAAGGGTATGTCGCACATTTGGCGCAGTGCGCTGTAAGCCCCCGGGCTCTGTTGCCGGATCGGTTCCTCGAGAAAATCGATCGTACCGGGCGGCATCCGATGGCAGAATGACGCGGCCTCGGCGACCTGCAGCCGGTGATGAAAGTCGATGCCCAGGCAGATCTCGCTGCCAAGCGCCGCGCGGGCCGCTTCGAGCGCGGCGGCGGCTATGGCAATAGCGCGGCGGGGATCGTAAGTCGTAGGCCCTGCGGCATCGCCTACGGTGGCCCGGATACAGTCCCACCCTTGCTCCTTCAGCGCGACCATGTCGGCGACGAGCGCGTCGCCATGCTCTGCCGTGCTGGTGATGAAGCAAGGAATATGATCGCGTTGCTTGCCGCCGAGCAGCTGGTGGACCGGAACGCCATGCGCCTTGCCCGCAATATCCCAGAGCGCGATGTCGATGGCAGACATTGCTGCGGTAATCGTCCGGCCACCCTCAAAATATTGGCCGCGGTACATCTCTTGCCAGAGCGCCCCGATATGCCGCGCATCCTTGCCAATGAGGAACGGCCGAAAATGATCGATCATCCCCGCGACGGCCAGTTCGCGGCCGGACAGCCCCGATTCCCCCCAGCCGACGATCCCGTCATCGGTCGCAACGCGAACAAGGCAGATGTTCCGATAGCCGGCCCAGACCGGAAAGACCGAAATATCGCTGATCCGCATCTCGGTCCTCCTATTTGAGTTCGTCGTCGCGGCACAATTGCACCGCAAGCCCGTGATCAGCAATGAGATCGGCGCCGGTTATGGCCGCAGCAGCGCCCGACACAAGGAACGCCGCGACCGCCCCAATCTCTTCGACAGTGGCGAAATTGCCGTCGGCGTGCATCGCGTTGAAGCTGCGCTCGAGCTCGGGCGACCGATCGATCACTTGCTGGACGGCCTCGGTGCGCGTCAGGCCCGGACTCAATGTGTTGACCCGAATAGCCCGCGCGCCGAGACTCCAGCTGAGCGCGCGCGTCATCGCGGCAATCGCCCCCTTGGTCGCGGCATACATCTCATAACCCGCGACGCTCGCCACCGAATGGTTTGACGAAATGTTGAGGACGGCGCCCCCTCTCGGCATTGCGGGCACCAGCGCCTGGGTGAGCAGAAAAATCGACCGCACGTTGGTCGCCCAGAGTCGATCGAGATCGTCGGCCGGAAAGACGAGAAAATCGCCTTCGATGGTCACGCCCGCATTGTTGATGAGACCATCGATCCGCCCAAGTCGATCTATCGCGGCGTTTGCAAAATCGGCGATGCTCGCCGGATCGGAAACATCGAGGGTCATGAAGCTGGCTTCCTGACCCCGGCTTCGGATCAGCGCGGCCTTGTCCTCGCCCTCCGCGCTTCGCTGACCAAAGAAGACATGCGCGCCGGCCGCGGCGCAGGCCTGGACGATTCCCCATCCGATACCCGCTCCGCCACCTGTGACGACGACATTCTTGCCTTCAAGACTTTGCGTTGGAATCACTGCGTTTCCTTCCTGCCGGCGAGTTCCGCGGCGATATCTTCAATCGACCTGCCCTTGGTTTCCGGCAGCATCTTCCAAAGGACGGCAAGTCCAACGCAAACACAGGCGGCATAAAAGCCGAAGACCGATGCGGCGCCCAGATTGACCAGCTGCCATGGGAAAAATTGTTGAACGCCGTAGTTCAGGACGCTTGTGAGGAGAGCGCACGCCGGGATCGCCACACCGCGAACGGCCGTCGGGAAAATTTCGGACAGGATAACCCACATGATCGGCCCGATCGAAAATTGAAAGGCCGCCACAAAGGCTGCAATGCTGGCGAGCACGAGCCAGCTGTTGATGTTCGTGCCCGCCTTCAGGAGTTCGGCTTCATTGGCTTGGGCGACCTGCTTGCCGAGGGCGCGATTGAGCTCGTCCTTGAAGGCCACATCGCCATCGAAGGCGCGCCCCGCCATGGGCGCCAGCGCATCGCGGTCGATTGTAGAGGGCAAAGCGGCGATCGAAGCGGGGCTGAGCCGATAGGTCGCGCTCGCAAAACTGTAGGAGCAAGCGATCAGGCTTATGGCTGCAACTCCGAGCCCTCCCAGCAGTATCGTCCGTCGGCCGATCCGGTCGATGAAGAAGAGCGCGGCGGTGGTCGCGACGATGCTGAAGACGCCGTTCACTACCGGTACGAGGAACGATGCATCGACGCCCACGCCGACCTGCTCGATGACATAAGGAGCATAGAACATGATGGCGTTGATGCCCGTCGTCGGCTGGACCGCGGCGATGACGAGGCCGATGATCGTTGCCCGCACGATCGTCGGCGAGATCATGCGGCGCAGGTGGTGCAGGGTTCCCGCATCATGCTCGCCCGACTGCGCACGATCTGCCGCCACCGTCGTTTCGATGTCGGCGATCGCCGCGCCCGCTTCGTCGGCGGGCATCAGACGCGCCATGACGCTCTCCGCTTCGGCGCGCCGCCCGCGCAGCATCAGCCACCGTGGGCTCTCCGGTATCCGTATCAGGAATATGATCCAGAGGATCGAGGGCGGAATCTGGACGCCCAGCATCCATTGCCACGTGTAGCGATCCATCCCGATGGCGGACACCCAAGAGGCGCCCTGCTCGACCCAGCCATGAATGAAATAATTGGCGAGATAGGCAGCGAACAGCCCGAACACGATGTTGAGCTGGTTTACGGCGACGAGCAGGCCGCGCTTGGCCGGCGGTGCGATCTCTCCGACATACATGGACGACACCGAAAGCGAAGCAAAGGCCAGACCGCCGAGAAAGCGCGCGGCGACAAGTTGCCACAGCGATTGGGAAAGGACCGCAAAAATGGCGGACAGCAGGTAAAGCCAACCGATGATGAGCAAGGTGCGACGCCGCCCGAGCCGGTCGCAAATATGGCCGGTGACGAGCAACGCGAAAACCACACCAAGACCGGGTGCGCTTACCGCATATCCATAACCGATCGCATCAGTGCCCAGATCCTGCATGACATAGGTCTTGGTACCCGACACCAAGGCAGCGTCGAGACCGAAGACAAAGCCACCAAAACAGACCATGATGGCCAGCAACAAGGCGCGCGAGTTGGTTTGCGCGCTGTTGAAGCCATGATTTTGACCGAGGTCGATCGCGCCCGCCATGTCAGTTCCCGAACCGGCGGCGGTAAAGATCGTAATTGAAGCGCCGCGCCGAAGCGGTCATCTCGGGATAGGGCATGTCGGTGTTCGTCACCCAACCGACGTTGTAATTTTCGCCATCATAGGCACGACCGGTGACATTGTCGTCAATATACTGGAACCAGTGCGCACCCACCATCATCGGATGGTCGAGAACCGAGTTCATATATTGCTCGTACATCCGGGCGCGATCGGCCTGATCGACGCCGATCACAAGCCCCGGGTGATAGAGCCCCGTGTCCGAGGTGCTACCGATATGGAACTCGCCGATGATCGTCGGACGATCGAGCTTCTTCAGGAAATCCCATGACTCGGGATGAATCGTCTCGCGATAGACGTTGTAGCTCAGCACGTCGGAATATTTGAGCGCAGCTTTGGTCACCTCAGCCGGCATACCCCACTCGGCCATTCGGACGCCCATATACATATGGTCGGGCATCACCCGCTTCAGCTCGTCGCGGACCGTTCGGAAATAGGTCTCGGCATAATCGGCAAAAAGCCAAGAAAGATCGGGGATCGCCGGGTCGATCGTTTCGATTTTTGCCCCAGCCGCGAAATTGTCCCAGCTGGAATATTGCGTTCCCCAAGCCACATTGAGCGCGCCAATCGATTTATATTTCCCTTGGAGCATCTTCGTGAACGCAGCCTTCGCCGGGCTATCCGTAGACGGCCTCGCCAATGCGTCGAGGACCGCAGCATATTGATAGCGCGGTGTATCGGTGCGTCCCCAGCTTTTCTCGTTGTCGACAAATACCCCGACGCACCACGGCGAGCCCTTCACTTCGCGGGCAATCTGTTCGATCGTCAAGCGCGCCCTGCGCTTGAATTCCGGATCGTAGACGTCAGGCAAGGGCGACCAATAGTCGAACCCCGAGGACAGGGTCTTGAACTTGCCGATGATCCACCCGTTGGCGAAGTAGGGCATTTCCTGATTGTCGTAATAGATCGGATCGATCCAGTTGCCGAACGAGGTCATGCCCCAGTCGCGCATGCGTGACAGCGTCACATCGCGCCATTTTTTCATATAGCCGTCACCATAGCGGCGCTCGAGATTGGCTTTGTAGAAACTATAGACTTCGCCATGCTCCAACGCGCCTTGGTGAAAGGTCCGGCGATACCCGTAATGATCGCCGAGCGGGTCGTCGTAGGCAGGGAGCCATTGGAACATCGAGCGTCGCAAGGGCGAGGCAAGGAAGCGCGTGCCACGCACCGACGGATCGACGGGAACGACATCGCGCGAATCCTCGGGGGTCAACTCCTCGGGATCGATCTTGCGGACGGAAGGATCCTCGAAGTCATAGCCCGTTACCGTCTCCAGATTGGCCATGCGGACATTCGCGATCCCGCTGGAGAAGAAGAGATGGCCATCGGGATCGACCAGCCACCATTTCCCGTCGACCTTCTCGGTCCGGAAAAAGCCCGTTCCCTTGAGGGTAGGTCCCGCCGACCAGCCTCCCCAGCGGGAACGCTCGGGCGGGCCTTTCGACGCGGCCAGCTCGGCAAGCTCCTTCGCGGCCGCAGCCTTGAGTTCGGCCTCGCTGTGGATCTTGATCGGATAATCCACCTTTGCGGCCTGACCAAAACGGTCGACAATCTCGGTCAGGAAAAAGGGATCGGTTGCCGGGTTCGAACGAAGGCGAATATTGTCGATGACAAGCTTGCGGGGCGTGGTGATGGCTTCGAGTTCGAAACTGATGTGCGCGATGCGCGACAGATCGAGTCCGCGGTCGCCGTTGCGCCAAAAGAGTTTGACATCGTCGCTCCGCCAACCGGGCGGAATCTCGCGCAGCCCTGTCTGCACGCTGGCCTCGAATCCCGACAAAACCGCGTAAAGCGTCGCCGAACCCTGAGCCGGAATGGCCGCGCTCCGCCGTTGAGCCCGCCCGTCGACGTCGACGATGTTGAAGAAAATCTGGGTGGACATCGGGCTGTCATTGAACACGTCGAACGCCAGGTTGACATCGCCCCGCCCTCCGAGATCGAGCGGCTTGGCAAATGAAAGCGTGACGACATCGTCGACGCGCGGCTCGAAGCTGATCGCGAGGGCGCGACTGCCGTCAGTCGCCTTCTTGCTGGCGACGATATTGGCCGTCGCGTTGCGCGCCTCGATCTTGGCAGGAACCGACTCGAAACTCTCGACCGGCCATTGATTCGCTGTCCCCTCTCCGACGACGGCCGTCGTCACGGCAAACGCCGAAAGGGCGGCAGTGCAAAGCAAGTGTCCGAAGCGCATATATCTCTCCCATCAAGACTGTTTGCAGCGGACCTATCGGCTGAAATGTCGATTGTCTACAATTTTAAGTGGCGTGCCGGACAGTCTGCGGCAAATCGGCCAAGCGTACGCGCCAAAGCCGGTCGTTCGCCGTAATGTACAGCCATTTCCCGCCGCTCCCGATGCAGCAATTGCCCGTTGGCACGCCTGTCACGATGCGGCCCAAAGCCCGTCCCTCGACATCAATCACGGCGACGCCGCCCGGTGCGGCGACGAAAAGCGTGCCGTCCGGCGCCACCGCCATGCCGTCGGGCATTCCCGGACTGCCATCGCGTTGAAAAACGCGCATGTCGAACCACCGGTCGATTCGTTCGATCACCTTTCCGCCGCGCAGCTCGAACCTTACGATACGCGGATCGGCGGGATCCGAGACGGTGACATAAAGATGGCTCTCGTCGGGAGACAGGCCAATCCCGTTGGGATAGCTCACAGCCCCGTCGAGAAGGTCGATAGCCTCTTCCTTCCCGGCCCGGTAAATTCCGTTGACCGAACGCCGCTTGGCGATCCCCTTCCCCCCATCGATCAGGCCGTAGGGCGGATCGGTGAAAAATAGCGTGCCATCCTTCGCCAGCACCAGATCGTTGGGACTGTTGAATGGCAGGCCGTCACCCGCATGGAGAAGCTTGGCGCCGTCATCGGCGAGAGTGAGCGCGCGGATAGATCGGCTGTCCTGGTCGCAAATCAGGAGGCGATCGTTCGCAGCATCGTAGAGCAGACCATTTGTACCCGGCATGACGCCCGCGGCGGCCCCGCCGGATCCGCCGGGATCCTTGAATATGGTCAGTCCGCGACGCTCGTCCCACCGGTAGATCCGGTTGGCGGGAATGTCCGAAAAATAGAGGCAATCCCGTTTGACATCCCAGGTCGGCCCTTCGGCCCATTTGAACCCGTCCGCGAGCATCTCGGGCTGCGTATCGATTGCCAGATAGTCATCGAGGCGCGCATCGAAGCTGTCGATCCGCAGTGTTCCGGCCAAGGCATGGTCCTCGCTTCGGGCCTCGCCCACCAGGGCCGCCGTCGCGGCCAAGGCCAGCGGCCAAGCCAGGATGCATCGCCTCGAAATCATCACCCACTCCCCAATCATCATTTGCCACGCGTTGTAAACAATTCACAGCTTGACACAATCGTTGACAATTGACAATTGACGTTCATGGATATTGCCTATCATTCCGATGCGTCGGGGCCGGTCGGGTGCAATGGCGCTTCGCGCATCGTCGCGGTCGAACCGACGCTCTTTCGCGTCCCGCTTGCCGAGGCGCTCAGCGATGCCGGGCATGGGCTGCATACGCATTTCGAGATCGTGACCTGCCGCATCGTCTGTGCCGACGGTCTTGAAGGC
>NZ_JAERPO010000006.1 GCF_016734905.1 Sphingopyxis jiangsuensis
TAGGGTCAGGACCCATTGATTTGCGGTGAAGGCTGTGATTCAGGCTTGGGGTGAGGAGCCTGAATGATGAGTGATTTGTATTGGCTGACGGACGAGCAGATGGCGCGTCTTCAGCCATATTTCCCGAAAAGCCATGGCCGCGAGCGGGTCGATAATCGACGGGTTTTGAGCGGGATCATCTTCGTCAACCGCAATGGGCTCAGGTGGCGCGATGCGCCGAGGGAGTATGGCCCGGCGAAGACGCTTTATAATCGCTGGAAGCGGTGGAGCGACAAAGGCATCTTCATCCGCATGATGGAGGGCTTGGCCACACCGCAGGCGCCAGAGCGCAAGACGATCATGATCGACGCGACCTATTTGAAGGCCCACCGCACGGCGTCGAGCCTTGGGGTAAAAAAGGGGGTCCGGGACGCCTGATCGGCCGCACGAAAGGCGGTATGAACACCAAGCTTCATGCCGTGACCGATGCAAATGGCCGCCCGATCAGCTTCTTCATGACCGCCGGGCAGGTGAGCGATTACACGGGCGCAGCCGCTTTGCTCGACAGTCTGTCCAAAGCGCAATGGATGCTCGCCGACCGGGGCTATGATGCCGACTGGTTCCGCGACGCCTTGCAGGAAAAGGGTATCACGCCCTGCATCCCGGGCCGGAAAATACGCAGCAAGACCGTCAAATACGACAAGCGCCGCTACAAACGCCGCAACCGCATCGAGATCATGTTCGGCCGCCTCAAGGACTGGAGACGGGTCGCAACACGCTACGATCGGTGCCCGAAGGCCTTCTTCTCCGCCGTCGCCCTCGCCGCAACCGTCATCTTCTGGCTCTGATCAATGAGATGGGGTGGTTGCCGCCCTCCCTGACGGCATCAAGATGTGCCAGCGTAGTTTTGGTTTAAGCTACGAACGGAGAGGACGGCAACCATGAGTATCGATACGATGATTGGTGTGGATCTGGCAAAGTCTGTTTTCCAGATTCACGGGGCGTCGATGAACGGCGAGATGCGGTTTCAACGCAAACTGTCGCGACAGGCTTTTCCCACTTTCATGGCCCAACAGCCAGCCGCCGCGGTCGTAATGGAGGCTTGCGGTAGCGCTCATTACTGGGCGCGTGTGCTGAGCGGATTTGGTCACGAAGTCAGACTGATCGCGCCTCGCTACGTGCGCCCATTTGTGAAGCGCCAGAAGAACGACGCAGCCGATGCCGAGGCGATTGTGGTGGCGGCCCAGCGGCCCGAGATGCGCTTTGTTGAACCCAAGAGCGAGGCTCAGCAGAGCGCTGCGATCCTGTATCGATCACGCCAGCGCCTTGTGCGTCAGCGGACCGAGACGGTGAACGCCTTGCGGGCAGCTTTGTATGAGTTCGGGCACGTTATCCCTCAGGGCATCCGGCACGTCGGTCGCATCCGCGCGATCCTGGAGGCGCCCAACAGCGACCTACCGGCATTGATGCGCGAGGAGTGCCTCGCGATGCTCGAGCAGCTTGCTGTGCTCAGCGGCTGGATTGATGCGAAGACCGCAACGATCAAGGAACTCGCAGCCGCCACGCCGGTGTCGAAGCGATTGCAGACCATGCCTGGCGTCGGCCCCTTGGTGGCAATGGCAGTGGAGACCTTCGCGCCTGACATGACGAGCTTTCGCAACGGCCGTGACTTTGCGGCGTGGCTTGGATTGGTACCGCGCCAGTTTTCATCAGGCGGCAAGGAACGGCTCGGGCGGGTCACCAAGGCCGGCCAGGCCGATATCAGGCAGATGCTGATCATTGGTGCCATGTCGCGATTGAACTGGATGGGACGCAAGGCGATCCCGGAAAGCTCATGGCTGGCGCGCATGATGGCCCGTAAGCCGCGCATGTTGGTCGCCATCGCACT